>CAWBGO010000009.1:0-409561 GCA_963788475.1 Terriglobales bacterium
CGCAGCGGCAAGACGTTTGGCCTGCTGATCGTGGGCTATCTTTGCCTGGGTATCTTTCAGCAATCTAACCGGCACTGCCAATTCACTCTGGAGCAAATCGTTCGACAACCGGCTGGCGCAAACCTTGAGCGGGAAGCTTTTAAACGCGTACTACGACACCGACTACGCCTTGGTATTGCGAAATGGCAGCGGTTACTATATCAGCCGGATTCACGGTGATTTGCGCGAAGGCGTGCTGCCGCTCCTGCTGCTGATCCAGAGCATCGCCGTCCAGGCAGTCATGCTCGTGTCGTTCTCCGCGGTGTTGTGTTATCTCTCCTGGAAAGCGTTCGCGCTATTGATTGCCGTGATTCCCTTGTCGGCGCTGGTCGGCAAGGTGGTCGGCAAGCGAATTACTGAGTTGACCGCTCAGGAGCGCGACCAGGAAGGTGCATTCCTGGCGATTTTAGACAAAGCGTTCTCCGCCTTTCGAATGGTGCGATCGTTTTCGTTGCATCCGCCCACGGTGCGCGTTTTCGACAAGCGGCTGGCGGAGTCTCTCCACACCGGCTATCGACTCTTCAAGGTGACGCGCCTGTTTCAGACACTCAATGACTTCACCATGAATGTTTCCGATTTCGCGACCATGCTGGTGGGTGCGCTCTTCGTGATGCGAGGCGCCCTGAGCTTTGGCGGGTTTCTGGCATTTATCAATACCTTTTGGCGGGCGCTGACCACCTTACTGCAGTTGTTTAACCAGATCGCCGAGTTCCATTCGTTGGCTGCGGTCGCCAATCGAGTGCTTGTGTTTATCCGCTCGTCGAGCGGAAACAAACCTTACTCGACGGTTGGTCCGTGCGTGTTGCTCAGTAACGTCAGCGCGTCTTATGACGGGGAGACGCCCGTGCTCGCCAACTTGTCGCTACGACTGAGTGCCTCTGAACGGGTGATTCTGGTGGGGCCGAACGGCAGCGGAAAGACCACCCTGGCGAACATTCTTTCCGGCCACTTCGCGCCCAGCCGGGGAGAAGTCATATTGCCGGAACGCATCAGTTCCGTAACTCTGCCGGTGATTTTTCCGCCCTTGACTGTGCGCCAATTAGTGCCGAATTCCGAGTTACTCTCGAAGTTAGGACTGGGCAGTGTTCCTCCCGATGCGTTGGCGGACGAATTATCTGCCGGTCAGCAGCAGAAAGTGGCTTTGGCCCTGGCGCTTTCGCGCAGCGCCGACTTGTACGTCATGGATGAACCGCTGGCGAGCCTGGACAACGAAAGCAGGCAGGCGGCCATAGAGTTGATTCTGGAAGTGACAGCGGGTAAGGGAGTGATTTTGATCATGCACGGATGCCAGGAATATTACAAATTCTTTGACCGCGTGGTTGCACTCGACTCTTTGGTGCAGGAAGCGCCCGCCTTGGCGCTCTGCGTGGATTGAAGGGAGGAGTTTAACGATGCGTACTCACCTGAGAACACTGATCAAAGCACCGGCATTTACGCTAATGGCGATTGTTCTGTTGGCGCTAGGGCTCGGTATATCGACGGCCTTTTTTAGCATCGTCGATGGCGTGCTGTTGGAGCCGCTTCCCTTCCGGGATCCAGGGCGAATCATGGCTTTTCGTACCGCGTGGCCTGCCAAAGGAACGACGATTCGCAGAGTCACGGGCGGCGATTTTCAAGATATCCGGTCGGTCGCGCGGAGTTTCTCGAATCTGGCGTTTTACGAAGCCGATGGCGAAGGAGCGGTCAGGATCGGCGACGGCTCGCGGTTCGCGCATGTGGTTCCTGTCAGCCCGACGTTCTTTTCCGTTTTGGGCGCTCCGGTCGTGGCCGGACGCTTACCAACCGATAGCGATGCTGAACAGACCGCCATCGCCTCAGCGTCCTTCGCGCGTTCCGCATGGGGCGATCCGGCGCGGGCTCTTGGCAAGACGGTGGGCGTGGACAACAAATCATACTCCATCATTGGAGTTGTTTCCGGCGAATACGTCTTTCCCGAGCACGCTGAATTATGGCTCACCGGAGCCGAGGCGCCGGAGAACCTCACCCACACCGCATACAACTACTTTGCCATCGGACGTCTTCAATCCGGAACTTCGCTACCAGCGGCGCAGCAAGAGCTGAACGCCATCAGTGCGCGGTTGCCCGCAGAGGCAATGCCCAAGCAGTTGCAACTGGTCTCGCTGCGTGACCAGATTGTTGGACCAGATCGCACTACGCTCCTTTTCCTCTTCGCTGGAACGGCATTGCTCTTATGTATCGCCTGCGCGAACGTGGCGAATTTGTGCATTGCGCGCGCCTCGGGCCGGATGAGTGAATTCGCGCTGCGAGTCTCGATGGGCTGCTCGACCGCGCGCCTAATTGGGGGTCTGGCGCTCGAAGGCGTCATTCTGGCCACCGCTGCAACTGCGCTTGGTATAGCGATGAGCTGGGCCGTTTTGCGCGCCATCTACTCGCTACTCCCCCCGTTCATTCCACGCGCCGCCAACGTGCTTCACATGCACGCGCCGGTTTTACTGTTCGCGGTGGCCACGGCCGCTTTCATCGTGGTGGTTTGCAGCATCTTTCCCGCCCTGCATCTGACCAAGTTAAACGTAGCGGGGGTTCTGAAACAGTCGGGCCGGGGATTGGTGAGCGTCAAGGCGCGCGTGCGTCATGGCGTGGTTTGTGCGCAGGTTGCCATTTGCTTCGTGCTCTTGATTGGGGCGGGGCTGCTGGCCAAGACTGTCATTGCGCTCAAAGATTCGAGGCTCGGTTTCATAACGGACAACGTGCTCGTCGCAGACATCGATACGCCGGCGTCGACTCAAACCGAATACTTGCACGTGGGCGCAGAGCTACTCGTCGCTCATCGAGCAGGTGCGCCGCGTTCCCGGAGTGCGCGCAACTTCCTTCGTTTTTGGGCTGCCAACCGGTCAATACGGGTCGAACGGAAATTATTTTGTGGAGGGAGTCCACATTCAGCCAGGGCAGGACCCGTTCAAGATAGATCCCAGCGACAGCACCCCGACCGCCATTTTCGCATTGGCAGGCGAAGGCTATTTTAAGACGCTCGGCATCCCGCTGCTGGCAGGCCGCGATTTCGACGCCACCGACCTATTCGACCGTCCGTTCACGGCGGTCATCAGCAAGTCGCTGGCTGAGCAGTCTTTCGGCTCCGCTAATCCGCTCGGACAGAGACTCTACTGCGGGCTCGATTCCCCCAAGCCCATGACGATTATCGGCGTAGTGGGCGATGTCCGCCAGGATTCGCCGTCATCGGCCTTCAGCCCACAGATTTATATGCCGTTCCGGCAACACCCCTCATATGCGAATTCCATGCAACTGGTTGTACTTCAGGAGGCAGGCAGCTCAGTCGCCATCGAGAAATCGATACGGGAAATCGTGAGCAGCACGCGGGCCACAGCGGTCCGGTTCAATACACTTTCTGCCATGGTTGGTGACTCGATCGCGGGTCCGGAATTCCGGGCCATGTTGTCGCTGCTATTTGCTGCAATCGCCGGACTGCTGGCGATGAGCGGGGTGCATGCCGTGGTGGCTTATTCTGTCAACCAGAGCAAACCCGATATTGGGCTTCGCATGGCGCTGGGAGCCAACCGCGCCTCCATTGTCCGGATGGTTCTGATGCAAGCCTCGACCTTGACTGCGATTGGATTGGTAGTGGGCGGAACAGTGGCGCTTGCCTTGAGCCGATTTGTCGAGACCTTCGTCTACGGCGTCAGAGCGACTGACCCGATGACCTATCTTCTGTCGGCGGTGCTCGTCTTGGCGGCCATGATGACGGCGGTGCTGGGGCCGGTTTGGCGGGCGTCTCAGGTGGATCCGCTGAGCGTGTTACGTAACGATTAATACTCCGATCCGAAACTGTTATCCTCGCCAAACGGTGCCGCCCTCGTTGCCGCCAATCTGGCTCTGCGCGTCAGGCGGTACCGAGACCGCCCCTCCCATTCCCTCTATCGCATGATTCCGAAAAGGGAATTCATCATTTGCCGATTTCAAAATATCTTCGATGAAAGTCGATCCGGATGGCGATTAAGACGCGCGCGTCGTTGTCACAAACAAGGGCGTTCGAACCGCAGACGAGCCCTCTCCTGTCGATCATCGCTCTCAACTCTGCCTGCGAATTGGTGAACCAGCCCGGTTTCGACTCGGATGTCATTTTTGGCGAGACCCAAACTCGGCGGCGAATGGAGTCCACGTCGGTCCCCGAGAAGGCAAATAGACGCGAAGCGGACTATTCGGCCATGTGGTTGTTGAGCTCTGCCGTGACAGCGAAAAGGAAGGTCGTAACTCACAGAGAACAACGGTCTTGGATGGCCTCTTTGGCGCTGTAAGGTGCGATCAGGAACCGTTATCGAACCATATCAAAATCCGGAACCTCTGCCGTGCAGTCCTCTGTTTGGCGAAAGTTGACACTTGGAACTGCGGCAGCCTCTGTACCTCAGCCCGCTGTTTTCTGCGCGCTAACCTCTCCCTCACACGTGACAGGGTTCGGAAGGCACCTGGAGGCGACCTGACCTTTTTTGGGGAAGATAGCTTCGGCGATTGAGGCGGTTCCGAGGCGAGGAGCTAAGTTACTACGAGCACATTGTCAGCGGGCGCCTGCCGTAACCTGAGACGCGCAGCCATCTTCACCAATTGAGCCAGAGATTCGGCTTTCATCTTTCGCATCGCGTTGCCGCGATGCTTTTTCACTGTGATTTCACTGATGCCAAGGCGACTGCCAACCTGCTTGTTCAGGAGGCCAGCAACCACCAAAGCCATCACATCGCGCTCGCGAGAGGTGAGTTCAGCGTATCGCGCCTTCAATGTTTGAAGCTCTTCTTCGCGATCGAGTAGCGCCTTGCTCCTCTCTACCGCATTTCGGACAGATTGCAGAAGCACATCTCCCTTGAAAGGCTTCGTCAGGAACTCGACGGCGCCTGCTTTCATGGCCTGCACCGTCATGGGAATATCACCGTGGCCCGTTACAAATATGATCGGCATTCCAGGGCGCTCGACGGCTACCCGCTTCTGTAAATCAAGACCGTTGAGCCCAGGAAGGGCAACGTCGAGGACCAGACAGTTCGGAACCAAGACTGGAGGTCTCGCGAGAAATTCCTGTGCGGAAACAAATGTCTCTACACACCAGCCGGCTTTTCGGAGGAGTGCTTCGAGCGATTCGCGGATTGAAATGTCATCGTCGACAACGAACACCATCGTGGTGGCCTGCATCATAGATGTGACCTCGCCCCGTAGCCACGTCCCCGAGGTGAATTCATTCTAAGACCAAGTTCGATCTTGCGTCCGGAAACGCCTAGCCGCTTCCGAGAGCGGTATCGATTGCCGCGCGCAAAGCCGTGCCACTGAATGGCTTAAAGAGACACGCAATTGCGCCTTGTTCGAGAACTTGTGATCGCAATTTCTCATCTCTTTGCGCTGTGATGAAGACCACCGGAACCCTCAAACCCAAGACGACGTGGACCAGGTTGAACAGGTCTGTTCCGCAATGATCGACCTTCCCATCGACCAGAAAGTCGAACGGCGCCCACACCACGGCGAGATCGTTATCGATCCGGACCAGTGGATTGTGAATGCGTTCTTCAATCTGTGTCGTCCCGGGTTTACTTACGCGCTCCGCGAAGGCTTCAAAGGTCATCTGCGCGGGCTTGCCGTCGCGCATAAGCACCATCGTGCCACCAGGCAACGTGGGTGCCTTGATCGCCACAGCATTTCGCTTTGACATGCCTTCAAACATCGCATGGATCGGCGCCAGCACAGCTTGCTCCTCCGCCGATTGCGCAAAGGCTCGGGTGGCGAGGCTCGTTGCCAGAATCGCACTGAACAAGAAAACGAACTTCTTTGTGTGCCTGTACATGCTCGGCATTCTACCTTGAGATCAGTACCGAGAACGCCCATCCGGCCGGGGACCGGGCGGGGCCGACAGTTCACTAGGGCATGTTAACACTATCTGAGAGCCTCGACAATGAGAGCGAAGCATAGGAAGGCGAGGAACACGCAATCCAGTTTCTCGAAGCGGGAGAAGATGCGGCGGTACCCCTTGAGGCGGCGGAATAGGCGTTCGATTTCATTGCGCTTTCTGTAGAGTGCCCGGTCGTAGCGCCAGGGATCAACGCGATTGCATTTGGGCGGGACCACGGGAACCATCTCCAGCGCGAGCACGAGCTGGCGGGTTTCGTTGCCTTCGTAAGCGCGATCCATGATTACTGGCATACCGGGGAAAGAGCCTAGATCGCGAAGCAGTTCGCGGCCTTCTGGCGCATCGTGGGCATTACCCGGCGAGAGTGCGAACGTTATTGCGGTCCGAGCATCCGCGGCAACCATATGAATCTTGGTAGTCCATCCGCCACGCGATTTGCCAATAGCTTGGGGTCCATTTTTTTTAATGCGCCCGTGCCGTCCGGGTGCACCTTCACCGAAGTTGAGTCCAGACTGAAGGCTTCGATGCGAATGCGCACGATCTGCTCCAGCTGCAGTTTCTCGAAAACACGATCCATGGCTCCGTTCTTGGACCAGCGGTTCATGCGCGTGTATATGGTGTGCCAGTTACCAAACCGTCTCGGAAGTCCCCGCCACTTGCATCCGTGCTCCGCCACGTACAGCACAGCATTCAGAAACTGCAGGTTGGATAGGCTCACATTCCCCCGCTGCACAGGCAGGCTGTCCTTGATTCGCTCGTATTGCTCCACAGTGATTTCCATCTATCCCCAACCTATACCAGTTAGATGGACATAGTGTTAACACGCCCTAGTAAACCGGCTGGCCGACATATAGGGAGCCCTTCTTAAATAGCAAAGAGGACCTGGCGGTTGCCGG
Organism: Terriglobales bacterium; assembly: GCA_963788475.1. Taxonomy (GTDB): domain Bacteria; phylum Acidobacteriota; class Terriglobia; order Terriglobales; family Acidobacteriaceae; genus Telmatobacter. The sequence continues at coordinate 6,793 of CAWBGO010000009.1, forward strand.
CTTGCATTGCGCAGCCGCGCTCTCCGAAATCGCTGATAGTGCGAAACCCGAAGATCTTCTCGTAAAACCGAGCCGAACCGGCCACATCATTGACGTACAGAGATGACTCGAGGACTCCTTCGGACTTAGGTGGCATGTTGAACCTCCAGCGCGCTGCTCGATCGTATCGCGGCCACCGCGCCTGTGACCAGAATGGGATTTGGCATGATTGATTCGTCCTAAAGTGTTCAGATTGGCCGCGCTACAAACTAGACAACGGAGGGCTCGATCTTGCACCGATCGACAAACCAACACGGAAGTCCTGGGTTGCGACGCCCTCGGTGCGCATATACGACGGGACGAGATTCTCCACACGTCCTGACGCGGAGTGAGCATCACAGCGAGAAGTGATCGCGGGCACTGCAGATTCCCTGGCATTGGATCACGCTTTGGTCCAATCGGTCGTATCTGCCCTGTGTCCGAGTTGGTCACGCTCGCGATCACGACCATGTGCCCTCCCTGAGCACCTCCAGATACGCCTCGTCTAACATCCGATTGTTGTGCCGGCTATCAGGACTCCCTTATGCCACAGTCGAAACGCCTGGAGCCGCAATGGATCGCAAAAGAAAAGAGCGCCAGTGCGAATCTTGCATCGGCGAGACACAAAACGCGAAGAGACGGGATGATGCTTCTCTCAATACCTAATCCGAATTCAGCATCGTGCTGTTGCGTCCCAAATGGTCCTTTTGGAGGCATCAAGACAACAGAACAAAAAGGACCAGCGTTCGGCAGAAGACACATTATGAAATGGCGGAAGGAGCGAACGCGAGAAACTGAAAATCGAGTCCAAAAGCATACATGCATTAAGTCATTCGACGAGAGTCTTGGAAACAGTTGCGTTGGACGATTACCGTCTGTTGCCAAAGTAACTCTTTGCTCAACAATCTCGTGACGGGTGAGATGAAGGTGGTCATATGAAGTCGACTAATCTTTCGGTGTACGTCCTTACCACGCTGGCTACTTGGGTTGAATCGCGCGCGCAGAGAAGAGTTCTTACACTGTGCAGGATAGGCGCTTTCTGCGTTCTCGTCCTGCTCTCCCTCAGCGCCGCCGCGCAACTTGTCATCACTCCAACCACGACGGTCAGCACGGAAACCTCCAATAACACCAGCGCCAGTTCAACGTTCCGAGCACAGACCAATGGCAACGCCGGCGCGGGCAATGTCAGCAAATCCTCGATTCGCAACTTGCTGTACCCCGGCTCGACCGCCAGGATCTACGCCTCGGTGATGCCGTGGTTTGGCAGCCCTTCTCACATTTCGGTCGGTTACACATCCTCGGATCCAACGCAGATTAGCGCCCAGATCAGCGACATGCGCAGCCGCGGCATACAAGGCGCCATCATCCCCTGGTACGGGGCCGATTCATACAACAGCACCATGGCGCTCAATTTCATGCAAGCGGCACAGTCGTCCGGCGATTTCGAGTTTTCCGTCAGGCTCGAAGCCGGCGCGGTGTCCGCTTACGCGCAGCAGAACGGGTGCGACGTCACGACGCAGCTCATTAACGAGCTCAATTACGTCGCCCAGACATTCTACGGATCGAGTGCCTACACCAAGTTGAACGGGCGGCCGGTCATTCATTTGTTCGGGGTTGAGGCGTACCACGTCGACTGGAACAAGGTTCGTTCCGAAATCGCCGGCAATCCCCTGTTCTTGATTCGCGACCACGGCGCATTTAGCGATACCGATGCCGACGGCGGTTACTCCTGGGCGCAGATCAACCCCTCCAACCCCAACGACGAGATGCTCTCATATCTTGACGGCTTCTACATCGCGGCGCAGTCGTCATCGAAGAACGCCGTCGGATCCAGCTATAAAGGATTCAACGACACCCTGGGCGCCTGGAGTGCGAACCGGATCATCAATCAGCAGTGCGGCCGTACCTGGCTGGACACGTTCGCCGAAACCAACAAGTACTATTCCAGCTCCGACCAGCTCAGTGCGATCCAAGTAGTTACGTGGAACGACTACGAGGAAGGCACCGAGATTGAGACTGGCGTTGACAACTGCGTCGTGCTTGCGCCAACCGTGACCAGTTCCACGTTGAGCTGGACCATCGGGCCCAAGGCAAGCGAGAGCACCATCGACTACTACTCGGTATTCATCTCCGTTGATGGTCAGAACCTGATGAAGCTGGCCGACGTCGCGGGAACGCACTCTCTCGATCTCTCGCAGTACGATCTCGCAGCACGCACGTATGTGCTCTACGTCAAAGCGGTCGGCAAGGCTTCGATCGTGAACCACATGTCGCCCCCCGTAGCCTTCAATCCCTCCGATCAGCCGCCTGTAGCCTCGCTATCGCTCAGTTCTACTTCCGGCCAGGCCCCACTCACTGTGACCGCTTCGAGCGCGAATTCCAGCGATCCCGACGGCAGCATCACGGCAGTGAAACTTGATTTCGGCGATGGCACGGTGGTTTCCGGAGGCGCCGGATTCGCCGCTTCGCATACCTACCAGGCCCCCGGCACCTACACTGTGACCCTCACGGTATTCGACAATGGCGGAGTCTTCTCAACGACGCAACAAACGGTCACGGTTGCTGCGGGCCCCGGCGTCACCGTTACCTCTCCCAAGCCCGGCGCGAGCCTCAAGTCGCCGGTGCATGTTGTCGCGACCGCGCTGATTAATGGTGGGGTCAGCTACATGCAAATCCTTTTGGATGGGAAGACGCCGGACGCGTACGTGACCACCGGCTCCACGGTTGATACATTTCTGCAAATCCCTGCCGGCACGCACACGCTCCGTGTTGTTGCTCACGATACGACCCCAGCCGCGAATTCCATTTATTCCGACGTCACCATCACGGTGGGAGCTAACGATGTGCCGCCAGTTGCCGTCTTGACCGTCGAGCCTTTTGGCGGGGGGAACGAGGTGATGGCCTGCACTGCCACATCCACCGATTCCGATGGCTCCATCACCGGTTCAAAAGTCAATTTCGGCGATGGCACCATCACCTCCGGACCAACAGCCCTCCATACTTATGCTTCTGCAGGCACGTATCAAGTCACAGCCACAGTGACGGACAATGCCGGGCTGACTTCCGCCGCTTTTTCATCGGTGACCGTGGGCAGCATAGGAGCCCTGGCCGGTTACGTCACCAATTTCAGAACCGGAGCTGTCCTGGCGGGGGCGAAAGTTAGTCTTGGCGGCGCCACCATATACGCGGATAACAACGGCTACTACAGCTTTGGCAATGCGACCATAGGAGCCTACGTCCTGACTGCCTCAGCCGCCGGGTACCTGCCGCGCAGTTACAACGTCAACATCACTGCCGGTACCACTGCCAACCAGAATATTTCGCTTTCAACCGCGGGTGTGCTCAAGGGCGAGATCACCAACAGCAGCGGGGTTGGCATCACCGGCGCAACGGTCGGCATTGCCGGCGGCGCGCTGGCCTCATCTTTCTCCGTTACCACGGGCAGCGGCAGCGCCTTTAACTTCGGGTGGGTACCGGTAGGCACTTATGTGTTGACAATAACCGCCTCCGGTTACGCCTCCCATACCGTGAGCACAACCATTAACACCGGAATGACCACGACCCTGGTGGTTCCGCTTTCCTCCGCTACAGCCTCGATTACCGGCCAGGTCAAGAGTGCCGTGGACGGACACGCGCTTGCCGGCGCAACGGTCTCCAATGGTTCAGCGGCCACTACCACCGACAACAACGGGAATTACAGCTTCGGGTCCTTGCCAGCTGGGTCCTATACTTTGACCGCCAGCGGCCCAGGACGGCTTCCCGCGACAGCGATTGTCACCGCGACCGGGGGATCACAGGTTATACAGAACTTTCAACTTTCCACAGCGGGCGTGCTCAAGGGGACAGTCAGCACCTCGGCTGGCGCAGGCATAGGCGGTGTGAAGATCACCTACTCCGGGGGCGTTCTTAAAACCACGAACTCGATGGTCACGGACGCCAACGGCAATTACAACTCCGGCTGGATACCGGTAGGCACTTATTTGGTCTCAGCCACCAGGTCCGGAGTCACAAAGACATCGTCGACTTCTTTAACCGCCGGTGTTGTGACCGGTGTGAACTTCATGTTCTGACCACCGGGGTCAGCTTTTGGCCGCTGCGGCAAATCGACTTTTGCGCCGGAAAGTAACTACGGCGGGCTCTGAGCAGCTTTGGCGAAATGGAAGGTACAGTTGACCTCGTGCGTGGCAGGGTCACGTGTGCCAAGTGGCGGACCTGTTGCCGCTGGTGTACGGAACGCAACAGCTTTGGTCTGTGCAATTTCCGCAGTGGAAGGGACACCGGGCTGGGGTCCACCGCGGTTGTCACCCGACACTCCCGACGACAATTTATAGGACACTTGCGCGAGGGCGAAGGCGACGAAGCGCTGCGGAGTCTGGGGTGGCAAATCCCAGAGGCTTTTACGGTTGCTTGTCCTCGGGGTCCGGGGAGAGGGATGAGTCTCCCCGGTGTTTTTTTTTAAGCTTGGTGTTCTATGGTCTTTTATTTGGCGCGCTGTTCGGGTCGGATCGGTCTCTTTCAGTGGCCCTCGCTGCATGACTCGCTTGGCGACGTGCAAGCGCTTCGAGCTCAGTGAGGCGATGGCGAAGCATACGCTTCACTTCGGCTAATGCCTCTGGATCCTCGGGCGCATTTTGGCACTGCTCGGCTTCCCGAAGTAAGCCGCGTAGGTTCTGGAGCGTATCGAGGGTGTGTCGCAGGGGCATCTGAGCGCTCTTTTGCGCTTGGACGCAAGGGCGGTCTTTAGGTTAGAGCTAGATCTTTACCTAGATGGGTTGTATCTATGGCTGTTTAGAAACCGCGGTGTCCTGGCCGGCGGCTCGGCGCTGCGGTGCTATCCATCACTTTTCCGGTATTACTTTCGTGCGACTATCGGGCAGCATCTGAACTGGTAACTCATAGGAAAACTCACTAAAAAGCAATGCGGAAGAGAATCTCTTCCGAGTTGAAAGGGGTATTGAGTATTCGCAGCCGGGGGACCTAAGGATTGTTCGTTGGATTGGAAGTCGCCTTATTCCGCCTTATTGTTATTCGGTTCATTTGGAGATCGATCAACCTTCTGCGGCGCTGCACCATAAAAACTACGGGGCTACTCGGTCGTCGCCATCGGAATCAATCAATCCAAGCCTTTTTAACAAAGCAGCTCGTCGCGTTTTCCGTGTAACTCACCTAGCCCCGACCTCCCTTGGTCGAAGACAAACCAGCGAGTTCCAACGACTCGATCCGCTCGAACCGCTTTATGATGACGCAATTGCGACCGGAAGCTTTCGCTTCGTAAAGCGCTCTATCAGCGATTGCCAGCAAGGGTTCAGGACTCGTCGGAGCAGGTGGACGACAACGCCGTCGACGACGAGGTAGCTAACTGTGAGCTGAAGGTTTCCCTGCTCGAAGTTCTTTGTTGAGCGTGTTCATGTCCCGGAGGTTGGCGCCGGCATTGTATTGAGGCGGAATATTGGCGAAGTGGCTTCCTCGGCCACCATCGGGCTCGGTGAAGTGGCCCTGATTCTTGAAGGCGCCGTTGAGTTAGTTGACGATGGTCACAACGTTTTCGAAGATTTCGGAATCGACCTCGGCGAGGAATCGCTCCTGGTCGATGCGGACGATCTTGCGGACGTGCTTGAACCAGGGGCAATCTCCGAGGGGATCGATCTCATCGCTGCAAACGGCGAAGAGATTCAAGAGGGCGGCCTTGGCCAAGATCTGGGGGCTGCCGACGAGCGCGTCGTATTCGGAGTGAAGGTCAAAGATAACGGTTGGGTAGGCCTTGAGGTCGACGGCGGTGCTTGCGGCGATGACCGTGCTAAAAGGCGCAAAGCGGGCGGCGTCGAGAGCGGCGAGAGGGGTGAAGGCGGGCGTCCACGCATCTGGACGGCGGGTGAGCCGCATTCTCCACGATGGCGACGGGCTGCCGTGGGGTTGGAATAGGAATCCGGAGACGACGGCATAGCGGGAGAAAGTAACGTTGACCTGCCAAGCGGGGAAGCCGTCGGACATGGGAAAGGAGATGGTGGCGGAGCCGTCGAAGTCGAGGATAGTCTTGTGATAGAGGGTACGGTCGTCGGGGATGGCCTGGATGATGTCTACGATGACCTGGGGGTCTCGTGCTGCGAGGCCTTCCATGGTGGTGGCTGCAAGAGTGATGGATACCGAATCTGGCATAGATCACGATCCCTAGATGACGTAGGGGGAGAGCTCCCGAAGTAGCGGGACAAGCATGGCACGAGTCGAGGAAATGGCAAGATTTATTTGTGGCGCCAGCCCAAACTCCCGGGCCACCGCCGCCGGTTCTTGCCATCTACAAGAACCGCCCCCGCCCCCACGCATAGATCTCCACTGTGTACATGCCTCCGGTGTCCCAGGGAACACACCTCTCTCAATGGCGCCGAACCTTCTTCGTCACCCCTTCGAAGCTTCTGTTGTCCATGGAACCAAAATGCGGCGGCTGGTCTACTTTTAGTCCGCCACGTCGCCCCGCTCACGCGGCGCGATGTGGTCTATTTTCTCTCCGGCGCTCGTATCTACGAGGTCGTCGGCAATATGGTCTATTGCATGTCCTAATAGCTGCTGCACGTGCAGTACCTCAGCATTAATACGGCGCCGCTTACCCTCTTCTGCAATCATAGAAATGTCGCGTGCGAACTGTCCAGCAGATGGTATCGGGTGATGGGTATTTGTACAACAATGCAAAGGCTCCCACATCGAAATGAGAAATATCTTCTCTATAATACCAACAGATGGGGGTGACGTAACTTCGATTGCGTAAAAGGCAGGAGGGTGTAAGGCATTGACAGCCTTCAGAGAGATTCGACTGATTTAGTTAAATTGAACGCTGTGTGGACAGATGGACGAGTGGCGGTACAGGCGCTGAAAGCGCGCAGTTAATTGTTAATCAGGCGAGGAATTGTCGATGAAAGTGGCACTCATTACCGGCATCACGGGACAGGATGGCGCATATCTTGCCGAGCTTCTGCTTGCCAAGGGGTATATCGTTCATGGCATAAAGCGGCGCTCGTCATCCTTCAATACGGCGCGCATCGACCACATCTACCAGGATCCGCACATCGCGAATGCGAATTTTCAGATCCATTACGGCGATATGACGGATTCGACGAACCTGATCCGCATCATTCAGGCGGTGCAGCCCGACGAGATTTACAATCTTGCAGCGCAAAGCCACGTGCAGGTGAGCTTTGAGACGCCGGAATATACCGCCAATGCCGACGCTACGGGCCCGTTGCGCATCCTCGAAGCGATCCGGATTCTGGGACTGACCGGCAAGGCCCGCTTTTATCAAGCGTCGACCTCAGAGCTTTACGGCAAAGTGCAGGAGACGCCACAGTCGGAGAAGACTCCGTTCTATCCGCGCAGCCCCTATGGCGTGGCCAAGCTCTATGCGTATTGGATCACCGTAAATTACCGCGAGGCGTACGGCATGCACGCCTCCAATGGAATCCTGTTCAACCACGAGAGCCCGATTCGCGGCGAAACGTTCGTCACGCGCAAGATCACGCGTGCCGTTGCGGCCATTCACCTTGGCGTCCAGGGGACGCTATATATCGGCAACCTTGACTCGCAGAGGGATTGGGGGCATGCGCGCGACTACGTTGAAGGCATGTGGCGGATCATGCAGCAGGCGGATCCGGGCGATTATGTTCTGGCCACTGGCGAGACCCACAGAGTGCGCGAGTTTATTGAGTTGGCCTTTGCCAAGGTGGGACGCACCATCGAATGGCAGGGCGAGGGCATGGACGAGTTGGGCATCGATGCAAGCAGTGGCGATATCCTGGTACGAGTCGATCCCCGCTATTTCCGTCCCACTGAGGTTGACCTGTTGCTTGGCGATCCTTCGAAGGCATGGCGGGTATTGGGCTGGCAGCATAAAGTGACATTTCCCGAGTTGGTGTCGGAGATGGTGAATTCTGACCTTGAAGTCATCGCCAAAGAATTCCAACTGAGCGAACGTTCGTATGAGCAGGTTTGAATTAGCAGGGAAGCGGGTGTGGGTGGCCGGACATCGCGGAATGGCGGGTTCTGCGATTGCGCGGCGTCTGGCGCGCGAGAGCTGCGAAGTCATCACCGCGACCCATGCGGAGCTGGACCTTCGGCGACAAGCAGACGTGATCGCCTGGATGGCAGAAAAAGGGATCGACGCGGTGTTCATGGCTGCAGCGACCGTCGGAGGCATCCTGGCGAACGCGACACGTCCTGCAGAGTTTCTCTATGACAATCTGGCGATCGGCGCGAACGTGATCGAAGCAGCACGGCAAACAGGCGTCAAGAAACTTCTGTTTCTGGGTTCGTCGTGCGTTTATCCACGGTTAGCGACGCAGCCGATGCGCGAGGAAATGTTGATGACAGGCGCGCTGGAGCCGACCAACGAGTGGTATGCGATTGCCAAGATCACCGGGATCAAGCTGTGCCAGGCGTACCGCCGCCAATATTGCTGCGATTTTGTTTCCGTGATGCCGACCAATCTCTACGGACCAGGAGATCGTTATGATGCTCAGGGTGGTCACGTTGTCGCAGCGCTGATTATGAAAATCCATTCCGCAAAGTTGACCAACAGCCCGACCGTGGAAATATGGGGAAGCGGTACGCCAAAACGAGAGTTTCTCTTCTCTGAGGATCTGGCCGATGCCTGCACATTTGTGATGAAGAATTACTCTGGCGAGGCGTTTCTGAACGTCGGCACCGGGCGCGAGATAACGATTCTGGAATTGGCCCAGAGTATTGCGCGCATGGTTGGCTGGACCGGTGAGTTGACTTTCGATCGAGCCAAGCCCGACGGGATGCCGCGAAAGGTGATGGATGTGAGCCGGCTTGCTGCGCTAGGCTGGACGGCACCCACTAATTTTGAAACCGGCCTGCGCGAGGCCTATCGCTGGTATGTTGAGAACGTCGCCGGGTCGGTGCTTTGACGACGTAAATCAGGAAGCCGGGTGTGGTGCTGCATTGAATATCGCAGTCGGCAATCCTCTCTTGAGTAACTGCTCAAACCTATGGATGTGATTGCCAAGCCACGCAAGCGCACGACACATAACGTTGCGGAGCGCCAATGAAAATCCCTACGAGAGCGCATCCTTCAGCCCGCGCAACCGGCTGGCGCGCCTGATCTGGCAGTACACTTACCTGCTGCCGGGCGGCCATTCGCGGGGGGTCTGTCTTCAACGCGGAGCTGCAGCAGTTCTGTGCTCCCGCCTTGCGCGGATTGATCGCCAGCCACGTCCCATCAACGTTGATGCGGGCGCCGTTTGCTGCGACTTCTCGAATCAGTGATCGCGCAAAGTCGCTCATATCCGGAGCGGCCCTTCGTCGTCGTGGACCGCGCCATCGAGCAGTCCGCCACAGGTGAACGGCGCGTCTGAATCAATCGTGCCGACATCCTCGGAGGTGGCACCTTTGACGTTTCTGTGCGTAAGTCTCTTGTTTCAGCATGTATACCATTCTTGCCAGCGGTTATAGAGACGACATTGGCACGTATCGGGAGGCGCCAGTATTTGGGACCACCAAAACCACGCGTTTCCCGTTCAACGCTGAGGTCTTCGGCTGCGCGGTACGGCGACCGCTTCGAAATTCTGAACTTGGACACTGCCGCGTCAATCGGTCCGCAGCCTTGTGCCAGTCTCCGTTCGCAAGGATCTCTCGCAGCCATTCGTCCGCGCGCTGACCTCTCGCGCCGACCTCTATCGTCAGTCTTTGGTGGAGGGAGGCCGTACACCTCATCAATCGAGATGTCTGATGTTCCTTGCCACTCACACGGTTCGATGGTGAACCGGAGCGCATGTACGTTCGGTGGAGCGAGATTGGCCTTCCCGTTCAACAGCAAGCGCCGCATGGGGTCGTCTGGGTCCCACGCTCCATGCAAGTTGTGGCGGAACAACGCCTTATCCCGATGCTGCCAGCAACCCGCTGAATATGATCGGGCGCAGACGTCTCGTTGAGATAATGAACGACGCAAATCACGCATTCTTTGCGCTCCGCCAGCCGGCGAAGGGGCACAAGCAACCGGGCGGTGTCCGCGTGCTTATTCAGGTCGGTCCTGCCACTATGACTGGCGAGAGAGTCGATCACCACGTACCCGGCCTGGTATTCAGTGATCGCCGACTCCAATCTCTGCAGATCGCCCAGCCACCAACAATCCTCCGAGTTCTCGATATACAGCCGGTCGACGGCGCCGCCCATTTTCACGAAAAGCGCCTTTATTCTCGCGGGGCTGCCTTCATTTGACAGAAACAGTACGTTACACGGTGTGCAGGGATCCCCTGTAAATGGAGTGCGCCCACGCGAAAGATCAGCAGCCATTCGAACCGCAACGGTTGTCTTGCGATCTCCGGGCCGACCATGAATTCCAAAGACTGTTCTGTCGGTTGATGTGGTTCTCCAGAATCCATGGGACAGGTTCATCAGAGATTTCCGAACCCCGGACCAGGCGCAAGATCGCTCCAGCATCGTTGGTGGCCGCGGGGTATCGTTTGATCATGTCGGCGACGATTGCGTGAATCTTCGCCACGGGATGCGGCGGAACAAAGGTTTGATTAAGACCAAAAAGAGCCTGTACCTCGCCAAAATTCCGAACTACGGCTGAATCAGGCAATTGCAGCATTTCTGGAATGGGTTTCAATGTGAAGATGAAGCCATGACACGCTTGTTGAGACTCCTGCAGGCATTGATCTCCCATTCGTTCCGTTCCCGGCGTGATCTCCTTCTTCAGAATCTGGCCTTGCGGCAACAACTCGTCGTTCTTGCGGCCAAAAGACCCCGACCGCGCATGACTGCTTCGGACCGGATGTTCTGGGTCTTGCTCAAGCAATTCTGGTCTTGTTGGAAAATGCCTTTGATTCTGGTTCAACCGGAGACCGTCGTCCGCTGGCATAAGGCCGGGTTTCGCTGGTACTGGGCTTGGCGCTCGCGGCAGCGCAGGCCAGCTGGGCGACGGCCAACGAGCAAGTAACTGTGCGCGTTGATCTTCAAGATGGTCGCCGAGAATCCGAGCTGGGGTGCGCCGCGCATCCACGGCGAACTGAAGATGCTCGGCTTCGAGATCTCTGAGCGAACGGTCCTGCGCTGGATGCAGAAGACTCCTCGCCAGCCGGAACCGGGGCAACGATGGAAGACCTTCCTGGCCAACCATCGCGAGGTCATCGCGGCGATGGATTTCCTCGCCGTACCAAGCCTGACCTTCGGCGTTCTGTACTGCTTCTTTGTGATCGCGCACGATCGACGGAAGGTCCTGCACTTCAATGTCACTTGGCATCCAACTGCCGCGTGGGTTGGGCAGCAACTGCGGGAGGCCTTCCCCTATGACACCGTGCCTGGATACCTGATCCACGACCGGGACGCAATCTTCAACGTCGAGGTTGTCGAGACGGCGAAGATACTCGGGACGAAACCGGTCCGGACAGCCTTCAAGAGCCCGTGGCAAAATTGGTGTGGCCGAGCGCTTCGTGGGTAGCTGCCGGCGCGATCTGTTCAGCCACGTCATAGTTCTCAATGAGCGGCACCTGAAACGTATCTTGACCGAATTCGTCCGCTACTATCACGAGGACCGAACCCATCTTGGATTGGCCAAACAAACGCCCGGCGCTCGAGTTGCGGCCACAAATGCCGAATCCCGCAGCGAGATCACCCCTGCGCCGAGATTGGGCGGTCTACATCATCGCTACGACCTTGCGGCCTGACAATCTTCTTTCTTCGTTTCCTGAGTCACCGCGACGCGGCAGGAGGACTGCGCCTGAAAATCAAGGAACCGCCGCTTCAATGCTGTTCTGCCCCCTGACTGAATTGATCAGCAGGCGCAAAATCCCGTCTCCGCGCCTCCCCCTTTGCCCGTCGCACCGATCAAATACGGAATTCCACGCCCGGATTGATTTATGGCGAGACACAGGATGGACTCTTTATAAGTGATGGAACACGAAATCCTCTCTCGCAGTCCGCAGCGGTGAAGCATTCGTTCGGCGAAGCAAGAGGTTGCTGTCACGTATAAGCAAGAAACGGGCAGCGGAAGATAACGCCTACGAGGGAGATCTCGGGCTGTCATTTCAAGTTCAGAGTTGCAGAAATTAGGCTCGTTCGCAAGCCGGAGCTTTCCTCATCATTTACCACAACAAGAAGTCCCGGTAACCCTTTCTCAGTACTATTGAGTCCGCTACAGCGATCCGATTGCATGTTAGACTATTCGCGATCGGCTATGCCGATTCAACATCCGACCAACAACAAGATTTTGGGACTCTACGCACAATCTGAAGCGGAATTTTGCTGCATCTGTCTGCAAGTGATCGGGCGCCCTCCGATCAACGCGGGAGAATTCGCCGCTCGTATCCCGCGGAGGTCCCTATGTCTACGAAGGGTCGATGGTTCAGCCGCCTTTTCCTTTTCCACAAGAATTCAATTGACTTCGTTCTACCGCGCGCGGTGATTTGCCTGTTACCGCAGTTATTGCTTTTGGCCGTCTCTTCCTACCAGCTACCTGCACAGACGGCCACGCCTGTGAACGTGGCGACCTGGCGTTATGACCTTACGCACCAAGGCAAGAACACGCAGGAGACGCTGCTGACTCCGGCCAATGTAGTGTCCGGCTCCTTTGGAAAACTCTTTTCGCTGGCGGTCGATGGCCACGTCTACGCGCAGCCGCTCTATGTCAACGGCCTCACCATGGGAGACGGCAAAGTGCATAACGTGATCTTCGTGGCCACGGAGCACGATTCAATTTACGCGTTCGACGCCGACACTAATGGAGGCGCCAACACGTTGCCTCTTTGGGAGGTCAGCCTGCTCAGCCCCTCGCATGGAGCAGGACCGACAGGTGTGACAACCGTGCCAAGTTCTGACCTCGGCACCAACGATCTGGTTCCGGAGATTGGAATCACGGGGACGCCAGCAATCAATCTGGCGACCCAGACGATGTATGTCGTGAGCGCGACTAAGGAAAACGGGGTCTATTTCCAGCGTCTGCATGCCATCAATCTAATCACGGGCGCGGAGCAACCGAACAGCCCGGTGGTGATCCAGGGGTCGGTACCCGGTACTGGCAAAGGCAGTTCTGGCGGCATGCTGTCATTCAGTCCCGAATGGTCGATGAATCGCGGCGCACTGGATTACTACAACGGATACATCTACATCCCTTTCGGTTCGCATGGGGATAATGGCCCTTGGCATGGATGGGTCTACGCCTACAACGCAGCAACGCTCGCGCAAACCGGCCTTATCTGCATGTCGCCCAATGCTATCGGCAATGGTGTCTGGGGGGCCGGCGCGGGTCTGCCTATCGACCAGGGCCCCGTCTTCGATCGGATCTTTCTTCCCACAGGCAATGGTACTTATAGCGGCTATCCGCCCATTACTTCGGGATCGAATTTTGGCGACAGCATCGTGACACTGAGCCTCGCAAATGGCGGACTGACGGCGGTTGATGCGTTTACCGTATTTAACCAGGCAAGTTTGAGCGCGGCAGACCTCGATCAGGGTTCAGGCGGACTTCTGATGCCCCCGGACCAGCCGGGGTCTTACCCTCACATTCTTATTCAGGCAGGCAAGGAGGGCCGCATCCTAGTCTTGAATCGCGACAATCTGGGAGGGTATGTCCCTGGTGGTACCTACAACACAAATGCGCTCCAGGATCTTCCGAATGCGGTCGGCGGGATGTGGAGCACGCCAGCCTACTGGAACGGGAATGTTTACTTCTGGGGAAGCAGCGACAGAGCCAAGATGTTTCAACTCAATGGGGGTATGCTGATGACCTCGCCATCGAGCACCTCAACAATAAAGTCCAGCTTTCCGAGTCCCTCATTTGTGATCTCCTCGAATGGCACGCAGAACGGCATCGCCTGGGCGACGAGAGCAGATCAATACAACACGAACGGTTCGGAGATTCTGTACGCGTTTGACGCAACCGACCTTTCGAAGATTCTGTATGAGAGCGATTCGGCTCCCCGTGATGACGCCGGGCCGGCCAACAAGTTCGTCGTGCCGGTCATCACCAACGGCAAGGTCTACCTCGGCGCAGCTTACCAAGTAGACGTCTATGGATTGCTCGGCGAAGAGCCAGTGGCCGGTGCTCCCGTGATGAATCCAGATGGAGGCAGCTTCATCAACAGTGTGCAGGTCACGCTTTCTTCCTCCACTCCGACGGCGAATATCTATTACACGCTCGACGGCTCGGTCCCCACACCGGCCAACACTCTGTATGTAAGTCCAATCATTCTTAACTCCGGCACGACTGTGCGCGCCATCGCCAGCGCGCCCGGCTACCTTCAAAGTGCAGTTACGACTGCGTTTTTCCAGGACGGAAACCAGGCGCCGCCCGTAACCGTTTCTCCGGCCGCGGGCACCTACAATACATTGCAACAGGTTGTCTTGTCGGATTCAGACCCCCTGGCCACGATCTTTTACACTCTGGACGGCTCCACGCCGACGGCTGCCTCGACGACCTACACGAAACCAATTACAGTGGCAGCTTCCACAGTCATCAAAGCGATCGTAATCGATCCGAATCTTGCGCAAGCGAGCAATATTACTAATGCTCCCTATGTGATCTCTCCGAGCGGTACATTTATCAATTTCGGTAACGGTTTTTCCTCAGTAACAGGAATGAAACTTAATGGTTTCGCGAACAACAATGATGATAGCCGCCTGCAGTTGACCACAGGGGCGACCAATCAAGCCGGGAGCGCGTTCTATACCCAGGCGGTCAACATTCAGGCTTTCACAACGAATTTCACCTTTCAACTCTCCAACGCGATAGCGGACGGATTCACTTTTACCATCCAGAATGTCGGCCCCAGCGCTCTCGGTCAGTCGGGGGCCGCACTCGGCTACAGCAGCACCAGCAGGGGTGCGATTACGAGCAGCGTAGCCGTTAAATTCGACATTCATAACAACGCGGGCGAAGGCAGTGATTCGACGGGCGTATACACCGCTGGCGCGATGCCCACAGTGCCTGCGGTGAACCTTACGCCGTCGGGAATCATACTGGCGAGCGGCGACACGATTCAAGCAGCAATCACCTATGACGGGACCACCCTCACCTTGACCTTGAACGACGTCGTGGTCGGCAAGACGTTTACTTATTCGACGCCCATCAACATTCCTCAGATTGTCGGCGGCAATACAGCCTATGTTGGCTTTACCGGAGGCTCAGGTGGATCGGGCGCCAGTCAGAAAATTATCACATGGACCTACGCTGCCCAGACAGCGGCCAATGCGACAGCACCGCCACTCTTCTCGATT
Organism: Terriglobales bacterium; assembly: GCA_963788475.1. Taxonomy (GTDB): domain Bacteria; phylum Acidobacteriota; class Terriglobia; order Terriglobales; family Acidobacteriaceae; genus Telmatobacter. The sequence continues at coordinate 22,033 of CAWBGO010000009.1, forward strand.
CCTGCAGGGGTTTACTCGGCTCCTCAGTCAGTCGCTCTTGCCAGCCCTACGCAGGGCGCTGCGGTGTACTACACCACAAACGGAACAACTCCCACGACTGCATCGACACTCTACACGGGGCCGGTGACGGTCGGGTACGGCAACACTACGCTGCAGGCGATCGCTGTGGCTCCTGGTCTGAATCCAAGCTCAGTTAGCAGTGAGACCTTCCTCATCATTCAGCCTGTTACTCCCACCCCAACCCTCAGCCCTGCGGGCGGAACCTATGGGACAGGTCTAACCGTTACGATTGCCGATTCAGATACGTCGGCTGTTCTCTATTACACACTCGACGGCTCGCAGCCTTCGGTCGCCTCGACTGTGTACTCCGGACCGATTCCGGTCTCTGCTTCAGCGGTTGTCAATGCCGTCGCGATCGACCCCGCGATGGTTCCCAGCACGGTGGTGAGCGCTACTTATATTGTTTCTTCAGGGGCACCGGGAACCATTGACTTTGGGAACGGATTCTCATCGACGATCGGCCTTGGACTGAATGGGAGCTCTGCGGTTACCAACAATCTCCTGCAGCTCACCAGCACCGTCAATCAAGCAGGCAGCGCTTTTTGGAAATCGCCGGTCAATATTCAGTCGTTCACTTCCAGCGTCAGCTTCCAACTCGTCAAAGCCATCGCGGATGGGTTCACTTTCACCATCCAGAACTTCGGGCCTACAGCGATGGGAGTGGGCGGCAGCTCACTCGGCTATGGAAGTACGAACGTCAAGAGCGGGCTAACCACGTCCAGCCTCGCATTGAAATTCGACATCCACAACAATGCCGGCGAGGGAAACAACTCGACCGGCATCTACACAAACGCCGCTATTCCGACCGTTCCGGCCGTTACCATCCCTGCTACCAGCGTCATTTTGTCGAGCGGCGATATCATTCAGGCGCTCCTGACCTACAACGGAATCACGCTCACGTTGACGCTGACAGACACAGTTACCAACAAGACGTTCACTCAAGCCTTCACCGTCAACATTCCGCAAATTGTCGGGGGCACGACCGCGTATGTCGGCTTCACGGGGGGTACGGGTGGCTCCGGTGCTACTCAGAATATCCTGAGCTGGACATTCGGGAGCACGCCGCCATAGGTGAAATCAAATCGGCGCAGGCGGCAAGCCGGAACGAGCCGCAAACGGCCAGGAGCGAATCCGCCGTCAATCGCCCCGAGGCCTCTCGTCGGCAAAAACGACTAAATTTAACGTGGTTCCTGGAGTTTCCGGATCGATACCAGTGGCTCTCGCTTCGCCTGAGGAAGAACTGGATCGAGCTGCCGGAGTGCTGGAGCCTAGCCTCAGTCCCGCAGCGGGGAGGGTTGCTGATCATACGAGCGTCCAATTTCTCGCCGAGACGCCAGGCGCGGTCATCCGCTATACTGTGGACGGTTTGCAGCCAAACAGCTAGTCTCCTATCTTCCACGATCCATTAGTGGTGACGGAAACTTCGCTTACGATCAAGGCTTTCGCCGAAGGTCCAGGTGACACAAGCGTGCCGTGATCACAGGAACGTATCGAGTTATGAAATCTTAAGCTTGAACCACTTAATTACTGAAGTACTGCATAGCGCCCTGGCATCGATCGTCTACCACTGAGAAATAGCGCGCCATCAAATCACCTCTAATCTATTCCTAAGCTTTTGAAACTAAACCCAATCAAAAGCCGAATGACATCCGCGACAAAACACCCACGGCTCAGGCCCGAAAGAATACTGCGTCCGTACATAAACTTTCCGATTAAAACGTGACGGACTTGTTTTAAACTTGTACCCAACAATAACTAAATAGCCGATTACTTTAGTGCCACCGCGCCGCCGTTGGCAACGGCGGAAGCCAGACACCTCTGTTTTTGCAAAGCCCCGGGGCTTTCACGGAACCGACTTATATCCTAGGAGATTTCTGTTAATGCTCAAATTCAGATCAATTCTTCTTCCCGCACTCATTTTCGTCGCGGTCTTGTCAGATGCCACTTTTGCGAAAGCCACCGAACCGGGAGCACAGCTAACGACCGGAACAATTGCATTTCCATCCGGTTTCATGCCCTCGATCAAATCTTTCGGCGCTGTAGGAGATGGAGTCACAGACGATACGGCTGCGATCCAGAACGCTCTTTCGCAGGGAAGATCCAGCACCACTGCTGACTACTACGGCCACCCGAAGGCAATCTATTTTCCGCCGGGCGTTTACCTCGTCCGCAATACGTTGAAGTGGAACGGTTGCTGCGTGACGCTGCAGGGTGCCGGGCCCGGTGCCACCTCCATCCGTCTCGCTCCAAGCTCGCCGGGATTCGGCAACCCAGCCAGCCCTAAGCCGCTGATTCTCACCCCTGCGGGCAATCAGTCTTTCCATCAGGAGATCTGGGATCTGCAATTGGAGATTGGAGCAGATAATCCAGGCGCTACGGCTCTGAATTATGTGTCCAACAACATGGGATCCGTTTGCGATGTCTTGATCAAAAGCGAGGACGGCACGGGCCACGCAGGCATCGACCTGACCCGACAGTGGGCCGGCCCGCTCATGATCCGCAATACCGCGATCCAGGGCTTCAGCACAGGAATTGATATTGCGAACTCCGAGTACAGCTCAACCTTCGAAAACATTACGCTTTCCGGTCAGGGCACCGTCGGCATCCACAACGTGAAGCAGACGATTGAAATCCATGGTTTGAGTAGCACCAACTCGGTCCCGGCCCTGACCAACACCAGCGGTCTTGTGGTTCTTATAGACGCCACCCTCAATGGGGGAAGCTCAGGAAGCAACGCACTGCAGACCAACTCCGGCATGTACCTGCGAGACGTCACAGAAAGCGGCTATCGCGCGACGCTGCTGGACACCAGTAAAGGCACGCCGGTATCGACGACCGGAGCGATCACCGAACACCTGGTGGGCGCGCCCCTGACCCTCACGGGCAAACTGACGCCGACCAGTCTGAATCTCCCTATAGAAGAGACGCCCGCCTACACCGGCTCAAACACGAACAGCGCACCCGTCATCGCCAAGTACTTCGGCGACATGTCGGGTCTGCTGCCTGCCTTCAACAGCGGCAAATCCATGGTCTACTTCCCGTTCAATACGTATCTCTCCAATAATGAGATCGCAGTGGTAGTGCCGGACAACGTGACTCGAATCGTGGGATTTTCCTCCGCGGTCTTCGGAAACTCTTCCGGAACCAACGGAGGCAGCATTCGCTTTGTCGTGTCGAGCAATAGCAGCCAGCCCTTGATCATTGAACAGATCTCCGGCGTGAAGGTCGACCATCGCGGCGCTCGTCCGGTGGTGCTCAAAGATTCCGAGCTCTACTACACTACGGTTCCGGGTGCAGGCACGTTGTTCGTGGATGATGTCGAGATGAAGACTGAGCTGTCGGTACAGCCCAACCAGCGGGTCTGGGCGCGCCAGCTCAACGATGAGATCACAGGACAAAAGATCCAGAACACCGGTGGCACGCTGTGGATCCTCGGCATGAAGACCGAAAACTCAAGCATCGTCATCAACACCACCAACAATGGACAAACTGAGCTCCTTGGAGCGCTAATTTATCCTGCCCATGCTGTTCCCTCCACGGACGTCGCGTTTCGATCACAAGACTCGCAGGTCTCCTACATCTATTCAGAATCGGTTTACTGCACGAACTGCGGATACGCCACGCAGGTGCAGGAAATCCGCGACGGGAATACGAAGAAGATCCAGACCTCCCAAACAGCCCCTTACCGCATGCCGTTATTCGTGGGCTTCCAATAGAATCCTTATCGACGTTCGCTCCATCTTTTCGTCCCGGCGTGAACTCTGCATTCATGCCGGGATTTGTTTTGCACTCACTTCCGTTCAGGTTCCGCAAATGAAGGATTTTTGCGCAGGAACGGCAGTTCCCCTGACAGCTGCAGAACTAAGGAACGAAACTTCATATTTTCGGAACGGCGCATCGCAGGCTGCAGAGCAGCTTAGCCTTAGGTTGGGCCAGATGCCGTATGATATGTGACTAGCAGTAACCCAGGATATTCTGGGAAATTTTTTATCACCCACTTCCGCTCACATGCAGGTGACGGTTGGTCATACTATCGATTCACAATACTTCTGACATTTACGGGGCGAGTCAAAGTCTCCTCCGGACGCTCAGGCGGTTCCGGGTCGACGGTCACGCGGTTCATGTTGTGCTGTCCTCTCCAGGACCGTTTTCGGAGTTGCTGCAGGCCAACGGAATCGTTGTTCATACCTTTGATTCGCTGGCAGTGGTAGATCGAGCGCAACTCGGATCCGCATGGGGCAAGTTCGCGTTCTGTCTGCGCTATCCGTATTCGGTCCTCTGGCTAAGTGCGCTGATCCTGCGCCTGAAAGTGGACGTTGTCCACACCAACACCGCAGTACTGCCGGCCCCCGCTCTTGCTGCATGGTTTACCCGCCGGAAGCATGTGTGGCACATGCGGGAGTTCTTTTCCGAGTTCCCCGTCATATGGAAGTATTACCAGCGGTATATCTGGCGATTCTCCTCCACGATCATCACTATCTCCGATGCCGTGCGGGATCAGTTCGATCCAGATCTGAGGCCCAAATGCACAACGGTGTATAACAGCCTCGGGACCGGAGCACAAGAAGTCGACCATGCTGCCGCGAAGCGCTTCCGCGCGGGCATCGGAGACCCGGCAATTCTGGTTGGTGTGATTGGCAGGATCAAATGGGTTAGAAAAGGACAGGAGGTCCTGGTCAAGGCGGCTGCGCTTTTATCCGATACATATCCCGACGCGCGCTACGCCATCGTTGGGTCCGTATCTCCTGGCAATGAGGACCACCTCACCCGTCTCCAGCAACTCCTACGAGAAAGCAACCTGGAGAACAAGGTTGTGTTTACGGGAGATGTCGAGGGAACCAGAGATATCTACGCAGCTTTCGATGTAACGGTGGTTCCGTCTGTCCTTCCGGAGCCCTTCGGGCGGGTCGTAATGGAGTCAATGGCTGCCGGAACTCCGGTCATCGGGAGCCGTTGCGGAGGCATACCGGAACAGATCGTAGACGGCGTGACCGGTCTGTTGTTTGAACCGGGGAATGAGCATGATTTGGCGAAATGTCTGTCCCACATGCTCGCGAATCGGGAACTCAGATCGCGCATGGGAGAAGCGGGACAGAAGCTGGTCCTGACCCGGTTTGATGACACGCTCTCGTACGAAAGAGCCGCAGCGATCTTCGGAACCAAACGAACGGACGCACCAACCCACTGACCCGGTCTCGCGCCGGGTCACATCACGTTTCGCTTAGCGGCGCTTCATGGATTTGAGCGCGCGATAGATGAATGGTGGCAATGTTTCCCGCATGATTCGTTTATAGGGCTGCGTCTTACCCTGAAAAACGGGGGGCGCGAATATCGTGTCGTGAGCGATCACGCCCTCTCCAACCGTGTGGAAGTAAGCCGCGAATGATCGACGCACGATGCCGCGCCCTGAGGCAACCGGCCTCACTGCATGAAAGTTCTTGTCGCCAATTTCAAAAATGACGGTTCGATTGAAAATCGGCTCGATTGACTTTTCGCATCGAGTGCCCGCGGTATCCCATAACTCAAGCTGTCCTCCATTTTCGTGGGTCCAGGATTTATTCAGATAGACCAGCATGGCGATCCGGCGCCGCATGCCGGAGTGATGATCCGTATTGCGATCGGCATGAACGTCAAACTTCCCGCCCTCTGAAATCATGTGAAAGCCAGCTCCCGTGAGATAAGGGTCGGGTAGAAGCGCTTGGATTCCTGTGCACTCGGAGAGGAAGTAAAGAAAGCCAGCTGAATGCAAGAAGGAGGTGAAGAGAAAGGCCTTCTCGTCGAGATCTACAGCCGACCGGAGATTCGATTTTATCATCTGGGCCTGGTATTCGTGCACCCATTTCGAGTTCGATAGGGCGGAACATTCGGCGAGTACCTTGTCCAATATCTCGTCGGAAAACAAGTTATCGAAAACCAGGTGCGGATAGGGCGGAGCAGAACGGTACTCGTGCTGCAACTCCTCAAGACTCTTCTCGACAGACAAAGGAATGCGCAGATAAGAAAGAACTGTTTGCGTTCGTTTCTGGGTCGCGATTAGCAAGGTCCCGGTCCTCAATCGTGATTTTCGCTTCGCCCGATACTTCTGGATCTTCCAGGAGGTCTTCAACTTCCACCGAAAATGGGGCAAGAGAGCTTGATTCAGCCTTCAACGCCTGGGCGAAGCCATAACTGTGGTGCGGAAGGCTGTCCCAAAAAGTGTCGAGTTACCGCAAACGGGGAGACGAAGAATGCCCGGCCAAGGCGCTCTATTGCCAGAATTCCCCTTGAGATTTCAACCATGTTACAGTCTGCTTAACTCCTTCGGCGAGCGCTATTCTCGGGGTGCCAAGACGCTCGAAGGTCTTGTCCATAGGGGTGATGTAGTCCTGTGTCATGCTCTCGTACCTTGAAGTGAAAATCGGAAATTTTCCGCCCGCGGCAATGACGCCATCCCCTATTTTGGCGAACATGCGAACTACCGGTCGAGGAACTACCTTGACCGGTCGCCCCACCAACTCCATCGAGAAGGCATTCGTCCACTCCCAGATATCGATCGGCGCGTCTCCTACGTAAAAGACTTCCCTGTCGATAAATTCGCGGGGGGCGGAGAGAATGGTGGAGATCTGTTCCACCACATTCCCCACATAGGCGTAGCACCGGAAGACGCCCTTACCGCCGGGATGAACGTACCTGCCTTGTTTCAATACTCGCCAGAACTCTCTGGGATAGCGGGGGTGCCACTTGCCCCAAACGTTCGTCGGTCGCACAATGGTCCAGATGCACGAAAGATCTGCCTTGCGAATCACCCGCTCCGATAACACTTTAGTTTGTCCATAGATCGTATGAGGACGAAACTCCGTATCGTTCGTGGGAAGCTTGCCCGGGCCGACGACGAACTGGCTCGAAGTAAAGATGACGCGCTGGACGCTTTGCAACTGTTGAATTGCCGTTACCAGGTTCTCCGTTCCTACGTGGTTGGCCGCGTAGTCTTCTTCGCATTTGCCTTCCATATCAGTGCGACCCGCGAGATGAATGATTTGCGTCGGCCTGAACTCCAGAAGAGTTCTGCTTAACTGGTCTTTGTCCAGGATGTCGCATTTGGTCCAGTATTCCCCATGTTCGACCTCCTTCGGCGGATGGACATCGAGGCTGAGAATTTCCACGTTGCCCACATTCAGCAAGTGTTCGATCATGTTTGTTCCGATGAATCCGCTTCCGCCGGTTACCACAATTCGGTTCATCTTAATCCTTGAAATGAATGTTCTGCGACTCGATTCTGCCGCGAATTGTATAGGGCAATGGGGGCTTCGACGCACCGCACCTTTCGTCCCTCTTATTGACTCTGTGCGGCGTACGCATGAAGCAACGTGAGGTCGCCCGGTCCATACGTGTGAACGATCTGACCGTCGTTTTGACCTAGAAGGACATTGCTGTGAAAAAGGCCACTTGCCTGCGATCCGGGAATAGCGGGAAACCTGAGTGCACGATTGTAGACCTGTCTGATCGGGACGCCTGCGCGTAGAGCGTGGACGTGGAGCCACGCGTCGTCCGACTTGGGACAGAGCTTGAGAAACTCCGATCCCGCCGCTTTGAGGTGCTGGAGAAAGAACGGCGGATAGATCACGCCCGAGACGCCCGTCGCAAAATGAAGGAGACTGGGGGACGTCGTGTTGCAGGGCTTCCAGGTGTCGTACGGGGCCAAGCCGTTGCCGGCAATCTCAATCCGACGGGCGCGATAACAGTTGACGGAATCAGGATTCTTCTCAAACGAACGTATCAGGGCCTCCAACCACCATCGTGGGTAGATCTGATCGTCGTCAGCAGTCGCGAGGGGAAATTGGAAGTTTTGGGTCGACAAAAGATAGGGAAAGTACTTCGTGTGCGGCCCGAAGTTGTCGGAGAAACAAAGCTCCACACCTCTGTCGATCAGACTCTTGAGTTGTGGCGAAGGATTATCGTAGGCCTCTTTCGCATCGACCCACAGGATCAGTCGCGAAGGGCGGACCGAACCAGAAGCGATTGACTCCAGCAGCAGATGAACTGTCTTGAGCCGGTTACCGTAGCTTGTGACTGAAACTATCACTCCGCTCTCGGGGGAAATGACCGAACTTCTGGAACGCGCATTGCGCCTGTTCAACCTGGTTGTCTGGAAATGCGTCACCTTCAACTCATTTCGCAGAGTAAACAGGTACATTTGCCTCGCCAACGCGGATAGGTCGCCATTCAAAAAACTCCTTTTCAAGTCAAGACCCTCCAGTGATGATTTCGCAAAGTACTGGGTTGATCGACGCGCCCACGCATGCATTGAAACAACCATCGCTGAGTCAGTTCTTTGGTCGAGCATCCTTTCCGTTATTGAGTTCCCGATTCGGCACTCCTCCGCCGTAAGAGTAAAACATGTTTAGCTGCTGGGATGTATCAACGCTGGCAGTAGCCAGCGAAGACGACCGCCCCTTCTGATCTTCAATGATCCAGTTCGGGTGTCCCCGGCCAGGGACATCGACTTTCGCCCAGCCGAATGCAAACAGGCTGGAGCCCGTCAGATGAATGTGCGTTGAGCCGGTGACGCTCGGCCCGACATTCATATAGAAGAAGAAACCGAAGATCTCCGCCTGCGCTCTGTCAGTCATGACCAGAGAGGGAGTTGGCTGTTCCGTCTTATATCCCAGAATCCACATCGTGCACCCTAAGCAATGAAGCTTATCGGAGTTCCGCTGCTCCAGATTCAGTTGCCGGGCCCACACATGCTGCGAACGATAGAACGTGACGGCAGGACCGCCGCGAGCTCCGATATTTAACATCGAATCCTCGATATAGACGTCGCCAGCGCCGTCCCGGGCTTCATAACTACTCAGTGTGGTGTCTCTGATGACGATCGCGCGGGAGCCGGTGTGCACGATTTGACAGGATTGGTAAGGACAGCCGTCGATGACCAGCGGCATTCTAGAAGAACCGGCGATGGTGAGAATAATCTGCGATGCGCCTGTGGGAAATTTCGAGTTATAGAACTGAAGATGATTGACCGAATCCGGCACAGTTATCTGGAGAACACCGATGGGCTGATAGATTCCCGGAGGCGTATATAGGGTTGCGGAACTCCCATGCTGAATTTGAGCAGGCCAGTTTTCCGCATGGCCATCCAACTCGGTCCACGCAGAGGCAGGCGGATCCTGCGGATCAGGGGTCTCGCGTACAGGAAGATGCAGGGAATCTGGTTGCTCTGTGACGTTAAAAATGCTTTGCGCCGAACCGGTCCATGCCTGGGTGATACTTCCAGTGCGCCTCAAAGGAGTACCAGCGCCCGCATCGAGCTCCGTGACACCGTAGCCTGAAGCGGCGAGATCCGCCAGATAGACGGCCGCGCCCTCATCCACAGTGATTCCGGTCGCGTTTGGCGCCCCGTTGAGTATTTCCGAATCAAGAACTGCGACTTCGGCCGTAACTCGGCCATTGATGTGAAGAGCCGGGACAGTGTTATCGCTCAGCCAGTGGCGGATACTGGTCGCGATGTAATGATCGTCCAGAGCTATTTCCGTCTGAGCCTCGGTTGTAAAGTTCTCAAAAGTGACGTTGTATTCGTTCTGTGAAGAGGAATACGCGGCCTTGCATCCATATACCGCAACATCTTTGAAGAGCATCGGGCCTGGATATTGCCGATCGAAACTGATGGCGGTCGGGCACCTTGCGTCATCGGCCCAGATCTGAACGTTTCTTACCGCACCGGAGTTGTTTTGCACGGTCGTGAAGGGAATCGCATCCGGGTTTCCCACGCCGATGTTGAAGCCGAGGTTATAGATATACTCGCGGAAGTTGCTGTTTTTGGTCACGCTGTGCGGATTGAAGAACGGCGTGGGCTTGCCGGTATCGAATCCCGGCGAATTGGGCAGGAGGCGAATGTAGGATCGCTGTGGCCCAGAGCCCCAGAGCGTCCAAGTATTCCCATAAATCGAGAGCGGCTGGCTGGTCGCGTAGCATCCAGGGGGAAAATACAGGAACAGAGGGGTCGTTCCCCCGTTGGTCGTACCCGAAGTGCGCTGTCCATTTTGCGAGAGCAACAGGTTAAATGCCGCGGCATTGTCGGTCTTGCAATCTCCGATCAGATTCGACGTCGCGTTTTTCGTGACATCGAGAACAGGATAGCTTGAAGGGCCCTGAAAGAAGCCCGGCGGATACTCGATGTTGTTGACTAGCTTCGCACCGATCCGATCGGCGGGGATGATGCTCAAAACACCATCAACCAATCGAATGCCGTCGTCGGGGTTCACTGTTCGGAGCGAGCCCCGCTCCAAATGGATCGGATAGTTGCCCGCTGGGGAACTCGATGTCGCAGAAGTGCTGCGGCCAGGCTCACCGACGAATACTCCGGCGTAATTCCGTAGGGATGGCATGACATTGAAGATCAGCGGGGGCACCGGATCTCCAACGTGCATCGTGACGTGAGGCGCGATGATGGTGTAGACCGAGCCCATGGCCGAAGCAGGCAAGAGACACAGCAGAATGTATAGAAGCAGTTTCATTGAGCAACTCGCGGATAGGTCATTCCCAGAGAACCGCAGTCTTCTTGATGCAACGACAACCGCCTTAATTAAGGCTCATGCAGCTTCCGCAGGAGTCGGGACGTGGGCGCCGCCAAGCAACGCGTTACGGCGCAGCTTGTGAATCCGCAACCAGAGGGCGACGCCGACGAAGCTTTGAAAAATAAACTGTACCGAACACATCCCCAGGATGACTCCGTTCAAGCCGAGGCCGCGCGCGAAGGGTCCTGCGAGCGCAACGGAGAACGCAATCAGCAACGGGTATGCCCAAAAGACGGGTGCCGTATACTCCAATGCCTGAAGCCCGGCACGAAGCGGGCCCGAGGTGAAGATGATCAAATAGAGGAGCGCATACAGGCGCAGCACCGACCCGTCCTGCGAATATTTCTCCCCATAGCTGAGGTGCAGCCAAAACGTCGGAAAAGCCGCGACGATGGACGCGAAGGCTAGGGTGACCGCGCCCCATTGAAGGAAGACACGCTTGATATATCGGGTCAATCCATCAGTGTCCGAAAAGCGGAACTGGCGCGCGGCCTCGGCCGGAACAACATTGTCAAGGCCTAGGAACCATACATGGGCGACTCCGACGATATTGTTGGCGGCACGGAGTGCGGCCGAAGCGGCTGCGCCGTAATAAATCGGAGCGGAAATGAGGAACAGGTTACCTGCACCCCACTGCATAAAAGCCGTGGGAGCAAGCCATCGTGATATCTTCCAATGCCGCAGGAATACTGTCTTGAACGCCCCCGCGTCGACGACGATCGGTTCGAACCATCGAAAACATACGAGAAACCCCACCAGCGATGTCGCCCCGATAATCCAGAGTGTGTTCGACAAAGTCACGATATGGCGCTGCCCGATCCAGAAGATGATCGGAACCTGGCAGAGATAGCTGACCCCATCAGTGGTGAGTGCTCTCTTGCTCTGTCGCGTACAGAACAAATAGCGCCGCAGGAACTCCTGGAGAAGATACGCGAGAGTGGCTCCGCTGACCGGGAACGCCAGATCACCGATACCCCATTGCGGGAATATGCGGATGGAGATCCGGACAGAGGCGAACATCACCAGTGCTGCAAAGAATGCAAAAAACAGTTCCTGAGCCAGGACCGCACCGTAATACGACGGACGGTCTTTCTCTTCCTGCTTCGGCCCCACGCTCATCATCGGTGTCACGACCAGCGCGTATTGCAGGCTGTTCGCGAACAGGACTGCAATCCATGCAAGTGCAAATACGCCGTACTCCCGGACGCCAAAGGCTCTTGCAAGAAGAACGTTCGTGAGGAAGTTCGCTCCGCTTACCAGGCCCTGATCGATAAGGGCGGCGGGCGTCCTTCCTCCGCCGACCTTTTGTAGAAGTCGCTCCATGAGCGGGCGTTGCTCCAACTCTTCCTGTTGAGTCTTCACCGGCAATGCATCACTCCTCGGATGTTATGGAACAGAGGCGATTAGAGAACGATTCGAAGCACTGAGGTTGTGCGCTTCATTTCTCTTTTGCGTGAGGAACTCGGGGGGGGATCCGCAAGCGCGCCAACGCAGGTTAACAATAGGATGCCACCAGTACCTACATACTGATAACTCAATTCGGAGCCAGTGAGAAAGTTCAGGCAGTACTGCCCAAACACCAGGAAGATGAAGAGGTGCAACGGACCGCGCCGCACCGACCCGATTGTCTTACAGCAAACCGAGCCATAGAGAAGGAGCAGCATCCCCAGTGCAATAATGCCGCCGTCGAGAGCGATTTCGATGAACTCGTTATGCGCATGGGGCGGAATCCAGTGGGCATACTTCCAGTGATCGCGAATGGCTCCCCGCGCTCCAACACTGTACCCGTAGCCGATCAAAGGTCGCTTGGCGATCGCTTCAAGGCTCGCCGACCAGATGCGCGTTCTGTCGTTGAGAGATGACAGACTCTGGACGCTCTGCCCGCGCCCGATATACTTGATCACGCCACTGTTGAGCGATGCTCCGATCGGCAGTGCAATGACGACGGCGAAGACTGCACCCCAACGTATCGCGGGCTTTCGGATGAGGACGATGGTGTACAAAAATACCGCCAGCAGGAACCCTGCCTGCTGAGCTCGTGCTCCCGCCAACACCAGGCTCACAAAAGCGAACAAACACGCTGCCCACTTGCGCGGGCCGCGCCCAAAAAAGAACAGCGCGTAGAAGAATGCGACACTCGACAGGAACGCGACATGGGCAGGGTGAAGCAACTGGCCACCAAGCCGCCTCACCGTACTTTCGGTCGCTTCTTCCGATCCACCGAAGACTTGTTCTGGCATGATCGGAAGAATGAGCCAGATCAATCCGAGCCAGATCCAGCTAACCCGTCCAATTAACCGGACAACGAACTCGGTCGCTTGCTCGGAGGGGGCTCTCGTATAGTGCGCCACGATCAGACAAAAGGCTACAATCCATTGCCCAATCCGGAAACAGGACAATAAAAGACCAACGGTTGTGGGAGGCGCGAGACGATTGGCTGGATGCAGCGCGACCGCCATCAGAAGCTCGCACAAGAGAGCAATCCATAGCCAAATCTTGATATCGATCTTCCTCGCCATCAGCGGCTGCCGGTCAAACAGCATCAGGACGGTCAACACATAACCCGCGATACACGTCAAAATGATTGTGCTGATCGAGGTAAGATTAATTGCGTTCCCGACTCGTCCGGTGACATCGAAGTGGACAAAATTCGGTACGCCAACCAAATAAGCGAGCGTAGTCCAGTACAGCAGCGGGTAGCGCTTCTGCGTTGAAATGAGACTTTGCTCCGTCATCAGCATCGCTCGCTCCAAGCAACATTCCTCCCGGCGGCATACAAGCCGCTAATCATGCTTACCGGCCGTAGACCACAGCTGCTGCGACGGCCGTATTCACAAGCGCAGATCCGAGCACCACCTTCGTTTTGCTGACTGGCACATAGATCACATCCTCGGCCTGCAGGGACAAAGGAGCCAGTTTCCCTTTCATCATTTCGTGGTAGTCGATCGGAATCTCTTCGACCATGCCATCATCTTTCTTGCGGATCACTCGCATCGAGCCGATCGCCGCAGGCATCGTTGTTCCGTAGGCGAGCGCGAGCGCTTGGGTTACATTTAGCTCGCCATCCTCCTGCATCACATAACCACCGGGCCTGGTGACTGCACCGAGAACGTAGACGATGCCAGCCCTCTTCACCGTGACCACATCTCCCGGGCGCACTAGTGCGTCACTGAGGACGTGATTGTTCGTGTTCCGCGAGTACTGAATAATTTGGCTCCGCGGCTCCGATCCGATCAGATGACGAATCTCGATCGTGTTGCCCGCATACTCGGTCTCTCCGCCGGCCATAGCAATAACATCATCGAGATGCCGTGGTGCAAGCATCTCAACGCGGCCAGGGTTGTGGACCTCACCCAGCACATTGACTTCACTGCCCGCGTATTCCTCAATATTGAGATTGACGCGAGGATCGTTCAGGATCTTCCGGTCGCGCAACGCCGTTGAGAGCTTTTCGGCGGCTTCCCCCAGCGTCATGTCTGCGATATTGACCTTTCCCGCTAACGGAATATCCACGTTCCCGTTGGGATCGACTCGCAATTCCAAGGAGTACTCCGGTGTATCGTACACATCCATGCTCAGCAAAAATCCTGGAGCTATCTTCAAATTGGAAAAATCCTCAGGCACCGGAGCGACCTGGGGCAGTCTGTGCCGGAGGGTCGGGGCATTGGCGCCGGCGGGTGCCGCCGGTGCGTCAAAGGTGCCTTGCCCCCCGACTCTGGGCGCGGGTACATACTGTGCAGACGCGCTTGCCGCGAAGGCAAAACTCAGACAGAGTGCGGTCGCACCCTGAAATACGGTCTTTCGTGCGAGACAATTATGCGCTGATTGCAAGTTGGTCCCCTTTCCGCCGGGAGTAGCTATATTGGTAAAACCCATCGAGCGCCGGGTTGTCTACACCGTTCAGGACGAATCCGAGAACTGGCGTGTTCGTGCTCTGCAGGCACTCGGCGATCGCCGACACGGCCAATCGGGTGGTGCTTCTGGATCGGACTACCGCAATCACTCCGTTGACCATGGTGGCGATGACCGACGCGTCCGTCACAGCCAGCATCGGCGGACTGTCGACGAAGACATAGTCGAACGAACCCGACAGCTTGCGCAGCAGCGTCTCGAACGCAGGCGAAGCAACCAGCTCGGACGGCAAGTGTGGGCGTTCGCCGGCAGGAAGCAGGAACAAGGACGGCAGAACCGGATGTGGGATCACTCCGGTCAGTTCCGCATTCTCGGGCTTAGCGCACGCCTCGGTAACCCCCGGAGTAACCGAAGCCGAGAAGAAACGATGCAAATCGGGATTCCGGAGATCGGCGTCCAGAAGAAGGACACGGGCCCCCTGCTGCGCGTACGCCACGCCGAGGTTGTACACAACCGTTGTCTTACCGGCATTTCCCAGGCCGCTCGTCACCAGGATCGTGCGAGGATATGCCCGTGACAACGAGAGGTTAATCATTGTCCGGAGTGATCGGAAAGCTTCCGAAAATGGCGCGTTCGGTGATGTGATCAGTTCGCTTTCAATGCGCTCACCAGCTTCCGCTCCAAGTGCGTGCGTCCTTGGGATGTAACCAGGAAAGACATGCCCCCTGATCTCGGTAAGATCGTGCAACGTTCGCACGGTTTCATCCATGCTTTCACGAACGAATGCGATGGTGACCCCAAAGAAAAGTCCTGCGGCCGCGACCGCCGCCAGATAGATTTCCAATTTGGGGAAGTTGGGAGAACCCCCCGGAATTGCGTCGGCAACGATATCAATGCGGCTAGCGCGCGTGCCAGACGCCAGAGTCGCGGTCTGCAGCTTAGAGAACAGATTTTCGTACAGAGTCTGATTGGAAAACGCTTCCTGGGCCAGGAGTTGCAGCTTTACACTCTTGTCGGCCAAGTCATTCGCCGCATCCTGCTGCCTCTGGAATTGCCGGCGCACCGAATCTTCGTTCAGCCTGGCGTAGTCATATGCGTGGGCCGCGCGCGCCCTCACTCTCCCGAGTTCCGCCTGGATCTGCTGCTGCAACGAATCAAGCTGAGACTGGATTTCGATACGGCGCGGATTATTCTCGCCGTACTTCACCGTTGCCGCGGAGAGCTGGCGCTTCAAATCGGTTTCCTGTGCCCGCAGCTGGGTGAGTAGCCCGATGCTTTCAGGCGTGATAGAACTCGGCGCACCGCCATTTGCGCTCGATACCGCCATCGGACCCAGACCAAGCACGACCTCGGGATCATTGCTCTTGACAAGCCGATTAACCGCCTCGGTCGAGATCCGATTCGCCTCCGCCGCGGTCAGTTCCTGATTGAGCATAAGGAGCCGCGACGTCACCGTGTTTTCCGGGGCCACCGAAACTGTGGTATTGCCATTGGCCGGTCCAGTCAGTTGTACACCCGCCAACCCGCTATTCCGCTCGTAGTCGGCAAGGTTTTGTTGCGACTCCTGCATTTTCGCCTTCAGATCGTCCAACTCGTGCTGGAGCCATGTCGACGAAGTCAGAATCGAACGCTTACGACGAGATAGAGTGTCCTCGATGAATGTTCTCGCCAGAGCGTTCGTGATCGCCGCCGATAAAATCGCATTGGGACTCTTGTACGAGATCGTGATGAGGCGAGAGTCCGGGGGCGTATCGACCTTGAGGTGGCGATGAAAGATATTGAGCGCGTTGTCTCGCGTACGAGGAGCGCGATCGATCCGCAGTCCCTTTTCGTCTGCATCGATCGCCTGCCTAAATGAGTGTTCACCCAGTAGATTGAGTTGTTCGATGACCCCTAGCGCAAGTCTGTTGTCTGTCTGAAGGATGTCGACGTCGGTCTGAACTTCCTCTTTGATGTCATCAGAATTGAAGACCGGCCCGTTGGTCTGCGCGCCATCGTTGTCTGTGGGATCATCCTTATTGACTTCGATGATGGTGGTTGCTACATAGGAGGCAATTAAGAAATAGACTCCCACGCCAACCCCGAACACAAGGGCAGCCGTCATCGCCACAAGCTTCCAGCGATACCGCAAGACCTTCAGCAATCCTGAAAGGGTCTGATACCTTTCGGCACCCGACCTATCCGGTGGAACCTTCCCTTCGATTCCCAAGTTGTCGGGAGCGAGGGCATACTTATTTCGTGCCGCAAGCAAAATGTATTCGGATTCGCTCATCAGTCCACTCGTGGATCAAGTTAGTCTTGCGCTTCATGAACTTATTTGGCGGCCCTCCGGAGGAGGCTCGCTTACCTTGTCAGCCTGCTACGGGACCCGCAACCCTAACAACTGCCATAGAACCAGCCCCACAAATCGTGGGTTATGCTTGAAGTACCGCTTCGCTAATCGCCTTGGTTCAGTGACGAACCGAAACGCCCATTCCAGTCCGTTGCGCATCATCCAGCGGGGGGCCTGGGATTTAGTGCCTGCGATAAAGTCAAACGCCGCGCCAACTCCTAGCATCACCGCAGGAATCTTTCCCAGATGATCCGCAATCCAAGTTTCCTGCTTGGGACAACCAAGACCGACAAATAGCAACTGCGCGCCCGAAGAGCGAATCCGTTTCACGACGGCTTCATCTTCGGCCGCCGTCAGAGCTCGGAACGGAGGGCTCTCAACATAGGCAATCTTCAGACGCGGATGCCTTGCTGTTACGATTCCAACCAAAGCATCCAGCCCATCCTGTTTGCCTCCGTAGAAGCCAACCGACAGTCCCTCTCTTTCGGCGGCTGCAAGGAGGGCGACCGTGGCATCCGGCCCATACACCCGGGTCGCCGCACTTTCTCCCAGGGCACGCAAGGTCCACACCAGGGGGACACCGTCAGGATTCACCATGTCAGCTTTGTTGAGGCGATCGCGAAATGCGCGGTTGTCGAATGCTTCCATAATCACATGCACGTTGGCAAAAAACAGGGCGCGCGATTCGCGGCCCTTGCCCCACATCAGGCAATTGTTGACCGTGCGATCATAACTACTCGCGACCACGCTGACGCCCAGAATGGATCGCGCCACAGAGCGGACTGGAGGCTGGGAAATGGCGCTCATGAGTACGTCTCCCCGAAGTTGCTTTCACTAAACATAAGAACTGGACTCATGCTGCGCCAGAGCCTCGCAATACCGCTGGAACGGTCTTGGCGAGAATCTTGAGATCCAGCCAGAGCGACCATTCGTCCATGTACTGCAGATCCAGGCGCATCCATTGTTCAAAGGAGATGCCGCTCCGACCATTGACTTGCCAAAGGCAGGTGATTCCGGGCTTCACGCTGAAGCGTCTCCGCTGCCAGTCCTCGTTGAATCCTTCAAAGTCGCGGATGGGAAGCGGCCTCGGTCCAACAAGGCTCATGTCGCCCTTCAGCACGTTGAACAGTTGTGGCAATTCATCGATGCTGCTCTTACGAAGAAACTTTCCGATAGCTGTGATTCTTGGATCGTTCTTGATTTTAAAAACAGGTCCGGTTGCTTCATTCTGATCCTCTAATTTGGCCATGAGCGTTTCCGCGTTGGGCACCATTGTCCGGAATTTGAAAATCTTGAAGCGGCGCTTATTTACCCCAATCCGCTCCTGCAGAAAAAAGACCGGTCCAGGAGACGTAAGCTTGACAGCAATTGCAGCCGCGAGCAGAACAGGAGATAGCGCGACGATCGCCATCGTAGACACGGTCACGTCGATAATTCGTTTGACAGTCTGCGGCCAGGGTTCGCCAAGGCCCGTGTAGGTCGCGATGTAATGCTTGCCATCGAGTTCCTCAGACCGCCAGCGAGATGTCTTCAACTCGAATAGGTCCGAATTGAATCGCATAATGATTCCGTGTTCTTGACACAAATTTGCGACTTCCCAGGCGTGCTTGTAAAAGGAGCCGAAGGGAAGGTAAACGGCGACTTCATCCACGACGTTTCGGCGCAGATACTCGGCAAGCCCACGGTAGTCACAGACAACCTTGAAGCCTGAGTTGCTGACCGCGTTCATGCCCGGCCAAGAGTCATCGACGAAACCCAGCAGTCGATAGCCTCGCCGGGGATGGGACGAAATGCTGGCTGCGAATTCTGCGGCGCGAGGATTGGTTCCCAGAATTAGCATGCAGCGGAGGTCTCTCCCATGCGCCCTAAGCCACTCCACGACAAGACGAAGCGCCAGCCTTACCGCCGCCACGATCATCACTCCTTGACCCCAGAAGAGGACAAGGAAGGGGATGGTCACCATCCGAATTGAGAAGATAACGCTGATTGCCGCAAAGCAGGCAGTGTTCAGGGTGATTGCCTTGAGAATGTCCAGAAGCTCCGTTCGGCGGAGCGATAAGCGTCGCGACCGGTAGAGGCCACAGATCTGGAACACGATATGACAGACAATGAGTGCAAGAATAAAGATCACGAAGTTGACGACGCGTGTCCGCATGGCGAGAAACCGGCCAAGCGACATCGCATGCTCCGTCTTCACGATCAATATGGTAGTTAAGCCAAACGTTAGTGCTACCAAAGCAAGATCGAAAAGCTTAAGAAGTCCGATCGTTAAGCGCTGTTTGTCATGCATGACAGTTCTCCAGAGCACGTCCAGACAGTCCACTTTCGTCCGATGGTTGTAAGCCGCGCAAAGCTCCGCAGCATGAAGGCGGGAAAGCATGAACGTTGACTTCACCACCCGATTGCGCGGGACAAAAACAAAGGGACGGCAACGTTTTGCGCGTTAGTATTCGAGGGAACCGAATCCGACGATCAATTCGTTGTCAAGGGTTTGCGCTTTCAACATTTTCAATTGCTGGGACGAAATCTGGAATCGGCAGCAGATCCATCTGATTAGCGTTGAATCGTGCAAAGCTTCGAGCACAACGGAGGGTCAATTCTGCAATTGACGTGCCATTTCGGAGCGCATACCTATGAGCAAGCAGCCGCGGGAACAGAAACATCGACGGTTGATTTCAAGTCGCCCCGTTGATGAAACTTACGTATCAACCGGAAACAGTGTGGCCATCAGAGCCTCAGCCCCTCGGCTAACAAATGAAGGCGAATTTACCGCCCTTGCGGTCTCTTGGACATAGTTGACGGTTGATACTTCGAAGCCCGAGAAAGCTTCCGCGTGACGTTGCATCCCAAAGTTCTTGGAGTCAATCCTGCATGGCTCACAAAGGGGAAATAACACGTTAGGTGGAATCGGTCGAAACCCTGGGAAGCAACTGTGCATTCGATGAGCATTCCCCTGCCAATCTGATCGGCGGATCGTACCAGTACGGCGATCCATCAACGGCAAGTGTTACTCCCGATCACGACTCCATCGCAGCCCACTTGAAAGTACGTGACAAATGGACCTCCTGCGCCGCACACCGCAATCCGAAGCAAACGTCATCTCTGAGCGGAAGCATACGGTGGAGTCGAACACCGCACAAGAAGCCGAACGCGTCAAAATACGATGAGAATTTAGGCTGATCTAGTGGTCTGATCTTCTCTACACGACCCCGCCAAATGGCCTAATCAATCGAAACGTTATCGAGAAGAAACGTTGCAGTGGTGACTAGAGAATAAAGCATCTGTTACCAAAGATTGGCTATCAAAGTCCACGATGCGGGTAGAGTTAAGTCACTCAGTTGCTGGGATTGCGGTGACGGGTCGTAATCAAATCTGGTAGGTCATTCCAATCCGCATAGCGGGCCCAAATATTTCATTGCTCTGAATCCAGGTCTCGCCAGGGTTCATCGAGTTTTCAGAAGGGGCTTTGCAAACGATTCAAGTAGCGAAACCAAGCAACAGGATATTGATAGTCGATCGCGACTCAATGACCGGGGACTTGCTCGCTGGCGCCTTGGTTCGTGATCAAGGGCGCGAGGCGGTCGCCATTCCATCTATCAATCTTTTGGGAGAGTTAGAGGCAAGCCACGTCGATCTCGTGGTGATAGCGGCCGATGTCAATTCTGAGCCAGGGAGTGGTTTTGAACTGGCTCATACCGTGAACCGCGCCTATCCCGATATCTCGATGATCGTCCTGTTGAATTCATCGAACTACGAAACCGTGATCCGTGCATTTCGCTCCGGCGCAAGGGGAGTCTTTTCCAGGCAGCAGCCGATGTCAGAATTTGTCGACTGCGTTGCTCATGTGAGCAAGGGCTTTATCTGGGCTGGCCGGCAGGAAACCGACCATCTTCGCAGAGTGTTCCAGAAAATTTCGGATCCCAGCTCTTTCCTTTCGATGGACTCTTCCGCGCTCACTGCTCGCGAACTGCAGGTGGTCAGACTTGCCGCGACTGGCATAACCAACAAAGCAATCGCCCGCGAATTAGCACTCAGCGAGCATACTGTGAAGAACTATCTATTCCGAGCTTTCGATAAGCTTGGGGTATCGAATCGAGTCGAACTGTTGTTTTACCTGACCACGCGAGGCCATAATCTTGGCCCACCGGTTGCCGCCTGAGCAGATTGAGTCGGTGTGGCTTTGCCATGATTCGGGAGGGCGAGCTTGAACAAATCCAGTTTCTCCTCGGGCATGTCTCTGTGCAAACTACTGAACGCCATATTGACTGCAGGCAGCGTTTGAGAGTAGCGGTAAACGAAAGACTTGGTATCGAACCTGGGTAATGTATTCACGGCGCAACTGGACGTACAGTCGACTAGAACGAAGCCGCAGGCGCCGCGGACGCTGAATTGTGCCATATTGAGGCTGTCCCTCGCCAAAATAGCGACCTGCCTTCAAATCAGGCAGATGCGGGATCACTGAACGAGCATTGAATCCGTGCAAAACTGGTTTTATGGTTCGTCTTCTCGGTCTTCTACCCTTACTGTTTGCCAGAATCTTCCGCTCTCGCAGTGACCTGATCTTGGAAAACCTGGCTCTTCGGCAGCAGGTTGGGTTCTGAGGCAGAGACATCCCCGACCGCAATTGGCAGCTCCGGATAAGTTCTTTTGGGTAATGCTGCGCCGACTGTGGCCGGGATGGAAGCGAGCATTGATGCTGGTCCAACCTGAAACCGTCGTTCATTGGCATCGTGAGGGCTTCAGGCCGTACTGGGCCTGGATCTCGCGGCGGGAGGGTTCATGTCGGAAGGAAGTGCGTGAGCAAAGAATTGCGCGAACTCATCTTCCGCATGGTTGCTGAAAACGGGACGTGGGGTGCGCCCCGTATTCACGGAGAGGCTGAAAATACTCGGTTTCGATATTTCGAAGCGAACCGTATTGCGATGGATGCGAAGGGCGCCTCGGAAGCCCGAGCCTGTTCCTCGCCAAAATGCCATCCGTTGGCAAAATGGGGATGGTTCACCGGTTCGGCGGTGCTCTTGGCAGTAGCTTTTCACGAAGTATCGGAAGCTCGGTGATCCCCGACGGAAACTAAATGAGGGCGAAGCATAGAGTACCGTGATACCCGGCGCACTTCTCCTGCCGGCATCCTCAGTTTTGACCAGGGATGTCGGAAGCTGCAGTTCAGGCAGCACGATTGTAGCGATGATGCAGACCACCCAGCCTTGGCATCGAAATCACCTGGTGACTGGCGCCGGGATCTTCCTTTGCTTCACGACCTGCAGGCGTTCCTTTTTCCAGCGTGAGATGGGTACGATCCTCGAGATAGTAGAGGACGTATTCGTGCATCAAGCGTTTCAGATGTCGCCGATTGAGAACGATCACATGGTCAAGCAAATCCCGGCGGCAGGTGCCTACCCAGCGTTCCGCAACGCCGTTCTGCCACGGACTTCGGAAGCTGGTGCGCTTGGGCTGAATGCCGAAACTCTTCACTGTTTCGAACACTTCATCATTGAACTGTGGGCCGCGATCAAAGATCAAGTAGCCGGGGGCCGAGTCATAGGGAAACGCCTCGCGCAACTGCTGAATGACCCATGCACTCGTCGGATGGCTCGTCACATGACACTGAAGAATACGCCGCCGGTCATGCCCGATGACGAAAAAACAGTAGAGCATTCCGAAGGTTAGCGTTGGCACAGTAAAGAAATCCATTGCGGCGATGGCTTCCCGATGATTGCTCAGAAAGGCCGCCCATCGCCTGGCCGGCTCGAGACTCCTCGGCGATCTCCGCATCCAGCGCAACACGGTTCGCTCCGACAGATCGAAGCCAAGCATTTTCAGTTCGCCGTGGATGCGCGGTGCGCCCCATGTCGAATTTTCCGCTACCATGCGAAAGATCAGATCGCGCAATTCCTTGCTGATGCATTTTCTGCCCGCGCGTACCCGACGCCGCGAGAGCCACGTCCAATACAGCTTGAATCCTGCACGATGCCAGCGAACGACTGTCTCTGCCACGCCCAGAATCAACAGCGCCAGCGACATCCCTATAGCTATCTTGCGAGCACGATTCATCTCAGCTAACTCCTATTCCCTGCACCATTTTGGGTAAAACCAACATTGCCGTCACCAGCTGCAAAGTAAGGGTAACCCGCTCTCATGCTGGCGGGCAGCTGCAAAATCCTGAAAGCAGAGCATGACATGACAACGTCACTTTGTTTTACCCAAATGGAAATGCAGCGATTTACGCTGCTCATCAATTGGTAGAGAGATGGGAGAACCAACAAGGTAATCTACGTGGATCTCGGCGTTGCTCTGGCGGGCAGGTGTACGACGTGGCGACTTCCCGCTCAAGTGGGTTGCGCAGCGAAATTCGCCTGATAGCATTCCTAGACCCGAGCGAATCGAGAATGCGACTCGAGGGCCTTGCGCTGCTACTGGATTGTGCCCGTCGGGTAGGTTCTCCCGATCGTTGCGACGCGGATGGTCCACACTTGATCGAGCGTCGGCTTTTTCGTGGATCCGTACGCCGGGCAGGTTGGCTTTTCCTTTTCCGTGATCTGATGACAGGTCGGGCATGGTTCCTGGGTGAGCTTCATCTTTCCTCCTTAATGACTTTGGCAATCGGCTACGGGAGGGGCGAGAGTTGCGAGGTACCACGTGTCGTCATGGATGCAGAGATAGAACACCAGGACTTCACCGTCCTCGCACTGTATCTCGTCCCCCGGTTTGTGGTTTGCGAGGCACGAGCCATCGCAGACGGATGGAGTGGTCATGGTTCACCTCCCACGTTGAAGAGATGGAATCGGTGAGCTAGCAGGAGCGACGGGGGGAATGGTTCTTCCTTACACATTTCCCGAAAAGCAAACGTCCGGCTTTGACGCTCAGCAAACAGGGCATCAAATGTGGAGAAAAGTGGGTCGTTGGATGGTGCCGAGAACTCACCAAAGCTGGCCGTTGACTTGAAGAGTGCGCGTCCGACCGGAGTCAAGGCCGAATCTGACTCAGTCCATGCGTCCTCATGGACCGAGTCTTCAACTTGCGGTCATCCAAGTTGCTGTATAACCGGCTAACCTGAATCGTGGATTCCCAGCGTTGCTCTGGCTGGCAGGTGTACGGGTGTACGACATGCGGACTAGAATGATTCCGCAAACGCCGCGGACGCTGCGGCATGGCCTCCGAGTAGTATTTCAGCCGGTATAAGGTGTGGGTCACGAGGAGGTTCTTGTGACCCATTTAGGCAGGATCATGCTGGAAGAAATCCCGGTTCAAGAGCCCTGAGGACCAGGAGATCGAGTGTGCCCTGCAGGAGGTTCGCCTCTTTGGAACTCATTTTTGCTTTCCTATCGAATGGCGATAGTAGTATCACTTCTTCCTGCAGAACATCCACGCCATTCCGTCGATTTGCATTCATGTCAGGGAGATGGCGTAGACGTCTACCAGCAATTCATACGGAGAATATGAGGTGGTCCGGGTCTAGTATCGATGATGTCCGTCCCAATTACAGCTTCGAAGTTGGACTTGTTCTTGCAGAGAGGTTCATTGGCGAGCGCGGGAACCAAGGCGCCCGAAACGATCAATTCGCTTGCTGCCACGCTCCCGTCGTTGCCTAATCCGGCTTCTATTAGTACCGGAACACCCGTCGTGGGATCATCCATTCTTGCCACAACGGCGAAATCATTTTTCCATGCGCCGTATGGGACTGAAAGGTCAACAGTCCATGCGGAGTTATCGGCGTGCTCGGAGTCCACGATCGACGCGATCGGTTCCTTATTCGACCCCGATCCCGGCGCATTTGAGATTTGGATGCGATATCTCAAATTCTGCGTGAGCCGAATCGTCCACTTGTTATCAATGGCTCCGATAAGGATGACCGGTTGCCTTCGGAATTCTGTAAGGGAGGTCTGCTCAGCTCCAACCACTCGAAATGGAATGCCTTTCTTTCCCAGCACGGCGGCCATGGAGGAGAGGACTGCAGCATCGTCGAGCGAGATGATCTGCTTGTGAAGCACGAGATCGACGAAGCTCTGTCCATCCGGCGATGAGGCTGCATTCGGAAGATGAAGATCGTGCGTGTCGATGCAAAGAAGAACTGGCGAATTTGAATGAGCGAAGGCTTCCCAGACCTGGGGGCCTTTTGGGTTAGGTGTCCGGACTCTCCAAACGCCCAGAATCGTAGCCGCGGAGGCCAGTAGAAGGATGAGAGCCGCAAGATAAACCCACGTCCTGCGGTCGTGGTGTTTACCGGCTGCAATGGGTGCACCGCTCGCTGGCTCGTCTCTGAGGTCGAGGTCGAACGCCAGGGGCATTGTGGGAACGGGTATGTGCGATACCGGTATGTCAACCGCGCTGACAACCTGATCCGAAGAATCAATCAACGCCGCCGGTTCTCCAGCAGTCCTGTTCCGCCTTAAAGGCTGGACCTGAAATTCGGGCACGTAGCTTCCCCGAGGAAGTTCGATTTGAATCGGGTGAGCAATTTCAGACTCACGGTAATACTGGCCGATTCGCTTGCGCACCTCGTTTGCCGTAACCCGCACGATTGAAGTTTCGCCAGTATCGTAGTCGTTTGCGCGACCGAAAACACTTATTCCAATGGTTCTTTCTTTAAGCTGGCTCGCATTACCGGAGAGCGTCTGCAAAACGACATAGCTCAGAAAACTCTTGCATCGATTGCTCTGAGCAAAGAATGGAGCCATCAGCATCATTTCAAGCTCAGCCCGGACTGCCGTCTGAATCTCTGCGCTGAAATCGTTGACCTCGGATTTGGGCTGTTCTATCCCTTTAGGACTGACCACGCCGCACCTGCACCTTCGTTTGCCGACCCCACCACCGATTCCGGAATCTTAACAGAGAATTGGCCATTCAAGCCCTTAACCTACTTAACCTCGCTGATTTAACCATCAGATTTCCAATGACTTGTGCGGCATTTAGGTCTTAACCCCTCGCCTGAAACAGTTCCGAACCTTGCAAGCGGTGCAACGGCATCGCTATGGTGATGCCAATTTATGTGGAAGTAATTTCCCGTTTGAAATCAAGTGCTCATACGGACGCCCGCAATTGAACCCCGAGCCTTTCGAAGGGCGTCTGAGCGAACGGACAGATATCTGACATCGGTCGCTTCGCCGTGAGCAAAGCCTGACCGGATGCACGTTGCTCACTGGAATTGTCGCAGCAATTTGATGGGAAAACCTCCGGAGATTTGGCGAAAATGACGCGATCCAGGGCAAGGATTTTGGCGATTGCTCTTGGGTTCTTTCAGGTAGCGGGGGGCGTTCCCGCTCAAAACGACCCGGACCCGCTGAAGAAAGCATTTCAAGATCCGCCAAAGCTCGTCCGCGCGTGTGGTGGCATTGGATGAACGGGAACATCACTTGGGACGGCGTCCAGAAGGACTTGGAGTGGATGAAGCGGGTCGGCATCGCCGGTTTGCTGGCGTTCGATGCGGGGATGACCACGCCGCAGGTTGTCGATGAACGTCTCCCGTACATGACGGACGGTTGGAAGGAGGTATTCCGCAAAACGGCGGCTAATGCCGAGAGGCTGGATCTTGAATTCGGTACCGCGTCATCTCCTGGCTGGAGCGAAACTGGCGGCCCGTGGGTGACCGCGCCGGATGCGATGAAGAAGATGGCGTGGTCGGTCACGCGAATCACGGGCGGGACGCAGTTCACGGGTATGTTGCAGAAGCCTCCCACGACCACAGGCGTGTTTCAGACAAGCACAGCGGGCGGAATTCTTGGTGGACGGGCGCCGGGCCAGAACCCGCCGGAATATTATGCCGACCACAAGGTGATCGCATTCCGTGTACCGGATGATGCAGTGTTACCGACCCCGACCATCACCGCGAGTGGCGGAACCCTTAATGCTGCAGCATTGTCTGACGGTGACATCGAGAAGATGGCGATCGACCTGCCCGCCGCCAACGAGAAAGGCGGCATTTCCTGGATTCAGTTTGACTACGGACGCCCGGTCGTAGTCCGCGGTCTCACCCTCGCATCGTCGATCGCCGCGAACTACTATGACGGTCTCGTCCCGTCCACACGCAACGGGACTCCGCCTGCAATCTTCCGACTGGAGATGAGTGACGATGGGCAATCATGGCGTGACACCGAAGCCAGAATCGAGGGTGGCACACCTGAGCGAACCATCTCCGTCGACAACGTCCGTGCACGTTACTTCCGGTTCGTGAGCGTTCGGCCTCCGGAACCGTCACCCAGGCCTTTGAAGCGCTTTGAACGGCCACAGCAGCCAGTACCCGAGAGCATCGCTATTAAGGAATTGATTCTCCGCGGTGAGGCGACAGTTCATTCCTTTGAAGAGAAGGCCGCTTTTTACAACAACACCGGCTACTATGAGCTTCCTTCGGGAACGGAGGGGACTGCGGCTGCAATTCAAACCGCGGACGAAATCGATCTCACCAGCAAGATGGATCCTGACGGCCAACTGGACTGGACGCCCCCGGCAGGCAACTGGATCGTGCTGCGAATTGGCTACTCTCTGACCGGCGCAATGAACCGGCCGGCATCGCCGGAAGCAACGGGACTCGAGGTCTACAAGCTCAATGCCGCCGCGATCAAACGCTATGAGGATCACTACCTTGCCATGTACCGCGAGGCGAGCGGCGGCTTAATGGGCGTACACGGCCTGCGGGCCATGATGTTTGACAGTTGGGAGTCTGCGAACACCAATTGGACACCTCAGATTATTGACGATTTCAAGCGATTACGCGGCTACGATCCCACGCCCTGGCTGCCCGCGCTTGCCGGCTATGTGGTGGAAAGCCCTGAGCGCAGCGACGCATTCCTCTGGGACTGGCGGCGGACCATCCAACAACTGCTCAAGGTCAACCACTACGACCAGTTGACGCGCATGCTCCATGACATCGGCATGATCCGCTACGGCGAGGCGCATGAAGAGTTGTTCGCAACAATGGGCGACGGCATGGAGATGAAACAGTCCGCGGATGTGCCGATGGGCGCGATGTGGGAAGTCTTCAAGCCCGGAGAGATCGAGCCCGTCTACTTTAATGATCTTCAGGAGTCGGCCTCCGTCGCGCACATCTATGGGCAGCATCTCGCCGCATGCGAGTCGTTGACGGGCGGCCCTCCATTCGGCTCGGCCCCCTGGGACTTGAAGCCGACCGCGGACGCAATTCTGTTGGCCGGAGCGAATCGAATCGTAATCCATACTTCGGCTCATCAACCTGAGAGCAAAGGGCCAGGCATGACGCTCGGCGTCGGCCAGTATTTCACGCGCAACGAAACGCGGGCCGAACAGGCCAAGCCGTGGATCGACTATCTGGCGCGAGCATCGTTCATGCTGCAACAGGGACGGGGCGCGAGCGATGTCGTTGTCTTCTATGGCGAGGCAGGTCCGGTAATCGCCAACTATCGCGAAATCTACCCGGCGGTGCCTGAGGGCTATCGCTACGATTATGTGAACGCCGACGCGATCTTGAATAAGCTCAACGTGAAGGACAACGCGATCCTAACCGACACCGGCATGCGCTATGGCGCCATATTCTTCGGTCGTGGAACGGAACGTGTCTCTCTTCCGGTGCTGGAGAAGGTGCTTGAAATGGTGCAGGCGGGAGCCGTGCTGATTGGGCCACGGCCGCAGGGTTCGCCTAGCCTCACCGACGATCCGGCCAAGGTGAAGCAGGTGCTTGACACCCTCTGGACCGGAGCGCCTGAAGCAGCCGTCGGCAGGGGCCGCGTATTCACTTCTGCTGAAACAGGTCCAGCCCTTCAGTCAATCGGCTTGGCCCCCGACTTTATCTACGAGAAGCCGCAACCCGATAGCTACATCATGTTCATCCATCGCCGTATTCAATATGGCGACGCCTACTTCTTATCCAACCGCATCGACCGCGCTGAGACGGTCCAGGCCAGTTTCCGCGTCACGGGCCGCAAGCCTGAGTTATGGGATCCCGCGACGGGGCTCACCCATGCGGCCTCTTACCGGATCGAGCGCGAGCGGACTCAAGTCACGATTCCCTTCGATCACTTCGGCTCGGTGTTCGTTGTGTTCCGGGCGCCCGCTTCGGAGCCTAGCCACATCGAGCCGACCGCTCGACTGCATACGGTGGCAGAGTTATCCGGGCCGTGGCAGGTGGTATTCCAGCCCGACCGCGGCGCACCTCCGACTGCGACGTTTCCGCAATTGGCCGACTTTCGCGACAATTCCGACCCCGGCATCCGCTACTACTCGGGCATCGCCACCTACGTCAAGGATATCCAGCTCTCGCCTCAGACCATCAACGGCGGCAAAATCTGGCTCGATCTCGGCCAAGTGGATGATCTCGCCGAGGTATGGGTGAACGGCAAGCTTGCTGGCACGGCGTGGAAGCCTCCCTACAAGGTAGACATCACCGACCTAGTGCAGGCGGGCACGAACCACATTGAGATTAAGTCGGTCGATCTTTGGGTCAATCGCCTCATCGGCGATGTGCAACCGGGCGTGACGAAGAAGATCACGTTCACCGCGGCCGACGGAAAAATCGATCCGGATGCACCGCGACCTCGCAGCGCCTCCATGCCCTATAAAGCAGATGCTGCGCTCCGGCCGTCCGGCTTGATCGGCCCCGTGACAATCCTTGAGGAAACTCGACCATGAACAGTGCGCGACTGCAGATCGAAATGCAGTCGCCTAATGACTAACTGCGGTTCCGCAGGGATGAAGGAGTTGAGACTTTGCAGCCATTTTGGAAGGTTCTCGTGTTGGTTGCGACGGCGATACAGTTTTCGCCCGTGAAAGGCTTGGGTGCGGATGCAGGGGCACTCAAGGCGGGCGCCGCAAGGGTTGAGATCACGCCGGACGCCAATGCCATTCCGCGACCCTTTACCTCGATTCACGATCCGCTCTATGCCCGCGCCATTTATCTCGACAATGGACGCGACCGAGCTCTGCTGCTCAACGCCGATGTGGGCGGAATTTCAACAGCGATAACGGACAAGGTCTCGGGCGAGCTTTCAAAGGCGCTGAATATCCCGGCAGCAAATATCCTCATTTCGGCTACGCACGATCACAATGCAATCTTCGGCGGACCGCGTCCATCCGGTCCCGCAGGTTCCCCAGGCGCGGCAGCGGGACCGGCAGAAGCATTCCAGACCAAGCTGAAAACAGGTCTGGTGCAGGCCGCCCAGCAGTCGCACGACCGGATGCAGCCGGCGAGGATCGGTTATGGAACCGGGAGCCTCCATTTGAATGCGAATCGTGACGCGATCGACGACCAGACGAGGCTCTGGACGCAGGAACCTAATCTCAGCTATCCCTCGGACAAGACACTTGCCGTAGTCAAAATCGAGTCGCTGAGTGGGGAACTCATGGCGGTCTATATGAACTATGCGATGCATGCAAACTCGCTCTTTCTGGAGGGTATGATTTCAGGTGATTTTCCCGGCGAGGCCGAGCGCTATATCGAGCGCAGTTACAACGACAAGACGGTCGCGCTTTGGACAAGCGGTGCGGCGGGAGATCAGAATCCGCTGTACCTCCGCGCCAACCTCAAGATCGAGCGAGTTCGCATTCAAGCCGTGCAGGATTCCGAGCATGTGGACCTGGGCACAGCCATTATGCACGCCATGTTCATTGGAACCCCAGAGGCGGACAAGATCCCAGTCGATCCTGTAGCCATGGAACAAAGCCTGGAATTCGTCAAATCCATGGGGCAGATTACGGCGGAAGAGACGATGCGCGTCATGAGCCATATCCATGTGCTGAAAGCCGAAGTGAAGATTGAAGGTGAGCAGCAGGAGGTAACCTGTCCGGCTCGTAAGAGGCTCGATACCGGCCGCGAAGGCGCGCCGGGCGAATACGAAGACTCTCCTGACCCGGTCCACATCAAGATCGGTGCGCTGCGGATAGGAGATATCGCGCTGGGCAGTGCGAATGCAGAACTCTACAACATGATTGGCCAGCAGGTGAAGGCGGGATCGAAGTTCCACGACACCATCATGGTGACGCTCACCAACGGCATGGCGAACTCAGGTTATGTGCCCACCGACGACGCCTTCGGGCGGTACACATTCCAGGTGCTTGGTTCCTCACTTAAGCCTGGATGCGCTGAGGCCGGCATTGTGGGCGGCGTCGACGAATTGATCGAGAAGATGAACTGACCTTCAATACAGGTTCTGGCGCTATCACGGAGAAAGGGAAAACGTGAATACGATTCGAGATTGTTCTTCGCAAAGAATAACCCGGCGCGCATTTGTTGCCCGAGGTTCGCTCCTTATTGCCGCCGCGGCTGCGCTTCCGAGGGGCTACGCCTTTGGTGATACCGCCAAGTCTGAGTTCATCGAAGTCGACACTGTGTATGGCCGCATTCGCGGAGCAAAGGGCGACGGCCTGGCGACTTTCAAGGGCATCCCGTACGCCGGTTCCATTTCAGGACCGAATCGTTTCAAGGCCGCACCACCACTTCAACCCTGGACGGGTGTTCGTGACGCTCTTCAACTCGGCGCCCCGTCCATGCAGCCAGGCGGACAGCGCCACAACGAGCCTCCGTCGGATGAAAACTGCCTCTTCCTGAATGTCTGGACTCCGGCCGCCGATAGGCGTAAACGGCCGGTCATGCTTTACAGCCACGGCGGGGGCTTTACCAGTGGCTCAGGAGGCTCGGGGTATCAGGATGGCGGCAATCTGGCGCGCACCTGGGATGTGGTGGTAGTAGCCACCAATCATCGGCTCGGCTTGTTTGGTTATCTCTTTCTGGGCGACCTCGGCGGCGAGGAATACGCCACTTCGGGAAACCAGGGCCTCTTGGACATTTGCGACGGACTGAAATGGATTCACAGAAACATCGAAGCGTTCGGTGGCGATCCGAACAACGTGATGATCTTCGGAGAAAGCGGGGGCGGCGCCAAGACCTCGTGCCTCTATGCCATGCCTGCCGCTGAACCGTACTTCAATAAGGCCTCCATTGAGAGTGGACCGGGCATACGGATGATGCCGCGTGAAGCTGCTGCCGAAACCGCACTCATGACCCTGAAGCAACTCGGAATCGAAAAGAGCGACTGGCGCAAGCTGCTCGACGTGCCCGCAGACAAGTTGGTGGAAGCACAGGTGGAATTGGGCAAGCAGCCGGGTGGGCCGTTGACTATGAGCGGCGGGCGCAAGGGCATCGGAGGCGGCGGACGGCCGGGCGGATTCGGACCCGTCGTCGATGGCAAAATTCTCCCCCATCATCCCTTCGATCCGGAGGCTCCTGCAATCTCGAAGAACAAGCCGCTCATTGTCGGGTCGAATCGCGATGAGACCAACTTCTTCTTCATGCAGAATCACGCCACCGATGTCTACGAACTGACCGAAACGACACTGAAGGAACGGCTGCAAAAGGAAATTGGAGCAAACGCGGACGTGGTATTCGACACCTATCGCAAGAGCCGGCCTGATGCCTCGGCGCCTGACCTGTACATCGCCATTTCCACCGCGCGGATGATTGGCCTCGGCGCAATCACGATCGCCGAACGCAAATACGCGCAGCATGGCGCGCCCGTTTACATGTATATCTTTACGCACGAGTCAGTCATGCTTATCCCCGGAACACAGCACAAGATCGGGGCCGCGCACGCGCTCGAGATTCCTTACAAGTTCAACCTCGTCCGGCCGGCGCCTCAGGACCAGAACACAGAAGCAAACCGCCCCGAGCCGAACATGATGGCCATCTCCGATCCCGATAGCGTGCAGACCGCGCACAACATGAGCGAGATGTGGAGCACCTTCGCCAGAACGGGACATCCGGATGCAAAAGGGCAGCCGAAGTGGCCTGCATACACCACGGAAAAGCGCGCCACCATGGAGATCAATGCGCAATGCACAGTGGTTGATGACCCGTACAGCCTTGAGCGGAAGTTATGGGAGAATCTTGAGCCTTGAGAAGGCCCGCGTGCCGCTTTTCAGGAGAAGCCGGAGTCCTCTATGAGTTTGGGTGATCCTCTTCCTGTCTCTACCGTTGGTCGACCGTTGCCAGTGGATGTTTAAGGGTCCATGGGAAAACACTTAATCTTGCGTTCGAAAGGAACCTTGAATGATGAAACGATTGTTCTCACTGGTTGGAACTCTGGCATTTGCCGCCCCCCTTGCGCTCGCGCAAACCTCCACATGGGTCCCGGACAAAGCGCATAGTGGGGTCGAATTTTCCGTCCTTCACATGGGCCTTGCCAAGGTCCGCGGGCACTTTGGCAATATCGGCGGCACGATCGTTGTCAACGAAGCCGACATCACCAAGTCCATCGTTAACGTAACGATCGACGTCAATACCGTAGACACTGGAGTCGCCGCACGCGACGGCGATCTGAAAGGCACAAATTTCTTTGATGTCGCGCAGTTTCCTACGGCCACTTTTGCGAGCACCAGTGTTGCAAAGAGTGGTAACGGCCTCGCGGTTTCGGGAAACTTAACCCTTCACGGCGTTACCAAGCCGGTCGTCCTTCAGGTAGATGGTCCAACTGGCCCGATCCAGGGTATGGATAAGAAACCTCACTCCGGCCTCTCGGCAACCACGACCGTCAGCCGGACGGCATTTGGAATCGCTACGAAGTTTCCGGCAGCGGTTGTCGGTGACGAGATCGCGTTGATTATCGACCTCGATGTGGCAAAACAGTGACCGGCAGGGATTGAAAACACCGTTCGCTTCATCGGAGTGCGTCATGCCGAAAGTCAGCAAGAGGCAGCCTTATTCGGTGCCCGTCCTCATGCGCGCGCTTGATATCTTGGAGTTCCTGCGTCGAAGCGACATCCCTCTCAAACCGGATGAGATCGCAAACGCGACTGGTGTGTCGCGTACCACGACCTACAGGATCCTGCATACATTCGCTCGCCGTGGTTATGTCGCGCAAGATCCGCGAGGAAAGTTCGGTTTTCTGAATCTACAGGCGAAGACCGTCGTTTCGCCTCAAATTGAGAATGGCTAAAGGGGCTGGCGACTAGAAGATCCGCAACATTGGGATTTCAAATGATAGGCAATCGAGATGCTTCGCAGAGCACTTCAAATGTTGAACGCCGTAAGCGGCTCTGCAAGATGGCAATGTCGGGATGATCGCATTAGGATTGGCGATTGGACCTGCGCCCGGGCGAATGGAGCGATGCATACTATGAGAACGAGCCACAAGTGGACGTTGTGGGGAATTGTGATACTCGCTTTGTCAGGCGGGGCTGTAGGGCTTTCCGGCGCTATCGCAGAAACAACGTTCTCCGCTCAAGAACTGCGCTGCGAATACCTTTCGAACCCGCTGG
Organism: Terriglobales bacterium; assembly: GCA_963788475.1. Lineage (GTDB taxonomy): Bacteria > Acidobacteriota > Terriglobia > Terriglobales > Acidobacteriaceae > Telmatobacter. The sequence goes on from CAWBGO010000009.1 coordinate 56,047, forward strand.
GTATCGATGTTCAGAGGCCACGACTAAGCTGGTTGCTCAATCCTGCTGAGGATGTTCGCGGTCAAAGTGCTTATCGTGTACTGGTCGCGAGCAGCCCCGCGATCCTCAAGAAAGATCAAGGCGACCTGTGGGATTCGGGCCGAGTGGCCTCCGAACAATCGACATGGATTGATTATGGCGGGAAAACGCTGAATTCGGGAGAACAGGTCTACTGGAAGGTACGCGTGTGGAGCGATGCCGGCCAGGAATCGCAATGGAGCGAACAGGCGACGTGGTCGATGGGCCTCTTGAAAGCATCGGATTGGCATGCAAAATGGATCGGCGAGCAGCGTCCCTCCGGCACAGCGGAAGGCACACCGCTTCCGTTTCCCTGGCTGCGAAAGACATTCACGCTGCCGCAGAAGCCGAGCCGGGCGGTGGCATACATAAACCCTCTCGGCTACTACGAGCTGTACATCAATGGCCGCAAGGTGGATGACCATGTATTAAGTCCAGCAGTGACCGACTACTCGAAGCGCAATCTTTACATCGCACATGAAATCGCGGATTATCTGGTCCCGGGAAAGAACGTCATTGCGCTCTGGCTCGGCCGAGGCTGGTACGTGACGGGGAATCCCGGGGTCATTCATGACGGTCCGCTGGTTCGAGCCCAACTTGAAATCTCCACGGCGGACGGGGGGACGACAGAGCTTGTTACCGATGAATCGTGGAAGGTCCGCGAGAGCCCACTCAGTCCGCTTGGTCGCGGGACTCCATTCGGAGATTACGGCGGCGAGCGCTATGACGCTAATTTGGAGCTTTCTGGCTGGAACGGTGCCAACCTGGACGATTCAGGATGGCAGGCAGCCGCTGTATTCGATCCGCCACAAGTTGTGACTTCGGCACAGATGGTTGAGCCAAACAGGGTGATGGAGACGATCAAGGCCGTCAAGGTTGAGGCCTACCCTAAGGGCGGCTGGATCATCGATATGGGCAAGGACTTTACCGGCTGGGCCGAGATTCGATTGCCCTCGATTGCCAAGGGCACGACTGTCAAGCTGGAGTACTCGGACCAATTGGAGCCTGACAAGCCGGTTCCGAGTGTGTCCGCGGCTTGGGGCTCCGCGGAGCCACCTTATGGGCGCATGCCTCCTCCTGCCGGCGCCGCGGGACAGGCTGCCAGGCCGCCAGCCAGCGTTCCTGCCCAGTTCCGAGGCGGAAATCCGACAGATTTACCCAATACCTTCAACCAGCGGGACGAGGTGGTGGGGAATGGCGAACCTGTGACGTTTCGCTCGCGATTCAACTACCACGGATTCCGTTACGTACGCGTGATAGGAATCGACACTGCCCCCGCTGCTTCTGACGCTTCGGGGTATCTGATTCGCACCGCCTACGATCGCGCGGGGGAGTTCAGTTCCTCCAACGAGCTTTTGAACCAGATCTACCAGATGGTCACTCGTACGTATGAAGACCTGACCCTGGGCGGCTACGTGGTGGACTGCCCAACCCGCGAGAGGCTCGGATACGGCGGAGACGCCGGAACGTCATTTGAAACTGGCATGTTCAACTTCTCCTCCGGGGGCTTGTACAACCGCTGGCTTACCAACTGGCGCGATTCTCAGGAGCCGGCGACCGGTTCTCTCCCACATACGGCGCCGAACTATTTCAATCGCGGCGGCGGCGGTCCCATGTGGGGCGGAATGGTCGTGACCTTGCCCTGGCAGATGTACCTGCAATATGGCGACAAGGGCGTGCTTGAAACCAACTATCCGATGATTCAGAAATGGCTTGGCTATCTGGACTCAGAGACCACCGACAACCTTCTGCTGGACCACAAGAGCCACGCCATGGGGATGCAGATGTGGAACTTTCTCGGAGATTGGGTGACGCCCAAGGGAAGCTTCGGAGGAGCCAGCCCGGATCCCCGGCCTGCACAGCTCATCAACAGTATTCACTATCGTTTACCAGCTCGAAACTGCCTCGAAGATCGCGAGCGCCCTTGGGAAAGAAAGCGATGCGTCAACCTATGGCGCGCGCGCTGCCGCGGTTTCCAAGGCAATCCATCAGCGTTTCTACAACGTCAGCGACCACACCTACCTGAATGGCGATTCGGTCCTGGAGGCTTTCCCTCTGTTCACGGGCGTGGTTCCAGCGGAATTGCGCAAAGACGTGATAGAGAACCTGGAGAATACGATTCGGGTTCGCAACGACGGCCATCTCGACACCGGCATGCATGGAACGTACTTCCTGATGAAGTACCTGTGGGAAACGGACCGCAGCGACCTCGTCTACCTAATGACCAACCGGAAGGACTTCCCAGGCTGGGGTTACATGCTCGAAAGTGGCGCCACCACGAGTTGGGAGGATTGGACTGACGCTTCATCGCACATCCACGACACTTTGATCTCAATTGGCGCATGGTTTACTGAGGGCCTGGCGGGAATCAGAAGCGACGGGAAGTCCCCCGGCTTCCAGCACTTCATCGTCAAGCCGGCGGTGGTTGGCGACCTTACCTTTGTGAAAGCCAGGTATCGCTCGATCCACGGTGATATCGTCAGCGACTGGCGGATCGAGAACGGAACGTTTAGATTGAGCGTTACTGTTCCGCCGGGAACGACGGCTACCGTGTTCGTGCCAGGCGACGCGCCCGTGCGGACGAAAGCGCAGCCATCGGCTTCTGCCGGGGACCGCGGTTTTGACATAACGCCAGGGACGTATTTGTTCGAGGCAGCTCTCCAGCCGAACCGATAACCGCTCCCGTCAACGGTTCGAGTTCGCCGGCCACAGATGGTTCGCGTCCTGACGCTGGGAAAAGCAGACTAAAGAGGAGAACAGGATGGATAAAAGTCGCAATTTCCCTTCGGTTGAAGCGACCGGGCACGATCTCATACTCGAGCGCCGCGACATCCTGAAGAGCGCTGCATTGATGGCGGGAGGCTGTTTTGCGGCTGCCGTCTCCTCAACAGCGGTGCGCGCCGATGCGGCAGAGGCAGAGAAATCTTGGGCGGGGAATTCAACTTCCTCGGTGATCGCGCGGGACGAAAGCCCGATTGTGACCACGTCTGCGGGGAAGGTTGCTGGATATGTTCGCAAAGGGATCTTTACCTTCAAGGGAATACCGTACGGCGACACCACCGAAGGAGCGAATCGCTTCGTGCCGCCAGCGAAGCCGAAGGCTTGGAGTGGCGTGCGCAGTTCGCGGCAGCACGGCCCGGTGGCGCCTCAGGGGGCCCGTGCCGGGCTGGGCGAACGACGAAGAGGCTTTCATGTTTTCCTGGGACGACGGAATCCAGGGAGAAGACTGCTTGCGAATCAACGTCTGGACACCGGCCGTCAACGACAACAAAAAGCGTCCCGTAATGGTGTGGTTGCACGGTGGCGGATTCGCCGCGGGTTCCGGGCAGGAACTACTCTCCTACGACGGTGAGAACCTCGCGAGGCGGGGAGACGTTGTCGTCGTTACTCTGAATCACCGCCTGAATGTTTTGGGCTATCTGAATCTCGCAAAATATGCCGACAAGTACGCCAGCTCGGCGAATGTCGGCATGCTCGACATTGTCGCCGCGCTTGAATGGGTTCGCGACAACGTTGCAGCATTTGGCGGGGACCCCGGAGTCGTGACCATCTTTGGGCAATCCGGTGGAGGCGGCAAGGTGAGCACTCTGATGGGCATGCCGGCGACCAAAGGCCTGTTCCATCGCGCCATTGTGGAGAGCGGCTCGATGCTGAGAGCAAACACAGAGGAGCGCTCGCAAAAACTCGCCGATCTGGTTGTTGCCGAGTTGGGTTTGACCTCTTCGACGATCGATCAGATTCATACAATGCCTTATGGGCAGATCTTGCACGCAAGCCAGGAAGTCTTGCGAAAGAATAATCCGCGGCCAGCCGGTAGCGTCCCGAATTTCCGGCGCATGGCAGAGTCGCTTGGCTTTTCCCCCGTCGTAGATGGAACCATTCTTCCGGCCCATCCATTCGATCCACAGGCCTCGGCTATTTCCGCCGATGTGCCAATGATCGTAGGGACGACGCTCAACGAGTTTGTCACCGCAACTAACCATCCTGAGTATGAGTTGATGACCGATGCCGAGCTTGAACAGCGAGTCCGCGGAATGTTTGGAGATAAGACTCCTGCGATTCTCGCGGCGTTCCGCCAGCGCACGCCGGCGCCGAAACCATTCGACCTCTGGTCGCATATTGCCGCGTCTACTGTGCGAGAGAACGCAATCAAGCAATGCAAGGCGAAGGCCGCACTCGGCAAAGCTCCCGCGTATCTCTACTGGTTCACCTGGCAAACGCCAATTCTCAGCGGAAGGCCGAGAGCCTTTCATTGCGCGGAGATTGCGTTCGCGTTCGATAACACGGATCGGTGCGAAAACATGACCGGAGGCGGACCAGATGCTCGCGCCCTGGCAGCGAAAGTGAGTGAATCATGGATACACTTCGCTCGATCCGGAAATCCGAATCATCCCGGAATACCCCACTGGGCAGAATTCACTCCAGACTCGGTGCCGACGATCATCTTCGATAACAACACCGTGGTCGTCAACAATCCCGATGCCGGGGAGCAAGCGAGCATCGCGGAAGTGTGATCCTTGCAACTCGTCTCCACACGAACCCGGCTTCGGAGGTCAATCCTTTGAATCACTCATAAAGCTGAGGCCTCTCCCGACACTCACCTTGCCCGATGACATGGATGTGAAAGTTGGTTGCATAAATTGCAGAATTCGTGGAGAAGAATGAGCATTAGCTCGACAGTATTTGCGATGATTGTCCTCTTGACGGGCTCGGTGACTCTTCACTCGCAGCTCGCAGCGCCGCCGGCACCGGAAGCACCAGCCACCGAGGGTACGGTCCTGCACATCCACGTCAGTTCGGTGCTTGTTCCGGTCGTCGTTCGCGATGCTCAGGGCCGCGCTGTGGGCAACCTTAAGCAAGAGGATTTCAAGCTCTTCGACCAGGCGAAGCGTCGGCCAATCATCGGATTTACGCTTCAGCAGGCTGAGACGCACAGCGATGAGCAACCTGCTGTTCAGAGTTCCATTTCCGAGTCTTCAAAGGCAGCCAACGATTCGGGTGCGCCACCCGTTGCTCAGCCGTCAACTGCGGCAAACAGGTTCATCGTTTTTCTTTTTGACGATCGACATCTGGGGCCCGGCAATCTTGAGCAAGCGAAGAAGGCTGGCATCCGAATGTTGGAACAGCCGCTCGCGGACACCGATCGGGCGGTCGTGTTGTCGTTTCTGGGCGTCAACTCCGGCATGACCCACGACAGCGTCCCGTTGCAGGCGGCGATCGCGAAGCTGAAACCCCGGCAGATCAACCAGCACGATCATGGGCAATGCCCGGATATTGATTACTACACAGCCGATCAGATCCTCAACAAACACAGCAGGTCGGAATGGGATATAGCCTACGAGCAGGCGGCAAACTGCGCCCACAAGAGCTCGGCAGCGAGCCCGGCGAATGGCACCGGTTACGTGGAGCAAATGGTGAGAACCGCGGCCGAACAGTCGCTGGTGGTCGGTGATCAAGATATGCGCGAAACGCTGACGTATGTTGAAGACGTGATTCGCAGTCTTTCGAAGCTACCTGGCCAGAGAACGCTCATCCTCGTGTCGCCGGGTTTCTTTACCGGTACCGATGAAGGAATGGCCCTCCATTCGCAAGTTGTCAACGTGGCCGCTGCTTCAAACGTCACCATCAATACGCTGGATGCTGGAGGGGTGGGTGGAGGAAGCGTCGGCGCGAACCAGAGTACGGCGGGATCGGTGTTCGCCAACATAACCGGGCAACCGGGCGGGAATCAACTCGAATCGATGCGTGAAAACCAAGACGTGATGTCTGAACTCGCTGACGGCACCGGTGGAACATATTTCCACGACAGCAATAATCTGGAGGGCGGTCTCAAAAGTCTGGCCGCGGGCCCGGAATATCTATACCTGCTTGAGTTTTCGCTTCAGGATGTCAAGCCGAATGGCTCATATCATTCACTGAAAGTGGAAGTGTCGCGGAGTGGATTAGCACTGCAAGCGCGCAAAGGATATGTCGCTCCGCTGCCGCCCAAAAAGAAGTAGGAATGCAACAGATGAAGACAGATAGAAAAATCGCAGTACTTCTTCCCGATGCAGTCTTCATCGTCATTCTGGCTTTTTTTGCCACGCAGCCAATTTCAGCCCAGGACCCAGGCCGCCTGCATGAAATTCCCTATTCGCCCACGCTTCGACCCACGTCTGGCCAAACCACGACATATTTCGCGTTCCCATTTCAAAGGCTCAAAGAAGCAGTTCCGGAACTGAAGGGGCTCAAATATGACGAGAGCCAGGAGCGACTTCCTTCAATCCTTGCCGGTGTGGCTCGGACGATTGCAAATGTGTTGCCCAAATTGCCGAATCTGGTGTCGCGGGAAGATATCTCCGGCTTCCAGGCACCGCGAGATCCGTCGGCCGCAGGCGGGCTACCAAACGCACAGCCCTCGAGCCGGGAGTTCAGATACCTGATTCTATGCCACCACAACGCGGACGGCAGTACGACGATTGAAGAGTCACGTACCGATGCGAAAGGCAACCCCGCCGACGCGGCAGGTCAGTTTACAGCGCCGCGCGGCTTCGGATTCGCATATCAATGGCTCTTCTTTACCTCTGCCAATCAACTCGAGTTCCGTTTCCGCTACCTCGGGCAGCAGGACAAAGGAGGGCGAAAGACCCTTGTCATCGCCTTTGCCCAGGATCCTCGCAAGGTGACCAGTCCAGCACTCTTTCAGTCCGAAGGGAAGGTGTCTCCTTTCTATTACCAGGGAGTTCTCTGGGTCGATCAATCCACGTTTGACGTCGTAATGCTGCGGACTGACTTGCTGGATGCACTGCCCGATTTGCATCTGACGCAGTTAACCACTGAACTGAGTTTTCGTCTGGTGCACATTCACGGTTTTGACGCCGAGTTTTGGTTGCCGAACGAAGTCTCCATTTCCAGTGATCAAGGTGCGGGACCCACAGAAGAGAGCCATCGCTACTCGGACTACCACCTATTTCACTCAACCTCCAGCATTGTGCCATGACCTTCCGAGTTTCGCCCCGGCGGTAAACAAGACGAGTTGCGCATGACTTCCGAACACCTGAAATCGATTGAGAGAGGCAGAATACGAAAATGACGCTATCGAATCGCTGTCGCCGCGCCACATGCGCGTTTCTATTGGCCGCAGGTTTTGCATCAGCCCCGCTTGTCATGGCCCAGTTTCCCGGGAGACAGCAGCCCGAGCCCAAGCACTATCCCTGGTCCGATGCAACTCTTTCGCCCGATGCTCGCGCGGACCTGGTGATCAAGGAATTGACCCTGGAGGAGAAGATTTCGCAGTTGCACGGACAGGGCGGTTTCGGTCCCAATGGCGGCCCGAGTGAGTCGAATGGCGGCGCAGGCTGGTCGAACTCCATTCCGCGAGTCGGCATCCCCGCCATTCAGATGGCGGACTCGGCTTACGGCGTAACGCGTGGTGCGGCATCAGGGCGCTATTCCACCGCGCTGCCCAACAATTTGGCAGCAGCATCGGCATGGGATGCGCAAGCTGCTTTTGAATATGGCGCCCTGATTGGCCAGGAGTTGCGCGCCGAGGGCTACAGCATGTCGCTCGGCGGAGGCGTCAACCTTCCGCGTGAGCCGCGCAACGGCCGCACCTTCGAGTACCAGGGTGAAGATCCGCTGCTGGCCGGCACGCTGGTGGGCAACTTCGTCAAGGGAGTGCAATCCGAGCACATCATCGGCGACCTGAAGCACTATACCATCAATGATCAGGAGAGCGGCCGCAACGCGGTCAACGCCAACATCGACAAACGCTCGATGCGGGAAACCGATCTGCGGGCTTTTGAAATCGCCCTCGGGATTTCTGATGCCGGCGCTTTCATGTGTTCTTACAACCGCGTGAATGGCGATTTCGCCTGCGAAAACAGCTACCTGCTCACCGATGTCCTTAGGAAGGACTTCCATTTCCCGGGCTTCGTTGTTTCCGATTGGGGCGGCACGCACTCCACGGCCAAGGCCTCGCACGCAGGTCTGGACCAGGAGCAACCGGGCAAGACGTTCTTTGGCGATGCGCTGCAGAAGGCGGTCGAAACTGGAGAAGTCTCGCAGGACGAAATCAACGATCACGTGCACCGCATCCTGCGCACTATCTTTGCCACCGGTCTCTTCGATCACCCGGTGGTGAAACAAGTACCCGATGTGGAGCGCGGCTACGCGCTGGCGCAGAGCCTCGCCGAAAAGAGCATCGTTCTACTCAAGAACAACCGCAACGTGCTTCCCCTCGACGCTGCGAAACTGCATTCTGTCGTGCTGATTGGCGGGCATGCCGACGTGGGCGTAATCACCGGGGGCGGCTCGGCGCAGGTCGATGCACCAGGAGGCTCTGCGGTTCCTCCGCCACCGCCTCAGCCTGGCGCGAATCCCATGGCGAACTTTTTCAGGCGTCAAGTCTGGTTGCCGAGCTCACCCCTGCGCGCGCTCACGGCCAAACTGCCTTCCAGCAAAGTCACTTACTGTTCCGGCGATGACCTTTCCGCTGCCACGCCCGCCGCCAAAGGAGCCGACGTCGCAATCGTATTCGCGTTTCAGCCAGAGTCGGAAGGCATGGACCTGAAGTCGCTCGATCTCGGCGAAGACCAGGACAAGCTCATCGAGACAGTGGCTGCGGCCAATGCGAATACGATAGTAGTTCTCGAAACAGGCAGTCCGGCCACCATGCCCTGGATCGATCATGTCGCCGCGGCCGTGGAGGCCTGGTATCCCGGAATCCGTGGCGCAGAGGCCCTCGCCAATCTGCTGACCGGAGAGGTGAATCCTACAGGCAAACTGGCAATTACTTTCCCGAAGAGCGACGCCGACCTGCCCCATCCCACGTTGGTGTTGCCGCCGCCTGCTTCTCAGCCCAGCCGTCCGGCGCCGGGTGCCGACATCTCCAGTTTCATGGCCACGATGGCCAAGGGTCTGCCGCCCTTCGAGACCTATTACGACGAAAAGCTGAAGGTCGGCTACAAGTGGTACGACGCGGAGAAGAAACCCGTGTTATTCCCCTTCGGATTCGGCCTCTCCTATACCACCTACACTTACTCCGGCCTGACCGTAAAGAGCGGAGAAACTGTCGAGGTTTCGTTCACGGTTCGCAATGCCGGCAAACGCGCCGGAACCGAGATCGGCCAGGTTTATGCTTCCCTTCCCGATGCGGCAGGCGAGCCACCCAAGAGGCTCATTGGCTGGGCGCGGGTAGAGCTGACTCCGGGCGAATCAAAGCAGGTTTCTATTCCTGTGAGCCGCGATCGTCTGACCGTATACGATGAAGCGTCCGATGTTTGGAAGCTGGTTCCCGGCAACTACGCAGTAATGGCCGGGGGCTCTTCACAAGATCTTCCACTTCATCGGCAGATAAATCTGCCTTGATTTGGAAATTCCCAATGTGCGCGGGCATACCCAAGCTCTCCATCGATGCGATCGGCAGTCGTGCCTCTGGATGCCATGTAGCGCAGCTTTGACTGCTCAGCGCGGATAGGACCACGATCTCAGGAAAGGATAAAACCATATGCCGGATTATGAAGGACGCTGGACCACCGTTCGAGTCGAGGTTGACGACGGCATCGGCTGGGTGACACTGAATCGGCCGGAAAAGCGCAATGCGATGAGCCCGACCATGAATCGCGAGATGCGGGAGGTGCTCGAGACGCTCGAACTCGATGACGCGGTCAAGGTGCTCGTGCTTACCGGCGCCGGCGAGTCATGGACTGCGGGTATGGACCTCAAGGAATACTTCCGCGAATTGGACCAGGCCCCTGAGATCGTTCAGGAGAAGATTCGCCGCGACGCATCGACATGGCAATGGAAACTGCTCCGCATGTATGCGAAACCGACGATTGCGATGGTGAACGGATGGTGTTTCGGCGGCGGGTTTTCTCCGCTGGTAGCGTGCGATTTGGCCATTGCGTCGGAGAGCGCCGTTTTTGGACTGTCTGAAATCAACTGGGGCATTCCGCCGGGGAACCTCGTGAGCAAGGCGCTCGCCGACACGGTAGGACAGCGCAAGGCGCTCGAATACATCATGACGGGCGAGACTTTTACCGGGAAGCAGGCGGCGGAGATGGGGCTCGTCAATCGGGCGGTACCTCTGGAGAAACTGCGGGAAGAGACGATCGCACTGGCACGGGTTCTTGCCTCAAAAAATTCTGTCGTTCTGCGCGCAGCCAAACATGGTTTTAAACGCTGCCGTGAACTCACGTGGGAGCAGAGCGAGGACTATCTCTACGCCAAACTCGATCAGGCGCAACTCCGCGATCCCGAACATGGACGGGAGAAGGGATTGAAACAGTTCCTGGACGAAAAAAGCATTAAGCCGGGTCTTGAAAGTTATCGCCGCTGACGGCTCTTCCAGGAGATAGACGTGATCGATCTCGAGAGCGTGAAGACAACTCCGGATGGGCTTGACCGCCTGCTGAAGCCCCGTTCTGTGGCCCTGGTGGGCGCATCAGCCACACCTGGATCTCTGGGAGAAAGCGTGCTGCTCAACCTGGAAAATGCGGGATACGCGGGCGATCTCTATCTTGTTAATCCGAAGCGCCAGGAGATCCACGGGCGGGCATGCCTTGCGTCGATCGAGGATCTTCCGCACGACGTGGATTGCGCGGTGCTTGCGGTTCCGGGGCCTGCCGTGGTGGATGCCGCCCGTACATGCGCGCGCAAGCGCGTGGGCAGTCTCATCGTGTTTGCGGCCGGTTTTGCTGAAAGCGGTGAGGAGGGCCGAGCAACGCAACAGGAGTTGGCCTGCATTGCGCGAGATCACGGAATTATCGTGGAGGGGCCAAACTGCCTTGGGATGGTGAATTACCGCGATGGCGTTCCCCTCACGTTCGTGGTCACTCCTCCCCAGGAACCGGCCGCAATCGCGGGAGCGGCCATCATTTCGCAGAGTGGGGCGCTTGCCGCGGTTCTGGCAGTGAACATGCGTCATCACAGAATACCGCTGACATACTCGTCACGACCGGGAACGAGGCTGCAAGCGGAGTGGAAGATTTCGCTGAACACCTGGTCTGTGACGCGGGCACGCGCGTTCTGGCGCTGGTGGTCGAACAATTTCGTTATCCCGGGCGCTTTCTGCAATGTGCGCGCCGGGCTCGCGACGCCGGGAAGTTTATCGTACTGCTTCATCCAGGCAGCAGCAGCGCGGCACGCGCCTCGGCCGCGACACATACCGGGGCAATGGCGGGCAACTACGACGTTATGCGGACCCTCGTCCGCCATGCTGGAGCGATTCACGTCGAGAGCTTGGAAGAACTGGTAGACGTGACGCAGATACTTGTCCGCTCGAAGGAATTGCCACGCGCGGGTGCGGCAGTGTTCACCGAGTCGGGTGCATTCAAAGCATTGACGCTGGATCTTTGCGAGCGTATCGGGCTTGAACTGCCCGGGCTGTCAGCGGGAGCCGAGCAGGCGCTCAGGGCGGCGCTTCCGCCCTTCATTCCGCCCTCGAATCCGCTCGACCTGACGGCGCAAGGGTTGGTTGATCCGAGTCTCTACCGGCGCACGTTGCCAGCGGTCCTTGAGGACGATGGGTTTGGAAGCGTGGTGCTCGGCATCATTCTGACCGACCCAACGACGACAGCGCTGAAACTGCCGCCTATTCTCGATGCGATACGAACACTGAGGCCAAAAAAGCCGTTAGTCTTCGCGGCGTTGGATGAGGGAGCGCCTTTTGATTCGCCGGACATTGACGAGCTTCGGCGGCTCGGCGTGGCTTGTTTTCCGTCGCCGGAACGGGCATTGCGCGCGCTGGGGCATGTGACGGCGCATGGTTCGCGTGCGAGCGACTGCGATGACAGCGAGTTGAGTGTGGGACCCAGGATCCGCCTGGAGCCCGGCCTTCTGCCGGAGTACAAGAGCAAGTTGCTGTTAAAGGAACTGGGCATTCCGGTCCCAGAGGGTCGGCTGGCGCGAAGTTTTGAAGAGGCGACAAATCTTGCGCGAGAATTGGGTTTCCCGCTGGCGCTGAAGGCGCAGGCCGCGGAACTGCCGCACAAGAGCGATGCGGGTGGCGTTGTGCTTGGCATTGATTCCGAAAGGGCTCTCCATGAGGGTTGGACGACCCTGCATCGTAACGTGCTGGCTCATCGCCCGGAACTGGTTCTCGATGGCGTGCTCGTAGAGCGCATGGGGGAAAAGGGAGTTGAGTTGATCGTCGGCGCACGCAGGGATCCTGAATGGGGGCCTGTTCTGCTTGTTGGGTTTGGCGGGGTGCTGGCGGAGGCAATTCATGACGTACGCCTTCTGCCACCTGATCTGTCGTGCCGTCAGATCGAGGAAGAACTATACAATTTGCGTTGCGGCGCGCTCCTGCGTGGTTTCCGAGGTTCACCGGTGCTCGATGTCGGTGCCGTCGTGAGGATCATCTCTGCCCTTAGTTGGTTGATCCGGTCGATTCCTGAGATCGAGGCGATCGACATCAACCCAATTGTGGTTTACCCGCAGGGTCAAGGCGCGCTTGCGCTTGATGCGTTGATAGCCGTCGCGGCGAAGTGAAAGGGCGCGCGATCAAAGGAACGGTGCAGATATGAATGAAGTGACGTTACTAATCGATGGTCAGTCGCTGCCGGCGCAAAACGGGCGCTCGTTTCAGCGCATCGACCCTGTGAAGCGGTCCACAGCGACGCGGGCGGCAGCGGCAGACGCCGCGGATGTTGCCGCAGCGGTCCATTCCACAGCGGCGGCTTTTCCAGCTTGGGCGGCGACGGGGCCCGGACGGCGCCGCGAACTTCTGCTCCGTGCTGCAGACGCATTACTTGCCCACCAGGCCGAGTTCGTGAAGTTCATGATCGAGGAGACCGGCGCAACCGAGGGCTGGGCGGCTTTCAACGTCGTCATGGGAGCATCGCTGCTGCGCGAAGCAGCGTCGATGACAACACAGATATCGGGCGAGATCATTCCGACAGATGTTCCAGACAACCTGGCCATGGCGATCCGGCAGCCGTTAGGCGTTTGCGTCGGGATAGCGCCGTGGAATGCCCCCGTGATCCTCGGCGTGCGCGCGATGGCCGTGCCGCTGGCTTGTGGCAATACGGTGGTGTTCAAAGCATCCGAGGCGTGCCCGGCCGTGCATCGCCTGATTGGCACCGTATTGCAAGAGGCCGGCTTTCCGGACGGCGTAATCAACGTGATCACCAATGCTCCGGAGGACGCCGCCGAAGTTGTCGGAGCGCTCATCGATCACCCTTTAGTGAAGCACGTCAACTTTACTGGCTCAACGAGAGTCGGCAGGATCGTGGCTGAGCTCGCTGCGCGCCACCTGAAGCCCGTTCTTCTGGAATTGGGCGGAAAGGCGCCGATGATTGTCCTCGATGATGCCAACCTGGATGCAGCGGTCGATGCGGCAGCGTTTGGCGCGTTTCTGAACCAGGGGCAAATCTGCATGTCGACCGAACGGATTGTTGTTGACAATAAGATCGCTGACGAATTCGTGAAGCGACTCTCGACGAAAGCGGCGTCGTTACCGCTTCGCGATCCGGCGCTTGGTCCAACCGTGCTGGGATCGATCGTAGACAAGCGTTCGGCTTTGCGCATTAGCGAATTGATTGCGGATGCAGTGGATAAAGGAGCGCGTGTTACGGTGGGAGGCAAGTGCGCAGGCACGCTCGTGGAGGCGACGGTCATTGATCATGTCACTCCGGAAATGCGCCTTCATGCGGAAGAGTCGTTCGGTCCGGTCGTCACCGTCATTCGTGTCGACGGAGATGATGAAGCACTCCGGGTCGCGAACGATACGGAGTTTGGGTTATCGGCGTCCGTCTTCAGCGAAGACTTCGCGCGGGCATGGAACCTGGCTCGAAGGCTTGAAAGCGGAATCTGCCATATCAATGGTCCCACCGTTCATGATGAACCACAGATGCCTTTCGGGGGAATGAAAGCTTCAGGCTACGGTCGATTTGGCGGTAAGGCAGCCGTAGAAGAGTTCACGGTATTGCGCTGGATCACGGTGCAAACAGGTGCGCGCCACTATCCGTTTTGAGACGAGATGTCCCGCGCTCCGTTTTGGGAGATTGTCAATGAAAGCAAATCGGGTCGAGATCGTGACCAGGCTGCTTTCACGCTTGGCTCTGATTCCTGCTTTCTTGCAGCCTCTGGCCCGTTCGCAAACCGCGCCAGCGCCAGAAAGCCAATCTTCTCCGAGTCAGCAGCAGGCGGGCGGCAAAGCGCGCCCCGCCGAGGCGCCATTTATCCTCAAAATGACGACCCGCGAGGTCGAGGTCGAGGTCGTAGCCATCGACCAGCATAGTCATCCGGTCCGCGACTTGAAAGGAAGCGACTTTCAGATCTTCGAGGCCGTTATGCATTCTCAAAGAACGCCTCGAAACCCTTCCGCATTTCATCTGATCGATCCGGCATCGCCGGAAGGCCGCATCGATGCACCTTCTGCTGGTTTCCGAGTCGCATCCGGCGGCTGCGCGACCGGCAAGACCTTCCACTATGAACTTGCATACCAGCCCAGCCCCGACGGCTGGACAAGCGGGTACCACGAGATTCTCGTCACTACCAGCCGTCCGCACGTTACCCTTTTGTTCCGTCGCCGCTACTACGTCGGCAGGACAGATGCGAATGTGACAATGCCCATTCCGCCGACTGGTGCGGCAACGGCTCTGGCACTGCAGGAGGCAGCCTGTCACCACTTGCCAACGCCTTCCTCCATTGCGCTCGAGGCCCAATTGGTCCAGTCCGGAAACCGCGATTCCCTGCGATACTCTCTCGTCGTTCAAGCGGATTCTCTGGCGTTTATCGCCTTATCGGACGAGGCGCGAAGGGTTCAGCTTGACTACGGTATATGCACCTTCAACGCGGCGGGATTGCCTCTTAACTTCATGCACACTTCCGTGGAGCGGGTACTGGAACCGATCGAATACGAACGGGCTCTCGTACATGGATTTGCAAATCTGGTGGAGTTTCCAAAATTGGGAGTCCCAGCCCTCGCGCGCTTCGTTGTGCGCGATCGCGAAACCGGAAATTTGGGATCGATCGACGTGGCCACCGCTCCCGCAGTGCCCAATGAGTTGATCAATGCAAAGTGGCTCGCAGAGACGCGGGAAAGGCGGGCACAGCTTCCACAGGATACCGGCTCATTTGGATCAATCGTACCCACGCCCGATACCATATGCGGCGACGTCTACGAGTTGTCGGATGATACCAGGAAACTGCCGGAGTTCTGGAACCTGGATCTCATTGGCGCACTGCATACCTCCTCGCTCAATGTGGAGAACGAATTCCTCACCAAAGGTATTCCCGGAGTCACGAGCAGACTTGAGTGGTTCGGCATCGACTACCACGGGGAATTCTGGATTGGGCAGCCGGGAGAATACGGTTTCGAATTGACTGCCGATGATGGCGCAAATCTTTATATCGATGATGCGTTGGTCATCGATTTGAACGGTGCACATCAACCACGGACCGCGAAGCGGTCAATCAAGCTGAGCGCGGGCATGCATACCCTTCATCTCCCATATTTTCAGGGACCGCTTTCGGTGACCCTTGTATTGCGGGTGAAACCGCCTGGCGGAGAATTCAAAGTATTTGACCTTCGAGATTTCAGCCAGCCCGCGGATGTGGCCAAGCAATAATAATCGGAAAAAGAACTCAAAACCATCTCTGCTCTCGCGTGAATTCCGCAAACCTATTGCTGGCATGGGTCGCCAAAACAGTTCGTGATCAAGCAGGAGACAGGGTAAAAATGCGTCGTCGGAGACACATTTAAATGTTCAAGATATTCCGAAAGACCTGTCCCATTTCTTCATCAAGTGGTTGCGACGGAATCAGTGAATCAGTGATCCAAGTTGCTGTATAACCGCCTTCCGTCGAAGGTGGCTACAAGTTGACGCGAAGCGGACTATACAGACAAGTGGATTGCCACAGCTAACCAAAATGCGCCAAACGCATTCCTGGATACTGCCCCGTTTTATCGGGAGCTATCCGGCACCATCGAGTAAAAGATTTGTTAAATCAGTAATTTACCGAATCCCACTTCCCGACAACAACACACGTTCACCCATCCTCGCCTGCCTTCTGGGTCGGTCGATCTCGAGCCCTCGCACGCGCATTTGGATCATCGCTGGATTCGCGGATCTGCTTCGCGGTTTTCAGTACTCTTCCATCGTCTGAAAGAATGCTCGAGCAGGCCCCATCTTCTGGTCACGTGTTCAGTGTTCAGGCGAAAGTGGGCAACTTGATTGAACTTTGCTGAGGACGATATCGAGGAATCGACGTTATCGTAATCGAAGACGGCAACTCCATTCATCATTGTCTCAATGGAGTACTTTGGGTAACACCGCTCTTTGATGAACTTGATCCTCGATTGTCAAATCAGATTCTCAAATTGTTTCGCCGTGGCGCCGGATACTCGAGGCTGTGGCCTGGCCTAGCTGAGTCAGCCAAAGGCGCAGGATCGTCTTCGGCTAGCAGCTGCACTGCGAGTCTCATGACAAAAGAGAAACAGACATGACCGACAGACGGATAACTTTGGCCGTCCCGAGCGTTCATTGGCCACCTTGGCTGACTACCGCGTTACTTGAACAGATGCACTCATTCCAGCATCGACCGGAATTTGAATCCAGGTTATCGGCCTGCTCGAGTGAAGCGTTCCGGATTCAGCGCGGACTGGATTACCGTTGACTATGAGCTTTGCAGAGGTTCCAGGAAAGATTGCCCGCCAGATCAATTTGGTTTTGCCTTGATTCCAAAAGACAGTTCGCTCGGTTCCCACATGCCGGATTGAGATTGTGCCCGTCCCGACGGACAGGTTACGGAGTTCGGCCCAGTGTGTCTGCTTGGTCAACTGTGGTAGGGTTGTCACAACGATTGCAGAAGGATCGGCGGCACTTTCTACCGGGTCGATGTTGACGCCCATCAGACCGTTGACGATTGCACCGATGACGGAGAAGGAGACCTCGGGATACTCCTGCCGTACGCGTCCAGCACGGGTGAGGTCCATGATCTCCGCATAGGCCGAATCGGGGACGCCGTATTTATAGAGGACCTCCGCGTAGTGAGACTCCGGCTCAACCTCATTCTCAGGCTCATTCCGCATTCTCTTGAGCAGTGTAGTAATAGCACTCTTCGCTTTTGCTCCATCGTCGACAACTCCCCAGTAGAGGAGATCGACATCGGCCTTGCCTTCGAGTTTATGGTCCTTGTCAACGAAGCTATAGAAATAGGCTCCAGAGGCATTCCACCAGGTTGTATTTACGAGAGACTTGATTTCTGATGCGCGCCTTTGATACGTCCGTGCAGTCTCCCTGTTCCCGCGAAGCTCCTGGATCGCCGCATAGGATTGATATCCCGCGTATTGGGCGGCGAGGAGATCGATGCCGACCATGATATCAGGCCGGCTTTCCTCATAACTTGGATCACCCCGAAAGTAAGGAGGCCCGTCCACCTGATTTGTTCGGCTCATAATGCCCTTCGTACCAAGGTTCCATCGGGAAACATAGTCTGTGACGGTGCGGTCGTAGAAGTTCAGGAAAACTGGATCCTCGATATAGCTCCGATCTCTGGTCCAGAGGTACATGCGGTAGCTTGCGTCGAGGACATCGAAGTTCGCGGGCAGGTTGTACCAAAACTTCTCGTCGTCTATATAGTCGACTGGCGCCGGCTGGTTAAGATAATTGATCTCCCAGTAACTGCACCAGTCCTTTGAGTCTGAGATGTTTTCAGCGAATCTCCTGAGCATATTGTGTGTGTATCCGGCAAGGCCGAGCGCCTGTGCTCCTGCGGCCTGGTGTGACACATCGCGCATGCAGAAGGCGCGCCTTCCGGGAAGGGCGGCTTCATACCACAAGCCAACCGGATCACCGTCGAAAACATACATCAATGCTTGCTTCTTCGCCCAGTCGAAGGCCTGCACTAATCGCGTGTCGGAGGATCGAAGCTCCAATTGGAACTGATGTTCCTGGCGAGATTCGGCCCGAGTAGAAACTGCGAGACCGATTATGACAATGCTGGCGAGCGCTGAACGAACAGTTCTCGAACCGGATATCAACACTGATCTACCTCCTCGGCTGCTGCAGGATCCACCTGACTGTGAGCAGGGTGGAATGCGACGGTGCCCACGTCCGAACTGCATTTCGGCATCAATGAAAGAGCCAAGTCAGGTTGTCATTGTTCCAATCAAGGATAAAGGCGATGGTGAACGAAGCGGACCACCCGAAACCTTCTGCGCCTCCGCCTTTGCCGGTCCTGGAATCGTAGTATTCGCGGAGGCTGCAGCGATCGGCCGATATCCAGTCGAGAAGGTTGGAACGCATTTTCTCGGCCAGTTCGCTGTAGCCATATTCGCGCAGGCCCTGAAGAGCGAAATAGGATGTGTTCACCCACGCCGGGCCGCGCCAGTACCCGCTGCTCACATACCCAGGAGTGTCATAGGCCACAGTGGGCATGCCGGGAAAGAACTTCACAGGGTCGGATGCGATTGTGGCGAGCCGGGCCGCTTGTTGAGGGCTGGCGATATGCACAAACAGGGGCATGAAGCCGGCGGGCGACAGCGCAGGACCATCCTTGCCGGTCTTGCGATCGCGATCGACATAGAATCCGAGTTTGTCATCCCACAGCTTTGCATTGATGCGGGTGGCTAACTCACTCGCCATCCGGGTCCACTTATCGCGATCCTGAGAAAGTTCCAGGCGCTGAGCTATATAAGCCATGGCGCGATAGTGAGAGACCATGTAGCAGTTAAGGTCGATGGCCCAGAGCCGGTGGTTATTGCTCTTGGAATAACGGTAGCCATGATCCCAGCGGATGGAATCGTCCCAGCCCGAGTCGTCACCGGTGTCGGTGCCCGCATAGTAAAACAGGCCATCGGCAGCGCCGCCCCGCTCATTGAGCCAGAAGTCACCGAGTTTAATGAGCTTCGGATAGATTTCCTGCAGGAATCGGATGTCGGGAGAACGGCGGTCGACGACTGCGACTGCCCATGCCATGACCGGAGGCTTGGTGAAGGTAGTCACCATACCTCTCCTTTCCCAAATCACGTCTGGCAGGGCTCCGCTGGGAAGCTGCTTTCCAAAGAGGATCTTGAACTGCTCCCGCGCGAGCTCCGGATCCCAATGCGAGATTCCGACGGCATGGAAAGCGGAATCCCAGTTCCAGATGCCGCGATAACTTCCAAGGGACGGCATTACACCGCGGTATGGCTTCCACGCATCTCCGGTGATTACATTCCTCATGAGTGTGGCCTGGGAGCGCTTCAACAATGCGGCTTCGGGCGGCGAGACGTCCCAGGTCGCTTTATCAAGCCAGTCAGCGGCCAGCGCTGATGAGGCGGATTGAGCCCGACACTTCGAACCGGCCGCGGATAAGATCGTGCCACAGACTAAGAGTAAGACGGAGCCATATATAACTGACCGGCAACAGCATTTCTTCTTTTCCTTCGACATCTTACTCTGCCTCGAAAGTGACTTTGGAGCCTTGCTTGTGTCCGTGCCAGATCCTGTCGCCAGGCAAAGGATCAAGGGACTCCCGGTTACGCCAGAGAAGAGTTGGCTGGCCGGGATCAAATATAGCGTCGTAACTATCCCCCATCCATTTTTGATTGCGCACAAATATCTTGCCAGGCGCAGCGGCCGGTGCGACGGTCAAATCTTCTCCTCCCCACGTGCGTAAGCCGGCAACATCAGGAAGGAGCAACGTATCGAGGGCATCGTAGCCCATAATGCGCACTGAACCGATCGCATGTTCTCCGGGAGGGTAGGCTTTCGGATCTACATTCTCGGGAAGAAGCGGGCCGAGATTGGAGGAAATCGCCCGAGAAAGCCAATCGAATCCTTCGGTGCCGTGACCACTCCGCGCGAGCGCCATGCCTATATAGCCAAAGATTCTAGGCCATGCAGGGCCGCGCCAGTATCCGCCCCAGTGGGGTGTATCGAAAGCGAGTGTGGGCAACAGAGCGCCGTTGAACTTAGTTGGATCATTCAACCGCTTCATCATGGATTCGATACGGGCTGGATCGGTCTCGAAGTAGAGAAGATAATACGCATCGAGGTTCTCCCCTTGCTTCCATAGTTTTCCTGTTTTTATATCAAGATCCCAATAGCGCTGGCTGGCGGGGTCCCACAGCTTGGTGCGGATCGCCGCTTGCGCCGTGGAGAATTCGTTCTGCCACGGAGCCGGATCTTCGCCTTGTATTTTGGAGAGGTATACCATCTCCTGCAAGTTCCAGAGATTGAAGACCTGTTCATTGATCGAAGAAGTCGGGTGTCCCTTGAGATCGACGAACGGAGAATCCTTATCGTCCCATCCGGTTTCATAGGTGTTGAGCCAATCGATGAGATGGTCATGGTTGACGTCACGGACCTTGAGTAGATTCCGCTGATATGCCAGAAGAGCTTCCCATACGGTACGATCTTCCGCAATTCCGCCCGGCTTTTCGCCGAGGATACTTTTGTCGCCGGTGAGACGAACATACTCGCCCACGAGCGTCGCCTGGACTGGAATTCCCTGGGTATCCCGCTCGGGTCCGAGAGCCTGAAACGTGTTTTTGCCTGAAGGGAAGATGGTCCACGGAAGTGTGCCATCCCCTTTGGCATTTACGGCATAGCGAAACCAATCGAGCAGGGAGGCGCGGGCAATATCGGTTCTGTTGGTTCCCATAAGTGCAAGGGTCTCGGCAATACCATCGTTGCTCCACATGCCCATGAAGACATTCCAGTCCGCAATGACCATGGGGCACGTTGAAAGGTAGCGGACCTGGCATGTTGTATTCAGAACCCCGCGCCAAAACCAGAGTTCGCTACGAACGAGTTCTTGCGGCGCGATGCTCTCATCTTTGTTCAATGTGCCGATAGTGAACTTGATCGGCTGGGCTGGGGCGACGAGAGGCGCAGATGCCAGATACTCGTTCCACAAACGATGCGTTTCGGCATCAAAGAGGTCTGGAGACGAACGCAATTCAGCGAGAGCGGCATTGGCCTGCTGCTCATTTCCACCCAGGGTGATGATAAAGACCGCAGAACTCCCGCTGGTCAACTTCCATTGAAAGTGCCCGTCTTGAGCTGGAACCTGGGGTTCAGAGGCGAGCAGCAAGCGGTAGGGCCACTTCGACGAGCCAAAACTGAGCAGATGCGAATCTGAGTTGGGAAGGATCTGGAAGCCGAGGCCTCGAACCTGGATGATCTCGGTGACGGGCTGGGGCGCGTGTTTCACCTCTGTGCGAACGACGGCAGCCGCCTTGCGGTAGACCGGATAGACGACGAGCCCTACTTCGAGACCATTATCGAAGGTCGTTCGATAGATAGTCCGGTCGGCGAAGTAAGTGAGACTATGTCTGGCCGAAGTGTCACTTAGCCGAAGCGTCCGTGAGTCCACGACAAAAACAGGAGAATCGATCTCCAGGGCCATGAGCCGCTCTCCCTCGTTTACAGGTGCCGCGGGGCCAGCCACAGGGATGATGATCTTTTGGCCACCGAACCCCGACTCCTGCAGAGCCATAAACCCGTTGGACTGGTAGATCAGGTTTTTGGGAGGAGCCGGGGCATCAAAGCGCGTGAATGACGCGTAGTCGAAGTGTTCGCCCATGTAAGGCGGAAACTGAGAGGACGAACTCTTTATCTGTGCTATCAAACCCGCCTGCAACAACGCGATAAGGCACATCATTTGCGAAATGTTCGCAGTGACTTTTTCCTGGCGCATGGTGCGTGATTGCTCCTTTCACAGGTCATGTTCAGCGCATTTTTTTGCGCTGGTTTCTTAACATGCGTCCGCTCCTCCCCGGGTCCCGGGAATTCGCGCCGGAATCAGCACTGCCCGGCTAATTCACACGGCCAGGCTTCTCGACAACTATGGTGGCCCAGAGGAATCCGCCGACTGCTTCCTTGGCATTGACGACGCGTTTGCAGCCAACATAATCGGCGTAACTGGCCTGCACACACACGCCGTCGCAAGCGCTGGAGATGTCGACGAGGCCTTGACTGTTCACCCGCGCGTTGTGTGTTATCGCGCGGTACCCCGCGGCAACGATAGGCGCATATTCCTTGCGATCCAGCAGCACGAGTTCGATGCCGCGTTCGAGAGCATAAGTGAACATGGCACTGCCCGAAGTGTCGATCCAGTTGTTCTTCCCGTCGGGCTTGTCGACGACGAAGAACCATCCTCCTGTAATGGTGTCCTGAGCGCGCTTCAGGCCTGCAGCAAGCTGCTGATAAATGTGAAGCACCTCTGAGCGTCGCGGATAGTCGGCCGGCAGGCGGGCCAGGGCCTCGACCACCACTAATGCGTACCATCCCAGCCCCTCACTCCACACCTCCGGGGAAAGCCCGGTTGCCGGGTCAGCCCAATGCACCTTGTGTTCCGGCACAACCGTGGCAAGGTCAGGGTTTGCCGCCCAGGCATGGTAATAGAGGCCGCTACTGTCCTTGAGGGCGTGGTGCGCAAAGACCGTGATCTGTTTCTCCGCCTCATCAAAACAATGCTTGCGGTCACCGATGGTATCTCCGTAGCGCAATAGAAACATCTCACCCATGAAAATGCCGTCCACCCACATCTCGCCGGGAAACCGGGGATTGTGCCAAAAGCCCCCATCCGCATTGCGCGGATAGTTATCGAACATTTTGCGTATCCGGGTTGCGGCCAAACGATAACGCGGATCACGCGTGTGCTCATACAACCCCACCACGATGTTTCCCGCCATGGCATTGTCCAGGCTGTCCAGCCTCACGCCGACAAGATTGCCGTCACGACCAATAAACGGGTCCACCTGCTGCTTGATGTAGTCGAAATATCGTCGATCGCCTGTCGACAGCCAAAGCATTTCGAAACCATTCAACGTATAACCCTTCCAATAGGACCAGGGGGTCAACGACTGCCCCGGACCGCCCGTATCGTGCTTCATCAGCGCGTCAGCAAGTGCGATCGACCAGTAACGAGGCTCTTGTGCCGGCGTATGAAACGTCGTACCGAGAATCGAGAAGGCAAGAAGAATGAGACTCGCAATGCCTGTGAATCGCCATTTGAAGACGTCACTTTCCAATGTAATCAGCGCCGGCGACCGACCGATTCGCATCAGACCTCTCAGATGACAAGCTAAGTTTTCTGGGTGTAGATCAACTCGATGCCGGTGCCATGGTGCGGATCAAGGTTACGCGAATACCTGCGACCTTCGTCGCTGTCCCAGTGCTCGAAGACCCCGAGGCTGGCTACAGGTTTGCCGTTTTGCCGATAACTTGTTCCGGATGGGGGACGGCCAGCGAGCGCCTCTTCCATCAGGTAGTCATCGGCGTTCTCACGAATTGCGATCCTTGGGTGACCGTTTTCGTCATTATTGTTCTTGGTCTGCGAATACAGGATGTCGAGTCCAACTGAGTCGAGAGCAACTCCGTCGAGGGAGGCGAGAATGCTTGCCGGCCAATCCGTATTCTCGTAAGGCTCCGCTCTATTGAAGAACGGTGCATTGGGAAAATGCAGCGGATATGACATGTGTCTGCGGGCGCAATAGAGCCCGTCGAGGAGGTACAAGATCGTCTTCGCGCCGAGATTCGGTGAGGCGGAGAGATCCACAATTGGCGAATAAGCATGAGCCGTTCCGCCCTGGTTTGTGTTGATGATGCTGTGCAGTTCCCCGGCCCCCTTGATGGAACCGAAGTGGTTCTTTCCGGTCAATGTGACACCGGTTTGTCCCTCGTCGCCGCCCTCCGCCGCCGCATAGGGATAGGAATGGCCCTTAATGAGCGCGATGTTCACGAGGTAAGTCCCGTCCTTGATCTGTTGCGGAATGAACCGGGCATTCTCGTAGTGGTTCGCTGAATAATTTTGACCCTCCACCCACTGCGCCTGCTCCAGACCGTGAATCGCACCGTATGCGGGATGAGACTGATGCACCGGGTCGGGCGCGTCTCTTTGCACGAAGCGAACGTCCTTGTACTCATTCCAAATCTTGTTAAGCAACCCGGGATAAATATTTCGTTGCGCATCGTACACGACGATATCTCTTGCAGCCACGTGAGCATGATTGACCAATTGGCTAACAATGGCCAGAGTCACCTGAGGAGACACGTTTACCAGATTGGTTGGAACCACGGGCTTGCTGTTGTTGAGATTGACCTTGACAGCGACGATTTCGCCGGCCTGGTATCGTTTCTCTTTCGTGTTCTCGTACCGTGCTCCGTAATAGCTAAAGATGGCCTTCCACGCCTCGTCGTCGGTAGCTGCACCTGTGACGCTGCGCAGAAGCAACGAGATCATCGCGTCAACCCGCGCCTGGTCCGTGCTCGAATCCATCCACCATTGATCGGATACGGAATTGCGAGCGCCACTCCAATGTGCCGCTTTTGGATCGCGCACCCAGACGACACGACCGGGATGAATACCGCGCGCCGCACCCAATGGCACATTGCGCGACTTCGGAGAATAGTTGTACCGGGTGGTGCCTTCCCCGGGTGCCTGCGATTCAAGCAAATTGGGCATTCTCATCAGGGCGACCGTTGCCGCGGCGTTTTTGATCGCTCTCCGGCGCGAATATTTGGTTATCACTTCATCACCTCGGTACTTCACAGCAAGTGGTAATCACCGTGAAAAAGGATCGCTAGCATGGATCACCCAGATCGAACCCATGTCACATGCGCTTCGCCGTGTGCGACGCGAAGGGATATCGCCGCAGGGATTTCTTTGTGGGGGCCTGGGAGTCATTCCATTCAAGCCCCGATCCCTGTCTGCACTTTTTTGGGTTGAAAGTGCACACCTCAGAACGAGAGAGCCAGTCCGAGCTGTCCTTGCCGCGGCAGAAAGTCGTTGCTGATCACCCCGAAGCTCCCAGGGCCGGCATTTTGACTCGTATTGGGCGTCTGAAGGTTGACGTGGTTGAAGACGTTGAAGAATTGGGCCTGGAACTGCAAATGTACCTGCTCGGTGATGGGGAACGTCTTGCCAAAGGACATATCCCAGCTCTGGTAGCGCGGTCCGTACGCATTGCCCTGCGCAACACCGGCGTTGCCGAAGACGAATCCGATGGGCTGCGACCAGCAACTCGTCTGGATCCACTCCGAAATGGTGTGCGGATTATCGGCCACAGAGCAACTGTAGTTGGCGCGCTGTCCGCTGTTTTGAGCGAGCAGGTACTGCGAGCCCGAGGTAACCAGCAGGGGAGCGCCTGAACGGAACCAAGTGACGCCGCTGATCGACCATCCGCCGATGATCATGTCTTCCCAACGCGAGACATCGCTACCGT
Organism: Terriglobales bacterium; assembly: GCA_963788475.1. Classification (GTDB taxonomy): domain Bacteria; phylum Acidobacteriota; class Terriglobia; order Terriglobales; family Acidobacteriaceae; genus Telmatobacter. The sequence goes on from CAWBGO010000009.1 coordinate 81,245, forward strand.
ACTTCTTCCCGCGGCCGAACGGCAGACCGTACACGTAGGTGAGGGTCAGGGTCTGCGGGAAGTTGGCATGGTGCCAGCCCGCCGTGACCAGGTACTGCTTCTGGTCGTAGTTGTCGAGTTGGTTGGAATAGTTATCCATCAGCTTGGACCAGGTATAGGCTGCAGTGAAGGTCAGGTTCTCACCAGCGCGCCGATCAAACACGAGCTGACCGGCGTTGTAGTGCGACTTGGCTCCGCTGTTGCGGAAATCCATGGTCGAAATGGTGGGCGCGATGCTGTAAAACGGAAAGCAATACGGTGTGCCTGGATACGGTTGGGTTTCGATTGGTTGGCCCGGGGTGTTGAATTGGGCCTGCAGCTGGGCGTAGGTCGGGCCCTGGGTGAACGCCGTCGGGTTGCACTGGTTAAGTTGCCAATCGTTATAGAGATAGGTGCCTTTGGTGCCCACGTACGCGGCGTGGAGCGCCATGTTCGCGCCAAGTTGCTTTTCGATGCTGACATTCCAGTTGTCGGCTCGGCCCTGGCGGAAGTTGCTGGCCACCTGGTAGACGCCAAACCCCGGAGGCGATGCGATGAACCCACCCGGCGGCACGGAATAAGGAACGAGCGGCTGGTACACCGGCGATCCGGAGGTCTCGTTACCGGGAAGGCCGTTGGCCAGGATCAGCGATCCGCAGGCCGAATCGAATAACCCGGTGGGAGCGCCGGGGGCCGGAGTCGGAATTCCGATCGTATCGCAGTTACTCTGCGGCGAGGCGTTGTTTTCCATGTCCAGCAGCGGGAAGTTCCGTTCCAGCGTGCCTCCGTTCGCGCCGAAGTTGCCATTAAAGTAGCTGATCCCATACGCGGCGCGGAATGCCGTTTTGCCGTTATCAGGCGTGTAGGCGACGCCAAGGCGCGGCGCTACGTTGCCGTAATAAGTGTTTACATTGGGGCCGCGGTTGCTTGAGGAGGCCAACTGGATCAAGCCGGCGTTTGGTCCATTGGTCACGAAGTTGCTTTGCAGGTTCTTGGCATCCACTGGGTGCGTGTAGACGTCGTAGCGGACACCGAGGTTGAGCGTGACCTTGTTGCTTAACCGATAATCGTCCTGCGCGAATTCGGAAATTTGTTTGGTCCGCGTGTTAGGCGGGGCGAAAAAGTGGTCCCGGCAGACGGCAGTCCCCTGGCAATTGCCGTTTCCCATGGCGCCCACCAGCCAGTCGGCGAGGGCCGCGCCGTTGCTGCCGTTGCCAGTGTAATTGCCGGTTGCGCTGAACTGCCCGCGAGGATCATTCTGCGAGTTGTAGACGCGTGCCTGGATGGGCTCGAACGCAAAGCCGAATTTAAGGTTATGGCGGCCATGCACAAGCGCAAACGCGTCGTTGATCTGGTAGATGTTGGAAAGTCTGCCCAATCCTTGCGGCACCCAGCCGGGGTCGCCAGTACCCATCCAACCGGAAATATTCACCTGCGCAATGCCGCTGGTATCGCTGTATGCATCAATGTTGCCGTTGGGAACGCCCAGAGCATTGTTCTCGGCAATTCCGTTCGCAGTGGTGAACGCGTGGGTCGCGTAGCGGCTGTAGCCCAGGCGCAACTGATTAATCACAGTGCTCTTACTGCCGAACGTGTGGTCCCAACCCACAACGTTGTTGCTGAGTTGGTTGGTGGCATTGATGTTTCCGTTGTTCATGAAGATGGCCGGCTTCGTGGCGGTGCCAAGGTCCAACGGCTGGTCGACCGTCCGATTGCTATACCCAAAGCGTGCAAAGAAGCGGTCGCTCTGCGAGATGGCCCAATCGACGCGGGCGTCTTCCTGCGGCTGGGATGCATCGTTCAATTGCACAACGCTGGCATTGTTGACTGGCCCGGAGAGGTTGGGCAACGGCCACACGGAGGGCTGCAGGTAGCCTGAAGTGGCTCCTGCAATGGGCACGATGTCCGAAGCGGGAACCGTATCGTAGGTTCCGGATACGGTGACTGCCTCACTGGCAGTGCAAGGCACGGGGTTGGCGAGGCCGTTGGCCTTGGCGCTGTAATAGCATGCCATCGGGTTGGTGATCGGTCCCTTGCCGTTACTGACGAAGGCCGACAAATCTCCACTCCGCGCCGCTGCCGTAGGCAGGCTCGCGGTGCTGGAAGAACCCGTGGCTTGCTTGAGCCACTGCACATCGGCTGCAAAGAACAGCTTGTTCTGGATGATCGGGCCGTCCACTTCGAAGCCGAATTGGTTTTGGTGGAACGGCGGATTCACTTTACTGAAGTAGTCGGACGCATTGAACACCGTGTTGCGGTTGTACTCAAAGACCTGACCGTGAAACTTGTTGGTTCCCGATTTGGTGGTGATGTTGGATACCTGTGCGCCGTAGCTGCCATATTCCGCGGTAGGGGCGCTGGTTTCGAGCTTCATTTCCCCGATGAAGTCGAATGGAATCTGGAGCCCCATATATGCGTTCATCAACTCCACGTTGGTCACGCCATCCACCAGGTAGAGATTCGACTCGAAAGGAAAGCCGTTTGTGGCAGTGTAGGCGCCGCCGCCGCCACCGCCCGGAGCCGTCGTCGATGCCGTGGATGAATCTTCGCCATTGCCCGCGCCCCATGCGGTCGGCGTGGATCCGGGAGCAAGCTGCATCAGCAGCGCCGGGATTCTCCCGTTCACAGGCAGGTTCTCTATTTGTGTCTGGTCGATCGTTGTGCCGATATCGGAGGTCGTGGTCTCAACCAGCGGCGTCGCTCCCGTTACCTTCACCTCGGCGGTTACCGCGCCAGGCGTCAGCGCCAGGTCGACGCGTGTCGTTTTTTCCACCTGGACAAGGTTATGTGCCGAAACCAGCTTCTTGAACCCCTTGGCTTCCACTGTGACGCTGTACTGGGCCGGATTGAGGTTAGGAAATGTAAAGAAGCCCTGCGGCCCGGTTGTCGTTTGGTTGGTGACATTTGTCCCCTCATTGGTGAGCGTTACATTCGCCCCCGGAATCACGGCTCCCGAGGAATCCTGAACCGTACCGAGCAAGGTTCCTGCCACAGCTTGCGCAAACGTATTTCTCGCGACAAACGGGAGCGATATGAGACAAACTGCAACTGCAGCCAGAACGAGAATTCGCTTTTGCATATAGCCTCCAGAGCGCTTCGAGGGTGGTCGATGGATGCCGGGATTGAAACGTCGATGTTTACGTTTTAAAGAGACGCATGGTCCACTGAGCCCCGCTTCCTCGCGAGACGGGTAGAGACCTCCCAGCAGAATTCTCCTTTGACAACGCCCGACCATACTGTGCCGATCAACCTCTATTGACTAGTAACGGCGGGGTTACTAGAGTTCTGAAACGTTGGGGTCCAGTGTAACTATTGCGATTTCTTAAGGTTCGAATATGGCGGAACTGAGGAGTTACATCGATGTTAAGAGCCTTGTAACGTAAAATCACGCTGCCAACAATCTGGACTAATACTCAGCCGGTGGCCCGAAAAGCCTGGCTATCCTTCTAAATTAAAATCACTTAAGGTGCCTGAGCCTCTCAAAGGTAGGACTTCTCTACTGACGACGCCTTTTGAGGGTTAGGCGCGGCTACAAGAGTCTGCCTGATTACCCTCTTCTGCCGATCAAGACCTCACATCTGAGGAGGCGGTCGGAAGCCCGGTGGCCTTGTAAAGCCGGAGTGATTTCTACATCAGGCCGCCAATGTTGTGCTGACTGTACCCGTCGAGCAGCTGCTGTCTCTGAGGCAGGCAAGGGACCCGACATCGCAACCGCTTTGAAGATGAGGTTGCCAAAGTCAAGAATGGGTGTCTTGTCCGGCGGCCTTACCCGGCTCTTATGGAGAGTCTTCCAACCCTCTGCCGGAAAGAACGATAGGATTAGGCGTTGTTGCTTCAGAAATCCCAGATCTCCGTGGTTTCAAGAGCTAAGGGAGGCTCGCCATGTCACCTGGAATCAGAAGATTTCTATGCTGTCTTTTCGGGGCGGCGGTCAAAATGGCTGTTGCCGCAACACCGCTGGCAGGTATCCCAAAATTCGAGCTCACTCCCGGCACCCTGGTAATCAGCGAAAGAGCGAGCCCGCACAGATTCATTAACGCGGTTGGAGAAAAGAGCGGACTGTGGGGATTTGAAAACGGGCAACTGGAAGGATGGATTTATCCGCTCAAGATCTTTCACGAATTCGAGTTGGGCTTTCAATTGGAAGGTTCACCAAGGATCTATTCCGGCCGGGAGATTCTCGCCGGTGCCCGGATCTTTCCGCAGATGGTGCAACTGCAATATTCCGCCGAGATGTTCACAGTCAATGAGATTCTGTTCGCCCCGAGGAGCACACCCGGCTTTGCGGTTCTGCTGGACGTGAATGCTCCGCGCGCCTTGCACATTTACGCGCGCTTCAAGCCTGACCTGAACCTGATGTGGCCGGGCGGATTAGGTGGCCAGACCTACACTTGGGACGAAACCCACCGGTGGCTTGAGCTGGCCGAGCCGACGAATCAATTCTCCGCCCTCATCGGATCGCCGTTCGCCCAGGGATCAACCGCCGTCGGCTATCACGCGTATCTGAGCGACGAGAATCCATTCGAAGAGCTGGACCTGAATGTCACACCCCAGGAGGCACAGAAGAATTACATTCCGATTTTTGGAGCAGCGGGAATACAGGGAATCTGCGACGCTCAGGCCACCTATAACGAGCTTCTGAACCGACTGCCGCTGCTCTATGCGCAGAGCCTGCAGCACTATGAAGAGCTCGACAGCCAAGGACCTGTATTTGTTACCTCCGACCCAAAAATTGACGAATCGCTTCGCTGGTCACGCGTGGCGCTGGATCAGTTGAGAATCTGCAATCCCTATGTGGGTTGCAGTTACGTGTCAGGTTATGGATCGTCCGGGACCGGAACGCGCCCGATGTACGCATGGTACTTCGACGAGCCAATGATCACATCCTGGGCGTTTCTCGATTCGGGAGGCGCGGCAAGTTTGGAAGAAGCCTTTCGGTTTCTGGAAAAGTACCAGCGGAAAGACGGCGCGATGCCTCACGAGATCTCGCAGAGCGCCACACTGGTGGAATGGTTTGACAAATATCCATATCCATATATCCATCCGGATTCCAGTCTCTGGTACCTCATTGCGATGGGGCACTTCTACCGTTTCGCGGGCGACGAAGAGTTTGTGAAGCAGAGTTGGCCTCACATTCTTGGAGCATACCGATATTGCTTATCCATCATGGATCCGGCTGACGGATTGCTGGTGATACCCAAAGAGGGTTGGGGCTCCATGGAACTGACGGGGTTCAGCAAGGACGCCGCAATGGCAGGAGAATGGATCGCAGCGCTTCGTGCCATGCGCGATCTTGCCAGGATGGCGGGCGATTCCGCGCTTTCAGGCGAATGCGACCAAAGGGAAAAGAAGGCTGCCGCATCCCTGGAGCGCGAGTTCTGGAACCCCCAACTGGAGTATTACGATTACGGTCTCTTTACATCGGGTGAACCTGCTACGTATCTGAATCCAGCCATTGGGTGGAGCGCCTGGCTCGGGAGCCTGCCCCCCAACCGGGCACAGGCGGTTCTGGAGAGGCTTTCGACTGCATCATTCCTGGCGGACTGGGGTCAGCGGAACATGTCGCTCGACGACCCGCGCTACACGGAGGGTTCGTACCACATCGGCTCAGCTTGGCCGTTTGCGACCGCTGGTCCCCTGCTGGCGCAGTTCAAGTATGGCGATACCGTACAGTCATTTCTCACGTGGCGAGCTATGCTTGCGCTCAGGGATTTCGATGCACCGGGCGACATGCCGGAGGTCCTGACTGGTAACTACTACCGACTGCTCGATGATGCGGTTCCGCACCAGATGTTTTCGGAAATGAACGCTATTCCCGGCCTGGTCGATGGCATTTTGGGCCTCGATCTCGATGTGCCCAACCGTGCACTGACGTGGATTCCACGCCTTCCTCCAAGCTGGCCGAATGTTTCCTTAAAAGGCTTCCCCTTCGGACAAGAGAAGATGGATTTTGTGTTGCTTCAGAGTTCCGGATTACTCACGGCGAGGATTCGGCCGAGCAGCTCCCAACGCATCAGCATGCAGTTTTCGCCGGCTCTGCCCTTGGGTTCCACGGTGCTCTCAGTAAAGCAGGACGGCAACCCGGTTCAATACCAAGTGGAAGACAACGCAAGTGACCTGCATGTATTGGTCAACACCAGTTTTTCCGTCGCGACGGAGATTGAGGTCCAATTCCGGCCGGGAGTGGCGTTGGAGGCAGAGAGGCTGCCGTTGCTGGAGGGAGATCTCAGCCGGAATTTGAGAATGCTGCGCACGACTTTCACAGATGGGCAGATCGAAATGACGCTCGAAGGACGGCCCGGGCAGACCTATGAAGTTCGTGCTTATACTCCCCTCAAGCTAACGGCCAACGGAGGCGTCAGGGCAATCAAAGACCGGGGTATCTACAAGGGGATTGAGCTCGTTACCCCTGCGGATAGCAGCCTGGTTGACAAGGCCGGTTATGTGCGTTGGCAGGTTCGCGTGAGAGCAAAACCATAGCCCTGGGGGCAGTCCATCGACGACCTCTCTGCTGGCGATACATGAACGGTTCGCGTTGCAAAGAAAGATGTTTAGGGCCGAAGTTGGCACGTAGCTGCAAGGATTCGCCTGTGGCGCCTATCTGGCGTAGAATCCTTGCGAAAAAACAATCCGTGTCGCGGAAGCTCTAGTTGAACGATAACTGGTAGGCGCCGGGAGGTCTAGCGCAAGCACGTTCAGGTATGGGGCATTGTGCTCCTTGGAGGCGTTAACACGTGAACGCGCGCGCTGAAATCACGGCGGGAGCCCCTCCCCGAGATGCATGCCAACAGCAGGTCCAGAGAGTCCTGCAATCTGCGAGTTTTCACAACGCATCGATGCTGCAGCAGCTGCTGCGGTACCTCGTACAAAAGACCTTCCATTCCAGCACCGAGACACTGAAGGAATACACCATAGGAATAGAGGCGTTGAACCGGCCTCTGGATTTCGATCCTAAGGTGGACCCTATTGTCCGCGTCCAGATTCATCGCCTTCGGCAAAAGCTAAAAGAATACTATGATTCGGACGGACTTCACGATTCCATTGTGATCGTGATTCCGAAGGGCCAGTACCTGCCCATTTTTGAATGTTCGGGCAGCGTCGAAGCCCTTGCCGACGGGAAGTCCTCCTCTTCGGGCGATGCTGTTTTATCGAATGATCGGCCCCTGCAAAGCATTCTGGATCCCATCGATCCGCAAGTTCGCCGAGCGGGCGAGCCAGCGTCGCGAGGCGTTCTGATTGCGGTGGCGCTGGTCATCGGCGCCTTCGTCGCCGGGCTATGGATCGGAAGCAAGTGGGCTCCTCTGGGCGCCGGCAGGAAGAGCACAAGCGGAGCGAAATCGGACCTTGAGAAGCATTCCGATCCGGTGAAAGCCTTTTGGGCAAAGTACATCGGCAACGATCCAACTCCGGTCATTGCTTACCCGGATGCCGTATTCCTTCTCGACAACTACAACGATTTGTTTCGCTTCAAGCGAGGCGCGACCGATTACCGCGGCGCTCCCGTCGATTCCCACCTGGCCGCGCAATTCGCCTCGAATCCGTCTCTCGTTGCAAGGGCTGGCAAGCTTTACTACGAGAATTCATACTTGGGCTTTGGCGAACTCAGGGCCGTCGGCATGCTGTCGAATCTCTTTGGCCAGATGGGCTATAAGCCGATCGTCAAGCCCAGCCGTGAACTTACCGTCGACGATCTAACGCAGCATAACGTGATCATGCTTGGCTCATCCTCGCAAAACATCGCGGTCGCCCACTTCAGCAACTTGGGCGATTTCAGTTTCAAGGATTTTGACACGCGCCTGGAGCAATGGAGAGGCGTCATCCAAAATGCCCATCCCCGCGCCAACGAAGCGTCGACCTACCGTACAGAACGCGATCCGAACTCACAAGTCTTAAAGGCAGATTACAGCCTGATTACGATCCAGCCCGGAATTGTGCCTGGACGATACATCGCGGATTTTGGCGGTCTCGACACGACCGGCTCGGAAGGCGCAATCTTGTATGCCACCTCAGGGCCTGGCGTGGACGAATTGACCAAGGCGATTCAACTCCAGGCAAACACTGGCGACACGCGACCATTCCCCGTTTTTCAGGCCTTGCTGAAGGTGCGACTCGAGAAAGGCTACGACGTTGTTGGCGTATCGCTCGTTGCCGTTCACACGCTGCCGCCGATCGGAGCCGAGGAGAAGAATGGGGATAATGCTCAAGCATCCAAGCCATGATCGAGTTCATTCCAAACACGAGTGTGCGGAATTCGGGCAGGCAACTGGCCCGTTAATGGATAGGCCTGCGTCTCTACGAACTGCTGGAACCCTGCGTGAGTGGACCGTTCCGTGTCCTGTGTGACTTGTGCTGGATGCTCTTGCATATGAGAGAGCGCTTCTCCAACATTGGGCACGCTCCCGGGATTGAGGCGTGGCCTTATGCATTCCCCTGGATTACTTCATGATCGTATGCGATTACTCCGTCAGACGACGAGATTGCAGCGTCGGATCGACCGTGGGCTTGCCCTCAGACTGCGCTCGAACACGTCTCTAGCTACTTTTCGGCGCAAAAGTCGATTTTCGGGAAGGGTCAGGTATTCCAGTGTGGAGAACGTACGGGGAGAAGAGGGACAGCAAGTTCGGTCCTGATATGTCGGGCGGTGTCTGCAAAATCCTGAGGCACCCCACACTTCCTATCTCCTCGCTGAAGTGAGCTCTGCAGCGGTATAGGTCCTTCACCATCAATTCTGAAATGTCGGCCGAACCGCTTATTCAAACGTGGCCAACAGACTTGCTCCATCATCGGCAAAGATCTGCATGCGCACACGCAGGGCTTCAGTCAGCGATGCGACATTTCCACCATTATCCGGTTCGAGACCGAAGACTCCCGGTCAAACCATAGTTGCTGCTCGTCGTTGTTTTTCGGGTCCGTGTGGAAGTGCCAGCTGGAAGTTCCAGTCGCTATTGGATTCGATACGGGCAGAAGCGTGCGCATTATCGCGCCTCACCCAGCAAAGTCATAAGGTTGTGCACGTATTTCCTCGAACGCTTCCGCTACGCAAGCCCGCCGCCATCCACAACCAGGTGTGCGCCGGTCACCCATTGCGACATATCGCTGGCGAGAAACAGCACTGCGTTCGCCACGTCTTCTGGCGTTCCTACCCGCGCGATCGGGCGGTTCGCCGCGTCTTTCATGAACTCCGCGCGATCTTCTCCCAGCTGCTGGCACTCCGAGGCGAGCATTGGCGTGTCCACATCCCCGGGACACACGCAGTTCACTCGAATGTTGTGCCTGCCAAGATCAATGGCCATGGCGCGCGTCAGGTTCAACACGCCCCCTTTCGCGGCGCAGTACGAGGCCGCCTTCGGGCCCCCTCGCAGGGACCAGCCCGACCCGGTGTTGATGATCGAGCCGCCGCCCTGCGCGATCATGTGGGGGATAACCTCGTGCGAAAGCAGATACACCGCTTTCAAGGTCACATCGAGCACCAGGTCCCACTCGTCTTCTTCCAGGGCCGCGGCGTCCTTGCGAATCGTCACGCCGGCGTTGTTGCAGAGGATATCGATGTGTCCGCACTCCGCGATGATCCGCTCCACCGCGCCCTTGCATTCGCCCTTGGAGCGCAGATCGCACTGCACCCGCAATGCGTCGCCTCCGCCCGCAACAATCGCCGCCACGGTGGCGTCGGCACTACCTTTGTTGATGTCCAGCGCCGCTACTCGCGCTCCCAATTCCGCCAACCGCAGGGCCATGCCGCGTCCAATCCCTGACCCCGCGCCCGTTACCACCGCTACCTTCCCGGCAAGCGAAAGAAGCTGGCCGGCCGTTTCGTTGATCCCGCTCACTTCCATGATCTCTCCAGCTCTACTTCGCGTATCCGATGGTCCGGGCACGCGCAATTCCCCGCTGCACGCCTTGCGCCACCGCCTTTCGATACCCCGCCGATTCCATGCCGGCCATCGTCGCTTCCGCAGTGCCGCCCGGCGTGGCTGCCTGGCTCTGAATCCTCTTCAGGTCTCCGCTGCCTGTCCTGAGCGCGGCCTCCGCCCCGCTGAGCGCGTGAGCCGCCGCTTGAAGCGCGATCTTCCTGCTCAGGCCGGCTTCCACGCCGGCATCCGCCAGCGCGCTCAGCGCATGCACCCCGTGGCTAGGCGAGTAGATGACCGTGAATGCGTCAAAATGCCGCTCCGGCAGAACAACCACGTGGCCGAATGTCGCGAACAGGCGATAAACCGCCTCACGCGTCTCCTTGGCGCACCCGCTCCCGAAAGCCAGCGCGGTCAGTCCGTTCCCTGACTCGCATAGCGGGCTCGGCATCGCCCTTGCCCATCTCACTCCGGCCCTGATTCGCTTCCGCAGCCATGCCAGCGGAAGTCCCGCCATGACGCTGACCAGAATTTTTTGCGGCTCCCGATGGCCGCCTCGCTCAAGCGCAACATCCAATTCCCGTAAAATTTCCTTGGCCGCATCCGGCCGGACCGCCAGCACGATCAGCTGCGCTGCACGCACTCCCGTCCGGAGGTCCGGTTCCTCCGTGGCTCCGTGTGCCCGCCGTAGCAGCCGCATCCGTTCCGCCCTGTGATCGTGCACCGCAATCGGCGCCGCATACTTTCCCAGCCGCAGCCCCGCGATCATGGCCGCGCCAATACTGCCGCCGCCGATAAACAGCGTCGTCCCGACCGGTTTAGCCGATTTTCTCAAGTGCGTTTTCCATCGCCGCCAAGGTCTGCGCAACATCCTCGCGCGAGTGTGCCGCGGTCACAATCGAGTGCAGTGTCGCCGCCGGGCTCGTGTAAATCCCATGTTCGAACAGCGCCAACGAAAATCGCCGGTACTTCTTGCGATCAACGTGTTCGCAATACTGCCGGTAATTCCAGATCGCCGGCTGGTCCGTGAACAGAATCTGGAACATCGGTCCCACCCGCTGGACGATCGCCGCGGTTTCCGTCCGCCGGAAAAGGTCCGTCATACGCTTCGCCAGCTCGTCCGAGAGCGCCCAGATATGGGCAAATACCGCCCCATCGTTGGCCGAAAGTTTGCGTAGATTGGCGCGCGTCGCATGCAACCCGATCCGCGAGGCGTTGTGCGTGCCATAGTGCAGCACGCCGCCGCTGGCCAGTTTGCCCATGATCTCGGCGCGTCCCGCAAAGGCCGCCACCGGCAGCCCGCAACCGAGCGCCTTGCCGAAGGTCACGATGTCGGGATCCAGCCCATAGTATTCCTGGCAGCCGCCTTTGGCGATCCGGAATCCCGTCACCGTCTCATCCAGGATGAAAACAATGCCGTTCGTCTGAGCGATCTCCTGCACCGCCTTCAGATAACCCTCCCGCGGCGGAATCACCCCCATGTTCGCCATTACCCCCTCGGTGATGATCGCGGCAATCTGGCCGGGATGGTTCCCGACGGCGCGTTCCAGGCACTCCACGTCATTCCACGGAACCACAATCGTGTCCGCCAGCGCATACCGGTTCAGGCCCGAGCTGTCGGCAATCTTCACCGGATCACTCGGCAGTCCCAAGGCGCCCGGCGGCACCGGGTTCGACGCCACCAGGATGTCGTCGTACCAGCCGTGGTAGTGGCCTTCGAACTTGAGAATCTTCGGGCGCCCGGTGTAGCCCCGCGCCAGCCGGAGCACAGCCATGATCGCTTCCGTGCCCGTGTTCGCGAACCGCACGATCTCCGCATTGGGAATCATGCCCTTCAAAAGCTCGGCCACATCGATCTCGATCCCCGTTGCGGTCGCAAAGTGAGCGCCAGTCGAAGCCCCTTCTACAATGGCGGCTGTAATCTCCGGATCCGCGTGGCCAAACGGCAACGCGCCGAATCCCATCATCCAGTCGATGTACTCGTTGCCGTCCACATCGAAAAGCCGTGACCCCGCCCCTCGCTCCATGAACACGGGGTATTCGCCGTAATTGGCCGGACCGCGCGAGGGCGAACTGCCGCCCTCGATCAGCAACGCACGCGAGCGCTCGTAAAAATTCCTCGATCTCTCCGTGCTGAAGACGGTTGCGCTGTTCATTTTCAAGGAAGCCTCCTCGGTTCGAGCCGCTGCCCTGCTGGCAGAAATTGTAATGGCGCTGATGCACTCAGGCATTTCTGAAACAGATACGTGCAAGAACGCTCAAACCACTGAGTTGGTGCGGATGACTTCCTTATAGAAGTCGAAAGAGAGTTTCGGGGTGCGCTTCTCGGTTGCGAAGTCGACATAGGTGATGCCGAAGCGCTTCGAGAATCCGTCGCTCCACTCGTAGTTGTCGAGCAGGCTCCAAAGGAAGTATCCCTTTACGGGGACTCCTTCCGAGACGCCGCGATGGAGCTGGTCGAGGTAGTTGCGCAGGTAGAGGACGCGGTCCGTGTCGAGAACGCGGCCGTCGGGTCGGAGAACGTCGCTGGAGGAATAGCCGTTTTCGGTGATGTAGATTTCCTTGACGCCCCAGATTTGCGAGACCAGCTTTGGGGTCCAGTAAATGGCTTGGGGAGTAACGAAGAGCCAGTCTGACGACGCATGCGGATAGCTGGCCGGACGGGGGATCAAGGCGAAGCCTTCCGGCTCGTCGGCGGGCACGGCCTCCTGGGTGGTGTATATGTTGGTACCGACAAAGTCGAGGGGGGAACCGATGATCTTCATCTCCTCGGGCGTGAAGTGCGGGACGTCGGGGCCGAGGTCGCGGAGGTAGCGATCGGTGTAGCGGCCCTCGAGGATGACAGTAATGTATTGAGCATTCATTTCGCGGATGGCCTGTTCGGCGGCGCGAATGTGAGCGGCATCTTCGATGGCGGGCATGGCGCCGGAAATGTCTTCGGCAAGACCGACCTTGACGGGCCGCTTGCCGGCGGCGCGAATGGCCTGGACGCCAAGTCCATGGGCGAGAACGGCGTAGTGGCGGGCCTGCATAACTTCCTTGCGGGACAATTTGAGGCCGGGAGCGGATGAGCCATCGGCGTAGCCGGCGTCAATGAAGGAGTCGAACTCGTTGATGGTCATCCAGTGAGTGACGCGGTCGGAGAGCTGGCCGGCGGTGTAGCCAGCGTAATCGGCGAAAGCCTGGGCTGTGGCTCGGCTGGTCCAGCCACCCTTGTCCTGGAGGGCCTGGGGCAGATCCCAGTGGAAGAGCGTGGCGTAAGGCTCGATGCCAGCGGACTGCAGTTCCTCGAGGAGGCGCTTGTAAAAGTCGAGGCCTTTGGGATTGGGCGTGCCCGTGCCTTGCGGGAAGACGCGCGGCCAGGCGATGGAGAAGCGGAATGCCTTTGTGCCCAGCTCCTTCATGAGGGCGACATCCTGCTTGTAGCGGTCAAAGAAATCATCGGCGACATCGGCCGTTTCGTCATGCCAGATTTTGCCAGGGGTGTGGCTGAAGGTGTCCCACACAGAGGGTCCGCGGCCGTCGGCATTGACGGCGCCTTCGACCTGATACGCTGCAGTGGCGGTACCCCAGAGGAATCCTTGTGGGAATGACCGCGGAGTGGGCGCGGAAATCTTGGGCAATTCCGCTGCGGCGGCGCTGGTGCAGAGCCACGGCTGGACGGCCGGCGCGGCGGTAAGGGCGAAGGCGGATTTCAGAAAGTTGCGACGTTCCATGGAATGCCTCGTGAAGTGGAGTTCAGCACTCAGAGCATCCAGTGCGGCCGATTTATAAGAGGGCGAGAGCACATGCGGACCCGGCATGTACCTCATCGCCTAAGTATGCGATAGCGAATTCGCTTGAGTCTGATCGCGCTTCTACTTTATCGCACTACGGCGATGATCAGCTTTATCCGGCGACCTCTGCACTGATACAGCGAAGACGAACCAACAGCCAAACGATCTTGCTTGAATCAGCTGCATTCTGACTGCACTGAAGGCGGGAACTTGGGAAGCGGGAAGAGCGTCGTGGCAGCGTTGATTGATGACGGGATCAAGTTCAGTTCTGACACACCCAGGGTGATCGTGGCGCGAGGAGCAGCCTTCCCTGGTTGCACGCGGCCCGCTTTGTGCCTATCCGAGGGTGACCACAAGCAACGGTTAGGGCAATCCGGAAAACAGCGTGAACTTCACCTGCCGTGAGCCATGAACGACGGTATGGTGCGGACCGTTTCTAAGCACAAGATTGGCCCGGAGCAAGTTTGCCGAGCGAACTCGTTCCTGCGGTCTCTTTCAGCACGTCGAAAGATGCGAGATCACCTACTCAGTCAGCCAGACCAGAGATAGGTCCTCAACTGTCGGGCAGTGTTTACGAATCATGGCAACAGACGCCGACTCTCCCGCTGGCCTGACCTGTTTCGATTTCTGCTGTCGATGAGCCGTATCGCCAATCCACCTGGCTGTAAAACCGTCTAGCCGGAAAGGTGACACGGCAGCCCGTTCCGGTCTTGCCGACGAAATGATCAGTGATAATGTCCTTTATCGAGTTAGGAGGCAAGGGCACAGCAATCCTTGACCGAATCCGCCGTCTCATCTTTGCCGATCGGAGAACCTTACGAAGCACGTATCGCGGGCCTCGAGAATAAATCCTTTGCCGATTAGCCTGGATGGTCCCCCGAACCTCTAGGAGCGCTTGCGTTTCCGGACGTCTGCCTTCGGCCGGTTCGCGATCCCGATGTTTTCAAGCATCTGCATCGCCTCCGACGGCTTGATGAGCGCCGCCGCCAGCATTGATCCGACGAACGTGATGATGAGGACGGTGATGAATTCGAAACCGGAGACGGATTGGGAAAGGAATTTAAGCGCGGCGACGGTCCCGGCTCCGTTGAGGATCCACAAGCCGAAGAAGATCAGGCCAGCCGACTTGCGGCCCTTGTGCAACTGGACCTCGATACCGTTCGCGCGAGCGAGCGCGGAGTTCGCTCGCTCTAGAGAAGCATCCGCATAGAAGCGCATCCGCGCCGCGTTCGTGTAATATGCGTCCTCCTCGTTCGGAAAGCGATCGGCCGCGATGGCATAGGCCTTCTCCGCCTCTTTGTATTCCCTGACACAGCTGTCGTAATTGCCCTGAAGCTCGCTCTGCATCGCCGCATTGGAATGCTGCGCCGCCTTTGCCCATCGCGCAAATGCGAGATCCCCGGATGATTTCAGCTGTCCCAGCTCAACCTCAGCTTCCTGGAAGCGAACCGCGGCCTGTGCATGAGCCCCCCTTTCCTGCAGGATAAAGCCTTCACCAAACAGGCTCATGCCCCGACCCTGGCGTTCATAGTCGTCCACCTGGCGCAATATGTCCTCCATACCATCCGCCAGTTTGCGCGCCGCATCAAGATTGCCGCGGGATTTCTTGAAGAAAGCCTGGCTCGCCAGCGAATTATATTCCTGCAGCACCAGCCGGGTGCCTTCTTTCTGGGCTAGCGACGCCTGAATGAACAGCAGCTTGAAGAGAGATTCTCTATTCTTCCCTGCGGGACAGATCTTGCGGTATTCGCCGATCGCATTCAGCAGGTCGTTTTCAGCGGCTACGATTCCGGCGGGATCGCGCTTGCTCATAAGGCAATGCAAAAGGCCGTCGATCAGCAGACCGTAGCAGAGCTCCACGCCATTAGCCTGGCCGAGGCTCCGGAAGGCCTGAATGCCATTGCGCGAGAATTTGACCACCTCGCAGGCATCCTCATTGAGTTGTGCAGGCGAGGCCCGTTCCTGCTCGCCGGCGGAATACGATGCACGAAAGGTCTTCGCACCGTAATAGTGGGCCATTCCGGCGAAAAAGAGATCCGGCGAGTCCGGATTTTTTTGGCGAGCTCGGAATAAGCCGCGCTCACGTCACCGAAGATGCCGGCCGCCTGGCGAAACGCCTTTTCCTGCTCCGCCCTTTCCCCTTCCGCGACACGCTCCTCGAAAGCGTCCATCACTTCGTCATGGGTCATCGGCTGCTGTCCATTTCCTGGGATGCTTCTTGCAGGTATGGCAGCCAGTGTACACCTCTGCCTCAACTCTCCCTGACGACTACGTGATCGCCGCTAGCGACCCCTTGAACGCGCCAATAGAATCGGCGTCGACCATCATGCACCTCATGACATTCGTCCCACTTGTGCCCGCCTATACCCAGGCGCGGGTGGCGAACTCGAACAAATTCAATTCCTGCTGGGCCACGCGTCTGTCCAAACGACAGAACGGTACATCGGATCCGCAGAAGTTCAGAGATGCTGTCAACGATCGATTCAAAATATCGCTGGCAATCAGGCCACGATAATCGGGTTTATCACTTAGGGAACCTCTGAAAATACTCCTCAAGCACCGCAATCACGGTTAGTTTTGGGTTGAGGGAGATGATCGCGGCATGCGGCAGATGACATTGGCCCAACAGGCAGAATTCCAGCGGTACTCGAAGAAGACGCGGCGTGAGCGGTTTTTGGAAGAGATGGACGCGGTGGTGCCGTGTGCAGAACTGATGGCGCTGGTGGAGCCGCATTATGCAAAGGGCGAAACGGGCCGCAAGCCGGTGGGGCTTGAGATCATGCTTCGGGTCTATTTCCTGCAGCAGTGGTTCGCGCTGTCGGACCCCGGGGTGGAAGATGCGTTGTACGAATCGCCGGTGCTGCGTCGCTTCGCGGGCATCGATCTGGGCCGCGCCCCGGCTCCGGACGAGACGACGATTCTTAACTTCCGTCATTTGCTGGAAGAGCACGAACTGTGCGGCCAGATGCTGGACACGGTGAACCATTATCTGGGGAGCAAGGGCATCCGTATCACCACGGGCACAATCGTGGATGCAACGATTATTCACGCGCCTTCGTCGACCAAGAACGAAAAGAAGGAGCGCGATCCGGAGATGCATCAGACGAAGAAAGGCAACCAGTGGTACTTCGGAATGAAGGCGCATATCGGGATCGATTCCAAGGAAGGCGTTGTGCACTCGGTCTGCTCGACCGCGGCCTCGGTCTCCGATGTACACATGTTGCCGGATTTGCTGCATGGCGATGAAAAGAAGGTCTGGGGTGATGCCGGCTATCAGGGGCAGAGTGAGGCCATTCATGCAGTCGCGCCTGAGGCCCAGGACATGACCTCGCGACGCGTGAAGACCAAGGCGGGCGTCGATGAAGCGGAGAAGCGCAGAAACCGCACCAAAGCCCGCGTGCGCGCCAAGGTGGAGTGGTCCTTCCGGATCATCAAGCGTGTATTCGGTTTCACCAAGGTGCGCTATCGCGGCTTGAAGAAGAATCACGAGTGGCTGTGCGGGAGCTTTGCCTTGGCCAACCTCTACCAGCACCGCAAGCGGCTGGCTCGGATCAATCTCCGGACGGCCCCTCTGGGGGCATAGTGTGCCTGCGGAGGGGCACCCCCCTTCCGGCGGACAAACACTCACGAAACACTGCCGCAAGAACCTTGATCCTGAACAGATACGAGCAAAACCAGGCTCCGAGTCCTTATAAGTCGCTGTTGTTCAGAGGTTCCTTAGGGGGTGGTACACGCCGTGGGGGTCAGTCTCCCAGATTGCTTCTTAAGGCCAGCATCTGCTCGGCCTGCGAAAGCTCTATATAGGGCCGCACCCACTCCATTGCCCCATGCCTGACCGAGATGGGCCTTTACGCGGCTCAGCGTCCTTTGAAAGGTCTATTTGCGGACTCTGGCCTCCAGATTGCTGAGCAACTGCACGACGATCTCATGGAGTTGAGCCTCGAAGTGTTCCCGAGCTCCGGCACTACCGAGCTCCATCGCTGCGATTGTCTTATTCAGGTTGGCGATAGCAAGCGAGGTTGGCGCCTCCTCGGAGCTGACGGGATTGTTCTTCATGTCATCGCGAACCACTTCTAGAAGATGGTCGAAATCGCCGCGGCCCTGCTCGTGCAAGCTTGAAGGATCGGAGCTCAGTTCCCTTTGGTTGTTCCTGATGGTTGCCTCATCGCGCGCGGCCAAGCCCTCAAACAGCCGGCCGTGGGACGTCATTGAGAGAGCCCTCTTGACTTCCTCACCCCAGGAATCTCCGGCGGCGACGACAGCGACTGGGGGCGACGTCAGAGCCGTCTCCAGGCCAGCCTTGACGGGCACTTCGTGTCTGTAGGGTGGCGCTTCCTCTTCATGCGCGGCGGGAATGCTCTCAGCTATTCCGCGCAGCGCGCCGGTTTCGAGCACAACTTCCGTCACGGTGGGTTTGTCGGGCGTGATGGATGCATCCGTGGCATTAGTGTTCGCAGGTGCACGATTCGCAACCATCTCAGGAGGCCTGTGGTGCCACATGGCACCCCCCAGATACAGCAGACCAGCGATCAAACCCGGCAAGGCCATGGGCCACGTTGAACCGCCTGCGCTCGAATTCGCCAGTCGAATCAATCTGAATGGACTCTGCGCCAACTTGAGCCCGACCGGGTTTGCCGGAACGGGAGCAAGCAAGGGTTGCGGAAGAGGAGTTGGCACATGCGACGCAGCCGTCGGGCCCTGTACAGAACGCGCAGGCTTCTCCTCGATCTCAGTCTGCAACTGCTTCTCAACCGCAATTGCCTCCCTGAGCTGCGACTCTTCGCGGAGGAGTTGGCTTACTGCTTCGGCGCGAACATCGGACAGCCGCGGAGGAACCACTTCCTTTGCTTCATTGCTCCTATTGGGCGTGGGCAGCGCCGCCAATTCCCGCCGAATTTCGGCGATGTCGTCTTTAATATTCTCGACGTCCGGATATTCATCGTTGTAGCGTACACGCAAGCCGTCCAGCTCTTTGAGCGCCTCACTGAGCTGCTCTTCAAGGAGCTGCCGCGGATCGGTTTCGGGACTTGGCGGTTGCGCATCCGCGTTCGCCTTCTGCGAGGCGACCGGCTGTTGCAGTTTCGCGCTGAGCACTCCGAGTTGGTGGACCGTAGCCAACAACAGGGCCTCTAACTTGCGAAGCGACGCAGAACGGAAGTAAGAGGACTGACGCCGATTCTCTTTTGCTTTTGTGGACGGCGACGCCGGAGCGAATGGCGAGGCAACGGGCGCAAACTTCCAAGCTGCCAGCAGCCTGACTACCGCGTTCGTCACGGCTGCCGCATTATTTCGATCGGCATCACGGTACGTAACCCAAAGGGTGTTGGCCGATGGCTGCGTCATCTGCAGGCGCGAGCGAAATCGCGCGATATCGCTCTGCCCTTCGGAAAGTGAGACGCCGTCCTGTATTGACAGGATAGTCACCGCCTCGTCGGTGAGAATGAACCGAGCCAGCGCGGAGGCTGGCTCGGCCGCGCTCACGACCGTGGGCACAGACTGTCGCGCCGCGACAGCGTCGAAGGACAGCGCGGCTGTTGGCAAAGACCGGGCCGCGCGATACTTCGACGCAGCGACCCCTCCGCCGCCGATGGCAACGGCGAGGGATACAGCGATGACTTTATGCCGCAGCGGCACGACGCGCAGACGCTGGAAAATCGTCCTCCATTCCATAGGCTTCCCTCTGAACATCTGAAAATGCAATGCAAATTATTCAACGAAGGGGAGCGCGTACAGAAGCCACTTGCTAAATTCGGCCGTACTCCACGAGAGTGTTTCCACCGCCGACGCTGCTATCGTTATTGGGCACGCCTGCGATCGAATACTGGCGGATCTCCGGCTCTTGCGAGAATCCCATCCCCATCTTGACATGCAGACTTCGATCCGCAAACATGTCGTGATAAGACCGTCTGGTCACAGGATCTACGCCCTGAAGTTTGTTCCAGCTCACGCGGATGTTTGGGATGCGATTCAAGGAACGACGGATTCCGGCAGTTCCGGTGCTCAGAAAGACCGGAGTACTCGAAGATGCCATCGCCAAGGTCACGGCCTGTTAACAGATAGAGGTCCGTCAACGGCGCAAAACGCAAACACGCCGGCATCGGCGCCGCCCGACCGCTCCATTGTTGTGGCGTTCGCTGTAGCTGTTCTCCTTGCGAAAGGGCCATTGGCGCAACTGCCAAGATCAGAAGGAGCAGACGACGGCATTCGCTATTCTGAAGCAGAGCTTTCATGCGAGAGGACGGTATGCCCCGAATTGAGGTTTAGATGCTAACCTTCCAGCGTGGTTGTGCGGCTTGCTTACAAGTCTTAAACCCATTTGCAAGGCGTTACCAAAACAAAAGCCTTGTATGTATATACGATTACTATTGAAGGTTACCTGGCTGCGGGGGTCCGTTGTCTAAGTAGCCTCCAGCCGTGTGGCCGGTGAGCTTTATTCGAGCCACCCTGTGAACCGCATGCAACTGCGCAATGGTACGAAGCGCGGCATGGTCCTTCAAACCACGAAACTGAATGAACTCCTGCGCATCGGTTTTGTAGAAGCGCTTCGTCTTTTTCGTTTCATGATGTTGGCGAGCCATTCGGGAAGAATGTCAGCAAGGTCGCTGAGCTGACAGGCGTTAATGACTCTTTACTTATACGATAAGATCGGACACCCCCCCCCGTGTTGTTTCTAACGCGATAATGGATTTTGTCACTTGCTATGGTCGGCTAAACAGTTCGCTAGTTGACGTCAGGTTTGCTGCAGGTTTCGTCGGGATTGCCTTCAGGATTCCCCTAAAGTCGGAATCTGGACGGGCGAGCGCAGTCTAGTACGCTCGCCACGCCACAGCTGATGGTGTTCCAGCGCGCGCGTCGGCAAGGCCTTGGCGCTGCCAGGCGGCCATCGAATTCGACTGGAAATAAACGTCAAGTCCAACCGGCATCTTGGAACAAGGCCCGTTTTTCCTCAACTTGAATCCCGGCAGCGGAAAGGAGGCTGATTGCGGCTCCCGGGCTGATCGGGTTTTGCCGGTATTTGGAAAAACGTCAAATAGGTCGATGAGTGGTTTGCCCGGATGTCATCAACCGAGGACTTGGCGCAAGAAGATCTCGGACACTGCCTGCATTTCGTCACTATCCCCGACTTGAACCCTCTGCCATGGCCTGCGGCGACGTCAAATTCTGACAAGAGGTCCAACTCTCAAAGGTCAAATGGGCCAAGTGGTTGCGAAGGCAACCCTAGTAGGGCCGACTTACCCACTCACGCGCGAGCGCAATGGCCTCTGCGGACGACATGGAGCGGCCCTCTGTTCGAGCCGTCTCGAACAACGTTTCACCGGCGACCGCTCGCGCGCGCTCGATAAAGCGATCACGGACCCATCGGATAGCGGGATTGAGCGAGCCGCCTACGTTTGCCATCCGCCCCTCTGCAGCACCCCATAAGCGGGCCGCGTCATCGGCCAGTCCTGCGGCAGCCAGCAGGCCCGCGAACACTTCGAGGCTATAGGCGACTCCCCGAGGATCATCGAGTTCCTGACACAACGTGAGCGCCTCGGACGCTTGCGCACGTGCCTGGGCATAGTCCTCCCGAATGATCGCCAGGCTTGCCGCGGCCGCGAGGACATTCCCAAGGCCCCAACTATCCCCACCTTGGCGGAATACCGCGATCGACTCGGCATACAGCGAATGAGCGCGGTCGAGATCGCCTTTCGATGCGGCGACGTGACCAAGGATAAGCAGCGGCGGCCCGCGCAGCCAGGCGTTTGCGCTGGCATCGGCAGCCTCAAGCGCCTCCCGGGCTCGCCCCTCAGCCAGTTCGTTGTCGCCGCTATCAAACGCGGCGGTCGCTTGCAGAAAAAGCGCGAACGCCACGACCCATGCATCGCCATCATCGCGTCCTAAAGACAGCGCCTCGGACGCCACCTCACTCAGCTCGACCAGACGCCCTTGAAAGAGGTGCATGTGGGCCAAACCAATCAACGCCCGCGCTCGTACGGATCCCCGCACCGGGCCCGGCAACGCGAGCGCCTGCTCGAGCCAGCGCTTGCCCTCCTCGAACCTTCCACTCTTGGTCCAGAACCAGAACAACGAGCCGGCGAGTTCTACGCCTTTCTCAGCCAGAGTTGGAGACGTCAGCGCCCATTCGAGAGCCGCGCGGACATTTTCCATCTCCATGCGCAGCCGCCACAGACACGGCAGCTGATCATGGCTGCTGAGGATGGTCAGTACGCCGCGGAACTCGGCATTGAAATACTCGAAATGCCGCTCGCGAAGACGAGCGGCGGCATCCGCCTGCATGAGCCGTTCGCGCGCATACTGGCGGACCGTCTCGAGGAGCCGGTGTCGGCGCTCGCCCGCAAAATCGCCGTCAGGCATCAGAAGGGATTTGTCAATGAGTCTCGACGATAGATCGAGCACGTCGTGCTGGTTGATTCCGTCGCCTCCGCAAACATGCTCAGCCGCTTCGATCGTCCACGACGACGGGAATACCGACAGGCGACTGAGCAACTGCCGTTCCGGGTCCGACAGGAGCTGGTAGCTCCAGTCCACGGTCGCCTCGAGGGTTCTCTGCCGCGCGACGGCCGTTCGCGCGCCCCCGGTCAGTAAGCGGAATCGGTCTTGCAGGCGCGCCTCGATTTGTTCCGGAGAAAGGACGACGACTCGGGCCGCCGCCAACTCGATCGCGAGCGGAATCCCGTCCAGACGACGGCAGATGCTGACGAGGATGTCCGCGTTGTCCAGGGTTGGTGTGAACGCGGGGTCAGCGGAGCGGGCTCGCTCGATGAAAAGGAGAGTGGCATCGGAGTTAGCGAGAGCATCAAGCGGTCTTGGCGCCAGCGTCTCCGGCAGCGATAAAGAGGGAACGCGCCACACGGTTTCCCCGGACACCGCGAGTGCTTCGCGGCTGGTCGCGAGAATCCGCAACCGTGGCGCCTCGCGGAGCAACACCTCAACGAGCTCGGCGCACGCTGCGATCAGGTGCTCGCAGGTGTCGAGGACCAACAGAAGCTGACGATCCCGCAGCTTGTCGAACAGGGCGTCGCCGGCCGACCGTTGTGGTCCATCTCGAACACCGAGAACGGTCGCGATGGTCTGCGCCACCAGGTCGGGCACTGAGAGCGGCGCCAGATCAACCAGCCACACGCCGTCGGCGAAATCGTTTAGAAGTTCGCGCGCCAGCTTTAGCGCCAGCTGCGTCTTGCCGACGCCTCCTGCGCCCGTCAAAGACAGCACTCGCGAGGACGCAAGCACACCGCGCAGCTCCAGGAGCTCTTTTTGACGTCCCACGAAGCTTGTCCGCTGAGCGGGCAGATTGTGATGACGCGTGTCTGAATACGGCTCGAGTGCGGCTTTTCCCTCAGGGTGCGCCTGGGGCGGCGACACATCCACGACTTCGACAGGGCCGACAAAGCGATAGCCCTTGCCCGGCACTGTTTCAAGGAATTGCGGCGACTCACTCGAGTCGCTCAACACCCGCCGGATTTTGAGGATGGCCGTCCGGATGCCGGCATCAAGGTCAGTAAATACGTCCGGCTCCCACAACCGCCGCGCGATGTCGTCGTGTGACACCAGTTCCTGCCGGTGCTCCAGCAGAAGTAGCAGGAGGTTCATCGGTTGGCGAGAGAGGTGAAGGCGCTCGGCGCCTCGTCGCAAACAATAGGCAGCCACATCGACCTCGAACTCACCAAAGCGATATTTCGTTGGCCGGGGGGACGTGTCCATATGCGAGACGCTGACCCACTATGTCATGGGGAGGAGCCGAGTACAACGCCGTCGTTGAAAATTCGACGTTCTTTCAACGCCATGTCAATAGCCATTGGTCGTGTGATCACCCACACTAAGCGGGACATGAGACAGCGCCGGGTCGAGAACATACGCGCTCTCAAGCCGAATTCCAATCCCAAAGGAGACTTCCCATGCAACTTCAAAGTACCGTCACACCTCAAAACGCTCAATCCGGGACCAGGCCGCTGTTCCCGTTTCAAATGCGATCTATTGTGATTGCTGCAGGCTTGGTCGCTCTCGCTGGACTGGGTCTTTCGAGCCCGCTCACGGCATCGACTACCCAAGAGGCACAAGCGTCGGCCACTCCCCGTGTTTGCACGCTGGCGACTCTGCAAGGGCGATATTTGTTCGCCGAGTCCACGGTGCTGCTTCCTCCCGCATTTGGCGTGGCCGTACCAACACAGGCGGCCGACGCAGGGTTTCATATCTTCTACGGGGACGGCACCGGGACGGACATCGTCACTTTCCGAATCGGTGGCGTAATTGTGCTGGAAAACCTCGTGAGTCCCACGGTATACACAGTCAACGCGGATTGCGCGGGAACGATCACCGTAAGCAATGGGCCGTCGTTCGACATCTTCATCGCTCCGGACGGATCGCAATTCGGGAGTATCGCAACAGCTCCTGCCGGCAACTATCCGGCGAGTATCGTTCCGAGAGTGTCGAAAAAGTAGAAACCACCACGCAAGGCCAGCCTGTTCGTGAATGCATCGGTCGCAGGGCGTGATTACACAATTTCAAAGAGACCTGTTGAGTTCGCGATGCGATCGCGGCGCACACCGTAATCTGCCCCGGGCAGGTTTCGTCAGTGGGTGGAGTTGCATCTCCGCTGACCACCAATGATCCGTCGCGCCAAGAAATTGTCCACGTCCTCCCTTCTTTTCTTCCCGACGGGCGACATTTTCTGTACCTTCGCGCCTCGAGCACCCCCGAGAACACTGGCGTCTATCTCGGCTCCCTCAATATCAAACCGGCGGAACAGGACTCCAGGCGGTTGCTGGCAACGACATCTGGACCAGTGTATGTACCTGCGTCAGATTCGGGTTTTGGGCGAGTGCTGTTCTTGCGACGAGGGGCTTTGATGGAGCAGCGATTTGACCAACTCACATGGCTTGACCGGCAGGGGAGACGCGTCGGTACTGTGACGGAGCCGGGCGGTTACAACAGCATGGGTCTTTCACCGGACGGTAGGCAGGTCGCTATTTCTCGCACCGATCCCGAAAATGCGCCGCACTGGGATGTTTGGCTCCTTGACGTAGAGCGGAACACGAGCACCCGTTTGACGTACGAACAAGTCCGGGCTACATTCCCTGTCGGGTCTGCCGACGGAAGAAGCGTGATTTTTGGTTCACCCCATGGGAACGAGGTTGGCCTTTATCTCAAGCTTGCGAACGGTGCCGGTGACGAGCGGCTCTTGCTGAAGTCAACCGCCGGCGACAAATACGCCACGAGTTCGTCTCGAGACGGGCGGTTCTTGTTATATACAGTAGAGAATCCGGATACGAAGAGCGACGTATGGGTGCTCCCCTTGCAGGGCGATCGAAAACCCATCCCATTTCTGAACACCGAGTTCAACGAAAGCTCAGGTCAGTTTGCTCCCGATGGGCATCGGGTCGCTTACACATCGGACGAGTCCGGCAGAGAAGAAATTTATGTAAGAGAGTTCTCCTTAGGCTCTGCTCATGGATCTTGGGATGCGGCAGGCAAATGGCTGATTTCCAATAGTGGCGGAACCTATCCGCGCTGGCGCGAGGATGGCAAAGAGTTGTTCTATGTGGGTTCCGACGGGAAGCTTATGGCAGTCGACACCAGCGCAAAGCCGGCATTTAAGGCGGGATCGCCCAGACCTTTATTTCAATTGCCGCCTGGTTCTATCGGCGGCGATGTCACGGCAGACGGCACACGTTTTCTCATAGGTGTGCCAGTAGCCCAAAGCGCTTCCGTACCCTTTACGGTCGTGCTCAATTGGCAGACAACCTTGATGAAATAAGTTCCGCAATCTGCCGGCAGATTTCCGGGCAGAACGGCAAGCGGGGTTAGCCAGAGCGTAGTCACAGCGGTCCATTCCGGGCAGATGCGTAAACTACGCCGCTCCGGCCAGCAGGTTTCTTCAAAATCTGGAAGCTTGGTCGGCATGCGGGAATTGGCACATGGCCGTGTAGTCGCCTTCGCGTCAACTTGTCGGCACCTTCGACATCCGAAGTTGTTGTATCCGATTCAACATCGCAGCACTGAAATTCGCGAGGACCTGCTTGTAATTCGAGTTCGCGATTCGCTGGTCGAGTCGCGAACAAAGTTAATCAGCACCGTGCGCGGGATGGTAAAGACCATGGGAGCGAGGGTGCAGGGTTGTTCCAGCGTAAGCTTCTCCGCGAAAGCGGCAGACCAGATTCTCCCCGAAGTGCGAGAAACCCTGCAGCCGTTATTGCGTCTGATCCAGACGTTGAGCGAGGAAATCAATAGCTACGAGAAGCGTATCGAAAAGCTGGGCAGTGAGAAATACATGGACACGAAGTATTGCGGCAGGTGAATGGAGTAGGGCCGGTTACCTCACTGGCTTATGTGTTGACACTGGAGACTCCGCAACGTTTTAAGAGGAGTCGCGATGTTGGTCCGTATCTGGGCTTAGTGACCCAGCAGGAGGATTCCGGGGACAGCCAGCCGCAGTTGAGCATCAGCAAGGCCGGCGACAGGATGTTGCGCAGACTGCTGGTGGGCAGCGCGCACTACATCCTGGGCCCGTTTGGGCCGGACACAGACTTACGACGATTCGGAATGAAACTCTGCCAGCGTGGCGGGAAGAACGCCAAGAAACGAGCAGCCGTCGCAGTGGCGCGGAAACTTGCCGTCTTACTGCATCGGCTTTGGTCGAGCGGCGAAGTCTATGAGCCTCTGGGCTACGGAATTCAAAAGATGATAACCGAACCGGCCGCTGCGTAAAGGGAAAACACAAATCTGTTTTGTTCGTTTCGAGACGATCTGCTTCTCGAGGGTTGATTGGCAATCACATCCACCGCCTTGTTCGGACGACTGCGACAAGCCGCCCGATCCTTTAGAGATCGCCCGGTAGATGGCAGCGTCCCAACAACCCAGGTCCATCAACGTTGTGATGGACCTGGGCTTTAGATCGAACCCCAATATGCATCGGGCCCGCAGTAGCCCATCAGAGTGCGGATAGAAGCCTGGCAATGTGGGTGGCGTTAATACGCCTCGGAGACAATGGTTGAGGAGCGAAATCAGATATGTCCGTGGGACAACGATGGAGTGTCAGAAGGTGTTGAACAGTGTCAAGGGTCAAGATAAACGTCCTGGCGACCCTGAACCAGTTCACACTGCTTTGGGAAGACTGCATACAGATCGTGACCAGAGCGTAATCCTTGTTACCCTCATGCCCCGGATGGAAATCGATAAGGCTGGCGGGAACCGCCGTCAAGGCTCTCCGATGAACTCGCTCTGCTCGGCCTTGACGGCGGTCCCCACCAGCCAAAGAATTCCAACTATCCGGGGCATAAGGGTAACAAGCAAAACGAACTCGCTCCGACCACCGAGGCACACTCCTCCTGGCGGACGCCCTTGATACTATTCATCACCTCTGCCGGAAGGGCTCTATGTTCAGACTAGAACGGCCGCCACGTCAGCCTTGACATTTGTGACCTTCTCATAGAAGCCGGTTTTACAGCCAGATGGATTGGCGATACCGCTGGTCGACACGCTCTTCAACGGCACCGGCATTCCCGCCGCCCCCTTCCGCACTGACACGTGGCCTGTCAAAACGGACGACGGCGGGGCCTATTGAACCGCGCTTTGCTTCAAAGCGTTTGAGTAACTCACCTAACAACTGTAGCTTGGCTGGAGTTACCCCAGGGCCGCGGACCGGAAACCAAATCAAACTTCTCTAGCTTGTACTCATCTATTCCACCAGCAGCCCCTCCGCGTGGAATTGGCCGATCACCACATCGACTCGATCTCCGCGTTTCACCGTCCGGCGAGGGTTTGAGAATGCCATCCAATACGATTTGCCGGCCTCGGGCGTGCCGCTCTGACGCAACTGACCCACCTTTTCGAGGGATGGGACCACCAGAATTGCATGGGCATCGGGGGCGATCAGTTTTGGTTCAAGCTTTTTGTCACTGAGCGGGGCGGCCTTCTTGGGATCCAATATCTCGTAGGAGAACCGAATCAGTTCTCCCGATTCCGCGGCCTTCACAGTGAGGCCGTCGACACCCCACACCAGCGCGTAATACTTGCCCGCTCTTCCGGCGAAGCGGTCAGGCTGATAGTGCTTTTGAACGCTGACGGTAGCGTGTGTCCCAGCCGCAGGCGGCGATTGGGCCGCGAGGAGTGAAACGAACCCAGTGGCGGCGAGAATCCCCGCCAGCAACATTGTCCTCGCCGTCCCTGTCCTCAGACTCAGCACCTCAGTCCTGTTCAGCATCTGATAATCTCCTGTCTGCCGTCGTTCAACTGCTACATTCCAGCAACGGTCTGCAAATACTGATGCCCCAGCTGCATCTGTCTCTGTTGCTGCATTCGATCTGATCAATTGCTTAGTGGCTGACTGGAATCACTGTGCGTTTCCGGTCAAGGCTGAGGTTTGCGTGCCGGCCGCGTCGGTGACCGAGATCGTCGCCGTCTTTGTGCCCGCTGCTTCCGAGGTCAATGGTCTGAACTGTACCGTGATCACGCAAGTTGCTCCGGGAGCCAGAGTGGTTCGGCCCAGGAGCTGTCCGTTGCCAGCCGGTCCGCAGGTTGAGAGGAGCCGGTTGACAAAGAAGTCCGCGGCATTGGTTCCGCCGAGAACGCCTTGTGTGATACCGGTCAATGTCACGTTACCGGTATTGCTGAGGGTGTAGGTCTGGATCGGATCAAGCGCGCAAGCCACTGCCGGAGTCGGGCAGTTGCGAGTTTGTGATCCATAGTTGTGGCTTGTCGGAGTGAGCGTTGCGCTGGCTGCCGCGCCCGTTCCCGTCAGAGTAACCGGCGAGCCGGTCACCACAACGCTGGCGGTTATCGTAGCAGTTCCGTTAGCCGCTCCGATGGCTGTTGGATGGAAGACCACCGTGATCGTGCAGGTGAGGCCGGCTCCCAGGGTTGCACCGCAGGTACCACCCGGTCTCGAATACGGCCCGGTGAATGCGACTGCGATTGTTGTCAGGGTGCCAGTTCCCGTGTTGTGCAGGGTTAGGGTTTGGGCCGCGCTGGTGGTTCCGACCGCTACATTGCCGAACGCCAGTGGCCCGCCGGTGACAGAGGCGACTGCGATGGGCGCAGTGGCGCCAAACTCAACGGCACCGGCGTCAACAAAGCCGTTCTTCCTCCCGTTGCCGTAGAAGTCCACATCGGGAGCCAGGGTATATGCCCCAGTCGCTCCGCTGTTGCCAGTGGCCGGGACACGGTTGACGACCGACGAAGCAGTCGATGCAGGCCCGTAGTTGCCGAGCACCGCGCCGCTGAGCGAGCCGGCCGACGTGTTCGTCTGCGCCAGCGGACCCCAACTGATGTTGATCCAGTTGTTGCCTTCGTCCACTGTTGCTGCCGGGGTCAGGTTGAAGATAGGGTTGGGAACGGTGGCGTCCGAGATACCCGGAGGCACCTGGTAACCCAGACCACCGTTCTCAGGCGAAACGCGCGAACCGTTGCAATACTGGCTGATGGCATCGAGAGCGCCGGACGTGTTGCCTGTGCCGGGATAACCCGTGGTGCTGGTAATCACCGAGAAGGTTGGGCTCAGCGTCAAGCCACCGCCATGGTTCGTCGGACCCGAATCGCCGCGGACTCCGAGATCCCAGTAGCTGACCGGCGTAACGCAGGCGCCGGTGCCACCGGTGATAAGGACTCCGCCGCCCTGGGCCGTTGTGGCATCGGCTGCCGGCTGATTAACCGCTCGCGTGGTGGAGAAGGCGTTGTACAACGCGACCACGTGCTGCTGGTTCAGGGTTCCCGTACCAAGCGAACCCACGCCGATGTAGAACGAGCGGTTTTGCCAAAACACATCGTTATCCAGCAGCGGAACCGAGAAGTTCTTGCAGGTCGCATTTGTTCCACTGGTCCCATGGCCGGTGGGGCAGGTGACTGATCCGACCGACGAAGTCAGCAGCGAAGTATTTCGCATGGTGACAAGGCCGGCGGGCTGAGGACATGACGCAGTTGTCGAGCCGGTTTGTATGCAGTTTGTTCCAGGCGCGCTGGCATCAGGCGCCCCCAGAGTGTTGAAGAGAACTCCGGAAGACGCTGTGCTGTCGTTGGACGCGACTGTGTTGTTGATGAAGTTCACCGCCAGGGCATCCTGCAGCGAAACTCCGCCGCCGTCCCAGCCGGCCACGTTGTTGGAGATGATGTTGTTGGTTACGCTGATGGAGTACCAGGGGGTCGGGTACGTCGTAGCCGCACCGGTGGTGGACGCGATATCACTAAAGCCGGGGAGGACTTCACCCCTGGTGGTTGCGGCGTTGCCGTTGGTGAAGAAAGCCAGTTCCGCGCCGTCCACATCCTGGAAGCGGATGCCGCCGCCGCTGCCGCTTTCGGCACCGTTGCCCATGATGAGGTTGGCGTTAATGACCATCCCGGGACCGGTGCCGTCGCTGAGACCCGGAGCGCAATCGACGTCGGTCACGCTGCCGCACTCGGGGGTCGCCGCATTACCGGGAGTTGTTGTCCCGTCCGGGGCCCCGCCCATGACGACGATTCCGCCGCCGTTGGTTGGAATGGTCGGATTCGTGCTCTGGTTGAAGAGGACCGAGTTGTGCTCGATATCTCCTCTGTAGCTGAATCCGAGGTGAGCCAGGCCGCCACCGTCACCGCTGCTCAGATTGCCGCAAATCCAGTTGTAGTTGAACTTGTAGTAATCTGAGCCGCTGCAGAAGGTGACGCCGCCTGCGCCCGCCGGAGTTCCGGAAAAGACTTCATCACCAATCGACGAGTTCTGCGTGACGAAGTTGTGGTGCACGTTGACGAACACGTTGTAGCAGAACGGAAGCTCGTCGTTGGTGGAGAAGCCGGCGGGATTCGGATTCTGCGAACCGTCGGAGTTCAGTGCATTTCGGACGCAGGTCCAGGGTTGCTGG
This sequence comes from Terriglobales bacterium, assembly GCA_963788475.1. Taxonomy (GTDB): domain Bacteria; phylum Acidobacteriota; class Terriglobia; order Terriglobales; family Acidobacteriaceae; genus Telmatobacter. Next base: position 111,716 of record CAWBGO010000009.1, read on the forward strand.
TCGAAGCCTCCTGTGGGTGCGAGCGGGTCTCCGCCGTTCCCCACGAGAAGCGCATCGGGAGACTCACCCTGGCCGACGGTGATGCCGCCGGTCAACGTTCCGGTGTTGTTGTAGATCCGGTTGTTGGCGATTTCCAGGTTATGCGTCCAGGCATGGGCAAAGATGCCGCCGCCGCCCTGGGAGCTGTCGGTGATGGACAAGCCGTCGATACGCGACGGGTTGCACTGGAAGTTGCTGGGGTACGTGCAGTCGGCAGCGCTGTTGGTGAGCAGGTTCGTGCCTAGAGGCATCTGGCCTTCGTGCGCGATATTGGCTGCCGGCGGTGGTGTCAGAGCCAGTGCCGAATACTTCGACGCCGGACGGATACCGGACGCCCTTAGCCAGAACCGTAATGCCGGCTCCTTCGTAGGCTCCCATCAGAGAAGGCTCCTGCAGCAATTCAGCCAGGTTGCCGTTGAGGGTCGTATCCCAGCCGACCACCGCCTCGAGGGGCAAGCGGTCTACCTGGGGATTGTTGTCGCCACCTGTATAAGCAGTCCATCCTCCGCACGTGTACGTACCGGTCGGATCGAAAGGATTGTTGGGTTCAAAACCTCCGTCGGATCGAGGTTGTAGCCCGGCTTGGGAACGTCGCTCCCATTGCTTGCAGGCTGGCCGTTGAGAGCCAGTCCAAACAGGCAATTGACCTTGGCGCGCCACGGGTTCAGCTTGCCCGCGGGTTGGGTGTTGGCGTTGATGACGCTGGAGACGGCACCGACACCTTGCAGCCGGACCGGCTTCCACATCAGAAGAAGTTCCTGGTAGACACCGGGGTTCACGATGAGCAGATCGCCGGGCTGGGCAGCGTCAATCGCGCTCTGGATGGTCTGGCCGCTGAGCACGTGCGTGGGAGCTTTGCCGCCGATGGTGACCGTCACGGTGTCGATCGATTGTTTCCCGCTCGCCGTCGTGATTACCAGTTGGCCGCATTGTGCCGCTGAGCCGCCATATTGCGCCATTTGCTGGATGGTGCAATCGGGCACGCCTGTGGGCACAGTTCCGGTAATGCTGAGGTCGCTCCAGGTTACGCCGGTGAGGGGATGAGGTACTGCATCGGGGCCGACGAGTGCGACAGTACCTGCGGTGGCGCCGAATCCGTAGTGGCGCATGACGGTCTTTGCGTTGTATGGAGGCATTGACGCCGAGGGCCCGGAGTATGCCTTGTTGGGAACAAACTGGTCACCCAGTGCCGTGATGGTGAGAGTTTGCCGGCCGCACTCACCCAGGGTCCGATTCCATCGCCATCGACTTCCTTGATGGCCGGCGTCAGAGTCGGGATAGTTGCAGTCCGGATTGTTGTAGCCCGCGCCCGCGAACGCCGAAGTGGGTACAACAGGCGTATCCATGTACTGGGTTTGGCCAGGCATGAACGGGATCTCATAGCAGAACTGGCTGTACTCCGGGTTGAACAGGGGATCCGGAGTCGGTCCGGTGCCGGGGTCGTTCATGCACGTAACCATCATGGTCGGCGCATATCCAGTGGGGTTGGGCGGGTTCACTTCCCATGTGGAGTAAGTCAGACCGTCATAGGCGCCCCAATGGTCGGCGTAGACGCGTGAGATTTCGGTGCCGGTCCAATCCTTGATGGCCACAGGCATGTTGGGCGGCGAGAATTTCTCGCCAAACTGAGGCGAGAACGGGTCGAACTCCGAAGTGAAGTCGTCGGTGATGACGCCCGTGAAATGGGCGCTTGCGTGGGCCGAGGTGAAGACCCAGAACTTCGCCAGCGCGGCCTGCTGCTCCTGGAGCGTCACTTCCTTGCGGTCGCAGAGATTGCGGCTAGCCCCGGCAAATGGAGCTACTTCCCCGGACTGCGGGAAGAGGCTGATGAAGTCAGGAACCACGCGCAAGGCTCCAACGCATGGCCAGAATTGCTCCACGCTGCCGGTGTCACCCTCGCCCTGTGGCAAACCGGAGGTGCTGACGGTCCGGCCGAGATCCTGAGTTGAATTCTGCGCATTGTTGGCGTTGAATGCGGAGCCGATCTGTGCCTGGTCGGGAAGAATGTAGATGTCCCCGAGGCCCCCGAACTGCTGCGTGACCGGCGCGATGTAGTTGTCGCCGATGAGGATGTTCTTGTCCTCTTCCTTGACCAGTTCATAGCCGGGAGGAACGATCATTTCCACCACATACTTGCCGGGGGGAAGCATCGGCGCACCTGCGCTTGTGCCACTCACATAGGGCGCCGGTGTTGTGCTGCCGCCGTACCGGTATGGGTCGCTCGAGTCAGGGTTGGAGACGCAGATGGTGCAGTTAGTGCCGGCCGGTTTTCCGGTCGACGGACTGATGCCGGTGATGCTGGGGAACTGGTACATGCCGTCGTAGGGTGCCGGCTGCAATTGGTTCCAGTTGTGCATGCCGTCATAGCACTTGAACTGCGAGTTGGCAGGAAGCGCCGTGGGTGCAGCGCCGCCATGCTGCGAGTTGTAGAAGTCCAGGTAGTTGGGTTGGTTAAACAGGCTGAAAAAGAACAGGTCCGCGTCTGTGCCGGTATCCCTGCCCTGGCCGGGGCAGTTCATATTTGGTACGCCATCGGACCGGAAGCCCTGCGCCCAGTCGTCCCAACTGCTGGTTTTGGTGGTGTCAACCAATTTCAGGGATGTGCTGCCATCCGGTGCAGTCCCTTCCTGGTAGAGGTTGATGGTGACCCCCGGAACGTCCGGAGTCCAACTGGTGTGGATGAGAAGCGCGGGATCGTCGAACGGCCGCGTGGAGGCGTAAATCACCTCGCCGTGGATACCGCCCGTCTCGCCGACGGCATAGGGCTTCTTCCCGAATTCCAGGAACGAATTCTGTCCCGAGAAGCCCTGCCACCCTTCAGACGTAACCCAGGGAGGATCGATGCGTCCGGTAGAGCCACCGGATCCGCCCGGAACGTATGGTGTCGCGGCATCCGTGCAATCCGGGTTGGAGCAATAGTAGGCGCCCGGAACGTGCAGATTTGCAGGCAGCGGAATCGCTTCAGACGTGTTGGCCATGTTTTGCGCGATGCTGTTCGGAGTGGTGTTAGGCGGTCCGCCCGAGTCGTAGACCACGTGAACACCGGTGTTCTTATAGCGCGTGGAGTCGGTTTCAACCACGTACCAGCTGAACAACGGGAAAACCTCGTTGAACCCGGCATTGCCGGTCAGATCGGTGTTGTTGAAGTTGGAGTAGCTGCCGTCGCGGAAGCGAATGTTGGTCGCCACCAGCGCCAATCCATCTTCGCCATCATCCTGCGTACCGTTCCCATTTCTGTCGAAGAAAGTTTTGGTGTAGATGTTGGCCTGCCACTGGTTCATGGCGATATCGCCCAGATTGCACGTCGTCCCCGGACAATTGGACCCGGGCCCTAACCCAACGGGCGTCGAAAGACCGTCAACCAGCATGTCGTTCCACTGATCGAAGACCGTCACTCTCCAGTTTCCGGTTGGAATCCCTGTGAGGCTGAATGTTCCATCTGCTTTGCACTTGGTGAACGCGAAATCCTCGCCGTCAGTATCTCCGAGGCTTACGTAGCACTGGGTGAAAGCGAAGCTATCGTTTGAACCGCTGCTGTAGAGCCGCTCATCCGGCGTGCGGCTCATGCGCTCCGTGGTGATCCTGCCGCTTACGGTGTGGGTGCAGGTTCCAATACCCGGCAGGTTCGGGTCTTTACCACTGCAAACAACCGCCTTGCGGGCATTGATGAAGCCGGGATTGGCGAACCCGATCGTCACGTGGTATCCGGCCGGCCCGAACTCCTGGAAGAAGTTCGGCTCGCCGATGCGGAGGAAGGAATCGTGTGCTTTCTGGCCGTCCAGGGTGTTGGTCTGGAGCCACTCCTCTCCTCTGGCGATCCGGTCAGCGCCGGGCGTGGCCACCACGCCGTACCTTCCTGGCATCAGGTTGGCCACGATCGCCTGCCCCGCCAATGGCGAAAGGGTATGGCCATCAGCCTCGAACTTCGGGCAGGTCACGATGGTTCCAGTGATGCCCGTTGGACTGGCGCTACCAGGGGCGTTGCCATTCGATGTATCCATGCCGACACGAGCCGTTACCGAAATTGGGCAAGAATCGAACCCTGTTGCCGGATCGATGGTTCCCGCCAGGCTGTTCGACAACGGCTGATTGAACATGTCGTACGTCATCTGGCCGGTCGCGTCGCCCGTGCCGCCGGCGTCGTCAAAGAGCGTGATGTTAAAGCCCCCGAGTCCCGGCTCGTTGGTCGCCAGCACGTCGATGCCGCCGCCCGCGTCCTGCTCGCCGTTCAGCGGGAAGTCATCCTCGAAGACAAAGACCGACAGCTTCGATGGCGGGAAAGGGTTGGGTTGCGTGTAGACGGTGACTGCAGATTGCTGCATCTTGCTCACGGGATCGATCCCGATGGGAGCCCCGCCCATGCCGTGGCCGCAGCTTGCATTCGCATTCGACAAACAGCCGCCTACGTTCTCGAAAGAAGCCGCCGCATCGCCGGGGAAGATCGTGAGATAGTAGCGCTTGGTCGGGTCCAGATGGACAGAACTGGGAAGGACCACCGTCTCTTCTGTTCCAGTCGTCCGGCAAACGCCGTTGCCGATATCGCAGACGGCTTTAGCGCCCTGCAGGGTCTGCCCAGATTCGCAGGACAGATCTCCAGTGCAGCCCGCCGCTACCAGCGGCATGTAGCTGGTATGGAAATTTGTTCCGAAGGTTGGAACAATGCCGCTCGCGGCGCTCGGACAGCCCGCGGGCGGAGGATTCGTAGTACAGGTAGGATCCACGTAGAAAGTGCGATCTTCCTCGATGAGCCAGCGGTAATCGGTGATCGCGGTTTTCTTGTCCGTTCCATCGAGAACGGTTACGGCCAGATTGCTCGGCGTCGGGAAGATCAGCGTCACGGTTGCGGCCGTGGCGCTTTGCGTTCCCTGAGAATTCTGCGCCTTGTAGGTAAAAGTGTAGGTGCCCGGAGCGGACACCGTGACATTGAATCCGCCATTCGGGTCCACCGTCAGCGTACCCGTGCCGGGTCCGGTGAGTCCCGACACCGTCGTGGGGGCAACGGTCAGAGGATAGCCCGCCGAGTCCGTGTCAACGGACAAAATACCCGATGGGGAGACCTTCAGGTATGTCGCCACGTTGGACGTGAAGGTGATCGGATTCATGGCAATGCCTGCACCCGTTTCCAGGCAGCTGCCAGTGCAAAGACCCAGAGTCACTGTCGCGCATGCGGCGCCTGACGTTGCGCCGTTCCCGCAATACATGAAGCTTGTTGCCACTCCACCGCTGTAGGTAAATGTTCCATCTTCGGCCAGAGTCAGCCCTGCCGGTGCTGCCCCCACAACTTTCACGCCGTAAATGTTCACGTCGTTAGCTATAACACCCTTGCTCGGGTCTGAGATAACGACCGGATGGCATGGGGCCGGAGTGCATGGAACCACGGAATTGTAAACGTCCGGCGCGGCTGTCGCTGCCGTGAGTCCGGGGGCGGCTGGAGCGCCGCCGCCATTCACACTGATATACGAGAGCATTCCCGAATCGCCGCCAAGTCCCCCGCTTGAAAGGCTCAATTCGCGGTCAAACACCGGCAGGGCGGGGGGAACGGTGGTGGCGCTCGCGGGCCCGTTGATCATCACGTCATAGGTCTTGCCCGCAGCCATGAATACTTCGCTCTGCACGCGCGCAGTGCCAGGTACTCGATTGCCGTCGTCCGCGATTAGCGAGAAACCGCCAGGCGGCACGGTGGCCGGAGCAACTGCAACTCCGGTCTGCGATCCGACGATCGACGGCACGTGCATGCGCAGTCCGGCGTTGACCATGCGCACCAGAACAGTTCCTGTGACCCCGGTGGCCGGCAACGTCGGGAATACCGATGCGCTGGCATTGGCCTTGTTGAACGCGACGCCATTAATCAGGTAGTAGAGTGGCGTGTAATTCACCGCCGGCGGATAGCAGGTATTCAGAATCCCAACCGGAGCGCTGGGATTGCCGCATGCGCCCGGCTGACCGGACCAGACGTTTGTCTCTTTGAATCCCGTCGTATTGACGGCAATGCTGACAGCGTTGTTTTGAACGGGGTCGATCTCGCTGAACAACAGCGGAATCTCAGCGTTATAACTCACAGCGGCTGCAGATCCCGCTGCAGGGTAGGCTGTACCCGCCGTGCCCCCGGACGGAGCGGTCGTCACCACCAGGATTCCGTAGAGTCCCATCGGACCCTGGATGGACGGGTGAGTACCGGACTCAATCAGGTACGTGCCCGGTCGGGGGGCTGGCCAGGTCAATGCCGTCGTGGTGCCCGCACCCACTTCCGTGGAGAACGACTGCACACGCGGGCCCTGCGCCGGGGCTGTCCCCGAGCCGTCTCCCAGGATGGGCCACGTCACCGAACTCTGCGCGGCGGAATGGTCCGGGCTCGCCATCGAAGTGGCTGTTGTTCCAAGGCCGGCGCCGAGCTGGCCCACAATTACCAGCGACGTGGGCACGCCCGTGCCGGTGAACGTCAGGTTGTTGGTCAGGTGGATAGTCAGGGATTGCGTTGTGGGAACGGTAATCACCACCGGCGACCAGGTCGCTGGGGTGGTTGCCGCCGAGTTCAGGGGGGCACAGTTCACGGATATCGTTCCGCAACTGTAGCCCCACATGGGTACGGCCGATCCATCGGGAAGTGTCGCCGTGGCCGGCCCTGCGGTCAGATTAACACTGACCTGCGCGGACGACGCGCCCGCCCCGAAAAGGAGAACAGCCGCTCCCCGCAGTGCTGTCTTAACAATCGCTTTGAGAGAGTTGATTCGCATGTCTGTTCTCCTTGCCTAGTTGGATTCGTCAATTAGAAATTCCCGCGAATCGACGAGCATCATCATCATCATTCCGCCTGGGAAAATGTTGTTGGTGGTAATCTCGCGCTCGTTGTGGGAATGCCACATAAACGCAAATCCTGCTTCGCTCGATGGGCTGTTGGCGATGGTGCCCGAGGGCGGTGTCGTTCCGGTTGGTCCGTTCGACCGCACCGTTGCATCCGGCCCCAGGTAAGGACTGCCGCCAAACCACGCGCCATTGGTGAACAGATTGGGGTCGGGCAGCGTCACCGGACCGCCACCTGCGACGTCTCCAAACGGCTTTGCCTGAAGCGGCTTGTTATGGTCCTGGCACCACTCGTAGTAATTGATCGCATTTGGAGCACCGGTGTTATAGCCATTGGCGTCCGGTGTGCACGGTAGCTTGGCCGACGCGTCGGTCGACGCGGGGTTATGACCGTATGCGTCCCAGTTCAGGCCTTTGCCTGTCCAGTAGAAAATCCCGTCCATTGCCTGTCCCGGAGTTGTTGTGGTGGTGAAGAGCAGGGGGCCGGCGAGACTGGGATTGGTGGTCGAATCATTCACGCTCTTGATCAAGTTTCCATCCCGTCCCAGAACGCGCACGTGGTTGCCATGTTCGTGGAAGGGATGTTGCCAACGGCCCTGGCCGATGATGCGCAAAAGTACCTCTTCACCGGGATGCATGTGCGGATTACCGTTGTATGGCTGGTGTGGATACTCGAGTGCGTAGTTGGGATCCATATCGTCGGGCATGGACCGCCCATTGATCATGAAATAGGCGGGGTGGTAAGGCTCGGTGAGAATTTCAAGACTGCAACCGGCAGCCCCCGCGGTGCAACCCGCCTTTGCCGTGACCTGGGCCAGCGCCTGGCTGTGAACTTTGGGGTCAATCTCCGAGAACTGGAACAGATATTCCCGGTCGTAGCAACTGTTGGGGTGGTCGTATGCGGCTGCCGCCAGCCGGAAGTCGGATTCATGCCAGTGTGTTTCGGCATTCAGGTTCGAAGTATGAAGCCCGGAGGTGCATGCCGCGGGTATAGTAGCGGGCAGCACAATGATCGCTCCGTACAATCCCATCTCGATCTGCAGGTCGCTCCTCGTGCCGCTGTAGTAGGCCCGGGTGCCGGGCGAGGAGGCAACGAACGTGTATGTCACCGTTCCACCGGGTACCGCTTCCTTCGTCAGCAGGCCGGCGACTCCGCCAGTCGTCGACGTCAATGTAAAGCCCGGGAAAAGTATGGACGTGTTCCCCGCTGCGGCAGGAAGGCCATTTGTCAGGTTGACAATGACGGTTTGTCCCTCCGTCACGATCAGGGTCGGACCTGGTACCTGCATGGTGTTGCAAAATCCGGTGATCGCCGCCGGTGCATAGCCCGACGGCGTGCCATTGCAGCCGTAACCCCACGAATAAATTGACTGGCCATCGGGCTGACTGAGAAACGCTGGTTGCGCGGTGAGGTTAAAGGTTGGACCAGTGATTCCGGGAGCTGCGGCGTGAGCCGTCGCCGTGAGCGAAGCCACTGCCACCAAACCCGCAACGAGCAGTCGTGTCTTCAAAATTGCGTTCTTCATGTTCATCGGCCTCATCGTTGCTCTCCTAGTTGATTCGGACTTCGGTCATCAGCCCGCCGAAGTTCTCGGCGTCGTTTGACAGGTGGTCGAGGTTGGGTGTGTACAGGTAGAACACGCTGCCTGACGGATAAAGCGTCGTATTGCTGGCATCGAGGATCACGTCAAGGGACTCGCCGCCGCCAAGTGTGATGGAATTCGTGTAGTAGTCCATGTTGACCCCCGATTGATCTCGCAGCAGCTTGGCGTTATACCCGATAACGTGCATGGGGATACCGAGAGAAGCCAGCGTCTGGAATTCCTGGACGTCCAGGTCGGAGATGCGAAGCAGCGCCCTTCCACCTGCGGGAATGTTGATGATCGAGGGCAGCGGCTGGGAGAAGTGCATTTTGCCATCGGTGGATTGCGTCTCGAGAGCGCCGGGGGTGACCGTGTCGGGATAACTGCGGCCGTTCAGCAGGAAGTACTTGTCCTTCATGTCAGCAAAGCCCTCCGGGTTGAAGGTCATGCCGACAAAATGGAAGTTGGGGTCGAAGCCGTGGATCTGGAGCGGATACTCGACGTCGTATGCCGTCGAACCATCACCATCGTTGTACGCGTACCACTGGGGGGTCCCGAGCTTGTTCTTGCCCTCGATCGCGTTGGTATTCACGGCCGGCACGGGATTGCTGCAAAGAATATCGGTGGGGGTCATAACTGCAGGAGTTGCACCGTCCCCAGGTCTCCTGCAGGCCGTACGAAGGTCCCCCTGCTGCGTCTGCAGCGAAGTGAACAGGCTGGCGTTGGCTGCGACCCGGTTCTGCCGCGGGCGCACGTAAATCTGTCCGACCATGCCCATTTGCAAGTGCTCGGGAGGCGTGATGTGGCAATGCCAGAAATAAGTGCCGGCGTCTGGCGCGAGATAGTAATACGTGAAGCTGCCGCCGATGTTAATGGCTACCGATGCATCCGGCACGCCGTCGTAGAAGGAGGAGGCGTTCGGATAACCATGGAAGTGAACCGTGTGCTGCTCGAAAAGGTCCGGACGCATGATCATGCCCACGTTTGTGAGCGTGAGAAAGAACTCGTCATCCTCGTCGATTGCCATGAGCGGAGCGGGAATGTTGCCGTTCATGACACCGACATCCATAATCGGCCGCGGATCAACATGGCCGGTCACGCACAGCGAATCGGTGTTCGCGGTGCATCCGGTCGTGGGCGCGCTTATGGTCACCGTCGGCGCCGTCGTGGTGTATCCCTCGCCGGCGAAGGTGATGTCGATATCTGTCACCGTTCCATTCGTAATCACAACAGAGCCAAGCGCCGTCTGGCACGGGTTTAACGTTGTGCAGCGCCCCGGACCCGTAGGCGGAGGACTGAACGTCACCGTAGCGGGTCCGTTGTACATCGTGCCCGGATTGGTAATCGTCACGGTGTCCACAATGCCCCCGGCAACCGTTGCAGTCGCTCTCGCCTGAACGCCCCCGTTTGCAAACGACGAATCCGGGTCGCCAATCAGCCCCACAGCCCCATTCCAGTTGAATGATCCGGGATGCGCATCGTCCGTAGTAGCCGGATCGCCGGGAAGAAGATAAAGCTGGGTTCCCGTCCCCGGGTAGGGCATGTTGAAAATGCTTGGAGGCTCGGTGCCAGGTTTGCCCGCCGCCATGTCGGCCAGGCCAGACAACGGCCCGAACGAGAACATGTAGGTCTGTGTTCCGTCCCCCATCGTCGCGTAGCCGTCGCCACCGGAGATTTGCTGGCACTTGATGGCGCCGTTCACATGTGCGGGCGTCGCCGGATATACGCTCGTGCCTGTGTATGTCGGCCCGACGTAAGTGGGTTCAGAGTTGTTGTTCGCTGCATTGGGGTGAGTGATCGTGCTGGCAGGACATTGCACCCTGAAAGATTGTGATGTTGCGGGTATTGCCGCAACAAATATGAACACCGACAGATACAGAAGCGTGCCCGCGTTTCTGCTCGACATTCGTTTTCCTCCATCGCCGATAGCGATTCGGCTCTGCGCACGTCGCCGTTGCGCGCCGAGCGCCAAGATCAGCCCATTGAGAATGGCGCAAATTGTTCGAGCGCAAAGAGAGCGAGTTTTTTTAGACAGGATTTTGACAATTTATTTCGAATCGACTGTTTGCACGAACCTCGCCATGAAAGAGCTTGATTGTTTGCACTCCCATCGCTCCAGAATGTTAGTTTTGCTTAGAATGTTTGCTCGCAATTTCTGCGATGCCTTACTTACTTGAGGAATTATGCGGAGAATCATTATTAGGGCTGGCTTAGCCCCGTGGTGAATCCGGAGTCACTATCTCGCATGGGTAGTCTTAACTTATGCCCATTTCTAAGTGGTTGGCCGCACGGGTTGGTAGCCGAGCGCAACATGCGATGCGCTGCAGCAACGGGAGTAAAAAGGCGGATGGCTGGTGCTTCGGTTTACCTTGAACCGGATAGCATGACCGAGTTCTTGCCACTCATATCTCTGTAGTACTTCATTGTAAGCTCCAGCATCAATGCCTTATTTGCACGCTTCAAGGCATGCCACGAAAGCCACGGCATGTCCAGCTTTCGACCGATCGGCTTTAGCCCGTGCAAAAGGATGTAGGAGGGACGAATGGGCTCTCCGTCCCGGCTTGATACAACGAAATCATCTGGGTCGAAAGCGTTATTTTTGGAGCGCAATTCCGCGAGAGGACCGAGCAGAGATTCCGGGATCGGCAGGTGCCGAACCCGATGATGGCTCACATCCGTCAACTCCCCGGCGCTCCATTGTCTCTTGATTGTGATCGTTCTGGATGGAAAGAACTCTCCCTCTTTGTAAGCTGCGGATGTGGCGAGATTCAGGTCTTTCCATTTGAGAGCGCAGATTTCTGATATGGTCATTCCCGTTGCTAGAGTTATCAGCGCGATCTCTTTTTCGGGATACTTCATTAACTCGAGGATCCTCTCCACCTGCGCGAGAGTCAGTTCCTGCGACTCCCTCCGTATCATGGGCGGTAACTTGACATCGTAGACCGGGTTCTCTCCGCTGAATAACCTTTCTCTTCTGGCATGTGAGATGATTGCGCCGACAACATTACGAATGTGCTTGATGGTCTGAGTCGAATATCCGTGCGCCGCCGCCGCTGCAGTGAGTTGCCTGATATGCTCCGGTTGAAGTTCGGAGAGACGTACGACGTCGAGATATGGCCAGCCTGGAACTGCTTTTAGCCTGGGTTTGGCAACTCCGACGTAAGGACTGAATATGCTCTCGACGGTCTCAGGCCGAAGAATGTGCTTCAGAATCGCCTGATAATGGGTTCGTCCCGCCAGGCTCTTGTGCTCGACATGATCCGGAATGAACTTGCTCTCGATGAATTTCCCCAGACACATCGAATCACCCGGGCTGGTGTCGTGCGAGGGAAACACCGAGGCATCCATTCTCATTGCCGACTTGGATCCAATTTGCATGATCGATCCCCTATGGCCGCCGGCCAGATCAGGCGAGCAGGCTTGCACCCGTTATGGTCAGTCCGTTGATTTCTTTCCGCCTCTGCCCTCGCGCAAATCGCGTGAAGGAGGATGGATCACTCCAGGTCTGAGAGGCAGTGCGTTCTCCAGTTCCTTGTGCAAGTGCCTGCCGAACTGAGCCATAAGATTGACTCGGGTTCGTTGAAATACGTTCCATGAGAGCCAGGGCATATCGAGAACTCTCCCGATCCACTTCAAGCGGCGCGCCGCGACATTGTCGGGATAGATGGAAGTGCCGCTTCGGGAGACAAGTACGAAATCTTCTGGCGCCGTCGACGTTCTCCGGTGTTTGAGCTGCTGCAGGATGGAATAGAGCGCCTCTGGAAGGGAAATGAATCTCTTGCGCGCTCCTACCACCGGCCCAAATTCACCTCGGTAGCTTTGTACCCTGACGGCGATGGTTCTGGGCGGGATGATATCCTCGCCTACGGCGTGCCGATCGTTCGACAGGTTCACGTATTTCCACTGAAGCCCGCAGATCTCGGCCACATTCATTTCGGTCAGCAGCGCGAATAGTGCGATCTCTTTCTCTGGATACCGCATCCAGTGCATCACCTGTTTTAATTGGTCGAGCGTGAGTGCATGCGCTTCTTTTCGGGACATTGTGGGTAGCATGACGTGTGTAGCGGGATTTGGCCCGGCAAAATATCCCAACCTGATCGCATGCCAGAAGATCGTGCGAACGACGTTGCGGATGTGCGTCGCCGTTTGGGTCGAGTATCCTGCGCTCAGCGCGGCTTCGACCAGGTCCTGGATTTTTTCGGAGTTTATCTCGCCCAATCGAAGCGAATCCATATACGGCCATCCGGGTATCGCCTTGAGTCTGGCACTGGACTTCTCAGTGCTCACTCCAAAGGCTCGAGCCACTTGTTCAGGGGTCAGAATATGCTTGAGAATGGCCTGAAAGTGGGCTCGACCGGCCGCCCTCCGGGTCGCAACGTATTCGGGAACAAACCTGCGTTCTATAAAGTCCGCGAGGCAAATAGGATTTTCGAGAGCCTCGTTATGGCGTGAACTGCCGCCCATCGTCAAAATTTGAAGATGTTCGCTGTCAGGCGAACCGTGTGGATTCAAATCGGGAATCCAGATTGGAACCTGCCAGTCCACATTCTCTGCTGCTTGAACTTCGACGATCGCCGTGCCCCAGTTGCGGTCCCAACCATTGGATTGCTGGTGAAGTGCATCGGTGTCAGGCCGTTTGTGGCTGTCCATAGATGTCGTATGCCTCAATCTATCGGCTCACGCTGGACGAGTCTCTGGTGCATCCCAGAGGAACTCGCTTGATAGCTCGCCTGCGCCCATTTCCGAGCGCATGGCGAACGAAAATGCCCAACCCGCCACTGACTGCAGTTCTTGCAAGCTGGTCGGCGCCGAGACTTGTACCGATCGAGGCAACTCAAGGATCAAATCGGCGGCAGAATTGAACTGGCCGATCAAAACACAGAAGGGAGGAACCTACCCGACCCCTGAACGCGGGTTCCCACCTGCTTCACCATCCGCGCGGACACCCATGGCGTCTTTCCTCATTACGCATGCGGCTTATTCGCGCAATCTGCAAAATATCCGTTCAATTTGTGCTGCTCTATTTGCGCAAGCACAAATTGTAACCGGCTAAAATGACAATTTCGTCATTTTGGATAGTTTGCAGGTTCAAACTGTGAGCATTCGCTGCCATTAAATGACTGTTTGCAATCTTTCAAGAACTGGACCCCAGAACTCTCGAGCATCCAGACCTAAAACAAAGGTCCGTGAATTGGATTTGAGGTATTGCAGTGATTCAGAAAGCGCGATTATATGGCGCACTGAGTTCGAGCCGGTGGCAGGGCGGGTCTGGGTCGGCCAGAATTTCCGTTTGTGGCGTTAAACAAACCCTTTCCCCGACCATCGGGGAGAGGGCGATTGCTTTAATCAAAGGCGATATGTATTCACCAAGATGTTCAGGCGCGGACAAGCTTGCGAGGGCCCTCGCGAAAATGGTCTCAAGCTGTCAGTTCGGATCTAGAGTTGATTTTGAAAGTGTCAGGAAAGGCGTCATTTGACTCTGGACGTTCTTCGATGCAACGCACGGTGGGAGGACGGCTAGGCCCCATTCGGGCGGATTCGCACCCCCGAAGAGCATGGGCAAGAACGGCCAGATGCCGCATGGACGGCCCTACAGCGAACTCGAGACGACACCTCAAGTGCGCAACACTCCCGCACTTCTCCTCGCCCAAGTGTCAGCGCCGGTGCAAAAATCCCCATAATGCCGTTTGAAAAATCCGCCACCCACTGAGGGTGAACAGTCGGCCCGATTCTGGATTCAGAGGAGGGGCCGGATGTGCGCTCTCGAAAATCAACACGGCGAGACTCGGGGCGGCAGGCAGGGTGGCGTGAGGGTGACCTCATAGCCCGGCCTTCTTAGGTTTTGGACGAGTCGTAGCGCCCTCTTTCGCTGTGCGAGGGGGTTCAGTACTTGACCTTGCTCGATGTAGTGGACGCCGTCATGGAGGACTTTCCAAACGAGCCGGCAGAGCTTGTGTGCAATAGCCCAGATCGCGCCCTTGTAACTCAAGCGGGGCGGCAGATTCTGCCGGGCATCCTGCAAGTGAATACAAAGTCAGACAGAAGCCCCTCTCGCTTCAATTGAAGAATTCGCTTGCCTTTCCAATGGGATTATGTGTTACAGTCAGTAACACTATGGACGGTAACACCAGAGCGAATCACGATCCAGGCGAGCTGGGCGAACTGGAACGGAGCGTCTTGCTGATTGTTTGGCGTTCCGGCTCAATCAGCGCCGATCAAGTCCGGGAAGAGCTTGACCGACCGTTGAAGGACTCCACGGTTCGCACGGTTCTACGACGCCTTGAAGAAAAAGGATATCTGGTTCACAGCGTCGACGATCGCGCGTTCATCTATCGCCCGGCCCAGTCACGGCAACGAGTGGCCGGCCGAGCCGTTAAACGAATTGTGGACTGGTTTTGTGATGGCTCGGTCGAAGCGTTGCTTGTGGGCATGGTCGACTCCAAGGTGCTTGATCGTACCGAACTCCAACGCCTCGCCAAGCACATCGCCAAGGCGCAGAAAAATTCTCTAAACGCAAAGAAGGAGGATCAATGATTTTCGTCCTGATCGATGCAGCCTTGCGCTCGTTATTGGTCGGCCTGATAGTCGCGGTTGCCCTGCGGGCCTTCCGAATCCGCAATGTCTTTGCGCAAAAGGCGGCTTTGGGTCTCGTGCTCGCCGGCGCACTGGCAATGCCGTTGCTGATGCCGATCATGGATCGGTTGCAGGTTCTGCCCGCGAACGCAGGCATTGTGCTTCCTGCGTATCCCATGACTCTCCTGGAAGAACTACAGGCAAGAATCCAGGCCAAAAGCGGTTCCGGCACCCTGCCAAATCCGCTCGCAACGCCAGTTCCAGCGGCATATTTGCCGCAGACGGGAAAGGCTTCCGAACCAGCGCCGGATAACGCACCCGCTCCACGTGCCAAAGAGCGCAGTCCGTCCAACTTGCAACCGGTTCCTCCGCAGACTCAGACAGCAACCAAAAGAGACCCGGTGGCCCAAGATGTGCAGCCCATGCCTCGGCGTAATCGTTTGGCCTTCTCGCCACCGTCTGTGGCTTTTTCGATTTATTTCGGGGTAGCGACTGTACTTCTCCTGAGACTTGCCGTTGGATTGGCGGTTACGCTTCGCCTGTGCCTCAACGCCGAACCAATTTCCACGGACGAACTATCTGACATCACAGCAGGGCTGCATTTGCGCGCCAGCACTCAAGTATCCTCACCCTTAACCGTCGGTTCTGTCATCCTGCTGCCCGCCAATTACAAGACCTGGGATAAAGAGAAGTTTCGCATTGTGCTCGCTCACGAGCGCTCGCACGTTCGTCAATGTGACTTTTACCTACAACTGCTTGCCGGGCTCTACACCGCGCTCGTCTGGTTCAGCCCGTTGGGCTGGTGGCTCAAGAGAGAGCTCGCTGAACTGGCCGAGGCCATCAGCGATCGTGCGGGAATCGAGGAGGCTCGCAGCCGTACCTCTTACTCGCAGGTTCTCCTTGAATTTGCGGCTGCGCCGCGTTCAACAATGTTAGGAGTCGCTATGGCACGTCCTGGCAGTCTTGCCCGCCGCATTGAGCGCCTGCTCAATGACCACACCTTTCGTCAATGTTTTGCCAGCAGCAAACGCTCGCTTCTCGCGTTTGTGCTGGTACCCTTGGCGCTCGTTGCAGGGGCAGCCATGGTCCGGGTCCAGGCTGCTACTCACTCCGCGCCGCTGCCTTGGGTTGCGCCTGCGGTCAGGTCGGCTGCTCCCGCGCCAACGTTAGAGCCTGAAACTGCCTATCCCACGGAGCAACTCGCCACGGAAAATGCCGAACCTGACTACCCCGCAGTTGCGGCCAGGCTCGATGCCTCAGCAAGCGATGCGGTTCTTCCCGAAACAGAAAATCCGGCGATTGCTACGCCTGAGATTGCCGCCGCTCAAACAGTTCCGAACTTGTTCCCTGTTCCAGCTGTTGCTCGAACGATCGGGGCTCAATCGGAGCAAGGCACATCCTTGTCTTTTGATCGCACAGTCTCGGCCGGCGAAGACGTGCAATTGATGGTCTCTACAGGGTCCGGCAATATCGATCTCACCCGTGGCTCCAGCAACCAGGTCCACGTTCACGGCGAGATCCATGTGAGCCGCGAGGGCAGCAAAGAGCAGGCTCGCCAGATCGCAGCGAATCCACCAATCGAACAGACCGGCAATGTGATTCGAGTCGAACACGAGCGCGAACAAGATTGGCATGGAATCAGCATCAGCTACCAGATCGAGGCGCCCGCGGGATCGCTCCTTGGAGCCATATCCGGCTCGGGCAACATCGTCGACGAAGGCGTTGGTAAAAATGCCAAGCTCGAAACAGGCTCAGGCGATGTTAGCGCGAAAGGCCTTCAGGGGCCATTGGAACTAAAGACTGGCTCGGGCAACATCACTGCGGAACAGACCGGTCAGGGCGATGTGAATGCCGAAACAGGCTCCGGAAATATCGAAATCAAGGACGTCCAGGGCAGTTTTCGCGCCAGAACTGGTTCGGGCGATATCAAGGCCACCGGTACACCTTCTGGGTCCTGGACTCTTGAAACCGGTTCGGGAAACATCGAGCTCTGGTCCGCCAACGCGCCACTCACCCTCGATGCGTCAACCGGATCGGGTTCGGTGACCACTGACCACGAAATGCTGGTGAAGGGTTCTCTCGAGCACCATCACGTCACTGGAAATCTGAATGGCGGCGGACCTATGGTCCGGGTGCGAACCGGGTCAGGCGAAGTTCTCATCCATTGAGTCCATTGAATTGATTTGAAGCAGCGCTTGAACCTTCCGTCGGCAGCAGCGCTACCTGAGTTCGGTTCCGTACGGAGAAACTCAATTGCAGACGAATCTCGCATTGAGCTCCTTGCGTCGATCTCTGCCAAATGAGCCGTTCGTGGCGTTCGGCGTGCCCGCAAAAAACGTTCGAGTATTCCACGATGAAGCGGCGGAGGTCTGAGTAGATGGTCAGCGATCTAAAGCATTCTTTGCGACAGCTGCGTCGTTCGCCGGGATTTGCGGCAACTGTAGTGATTACGTTAGTCCTGGGGAATCGGACCCACCACGGCCATCTTCACGCTGGCGCAACAGGTAATGCTCAAGTCGCTGCCGGTGGCGAAGCCGCAGGAACTGTGGAGGATTGGGGACAAGATTCGCTGCTGCAACTGCGGCGGATACACGCAGGGCGACGACGGTGATATTTCGCTTTTCTCCTGGGAAGCCTACAAGAACTTCCGCGAGCATACCCCGGAGTTCGTTGAACTCGCAGCCCTGCATGCAGGTAACGTCCCACTCGGCGTGCGACGTGCAGGATCGCAGGCCCAGGTCGACACATTCAACGTGCAAGAAGTCTCTGGAAATTTCTTCAAGCCGCCCTTCGGCGGCCCTGAGCACGTGTTGCATTATCTGGCTCGCTATACGCACCGCGTCGCCATCTCCAATCATCGCTTGCTCTCGGTCTCGGCTGATGAGGTCTGCTTCCGCTGGAAGGACTATGCCCACCACGGCAGGCAGCGCACACTCACACTCGCCTCCGAAGAGTTCCTGCGCCGCTTTGTACAGCATGTGTTGCCACGGGGCTTTCCCCGTATTCGCTACTTCGGGTTCCTCGCTAACCGCAGACGAACTCGCATGCTGCCACCCTGCCGCGCTCTGCTCCGCCAGGTTTCTCCCGCCGAACCACCTTCGCTCGCAAAAACCTCGCGGTGGATGTGCCCGCACTGCCATGGACTCATGCTTCTGGTTGAGTGGATAAGGGTCGCACAAGTCTTCTTCCACGAAAAGAAAGAGAGACACCGGCTTGATTCTTCCTAGATGTGTGACCAAAGCGGCCTTCACCGTATGCTTCATCGCACGCTTAATCGAAGTGTGCCTCAGCTCAGAAAAATGGCGCTTCTATCCGCACCGGTCGCCGTTCTCCAGCGTCTACTCACCCAATTGTGCACCCCGCCAAATGGGCTCGGCTCACTTACCAGCTGCACTCGTTCGAATCACACAGCCTAGAGCGATGAAAAAACCATAGCCAACTTTCCTGGCCCGATCGCGCCAGCGACTTCCTTCAAACCGCTCTATCCGACCTGCTCCGCGCTCGCCCCTTCTACTCCTTGCGCCTGATCGCGCGGAGCAGCTCCGATAGAGTCCTGACGTTTTGGGCCAACTGGATTCGCACCCACTATCCATGTATCCATGAACGCAGTCTTCGCCCTCGTTTACCCAGGTTCGGGTCGTACGAAGGCAAAGAAAATGCGGACCACTTCTTGTCACGTACTCGACTTCTACTGGCGGTAATCTTCGGAGAAGAGACTCAAATTTATCGAGTCCGCCAGAGCTTTATAACCGGCATCGGTGGGGTGTCCATGGTCTCCGCTATCAAGAGCCGGACGTATCCTTGCCGGTTGCCTGGGATCGCGCAGGACGCGATCGAAATCGATCACGGCATCGTATTCCCCGCTGGTGCGGATCCACGCATTGAGGGCCTGCCGCTTGAGCTCATTCGCGGGCGTCCAGATAGGGAACGGGGTTCCCGGTAAAAGAAACCCCTGAACGGGTGTGAGCGTGCATCCGAAAATCTTCAGGCCCTTTGCATGCGCACGCTCAATGAGTTGCTTGTGTCCCTGGATGATCTGATCAACGGTGACCGTCTCGGATGGATCCAATGTAAAGATGTCGTTGTTTCCGAGTTGCACGATCACATAGGCCAACCCGGGCTGGCTGAGCACGTCACGCTCGAATCGGGCCAGGCCGTTAGGGCCCAGCACATCATGCAGCAGCCTGTTACCATCCAATCCTTCGTTCGACATCCCGATCGCGCGCTCGTCCTGCTGAACTAAGCGCCGGACCAACTCGTTTGTCCAGCGGTGATTTTGGCCGACACTTGATTGGTCCCCATCCGTGATCGAATCGCCAAGCGCGGCAATTGCTCCTGACTGTAGAGGCGCCAACACGTCGATGCCTGCCAGCCAGAACCAGGACTGAGTGGTCGGCGATTGCGGATCGAGGGGCATGACCGTAGTTCCCGTGAAATCTCCCGGCGGAGAAATATAGGAGATTTGGCGCGAATCAAAGTGCCATGTTGCCGGCCCGGTGGCTCCCGATACAAAGAGACTCACGGCAAGGTTGGCGAGGTCGGACACGGTAAGCTCGACGGGATCACTGACCACCGGTGCGCCCGGCGGGATCACTATGGAGGTTTTGCCGCCGAAGGTCAGAGCGCGGTCGGATCCTGCGACAATGCTCGAGCCCCCGGCGGAAAGAGCGATGTGAGCAGCATCGACAGGGAGGGCGCTTGCTCCGAAGGTATACAAACGCAAACGCACCCGTTGGCCGCCAATGCTGATATGCACGATCTGGCGCAGCGTCTGATTGTTGAAACCCGGGTTCGTGAATCCAGGTAGAAGTTCGGGGGCGTGCAGAGCTGTGGACCACGTACCAACCCAGCGTTCGTCATTTCCCTGGAGACCACCCGATTCAGCGGCGGCGGAGAACGCGGTGCAAACACCAACCGCGAGAGCAGTCAGGAATAGCTTCCGCAGCATGGGGAGTAATGCGCCCTTCGTTTTGGCGAGCGAAATTGTGTTCCTTTGCATTTGAGACCTCCTTGGGGTCCTTGCAGCGCGTTCAGCGTAGCTTCGACCTGTCGGGCGTCCGCGGGGAATACGCCGTCCGTGCCCGGCTACCGCCATCTCTTGTAAAACTGCACTAGCGACGGAGGTCTCGCAATGCATTGAAGATAATTCCGATGTCAAACGCCTTATCGCCTGATAAGTTGTTTATTTGTTGCTATTTAGATAGGTGTATCGCTCAGAGGATCGCTTCGGATTTGAGGTGGGATCGTGCTAGACTCCCGGCAAGGGGACTCTGACGGGGGCTGTGTTCGTGGAAAACCAAACGAAGACGACGCAATCCTGGCGTTTCGGCGTCTTCGAGGTAGACGCGCGCAACAACGAACTGCGTCGGGACGGAGCGCCCACCAAGGTTCGTGATCAATCCTTCCGCATCCTGATTTTCTTGCTGGAACATGCCGGGGAACTGGTTACCCGCGAAGACTTGCAACGGGCGCTCTGGTCCTCCGGCACGTTTGTCGATTTCGACCACGGCCTGAATACAGCAGTCATGAAACTGCGCGAAGCCCTGGGCGACTCCGCCGACAAGCCTCTTTACATCGAAACCGTTCCCAAACGCGGGTATCGCTTCATCGCGCCCGTGTCGCGCGAGCAGGACCAAACGCTTCAGCCGGAATCTACACCTGTCTCTCCGCCTGTCACGAATGTTGTCGGCGATGCAAACGGAATGCCTCCGCACCAGAATGCTTCCACCGTCGTGCACTCATTTGCAAAGACGCATACGAGACATAGGCTCGCATTTCTCGCCGTGTGCTGTGCGTGCGTTCTGTTGGCAGGTGCAGGATGGTTTGTCTACAAGAAATGGCGTACCGGCGTGCGTGCTCTGCCGGTTCAGCGCTCCCTGAGCCGGTTGACTTTCGACGAGGGCCTCCAGATGGATGCGACGTGGTCGCCCGATGGGGGTTACATCGCCTACAGTTCCGATCGAGGCGGAAAGTCCGACATCTGGCTTCAACAGATCAGCGGTGGCGACCCCATCCAGGTCACCAAAAGTCCGGGTCAGAACTGGCAGCCTGACTGGTCGCCTGACGGCAGGTACATTGCCTATCGTTCCGAGGAAAGTGATGGCGGAATCTATATCACGCGGCCTCTGGGAGGCATGGGTCAGCAGCGCAAGGTCGCGCCCTTCGGCTACTATCCACTCTGGTCGCCCGACAGCTCGGAGATGTTGCTTCAGACTCATTTTGATAGGTACAGTTCCAACCGGTTCTACATCGCGCAACTTGATGGGAGCCCGCCACGCGAAGTGCTGGCGGAATTCCTCACGCAAGAGAAACTTTCGGCAATGTCTGCTGCGTGGCATCCGGACGGAAAGAGAATTACCGTCTGGGTCGCGGATTCCACACCAAGCCCTAGCTTCTGGATAGTCCCAATCGCCGGGGGGCCAGGAGTCAAGCTGGAGATTGCGCCTGCGATTCAAAAAGAATTCGCAGAGTTTTCCGCAAAAGGCGAAATTGGTGATCAGCAGGGGGATGCCTCCTTTTCCTGGTCACCTTCGGGCGATGCCATTTATTTCGAGAGGGGCTTCAGAGGCGCGACAAACATCTTTAAGCTGACGGTTGATCGTGAGAGCCTGCAAGCCATCCGCATCGAGCGTCTGACCACCGGCCCCGGATCGGATGCAGGAGTCGCGGTTTCGAGGGATGGCAGGCGACTGGCCTTCACAGCGAACTCCCAGCAGATTCAAACCTGGCTCTTCCCGTTCGACGCCACAACCGGCCAGATTAAGGGCGGCGGCAATGCGATCACCTCGCCCGGAAGGACGTCTGTTGACCCAATCTTATCGCCGGACGGTACAAAGGTTGCATATGACGCTCCCCGCGGCGAGGGCGAACCCGACCACCTGAACGTCCGAAACGAACTGTGGCTCAAGTCGCTGCTGGATGGGCGCGAGACTCCGGTCATCGCCGACGACTATTCGCGTTGGTTCCCACATTGGTCGCGGGACGGCACGCAACTTGTCTACGAGCGTCGAAATCCAAGGACAAACGACCACCAAATCATGGTTTGGTCGAGCCACAGCCATGAAGAAAAGCCGCTCACACTACTCAACGACGGTCTGGGTGCCGTTTCCGATTGGTGTCCGGACGGCAAATGGCTGTTGACAGTGGCGGGGCATGGAATCTGGCTGGTCCCAGTCACCTCGGCGTCACGTGCGGAAGCGGCGGCCAAAGAGATTGCTTCCAACCCGGCCTACCAGCTTTACCAGGCACACATGTCGCCTGACGGCCGATGGATTGTCGTTGGCGCTGCCGGGAATTCTCCAAACCCGGAATCCTCGCTGTTCGTGGTACCCGCGCGGGGTGGTCCGTGGACACGCATTACCGACGGCAAGCACTGGGACGATAAGCCGCGATGGTCTCCTGATGGAAAAACCATCTACTTCGTATCCCGCCCCGGCGGCTTTTACAATGTCTGGGGGATTCACTTCGATCCGGCTGCGGGTAAACCCGTCGGGCAGCCGTTTCAGGTGTCCAAGTTTGACAGCACGCGCTTAATGATTCCACGGTGGATAGCACCGGTAGGGCTTTCGCTCACCCAGGACAAACTTGTGTTGACCGTGGCGCAAGCATCCGGCAACATCTGGGTGCTGGACAACGTCGACTGATAGCTCACTGCCGGGGGGTAGCTTAGACAGTTTTCAAAACTTCTGATCTTACTGGTGACTTCGTGCCAAATCGAGAGTCTCTGGCTCACCCATGGTGAGTTGATGAGCCCGGCGACCCTCATACGCGAGTCAGCATGGGTCTTGGGAAACCACATGGCTGTATAGTCCGCTTCTCGGCAACTCCGTTCTGCTTATCAGACTGGCCCGCATCCAAAGCGATGATCCGGTTCACCAAATTGAGCAATTTTGCGAACGGCTGGTGTCGCCTATTCTTCGAGCTTCCCTTCTAGAACATTCCAAGGGTCTTAGAAGATAGCTTGAGTTCTGGAAAAACCTTCACGACCAATACGCGACCAGCACTATGAATCTCGTATGTTATTGAAAATAAGTTGCTTAGACAGGAGACATAAAAATCTCTCGAATGGGGGGTTTCTGTTGAGATCCTTTGTAAGTTATTGATTCTAAATGGTGGCCAGGGACGGGATTGAACCGCCGGGGCCGGCCTTTCAGGGCCGCCTAGCAAGAGCATTAAACAGTCTGGAATCAGCGGATATCATTGATACGATGGGCGTTCTGGCCTTCTATGTTTAGGTTGGCTTAGAATCTCGAGTTCGGCGTTACCGCGCGCTGCGTAGTTTTCGGTTAAGGGCAGAGTTGCGCTCATCTTGAAAGTCTCCCTTTCCAACGTTTGGCTGTCGCGAATGCGACGCGGCTGTCAGTCGCCAGATACCGGAATCACAAAATCCATATCGGGTTGATCGAGTGGTGGTGGTGGCACTTCAAACTGCCCTTCCTCCGTCGAACCGCGCAGCGCCCGGATCGAGGTTTGTCCTCCTGCGATGACGGTCGCTACCTCATCGAAGTACCCCGTCCCGACAAACCTCTGGTGTTTCACCGCGCCATAGCCGAGCTTGTCGGCAAGCTCGAATTCGCGCTGCTGCAAGCTTGTATAGGCCGTCATGCCGGTCCGCAGATACTCGTGCGCCAACTCGAAGGCAGACAGATTCAGTGCATGAAATCCTGCGAGGGTAACAAACTGGAAGCGGTACCCCATAGCGGCGAGCTCGGATTGGAACTGCGAGATCTCCCACTGGTTGAGCTTGGCCTTCCAATGAAATGACGGCGAGCAGTTGTAGGCCAGGAGCTTGCCGGGATAGCGCGCATGAATCGCGCGGGCGAATTTTCTGGCCTCCTCAATGTTCGGTTCCGATGTCTCGCACCAAATCATGTCGGCATGGGGCGCATATGCTAGGCCGCGGGCAATTGCGGCATCAAGTCCGCCGCGGAAGCCGTAGAATCCTTCGATGGTCCGCTCTCCGGTAAGAAATGGGGCGTCGGCCGGATCGCAATCGGAAGTAATGAGTTGGGCTGCATTGGCATCGGTTCTAGCGATAAGAATAGTGGGCACGTCGAGAACATCCGCCGCCAATCGGGCCGCCACGAGCTTCTGGATCGCCTCCCGCGTAGGCACCAGGACCTTCCCACCCATGTGTCCGCATTTTTTCGCCGAGGACAATTGATCTTCGAAATGGACGGCTGCCGCGCCGGCCTCGATCATGCCCTTCATCAGTTCGAACGCGTTCAAGACCCCGCCGAATCCAGCTTCGGCGTCAGCCACGATCGGCAACATCCAATCGACTGCGTCATGTCCGTCGGCATGGGAAATCTGGTCGGCTCGCATCAGCGCGTTATTTATGGAGCGCACCGCGTTTGGAACGCTATTGGCGGGATAGAGACTTTGGTCAGGATACATTTGCCCCGCCAGGTTTGCATCTGCCGCGACCTGCCAGCCGCTCAGATAGATGGCCTTGAGACCGGCCTGCGCCATCTCCACCGCCTGGTTTCCCGTCAAAGCCCCGAGGGCCCGCACAGATTTCTCCTGGTGAAGAAGACACCACAGCTTTTCCCCGCCGGTGCGCGCGAGCGAGTGCTCCACCCGCACGGTTCCACGTAGACGCGCAACGTCTTTTGCTTTGTACGGGCGGATGATCCCATGCCAACGAGGTGCTTCCCATGTTGCCGCTGAAAGGCTGCTGCTCATTTCCATCTCCTTCGCGAGCCCACTTATCGAGTAAATCGCAATGCAAATTGACGCACAAGACCCACTAGTCCGATTTGGACGGATGGACAAAGGTACGTGCGCGAGCAGTTCGATCATTGGTGCACGTGCGCGAAGCTTAGGCTGCTGTTAGCTCAGGTCGGAGCGGCGATCTTCAATCACAGATATGGCCCGCTACTTTCAGGAGTATCGTTGTCTGGTTGCCATGCGAGCAATCGGCACGGATGGGCAGGGTATGGTCATCGAAACAAATTTGTGCAGGACTTGGGCCGCGCGCTTAATCTCCGGCGCGTCTCCCAAGGCGTAACCTAGAGGACTTTCTCTCGATTTCTCCGAAGAAGATAATGCGCATTCTTCGCGATGCCGGCGTGCTCGACAATTTAAATCTGCTGCATCATCGTTAGTGCTGCAGTCCGACCCGAGAAAGCCAGTCAAGAGTGAGCTCCACCTCCGGAGTTTTGTGCAAGCAGCACACTCGCGAGCTTGCTAGCTCCAGCAGAGTGCACGGAAAGACTTTAAGATCAGATCAGTCGGATATCTGACCTATTTCCGTGACGCGGTCACGGCTGACGTATTACGGGTGTGATTAGCTGGTGATCTCGAGCCTCCTACTTCCCGGAAATGACCCCTGGAAATGAACTTGTATCTACCCCCCTTTCCCGAGGTGTAATATGCAATACTCTCCGGCGATACCAGCGCCCACTCAGCCAATCGGAGAACACAGGCCTTTCCTGGTCTCCTTGGACTCGGGTTGCGAGTTCTCCATTGATCATTTGGTCGACATCGCCT
This sequence comes from Terriglobales bacterium, assembly GCA_963788475.1. Lineage (GTDB taxonomy): Bacteria > Acidobacteriota > Terriglobia > Terriglobales > Acidobacteriaceae > Telmatobacter. Next base: position 137,203 of record CAWBGO010000009.1, read on the forward strand.
GGCTCATTGAGCATCAGGACGACGAACTCGAAGGGTACGTTTTCGAGGATTCCCTCGTAACAAGCTAGTACGCGGCGGTGGGGACTCGCTAGAAACGAAGGTCCCGCCGCAATCAACGCCTCTCCGGTGACATAGTCCGACAGCGGGCTGCAGAAAATAGCACCGCGGCGGTGGCCTCTACTGGAGTGCGCACCGGCCAAGCGGACATGCAGTTTTCCACCGAATCCAAAAGACCGCTTTGGCAGTGGGCATTGGCGGGCTAGAACTGTGGGGCTGGTGGCACCAACATCGCCGTGCTTGGTCTACCGATAAGCAGGACGAATCCGTGCGACGCCACGTAAACAAAAAACTATGACTGAAAGTCAGGTCGAATCCGAGTCGATACTCCCGGCCGTACGGATTTACTTTTCAGCAAAGCCAAGAGCCGTTGGTGCTTTTCTGGGGCGAAATCACGGTTAGAAACCGATATGGCATGGCGTGATTTTGAAAAACGTCGCCCTGTGCACATTCCCTGACACTTGCAGCCATGATCGGCATAGGGGCGGCAGTCACCTGCCGACCCCTGCCACACCACCGTGCGAACGGGTCCGTACACGGCGGTTCGAGAAGTTAGGCTAGTAGTTCTCGAACAGTGAAGGTAGTCCGAGCGAACGGAAGTATGCATTCGAAACTCCCACGGAGAGAGCTTTGGAGCGGGCCAGGTACCAAGGGCCGCGACCACTACCAGCCGTGTTGGCGGCCAGTCGCGGACGTACCCCGAGTTGCAGCAACGCGGCCCGACGACGACGGGGAGTTTTCCATTGTCGCCAGAGTGCGCACCGCAGCCTGAGCCGAACCCAACGGACAAGGCCGATCAGCACCTCGGGGGTTTCGCAGAAGCCGAAGTAGCCGCGCCATCCCACCATATAGGTGGCCAGTCGCTTCACTGTCGTCTCAATGCTTATGCCCTTGGCCTGTCGCGTGATCTCGCGGATTTTGTCTTTGAAGCGAGCCAGAGCTTTCGGAGCAATCGCTCGTCTGATTTCTGGATCGCTCGTAAAACTAAATCCGAGGAGCTTTCGCTCCTGCGGTCGCGCCACCGCGCTCTTCGCCTCATTTACCTTGAGCTTGAGCCGCTGAGTGATGAAGTGCGTAGTGCTCCGCATCACCCGTTGACCCGCACGCTCACTGCGCACATAGATGTTGCAGTCATCTGCGTAGCGGACGTGTCGGTGTCCCCGGCGCTCCAGTTCGCGATCGAGTTCATCGAGCACGATATTACTTAACAGGGGTGAAAGAGGACCCCCTTGGGGAGTTCCTTCCACGCTTGGGCTGAGCAGCCCGTTTTCCATCATCCCGGCGTTCAGGAACGCCCGGATAAGTTTCAACAGCCGCTTGTCATCGACCCGCTTGGCGATACGAGCCATCAGTCTGTCATGATTGACTCGATCGAAGAATTTCTCCAAGTCGAGATCAACGCACCAGCCGCAGCCTTTGGCGATGTACCGCTGCGCCTGTGCCACTGCCTGATGAGCCGACCTCCCCGGTCGAAAACCGTAGCTGTGATCGGAAAACTCCGGGTCCCACCGCTGCTGCAGAACCTGCATGACCGCTTGCTGGAGGAATCGATCCAGCACCGTCGGAATACCCAGCTTGCGCACTCCGCCGTCCGGTTTCGGTATTTCTACCCGCTTCACCGGCTTTGGTTTGTATGTCCCGCTCAGTAGTTGTTCCCGGATGGCTGGCCAGTGCTGTTTCAGGTAGTCACCGAGTTGGTCAACCGTCATTGCGTCAACGCCCGGCGCACCTTTGTTCGCCTTGACCCGTCCTAATGCGTCCTTCAGGTTCTCTCGTTCAACGATCTCCTCCATCATTCGATCTGTTCCAGCTAGGCTTTCGGGCACACTCGTCGTCCGCAACGATTCGGACCCTTCCCTTCCCGCCCTTCGGGCTTCACCCGTTGGCGAAGTAGAGAAGTCCAGATTGCTCTGGATGTTCTGCCGCGTGTCGTTGTTGAGACTCATGACCTACTCGCCTCTCCTCTCGTTTGGGCCTTCGACCATCGTTCCCGGCTCGGCCTATCTGTTGACTCCGCCTTTCGGCTGTGGAGTGCCTCATTAGCCTTTCCGACGTCATGACCTAATATGCCCTCTGCTGACTTCTGCTCCGCGGTCAGGATGCCTCGCGGCAGCCTCAGTCGGCGAAGCGACACGGAGCAGATCTCCCGGGGTAAGTTCAATCGCCTTCTGCACGCAGTCGCCGGATCTACGCTCCGTGTACTTGATGGATATGGGCTTCGCGGTAAGTTGCCCGCTCGCCCTACACTCACGCCTTGTATCCGGTTTTTGTCCATCGACTCGCGCATTTGCTCCACGCTTCCTTCAGACCCCGCCTCGCGACGGTAGCCCTTGCGTCATTGCTAACCCTTACCTCCATCAGGTCGGGTAGAGGACTTGCACCTCCAAGCTATTGAACATGCCCGGCGCACAACGAAGCCGCTGCGGCGGCGGACGCTTCCGCGTGCGGCTTCGTTCATGGCGGCTTCTCGTGAATCAACCCGAATTTTACTTCCCGCAGCAGGGCAATTGAACCATACATATTTCAGTATCGCCAACTTGTCAGGTCCGCGCCCTTCGGAGCTGTTTGCTGGATGCGTTGCATAATCTTTGGCAGGTACATTGTCTCGTAGTGCAGCCGGCTATAGGCGTTGGAAAGTTTGGGGTCCCCATTCCAGCAGTGTTCCGCGCGAGGTCCGTAGGCAATCTCGGCATGTGCAGGTGGGTTCGCGGAGTCAAGAAAGTCTTCGAGCAGGTAAACCGCATTGTTCAGCATGTAGGTGTCATCGGAACCCACATAGACGTGCAGCTTGCCTTCCAGTTTCGGCTGAAGCAGCGGCCACTCACGCTGGAGCTTCGCGTTGAGATCGTAATGATCGTGCCAGTATTCCGCAACGGCGCGATCGATTGCGCCGGTCTGCTTGTCGAAGATATCCGCAGGGTAGCCGTCCGGGCCCACGGGGGAGAACACCGCCTGCCAGATATCGTACTGCTCGCCGGAACGTCCGTGGTCGCCAAGCGCGGCCTCGTACTGGTTCACGCCGCGCTGCGTAATGGTGGTATGCCCCAGATAGTCGCGCATCGCGGGCTGCTCGATTTGTTTGTTTGCACCGCTAATAAAATACGCGTTTGCGTCCTTGTAAACGTTGATGTTGGTATATGCGTGAAAGTCCACAGGATCCGGGCAGGCTATGAAGGCGCCGTTGTAATGGTCGGGGTAAAAGACCTGCGCTGCCATGGCTTCCCAGCCACCCGTTGAGCCGCCGTAGACGAACCGCGCCCATCCCTGCCCGATGGCGCGGAATTGCTTTTCAACCGCGGGGATGAGCTCGGTCTCGATAGTTTCGCCGTAGGGGCCCAAGTTCGCGGAGTCGACAGCATAGCTGTCGTCATAGAACGGATTCGCGGTCTGGATCTTGACGACGAGAAAACGTGGAAAGCCTTTCGCGATCCAGGTTTGGTACAACTTGTATGCCTCCTGTTGCTGGATCCGGTTATAACCCTCGAGGTGAAAGCGCTCTGAGTAATCAGGCTTGAGATTCGGGTCGGGAGGGCTGGTGCGGAACTCCGCGAAGCCGTCGTTAAAATGATCTTCAAACAGCATCAACGGAAAGTGCGCGTTTGGATGTTGGTCGAAACCGGCGGGCACGAGAACCGTGGCTGAAACATACACAGGCCGGCCCCAGAACTTCGTCAATAGCGTTGACTGGATTCGCAAACGGCGAATGAACTCCGAATCGGGCATCGGCGCAATGGGAGGAATCACTTCGGTCAGCGTGATGTCGACGTCGCGCGCAGGCCTGCCGCTTGAGCCAATTGCGATCCGAAAAGGCTTGCTGTAGAGATTGCCGGGCGCCAGATTCCAATGCTGGCCTTCTCCGCGGTCGGGAGCGAGTTTCAACACGCGACCGTCACCCATGTGAAAGGTTTCGTAGAGGTTTAGCACGGCTTGCACAGCGTACGTGCCGGGCGGAAGCTCACTCAGGCGTCGGTGCGGATAACCGAGGGCGGTGTCATCCACGATCACCACAGTGCCAGGTTTTTCGCCGTCAAGCGTAACGCCGAAGACGTTCTGCGAACGCGGTGTGTCGTCGATCTGCATGCGCGGTTCGGCGCTGGGATCGTTCGACAGCAGCAGCAGCAAGCGGCCATCCAATGGACCGGGTTGGGTCGCGCGCGCTCCACCACTTTTGAGCGGGCGTGCGTCCTCGGGGATCTGCACGCGAAAGCCTTGGGCTTGCAGCATTACCGCCGCATTCGCGCCCATTGCAATCAGGAGGACGGCGGTGAAAGGTACTCTGTGTTTCGGCATGTGAATGAGTATACGGCGCGATCGAGCGCCCACCGATCGGCTCAAACCAGGAGGAACAGTCCAATCTTGTCTTGACTCGATGTCAGCGGCTCAACTAAGCATGCGGGGCACGTGCGATGACGCTTTTAAGCGGTGCTTGAGCGCCCATAGAAAGTAACGCTTCAAGGAAGATCGAACGGATCATCTTGTCACTGACGGAATGCGGTGCCCGGGGTCTAAAATGGTCTGCTTGCAAGATAGCTCTCCCGGGGTACCAATGTCCGAATTGACGCGCCGCGAAATCCTCGCCATGTTGCTCACCGCACCCGCAGCCAGCCGTGCCTGGGTACAAGACTCCTCCGATTGGTTCCCGTTGTTTGATGGCAAATCTATCAACGGCTGGAAGACCAGTGAGCACGAGGGCACCTTCAAGGTCGTTGACGGTCAGATTATGGCCCACGGCGAGCGGTCCCACCTCTTCTACACCGGGCCCGTTCACGGTGCAGATTTCCGAAATTTCGAGTTGACTGTCGAAATAAAAACCATGCGCAGTGCGAACTCCGGGGTTTATTTCCATACTGCTTTTCAAGACTCAGGGTTTCCCACCGCGGGATTCGAAGTGCAGGTTGAAAATAACCCTCCCGCCTCAACCGCCGGCTATGTCGAGCGCAAAAAGACCGGATCCTTGTATGGGATTCGAAACGTCAACAAGACATTCGTCCAAAATGGCGAATGGTTTCGCTTGTCGATTCTGGTACGAGGCAAGCAGGTTCAGACCCGGATCAACGACATGCTCGTCGTCGACTATATCGAACCCGACCCGCCGTTCCAGGCTGATCCCAAGTTCCAACGCGTCCTCAACCACGGAACCTTCGCGCTCCAGGGCCATGACCCGGGCAGCACCACGTATTTCAAGAACATTCGCGTACGCCCCCTGCCCGACACCGTCGGATCGCTCTCGACCGAGCGCCCCGAGGTCGACGAAATGTACCGCGAGGTTATCCGTCTCAGCACTGAAAACTATCCCGTGGTCGACTACCACGTGCACCTGAAGGGGGGCCTCACCGTCCAGCAGGCGCTCGACAACTCCCGCCGTCTCGGGATTACTTACGGCCTTGCGGTCAACTGCGGCCAGGGCTTTCCCGTGCACAGCGACGGCAGCGTGCAGCAATATCTCGACAGCATGAAGGGTCAGCCCTGCTTCATCGCCCTCCAGGGTGAAGGTCGCGAGTGGACGACACTTGTTTCGCGCGCCTCAATCGCTCGCTTTGACTACGTGTTCACGGATGCCATGACCTTCACCGACGACAACGGCAAACGCATGCGCCTCTGGATCGACGATGAGGTTGGCACCATGACCGACGCGCAGGCTTTCATGGAGACTTACGTCGATCGCATCGTGGGCGTTATGCGCGAGCCCATCGACATCTACGCCAACCCCACGTTCCTTCCCCGCCAGATCGCATCCGAATATGAAACGCTCTGGACGCCTGAACGTCGCCAAAAGGTCATCGCGGCCGCCATCGCCAACGACGTCGCCCTCGAAATCAATAACCGGTACAAGATACCCAGCGCTTCCTTCATCAAGGAGGCCAAGGCGGCCGGGGCAAGGTTTTCCTTCGGCACAAACAACGCCGACGCCAACCTGGGTCGTCTCGAGTATCCGATCCAGATGGTTCGAGAGTGTGGACTCGTCTGGCAGGACATTTTTGTTCCCAGGCCGGATGGACAGAAGAGAATTCAGACATCGAAGTGATCGTGCCGATCCACGTCTAGCTTACTGTCAAGCACCGCCACCTGCTCGTATGTTGGGCTGCTTCCTACCGACGACATCCTATGCTGGAGCCGCGCCGGCTGGCGCGGACCTTCTATTTCCGATCCACTCATGGCTTTGGCGCGGCTCTCAAGGAATTGCCTCAAGGCATACATTGCCAACGGATTTGAGAAAAGCGCTTCTTGCTTCTCCCGCCGCGCAGGCGGCGTGGGAGGACATCACACCGAGCTCGCACACAATGAATGGACCTGCTGGACCATTTCAGTAAAGAAACTAGAGACTCGGAAGCAGCATGTCGAGCGGGTGGAGTACGAGGCTAGAAAAGCCTTCGAGCAATATGACGCCGTAGATGCCAGAAATCGTCTTGTGGCTAGCGAGTTGGAGCGGCGCTGGAACGAGAAGTTGGAGAACATCGAAGCTACCAAGCAGAGACTGGCCAGCCTTAATGGAAAAAGGTACTCACTATCCGCCGAAGAAGAAGCTCGAATCCTCGCGATGGGAGACAACTTCACTGAGATATGGCAAAGCGATCACTGTCCACCAGCACTGAAGAAGATGATCTTCCGTACTGTTGTGGAAGAAATCGTCGTGCGTACAGATACGGAGAAAAAGACTCTTGAGTTCACAGTCCACTGGAAGGGCGGTACGCATACCCAACTCACGATGGAGCGGCCGCGTTCAGCCACTGACTGCGCGACGTCGATGGAGGCACTGGAGGTCATCCGCCGCATGGCCGTTCGTCACGGCGATGACCAAATAGCCTCTGTGCTGAATCGGCTGGGATATTCGACTGGCAAGAGCAAGCGATGGAACCAAACCCGCGTGGCTACTGCAAGACGCAACCACGCGATTACCGGGCAAAGGCGAGCGTTGCCTGATTCTGACAGAGTCAGCCTTAATGAAGCTGCTCGAATATGTGGAGTGAGTAGCAACACGATCGCACGGCTGGTAGAGGCAGGCCTGCTGAAAGGTGAACAGGTCACTCCTCGTGCTCCTTGGGGGATTTGCCGTGCCGATTTGAATAGCGAACCAGTACAGAGCATCCTCGACAAGCTTCTCCGCACGGGCAAGCTAATTCTGAAAGGGGGTCCCGCGGAAAACCAGCCAACCCTATTCGTTGAAAATGAAGGAGATGATAATGCCGGGCATCATGAGTGAGGGTTCAACTGCAGGCGCTGATTCCAGCTATGGAGCACGCTGAAGAAACCGATCTCGGCGCCAAGATGGCGCGGATCGCGGGCGACTTCAAGCAGGGTCTCACCGGCTTCAAGAAGATGGGTCGCGAAACAATGACGCAAAGTGTGGGGGTGAATGCGTCTGTTGTCGAGGCTGGCGCGCTCTGCGGCGATCTGGCAGGCAGACCAGAGGACCTTGGTGGTGACAGGGTAACTTGCCGTGTGCCAGCGGTTGCCGGGAAAGAGCCACTCCTTGGGCTTGCGCCGTAGTCCGCGCCAGTAGACGCGCAGCTCCTCGAGCAGCTTCGGGCTGAGCATGACGTCGCGGTCCTTGCCGCCCTTGCCCTCGTGGATGTGAACCACCATCCGCTGGCTGTCGATGTCGCTGACCTTCAGGCGAGCCGCCTCTGCGCGGCGTGCGCCGGTGGCATACATGGTCATCAGCAGAATGCGATGAAAGGGGCTATCCGCAGCGTCGATCAGGCGCGCAACCTCTTCCTGGCTGAGCACCCCGGGAAGGTGACGCAACTTCTTCGGGTAGGGCGTCTCGGCGATGCTCCAGTTGCGCTTCAACACATGAATATAGAAGAAACGCAGCGATGCCAGCCGCAGGATGACGGTGTTCGGACTGAACTTCAACTTGGTGAACAGCATCGCCTGGTACTTGCGAATGTCCTCTGGACCGAGCTGGTCGGGCCGGCGCCGAAAATATCGGCTGAAGTGCTCAACACCGTGCAGGTAGGTGCGGATGGTGGTATCGGCGAAGTTGCGGCGACGCAACTCCTCAAGCATGAGCTGACGTAGTTGGTTCACAGAGAATCCTCCTTCTCTGCGAACCAAACTATCCCGGCAGCCACAAAGGCCGGTTCAGCCGCACGCGGAAGCGTCCGCCGCCGCAGCGGCTTCGTTCATGTCGGCTTGTGTCTGGTGATTTTTGATTCAAAGTGCGGAGGGAGACTCTGCGGCCGTGCCGCGCCGGCCGAACTGTGGTGAGCAAAGGGCGTAGATGGCACTTGGATGCAAAGTGGGCAATGCGAAAACTTGCATTTGCGAAGGACTGACAACGAACTTTCGCGCTCTCGCGACGGCCTTCCGATACGATCTGCCCTACTCTGGAATTCAGAATTATAGCCAGCTTGGCTACGCGCGGGATTCTAGAAATATCCAACGATAAAATCCATTATCGCGTTAGAAGCAACACGGGGGGCGGTGTCCGATCTTATCGTTATAAGTAAAGAGTCATTAACGCCTGTACAGCAACAGCGACCTTGCCGACATTCTTCCCGAATGGTTCGCCAACATCATGAAACGAAAAGACGAAGCGCTTCTACAAAACCGATGCGCAGGAGTTCATTCAGTTTCTTGGTTTGAAGGACCATGCCGCGCTTCGTACCATTGCGCAGTTGCATGCGGTTCACAGGGTGGCTCGAATAAAGCTCACCGGCCACACGGCTGGAGGCTACTTAGACAACGGACCCCCGCAGCCAGGTAACCTTCAATAGTAATCGTATATACATACAAGGCTTTTGTTTTGGTAACGCCTTGCAAATGGGTTTAAGACTTGTAAGCAAGCCGCAATGGTCGCTGCCGATTCAGAATGTTTACCAAAACGGTTATTGAAGGGTGGTCCACGACCCGATCATCGCAGGGTGGCTTGTCGAGAGCACCCGGGCTATCCGCGCGTGGTGACTTAAAGTGCGGAGGGAGATTCGGCGGCCGTGCCGCGCCGGCCGATCTGTGGTGAGCAAAGGGCGTAGATGCCACTTGGATGCAAAGTGGGTTTTGCAAAAAGTTGGGATCAAGAAAACATGCCCACACTGGTAGTGAACGTCTGAGAAGGGGACCATTATCAGATGTCAGACTCAAGCAGTCTCCTGTCTCGTGCTATCGCTGAAATTTGGTCCCACATCCCAGATCGGCCACTTGGACGCAAATTCGGGATTGCGGTTTCTGTGCCAGCGCATTCCTAGAATTGCCCCGGTCAGCGGGAATCCTATTCGCACCTGAGCGCGATCACCAGATCGACTCTCGTCGCACGCCGCGTAGGAGTCCAGTTTGCAGGGAGTACGATACTCAGCGACATCAGCGCAGCCATCCCCTTGGTGAACGGGATAAGTCAATGTACACCGGAATGCTGACTAATCAGCAGTTGGGTGATCATGGCATTCAACGCCGGTAAAGCACTTCGCACTTAGCCTGGCAGCACTTCGCCTCGTCGAGCCTTCGAGGAGGCGGGCCCTCCCTTACACCAACTCTCCAATTGACAACTCATTTCCTGTCTTGAACTGACTTAGATCAGACTCTCTTGTGGAGAGTGCTTGATCACCTCCCAGGATAAGCGGGAGTTCACTGCAGTCTGATACTGCATTTGGTGCTCGGCGCTCCCATTTCTCGGACGGGCCATTTTATGTCAACTGGTAGACGGCAGGAAGAAACAGATGGACCTGGCCGGGCGCGATCCGGAACATGCATTGCGCGCGGCTAACCTGAAACGCGCCGCGCTCGCTTACGTCGCTGCCGAGGCGAGGTCAAAGGCGCCCGGAGTGAAGAACCAGAGCATGTTGATGAGGATGACCGGATAAATGGCGCGGTGCCTGACCAGCCGTCTTACGTCGTCATGAAACTGGTGCGCGATGCGTGAGGATTCTTGTAGGCTCGGCTGAAGACGGAGCGTGGCCTCCAGAATCCGAACACACCGAGGATGGCGGTTAGAGCCATCACCAGCAGAAGAACCTGACGTGGCGAAAGGTCCGTGGCCATCCAACCGGAGGCGAGGTATCCCAAAATGGTAGCGATGACGATGAAGATGTTGGAAAGAGTGTTGAGTCTTCCCGGCATAAGTGCTTCCTGACCTACGAGCGCGAGCAATCCTTGAAAAGCGTTCCGCTCTCCCCGAGTCGCCCGCGCACGCCGGGTGCGCCGGGTAAGGTTGTGGGAAACTTCTATGGAACCTCTGAAAATACTCCTCAAGCACCGCAATCACGGTTAGTTTTGGGTTGAGGGAGATGATCGCGGCATGCGGCAGATGACATTGGCCCAACAGGCAGAATTCCAGCGGTACTCGAAGAAGACGCGGCGTGAGCGGTTTTTGGAAGAGATGGACGCGGTGGTGCCGTGTGCAGAACTGATGGCGCTGGTGGAGCCGCATTATGCAAAGGGCGAAACGGGCCGCAAGCCGGTGGGGCTTGAGATCATGCTTCGGGTCTATTTCCTGCAGCAGTGGTTCGCGCTGTCGGACCCCGGGGTGGAAGATGCGTTGTACGAATCGCCGGTGCTGCGTCGCTTCGCGGGCATCGATCTGGGCCGCGCCCCGGCTCCGGACGAGACGACGATTCTTAACTTCCGTCATTTGCTGGAAGAGCACGAACTGTGCGGCCAGATGCTGGACACGGTGAACCATTATCTGGGGAGCAAGGGCATCCGTATCACCACGGGCACAATCGTGGATGCAACGATTATTCACGCGCCTTCGTCGACCAAGAACGAAAAGAAGGAGCGCGATCCGGAGATGCATCAGACGAAGAAAGGCAACCAGTGGTACTTCGGAATGAAGGCGCATATCGGGATCGATTCCAAGGAAGGCGTTGTGCACTCGGTCTGCTCGACCGCGGCCTCGGTCTCCGATGTACACATGTTGCCGGATTTGCTGCATGGCGATGAAAAGAAGGTCTGGGGTGATGCCGGCTATCAGGGGCAGAGTGAGGCCATTCATGCAGTCGCGCCTGAGGCCCAGGACATGACCTCGCGACGCGTGAAGACCAAGGCGGGCGTCGATGAAGCGGAGAAGCGCAGAAACCGCACCAAAGCCCGCGTGCGCGCCAAGGTGGAGTGGTCCTTCCGGATCATCAAGCGTGTATTCGGTTTCACCAAGGTGCGCTATCGCGGCTTGAAGAAGAATCACGAGTGGCTGTGCGGGAGCTTTGCCTTGGCCAACCTCTACCAGCACCGCAAGCGGCTGGCTCGGATCAATCTCCGGACGGCCCCTCTGGGGGCATAGTGTGCCTGCGGAGGGGCACCCCCCTTCCGGCGGACAAACACTCACGAAACACTGCCGCAAGAACCTTGATCCTGAACAGATACGAGCAAAACCAGGCTCCGAGTCCTTATAAGTCGCTGTTGTTCAGAGGTTCCTTAGTTAAAGGGTCACATTGATGTTGTAGGTGGATGTACCCGTCGGGATGCCGGCAAGTGAGAAGTCGACAAAGCTGCTGCCGGAGGATCGCAAAACCTTGGGGGCGGTCCCTTCCGCAAACTGGCGACTAATGGTCGCGACATAGTTACCCGACCCACTATCGAATCTGGGTTGCGGGGGTAACAGCCAAGAATAAGGGATCGTCAGCACGCAGGTTGCGATTGAACCGCTAACCGATGCGTCCGCTGAAGCTTCCTCGTCGTAGGTGGCGCCTTGCGGTCCACCAGGGGCATAGGGGTTGCTGGAGTTACCCACTATCGACGCCGAGCAGCCAACCTTATCTCCCCTCCCCAGGGGCGTCTTGAGCGTGATGTTCAGGGTCACAGTGAAGGTGCCCGCGGTGGTTACATTTGATTGTGCCCTGGCTTTAAATGGAAGGCTGAGGGCCAGGCCGAGAGATAACGCGGCAGATGCCACGATCGCCTTTGGGAACTTTCGCATGGGGCTTCCTTTCTCCGGACGATTGCCGGACCAGGTGTGGCTTCGTTACCCGATTGAAATCAATGATTCGGGAAAGTCAATTCAACGGTTGGGAAACGAACCTTTAATTTGTAAAGCGTAAAACGAAGCCATCTCGGGACACAAGTCAAGATTCTAGTCTAAAGCATGCGTAAGGAATTTAGCCTGATGCGAATCTGGCGCGGAAACCCATCTCAAACGGTATCTTGATAAGCAGCGGGGATAGGAAGTTGCCGAAGAACTTAATCCCGCACATATCGGGACTAATTATGTCGTCAGTGAGTGCCTTGACGATTTATTACTCGTGGAAAGCCGATGTCTTGAGTCTTAGATGTTCCTTGAAGCAAAGAGTGTTTGCCGGTACAAATCTGCAGAATGTGCGGTCACTTCCGGAGGGGCAGTCGCTGCTGGAAACTCAGAAATTGTGTACTTGTACGTCACGGTTGCCCCCGCTTCGTGTACGACGGCACCGGCCCAATCGGCTGCAGCGAGACTCAGACCTGCGATATCCTGGCATTCAAGGCCGCCCGCAGTCTGGCGTTCTCATCTTTCTCCGCCTGAAGCTGTGTCTCCAGATCGGTCTTCTGGCTTGACTTCGATTCCCACGCGATGACAGGTGAAATGATGGCCTCGACAATGTTGTCGAGCAGTTGGTCTCTATCGTTGTACGCGAAGACGGGAAGCACCCAGGGGTAGGGCTTGAAGTGCTCGAACATGGCGTACTCGCGCTGATCCGACAGGATGATCGGACGAATCGGCGCAGACGGCATGTGGGGCACGATACTCATCAACTCCTGAGGGATGCTCTTTGCGTCGGTTATGTCCGCGACGACGAACCTGGACATGTTTGCCAGCAGGTGAACCGTCTCGGTCAAGTCGCGGGTCGAGGGTTTATCCCAATCGAAGACCATCGGCACGAAGTTGTGGTCGCGCAGCCTGTCCCTGATCCCATCCAGCACCGCTTTGCGCTCGCCCGTAAACCTTCCGAGTTTCAGAACACCCTTGCCGGTGACTGTATCGATCACATCGCGATCTTCTTGTTGTGCCTCGACGCCTTTTTCGAGGATGGCCAGATGTTCCGGTAGTGCCATGTGCTCCTCATCTGCTGCTCGGGGGAACAGCCAACTTGCGGTGTTCCGGTCCTCCGTCCGGAACTCAGGGAACATTCGGGCAACGCGCACAAGCGACCGGCTCAATCTCGCATTGAACTCCGATCCGGTCCCGGTTTCAGGAGATCAAGCTCACCGTGTTGCATGTGAATTGCGATTATGGACGATCGAGCCCGCTCCAGTCGACTCGATCGATTGGCGAGTGTGTTGCAAAGCATATCAATACTTGGGTTCGGTCAGACGATGGGTCGAGAAGCCGTAGATACGCTGCAGTCGTTCCGATCGAGAGGAGAGGCTTCGTACTTCCACTGACTCCAAGCCGGAGCTCTCGATAGGGACGGCGTGAGGAGAATTACCCGACGCAGAACCGGTTTTCATTTTGTGGCTTTCGTCAGGACGAGTATCAAACCGCTATTGGCCGTATTGCGAGCAATGAAGAACATTCGATCTGTTGTCGACTTGCTGAGGAACGACGAACTGACAGGAGAAAAGATTCCTCCAATCGCACGTTGATCGAGTGCCGGTCAATGGTTCAATCCTCCGGATTTGTCCCGATAAACGCGGAAGGCAACGGCAATCCTCACGACCGATAGGTCACCAGATTCCAGACGCAATGCCGACATTCCGGGAGTAATCCGAATGTCTTCTGCTGCTCGTGGCTCGGCTAGCTAGTTGGAACGGCAGAAACTCCAGAAGACTGATCCGGATGGGCGGAAACCAAAAGGGTACAAATGGACACATATCTGTGTCCATTTGTAAATGCATTCCTGCCCCGATCCAGAGATCACCGGCCTCTAACCGATGTCGCGGCTTGCTCGATAAACTCTGCGACTCTGTGCGGCTCCTGAAGCATTGCGAGATGGCAGGTTGGCAATGTGATCGTCGTGGCCTCAATCCTTTCCGCCATCGAATCCTCCAGGCCAGGGGTGATCGTCTTGTCTTGAGCGGAAACGATGAACCATGAAGGTTTCGTTCGCCATGCGGGTATGACCGTGGGCGTCGCCAACAGGACAGCAACAGACGCCGGGCCTTGTGTAGCCGTTAGCTGGGCCTGCTCGCGTTTCGATAAGTCTTGAGCAAAGGCCACCGCCACACCTTGTGCGGAGATGGTTAAAAATTGGTGCGCGTTGTCCATGAGAAGAAACGGCGTGAGCGGAGAACCAGCGGTTAGCGTCCCAAGTAGTGAGAGCGCGGATTCACCGCTATCGGGAGCAAACGCGGCAACATAAACCAGGCCTGCAACATTTGGATCGTTTCCGGGCGCGTCTCCGATGACAACGCCCCCATAAGAGTGTCCGACGAGCAGCACGGGACCCGGGTATAACTTCGTGATGCTCGCTATGGCACGCTGAGTCGCAGCGTCATCTTCTGCCAGGGATGTAAGGGGAAGCTGCGCTGCGACGACATGATATCCGTCGGCCTCCAACAGGGGAATCACGCCGGACCAACTCGACCCATCAGCCCATGCTCCGTGAACCAGCACGATGTTTTTGACACCGTGATTCAAATTGTCTCGCGAGGATTCTGATGATTGTTGGGCGTAGCCAACGCTGTGGAATCCTGCCATCAGCAGAAGTCCGACACTCAAGACTGCTTGTATGGTTTTTTCTGTTCTCATAACTTGTCCTCTCACATTTTGAACTTCATTTCGTGTGCCGATTCTTGGGTAGTGGGCTCGTGGCCTTGCATACGCCGTTTTCTAATTCGACCTGGATTTTGACGCGGCATCGAAAATCACACCGGCGACCTTCGACGGTTGAGCCAGCATCACTACGTGGCTGGAGGGGAGAGTGGTCGTTGTCGCCCCGATTCTCTTCGCCTGCGCTGCTTCGAGGTCGGGTGAAATTGCCCGGTCATTCGCGGCGATGATGTACCACGATGGCTTCGACTTCCAGGCTGGAATCGTGACCTCTGCCTTCATTGCAGCAACGCTCACCGGCGTCTGCGTTGCGATCAAAACCGCAATTTCTTTGGCGGAAAGGTCTTGCGCGAAATCCTCAGCAATCCCCTTGGGAGTCAGTTTCAGAAAACCACTCTTGTCGGGACGCAGTTCTGAACCAACCGGTGTCGGAACGCTCGTAATAAGACCAAAAGCGGATTCTCCCGCGTCGGGAGCCACGGCCGACACGTAGACGAGTCCGGCCACCTTGGGATCGTTCCCGGCTTCGGTGATGACCGCTCCGCCATACGAGTGACCGACGAGCAATACCGGCCCATCCTCGAGAGCAATCGCCCGCTGCGTTGCCGAAACGTCGTCGGCGAAGGATGTGAGCGGAATCTGAACTGCAACAACGTGCAAGCCCTTCGCCTCCAACAATGGAATCAGCTTCGACCAGCTCGAACCGTCCGCCCATGCCCCGTGAATCAGGAGTACGGTTTTTACCCCTTCAGCGCGCGGCGTTTGTCCCGTCGCCTTGACGGCGGGAACGATGATTGCCAGTAGCGCGACGCACGTTACCGCCACACTCCGAACACACTTGAATGCTTGCATGATTTTTCTCCTTGATGCGGGGAAGATCCGTTCAAGATTTAAAGATGGTCTTTCAGAATCTGTACTCACTGAGCGAATGCGGACAAAAGGCATTTTCTCGGCGCTCATTCTCACATTCGTTATCCCGCTGGATCTGAGCCTAGTTTTGTGCGAGGGGAGGCATCTAGGCGGAAACCATCAAAGGCTGGCCATTCCTGCTGGAATGTCGAGAGCGTGGGAATGAGCCCGCGCGCTATTGAGAATGGGCGCACATCGGCTAATGCCCGATGCTGCGGCGACTCGTCCCCCGTCGCCATATCCCGGGAGTTACCCCGTGAATTCGTTTGAAGGAGCGGTTCAGTGAGGATTGATCCGCAAATCCACACTGTATGGCGATGTCGGCAAGGGGCAGGCGGGAATTCGTCATAAGATCTCTGGCCCTGTCCACCCGGCGTTCAATCAACCACCGATAAGGCGGCCTGCGAAAAGTTTGTTTGAATGCCCGGGCAAAGTGGCTTACTGATAAGTCGCATGCTTCTGCAACCTTCTGGAGAGCAATGTTGCCATCCAGATGAGCCTCCAATAACTCTGTTGCTCTTCGCATCTGTCGGGAAGTGAGCCCGCCCCGAATTTGCGGGGCCGATATTCCCATCCCGCCATAAGCGCAGACAAAGTGACAGTTCATGGCCTGCAATACATGGTCCAGGAAAATCTTCGCAGCGTGATGAGGTTGCTCAAGCGATAAGAGAAGTGTTTGCCCGAGGTGGTGAACGACGGGATCAAATGCCCCGTGCGGCCACGCCAAATGCTCCACTCGTGGCGCCCGAAAGGCATAGGCGATTTCATCTAGAGCAGCTTGAGTGACATACAGCACCAATGTATCAAAGGGATTGGGAAGCAGAACAGCTGGCTCCTCTTGTAAGTCGATTGCGCTAACTCCCCCAACTGGGAAAGAACCACTCGACACTTTTTTGCTGCCGAGGAATTGCTCGATAAAAGGTATGGCTCTGAGTTGCAACGCAATTAAGTGGCCGCGTTCACCCACGACCGGACGCGCAATGTCTCGGAGACCTATGCTGCTCTGAAACCTCCCAAACGAGAACGAGGCACGTTCGGACAGACTGACCGCTGCCGTTGGCGAATCTTTGAGGTACATATTTTCGGCGAGTTGATTCCAGATCGTGGGGACTTCGACAGCGGTGTTCATGGATTGCGAGCCCTCGCCCTTTCCTGCATGAAACATGGAAAACAAATCCCCCTATTACAGATTTAGAGGACACGTGTACTCTGAAGGTGGCAAAGTATTTTAGTTGAGGGAAAAATGCGAAAGTCACGAGCCCAGGCAGCCGAAACCAGAGCGCGAATTCTCTCCACGGCCTCAAAGATGTTTCTAGACAAGGGCCTGGCGAGGGTAGGGATGCGCTACGTGATGGCCGGCGCAAGTCTAACGCCGGGTGGGTTCTATCGGCATTTTCCGTCGAAAGACCGCCTAATCGCTGAAGCGAGTAGTGCGGCATTCGATCGATCGTTTGCCATGTTAGAGGCCGAGACGGTGGGCAAATCGCCGGCCCAAACCGTCGAGAGGATTGTCTCTAGGTATCTGGAGCAGTCGCAAGTCAGAGACAAGCCTTATCTGTGCCCGCTGGCGATGCTCGGCGCCGAACTTAGTCATTCGGACCCGCAAGTGCGTGCGGTTGCCATCAAGGGTTACCTGCGCATCGTTGAACTCATTGCAAAGCATCTCACGCATCGGACCGGGCGCAGTGCCTATACCACTGCCAGCGGCATTGTCAGCACACTGGTGGGTGCGGTCACGCTCGCTGATATTGCGTTGGACTCGGCGATGGCCGGTGCCATTCTAAGCACTGCCAAGGTTCTTATAACAAAGCATATTCTTCGGCACCATGGTCCAGTGAGGGTCAAAATTACCGTGGGTCGTCGAAAGCCCCCCTTCCGGCCTTAAAGGAGGGATTGATAACTGCAAACGCCGTTCAGTCCCCCGGAATGCAGTTCGCACCGCCCCGCGCTTACGAATCAGAGCGCTCGTGCCGGTCTAGCTACCGAATTGTTTACAAGGTTCGGTGGGGTCTACCCATGGAAGCCGCACCTGAAAGCGGGTGTCACCCGACTTTGAACTAATGTGAATACTGCCACCGAACTTTCTGACAATCGTCTGTACGGTATTCAGCCCGAGGCCCGTTCCCTCACCAACGCCCTTTGTCGTGAAAAAGGGATCAAAGATATACGGTTTTATCTCGGGAGGAATTCCAGGGCCGCTATCGCCAATTTCAACCACGACATAGTGGTCCTCGCAGAAGGTTCGCACCCGAAGTTCACCCTCGCCCTCCATGGCGTCTATGGCGTTTTCGATGAGGTTGGTCCAGACTTGATTCAACTCAGTTCCCGATGCGTTAACGAGGAGCGGTACCGGTTCGTAGGCACGCTGTACCTTGACCTTGGGTTCCAGAATGTGGACCAAAGTGCCAAGCGTGGTTTCCAAGCTTCGCGCGACGTCGACATTCTGGACCGGCCCATGGTTCACATTGGTATAGTCGTTAATCGTTCGAACCAGATGCGATATCCGCTCTGTTCCGCTCTCTATTGTGCCTAGAAGAGTCGACAATTCTGCAGTAGCTGCGATACGCGCAAGCGCATCACCAGCCGTGCTCGGATCGAGGTGTGTCAGCAGGGAGGTGAATGTGTCCGGAGGCATATTGCGCCTCGCCAGGGCAGCCGACAGTTCCCATGAATCAGCGTGGCCGTAACTCTGTAGTATCGAGTCTAGTGCTTCTTCCAGGTCGCTGAGTGTGAGTCCATCTGCTGGGGCCGCCTCTGATTGCAGCAGCAAAGCTTCGACTTCTTCAATTCTGGATTTGTCCAGGTCACCGAGCGCGCTCCGCCACAATCCCGAGTTTGCGCTTCGCATTTTCGCCAGCGTATAGCGCATTTGACCGGCCGCACGCTTGGCGGCTGAGGCGGGGTTATTCAACTCGTGAGCGAGCCCGGCTGACAGTTTACCCAATGAGATCAACCGGTCGCGTTGCTGTTCTATTCTGGTTCCTTCACGGATTCTGTCGGACATCATGGCGACTAATCTGGTCGTCAATGCGGGCATTTTTTGTATAAGTTCTGGAAAAAGCGCAGCCGGAAATCGGGCGAGACGCCCATCCGTCAGAGCTCGTCCTGTTACGGTGAACCGTTTCATCCTGGAAAAAGGGAATACCCCGCTGACATCACCAGCTTGCGCGGGAAGTGAAACAGTGTCACCACCAAATTCCCCTCGCCACTGAAAGAGTCCCTCGAGGAAAATGAACATCCAGTCTGCTGGATCGCCTTGCTGTACGAATGCCTGTCCGGCATGGACAGAGACCTCCTGTACATGACTCAGAAACCACTCAACTTGGTCGTCCGGCAAGTCCGAAAATGCCTGGACACGCCGCAATTCAACTGAACTGATCAAGCATCAATCCTTCCTTTCATCACGCAAGCTCGGTGTAACGCTTTTAGAGGCACATTCTCATCTTCAACTCTTCAATTGCGCTTTTATCGCAACACTCTCAGTAGATATCTTATTCCGTACGCAGTACCCGGTCTTCCGAACAACCGCGTTCCAGGGTCTGTGGGGAGACGCTTCGATTCGGCTAGAGGGTGGTTTTGTGCAGCAGGAATAGCAGAACTCCAAGGTCGTCGTATGCGCGCTTTGCAGAAGAGAACTGGCAGAATCCAATAACCAGCTACTTTGCTGGGGATAGGAGTGACCTTACTGGCACACAGTCCATTGACAGCTACGGTATCTTGCAGCCATACCGACATTTCGGTACTGGTGTTTGATGCTGACTCGACAAGTGACTGAAAGAAATAATGTCGAGACGCTCGAAGTAATTCCGCAACCTTCGACCAGCCGCTGCAGTCAGTTCAGCCCCACGCGGCGGACCAGATCCTTAAAGCGAGGGTCGTTGCGGATGGGGTCGAAGAAGGGATTCACCTTGAGATATTGCATAATCGAGGACTGCGTGCACGCGAACACGGTTGGCTTCCTTGATCACGGATCCTTCGACGAGGGCATCCACTCCCAGCGTCCTGGCAATTTCGGGCAACAGGAGCCTGGTGTCTTTGAACGATACCCCTGTCCGGTCACGGTCTGAATAAATCGCGGGCTCTCGGCGTCATCCTTCAGTGCCTGACGAAGCTTCCGGATGGCGCCCCTGATGCTGTTGTCGGTGTCGAGAAAGACACCGGTGCCCCAAACCCGCGCAACGATTTCGTCCCGGGTGACAATCTCATTCCCGCGCTCAACAAGGAGGACGAGCATCTCGAGCGGGATGCGCTCCAGCTTCACGACGTACTTGCCCCGACGCAACCTCCGCGGGCGGAGGTCAAGCTCATAACCTTCGCCAAAGTGGATCGGCTGTGCCTCTCGGACTGGGGTGGATGCCACGGAGGACCCCCAAGGGTGGGTGAGAGGATTTTACAACACATGCGAAAGCACCAGGGGTAAATGCAAAGAATGGCTCGACTTAGCGCGACACAAAAAACATAACGCAGCGACATGTGCGTCGGTATGGACAACGCTGCCTTCTACAGGAAGAATCCGCTCAACACTGACCGAAGTCAGTGAGAAACGGGAGGTCGCACAATGAAACAAAAGTACGCTGGTGTACCCAGAAGAACCGTGGGCCTGTGCCTGTTGGCGGCGACTCTGCTGCTCGGGTCTGTTGTCGCAAAGGCAGACGCTGTTCTGGATTGGAATGAGATTGCGGTAAACACAGCCGTCACGAACGGCCAGAACCCGTTTGCCCAGGCGCGAACCGCCGCGATTGTGCAACTCGCGGTATTCGAAGCGGTCAACTCCATCGCCGGCGACTATCGGCCGTATATCGGGACCATCATCGCGCCGCGCGGAGCTTCCGCCAATGCCGCCGCCATCGAGGCTGCCTACCAGGTTCTCCATACCTATTTCTCGGGCAGCGCGTCGACCCTGGACCCCGCCCGCGAAAGTTCGCTGTCCTCGATTCCCGACGGCGATACCAAGACCAAGGGCATCGCGACCGGCGACGCCGCTGCTGCGGCCATGATCGCTCTTCGTGCCAATGACGGCTCGGCGCCGGCGCAATTCAAGGTTCCCGGCCCTGCGCTTCCGGGAGCCTACCAGGCCACGCCCAGTTGTCCAATCGTCAATGGAGTCGCGGTGGGAGCTTTCTTTCACTGGCAGAACGTAACCCCGTTCGGCATTCGGCGAGCCAGTGACTATCTGCTCAGTCCGCCTCCGGCACTCGCGAGCAACGCCTACGCAATGACCTATAACGAGGTCATGACGGTAGGGAGCGCAACCAGCACGGAGCGGCCCCAGGATCGAGCCGATGTCGTACACACTTCTATGCTGCATCTTCGCCAACCCAGGTCTTCAATCAGGCCGCACGACAGGGTGGCGCAACCACAGCAGCGCACGATGTCTGAGAACGCTCGGGCGTTGGCCCTGATCAACATGGCGATCAGCGACAGCCTGGTGGCATCGTTCTACAACAAGTACCACTACAACTTCTGGCGCCCCGAAACGGCGATTCGTGCAGGTGCCACCGATAGCAACTCGAAGACCGAGCCCGATCCAGACTTCATGCCATTCATCGTGACTCCATGTTTCCCCAGTTATCCGTCCAATCACGGCAGTGGGAGCGGGGGGGAGCCGAGGTTCTGAGACGTCTTTACGGCGAAGCCGGACATTCGATCACGATCTCCAATCCGGCCGACCCCAACACCGTCTTGCACTACACCTCGTTCACGCAGATCACCGATGACATTTCCGACGCGCGCGTGTTCGGCGGGATACAGTTTCGAACCGATCAGGTGGCCGGAGCGGTCCTTGGCCGGGCAGTCGGGACCGCAGTCTACAAGAACAACCTGCGCCCCGCGGGTGATGACTGACGGTTAGCTCGAGAATGCTGTTCAATCGGCTATGGGCTCGGCTGAATGTGGGGTCGATTTGTCCGCGGGGAGACCGCACAGAGCACTGTTTCTACGCATGTGTGCCCAAAGGCCCGGCCAAAAGAACAGCTCAGTCATCCAGAACGATTTCCGCGACAAAGCAGGATTGGTGCTGAAAAACACCCTGGGCTCCGGGAGCCATCGTCAGGATGGCTCATCGATACTGGGGACCGGCGCGGGTTTTCTCCGCCTATTCGGTGCGCAAGGCTTGCATCGGGTCGATCTTGGTTGCGCGCCTTGCAGGTAACCACGCGGCGGCGATGGTCATTACCGAAACAGCGGCAATTGCGATGGAGATAGCCGTCGGGTCAAGCGGACCCAATTCGTAGAGCTGGCTCTTAAGAATGCGTGTTGAACTCAAGGCGGCGGGCACACCGATAGCAAGTCCGAGAGCCAATAACAGAATGCATTCTCGAAGAATCATCCAGAGCAGCATATGAGATCGGGCCCCGAGTGCGAGACGGACGCCAAACTCACCCGTACGGCGGGCTACCGAATACGAAAGCAAACCGTAGATGCCAATGCAGCCTAGAAAAACAGCAATGATTCCAAAGAGACTGGAAAGCCGGGCAATCAGCGACTGGGTCGCAATGGAGCCATCCACCTGCTCCTCCAGACTGCCAACGCTGTTGACCAGAATGTTCGAGTTGATCTCAGCGATGGCATGACGCGTTCGCGAGACGATTTCCTGCCGGTTCGCCCCAGGTGCATAACGAACCGCAAAGTTCCCGTAGAAGCCGGGATTCTGCGTGCAGGGGAAATAGGCGGCCATCAGCGTGCCTTCGGTGAGTGAGCTGTACTTGGCATCTTTGACCACGCCGATCACCTCCTTCTCGCCAGGATGATCGGGGGTCTCTCCAATTCCAAAGCGGCGTCCGATCGCCGAACCATTCGGAAAGAAGCGACGCGCCATGGTTTCGTTGATGACCGCGACTTTATTTGACATCTGCGTATCCTGTGCGTTGAAGAGACGTCCCGCGATCAGCTGAATGCCCATGGTGGAGAAATATCCCTTGCCCGTAATGTTGAAGAAGGCCTCGCCGCCGTTTGACTGCGTCCGTGGGATGCCCTGGAAGAGAACTTCGTCGGTCCATCCGCCTTGATTGAAAGTGAAGAAGGCAAAGCCATCCGCTTTTACGCCGGGGATGTTCTGCACACGGTCTTCGATCTGCTCCTGTAACTGGACGGAGCGTATCTCTTCCGGAGTTCCACGCGGCAGGTTGGCCGTGCTTGAGTCGAGAGAAAAGATGAGGACGTTGTGCTTGTCGAAACCAGTCTCAACGTCCGACAGGTTTATCAGGCTGCGCACGAACAACCCGGCGGCAACCAGCAACACGACAGAAAGCGCAATCTGTCCGACGATAAGCGATCGCGCCAGCGCGCCTCGCGTTGTGGAAGAAGAACTGCCGCGCCCGTCCTTGAGGGCAGGTGTGAACTCAAGCCCCGCCGCCCGGAACGCCGGCAGCATGCCGAACAGAAGCGCCGTTACCACCGCGACGCCTAGCGTGAAGCCGAGCACGGGCATGTCGGGTGTCAGATTCAACGGAACGGGATCGGGGCCTGGCGTGGCCATGCTCAGCAGCACAGCGCTCGCCTTCCATGCCAGCGCAACACCGGCCGCCGCTCCCAGAAATGCAAGCAATAGAGATTCCGTGAGAAGTTGCAACACAATCCGGCGGCGCGATGCGCCCAGTGCCATGCGCATCGCGACTTCACGCGTCCGCGCCACGCCGCGGGCCAGAAGCATGTTAGCGATATTCGCGCAGGCAATCAAAAGCACCAGCGCCACAATGGCCATCAGAATTTCCAGCGGCACCGAGAACGCGTAACGCAGGTAAGAAACTCCACGGCCTCCTGGATTCAGTTGGATACTGGCGTGTGCAATATCATCGAGGTGCTTCTGCGGAGGCTGAGACCCAAGGTAGCTGCGGAGAATCTGCTTGAACAGGAGATTGGTTTCGGCGCTCGCCTGGGTTGGGGTCACACCGGGTTTCAGCCGGCCGATGAGATAGAGCGACTGAAAGAATTTATCTCCGAGTCCGTTCCAGCCGGGACGAGAGAACGCCTTCTCCATCGAAAGCGGAATCCACAGGTCGGTCGATTGGCCCACCGTGTATCCGTAGAAGCCCGGCCGGGCAACGCCGACCAGCGTGTAGTCGTGCGACTGGATGCGAATGGTTTTACCAAGCGCGGATGGGTCGCCATTGAACTGCCGCTGGAACCATGAGTAACTGGCTACGGCGACCGGACCTGCGCCCTCGGCGCTATCGTCGGATTCGCCAATCGTACGGCCGAGAAACGCCGGTACGCCAAGCACTGAGAAGTAACTGCCGGAGACAAGATCGACGCGCGTCGTTTGATAGGCTGCCCCGCCAATCGAAGCTTTGGTCGTAAACTGGCTGCTGTCTACCGCGGCGATTCCTGAAAACGAAGTATCTCTCTGGCGAAAATCGCGAAAGAAAGAATAGGAGAACAGCTTCGTGTTCCCGTCGGGAATTGAGTTCGTGCTGCCCTGAGACTGGCCGTTCCCGAATAGAAGCAACTCACTGGGCTTCTGGACCGGCAGAGGGCGCAGCAGGATCGCGTTGAGCAGCGTGAAGATGGCGGTGTTGGCGCCGATGCCCAGCGTCAGCGAGAGGATGGCGATCAAGGTGAAGCCGGGCGATTTTCGAAGTTGTCGCAGACCGAATCGGACATCCTGAACGAGCGATTCGAGCCACATTGTCCCTCGGCTCTCACGGCAATCCTCTTTGATCTGTTCGCTGCCGCCGAACTCCAGGCGCGTGAGCCGGCGAGCTTCGATTTCGGAAAGGCCGGATCGCACTTTGTCCGCGACCTGCGATTCGACGTGAAACTGGATTTCCTTGTCCAGATCGCGATCCATGCGCCTGCGCGCAAATAGTCTCTGCAGCCAGCTCATGAAAGTCCCTCCAGAGTTCCCTTGAGAATGAGCCCGACAACGTCGGTGAGGCGCTTCCAGTTCTCAGTCTCGGCCTTGAGATGCGCTCGGCCTTTGGCGGTCAGTTCGTAGAACTTGGCTTCACGGCCTGTCTCGGACGGCTGCCAGTTGGAGGCCAGCAGCTTCTTGTATTCGAGGCGGTGGAGAGCGGGATAAAGGGATCCCTGTTGCACCTGCAAGGTCTCGCGGGACATCTGCTGAATCCTTTGCGCGATGGCGTAACCGTGAATGGGGCCAAGCGCAACCA
Organism: Terriglobales bacterium; assembly: GCA_963788475.1. Lineage (GTDB taxonomy): Bacteria > Acidobacteriota > Terriglobia > Terriglobales > Acidobacteriaceae > Telmatobacter. Next base: position 161,896 of record CAWBGO010000009.1, read on the forward strand.
CCCTCATGATGAGGAGATCGAGTGTGCCCTGCGGGAGATCGAATTTGTCATCCGTCTTCTTCATGCCTAATTCTTCTACATATACACCCGGATGTGTAGAAGGTCAAGGTGTCTGCTTCGGAGTCTATGGGGTCCGACCACAATCTAAAGTGTGTCGTTGAGCCGCATAAAGTCCTGAATTTGCGGATTCTCCGCGGTCGAGTGCGCTGAAATCGACTCGTATGACCCCGCGCTCCCCGCATGGCAAGCTCGCTATCAAGACTTTAATCGGTCGCCCGATACTTCTCAGGGCAACTTGCGGAAAAGATGGATCGCACAAGCACGACGAAGGCGCCTGGGATCAACCAAAGAATCAACGCAACGACCACTCGAGACCAGCCTTCCGGTAATCGGGACAACCGGTGTTCCACTTCGACCAGACGATCGGAAATAGGATTCGGCCAGTTCCAGCGACGTATGCCGACGACCAGAAGCAGGGGCCAGGAAATGAAATGCGAGATCAGAGTCAGGTAGTCCGCTGTCGAAAGCGAAGCCTGAGCAGCTTCCGGGGCAGGGATCTTTTTCCGAGCACACGACTGCCAATGATCATGTGTTCTTCGAATGATCGTTGAGTACCCGAGCAACCCATCGAAAAAGAAGAGAGAGAACGAAGAGATGAGAATGAGAAGCCATGTGGATGCGGGAGAGTCTGCCGGAGATTCCCATATGAGCCTCATCCCCGTCAAGAAGACCGCGATTGCGATTGGCGCCGGAGCCAATTCGGTAAGAATCCAGATGCGACGATAGGTCGCGGCAATTGAATTGGTTTCCGAAGCGAGCCTGATTTGCCACCAGGCTTGGGTGATCAGGCATTGCGCAACCGACAGGAATGCGAACAGCGCAATGAACGCTGCATGATGCATCCACAATACGAATCCGAACACCAGGCCGCGCCTGGGTACGGCAGCGTAGAACAAGAGGAATGAGGCAACGCTGAACGCGGGCAAGGCCTTTGCAAAGAGTTTCACCAGCGCATCATCATCGCGAACCGCCGCGGCCCTTCCCAGGACAATAATCCAGATCAGGATCCAACACACACCGGAAATCAGAATGATCATCGGTGACTCAACCATGGACCATTCGGGCGATTACAAAGGCGGTAAATCCGATGGCCCCTTCCAAAGTCGTGGCGATCAGGGCGGCTCTCGCTCCTGCAATGCGGTGGCCGATGACGAAGGCCGATGTGAAGAAGGTTGCCTGAAAGAAGCCGCAGGAAGCCGCAATCAGGATTAGACCAGGCGTCGAGCCGGCCGTCATCGCTGCTGCCGATATTAGAACTGCGCCCGAGATCGAATGAAGGCCACCGGCGCCGAATGCTCGCGACAACCTTTGCTTCGTGGGAAGCTGGTGAAAGCGCAGATAGATACAAATGCCGATACATAACCATCCAACTATTCCAAACGCAATCACTAAGGCGACAGGCTGGGTCACCCAGTTTCCCAGCAAACGGTTGAGGGCGTACACGAGACCGATTCCAATGCCGCTGAAGGCCCCTAATATTCCGCCAAGCCACTGTTCGCCGGTGGTCCATCGGTTCACACGGTTCAAGGCACGGTGCGGCTGGCCCATCAGCCATCCGGAAAGAAAGATTGAAAACGCGATGGACCCCAGCAGTCCGGCGATCAGCGGCCAAGAGAAATGTGCGAGCCACGACGGTGCCGAGATGCCGACCACTCCTCCATTCACGGACATGAAGAAATCACCCATTATGTGCGCCCTATCGAACAGCACGTGGAGATTCAACCGCGTCAGAATGATTGCATGAGCGAGGCCGAATGCATAGGCCATTGCCACCGTACCAGCTCCGCAGGCGAGAGGAGAAATCACGACCGAACATGGTTGTGCACCCACAATCGCAAGAGTCAGTCCCGAAAGGGCCCCCACAGCCGCCTCGCTTGCTGGCAGCCTGAACATTGAAAACATCAGAATCAAGGCCACAAGCGCGGGCCAAACCAGCAAGGTCATTCCCAGATCGATGCGAAGCGATTCCCTGTTTCGGTGCAGGAGTGGATTCGCATACGCGCGTTGATCGCTCTCCGCGATCACATGCCAGAACCGCGAATTGGCGATGGAGGGCGAGTACAAATAGAGCAGACGACGCCAGGGGCGAAGCAACGCCTCAATTTTGAGCGCAGTGCTCAACTGTCGCTCGATAAGAAGGGCCGTACGCGGTCCTGCGTGCCGGGAAATAGAATTCTGTTTAGCAAGTCCAAAGACACGTTCATTCGACTCAGGCACAGGCCGCGCCTCCATGGAAACTATGCCTGTCTGCTCGAATTCCCCGCGTCTGAAGGCAACCAGGATATTGCGTGCATCGTCGGTTGTGGTGGTGATGCTAATGGTTGTGCAGCCTTCCTCAGCACGCCGCAATTCCTTGACATCAAATCCGTGACTCCGCAGGATATTCGCTAATCGCAGCAGCTGTTCCCGGGTGAATGACTCCGGAGGCTCACTCCACGTAACGCGGAGGATCGCGTTTTCTCCTTCTGGGCCGCGGCTCTCCGGACGGGGTGCAGCTTGTTGTCGATCTGCATCAGTTCCAAAGCAGTCGAGCAACGTTTCAGCGTCGATGACATTGAAGCGTCCTTTATTCAAGACGATTAACGATCGGCTGGCCACGGAAATATCCAGCAGACGCTCATTGAGTTGCGCCAAGGTCCCACGCGCTTTACGCTCTGCGATGATCTCGTCGAGGAACTGCAGCAAGACTTCTGTATATCGCACTCCTAGCGTGGGGCGCTGTGCCTTGATCAAGCTCAGCGCTTTTCTTCGTTCTTCGATCTGCGCCGCGGGCGCAGATCGTTCGCGGACTGCTGCCCCGGCCAGCATTAACAAAAGGCGTTCACGATCTTTGGGAACAGCCTGTTCACACCGGCGGCGCTCGCTGACAATGCGTTCGAGCTCTTCCCGATCGTCGATGGCCAATTCCAGCAGAAGCTGAAGGCGATTGCGCAGCCTTCTGCTCATCTTGCGCGTGAGAGGTCTTTCCCCCTTGATCACCTCATATGCATTACCGCGGTTGAAATCGGGTTTGGGAATGAATGGGTGCGGTAGATCGGTTTCCGCCGGCAAGAATTCTTTTGGCCGGACCACGAGGACTTCGAGCAGAGTCTCGATCTCCGGTCTCAGAATTGCAAAGCCACCCATCGCAGCGCGAACTCCCACGTGTTTGGTCCATGTATCTGCGGCCGCCATGTTGATGATCTAAACCATCCATCAACGAGACTCAAGGCTGCACCCGGGAAAACGGACTTTTCGGACTCCACTTCTCCCGACAGTAAACATACTATGTTGCCCGAGTTAGCAGTTCGAAAATCTTCGCACCGTTGAACCATAACCCACCTTTTAAGAATTGGTACAAGAACCAGGTTCAAATCCGTGCGCATTCCGGCGTTGCATCTGTAATCGCCGCCGTTCGCTTCATAGGAATCCGCGAGGGGAGGAATCGAAATGAAACTTCTAAAATCGAGTCTTTTGGTGTTCTGCGCGCTCGTGTGCACCTACTCCCGGGCCCAGACATGCACAAATGCGACCTTTGGCTCGGTAACGGCGGGCAGCATCGCCGCCGCGGCCCAGGTGAACGAATACTGCTTCACCGCGAATGCCGGCGACATGATCGACTTCACGATGTCTACCTCAAGCGGGCTGAGCCCCAAGCTGCAGCTTTACACTTCCACGGGAACGTTGGTCGGAACCGATAACCTGGCGTTTTGTTCCGGCACTGCCATGGAGTGGTGGGGCGTCAAACTGCCTTCCACCGGCACGTATAAACTTCTGGTCAGTGATTGTGCAGCCACCGGAACGGGAACGTATGACGTGTATTTGCAGCGGACCAATGGGCCCATAGGAGCTACCCCCCCTGTCCTGGGAGGGGTCACGTCAGGCAAGATCAGCACGGCCGCACAAAGCAATACGTATACCTTCAGCCTCAATGCAGGCGATTACCTCACCTTTTCAATGGTGTCGACCGGCCTCAGTCCTGAGATGGTGCTCTACAATCCGGATGGAACGCAATTCGGAGAGAGCAATCTGGCCTTCTGTTCCGGGACGGCAATGGACTGGATCCCGAATATCCCGGTGTCGAAGGCGGGAACATACACCTTGCTGGTGAATGCCTGCGGTGCGCAGGCCACCGGTAGTTACTCCTTCTATCTGCAACGTACTAACAACCCATGGGCGCCCATCTCCACCCTTCTGTGGGGACAGGACCAAAGCGGATCGATTGCCGCCGTGCCGCAGAGCCAGGTGTATTCGTTCCCAGGCACGGCCAACGATGTCATGAATCTGACTGTCGCCGCCACCGGGTTCAGCCCCAAGCTGGTCATTTATTCCCCCAATGGCACGCTTTTCAGTCAGAACAATCTCGCCTTCTGCTCCGGATCCACGCTGCAATGGAACAACATCAAGCTTACGGCCACCGGAACATATCGGGTGTTCGTCAAGGATTGCTCCGACACTCTGATCGGCAAGTACAATCTGTCCAACCAGTGTTTTGGAGTATGCGCGCGGCCCAAACCCACCGAGACCTCAATTTTGCCAACGAGCGCGGTCGAGGGATCGGCCGCTGTTGCCCTGACCGTGAACGGCACAAACTTCTTTTCCGACTCCTATGCCGAGTTCAACGGCATAAAGCTTACGACGACCTTTGTCAACAGCAGTCAACTCAAGGCGACGATACCCGCGGCCGACCTGAAGACGCCTGGCAGCTATTCGGTCGTGGTCTTTACTCCGACCCCGGGCGGCGGCACTTCCAATTCCCTTCCCTTCACTGTGACCGGCCCTAAGATCACGTTACTGTCGCCGGCTAGCGCCGTTGCGCGCGGGGCGGCGTTCACCGTCACCATCACTGGCAGCCAATTCGTCACGACGTCTGTCGTATATTGGAATGCCACCGCGCTGGTCACCACATATGTCAGCGCCACACAATTGAAGGCAACGGTTCCCGCAGCCGATATCCTCAACGCCGGCGTCTTTCCGATCACCGTGCATAATGGGGCTTCCATTTCGCCGCCGGTCAATTTTACCGTGGATAATCCGCCACCGGGCATCACATCACTGTCACCCTCCAGCATCATCGTTGGGGGCACCGCCTTCTCGCTTCTGGTCAACGGTTCCGGTTTCGTCCCCGGATCCCTTGTGGAGTGGAACGGACATAGTCTGGCCACCGCGTATGTCAGCTCGACTCAGCTGAGGGCTACGGTCCCCGCCTCGGATATCGTGAGCGGCACCGCGGAGGTCACGGCATCGTCCGTGGCCCCTGGAGGAGGCACCACGGCTGCGTTGCCTTTGACCATCAATAATCCTGTCCCCGTGGCTTCGTCGATCTCACCCGCCAGTGCGACACACGGAGCAGCAGCACTCACTCTCACGGTGAATGGCTACGACTTCAATGAAGGGGCCCAGGTGCTTTGGAATGGAGTCGGACTGACTACGACATTCGTGAACGATACCCAACTTCATGCCGCGGTTCCGGCCGCCGACCTTGCAACCGCAGGCAAACCCACTGTCACTGTCAAGAATCCTGCACCGAGTCCGAAAGCGTCGGGCTCTTTGACATTCACAATCAACTGAGTCGGCCTTATTGGCAGGTCGCCGGATTTGTCGAGAAGGCGTCGTCGTCTTGGAGCCATTGAAGGAGACCGTTGTCGGCTAACTCCGACCCTCCTGCAGAGCTAGGCCACGAACCGTCGTCGAAATGGTGGTTCCAGGCTCTCACTGCACGTACTACGCTGTTCCACCGGTGGGGGGCCTGAGACCCCAGGCTCCCGCCTGGTCTGTGCGGAAATGACCATACTTTTCATGCGTGTTATGGAGTCTTCCATGGATGAGCAGCACGTTGAACGTGCGCGCAAAGGCGGTGGTGGAAGACAGAACGATCGTAAAGCAGATCAACATGGTCCACACGAGCAGGTCTATCTTCGAGCTGCTGACTTCGCGCAACCAAAGAGCAATCTGCGATTGCGCAGCAGGTTTTGTTGACCGTTTTAGGGTCATGGTAGCGTTCTCCTCCGGCCGAGGAGATAGTCAGCGTGCTTACGCCACGCATGGCGGCCGTCCTGCGAGGCTCACGCAGGTTACGAGCGGTCAATCTACCTTCTCTGAGGTGTTGGTACTGATCAGGGCGGTGAACGCATTGGCGATTACGACACTCCAAGGAAGACAGGTGCCCCAAAAGGCCGTTTTATGGCGGACTTGACTTGAGGATTACACCAGTTTACTCTAGGCATGTTCGAAACATGCCTTATGGAAAACAGCACAGACACATCGCGCGATCTGTTCCCTGGTGCGCTGGAGATGATGGTCCTTGAATCATTGCGGCGCCAGCCGGCACACGGGTATGCCCTGATATGGAGTGACCTGTCAACCCCTGCACATTCGTGGTGTTGTTTTTGTCGTTGCTTTTGCCGTTGATCGAGGACAGGGCCAGCAGCAGCCGGGGCAGGTTTGAGCGACGATTGATCAGTCTGATATTCGCGGGTCGGAACCGCATGGTCATGATCCGTCGGGAGCTGCCTCGGACTAGTGTCGCGAGTCCGGCTGAGCCTGTCGCATAGGGCGTTCGAGGATTCTCCTTCGTGCTTGCCCTGGCTGCGGCTGGCGCTGTCTTCGAATTGGTTGACGCTGTTCATCCGGTTCGAGGTTTTTGTTTTTTCCTTCTTAGGAAAGTTTTTGCTTTTGTTCTTGCTGTTGCTTTTTGCCGGTCATGCCGCCATGGCCCGCCTAGCGGCGGCTTCCGTCTTCACGCCGATGGCCCAGATAAAGCCCAGCAGTTCGCGCCCCACTGCGGTCGTGATCTTGCACTGCTCCTTGCCCGCAGCGGCCAGCCTGGCGTAGCGCTTATGCAAGCGCAGTTGCGCCTTCCAGGCCATCTCCTTGATCTCCTCCGGCACGCCTTCTTGCCGCTTGCGCAACGCCGGTCCCACGGCCGGCCTGAGCCGGTAGCTCCAGGCCGCTTCGATAGCAATGCGCCGCAGATGCGCGTTGCCCGTCTTGGTAATCGCACCGCGTTGCTGCCGGCGGCCGCTGGAGTTTTCACTGGGCACTGCGCCGCTGTAACCCATCAGCTGCCGCGCGCTCTCAAAACGCGAGATCTGACCCAGCTCGGCCACCACCGTCACTGCCGAAATCTCGGCGATGCCGCGCAGCGCCTGCAAGCCGCGAATCACTTCCTGCATCCCAGCCGGAGCCAGCTTCACCGCCTCCCGGATCGCCTCCTCCAGCCGCTTGACCCGCTCGGACATGTGCTCGACCTCATGCAACAAGTCCAGCCGCGTCCACTCCTGCGCCGCCTGCTCGTAACTTAGCTGCCGCACCCAGGCCATATAGGGCTGGCTCCAAACCTTGACTCCGGTTACCGGACGACGCCCCGTGCGCAACAGAAACTTACTCAACCGATGCCGTGCCCTCAACTGATCCTGCTTGGCCGCCTCACGGGTTCGCACCAGATCGCGCAACGCCTCGGCGCTGGCATCCGGCACCCACACCCCAGTTAAATCACCCGCGCGATGACAGCGCGCCAGCTTGGCCGCATCCCGCCGGTCTGTCTTCACCCGGTCGCCGGCCTTGACCGGAACCAGCGTCGGCGCCACCACCGTGCACTCCACGCCCAGCTCGGTTAACTGCCAATACAGAACGTAGCCCGTCGGGCCCGCTTCGTAGCAGGCTCGCAAATGCTCCCCTGCGCCCAGCTTGCGGATCAGCTTCCGCACCGACTCGGCGCGGTTCGGGATCACCCCAAGGCCGCGCACTTCCCCATCCTGCTCGGCAACCGCGACCGCGATCGTCTCGGCATGGACATCCAATCCCAAAAATCGTACCTTCTTTTGCATGGCCGGTTCCTCTCCGCTTGTGGCTCTGGACTGTGTTCTGCAACGAATCACAGCCTAACCCACGACCAGCGCACTGGAACCGGTCACTCCATGATGACTAGTGCAGCACATCAAGCAGCGCTCGAATAACCTGCTACAGGTGGAAGAGGGCTCGCTGTATCCAACCTTGCAACGGCTACTGAAATCGAAGCTTGTCAAGGCCGAGTGGACGGTGTCGTCATCGACTAACCGCCGGGTGCGCATCTATCAAATCACCAAGGCAGGCCTGCATCATCTCGAACGTGAGATCTCCAGCTTTGATCGCATGCTCGAAGGCATCCAGATGGTGCTGGGACCTCAGCGGCACGTCGCGAATTCCTAGGAGGTCCACCGATGGGTTGGCTAGAGCGAAGCTTCCGTCGCCGTCTCAACGATGAGTTGGACGAGGAGGTGCGTCAACACATCGAAGAGAAGACTGACCAGCTCATGCGCCTGGAGAATCTCTCTCGAGTTGAAGCGCGCCAGGCGGCGCTTCGCGCATTCGGGAATCCTACTTTCGTCCAGACACGGAGCCGCGAGGTCTGGGAGTGGTCCAAGCTTGAAACTTTCGTTGCCGATCTGAAACTCGCGCTGCGCCGCCTTCGCAAATCGCCCGGATTCAGCATCACAGTTCTTCTCATGCTGGCTATAGGCATCGGCGCCAACACCGCGGTTTTTACTGTCGTCGACAGCATTCTGCTCAAGCCGTTGCCCTACCCACAGCCGGAACAACTGGTGGCGGTGTGGCTGCATGCTCCAGGAGCGGCCGGACTGACCAACTTCGCGGAGGGGTTACGCCTTTCACCGTCGATGTATCTGACCTTCGCCGAGCATAGCCGCACGTTTCAGTCCATTGGCGTTTGGATTTCAGGCACAGCCAACGTTACGGGTATCGCACAGCCTGAAGAGGTGCACACAACGTACATCAGCGATGGCGTGCTGCAAACGCTCAATGTTCCGCCGGCGGCTGGGCGATGGATCCTCACGGCCGAACAGGTTCCGCACAGCCACGAGGTCGCGATGCTGAGCTACGGCTACTGGCAGCAGCGTTTTGGGGGCGACCGGTCCGTGATTGGAAGAAACGTCGAGGTTGATTCTCAGACGCGAGAGATCGTCGGCGTGATGCCGCGAGGGTTTGGGGTCATGAACCAGGACTTCGACTTGCTTATCCCGCTTGCCTTCGATCCGCGACACCAGATCCTGGCCGGCTTTGGCTTCAACGGTATTGCGCGGCTAAAGCCTGGTGTGACCATCGGCGAGGCAGACGCGGACATCGCGCGTATGCTCGAGATCTGGATGGATTCGTGGACCAACGAAGACGGCGGTGACCCGCACTTCTACAAGACCTGGAAGATCTCGGGCGCCATCCGCCCCATGAAGCAGGAAGTGATCGGCAACGTGGGCAGCGCTCTGTGGGTGGTGATGGGCACGATCGGCGTGGTGATGCTGATTGCCTGCACTAACATTGCGAACCTGCTGCTGGTGCGCCTTGAGGGGCGCCAGCTGGAGCTGACAATTCGCGCGGCGCTAGGCGCAGGGCGGACACGCATAGCCCGCGATGTGCTGAGCGAGTGCGTGCAGCTTGCACTCATGGGCGCTGTGGCCGGCGTCGGGATTGCGGACGCCGGACTGCGATTCCTGGCCGCGATCGGACCTGCGAACCTGCCGCGCCTGCACGAGATCTCGCTGGACGCGCACTCGATTGTCTTCACGCTCGCGATCTCGGTGGTTTCGCTGTAGTTTTCGGGACGATCGCTGCGCTCAAGTCGATGCGTCCGACCGCAGCGCTGGCGCACGCCTCCGCGGGACGAACGGCGAGCACGAGCCGCGAAGGGCGGCGCGGGCGCAATCTGCTGGTAATCGCGCAAGTGGCAATGGCCATGGTGCTGCTGATCAGCGCCGTGCTCATGATCCGCACGCTGGTTGCGCTTCGGGGCGTAGACCCCGGCTTTGCCGATGCGAACCATGTGCAAACGCTGCGCATCGCGATTCCAAAGCAACTCATTCCCGACGCACAGATGACCATGCGCGTTGAGAACAACATTGCCGACAGGTTGGCCGCTATCCCCGGCGTAGACTCTGTGGGGTTTGCGCGGAACGTGCCCATGGACGGGATCGAGCCAGCCTGGAACAACATCTTCATCAAGGGCAAGAACGATCGCGCGGGAAGTGCGCCTATGCGCCTGTTCAACTACATAGCGCCTGGATACTTTCACAGCCAGGGAACACGTCTGGTTGCCGGTCGCGACTACTCGTGGGACGACATCTACGGGCTGCGGCCGGTGGGAATCGTCTCAGAGAACCTGGCGCGGGAGTCCTGGGGTTCGGCGCAAGCGGCTATCGGCAAGCATTTCAGAATTATGCCGACTCAGCCCTGGGTTGAGGTTGTCGGCGTGGCTCAGGACGTGCACCAGAATGGCGTGGATGAAGAGGTCCCGGCGACCGTCTACTGGCCTGTCATGCTGAAGTTGCCTTGGGCAAACAACTCAATAGACACCGAGCGCGAAGTCACCTTTGTCGCTCATAGCTCGCGGGCGGGAACTGAGAGCCTGCGCAGTGAGATTCAGCAGGCGGTGGGCCAGGTGAATGGCAGCCTTCCAGTGGCGTCGACGCAGACGTTGGGCGAACTCTACAGCCGCTCGATGGCGCGCACCTCATTCACGCTTGTGATGCTGGCAATTGCGGGAGCAATGGCGCTCGCGCTCAGCCTGATCGGCGTTTACGGGGTTATCTCTTACGCCGTATCGCAGCGGACGCGCGAGATCGGCATTCGCATGGCGCTCGGAGCGCGGAAGGGCGAATTGCGCTGGATGTTTGTGCGCTCAGCTCTGGCGCTGACGGGGTTTGGCGTCGTGATTGGCCTGGCAGCCGCAGCAGGAGTAGCGCGGACGTTAAGGGCGCTGTTGTTCGGAGTCAGCCCTCTCGATCCGTTAAGCTTCGCGGCTGTGCCGTTCATCCTCGCCGCTGCATCGGCGCTGGCGAGTTTTCTGCCCGCTTCACGCGTTGCTTCGATCAATCCAGTGGATGCGCTGAAAGACGAGTGATTTCATGCTGGATAGATAAAACTTGCGGCTTGCAGCCGGATCGCGAACGATCGGACAAAAACCGGCAACGAATAGCAGGTCAATGTTTTCGGCGTTTTCATAGGGATCTAGCTTGCTGTCTCAGTAAGTCTGTTCCACGCCTTCCAAGCCTCCCAACTGAATGCAACAGCCGAGGCCGCGATCCCAATCCCCGCGAACTTATTTCACTGAGGGGCTGTCGTCCGCTTTCAGATCGCCCAGCGCGTATTGAATCCCAGCTCGAAGATGTTCCAGCATCGGCGTCATGGCATACACTCGATCACTGTGGCCGTGCCCTTCGTAAAACACTCGCCCCTTGCCCTCGCGGCGAATATAGCTCAAGGCATAATCGGCATCGGTTCGCGGATGCGCTTCCTTCGCCTTATCTTCAGCGCTCATCTTGTCGTAGTCGATACTCGTCAACACATGCACGTTCCTGCGCGAAAACGATTCCTGCTCGAATGTATATGTCTCGTCATGGATCTCGAATTCCTTGCCATGGAACATAGCCGTCAAAGGACTGTTCGGATCATCAATCTTGACGTAAATCAGTTGCGGATCGGACCAGTGAAATTTGAAGTAACCGCCAATCAGCGTGTTGAACTGCGGCCATTGCTGCACAGGCTTCGATTCCACGCCTAGATGACGCATGTCTGGCGGGGGCAGCAACGAATTGAAGTGCGCCACAAAATCCGCGCGGGTGACGTTCCCCGTATTGCCTGTATCCAACTTTTGGAACCAATCATCGGCAAGGGCGGTCCACTCTTGCAGGCTGACGGTATCATCACTATCCTTGTCCGCTGCTTTGACGAGCCGGGCAGCTAAAACCAGCGCCGCTATATTCAGCCCGGGACTGCCGCTCGTTGCCGCGGCCTCACTTGCCACGCAATCGGTATGATACGAGTCTGTCGCCGCGTGTATTCCGGCAACCCCTTTTCCGCTTCTCACGAAATTCAGGAACGCCGCTCGCCGGGCGGCCGTCACGGAGGGATCTGGATCGTCAAGAAAACACGCAGTTGTGCTATCCAGGAAAATGGCGTCGTAGTTCTTGAGGTTATTGGTGTTGATATCCGCCGAGTCGTAACTGATGGTCGTGGTCCATAAACCGCCCTGGTGTCCCAGTGCTTCCACCGCCTTCGCAGCCAGCGGGATGGAGGCATGCACGAACCCTCCCGCACCCGTATGCGCCATCACCAGCAGCCTGCGCTCGTGCATCGGCTTAGTACCGGGGGCAGTGGGTAAGGCTGCCATCATGGCGTCCACAGCAGCTTGCGGTACGGTGATCGGCGTCGAATTACCGGTCGGGTTGAAGGTGTTGGCTTGCCCAGGCTTGACCGCGGGCGGCGCAGGCAGCAATTTGCTGATTCCGGCCAAAATCTGAGGCTGGGTGAGGGTCCCGCTATGAGTGTTGTCCCAGGCTGTAAACCACGACTTGAAGCCAGACTCCAGCTCGGGCTGCGTCAGCGTTCCATCTTTATCGGTATCGAGGGCAGCAAATAGCGCCTCAGCAGTTCGACCGCCGTCCGGTCCCTGCGCTCGCAAGCTCGCGACACCAGTCGCGAGTAACACAGCAGCGCCAACCCATATACATTTCGTTGCGATTGATCCGGTTTGTCTCATAAAATCTGTCGGAATGAGTCTATCGCGGATGTGATCTTCGAGTCGCGTCAAAATTGGTTTGACGTTCTCGGTGGGGGTTGCTCCGTTTGTCTGCGAAACAGTCCAAGCTCTGCCTGGAAGACCCGAGCCATGCTTCCCGACTCGAGGTTCCGTGCTCTCCCAGGTCTCAAAATCGAGACGTTGGGGCACCTAGCACCTGTCGTTAAGTCCGGCGAAGCTGAGGCCGACGCCTGCAACTTAGACAGGAGATATGCGGGCCTCACTCGGAGCCCCAAATAGGCGCGTTCGATTCCGACTGCGTACCTTTTCGTTTCGTTCAACTGCACTTTCACTTTGTTCGTTAGTGACCGGTTGATGCACCCACTGGCTCTGGAAGCCCCAATTGACTGCGACCGAGTGGAGTCAGATTTGCCTCTTGCGGATCGCGAAATCAGAACTGGGCTACAAGAGCCTTGAGTGGGACACCGATATAGCAACGAAGGGACAGCATTGTCGCGTGGAAATCTACCTGCGCGATCATGGATGGGTGCCCGTGGACCCGGCCGATGTCCGCAAAGTAGCTTTGCAAGAACCACCCGGGAATCGTCCATTGAAGGATGAAATCGTGTCGCGGCCCGCGATTATTTGTTCGGTTCATGGGAGATGAATTGGATGGCATACAACTGGGGGAATTTCGTCGTGGTCGCCGTCGGGATCAGGGGTTCGGCGTATCAACGCAGCCATACTGTCCTCAGGCGCATTAACATAGTTTACCTATGCCAGTGTCCGGGCTGCGGCAGATCCTGTTCATCCCTTTTGTGATCAACGGGTGGGTTCACTGTACTCCGGTGACGATAAATCCGTGCCAAATCGTATCGCCGTTGCTCAGCGTGGTCTGCTGATACCAGTCGGAACAGTACCAGGTGATGAATTGCTCCATCCCTGGGATGCTGTCGTAAGCTGAGACCGAACAACCTCAAGGAGGGCTCATGCAGAGGAGGGAATTTGTAAGATCAGCGCTGGCTACCGCGGGAGCGGCTACAGGTGTGCCGGCATTTGGGGCCGAAACAGAGCCCGGGGGAGGATCTCATCAGGAGTACTATCAGTTGCGAGCCTACACCCTGCGAACAGGGCCGCAGCTTGCGCTGACCCAGGGCTATTTCGAAAGGGCCCTGATTCCGGCCCTGAACCGGCTCGACATGTCGCCTGTAGGGACCTTCAAGCTCGATATTGGGCCGGAGACGCCCACCTATTATGTGCTGATTCCCTCGACCTCCGTCGAGACACTCCTCTCGCTCGACACCCTGCTTGGGAAGGATCCTGAATATGTGAAGGGCGCATCCGGGTTTCGGGACGCCCCGGCGTCAGCGCCTGCATTTGTACGCGCGGAACGATCCATCCTCTCAGCCTTTGCGGGTTGGCCGAAACTGACCGCTCCGAAGCTCGAAAAGCGCATCTTCCAGCTGCGTACCTACGAGAGCCCGAGCCAGGTCGCGCATACGCGCAAGATCCAGATGTTCAACGAAGCGGAGATCGGGCTGTTTACCAAGGCAGGGCTGAATCCGGTCTTCTTTGCGGATACGGTGATCGGCACACGCATGCCGAACCTGACTTATATGCTGACCTTCCCTGACTTGCCGACTCTGACAGCTCATTGGGCAGCGTTCGCGGACGATCCGGCGTGGAAGGAGCTCTCGCACAAGCCTGGCAATACCGATGCCGAGATCGTAAGCAACATTACTAACCTGTATCTGAGCCCGCTGAGCGGCTCACAGATTTGAAATTGATCGTGGCGGGAACCTGCCCAGCAGGCCGATCATCCTTGGCATTTGTCCGGCCGGTTTGGGTAGAGATTGCAGGCGAATGGAGCGATCAGCTGACGCTCGGCGGACCCCTGCAAACGCGATGGGACTACGAGGTCCCCTGAATAACACTAGAATGGCACAGTGACCCGTCCCCGCACTGCCATCATCGTCCTTGCCGCCACGAGTGCAGTCGTCTGCTTCTGCTTGTTCTTTTGGCGTTCGCGGTCTAACGTATCCGCCCCGGTATCATCGACCTCCGACACGACTCTCGGCACGGACCGACTGGACGGCAAATCCTCGACCTATGACCTGAATCCCACATTGGTCGACGCGCACAATCTGCTCCTGCGCAAAGGCCCTAACTTCCGTATCTACATTCGATGGATTCGTGGACAACTGGTTCGCACGCACCCGGGGCTCAATCCATCCTTTGATGATCCAGAGTCCTTCGTCCTGCAGATTCAAAAGGGCGTCATCCACACGAATATTGGGGACATCAGCAACTACCTGAACAGCAGCTCTCCGCCCGACGCACCTCTCAAGAACATGTCGCTTCAGCCCGAAGGCGACCAGCTCAAGCTGCGCGGGACCATTCACAAGATCATCTCTCTTCCCATTGAGGTCGTCGGCACCCTCGGGGCCACCCCAAAGGGTTTGGTGCAGTTCCACGTCACGAAGCTAAACCTACTGAAGGTCCCCTTAAAGGGCCTCCTTGGAGGATTCCATGTTGAACTCTCCGACCTTGTTCACCACAGCAATATGCCCGGCATTCAGATCGTAGGTAATGACATCACCTTCGACACGCAAAGGCTGCTCCCTCCGCCACACATTCACGGTGAACTTACCTCGGTCCGAGTCCGCCCTCCCGACATCGAGGTGATCTACGGCAACGCGCCCGCCGACGAGAACCGCCTCGCGCAATGGCACAACTTTCTTCGTCTAAGCGGCGGCACGCTCGATTTCGGCAAGCTGACCATGCACCACGTCGACCTTACAATGATTGACGCCTCCCAGGACCCTTGGTTTGACCTCGACCTGGTCAACTACCAGGCTCAACTGGTTAACGGCTACACTCGCATGACCGCTCAGGCTGGTCTGGAGATATTCATGCCTGACCTCGATGAGCAGGTCCAAAAAAAGGCCAGCCAGAGCATCACCGTCGAGTGGCTCAAAGACCGCAGTCGATCGCTACCGCTTGACGTTCCGGTCAAGTAGCTGCGATTTCGGGGCACGCTAGCACCGTCTTGGGAACAGATTCGGACCGGGTGAGTGCATCGGTCTGAAATCGTCGTGCGAGCGTCCACACTACCTCCCGAGTCTTGACAATCGATAGTCGACTGTCTACCATCATGGCCAGATTGAGGGTAGAATGTCTTCTATAGAGAAACGGGCGCAGCAACGGTTGGGCCTCTCCAGGAACTATCGACATGCTCATCTTGACGACCCTTGTGGTCGAAGAGTCGCAATGGAAGCAGATGGCGGACGCGGTGGCCCGCATAATGTGGCCCGCCACTGAGGAGAGCTGAGATGCGACGGACCACGAAACGGGATGCGGACCTGGAGCGCGAACTGCAGTCGGACCTCGAACTGGAAGCGGAAGAGCAGCGGGAACGTGGCCTGTCGCCGGAAGAGGCGCGCTTTACCGCATTGCGCGCTTTCGGCAATCCCACTGTGATTCGGGAGCAGACGCGGGCAGTGTGGAGCTGGAGCATGCTGGAGAATTTATTACGCGATGTGAAGATCAGCATCCGCACGCTGCGCCGGTCGCCAGGCTTTTCAATCATTGCCATTCTGGTAATGGCGTTGTGCATTGGTGCGACGACGTCATTGTTCACCGTGATGCGGTCTGTCTTGCTCAGGCCGCTTCCGTTTCGCGATCCGGACCAGCTGGTGATGATCTATGAGCATTTCCGCGCCCCCATCATGAATGCGCAGCAATTCAATTACAACTCCGTTGCGCCGGGTGACTTCTACAACTGGCGGGCGCAGGCTCACGGTTTTGAAGATATGGCGGCGTGGCGCTGGTGGCAATATAACCTGACCGGGGAGCACGGGGAGCTGCCTGAACTCGTAAGCGCACGCGGGGGGAGTTGGAACCTGTTTCCGCTGCTGGGTGTGCAGGCCGCGATTGGCCGCACGTTTACCGAGAGCGAAGATCGTACAGACGGAACCGCGGTCATGCTTACGTGGAGTATTTTCGAGCGGCGGTTTGGCGGGGATGCGTCGATTATTGGAAGGCAGATCCATCTTGATGGAAAGCCGTACACCGTGGTGGGCGTGCTTCCCAAATGGTTTACCTATCCCGATGCAAAGGTACAAATATGGGTTCCGTATGCGTCGGGAATGTCACCGGAGATGCTTGGATATCACGATCATCACATCAGCTATGTGGTGGCGCGACTGAGGCCGGAGGTCAGCCTTGCCAATGCACTGAGCCAGGTGGGGGCGGTGCAGTACCGGCTGCATATGCGGTATTTGAACAATCCGGTGGCCGAGGACGTGGTGTCGCGAACGCTCATGCAGGATCTTGCGAAAGATGTGACAAAGCCATTGATGGTGCTGCTCGGCGCTGTGGCCTGCATGCTGTTGATCGGGTGCCTGAACGTGGCCAACCTGCTGGTGGCGCGATCGGCGGCGCGGCAGAAAGAGATCTCTATCCGAAGCGCGTTGGGGGCGCAAAGGGTGACGTTGGTTCGCACGCAGCTGATGGAGAGCCTGCTGGTATCGATTGCCGGAGGAGCGGCCGGAGTGCTGTTGTCGTTGACGGCAACGCGGTGGCTGGTGCACACATGGAAAGATCTTCCAAGCGCGCAGAGTATCCATGTGGACGGCGTCGTGATTTTGTTTGCCTGCGGGCTGGTGTTTGCGGCGGCGTTGTTGGCAGGGCTGATGCCGGCACTCTCATCGACAGGCAAACGGGCGATTGCGGCGCTGCAGGCTTCGGCACGGAGTGGGACCGGCAGCCAGGCGCGGACGGCGCTGCGGAAATCGCTGCTGACAATTGAGATTGCGGCGACGGTGGTGCTGCTGATTTCAGCCGGTCTGCTGCTGAAGAGTTTCTGGCGGCTGCGGACGACGAACGTAGGCTGCGCGACCGAAAACGTGCTGACGGTGAGCTATAGCCTTCCCGCAAAGAAATACGACACTCCGGACAAGGCCAACGCGTTTAATGAAGGACTACTGCAGCGGGTTCGCTCCATGCCCGGCGTACGCGCGGCAGGGCTGGGCTTCCTTGTACCCGGAGCAGGGCCCATGGGGGACGATGTCTTCACGATTCGCGAGCATCCGCCCATCCCCCGTGGCCAGGAATTGCCTGTCGCACTGTACGGAAGAGCAGATCCCGGCTTCTTCACGACGCTAGAGATACCGCTCCTGAGCGGGCGCTTCTTTACCGATGACGACCGCGCAGGGCACCCGGAAACAGTAATCGTGAGCCACCAATTGGCGCAGCAGTATTTTCCGGGGGAGAACCCGCTGGGCAAGCATCTCCATGTTGGAGCGGTCAGCGACGCCAACTATGAAATTGTCGGGGTTGTTGCCGACACACTCTACCAGGTAGGCAAGACGTCGGAGGCGACGATATATTTCCCTGTTCTGGGGGGGAACCCGTTGGGTATCACGCTGGTGGTGCGTACGGCGTCTGATCCGCTGGCCTTTTCCGTTCCGGTGCAGAAACAGATTGCGTCACTCGATCCGGAGATGCCGGTTCGCGATGTGTTTACGTTGCAACAGATTATCGAGCGGTCACTGGGCAACGCCAGCCTTAGTGCCCGTCTGGTGCTGGCCTTTGCGGTTTTGTCACTGATGCTGGCGTCGGTGGGATTGTATGGTGTGCTCTCTTACCTGACCATGCAGCGCACCGGAGAGATTGGCGTTCGCACTGCGCTCGGTGCACAACGCGAGCAGCTGATGCGGCTGATGCTGGGCGATGGCATGCGTCCCGCTCTTTATGGGCTGGCGCTTGGCCTCGCAACGAGCGCCGGAGTGGTTCGCCTGGTCGAATCAATGCTGTATGAAACCCAGCCGCTCGATCCTGTGATCTTTACGGCCGTGGCTACAACGCTGCTGGCGGTGGCGGCGCTGGCCTGCATGATTCCGGCGTGGAAAGCGTCGCGGATCGACCCAATGCAGGCATTGCGAAATGAATGACGAAACGGTTTCGCCGCGAATGCGGGTTTTCAGTTTTGCCGCTCTGGAAGCGTGGTTTCGCCTGCAGGCGCCAATCGACATCGGGTCGTCAGACTCATGATCACGATCTTGGTTACCTAAGGCTGGAGATGAACTAATCCCATGGAGTTCCAACGCGCCGTTCGGCGATGTGCCACAGGACCCCGGAAGGATCGACCAGATAGCCAACCCGCAAGCCCCACGGCTGCATTGCGGGGGCCTTAGGCTGAGGGACTCCAAAGCTCACGGCAAGCTCAAGGCTCTCGATGTGTTTCCACCAGGCATCGAGATCATCGACCATCAGCTGCATCATGCAGTTCTCTGCCCAGGTTTTCTCAAATCGCCTCTGCAGAATAAAGCTGGTTGAGCCAATTTCAAATATAGCTACATCCCCTTCAAGGAGTTTGTTGAACCCAAGGCGCTCGTAGAACGCGCGGCAAACCTCGAAATCCCTGGCAGGCAAGAAGGGACGTGCTGATTCCCGGCCAGTGGGCACATTCACAGCCTCTCCTCCCAGGTTCGAGATTACTTTGGCCAGTCAGCGATCTGCAAACCGCTCACCAAAGTGCTAAGTCAAGCACTGTCGGCAAGCATTCTCAACGCGCGTTCCAAATCGCCAAATCACGTTCCCGGATTCATTGCTTTGATGTCGAGCACTTGGCACCGAACGGAAGTGACCACGGAGTCTTCACTCTCCGCCGACGTCTGATTGAGATGAATACTTACGCCACAATTCGAGGGATAAGAGGAAGACGACGGCTTCATCAGTCCATCAGTCGTTTTTGCCTGGGACTCACCCGGCTTTGCGCCAGACACCGCCCCGAAATTCGACCATGCTACGCCTGACACTGGCCTGCATTGGGTATCGGAGCCCTGGTTGAAGTACACGGTCGCGTCTGCGTTGAGCGCGGTCTTTACGTCGGCCTCACTCATGCCAAGCGCTATCTTCGCAAGCTTTACATTCTGAGCCACGACTATCTGGGAGAAAACAATCAGACCGGCGATTAAGTTTCTCAATCGACAGTACTTCATTTCGTATGCATTCCTTCCCCTGCACGCTGCGACTTGCGGCTGTTGGCTGACAAAGCATGCGGGTCGTCTTGCACGCGTTGCGGCTCATCTTCAAGCGGCTGGTTTGGCGTGTCGCGAACACCATCGAGACCGTCGGTTGAGTCCGGATCGAGGGCGGCGAAGAGAGCATCGAGATCTTTCTGTGCCGGTCCCTTGGTCGCAACGAGTTCAAATGTCTTCCGCAACGCCTCGTCCGACGTCAAGCTTTTCACCAGAACCTCAGCAATCTGGCGTCGAGCGATCACGCCATCGCTGGAGTTGCCGGCCTGACGCGTGTCGCCCTGAAGGAAGACCAGGTGATATTCATCGGGCTTGTTGTAGTCGAACCATCCGGGACGTACGATGGTGTACGAACATCCGCTCGCCCGCACGAGTCGCTCGGCCCGCCTCTTCCATTCGTGAGACTCGGTGGAACGGTTATAGGAACCGGTCCTGTTCGTAACTCCGATGGCCGTCATCAGCTCGATACGCACCTTTCGCCCCCCAAGTGCCAGCAAGATGTTGCGCACGCCGCCATAATCCACGGTCTCCGCGCCGACCTTCCCGCCGCCATCCGAACCATGAGTAAAGACGGTTGCATCAACGCCCTTGACGGCGTCTTCCAGCGTTTCAGGGCGAGTCAAGTCGCCAATCACCGCTTCCGCATTCGCGGGAAGTGGACGCGCCTTATCGGGGTTGCGCACAAGAGCACGAACCGAATGCCCCTGTCGAAACGCCTCTTCGACAACAAGGCTTCCGATGCTGCCGGTCGCGCCAATCACCAATACGGTCATGGATTGATTGCTAATGATGTTGTTACCTCATCGATCGCGCGTAGTCCATTCAGCGCGGGGGGATATCCAATAAACGGAACAAGCTGTGTAATGACATCGATTAACCGTGCGCGGTCCTTGGATGCCCCCACGTCGTCACCCAGGTAGCTGACGTTGCCGAACTGTGGAAAGGGCCGTAATTCCTGGGCCGTCAACGTAGTAGAACCGGAGGCTAGAAGAGAGAGGTTGGCCGGCGTGATCTGATTGATATTCTCAGGATCCGGACTCACCAGGTGATGGCCAAAGGTGCCAAGATAGCCCACGTCGAGCAACAGGTTGCCGGGCAATTCCCGCTGAACATCGAGATTGGCCTGGTAGAAGTATCCATTGGTCCGCCTCGGTTTATAGAACTGCGGAGCGACCGTGACCTTGGAGCCATTGGGGACTGCGCCGAAACCCGGCGTGAGCTGATCGTTGGACGGGAAGAAGGCCTGGCCGGTTCCTTGAGCACTGTTGGTCGAAGTTAGAGTAATCGCATTGGAAAATCCCGTATATGCGGTGACTGGCGTTGCCGCATCGTATTCACCGGGATAGATGATCGCACCTCCGCCGCGCAACACCGTGCCCTTCAAGACTGAGTAGGCAAAACCGAAACGCGGTCCGAAGAGATGATTATCGAAGTTGTTGGCGTATTTGCTCTGCCCGTTGATACCGGCAAAGGTAATGATGCCCGGCGTGTTGGAAACAGGATTGATCGCGGTGGCGTCGAACGAATTCTGGCGGTTATTTTTGAGGTAACGCGGAGATAAGCGATCCCAACGAAGGCCAAGGTTCAGCGTCAGGCGAGAGTTTACGTGCCAGTTATCCTGAACGTAGGCTGCTTGATTGAAGGCGAGGGAGTGGAGATATGCAGTTTCCTGGCGAGTCGCATTGCAACTCGGCCGAGCAGCAGATTTGCGAGCGCGGCAATGGCCTGATTGCTGCTGACGTTGCTACTGCCGATAAAGCCGAAGATTCCTCCGCCTGAAGGGTAATACTTGTCTCCGTCGGCCGACGTGCGATATTCGATGCCGAACTTGGACTGGTGGTTCCCGCGAGTCCACGACACATTGTCTGTGTATGCGTTCGAGAGGATCGGTGTCTGAAGCCGTTCCTGTTGCGAAGTATTGCCAATCGTGGTGAACCCCGCGACGTTAACGCCCGGGAAGAAATCGGTGTTCACACCGGGCAGCGCCAGGGCCGTGGCAGCGGCCGAGTTCACACCGTGTGCGATTGAGAGGCCCTGCCGTTGTGTAAACGCAACCCGAAATTCGTTCAGCAAGGAAGGAGTGAAGAAGTGCGTCCAGGTACCGGCCTCACTGTAGTAGTACACGTGAGAAAGAGCGCCAAAGCCATCGGTGCCAGGGGTGGGAAACACATCGGCAGTGTCGGTGTGGCCGGGCTCGCCGAGAAAACGTCCGTAGATGGTATCTTTGGATCCGATTATCTGGTCGATGCGGGCCACATAATCGTTGGTGACCGTGACAGCTGGATCGTTGTAAGAGAAGTTGTTTTTGTTGACGGGGGCGCCGGCAACGTTCGGTAGAGGGTAGTAGGCTGCAAGAGCTTTGGCATATGGATCGAGTTCGGCGCTCGGGAGCTTGTTCAAGGTGCCATCATCGCCGACTGCCTGCTTTCCGGTGTTGGGATCGATCACCTGCAGACCCAGAGAGCCTGTGGGATCAAGGGTAGCGATGGCGCCGGAAAAGTCACCAGTGCGCTCCGCAGCTGTAGGTACGCTTAGCAGGCCGCTGCTGGTGGCGGTTTGCCTCTTGCCTTCGTATGTAAAGAAGAAATGTGTCTTTCCACGCAGGATGGGACCGCCGACGCTCCCGCCGAAGAGCTTGTAGTTCAAGGGTGGATTATGGGTGGCAAAATCCGGCACCGCCTGAAGGTTATTACTGCGATAGTAAATATAGCCGCTGCCGTGAAATCTATCGGTCCCGGATTTGGTGGTCATTTCGATGACGCCGCCGCCGGTTTGTCCAAGATCTGCGGTATAGTTTGACGCCGACAGGTTGAATTCCTGAAGCGCATCGATGGGCAGGTCGAATACGAGAGTTTCCACACCCTGGATGAGGTTAACGGCTGTCCCCCCATCGATGGTGTAGTTCGCATTGTTTCCGCGACCGCCGCCAATGGCGAATGTCGAATTCACGCCCGTGCCCGCTCCCACAACAAAACCGCTCGTCCGCTGCAGTTGGGCCGCGCGCCGGTCGAGCAGCGGGAGGTTGGTGATCGTCTTGTTTTCGATGACCGACGAGATGGCGGAGCTCTCGGTTTGCAGAAGCTGAGTGCCGGCACTGCTTACCTCGACGCTCTCCACGACGGAACCGGTCTTCAGATCAAAATCGACCTCTGTCGTTTGCCCGGTCAGAACTTGAAGCCCCGATCTGATCTGGGTTTCAAAGCCCTTCTTCTCGACGCGGACCTCGTAGTGGCCTGCCTGAAGAAGCGGAAAAATAAAATAGCCGTCGGCATTCGAGGTAACTTCGCGGCGTTCACCGGTCTCCGTGTGAGTAAGGGAGATGGCGGCACCCTGGATGCGTGCCTTGCTGGCATCATCGACGGTGCCGGAGATTTGCGACGTCTGCGCCAACGCGGCGCCAGCACAAAGTGCGAGAGCGAGGATCGGTGAGAGAAGGTTCCATGAACTGAAGCGTCGTGTCCAAACTGAAGCGAGCATTTGCATCGTATCCTCCCAAATGTCTTTTGGTGTTCGCAAAGAAAACCCACAACGCGGAGTTGTGGGCCTATGACCTCGCGAACCTGGTTCGTCAAGCCGGCGGTTACGTGGACTGATTCCACGAGTCCGGCAGATGAGGTGGGCGCCACGGTTTTCGCCGGAAACGACAACAACAGATTTGGAAGGTCATGCGGTTCATTCCTTTTTTTGAGAGTCTCGCACCGACTTAGACAAAGATCTCGCTATGGACGACTCCGGCCACATCCGTAAGGCGAAAATCGCGACCGGCATAGCGGTACGTCAGCTTTTCGTGGTCAAGCCCCTTGCCATCAATGGCGTAGCGCCCGAGTTCATCCGTGGCGCCATGGGAGTAGCCTCTCTTGACTCCCGCGCCGGCGAGAAACATGGCATAGCCGGTGATGTTGTGATCTCGGCCATCGTCGTCTCCCTGCGCAGCAGGTAGGCGGCCGAACTCGGAACCGAAGAGCACCAGGGTGTCCTCAAGGAGCCCGCGCTCGCGAAGGTCAGAGAGCAACGCTGAAGTCGGTTGGTCAATCCTGCGGCATTGATCGATCATGCCCTGGTGAAGATTGGTGTGATGATCCCATCCTGGCTGTCGAATCTCGACGAAGCGCACTCCGGCCTCGCATAGGCGGCGTGCGGTGAGGCACTGACGTGCGAAAGATGCCTCCGGGCCCGGCTTTACTCCGTAGGCTTCGATAACCTTTTGAGGCTCACGGGAGATATCGAGCAATGCAGGCACCTTGTCCTGCATGCGGAAACCAAGCTCATAGGACTTGATGACGCCTTCAACGGCGTCGGGAGAATCAGGCCGCGCCGCGAGATTGTGGTTGAGCTTCTGGATCAAGTCCAGTTGCGAAATTTCCAGAGTTCTCGGCACGCTGGACTGAATGTTCGGCAGGTAGCCTTCGTCGCTGATCGGCGTGCCTTGATAGTAGGCCGGCAGAAAAGCGCTGCCATAATTAACAGGGCCGCCGA
Source organism: Terriglobales bacterium (assembly GCA_963788475.1). Lineage (GTDB taxonomy): Bacteria > Acidobacteriota > Terriglobia > Terriglobales > Acidobacteriaceae > Telmatobacter. The sequence continues at coordinate 185,962 of CAWBGO010000009.1, forward strand.
AGTTGGGCGTCGGATTAATGACCACGTAGCCCGGTAGATCCTGGTTCTCTGTCCCCAAACCGTACAGCAGCCACGCGCCCATGCTGGGCCGGGTAAGAGATGCATTCGACGCGCCCGTATGCAAGTGCACCACCGCTTGCGGATGTGCCGGCGTGTCGGTGTGCAGTCCACGCAGCCAGGTCAGCTCATCAGCGTGAGTGGCAATGTTCGGCAATAATTCCGAAAACCACGCGCCGGTTTGTCCATACTGTTTGAATTGAAACTTCGAGGCATTCAGTGTTCCTCCACCTGGCGCGGATTTGCCCTCCGAAGTTTGCAGGACCGGCTTGTACTCAAAGGTGTCCAGCGATGACATGGCGCCTTCCATAAAAAGGAAGATGATCTTCTTCGCGCGGGGCTTGAAGTTCGGTTGCTTGGGAGCCAAAGTGTTCGCGAGCGTGCCGGAGTCCGCCAATGCATCGGGGCTGGTGCCAAGTAATCCAGCCAGGGCCAGGTAGCCGAAACCGGCGCCGGCCGATTTCAGCAGGCCGCGGCGCGTAGTAGGAAGAGGCTGATAATGTTGGGTCATCTGCTTCTCGCTTTTCTTGGTTGTTGGTCTAGCGAACATATTGAAATTCCGCCGAGGCAAACAGCGCCTGTACAAATGTTGCCAAGGCTGCTTCGTCCACCGTGGCGGGATGAATCACCTGGTCGTTGAACGTGAGGTGGTTTTGTTCGAGCATGTCGCCATATTCGAAAGGCGGTTTCGAGTTATCGCCATCGACGGTTTCAGGCTCCAGATAGTCCGGAGCGGAAACTTCGGGTGGATGTTCGGAAGCGATTGTCGTCTGTTGCTTCGCCCATTCCTCCCGGAATTGATCGAGGAACTGGCGAGCCTGAACAATCTCCGTAGCATTGGGATCGCGGTTAAGGGTGCGCACGTAGGCGATGCGGATGCGTTCTTCAGCATCCTGAGAAGCATTGATCAACACAACTGCCTCCGCCTCGGCCTGCTTGCGCACGAAGTGCGAGTTCAACAAAAACAAGGCCTGCGTCGGAACCGTGGTTACATTTCGCTGCCCGGTGACAAGGGATTGCGGAGCGGGGTCGAATGCCGCGAGTGAACGGGGAGTGATGCCGCGGACTGCAGGCAGGTAAATACTGCGGTAGCTGCAGCGATCGGCGTCATCGTAGATCGACTTGGCAACCGGGCCGCTGTCGCCCATCTCTACCATGCGCAGCTTCATTGCGGCCGATCCGATCGGCTTGCGCTCGTCCAGTTGACCCGAAGCAAGAAGAACGGCATCGCGCAATTCTTCGGCCTCGAGTCGTCGCGGGCTGTGCCGCCAGATGAGCCGATTGGCGGGATCAATCTCGCTGCCGCGCGAATCGGAGTTCGCGCTCAGGCGATAAGCATGTGAAAGGACTATCTCGCGGATCACCTTACGCTGCGACCATCCGTTGGCGATGAAATCAACAGCAAGATAATCGAGGAGTTCGGGATTCGATGGCTGATCCCCCTTTGCGCCGAAGTTGTCGACCGAGGTCACAATTCCCTGCCCGAACAGATGCGCCCAGATTCGATTGACAGCGACGCGCGCGGTGAGCGGATTCTGCGGACTCGTGATCCATGCGGCGAGTTCCAGGCGGCCACTCTGCTGGGGATTCACAGGCTTCGCACCAGGGACGTCGAACGCTGTGAGAAAGCCTCGCGGAGCGTCGGGTCCGTGCCGCTCCTCGACGCCGCGGACGCGAATGCTCGTATCGGACGGCTTGCTTTCGATAACGCCATGGACACCGTAACCGAGCGTGGCCGGATCTTCGAGTTCGAGCTTCTCCTCGCGCAGACGTTCGCCGGTGCGGCTGAGCGAAGCGATCTTCTCTTTAGTAGCTTGATCCAGAACCGGCTTTGAGTTTTGCAAAGCCTCGATGGCCAACCGATTTGCCTCGATCTCCGCATCGAGGTGTTTGAGATCTTCGCTGTCCTGGTTGGGTTTGGGAGCTGTCGAGAGGAGCAGCAGGTGCTTGGGATCGTAATAGGCCAGTCCCGCCCCTCCCATCAAGCTTCGCACGCCGGCATAATCTGCCGTGCTCGTGAAGATTCCCGCCAGGGCGTAGTAATCGCGCTGCGGTATCGGGTCGAACTTGTGATCGTGGCAGCGCGCGCAGGATGCGGTCAATGCCATCGTGGAACGCGTAACGGTGTCGATCTGCTCATCGACAGTCTGCTCGGCGCCCTCGGCCCATTCGATTCATCCGCGATTCCAGCCTTCTCGTTCCTGGAAGAGGCGCGACCGTTGTTCTCTGCGACACCTGCGATTCCAGGTCCTGTTCCTGCTCCCCTCGAGGTCAAAGCGCCGGCGAAGACAGCGGCTTCCTCGTCGCAACCGCCAAATCAGATCAGCCCTGATAAAGGCGCCGCGCCAGCGATCACCGGCCCGTTTGGATTTCTGCGCGAATCCCGCGCCATCACGCCGCCCAATGCGGCGCCCGCGCAAGATCCCGCGGGAATCGAGCCGCATGTACCGAGCGAACGGAGCCTCTCTTCGTTCTCGTTCGATGCCGAGGCTCTCAAGCGCGACTTCCCCATTCTTCGTGAGCGGATACACGGTCGCCCGATTGTCTGGCTCGATAACGCAGCCACCACGCAGAAGCCGCGAAGCGTAATCGATCGGCTCGATTATTTTTACGAGCACGAGAACTCAAATGTGCATCGTGCCGCCCACGAGTTGGCGGCCCGCGCTACGGATGCCTACGAGTCCGCACGCGAAAAGGTGCGCCGGTTTCTCAATGCGTCGTCATCACGCGAGATCGTGTTCGTGCGCGGCACCACCGAAGGCATCAACCTGATTGCCCAAAGCTGGGGCCGGCAGAACATTCAAAAGGACGACGAAATCGTCATCACCTGGCTCGAACATCACGCCAACATCGTTCCCTGGCAGATGCTCGCATCTGAAAAGGGCGCTCGTCTTCGAGTCGTTCCGGTGGATTCGGCGGGACAGGTACTTCTCGATGAATACGAGAAGCTGCTGGGCCCAAAGACGCGCCTGGTCGCGTTCCCGCATGTGTCAAATGCGCTGGGGGTCGTCACGCCTGCCGCGGCGATCATTGAGGCCGCCCATCGACATGGCGCAAAGGTCCTGCTAGACGGCGCGCAGTCTGTCTCTCACATGCGTATCGACGTGCAATCGCTCGATTGCGATTTCTTTGTCTTTTCCGGACACAAGGTCTTCGCTCCGACGGGCATCGGCGTCGTCTACGCGAAGCCAGAAATCCTTGAGCACATGCCGCCATGGCAGGGAGGCGGCAACATGATCCAGGACGTCACCTTCGAAAAAACTATCTATCAACCCGCCCCACAGCGATTCGAAGCCGGCACCGGTAACATCGCCGATGCGGTGGGCCTCGGCGCCGCTATCGATTACATCGATCGCGTAGGACTGGAGAACATCAACCGCCACGAACATGGACTCCTCGTATACGCGACAGAAGCGATGCAGCAGATCCCGGGCCTGCGCATCATCGGCACCGCGAGGGAAAAGGCCGGCGTCATTTCATTTGTGATGGATGGTTTCCGCACCGAGGAAATCGGTGACTATCTCAACCGCAACGGAATCGCGGTTCGATCCGGGCATCACTGCGCCCAGCCAATCCTCCGCCGATTCGGACTCGAGAGCACCGTCCGTGCTTCGCTTGCCTTGTACAACACCATCAGTGACATCGATGCCTTGGTCAGGGCCCTTTGGAATCTCAGGCTGGGCCACGTTTCGATCGAATAGTTGGCTGACTATTTCTCACCCACCCGGATCACTCTCGAATTCCCTGCCAGCGGTTGCGTCGATTGCGTTAAGAAAGACTTCGGTCGTGCGATCGCCAACGGCATGGACCATCAGTTGACCAAATCACTGAAGCGACGCCCAACCTCGAATCGAGCAAACTCAAAAACCATTCCCGTTTAGCGCCCGGGATCGCAGTTTAACTGGGGCTCACAACTTAGCGTGGTTCGGATCGTGTCGGATCCCATTCAGGTGGCTGTAGAACCAACTCGGCGAAACGATAGGTCGACCCTGCGCGACGCGCATCTCTTAATGCGAAGGAAATTCTGCGAAGTTCCTACCTGAAACTAACACCTTGGATATCACTGATGCTGAAGCTTTGCACTCTCATTACCTCTGCTCTGATCGGCTGCGTGTTCTCTGTTACGCAGGCGCAATCTATTTCTGTCCATATGTCGCCTGGCAATTTCGAACTTGCCTCCTCCAGGACAGACCCCTCTGGCGATGGCATTCAGTTCGGAGAGTTCCTCGGGCGGCGCTCGATCTATCTTCCCTCTGGGCTGTTAACCGTGAAAGCGGCGAGGTTCCGCGATGGAATCGTGGACGCTGATGTAGCGAGCAAGCCAGGCGGTCTGTTTCTAGGAATCGCATTCAGAGTCGAATCAGAGGCGAACATGGAGGTTCTCTACTTGAGGCCTGGTGCATCCGACACAATTGAGGCGATGCAGTACACCCCGCGTCTCAACGGTGATGCAATTTGGCAATTGCTCAATTCCGACCACGAGAAAGCGAAGGCGCACATTCCTCAAAACCAATGGATCCATATCAAAATCCTGGTCCGCGGGCGAACCTGCAGGGTCTTCCTGAACGCCAGCAAGGTTCCCACTCTAGTAGTGACAAATTTACGAAGAGGAGATAGTGAAGGAGGAATCGCTCTATGGTCTCTGGGCGGCGGTGGCTATTTCAGTAATCTAAGCTACACCGTTCTTCCAGCCCGGGACCCGATGCCTGATCTTCCGCCATTTCGCCGAGTCGGCTTGCTCTCGAATTGGGAACTGTCGCCGGCATTTGATGCTGGGGAGTTCGATGCTGACAGGTACCCGACGTCCATTCCTCAATGGGAGAAAGTAAATGCGGAGGATCCTGGATTCGTGCTGATAAACAGATATCGGACCAGTCCAGCGATGTTTCCGATGCCCTCCCGTGAGAAAATGCGAATTGGCCACGTCAAAGGCGCCAAGGTCGTATTTGCCCGGACGTATATCTCGTCTGTGGCGGAGGAGGAGAAGATCCTCAAACTTGGTTACAGCGATGAAATAGTCGTGTACCTGAACCGGAAGCTGATTTTCAGTGAGAAGAATGCATTGTCGTATCGCGACGACGACGCCCTCGGTACATTTGGACTTAACAACGCGATTCCAATTCATTTACAGCCGGGCAAAAACGAACTACTCGTAGCCGTTACGGAATACAACGGCGGCTGGGCGTTCCAGTGTGAGTTATCTCCTGACTACAAGCCAAACTAATCTATGAGAAGGCGCATCCCGTATCGAAATTGGTCAGCGATACAGAATTCGTCTCGGTGCTCGTGGCGGGAATCCCGCGGCATAATCGCATGTGCCCGAATGGCTACCGCCCGGAAGCCTTTGAAGGATCAGTCTCATCCTTGAACAGAGCTTCGAAGGCCAATCTGCCGCTCAGTCCAGATGAAGGTGCGCGAGGCCGCCGAATCGCGGGAAGCGCAGCCTGTTCCCGCTCCCGCTGTACTTGTTCGGCGGAGACTACCACCACCTTGGACCTCATTGAGCCGGCGAGTGCGGTTGGCGGTTTGATCTCATCCCGCCTGGTGCTCAGGGCCGGCGTTACAGTTTGTTGACGCACGGACCTGATTGAAGTACGTGGCCCTTTCGCCGGAAGCCTTGTAATGAGGACACTCTGCTGTATTGTGCGTTCGGTCTCTATCATCGCTGGTTTTTCAGAATCTGAGGCCTTTTGGGCCACGGCTCTCGGAACCTGTAGGCCCACATCAACGCGGTTCGTTACTTTCTTAAGATGATCGACGGCAAGGTTTGATGGAGGTTTATTTTCGTCGGCTCGGCGTCCGCCGGAAAAGCCAGGGCCCGCCTGCTTAACGATGGCCTTCCTTTTACGACGAGGTACCCTCTTTGGGGGTGCTTGCGTCATTCGATCTAACAGGAGTTCCCGGGCCTGACGCAGGCGTGAAAGATACGCGTCAATCTCATCGATAATTTCAGCTATCGGCATGATGGTCATTTTAAAGTCGGCGACCCCGGCAAGTCACAGAGGCTGGCATTTGACCGGCTTCCGAATCTCCAGGAACGGCCCTTCTCCTCCGCCCGGTTCAAGGTTATTCATCTCCATCATAGATGGATAGTACCGGATTATTCTATGGAGCCGTTCATGGTTCCAGAAAGAAACGCTCCCGTTCGGAATCGGAAAAAGGGGTCAGTTTGATGGAAATCCACCATTCCCGCTTTCTCCAGTCCCGGCTGCGAAGGGATTTGCCAGTTCACACCGGGGGTTAATCGCCATGCGATTCCGTGACATGGTTGCAATGTACGTTCGTCAGCGGTTTGGGAGCTTCCTTCATCCTCATTAAGCTTGCCGGCGACGACCTGCCGCCCCGAGTGGGTTGCCGGGGGAGGCTGGCCTTCGGCTCTGCATTCCTGCAGATCGGGCTCCGATCAGGACGCCACAAATTGCCACCTTAAGCCCGCTTCCGGCCCTTATCGTCGTCGCCGTCTTGAATAACGCAGCGGAAAGCTCCGGCAACCGGACCGGGCAGTTGGCTCTGCGCCTCGATCTCCAGCGCGGTCCGCCATATCGAGCGCTCAGAAGTGGCCGAGGCGGGAAACATCCGTTTCGGCAGCCCCTGCTTTACAAAGAAGCAACAATGCGCAATTCCAAGGAAGAAGAGTCAGCCAAATTCCGAAGAAGCGCGGTTGCATGGCTGCTGGCTGTGGGCCTGATGATCATGGGCTTCGCAACCGCCCAGACAGATGCATTAAAAGACATCGATCCGGATCCGCAAACCTATCTATTGCTATCGAGCTTGCCCGCCGATCCGCTTCATCGGAAGGCCGTGGCGCAGCTTCTGGAAATAACAGATCTCGACCAGGGTTGGCCAGAGTTCCAGGGTGGATTTAATCACCGCGATTGCATCGTCCACTATGCGCACAAGGTTGTGCTGAAAGAAGTCCGGCTCAAGGCCATAGAACGCTTTCTCGAGATTCGCGGCAAAGATGCGCAAAGAGTCGACGCGTTCCGGGTTCTTGGCCGTTTGTGCGGTCCCGAGGGCACGTCTGTGAAGGCCTGTGATCTTACCCAGGATCGCCTCCGCGTCCTGCGCAGTCACTTCCCCTGAATAATCGAACGTAATGCCGAGTTCGTTGCGACACGTAATGGAAGAATTGATCTTCTTTTTGGTAAGATTCGCGATCTCTTCGTTAAGCACCTCCGATGCCGGCGGGTTCCGCATGTAGTTGCTCTTCGTGTGGTGCTGTGCAGCATCCACGTGGGCGGCGAGCATGCCCTTTTGTTGAATCCATAACCGATAGATGTAGTCCTCGAAGCGCAAGCGCGTGGGAAAGAATTGCGGAAGACCGAAGGTATTGTCATAGCCGGACACCCCGCAGTCCATCCGCCAGTTGCACTTGGTGATCGCGGGTCGAAAGTTGACTAGAACATAAATGTCGTTCAGGCTCTCTGGGTTAGTTTGATTTTCGTCCTGCAGGAACATCTCAATGAAGTCGATCGCATCGATGTCGTTCGTTCCCGAGCGAAATGTCTGCGCAACCTTGACGATTGCGTCTTGTTGAACCGAACCGGGCTCTATAACAATTGTATTCTCAGAGAAGAACCCGTTGTGGAATTGGTTTCAAGGTCCATCGCTGTGTCGATGAGGGTCTCGCCTCGTTCATAGTTTTCGGGTACCTCCGCGGCTGGTTTGCCGAGAACGTCTCGAAAAGCGGACATGATATCGAATGATTTGCGCGCGTATCCGTTCTTGCCGATCTTGTGCAGGCGCCCCCGGCTGATCTCGCGGTCTTTCAGTGATTCCGGACTATCCTCCATCAATGAATAGGGACGCATATCGTCATCGGAACTGACCATATGGCCGCCGAGAGAATACATGAGTGAAAAATTACGATTTCCGCCGTAGCTTGGCCTGAAAATGTTCTTGACCAGCGGCTCCAGGCGCTTGTTGCGAAGGCGGGAGTTGACGTACGCTATGAATTCTTCCTTTTCTCTGGGGCCAACGTAGAAGAGTTCAGATCGGGTCTTGGTCTGTTCAAAGACGGGGAGATATTTGTCCACGTTAGCTTGCGTGGAGTCATCAAATACCATCATCTGGACGGAATGACCATTCCTCCAGAAGTGCTCGTCATATTCGTGGATTGTAGCTCCGACGTCACGCAATCGGTGCGTCGGTATCACGAAGTACGGCTCGGGTTCTGTCATACGACTCAACACTCGTTTCCGTGGGGGTTCTGATGCGTTCGATCACTGTGAGATCTTGACCTTGCGCCTATGGGCAAGACGAATCGCCTCGCGGATTCGATTTCGACTAAAGCAAGGTCGCGACGCAGCGAATAGCGTGACCGCGCGCCCTGTTGGAGCCACGCTCTGGGCGTCACTGTGTTTGGGAATTGAGGTGTCTGGGGCTTCTCGGGCAGGGACGAAAGTCCTTTGGAAGTACCCGTCATCAACGATGTAAGTTTCCCCGCCCTCTCCGCAGACAACCCACTCGCCCGGTTTTACATTGATGAATCCAAGATCTGTCGCGATTGTCTTTGACTGCGTGACCTGCAGGGCGTCCACAACCATTGGTCTTGAACAGCGATATATACCCATGATGATTTGAGGCCGGCATAAGAGCCGTCTCTCGATATATTGGATCGTCTACTGCATAAGAAGTCTGCGGGGAAAGCATAGGGAAATCGTTGCGATGTCATCGAGAAACATGATGGCAGCCCAGCATCCGTTGATGTTGGTGACGGGGCAATACAAGGAACATGTAATTTATTTGGGTCACTCACGGTTGCTACTATCACTCAGTCGAAGGGACCACAGCGGCACCCAAGGAGCTTAACCATGAGGTCTGTATCCGGGGTTGAGCAAGAAACTCAAAGCCCTGCTAGTTTAACCGAGACTATCGTCGACAAGCTTAGCAACCCCGCCACCACCTCAGATTTCGATTTCCATGAAGGAGTGAATCAGGTCCTGGAAGCCGTTGGAATGTCAACTTCCGACAGCGGTGGGCAACTAACGTTCTATGGCCAAGATCCCATTGTTCCTAGCCGCATCCGGTTTGCAACGATGGCAGGCATAGGACTTGCTGCCAAAACCATTGCGGTCGCGGCGGTGTGGAGAGATCGAAGTGGACAGGGCCAGGACGTTCATGTTGACATTCGCAAAGCCTTTCGACGCTTCGGCGGTTTCTTCGAGGGGATCTGGGAGACCGTGAATGGGCGCTCTCCCGCAATGGGCTTCTTCGAAAATAATCCCTTCTTCAAGTTTCCACTCTTCCGTGAGACACGCGATGGCCGGCATGTCGTGACTCTGAACTTCTACCCTCAGCTGCATCAGCGTGCACTCAACTTCTTCCGATGCACCGACAGCCTCGAAGCGCTACAGAATTCCATTCTGCAGTGGCGTGCCGATGACCTGGAGACGGCTGCAGCCGAAGAGGGACTAGTCCTGGCCAAAGTTCGTACTTTTGAAGAGTTGCGCGAGGAGTTGCAGTACACAGAAGTGCTGGCAAAGATGCCGTTAATATCCATCGAGAAGATCGGCGAAAGCGAGCCCATCCCCTTGCAGCCAGACGCCAAATCTCCACTCGACGGAATTCGAGCCCTCGGAATGGGGCATGTGATTGCCGGCGCGGCAATTGGCCGGGACTTGGCCTTCTATGGTGCCGACGTGCTGAATGTCTGGAGGCCCAACGATACCGAAGTAGAGGCCTTTTTCTGGGACGTTCAGGTTGGGATGCGCTCTACCATTCTTGATTCCTCTAAAGAGGATCGCGCCAAGTTCGATGCGCTACTCAAGGACGCCGACATCTTCTTCGCAAACAAGCGCCCTGGCTATTTGAAGTCCCACGGGCTGGATGCGGAAGAGTTATGTGCACAAAAGCCAGGACTGATCCACGCCACCGTCGTTCTTCACGGAGACAAAGGCCCGTGGTCGAACCGGCCCGGATTTGATGAGATTGGTGCAACCGTGTCGGGTCTCTTTGCCCTCGAAGGATCGCTTAGCAGCCCGAAGCAGCCGCCCATTGTACCCATCTGCGACAACGTCGTGGGGTGGCTCGGTACAGTGGGCGTTCTTGCAGCGCTTCGCAGGCGAGCCGTGGAGGGAGGAAGTTACAAAGTTGTCGTCTCTCTCACTCGCACTGTGCTCTGGCAGCTCGCGCTCGGGATTTTCGACAGGACCTATGCTCATACGACGGCCGGCTCCTCAGAGGAGCACACGAACGTCGTCCCCGATCTGTTTACCGCTGAGACGCCGCTCGGCACATACCAGGGGTTCGACGAGCAGGTCTACCTGTCCAAATCTCCTGGGACGTATCGGACCGTGATCGTTCCTCGAGGATCGAACAAACCTGAATGGCTAAGTTGAGTTTGATATTTGTATCCCATTTCGGATTGCGAGCGGTTTCGCTTTTACAACAACCCGCTTAGGAAATGGTCATTCATTAAGCGAACCAATCGTTGGGTTCCAGGAGACCTACCTGACTCCAGTGAAAGGGCCATTGATTGGACCATTAAGGAAGAGAGGACAACATGAATTCCGGAAAACTCTACATTCTCCAGTACCGGCCAGGCGGCGAAATTATTGAGATGGATCCCGATGGTGGCAATCGCCGCACTCTGCTTGGGAATCTGATCGACAACGTGGACGGAATCGTTATCGACAAGGGGACCAAGACGTTGTACTGGACAAATATGGGACCGGCGATCGGCCCAAATGAAGGTGAGTTCTTTCAGGCTGACGGTTCGATCGAGTGCATCGGGCTCAACGGTGCCAACCGCCGTACGTTGGTCGGTCATGGTCTCACCGTGACGCCAAAGCAGGTAGCTGCAGACTTCAACGCTGGATTCCTGTATTGGTGTGATCGCGAGGGCATGCGTATTATGCGCTCGAACCTCGATGGTTCGAACGTGACTGTTCTCGTTCGCAACGGCGTGTTCCCTTTCGATTCGAACGACGTTATGCGTCACTGCGTCGGCATTGCCGTTGATCCGGTTAACCGCTATATCTACTGGACGCAGAAGGGGCCGCCGGATGGTGGCAAGGGGCGGATTTTCCGATCCGGCCTTGAACTTCCTGCGGATCAGCAGCCCGAAGACCGAAAGGATATCGAACTGCTGATCGATCACTTGCCTGAGCCGATCGATCTCGAACTCGACATCAAGAACAATCTTCTCTACTGGACGGACCGCGGCAATCTCGATGGCGGCAACTCGCTAAACCGTGCCCGTATCGGTACCAGACAACTGGAAAATCATGAGGTCCTCTCGACTGGGCTGCAAGAAGGTATTGGGCTTGCCATAGATCACGCCAACCAGCGTGCATTTACGACGGAACTCGGCGGAGAAGTGCGCGTAGCCCCGCTTGAAGCCAAAGCGCAATTTACAACCATAGCGAAGTTAGGGGTCTTAACTGGAATTGCCTACGTTGCCTAGCAGCGAGGCACGTCGTCCTGCTCTTCTAAATCGTTACCTTCATACCGGGATGGAATCCGGATGAAGTACGAGTATTGAACATCCAATCGAGGAGAATATGAAAAACGATCTCAATGTAAGAACCGTCGGTATCGTAGGTTGTGGGCTGATCGGGATGAGCTGGGCGGCTTACTATCTAGCGAAAGGGTTTGCGGTGCGCGCAACCGATCCCGTGGCCGGCGCCGAGGACAAATTGCGCGCGTATATCGATGGCGCATGGACGCTGTTGAAGGAAATGGGTCTTGAACCGGGCGCCGATAAGAACAACCTGACATTTTCTACGGATCTGAAGGAGTCTCTGAGAGGCGTTGACTTTGTGCAAGAAAACGGCCCGGAGCGGCTTGATCTCAAGCTCAAGCTTTTCAAAGACATTTCTGACGCTGTTGGCCCCGATGTGATCATTGCGAGCAGTTCTTCGGGCATTCCTGTTTCGAATTTTCAAACAGAGGCGACCAACCCGTCGCGTATCGTGCTTGGGCATCCTTTCAATCCGCCACACGTCGTCCCGCTGGTCGAAGTGGTCGGAGGCAAGCTAACGTCCGCCGAGAACGTTACACGTGCTGTCAAGTTCTATGCACAGATCGGCAAGAAACCAATTCGCATGAAGAAGGAAATGAAAGGTCATATCGCGAACCGCATTCAGGCCGCGGTGTTCCGTGAGGTGCTCTATTTGCTGGATCAAGATGCGGCCAGCCTGGCCGACATCGACATCGCGATGGCACACGGTCCCGGGCTGCGATGGGCCATCCTCGGCCAGTTCATGAACGCGAATCTGGGCGGTGGAGACGCTGGAATCAAACACCTCCTCGAGCATCTCGGTCCAGCGATGGAAGGTTGGTGGGCGGACCTCGGTCGCATCGAGCACGTAACTCCGCAGATGGCTCAGAAGGCCGAGGCTGGAATCAATGAGATTCTCAAGGTACACACGGCCAGCGAAATTGCAGCTGCTCGTGACAACGTATTGTTGCAGACACTCAAAGCGAAGGCTGCAGAGAAACGGTTGCCGTATTGAGTGCGCATCTTATTCGGCTAGTGACAAGACTTTGAGGAAAGTACAGTCATCGCGGCTCGAACCTGGGCGGCGATGGCTGGACCGCATTCAATTAATACACACCCTGCCGATTGCCGAATCATGCATTATCCATGGGAGTATTTGTTTCCGCGGGAGCAACGGGCAAGGTGAAGTGGAACGTCGCGCCGCGCTCGCCTTCGCCGCTGGCCCAAATCTGGCCGCCTTGCGATTCGACGATCGACTTGCTGATTGCCAGGCCCATGCCACTCCCTTGCGGCTTCGTCGTAAAAAATGCCTCGAATATCTGATCGGCCTTGTCCAGGGGCAGCCCGGATCCTGTGTCTTTTACAGCGATCTCGATCTGACCGTCCTCACGCAATTGCGACTTCACCGTAAGCACGCCGCCCGTGTCCTTCATCGCCTCGATACCGTTCAGCATCAGGTTCATGAGCACCTGCTGAAGTTGCACCCGATCTGCCACGATCGTTGGAAGATCGTCTTTCAGATCGGTGCGGATCGATACTCCATGACCTCTTGCCTCACCTCTCATCATCCCGACCATTTCGCGGACGACCTCATTTATTGCGACTAGCTCCTGTTTGGGAGGGGCCTTCTTGTACAACGATCGCAAACGGTTGATGATTTCCGCCGCAAGGGCGCCGGCTTCGATGATTTTCTCTGTTCCTTCCCAAACTCTCGTCAGCTCAGGCGGGTCGTGCTGAAGCCATCGCAAAGACGCCTTGGCATTAATCGTTGAGGCCATGATGGGCTGTGCGAGTTCGTGCGAGATCGATGCAACCAGTTCTCCCATTGCGTTGACCCGGCTGATATGGGTCAGATCGGCCTGAAGCTGTTCGGCACGTTTGCGGTCTTCAATGTCCGTTGCCGCGCCACACCATTTCACAATCTTCCCGCGCTTGTCCCGCAGAGGCACGGCGCGTATCAAGAACCAGCGATAGACTCCGTCGGATCCGCGGCGCAGCCGCGCTTCATAGTCCAGCGGTTGTCCAACTGTCTCGGACGCGCGCAACCGCTCGGTGATACGGTTCAGATCATCAGGGTGAATCGTCTTCTCCCATCCTGACGCTGACGCTTCTCCCCGACTCAATCCTGTGTATTCGAGCCAACCGCGGTTCATAAAGGTGCGATTGCCTTTGGGGTCGGCAACGAAAGCCAGGGCCGGCATGGTTTCTACTGCCTCACGGAATTTCCTTTCTTGCTCCTGTAACTGGTGAACACGCATTTGATAAACGGCCCAGAGCAGCGCCATTGAGACGGCGATGCAGGATAATCGGAACCAGTAAGTCTGATAATAGACCGGGGCGACGGTCAAAGCGATCGCGGTTTCTGGCCCGTTCCATGACCCGTCGCTATTGCTGGCGATTAAACGAAATCGATAGGAGCGAGGTGCGAGGTTCGTGTAAACGGCTTCTCGCACTGAAACTGGCTGGCTCCAGCCACTGTCGAAACCTTCGAGGAGATATCGAAAACGAATTCGTCCGGGAACCGCGAGGCTCACTGCCGTGTACTCAAACGTGATTCGCCTGGGAGATGGAGGTATTTGAACGACGCCGGCGAGATTCGCGGTGTTGTTATCGGCGATGATCGTCTCGATGTGAGGCAGCGCGGGAACTGAATTGTCATTGATCTGAGATGGATTAACAACCGACAAGCCTCTGCTGAGTGAAAACCAGATCCCGCGAACTGGATCCGAAACCACCGACGGGCTCCGCTTCACTCCTTCAGTGCTCTCGAGACCATCGGCTTGGTCATACTCGTGAACATCGATTGCCTTCACAACACCACTTAGCAGCTTGTCACGCGGAACGCGCAAAACATGGTGTGAGGTCGCAATCCAAAATCTTCCACTCTTGTCATCCGCCATCCCGAGGATTTGTTCGCTTAGGACGTCGGGCGACTCTCTAGGAACTTGAAAATGACTGGATGCAAAGGAGGCGAGACCAGCAGACGTTCCACCCCAGAGAGTTCCGGATGAATCTTCGAAAAGGCAGTTCACCTCTTGGGAGGGCAAACCCTCCACCGTTGTATAGGTTTTCCAATGGCCGTTCGAAAAAGAACTCAACCCGTTGGGTGTGGCAAACCACATTGCACCATCTCGGGTTTGAAGGATGAACGACACCGTATTCGAAGCGAGGCCGCTGGCCGTTGTGTAAGTGGTGAAATGCCCATCTTTGAGTTTGCTGACACCGCGGTTTAGCGTGCCAACCCACACAGAACCATCGCGGCTCTCATAGACAGCATATGCACTGTTTTGTGCCAGTCCATTCGCCTCTTTATAACTCTGGCTCTCTATTGCGCCATTGCGAAATCGTAGACGGGTCAGTCCTCCGCGTTGACGTCCGGCCCACACCACATCAGCCCGTCCACTTATGGAATAGACGACGTCATTTGTGGGTATCGATGTAACGGGTTGAACGCGGCCGTTCTGGAAAATATACAGCCCACCTTGAACGGGAGCCAACCATGTGCGGCCCTCCGGGTCGACATATACGGGGCCACTGTGTTCGAAACGACGATCACTAACAGACGAATAAGTTACGAACGCACTGTCGCGAATACGGCCTAGACCTCGCCCACCTCCGATCCAGAGATTTCCTTCGCGGTCCTCGAACAGGACGTTAATCCCGCCGTCTCCGCGAAGCTCATTCTCTGCGGAGAACGAAATGCCCTTCGCGTTGATGCGCAGTAGCCCGCGCGTCGTACCCACCCATATATTCGAGTCGCGATCGCGCAAAAGGCTCAACACCTGGACATTGTCCAGAAACGACGGCAATTTGACCCGGCGAAAGCCGGTGCCGTTTCCGTGATACAAGCCTGTGCCGGTGCCGACCCACAACTCTACACCGATCGGCAACAGAGAATTGATCTTTCGATCGGGCAATCCTGCGTTGACGTTGGTAGCTCGCCCGCCGGTAAGACAAAAGAGGCCATCGCCTAGTGTCCCCAACCAAACCTTGTCATCGGCTGTTTCGGCCATGGAAATTACTGGGGGGGAGGAAGGTCCCAATTTCTGAGCTTCGTCTGCCGTGAAGCGGAAAGTGCCCTGCCTGACGTCCGAAACCAGGACTCCCTCGTGCTTATCCTTTGACAGGGCGGTGATTGAGTCTGGACCGTAAATGACGCTCTCAAACGTGCCATTCCTTTGGCGTACGAGATCGGCGCCCTGTGGACGCACCCACAGTCTTCCGCCGGCATCCGTAACCAGTTGCAATATGGGAACGTTCGAAGCGGCGGCGATGGAAGCAAAAGAGACAGGTTTGAAATTGAAGCCGTCGAAACGTATGAGGCCTCTGTCGGTTCCAATCCAAAGGTATCCATCCGCAGTTTGCGCGATGCCGTTGACGGCTCCGCCGGGAAATCTGGTTTCGGTGGTCCATTGTTCGCGGACGTACTGCGAAGGCAGACGGTTGGGATCGAGTCCACGTGCATCGGTGACAAGGCCTGCTAGCACGAGCCCAACAAGAGTCCATCGAGTTTGCTTCAACCAGCAGATCACGGGAGGTACTCTAATTTGTCGATTATGACCTCATTTTCGTTTTTCAGGGGTATTGGGCCTTGATGAAATACATACAAAGCGATGCGTACCGATTCT
Organism: Terriglobales bacterium; assembly: GCA_963788475.1. Classification (GTDB taxonomy): domain Bacteria; phylum Acidobacteriota; class Terriglobia; order Terriglobales; family Acidobacteriaceae; genus Telmatobacter. Next base: position 202,090 of record CAWBGO010000009.1, read on the forward strand.
CCCCCCGGTGAGGGCACGCCGGAGGTAAACACGTGCCGGTTAATGATATGGCCGGCACCTGCATCACCCGATCCGGCTACGGACGAAAACGTTGCCTGTCCTGGTTCCCAGCGGAAGGAATGTGTATAGGCACCAGGAGGCACCCGAAAGGCAACAAAGTTAGCTGGAACGTAGTAAGGCTGGACTACATAATTCACGTTGGTGTTCTCAAGGTGTCCCCACCGACCAAGCTCAACGTCCAGTTCACGCCGGTTGCTCTCTGTGCCAACACCGTCCCAGGTAATTAGCGTAAGAACAGCAGAAGGTTCGAGATGAGATATATCGCGCACCTGGAACCTGTACGTTCCGTATCCCAGGCTATGCGTGAGCTTCACTTCCGCCGCAGCCCACTTTCCCGGGCTTCCCGAAATGCGAAGGTGCAGTGCACCTCTTTCGTCTGTCCACGCGTTCGCAGGATCGAAAAAGTTTCTTGACCCAGAGTGGAAAATTGGCCCGGTGCTCGTCGTCCACTCGTAACCGCTAAAGTTCAGAATCTTAGGCGACGGGAGTACCGTTGCTGGGCCTTGCCCATTCACGACTGCCAGCGCCACCACGCCGTCGCCGACGATCGGTAACGATTCCGTTTGTTCAGGCGGAGTGTAGGTTGGATCAACCAGCAGAGCGGCATATTGTATTCCCAAGTGGACTGAAGCTTTCCACCGGCCGTCAATCCCAACATTCGTAAACGGCTGACCTGATTGCCGGCACACGCCCCATCGTCCATCTGTCTTTGAGTACAACACGAGTCGGTGTCCGGGTAGCGCCCCTGTTACACGACCCTCGATCACATCTGTCTTGTAACCGTGTTCGGTTATGTCTGTCTTGTAGGGATTCTCCTGATATGCGGCGGCAACCTTGCTGAAAGCAACAGTCGGAACTGTCTTTTTTGATGAAGAGTGACATCCGGTCAGCGCAAAGTACATCAGCAGCACTGACATGCTTGCGGTATGTGCAACTGTGTGCGGGCGCGACATCATCGATCTCCGTCACAATCCGAGGTGAGCGGCGCCACGAGCAGCACCCTCACCATCGCGAAAATGTGTCGTTCCCTTCCGCGGTTGATTGCTTCTAACCTATTGCCGTATCCGAGCCCGCGATTTAAGAATATCTCTCCTCACGACCAGCCACCCGATTTCTTCCTGATCTGCCTTTGGAGCCCCCGCTCGCATCGGTCGTGGGCAACGGATGACTAATCCGGCCGCGGCAAGCAACGCAGCATGCATAAGCCGAGATGAGTTTCCGTGCTCCACGTCTCCGTCAATCATATGGAAGTGAAAAATAGACCGGTATTACATATTCCTGCTAGGCTGCTCGGAGCCACGCCGGTTTCTTACCGCGACGGATGACAAGATGAGCTCACCGGTAGCCGAGCGCGCCATGCAAGGTCAGGCAGCCACCGAGATGACGGAAACCCCCGATAGTCATGCAATCTATGCCTCGAGGTAGATCCCCTGCCAATGGCCGGCGCCGCATCGGATTTTGTGCCCAGATTCATTCCTTGAAACTGGCAGCTCCCACAATGGGGCATCAAAGAGGATTGATTAGCGTCCCTGCCGAACACCTGTCTGTCGTCTGCGCGAGAGCATGAACTTATGGTGAGTGAATTCCACCGCGGCCTAGTTTTTTCACATGTGTGCTCCCTCGATCTGTCTTGACCGTCACTTTCTTTACAACGTTGACAACGGTCGGCCCGACGATCATCCACATGTACGACGCTAACAGCGCTGACCATCCTATTCCTTGAACTAGTGTCACAACTCCTCCTGGTCAATCGTTCCCTAGAACCGGAAGTCCACTGCAAACGCGATCGCATCATTAGCTTTTACATGCGTTGCCAAGGTGACTCACCTTTCCGAGCGTAACCCGAACTCTTGTCCTTATGAGTGATGGGCAAAGGCTGAGCTGAACGAGTCCCAACGGAATTCCGACGGCCTGCGGAACTTCCGACGGTGACAACTCACCAAACAAGTCACAAATCCTCTTTCTGCGGCCCATCGAACTGGCAGCGGAAGCCCGTTCTTACCGAGCAGATATCGGGGCAGCCTCGCGGCCATTCATACTCCCGCGGACCGATGAAGAGCTTGACTCCTGTTTCTTCGATGTCGATCCTCACTTCGACCGCCGCGTGCAAAGCAAGGGTCGGAAGGACATCGTCGTCGATAGCGTAGTGCTCGCCGGTAATGCCATACATGGGCTTGATCTCCATGGCTTCGCTCCTTCGACTGAGACGCGGTTGATAATCGGACACATTGCTTACCCCGTCAGAATGGAACCTCACCTCAGCACAGAGCGATGCTAGCGCTGGAGCACGCTGACGACAATTACATATTCCTGTTGAACTCGCTTCATCGCAGGCGATCAACTCACGGCGTCGGCACGCACCGCACCAATTTTCACAGTGTCTCCAACAACAGCGCGCGAAGACCTTGGCTTGGATGCTTATCTAATTGGAAGATGTAATTGGAATCGCGTGCATCGCTCTTTACGATTTGTCGAGGGACATGCTTTGTCTCGGACGAGGCTTCATGGGCGCACTGAGTTTCTCGAAGAATGGGTTTGGCCCTTGTTTTCCGGCAAGGTCAAGAGTGAGAACAATCACCTTGGGAGGGTGCATCCTGGCGATTTCGTTAACCACGGTCCTTCGGGGAGTTGCCGAAGACACGGTAGCCCCTGAGCCCAATGTCGGTACAGTTGGCGGCACGGTAGAGGATGTCAATGGCGCTATTGTTCCCAGGGCGGAGTTGACGCTTAAGTGCCCTCTTCCTTGCAGGGCTCAAACGACCGTGGCAAGCGATACCGGCGGGTTTGAGTTTCGAAATCTTACATTGGGTGTTCCATACCAGGTTACCGCGACTGTAAGCGGATTCAAGGAATGGACGTCGTCGACGATTCTGCTGACTGTGGACCGGTCGAGTGTCTTTTTGACTGACGTACAGCTCAAGTTGGGGGATGCGTCTTCCGTCACTGTTTACGCGTCGCGGGAGCAGATCGCAACGGAACAAGTGAAGCTCGAGGAGCAGCAACGCATCCTGGGTATAGTGCCCAACTTCTATGTCGTGTACGACGCCAAGAATGCTGTGCCGCTTTCGACCAGGTTGAAATTCCAGCTGGCGATGCGAGTTTCGGTAGACCCCGTCACTATCACAGGGGTCGCATTTCTTGCGGGCATGCAGCAGGCGGGAGACACGCCCAATTACGTCCAGGGCAGCAAAGGGTATGGACAGCGGTTTGGGGCCGATGCCGCGGGGGCTTTCAGTGACATCTTGATCGGAGGTGCTGTGTTGCCGTCACTTTTGCATCAGGACCCGCGCTATTTCTACCAAGGCACAGGCACAACCACCTCTCGCCTCAAGCATGCATTGTTCAGTCCGTTCGTCTGTCCCGGGGATAATGGTAAGCCACAAATAAACTTTTCAAGCCTTGGAGGCGATTTGGCCTCGAGTGCTCTTTCCAACACATACTTTCCCGATTCGAACCGAGGACCTGGTCTTGTATTTGGCAACTTTGCGATCGGAACCGCGGAACGCATGCTCAGGGCTGTTGTGCAGGAATTCGTCCTGCGCAGGCTCACGCCGGCCGCCGTGAAGCAACATTACGACAATAATCGGTGAACATGACAGGCCGGCGGCTGAGAACCTCAACCCACTTGTCGAGTGATTCACCGCCAGTTCGACAGAGGTGATTGCGTAGATGAGACGCCAGACACTCTTGCAGTGCATCATAGCCGCTGTGTCGACGTTGGGATGGGTTTGCACTCACCAGAACATCACGTGGCCCCAGATCAGCCTTCAGTCTTCACATCGGGGCATCTACGTCAATTGTCTGGACCTCGCGAAGAGAATTCCATACCGCAACTCGAAATTCCTCGGAGGCACGGATGCAGTTTTCTTTGCCGAAAGAAGTTGAGGCTTCATGTCCTCATTGTCCGTTTAAAGAGACCGACCAATTCATCGAGGCGTTGTATAGGGCTGGGCGTGGCACCTGGGAACAACTTGACGACTACTGTAAACGCCTCAAGAAGTTCAGCGAGGTGACAGAAGGTTGCACCGAGTGGGTGATAGAAACGTTAGCCAGGCTTGGGAGAATTCCTGAGCATCACGTTACTCGTCGATAGATTGAGATTCGTGCCGTGATTAATCCGATTGGCACCGTGGGCAAGTGAAACGCACCTGTCCAACACGTTTGACATCACACATGCGCATTGAGCGCGTTCAGGTACAAAGGGTCAACATATGATTGGCGGACTCCATTCACTCACCCATCGAAGCAATTCACACGCGGCACGCTCTTACGCGACGGATGACGACTTCCGGCAATTGTTCGCGACAAAGATCACCGAATTCCTGCGACTCGCACTGCAATTGACCGCGGATGCCGAAAAGGCGGAACGCTGTCTTATCCTCGCCATGCGAGACTCTTTTGACAAGAGCAACATATCCGTGAACTTCGCGCAGGTCTGGGCTCGCCGAATGGTCATACGAAATGCAATTCGCCTGGTTTTGGGTATCGACAACGATATTGCCTGCGACACCGAAGCCGAATTCCATTTGCAACCCAGAGCATATCGGATAGAAGAACCGCGGGAATCCATCGCGGTTCTCGATATGGCCGAATTCGATCGTATGGTATTTGTGATTTGCGTCCTTGAACGACTTTCGATCATGGATTGCGCACTGCTGTTGAGGAGATCGCCGAAGGATGTGAACGATGCAATGGTGCGCGCCACCAATCATGTCGCATCACTCGAAAATCAGAACCACCACCCAACCGCTACGCTTCGAGCCAGAACCGTGGGTCTGCAGCGGTGAAGATGCATTACCGAAAGGATTGACAACATCGGATTCAAACGAAGCAACTGGGTCTGTCACGTGAGGTGGATCGGGACAGATATTTGATAGTGATCTGAAGCGCCGATTGCATCGCGGACGTGAAGGTTACTGGCAATCAGTCCCTTGCCGGCAGATTGTACTGAACGCGGTAGCGAGATAACGCGCCGTGAGCCATCGTGTGGCGCGAGGAGCCTGATCTTCATCCCGCAGCCGAAGGCTATAAAAATGTTCTCTTCCATGGCTGGCAGATCACCCGCTCCAGGAACAAGGGAGCTGACCATAATTGGCTCGGTTGGGCTAATAGGAACATGTAATGTTTCGGACACAAGTTCAGCGGTAGTATCGCCCTGTGTTGAGAGAGCCGATGCAGTCAGCCTGGTCCCGACAGCGACCCTGGCAATCAAGTGGGACAAGCCGATGAGTTCCGACTGCAGTTCACGACATCTCGAGATTCGTTAGATCTCCGATTCACAAAGGAGGAGTAAGATGAGTACGAATTCCTACAATCCTAATGTTGCACATGGTTCACGGGCCGTTATGCCCATCAAACATCGGCCCATTAACGCGGAACCTAAAGCGGGCAAGTTCCCTGGCTTGCAGCTGTTGTCGCGATCGGGCCTGCATGATGGCAATTACGCGGGTGATTACTCTCAGGCCTCTGATGATGACCTGGTTACCGCTGCGCAACGCGGAGATCAGCGGGCATTTTCGGAATTGTGTGGGCGCCATTCTTCCCTAACGAAGAAGAAGATAATCAGGATCGTTCGGAATCATGAGGACGCAGAAGATGCGCTCCAAGACACTCTGTTGCGAGCCTATATGCACTTGACATCCTTTCGCCGATCCTGCAAGTTCTCAAGCTGGCTCACAACTATCGGAGTGAATTCAGCTTTGATGATTTTACGGAAACGACGGGTTCGCAGTGAATCTCATGCCGGTGCGAGCAGTCCAGATACGGAGAAAGTGGAACTACCGGAGCCCGTAGAGCGGTCACCAGGACCCGAAGGGATTTATCTGAAACAGCAGGCCATTCTTCTTGTGAGACGAGAAGTTGAGAAACTGCACCCGAGCCTGCGCTCCGTTGTCAACCACTACTACGGATCTGAATGTTCTTTGGAAGAGGCGGCGAAGGCGCACGAGATCTCTTTGGCCGCAGCAAAGTCTCGCCTTCTGCGAGGGCGAACCCGTTTGCGTTCTTCGCTTGCGAGGTACGGCATTTCGAAATCCGACAATTGAGTTCGGTCGGCCTACCTTGCGACGCTGCCGCGGTTTTGGATATAGCGGAGGACAAACGGACGTTTTTGTTGGTGCCATAGAACGCCGAGTTCAGCCTTTACAACGCAATGATGTCTCAAGCCTATTCCATGTTTATGTAATGCCCTGCTGCCGGGGTAAAGCGCTTTCTGGGTCTCGATTTACCGGTATAATTCCTAACGTCAAGGCACCTCGGAGACCGATTCCCCGATTGTATCGTTAACGCTGGGCGGCGGGTCGTCTGGTGCTTGTTCCAAAGGAGGTATTCATGGAACTGACGAGTGAGCTCGTTTATATCGTGGACGATGAGGCTAACGTCGGAGAGGCGTTGTCTACGCTGCTGCGGGCTAACGGGAGGCGCGTGCAGATTTTCACGTCTGGACAGGACTTTCTTGATTTTACCCGCCGAGACTCTTGCGCTTGCCTCATTCTCGATCTGAAGATGCCTGGATTGGGAGGCCTGGAAGTTCAGAAGCTGATTTCGGCAAAGACTTCAATACCTGTGATCTTTCTCACTGGGCGAGGCGACATCCCTTCAACCGTGAGAGCGATGAAAGGAGGAGCTGTCGATTTTCTCACTAAACCGGTCGATGAAGAAGGGCTCCTCGCGTCGGTTGAGCGGGCTTTGCTACAAGACCGTGCGAGCCGGCAGGAAGCGAAAGAGCATGCCAGGTTGGTTGCCCGGTATGAATCCTTGACACCGCGGGAACGAGAGGTGCTTCCATTGTTGGTAAAAGGTTTGCTGAACAAGCAAGCGGCCTTCGACTTGGGGATCACCGAATACACCGTCCAAATCCATCGCGGGCACATTATGCGAAAGATGGAAGCCGATTCTTTTGCGACCCTGGTCAAGCTCGCGGGCAAGCTCAAGATCGAGACGACCAGCGCGTCTAACCGGAACACGTAAGACAATGTTTCTACAAAATCCGGTAGAGTCAATACATGGCTGACTCGGGGGTTTATTCGATGAACGTGCTGGACCGTAGGATCGCGGTCATAGATGATGATCTCCGAGTTCTTGAATCGCTCGTCAATCTCTTGAAGTCGTTTGGCTACAATGCGGAAAGCTACAAATCCGCGGAACAATTTCTGGAATCCGGTTCCCTCTCCCGAACCAGTTGCATAGTCACGGATGTCGAGATGCGGCAAATGAGCGGTCTCGGCCTTTTGCAGTACTTGAAAAGCAGCAACTGTACTGTCCCCGTAATCATCATTACAGGAAAGCCATCGGCAAGGTCCGAGGCGTTTTATCTAGAGAGTGGTGCTGTGGGCTTCTTCCGAAAGCCCGTTGACGGAGATGCTCTCGTCGAACTAATCGGTTCAGTCTGTCTGAATTGAGCTTGTCCTCTGGCTCGCGGGTGCCGTAATCTCAATCAATTGTTGGGAATAGGGATCACAGCGGCACCGCACGTTGACGCCGCGCCCTTTGCGGCTTTCGCCGAGGTCGCGTAAGCTCTTCTGCCGTTGCTATTTTCGTGGCTGTGAGAATAGTCGGAAGTGGGCTTTCCCGGCTCTCTGGACGGTTTACCATCGTCAACATGGCGAAAGACGACCCAACCCCGGTCGACGATCAGAGCCTGTTTTTCCGCCAAATTGTCGACTCGTCGCCCGCCCTGCTCCATACAGCACGGGCGGATGGCTATCTCGATTTCTTCAATCAGGGGTGGCTCAACTTCATAGGGCAACCGCTGGAGAGGCTGTTGGGATGGCGATGGACTTCCTTTATTCATCCGGAAGATGTCGATGCTTTTGTACAGAAGTGGCGGGAGTCGATCGCCACGGGAGAGGGCTTTGAGGGCACGGCGCGAGTACGACGGGCTGACGGGGAATATCGCTGGATGCTGCACCACAAACTTGCGATGCGCTGCGATGGGAAAATCATCAAGTGGCATGGATCTAGTGTCGACATTGACGGCCAGAAGAGAGCCGAGCAACAACTCCTGGAGAGCGCCCAGGAGTTGCATAGGAGCGAAGCCTACCTGGCCGAAGCGCAAAGACTCAGTCACACAGGCAGCTTTGGTTGGAAGCCAAGCTCCGAAGAGCATGTTTGGTCGGATGAAACCTACCGCATCTTCGAATACTCGCCGACCGACAAGGTCACGCTCGATATGATCGTGGAACGCGTTCACCCTGAAGATCGCAATTTTGTGCTTGAGACTGTAGAACGAGCTTCTGTCAGCGGTGGCGCCATCGATTACGAGTATCGCTTGCTCTTCCCCGACGATCGGGTCAAGAATGTTCACGTTTTGGCGCGACCATTGGAAACCAATTCCGATGACCTCGAGTTCGCAGGGGCGGTCATCGATATTACTGAGGCAAACCGGGCGCAAGATAAAATCCGGCTCAGCGAGAAGGAGCTTCAGACTCTCGTTGAGGCGATTCCTGCCTATGTAGGTACCAATCTGCCGGATGGGTCGCTCGACTTCATCAGCCAAAGTTGGTTGGACTACACGGGCCTCTCCAGAGAACAGTGGGTGGGCTGGGGTTGGGTGAACACAATGCACCCCGACGACGTCGATCGAGTGGTGACCAACTGGCGGACCGCATTGGCCACTGGAGCGCCCGTCGAATATCAACTACGCTGCCGGGGCGCGGATGAGATCTATCACTGGTTCTTGTATCGCGGCGTCCCTTTCTGTGATGAAGAAGGAAAAGTTGTTAAGTGGTACAGTACCGTCACGAACATCGACGTACTGAAGCAGACTGAAAGCGCTCTTCAAACGCGAGAGCAGCAGTTGCTTGGCATTATCGATACAATTCCTTCACTGCTTTGGTCAGCCTCACCGACCCTCGTGCCAACTCATCTCTCTAAAAGACTCCTTGAATATTTTGGGGCTCCCTTCGAAGAATTCGCTAACGGCGGGTGGGAGAGCTTCATTCATCCCGAGGATCTAGAGGAGACCGCGAAGGCACTCTTACGGGCAATGGACGCGGGAGAATCATTCAGCGTAGTGCACCGCTTGCGACGCGCAGATGGAGAGTACAGATGGCATCACGCGAAAGGCGAACCTCTGCGTGATCCCGAGGGCAAGATCATTCAGTGGTACGGCCTCTCGGTCGACATCGATGATCGGAAACGAGCAGAGGAAACACTCCGGAACAGCGAAAGAGAGCTTCGGACCCTCATTGATATATTGCCCGCCTACGTGGGGACCTGCTTGCCCGATGGAACCGCTGATTTTCTGAGCCAGAGTTGGTTGGAGTACTCCGGCCAGTCCAGAGAAGAGGCAATGGGATGGGGCTGGGCGGGAGCGCTCCATCCTGACGACGCCGACCGAGTGTTGGCGAGCTGGCGGGCGGGATTGGACTCAGGAGAACCTGTTGAGATGGAGTTTCGTTGCCGGCGGGCGGATGGAACGTATCGCTGGTTTCTGGATCGCAATCTCCCTCTCCGCAATGATGAAGGGAAAATCGTTAAGTGGTATGGGATTCTTTTCGATATCGACGCATTGAAGAAGACGGAAAGTGCTCTTAAGATGCGAGAGCATGAACTCCTTAGCATTATCGAAACAATTCCCTCAAATCTGTGGTCATTGTGGCCGAACGGAGAACCGAGTCATCTCTCTAAGAGATTCCTTGATTATTTTGGGGTTCCGTTCGAGGAATTCCTTAATTGGGGGTGGGTGAGAATCATTCATCCGGATGATCAAGAGGAGACTGGGAAGGCATTCGCCCGTGCGCTCGAAACCGGAGGATTATTCAACGTAATAAACCGCTGGCGACGCGCGGATGGAGTGTACCGGTGGCATCACACGATGGGCGAACCTTTGCGCGATCCCGACGGCAAAATCATTCAATGGTACGGCCTCTCTGTGGACATCGATGATCGGAAGCGAGCAGAGGAAACAGTCCGGAGGAACGAGAGAGAGCTTCGGACGCTCATTGATGTAATGCCCGCAATCGTAGGGATCTCTTCGCCCGACGGAAAATTGGGTTTTCTGAGCCAGAGTTGGTTGGATTATTTCGGTCAGACGACAGAAGAGGCGCTGGGAGGGGGCTGGGCGAGTGTGATCCATCCCGACGACATCGATCGAGTGTTGGCAAGCCGGCAAGCAGGATTGGCCTCAGGAGAGCCTGTTGAGCAGGAGCTACGTTGCCGGTGTGCCGACGGAGTCTACCACTGGTTCTTGAACCGTAGCCTCCCTCTTCGAGATGACGAAGGGAAGATCGTTAAATGGTACGGGTTTCTCTTCGATATCGACGTTTTGAAGAGGACTGAAAGTGCTCTTCAGATGCGAGAGCATGAACTTCTTGGCATCATCGAAACCATTCCCTCAATGCTCTGGTCAGTGTCGCCGGCTGGGGAAACAACCCATCTCTCCCAAAGATTCCTTGAGTATTTTGGGGTTCGCCTCGAAGAACTCGTTAATCGCGGGTGGGAGAGCTTCTTTCATCCTGATGATCGAGAGGAGACAGTGAAGACATTCGCCCGGGCAATCAGCACCGGGGAGTCATATAGAGCAATACACCGCTTGCGACGCGCAGATGGAGAGTACCGATGGTACAACTCGATGGGCGAACCTTTGCGTGATCCCCAGGGCAAGATCATACAGTGGTATGGCCTTTCGGTCGACATCGATGATCGGAAACGGAGCGGAAGACCACCTTCGCGACACGGGTATCAAACTCGCAAAGGCTTCGCGGTTGGCGACCGTGGCTGAACTTGCGGGCTCGATCGCTCACGAACTGAACCAGCCACTCACGTCGATACTTGCAAACGCACAGGCGGCGAAGAGGTGGTTGAATGCAGGTCCGTCGAATGTGACAGAGGTAGATTCGTCGATCGAACGAACGATACGAGATGCCCGCGCGGCTGCCGAGACAATGCAGCATATCCGAGCACTCTTCAAGCAGGAGTCCTTTGTCAAGAAAGATGTCAAGATTCCAGACATACTCAATGAAGTTGTCCGAGTTGTGCAAGAAGACCCCAAAAAGCGCGCCGTGCCCGTCGAGTGCCACCTCGACGAGTCTCTCCCCGCGGTCCCCGTCGACCAGATTCAGGTTCAACAAGTCTTCATTAATCTAATCGTGAACGCTATCGAAGCCCTGGAAGGGCAACAGGTGGCCCCGGTGGTAACACTCCGAGCGGCTGTTACAGATTCAGACAAGATGCTAATCCAAGTGATCGATAACGGGCCGGGAGTCGATGATCCGGAACGAATCTTTGACGCCTTCATGACGACAAAAGAGAAAGGCATGGGGATAGGATTGGCCGTATCCCGCTCTATCGTTGAAGCCCATGGGGGGCGGCTTTGGGCGGAGAATAACAAAGCCGGCGGCGCAACCTTCAACGTGGCTCTACCGCTGTCCCATGTGAGCCTCACGACGGCTCATCTCCAGGAGTCCGCGTGAGCCGGATCCGGCATGATGGTGAAGCATAACGTTACCAGCCTCCGGAAACTTAGCCGATGGTTGAAGAGTCTCGTCAGCTGCAGCAACAGCGGATGCGGAGCAGTGAATTCAGACTGCAAAGTTCCGACTAATCTCGTCGCCAGATTACCTTGCCGCCGCGAATCGTGTACCGAACCTTTGTGAAAGCCTCGGGATTTCCCGATGCCGGATCTTCTGACAAAATCGTCAGATCGCCGCGCATCCCGGGCATTACCTTCCCTTCGCTGTGCGACAGGTGGAAGAGCTCTGCCGGAGCCGTTGTCAGCATGGCCAGCACATCGCGAAAGCCAAACCCGGCCTGAATTAGCTGCCGGAATTCCTCGCCCTGATCATAGTCTGTGAGAAATCCCGTATCGGTCCCGTAGACAAGCCTGCCACCAAGCGCATGATACCGGTAATCGAGCCTGCGGATCTTTGCAATGGCATCGTCTCGCGAGAAAAGCTTCAGTGTCGGAATGATCGTCATATGTTGGTCAATCATTCGCTGAAGCAGGGCCTCATCAATTCCCTCCGTATCCTCCGGCGTATGTGCCAGAACGTCTACGCCCGCATTGATTGCAACTTCAGTTCCCTTGAAATTCGATGAATGCGCGAAAACCAGTTGCCCCTTGCGATGCGCCTCATCGGCGGCTGCTCGCGCAATTCCCACTTGCATCGGAGTGATGTGTCCGGGACTCACAATCGAGCCCGTAAACAGCTTCACGATGTCGCTTCCGGCTGCTCGATTCTTGTCGACAAATGTCGCTGCCTCCAGTGGCGTCTCTGGTTGCGCCATCTTCGCCTTCAACTCCGGAGGAAGGTCAGCCAGATAGTACGGTAATGCGTGCGCCGGAAAGATAGGAATGCCGGCGGTGAATATGCGCGGTCCCGCGAACTCACCCCTCTCCTCGCGCTGGCGCAGCGTGACGGTATTCTCTGTGTCCGATCCTGTATCCACCACCGTCGTAAAACCGGAATGCGTCAGCATTTCGCTCATCTGATGCGCCAATTGTTCCGCGGGCTGATGCGCAGCATCGTTCCACTTTGGCTCCATGAAATGCACGTGCGCATTCCAGAATCCGGCGAGCACGACACAACCCCGGCAAGAGATTGTCTCAATGCCGCCGGGCGTTCGCAGGTGCTGTCCAACCCCAGCGATCACTTCGGACTGGATGAAAACCGTCGCATCCCGGCGCGGTGGCGCCTCGGGCGAGGCGTAGATCGTGGCGTGGGTAATGGCCAGATCTTGCGCCCGATCGACCGCCGGGACGAGAACGAGCAAAGTAAAGACCAGAGACTTCATCTCAATCCTCGTTCCTAGAATTGGAAGGCGGTTGCCAGCGTCCAAAGCGGCAGCGCAATCCATGATAACCAGCGGTTCTGTGTGTCACTTTCGGTAGTCGCTACGACCGGGTCGGCTCTACCAGTTAGTCGAACTTTCTGAGCCAGACATCGCGCACGGAGATCTTGCATGGCTGACTTTCGATTTCAAAGCCGATGAAACCTGATTGGTTATTGACGGAGTCCACGTTGTCGTCAATGAATACGGCCATCAGTTGGCCGTTCATGATATGCATCATGACTCCGCCGCGCGCGATGACTTCGTATTCATTCCATTCGTTGACCTTTACATAGCCGCCAAGGGCGTCCTTATCGCCGATCCTTGCGACCAGACGATTGGTCTGATCCGGCAGCGCCTGTGTCACCTGGCCGCGATAAGCGAGAATACCCTGCATGGTGTTCTCGGAGTACCACTGGCCGGTATAGGCCGCAGTCTGCGCGCTGACTGGGAACCAGAAGTCAGCCTGAGGACCAGTCATCATAAACTTCAGGTCGTACGGCGGCAGGTCGGCGGGTTGCGGCCGTGTCCAGGGAACTCCGGTGACGCTGCGGTACTGAATTCCCCCGCCGCCTCCTTTTTCGATTTTCATTCGAAGCTTCAAGTCGAAGTCGCGAGCTTTGTCGCCGCGATAGACGATGTAGTTGTTTCCTTTCGGCTTGCCCTCGAGTGTCTCTCCCACCATGATGCCATTCTCGACATGCCAGATAGTGGGGTCTGCGTCCCAACCGGCAAGACTCTTCGTATCGAAGATCTGCTTGTAACCCGAGTGTTCGTCAAAATCGTATGGCGCAGGATCGTGAAACTTTGGCATTCCTGGGAGTTTCTCGCCGTGCGGACCGGTTTGTGGCGGCTGAGCCGGAGGCGATTCCAGTGACCGCGGGACGGACTGGGCCGAATGGATTGTCGGAAGGGCAGCGAGGAAACCGAGGGGAACAATTGTCAGCAGGCACAATCGACGAGCAGAGAACGTATGTCGCCGGCTCGATGTTGTCATGGATTTACAGCCTCCCCATCAAGAAGATTCAGGAACAAGAGGAGTTTATCCGGAATGCGAAACTGCTGGCGACCGATGGTTCGATCGCAGAAGGATTATCCCTTGACGCAAAAGCGGGCAGACGGAGGTTTCGACTCGCTCGACCAGATTGGCGGACAAGTTTGTTATTCGGCTGGACCCGTGGACCAACCGGTCCCGGGTACCGGGATTGCTAGAATGCCTGCGAACATGCCTGGCGAGTTGTCCGGTTTTGAACTGCACTGGGTGCGGTTGGAGGAACGTGATGGGACGGACCAAGGGTTTTTCAATTTCCAGCCTATTTTTGGCCTTAGTTTTTTATTGCGGTCCAGTCACGGCAAGCGAAGTGCGCGTGAGCACCGGCGATTGGTTACTGGCGGCTGACGCGAGCGCCGGCACATTCTCCGTCGATGCAGGCTCTCTCGGGCGCCTGCTGGAAAACGGACGGTTCTGGGTCCGCGACGATAGCGGCCTGCGCCAGGCGAAAGGGTGGAGCATCCAGCCCGTCAAAGATGTTCTTGTAATCCGCACCAGCGAGCCGAAGATGGAGTGGAGGTTGAGCGTGAGCGGAGACGTGCTTCACGTCGCAAGCACGGACTATCGCAGCATCGTGACCGCCGATGCTCCCTCGAAGATCGATCGAATCCTCGGCCGCCTGCTCGACAAGCAGGGTACGGAAGTGGTCTGGTCGGGAACCGGTGAAGTGGCGGGCGGATACGGCGGAAGCTACACTCGAAATCCATCTTTCCTTCCCCGCACCAATCCTGACGTGATGTACGTTCGGCTGGGAAGGTTGGAGGGCGCGGGATTTCACAGCCTGTTTGATCGAATCACCGACACCGCGGTCGACTTTCCTGAAGACACCACGCTGCATCGCGACGAAGCAAACAACGACATCCTGAAGGTCACCATGCCGGTGGCGGGCAATGCGATTATCCGCGTGGAGCGCGACTATTACACGCGCGTGCTCGGCGTTCCCTACTACGCGATGTACGATGACCGGCAATTCCCCACCGCGCCAATCGTCTGGTCGAGTTGGACCAGCTATTACGAAGCTGTCCGCGAGCAGGACATCACTCAAAACGCCGACTGGCTCGGATCGCACTTGAAGCCGTATGGGTTTGAGTATGTTGAACTCGATGACGGCTACGATCGCGGACCGAAGGGCGAACACTACTGGGTCGAAAACTGGGATGAGAAGAAGTTTCCGCATGGCGCTGCCTGGCTGACGAAGTACATTCACGATCGCGGAATGAAAGCCGGGGTCTGGCTCGTACCCAATTCCTACGCCGGCGCGTTGAAGGACCATCCCGAGCGCTACCTCTATGACAGGAAGGGCGGAGTGGTGCAGGACTACAGCACTCCTGCGCTGGATCAAACGAATCCGGCAACCTTCGACTGGCTCAAGCAGGAGTTCGGCGTGCTCGACGGCTGGGGCTTTGACTACTATAAGTTCGACGGTGAGCATGCGCTGCCGAAGTATGCGCCGACGGTCGACGTCAGCAGGCTCCACGATCCGAAAGCGGATTTCTTGAAGAAGTATCGCGAAAGGGTGAAACTGATCCGCGATGTGATCGGTCCGGATCGATTCATCGAGTCCTGCCCCGCAGGAACGCCGCTGAACAGTATTGGTTTTGTCGACTCGTATTTCAACGGTGACGACCTCTACAACAACTGGCAGGGCAGCTATCCGTTGTTCAGTTCGATCTCTTCCAACCTGTTCTTGAATCACCTGCTCGTATATGTGATGCCGGGCGAAGGTATTGAACTTGGCGAATCGATGACCGTTGAGGAGGCGAGCAAGAAGCGGCCGGCAATCGTTATCGAAACGGAGAAGAGCCGCGAGGATCCGATGACCGGTTTCGGTGTGACGGATGCCGAGGCGCGCACGCTGGTCAGCTATGTGGCAATGACTGGCGTCGTATACCCGCTCGCGAGCGTGATGCCTGAGCTGCCCGACTCGCGCGTGCAACTGCTGAAGTCGACCATGCCGACCCTCCCGATTATGCCGACCGACCTGTTCAGCCGGGGCAATGACAATAACTGGGACACGTTCCGCCACGAGCGGCCCGATTTCTACATCCATAACTACCCCGAGATTCTCGATCTCAAGGTGAACGCAACGTCAGGCCGATACGACCTGGTGGGTATCACCAACTGGCGCAGTACTCCGGCTATGAGGACACTGGACTTCGCCTCGAAATTACACCTTGATCCAAATGTTCAGTATGTCGCCTTCGATTTCTGGAATCAGGCCCTCGTTGGAGTTTTCGAAAAGGAAATGAAGCTCGAAGTTGCACCGCACGATACAAGGGTGATCTCCATTCACCCGCTCCAGGGACATCCGCAATTGATAGGCAACTCCAGGCACATCTCCGGCGCCTTCTCGGTGCTGGCAAACCATTGGGACGCGGACAGGATGGTGCTGAGCGGAAAATCGCAGACTGTTGGCGATGATCCCTACACAGCCTGGGTCTATTGCCCCAACGGCTTCTCAGTGCGAAAGGTGGATGGAGCCGCCGCCGGCGGGAAAGCGGTGGTGATCGATCAGAAAGCCGGGCGTGAACTCTTAGGCATTTCATTCCGCGGCGGAGGCGAGGTGGTGAGTTGGGAAGTTCAGTTCGAACCTGGAAGCAGGTAAATCGAAACCCTGAATCATCGCGAGCGTCAGAGGCGAAGGAGACGCGAGGATGAGAGTACAAAACAGAGACTGGCGAAGGCTCGAACCACGACTGCCACTCCGACTGATTTGGGCTCGCCTTCCGGCAAGCCCGCATGAAGGGGCTCCGTGCGTGGATTATGTCCTGGAGGGAGGGGCCCTTGATCTCGTGAGTGGCTTGAAAACGATGGCAGGACGAGCTTCTTGAGGATAGAAAGAGGATGTCCCCTTGTGATTCGTAACTTTAGGCTGCGAACCGGTTCGAAGTACGGTCAAAATTGCTCACATTGAAAAGAATAAACAACGGCCGAGCCACCGGTGGACGCACCGGTTTCACCATCGCACCGTCCAGGCCGTTCTATGTCCTTGCCATGACTCGCTGCGCTGGAACGCCCATTACTACCTGCCCGGCTCTACTATGAGCGCAGGACGGGGAGTATGGCGTGCACGGTGTCATTCCTTTCCTGGCGGAAATCCGTCGGGCGTATGTGAGCAAAATTGAACAGCGAATGATTTCGGGCTCTGCTTTGATAGCGACAGATGAAGAGCCGTGTTTATCCCTTTTACTAACGACCGAGTCGTACAAAAAACCACCGCGACAGTCTGCCTCGTGGTGTTCGTAAATATCCATAACGGGACTGTGGATCTCTTCGCGCCTCGTGGGGCTGGGGAGTTGATCAAGAACGTTCCGTTCTCGGAGCTTGCCCGAGTGCATCGGGCACCGTCCAACTAGCACCCAGTCAGCGCAATGTAATTCGCGTGTCCGCACACGTGGTTTTGTCTGCGCCGGTTTCTCGCCGGCGGCGCTAAACCTCGACTTCAAACTTATCTTTGAAGGTGGGTCCGTTCACGACAACGACGAAGAACATGCAGTTGCGCATCAGGGCATCGAGTGAGACGGTCTGGGCGTGTTCCTGCTTGGGATAGGCGATCAGGAGTTCGTTTCCCAGCGGATTGGAGACGAAACCGACGGCTCCACGCTCGATGGTGGCCGTGTCCGGGCGATTGTGGATCGGGTCGTAGACGCGGGCGGAAGTTAGAACCGAGGTCGATCGAACCCGCTTGCCCTTTAGATCGTTGATCTGCTGCGTTCCGCCCTGGAAGAAGGCTGCCGCAGCTTTCCAAGTCTTCATGCTGGCCCCCATCCCACTTTGGACGAATCACTATGAGTGCACTTGATTATGAACAAAGATCGCTAATACTGTGACGTTCACTTCCCGTTTCGCGATTACAGGCCGGCGGCAACAATGGCGGATTGTTGACCCGGTCCGCGCGAAGGGGTATTGGAGTGCTTGCCGGCTAATCAGGTGGGGTGTCGGAAGGACGCGAAAGAACCGAGCGGCGCAAGTGGCGGCGATTCGGAACCGTCAAGCCTGGTGACGTGCGGTCTTGGCGGGTGTGCGTTCGCCGCTGGCTCTCAGAGTATGCAGATCCTGCATGGTCCCGGGCGGGTAGCCAGTGGACTCCCGGACCACCAGCTTGGTATCGATATTGAACTCGCGATGGGGGTTGGTGTTCTCTACGTGTTCGCGCAACGCTGTCACCGCGGCGCGCGCCAGTTCCAGGCGGGACATCTGGATCGATGTCAGTGGGGGAATGGTAACCCGCGCCATCTGGATGTCGTCGAAACCGATGATCGAGAGGTCATCGGGCACACGCAAGCCGGCGCGGTAGACCTTGTGCAGAACGCCGATCGCGGTCATGTCGTTGGAGCACATCACAGCGGTGGGCAGCCGGGAGGTTTCGATAAGTCTCTCCATGGCCCGGATGCCGCCCTCGAGCGTGTGGTCACCCTCGACAATCCATTCCTGGTTAATGGTGATGCCGCACTCGTTCAGGGACTTGGAAAAGGCAGATAGACGGGATTGGGCGGAGTGGAGGCGCGCCGGACCGGTGATGAACGCGATATTGCGATGGCCGAGGGCAGCGAGATGCTGCACGCCCTGGCGGATACCATGGTGATAATCCACCTTCAGCAGGCTGATCGCAGGCCGGTCCGGGCCCTGGTCGACAAAGACCAGTGGAATGTTTCGTTCCGCGAGCTGATCGAGCAGCGGCTCTTCGATGCCGAAGGTCATAACCGCGACGCCCTCTGCCTTACGCTCCAGCATGCGGCGGATGCAGAGCGCCATCCGCGGCGGGTCGTAGTTGGTGGAGCTGACCAGGATTTCGTAGCCGTTTTCGACCGCGATGTCCTCAAATCCCTGGATGAGCTCGGGGAAGAATGGATTGGTAATCTCGGAAACGATGAGGCCTAAGAGGCGGGTCCGGCCCGAAACCAGGGCCCGAGCCTGGGTGTTAGGAAAATAGTTAAGCTCGCGGATGACCTCCCACACGCGCTTGGCCATCTTGGCATTCACCGTCGGAACATGATTGATCGTGCGGGAAACGGTCGCGATCGACACGTTGGCGCGCTCGGCAACGGTGCGGATATCCATGAGAACGGGGGTCTTTTTCCGGCCTCGCGAGGATTTGGTCTTTTTGGCGGCCATGGGAGCGGGGTGAGAATGCGTTTACAGAATACGCTCAGCCGGAGAGAAATCAAGAAACAAAAAGTCGGGCAGGGAAATCGCTACTGAAGTGTGGTTCTCAAACCCAAAGAAAAGGTTTACTGCAATGCCCGTCTTTGGCTCCCTTGCGGTTCTCCAACGCGTAACTTGTCCGGCTCTGCTGCAGGCGGGGGCCAGGGTGAATCTTAAAAATTGTTAAGCACGCGGCGTGTCCGAAACCCTGTGCGACACTTGATCCGTGCGCCGTGCTGGCCACAGCCGGCAAGGCCCAGGCGAACGATGGAAGCACCGGACAAGCTGAAACAGCTCTCGCTGCTGCTCGTCGACGACGATGCGGAACTGTGCACAATGATGAAGGAGTACTTCGCCGAGGCCGGGCATCTCCTCGATTGTGCCTGCACCGGCGGCGAGGGGCTCGCGCGCGCGCTGAACGGGGTTTACGACCTCGTGATTCTCGATGTGATGCTGCCCATCCTGGATGGCTTTTCGGTGCTCGAGCAATTGCGGCGGCGTAAGGAACTACCCGTCATCATGCTGACGGCGCGGGTGCAACAAAAGGACCGCATCCGCGGACTTGACGCGGGCGCGGACGATTACCTTCCCAAGCCCTTCGACCCCGATGAATTGCTGGCGCGAGTGCGGGCGGTGCTGCGCCGAACGGAATCGTCGCCCCGTGCAGAAAGTGCCGCCATAACCGTCGGCAATCTGCGCGTCGACGCGGGCACCCGCGAAGTGTGGTGCGCGGGCGTCCCGGTGGAATTGACCGCCATGGAGTTCGACCTGCTCGCGATGTTGATACGGTCGGCCGGACGCGTGGTGTCGCGGGATGAAATCACCGCCACGCTCTTCGAGCGCGAAGCCAGTCCATATGATCGCTTTCTCGATGTGCATATCAGCCACTTGCGCAAGAAACTGGAAGACAGCCGCGGCCTGATCCGCACCATCCGCGGCGTTGGCTATATATTTACCGGAGCCAGGTAGATCCTGTGAGCCTCAAGTCTCTCTACATCGGAACCCTGGCCGCCATGGTAGGCATCCTTGCGCTCTCATTCCTGGTGTTCCACGAGATATCGGATCGCATGCAGAAGATGACCATCGATCCCACCTTCGAGCGCGCCGATGAATTGCAACTCGAGAGTGCGCGGGGTATGTACGAGAGCGCCGGCCCGGATGCGCTCAGAGATTATCTGGCCACATTGAACCGCATCTTTCATGGATCTCATTTTCTTCTCGACGCGAATGGAGTGGATCTTGTTACCCGCGAAAACCGGTCGAATCTCCTGCCACCTCCGCCGGCTCAGAAATCGCGCGCAGGCACCCACGGCGACTGGCACATCACCCGCCGTTCGCAGGATGGCAGGTACTGGTTCGCAGCCGTAAGCCCCCTGGATCGCCCGCGTCTGCTGACTTTCCTTCCCTACTACTTTCTCGTGATTGGGGCGACGGGACTCTTGTGCTGGCTGGCCGCGGTGGGAGTGGTTTCTCCCATCCGACGCATCGCCGCGACCATCGCATTGTTCGGGCAGGGCGACCTGTCCGCGCGCGTATTGACCAGGAGAGAAGATGAGATCGGGCAGCTGGGTCGCTCATTTAACCAGATGGCGGAACGGCTGGAGCGCCTGATTGTGAGCGAACGGAGATTGCTGAGCGATATCTCGCACGAACTGCGCTCGCCGCTGGCGCGGCTGAAATTTGCGGTGAAGCTGGCGCGAACATCCGCCGACACAAATGCAGCATTGGACCGCGTGGAGCGCGACGTGGACCGCATCACTTCGCTGGTATCGGACATTGTGGAGATCGCATTCGTGGAAGACGATCCCGGCGCTGCGGGGCGCGGAGACTGTGCGCCTGGCGGAGATTCTCGACGCCGTCATGCAAGACTGTGCCGTGGAAGCGGAGTTGCGCGGATGCAGCCTCGAGATGACCGGCCTGTCGGAAGGCGAGGTCATGGGCAATCGCGAATTGCTGCGGCGCGCGCTGGAGAACGTGGTGCGCAACGGGATTCGGTACTCCCCTGAGAAATCGATCGTTGCTATTTCAGTTGCGGAGAATGGGCGCGATGCAACCATTGCCGTGCGCGACCACGGGCCGGGCGTTCCGGCCGACACCCTGACGCGCATCTTCGAGCCTTTCTATCGCGTAGAAGAGGCCCGCAACAGCAATGGCGGAGGATCGGGACTCGGCTTGTCCATCGCCAAGCGTGCGGTCGAGTTGCACCACGGCCACATCGTTGCCCAGAACGCCTCACCCGGCCTACGCGTCGAAATCACCATTCCATTGGTGTTAAACGCTGTTTCCCACTGACATTGATCCCATAACGCTCCATGCGATTCCGCGAAGCTTGGTGTGCGATTGAGGCGCTTAAGATTTCTTAAGCTTCAAATGCTGGACAATCGTTGTGTAATGTCCCTAATGCCTCTATTCCAATAGGCAAATTTATTCGAGGCATACGAGGAGATCATATGAAGCGTTTCGTAGGGTACGCCGCAGTTCTCGCTCTCTTATCCGCTCCGGCTTTTGCCGCGAAGAATTCGTACACCGTCAACATCTCGGAACCTGTCACCGTGGGAACGACCCAGCTGCCCGCCGCGGAATATCACATCTCTTGGACCGGCACCGGTTCCAGCGCGCAAGTCACGCTGGCCAGCGGCAAGTCGACAGTCACCGTCCCGGCGAAGGTCGTGGACCAGAAGAACGCGGTTAACAGCGTGCTGACAGGAACCAAGGGCGGATCGAACGTTCTCGAGGGAATCAACCTGAACAAGGTGACCCTGGTGTTTACGCCGTCGCCCAATTCCGGCCAATAAGGGCAAAACCCCGCAACCGGCGAATGCCCCGCCCGGGGTCTCCGTTCGCTACGCGTTGGACAAATTTATCCGGGTTTATCCGGGCCTTCCGATTCCCCTTCCGAAAATCTCGCCGGAAGGGGAACTTTTTTTGCGCAGCCGGGTCAAACAGTAGGAGGGAAATTGCGGGCTGAATTAGTAAATCGCTTTTGAAATTCGTTCTTGTTATGTAATCAACAAAAGCCGCTGGACTTGTCATAAATCAATGGCGGAGATGCCGACAGAAGCTATTCTTCTGGTACAAACAAACATTACAGGCTGCTTTTAACCACATGAACGATTTCCTAATGGCCGCACGAGTCATCCATTTTGGACCTGATGATTGCCATCGCCTCATGGTGCTTCGCAGCGCCGGATACAAGGTGGACGGCTGCGGGTCGCTCGGGCAATTGCGCGCGTCCCTGCAGGCTGGGGGTGAGACCGTCGCGGTCCTGCTGAGCGATGGAGAAGGTGTCGCACTAGAGGACGCAGCGTCGCTGGCCAGGAGCTGCTGCTCTGCGCCGGTGGTCGTCTTCAACAGGACCAATCGATCTTTTGAAGGCGTGACGTTCGACCTTGTTGTGCACTCGCTCACGCCGCCCGAAATCTGGCTGCGTGAGGTGGGTGAACTGATTGCCAGAAGCCGTGTCCTTGGTGCGCATTTGGCGGCGCGGTCCCGGAAGTCACTCCAGCTGCTGGAGGATTCGGCGATGGGGGTGAACAAGGCCCGTTCCCAACGCGTGCGATCGCTGCAGGAGCGTGCGCGGAATACGGCACCACCGCGCGTCAATCGACAGGGGCAAGATTCGGTGCTCAAATAACTGCCATTTGGGTTCTGGATTTGGCCGCAGGGCGGGTTCCCGGTATACTAAAGTTTCGGTGAGCTGCTGGTGGTGCGTTCAAATGCGACCACTTGCCTGGTGCCGTGTTGATCGATTGCCGTCGTCCTGATCGGAGGTCGCTACTGCGACTGGAGTCGGGGTCCCAGGAATAGGTCTTCGTCGCTGGGCAATTGGGCAATCGAAATTTGAGCGCTGGAAAACTGGGGCAGCACGAAACAATCCAGGATTGGGAGCAAAGCCATGGCACAGATATGCGATGTTTGCGGGAAAGGCCCGCAGTTCGGCAATAATATTTCACACGCCCACAACGTGACGCGGCGGCGCTGGAACGTGAATCTGCAGGCAGTCAAGGCGCTGGTAAACGGCGCTCCGAAGCGCATTCGGGTCTGCACCAGCTGCATCAAGAGCGGCAAAATCGCCAAGGCGTAGGCCGCTTCGGGGGCAGTTTCTCAAGGCTCAAGCGAATTTCCGAATACCCAAAACCCCGTCTTCGGACGGGGTTTTGTTGTGGGCCGGCAAGCCGGTTTGGTTTCGTGCTCTCCCACTCCTCTGCCTGCGAAACAGGCTCGAACATGGCGGACCCGGCAACTTGCGATAATATGCTTGCGATTCCGAGGAGGATGTATGGATCGCCGCCAATTCACGCAAGCTCTTGCCGCATCGGCTTTTGCGGCCGCATCTCCGGCGCTGCCGGCCGTAACGCCCGCGCCGCCGGACGGGGGCGCAACAGCCCCCTTCCCGCTTTCCGTGATGCTGTGGACGGTGTTCAACGACCTTCCCTTCGAAGAGCGCCTCGCCAAAGTCGTCGAAGCGGGCTACACCAATATTGAGTTGGTGGGGGAATACGGCAAATGGGGTCCGGCCGATTTTGACCGCGCCAACGCGGCCCGCAAACGGCTGGGAATCCATTTCGACGCCACCGCCGGCCTGAAGAACGGGGTCGCGAATCCCGCCCAGCGCGATGCCCTCATCGAAGAACTGCGCCAGGCCCTGACTCCCATGGAGTCGCTCGGCTGCCCGGCCATGATCATGCTCTCCGGCAACGTGGTTCCGGGGCTCACACATGAGGCTCAGCATCAGAGTTGTATCGATTCGCTGAAAGCCGCCGCAAAGTTGGTCGAGGGAAAGCAGATCGACGGCCAGCCGGTGCGGCTCCTCCTCGAGTGCATCCACCTTGAAGAGAATCCGCACTACTACCTCACTTCGGCCGCTGAAGCGATTGAGGTTGTGCAAGCAGTGAATCACCCCCAGGTACAGTTTCTCTACGACATCTATCACGAGCAGATGAGCTTTGGGCAGCTGATCGAGAAACTCGACAAGCACATCGATGTGATCGGCCTGATTCACATTGCCGACGTGCCGGGGCGCCATGAACCCGGCACCGGGGAGATCAACTACGGCAATATTTACGCAAGCTGGCGCAGTTGAACTACAAGCACATGGTGGCAATGGAATTTCGTCCCAGCCTCGACCCGGTTGCGACGCTGCGGGCAGCGAAGGCGATGGTGATTGAAGCGGCGAGGGTCTGAAGCAGCCGCTTAAGTCCCTTCGTCCCTGGTCCCTCACCCCACCGGCACGAGCGCTAGTTCCGCCGTATTGCCGGGCTGGTAAGTCAGCCGCAGCGGGGTCGGCGTCACTCCCAGGGTGATGCGCTTGCGCGGGCCATCGAGGCGAACCAGGTGCTTCTCCTGGTCGAAAGTGATGATGAAGTGCTGCATGGGGCAAGAACCGAAGTTGGCCAGCGGAAAGGCAGGATTGATCTCTACCCACGGCTGGTCGAGGGTGACGTCGCCCAGCCGGACGTCGCTGGCCAGCTTGGCCACCTTGATCTGAAAGCGTGTCGAGAGAGACTGCCCGCTGGCAAAGAGGGTGGGGCTTTCTGTCAGCCTGAGCTGCGATACAAGATGTTCGGGAAGGCTCAGGCCGGCGCCCCCGGAGTCAATCTGAGCGTCCACCTGGTGGCTCCCGATGGTAAGGCGCGCAATGGGCACGCCGTCAGGCATACGAAACGGCAGCACCGACTTGTCGCCGTCGGCCTGAAGCTCGCCCTCTTCCAGGATCAGCCGGCCGTTGATGTAATCGAGCGTGAGCAGAAAGTCGCGGAACAGGGTGAATCCGAGCATGCCCTGGCAGGTGCCCTCGCCGGCCGGGAGGGTATGTTCGATGGCCTTGATGGCGTTGAAGTCGACACCTGCGACGACGAGCGTGTCGATGCGCCGCAGCGGAGCGGTCTGACCGCCCTGGCCGCTGGGATCGCTGAGCCGGGCCTCGCCGGCCACTGGAAGATCGAGTTGGGTGGCAAGTTCGGAGGTAATAATCGCGTCGCCGCCGGTGCCGGTGTCGACGATGAAGCGGAACGGTCCTCTGCCATTGACCGTGACCATCACGTAAGGCTTGCCGTGGATGACTTCCATGGAAGCGGAATGCGCCGGAGCCATGCCCGCTTTGATTTGAGCGTGAGCTATGGGGCCTGGGACGGTGATTACGATGCAGAGGACGGCAAACCTGACCAGGGTTTTCATAGCCCCTCCTTTTGCGATTCGGGGACCCGCAAGCCCTGGATCTACCCCTTATCCAGTGCCCGCATTCTACTCCGCAACAAGATACGCAAATCCAGTGAAATCGGTGCCCTGGTGCGTTATGGACCGGACCGGACCCGGGTCGGCCCGGCTCTACAATGAACCGGTATGCCTACGACAGTCCGGTCGCACGCGAAAGTGAACCTGGGATTAGGGATCGGCGCGCCCCGGCCCGACGGCTTTCACGCCCTGGTGACTGTCTATCAGACTCTCGAAGTGCATGATTTGGTATCGGTGTCAGCGCGACGGTCGGGAGCAACCCAGCTGCGATTGACATCGAACGATCGGCGGGTTCCGACTGACAACCGCAATACGGCGTGGAAGATGGTGGAGTTGGCTCTGCGCGAGCTCGACGTCACAGCTGAGGTCGAAATCCACATCGAGAAGCGGCTGCCGGTGCAGGGCGGGCTGGGGGCGGGATCGGCCAATGCGGTGGCGGCGCTGGTGGGGCTTGAGGTGGAACTGGAAAGGCAGGGACCAGGGACGAGGGAAAAGGGAACAGGGAAAATGCAGGTCCTTCGACTACGTCTGCTGCCGCGGACTTCGCTCAGGATGACAAATTTAGATGGTGCGGAGGTCTGAGTGGGGGTCGAAACGGCTGGAGATCGCCGCCAGGGTGGGTTCCGATGTGCCTCTCTTCCTCATTGGCGGCACGGTCCTGGGGCTGGATCGGGGCCAGGAGGTCTATCCCCTGCCCGATCTCGAGCCGATGTGGTGCGTGGTCGCGGCCCCGGCGGTCGGCGTTTCCACTCCGCAGGCTTTTCGCGACTGGGACGCCTTGTGCGCGGCGGAAGGTTTGACCGCACGAGGCAAGTACCGATAAACTAAATGAGTTGAGCCGCGCCTACGCCAGCGCCTTCGGGGGAGGAATCCCAGGGAGGCAGCAGGGAGCCGGCTCCTCCGGTGTCCTTCCTAATGAGAGAGGACCTGGCCGGACCTCAAGAGTCCGCGCTTGTCCGCACCGGGATCACGAGCTGGATTCAGAACGACTTTGAACGAGTCGTGTTTCCCCAGCATCCTTCCCTTGCAGAAATCAAGCGTCTTCTTGCGGCTTCCGGCACCCCGGAGGCAGCCCTTCATGCTTCGTTGTCGGGGTCCGGTTCGGCACTTTTCGGGTTGTACCTGACCCGCAAAGATGCGGAAGCAGCGTTGGGTCGGCTGGAGCGATTCCGGGACGTCGAGGTGCGCAGCACTCTTACGCGCACCCTGCCGCGATCGGAATACTGGAGCCGAATGCTCGAGGTAAGTTGACAGGCATCCGTTCGCGGAGAGAGACTCGCGAACGGCTGCAGGAGCGCACTCCGACGAGTAAGTCGAATGGTGCCAAACTGGGCGATCGTCTAATGGTAGGACAATGCCCTTTGGAGGCATTTGTCTAGGTTCGAATCCTAGTCGCCCAGCCAGGTTTCTTGAACAGTGTACGCCTGTCTCGCTTTGAGACCTGGGAGTAGCAGACGGCCCGCAGAACGCAGGCCGTAAATCCTAACCGGAACGCAGCCAAAGCCAACCAGCTTGGAGGTGCTCTTCAGATGGAAGTGGGATCGTTGACGGTACATTGGAAGACAAGCAGCAGCCGGAGCGGCGGACTCCGGCAAAGACGGAGCCGGCAAAGAACCGTCGCAGTCAGGCGCCAGCCGGATGCCAAGGCCAAGGACACCAAGCCGGCTGCCGAGCGCAAGCGCAGCGCGCAATCTCAGCGAGGACAGGCGCTTCAAGCTGTTCAGCGGGACGGCGAATCGTCCCCTGGCGGAAGAGATCGGCCGCCACATCGGCGTGCCGGTGGGCGAGGCCAAGCTGCAGCGCTTCGCCGACGGCGAGGTGTACTTCCAGTTGCTGGAGAACGTGCGCGGCGTGGATGTGTTCGTGGTGCAGCCCACCTGCTATCCGGTGGACCAGCACCTGGTGGAACTGCTGATCATGATCGATGCGCTGAAGCGGGCCTCGGCGGCCCGGATCACGGTGGTGGTGCCCTATTACGGGTACGCCCGGCAGGATCGGAAGGACCGGCCCCGCGTGGCTATCAGCGCCAAGCTCATCGCCGATCTGTTGACCACCGCGGGCGCCAACCGCGCTTTGTTCGTCGACCTGCACGCGGCGCAGATCCAGGGCTTCTTCAACATTCCGGTGGATCACCTGTTTGCCAGCCCGGTGCTGGTGAGCTATTTCAAGGAACTGAAGCTGCCCAACCTGATCGTGGTTTCTCCCGATGCGGGCGGCGTGGAACGGGCGCGTCTCTTTGCGCAGAAGATGGGCGCCCCGCTGGCCATCGTGGACAAGCGGCGCACCGACATCAACGTGGCGGAAGTGATGCACGTGGTCGGCGATGTGAAGGGCAAAACCTGCCTCATCATCGACGACATCATCGACACGGCGGGAACCCTGGTGAAGACCGTGGATGCGCTGCACGAAAATGGAGCGGCTGCGATCTATGCCTGCGCCAGCCATGCCGTGCTTTCGGGACCGGCCATCGACCGCATTGCCAACTCGCGGCTGGAGCAGGTGGTGGTCACGAACACGATTCCGCTGCGCGAGGCGGGCCAGAAGCTACCCAAGATCAAGGTGCTTTCCATCGCCGGCCTGCTGGGCGCGGCGATCGAGAGCATTCACATGGAAACCAGCGTGAGTACGCTGTTTTCGTAGAGACAGTGATCAGTGAGCTCAGTGATCAGTGACGGAGAAATCAACGGCTGGTTCGGCAGTGTCAGTGATCGGCGCTGTAACTTGACTGACCACTGAAGACTGACAACTGAAAACTGGCTCTTCAACAAAGGGAGCGGCACCTCAACCGTCCGTGCCCGAACAGAAACGAGAGAGAGAATGCCTGAAGTCGTAATAGCCAAGCCCCGCGAGGGCAAGTTCAACAAGAATGCCGCGCGCCGCGTGCGCGTCGCGGGCAAGATTCCTGCCGTGCTGTATGGCGCCGGTGCACGAAGCAGTGGCCGTCGAGGTGGATCCGAAGCAGATTTCGCGGATCCTGTTTTCCGAGACCGGCCACAACACCATTTTCGATGTCGACCTGGGCGACAGATCGCCGGTCAAGGCCATGATCGTGGACTGGCAGCGGGAGCCGATCAAGGACATGCTGATCCACATCGACCTGAAGCGGATCGCCATGGACAAGGCTCTGCGCGTGAGCGTGCGCGTGAAGCTGATGGGCATGCCGGTGGGCGTGAAGACCGCGGGCGGCATTCTGGACCAGGTGCTGCGCGAAGTGGAAATCGAGTGCCTGCCCTCGGACATTCCCAACCACATCGACGTGGACGTGAGCAACCTGGGACTTGTTCGAAGCGGTGCGCGTGAGCGATCTGCCTCATTCCGACAAGATCAAGTACCTGAACGCGGAAGATGCGACCGTAGCCCACGTGGTTTCGATTCGCGAAGAAGTTGTGGCGACGCCGGAAGCGGAAGCCGTGGCTGCCGTTGCTGGCGCTCCCGCGGAACCGGAAGTGGCCAAGAAGGGCAAGACCGATGCGGCGCCGGATGCCGCGGCGGGCAAGAAGCCGGAAGCCGGGGCAAAGAAGTAAGCCTTGGCCGAGGGAAGCGAGTCCGCGAGCCGGCCCACGCCAGATCGGGATCCGGGATCGGGGCCGTTCCTGGTGGTGGGGCTGGGCAATCCTGGCCCGGAGTATTTCTGGACTCCGCATAACGCGGGGTTCATGGCAATCGACCGCATCGCCGGGCAAGAGGGCGTTGTGGTGCAGAACCGGCGCTGCCGGGCGGTGACTGCGACCTGCCGCATTGCGGGGCGGGAAGTGGTCCTGGCCAAGCCGGAGACGTATATGAACCTGAGCGGGATGGCTGTCGCCGCCCTGCTCAGGGAGTTTGAAGCCGACCCGGCCCGGGACCTGCTCGTGATTTACGACGAGCTTGACCTGACGCTGGGCACGATCAAGATCCGGGAGCGCGGTTCGCCGGCGGGACACAACGGAGCCCGCAGCGTGACCGCCGCCCTGGGAAGCCAGGAGTGGCTGCGGTTGCGGATCGGGGTAGGGCAAGATCTGCCACCCGAAGCGGTAGCGGCAGGCGCGAGCCGGCGCGGTGGCAAGGATTACCTGCTTTCGCCGATGCGCAAGGCCGACCTGGCGGTGCTGGACGAGGTGCTGGACCGGGTGGCAACGGCGGTCCGGCGCATCATCGAAGTTGGACCGGCAGCGGCGATGAACGAGTTCAACCGCCGCGAGACGGGACGAGGACCAGGGACAGGGACAGGGACTAGGGACTAGGGACTGCAGGGAATACGGACGGAGATAATCGAACTGTCCACTGTTCACTGTCCACTGAAAAGCGCCGCTATGGTATTTGCCGGCGGCGGGTGGCTGAAGTCAAGGGGACCTCAGCGGAAAGAGATAACGGATGTCTCGCTTGTATGAAGTGATGTTTATTGTTCGGCCCGATGTGGCCGAAGAGGATGCCGACAAGCTGATCGCCGGCTTCACCACCACGGTGACCAATGGCGGCGGGGTGGTCAAGTCGGTGGATAAGATGGGCCGGCGCAAGCTGGCCTACATGGTGCGCAAGTTCAACGACGGCAACTACGTTCTGATGACCATCGAGGCCAATGGCGCTGTGGTCCTGGAACTGGAGCGCCGGCTGCGCGTTTCCGAGCCGGTGATCAAGTTCATCACCGTGCGCATGGACGAGGAAGAGAAGCGGCTGGCCAAGGTCAAGGCCCTGCGCGGGACGCGCCGCAAGGTCAGTGCCGAACCCGCGGTGGCGGTGGCGCATCCGCCGGCGGCCGAACCGGCTGAACCGGTGCAGGCAAGCGCCTAGGCGCCGCGCAGGAGTCTTGCCGGACGCTGCACCATGGCACGACATTGGTCGCGCCGCAAGTGCATCAAAATACGTGGGGCTTAGCCCCTCAGGCATTCCTTCCGGTGCCAAGCCGGAAACGAAAGAGTGAAGAGGAACACTATGGCAGATGAAACGCAAGGAAAGGCGCCCGAGACGAGCGCACCAGCAGCACAAAGCGGGCACGGGTCCGGTGGCCCTGGCGGGGGTTCCGGAGGACCCGGCGGCGGTTCTGGGGGGCCGGCGGTCGCCCCGGCGGTCGTCCCGGCGGCGGTCCCGGCGGACGCGGCAAGTTCTTCCGCCGCAAGAAGGTCTGCAAGTTCTGCACCGAGAAGATCGACGCCATCCCCTATCGGGATGTCCGTCTGCTGCAGGGATTTGTGGCCGAGCGCGGCAAGATTGTGCCGCGTCGTTTGACTGGTGTATGCACCACGCACCAGCGCCGCCTGACGCGCGCCATCAAGCAGGCCCGCAACATCGCCCTGCTGCCGTTTGCGACGCGCCACTAAAGCGGTACTGCGTGTCCCGCTTTCGTTGGCTGGCGCTGTTTGCGGGAGGCAGGCGACAATTTCGAAACGTGGATGTAGAATCCTTCGCGGCGCAACCACTGGTCCGGACGTGGGTCTAAAGGACTGGCGGAGAACGATGCGCTGCTCGTAACTCTGGAGATTAGAAATGGAAGTCATCCTGAAAGAAGACGTAGCCAACCTCGGCCACCGCGGAGATGTGGTGAAGGTGGCCGATGGCTACGGACGCAATTTCCTGCTGCCCCGCAAGCTGGCGCTGCAGGCCACCCTGGCCAACAAGGCGGTCATCGATCAGATGAAGGCAGCCGCCGCGCGTCGTTCCGCCACGGAGAAAGCGCTGGCGGAGGAACTGGTCACCAAACTCGAACCGGTCGTGCTGACCTTTACCCGCAAGTCCGGCGAAAACGGGCAGCTGTTCGGCTCCGTTACCTCGTCCGATATTGCTTCTGAACTGGGAACCAGGGGCTTTGATATCGATCGCCGCAAGATCCAGTTGAACGAGCCGTTGAAGGCCCTGGGCAACTACGACGTGACCATCAAGCTGCACCGCGAAGTGACCGCCCGGCTGAAAGTGAAAGTGCTTGGCGACGCGATGGAAGAAGCGCCCGCCTCGGAGCCAGCTGTCGAAACCGCCCAGGAAGCCGTCGCCGAATAAATTACATTCAACCACGATCCGCCGCCTCTCGGTAGCCGAGGGGCGGTCGTGTCTTCGCCAATCGAGAAGGGGAGCGCTGCCTCGCCTAAGCGCAGCGCCGGACCGCCAGCACCGTCATGTCGTCGAAACTCCGGCCGCCGTTCACGAATGCCCGCATGTCATCAACGCAGGCGGCGATCAGTTCAGCAGGTTGCCGCGCAGCCTGCTGGTGCACCAATGCCATGACGCGGTCCATTCCGTACTCGTCGCTCTCGTTGCGGGCTTCGGAAAGACCGTCTGTATAGAGAAACAGCGTGTCGCCCGATTCTAATTGCACGCACGTCGCGGAAGACTTCGTTTCGAGGAACATCCCCAGCGGCAAACCGGTAGATTCAATGCAAAACACGCCGTCTCGCCCAACGACGATTGCAGGGCAATGGCCGGCGTTATGGATTTCTACCTCGCCAGTTGGCTTTGCCAACCCGCACACCAAAGTAGCGTACTGTCCCGCCAGCGCGCTTTCGCACAAGACGCGGTTGACGTGCGCGACAATCTGGCCGAGCGGCAGCGACATGCCGGTCAGGCTGCGAAACAAGGCGTGCAGTTGCGCCATCATCATGGAAGCTGCTACGCCTTTGCCGGAGACGTCGCCCAAAAGAAAGAGGAGCTGCCCATCGTTGGGGATCAAGTCGCAGTAGTCGCCGCTGACCGGGCCAACAGGCGCGAAATGATAGCTCGTTTCCCAGCCGCCCACGCACAGGCCATTTTCCGGCAACAGGTTGCGCTGCACCTGGGAGGCAAGGTCGAGGTCTCGTTGGAGCGCGGCCCGTTCATGTTGGGTGAGATGGTCCAGGCAATAGCGCACTAACGGATCGGCGAGCAAACGGTCCTGTTCCACCGATTCGTGGCACTCCAGACACAAACCGTAGGTGCCTTCGACCATGCGGTCGAGCGCTGAATCTACTTCGCGCAACAGGCTGACCAGGTCTGAGTTTTGCGGCGCGGAGGCAACCGCCACTTCCAGCCGGCGCTTGCGCCCCTCCAATTGACTCTGCAGGAAACCAACCTCTAGCGTGGCCACAAGACCCCCGGGGCGAAAACTCCGGCTATTTGATTCTCCATACCAAGTCTTCGATTCGCGGATTCATTCCATGGCGGCTCGAAAATAGGCCGCTTGTCGGTCGTGTGTTTATGGTTCCGAAGTGATTGAACTGTTTCCAGCAGTGACCTCCGAGTCGTCCATAACTTGCTGTGAAATCAAAACGATCATCCTGAGCTAGGATTCTCACGCTCCGCTACTGGCATAAATAACAGGTGTCCTCCCACGGGGAGAGTTCCTAAACTCTCCGGAGACGGCTCGGCCAAAATGGCGGTAATGTGCCCTCTGTGGAGTTAAGTAAATGAAAGTGAATTTGCGTTTTCTTACGATTTTCGCCTCGATCTGCGTCGCCCTGCTGATCACGTCTTGCAAGAACAGTTCTGGTGTGGACCTCAAGGAGGCGGTCAAGACTGCCACGGACGCCTATATCTACGGCTATCCGCTGGTCACGATGGACATGACGCGTAAGCGTCTTACCAACGTCTTGGTTCCCGACGCGCAAAGTGCGCCCATGGGCCAGATGTTGAAATTGCGCTCGTATCCAAGCGTGGATAACCACGCCGTCACGGCTCCCAATGCCGACACGCTCTACACCCTGGCATGGTTTGACGTTTCCCGCGAGCCCTGGATTCTCAGTGTTCCCGATATGGGCGACCGCTACTACCTGCTTCCCTTCCTCAGCGGCTGGACCGATGTCTTCGATGTCCCCGGAAAGCGCACCACCGGTGGCGGTGCGGCGAAGTATGCCATCACCGGGCCGGGATGGTCGGGAAAGCTTCCCGACGGCGTTAAGGAATTGAAGTCACCTACTGGTATGGTGTGGCTGCTGGGTCGAATCTATTGCACTGGAACTCCCGAGGACTATAAAGCGGTCCACGAACTGCAGGACAAGTTTGAGCTGGTTCCGCTGAGCGCCTACGGCAAGCCCTACACTCCCGCGCAGGGATCCGTGGACAACGCGCTCGACATGAAGACGGCTGTCCGCGATCAGGTCGACGACATGGGCATCGAAGAATACTTCACCTATCTTGCCCGCCTGATGAAAGACAATCCTCCCGCCGCGGCCGATGCACCCATGGTGGAGCAAATGGCAAAGATCGGGTTGGTTCCTGGAAAGGACTTCGACCCCGGCGTGCTGCGCACCGTTGATCAGGAATTAATCAAGGCCGTTCCAAAGCTCGCCCAGGCAAAGATCATGGAACACTTTAAAGAGGCCGGGAAGCCGGTAAACGGATGGATGTTCACCACCAACGCCGGCACCTACGGAACCGATTACATCCAGCGGGCTCTCGTCACCGCCATCGGGCTGGGCGCCAATCGCCCCCAGGACGCGGTCTATCCCACCGGTGAAAAGGACGCCAAGGGTGACAAGTTCGACGCCGACGGGCACAACTATGTCATGCACTTCGAAAAAGGCCAGCTGCCGCCCGTGAGCGGATTCTGGTCGCTCACGATGTATGACGCAACTTACTTCTTCGTGCCCAATCCGTTGAATCGCTACACGGTAAGTTCACGCGACAAGCTCACGACTAACCCCGACGGGTCGGTCGACATCTATATTCAGGCGCAGTCTCCGAGCGGAGCGAAGGCGGCCAATTGGCTGCCCGCCCCCAAAGGAAGATTTATCCCGATGTTGCGCCTCTATTGGCCGAAGGATACACCGCCCTCGATCATCGATGGCTCGTGGAAGCCGCCGGCGATCTCTCCAGCGACATAACACCGCCGCTCAACATCAATTCTTCGCGACGGAATAAACCGAGATCTGGTCCCGGGTCAGGACCGAGAGCTGCGAGCTGTCGGGCGCCAGGGCGTAACCGTCGCGGCTCGAGGAAGGAGAAGCGACCCGCACACCAAGCAGCCGTTTGCCATCCGTTGCACGATAGACCTCCAGATCCTCGGACGATAAATCTGCTGCGCTAAATGGATCTCCCGCAAGCACGGGTGTACTCGACTGCACGGTTTTCACAACAAAGGTCTGCCGGTTCGCGCTGCCTTTAGCTGAGTTACCGCAATTATTCGAGTGCAAGGCACTTTTCAGCGCCAGTTTTCCGTTCGAGTTCAGAACGCGGTACGCGCGCTGCCTGGTTTGCTTGTCGCAGCTCACCACGAGGATAAGGTCCGGCGCGAAGCTGGAGAGCTCTGGAGTACAGCTTGACTTGAATCGGGCGAGGATCGAACCATGGTTGTCCCAGGTCAGGAGGGACACCCGGTAGCTCGCGTCTGGCATGGCTTCGAGTGTGGCCTGCCCCTCGTTCAGGAGCGTGGGAGCCATGATTCCCGTCTGC
This sequence comes from Terriglobales bacterium, assembly GCA_963788475.1. Taxonomy (GTDB): domain Bacteria; phylum Acidobacteriota; class Terriglobia; order Terriglobales; family Acidobacteriaceae; genus Telmatobacter. Next base: position 236,684 of record CAWBGO010000009.1, read on the forward strand.
GCCTTGGATTTGGCGATGGTCTCGAAGTTGCGATTCAGAACCAGGACATCCACATCTTCGTCCGGCTCGCGGTTGAGGCTTTGGCTGAGCCTGGCGTGCAACTCCGGAGTGTGCCGCTCGCGGACCACGCCGACCGCGACGAAACTTCCATCGGGTGTCGCTCGCACAAAGGCGAGCGGTCCATCCAGCGGAACGCGATCATAGACATTCAATCCTGCGCCATAGACTCTAAGCTCTGAAGCGACGTGTACCAGAACCCGCCCCTCTCCGAGCGGCCAAAGGTATTCCCGATTGTCGGGCAGCTCCCAGTCGACCGTATGGGTAACCCGGTGTGTCTCGGTGTCAATGAGAGCCGCGCGGATCACTCGTACTGTCGAACCTGACCGACCCAGCGAATGCCTGGGCGCAAGGATATGCGGATTGAAGGTGACCAGCAATTCGGTGGGGCTAAGATAGGTCAGAACTTCATCGTAATCGAAGCTTTCCATCGCTTTTTGAGGGCGCGGAGAATAGCCCAGTTGGCTGATCGAAATGGTGGCACCAGGCTTGGCCCCATCGTTCCCGGTTCCTGGGGGCAATGCGACATTGCACTGCGGCGGCGCGCAGAGATCAAGATCGTCTATGGGCGGCAGGGCAGACGTCTCCGCGATCGTGTCAGGTGCAGGAGTGGTACCGACGACGCCGGAAGTATCGGCCGGGGCTGGCCGAGCGACGTCCGAGCTGGTCTCCGCGCGGGGAAAAGTCGCTTGTGCGGGAATCAGGAGGAGCAAGGTATGCTTTTCGAGCGACACGTCGTGGCCCCGACAGGTCAGAACGGAACTGTTTTCCGGCCCCGTGGCGACATCGAGTTTTAACCCTTTGATCCCGTCAACCTCGCCCATTCGCATGCGCGGAGTCAGCGGGTGCATATCCATTTGCAGGTTCAGCATCGCGCCCTGTTGCATGGTTCCGAGAGCGGCAAGGCTTCCCCAGCCCTGAGCAGCCGTGTGGCCTGCCGAAGTGGAAAACGGCAAGGGCGACGTGAGAATGCCCAGATCTCTGTTCTGCGGCGGCGCTGCCATGGCGGCAAGGAGCAGAGGGAAGGCCCCCATCTTGAGCTCTCTGCACTGTGCTCCCGTAAAGGCAAGATCGACTTCCGAGATGTTGGCATTTTGTCGATAAGAAGATACCGACAGCACGTGCGCTTCGAGAATCGCGCCGCTTCTGAGGACGCAATCCGTGCCCTGCCAATCGGCCGTGACACGGGCGTAAATGGTCGCGCCCACCTTTACGAGACGAGCGTTCATGTCGGCAATCAATTCCGCTTCAACGGCGGTGATGGTCGGGGGGGCGGCGGTGGCCGCAAAGACAGCCGGACAACACAGCGCGAGAGCGATGATCAGCCCCGCGCTTCTGCCGGGCAGGCGCGAAAGCAGACGCCAGAGGGACTCCATCAAGAGGGTGACTGCACGGTATTTCGACAGCCGCCGTGGAATCCGCTTCTTCATTCCGCCCATTCCTCGCAGGCAGCAATTCTATACCGAGGAACGATTTTAATCGGATGGGCGATTCGGGTATTTGTCGCAATTGTGGCCTGGCAGACGGCTGCGCAGCTGGATTTTCAACTTGGTGTTTTGCTTCGAGAAGATGCTCAATGCTCCCCACCTGCTTCTCCCGACGATGGCCACGCGGGACTCGTCTGCTCAATCGTCCACACGGGGGCGCCATCGTAAAACTGCGTATCGATCCGAATGAACATCGGCACCGCGCCGCCGGCCATCCTGGCGTAAATAGGCTTGGGTTCTTTGCCAATGATGGGAGCAATGACTCCAGCCACTCCGCCGAGGTCCACCTTGATCTCAAATTTGGATCCTGTTTGGCGCCGGCCTCCGAGCAGATAGATGTCGTCGCCGACGCGGGAAATCACAAGAGTTGCAAGTCTGGGCTTTGCGGCAGGCAGAACGTAGGAGACCCTGGTTTCAGCCGTATCCGGAGGGATGTTCTGCAGAACCTGGGTGATGATGCCGTTCGCCACATCACCCGGCAGTTTCAGCATTTCGCTTGTGGTCTTGTCTTTTTCGAGGTCATGGAAGATCACCCGGCCGGTTTGTGCGTCGAGTTGCATCTCCATCGGATGAGGAAAAGCTGACCCGCGCTGAATGCGACGGTCGCTCAACAAACGGAAGTTCCGGCCCTGGTCAAAGACGGTGGTCTCCTCATCGAGCGAGCCGTCACGAAAGTGAAACGCTGTGCGGGTTGTAACTCTGGAACCCTTGACGGTCTGAAACGATTCCCCCGCGGCCAGCGTCTTGCCATCGTCTCCACGCAGGAGAAGAAAGATGTGGCCGCTGCCCTGCTTGAACCTCACAGGAACAGGATCCGCCCAGGCGGACAAAAGGGCTGCCAGCAGACAGAGCGAGGCCAACCGCCGAGCTCCTGCCGATGTCGTCTTCACGCGAAACGCAAGGAAGATGTTCACTCCCTCTCAGATGCGCGTTTGAGGCAAATCGGAAACCCCGGCAATCATCGCCAGCGGCTGGTTTCGATCCGTCCTCAACGTAGGCACCGCGGCCAGCAGGCTGCGGGTGTATTCATGATGGGGACGCGTGAGCACGTCGCGTACGCGACCGGTTTCGACAATCTCGCCGGCGCGCATCACGGCCACCCGGCTCGCGACCTGTCCCACCACGGCAAGGTCATGGGAGATGAAGAGCATGGCCAGCCCGTACTCGCGTTGAAGCTGGGCCAACAGCGCGAGGATCTGCGCCTGCACCGTTACATCGAGAGCTGTGGTCGGCTCGTCGGCGATGAGCAGGCGCGGGCGGTTGATGAGCGCCATGGCGATCATGATGCGCTGGCGCTGTCCGCCTGAGAACTGGTGCGGGTAATCGCCATAGCGCTGCGCGGCATCTGGAATAGCAACGGCCTCGAGCGCCGCAATGGCTCGCCGTTTCACTTCCCTGCCCGTCCACGAGGACGCGTGCGCCGCGGCGCATTCCGCGACCTGGCGGCCGATGGACATGACTGGATTGAGCGCGGTCATCGGCTCCTGGAAGATCATCGAGATTTCGCGCCCGCGCAGATCACGTAGAAGGGAGATCGGCTGATTCAGCAGATTCGCGACAGACGCGGTATCACCCTGCCCGCGAAAGAGAATTTGCCCGGTGACATTTGCTGAAGCTCCAAGCAACCCGAGAATCGCCAGCGCCGTTGCGCTCTTTCCCGAACCCGACTCGCCCACAATCCCCAGAACCTCGCCGTCGGCGAGTTGAAACTGGATGCCTCGAACGGCTTCTACGGCGCCGAAATGAACATACAAGTTATTAACTTCAATAAGTGGCGCCATGAGGCCATCCTATCCCATCAATCTTCATTCCAAGTCAAGCTGCGAAAAATCAAGGGCTTGCCGGTTTTCGCTTCCCGCCCGCCCCTAATTGGGAGTGTTCTCTAAGCAACACCATGCCGAAACCTCACATCTTTACGGTCTGGACCGCAGGAGGTTTGTTTTATGACGAAGACATGGTTTGCAGTTTCGGCTCTGGCGTTGTCACTGGGTGCTACGTCCGGCGGGATCGCCGCGAAGGCTTACGCAGCACCGGCAGCGTCGCCGGCGGCTGGCTACGCCAGTTCCCAGGAAGGCCGTTGGGATGAACCGCCATCGGAATACCGCGATGCGCAGCGGCAGGGCTACAACGACGGCGTTGAGGCCGCGCGGAGAGATTTTGAAACCCGCAGCCACAAGGATGCAGACGATCACGACAGATACCGCCATCCGAACGTGGAGCGCGAATTTGTCGACGACTATCGCCATGCATTCAAGGAAGGCTATAGCCGCGCGATGCACCACCTGAAGGAAGAACACCACGACCACGATGAGTACGCGCCTCATTTCTAACCTGGTTCTAACTTTGAATGATGACTCGCATCGACGCCCGGCCCTCGCGGCCGGGCTTTCTCTTGCGCCTCACAGCAAGGAGAACAATTGCCGGTTCCGCGATGCATGAGAATCCGCTTCTTTCCTGGCTCGGGCGAAACAGGAAGAAACAGGAACTGGTCACACGCTGCGCAATTTCTACTCCGGGGCGGCGTAGAATAACTCCACCGGAGCGCCGGGTCGAAGACCGACAGTACAAACTCCGCAAAATTCTTTCAGGCGAGTCACCAGAAGGGATAGACGGATTCCGCCCAGGAGGTTTCATGAACCGTAGAAAGTTCATCTCTGGCGCCGCGGCCGGATTGGGTGCGGCGTACCTTGCGCCGCGCGGCATGGCCGGCGTTTTGGATCTGCCCGCGACTGCGGGCAAACCCGGGGCGCACGACACCGTGGTGCTGGGCAAGACCGGCATCCGCACCAGCCGCCTGGCCATGGGAACAGGGACGGTGGGATCAGGCGGCGGGTCCAACCAGACACGCAGCGGCGGGCTGACACGGCTGCTGCGCACAGGTTATGACCGCGGACTCACCTTCTTCGATACCGCGGACAGTTATGGCTCTCATCCCGAAGTGGCCGAAGCCATTAGCCGGCTGCCCCGCGATAAGGTCGTCATCATGACCAAGTGCGACTCGCGCGATCCGAAGGAGGCGAAAGATGACATCGACCGCTATCGCCGCGAGTTGAAAACTGACTACATCGACATTCTTCTCATGCACTACGTTCGCGACGGCGAGTGGACCACGAAGTATCGCGGCGTGATGGATGTTTTCGAAGAGGCCAAGCAGAAGGGTGTGATCCGAGCGCATGGCTGCTCGTGCCACACCATCGAAGCGCTGCGGGCCGCTGCGGCTTCTCCCTGGGTCGATGTGGACCTGGTGCGACTGAATCCCATCGGTTCGCACATGGACGCCGACCCGCAAACCGTGATCGGCGTCATCAAACAGATGCGTGCCCGGGGCAAAGGCATTATCGGCATGAAGATCCTGGGGCAGGGCGATATGCGCAGCCGGCCGGACGAGGCGATCCGTTTCGCGCTCGGTACCGGTGTACTCGATGCCTTCACCATCGGCGCAGAAAACGACAGCGAACAGGCCGACCTGATCAAGAGGATCGCAGCCGCGTAACCAAGTGCCAGGCTCTTCGGCTCACATCTCAGTGCGCTTGAGCAGATAGTCGAGCCCGCCGACGCGGAACCAGCGGTAGCCGTAGGGCTCGAGCATTACGCAATGCCTGCCGCCCTTCTGCGCATAGCTGTGATCCTCCGAGAGCAGGTTAACCAGCGTCCTGCGTTCCTCGTCGGGAACGCGTACCAGGAAACGAACTTCCTGCGGTTCCGCACTTAGATTGTGAAGGCAAACAACCGAATTGTCGCGCCAATCGTAGCGCATCGCCAGCACTGCTTGATTCCCGGTGGCGGGAAATGAGAAATCGCCCCATCCGATCTCGGGAACTTCCTTGCGCATGCGAATGATGCGTTCCATCCAGTTGAGCAGAGCATTGGGGTCGCGGCGCTGCGCGGCGACGTTCACATGTTGAAATCCATAGGCGCCCCTCGGAGATGACGGGCAGGATCGGCTTGTCGCTCTTGGTGAAGCCCGCGTTCGGCTCCGTGGACCATTGCATGGGGGTGCGCGCACAATTCCGCTCCGGCAGTCGCAGGTCGTCTCCCATGCCGATCTCGTCGCCGTAGCGAATCACGGGCGTGCCCGGTAGCGTCATCATCAGGCTGTAGGCAAGTTCCAGCCGACGCCGGTCGCCCTGCAGCATGGGCGTGAGCCGGCGGCGAATGCCGCGCTGGTAGAGCTGCATGTTTTTTTCCGGACCGAAGGCTGCAAAGACCGTTTTCCGCTGTTTCTCAGTGAGACGGCCGAGATCGAGTTCGTCGTGATTGCGCAGGAACAGGCCCCACTGCGCTGTCGCCGGGCGAGGCTTGGTATCCTCCATCGCCTTGATCAGCGGCCGGGAATCGCCGCTCGCCAGCGCGTAGAACAGGTGTTGATTCACGTCGAAGTTGAACATCATCTGCAGCCGCTCGCCGAATTCCCCAAAGTACTCCAGGTCGGTCTTCGGCAAAACATTCGCCTCCCCGAGGATGATGGCCCCGTTCTTGCGCCAGCTGAGAAACTCGCTGAACGAGCGCAGCATGTCGTAGTGCTCCACGGGCCTTGAAAGGTCGGCGCCCTTCTTGGCGATGACGAAGGGAACGGCGTCCATGCGAAACCCGTCGACGCCGAGTTGCAGCCAGAAGCCCATGATCTTGAGGATCTCGGCCTGCACTTCGGGATGGGCGGTATTGAGGTCGGGCTGAAAGTCGTAGAAACGGTGAAAGTACCAGGACCGCGCGGTCTTTTCATAGGTCCACGTCGATTTCTGCACGCCCGGAAACACCACGCCCGAAGCGGCATCCTTCGGCTTCTTCTTCGACCACACATACCAATCACGATATTTGGATTTCGGATCGCGGCAGGCTTCCTGAAACCAGGGATGTTGGTTCGAAGTGTGGTTCACGACGAGGTCGATGAGCACGCGCATGCCGCGCTGCTTGCAGCCGTGCGTGAATTCGACAAAGTCTCCCAGTGTGCCGTACCGCGGGTCGACGTTGTAGTAGTCGGCCACATCGTAGCCATCGTCGCGGCCGGGCGAGGTCTGGAATGGCATCAGCCACAGGGCTGTCACGCCCATCCCCTGCAAATAATCGAGCCGGCGCATCAATCCCTGGAAATCTCCGATGCCGTCTCCGTTAGCATCCATATAGGTGGCTACCGACAGGCAGTACACGATTGCGTTCTTGTACCAGAGATCGTTGATCATGCTGACATTCTTTCGGTTTCGAATTTAACCTTCAGGAGCAATTGGTGAGATGCAGGAGTTGATCTGGTGGCAGCACGCAGTGATCTACGAAATCTACGCCCGCTCTTTTCAGGACAGCAACGGCGACGGGATCGGGGACCTGAACGGGATTCTCAAGCGCATCGACTACCTCGTGCTGCTGGGAGTGGACGCGATCTGGATCTCGCCGATTTACCCCTCGCCAATGGCGGATTTCGGTTATGACGTGTCGGATTACTGCGGCATCGATCCGATCTTCGGCACCATCGAGGACTTCGATCGCCTGGTGGCGGAGGCGCATCGGCGCGGCCTGAAGGTGATCCTCGATTTTGTGCCCAATCACACGTCCGACCAGCACCCATGGTTCCTCGAAAGCCGCTCTTCCCGGGACAATCCCAAACGCGACTGGTACCTGTGGCGCGACCAGCCGAATAACTGGTTGAGTCACTTCGGCGGCTCAGCATGGGAACACGACGAGACGACAGGTCAGTATTACTACCACTCATTTCTGAAACAGCAGCCGGACCTGAACTGGCGTAATCCGGAAGTGAAAGCGGCGATGTTCGACGCCCTGCGCTTCTGGCTGAAAAAGGGCGTCGACGGCTTTCGGGTGGACGTGATGTGGCTGATGATCAAGGACGATCAGTTCCGCGACAATCCGCCCAATCCCGGATACCGCATGGGGCAAGCATCGAACAACCGCCTGTTGCCAACCTATAACTCCGATCGCCCCGAGGTGCACGATCTGGTCGCCGAGATGCGAGCCGTGGTGGACGAATTTCCGCAGCGGGTCCTGATCGGCGAAATCTATCTGCCGGTCCCGCAACTGATGACCTACTACGGTAGAGATCTGACCGGCGCAAACCTGCCTTTCAATTTCCAGTTGCTGCAGTGCGCGTGGAGCGCCGAGTCGGTGGCGCAGGTGATTTCCGATTACCAGGGCGCATTGCCCGAAGGCGCCTGGCCGAACTGGGTGCGTCGGCAACCACGACACTGCACGCATCGCCACCCGGATCGGCACCCGGCAGGCACGCGTGGCGGCCATGCTGCTGCTGACGCTGCCCGGCACGATCACCATGTACTACGGCGAGGAACTCAGCTTGTGCAACGTGCCCATCCCCCCCGACCAGGTTAAGGACCCTTTCGAGAAGAACGAGCCGGGGCTGGGGCTGGGACGCGATCCGGAACGGACGCCGATGCCCTGGGACGGCTCTCCGTCAGGCGGATTCACAACCGGCTGGCCCTGGCTTCCTCTCGGAGACGAGCACGAAATCGTCAACGTCGAGGCGCTGGAGCGGGACGACTATTCGATCCTGCGGCTGTACCGCAACCTGATTCAGCTTCGCCAGACGCACTCGACGCTCGTCAGCGGCAAGCTCGAAGACGTGACCGCCGCCGGCCATGTGCTGCGGTTTGAAAGAACGGGCAAAGACAACCGGTTCCTCGTAGTCCTGAACATGGCCACGGAGCCGGTACAAATCGAACTCGCGGCAGGAACGGTCCTCTCCTCGACGCACCTCGATCGCGAAGGAAAAAGTGTAGGCGGGATGGTCGACCTCCGGGGTGCGGAGGGCATGGTCGTGGGGCTCGAGAGGTGACTTCCGCTGCCCCTTCTATGACTCGGTGACGCATCCCATTCAACGGCTACAGCAGCGATTCGAACCGTTCATCCGCTTTTTAGGGCCTTCCATCCGGAACCGCGCGCATTCCTTCTCCGCCGCCGCTAACTTTTCGGTAGAGCAGAATGCTCCGGAAAGGAACGGCCCAGATGAACTCATTCGATCCCATCGTCAGCGTCGAAGCCGTCAGCCGCAAGTTCCCGCTGGATCACCGCGACGTGACCGCGCTCGATCATGCAAGTCTCAGCGTGAGCGCAGGCGAGTTTCTGGCCATTGCCGGCCCCAGCGGCAGCGGCAAGTCGACGCTGCTGAACCTGATTGGCTGCATTGACAAGCCCACCAGCGGCCGAATCCTGATTGAGGGTACCGACACCAGTACGCTCGGTCCTGGCCGGACCACCGATCTGCGCCGGAAAAAGATCGGCTTCGTGTTCCAGACCTTCAACTTGATTCCTGTGTTCACCGCCGCCGAGAATGTCGAATTCCCGCTGCTGGTCCAGTCCATTGGGGCGCGAGAACGGAAGCGTCGCGTGGCCGAGGCACTTGAGAGCGTCGGGCTGGCGGACCGGGCCAATCATCGACCCGATCTGCTCTCAGGCGGGGAACGCCAGCGAGTGGCCGTAGCGCGCGCTATCGTGCATCGTCCCGCGCTTGTGCTGGCCGACGAGCCCACCGCCAACCTGGACACGCGCAATGCTACGCAGTTGATCGACCTCATGCGCGATCTGAACCGCGACCTTGGTCTCACTTTCATCTTTTCCACCCACGACCAGCGCCTGCTGGAGCACACGCCGCGCATCATCCGACTGACAGATGGACAAGTAGTGTCCGACAGCGCTCTCGAAGGAGGAAGCCATGGGCAAGTTCTTGCTGCTTGCGTTTCGTAACGTGTTCCGCAACCGGCGCCGCACGGTGATGACGCTGCTGATGGTGGGCGGCGGCGTGGCCGGGCTTCTGCTTGTGGGCGGATTTTTTGCATTCATGTTTCGCGGCTTAAGAGAAAGCACCATTCGAACCGGGCTCGGGCACATCCAGATCTTCAACGCTGAGCATTTTCGCCGCGACGAAGTCCACGTGCTCGACACCGGGATCAGCGATTGGCGCCAGGTCGCCGCGTCGGCCCAGTCGGCCCATCACGTGCGTGGCGTCGCTCCGCGCATCGAGTTCTACGGAATGCTATCCAACGGCGTGAAATCGTCGGTGTTCATGGGCAGCGCCGTCGATCCGGATACTGAACGCAGGATGGGCTTCGATCCACGCATCGCCACCGGTCGCGATCTCAGCAGCAATTCCAATGGAGAAGTTGAAGCCCTGGTCGGTACAGGCGTGGCTCGCTCCATGAGCGTGAAAGTGGGCGACGGCCTGACGATTCTTGCCGTAACCGCCGACGGCGCGCTCAACGGAATCGATGTGCAGATCGTGGGCATCGTGAGCACCGGCTTCAAGGATCTCGACGATCGCTATCTACGCATCACGCTGCCTTCGGCGCAACGGCTGCTGCAAAGCGATCGCGTCACCAACCTGGTGGTGGGACTCGACCAGACCGAGAACACCGATAGCGTCGCCGCGGACCTCCTCCCCCGGCTCCAGGGCAAGTCACAGCAGATCTCCCTGAAGAAATGGATCGACCTTGCCGATTATTACAAGCAGGTCCGGACCCTCTTCAGCGGAATCTTCCTCTTCCTGGGCGTGATCGTTTTCTTCATGGTGCTGATGGCCAGCGTAAATACGCTGCTGATGGCCATGTTTGAGCGCACCCGCGAAATCGGCACCATGCTGGCCATGGGAACGCCGCGGCGTTGGATCGTGGCCCTCTTCATGGTGGAGGCCACGCTGACCGGCATTCTCGGCGCGGCTGTGGGAGTGGTGGGCGGCAACCTTCTCGGCATGGCGCTCAACGCCTCCGGCCTGCATCTTCCACCGCCCCCGGGCACTTCGTTCGACATGATGTTCAAGGTTCTGCACGTGCCCAGCCTGATGGTGGGTTCATCGGTCCTGGTTGTCGTCTCTCTCGCCCTGGCATCGATTCTGCCTGCGATCCGCGCATCGCGGCTGCAGATTGCGGAGGCATTGGCCCATGTCTAACGTGAATTGCATTCTGCGCGGCTTTCTGTTGCTGATCGTCATCGCGTTCCTCGTCACCCTGGCATTGGTGGGACACGCCGCATCGGCCACCGTGCCCGATGCCGAAGCCCTGCTCAAGCGCTCCGACACGTATCGCAATGGCTGGCCGTCGTTCATCACCCATGTCAAAATCACGAATTTCGAATCGGGCAAGCCGGATGAAGAAAAGCTCTACGAGGTCTCGCAGAAAGGCACCGACAAAACCTACGTGGAGTTTATGAGTCCGCGCGAAAAGGGCCGCCACCTGCTGATGCTGGGCGACGATATGTGGGTCTATCTGCCCGATACCAGCCGGCCGGTCCGCATTACACCGCTCGAACGGCTCTCCGGCGACGCGTCCAACGGCGACGTGGCGCGCACCAACTACGCTGCCGACTACACGCCTGTGTATCTTCGCAGGGAAAAGTTGGGCGAGGTGGATTGTCACGTGCTCGAGTTGACGGCCAGGCGAAAGGGCGCGACTTACCAGCGCATTCTTTACTGGGTGCGTGCGGAAGATGCACGCCCGGTGCGGGCCGAGTTCTATCTCACCTCCGGCAAGCACATCAAGTCGGCGAGCTTCGACGACTACGCGGAGGTTGGCGGCAAGACACTGCTGCGCCGCCTCACGCTCTACGACGAGATCCGGCATAACTCCCATAGCCAGCTCGAGTATTCGGCCACCAGCGCGCGCGACCTGCCCGACAAGCTCTTCTACCAGGGTCGCTCCGACCGCTTCTGACCGCAAACGAGGCATTTGCCATGAAACGCGTTCATCTGGTTCCGCTGCTTCTCCTGACGAGCGCGTGTGCGGCCGCGGTTGCCCAGAACGATCCGCCTGCGCCCGAAGAGAGCCGCTACAGCACGCGCTATGCGGTCGCCGTGATCGACGATGCCACGTTCTATGGCCATGTGAAGGGACCGATTCCGAACGTGCTCAACCAGCTGCTTCTGGAGCCGACCTTCAGCCTGAAATACCGCAGCCGTTGGAATTTCTCCACCAGCCTGATCGAAAATGAAGTGACTTATGCCGACACGGCTGCTCGTTTTCGAGTGAAGGAAACATACGCCGGCCTGTCCGCGGGAGATTTCGATTTTCTGGCGGGGCGCAAGATGGTGCGCTGGGGTACTGGATACGCCTTCACGTCGGCAGGCGTTTTGGATCCGCCGCGTGATCCCACCAATCCCACCGACCGCCTGAACACCAACGAAGGCCGCGACATGGTCAAGGCGGATTGGGTGAAGGGAAATCATGCGATCTCCGCTGCGTGGTCGACCGCAGACTTCGCTCGAAAAGGGATGACGGTGCGCGACACTACCGCGTTCCGGTATAACGTACTGGTGCACGGGTTCGACACTTCGCTCATCGCCGGTTACGATCGCGGCAGCGATGCTTTTGGTGCGCTTACCTTCACCCGCGTTCTCGGCCAGGCGTGGGAGTTGCATGGCGAGGCCACCTGGCGCGATGGCGAAGCGATTCTGCTGGGAGCGAAGTACACCACTGCCTCCGGTGTCACCTTCATTGGCGAGTTCTATACGCCGCCCGCGATTCCCTACTACCAGCCCAATTGCGCCTGGCCGTTAACGGGCCGGCAACACTGCGGATTTCTGAACGTGAGCAAATCCCGACTTCGCGAATTGCCTGGGTGGAAGGAATGGGACTTGTCGGGCTCCGTGGTGACCAATTTCGACGATCGGAGTTATGCCGCGGTCTTCGATGTCAATCGATGGTTTGGTAAGCACTTCTCATCGTATCTCCATCTGGAAATACCAGCAGGGAAGCCAACGTCTCTGTATGGCGCAGCTCCGTACTCCACCGCGACCTCGGTGGGAATCAGGTTCCAGTTATGAGCCCGATATTGGAGCAGTCGCCAACGGCTTGTACCTCCGAGGCCACGGGAAAACAGCTATGGCGCGAAATGGCCCGCATGTGTCTGTGGATCATTCCGTTGATCGCCGTGGGCGTCGGCGTGTTCCTGCTGGTAGTACAGCACGCGCGGTTCTCAGACTCGGGCCGCAAATTTCTCGCTTCGATGGTGTATGCCACCTTGATCGGCGCACCTTCCGCGATCGTGCTCAACTGGGTTGGATTTCGCTACACAGAACGCTTTCCGCGCCTGATCATATTGATCAACACAATTGTCCTCTTGGTCACTGCGACCGCCGGAACCCTCGCCGCCGGACTGCTGTTTCGTGCGATCGACCTGTTCCCGGGAGACGGATACTGGCATGAATTCAAATTGTCCTTGCCGACCTCCATCGTCATCACCCTGGTCCTGGGCCTGAGCATTTCGTCCTTTGAAACCATGCGCCACAAGTTACAGTCCGCCACCCTGGAACTGCGCACACGCCAGGTGGAGCAGGAACGGGCATACAAGTTGCTGGCCGAGGCGAGGCTCTCCTCGCTCGCATCGCGGATTCATCCTCATTTTCTGTTCAACACCCTCAACTCCATCGCGTCGCTGATTCCCACCGATCCCAAACGCGCCGAGGATACCGTCGGCAAGCTCGCTTCCCTGCTCCGCTTTTCGCTGCGCGAGAATCAAACCGGCCTCGTGCGGCTCAGCCAGGAGTTGAAGATCGCACGCGACTATCTGGAGATCGAGCGAACGCGCTTTGGAACACGCCTGCGATACACCATCGACGCTCCGCCAGCGCTCGATGGCGCGCAGGTGCCTCCGCTGGCGCTGCAGTCACTGGTGGAGAACTCCATCAAGCACGTGGTTTCGCAACGCGCCGAGGGAGCCACGATCCACGTGGCGGTGTCATCCGAGGAGGGACGCGTCCGCCTGCAGGTGATCGATGACGGCCCCGGCTTCTCGCTCCAGTCCATCACCCCCGAGCACGGCCTCGGCAATCTGTTGTCGCGCCTTGAATTGCTGTTTGGCGAACAAGGACAACTCTCCGTCGAGCGCCAGGAGGAGACAACGGTAGTAACATTGTTGTTTCCGTTGCAAAGTTAATGTCTATGCAAACGGCACCACTGCGCGCCTATCTCGTGGATGACGAGCCGCTGGCCCTGGAGCGGCTTACCCGCCTGCTGGCCAGCCACGATGAAATGGAAATCGCGGGCAGGGCCACCGATCCCGCTCAGGCTCTCAGTTTTCTTTCCGGAAGCGCGGGAAGATCCGTCGATGTGCTGTTTCTCGATATCCAGATGCCGGGGATGACCGGATTCGAATTGCTTGCGCGGCTCGCCGAGCAGCCCTTCGTGATATTCACGACAGCCTATGACGAATATGCATTGCGCGCCTTCGAAGTGAATTCTATCGATTACCTGCTCAAGCCTGTCGAAGCGGAGCAGTTGGAGCGCGCCATTGGCAAGCTGGAGCGCCTGCGGCCGGTCGCCAAGCCGGCCTGGCAACAGAGCGAGGAATTGCCGCAGCTTTTGCGAGAGCTGGCCTCATCGTTGCGCGGCGAACATCACGAGTACCCGCGCCGTATCGCATCGCGCGTGGGCGAGCGCATCTCGTTTCTCGACCTGGACGCGGTTACCCATTTCCAGGCGCTCGACAAACTCACCTATGCGGTCGCCGAGGGGCGCAAGCACAGCGTGGACCAGACCATCGCCGACCTCGAGCGGCGGCTTGATCCGGCGCGGTTCCTGCGCATCCATCGCGCCGTCCTGGTCAACGTCGATTGGATCCACGAAGTGAACTCATGGTTTGCGGGAAAGGTTGTCCTGACACTCAAAGACGGACGCCATACGCAGCTGCCGGTAGCCCGTGACAGGGTGCGCATCCTCAAGTCGCGCCTGGGGATCTAGACCGGACTCGAGGCACTGCGTACCGGCGGGAATTCGATTCCCCCAGACAAAGCGTCGCGTACTGTAGACAACCGTGTTTGCCGGATGGCAAACTTTTCCTTAGCGGAAACCCGCAAGTATCCGGTCTTCCCCATTACCGTGACCGACGTCAACAGCTACTTTCGAAGTCAAGAACGCTCGATGAGAGCAGCCGAACTCCTGGCACCACTGCGCCGACCCCTCTGGCCCGGAGTTAACGCCCTGATAGCAATGGTCATGCTGGTCTTCGCATCCGGCTGTCATCGGGCCCAGCCGCGTCTTACAGCCGGCCAGCACCTTGATTTCAATCAGGATGTACAGCCGATCCTGGCCGCGCGATGCTTCAGTTGCCACGGGCCTGATCCAGAAATGCGCAAGGCTGGGTTACGTCTCGATCTCGCCGAATCTGCGATGAAAAAGCGGCCCGGGCATCCGGACGCGATCGTTCCCGGGCGTCCGGATCAAAGCGAGCTGGTCAAGCGTATTGAATCTACAGACCCGCATCACCTGATGCCGCAGACGGCAGAGGGCGAAGCCAAGCCCATGAAGCCGGAAGAGATCGCGATTCTGCGGGAATGGATCAAAGAGGGCGCCGTCTTCCGGCCGCATTGGGCCTTCGACGTCCCCGTCAGGCCGGCAATACCTCCCGCGCAGGGCAATGGATCGGACAAGAATCCGATCGATTCGTTCGTCCTGGCGCGCATGCAAAAGGAAGGACTGAAACCCTCGCCCGAGGCAGACAAAGCGACCCTCATCCGCCGGGTCACGCTTGACCTGACCGGATTGCTGCCGACGCCCGCCGAGGTGCGAGCGTTCGTCAACGACTCTTCTCCGCAAGCCTACGAACATCTGGTAGACGGCTTGCTTGCGCGGCCCACATTCGGTGAGCAGCGGGCGCGCTACTGGCTCGATTACGCGCGCTATGCCGACACCTACGGCCTGCACTACGACAACAGCCGCGACATCTGGCCGTATCGCGATTATCTGATTCGGTCGTTCAACAGCAACAAGCCGTTCGATCGATTCGCCATGGAGCAGATCGCCGGGGACCTGATGCCGGCGCGCAATCTCGATCCGCTCATCGGCAGCGGCTATACGCGCCTGGGCTTGAGCACCAACGAAGGTGGAACCATCACCGAAGAACTGCGCGTGAACATTGCCCGCGAGCGCACCGAGGCGTTTGGCGCGACGTTCATGGGACTCACTGTGGGCTGCGCGGTTTGCCACGATCACAAATTTGATCCGACCACGCAGAAGGATTTCTACGCACTCAGCGCGTTCTTCAACAACATCGACGAGAAGCCATTCAACGACGACCGGCCGGTATGGGCGCCCGTTGTCCGCATTCCCAAGCCGCAAAACGAGGAAGCCTACAACCGCGTCCTGGCCAAGCGATCGGAACTGGCCGGGCAATTGAACGACATGCGCCTCCATGAACGCGAGCTGGTCCAGCACTGGCTCGCCTCGCGCGAGGAATTGCCACGCGCCGTGCCCACCGACAAGCTGGTTGTTCGCCTGCGTCTCGATGAGGGCAGCGGCGATGTGCTCAAGAACAGCGCGCCGAATGCGAATCCGGCCAGTTTCCGCGCCAGCACTTTGAAACCCGAATGGGGCGAGACGACCTGGTTATGGCCCGACTTCCGCATGCAATCGAGCACCCGTGTGATCCTCGACCCGGCAGGTGATTACGACACGAACCAGGCGTTTTCTTCGGGCGGATGGTTCATGATGCGCTTCGCTCCGTATTTCGCGGTTGAAGATAACCCCGAGACCCTGATTGCGAAGATGGACACCACGCAGCACAATCGCGGCTGGGACCTGTCCATCAGGAAAGGCATCGTCACCGTCGAGTTGGTGAACCAATCACCTAAGGAAAGCGCAAAACCGAAGGAAGATGCGAAGGCCAAGGATCCAAAAGTCAAAGAAGCAGGCGGAAGCCAAAGAGCCTTTCCGTTATCCAACGCCACAGGATTTGACCAAGAAGGATCTGTCGGCGAACAAGCCTCCCGAAAAGAAGAAGCCCGAGGAGAAGAAGAAGAAGAAGAAGAAGAGAAGAAGCCCGAGACCCCCGCCGAGGCGAAGGACACAACGCCAGAAGTCGCCATCAAGGTTTCGGCCATCGACCCTCTCCCGGTCGATGGGCGATGGAAACACATCTTTTTCACTTATGACGGCTCGGGTCGCGCTTCCGGAGTGAAGATCTACGTGAACGGCACGCCCGCCGCGACGACGGTAGTTTCCGACTCTCTGGGCGGGGCGACAATTCGCACCCACACGCCGATGCAGCTGGGGTGGCGCTATCCTGACGCGGATCCGGCCAAGCAGACCCGTTACCAGGACGTCCGGCTCTATGCGCGGGCGCTTGAATCCGACGAGGCGAAGCGGCTTCCCTTCGAGGATTACGTTGCGGAGGTTACGGCAAAGCCGGCAACGCAGTGGAACGAAGATCAGTGGCACGCGGTCGGCGAATTCTACCTGAACAGCGTGGACAAAAACGTTGCCGCGATCGAAGCGGAAATCGGCAAACTGAATGTTCAGCTCGACCAGCTCTCCGAAGGCGGCGACCTGACGCAGGTGTCGTGGGAGAAGCCGTCCCTGGCCTACGCGGACGTGCTGACCCGCGGGGTGTACACGGCCCGCACCGAGCGCGTGGAGGCCAACACGCCGCATTATCTGCCGGCGTTGCCTGCGGGCGAACCGCGCAACCGGCTGGCGCTGGCGAAGTGGACCGTAAGCCCGAACAATCCGCTGACGGCGCGCGTCACCGTAAACCGCATGTGGTACGAGTTGTTCGGGACAGGCCTGGTGGAGACGACCGAAGATTTCGGCATCATGGGGCAGCGCCCGTCCCATCCCGAATTGCTTGACTGGCTGGCGGTGGAATTCCGCGACAGCGGATGGAACATCAAGCACATGTACAAGCTGATGGCGATGTCTGCCACGTACCGTCAGAGCGCGGTATCGACGCCGGCACAGGCAGCGAAGGATCCCCGCAACCTGCTGCTGAGCCACGGCCCCCGATTCCGCATGGATGCGGAGATGCTGCGCGACATCGCTCTCCAGTCGGGCGGGCTGCTCGTCGATAGAATCGGTGGTCCAAGCGTGAAGCCGTACCAGCCCGCAAACGTTTGGGAGCAGGTGAGCTATCCGACCAGCGACACGGTGAATTATGTACAGGAGCACGGCCAGGCGCTGTACCGGCGCAGTATGTACACCTATTGGAAGCGCATGGCGTCTCCGCCCAACATGGATGTCTTCGACGCACCGATGCGCGATGCGGTATGCACGCGGCGGCAGCGCACCGACACTCCCCTGCAGGCACTGGTCACGATGAATGATGTGCAATGGGTTGAGGCAGCACGTGGCCTGGCGCAGCGGGTGATTCGTGAAGGCGGTCCGAAGCCCGAACAGCGCGTCAACCTGATGAGCGAGATACTTCTGTCGCGTGATCCGCCCCCAAAGATGGCGGCCGTCCTGAAAGGCTCGCTTCAGCAGATGCAGGCACACTATGCGGCCGACCCGAAGGCGGCGCACGAGTTGGTCGACGTTGGCGAAAAGAAGCGGGACACTTCGATCCCCGACCCGGAACTGGCGGCGTGGACTATGGTGGCGAGCGAGATGCTGAACCTGGATGAGACGTTAACGAAGTAGTTGAGGACTGGTCTATGAAGCAACATCCGTTGTGCACGGATTGCGAACAGAGCGCCACGGTAATGGATCTGCCGATCCCGGCCGGGCTGAAGCGCGAGTGGGCGGCGATCGAGACGCGGCGGCGCTTCCTGGGACGATCGGGCAAGGTGCTCGGCTGGGCCGCGATGGCAAGCCTCTTCGGCGAAGCCGCGCTGCGCGGCGATGTGCACGGCACAACTCCAACAAGCGCGCCGAAGCTGGCGCCGCGCGACCAGTTGAAGCTGCCGCATTTCGCTCCCAAGGCCAAGCGCGCCATTTACCTCTTCATGTCCGGCGGGCCGCCGCAGATCGACCTGCTCGATTACAAGCCGAATCTGGCTTCGCTTTTCAACAAGGACATGCCCGACTCGGTGCGCGGCAACCAGCAACTTGACTGGCATGACCGCGGGACAGGCTCATTTTCCCATTGCGCCTTCGCATTGGCCGTTCAAGCAGTACGGGCAGACGGGAACGTGGGTCAGCGACCTGCTCCCCTACACGGCGCGCATGGTTGACGACCTGACCATCGTGAAGTCGGTTAACACCGACGCCATCAATCACGAACCCGCGATCATGCTGATGAACACCGGCAACATGAATGCCGGCAAGCCCTGCCTCGGTTCATGGCTCGCCTACGGACTGGGCAGCATGAACGACAATCTGCCCACCTTCATCGTGCTGCAGACCAAGACCAATGCGAAGGAAAATAACCAGCCGGTTTCATCCCGCCTTTGGAGCAGCGGATTTCTTTCCTCGGAATACGCGGGAGTGGGGCTGCGATCCGGCGGCGACCCGGTGCTTTATCTTGCCGATCCCAGCGGCATCGATCGCGAAGTGCGCCGCAACATGCTCGATGCAGTGGAGCAAATCAACCGCCAAACGCTCGAGGAAATCGGCGATCCTGAAACCAATGCCCGCATTGCACAGTACGAGATGGCTTACCGCATGCAGGCCTCGGTGCCCGAACTCGTTGACCTGAGCAAGGAGCCGCAGTCCACGTGGGATCTCTATGGGCCCGATGCCAAGGAGCCGGGGACCTTTGCGTACAACTGCCTGCTGGCCCGGCGCATGGCGGAACGCGGCGTGCGATTTACGCAGGTCTACAAGCGCGGCTGGGACGTGCACGATAACGTGACCGGTATGTTGCCGCTTCTTTGCCAGGAAACCGACCGCGGCTGCTATGCCCTGGTCACCGATCTGAAACGGCGCGGCCTGCTGGACGATACGCTGGTTATCTGGGCCGGCGAGTTCGGGCGCACTGTCTACAGCCAGGGCGGATTGACTCCTGAGAACTACGGTCGCGACCACCACCCCCGCTGCTTCACAACGTGGATGACTGGTGGCGGCGTGCGCCCGGGACTTACCTACGGCGAGACCGATGAGTACAGCTACAACGTGGTGAAGGACCCGGTGCATGTCCGCGATTTCAACGCCACCATCCTGCACTGCCTCGGCATCGACCACAACCGGTTTACCTACAAATTCCAGGGGCTGGAGCAGAAGCTGACGAGTCCGGTGCCGGCCAGTGTTGTGAATGGGCTCCTGGCGTGATCGCAGCGGTTGATCTGCGCGGGATTGCCGCCCTGCTGACTCCAAAAAGCCGCGCGACGCGCATGGCCTGGCTCGCAGCATTCGTAATTACAGTTGCCCTTCTGCTGCTCCCGGCTGTCATCAGGCTCGACGGCAAGCCGCACGCTGACTGGCTGCAGTTTGTCGGGCGCTTCCACCCGCTTGCCGTTCACCTGCCCATCGGCCTGATCGTTCTTGTGCCCGTGCTTGAAATCGCTGGCGTATTCCGACCGCCGCTGCGAGAAGCTGCAGAGTTTGTGCTGGCGCTGGCCGTCATTGTATGCATCGGGACACTGATTCTCGGCTACGTGCTTGCCTATGGAAGCGGCGACACGGGAACAACAGTCACGCGGCACATGTGGGGCGGCATCGCCCTTGCCGTCGGGCTGATCCTGTGCCTGCTCGCGCGGCCGTCCTGGTCCGCGGGAGACGTTCGGCGCATCTATCCCGCAATGCTCGCCTGTGTCATGCTCACGCTCCTATGGACGGCACACCAGGGTGGCTCCCTTACCCATGGAAGCACTTACCTAACCCAATACATGCCCGCGCCGTTAAAGCGCTGGGCTTTGCTTGGCGCCGTAAATGCGGCGGTTCCGAACCCCGACTCCTTCTATGCGAAACGGATCCACCCAATACTCGATGCGAACTGCGTCGGATGCCATGGAACCTCCAAGATGGAAGGCGGCCTGCGCCTCGACTCGTACGAGATGCTGATGAAAGGCGGCAAAGACGGGTCTGTCCTCCTTCCCCGCCGCGCGGATAACAGCCTGCTGATTCAGCGGGTGACATTGCCGGCAAATAATCAACACTTCATGCCCGCCGAGGGCCGTCCGCCCTTGAAGCCTGATCAGATCGCCTCGATTCGCGCATGGATCGACCAGGGCGCGTCGCCTGTTGCAAACACTATCGCCGGGGTTTCAACGCCGGCCGCGGTGAAGGAGTCGCCGATCCAGCCAGTTGGGGATTACAGCAAGTTCATGGAAGATATTCGACAGATGGAAAATTCCCAGGGCGCGAAACTTTTGCCCGTATCGAGCAAACCCTCCGATGGGCTCATCCTGAATACGGTCGACGTGGCCGCCAGCTTTGGCGACGCGCAGTTGGCGCAGTTCGAGAAGTTTGCTCCCTATATTGTGGAGGCCGACCTTGCGCGTACTGCTGTCACCGATGCGAGTTTCGAGACCTTGGGCAGGTTCACGCATCTGCGTGCACTTCACCTTGAAGCCACGGCTGTCACCGGAAGTGGCCTGGCCCGCCTGGCCGCTCTGTCGCAGTTGACTTATCTGAACCTGAGTGAGACAAAGGTGACTGCCGCCAATCTATCCTCGATCCGGTCGATGCCGAATCTGCGCCACATTTATGTCTTCAATAGTCCCGCTCAGCTCGCGCCGGCTTCTGTCGCGGCGGTGCCTGGCCGTGACTCTGCCCAGTCCAACACCAGGAGTACGCAATGAATCGATCCCGGGACAATGAGGAAATCAGCGAAATGGGCAGGCGGCGCTTTCTGGCTGCCGCGGGAGCAACGGCGCTGGCCGCGACTGCAATTCCAGCGGCACATCCGCAGACGGCTGCGCGAGGAGCGAATGAAATGCAAGGCGAGTTCTTAACGGGAAATGGCGAGTGGACCTGCCGCATCCGGTCGGATTGGGGAAAGCTGCCCGCCGGCACCACGTTCGGTGGGACGCATGGGGCAATCGCGCAGGACAATGCGGGCCACACCTATGTCAGCACCCAGAGCACGACGGGAGTTCTTGTCTACGGCACCGATGGCATTCTCCTAAAAACCATCGCCGTCGAATTCCCCGAGATTCATTCCATGGTGCATGCTGAAGAAAACGGCGTCGAGTACTTTTACTGCACCGTCCAGAAAGGCACGCCCAAAGAGAACTGGCTCTTCATCAGGATGAAGACCGACGGGACAGTCGTGCAAAGAATCACGGCGCCCCCCGAGGCTGGATTCAAGACTCCCGATGAGTGGCGAATCACCGCCGCTGTACCGGGCCCCGACGGCTCCATCTTTATCGCCAATGGTTACGGCGACTCGCGGATTTTCCGTTTCGACAACAAAGGCCAGTACAAGACAAGTTACGGCTCCAAGGGCACCGGGGATGGCTCGTTCAATTGTAGCCACGGACTGGCCGTTGACACGCGATACGATCAGCCGTTCCTGCTGGTGTGCGATCGCGAAAACCGGCGACTGTGCCAGTTCGATTTCGATGGAAAGTTTGTCCGCACAGTCACCCAGCATCTACGGCGGCCGTGCCAGGTCAGCTTTTATGGCGACTATGCGGTGGTTTCGGAGTTGGAGGGACGCGCCACGATTCTCGATCGGGACAATGTTCCAGTAGCCTTCCTGGGGGACAATCCCCAAAAGGCTCAATGGGCAAAGTACGATATAGCTCCCGAACAAATCACCCGGTCTTCATTCAGCGCTGCGCACGGATGTTTCATCGACAAGGATGCCAATATTTATATATCCGATTGGAATCAGACCGGCCGGGTCACCAGGCTGGAGCGGATCGCCACTTAAAACAAGTAGTTCAAGAGAACCACAGAACGCGGCGACCCTTGACACGGTTCGCCGCCTTTTTTGTGACCTCACGATTTTGTGACCAGTGGACCGCGGCCGCGGATGAAGAGGCTCTTTGGCCACTTATAGCAGCTATTCCTGGGGTCCCGGCGGGCAACTAACTCCCAGATAGGCTGATAACCTGACCGGTGTCGGGGAGTCTAGGCAGTATCAGCCTTGGTCTTGCACGACTTGACCAATGAATAAGTCGCAAGACTCAGCGACGGAGGAGTTATGCTTGGTTCGCGTCCTAGCTTCCTTGGTGTTGCCGTACAGTCGATTGCATATTGCGTGCTGTTCTTGTCTCGCGTAAGCGCGTTCGCGGTCGCAGGCGCTGACGCCGATCTGCCAGAGATTCGCGCCGCCGCGGAGCATGGGCATGTTCACGACCAGATCGCGCTGGGCGCTGCATACCTGAGCGGTCACGGAGTGCAGCAGGACCTCAAGTTGGCGGCATACTGGTATGAAAAGGCCGCGGGATTGGGCGATCCGTCAGCGGAAAACGAGATTGGATACTTTTACGAAATGGGCATCGGCGTCTCGCCGAACCCTTCTCGCGCCGTCCACTGGTATCAACTCGCGTCGTCCGCCGGCCTCCTCGATGCCAAGGTGAATCTTGGGATCGCATACCTCTGGGGCAAAGGTGTTCCACAAGACCAGAAAATGGCTCAACAACTAATCAATGAGGCTGCCAATAAGGGAAGCGGGATTGGGGCAGCCTATATGGGCGAAATGTATAACTTCGGTGAAGCAGTCGCGCAGGACCAGGCGGCCGCTGAACATTGGTACGAAAAGGGCGCCAAACTCCATAACAGCCTCGCATCGTACCGCCTTGGGGTTCTTCTCTCTACACCGGCCGATCATCCGCGCAACATCGAACGCGCTGCAGCACTGTTTCGCGAATCGGCAGACGCCGGATTCATACCTGCAAAGCACTCGCTCGGCCTTCTCATGCTGAATCATCCGGAATTGGGTTATTCCTCCGATGATGCTCTCATGAATCTCAACCAGGCTGCCGCAGCCGGAACATGGAAATCTCAGATTGTCCTTGGAATTCTGGCCCGCGATGGGAAATCGGTCGCGAAAGATGATCGCGCGGCCTACTTCCACTTCCGCATCGCTGCGCAACAGGGCGGCGAAGCCGCGCAGGCACTGCTAAAGAAAGACTTTCAGACACTTGAGAAAAAGCTGAGCGGGGATCAGCGTGCCACCATCGATCAGGACGCCAACGCCTGGATCCAGAAGCACAACCTCGCACTTGAAGTGGTCTACAAGGACGGAGATCATTGGTCGCGGTTCCCTGCGTTTGCCCTCGCGACTAAGAGCTCCGACGAACACGCAGTGGGATTAGTGCCGGCCAATCCCTTCTGAGCGGAAGCGGAAATTGGTCAACCTTCACGCATAACTCAGCGGAGAAGAGTCATATAGCCTCTTGAGCCTTGCCAGTGACGAAGACCAAAGGGATCGATGCCACCCATAATGTTCACGCGAGGCAAATCCACCATGCTTCAGCTGTAGCGTGGTATATTCGAAATCTCCCGACAGACGAATGTTGACAAAGCTGTTGCTGACATTCCTGTCTCCCTCCACTCGCCACGAGAAGGTCAAATTACGCCGTTCGCACACCGAGAATCTGCCCGAAATGCGCGTGGTCGGAACTCCCTCGCACAGGTGGGCGATGACAAAGTCATTCTCGATCTTTGTGGCAACGTTGGCGCAACCGGCGGGATGTCCGGGAAAGGATATCCAGGTCTCGATGTATTCCGGCGCGGTTAGTGCATGAAACAACCGTCGAACCTCTGCTTTTATGCTGAGTTCCAAGTGAACCGTCCAGGAACCTTGTTGCCGAACGACTCTGGGACGCACCGGCAAGTCGGTGTTGGGAAACCGTTCCGTGATCGATGTAACGTTCTGTCGCAGCATACAATCCACGTTTGCAACCAGCATTCCACCGTTGCCAGCCTGCATGGCTTTGTGACGAAACCATCATTCCGGGGAAGAGTTGCTTAACTGGCGAGACATGATCAACCACGGTTCATTTGCTGCAGAGCGGAAGCATCTGTCGAATCCACGGAATCAGGAATCTCGAATCGCCAATCTTCCGATTCGTGAATAGCGGGATGACATTCCAGTGCCAGGGACGAACGGTTGAACCAGGCAGGTGAACGGAATGCGAGCGGTTGCGTTATTGGTTTACAAACGGGACAGACATTCAAGAAACAAGATATTTCAACGATGCAGTGATTCGAGAATGCGCGACTTGTAACTTCGGCTCATCGCGATCTTATGACCATCTAGCATCATCACCGACGATTCACCGTCATGGTCGGTGCGCACTTCCTTTACGAACTGAAGGTTAACGATGAACGACCGATGGACGCGCAGAAATGAATGAGGATCCAGTCTCTCTTCGAGGTGCGCCATGGTTTCACGCAACAGATGGGTCTCGTGCTCCGTGGAGAGCCGGACGTAATTCTCCTCCGCCCCGATCCAGCGGATCTCCGAAACCGGCAGGAAAAGGATGCGTCCGCGCGACTTGAAAACGATCCGGTTGGTGTAGCCGCTGCCATTCTGGTTATGTCCGTTGGCGCGGACCCCCATATCGCCGGCCGACTGGTCGCGCACGCGCTGGATGGCTGAGCGCAGCCGCTCCGGCGTAAACGGTTTGAGAAGGTAGTCAACCGCATGGATTTCGAACGCCCGCAATGCATATTGGTCATACGCGGTCGTGAAAATAATGGCCGGCATCGGCACGTTCTTTTCCGATTCAAGCGCGCCAATCACATCGAATCCATCCATGCCCGGCATGCGAATGTCGAGGAACAGAAGCGCGGGCTTTGTCGCGCGGACCAGTTCAACGGTCTCATTCGCGGAGGCGCATTCCCCGACAATTTCGATATCCCGCTCGTCGCGCAGAAGCTGACGCAGTTTTTGCCTGGCCAGCACTTCATCATCCGCCAACACCGCTTGAATCATTGGGTACCATACCTTGTCATGCCGATCTCGGCTTTGTCAGACAACTGGAAGGGAAGACCAATTGCTACCGTGACGTGAGAGGGATCACTCTGGGAGATGTTGAATGAGCAATTCTCTCCGTAGTGCAAATGCAACCGGCTCCGGACATTGGCCAGACCGACCCCGTGTCCGTTTGAAGACCCGCCGGGCGCAGACTGCAGTCCCAGTCCGCTATTGGTGATGACAAAGTTGACGTGGCTGGATTGGCGGTGGGCTTCGATGAGCAATTCACCGTCTCTTTCCAGCTTCGAAAGGCCATGGGCATAAGCATTCTCCACGATGGGCTGGAGAATCATTGCCGGAACAAGTGCATCGTGCAATTCCGAGTCGATGGAGATATCCCGACGGACACGCCCGGAATACCGCTGATCCTGCATCGAGAGGTAGACCTCGATGAATTCCATTTCCTCCCGAAGTGGAATGAGCTGCACATTACCGCGCTCCAGGCTGATACGCAAAAGGCTGCTCAGTTGTTCAAGCATCGTGTCAGCGGCATTCACATCGGTTCGCATGAGACTGGAAATGCTGTTCATGGCATTAAACAGGAAGTGCGGATTCAGCTGCATGCGTAGCGCCGCAAGCCTTGCGTTGGCCAGCTGCACCTCCAACTGGGCCGCGGCATTCTCCTTCTCGCGGTATCTCTGGTAGTAGTTGATGCCGCGGAATAAAAAGAAGGCGCACCAGAAGATAAACGTGTTGAAGATGAGATTAGCCTTCCAGTGGAACTCAAACCGCGGCCAATAGGCCATATGGGGCAAGTCAACCGGTACATTCGGGAAAAAGACGACCCAGATCATCTCCTTAACAATGCCAAAGGCAATGCTGAGGGAAAAGACCCACGTGAGCATTTGGACAACATTCGCCCTAATGATGAAAGGCTGCAGAAAACGCCACATCAGCCAGCAAAGAATGCCGAGAACGAGGTATTCCATTCCCCAGGATTCCAATGTAATCGCGGCGCCGACGTGGTAACCCCAGCGGCGGTAATTCGTCCATTCCTGGAACCCAAAGAGGAGTCCAAGCATCACGCACGAGGGGATAAAGACGGCGGGATGCATGAATACGGTGTAGGCGCGATGTTGCTTGCTTGTAATCACGTGCGTTGATTGTCCTGTTCTCCAGGTCCCGCGCGGCAATTGTCGGGCCGCTGACATTGAAAAGGTCCTGACTGGAAAAAGTGAGGGGAAAGAAGCCGGCATTGAAACAACAACCCGGCGTGTATTCACGCTCGGACCCGCCTACTATTGTCGCTGCCTGAACCCACAAATTCAAGGAATCGCACCGATGGGCGCGATCAGAAGCGGACATCTTGTTCAGAAATGAGACTTTCGGATCGAGTAGAAGTGATCGACACTCATCCCGCAATCGGGCTGGTTGATCATGCAGATTTACCGCTTCGGCTCCCGGTGTGTGTCATTTGCAGGCGCTGGCACGCAGTTCGTCACAAAGTGAGAAATAGTCGATCGCCCTGCGATTGGCAACTGAATATAGCCGAGCTTCAAAAAAAATGGGCGCGCCCTTTCGGATCGCGCCCCAAAAGATTTGTTCTGGACGGTCTCAGAACCGGACCTTCGCGCCCAGCTCAATCCGGCGGCGGTCGATGCCGGAAAACACCGAGTTAGTCTGCCCGCCGCTGTTGGTGTTGTACAGAGTATTTCCAAATGAGCCTCCCACATCGACAAAGTTTCCGTCATCGACGTTGGGGTCGGGAACCCCGCGATACTGGCGGTTGAGAACGTTATAAGCGGTCGCGCGGGTTTCAATTGTGAAGCGATCATGGAACTTGAAGTCCTTGAGGACAGCAAGATTCGCATTGTTAATCGTCTGCCCGCGTTGCTGATTCCTGCCTCCGCCCGCGAACGGCGTTCCGAAGTACGCCGCGGAGAGATCGTCGTTCACGATCCAGTGGACGTCCTGCTGCGAAACCGGGGCTCCCGTATAGAAGTTGACCAATCCGCAGCCGCTGGCCGAGGGGTCGGTGCATTGGCCGACGGAATCGATGGGAGCGTGCCGGCTGGCGATGATCGGGCGGCAGGTTGTACTCCCCGACGTTTGCGTCGGGTCGCACAGCAGCCGGTTCGGAGACTCTTCATTGGTGAAGTTGAATGCCGCGGTTGCATTCTCAATCACGGTATAGGGCTGGCCGCTCACATAACGCCATACCGGATTGATCTGCCACCCGCCAAGAAGCGTGCGCGCCAAGGCATTTTGCTTGCCCAGTGTCGGCACTTCGAAGAGCATGTAAACCGACCCCACATTGGGATAGTCCAGGCCGCTCACACCGCGTTCGGCATACGACAAATCGAACGGGCTCTGCGAGTAGTTGGTCGTGTTACCACCGCCAAGGGTTGCATAGATTTCGCTGATGTTGTCGATGTCCTTGCTAAAGGTGTAGCTGACGCCCGCCGTAACACCGTGCCAATGTTCGATGGACAGGCGGGATTGCAGGCCGTTGTAGTTGGAGTAGCCGGTGTTGCCCAGGGTGACGAGGTTCGTGCGATTGCAGTCGACAAAACCGGCAGAGAAACCAGGGGCGTTGGGATCGGTGCATGGGGTCAGGCCCGCGGGAATGACGTTCTTATAGCCCGCGTCAATCAGCGGGCCAAGTGCAGGATTGCCGTTCCGGTTCTCAAGCAGGCCAACGGCGTGGTTTCCAAGATAACGAACCTCGCCGACCATGTAGCGCGTGATTGCCTGCTGCACGCCGAGCGACCATTGCTCGGTGTAGGGGTTGTAGAGATGCGGGTCAGTATTGGACTGGGAACGTTCTCCCGGATTGCCTCCTAGCGGCACCTGCGGATTGATGAGCGTTCTGAGGCTCGCGGCTGAGCCGTCCGACGGAATGCAATTGGCGCACGTCTGAAGCGTAGCCAGATTCACAGTAGGCGTGCTCTGCGCGATGTTGGCAAACGGATTGTTGAAGGTCGAGTCATAACCAATGTGGAATCCGCCCCGAATTACAGTCGCATTCTGGCCCCTGGTCAGAGGCTGCCAGGCAAACCCGACCACCGGCCCGAAATTGTGCTTGGGAATCGGAAGTGACTGGACCGTCCGCAGGTTCAACGGTAGCGAGGTATCCCACAGCGCCGTCGAAGGGTTCGACTCCCGCTTCACAGTCAGATCATGCAGTCCGTTGATGGGCTGGCTCTGGATCTCGTATCGCAAGCCCGCCGAGACGGTCAGTGTCGGAGTGACCTTGATGTCGTCCTGAAAATAGAGGGCTCCGGC
Organism: Terriglobales bacterium; assembly: GCA_963788475.1. Lineage (GTDB taxonomy): Bacteria > Acidobacteriota > Terriglobia > Terriglobales > Acidobacteriaceae > Telmatobacter. The sequence goes on from CAWBGO010000009.1 coordinate 264,982, forward strand.
GTTGAAGGTAAGCGGGTAGGTCGAAGCGCCCTCGGCATAGAGCGTGAGCGCCGGATTGCTTTGAATAAAATCGTCGAAGCTGGCAAAGAAGAAGTAGCCATTCAGATACGGGATTCCGTAGTCGGTTTCGGGGAAGTGGCTGAATTCGCCTCCGAACTTGATACTCTGTTTGCCCACCTGCAGAGTTGCATTGTCCTGGATCTGCTGGCTCTCCACGATTCTGCCCTGGGGCCAGTATGCGTTCTGCTGTCCCAAAGCCAGATCGGTTCCATCGTTGAATGAAAAGCGAGTCGGGCAGCCATTGAGGATGTTCGCGTCTGTACAATTGGGAAACCCGCCGCTCCCGAATTCGCTTGTGCTGCGGGCATAGCTGTAACGTGTCTGGTTGATCAGCCGGTCATTGAAGGTGTGCGTCCAATCCACGCCCACAAAATGACTGATTCCGCCCACGTTGACAAACGACCCGGTAACTCCTTCCGTCGGAGAGAAGAAGTTATAGTCGTATGTAAAATTCTTCTGGTAGATGTATCTCCCGAAAATGCGATCCTTCTTCGATAGCTGATAATCGACGCGGCCCATTCCCTCCACATCATTGAATGGGGTGGATACGGTCCGCCGGGCCGTTGCAAACTCGATGGGGACACCGAGCACGTCTTGCGTGATGGGAGTACCGAACGAAAGCGTACCGGCTTTCACCGACGTTGGGCCGATGGAGGTCAGCGCACCCACTGCGGAGTTATTTGGGAATGCCGCCTGCAGCTGCGAGATTCCATTGGGCGTGGGCGTGACCAGCGGCGCCGAGGACTCAGGAGCGGCTCCGGTCCGGGTGTGTTCCCAGTTCCCCGAGCCGAAGAACCAGAGTTTGTCCCTCTTGATCGGTCCCCCCAGGGTGCCTCCCCAGCGATTATCGACATACCGGGGAACCTGGGGCTCAATGCAACCCGTGTCCGGGCTTACTCCCGGCGCGCAATAGCCGAACACCCCGCTCTTGTCCTGGTTGGCCAGTGAATCGGCCCAGCTGCCGTTATAGAACTCGAATCCGGAACCATGAAACTGATTGCTGCCCGCCTTGGTTATATAGTTCACCACGGCGCCGCTGTTGCGGCCGTATTCCGCGCTCTCCGCTGTGATCACCTGCACTTCGGCCAGCGCGTCCGCGTTCCCGAAGAACACGTTCGGTCCGCCAATATTGGTGTCGTTGTTTGCCTGGCCATCCAGTTGGAAGTTGTTGTTCCGGTCGCGTACACCGTTGGTGGAGAATTCCGCTCCATTGGTGTTGGTGAACAGATTGCCGCCCGATGGCGCCACTCCGGGAGTCAGAAGCGCGACGATGTCAAAGCCATTCCCGATCGGAAGATCTTCGGTCTTTTGCGAGTCGAACTCCTCGCTGATCTGGACTGTATCGGGCTGAAGGAGAGCTGTCGAAGCTTCAACGGTCACTCCCTCAGAGGCGGTGCCGACCTTCAGGCTCAGCACTCCCAACGGCGACGCCGTACCCGCCTGCACACCCACGTTGTCTACTTTCAATGACGTGAAGCCGGGCGCATCGACACTGACAGAGTATTGGTCTACCGGCAGTCCGGGAATCAGGAACGTACCTGTCGAGCTGGACGTGGTTCTGAAAGCTGAATTGGTCGATTTCTGAGTCGCCGTGATACTCGCTCCCGGAACAACCGCGGCGCTGGGATCCTGAACGGTTCCGCTGATGGAACCGGTTACGATGCCTTGCGCACCGCACAACGCGGCACAGATGAGAACTGGGGCGACAAATGCAATCCTGGTGATCAGGCGGGGAATTCGTTGCATGACTGGCTCCATTCGACAGATGAATAGCTCTGCGCCGCAGAACGTGCATCCAGAGAGCCAGTCGCCGCTAAGCCCGCTCAGAAGTGACGAACTGCTATGGGTTGGGACAGACTGTGTAAGTCCAGTGAGTAATTCCCTCTTTTGTATTTATGCCCGGGGTCACGACGACTTATTGCACTCCATGATTAGGGATTCGCAACACATAGTCCTATGCGGTTTCATATCTTGTGACGAAAATTAAATTCTGGGGACGATCAACCTCCTTTGGGCGCTAAGAAGCGGCGGAAGGTCTCGGCCCTGCTTGTTTCATCCTGTATTAATTCCAGCTTAGAGAGTATCCATCCGATTGCGAGGCTTTGTCTTTTGGCCGTCATCCTGACGCTGCCAGCGGTTTGTCGCGGTCCGTGAGCCGACGGGCCGCGTGGTGTCCGAACTCGGACAATCATGGTCAAATTCGGCCACTCGCGATATCGTTGCCCGCCCGCGGTATATGTCCGAGGGCCAAGCCTTTCAAAGACATAGCGTGTGGCAGCGGATGGACCCGGACATGCAACTCACCGCATTGCAAGCTCCCGCGAGCTTCCCCTCAGAACTGTGTAACTCACTGGGCAAAGCAGAAAATACGAGGAGGTTTTGTGGTCATACGAACAATCATTGCCGATGACGAAGCGCTGGCGCGGCAGAAGTTACGAGTATTACTGCAGACCATTCCCGACGTCGAGATTGTTGGTGAAGCGGCATCGCCTTCCGAGATCGTGGCCCTCGTGCGGGCGAAGAATCCGCATCTCCTGTTTCTCGACATCTGCATGCCAGGGATGGATGGTTTCGATGTGATCACGGAGCTGGCTAGAAATCGAGCCGGCTTATTGCCGTACATCATCATCACCACAGCACACGACCAGTACGCGGTGCGCGCGTTCGAGATGCAGGCTGCCGACTACCTCTTGAAGCCATTCACGGCCCAGCGCCTCAATTCCGCCGTTCAATATGCACGCGAGCGGATGGACAATGAGCCAGCGCGCGGACCGCAGGAACAAAAGCCGGCCGGCAACGGCAATCTTCATCCGGCCCGCATCGCCTTCAAGTCGCGCGGCCGCATTCTCTTCCTGCCCTTGTCGGAGATCCGATGGATCGCCGCCGAAGAGAACTACGTTCGCATCTGCACCGCATCGGAGACGCACCTGCTCCGGGAAACCATGACCGGCATAGCCAGCAAACTCGACTCCCGGATGTTCATGCGTGTCCACCGATCGGCGATCGTCAATCTGAGGCACGTGAAGGAAGTGCGGCGAGAAACCTCAGGCGATTTTTCGGTTCTTCTTTCGAACGGACAGAAAGTGGCAATGAGCCGCAGCCACCACTCCAACATCGATCACCTGATCACGCGCCTCTAAAGCCGTGATTGGCGGGACAGACCGGTCAGCGCGAAAATATCATACGGGCTCCCAATCTGCATCACGTACGCTTCGGCTCTCTTGCAGCCGGCAGCGAAGCCGCGAAACAAAGCCACCGTATCCTGCACGCCATAATAGAAGTCTGGATTCTGGCTGGCGTGCGCGTAGCATGCGGCCTTCTTTGTATCGGCCACACCGCTGATATCCACATAATGCGTAGGCGCGGGGAACTGCGTCGTATCTTCCCCGTCCGACACCTCGTAGTAATACAGGGGAAAGCGCCGCTTCAGACGGTTCCACGATTCGTAAGTGAGATTGGCGATGGCGCGATGATCCGCATGGTTGTCAACAAGCCATTGGTTGAAAACCGCGTCGGGATTTTCCGCGGCGATAATTTTTTCAAACCCCTCGTAGTGCGCGCCGTCGACCACCGCGTGCCCGTTGGTTTGATGGTCGTAAACCGGACGCGCCTTGAGAATCTCGCATGCTTTTTTGGCCTCGGCGATTCGCACCGCCGCGGACGTCTCCCAGGCTCCGTCGTTCAGATACAGCAGAACAAGCTCGTGTCCCAGCGCAGTGAGCCGGGCCACCGTGCCTCCGCACCCATACTCCGGATCACCGGGATGGCCGCCAGTCACGATGATCTTGAATTTGCGCGCGGCTGACTCCGGTTCGATCTTCGCCTGGGCGCTGAGAGTCGCCGCTCCCGCAAATGCGCCTGAGCCCTTCAGCATTTCGCGTCGATTCATCACCCTGCCTCGGGGCGGAGCCACACCGCCTCCGCCGCGGGCCGGCCCAGGATCGAACTCCCGGTCGGTAACTCGATCAAGACGGTCTGATCGTAATTCTGGCGGACTACCCGCAACCGCTGCCGGGGCCCGATCCCGGTCTGGTGCAGAAACAACAGCAGCCGGGGATCGCGCTCGTGAAGGCTGGTCACCGTGTAGCGCCGCCCTTCGGTTGCCTCGGAGAGCGGTACTTCGCCGCGGAGTTTGCGCTCGGATGGATTTTCGGGCAGCACCGCGTTGCCATGCGGGCAGGCGCCGCTTTCTCCCAGTTTCTCCCGCAGCTTGGCTTCGAAGGCGGGGGAGACGGCGTGCTCCAGGCGCTCCGCCTCCTCGTGGATTTCGTACCACTCCATGCCGAAGATCTCGCTCAGCATGCGCTCGATGAGGTGGTGGCGGAGAGCAGTTCGATACGCGGTCTCGCGGCCGGTCGCCGTCAACCGGACGATGCCGTCTTCGCCCACCTCCACGTCGCCATCCCGCTTCAGCCGCTTCAGCGCCATGGTCACCGCCGGCGCCGAGACCTCGAGCCAATGGGCCAGCATGGCAGGGATCACCTGCCGCCCCTCGGCCTCGGCCTCCAGGATCGCCTTGAGGTAGTTCTCTTTAGAAACGTGGATGGAATCGCGCATAGTCAAAACCAGCTATTAGCTTTTCGCTATTAGCTCTCAGCTCTGTTGCCGGCAAGCCTCAATTGTAGCCGCCCACGGAACCCCATCGGGAAAAACGAAACCCCCAGCCCCGATTGATCGGAGCTGGAGGCCAAGAGCTAAAACCTGACAGCCGCTCTTACTGTTTCACCCGCACCTTCGGCTCCACCGATAACCCGGGCCGCAGCAGATGGTCGGGGTCTTCGTGTTCGAGGTCGGTAAAGTCGATGCGCACCGGAACACGCTGCACCACTTTCACATAGTTGCCGGTCGCGTTCTCCGGGGGAAAAAGAGAAAGCACCGACCCGGTCGCCCCGCCGATCTGCGTCACTTTGCCCTTGTAACTCTTGCCTGTTGCGTCAACCGAAATCTCCACCGCTTGTCCGGCCGCCATGTGGCGCAGTTGCGTCTCCTTGAAATTGGCTGTCACCCAGATATCCTCGAGTGAAACCAGGGTGAGCAAATTCTGGCCCACCGAGACATTCTGGTTGAGCTCGACGCTCTTGCGGGTGATAATGCCGGCTGCGGGAGCAATGATTTTCGTATAGCTGAGATTGAGATTGGCCTGATCGAGCTGGGCCTGGGCCTGCTCTGCCTGCGCTTCGGCCTGCCTGGCTTTCGCATTCTGAGCCGCGATCTGCTGCGGACCGGTCTGCGCGTACTTCAGCAGCGCCTGCGACTGGGCTTCCCGGTCGCGCGCCACCCGGACACCTTCGGCGGCGGCCTGCTCGCTGGCCAGGGCATCCTGCACGGATGCCGCTGCCGCTGCCGCGGCGGCCACGGCAGCGTCGAACTGCTGCTTGCTGATCACGTCCTTTTCCACCAACGGCTTGTACCGCTCCAGGTCCGCCTGGGCCCTGACATTATTGGCCTCCGCCTGGGTAACGCGCGCATGGGCCGCCTGCTGCTGCTGCTGCGCCTGCATCACCGCGGCGTGCGCGCCGCTCACGTCCGATGTAGCTGAAGTCAGATTGCTCCCCGTATTGATGGTCGTAAGAGGCACATTCACGTTGGCAGCCGCGGCATTCGCTTTCGCGCTGGCCAGCAAGGCCTTGGCGTTCTCCACGGCAACCTGGTAGTCACGGGGATCCAGTTCGGCGATCAGGTCCCCCTTCTTCACCATCTGGTTTTCGTCGACATAGACCTTCTGCACCTGGCCTGCGATGCGCGAACTCACCTGGATAAGGTGGCCGTTGATCTGGGCATCATCCGTGTCCTCGGTAAATGTAGAGTGCCACCAGAACCCCACCGCCCCCACCAAGAGAATTGCAATCACAACAATGATGATGCCCCTGCGGCGGGACCGCGGCTGTACGACCTCCGTTGTCGTATCCGGCTCGGTTGGTGCAGGTGTTGTCGTTGTTTCCGCCACGTTCACTTTCCTCCCAGGTAACTCTTGTAATTCTCAGCCGCGCCAAGCGACCGTGCCAGGCTGAGCTTGGCTAAGTTGTGCCGGTAAAGGCTCGACACATATTGATTGTTGGCCACCGCAACTGACTGTTCGGCCTGGTGCACGGCAAGGTTGTCGCTCACCCCGGCTGCATATCGCTGCTGCGCCTCGCTGAGAGCTTCATTCGCCAGGTCGACGCTGGAGCGCGCCACTTCCACCTGTTGCTGTGCCGACGCAATATCCAGCAGGGCATCGCGCACATCGGCATCCACCTGCCCGTTTTTGTCGCTCAGCTCTGCCGTCTGCGTATCCAACTGCGACTGCGCTTGCTCCGCCTCGCCACGCAACCCGTACTCCTTGAAAACCGGGACGCTCACGGTGCCGGTCGCGTCCACGGTCCCGTGCGAAGTCCCGAAGTTCACGCCGATCAGACCATAATCCACATCTGTCTTGAGGGTCGGAAAGCGGTCGGCCGTCGCGGCCTTGCGCTGCTCTTTCGCAGCATAGGTCTGTTCCACCATGGCTGCCAGGTCCTTGCGGTTGGCGTGAGCCTGGCGAATGGCGGCGTCGATGTCCAACTGGTCAAATGGTGCAAACGGGACCTTGTCGACGACGTTGAACTTCTGTGCCAGCGGCAGGCCGATCGTGCGCGCCAGCGCCAGCCGGTCCTTTTCCAGCGCGTTCTGGTCCACGATCAGCTGCTGCTGCAGGGTCTGATAATCGACCCGGGCGCGCAGCTCATCGAGCAACGGCGCGGTTCCTGCCTGGTGCATGTTGACCGCCTGGTCGAGAGAAACCTTGGAGGTCGCCACCTGAGATGCCGCGGCGACGACAAGGGACTCATCCGCCAGCACCAGGAGATAGGCGTTGCCCACCGTCAGTACCACCATCTGGCGTGCATCGTCGGCCGTCAGTTGCGCGGCGTTGAAATTGTGACGTGCTGCCAGGTACGTCCGCAACGAGTTCACATCCACCACCGCCCACGAGAGGGACGCCCGGAGATCGGTGTAGCCAAATGGCCCCACGATCGTGGGGAATCCCGGAACCCGCAGTCCCAAGGCCGCCAGGTCCACCTGCTGCAAGGACCATTTCCACGAAGCATCCACCGTGGGCAGAAGAGTCTGCAGTTGGCTCAGGCGCTGGCCACGCACGCCGGAGGCCTGGGTGGTGCTCAGGATGGCGCCCAGGTTGTATTTGAGGCCGCGCTGGATGGCCTCCTCCAGCGTCAAGTCCAGCGGCTGCGCCGATACCTCGCCCGTGGTCACGCTTCCCTGATAACTGGACGAGTTCAGCGGAGCCGGGGCCGGAGCGGTCGGCGCCGCCTGTGCGCCGAGCGTGGGAGTCAGCTGCCCCAAAATCAGGCCCAGCGACAAGATCGAAAGTCCCAGCCAAAACTTACGGACACACGGAACGATTGCGGTTTTTTGGGAGGATTCTGACAGCATCAGTGATTTACTCGCCTGAAACGACTGAAACAGCGGGCGCTAGCCCGAAAATGTTGGCTCATTAATGGATGCAAACGGATAGCGGCAAGGTTCCTAAACAGTGTAACGAACGCACCCGGGTGCGGGCTCGGACGCTTCCCCGTGATTTTGGGTCATGAAATAGACTGCCGGACTGGACTTTTCTGCCGCCCCGTGATCGTCGGTCGACGGCTCTTTATCTGCCGGCCGTAGCGTGAATCAGCTGAGACGCCAGCGAGCAGAGCGCCTGGCGGAACAGCTCACGCACCGCGTCTGCGTTCCATCTCGCTGCCCGTGGCCCCCCGTGGGCCGCCAGCAACTCCGCTGATTCTGTCGCGCTAAACCCGGCGACAGCCCGCAACACGTAGACAGTGCGCATGGCAGTCGACAGGCTCTCGAGCCAGTTACGCACCCGGTCCCGGTCCGGCCCGGCGATCATGCGCTCCATGGCCTCGCGGGCCTCGGCAGCGGCATCCAGGTCGTCGTCCTCGATACAGGTAACCGCGTGTTCCAGACCGTCTGGAAAGGCCAGGAGCCCCGGGTCGCGACCGGCAATCAACTCGATCGCGGCTGTGGCCAGCGCCAGCCGGCTGCTGCGGCGCGCTTCCTCGGCATGGGTGCACGAGGAAATGTCCGCCGTCGCCACCGCCGTTTCGACCAGCCGGATACTGTCTTCTCCCTCTCCCGCCAGCATCGAAGCCAGACTATAGAGGCCAGCGGCGATCTCGTCGAACATCCCGTCCATGCCTTCCAGTGCCTGGGCAACCGTCGCCTCATCCTTCGGTTGGCCGTCCAGCAACCCATGAACCCGTTCAGCGAATGCCTCGGCGTCGGCAGGCAATGGCTGGGTCGGGATCAGGCGGGAATCCGAAGTAAGGGTTTCCTTGGGCATCGATTTGCTCCTCACGGTAGGGGAAATTCAGCGGCTCCGCGCCTGCGGTGATCGAAACCACCCGAGCCGCAAGTCCTCCAGGGAAAGACACCTGAAGAAAGGCCGGAAACGACTACGTTGGCTGCGGAACTGCTCTGGAAGCAGGTTCGTCCAGATTCTATCCTCAACCCGGGAGCCGGGGCGGGTCAATCTTCTCGCTCTGGCGCAAAGCGACTGCTACTCCCTCGACGTCACAGCAAACTCGCGACCATCGAGTTAGAATCCCTCCGCTCCCCCTCGTCTCGGCGGGCTTAACGCCGATCGAATCTCGTCGGTCGGAACGAGGTTCGGGAATGGGATGCAACATGGAAGCTCGAAACGCATTCATCGGTAAAAGCGAGAGGCCTTCGCCAGAGGAGTTGTCTGCCGCCCTCGGTCCAACCGCAATCCTCTGGGACAAATTCGTCGAATGGATGGCGAGCGAACTCGGCGTCGCTACCCAGGAGTGGAAAGGAGTGTACCCCAACAAGTACGGGTGGTCCCTGCGGCTCAAGATGAAAACGAGGAACATCGTGTATCTCTCCCCGTATACAGGATTCTTTATGGCCGGATTCATCCTGAGCGACCGGGCAGTGAAGGCTGCCAAGGAGGCTCGTTTCTCCCCAACCGTAGCCAGGGCGATCGCTGCCGCACTGCACTATCCTGAAGGCACAGGGCTGCGCCTCCCCGTCAGGACGGCAAGGGACCTGCCGTCGCTTCGCAAACTTGCGGGCATCAAGCTGGCAAACTGATCGCGGCTAGCTTTTTGCGAATTGTTAACACCGTTTTGCCTGACTTCCTGTTTGGATGGCCATGGAGCGCTTGCGCGGCCGCCCGGCTTTCTCTGACACACCCAAGGGGGAACGCTGTAGACTGCCAACTACGGCGCACGGGACGAAGTCGATGGCAGGAACGACTAAAAGACAGCAGCTATTCAACGGGCGTGATGCGTCTTGGATGCAATTCAACCGACGCGTGCTCGAAGAGGCCGAGGACCCGGCCAACCCTCTCCTCGAGCGAGTCAAGTTCCTGGCCATCACCGGCAGCAACCTGGACGAATATGTCGAAATCCGCCAGGCCGGCCTCATGCAGCGCATTGAAGATGGCTACCGGGAGAGCGGCTACGATGGCCTTCGCCCAGACGAATCCCTGGACGCACTGACCGCCGAAATCCACAGCTTCGTCGATGCCCAGTACGCCTGCTGGAACGGCCAGTTGCTCCCGGAACTGCGCAAGCAAGGAGTTCGGCTGCTCGAATGGAACGAACTGGAGACCGAAGCCCGCGACTTTGCCCAGAACTACTTCCAGCGCGAAGTCGACCCGTTGCTGACCCCTATCTCGATCGATCCGGCGCATCCCTTTCCGCGCGTGCTGAACAAGGCCTTGTGTCTGGCGCTGCTGCTGCGGCCCAAGCGGCGCAGTTCCGGCCCCCAGGTGCTGGGCGTCGTCACCGTGCCCCGCGCACTATCCCGTTTCGTTCGCCTCCCCGCGGCCGAGGGCAAATTCGATTACCTGCTCCTTCAGGACCTCATCGCTCAGAATCTTTCCGGTATGTACCGGGGGTACGAAGTGCTGGCCAATGCCGCCTTTCGCGTCACCCGCAACTCCAACCTCTATTTCGAAGAAGAAGAAGCACGATCTCTGCTCGAATCCATCCGCGTGGAGTTGCACAACCGGCGCAAGGGAGACGCGGTCCGCCTCGAAATCGAAGCCGGCGCCCATCCCGACATCATCGAGCGCCTGCGCGTCAACTTCGAACTGGATGAGAACCAGGTCTTCAGGGGCGATGGTCCCGTCAACCTGTCCCGGGTGATGTTCTTTTACGGCGACGTGCAGCGTCCGGATCTTAAGTACCCGCCTTTCACCCCCAAGCCTCTCCACCTGAGCCGCAAGGCCAACAACATCTTTGAAGATCTGCGCACGCGCGACATCCTGCTTCATCACCCCTACGACTCCTACGACCCCGTGGTGAACTTCATCGCGCAGGGCGCCGAAGACGACGCCGTCGTGAGCATGAAGCAGACCCTGTACCGCACCAGCCAGGACTCGCCCGTCTTTCAGTCGTTGATCGACGCCGCCGCCACCAAGGAGACCACCCTGGTCGTCGAATTGATGGCGCGCTTCGACGAAGCATCGAACATTCGCTGGGCGCGCAGCATGGAAGATGCCGGCGTCCAGGTCTTTCATGGCGTGGTAGGGCTCAAGACGCACTGCAAGCTGGCCATGCTGGTGCGCCGCGACGAAGACGGCGTCACCCGCCGCTACTGCCACCTGGGCACCGGCAATTACAACCCGGTCACCGCACGGTTCTATACCGACCTCAGCATGCTCACCAGCGATCCCCAGATCACCGAGCGCGTACACATGGTGTTCAACTACCTCACCGCGCACGCCGAGGTCGACGACTACAGGCCTCTTCTCGTCGCTCCGCTCACCATGGCCGAGAGCTTCCTGGGGTTGATCCGCCGCGAGTCGGAACACGCCCGCGCCGGCCGCACGGCCCACATCGTCGCCAAGATGAACGCCCTGCTCGAGCCCAGCGTAATCGAAGCGCTCTACTCGGCCTCGCAAGCCGGCGTCGAAGTCGATCTCATCATTCGCGGCGTGTGTACCTTGCGTCCCGGCGTGCCCGGCCTCTCCGACCGCATTCGCGTTCGCTCCATCGTTGGCCGCTTCCTCGAGCATTCCCGCATCTTCCACTTCGCCAATGGCGGCGACGACGAAATCTACCTGGGCTCGGCCGACTGGATGCCCCGCAACCTGTTCGAGCGCTGCGAGGTCGTCTTTCCGGTCCGCGATGCCTACGCTCGCGCCCGGATTCACGACGAGATTCTTCCTTCCCTGCTGACCGACACGACCAAGGCCCGCCTTCTCCAGCCCGATGGAAACTACCTCCGCGCCTTCCATGTGTTGAAACATGCCGAGCCGTTCTCGAGCCAGGATTTCCTCATGCAGCTGGCCGAAGGCAAGGCCGGCCTGGATGCCATTCCCAATCCCGTATCGCCCGATGACATGCCCAAGCCCCAAAAACGCCCCACAAAGCGTGCTCCCCGCAAAGCCGTCGCTGCCGACTGATTCTCCCCGTTTGCAGAAAATTTTCGCCCTGCTTGCTAACCTTGATTTGACAGCATCAGAAAGCAAAGCGGCGGATTGCGTCGGAGCGAAACGTGTTTCTGACGGCGCACGGCATTCTGCAAACCGCGCTTCAAGGAGAGGAACATGGCACCATCCGCACCGCAGGTCTTCAACGGCGTCACGCCTGACCAGTACGCTCGCCTGGTCGAAAAAGCCAAAGCCGCCGGCATCGACATCAGTGGCAATAACGGCGCCGCGTCGAAATTTGGCGTCGAAATCGCCTGGAATTACGTACCCGCCAGCCAGGAACTCACCCTCCAGTGCCTGAAGACCCCCTTCTTCATGAGTGCCTCCGACGTGAACGCGAAAATCCATTCGCTGGTGGGACAGAGTCTGGCTTAGAGTTTCAGCGCGTAACGGCCATCCGATTCGGCGGTTTCCCCTCCTACAATCGAAAGAGTGCCGAGTTTTGCCAAACAGCCCCGGGAGACTTTGGCTGCAGAACAGCCCGGGACCGCCGCCCGAGCCTGGGACGTCGTGGCTCCGCTGCGAATATGGCATCTGGCCAGCCTCGATGCGCCGACGGTCGCGGTCGTGTGGACCTCAGCCTTCGCGTGGGCCGCGCACCTTCGTCTTCCCGCCTGGGCTCCGGCGCTCCTGGCCCTCGTAGCCTGGACCGTCTACATCGGCGATCGCCTCCTCGATGCCCGCGCCGGTATGTGCACGCCTCCTAAGCACCAATTACGCGAGCGCCATTATTTTCATTGGCGGCACCGCTGGATTCTGGCGCCGCTGGCCGTTCTCGCCGCAACCGCAAGCCTTTGGATCGTCGTCACCCGTGTGCCTGCGGCAGCGCGCGTGCCCGACTCGGCCATCGCCGCCGCCACTCTGGCCTACTTCTCGAGTGTCCACTCCCGGCGCAAGCTTCCCGGCCGCCTGGCGCGGTTGCCGCATCCGCTCATTTCGCGGGCGGCCCTGATCGGCGCCCTGTTCACCACAGCCTGCTTGCTTCCGGTATGGTCCCAGGCCGCACTTCGGCAGACGGACGGTATGGCAGAACGGCTGCTTCTGATCCCGGCCCTGTTCTTCGCGGCCCTGGGATGGCTCAATTGCCACGCGATCGCCCAATGGGAATCGAACCCGGGTGCGCATTCAAAGCCCGTCCAGCCGATCGCCTGCCTTGTGGGCGTTGTGGGTGTTTGCCTGGCGCTTCTTCTTGTGTGGAACGAGCCGCGCTCCGCCGCCCTGATCGCCGCCGCAGCCGCCAGCGCTCTGCTCCTCGCCCTGCTCGATCGATTCCGCAGCCGCCTCACGCCCCTGGCGGTTCGCGCAGGCGCCGACCTGGTTATACTCACGCCGGCTTTGCTCCTGATCCAAGTGCTTTTTCGTCCATGAGCCTGACGCCATCTCCGGCCGCGATTTTCCCCGCCACGGCGCCTCCGCCCGATTTCGATCGACTCGCTCTCGTCTATCGCTGGATCGAGTGGCTCACGTTCGGGCCGTTTCTCTGGCGGTGCCGTTGCGCGTTTCTTCACCGCCTCGGCCATAGGCGGCGGGCGTTGGTCCTGGGCGATGGCGACGGCCGATTTACCGCCCGCCTGCTGGAGCACAACCCGGCAGTTCTCGTCGACGCTGTCGACACCAGCCCCGCCATGCTCTCCGAACTTGCCCGCCGTGCCGGCCCTCACCGCAGCCGCGTTCAGATCCAAGTCGCCGACATTCGCGCCTGGCAGCCCTCGACGCCCGCCTATGACCTGGTCGTAACCCACTTCTTCCTCGACTGCCTCACAACCGATGAAGTCGCGTCCCTCGCCACACGCATTCGGTCGCATCTGCGGCCCGAAGCTGCATGGGTTCTGTCCGAATTCAACCTTCCCGCAAGCCGCTTCGGTCGATTCATCGCCGGGCACCTGATCGCGCTTCTCTACCGTGCCTTCGGACTCCTGACCGGCCTCCGAATCCGCACCCTTCCGGACCACGGCAAAGCCCTCACCCAATCCGGGTTCATCCTGACGCACCAGCGAAAATGGCTAGGCGGGTTGCTGGTAAGCGAGTGGTGGGAACCAACGCCTCCTCCCTTGGGCTGAGTCGCAACCGATTCCCCATCCCGGAATTCCTCTGTTCATGGCAGTGCGCGAGCAATTCGCGGCATTTGCCGAACCTGCTCTGAACCGCCGGCGTACCCTTCACAACGAATTCCGACGGGGTGCGAACCTTGAAGTCGATGACGAAGCCGTTGCAAATTGTGTCTGTCCTGTTTGGGGCGCTCTTTTCAATCCCGGGCGCTCAGGCTGCCGCGCCTCAACCAGACGGAAAGATGGTCGATCTCGGAGGCCATAGACTCCACCTCGATTGCACTGGCCATGGCGCGCCCACTGTCGTGGTTGAAACCGGCCTGGGGGACTTTTCGTTCGACTGGGTCCTGGTCCAAAACCGCGTCTCCCAATTCACTCGCATCTGCACCTATGACCGCGCCGGATACGCGTGGAGCGACCCCGGTCCAAAGCCGCGCACCTTCGCCCAGATCAATCTCGAATTGCACGACGCTCTTGAGAAACTCGGCGAGCGCGGCCCGTTCGTGTTGGTTGGCCATTCGTACGGCGGACCCGTGGTCAGGAATTTCGCAGCCGTCTATCCCCGCGATGTCGCCGCAATGGTTCTCGTGGATTCGGCGGTGGAAGGCATGCGCGTCGGCATCGGCGGCAAACAAACCATCCAGCTCGGCGTCAATGTAAAGCCCCGCGCAATCCCCGCCCCGCGCGAGACGCTGACCGGCTCGGACAAGCCGCAGGCGCCTCCCGACAATCAACCCCAGCCTCCCAACGAGCTCGATCCGTTGTACAAGAGCCTTCCCGCCGCCCAGCAGGCCCTGCACCTCTGGGCCCAGGCCCAGCCCGGTGTCGAAGACGCCGAAAACAGCCAGCGCGAATGGTCGGAACAATACTTCGCCCTGTGGCTGGCCAACCCTGATCGAACCTCGCTGGGCAAGCTCCCTCTACTCGTTCTGACCCGGGAAAACGGCGGATACGAAGACGCCGACGTACCCGCGGCACAGCTGGAACAGGAGAGGAAGGAAGGGCAATCAAAGCTGGCGCATCTTTCGACCAACAGCCGGCAGATCATTGTCCCGTCCGGCCACAATATGAACCTCGAAGATCCTGCCGCCGTCTCGGATGCCATTCACCAGGCGATCGAAGCCGTTCGCCAAAAGCGGCCCCTCGGCGATCAATGAGCGCCAGAGTCTTACCGCCATCGGGCGTGAGCCCCTCCTCGGTCAGCCACGCTTCGACCGGCGGATGTCTACATTACAAATGTGTTAACATCACCGAGGTAAGGAGCTGGCTCGACCGTATATTTCTCCCGCCTGTCCCTCGTCACGATGAACCTTTACCTCATGCGCCACGCCAATGCCGGACTCAGTCGCGTCAATCCCCTTCTCGACAAAAAAAGAGGACTGATCAAGGAAGGCAAGGACCAGTGCATGCTGATGGCGCGCGTTTTGAGCGCGCTCAAAGTCCAGATCGACGTCATCGTCTCGAGCCCGTTGAAGCGGGCCTTGCAGACCGCCCAGTTTGTCGGCACCGAGCTTGGCTACGAAGCCAAGGTGGAAATCAGCCCCGCGCTTTCGCTTGAAGCGGACTATGCGGCTTTTCAGGACATGCTGGCGAAGTACGCTGACCGCGAGGGAGTCCTCATCGTGGGACACAACCCCAACCTCTTTCAGTTCATGGGCCGGCTGGTCACCGGCAACGGCGGGCGCCAACCTGCGCATGCGCAAGGGATCCATTGCGCGTATCGATCTCGACCGGCGTCCGCCCCAGGTGCAATGGCTCCTCGACCCGCGCACCGTGCGCTCCATCTACACCAGCGTTGGAAAAAGTTCGCGACCGAAGACCTCGCGGAAGTAGCCGGACTCCTTGCGCAGCGACCACAGTTCCAGTTCCGCACCCGTTCGTCCCGGCTTGATCTCCAGGTAAATCCTCTTCGGATACACCTTGGCCGCCACCCGCAGCACATCGCTGGCCCGGTCCTGGTTCAGCGCCACCGCCAGCCGCAGCAGCACCACCGCCCGGTGCACGTTCATGTGCTCCTCAGACGGTATGTTGCGCAGCGCGCGGTCGCCGGGCTGGGGCCGGCTCTTGCCCAGGTAGCGCGCTATCGCCGATACGATCGTCCGCTGCACCGGCGTGTAACCGTAAATCTCGGAACTCGAAATAATGTACTGCGCGTGGCGATGATGGCCCTGGTGGTTGATAAACTTCCCGGTATCGCGCAACACCGCGGCCGCCGCCAGCCAGTTTTCATAATCGGGCGGCAGCGCGTGCAGGTTCTTCAACTCCCGGTAGAGCTGGATGGCGTGCGCCCGGACCGGTTCCGCATGGCGCGTATCCACTCCGTAGCGGCGCGCCGTGGCCAGCACGCTTTCCCAGCGCTCGTGCTCAAATTCTTTATGGCCGCTGGCCCTCGTGTCGGTCTCCGCCAGCATCTGGGCCAGCATGCCGTCGCGCAGCCCCAGCGAAGAATAGCGAAATCCGGAGAGCCCGAACGTCTCCAGCAATTCGGCGAACACTTCTGCGCCGGCAACGATGATCTCCGCCCGGCGCGGTCCGATACCGGGCATTGCTTCTCGCTCCGGAAGGGTCATCTTCGCCAGTTTCGACGCCAGTTTGCGCACCAGTTGTGCGGGGGCGAATCCTGCCATGCCCGCCGAGACGGTCTGCCACGTCGTGGCCACGCGACGGGATCTTCTTGCCGCAGCTTTGGCCGCCTTTCCGGCTACTCCGGAAGTCTTGATCACCGCCGCGCATGCGTCCGCCAGCGCCGCCGCCGTGCCCGAAGTGGCAATCACCTGCGCTACTTTTTCGTGGGGAATCCGGCGACGCGCGCGGCGCAGTTCCCGAGCGATCAACTGGTGCATCTGCGCCAGACCTTCGGCAGGCGCCGGATCGCCGGAGGAAAGAAACTCTTCAGTAAGGCGCACCGCTCCCAGCGGCACACTGACGGTTTCCTTGATGCGCTTGTTTTCTGAGAGCGTGATCTCGCAGCTGCCGCCTCCCAGGTCAACCAGCAAGACCCGGCCGCCCGCACCCAGCTCGCCGCTCATCAGACCGCGGTGGATGAGCCGGCCCTCTTCGAGGCCCGAGATCACTTCCATGTTCCAGCCGGTCTCGGCCTTCACCCAGGCCTGGAATGCAGCGGCATTGCGCGCGTCGCGCATCGCCGAGGTGGCAACCACGCGAATCTGTTCGGCCCCGTGTTCCTGCACCGCGCGCTGGAAACGCTTGAGCGCGCGCAGCGTGGCCGACATGGCCTCCGGTGAAACCAGTCCCGACTCAAACACGCTCGCCCCAAGCCGCGTGACTTCGCGATCCTCATGCAGGGTCTTCAGCTGGTGCGCTACAACACGCGCAATTTTCAACCGGCAGGAATTGGAACCAACATCGATGGCGGCGAAAGTTGGCATGCCTTCGTAACATCTCCAAACTAATCAAAAAAAGAAGATAAAGACTCTGGGCTCACAATACACGAGCGCGGCGGGTCATCCGTTTGGCCTTTTGGTTCAGCCCGCGTTCAACAGGAACGCGCGGGCCAACCTGCCAGTTCGCTGTCGCCGCGAAGCGGCGCTAACTCGCGAAGGGACAACGCCCGGCCACCTTGGCCCTGGATTCTGCGACTCTGCGTCCGCCACAAAAACCCGGCTTGAAAAAATTTGGATGAAAAGATTTTTCTTCTAATCGGAACTATTCGCCGCCTCAGCTCATTACCAGTCATGAAGGCCTTGCAAAATTGAATGCAAGATCGTCATCCGTGATCGTTCCAGTTGCGGAGGAAGAGAATCAGGTGCAAGATCTTGTTGCCAACCCCATGAGCGGCCCCGACAGTTCCGGCATCCCCAATCCGGCCGACGACCGCACCGACGAGCAATTGATGGTGGCGTTCGCACGCGGTCAGACCGATGCGTTCACCGTGCTCTTCGACCGCTACAAGCAGCCTCTGTTCGGATTTTTCCGGCGCAGACTAGCCGACCCGGCACAGGCCGAAGAACTCACCCAGGAAACTTTTCTCGCTGTCCTTCGAGGCACCGCCCGTTATGAGGCCACGGCGCTGTTTCGAACCTGGTTGTATGCAATCGGCTTCAGGATCCTGCGCGCGCATCGCCGCAAAGCGGGCTTCCGCGCCATGTTCACTGGCGCTGCGGCTCCCGGCAGCGAACCTGCCTCGCACGTGCACCTCGACCGGGACCTGCTCCTGCGCGAAGCCGTCCGCAAGCTCGATCGTATCGATCGCGAAGTCCTGCTGTTACGCGAGTTCGAACAACTAAGCTACGCCGAAATCGCAGTTTTACTCGTGGTGCCCATCAACACCGTGCGTTCGCGTCTCTTCCGCGCGCGCCTGGAGTTGCGCCACCTGCTGTCGGCGCCTGCTCTCGCCTCAACCACGCCGGAATTCACACGATCGGAGGGACGCGCATGACCACGACTGCCCAACACGTTGTTGCCCCTGAAGACATCATGGCCCTGCTCGACGGCGAACTGTCCGCGGCGGAGGCGAAGCTTGTCTCGGTCCACATCGACGAGTGCACCGAGTGCGCCGGCATCGCAGCGCAGTTCCGCGAAACATCGCACTCCCTCGCCGCTTGGACCGTTCCCGCCCTACCCGAGAGTCTCGATGCCGCCATGCAAGAACGCACCGCCAAGACCGCGTCGCGCCGGATGTCGGATGCCCCGGCGCAAACCCGGCTCGGCCTCCGCGATTGGCGGTTGTGGATTCTCAGCGGTGGAGGCGCGCTTGCGGCCATCCTCTTCATCATCGTGGCTGCCCGTTCGATCTCACACAATGTGGACCAGCAGGTCGCCCGCCGATCCTCGATAGCGGCGAGCGTGGCGATGGAGGATCGCAACTTCACGGCTTTGCAATCCATTGCTTCACCAAATGCCGCGGCCTCTAGGCCGCTCGAGGCCGCGATTGCCGGTGCGCAGATGGATGCAATGCAAGCGCCAGGGGCCAGGAAAGGCACCGCAGGCATGCTTATTGGCACGCGGCCGAATGCCACCGCGTTCACCGCTGCCAATCCCGCCGCGCCCATGATTGCCCGCACCGTCTCCCTCATCATCGTGGTCAGGGACGTTCCCGCTTCCCGCTCCGCCCTGGACGCGATCCTCGCCCGGCATCAGGGCTACGCGGCGCAGCTCAATATCAACACTCCGGAAAACTATGCGCGTTCGTTCAACGCCTCGCTGCGCATCCCCGCAGCCGAACTTGCCACGGCGCTTCCCGATCTCCGAAGGCTGGGCCGGGTGCAGAGCGAATCGCAATCCGGCGAGGAAGTCACGCAGCAGCACACCGACCTCGTGGTGCGCCTCAACAATGCGCGCGAAACGGAAGAGCGCCTGCGCGCCATCCTTCAGCAGCGCACCGGCAAGGTTTCGGAGATACTCCAGGTCGAGGAGCAGATCTCCAACACCCGCGGCGAAATCGAGCGCATGGAGGCCGAGCAGAAAGCCCTGGAGCATCGCGTCGACTTCGCATCCGTCGATCTGCAGCTCACCGAAGAGTACAAGGCGCAGTTCAACCCGCCTTCCTCGTCGATCGGCACGCGCTTGCGCAATGCCTTCGTTACCGGCATCCACAACGCCGGTAACACTCTGCTCGGGATCGTGCTGTTCTTCGAGGAATACGGCCCGGTCCTGCTCCTCTGGTTTGTGGTCCTGGCCACGCCGGTCTGGCTCTTGTGGCGCCGCTACCGCAGAGCGCAGGGCGAAATCTAACCTAGCAGAAAACATGCCTGGGTGCGTGCCCCTCCCTCGCGACGTCTTTGTTTTTGTCGCCAGGGTGGGAAACCGCAGCTGCTCCCCGGCTCGCCAGTTCCCTTCAACCCGGCTGCTATCCTGATCTTTTGCACGATTTTTCAATCATGCCCAAGACCTTGGAAATACAAACCCATCCCCGCAAGGGTCTCTCCACACTTACAGTGTGGCTGGTTTTGGCGGCCGTTTTTGCCGCCGTGCAGATCGGTTCCCTGTTTACGCCTCCGCTGCTCGACGATGCCGACGCCTCCCATGCCCAGGCCGCTCAGGCCATGGCCCAGAGCGGCGACTGGGTCACCCTCAAGGTCGACGGGATCCGCTATCTCGAAAAGCCGCCTCTCCCCTACTGGATGGAGGCCGTTCTCTATCGCATCTTCGGCGAAAACGTCTTCGCCACCCGCCTGCCCAACTCTCTCGCCATTTTGGGAATCGCGTGGCTGGTCTGGCTGTGGGCTGGGCGCGCATGGGGACAGCGCGCCGGCTTCTACGCCGCCCTCGGTGTGCTTACCTCCATCGGCCCCTTCCTCTTTACCCGCTTCGCCATCCCCGAAGCATTGCTTTCGTTCTTTCTGCTGTTTGCGCTCTACAGCTTTATCACCGGGCTTGAAAGCCGCCGCCCCATTCGCTTCTACGGCATGTGGGCCTCCCTCGCGCTCGCCCTCCTCACGAAAGGGCTCATCGCTCCCCTGTTCTTTATTGCCGCCGCCGTGCCTTTGCTGCTGTTGAGCGGCCAGTGGCGGCGCTGGCGCGATCTGAGACCCGGGACCGGCCTGCTGCTGTTTCTCGCCATTGCCGCGCCGTGGCATATTCTCGCCGGCCTCGCCAATCCAGACCAGGGCCACCCGGTCGGCAACCATCCCACCCCCGGCAACGTGCACGGCTTCTGGTATTTCTACTTCCTCAACGAACACGTGTTCCGGTTCCTCGGCACGCGTTTTCCCCACGACTACAACCGCATGCCGGTCGTTTGGTACTGGCTGGCGCACCTGGTCTGGCTCTTCCCCTGGAGCCTCTTCCTGCCTGCCGTCGTCGTGGTCGCATGGCGCAGCCGTCGTTCCTGGCTCCAGCACCTGCACCGCGATGCCGGCCAGACCGTTGACTTCTATCTCGAACACTCCGCGCGCGAAGACGTGGCGACCTACGTCCAGCAGCTGAAATTCCGCGTCCGGTCCGTCTGGCTTCTGGGTCTCTACTCCGCGTTCGTCCTGTTGTTCTTCTCCATCTCCACCAACCAGGAGTACTACACCTTCCCTGCCTGGCCGACCCTCCTGATCCTCATCGCCGCCGTGCTCTCCGGGATCGAAGAGAATCGTGCCCCCGACCTGACGGGCGCTCCCGCCAAAACCACGGAAAAAGTCGGCTGGCTCACCGGGGCGCAAGCGGTATTCGCCGTCGCCGGCGTGCTTGCCGCGGCGGCTCTTGGCTGGTGCTTGTGGGAATCGCGCAACCTGCCCTTCGTCGCTGATATCGGCACCCTGCTGGCGCATCGCGAAGTGGGCGGCTACACGCTTTCCATGTCGCACTTCTTCGACCTCACCGGGCCGTCGTTTGCCGCCCTGCGCCTGCCGGCGGCCATGGCCGCAGTTACCCTGCTGATTGGCCCCGCCGTCAGCTGGTTTCTGCGCATGAAGCACAAGCACCTGGCCGCGACCACCACCCTCGCGCTCACGTGCGCCCTCTTCCTGGTGGCCGCGCACATCGCGTTCGCGCGCTTCGAGCCCATGCTCAGCTCCAAGCAGCTCGCTGACGTGATCGTGCAGAAGGGCTCCCCGGCCGATTCCTTCATCATTTATGGAGATCAGTCCGACGCCTCTTCGGTCGTGTTTTACACCCATGACTTCCTGCGCAAGCCTGCGTACCTTGTGTTCGAGCCCTGCTCGCCGCACGGCGCTGGATCGTCGCTCCTGTGGGGTTCCTGTTATCCCGACGCGCCGAAGATCTTTCTCAGCGAAGACCAGTTGTCAAAGGAATGGGGTGCGGGTGAGCGCAAGTGGCTGTTCGCCCAGGACACCAATCAGCCCAAGGTCGAACAGCTCCTCGCTGGCCGCCTCTACCCAGTAAAGTCCATCGCCGACAAGGCCCTCTGGACCGACCGGCCATTGAAATGAGTTGCATCGTTTCGCAAATCGGTGTCGAACAACCCGTTCAAAAGCATGAATGACACGTGCCCGCAGTCGACACAGCGCGGAAACTTCCTTCCCTTCGCAAGCGTGATCCCTTGCTCGGTCGCGTGCGGTGGGTGATGCGTAATGCGGTAAACACCTGAATACGGAATGAGTTCGCCGGCGGTAAAAACATTGTCCATAGCTCTTTGTCCTCCATGCGACGCAGCACTATGGGATGAGAGTGATGGAGAAAGGTTTTCCGGCCGAAAAAAGGGCTCTCTCCTTGAGCATGGAAACAGAACAATCCATGGAACGAAATCATGGCTGATCGACTCATTCTACAAGGACTTGGGGGCGACATGCTGTTGAGATCGAGCCGCCGGCCACCTCGTTTTCATTGGCTCGATTATTTGATTCCGATCACCATGGAATCCGGTCCCACGAGATGCTCGACCCGGGTCTCGCGGAAGCCCGCCTCTTTCATCCATCCGATGCAGTCGGCTCCGGTGTAATCGAAGCCTCCCTGCGTTTCAATCAGCATGTTGAGGCTCATCAGAAGCCCGAACGTATTCTTCGAGCGATTGTCGTCGATGATGGACTCGTAGACGATGTACGCTCCGCCAGCCGGCAGAGCCTCATATGCCTTGGAAATCAGTGTCTTCTTTTCCTCGAGATTCCAGTCGTGCAGGATGTGCCCCATCATGATCACATCCACTTTGGGCAGCGGATCCGAAAAGAAGCTTCCCGGCTGGAAGCGAACCCGCGACGAAAGACCATTTTCTTCCACGTACTCTTCAAAGATCGGGGCCACCTCGGCCAGATCGAAACCCACACAATCAAGATGCGGGTTCTTGAGCGCGACCTGCACAACCAAGTCGCCCTGCGCTGTTCCGCAATCGGCCACCGTTTTGTAATTGGCCCAGGGGAATTGCTTCGCGATGGCGAGATTCGCCCCGCGGCTCACGCCAGTCATGGCGCGCAAAAACGTCTTAAGCCGGGCAGGATCGGCATAGATGGCGGTAAAGAGATCCGATTCGCCCGACATTTCGCTTTGCCGTTCCCCGGTGCGAAGCGCGAGGGTGAGGTGGCCCCAATGTCCATACAATCGCTGGTTCGCCATCTCGAGCATGCCGCCGATATACGAAGGTTTGCGCTTGTCCAGAAACAGGTCCGTCGACGGGGTATTTCGATAGTGGCCATCCTCGCGCTCCAGGAATCCCAGCGCCACCAGCGCGTCAAGAAAGTCTCGGGAAGAACGTGGATGAAGGCCAAGACGTCCGGCCAGTGCATGCCCTTCTTCCGGCCCGCGGGCCAGTTCGGTGAATACTTCCATCTCCACGGCGCTAAGCAAAGTCTTTGAAGCCCAGAAAGCCAGACCGGTTTGCAAGATGTGATCAGGAGTGGGTGCAGACATAGGGGTAGACAGAGCTGTGGGCGCGGTTGCCGCCATATTCAAATTGTCCTTTCGGGCTAGACGCGATCGAAGATCTTCGGGTGGAGCAGCGATCCCACCCCGGGAATGAATCGCGCCCGTGGGTGATCTGAAGTTGCCCTTGGAGTCTACCCTATCGCGGGTTGAGTTCGGCAACCGCCTTCGCTGCAACGAGCGCTATTTCGCCGCCCGCATCTTCCCGCCCGGCAACAGCTGAAACACCCGCCCCCGCCACAGAATCTTGCTCGACAGGTAACTCGCCGCCCAGAAACCGAAACCCATCAGGTCGCGGATGGGATACAGCACCAGCAGGCCGAACCAGCTCCGGTCGCCTACCACCCAGTTTCCTACAGCGATTGAGAGCACCAGCCTCGAAGCTACAGCCCACGCCAGCAGACCCACGCCCAGCGCCACGTGATGCGTTGCAATTCCCGTCCCCAGCCCCAGCAGCCCGAACGGCATGCTGAATGTGAGCGCCGTCCCGAAGTGGCCCTTGGGCCTTGAGAAGCGAGTCGATTTCATCCACCGCACCTGGTGCTTGAGCGATTGCACCAGGCTCGCGTTGATCACCATGTGGTCAATCGCGTGATGGCTCAGCACCACCGTCTGCCCCAGCTTGAAGGTCTCGTTCCCCAGCACAAAATCGTCGGCGCAGTAGTCCGCGGTCACGCGAAAGCCGCCCATGCGTCGGATCGTTTCCCGGCGAAACGCCATGGTCGGCCCCAGCGTGAACTGCATGCCTTCCATCATGCGCGCGACCAGCGCGCCGGCGGTCATCTCCACGCTCATGCCCACGGCCTCGAGCCGCGCCCAAGGGCCGGGCCTGATTCCGTCCTGGGGTGCAGCCACGCCGCGGTACGGACACGTGATCGCGCCCACCCGCACATCCGCGAATGGCAACGCCACTGAGCGCAGATAATCCGGCGTCACGCGCACATCGCTGTCGCTGATAACCAGGATGTCGTACGCCGCCTCCGTCTCCATCAGTTCCATGGAGCGGACCTTGGCGTTGATGTAGGGAGGTTCGCCGGTGGAGAGAAATTTGACCGGGATCTGCGGATAGCGCGCCGCCACGCGACGCGCTATCTCAAGTCCGGCGTCGTCCGCCGCCCGCGCACAGAAGAGAATTTCGTAATCAGGATAGTCCTGCTCGAAAAACGTGGCAAGATGTTCCTCGAGTCCAGGCTCCCCCCCGTGCAACGGTTTGAGCAGGCTCAGCGCGGGTGTGAACCCGGGAGGATGATCCAGCTTTGCAAAGGCCTCCCGCCGCTCCCGCAGGAATTCCGGCACGGCCCAGAGGGCCATGCCGGTGAACACGGTAGAAGTGATCAGGCCGAATACGGCCAGCGCGAGCAAAGCGTAGAGCATGCGGGCTTAAGAATACCTGCTACGGCTCCCTCCGCCCCGCACTGCGGGCCACCACCACCGGCCGCGCCACCGACGGCTTGCGCAGCGGAACAATGGCTCCGGCTGCCCCAGGCGCCGCCTGCTGGAAGCGCGTCAGCATTTCCGAGCGCACATACTCGACGAAGTTCTGCATCTGCCGGTTCATCTCCTCCATGCGTTCCCGCATCTGCAGAATGATGGCGATCCCGGCGATGTTCACGCCCAGGTCGCGGGCCAGGTTCAGAATGAACTCCAGCCGCTCCAGGTCTTCGTCGGTATAAAGCCGCGTGTTGCCATCGGTGCGCGACGGCTTCAGCAGCCCCTCGCGCTCGTAGAGCCGCAGCGTCTGGGGGTGAATCTCATACATCTCCGCCACCGACGAAATCATGTACGCGCCTTTTGATTTTCTCTTCGCTGGCATGGGGTTCCTCAGTTGTCAGTTCTCAGTTGTCAGTTCTTGGTCAGGTCCTGTCCACTGTTCACTATCCACTGTTCACTGCTTCTCAAACCTTGTTGAACAACTCGACCCGCGGATCCTGGTTGTTCAGCTTGGCCAGTTCGCGCATGATCTCGCGGCTGCGCTCATCCTGCAGGGTCGGTATAACGACATCCACAGTCACGATCTGGTCGCCGCGCTGCCCGGGACGCTGCGCGTTTTCCACGCCGCGCTCCCGCAGCCGCAGCTTCTGTCCGCACTGCGTGCCAGGTGGAATCTTCAACTGCGCGCGCCCGTCGATGGTCGGCACATCCACTTTGGCGCCCAGCGATGCCTCCGCAACGGTCACCGGCACTTTGATGTGAATGTCATCGCCCACCCGTGTAAACACGGGGTGCGTGCCGACGCGCACAATCAGAAACAGGTCTCCGGGAGGGCCGCCGTTCGGCCCTGCATTGCCCTTGCCCTGCAACCGGATGCGCTGTCCGTCCCGCGTCCCCGGTTTGATCCGGAACTCTACCGTCTCGGTGTGCTCCACTACGCCCTCGCCGTGGCAGGTCGGACATTCGTTCGATATACGCCCGGTTCCATTGCACCGCGGGCAGGTTATGTTGAACTTCATCCGCCCGCCCATCTGTGTTACCTGGCCCGTGCCGTTGCACTCCGGGCACTGGATTGAACCGCCGGCGCTGGCCTGGCCGTGGCAGGTCGGGCAGGTATCCAGCCGGTGTATCTGCATCCGAGCCTGGCCACCCCGGATCGCTGTCCAGAAATCCACCGTGGCCTGGTATTCGAGATCGGTTCCCGGCTGCGGCCCTCGCGGTTTCTGCGGCTGCTGGGCTCCCGAGAAGATCCCCGAAAAAATGTCTTTGAAGCTGCCCCACGAGGTCGATCCCGCCCCCGTCTGCGCTCCCCCGCCGGGGCTGTTGAACCCGGTAAAATCGAAACCGTTGAAGTCGACAGGGATTCCCCCACCGCCACCGCCGCTCTGCTGGCGCGCGTACGCTTCCGCCTGCGCCGGGTCGATCTGGTCGGAGTAGAAGCCCAGCTGGTCGTAGACCTTGCGCTTCTTCTCGTCGCTCAGAATGTCGTTGGCCTCGGAGATTTCCTTGAATTTCTCCTCGGCCTTCTTGTCGCCCGGGTTCACGTCGGGGTGAAACTTGCGCGCCAGCTTGCGGAAGGCCTTGCGAATCTCCTCCGGCGTGGCCGTTTTCTTCACACCCAGCGTCGCGTAATAATCCTTGTTTGTTGTCGTGGCCATTGGTTTTTTCTTATCTCATTTTTCAGCTTGCTGACCGTTCTGCCCCAATCATGCAACTGAACGACCGGGGCTATCGTGGTTGGCTTAGAGCCGATGCATCTCTTTCCACGATAGGCCCACACAAGTCGGGGTGAACAACGCACGCGCCGCCCACCCCATTGATTCAACTTTCCGCCCGGAGCCCGTCTGAACGGAAAGTCCTACTTTTTGTCTTCCACGTCCACGTACTCGGCGTCGATTACGCCTTCGTCTTTTTTCTGTTCCGTGTGCGGCTGTGCCCCATCCGGACCGGGTGCGCCCGGCGTCGCCTGCGCCGCGTTGGCCTTGTAGAGTGCCTCGGCCAGTTTGTGGCTGGCCTTGGTGAGCTTCTCGTGGGCGGCCGTCATCTCCGCCGGCTTTGCCGTCCCTTCGAGCGTCTTCTTGGCTTCGGCCAGCGCAGCCTCCACTTCGGTCTTATCGGCTGCCTGCACCTTTTCACCGCTGTCTTTCAACATTTTTTCAATGTTGTACACCAGTGAATCCAGGCTGTTGCGCGCCTCGATCTCCTCGCGCTTCTCCTTGTCCTCGGAGGCATGAGCTTCGGCTTCCTTGGCCATCTTCTCGACTTCGTCCTTGCTGAGCCCCGAACTGGACGTGATCTGAATGCGCGTGTCCTTGCCCGTCGCCATGTCCTTGGCCGTCACGTTCAGAATGCCGTTGGCGTCGATGTCGAATGTGACTTCGATCTGCGGCACGCCGCGCGGCGCCGGCGGAATGCCCGCCAGCTTGAACTTGCCCAGGGTGCGGTTCTGCGCCGCCATGGGCCGCTCGCCCTGAAGCACGTGCACCTCGACCTCGGTCTGCGAATCGGCCGCCGTCGAAAAAGTCTCCGTCTTCTTGGTCGGAATCGTCGTATTGCGCGGAATCATCGGCGTCGCCACACCGCCCAGCGTCTCGATGGCCAGCGTCAACGGCGTCACATCGAGCAGCAGCAGGTCCTTGACCTCGCCGGCCAGCACGCCCGCCTGCACCGCCGCGCCGATCGCAACCACCTCGTCGGGGTTCACGCCGCGATGCGGTTCCTTGCCGAACAGGCTCTTCACCAGTTCCTGGATCTTGGGCATGCGGGTCTGGCCACCCACCAGCACCACTTCATCGATGTCGCTGGCCTTCACCTGCGCATCGGCCATGGCCTTCTTGCAGGGCTCGACCGAGCGCTCGATCAGGTCGCCCACCAGCTGTTCCAGCTTGGCCCGGGTCAGCTTCCGCACCAGGTGCTTCGGGCCGGTGGCGTCAGCGGTAACAAACGGCAAGTTGATCTCGGTCTCGACCGTGGTCGAGAGCTCGATCTTCGCCTTTTCCGCCGCGTCCTTCAGCCTCTGGAGGGCCATCTCGTTGCCCTTTGAGCCAAGATCCAGCCCTTCTTCCTGCTTGAACTCGGCAATCAGCCATTCCACGATCCGCTGGTCGAGGTTATCGCCGCCCAGGTGAGTATCGCCGTTGGTCGACTTGACCTCGATCACGCCCTCGCCAACCTCGAGAATGGATATATCGAACGTGCCGCCGCCGAAGTCGTACACGGCAATGGTCTCGTCCTTCTTCTTGTCCAGGCCGTACGCCAGCGCCGCTGCGGTCGGCTCGTTCACGATGCGCTTCACATCCAGGCCGGCAATCTTGCCCGCGTCCTTGGTCGCCTGGCGCTGCGCGTCATTGAAGTAGGCCGGCACCGTGATCACTGCCTCGGTAACCGTCTCGCCCAAGTAGGCTTCGGCGCTCTTCTTCAGCTTCTGCAGAATCATGGCCGAGATTTCGGGCGGAGTGTATTCCTTGCCCTGGGCCACAACCGCTACGTGGTCGCCCTGCCGGACCACCTTGTAGGGCACCATCTTCATTTCGTCATTGACTTCGTCGAAACGGCGCCCCATGAACCGCTTGATCGAAAAAATCGTGTTCTCCGGGTTGGTGATGGCCTGCCTCTTGGCAACCTGACCCACCAGCCTCTCGCCGCTCTTCGAAAAACCGACCACTGAGGGCGTTGTGCGCGCACCCTCTTCATTTGCAATCACTTTGGGCTCTCCGCCCTCCATCACTGCCACCACCGAGTTGGTGGTACCGAGGTCGATACCAATAATCTTTGCCATGCTTTGGCTCCTGAAAGTCCTGGAAGGATACTAACGATATATAAGATGCATCATTGAGTGAATTAGTGTCAACTTTTCTTGATCGTCCAAGAATAAAGCGACAGTATGCTTGTCACGTTTTTCGCTCTGAAACTGCTTCTCCTCCAATTTGACAAAAAGCGATTGCGCATAAACCCCGACTGTTTTAGTCTTATATTAAAGATGACGAATTCGTCATTTCCCCAATGGAGGGCCCTCGGTCTTGTCGACGAATCGCAATTTATCCTTCTTGCCTAGATCTTGGCATTTTGTCTTGCTGCTGCTCTGCTTTGCTCTCCCCGCCAAAGCCCAGGACAAACCCTATTTCGTCACCTACTCCCACGATCTCGAAGAGCCGGGAGAACTCGAGGTGGAGACCAAGACCGCTCTCGGGAACCCCGACGGCAGCAACGCTTATTCGGCAACGGCTTTTGAGCTGGAGTACGGAGTTCGCGCCTGGTGGACCGCGGAACTCTACCTCGATGGTCAGACCACAGCAAATGATTCCACCCTGTTTACCGGCTATCGAATCGAAAACCGATTTCGGCCCTTCTTTCAGGAGCATTGGATTAATCCTGTCCTCTACCTGGAGTATGAAGACATCTCCGGCGCCGACAAAACCATGCTCGAGGTGGTGGGTCACGACGGGGAGGCGGATTTCATGGACCCCAATAGCGTAGCCCGCCAGGAACGCAAGCATGAAGGCGAATTGAAGCTCATCCTCTCCTCCAACCTCAAGAATTGGAACATCTCTGAGAATTTCATCGCCGAGAAGAATCTCGGCCATCAGCCCTGGGAATTCGGCTACGCCGCCGGCGTTGTCCGTCCATTGCGTAGTGCCGCCTCCGGACACGAATGTACCTTTTGCGCCGACAAAATCATACTGGGCGCGGAACTCTACGGCGGCCTGGGAGACACCTGGAGCCTCACCCTGGGCGATACTTCGCAATATCTGGCCCCGTTGGTCGGGTGGCAACTGCCCAGGGACATGCGTCTCAGCTTCTCTCCCGGCTGGGGGCTGACCAAAGCCAGCCTCGACCACGTCTATCGCGTCGGCTTCGCGGTCAGCTTCGGACAGATCGGCAACTGGTTTCATGGCCAGTCAGCCGCCATGGGTGGCATACATTGAACAGTGGTCTTATAACCGCAGCGAAATCAGGGATTTTAGCCATCGCCATTCTGGCGGCGACGGTTAGTGGGCGCACCTCGGCGGGGGCCTTATCCGGTTCCCTTTGGGATCATATTCCACCGCGAGAGCACGTCCGGACCAATCCCCTGGCCGGGCGCCCCGACTCGGTCTCAGCCGGCGCCATTCTCTACCGCGATCACTGCCAGTCATGCCACAGGTCCGATGCCCAGGGAGACGGGCACAAGAAGCCTCCGCTGCGCAGCGAGCATATCCGCACCGCGAGTGACGGCGATCTCGAGTGGTTTCTCCGCCAGGGCGACCTCCGCCATGGCATGCCCTCCTGGTCCGGCCTGCCCGAAGCCCAGCGCTGGCAAATCGTTTCCTACCTGCGGTCCCTCCAATAGCCCAAAAACCGGGTGCCCCGTCCAAGCTCTGCTTGGGCGGGATAATGGCCGCCCCCTCAACTGACCTGCGTCACCGGTCACAACCTGCCGCCAGCGGTGTGGTTTAACCTCTGAAGTTCCACCCGCGATGACCACCGCCGTCCTCGAACCCGTCGCCCCCGCCGCGGTCCGGACCTATACCGCCCCGGCCCACCAGCGCTATCCCCTCACACAGGGGGTCAATCCCTGGCTGGTCACGGTTTCGGTCATGCTTCCCACCTTCATGGAGGTGCTCGACACCGCCATCGCGTCCGTCGCTTTGCCCTACATTGCCGGAAGCCTCTCCGCCTCCAACTCCGAGGCTACCTGGGTGCTTACCAGCTATCTGGTTGCAAATGCCGTTATCCTCCCCGCGTCCAACTGGTTCGCCCGCCGCTTCGGCCGCAAGAACTTTCTCATCATCTGCGTCGTTATCTTCACCGTCGCCTCGTTCTTCTGCGGCGCGGCGCCCTCGCTGGCCGTCATCCTGCTGGCCCGCATCCTCCAGGGAGCCGGCGGCGGAGCTCTCCAGCCCCTCTCCCAATCCATCCTGCTCGAAAGCTTCCCCGTCCAGAAACGCTCTCAGGCCATGGCCGCCTACGGACTGGGAATCGTCGTCGCCCCGGTGCTCGGCCCCACGCTCGGCGGATGGCTCACGGACACCTTCAGCTGGCGCTATGCCTTTTACATCAACATCCCCGTCGGCATCCTGGCCGTCTTCATGATCCTGCGTTTCGTGCACGACCCGCCCTACATCAAAAACGCCAAAGTCGGCGCCTTCGACAACATCGGCTTCGGCCTGCTGATCGTGTGGACCGGCTGCCTTCAGGTCATTCTCGACAAGGGCCAGGAGGACGACTGGTTTGGGGCCGTCTGGGTTCGGTGGGCGGTGGCGGCGCTGATCTTTGCCCTCATCGGCTGGATCTGGCGCTCCTGGGCCAATCCCCGGGGTCTTGTCGACCTGCATGTGCTCAAAAACCGCAATTTCCGCACTGGCTGTTTCCTGATTGCCCTGCTCGGCATGTGTATCTATATCACCATTGCAATCCTGCCGCTGTACTACCAGGAAATCCTCGGGTACACCGCCTTCACCGCCGGGCTGGTCGTGGGCCCGCGCGGCATCGGATCGTTTATCGGGTCGCCGGTGATCGGATTCCTCGGGACGCACATCGACAATCGCAAGCTGCTCTCGGCTGGATTTATCGGCTTCGCGATCTGCTCCCTCTACTTCGCCACCGTGAACCTCGACATCGGCCCCTACACGCTGCTCGTGCCGATTCTTATCACCGGCTTCGCGCTCAGCTTCGTATTTGTGCCTCTGGCCAACCTCTCCACCTCAACCCTCTCCCGCGAAGAGATGGGCAACGCCACCGGCCTCTTCAACATGCTGCGCAACATCGGCGGGTCGATTGGAATAGCGATGGCCACTACCGCCCTCATCCGCCGTGCCGCTCAGCACCAGAACGACCTCGCCGGCCAGCTTTCCCCCGCCAACCCCGTCCTGCAGCAGAAAGCAGCACAGATCGGGGGCTATCTCGCCCACCGCCTCGGCCCCAACGCCGCCCGACCCGGCTCCTTTGGGCTGCTCTATGGCCTCATGGAGCAGCAGGCCGCGCTCAAAGCCTACGTCGACGTCTTTCAATGGACCGCTCTTCTCGCCTTCTTCTGCGCCGCCGCCGTCTGGCTGTTCAAGAAACCCATCAAGCACACGGCTCCCCCGCCCGGCGTGCACTGACACCTGGAACGGCTTGGGATAACACTGTCACAAGACGGAAGGTTCTGCTTCTGGAATGGGGACCGCCGGCCAGCAAAGTCGAGCGACAGTTCCCGCCCCGGCCTTACTGCGGATGTGAACGCAACCACCTTCGCTGTCCATAATCTTCTTCACCACCCAGAGGCCAAGCCCCGTGCCAACATCTTTCTTGGTCGTGAAAAATGGTTCGAAAACTTTGGCTTGATTCCCTTTTGAAATTCCACAGCCATTGTCGGCGACAACGAATTGAACAACCGCGCGCCCGGAGCATTCCCTCGGCCTGGCACGAAGGTGCAACCTGCCATCCACTTCGAGCGCGTCCAGCGCATTCCCGACAAGATTGCCGAGCACCTGGCGGATCTCGCCGGTTCTTGCATTGATCATCACGTCCGACGGAAATCGCCGTATCACTTCAATGTTTTTGTTCGTCAGCTTATTGCGATTCAGCGAAAGCACTTCATCAAAAAGCTGACCTACAGATACAGGACTTCGCTTGCCCGCACTGCGCACAAATGAGAGCGTCTGCGTGGCTATCTCAGACGCCCTCTGCAGTTCCTGTAACCCTTCTGCGGCGTAGTTTTGCAAGGCGACTGAATCACCGCCCTGGGTAATGAGAAAAAGCAGATTGGATGTCGCCTGCAGCGGATTATTCAGCTCGTGCGCGATTGTGGCAGCCAGTCGACCCACCGACGCCAGTCTCTGGGTCTGCAGCCACGTTGCTTCGCGTTCGATATGGATCGAAATATCGCGGAACACCATCACTGCCCCGATCATTTGGCCATAAGCATCCCGAATCGGGGCTGCGCTGTCAGTGACCGGAATTTCACTCCCGTCGCGACGCAGTAACACCGTATCCCTCGCAAGGCCGACCTCCTGACCCAGCGCGATGGCTCTCAGGATCGGGCACTCGACGATGACGCGTGTCTTCTGGTTTACGATCCGGAAGACCTCTTCAGAATCTGTTCCACGGGCCTCGGCCGAAGTCCATCCGGTAGCTCTCTCCGCAGTGGGGTTAAGAAACAGGACGCGGCCCTTCAGGTCCGTCGATATCACCGCGTCGCCGATGCAACTCAAGGTAACTTCGAGTCTGCGGCGCTCCAATGCCACTTTTCGGTGGAGCGCTCCGAAAGACCCCGCGATGAGGGAGATCGATACTCCGGCGAGGACAAAGAAGAGGCCCTGAAACAGTTCCTTCGGTTCGGAGATCGCCAAAGAGACCGCGGGCCGGAGGGCCAGAATGTTCAGAAACAACGCCGTGGCGGTAGCGACCACTCCGACTTGAATCCCGCCGAGCATCGCCACGCAAACGATTGAAAAGATCAACAATGGAGAAAATGGAGACCGGTCCAAAGGAAGAAGCGCATGGGTTATTGCTACGCTCGCCAGGGGGAGTGCCAGCGCGAGACCGTACCGTGTTACGGGGTTACGCGGCTTGTCAGGCCAAATGACTTTGTCGAGGAAACTGAACAGAACCGTCATAAGAGCCTGGAGCGAACTCGGCTTTGGATTTCAACCAGCGGGAACCGGGACGGAGTGGCTCAATGAATCACCGAGACTGTTTCAGCATCTACTTTCGGAGGCTTTCAATGCTGTGCGATTTTGACCAATATTGACCTTTCCCTTAGATTGCATCTGCGAGATATGGAGTATCGGCGATCCTATTAGCGCCGCCTCAGGCGACTTTTTGTGGAGGATCCGGTTAGCAGCGCTAATTCATCTACACAGCGTCGGCCTTTAGGGTCGCGGAGGTAATGCCCGTAATCGCGGTTAGCCAACAGAATCAGCAAGTGAGAGCCTGCAATACGGAGTTGCGGCGTGGCAGCGTTTTATCTCCCTCCATGACTCTTGATTTAGCTTCCGCCATGGTCGCCACCCGCCCGGGCCTCCCCGCCTGTTTCGCGTCCTGACCAAGTCAGAAACTGGCTCCCGCCGCCCCAAAACGGTAAGTCGCGCCGAAGGTGATACCGCGCGGATTCAGAGTGTGGAATTGCTTGCTGTTGGTGCTGTAAAAGTCCGGAATGGCCTCGTAGGTGTAATCCACTCGAGTCCACCAGTGTCCCCGAATGTGATATTCCAGGCCGCCTCCGAGAGACCACGTCCAATAGTTCGAATGACGATCGCCTGAAGGATTAGGGGGTTGCGACAGGCTGGCAAAGCCCAATTGGCCCTTGTAAATCGGCTGAAACCGGCCCCAGTAACCCATGGTGCACATCAACCCACCTTCACCGATGAAGAGCTTGTAATTGGAAG
The DNA here is from genome assembly GCA_963788475.1 of Terriglobales bacterium. Classification (GTDB taxonomy): domain Bacteria; phylum Acidobacteriota; class Terriglobia; order Terriglobales; family Acidobacteriaceae; genus Telmatobacter. The sequence goes on from CAWBGO010000009.1 coordinate 298,575, forward strand.
CGTTCGAGTTTCCGCCCACGATCATGGAGTGGCCCTCCACATTGATCCCGAGGCAGTGCCACATCGTTGCGGTAACCCAGGCGGAGGGCCCCCACCTGTTAATGTCCGCCGCTTTAAAATCTCCCGACATATAGTCCATTCCCCCGCCGACGCTCCATCTGATCGGAGGGAGAATTTCTTTGCCCTTGCCCGCTGCAGGCACCACCTGAGCAACGCACGAAATCGAGGCGAGAAGAACAGCCACGGCCGCCAATAGCTTTGCACCCATATTTTCACCTCCTGATTCGAGGCCAGTCCCAACCGGGACCAACCTGAGTTGATCCTAATCGTATGAACCCGCTCCAACTATAACGAAGACAAGATGACCGTGTTTTTGAGAGGATCCTGGACCAATCGAGTTACCGACCAGCCGCATCGACATGCGCCCTAGTCTGTTTTTGCTGAAGATTGCCTTTTCCCCGCGCACAATAAGACAAGTGGCCACCAATCTCCCGCGGAGAGTCTCTCCATGACCGAAACCGTACACTCTGTTTCCGAGCTTTCGCGCCCTCTGATTTCCAGCTGCGCCCTGAAAACCCCGCGGTCGCTCTGTGTGGGAGCAATCCATGGGCCCGATGGTGCGAGGCTCCTGCATGCCGCTCAAGGTCGCCCAGGCCGCTGCCCCCGGACGACGCACAAAAGCCATCTGCGAATGACCCGGTTTTGGCCCTACCCCCACCCCCCCCTCCCCCTGTGAAACTGTGAAGCTGTGAAGCTGTGAAACTGTGAGGGCAATGCAAAAACGTGTCATACTGGCTGAATCTAAATGCTTTACAGACAAATTTCCGGATGTAACGGCATTTTCTGTTACATTACCGCCTTTTTGGGCTTTCTCCAACCTTCGCCGCGCGCGGAAATCCTCGCAGTTGGCGAGTACCGACACTTGGGGTGCCCCACCCTCGCCGCGTCGTTGCTTTTGCGGCTAGGGTGGGATAACTCGAACCCAAACCAGTTTTGGTCACGAAGAGCGAAGCTCGAAGCAGCGGACGAAGTCGAAGGGATGACGGCTCGACGCTGCGCAACGGGCGCCCTGCTAGGCGCGTGTAGCCGTTGTCTCCGCCTCTTGCGCCGCTCCTTCCGTCGGTCCGGCGATGACCTGGTCTTGCCAGCCGGCCAGATGCGTGTCGCCGGTGATGAGACGCGCGCCTCGGGAGAAGAAGAGGTAAGTCCACAACCACGAAGCCATGACTCGCAGCCGGTTGCGGAACCCGATGAGGAAGAAGATGTGGACCAGCGCCCACGTCAACCACGCGAGAAAGCCGCTCAGGTGGGCCTTGAATGGCCATTCGACCTTGGCAATGGCGGCATTGCGGCCGATGGTTGCCATGTCGCCCTTGTCGAAATAGCGGAACGCCGGCCGCGGTTTGCCGTGAAGATCGGCTGCGATCAGGCGACCCACGTGGTCTCCCATCTGCATCGCGGGTTGAGCCACTCCTGGAACCTGGTGTCCGTCCTGCTCGAAGTGGGCCAGGTCGCCGAGCACGAAAATGTTGGGCAGTTCCGGTGGATTGAGCTGCCCATCGACCAGCACGCAGCCCCGTTTGTCCGTGGGAGCCCCGAGCAACTTGCCCAGGGGAGAAGCCTGCACCCCGGCAGCCCACAGAGTCACGACGGCGTCGACCTTGCCGATGCCCTTGGGGCCGCCGGTTTCGACCCAGCCGGGACCTACGTTGGTCACGTGGCAATCGGTGTGGACTTCCACACCCAGCCTCACCAGCTCTTTCTCTGCCTTCGCCGATAGATCGGGCGGATAGGCTGCCAGCATGCGCGGTCCGCCGTCAAGCAAAAGCACGCGGCTTTTGGCTGGGTCGATATGACGGAAGTCCTGGCGCATGTAGAGCTGCGAAATATCGCTGATCGCCCCCGCCAGTTCCACCCCGGTTGGTCCGCCGCCGATCACCACAAAGTTAAGCGGAGGGTGCCAGCCGCGCTCCTGCATCTGGCGCTCGGCAAGTTCGAAAGCCAGCAGCACCCGGCGGCGAATTTCGGTAGCGTCCTCCACCGACTTGAGCCCGGGAGCGAACGGGGCCCATTCTTCATGGCCGAAGTAGGAGTGTGTGGCGCCGGTCGCCAGGACCAGGTAGTCGTAGGGAAAGCGCGCCCCGCTGGCCAGGCTCAGCTGGTGGGCCCCGGCATCGATGGAGACGACCTCATCCATCAGGACGTCGGTGTTGGCCTGCTTGCGCAGAATGTTGCGAATAGGCTGAGCGATGTCGGCCGGAGAAAGCACAGCCAGCGCCACCTGGTAAAGAAGTGGCTGAAAGGTGTGATGATTACGCCGGTCGATCAGGGTGACGTCAACGGGGAGTTTCCCCAGGCTCGTGGCCGCGTGGAGACCGGCAAAGCCCCCTCCCACGATGACAACGCGGGGCCGGTGGTCAGGCGTCTGGCGCAGGGGTTCAGTCAGTTGGGTCAAATTCGCCTCCCTCTCACACAAAGCAGATGCGCCGCGAGGCAGAATGGTCTCAACAGGTTCGCAACTGGAGACTGTGGAAGGAGAGACATTCGCATGCTGATGGACCGGCTGTTCTCTAAAGGAATCATGAAGATGGGGCCGTCGCGCGTGGATGCGGCGCGGCAGGTCGGAGTCTTCAATCCCGGCTTCGTTGTCAGCCTGCCCGAACTGAGGGCCGCGGAAATGGAGAGATTCCGTTGGCTGGAGGGGGAATGGAGCTATGAGAACGCGGTGCCGGCAACATCCAATTCGCCGGCTTACAGCGACATCGGTTCGGCCCGGTATGCGTTCAACCCCAAGAGCAAGTGGATTTGCATGGTAAGTCCGGCCGGCGAGGAAACACCCCACATCACCTTCGACCCCTTCAGCCGCCAGTGGATCTACCTGCTGATGAACGGCGCCTACGGGATCCTGCGGTCGGGGGCGGGATGGACCGGCGAGACCATTGAATTCACCGGGCTGATGACCATGATCGGCGAGAACTGCGAATGGCGCTTGACCTGGACGCGGAGCGGATCGGACCAATTCTCGTTCATCAACGAGGAACGCAACGAAGATGGCTTCTGGGCCTACATTGATCAATGGCGGTTTGACCGCAAGGCGTGATTCGAACGAGGTTATGAGGCTCCGGAACGGCCAGTGTGGTCCGGCAGCAAAACGACTCGCAGAATCCATCTTTCGGCCAAAGTAGGCCGGGGCTACAATTAGCTCGGCACATGCCGGGACCACGTGCCGCATTGGCTCCGGAGGCGGCTCATGCTGGAACTCGCGAAAGCGGTCTCCTTTCTGATTTGCATCCTGTCGTTATACTGGGCCGGCATCAGTGCGTTCTTTGTGCCCGGGAGCCAATGGGAAGAGCGGCTGTGGTTGGCGGGATTCAAACTTCTGGCCGCCGCTGCCATCTGCTTCTATAGCGGCATGGTCTTTTCCTGGCCTTCGAAGGCCAATCCCACCGCGTTTCAGCGCCTGACCGCGACGATGCCGGTGCGCCTGTTTTTCTGGGCAGGAGCCTGTATCGCGGTGTTATTCGTCCTCTCCTGGTACCTCGCCGACGCGGAGGCCCAGGCGATGTCGATGCAGGGTTTCGGAATGGCCGCAACTCATTGACCGTGGAGTAAATGACCTTCAGGGGTGCTGTTCCACAACGATGCCCACCGTGCCCGAGTTGCCGGTGGTTGCGACTCCGGCCAGCCTGGTTGCGACTCCGGGGAGCGCTGCCGGCGTAAAGCCGACCGTGCCATCGAGGGTGGAGATCGCCGTCGATGTCTGGGTCACCAGTAGCTCCGATTGGGCGCACCGGCTATGGAGACCACACGGCGGAGCCCATGCGTAGAGCGCCTGATATAGCGTCACAGTGCCACCGGCCATTGGATTGCCATTCATGTCCAGCACACGCAGCGTGATCATGGCCGGAGTGGCGGAAGCGGCCAGACTCTGGGCAGTCCCCGACACCGCCTGAAGGGTGGCAAACTCGGGGCGCGCGCCAAACGCCTGGAAGGTGACACATTGGCTGCTGCCGTTGAGACAAGCCATGGACGATGCCTGCTGTCCCTCGCTAAGCGGACCGACGGCGAGAGCGCGGGTCGCAATTCCGGCCGAGTTGGTGGCGACCGCCGCGTTGCCTGCCGAAGTGATCCCGGCGGCGGTTTGCCAAGTCACGGACTGCCCGGCAGCGGGTGCGCCGTTGGCGAGGACCAGAGCCTGGGTGGTCCAGGAGATGCTGGCGCCCGCAGCCAGGGAAAGCATGGGCGTCAGTGCAGTCAGAACAGGCGGTGTGCCGCCGCTGAAATGTGCCTCCAGGCTAGAGCCGTTGGTGAGCGAAGCTGTGACCACGGATGCCATTCCGTCGATCGCGGTGACGGTCATGGTTGCGCTTCCGTCTCCGGTCGCGATGACAGAACAGGAGTTCTTTCCGCAGCCCAGAGCCGCATTCCCGCTTGAAACCGTATAGGTTACGGTGACTCTTCCGGCGTGGCGAAGGGTGGGTCCCAAAGCGGTGACGCTGAAGGGAAGCGGGACGCCGACCGGGACGGTATTGGAGGGCGCGGTGACCAGAGTAAGGGCGTCGCCGGTTCCGGAATCGTAGCTGATGCCTCCGCTGATGATGGCGATGGCGTAGTATTCGGGTGAATCGTAGACTTCGACGTCTACCGAGCCGGTTACTCCGGTCTCGGCCGCTGGAGCGATGGCGGTGATTTCGTTAGGAGAAATGCTGGTGACCTGGGCGGGACGTCCTCCTACCAGGACCGTATCGAGCATGTGGAAACCCATACCACGGATGACGATGGGCCCGCCGGAAGCCGGAAGCCGGGGCGGCTCGACCGTGTCGGCATAGAGCACCCAGCCGTTGTAGGCGTAGTCGGGGCGCCCGTCGCCGCGCATGTCGGCAATTCCCAGCCGGACCACGTCGTCGCCATTCGATGAGACCTGCAGCCAGGTTTCCCCGGTGGAGTTGCCGTTGAGCCCCGGGGCAGCCCCCACCGGCGCTGTTCCGGGCGCGGCGAAGGCGTCCCAGATGCCAAGCACAGGCATGGCTTTCACATTGCTCGGCTGGCCAGTTTCGTTGAGGGCTTCGGTAACCACGGTGAATGTCCGCTTTCCGCGGACGGGGAAATTGAACCAGTCGGCCTGGCTTACCTGGCCGAGCCGCCCGCACCAAAGACCGCCCGGCGGTAGCATCCGAGGCGTCGCCTCAGTGGAGATGGCCTCCTGGTAATCGCCGGTTGCGGAGTCGGCCACGTTGACAGTCAGGGTCTGTGCCATGCCCGAGGTCATATTGGGCACGGAAATCGGCGCCAGAGTCCCTGAGGGTTGAGGTGAGCCATCGAGGTATGGCCCGACCGCATCGGCGTAGATATAGAGGGGATCTATGGTTTCAAAGCTGATCTGATAGCTGGTGGTTGTCAGGCCGGGCGGGAGCGGAATATAGCGAAGATCGAAATAGCCTTGAAGGGATGCGTCGTTCGAACCCCACTGCGAAAGCGGATTGCCGTTGGAATCGGTCCAGCCGGTGATGGGATTGCCATGGTTCCCGTTGAAATAGGCTCCCGAGACGAAGGTGACAGTGTACTGGTAGAGCGGATTGCCGTTACCGTCGAGAGGGCGCGCGACCACATTCACCCCCTGCATGCCCGCCCCGGTGCGAAACGTAATTGTTCCAGTGATCGAAACTGTATTGGCGGCTGTCAGAACTTTGCCGGGAAATGCGGCCAGATTAGCGGCGGTGATGGGGTAAATGCGATTGAGGGCCGCGATGTCGTCGAAGCGCAGCGTTGCCGGGTCGGGGATACAGGTGCCCACCGCGGGACCGCAGGTTCCGCTTATGGGCTGCATCACCGGCCATCCTTCGGCACCGTCTGGCTCCCCATTGCGGAGCGCGCCGGGATTCACCTGCGCGTAGTCGAGCCCCAGGAGGCGCCCCAGGGCGCGCTCGAGGAGAAACTGCATCATTGACAGTTGATCGGGTGTAACGGCGCAGCGCCCGTTCAGTGCCACAACCGCGTGTGCGATGGTCGCGTCGGGATTGAAGTTGTCGATCCAGGCCATGACGCCATTGGTCTCGCAGTTGGACGGATCGCTGGTGTATGCTCCGAAGACCGCATCGAGCACAGCGCCGTCAGAGTCGTAGATTACGGCGAGGGGATAGCTCGTGGCGGAGGGGGCAGCATCGGAAGGCTGCGCGATGGACTGGTTCCCGGGAAGAATGTTGGCGCCATTCACGTCTTCGTTCAACGAACCCACGCGCGCGACCGTCACGCCGGCTGTGGGAACAGCGCTCCATAAAGCCGCGGCCGCATCGACCATGGCCGTAGCCAGCTGGTTGTCAATTGAGGCGTTCAGCGGACCCTGGTCGACATAGTAGTTCACCCGCCCTCCGGCCCATTGGACAGGCTGTCCAACCACTCCCGGGTTGAAAAAGCTCACCCCGGCGACGTACTTCGGTCCCCCTGCAACCAGCAAAGCGGGGACAAATAACACCAGGCTGCACCAGACACGAACGACGATCCGGAAATAACAATGACAGCTTGCCACGAGAAGCTCCGTGCGAAGGGATGGGCACACGGCATCCCATTCTCAGCGTGGATTCATGAGAGAGTTCTCATCCCGTAATGGGCACGCCCGATTGAAATGGTCAAACAGCGACTGGCCAGTTACGACCAGCCCTCGGGCTGATTCGCTAGAATGTGAGATAGTTCTACAACTTTGATTTCTGATCGGAACATCCATGCGGTTAGGTGACCTGCTGATCCGGGCCCAGCGCGTGACGGAAACGGATGTGGCGACTGCGCTGGCGCGGCGCGACGAGCACGGTGGACGTCTGGGCGACAACCTGGTCGCCAGTGGCGCAATTGACCAGGCGACCCTGGACAGCTATCTGCATCGCATTCCCGCCGAGCCCGTCGACATTGCAGCTACCGGCATTGAAGAAAATGAACTGCTCAGCCTTCTGATGAAGCTGATCTATACCAGCCGGCTGGAATCGGTACGCCAATTCATCGATGCCATCAAGCTTCCCTACCCCGTGGTGAGCGAACTGGTGCACATGGCGGTTGACCGGCAGTTGCTGCACGCCCTGGGAACCCGCAACTCCGACCACATGATCGACATGTGTTATGCGTTCACCGAAGAGGGAAGGCGATGGACGATCGATGCGCTCGAGCGGCTTCGATACGCCGGGCCAGCCCCGGTTCCCATCGCGGAGTTCAGTGACCAGGTCGATGTGCAGAAGCTGACCAGCGAAGTGATTACCATGAGCCGCATTCGCGAGGCGGTGAGCGATTTGGAGATGGATGAGAGCATTCTGGAACAAGCCGGCCCGGCGTTGAATTCCGGACGCGCCATGCTCCTCTATGGACCGCCCGGCAACGGAAAGTCCACGGTGGCTCATCGGTTGGCCACGGTTTTCCAAGACGTGATCTACATCCCCTACGCCGTGGGGGTCGAAGGACAGATCATCCGCATCTACGATCCCAGCATTCATGTAGAGGTGAGTCCCGCTCTTGCACGAGATGACGGCGGTGTCTCGTTTTTGCGCCAGGATGAGTACGATGCCCGCTGGGTGCCTTGCCGAAGACCGTTTGTCGTCACCGGCGGCGAGCTGACCCTGGAGATGCTCGATCTCCGTTACGACCACACCGGCCATTACTACGAAGCTCCATTGCACATGAAGGCTCTGGGCGGCTGCTTCCTGATCGATGACTTCGGCCGCCAGCTGGTGAGCCCGACCAACCTGCTGAACCGCTGGATGGTGCCGCTCGAAAGCCGTTGTGACTATCTAAAGTTGCATACCGGAAAAAGCTTCCGCATTCCTTTCGAAGCCATGGTGATGTTTTCCACCAACCTGGAACCGGAAGACCTGATGGATCCCGCGTTCCTGAGGCGCCTCCCTTACAAAATCGAAGTTGGCGCGCCCAGCCTGGAGCGCTACCGGCGGATTTTCGAACAGGAGTGCCGCCGGCATGGCATCCCACTGCCCGACGACATCTTTGCCACGATCGTCGACAAGATCACCAGAGAGAAGGGCCTCGAGTTTGCGGCGTATCAGCCCAGATTCATCGTCGACCAGGTCGTGGCCACTTGCAGGTTCGTGGGGCAGCCTCCGCATTTGGAGGGCCGATTCATCGATTATGCGGTGGACAATCTGCGCGTTAAGCGCCCCGTGCCCCGTCCTGGCTGACGGCTCGATGTCGCGCGGCAGAGCCTTGCTCCATCGAGAACGAAAGCGGTTCAGATCTCCGGGTAAAAATCGAAGAACGCGTCGAGGCTCTGCCGGAGCTGTTTCTCGATTTCCTCGCGCGAACCCTCGAGCACGTGCATGGTGACGTGAGCTTCGTGACCGTTGGCCAGCTTCAAGGTTGCGTCGTGAATTTCGGTCACCTCGCCCTCGGGGAGCAGACGCAAACCGTAGATCAGAGTCAGATTCGCCATGGGAAACATCTTATCTGGTGTGGAGGTAGCGACGGCACATATCCGGGAAGAGCCGGGGCCGTCCGTCTACAATCAACACGGGAAACCTTAGATGACAGACACTCGCGATACCGTAATTCTGGGCTCTGGCTGTGCCGGATTGACCGCTGCGATCTACACTGCGCGGGCCGGACTCAAGCCGCTGGTGCTCGAAGGCCACGAACCAGGGGGACAACTTTCCATCACCACCCTCGTGGAAAATTTTCCCGGCTGGCCGGATGGCATACAAGGACCGGACCTAATCGAAAACATGAAGAAACAGGGGGCGCGGTTTGGGACGGAATTCCAGATGGCCCACTTGAGCTCGGTGGATCTGCACACGCATCCGTTCCGGCTGAAAACGTCGACCGGCGAGGTGCACACGCGATCTCTGATCATCGCCTCGGGCGCCAGCGCTCGCTGGCTCGGACTGGCGAGCGAACAGGCCCTGATCGGCCATGGCGTTTCGAGTTGCGCCACCTGCGACGGGTTCTTTTTTCGCGGTCTTGAGATTGCCGTGGTGGGCGGCGGAGATTCGGCGATGGAAGAGGCTTTGTTCCTCACACGGTTCGCGGCCAAGATCACGGTTCTCCACCGGCGCGAGAGCTTCCGCGCCAGCAAGATCATGTTGGAACGCGCGATCGCCCACCCCAACATTGAGCTGCGCACCAACACGGTGGTCGAAGAGGTCCTGGGCGTCGAGCACAACGAAGTCAAGGGTGTAAGGCTGCGTGACGTAAAGACCGGCATCCAGACAACGCTGCCGGTGAGCGGGGTGTTCCTTGGCATTGGCCACGATCCCAATGCGCGGATGTTCGCCGGCCAGATCGACCTCGACGGTGAGGGTTACATTCACACCCAGAACAACGTCTTCACGACCCGCAACGGCGTCGTGGTTCCCGGCGTGTACGCCTGCGGCGATGTGCAGGACCGGCGCTATCGCCAGGCGATTACCGCTGCCGGGACCGGCTGTATGGCGGCCCTCGAAGTGGAGAAATACCTCGAGGAGCATGGGCATTGATGCAAGGAAGATAAAAGGTATGGCATCGATATTTCCGGGCCGCTACAGCGCGCAAATCGGCGAACCGTTTGTGGTTTTTTTGATCGGCATGCGTGTCAACCGGCTCTTTGCCCTCCGCCGCTGGACGCGCGTAGCGGCAGCCATGCCGCCCATGATCGCCGAACTCAAGCGCAATCCCGAGCTTGGACTGTTGCATGCACAATTCTTCATGTACTGGCGGGGTGTAGGCGTCGTGCAATACTGGCGCAGCTTTGAGCATTTGCACGCGTACGCCCACGCTCGCGACGCCGAACATCTACCGGCCTGGGCGGAGTTTAACCGACGCATCGGCGGGGACGGTTCTGTGGGCATATGGCACGAGACGTACATGGTGGGCCGGGGCCAGTACGAGTGCATTTACGTCAATATGCCCCGCTTTGGGCTGTGCAGTGCGAGCCAGCACATACCGATCACCGGGCTGCTCGACACAGCACGGAATCGCATCGGCAAAGCTGAACCTGTCACAACAGGCGCCGCGAACATCGGGGACCAGCATTGAGTCCGCTCAAGGAGAATCTCGAAAAGCTGGAAGCCGCGATTGAAGAGGCTTGCCGCCGGGGCGGGCGGCCCCCCAACGACGTAGAGATGATGGCGGTCTCGAAGACCTACCCCGCGGCAACCATCGCCGAAGCGGCAGCCCTCGGCCTGCGCCTCTTTGGCGAAAACCGGGTGCAGGAATTTGCCGGCAAGACTCATGACCTGGCAGCGCTCCATGCTGCCGGGAGCGTTGCTGCTGTCGACCCGGCGATTCGCATTCATATCATCGGTCATCTGCAATCGAACAAGGCAAGCCGGGCGGTTGAATTGTTTGACGGCGTCGATTCGCTTGATTCGGTGAGGCTTGCCGAACGGCTGAATGAAGCCGCGGGCAGGCTTGGCAAACGCCTGCCGGTGCTGATTGAAGTGAAGCTGAGCCCGGAGGAAACCAAGTCAGGCGTGGAACCTGAGTCGGACGAAGCAGCGCAGCTGCTGGAGCGCCTGCCCGACCTGCCGCACCTGCAGGCGCGCGGGCTAATGACGATTGCGCCGTGGGGTTTCGCGGAAGATCTGACGCGGGGGTGCTTTCGCAGTCTGCGGCAGTGGCGGGACCGCTGGGCGGCGGCGCATCCCCGGCTGGCTCTCGACGTGCTGTCGATGGGCATGAGCGGTGATTTTCCTATCGCGATCGAAGAAGGCGCAACGCGCATCCGGATTGGGACAGCGCTGTTTGGCCCGCGCAGCAAGCAGGTAACGAATCAGCTGAACCAGGCCGAGTCGGAATGATCCGCGAAACCGCAGACGGAATCACTCTCGCCGTGCGTGCGCAGCCGGGCGCGAAGAAGACCGCCATCACCGGTATGTATGGCGAAGGGGCTACTGCCCAGTTGAAGATTGCCGTGCAGGCCCCGCCGATTGAAGGGCGCGCGAATGAGGCGCTGATCGCGTTCCTTTCAAGTGTTTTCGCTTTATCGCGGACCAACGTCGTGCTTATATCCGGCGAGCTGTCGCGGAGCAAGGTCTTCCTTCTGCGTGGAGTCGCACGGGCTAACGCCGATACCGCACTAGCGAAAACGATTGGATAGGCAGCAGGCTCAGAAGCCTCTGCCGATGAGCGCACGCAGCGCTTCCTCGGGCTCGGGCCGCACTCGGAAATCGGCGTGGGCCTCGGCGAATACGACGTTCCGGTCTTTGGCGATCACATAGGTTGCCGGCAAAGGCAGGCGCCAGCTTTCGTCTCCATTGACGAAGGGAATGTTCACCAGGATGGAGCGGTAATACGTGCGGTGGTAGTCGGGAACGTTGTAGACGAGCCGGTAATGCTCCGCCATCTTGTTGCCGGGATCAAATAGCACCGGAAAAGGAAGCCCGTGCTGGCCGGCCATGAAATCGCTCTGGCGCTCGGTCTGCGGGCCGATCGCGACCATGAGAGCGCCTCGCTCGCGAATCCGTCCGTACAGGTCGCGCCATGTTTCGAGCTCGGTCATGCAGTACGGGCACCAGCGCCCGCGAAAGAACTTGATCACCAGCGGGCCAAGGGCGAGCATGTCTTCGCTGCGCACGAGCTTGTTGTTCGCATCTTTCAAGGCAAATGCCGGAGCTTGTGCGCCGACGGGCAGGATCCGGTCCTCGATGCCGGTGGCGAAGAGCTCAGCTACAGCCCGTTCGCCGACGGCCAGGCGTTCGGCTTGGACGAGGTGGCGCGTATTGGCGGTGATTTCGTCGAGTTGGTCCTGAAGGCCTGTCGTTCTTACGTTCATAGTTACCGCCCAAATTTTTGTCTGCCGCCCATGCCCAGCGCGCCCATGCCGCCACGCATCATCTGTTTGGCCAGGCCGCCTTTGCCCATCTGCTTGAACATCTTGCTCATCTGCGCGTACTGGCGCAGAAGCTGATTCACATCCTGCACGGTGGTGCCGGAGCCGGCGGCGATGCGCTTGCGCCGTGAGCCGGAAATGATTTCATGGTTGCGGCGTTCTTTCGGCGTCATAGAGTTGATGATGGCCTCGAGGCGCACGAACTGCTTTTCATCGACGCCCTGCGCGGCCTGCTGCATGCCGGCGAAGGGGCCGACCGAGGGCAGCATCTTGAGAATCGACTCCATCGACCCGAGTTTCTTGATCTGCTTCAACTGGTCGCGGAAGTCTTCGAGCGTGAAGCCGTCGCCGAGCAGCGCCTTCTTGGCGAAGTCTTCGGACTTCTTGCGGTCCAGCGTGGCTTCTGCTTTCTCGATGAGCGACATCATGTCGCCCATGCCCAGGATGCGGCCGACAATGCGGTCGGGGTGGAAGGGCTCAAAAGCGTCGGGCTTTTCGCCGGTGCCGATGAACTTGATGGGCTGGCCGGTGACGTGGCGGATGGAGAGCGCCGCGCCGCCGCGGGCATCGCCGTCCATCTTGGTCAGGATCACGCCGGTAAGGCCAAGCCGCTTGTGAAAGTCCTGAGCCGAGTTGACCGCGTCCTGGCCGGTCATGGCGTCGGCGACAAAGAGGATCTCCTGCGGATTGAGCAGCTTTTTCAGCCGCTCCATCTCGGTCATCAATTCTTCGTCAACGTGGAGGCGGCCGGCAGTGTCGACAATGAGCGTATCGAAGCCGAAGTTGCGCGCCTCGCGGCGGGCTTCAGAGGCCAGCCGCTCGACCAGCGCCGAGCCGGGAGCCTCGCCCTTCATGTCGCCTTCATAGATCTTGGCGTCGATGGACTTGGCCACCACTTTGAGCTGCTCGCGGGCGGCGGGCCGGTAGACGTCGACGGAGACGAGGATGGGCCGGTGGCCCCCCTTCTTGAGCCAGGCGCCGAGCTTGCCGGTGGTGGTGGTCTTTCCGGAGCCTTGCAGGCCGGCCATGAGGATGACAGTCGGCGGCTGCGACGCGAACTTGAAGCGGGCGGTGTCCTTGCCCAGCAGTTCGATCAGCTCATCGCGGACCACCTTGATCACCTGTTCGGTGGGCGAGAGCGCGGTCATCACTTCGGTGCCGACGGCCTTGGCGCGGATGTGTTCGACGAGATCACGCGCCACGTTGAGGTTGACATCGGCTTCGAGCAGGGCGACGCGGATTTCGCGCAGGGCTTCGGAGATGTTTTCTTCGCTCAGCGTGCCCTGGCCGCGTAGGTTTTTGAAGGCGCGCTGGAGTTTTTCGGTAAGGTTCTCAAACATAAGTTCAGTTCAAGTGTATCGTGGAGCGGGCCGGGCAGCGATCCGTGTTGACATCGCGTTAAATCAGCGCTTCGAAGCCGGGGACGCGGACGCGGGCTGCGCCTGGCCGGTCGCGTTGCGGTAGGCTGGTGCTGATGAGTGAGAATGGAGGGTGGAGCCATGGAGACGTTGGCAATGGATCGGCTGATTGAAGGGCACGCGCGGTTCCTGAAAGAAGTTTTTCCAGGCCGGCGCGGCCAGTTCCGGCTGCTCGCGGAGAGCCAGGCGCCGGAGTGGCTTTTCATCACTTGTTCCGACTCGCGGATTGTGCCGGACCTGATTCTCGGCACCGGGCCGGGCGATTTATTTATCACCCGCAATGCGGGGAACGTGGTGCCCCTCACCGGCACCGATGTGGACGGCGTGACGGCGACGATCGAGTATGCGGTCGAAGTACTGAAGGTGAAGCACGCGATTCTGTGCGGACACTCCGATTGCGGCGCCATGAAGGCCGCGCTGGATCGAAAGAACCTGCAGAACCTGCCCAAGGCCAGCCGCTGGCTGCATCATGTGGAGGCGGCTTTCAGCCACCGCCAGCCCGTTAACCCGGTCGACGGGGAGCACGCCGAGCTGGGCGCGCTGATCCGTGGCAACGTGGTGGCGCAGTTGCTCAACCTGAAGGCCCAGCCGGCGGTGGCGCGGGCCCTGGCTCACGGAGAGATCAGCGTTCACGGATGGTACTACGACATTCTCACCGGCCGGATCGAATTCTACGATCAGCAGATGCGGCGCTTTTTGCCCCTGGTCGGATAGCAGCGCATCCCCTTTGCTTCGCAATCACAGCTTGAATCTGTGTCCCCAGAATGGGTGCTGCCTATCGACTCGCGTCGCGCGCGGCCTTTATGTGGTGGTGGGCTCCCTCGATGTGCGAAGCCTGGCGGCTCAGAACTTCGCGGATGGGGGCGGGGAGAAACTTGTCCAGCGCATCGGCGTAGGCCTGCTTGGTGGCGTCTTCGGCCTCTTCCGCCGTTTCAAGCAATGTATGGGCGCCTCCGCCGAGGGCGGTCTTGAGGCTGGTCCAGGCGCGAACAAAGGCTCCGGCGGCGCTGCCGGTCTCGTTGATGTCCACAACGCCTTCCTGGTGAAGGATGTTCTCGAGTTCGCCGCGGAATTCGGCGCGCCTCAGCGACTCCGCGAGGAAGTATCGCTTTAGGGTTTGGTCTTCGAGCGCTTCGCCGATCTTTTGAAATCCTTCCTGGCCGTCAATCAGGTTTTCGATCACGGCGCGCAGAGTGCTTTCCGCTTCAATCAGGTCTTTCGATGGCATACTTCCCCTTCTCTAACGAACTTGTTGAGGAACACGGGCGAGCGTCCGGCGACTGTCAGTGCGATTCTCCTTCGCCTCCGGCAGGGTGAGGGAAATCGCGAAAACCTCACGCCACCCGCCCTGATGACCACCCAGAGTGATAGTCAGTTGCTCTGGAATGATGGTTCTTGTTCTGAGCATCCGGCCGACAGCTGACCGACCGGCGTCCGGCGAGTATGAGGACGGGCCAGGCGGTGAGGTTGCCTTTGCGAATTTCGTTGAGAGCCAGGGCGCCTAACAGGAGGGCTCAAATTCCGACGCCGGGTCCTGCGTTGGCGGAGGGCCAAAACGGGGCCTTATGTAGGAGAAAATGCTGTTACATCCGGAAATTTGTCTGTAAAGCGTTTAGATTCGCCACTATGACACGTTTTTGCATCGCCCTCACAGTTTCACAGTTTCACAGCTTCACAGTTTCACAGCTTCACAGTTTCACAGGGGGGAGGGGGGTGGGGTCCCGGCCGTTCAAACGGACCGGGGACATACCTGACACGTGAACCGGGGCCTTTCCGGAAAGGGCAAGGAATGGCATGAGATTCTCCATTCCCATTAGGCGCGGGAACGCCGTAATTTTCTGCAGACTTCTGGAAATGGCTGTTATGTCCGGGGGGCTCGAAGGCCATCGCCGGAAGCTGCCTTTTCGTCCTGTAAACTGACAAGAGCCATGCTGGATATGCAATTTGTCCGGGGCAACCTGGAACTGGTGGAAGAAAAGCTGCGTGCGCGGGGCGCCGACCCTGCTGTCTTGCTGGGCGACTTTCGCTCCCTCGATCTGCGCCGGCGCGAGGCCATCACCCAGGCGGAGACGCTCAAAGCTCGGCGCAACGAGTTGAGCCAGCAGGTGGGCGCGCTGAAAAAGGCGGGGCAGGACGCGACGTCGTTGATGGACGAGACACGCGCCCTCAAGGAGAAGCTCGACGATCTGGACAGGACCGCCGCCGCTCTCGACGAGGAAATGCGACTGTCTCTGGCGCGCATACCCAACCTGACCCGGGATGAAGTTCCCGTCGGCCAGTCGGAAGCCGACAATGTCACTGTCAAGACCTGGGGTGAGAAGCCGACGTTTGATTTTGAGCCCAAGCCGCACTGGGAACTGGGCGAATCACTCGGCATCCTGGACCTCGAACGCGCGGCCAAGTTGAGCGGGGCGCGCTTTGCGGTGTACATGGGCGCCGGAGCCCGGCTGGAGCGGGCGCTGATCAGTTTCATGCTCGACGTGCACACCGGGAAGCACGGTTACACCGAGGTGCTGCCGCCTTTCATGGTCAATAGCAGGAGTCTGTACGGAACCGGCAACCTGCCCAAGTTCGCCGATGACCTGTTTCGCTGCTCCGATGCGGATGCGGATGCGGCAGCCCGCGGCGAGTACAAGGACAACGACCACTGGCTCATTCCCACCGCCGAAGTGCCCGTCACCAATCTCTATCGCGACGAGATCCTGGACGAGACGCGCTTGCCGATTTCGCTCACCGCCTACACGCCCTGTTTTCGCGCCGAAGCGGGCGCGGCGGGCAAGGATACGCGGGGCATCATCCGCCAGCACCAGTTCCAGAAAGTGGAGATGGTTAAATTCGTCAAACCTGAAGAGTCCGATGCCCAGCATGAGCGCCTGACGCGCGATGGAGAGGAGATTCTGGAGGCCCTGCAACTGCCGTACCGACGGGTCTTGCTGAGCACCGGCGACACCGGGTTCTCGTCGGCCAAGACGTTCGATCTCGAAGTGTGGCTGCCGGGGCAGCAGCTGTACCGGGAAATCTCCTCCTGCTCCAACTTTGAGGCGTTCCAGGCGCGGCGGGCCAACATTCGCTATAAGCCTGCAGGCCCGAAAGCCAAAAACGAGTTTGTCCATACAATCAACGGCAGCGGCCTGGCGGTCGGGCGGACCTGGCTAGCCATCCTCGAGAACTATCAGCAATCCGACGGTTCCGTTCTCATACCGAAAGCGTTACGCTCATATATGGGTGGACTCGAGAGGATCAAGCGGTGATGCCGGGGAGGTTTCCCACCCTTTCGACAGAAAAAAGTCGAAAGGATGGGGCACGGGAGGTTGTTTCTTCCTGGTTGGGATCATAAAAGTCACCTCGTGAAGGATTTCGAGAAGAACCCTGCGCCTCGAATGAGAATCTGAGGGATTAGAAGATTTGAGAAGGACGACGCTTTCATGAGAATTCCGGAAAACACGCCCCAGGGCCTGCAGACCCCTCTCGGGGCTCGATTGCTGCGGCAGGGGGAGATTACGGGGCTGCAGCCCGGTGCCGGCAGCGTGGGGCCCGCCACTTCCACGGCGCCGGTTTTAAACTCCGAAGCCCTGCCCGCGGCCCGCCGAACCATCAATCAGGTTTTGAAGAGCTATTTCTACTGGACCTCGCCGCGCGGCAGTTTTCAGTACGACATCATGGTCACGCTCATCCTGGCCTTCATTTTTATTACTCCCAGCCTGTGGAACTACGGTGACAAGCCGACCAGCACCGACTCCAACACCCAGCCGGTGATGGTGACAGGCGATGGGGCGAACGGGCTCATCGTCACGGTCCAGGCTTCCGATGTGAAAGCTTCAGCCGGCAGCCCGGACGCAACCATTAAAAAAGCCCTGAAAAAAGCCATGGAGCCGGTGCTCGGCGATTCGATTTCCGTGGTGCGGTGGGAATTGTCTCGCGATGCCAATGGCAATCCGGTCGCGTGGAAGATCTGGGCCCATCGCTAGTGAGGTGGCTCCGAAGTTGGTCGCATCAATCGAAGCGTCCGACCCGCAGTCGAGGAACGGTGTTCCACCCGACGACATGAAAGAACAACCGCGGATCCTTCGTAGCTGCGCTCCTCAGGATGACAGCGCCGTAGTAATAGCGAGGAGTTATTTTCAAGGCAGATCCTTCGACTCCATCTGGCGAAAAACGCGGCCAAACTCCGCTCAAGATGACCAGAACTGGTTCGGGTTCGATGTATCCCACCCTAGCGACAAAGACAACGACGTCGCGAGGCTTGGGCACCCACGAGGTTTCCATTCCCCTCTTTCTCGCGTCCAACCCCAGGAAGGATGACAGACACCCCACGTATGCGCATGGCAAGGATTTTTCTGTTCTTATTGGCGGGCCTTCTTGTGGCGCCGGACCGGGCCGCGCTTGCGGCCGACGATCTCCAGACCGTTCTGGCCAAGCTTGACGCGGCAGCGGAGCGGTTCAAGTCCACCACCGCCGACTTCCAGTTTGACTCGATCCAGACCGATCCCATTCCCGACAAGGACGAGCAGAAAGGCACCATCTACTTCGAGCGCACCGGCAATTCCTTCCAGATGGCCGCGCATATCAAGGAAGTCAACGGCAAGCCGGTGCCCAAGATCTACACCTATTCCAAGGGTGTGTTCAAGCTGTGGGAGGGCGGCAATCTCGACAAGGTGACCACGTTCGCCCGGGCCAGCAAGTTCGAAAGCTACCTCATGCTCGGCTTTGGCGCGAGCGGCAAAGCCCTGGCCGAAAAGTGGGACATTACGTACGACGGGCCCGAAACGCTTGACGGGGTGAAGACCGACAAGCTGGAACTTGTCGCCAAGGATCCGGACGTGAAGAAGAACCTGCCCAAGGTCACGGTGTGGATGGATACCGATCGCGGCGTCAGTCTCAAGCAGGTCTTCGACGAGGGGCCCGGACAATACCGTGTCTCGGTCTACTTCAACATCCGGTTGAATACTCCTTTGCCCGGCGACGCCTTCACCTTCAAGACCGACAGCAAGACGCAATACATCAACCGGTAGGCTGGTCGGGCGCCCTGCTGATTTCTTTGACTTCTGGGTACGCGTCTGGGTTCGAGGTATCCCACCCTAGCGACAAAAACAAAGACGTCGCGAGGGTGGGGCTCCCGGGTGTCGGTTATTCAACCGCGGGGCGTTTGCGGAGCATCCAGCCAATCGCTATTCCGCCCGTCGCGAAGAGGATCGGGAAACCCTCCAGCGTATAGCGCGCCTCGGGGGCTTCAATCGTCGCCAGGAGGGCGCTGCGCAGCAGAAGATAGGCCAGCATCGGCATCCACAGGCGCGGGCGAAGGCAGAGTCCTGCGATGCCCAAGACCAGGTAGAGCGCATTCAAGCCCGCATAAAACCAGCTGAAGCGCGTTTCGACGTGGTGATGCTGGTAGACCCACCAGTCCAGGTCGATGGGGAGATTTTCGACGCGCGGGCGCAGCCACATATCCGCCACCCGGCCGAGGGGCAGGACCACGTAGTAACGGAATGGATTGGCTTTGATGCGGGCCGCTGCCAGTTGCCCGAACCGCTGGTCCAGTTCCGGCGATAGTTCTTCTCCGTTGGCTTCATAATCGGCGGCGAGAGCGACCGTCTGGTCGCGTTGCTCCGGCGAGTCGAAGGCCCGACCGGGCAGCGCGGCGATGTCCATCGGTCCGCCTGGAACATTCCAATAGACCTGATAAGTAGAAACGAAATCCAGGCTCCAGGTTTTCACCCAGCGCTGGAACCCCGGATTGGTGTCTTCGCCGGGATCCGTGGCGTAACGGGGCGCGAGCGGCTCCACAACGCGAAACACGCGCCAGTTGCGCCAGGTCCAGGCAGCAAACGGGGCAAGGGCGAGGAGGAGGCAGACGATCGCTATGCGAAGGTTCTCCCTTCCCACCCTTTCGACAGAAAAAAGTCGAAAGGATGGGGCACGGGAGGTTTCGTGAGAACGGAAGTAGAGTGAGGCGACAGCGGGAACAAGAGCAACGCCCACCAGGACACCGTCGGGGCGAAGGAGAGCAGCGTAGGTGATCGCAAAGGTAAAGGCCAGCGCGCTTCCCCAGCCCGGACGGTCCTGAAATCGTGCCGCCGACCAAAGCGCCAGGGATACGCAAAACAGGGTCAGGGATTCGGTCAGCGGCTCGGCGGCATAGACCGCCGTAAATGGGCACAGCACCGCCAGCCACAACGTGGCCTGCGCCGCACTCGCTTTGTATGCGGGGGGCACGATGCGGTGCACAAACAGCGCGAGAAGCACGCAGCCGACGAGTTCCAGCACGATCTGGATGCAGGCGGCCCAGTAGTAGTTCTCCATGCCGAAAAGCCGGAAGCACGCGGCCAGGTAGAGCGGATACCCCGGGAGTCGAATCAAGGTTGGGTGGAGCGTGCCGTCGCCGCCGGTGAGGGCGTAACGGCCATGGAGAACGAGATTCTTCGCCATGCCGCCGTACAGCCGCGAATCGCCGTTGACCTCGAAGAACTTCCAGAGCATCCATAGGCGCAGCCCTCCGCCGGCCAGAAGGGCGAGTCCCGCGGAAATTCGCGTGCGCGTCGAAACACGAACAAACTGGGCACGAACAGACTGTGGGGCGTGCGATTGACTCAGGCGGTCAGCTTCCATACGATTCGTACAGTACAGGGTAGTACGCCGACCCTGTTTTTGGCCTTATTCCCCGGCTCGCCGCAGCGCTGTAACCTAACGGACGACCGCAGGCTTTATCATTTAGAAACAGTCACTTGATCCTTGTACCCGAAGGACTGCACGTTTCGGGAAAAGCTCTCAACACCTCGACAGGCTATGCCCGACAAGCAGATATTCTTCGATCCCCAGCGCAAACGATGGAAGCGGCTACGGCGGATTATTGACACCGTGGCGGTGCTCACGACGCTGGTCGTAGTGGGCTTCATTTTCAATACCCTGCGCGGTGAACGGCTGACGGGGCTCTTGCTCCCCATCCCCAAGCACAATTACAAACCCATCAGCGACCGCACCCCGCTGCTCCATGGAAATCGCCCCGCCCAGCCAGCTCGGCGCAAGACCGCGCGCCGGCCGTCGGATATTCCACTTAATACCGGCGAAGGATTGCGCGCCGCCTATTACGTTCCCGACGATCCCACCAGCTACTCGTCCTTCAAGGAGCATGTCCACCAGATCGACATGCTCTTTCCCCAGTGGCTGCATATCAACGCTGCGGGCACCTTGATGGCGCTGAGCAGCGACAATACCATTCGCGAGTACCCGGTCATCGACGGCGAGACGATCCACGATCCCGATGACCTCAACAAGATCAAGAACGTGATCCAGGCTACCCGGGAAGACACCGAAATCTTCCCTCACCTGAACAATTACAACGCCAAGACCGGTATCTGGGATGCAGCGGTGGGCAACCTGCTCGCCGATGCGAACAAGCGATCGCATCTGCGTGCGCAACTGATGCGGTTCTTCACGGCGTTCCCGGCCTACCGCGGCCTTTCGCTCGACTTCGAGAACCTGGATGACTCCTCCTACCCTGCATACCTCACCTTTATTCAGGAACTCTATGGCGATCTGCGCCCGCGGAATCTGCGCCTGATTGTGAACGTCGCTTCAGGCACCGAAGACGCCTATCTCAAGCGGATTGCGGCCAACTGCGACTGGGTGGTGCTGATGAACTACGACCAGCACGAGGTGGAGAGCGAGCCGGGCCCGATTGCCGCCCAGGACTGGTTCATCGCCAATCTGACCCGGGTTTTGAAGTCGGTTCCCAAGGAAAAGCTGATTTGCGCCATCGGCAACTACGGGTACGACTGGACCATGTCGATTCCCGATCCCAAGGATCGCCGTCACCCGAAGCCCCGCGTGGTTGACACAGAAGAACTGGAACACGTCTCGGAGGTCTGGGAGCGCGCCGCCGATGCGGATGCCGATCTCGACCTCGATTACAACACTCTCAACCCGCATTTCGAGTACATCGACGAAGACAAGAACGAGCGCCACGTGGTGTGGTTCCTCGACGCGGTGACGGCCCTCAATCAATTGCGTGCGGCGCGCGCCCTCGGACTTCAGACTTTTGCCCTGTGGAGACTAGGCGAGGAGGACAGCTCGCTCTGGAATATCTGGGACAAGCCCAGCAGTCCCGAATCGTTGAACGCGTTGGGAATCGTGCAACCCGGCCATGACATCGATACCGAAGGCGATGGGGAAATCATTCGCATCACGGGCCTGCCCAAGCCGGGCAAGCGCACCGTCGAAATCGATACCGACGAAACCGACCCGCGCAAAAAGCTCATCATCGATGAGCACATGGACGTCTACCCCACCACGTACACCGTCCAGCAATATGGCTACCGGCCCAATGAAGTGGCGATCTCGTTTGACGACGGACCCGATCCGAAGTGGACACCGCGGATTCTTGACATCCTCAAGCAAAAGGGCGTGCATGCCACTTTCATGCTGATCGGCGATGAGGCCCAGCAGAACATCGGGCTCATGCGACGCATTGTGCGCGAGGGCCACGAGATCGGCAATCACACCTACACACATCCCGACATCAGCGAAATCTCGCCACGACAGCTTGATCTCGAAGTTGACCTTACCGAGCGTCTCTTCGAAAGCAAGCTGGGCGTCCAGCCTCTTTATTTTCGGCCTCCCTACGACATCGACGAGGAGCCCGACACCGACGACCAGGCCGCGCCGGTGTATCGCATTCAACAGGATGGTCTGACCATTGTCGGCAACAAACTGGATACGGATGACTGGGATGAGCGTATCCGCAAGAGCCCGGCTGAGATTGCGCAATCGGTCCTCGACCAGCTGAACCGGATGAAGACCCGGCCCCAGTTCCGCGGCTCGATCATCCTGATGCACGACGGGGGGGGCGATCGCTCGGTGACCATCGCGGCGCTTCCGGTCCTGATCGACACGCTGCGAAAGCACGGCTACTCCATCGTGCAGGTTTCGGCGCTGATGGGTAAGACGACCGCCGAGGTGATGCCGCGGCTGACATTCTGGCAGCGGATGCGGGCGCTGCCCGATTCGCTGGCGTTTTCGGCTCTGTCGATGATCTTTAACTTCGTGGTGATCGTGTTCTTCGTGGGCGACATTCTGATGAGCGCACGGCTCATCCTGGTGGGTATTCTCGCGATCATCGACCGCTTGCGCCGGCCCCATCGGGAGGCTTCACCGGGATTCCTTCCACGCGTGGCGGTGCTGATTCCGTCGTACAACGAAGAGAAGGTGATTGTCCGCACCATTCGCTCGGTATTGAACTCCGACTATGCCAACCTGCATGTGATCGTGATCGACGATGGCTCCAAGGATCGTACTGCCGAAGTGGCGCGCGAGGCCTACCGCGAAGAAATCCGGGCCGGGCGCGTGCAGGTTCTGGAGAAGGCGAATGGCGGGAAGGCCGCCGCGCTGAATTACGCCCTCGATCGCATCGAGGAGGACATCTACGTAGGCATTGACGCCGATACGGTCATCGCCAGCGATGCCATTTCGAAACTCATTCCGCATTTCGAGGATCCGGATGTAGGCGCTGTGGCCGGCAACGCCAAAGTGGGCAACCGCGTCAATCTGTGGACGCGTTGGCAGGCCCTTGAATACATCACCAGCCAGAACTTCGAGCGCCGTGCGCTCAACCTGTTCAACGTGGTGACGGTTGTCCCCGGCGCGATTGGCGCGTGGCGCACGCTGCCCGTGAAGAATGCCGGCGGATACCCGATCAACACCGTGGCTGAAGATGCCGACCTCACCATGAGCCTGCTCGAGCAGCGGTTGAAAGTTGTGTACGAGGACCGTTCATTGGCCTTTACCGAGGCGCCGATCGATGCCAAGGGGCTGATGCGACAACGCTTCCGCTGGTCGTTTGGCACCCTGCAGGCGGTGTGGAAACATCGCGCCGCTTTTGTTCGCAACAAGGCGATGGGGCTTTTCGCGCTGCCCAATATTCTTATCTTCCAGATGCTGCTGCCGCTGGTATCGCCGTTCATCGACCTCATGTTTGTGTACGGGATCATTCACTACTTCATCGACCTGCACTATCACCCCGAGGCAGCCTCCGCGGCCGACTTCGAGAAACTGCTGACCTACTTCCTCGCTTTTCTGCTGATCGACTTCGTCACTTCAGCAGTGGCTTTCAGCCTGGAGCGGCGCCATCCCGCGAGCAAGGGCGATCGCTGGCTGCTGTTCCACATCTGGCTGCAACGCTTCTCCTACCGCCAGCTTTTCTCGGTGGTTCTGTTCAAGACCCTGAAGCGGGCCATCGACGGCAAGCCGTTCAACTGGGACAAGCTGGAACGGACTGCCAAGATGAGCAAGCATACAGAGGCTCTGACGGAGGTGCGGTAGGTGACTTCGAATTCGATTGCCAATTGGTAACATTTGAGTTACCATAATTCTTGCCGGAGATCTGCGAATATCTCGACGCCCATGGCCGAAGCCGCTACCGGGAGTGGCTGTCACTCTCGATGCTCCGGCGAGGGCTCGCATTGTGGTGACAGTTCTCCGCATGGAGCGGGGAAATTTTTCGGCGACAAAGGCAGTTGGATCCGGAGTATCTGAAATGCGGCTGGATTTTGGGCCTGGATACCGAGTCTACTTCGCCAGGGATGGAGAGCAGCTGGTCATTCTCCTTGCAGGCGGCTCGAAGAAGCGACAGCAAGGTGACATCGAATTAGGGCATTCACTCTGGGCCGAATACAAACGACGAAAGCGAGAAGGATAAATGCCACTGACGCGCAGCTTTCGGGAAACCATTCGGGAACAGCTTGCCGATCGGGATTTTCGTCGCGAGTTTTTACGCGAAGCCGTCGCCAATATGATTTCCGGCGATCTGGAAACCTCCAAGTCTGTGCTCCGTGAGTATGTCAACGGCACTGTTGGTTTCATTGAGCTTGGCAAGGCCCTCTTCAAGTCGCCCAAGAGCTTGATGCGAATGCTCAGCCCGTCGGGAAATCCGCAGGCGCGGAATCTTTTTGAAATGGTGGCTCACCTGCAAAAAATCGACGGCACGGTGCTCGAGGTTCGCGCAAGTAGTCAAGCAGCGGCGTGATGGAATCGCCGGCTCGCGCGTTGTTTGTCGGCCGGGCTACGCTTGACGTGGTCTACTCACTCGATCGCTTTCCTGACCAGGACACGAAGGTCTTTGCACGCGATTTGCGGGTTGCGCCGGGCGGCCCGGCAGTGAACGCAGCTATTACCCATGCCCTGCTCGGCGGCGAAACGGTGCTGATGACCGCCGTGGGCGGAGGTCCATGGGCTGGACTGGTTCGCACTGAACTCGAACGGCTCGGGATCAATCTGATCGACCTGGCGGAAGACACCGCGTACGAAACACCCCTGACGACGGTGATTCTCGATGCGGCTCATGCCACCCGCACCATCGTGAATTCGCCTCGATCCACGGTCACATTGAACCGATGCCTGGCGTGGGACCCGGCCTGGGGAGAGACTCCTTCTGTCGCGCTTACGGATGGGTTCCATGTCAACGAAACCATGCCGGTACTTGCCTGGTGTCGCGAGGCGGGAACGACGCTGGTTCTGGATGGAGGAAGCTGGAAGCCCGGAACTGAAGAGATTGCGCCGCTGCTCACTGCCGCCATCTGCAGCGAGCGATTTTCGGTTCCGGGCCGGCCGCCCGATCCGGACTCGACCATCGCCTGGTTCGAAGAGCGGGGCGTGCGCAGCATCGCCGTAACTCGCGGGACCGAGCCGATACTTGGATGGGATGGCGGGCGGCGATTTGAGATTGAGGTTGCTCCGATCGACGCTGTGGACACGCTCGGCGCGGGTGACGTGTTGCACGGCGCTTTCTGCTTCCACTTTGCCCGCGTACAGGAGTTCGAACCAGCGCTGCGACTGGCCGCTGAGATTGCGACACGGTCGTGCCTTGGGCATGGGATTCGGGCCTGGATCTGAGCCCGACCCGGATGAACGAAACCCCACCCTAGCAGAGCTAGGATGGGGCACCCATTTAGTTTCTGGTTCGTAAAGGGTTCGCCAGATTTATGACCGCATGAATCTGTATCGTTCCAAACTCCGTTTCTCCCAGGTTAGGCGCAAAAACAAAGACGCGCCGAACCTGGGGCACCCATCATTGTTACAAAACCATGCGGTCAAAGACCTAGTGATGGTGGCCGCCGCCACCGCTGGAATGCCCACCGCCAGAGTGACCACCTCCGAAACTGTGGCTGCCTCCGCCGAAGCTGTGGCCACCGCCCCCGAAGCTATGCCCGCCTCCGCCGAAGCTGTGGCTACTGCCGGTGAAACTGCGGCTGCTGCCGCCGAAGCTCGGTGAGGAATTGTGCCCTCCGCCGAACGGATGGAATCCGCCCGAATGGCTCGGCTGTCCGTACGAGCCGGCAAAGGCATTTGCTGGAGGACGGCTGAATCCGTGGCCAAAACTGGGCGACGGGGTCCGGTAAGGCTGCGAGGGAGCCGAGTATCCCATGCTGCGTCCGCCGCCGTAATTCTCCATCGGCCGAGCGTAGGTGCTTGAGCCATACCCTGGCCGCTGCCCATAGGTCGAGAACGGCTGCGGGCGGGCACCATACGACTGAGATCCGATTCCGTATCCCTGCGGCCGGCTCCCAAGGCTCTGGGGAGTTCCGTGGTAAGGCTGGGGGCGGCCGATCGCCGCGGGCATGCGATTGGACGCGTACTGCTGTGGCATGGCGGGGTGGGTCTGGCTTCCGTAGCCCAGATACCCGCGGCTGGATCCGCCCAACTCGCGGCCCTGGTACGTTTGTCCGGGCCGAGCTACCGGGAAATTGGAGCCACGGTTGTATCCGCCCTGGTAACGGTTTTCGGTTCCCTGTGCCGGGCGGGCCGCCGGAAATCTGCCTTCCCCGCGATTGAAACCCTGTTCATTCCGGTAAGAATTGGAGCCACCGCGGCCATAACGGTCGCCATAGCGGGCATACTCCCCTCCGCGGCCACCATAGCGAGCGTAGTCTCCGCCGCGGAATGCGCGGGGGCCACCATGGGGAAAGCCCCAATCGGCGACCGAGCGACTATGCGAACACCAGCCCTGGTGATCGAACAGGACCTCGTGACCGACCCAGTCGAGACCCCAGCTCAACAGCCCGAATGGCAGCCCGAGAAACGCGCTTACGGCGAAGCCGGCGCCAAACTGGATGGCCGCGCCCACAGCGGCGCCAACGGAATACAGAGGCTGATAGGCCGGATAAGGGGCGATCGGCTGGCCATAGACGACCCAGGGGTTGTAGCTCGGCACGTAGACCACTTCAGGATTGGGCGGCGCGAGAGCAATATAGCCCTGGTTCTGAGTTACCTGTTGCTGGGGGGTGCTTTGCAGATTACCGGCGGCCTGAGCCCGCTCGCGCAACACCTGCACGGTCTGCAGCAAGTCCTGGGGCTGGTTGTAATAGGCATTGCCCAGAGCGGTGGTCCATTGCAGATTCTGGTTCAACATGCCCAGGACCTGGGGATAGGCGGTCAACGCCTTTACGCTTGGATCCCAGCTGGTCTGGGCACTGGCCGCGGCGGCAATCTGCTCCGGCGGTGCATTTGCCATGCTCCGCAGCCACTGATCGGCCGTTGAGATCTGCGCAGGATACGTGGATGCAGCCAGAATCTGGGCCAGAAGCGCATCAGGGTAGAGTGCGACAGGCGCTACGAGTTGCTCCAGTTGTTCTGCATTGAGACCTTGTGCCGGGCTGTATTGGGGTTGCTGGCCATATTGGGGCTGCTGGTTGTATTGGGGCTGCTGGCTGTACTGGGGCTGTTGATCGTATCCCTGCGGGTTCGATTGGGGATAGGCCTGTTGGGGATCGTCACTGCCCTGCTGAGGGTAACCCTGGGAGAGGCCATATTGGGGCTGTTGTTGGGTCTCCGGCTGCGTGTCATCGTACGTGTCGTCCTGGGGCCACTGCTGGGGTTGCTGGGCGCGAAGGGCGGCACCCGGCAAGATGAGGAGAACCAAGGCAACCGTGAATCTGAAGAGAACCAAGGCAGGTCGGGATCTGGCATCGATGGTCTGCGCGTCTTGCTTCGTCTCGCGGATGCTACAGATCGAAGGCATTGTGGGGACCGACGACGATCCGATCCCGGCGACTCGGGAAATCATTGTTTCTCACTGTCCGGCTCATCGGGCTTTGTGCCTTTCCTCCGAATCCGCCACAACACGAATTGAGATTGGGGTTTGGGCTCGTCCGCCACCCCGCTTGCCTGACCGGATTTCGGGTCTCGTGCGCGCAACAGATACCTGTTGCATGCCTGAAACCGGTTGCATAGTCTCAACCCACGGTGGGGGGATTAGTTTCGGGGCACCTCTCGATTTTTGGAATATCTACCGGGCTGCGCAGTACTGGTTTGGACGGAAACTGCGCAAAAGCCGTTGACTCCTATCTGTGATTTTTTTGGCGCTCGACTACAATCGATGGGTTATGGCAACTGCGACTCTTCCCACTTCGATTCAGCCCCGCACCCCGCGGGGTAGCTTCAGCAACGAACCCTTTATCGACTTCAAGCACCCGGACCAGGCGCGGGCCATGCGAGCAGCCCTGGAGCAGGTGGCCGGCCAACTGGGCCGCGAGTACCACCTGGTCATCGGCGGCGAACGGTTCAAGACCGACGGCAAAATCCAGTCGCTCAACCCGGCCCGGCCGGCGCAAGTGGTGGGGATTCACCAGAAAGCCGGGGCAGACCACGCCGAACAGGCGATGCGCGCCGCGCTGCTCGCGTTTGAAACCTGGAGCCGCGTTTCGACCGACCAGCGGGTTTCTCTCCTGCTGGGGGCGGCCGAAATCATTCGGCAGCGGAAGTTCGAGTTTTGCGCCTGGCTGACATACGAGGTTGGCAAAAACTGGGCTGAGGCAGATGCCGACGTGGGTGAGACGATCGACTTTCTGGAGTTTTACTCACGCGAGGCACTGCGGCTGGCAAGTGCAACAACACCAATACAATACCCTGGCGAACGTAATGAACTGCTTTACATTCCGCTGGGGGTGGGTGCGGTCATTCCTCCGTGGAACTTTCCCTTCGCCATTATGGCTGGAATGACGGCCGCTTCGATCGTGACCGGAAACACGGTTATCCTCAAGCCTTCCAGTGACTCGCCAACGATTGCCGCGAAGTTTGTTGAAGTTTTGGAAGAGGCCGGAATGCCGGGGGGCGTGGTCAATTTCTGCCCTGGTTCCGGTGCAACATTCGGCAATGCCATCGTGGAACATCCCAAGACACGTTTTATTGCTTTTACAGGGTCCAAGGCGGTCGGGCTGGATATTCATGAGCGGGCCGCTAAAACCCAGCCCGGACAGATCTGGATCAAGCGAACCATTCTCGAGATGGGCGGCAAGGACTCGATCCTGGTGTGCGCGGATGCGGACGTCGATGCGGCCGTCGATGGTGTGGTCGCAGCGGCCTTCGGATTCAGCGGCCAGAAGTGCTCGGCGTGCTCCCGGGCGATCATTGAAGCGCCCATCTACGACATCTTCGTCGAGCGGGTGAGGGAGCGGGTAGCCGAGCTAACAGTCGGGGATCCGACGGAGAATCGCTCCATGGGTCCCGTCATCAACCAATCGGCGCTGGAATCCATGCTGAAATTCATCGAAACCGGCAAGCAGGAAGGTCGACTGGTGGCCGGCGGCAATGCGGTGACAGAGCCGGGAGGCGGGTTCTTCCTGGAGCCGACGGTGATTGCGGATGTTGCTCCCGATGCCGTGATTGCGCAAGAGGAGATTTTCGGACCGGTCCTGGCGTTGATCAAGGTGGATAGCTTCGAGGAAGGATTGAGGGTTGCCAATAACACCGAGTACGGGCTGACCGGGGCGCTCTATACCGGCGACCGCAACCGGCTGAATCTGGCACGCCGGGAGTTCCACGTCGGAAACCTCTACCTTA
The DNA here is from genome assembly GCA_963788475.1 of Terriglobales bacterium. Lineage (GTDB taxonomy): Bacteria > Acidobacteriota > Terriglobia > Terriglobales > Acidobacteriaceae > Telmatobacter. Next base: position 327,615 of record CAWBGO010000009.1, read on the forward strand.
ACCGCAAATGCACCGGGGCCATGGTCGGGGCACATCCGTTCGGCGGTTTCAATATGAGCGGAACGGACTCCAAGGCGGGCGGCCCGGACTATCTGTACCTGTTCACGCAGGCCAAGAGCGTGGCGGAGAAACTGGGTTCGAACCCGGCGCCGACGGGGATCTAGAGGCGGCGGAAAACGCATATCCTCCGGAAGTTACGAAGCGAGCTTTTCGCGCACCGGGAAGAAAGGTTATACCTCAGGGGCTAAAGCCCACATTCATTTTGCGGCTCGTTGGCACGGCTAAAGCCGTGCCCTACCAGGACGGCCGCGTCCTGCACGACAGTTTTTGCGCCTCCATTGATCCTCCGCCCATCCAAGGCAGCGGAGGAGTGTACATGCCGAAGATCGTTCGATTCCATCAGCTTGGCGGGCCGGAGAACCTGAAACTCGAAGAGCTGCCGTCGCAACAGCCCGGGAAAGGCGAGGTTCGCCTGCGGGTCGAGGCAGTGGGACTCAATCGTGCCGAGTCGATGTTCTACCACGGCCAGTATCTGGAACAGCCGCAGTTCCCTTCCCGGCTCGGGTATGAAGCCGCGGGCGTGGTGGAGGCGGTAGGAGAAGGCGTCGATCAGGGATGGATCGGCCAAACGGTTGCGACTATACCCGGCTTCTCGATGACCCGGTATGGCACCATGGGTGAAGAAGCGGTGATTCCCGCCACCGCTCTGGGCAAATACCCGCCCAACCTGACGCCGGTACAGGCAGCAGCGATCTGGATGCAATATCTGACGGCCTATGGCGCTCTGATTCATGTCGGGGCCGTGAAAGCGGGCGATTTCGTCTCCATTCCGGCAGCGTCGTCGAGCGTCGGGCTGGCGGCCATTCAGATTGTGCGAGATGCGGGAGCGACGTCGATTGCGGTGACTCGCACCCGAGCCAAGCGGGAAGAATTGCTGGCTCTGGGAGCTGACCACGTGATCGTGAGCGGGGAAGAAGACTACGTAGCTCGTGTCAAAGAAATCACGGGCGGGCAGGGAGTGCGCCTGACGTTTGATCCGATAGCGGGACCTGGAGTTGAGGTCCTTGCCAAGGCGGCAGCGCGGGGCGGAATCATATTCGAATACGGGTTGTTGTCCGGACAGGCTACACCCTTTCCGGTATTCGAGGCATTGCAGAGCGCCTTGAACATTCGCGGCTACATGTTGACGGAGATCACGCTGGATCCGGACAAACTGAAGACGGCAACCAAGTACGTCTACGATCGGCTCGCCGATGGGCGATTTGTACCGAAGGTCGCCAGAACGTTTCCGTTCGCCGAAGTGGTGGAGGCGTATCGATATCTTGAATCGAATCAGCAGATCGGGAAGGTTGTTATCACGGTGCCGTAGTCTTCCGCCGGCCCTGCTTACCATCACGTAGATGAAACGCGATTTTGACTTCTGCGGTGTCCCACCCTTTCGCCAGGAAGAAGGCGAAAGGATGGGGCACGGAGCATTTGTTTCTTTTCGGAAAGTTGCCTACGCGGTTTGAGCGACCACGGAGGACGGGGCGGAGGCCTGCTGCTCTTCGGTCTCCAGCCGGCTGCCCATTTCAGCAGCTGCCTGGGCCAGGACTCGATGGTGGATTGTAAACAGAGCCAACTCGAGCCGATCGCTGACGCCGGTCTTGTCGTAGATGGAGCGAAGGTAATTCTTGATTACCTGCTCGGTCGTCTTAAGGCGCAATGCGATCTCGCGGTTCTTGCAGCCCTGGACAATCAGGGCAACGATGCGCATCTCCTTGGGAGTGAGGCGGTCGCGCACGCGCGTTCCGACCATATCTTCTTCGGGGGCCTCGGCGATCGCCAACTGCGGAGGGACCCAGGTATCGCCCGCGGCAACCCTTCGCGCACATTCGACCAGGGCCGTTCCGGTGACGTTGCGGAACACAACGCCGCGAAACCCCTGGTGCAGATACGCACTCGCGCTTTCGCTGTTTTCCGCGATCACGATGGCGCGGCTACCCGCGGTTTCGAGCATTACGCGGAGGCGGCCCATATCCGGACGCAACGATGCGGCAAAGATGACGATCGCGCCCGGAAACGTTGAGATGGCGTGGAGCATCCGATCGAGATCGGCACACTGCGCGATGATGCGAAAATCTTCGTCCATCGCCAGCACCTTGGCGGTGCCTGCCCGGAAAATAGCCTGTGAATCGGCCAAAATTATCTTATTCATTTCGTGCGCCTCACTTGCCGATATTTGCACGCAGTCACACAGGGACCGAACCAGCCGTCCATGGTCACATCTGTCCAAATTTCGGGGCTAGTCTTTAGGCCACTCTTTCTGCCCCTTCGGAGCTTTATCGGCAGTAACGGGGAAAATCCTGCACGTGTCCGTAATTGCAACAATGAAAATAAGATGACATTCCTCCAGTAACGATCTACTCAAAACCTCCGTAACTTCAGGGAATGTTCTATGAATGAGATTACCGCTTATTTGCGTTTGAGTGAAACGAAAAGGTGTATCGAAAGCAACGTTTTTCCTGCAACTAACGAGGGATAAAGTCCTGAATCCAGCCAGAACCGGCTTCCGATCAGGCCAAAACGCGCCGATGTGCCGCCGGAGACCCCAAATCCGGCTCGCGGAGGCCCTAGACTGGAAAACATGGCGAGGCCAATCTTACTGGCGGTAGACGACGACGTTAATGTGCTGGAGGCAGTGGTCCAGGACCTGCGCAGACAGTATGGAGCGGATTACAGAGTGATGCGCGCCGCGAGCGGCCAGGCTGCCCTGGACACTCTGGCGCAGGTGAAGGCGCGCGAGGAGCCGGTGGCCCTGCTGCTCAGCGATCAAAGAATGCCGGGGATGGCCGGCGTTGAATTCCTGGAGCGGTCGCGGGAGATCTATCCTGACGCCCGGCGTGTCTTGCTGACTGCCTACGCCGACACGGAGGCAGCGATTCAGGCAATCAACTCGGCGCGGATTCATTACTACCTGAATAAGCCGTGGGATCCGCCCGAGGAAAAGCTGTATCCGGTGCTGAGCGATCTGCTCGACGACTGGAAGGCGGGATATCGGCCGGCGTTTGAAGGTCTTCGAGTGATCGGGCACCGCTGGTCTCCGCGAGACCACACGGTGCGCAGCTTCCTGACGTGCAATCATGTGCCCTACCGCTGGTTCGATGTCACCAGTGAAGAGGCCCTGAAACTGCTGGAGGAACGAAAGCTTGGGACCGACGCACTGCCGGTGGTGCTGTTTCCCGACGGCAGTTCATTGGTTGACCCCGAGGCCGAGAGTCTGGCCGCCAAGGTTGGATTGAGCATCCAGGCGACCCAGGAGTTTTATGACTTGATCGTCGTGGGAGCGGGGCCGGCGGGTCTGGCTGCGGCCGTATATGGGGCCAGCGAGGGCTTGCGGACCCTGGTCGTGGAACCGGACGCGCCAGGCGGGCAAGCGGGTACCACCTCGAAAATTGAGAACTATCTCGGCTTTCCCGCCGGCATCACGGGGGCCGATATGGGAAGGCGCGCTCACATCCAGGCGACCCGCTTCGGAGCGGAGTTCGTCACGCAGCGGGCCAAGGGCCTGCGCATTGAAGGACCGTACCGGTTCATCCAGCTGGGAGACGGACGCGAGGTTTCGAGTCACGTCATTTTGCTCGCGCCCGGGGTGCAGTATCGCAAACTCGACGTTCCGGGCGGGGACCGGCTGACCGGGCGGGGCATCTACTATGGCGCTGCCCTGGTGGAAGCGGCTGCCTGCAGGAATGAGAACGTATTCGTGGTGGGGGGCGCCAACTCTGCCGGCCAGGCTGCCCTGCATTTTTCAAAGTATGCTCGCAGCGTGGTTATGCTGGTGCGGGGCCAGAATCTGGCGGCCACCATGTCGAAATACTTAATCGATGAGATCGGTCGTACATCCAATATTGAGGTAAAGCCCGGTTCCCAAGTGCTTGAAGTGTACGGTGAAGAGCACCTGGAGCGCATACGGCTGTGCAGCGAGGAGGGCGAGGCGGAAGTGCCGGCGTCATCTTTGTTTGTGTTTATCGGAGCGGCGCCGCGCACGGAGTGGCTTCCCCCAGAGGTACTGAGGGATGCCAAGGGCTTCCTGCTCGCCGGGCCAGATCTGCGCCTGGACGGGAAGCTGCCGGGGGAATGGAAGGAGAACCGGGAGCCGTTTTTGCTGGAGTCAAGTGTCCCCGGGGTGTTCGTGGCTGGCGATGTGAGGCACGGGTCGGTCAAGCGGGTGGCTTCGGCGGTAGGGGAAGGATCGATTGCGGTGCAATTTGTCCATCAGTACCTGGCGGGGTTCTAAACAGCCGAGCGCATGAGCAGGGCCTGGCCGGGTTTTGTTGGCGATGAGCCGGCGCTTGTAACAAGTGCCAATAGGTAAACGGTTTCGCTATAGTTCCGATGGGATATTACGGAAGGTGATGGAGATATGACTCCGGAGGCAGGAAAAAGACAAATGAGCGAGAGTACCAAACAAGTCGAGGTGGAGACTATCTCGCTGAGCGAAGTCGCCGGAGATCTGCATCAATCGCGGCTGTTTGCCGAAACCCCAGTGGAAGAACTGTTCGGCGTGGACCAGGTGGAACGCGTCAAAGCGAAAGCCGGCACCATCCTGGTTCAGCCCGGGGATGCGCGGGTGTCCTATTGGCTGGTGGTGTCAGGAAACGTTCACGCGGAGCGGACCGAACCCGATGGATCGATAACGACGGTGGGGACCGCGCACGCGGGAGAAGGATTCGGCGAAGTTCCGCTGCTGATGGGCAAGACCAAGGCCGTCTTCATGATTCGGGCCATTGAGGACTCGGTCTTGCTGCGCTTCGCCGAGGAAGCGTTCTGGACCCTGATGTCGTGCTGCCCGTCGGTTCGCAAGGCGGTGCTGGCGAATATGGGCCAGCGAATGCAGATGTACCAGGTAGAGGCTCTTCACCGCGAGAAGCTGGTTTCGTTGGGTACCCTAGCGGCCGGCCTGATGCACGAATTGCATAATCCCGGCTCGGCGGCCAAGCGCGCGGCCTCGCAATTGCGCGAGAACCTGATGCGGCTGCAGCAGTTGAGCCTGCGCATCAGCGACCACCCCAAGACCGCGGAGCAGCTCGAGTGTATGCGCGGCCTGCTGGAGCACACCATGCGCGGTTGCCATGCGCCCGCCATGAGCAGCATCCAGCAGGCGGACGCGGAAGAGGCCATGTCGCAATGGCTGTCCGAAGCGGGCGTCGAAAACGCATACCGGATCGGGCCCGCGCTGGTGGATATCGGTTTCGACCCCCAGGAACTGGCCTGCGCGAGACATTTCTTCGAAGCGAGTTCTTTTTCTGTCGCGCTCAACTGGCTTGAGGCTCTCGTCTCGAGCGTGTCGCAGGTCTGCGCAATTGAGGAAAGCATCTCGCGCATTTCCGACCTGGTGTCGGCGGTGAAGAAATTCGCCTACGACGAGAAGTCCCCATCCAGGGAACTGGACGTACACGACAGCCTGCAAAGCACATTGACGATCCTGGGGCACAAGCTGCGCATCAAGCAGATCTCGGTGGAGAAGCGTTTCAACGCTTCTCCTTCGACGATTGCGACCCGCGGCTCGGCGCTGGGCCAGGTGTGGACCAATCTCATTGACAATGCAGCCGACGCCTCGCCGACCAATTCGCAGATTGAAATCTCGACATGGACGGAACCGGAGTGGCTGGTGGTGTGTATCGGCGACCACGGCGGGGGCATTCCGCCGGAGACTCTGCCGCGCATTTTCGAAGCCTTTTTCACAACCAAGCCTTTGGGATCGGGGACGGGGCTGGGGCTTGAAATTGTGCATCGAATCGTGACCCAGAAATTCAGCGGGAAGATCGATGTGGAATCCAAGCCTGGCAATACGCGGTTCATCGTCAGGCTGCCCCGGAAGACCGCCCCGGAGGCGCCGAATTCTGTCCCGCAAAACGGCAAGGGCTGACCAGCCCGAGGCCGTTGCTGCCGCTGGAAGCCGTCTGTTCATAAGCTCTTGTGTTCTGCCGTCCTGGCGAAGCTGAAGGAAGCCGAAATCTGCCTTGAGCGACGTCCAAGGCGGCCGGCGTCGAAGCGACTCAACCCGCCAGCCGAATCCAAAAACGACATCCGATTCAATCAAGTTGAGCGGGCCTTCTGCCGATAAAGCCGGCAGAGGCTCGCATGATCGATCGTGCCGCATTAGTTGAGGCTGCGCTAGACGCGTATGCAGAAGGACTGGCGCTCCTTGATATTGAAGCGCGGGTGGTGTTCTGGAACCGGGCGGCGGAGATCATGACAGGGTACTGCGGCGCAGACCTTCTCGGCCGGCGCATTCCCGACGGGCTGGAGCCCCTTTCCTTGTGTCGCGATTATGAGACGAACCCGGAACCGCGCAATGGACCGCGACTGGGGCGTGGCTCGCTGGTTCATGCGCAGCACAAGCTGGGCCACGATGTGCCAGCCATCGCGCGCCGGGTGATCCTGCGCGACGGATTGGGCGAGCGCATCGGAATGGCAGCAGTTTTTCACCCCGGCGAGCAGTTGGCCGCGCTGCCTCACGGAGAAACCAGCGACGGAGCCGAGGTGCTGCAGAGCCAAATTGAACTCGAGGATCGTCTGACCATCGAATTCGAAGCGTTCCTTCACGAAAGTGTTCCGTTGAGCGTGCTGTGGGTTTGCGTTGACCAGGCGCGCGAGTTGCGCAAGACCCACGGGTCCCGGGCCAGCGAAACCATGCTGGAGAACGTGGAGCGGGCGCTGGCCAACGGTCTGCGCCCCGGCGAAGAAGTCGGACGCTGGGGCGACGCCGAATTCCTGGTCCTGTCGCATGAGATCTCGGGAGACGTGCTTGCCCGCCATGCGCAGAGTCTTGCGGGGATGGCGCGCACCGCGGATTTCCGGTGGTGGGGCGACCGCATTTCGCTGACCGTGAGCGTGGGCGCCGCCACGGCTGAGAAGGGAGAAACGCTGCCCCAGTTTCTCGAGCGCGCACAGAACGCCATGGTGGCAAGCGCAGCGGCGGGCGGAAATCACATCACGCTCGCGCCGGGGAGGGCGCCATGTTCGCAATCGTAGGCATTGTCATCGTATTCGCGGCTGTCATCGGCGGGTTCCTGATGGAGAAGGGCCATATCACCGTGCTGCTGCAACCGGCAGAGCTGCTGATCATCGCCGGCGCGTCGGCGGGCACCCTGCTGGTGGCGAACCCGATGCATATCCTGAAAGGGATACTGGCCGGATTGACGGGTGTGATCAGCGGTTCGAAACTCGGCAAGGAGCGTTATCTGAACACGCTCAGGATGATGTACCAGTTTCTGAACAAGGTCCGCAAAGAGGGATTGCTGAGCGTGGAGATGGATGTGGAGAAGCCGGAGGAGAGCGCTATCTTCAAGAACTATCCGGAGTTCCTCAATGACCATCACGCGCGCGATTTTGTCTGCGACACGCTGCGCATGGCCATCACCGGGGGCGTGGAGCCTTTCGACATGGACCAGATGATGGAGCTGGACATGGAGGTTCATCATCACCAGGCGACGGAGCCGGTAAGCGCGCTGACCACGATGGCGGATGCGCTGCCAGGATTGGGCATTGTTGCGGCGGTGCTGGGCGTGGTGATCACCATGGGTGCGCTAGGCGGGCCTCCGGAAGAGATCGGCCACAAGGTGGCGGCGGCGCTGGTGGGGACATTTCTGGGAATCCTGCTGTGCTATGGGGTCGCGGGGCCGCTGAGCTCCAACATGGCGAGGATGGCCGACGAGCACAATGGATATCTGCATGTGCTGCGGGTGCTTTTGTTGTCGTTTCTGAAGGGATCAGCTCCGATCATCGCGATCGAGATGGGAAGGCGGGCCATTCCCGCACATGTGCGTCCCAGCTTCGATGAGATGGAGAAGCGCTGCAAAAACCAGGTTACGACGGAGACTGCGGCGGCAGCTTAAATGAGTTCCTGATATCCCAGGTCTCAGGTTCGAGACCTGGGGCACCCATGATGGTGCCAGGAGTAAATGAGTTCCTGGTATCCCAGCACCCATGGTGGTGCCAGGTTAGGTGTCGGAGGGCAGAAGGAATTCGCATGGTGCCGTCAAGCAAGGCTCAGCCAATCATCGTGATCAAGAAAAAGGGCGGCCACGAGGGTCACCACGGGGGCGCGTGGAAGGTGGCCTACGCTGATTTCGTGACCGCCATGATGTCTCTGTTCATAGTGCTCTGGCTGATGAATTCGAGCGAGAAGATCAAGATGGCGGTAGCGGGGTACTTTAATGATCCCAAGGGAACTTCGAGTTTGATGGGCACCACCATCATCGGCACCGGGGAGACCATCACGCCTACCGCCACTTCAGCCATGCAGCAATTGAAGGAGAGGATTGAAGAGGGAATCAAGGCGAGGAAGGACCTGCAGCAATTATCGAAACAGATCGAGTTGACGATCACACCGGAGGGATTGCGGATTGAGCTTCTCGAAGACAAGAACGGAACTTTCTATGAAATCGGCAGTGCGGGTTTGAGCCGCAGCGGGCAGGAATTGCTGGCGCTGCTGGCAGGCGAGTTGAAAGCGCTGCCCAATGCGCTGCTGATCGAAGGTCACACCGATGCCGCGCAATATTCGAGCGATGCGAATTACAGCAACTGGGAGTTGTCGGCGGATCGGGCCAACGCGGCGCGACGATTGCTGCAAGCGGACGGAGTGCGCAGCGACCAGGTAACGCAGGTGCGCGGATATGCGGATCAGTTGCTGCGCGTGAAGAGCAATCCCTATGACCCTTCCAACCGCAGGATCTCGATCCTGGTGAAGAATGACGGCGCGGCGGTTCCGGCACTGAATCATGCTGCGGTGATGAATCGAACGGGGCCGCCAGCCAGAGCGGGCGCCGCAAACCCGAAAGCTGCCGATGCTGGTTCGACCGATGCCGGAGCGGGCAGGAAGGATGGTATCCAGTCCCGACCCTCTGCGACAGCACAACCGAAAGCGGCGGACCCGACCACGGCGCATAAGCCTGGGTTGATGGCGCGCATCGAAGGCTTGATGCCCGGGAAGAGGAAGTAGCCAAGCCGGGATCAGGGCGCTGGTATCCCACCCTTCGCCAGAAAGAAGGCGAAAGGATGGGGCACGGGTGTGGTCCGGAAAGGGAGGATATTGCTTCAAAACTGAAAAGCCTGCGTGGTAGAATCGGCCACGTTTCGGTATTCCTTCCAGCCGCCGAGTTCCCCGGGCGAAACGCCTCTTCGATCCATCTTCCCTGCTGGAGCCTGATGTGGATGTGCTGACTGCAACCGAACCGGAGCGCACTGAATCCGCGGCGCGGGTATGGAACCTTCCATCTCGAATCGCATTCCGGTTTTGCGTTGTCTACTTCGGGCTGTATTGCGTCGGCACACAAGTTATCAATTCGGTTCTGGCGATTCCGAATGTGGAAGTTCCCGACTGGGCCACGCTTTGGCCGATTCGACCCGGTGTGGAATGGATTGCGGCCCATGTCTTCGGGTTGAACACGCCTCTTGTTTCGAGCGGGAGCGGAAGCGGCGACAAGACCTTCGATTGGGTGCTGGTGTTTTGCCTGCTCGTGCTCAGTGTGGCAGCAACCGCCATTTGGTCGGTTCTCGATCGCAGGCGACCGAGTTATACCACCCTGGATAGATGGTTCCGGCTGTTCATTCGCTTCTGCCTGGCGGGCCAGATGCTCACCTATGGGATGGTCAAAGCTATCCCCTTGCAAATGCCCTTCCCGTTTCTCTTCACCCAGGTTGAGCCGTTCGGAAACCTGTCGCCGATGGGAATTCTTTGGGCATCCGTCGGGGCTTCCCCCGCGTACGAAATGTTCGCCGGCTGTGCGGAACTCGCGGCAGGATTTTTACTCATATTTCCGCGTACCGCAACGCTGGGCGCACTGGTATGTCTGGCGGACCTGATTGAAATCTTCGCACTCAACATGACGTACGACGTACCGGTGAAGCTGTTTTCGTTCCACCTCATCCTGCTGTGCTTGTTTCTGCTCGCGCCGGAGTTTCGTCGCCTCGCCAACTTCTTTTTCCTGAACCGCGCAGCTGAACCTTCGCCGGCTTCACGCCTGTTTCAAACCCGCCGGTCAAACCGGATCGCATTCGCGGCCGGGACTCTGCTTTGGGCATGGATGATTTTCTGCAATGTGTACGGAGCATGGGATGCGTTTCATAAGTATGGCGCCGGTCGTCCGAAGCCGGACTTGTACGGCATCTGGGATGTGGAACAACTCACAATGGATGGGCAGAGCCGTCCTCCACTGCTGACTGACAGTGTGCGCTGGCGCAGGGTCGTCGTGGATTTCGCGGAATACATCCAGGTGCAGCGGATGGACGACACGGAAACCGGCTATACGGCATCCGTTGATCCAAGAAACCGCACATTGGAGCTGACGGATGGCAAAAACAAGAATTGGAAAGCGAAGTTTGTGTTTCAGCGTCCGGCACCTGCGCAGCTAACGCTGGATGGCTCTATCGATGGTCACCCGGTGCGAATGGAGTTGCGCCGTCTGGACCAGGCAAAATTTTTATTCGCAAGCCGCGGCTTTCATTGGATTCAGGAGTATCCCTTCAACAGGTAACCGATGGTCGGGTTGAGACGCAGGTATCGACATGACGAGAAGGATGTCTCAAGCAGAAAAGCTCAGAAGGAGGTAGAACATGAGTACCGTTGCCATTGATAACAAGCAGTTGATCAAGGATTATTTCCAGGCGCTGAGCGGTCAACCAAAAACCGAGGAACTGTTGGATCGCTTTATCAGCGATTCAACGCTCAAGGAACACATCCGCCAGGCCGAAGCGGCGTTCCCCAGCTATGAAGTGATTGCGCAGCAGATGGTAGCCGAAGGAGACATCGTGGCCGTTCGCTGCACGATGCGGGGAGTGCACACGGGGGACTTCGGGGGGATTCCGGCTACTGGAAAGACTTTTTCGACTGACTTCATGATCTTTTATCGCATCAGCGATGGTCTCATTGCAGAGCACTGGATTCAAGTGGACATGAAGGACGTGGCGGATCAGTTGCTGGCGTAGTTGGGACGCAATCTGAGTCGGGACCGATGTGATAACCAGTGCTCAGCAGCAGCGGTAGGGAGCGGCGGGCTGGGGACTGATGCGACCATCCTCGATGGCTGGTGATTGCGCCGAGGGCGGAGGCGTGCCGCGGAGCGTCTGAATGCAGCGGGCAGTCGTTGAGACGATGATGATCCCGGAGCCGAAGACGAAGAGGGACATCAGCGTGATCTCGACCCAGCCTTGCGCTTCAGTCCCCGCGTGATGGGCCATGGGCCAGAAGACGTTGATGGTCGAGAGCACCGCGGCGGAGATCGTGGTCACCAGCACAAAGGCGGCGGGCACGGCGGTGAACCACGCGTAGATCGCGCGGCCGTGATTCACGAGCCATGTGGTCATGGTGGTGAGGGCGATGGCGGCCATAAGCTGGTTGGCAGTGCCGAAGAGCGGCCATATTGTCGAGATCGTGCCGCCCCATACGAGATATCCCCAGCAAACCACGATGAAGCCGCTGGCGACGAGGTTTGAAGGCAGCGAGCGGGCGCTGCCGAGGGGCTTGTGCACTTTGCCCATGAGTTCCTGCAGAACATAGCGGGCGACGCGCGTACCGGCGTCGATGGTGGTGAGGATGAAGAGTGCTTCGAAAAGAATAGCGAAGTGGAACCAGTAGCTGGTGAGGCCGGCCATGCCGGGGATGCCGCTGAAGATCTGGGCCATGCCGACGGCCAGTGAAACTGCGCCGCCGGTACGGCCCGCGAGCGGTTCGCCCACGAGGCGCGAGAACTCGGCGAGATGGACAGGCGTGAGGCCCAGCTTTGCGAATGCCGCGGGCGGAACGTTGATGGCGAAGTAGTCGGCCATGTTGAGAGAGCAGGCAGCAATCAGGGCGAGAACGCCGACCAGGGATTCGGCGAGCATGGCGCCGTAGCCGATAAAGCGTGCCTGCCGTTCCTTGTCGATGAGTTTGGGAGTGGTACCTGACGCTACCAGCGAATGAAAACCGGAGATGGCACCGCAGGCGATGGTCACAAAGAGGAATGGAAAGACCTTGCCGGGAATAATAGGTCCGCCGCCGTGCACATAGGGCGTGAATGCCGGAAAGCGGAGCGTGGGGTGCACGTACAGGACCCCGGCAACCAGGGCGGCGATGGTGCCGAGCTTGATGTACGTGGAGAGATAATCGCGAGGCTCGAGCAGCATCCATACGGGAAGCGTGCTGGCAAGAAAGCCATAGGCGCAGAGCAGAAGTACGATCCCGTGGTTAGAAAAAATGAGGTGCGGCGCAAGAGCGGAGGATCCGGCCACCCAGCGGCCGGCGAAAAGCGCAAGGCCGAGAGCGATGACGCCGAAGATGGAAGGTGCGAGCACGCGGACACGGCCGGGCACGCTGCGGAACATCCACCAGCCCATCACAAGGGCAATGGGAATGGACATGCCAATGGTGAAGACACCCCATGGACTCTGGCTGAGGGCGTTGACCACCACGATGGCGAGTCCGGCCATGGCGATGATGAGGTTGATGACTACAGCGAGCATGGCCACGATGCCCGTTGCCGGGCCCACTTCGCGCAGCACAATGTGGGGCAGTGACCGGCCGTCGTGGCGGATGGAGCCAATGAGGGCGGTCATGTCGTGGACGGCGCCGGCGAGAACCGCTCCCGCGACCAGCCACAGAAGTCCCGGAGCATATCCAAATTGCGCGGCAAGGGTTGGTCCGACCAGCGGGCCGGCACCGGCGATTGCCGCGAAGTGATGGCCGAAGACGACCCAGCGCGGCGAGGGAACGTAATTGTGGCCGTCGTTGAAGCGGTGGGCGGGAGTGATGTTGCTGTCACTGAGCGCGAATGCGCGCGTTGCCAGAAAAGCGCTGTAGTAGCGGTAGGCGACCACGAAGATGCCGAGAACAATCAGGAGCAGCGGTAGGGCATTCAATGCGGATCGGGACCTCGACTTCGTGGATCGGGGATTCGGTCGTGATCGAAGTATACGAGGTCGCTGGAGAGCGTGTCGTTGGTTCGCTCGAGGTTGTCAGGATCGCAACCGGTGTGCGGTTGTGGTCTCCCACCCTAACGACGCCTGACGACGCCGTTAGAATGGGGCACCCGGCTTATGGTTGGCGAACTAGTTGAGTTAGAAATCGAAACGCAGGCTGAACTGCATGCGACGAGGAACCGTGAGGAGTGAGCCGGCGACGCCCAGGTTGCCCCCGGTGAGGCCGGACCCTATGAAAGCAGGGTCGAAGCGAACGCTATTGGTGACGTTGTAGACTTCCCAGCCAAATTTGAGTGCTCCATACTCGCGAATCTGCCAGACCTTGGACAAACCGGAGTCGATGTCGAAGTAACCATCGCCACGTAAGTTGTTGCGCTGGCCGGCTTCTCCCGGATAGGGGAGGCGAACCGGGCCTCCGTTGTAGACGCCATTGTTGATGGCATCAGGATCGGCGAAATACTGCGGGTTACCCTGAGCATCGAAGTGCTTGTGCATTTTAACCGGGCCGGTGACCACGCCGTAGCTTTCCTGCTCCCAGTTGGTTGTCCACCCGGGCTCGTAAAGCGTCCACGGCAAGCCACTCGTCCAGCGGTTGATGCCTGACCACTGCCAGCCGCCGATGAAGGCGTCAACGAGGCCATTGGCGTTGCCGGCAATCGCTTTTCCGCGGCCGAAGGGCAATAAATAGACCCAGTCAACGGTGATTAAATGGCGCGTATCAAAGTCAGAAAACCCTTTATTGAGGGACGGTTTCCAGGTGTTAAGGATTTCGCTGAAGGCTCCCGTGTTGGTTGCGTTTGTTCCATTTTCGGTGCTTCGTTCGGTGTCAGAGCCGTAGTCGATCGAGTTTGAAAAGGTGTAGGAGAAGTCGAACTGGACACCGTGGCTGAACGGGTGCCGGACGATGAGCTGGCCGGCGTTGTAATAGCTCATGCCGATGCTGGAGAGAGAGTAGAGCGACGAGAACTGGTCCTGCCAGAAGTGCGAAACCCATCCGTCCGGGCAGCCATAGGAGCAGTAAAAGTCGATGTCGGAAAGAGATGTGGTAGCGCCCCACGAATAGCGGTATGGCGCCCACTCGTTGGTGTAGATGGCCTGGGTTGCGCTTTCGCCGTCGTAGTCGACATTAGCCATGAACGGGAAGACATTTTCGAAGTAGGCGATGGGAGCGACGGTTGCAGTTGCGTCGCCGCCATGCTGATCCACCAGCTTGGACAACTGGGCGCCGGCCGTGAAGTAGTCGCCGCCGCCTTTCGGATCGTTGTAGTTCACCGGTTCGGCAAGATCGAGTTGCTGGAGCAGGTGACGGCCGAGGCGGCCGACGTAATCGGCCTCAACGGTGAACCCGCCACGGGTCTGACGCTGGACAGAGAGATTGAAGGCTTCGGCATAGGGGGTCTTGATCTTGTTGTCGAGGCCCCAGGTGATAGCGAAGTTGTTGAGAGGCGCATAGTAGGGGAACGTAATTTCGCTGGCCGCCCCCCCGGCCTGGATATTAGGCAGCGTGTGGCGGTCGAGGTAACGCGGTGAAGGCGGATGTTTGGCGTTGCCGATGATGTTATATACGCCGGCGGGATTGCTGACCGCGGAAGTCAAACCAAAAGAACCGTTCTGGTCGAAGGTGTTGACGAGGGCCTGACCGTAGTGATCGTAGTAGATGCCCGCACCAAGCCGAATGGAGGTCTTGGTGTCAGGCGAGTATGCGAGAGCGAACCGGGGAGCAAAATCATCCTTTGACTTCGGCCAGAAACCGGGCTTCCCATAAAAAGGCCCGGCGGGAGCGAATTGAAGATCTTCTTCGTAAATCTGACCGGCCTCGGCCGCGGATTCCCGCTTCTGATACCAGTCGTGAGTGTCGATGGTAGGCGTTACCTCCTGGCCCTTGGTTTCCCACGGTGTCTGCAGGATTGTATGGCGGAGGCCGAAAGTAATCGTCAGGTTGGGCCTGGCACGCCAGGAATCCTGAATGAACCACTCGTACTCGTTGGCTTTGAATGCGCGGTCGACGAACGCGCCATCGCCGAGAGCCGAGCCGCCAGTTGAGCTGGTGAGCTTGTACTGGTAGATATTGTTGATCTGCGGGACCGTACCGACGAGGTTGGCATAGGCGATTTCGTAGGAATTTGAAAAGCCTCCATTCACGTCAGGCAGTCCGAGATCCGCAGGATCCGGAGGATCCCCGTTGAGCCAATAAGGATTGGAGGTGGCGCCATTGTAAGAGTTGGAATCGGAGGAGTGGTTCTGATGGATGAGGCGCCAGTTACCACCGATTCCGATGGTGTGATTGCCTTTGACCCAGGTGAGATTGTCGACGATGTTATTTACGGGAACATTGGTGAGAGTGGTGCGGGTTTCCGCCGTGGCATGCGCCATGAATCGAAAATCGACGTAATCCCCCTGGCCGACGCCGCGATCGCTGAAACCCTGGCGGACGTAACCGTAGCGGATGTCGTTCACGAGGGTCTGGCTGATGGTCCAGGTATCTCCAGCTGTTATGCCCTTGCTGTTGTCGACCAGGATGTCAGCGGGGCCCTGTCCTGGAAACTGCTCGGTGTAATTGATGGTGTCTTTCTGCAGGTTGCCGCGAACGAAAAGGTGGTGCTTGGCATTTGGGGTGAAATCCAAGCGGACAATACTGGTGTTTAGATAAGTTGGAGCGGGCGACGAGAATGAGTAGGATCCCGTGTTCAGTCCATCGCCCAGCGTCGATCCGTTGGCGGCCGGCATGGAATTAAAGTAAGCGAGAGCGTTGGGATTCGGTCCCGGGGCAAAGGGGTAATCAGAGGTGTTGCAAATCTGGCAGCCAGCGTCCAATTGGGCAACCTGATTTGCCGAAATGACTACCGTGTTCCCGTCCGAGTCAGGATACTGAATCTGGCCAGCCTGATAGGCGGCGGTCGGAGAGATCTGATTGACCTGCTTGTTTTCGGCCTGGCGCGTCCCTTCGTAGTTGCCAAAGAAGAATAGCTTGTCTTTAAAAATCGGACCTCCGACATCGGCACCGAAGATGTTTCGGATCAGCTTTCCGGGAATATTGGGCTGGCCGCTATTGAGTTGGGCCTGCTTATTGAACCAGTCGTTGGCCACGGTAAACGTGGGGCGGTGATACTCGTAGGCAGCGCCGTGAAACCTGTTGGTTCCCGACTTGGTGACCATGCTGATCTGCGCGCCGGAAGAACGCCCGGCGTCGGCGTTGGAGCCGCCTGTCGTCACCCGGAATTCCTCGATGGAATCCTGGGTCTGTCGCAACACGCCGTTGAATGCAAATCCTCCCACCTGGTCGTTGTCGTCGACGCCGTCAAGCGTGACATTCCCCTGGTCGGAGCGACCGCCGTTCACTGCGCCGCTGCGGCTGTCGGTGGTGGTAGCGGAGGGCAGGTAAAGCACCCCAGGCTGCAGGGAAAGCAGATCGGGGACATTCCGCGTTTCGCTGGGGATGGCTTGAATTTCCGCATTATCGGCGGAGTTGCCCAGGGAAGCGTCGGAGGTGTTCAAGGTCTGGGCCGTGGCCGACACGTCGACGGTGACGGTATTGGCCTCGATGGTCAGGCTAACGTCGATGGTCGCAGGCTGGTTGACGAGGAGTTCAGCGACCTTGGTTTGAGCGCCAAAGCCTGCCGCGGTAATTCTGATGGTGTATTTAGCGGGCGGGATTTGGGCAAATTGATAGGCTCCAGCAGTGTTGGAGGTTGTGCTGAAGGCTTTGCCGGTATCGTTATCGGTGATGCTGATTGTTGCGCCGGGGACAAGGGCCCCGCCAGGATCCTTGATGGTGCCGCGGAGCGAAGTGGTTGCGGTCTGGGCGAAGGTGAGGATAGCGGAAGAAAGGATGCAGAAAAGCATCCCACCCCAAAAGGAGCGTTTCACGTCGGTTCCTCCAAAAAATCAGATTTTGCGGCTGCGTTCACCGCTGTGGTTTGAAATCAACTTAACGCGAGCAGCCGTCGCGGCCGCACAGTGGAATCTAATCGCTGCAGTCAGCCCGGGGTCCCCTCAAGTTCTGGAGAGATTACTCGGACAAAGCGGAAGACGACAAAACCGGCAACGCGACTACGGGGTGTAGGTGCAAGGGACCCTACCGGTTTTTACTTGCCATTCATTTTGGATGATTTCGTCCCTGGCTTCAACGTTTTTCTCATCAAATTTGGCCGTTCTGCCCCGCCAGCGAGCCATTTCATCACAGTCGGGTCTGCTGCTGCTGCATTTGTTGCAACTCCAGGAGAGGTATGTTCTGGTCGGGAGGCTGCTGCGCGCGCTCCACGAGCACCGACCAATCCTCAGGAATGGGGAGCTTGCGATCGAGCGCCGGCGGCTGTTCTCCCGCTTCGACGTGGACGGCCACGTAGAGCTCGCTCTCAGTCTGCCCGCGGAAGATACCGTGGGTGGGTGGCACATCGTGGTAATCGCGGCCGATGGCGGTGCGGATGTGGCGGTGGTGTGCGACGAGGTTGTTGGTGGGGTCAAAGCCAACCCAACCCAGATGGGGCAGCAGCACATCGACCCAGGCGTGGGTGGCGTCGGGCGTGGAGCGGTCGTGGTCTTCACGACTGCGATAGAGATAACCGGAAACATAGCGGGCCGGGATTCGCACGTGACGCAGGAGAGCGATCATCGTGTGGGCGAAGTCCTGGCAGACACCCTTGCCACTGACGATCGCTTCGTCGATCGGGGAATCAACCCGGGTATGGCGCGGGACGTATTCGAAATAGTGAAAGAGACGCTCGTTGAGTTCGTGCACCAGCATCAGTGGATCGTCGCGACGTTTGACCTCCAACTGGGAAGCGAGAAGGAGCAGCGCGGGCGTTTCGACCGCGAATTCGCTGGGCAGGAGCATCTCCCAATAATCGCCGGCGCTGACCAACTCATCGAGAGAGCGCCACGCATCTGGGGACAGGAACCGGGGCACATCCGGCAACGACTGCTGCTCCACCACCGACTCCGCAATAATGACAAGCTGGGTGTGATCGCCCGGGATATCAAAGTGCTGGACGTTGTTGCCAAGATGATCCCGGTAGGTAAACACGCGGCAGCGGGGACTGACCGAGAGCGTAAAGGTAAGGCAGTGCTGGTTGGAGTCCGTACGCGGGTGCATGCGCGTTTCCATGATGCTTTCGCTGACGGACTTAGCGTAGCGGAACCGAGTGAGATGGCGGATGGAGTAGAAGTTCATGGATTATCTCTTGAACTGCGGGGTCCAGGTTCGAGCTATCCCAGGTCTCAAAGGCGAGACCTGGGGCACCCGGGTTTCTTGCATCAATCGAGAGCCGAAACGCAGATCCTTCTGGTTTGGTTTGGAGGCATCCCACCCTAGCGACAAAAACAAAGACGTCGCGAGGGTGGGGCACCCAGGATTCTTGCTTCAATCGAAATGGCGAAATGCAGGTCCTTCGACTTCGCTGCGCTCCGCTCAGGATGACATCAGTTATAGCTCGGTATGACAGCGGTTAAATTGCCAGGGCGGACTGGATGGAGTAGTGCACGTAGTAGCGGTAAACGAGTTCGTGAATGCGCATGCATTGTTGTCGGATGGAATGGAGGAATGCCCCGGGATCACCGGACAAAATCTCATGGATCGTGGTGTAGCCGAGCATGGCATGGAGGCGGCCAATGCCGGCGGAGAGTTCCTCGGGCGGGCGGCGGGCGCCCGAGCGCTGGATGGATTCGATGGAGCTCATGATGCTGTCGACCGAGTAGCGAATGGCGTGCGGGAAGTCGCGATTGAGGAGCAGAAATTCGAGAATGCGGTCGGCAGACATATCGGCGGTGTAAACCTGGCAGTAGGCCTCGAACGCGGTGCAACAGCGCAGAAGGCCGACCTGCTCGAGGTACTGGACGCCGGAGTGTTCCCGCTCGGGAGCGCAGAATAGATCGGGCTGATACACCTCGAGCAGTGTGGCGGTTGCGTAGGCTCGCTCCAGATATCGGCCGAGCCGTATGAATTGCCATCCCTGCCCGTGAATCATGGTGGTGTCGCTAACACCCTTGAAGAGGTGAATGCCATCGACGATGGACGCGAGGAAATCATTCAGATTGGAATGGAACTGGTCCTCGGCTTGCGGAGAACGGATCTGGTGATAGAGGCGGTTGAGCCGCTGCCATTGTTCGGTGGAGATTTCTTCTCGCACTTGACGGGCATTTTCGCGGGCGCCATTCACACAAAAGGTGACCGCGAAGCGGTTGACGCTGTCAAAGATGAGCGTCTTCGCCATGGATTCCAGATCGCCGGTCCACTCCAGACCCTCAGAATCGCCTAACGCGGAAACGAGCCGCGCCCAGCGGGTTTCGGCGCTTGCGCCTCCGGGATCGAGCATGAGACTCATGGTGACGTCCAACTGGCGCACGGTGTTCTCAGCCCGCTCCAGATAGCGGCTCATCCAGTAGAGGCTGTCGGCAACGCGGCTGAGCATCGTCACTTCTCCCGGTTATCAAGCTGCGTGATTACTGAAGAACCCATGTGTCCTTGCTGCCGCCGCCCTGCGAGGAGTTGACGACGAGCGAACCTTTTTCAAGCGCGACGCGTGTCAGGCCTCCGGGCACGATGTTCACCTTGTCGCCGAACAGGATGTAGGGCCGCAGGTCTACGTGACGGGGCTCCAGTCGATTCCCAATCAGGCAGGGGGCGCGGGAAAAGTCCAGGGTTGGCTGGGCAATGTAGTTGCGCGGATTGGCCTTGATCTGTTCGGCGAATTCCTCGCGTTGTTTAGCTGTCGAGTGAGGTCCGATCAACATGCCGTAGCCTCCGCTTTCGCCCACCGCCTTTACCACCAGCTTGTCGAGGTTGGCAAGGACATGCTGGCGTTCGTTTTCCTCGGTGAGGATGAACGTCTTCACGTTGGGAAGAATCGGATCTTCATTCAGATAGTAGCGAATGATGCGGGGCACGTACGCGTAGAGTGCTTTGTCGTCGGCGAGGCCGGTGCCGAAGGCGTTGGTGACGGTGACATTGCCGGCGCGATAGGCGTTGAAGAGGCCCGAACAGCCCAGGATGGAATCGGCGCGGAAGATGAGCGGGTCGCTGAAGTCGTCGTCAACGCGGCGGTAGATGACGTCGACGCGCTTCAGGCCGTCGGTGGTGCGCATGTAGACGATGTTGTCGTGCGTGACGAGGTCCCGGCCTTCGACAAGATCGATGCCCATCTGGCGGGCAAGGTAGGTGTGCTCGAAGTAGGCGGAATTGAATACGCCCGGCGTGAGCAGGACGATGTTAGGCTCGGGACGGCCCTCCGGAGCCAGCGAACGAAGAGTGGCAAGCAGCAGTTGCGGATAATGTTCGATGGGGCGCACACCGTAGCTGTGGAAGAGCTGCGGGAAAGTGCGCTTCATGACGCGGCGATTGGTGAGCATGTAGCTCACGCCGGAGGGCACGCGCAGGTTGTCTTCGAGGACCACAAATTCGCCCGTGTTCAGACGCAGCAGGTCGGAGCCGATGACGGCGATGTAGACGTTGCGCGGCACCTGGAGGCCGCGCATCTGACGGCGGTATTGCCGGCAGCTGTAGACCAGCTCGCGGGGCACGACGCGGTCGCTGAGGATCTTGGCGTCGGAGTAAATGTCGCGCAGGAAATGGTTGAGGGCCATGATGCGCTGGGTGAGGCCGCGCTCGATCCGGTCCCATTCGGCCGATGTGATCAGCCGGGGCAGCATGTCGTAGGGAAAGATCCGCTCCGTGCCCTCGTCGCGTCCGTAGACCGTGAAAGTGATGCCCTGGGTGAGGAAGGACAAGTCGGCTGACTGCTTGCGGCGCTGGAGCTCATCCTGCGGAAGCCGCGCCAGGGTCTCGGCCAGAGCGCGGTAGTGGGCGCGCAGGTCCCCGTTCCCTTCCCGCATCTCGTCGAATGCGGAGTCGAGCGGATAGTCACCGAATAAGGCTTCGACTTCCACCGGAGGACTGGTGCTCATGATCTGGCGCTTGGCGTCCTTGATTCAGGATTCCAGGCAGCGAAAAGGACTGCCAAGCGCGGGGAACTCCATCCCGCACCGGCCTTTCGAGCCCGATCCGCTTGTACCCTGTTGTTTAGCTTTTAACACGGCGGGCATAAAGGCACAATCAGGAACTCATAAGGGAGGTCATCAAAGCGGGGTTGTGTTCGAGGCTGCCCACCCTAGCGACAAAAACAAAAACGTCGCGAGGGTGGGGCACCCGGGGGTTTGTTCGAGGGCTGGGCTAAAAGAACAGCTTGGCGGAGATTTGCAACTGGCGCGGGCCGTAGAGAGCGTTATTAGAGCCGCTCATGGTCCCGAATTTACTGAGGCCAGTACCGGCAAAAGGTGCAATGCAACCCTGCACGACCGAACCTGCGGGAGCGCTGGCGCTGCTGGGGCATGTAGTGGAAGTTGCGCTCGCCGAGGTGTACGTCGAGTGTGTGGTGTTCACGCTGGTGATGATGGTGTTGTTGAGCAGGTTGAAGGCCTCACCAACCAATTGGATGTACATTCTTTCGTGGATGGGCATGTTGCGCGTGATGCGGAAATCGAAGTCCTTGAATCCAGGTCCAATGATGCTGTTACGGCCGATTTGCGGGGGACGGCCGGTAGTGGGCGCGCCGGAAGAGGAACTCATGGCGCCGCCATAGATGTTGCCATCGGCGGCATAGCTGGTGGGGCTGGTGGAACCGCTGTAGACCGTGCCGCTCATGCCCAGGAAGATGGGTTGGCCGGCTGAAGCGATGAAACTGCCCGAGAAGGAGAAATCGTCGAGCGCATACTTGACGATCTTGTTGTCCATCATGATGCGAGGCTGATAGAGGAAGCTGCCCGTGAAGCGATTGCGGATGTCGGTGTCGGAAAGGCCGTTTTCGAGGCGGAGGTTGTTGGGGTCGAGCGGAGTGTCGCCGCCATAGAAGGTTCCGTTGGCGCCCTGCACCTGGCCGGTGTCGGAGGCGTGCGCCCAGGTGTAGTTGGCCAGCACTTCGAGACCGTTCGCAAAAGGACGCCGCAACGTGGCCGCCATGGAGTTGTACCAGGTGTTGGCGACGCTGAAGCCGGTGTTATAGGAGGCCAGAGACGTGTTGATGCGGTCGGCCGGGCGATAGACGGGCACGGTCAGCTGCTTGACGACATTGCCCGTGGCATCGAGCACGTTATAACTGCGCACGCCGCTTGGCTTTTGCCCGATCAGGTTGGAGTCAAGGAAGACCGGCAGGCGCATGCCGCGGGTTCCCACGTATCCGACGCTGAGCGACATCTTTCCGGGCAGGGCTTGTTCAAACGACAGGTCCATCTGGTGGGTGTACGGCGGAACGAAATTGGGATCGAGGCCGTGGAAACTCTGCGGACCGAGCGTAGTCGGGCCGAGTACGGCTGGAGCTGCGCCGCCGGCGGGATAAAGAGACGAAGACAGCGATGGCCCCGTGGGCAGAAACGGCACGTTGGGGTACTGCAGCGAGGTGTTCGTGTTGGGCACGGTGGGGCAGGTGGACTTGGCGGTGCCGACGCTGGATTTGCAGCCGTTGTAGTTGTAGTTGATTTGAACTACGCCGTTCTCCACGCGCATGGCGTAGTAGGTGCTGCCCTGGTTGAGACCGGAGAACAAGCCGTAGCCGCCGCGAACAATGGTTCCGACGCTGGGGCTCCACGAGAAGCCCACACGCGGCTGCACGCGATTGAGCACGTTCTTGATGGTCCTGCTGTAGTAGGTGGAGATGGGCGGGTAGTTGTTATTGATGAGCCCCGGCGCCGGCGTCAATTGAACGTCGTAGCGAACGCCGAAATCAACGGTCAGTTTCTGGTTTACTTTCCAGGAGTCCTCGGCGAATCCATCGATCATCTTCATCCAGAAATCGTCTTTGCCCTGCGTACCGGCCTTGGTGTTGACCACGTCGACGGTCTGGACAAAAGTGTTGTAGTGGTAGCCGGCATAGGGATCGGTATTGCCGGCCTGTCCCTGAAAGGCGTCGGAGATCCAGTCCTGGAAATTGGCTGCCGGCGTGGATTCGCCATAGCTGTAGATACCGCCACCCTGGAAGAGGTTGATCATGACTTCGTGGACGAGGTTGAAGTCTCCGCCGAATTTGAGTGTGTGGCGGCCATGCATCTTGGAGAAGACATCGGTGAACTGGTAGCGGTGTTCGTCGGGCTCGGCGACGCGGGGAAGCGCGTTGGGCATGCCGAAGGTCACGACTCCGGTGGCCACGCTGGGCCCGGAAGCGTTGGCGCCTGCGGTTTCAAGATCCTGGCCCCACTGAAAACGAAACTGGTTCACGGCAGTACTGGAGAACACCGACGTGAGACCGCCGACCAGGAAGCGCTCATGGTAGGTGGTAGGACCATTTGTGCTGGGAGAACTGTTGGTGAACGTCGGCGCGGGGCTGTAGCCGTTGGTGCTGGAGAAGTTTGCGAAGTTGAAGTCGACAAAGGCATCGTTCTTACCATTGATGTGGTAGTCGATACGAGGAAAGAAGAGATCCTGCTTCGCGTAGCGAGAGGGGCTCTCCTGGCCAGGCTCGATGTTAGCCACCTGCATCAGGAAGTGATGCCGGCGTTGCACATCTGGGAGGTGATCGTCGATGGGCACTGGGTCGGCGAAATGACCGTTCCGCCGGTATTGCCCGCGGTGGGCGTCAAGGTGATGTTGTTGGTATCGGAGTAGAGCACGCGGCCCACGCGGCGAAATCCATCGTAGGTGAGGAAGTAGAAGAGCTTGTCCTTGATGAAGGGACCACCCACGGACCCGCCGAATTGCTGCTGCTGGTGAATAGGCTGGGTCAGCAGGAATGGGTTGCCATTGTTGTGCAGTGCCTGGTATTTGCTGTACGGATCGAGAGCGTTGAAGCTGGGATAGCGCAGGTAATAGAACAGGTCGCCGTGGAGGGTGTTGGTGCCCGACTTGGTGATGGCGTTGACCTGGCCGCCGGCTGCCTGGCCGAATTCGACCGAGTAGTTGGAGGTTTCCGCCTGAAATTCCTTGATTGAGTCGAGCGAATAAACGTAGGGGGCACCGGAGGCGCGGCCGCGCGCTTCTGAGAAGAGCATCTGGTTGTTGTTGGCGCCATCGACGTAGTTCTGGTTGTAGAGGCCGCTGATGCCGTGGAAGCTGACCAGGCCGCTGCCGCCGTCCTGGGTGACGTTCGGGGTGAGCAGGACGAAGGTGCTCCAGTTACGGGCGTTCACGGGGAGATTCTGGATGAATTGCTGATCGACGACCTGAGAGACCTCGGTGCGCTCTACGTCGAGAATCGGGGTCGTGCTGGTGACCTCGACGGTCGAGGTGGCGGACTGAACCGTTAGAGTGAGATCGATGGTCAAGGTCTGGCCGACAAGAAGGTTCAACCCGGTCGCCTCGACTTTGCCGAAACCCGCACTGATGGCAGTGACTCTATAGTGTCCCGGCTGCAAGAAGGGGGCAGAGTAGATGCCGTCAGAATTGGTGGTAAAGACGTGATCGACACCAGTGTCGACGTTGGTCACTGTAACCGTAGAGTCGGGCAGAACAGATTTGTTGGGGTCGGTAACGGTGCCGGTGATTGAACCAGCACCCGCTGTTTGTGCGTGGGCAATCAGATTTCCGCATGAAGCGAAAAGCGACATGACAAGCAACAACACTGCAGACGCTCGCAAAGAATTGGATTTGTGGAACATAAGATGGCTCTCCTAAGAATGATGTTCAGTGAATATCCGGACGAAGGTATCGGCAGGCTAGTTCGGACAACTCCGCCCTTGCGAAATTTGGATTTGCTGGTTACGCGTTCAATTTTCAAGCCTGGCTGGAACAGTTTCATCAACAGACAATGAATGTCTGTCGCGGCCCCAATTGGGACAACTTGCGATGAATGCGGCAGTGCTCGGGCATGAAGAGCGGTGAAGCTTGCGCGAAAGTGAGATTTCCGTGCGAAAGTGCCGTGATCCAGTTGGCCACACACTTATGTGGTCATTTTGGCATAGAGTTGGAAATCGTCAAACACCAGAGATCCGCGCCCGCGGTTGCAAAGGCGTGCGATCCCATTCTAACGAGGTCTGACGACGCCGTTAGAATGGGGCATGCATTTTTCCTTTGCTAACGCCTAGAACAAGTTCCAGAGCGACTGATTGTAAACGGCGTGATGGAACTGGACTTCGGATCCTTTGACGATGGTCCCCAGCTGTTTGGGGCAGCGATCAGCGGCGGCTTCTTTCAGATCGGCGTAACGTCCCTGGACATCGGCGCCGAGAATGTTGGCGATCCAATCAGAGCCGCGGAAGTCGGCGATTGCCTTGTAGATGTTGTCGGGCAGATAGCGGCCGCCGGCGCGAAGACCGTCCAGGTCAGAAATCTCGCCGTCGATGCCGGTCTTGAAGATGGAATACATCGACAGGTAGGGATTGGCGTCGGGAGCTACAGCACGCACTTCGGTGCGCATGGAGCGGTGGTTGCCGATGGGCACGCGAATCATGGCACCGCGGTCGGTGGCGGAGGCGCGGATCTGGTTGGGCGCTTCGAAGTGCGGATCAAGACGGCGATATGCGTTCACGCTCGAATTGAAGATGAGGCACAAATCGAGCGCACGTGTAAGGATGCGATCGAGGAAGTCCCATCCGAATTTCGAAAGCTGCTCTTCGCCCTTCTCGTCCCAGAACAGGTTGGTCTTGCCCTGGGAGACGGAAACGTTGGTGTGCATGCCGCTGCCGTTGACGCCCACGATCGGCTTGGGAAGGAAGCAGGCGGTGAAGCCGTAGTTGTTGGCGATCTGGCGGCAGAGCAGCTTGTAGAGCTGAATCTGATCGGCGGCGGCAACAACTTCGCTGTAGCCGAAATTGATTTCAAACTGCGCGGGCGCGACTTCGGGGTGATCCTTTTCGTTCTCGAAGCCCATGGCGCGCTGCACTTCAGCCGCCGTGTCGATGAACTGGCGCAGCGGATCGAGAGGCAGTGAATGATAGTAGCCGCCTGTGGAGACGAAATCGAATCTGCCTGTCTCGTGGTAGGTCTTCTCCGCATCTTTGCCGGCGAAGAGGAAGCCCTCGATTTCGGTTGCCGCATTGAGCGTGAACTGCTTTTCGGCATGGAGCTTGTCGGCGTAGTTCTTCAAAACACCGCGCAGGTCGCCGGAATACGGGGTGCCATCCTTGTCGATGACGATGCCGAAGACGAGGACCTTGCCGTTGCCGAAGACGTCGGCGGGAACCCAGTAGAACGCTGTCCAATCGATGCCGAGGCGCAGGTCGCTCTCCTTTTGAGCGGTGAAGCCGCGAATGGAGGAACCGTCGAAGGTGAGGTTCTCGTAAGCGCCCAGCAGAAACTTCTTGTCGTAATCGAGCAGGTGGAGACGGCCTTCCAAGATCGGAGAACAGAACCGTCACAGCCTTGATGCGTTTTTCGTCCCTCAGATACTTGAGGCGCTTTTCGCGGATCTCGTCGATGGAAACCCGGCTGACGCGTTCTCTCTTGGCCTGCAGATTGAGTTCCTCGAGCTCCTCATACGAGAGGGCAAGGAAATTGCGATATTCGGTCGACATGGCTCTCCTTCCGGCAATAAAGGTACAGCTCCGGCGTACCAGAATGTGCGCACCAGGGCTGTCTCAGGGCTATGTAAACAGGGTAAATGGTTGGAGAGGGGTGGGATGAGGAAAAACCGCAGATCCCTGGACTATGTGTGGGGCGCAAGCGCCGTACGGTGTGCTCCTCATGACCAAGACTGGTTTGGGTTCGAGGTATCCCACCCTAGCGATAAAAACAAAGACGTCGCGAGGGTGGGGCTCCCGAGTGTCGGTCATTCCACGCGGATTTTCAAACTCCCGGTTTCGGTGGAATATTCTGGAGTTTCGGGAGAATACGACTTCAGGATGCTTAAATTGCTTTGTCGTTCTTGCGCTGTTCTGGGCCTGATTGTTTGTCTGATCACAATTTCGACTGCGCAGCAACCTGCGCCTCAGCCCGCCGATGACTATGTCCGCACGCACTATACGAAGTACGAGTACCGCATTCCGGTGCGGGACGGGAAGCACCTGTTCACAGCGGTGTATGTGCCCAAGGATGCGGCCGGTGGTCCCTATCCATTCTTGATGGATCGGACTCCTTATAACGTGGGACCTTATGGAGAAGACCGATATCCACAGCGGCTGGGACCGTCAGAGGAGTTCGAAAGGGCCGGGTACATTTTCGTCTACCAGGACGTGCGCGGGCGATGGATGAGCGAAGGCGATTTTCAGGAGATGCGGCCGCACATCGACAAGAAGAAGTCGCCGCAAGATGTGGACGAGGCTTCCGACACCTATGACACGATTGATTTTCTATTGAAACAGGTGCCCAACAACAATGGAAAAGTGGGAATCTGGGGCATCTCGTATCCCGGTTTCTACACGTCCGCTTCGATCATCGATTCGCATCCGGCGCTGGTGGCGGCCAGTCCGCAGGCCCCAATGACGGACCTGTTTATGGGAGACGACGCGTATCACGGCGGGGCGTTCATGCTGTCCGCCAACTTCGGCTTCTACGTTTCCTTTCGCCCCCAGACCGAGCCGCAGACGCCAAAGCCGACGACGCCCTTCAGTTTCGGCACTCCGGACAGCTACAAGTTTTATCTGCAGGCGGGGAACGTCGCGAACCTCGACAAGCTGTACCTGAAGGGTTCCAACTGGCTCTTCAACGACCAGGTGAAGCACGACAGCTACGACGCCTATTGGCAGGCGCGCGATTTGTCGCGGCACATGAAAAATGTAAAGTGCGCGGTGCTCGTAGTGGGCGGCTGGTATGACGCCGAAGATCTCAGCGGCCCCTTCAAGACGTTCCATGCGATCAACAAGTTCAACCCGGACACGCCGACCACACTCGTAGAGGGACCGTGGGTGCACGGCGGGTGGTCGCGCACGGACGGCAGTCACCTGGGCGATGTGCAGTTCAATTCGAAGACCGCCGAATACTTTCGCGCCAATATTCAGTTCCCTTTCTTCGAGCACTATCTGAAGGGCAAGGGCGCGACACAGCCGAAGGCAGTGGTGTTTGAGACGGGAACCAATGTGTGGCGCACGCTGGACGACTGGCCGCCGAAAGCGGCAGCCGCGAAGACGCTTTACTTCCATGGAGGCGGGAAGCTGAGCTTCGAGCCACCGACGGAAGCCATGGGAGTGGATGAATATGTCAGCGATCCCAACCATCCGGTTCCGTTTGTGGGTTACACCACGGACACCGTGCCACAACGCTACATGGTAGACGATCAACGCTTCGCAAGCTATCGCCCCGACGTGCTGGTGTACCAGACCGATCCGCTGGAAGAAGATGTCACCATCGCGGGGCCGATCTCGCCAAAACTGAAGATCGCGAGTTCGGGCACAGATTCGGATTTCGTGGTGAAGCTGATCGATGTGTATCCGGAGAACTATCCCGATACGGAGGGAACGTCAACCGGCAACAAGCGCATCACCGATGCACCGCCGCTGCATATGGGCGGCTATCGAGGAATTGCTGCGCGGGGAGCCGTTCCGCGCCAAGTTCCGCAACAGCTGGGAGAAACCGGAACCGCTGGTCCCTGGCAAGGAAACGGACATCAACTTCACCATGCCGGATCTCTATCACACGTTCCGCCGCGGGCATCGCATCATGGTTCAGGTGCAGAGTTCGTGGTTCCCTCTGACAGATCGCAATCCGCAAACATTCACCGACATTCCAAACGCGCGGCCCGAGGAGTTCCGAAATGCCACCGAACAAGTGTTTCACCAGAAAGACGCGGCCAGCGGTGTGGACGTGATGGTGATGCCGTAGAGGCAAGGAACAGGGTTCGGAGAGCGGGATCAGGGATAAGCATGTAACTCAACACAAAGTTTGCACGTCTTATCCCTCAGAGCTTGCCAGAGGCCTGGAACGCTGATAAAGTTCGATACTTGCCGACTCAAAGAAATTAAGAGGAAACGATGATTGCAAGAATACTTCGTCCTGCAGCACTGTCCGCCGTTGCGTTGTTGGTGGCATACCCCGCAATTCACGCCGAAGAGGGGATGTGGACCTTTGACAATCCACCCGTGAAGCTTCTCAAAGAGAAGTATGGTTTTACGCCCACACAGGAATGGCTTGACCATATTCGACTGTCAAGCGTGCGGCTCAACGATGGCGGATCGGGTTCGTTTGTCAGCCCCAATGGGCTGCTGCTGACTAACCACCATGTGGCGCGGGGACAACTTCAGAAGAACTCGACGGCCGAGCACGATTATGTGCGCGACGGCTTCTATGCCGACTCACCCGACAAGGAGATGAAGTCTCCCGATCTTGAGGTCAACGTGTTGGTGGGCATGCAGAATGTGACCGCGCGCGTGCAGGGCGTGGCCAAGGGAATCGCGGATGAGGCGAAGGCCATGAAAGCACGCGAAGCCGAGATCGCAGCCATCGAAAAGGAGAGTAAGGATAAGACTGGATTTCGCTCCGACGTCGTGTCGTTGTACGACGGGGGCGAGTATTGGCTCTATCAATACAAGGCCTACACCGATGTGCGGCTGGTATTTGCGCCGGAGCAGCAGGCAGCCTTCTATGGCGGCGATCCGGATAATTTCACCTATCCCCGCTATGACCTCGATATGGCCTTGTTCCGCGTCTACGACAAGGACGGAAAGCCTCTGCACACCGAGAATTACCTGAAGTGGAGTGCGAAGGGCGCCGCGCCGGGAGAATTGATTTTTATCTCCGGTCATCCGGGGTCAACGCAGCGCCAGGACACAGTCGCCCAGTTGGCGTATGAACGCGAACTGATCGAGCCCCCGGTGATCGAGTATCTTAAGCGGCGTATTGCCGCCGCCGAGGAGTTTGCCGCCCAGGGTCAGGAGCAAACGCGGCTGGTGAGTACGGCCATCTTCGGACTGCAGAACAGCCTGAAAGTCTACATCGGACGTAGGGAAGCCCTGGCAGACAAAGCCATAACCGCGAAGAAACAGGCCGAAGAGGACGATTTTCGCAACAAGGTGGCAGCGAATTCTGAGTGGAAAAAGGAATATGGAAGCGCCTGGGATACGATCGCCGCAACCGAAAAGAAAGCGGCACCGCGAACGAACGAGATGATTTTCAGACGAACGGACAGTCGGCTCTACACCATTGCGCGCCAGATAGTACGGCTAGTGGCGGAGGTAAAGAAGCCCGATGGGGAACGTATGCCCGGGTATCATGACGCTCAGTTGGAAACACTGAAATTCCAGCTCTTTTCCCCAGCGAAGATCTATCCTTCCACTGAAAAACTGTGGATGAAGACCGCCGTAAGCCTTGCCACGGAGAAATTGGGGAAAAACGACGAATACCTTAAGGTGCTGACTCAAGGCGAGGCTGTCGACGGCTTTGTGGAGTCCGTCGTGGATGGCACCAAGCTGTATGACGTGAGCGTACGCAAGGCTCTTGTGGAGGGAGGCGAAGCGGCGGTTGCGGCCTCGACTGATCCCATGATCGCAGCAGCGCGCCGCACAGATCCTGTGGAGCGCGAGTTTCAGCGCTGGGAGCAGGATGAGCTAGAGAGCGTACTGACGCGGGCCGGCGAACAACTCGGCAAAGCACGCTTCCTTGTGTACGGCAAGGACGTATATCCCGATGCGACATTCACGCTGCGGTTGAGCTACGGCACAGTCAAGGGCTATCCGTATAACGGCACCATCGCTCCGCCGTTCACAACGTTTTATGGGCTCTACGACCGGGCAGCGAGCTTTAGCAATCAACCACCCTTCGATCTGACTCCCAAAGAAACGGCTGGGCGGGACAAACTTGACCTTGGCACGCCGTTTGACTTTGTTTCCACTGGGGATATCATCGGCGGCAACTCCGGCTCTCCTGTTGTGAACCGTGAAGGTGAGTTGGTCGGGCTGATTTTCGACGGCAATATCGAATCGCTGGCTGGGGATTTTGTCTATGAAGGCGAGAAGAACCGTGCCGTCGCGGTGCACTCGGCAGGCATGATGGAAGGTCTGCGGAAGTTGTATGGCGCGAACGCGCTTGCGGACGAGTTAGACGGCAAACCATAAGCCCGGCCGAAATTCAGTACAGCAAAGGGAGCCGTAACCGGCTCCCTTGCTTGTTTCTTCACCTATTTATTCTGTGGTAGCAGCGAATCGCTTCGCGCCGATCAGCGGAAGAAGACACAGGATGAGGAGAAGGGCGGCAGGCACTGTGATCAGGCCCAGCCGCAGACTGCCGGACCGGGCCGAAGCCCATCCGGTGAGCCATGGCAGGACCGAACCGCCGAATCCGCAAACCGCGAGGACCCATCGCGAATCGGACGAACTTCGAGCGGTGGCAAAAAACCTCGCCAGCAACAGTGGAAAGATGGGGGCCAACGCTGCCCCGAGAACAACCATGGCGACAGCATGGTCCGCGGTTCCCGGAAGAGCGACAAGCACGATCGCGGCCACGAACGCGGCGACGATAGCGAGACGAAGCAGGCTCTTGGGATCTACGCGCAGGAGCAACAGGGATGACAACCCGCGTGAAGCGAGGAATCCGGCCCAGTAGAACGAGGTGGAAGCCGCAGCCAGAGAAACGCCGCTGCCCGTCGTTCGCAGGGCATACGTCGCCAGCCACGATCCGGTCGTGTTTTCTATGCCTACTTCGAGGAAGGTTAGAAGAGCAAATAGGATGACGATGCGCCGGTTCACGGCTCGGGGAGGTGAATCGCGCAAAGATGCAGCTTCGGGGACGTCATCGAGCCCGAACCAGCTCGCAAACGCGGCAACGGCGGCGATGAATGCCAATATGAGGTAGGCGGCGCGCCAGGTATGACTCAGGAGCAGGCGCGCCGCAAGCAACGGAGCAATGAGAGCGCCAGCGCTCCAACTGAAGTTGAGAAACGCAAGAGGAGCGGCGCTGCGCACGCCGAACATGCGCCCCGCCATCAGGCTGACAGCAGTCATCGGCAGCCCGACCGAAATACCCAGCAGCAGGAACAGCGGGTAGAGGAAGGCGCCGTTCGTGCCGGCAATCAATATACATACGCATGTCAGCCCAAGGAAACCGATGGTCATCGAGCGAGCGTGATTGCGGCCGCAGAGCAACGCACCGAGTGAGGTGCCGGCGAAGTAGGCCAGGAACAGAAAACCCGACTGGCTGTCGGTCAAGTAGAAAGTCGCGGCCAGCGAGGGAAGCAATGGCCCCCCGATGGAGTGAAGCACTCCGGTGAGAGCGAAGACTGGATGCAACACGGCAAGCATTTGCCCTGGGGAGCGCCGGGAATGGGAAGGCCCGCCGAGAAAGCCTGGGGCCTGTGAGGCCATAGGGAAGATCAGCCCTTCCTGGCACGCCCGCGGCGCGGCGGACACGTGGACTCGCGAATCACCAGTTCGGGGTGGATGGGTACGACATCAGGAAACGTCGCCTGGCCTCGAATGCGCTGCAACAGGATACGGGCGGCGACCATGCCCATCTCGTGCAATGGCTGCCGGATGGTCGTAAGGCTGGGATTGTGGAAGGCCGCTCCCTGGATGTCGTCAAAGCCAACGACCGAGACATCCTCGGGAACACGCAACCTATGGTTCATCAGCGCGCGAATGGCTCCGATCGCGGCGATGTCGTTGTAGCAGACCAGCGCTGTGAAATCGACTCCGCGATCTATCAGCTCATTGGTGGGCGCAAACCCCAGCTCGGGCGTCGAGACCCGGAGTTCCAGCTGGATATTCAGGTCGGACAGCACCGGGATTTTCATGTCCCGGGCCACCGCCATCAGGCAGTTCCAGCGATCGTCGGCGTCGGAACTGTGGCTGCCTCCGCGCATGAATGCGATCTTGCGATGACCAAGCTGATAGAGGTGCCGAAGGGCAAGCTCCGCGGCCCGTTTCTGATCGAGGACCACATTGGTGACGCCTTCGATCTTGCGATGGCCGGCGACAACCACAACCGGCAGACTCAGGCTCTTCTCGAGAATGGTATCGATAACGATGAAGCCCTCAACGGAGCGCTCCATCAAAAGACGGGGATACTCCTCGATGAGGTCGGGCTTGCGGCGATGGCTGGCAGTGAGATAAAAATAGCCCTCTTCGATCAGAAATTCCTCGACACCCGACAGAACCTGCGTGGCATAGCTATCGCTCAGTTCGGGAACCAGGACGCCTACCGAGAAAGACTGACGCTTGCGAAGCGATCGCGCATAGAAGCTTGGGCGGTAATCGAATTTGGCCGCAGCCTGTGTCACCCGGTCGCGGGTGTCCTGCGGAATGGAACGCACCCCGGGGGCATTGTTCAGGACCAGGGAGATGGTGGCGGGCGAAAGATTGAGATATTCGCCTAGAGTGCGCAGGCTGATGGGCTGACCAGGCTGCATTGTCGCGGCCGGCTTTTGTCGCTTGGGCATGCACTCCTGTTGTAACATCCTTTGCCAATATCCGTTGTGATTTCAGAGGTTTCAATGGACTTCCATTTGCATCGGGGGCACCAAGAGCGCCCGTCAATCTGCGCGTAGCGTTACTCGATCGGGAGCATCGTGGGCTCTAAGCCGCGGCCTGACCAGATCTCGAATCATGCCCGGTCTGTCGAATTGCAGTAAACTGATGAAACCGGTGGAGTTCCCTCCCGCGGAGGGATGGGTGAGCGGTTGATACCGGCGGTCTTGAAAACCGTTGTGCCTGAAAGGGTACCGGGGGTTCGAATCCCTCTCCCTCCGCCAGTACTTTTCTGCCGGATACAAACGTGCTCCAGCTCGGCAGTCGTTACGTTTACCCCGCCGTAATGAGCATTGGGCGCATCATCTCATTATCCTCGTGCTCGAGCATATGGCAGTGCCAGACGTATCTTCCCGAAAATCCCTCAAACTTCACGATAATCCTCGTTACGGTCATCGGATCGACGCGGACTGTGTCCTTCCATCCGAGTTCGCCTGGGACAAGAGGGGCAGGCGGACCGGTAAAGACGACTTTGCGCGTCAACTGGTAGACCGCGAGATCGAAGGGCCGGCGGTCGAGAACCTGGAAGCGGACAAGATGCAGATGGATGGGGTGGGAATCATCGGTGAGGTTGATGAACGACCAGATCTCGGTCGAATTCAAGACCGGCGTTTCCGTGACCGGGGCATCGCAATGCTGGCCGTTCAGCAACATCACGCTCGAGCGACCGAGACGGTTCTGATAATCGGCCAGCGTGAGTTCGCGTGTACGGACCGCGGCGTTTTCGGCTATGCGCGGAACCGGGCGGAGTGTCGCCGGCAGCACGAAGGGATCTGCGCATTTGCCGGCGCTCACGCGAAATTGCATGACCACAGTGACGTCAGTTCGCAGATAAACTTCGCTCCCCGCATGGCTCGAGAAATCGAAGATCAGGTCCGCACGCTCACCGGGTCCCACGATAATCACATTCATTTGAGCCGGAGAAGTCAGTAATCCCTGCTCGCTTCCGATCTGATAGAACGCGATTGCGTCCGCGGCGACCGACGCTTGCGCAGAAAATGAGAGGCGGTAAAAGCTGCCATTCGAACTGTTCTGCACGCGAAGGCGATATTTGCGTGGCTCGACCTCTTGAAATGGAAAGATCTTTCCGTTTACGAGAATGGCGCTGCCATAGTATTCCGAAACCCACGGTGCACCCGCTTTAGTGGAAACCGGATAGTAGAGCCGGCCATCGGGATGAAACGACCGGTCGAAGAGGATCAACGGAATCTCATGCTTGCCGCTCGGCAGGTTCAAATCATCCTCGACCTTGTCTCTCAACAGGTAGAGCCCCATCAGGCCGGCAACTGCGTTCAGACGGGTGATACCCATGGCGTGGTCGTGATAGAAGAGGCTCGCCGCTTCCTGTTCATTCCCGTAGTGACAGGTCGCCGACTGTCCCGGCGCAAACCAGTCCTCGGGATATCCGTCACTCGCTGCCTCGGTTCGCCCGCCGTGCAGATGCACAACGGTTCTCACAGCGGGCTTGTCTGTTTCTGCTCCATGCAGAGTGTGATCGATGGGGAAAAGATGCTGGGGCGGCAATTGATTTACCCACTCGACCAGGATCGGCTCTCCGCTGCGCGTTTCGAAGGTCGGACCCGGACAGAGAGAGTCGTATCCCCAGAACATCGTAGCGGGGACATCGCGATGCACCTTCGATCGAAACTGGCGCATGGTTACGCGGTAGTAAGGAATGTGCACTGTCGGATCGGACGGGCTCGGACGCTGGCGAGCAGGCTTTGCCACAGGCGGTATCGGCAGCGGGTCCACAAAATGCGCAAGTCCCCGCGTATCCAGCAACCGCGCGGCCGCGCTCGCCTCCTGATGCATGGTATCGCCGTAGGCCGCTGTTGCCGCAAATAACGTACCCACGTGCTGGAGGAAGCGCCGTCTGCTGGTTTGCATCCATGACCTTTACGCGAAAAGCTCGTGGGCGCTTTCGAGGAAGATGCCGTCAGGAGCAAGCGTGAATGGATCAGGTTACAGGCGGATTAATTTCATACCGGCATGTCCGATCGCGAGCGCCCCGTGTGACACGAACGGGGCTGACGCAGGGCATCCGGACCGAGACCCATCGGTTGGCCGGCACTTCGCGCTCAAGAATTGAGCTTGCATTCATCAACGTGAGACGGAACCAACCTATACTTGCGCTCGTCTTCGCTGCGGGCTGGAAATCCCGCGGGTCTGCAACGGAGCCCAGCCGACGTTCGCAAACCCCATCGAAGGTAAAGGAGATTCCCCCATGAAGTGCTCCTCTTTGGTCTGTCCGAAGTTCGTGTTGTGTCAATTTGCGGTGCTCGCATGTCTTGCGCTTGCGCCCACTGCATTCAGCCAACAAGTCACCTTCTTTCCCTACATCCAGCTTGGTGATAACGGACCACTCGGCTCTTCCGATCAGATTGTCATAGCATGGCAAACGGATGAAGCCGTTCCCAAGGCCTCGGCCTACAAGGTTGAATTTCGCGGCGGCGGCGGCGACGACGACGGCCACTCTGTCCAGCCTCGCGCTCGAATCGTTGATAACTATCTTGCCGCCGACCCTGCTCTGCCTACGGTTCCCGGAGCCTACGGGGCGCACTCCAACTACACCGCTATTCTGCGGGGTCTCCGTTTCGATACGACTTATCACTATGTTGTGACAGGTCCTGGCATGCCAAGCGGCGGCTTTGCGGCGTCATTCCACACCCGCAAGCGAGGGTCGGTCTTCTCCTTTGCGGTGGAAGGCGACGAAGGTTATTTCCCCTTCGTTCCGAATTCAAGTCCGGCCCGCATCGTCGACTACGAGGCGCGGATCGCCCATCTGATTTACGACGCCGCGAATATTCATCTACCCGGTCAGCCGACCCGTCCCGATCCGGACTTCATTCTGAATACGGGCGACAACGTATACAACGAGGGCACAGAAGACAACTACCGCGATTTTTTCTTCCCCGTCTTCAACAGCGACCTGGACTCGAATGAAACCGGCGCCCCGATTATTCGCAGCAAGCTGTTCTTTCCGGTCGATGGAAATCACGACCAGGGGAGCACCGGGGTGTCGGCGAATCTTCTGGCCGACAACTCGGCTCCACCGTTCACTGGCACTCTCAGCGGGGGCGACGCGCTCTCGTTCTACAACGACTTCTATTTTCCGCAAAACGGGCCGGAGGGGTTTGACATCCAGTATGCGTGGAATGGGGACACTCCCGCCGCAACCGGGTTTTATCTGACCTACCAGGGACAGACTTACGACTCTCCATCGGCGATCAAAGCGTTTCGCGATTCAACCACGGTCGACACCGGCAGCGGCGCGAAGACGCAGATCGACCACCAGAGTAACTACTCCTTCGATTACGGCAATGCGCACTTCCTTTTCCTCGATGCAGACCCGCACCTGTTCAACGACAACCTCCCCAGCACGAACGCATTCAATGCTCCACCGCCGGTGTTTACGCCGTATCCCACCGCGCTCGGCAACTGGGTCGTGAACGATCTCGACTCAAGCCACCAGTTGTGGAAGATCGTTGTCTATCACCAGCCGGCGTTTTCTTCAGGCGACGCCACCATCGTGAATAACCAGATGCGCGCGGTGGCCAAGCTGCTTGAAGATCACGGGACG
Organism: Terriglobales bacterium; assembly: GCA_963788475.1. GTDB lineage: Bacteria > Acidobacteriota > Terriglobia > Terriglobales > Acidobacteriaceae > Telmatobacter. The sequence continues at coordinate 364,444 of CAWBGO010000009.1, forward strand.
AACGTGGTTTTCAACGGTCACGAACATAACTACCAGCGCACCTTGCCGATTCGTTCCACATCGCGCACGGCCGGCCCCGTCAGTACCACGGCAGGATTGCCAGCGGTGCATGTGGATTCGCACTTCGATGGAACTTCGAACACTGTGCCCGATGGTGTGCTCTATATTGTCGAAGGCGCCGGCGGCAATCGCGACTTTGACGGCGCATTCGCGCCGCCACGGGGCAGCGGAGTCGGTCTCGACCAGGATGACTCAGCCACCGGTTCATTCACTGACGAGCCGGGGTTGACCGTTCCGCAGGGGCCTGCGTCCTGGCTCGACACCAACCTCACCAACCGCGAGATGGTGAACTTTATTCCCAACGCAGGCCAGGGCAAGAAAATCACCACGAAGTTCAAATCGAAAGTATTCTCGTTCGGCGACGTCGTGGTCGATGACAATAAGCTCACCCTCTTCCAGATCACCGAGCCGCTGCTGCCGACATCCTCGGCGACTCCCGCGGATCCCGCGCCCTACGGCACCGATATCAATGGCAAGCCATTGAACGATCCTATTCCCGATACCGAAGTTGATCCCGCAACCGGACAGGTTGTGTCCTCACCGGCCACCGGGACTTCGGCGCTGCTCGACAAGTGGAGCGTCACCAAACCCGACGTTTCGCGGTCTGTGTCGGCCTCACTCACGGCCCCGGAGAGCGTCGCGACGGGGGGTTCTCTCACATATGTCGTTCACCTAAGGAACCATTCGCAGTACTCGCTCAACGGAACCCAGGTGCGCCTCGCGCTCCCCCGGGGACTGTCGTTCGCGGGAATGGCAAGTCAAACTGCCTGCGTGCAAGGCAACGAAGTAGTGGTGACTGTCGGACGTCTGGCCGCCGGATCGACACAGGACATCTCCATTCCAGCCACGGTTTCGTCCGGCCACCATGAACGGATCGACGCCGTTGCGACTACCACGTCCTCGACAGCCTTGCCGATCGTGACTAACCACGCTACGACTACTGTGAGCCACTAAGTGCACGCATCGGGCTCGTTAACGCGCGGGAGGATCAGAGACATCTTCCCGCGCTATCTACTTCCTGATATCTGCGGTTAGTCCGCTTCGAGCAGGCGCTTTACCTCGAATTGCAGTTGTTCGGTGATCGCCGATTCGGTTGCGTCGAGCGCGAAGCGAATCGGCTGGCCAATGCGCAACTCGATGGCACCGGCGCGGAACCAGCCGCGCCGGTGCTGCTTCAACTCCCCCAGCCCCCGGATCGCGACGGGCAGAACCGAGGTATCGGACTGCTTGACCAGCAGACCGATGCCGGGACGGAAGCGCGCCAGTTCTCCCGTGGCCGAGCGGGCGCCCTCGGGAAACAGCAGCACGTGATAGCCGCGGTCGAGAGCTTCACCCGCATGCGAGAAGCTGCGCTGGAAATCGCGGAGACGCGGCAGCGGAAATACGTTGAAAAGGGTGGTAACCAGAAAGTGGGCAATCGGTCCGAAAGGAAAGAAGCGCCCGTAGCTCGGGCCTTGTTCGGGGTTTCGGAAGTGACGAAAGTCGTCCAGCATCTCGCCGGACATGGCAATCGCGATACGCCGGCGCAACCGGCCCGGCAATGCGTACTGCACCAGGGGCCCGTCGTACGCGGTGACGTGGTTGGCAACGATCAGCATTGGTTCGGAGACTCCGGCGCTGAGAGCGGGCGGGGCCACGACGCGTGGGTTGGCGAGAAACCATACCAGCGGGCGCATGACGAGTTCGATAAACGCGCAGCGGATCCATTGCACAGGCCGCCACCAGGGCCAATGAGCATAGACGTGGTGGCGCGAAGGCATCGGGTTAGTCTCCGGGGGCGGAGTACGTTCCGGAGTGGCGGTCATGTTTTCGCGACTGAATTCGTCCCCCGGTGCAAAGCTTACTGTCTCTGAAGCGACGGTGAATCCTGCGGGCTCTGCTTCTGCTTGTTCAGCGGCTAAAGCCCGCGTTGATTGGGCGGCGATGACGGCGCGGCTGAAGTCGTGCCCTGACACAGTGCTGCCTTCGTGCCCTGAAACATTGTTTCGTTCCTGACCAGTGACCAACCGGCGCAGTTGCCCCAGCGTCTGCACTTGTTCGAGCAGTCCGCTCTCCGGAGGCCTTCCCATTTTTTCTTCAATGGCCGCGGCTAACTGCACTCTTCCCAGGCTATCTAGATGCAAGTCTTCGGCGAGCCGCAATTGTTCGTCGTTACCCGGCGGAGCTTCACTGGTGATCCCGGCAATCAGCGCCAGAAGCCAGTCCCCTGAGGCTATCGATGGGGCGCCGAGGCGGGACCCATTCGCGCTTCTCTGCGTCTCGGCAAGCCATGCGCCGACCGCCTTGCGCCGGACTTTTCCTGTCGAGGTACGAGGCAGATCGGGCTCCGGCCACAACATCCAGCGGCGCACCCGCTGAAATTCCGCCAGGCGCGCGTTGGCATTCTCAATGAGAGCGCCTGCCTGATCGGCGTTACCTCGCATAGCCAGCACTGCGCACGGTTCCGGGCCCGAAGGCGTATCCATCGGCACCACCGCGCACGCGGCTACGCCGGGCTCCTCTTCTATCTCCGCTTCAAGGTCCTCGGGGTGAATATTTACGCCGCTGCCGGTCACGATCACTTCGCTCTTGCGGCCCAGGAAGCGTAGTTCGCCGGTCGGCTCTTTCTCGGCCAGGTCGCCGGTCGCGAGCCAGTCGTCTTCACGCTTTCGCAACTCTCCCCCCGACCAGGTGGTGGTGGAAATCATCGGACCCCGTACGAGCACTTCCCCGTCTGGCCCGATCTTGACCTCGCGCCCCGGAAGCGGCTTGCCGATCGTGCCGCGCGCCACGTGGAACGGGTGATTGAGAGTGATGAGCGCGGTGGTCTCGGTCATGCCGTAGCCCTGGACGACCACAAAGCCGAGTCCGTTCCAGAATTGTTCGACGGCCGGAGGAAGCGCCCCGCCTCCCGAAATGAGCGCCCAGAATTTGAAACCGAAGGAGTGATGCACGCCGCGGAATCGCCACCACCGTTTCCAAGCGCGGATACCTTTCGACGCCGCCAACTGTTCGGACAATTGCGGGCGGCTGGTTTCGAGATGCGACTTGAGCAGGGCGAACACGCGCGGGACCGCGGCGAGTACCGAGATGCGCTCGCGGTGGATGGTCTCGATCAGGCGCGGAGCGACCAGGCGGCTCTCGAAGTGCACTTCGGCTCGAAAGATGGGCGGAATCCAAAGGCCCATGGTCTGCCCGAAGACGTGGCTCAACGGCAGCGTGTGCAGAAATCGCAGCGGGTGGACAAATTTCTCGTAGCGCATGTAACCCTGAGCTGCTTTTTCGATGGGACCGATACTGGCAAGTACGTTCCCATGCGTGTGCACAATGCCCTTGGGATCGCCGGTGGTGCCGGAGGTAAACAGAATCTGAAGCGGAGTGTCTGCGCCGAGACCCGCGATTGGGCCGGCTTCTGCGGCGGGAAGGACCGCTTGCCATTCTTCAAATGCCAGGCGCTCAAAGTCGCGGTGTGAGTCATCAGCGCGCAATTGCCGAAGCAAAAGCGCATCGCCAACGGCGAGCCTGGGCTTGACATCGGAAGCAACACGGGAAGCGAAGTCGGCGCTGCCATAAGCGTCGAGCGGCACCGCGAGGACGCCGCGCAGAATGCAGCCATGGAATGCGGCGATCCACTCGGCGCTGTTCTCGGCCCACAAAACGACGCGGTCGCCCGGGCCAATGCCCCTCTGCGCGAGCAGTGCGGCGAAGCGTCCGGCGAAGCGCGCAATTTCTCCGTAGGTTGAAACCCGTCGGCGGTTTCCCCGGTAGCGAACTACCGCAATTTCGCTATTGTAACGGCGGAAATCGTCAACGAGTGTGGCCAGATGATCGCGCATGAGTGTCCGGCAGTTTTATGGTAGCAGCGCGGACATCAGCGATATGGGACTCACGCGTGGCCGATCACTGGTGAGTTGTCCGGTCCGTGCAGCGAGTCCGGACTTGCGGACGAGCCGAAGGCTTCGCCGGCTTCGTTGTGCGCAGCCTGTGCTTCTTCGAGCATCTGCGCGTCGGCGAATCGATACCCAACGTAGATGTCTGTCAACAGGTACATCGGCCGGGCGGGGTCGTCCTCGATCTTTTTGCGCAACTGGCGAACAAACGTGCGCAGATACTCAACTTCTTCGCGACAGTCGGCTCCCCATACCGCCGTCAGCAGTCGGGCGTACGTGACAACCCGCCCGGCGCGACTCATCAGGCAATGGAGAATATCGAATTCCTTGCGCGTAAGATGGAGAGCCTGGCCTCGCTTGTTGACCGTGCGTCGCGCTGGAACCAGACGAATTTCCCCAATTTCAATGGGCGATTCCTCGGTGCGAACCGGCGCATGAGTACGCCGCACCGCCGCGCGAATGCGCGCTACCAGTTCGCGAATACTGAATGGCTTGGTCACGTAATCGTCGGCGCCCATCTCAAGGGCCCGGACCTTTTCATCTTCTCCATCGCGCACCGTCAACATGATGACCGGCAGGCGCGGCGCAAATACGCGGACGCGGCGCAGTGTCTCGATTCCGCCAATCCCGGGCATATTCACGTCGAGGAGAACACAATCGAAGCTTTCTGTGCGCAGGACCTGCAAAGCCTTCTCTCCGCGCGAGACCTCGCTGACATCGAATCCCAGCGCGACCAGGGGCGGACGCAGTGCCCGGCGAATGGCGGGCTCATCATCGACAACCAGCACGCGGATGACCGGCAACGTCATGACACGCTCCTTTCAAGGGCCGGGGGCCCCGCGGAGAGGTCTTCGTCCGTGGGGTGAAGGGCCGGGGTCTGCACTGACAGATGTTCATCGGCGGAGACGGTACCGAGTTGTGGGCAACCTGCTGGAAGGGCTGCGAAGAAGGTGGTTCCTTCGGCTTCGTCGCTTGAAACCCAGACTGAGCCGCCATGCGCAAGTGCGGCGCGTTTTGCAATGGAGAGGCCAATCCCTGTCCCTGACGCATGACTGGACGAAGCCGACGACCGGTAGTAACGGTCAAAGATCCGTTCGCGATCGACCATAGGAATCACCGGCCCGAAGCTGTGCACGGAAAGCAGCACCTCGCCCCCTGCCGCCTCAGCACTGACGGTGATCCTGCTGTCGAACTCAGCGTATTTGCACGCGTTGTCGAGATATTGGGCCAGCAACATGCCGACCAGGCGCCGATCGCAATCGAGAATCAGCGAGTCGTCCGCGATTTTGATCTGGATCCGAGTCTCCGCAGAGCGATCGGCCAGGCTTGCCACTGCTTCCTCGATAAGCTGACCAACGTCCTCCGGAGCGGTTCGCAACATCAAACCAGCCGAACTGTCCTCCGCATCGCTTGCCTCCGGCCGCGCGGTCGTCAGCAGCCGCGTGGTGAGCTCGGCAAGCAACGCAGCCTGTTCATCGATCAGGGCAACAAGCTCGGATTGAGGCTCCGTAAGGCCGCCCATCTCCCACAACCCGCTGCTTGCTGCCCGGATGGCCGTCAGCGGTGTTTTGTAGTCGTGCGCCAGGTTGTCGAGGACTGTGGCGCGCAGTTGCTCGTCCTGGCGCTCGGTCTCGATCCGAGTCTCATTGGCCAGCGCACGGTACCGGTCGAAGGTAATGGCGATGAGCGCGGCGATGCCGCTGTTGATGAGCGGGCTTGTCTCTCCCCGAATCACGATGCTGCCAACCGGGACGGAGCCGAGGCGCACGACCCTGCGGCTGATGCCGGTGGAGCGATCGTCGTCCGAGGTCCCGAAATGGTAGACGTTCTGTGCCAGTTCCGAGGGATCGATGCTCCAATAACCCGCCTTGTAGACTTCCTGTAAATCTGCATCGAATACGGCCACGGCATCGAGGTCGAAGATTTCATGAACCAGCGCGGCCAGGCGCGTGCCCGGCTCCTCATGCAGATCCATATCCAAGGTCCGGTAGGTGAGTTCGTAAAGCCGGCGCATGCGCACGGTAGCGGACTCGGCCTCATGCGAAGAACGGGTGGCGCGCGTCGACAACCGGTACAAAGCCACACTCAAGCTCGGAATGACCAGTCCGGCGAATGCCGAGGGCCCCCACGGCCACCGCAGCCCATAGGCCATCGCAGCGGTCAGGGGAACTGCCGCCGCGGCCGCGGACCACTCCGGCAGGTAGCGATGAAACACGGGCACCACTGACCGCGGGCGCTTCGGCCCGATCACCGCTCGCGAAGATATTGGGAATCCGGTCAAGAACTCTAAGCCCTTCCATTTGTGCAGATGTGCAGCTACTTAGCACGCACTGAACGAATTCAAGTTGCGATTCATTCAACCTATCGGTTGCGTTGACTTGTACGACGGCGACACCAGGATTCGGCTGGGCCAATCAAATGAGCAGGTGCGAAAAAGCTGCTGTGGAGAACACGCTCGACTTCAGTCTCGTGCGGTCTCTCAGGTTGAAATGAAACCGTGCCCGATCCAGTTCAGAGTGTGGCGAACCTTGTCAGGATTTTAACAGGTTCTTTATAGCGTCCTTATGCAATTCGCGCCGGGAGGATGGGTAAAGATGCGCGGCAACCGCCCCAGGAATCCTCCCGATGTGAAGAATGTTGTGGAAATCCGAGGGCAAAATCGATTTTGTCGGCGATCTTTATTGCGTCTTTATGTTGCCATTGTTCAACTCCAAACAAGCCACCATTCGGTGCTGGCCCGCCGGGGTGCGGTAAAACGCTTGCCAATCCTGGTTTCTGCTTCCAGACGGCTGCAAGGGGTCGCAGCCAGCGGAATTGATTGAAGTCCGCACCGCTTCACGCACCGTGCGGTCAGTTCGTGTCTTGTTACCAATTTCGCCTGTCACCAACATGCCGCTCAGGCAAACGGGAGGCGTTTGCCTGTAGGCGGACTCTTGTAAATCAACGACCACCATCTGATGAATCGGTGGAGAAAGCTGGTGAGACGGAATGACTTCTCATTCATTTTCCATTCTGCAAATGAGTTTAGCTGGCGTAGTCGCGATTACAATTTCAGCAGCCGCGGCGGCGCAGACTACCCCACCCACTCCGGCAGCCGCGGCGACACAGACAACCACACCAACCGCTCCGCCCACAACCACTGTCGCTGCTTCTGCTACTGGTCCGCTCACTACCCCCTCCGTGACCGGCCCGCTGCAATGGCTGGCCCCGGCTATGTTCGATGCCGGCCCCCTGGGCAAGATCGCGGCAAACGGCATTGTCACTGGCTTTGGCATGGTGCAAAGCAACCATGTCCCCGGTGACGATGACGGGCAAGCCGCGCTGAGCAACGGCCAGATTTTCATCCAGAACGCGGACGGAAAGTATTTTCAATACTTCATTCAGGCGGGAGCTTACACTCTCCCGTCCCTCGGGACCCCGTTCCTCGCCGCGGACAAGACCGTAAGCAACTTCTACGGGCCTGTACCGGTTGGTTTCGCGAAAATACCGGTGGGAAAGACCACGCAATTCCTGATTGGCGCGCTGCCGACGCTGATAGGCGCCGAGTACACATTCACGTTTCAAAACATGAACATCGAGCGCGGCCTTCTGTGGAACCAGGAACCCGCCGTCAGCAAGGGAATTCAAGTCAACCAGGCGTTGGGGAAATACCTTTCCGCCTCATTCAGTTGGAACGACGGCTATTATTCCAACCGGTACTCGTGGCTGAGCGGCTCTCTTACCTTTACCAAGGGACCTCATGCCCTGGCATTCGTCGCCGGCGGCAACCTCAGTCAGACCGCTTATCAAACGCCGGCCACACCGGTGCAGAATAACAGCAGCATTTACAACGTGATCTATACGTTCACCAAGGGATCCTGGATCGTTCAGCCGTATTACCAGTACAGTAGCGTTCCAACTAACGCGGCGGTGGGCGTTGTGAATGGTGCGTCAACCAACGGCGGAGCGCTGTTGATAAGCCACGCCTTCAAACACGGCTTCTCGCTTCCGGCACGCGTGGAGTACATCACGACGTCAGGGAGCAGTACCGACGGAGCCGTCAATCTGTTGTTCGGCCCCGGCAGCGCCGGGACTTCAGTCACCGGGACGCCGACCTTCCAGTATGGTGGATTCTTTGTCCGCGGCGACATTTCCTATACGCACGCCAGCAGCTATGCGCCGGGCACTGTCTTTGGCGGCTCTGGTACCGATTCCGACCAGGTACGGGGAATCGCTGAAGTTGGCTTCATCTTTGGTCACAACATAACGGAAAAATAACTGCATCAACACCGGCCATTGGACACCAGGCCGTTCCAGTGAACCTTCACCGGAGCCGCCTGGAGTGGGCGTGGAGTGTTGCCTTCGCAAACAGACGGGCCATTCCCAGGGCTACGAGAAGCGGTTTACCAACTGCGCAAACTCTCTGAGAAAGACTCGGAGAGTTTGGTTTCTTCATTTCATCCTTATTTCCTGAAACCTAAGATTTTCGCAAGTCCAGGAAATATGACCAGATGGGTCCGGCCGTTGACTGACCGGCCAGCGATGAAAACAATACACCGGGGAGTCACAGCCGGAAAAGCCATATCAACTCACCTCAGGAGAATGCTTCAATGGCAGATCAACAAGCACCGCAGATGCAGGCCACGCTCGGGCTCACTGGCCTCACCAGCAACGCAATGGCGCTGATTGCCCCCGGCGCGTTCCTATGGCTCACGTTCTTCATCCAGGCGACCACCGGTACGGCGGGGCAGCCGTCGACGGCTCCGGCGATGTGGTGGGGCATTTTCCTGGCCCTTTTGCTGTGTCTAGCAACGGCAGTTGCTTACGCTGAAATTTCCAAGCTATACCCCGGCACCGGCTCGAGCTACTACTACGCTGAGCAGGCCATGCTCTCGCAGAAGAATGCGTTCAAGTACGCGCGCATAGCCAAATTTATTGTTGGCTGGGGCTCGCACCTCTACTACTGGATCTATCCCGGCGTTATGGTGGCCGTGACAGGTGTCTTTGTGGGCTATGTCGTGGGCTTCCTTTACCCGAATTTCATGAGCGGTGGGAACCCCGGACCAGTATTCATGGCCCTCATCGCGGTGGCGTTCGCGTTCTTCGTGGCGTGGATTGCAGCCAGGGGCGCCGGCGCATCGACGGCTGTCAACCTCGCCATCAACGTGGTGCAGATTTCCGCCCTGCTCGTCTTCAGCGTGCTCGCGCTGGGCTACCGCGTCAATCATCCTTCGGGCACGACCGGCGGCACCGCGTTTGACTATGACGTGCAAACGCTGGCCACTTATTCCTACCAGTTCGCGACCAATCCCAAGGACGGCTCGATCGTACGTGATGCCAACGGCATTCCCCAGCCGCAGTTGGATGCGGCCGGCAAGCCGGTACCATTTACGATCACCTATCCGGACAAGGATGCGACCGGCAACATGCTCACCCATCCCTCCGCTCTGGCTGTCGTCTCTCCGCACAAGTGGAGTTGGGTCTTCATCCAGGCCACGGTCGCGATCCTGATCCTGGTCGGCTTCGAATCGGTGACCTCAATGGGAGGGGAGGCCAAGAATCCCACCAAGCACATTCCGATTGCGGTAATTGCTTCTCTGCTGATTCAAGGGCTGTTCTGTTATCTGATCGAGTACTTCTGCGCGAACTACTTACTCAATTCGGGGTATACGATGCAGAGCGCGGCGAGCTCCGCGGCTCCCATCGGCGACATGATGATCATCGTCGGCGATGCGCTGCTCGGTCCGGGCCACGGAAAGTACTTCATGTTGGCTGAGGCTTTTACCGTGTTCCTCGCGCTGATCGGCACCACGCTGAGTTGTATGAACACTGGCGCGCGTGTCACCTACGCCATGGGCAAGGACGAAGAGGCTCCGGAACACTTCGGCATCCTGCACGCCGGATCTTTGTCGCCGCGGCGCGCCATCTGGACGCTAGCCGTCATCTCTGCGATCCTCGGGGTTGTGGCTGTGACATTCGTCTTCGCCGACGCCAGCGCCCCCAGTGACGCGACGATCGCCGCGCTGCCGCACGGCATACTCTCCAGTTTCGGCTATTCCACCCACGACAAACTGGCCGCCATGCCCAACTCGCTGCTGACCATCACCCTGACCTCCAACTTTGGCACATTCATCCTCTACGCGCTGAGCTGCTTCCTGTGCATCGTTGCGTTCCGCGGGCGCCCCGACTACAACCCCATCCGGCACCTGCTTATCCCTGGGTTCGGTCTGTTGGCCAATCTGGCTTGCATGCTTGTGTATGTGGTAGGACCGGTGTTCGGCCTGGGAACATTCAAGGAACCACTGCTGGCGCTGGCGATATCAGCTGTCTGGGGTGCTTATGGAGCGTTCTACTTCATCCGGTCGTCTAAGGCAAAAGGCAAGGCCATTCTCCTCAACAGCAAAACAACTTCCTCTGTGACTTCGTAGCCTCGTACTGAAGCATGGGTGGACGTCCGCCTCAACATCTTTTGCGGGTCTGCAGGCAAACGTCCACCCATTCCATTTATTGAAAGAAATCTTCCGGGAGCCGTCTCAGCGGCGGCCCAGATTCTCCAGGCGGCGGCGCCTTATGTTGGACGTTCAGTACGCTCAGGCAACCGATCCCGGCAAAATACGAAAAAACAATGAAGACGCGATGGGATCGTTCGTTCCACTTTCGCGCCACCAGATACGCTCTCACGGTTTTCTCTTCGCTGTCGCCGACGGGGTGGGAGGCATGGATCTGGGAGAAGTGGCATCTGCCACAGCCATCTCGGTCGTGACGCAAGGATTTGAACAGGCGCAGGCCGATACCATGTTGTTGGGCCTGCTCCCGCGGCTCGTTCAACATGCGAACGCAGCTGTGCACGACTGCCGACTCGCCCCCGAATATCGTGGAAAAAACATGGCCACTACGCTCGTGACCTGTGCCTTACGCAACGATCAGGCCGTGGTGTCGCATGTAGGCGACTCGCGCTGTTATCACGTGCGCAGCGGCCGCGCGCGTCAAATCACCGAAGACCACACGTGGGTCGCTCAACAGCGCAAGCTAGGCCTGATCTCCAGTAAGGAAGTCGCCGAGTCGGAGTCCCGACACGTGTTGATCCGCTCGCTCGGCCCGGAAATGTTCGTATCGCCAGATACGACTTCGGTCACGCTGCTCCCGGGTGACATGCTGGTGCTATCCACCGACGGTCTGCACGACGAATTGAGTGACAGGGCAATCGCCGAAATTGTTTCGCAGCCGAAACCCGTCGAGGACATCGCCCGCGAACTGGTGGAACGAGCCGTGGAAATTGACGGAAACGATAATACAAGCGCGCAGGTGATCCGCGTTCGCTCCGTCGAGCAGGTGGGCATGTATCGGGGAAGGCCTTACCGCCTGCCGTCTTGATCGAGCAATTGCCTTGAAGAAGCGGGGAAACGAAACCGCAAGTGCCCTCGGAATCACAATGCGCAACCGCGCAGTAAGAGGAAGAGCCATTCCGGCGATTGCTGGTACTTTTCCCGGTGATGTATAAAGAGGTACCACGGAGCATGCCGCACGATGGCTTTTTTCGATACGTTGGAACCCGGCTCGCAGCTCGACTCATATCGCATCGAGGCCCCCGTCGCGCGCAGCGGCATGGCATCCATCTACCGCGCGACAGACACGCGCGACAACCGCACCGTGGCGCTCAAGATTCCTCATCCTGATCTGGAGGCTGACCCCATCCTCTTCGATCGCTTTCAGCGTGAAGGCGGAATCGGCGAAAAGCTTTCCCATCCTCGCATCATGCGGGTATTCGGAGGGGAAAAGCGCTCCCGCATTTACATGGTCATGGAGTGGTGCGAGGGGCGGCTGCTGCGCCAGATTCTCGATGAAGGGCGGATCCCCCAGGATCGCGCCATCCGCATTACGACCGAAATACTCGACGCCCTTCAGTACGCACATGACAATGGCGTGGTCCATCGCGACATGAAACCCGAAAACGTGATGGTGGACGCGCGACGACAATATCAAGCTGATCGATTTTGGCATCGCCGGCGACGCGGCCGCACGCAGACTGACCTATGCCAACATCACCGCGACCCTCGGCACGCCCAATTACATTTCTCCCGAACAGGTGAAAGGCAAACGCGGCGATGGCCGCTCGGATATTTTTGCCGTCGGTGTCATGCTCTATGAGATTCTCACCGGCAAACTGCCCTTTACCGGCTCAAATCCCATGCAGGCGATGAATGATCGCTTGCTGAACTATCCGACTCCACCGACGGTTCTCGATCCCTCCATCTCGCCTCAGCTTCAAGAGGTCATTTATCGCGCGCTGGAGAGGGATCCCAAAAACCGGTATGCGAAGGCGAGCGAGTTTGCCCACGATCTGAATCATCTGGACGAAGTGGGGGTGGAAGACCGCCCGGAGTTCCACCAGTGGCGTGAACGCAAGGCGCACTGGCCGCGCAAGTTCTTCTATTACGCTGCCCTGGCCCTGATTCCGGTTGTGATCCTGTTTTTCATGGTACTGCTTTCCCGTCGCCATTAATCATGGTGTATGTGTTCAATCCTCATGGGTTCCTTATGAGTCGCGACCTAAACTCCAATGGAATGCCCAATTCCATTTCCGGTCGACAGGAGAACCATGACAAAGTACAAACTGGAGTACATCTGGCTTGACGGCAACAAACCCGTTCCTGAATCTGCGCGGCAAGACCCAAATCAAGTCATTTGAGAATCCACCCACTCTTGCCGATTTGCCCAATTGGGGTTTTGACGGCAGTTCCACGATGCAGGCCGAGGGCAAAAGCTCCGACTGCGTGCTCAAACCGGTGGCTCTGTATCCCGATGCGAGCCGCACCGACGGATACATCGTTCTGAGCGAAGTGCTGCACCCGGACGGCACGCCGCACTCGACCAATATGCGCGCGACGATCGAAGACGATCCCGACTTGTGGATTGGGCTGGAACAGGAATACTTCCTGTTCCAAGGATGGGCGTCCGCTCGGCTTCCCAAAGGAAGGCTATCCCGGCCCCCAGGGTCCGTACTACTGCGGCGTCGGCTACAAGTACATGGGCAGCCTGGCTCGCAAGATCGTCGAAGAGCACCTGGATCTGTGTCTAGCCGCCGGTATCAACCATGAAGGCATCAACGCTGAAGTCGCGAAGGGCCAGTGGGAATTCCAGATCTTCGCCAAAGGCTCCGCCAAGGCCGCCGATGACATCTGGACCGCGCGCTACCTGATGATGCGGCTCTGTGAGAAATACGAAGTCGATATGGTCTTGCATTGCAAGCCGATCAAGGGCGACTGGAATGGATCAGGCATGCACACCAACTTCTCGACGAAGTTACATGCGCGAAGTCGGGCGGCAAGGAGTACTTCGAAGCCCTGATGAAGGCCTTCGAGGACAACGTTGCCGAGCACATCGCCGTGTACGGCCCGGACAACCATCTGCGCTTGACAGGTCTGCACGAAACGCAGGCTATCGACAAGTTCAGCTATGGCCTCTCTGATCGCGGCGCTTCGGTCCGCCTGCCGGTTAACTTCATCAAGAACGGCTACCAGGGCTACCTGGAAGATCGCCGTCCGAACTCCGAAGGCGATCCTTACCAGATCGTCTCGCGCATTCTGAAGACGATCAACAGCGTCCCGAAGGAGTCTCTCGTAGAAGTCGGATGATCGGGGTGGCGCGACGAGATGAGTATCCCGGATGCGTATCATGGTGCAGTGGTGAGTGTGGGAGGAGCGGAATGAACGATGCATTCTGCTCCCCTGCCGTTTATCATTGCGATGTTTGACGGTTCCCACGGCAGCAGCCGTTTCCGCTGAATGCCCATTCGTTGCTTCCATAAAAAAGGAGATCCATGTCCACTGAGTACCGCAACTTTCTGGCGCTACCGTATAGCGAACTGGAGGAATTGAACCTGCAGGCGAAGGCTGACCGTGTCAATCGCGTGTCGGCGGACGAGATCCGCGAGAAGCGGCTGAAGTACCTGACCGACGAGAAGCGGATCAAGGCAGTCAGCGTACTTTTCTCCGACCTCGAGGGTCGGCTCCACCTGCTGGACTATGACAAGAAATTTCTGCTCGGCGCTTATGAGAACCTGACCTTCGATGGCTCGTCCATCCGCGGCTTCACCGCGCAAAAAGAAAGCGACCTGCGCCTGGGCATCGATTGGAGCGCGTTCTACTGGGTGCCCGCCGACGTGTTCGGCCACGGCAAAGTCCTGGTCTTCGGCATTGTGATCGACAAGGACGGAACCCCGTACTCGGGCGATCTCCGCGGCGTCCTGAAGAACTATTCCGATACGCTTTTCAAAGAGAAGCGGTACACGCTGAATGCGGCCACCGAGATTGAGGGATTCCTTTTCGCCGGCAAAGATGCGGAGAGGCGCTTCCACGAGACGGGTCGATTCGACTTCATCAACACCGGCGGATACTATCACGTGCTGCCGCTGGATCCGCTGCGGCAGTTCATCGACACCTCGGCCGAAGTGCAGCGCGCGATGGGCTTCCAGAACGAGAAGGATCATCCGGAGGTCGCGCCCAGCCAGTTCGAAATCAATTACGGCTACTCCGAAGTGGTCGCCGCCGCCGACCAGATCCAACTCTACAAGTTACTCACCCGACAGATCGCCAACAACATGGGCTATACGGCCAGTTTTCTGCCCAAGCCTGTGGTGGGAGTCAACGGCAGCGGGATGCACACCAACGTCTCCGTCTCCCAGGGAAAGACCAATCTTTTCTGGGACGAAAAGGGACAGGAGCAACTGTCAAAGTTCGGCTGGGACTTCCTGGACCGAATCCTGACGCATGCGCTCGACCTTTGCCTGGTCTTCAACTCCAGCGTGAATGCCTACCGGCGGCTTGACCCGCACTTTGAAGCGCCCAACCAGATTCGCGCCTCGGCCACCGACCGCGGAGCCATGGTGCGGGTACCGATCGGCAACCACCGGTCCATGCGGACCGAAGTTCGTGCGGTTGCGCCCGACGCCAACCCCTACCTCACGATGTACGGCATCTTCAAGACCGGCGTCGACGGCAACATCTCGGATGCCGATAACCTGCGCGGCGGCGGCCGCTACCTGCCCGACAACATCCAGGCGGCGATCGATGACTTCAAGGATTCGAAGTGGATTGGCGAGATCCTCGGCGCCGATGTTCAGGGACGGTATGCCGATCTGAAACAGGCCGCGGCCAATCGTTCTCCGCGCGAGTTGGGAACGTTTGTCAAACCGTCGGAAGTGCAGTACCATCACGAGGTCTACAACCAGTCGCTCTGGAATCACTTCTAGAGCAGAACTGCGATTCCCGGTTTTATCCTGGGGAGGAAGGGCGCGACCGATGTATGGGTCGCGCCTCTTACTTTATGGGGAAGTTCCGGTCACTATCCGTGGCTGGTTAGCGAAAAAGGAGAAGATCCGGTTGCGACGCATCCGTACTTGTTTCCGAAAGAGAATCTGGTGGAAGTCGAATCACTCCACACATCAGCAAGAATTCCGCGGTGGAGTCGAATTCTACGGCGTTGATGGTTGGATCAAGTGGTAAGCCTTTAGGAATGAAAATGACCATACCCTGCCGGGCCCGAGTAAGCAGGACACGATAGGCATTCTTTCGATAAGTTCGTTTGTCGGGGTTCTTGATTCTAAGCCAGCGATTGTTGGGGCCAGGGCGAAAGGTGCGGAGCTGCCAGGAACGTGGGGTCTTGTCCCAAACAAAATCGCCGCCCCAACACATGCCAATCCAGTCGAGTTCCAAGCCCTGAATTTCGAACTCCGTGGCAAAGACTTCGCATTGAAAGCTCGATCGCACATCGGTTCGTTCGGCGACGTACCAATGCTCCCACGGATAGTCACCATGAAAAGTGGAGTTGGGCTCGAGTCCTTCCGCTCGCAATCGAGCGGCGCCGGACGAGCCGACCAGTCCGCACCTGTTCTGCCCGATCGCCTGTTCTTTCAGAAATCTCCGAACTTGACTCAGATCCCTCGTTAAGAAGATTGGAAATTTCCCAGTGACACCGATCGAGGCGGCATCTTCGGCGTTGCCGTCGAGGACGTGGTTGACCCACGTGGCCAGCTTTTCAGCACGGAGGCTGCGATTCGAGGTACGGAGATGGAGTGCCGGATTCGTTTTTACGCTTTGCGCTTGCGTAGCGGGGTCGAAAAGGCGATGTCCGGCCGTTGAGGCGCCACCTTCGATGACTTCAGGAGATGCATAGATCAACCATTCTTTTGTGGTCGCGGCAAGTGCTCTTCCCCACTCTTCAAGGCCAGCTTCTCCGTCGTTGATTTCCTGACCTCCGCCCACCAAAGCTATAACGGCCGCCCAGTCTTCATGTCGCTCCATGATCCGCAACAACATCTCCGGTTCCGAGTAGTCGCGATTGAACTTCTTCTTATTTTGAGCACGGTTCCATGCGCGCTGAGCCTCGTCGAAGATGATGGCGTGATTGGAAGGAGCCCGGGGGTCATCTTCGGTGTAGTTGCGTGCGAAGACATGAACGTTCTCGATTAGAGTTTTGGCTTCTGCTCGCGCCTCAGCGACGCTCGCTCCCCCTTTCCGGCTTTCCTGCGTGAATAGATGTTGAAGGACTTTAACCAGCGGCCCATTGCCACTCATGAAGTGGATCGAGTTGGCCTTGTTTTCATGGGAATGAGCAAGGCTCAGGCCGACGAGTGTCTTGCCCGATCCGGGAACTCCGGTGAGAAAGCAAATGACATGTCGAGTCTCTACGCGCGCATGGTCCACGATCTCCTGGATGGTGTCTCTGACCATCTCGATTTCATGCTCTGATGCTTCAGAATGTGCGATCTCGCGAATGGACAGGCCGGATCGTAGAGCCATGGCTGCATCAATGATGCTCGGAACGGGATGATAGGGACTGGCGTCCCATGAGCTCGCATCAAGTTGGCCAAAGCTATCGCGTTCGATTTTGGCGAGGATCTCCGGGATACACGTCCATGGGGTCTGGATCAGACTGCAAATCCAAAAGGCCGCTAATTGGGGAAACATTTCAGATTGGTCGACGACATCGAGGCGGGGTGGGCCTGCTTGGGGAGAAACGATGACAGGAACGATTCTCTTCTCGGCTGATCCTTTATGGAAGTAATGAAGGAGGAGCGCATATTCCTCGACCTGTCGACGCCCCTGCAAGAACGCGCTGCCTGATTTGGCTTCGAGGATGACGATCACGTCACCAACCAAAAGGACAACGTCAATTCGCATTTCCTTACGAGGGATCGAGAATTCCAGCAGAATTCCCCAATTTCGGGCGCTAGAGCTTCGCTCAACGCATTCTTCCAGCGAGGCTCGGAGGGACCCGAGGTCTCGCTCCCAAGTCAGAGTCTGATCAGCGTATTGACTGGTGAATCCGCGATTGGCATAGGCGACCGATAGTCGAGCAAGGACATGCTCATCGGTGAGACCGAGAAAGTCTCCCACTGTCGATCGATAAAAGGAGGCCATGGATCCATAGTAGAACCCAGGGATTTCGATTTGATCGAGGTGTGGATTTGAAGGTGCTCGAATTGTGCCTGTAGGGCGGCGAGTTAGCGCCGCGTTGCGGCGTGGCGAGTTGGCAGGTTGGAGGGGCGGATTCATGCGGGATCCCACCCTAGCCGCAAAGGCGCGGCTAGGATGGGGACACCCAGGATTCCTGGTTGAGATCGGTCGGGCTTGTTTGCGAGCTCTGGGTTATTGGGTCAGGATCACACGGTCGATGACGAGTTTCTCGATGCCGGCCTGGGGATCAAAACCGAAGTCGCGATAGCCTACCTGCACCTGAAGGTTGCGGAAATAGGCTTCCTTCATGGTGTCGTAGATCAGGTTTTCGGCATCGACGCCATGGAGCGGCGCTCCCGTGTGGGGGTCGGCGATGAGCAGGATCACCGTGCTGTTGTCGGCCTGGCGGACGGTGAAGACGTAGAACTTCTCACCGGGCTGCACCAGGATTTCGTGGACCGTGCCGACAGCCCACTGCAGTGCGGGCAAGGTCACGTTGTGGGTGATGGCCTGCAGTTTCGATGAAACGGCTGGAGTCAATGTGGCGCTCATAACGGTAGCTCCTTCGCTCGGATGGTGCCGTTCAAGCGGGTGCCGTTACATCGACGGCGCGCGAATTCGAGTCTTATTCGCACTTTGATACTTTCCTCCTCCTTCTGTCGCTATCAGAGGTGAAGACATCACACGCGAGTGGAGAGCAGAAGGCCGCTCCCGCAGCGGACGTCGAATGGGCTTCCGGGTACTTAGAGACCGGAGATCCGAGGAGGGTGCCATGGGTGGCTATGCGTCAGCGATACGGTTCAAACCGAACACTTCAAACAATCACATGTTCACTGTGAGCAAGGCGACGGGCACCAAATTTACCCAATTCAGTCCGACAAACGTTCCGTCGATGCAGGTCAGGGTTTTTCCCACGATCAAGCAGAACGACCCTCTTCAAATGATTGACTTTCAGAAGAGCCTGTTCAAGCAGCCGAAGGCTGACGGAGGTTCGCTGGCACAAAAGGCGATCCGCTGCCTGTTTCCTTCGTTCCAGCCGAACCCGCTTTCGAAAAAGTTAATGGGGATGTTCGGCTTCAATCCCGAGACGGCGGTCGAGTGCCCGATTCTTACCACTCCCCCGATGGACCAGCTGGAACAACTGGTTTCAGTTGCGTGCCCGAAAAAGGGATCCATCTACACGGGCTGGATCGATTTGGCCAAGTATGGAAGCGGCGACTCACATTTCTACGTGGTGGCAGCAAATTGCGGCAACATAAACGCGATTTCGGCCAAGACGGGAGTGCCGGTAGAAACGGTTCGCGCGAAGGTCACGGCTCCACTGGGTGTGTTCACGCAATGGGCCGGCTGCATGATGGCGGGCGGCGGAGCGATCCAGTTGAACAATGAGAGCGAAAGCATCCTGAAGCAGATGGCCGACGGCGAGATGATGGAACTCAAGGACATCGTGATCGGCAAGGGCGACCTGACCGTGGGCCGGGACCAGGTAGAACTGAGCAGGCCGGAGCGAGTGCTTACTGGCGGGGCAAGCCTGTTTTCGTTCCTGGCGCGCACTATGTACTTCCATGCCCTGTCGGGGAGCGTGCTGCACATTCAGTTTGTGGCGGCGAACGGGGACATCTTCTGGGTTTGGATCGGCGCCGGAGGCAAGGGGTTCAACAGCAAAGAGATTAATAACTTTACGGCCATCGACCTGGACCTTGGCATGTGGCCGGACCTGGCGAAGGCGTTGATCATGCTCTATGACGACCCGGAGTTGATGAAGCTTTTTCTGGAAGCGGATGCAGAGAACCTCGAAGAGCTGATCAAGGAAATCGTCACCGCGTCCAAGGGAAAGCGCGGAACCATCAAGGACTTGCTGCAGCGCGCACAGGTGTCGATGGGGTTCGGCAAACGCGTGAAGGACGTGCTGAACAACGGAGCCCTGAAGGTGCGTGGGGAAAGCTGATCTGGGGGGGCGAGGCAGAAGGTCCCCAAGCGTCTGTGGTCTCCCACCCTTGCGCCAGAAACAAGGCGCAAGGATGGGGCACGGGGCGTTCGTGCAGAGATGGAATCCCAGGTCTCCGAAGCGAGACCTGGGGCACCCAGTTAGTTGATTGCGAAGCAAGTCGGCCGCCCGCAGGTGCTATTCTTCCTCTTCTTCGACGGGGCGCTTGGCGTTGGCGAGGATTTTTTCGGCTACGAGTTGAGGCACGATGTCGTAGTGGTCCATCTCCATGCGGTAGCTGCCTTTGCCTTGGGTCATCGAAGTGAGCAGGGTTCCGTAGGTGAGCATTTCGGCCATGGGGACCTGGGCGTTGATGACGGTGGTGCGGCCCTTGGACTCCATGCCGCCTACGCGGCCGCGGCGGCTGTTGAGGTCGCCCATGAGGGTGCCGGCGAACTCGTCGGGAGCCTCGATTTCGACTTTCATGATGGGCTCGAGAAGGCAGGGCTTCGCGGTCTCCATGCACTTGCGGAAGGCGAGGCGGCCGGCCATCTTGAAGGACATTTCGTTGGAGTCGACGTCGTGATAGCTGCCGTCGTAGACAACGGCCCTGAAATCGACGACCGGGTAGCCGGCCAGGTAGCCGCGGGCGGCGGTCTCGACGATGCCCTTCTCGATGGCCGGGATGAAGTTGCGGGGGATGGCGCCGCCGAAGACCTCGCTGGCAAACTCGAAGCCGCCGCCGCGGGGCATGGGCTCCAGGCGGATCTTGCAGTCGCCGAACTGGCCGTGGCCGCCGCTCTGCTTCTTGTGACGCCCGTGGCCCTCGGTCTTGGCGCGGATGCTTTCGCGGTAGGGGACCTTGGGCGCTTTGAGTGTGACCTCGGCGTGATAGCGCTTCTTGAGGCGGCTGACGATGGTCTCGATGTGGGGCTGGCCGGCGCCGGCGATGAGGAACTCGTTGGTCATGGGGTCGCGGAAGAAGCGGATGAGCAGGTCCTCTTCCATGAGCTTGTGGATGGCGGGGGCGAGCTTGTCTTCGTCGGCGCGGGACTTGGGCTCGATGGCATAGGTCATGGCCGGCTCGGGGAGCTTGCCGAGTTCAACCTGGATGTCGGCGCCCTTGGCTCCCAGCGTGTCACCGGTGAGGGTCTCGCGAAGCTTGGCCACGGCGCCAAGGTCGCCGGCGTGAAGCTCAAGGACTTCAACCGCCTTGCGGCCCTGCATGATGGAGAGGTGGGAAAGGCGCTCCTGGCCGCGGCGGGTGTAGTTCTCCACGGTGACGTCGTTCTTGATGACGCCGCTGATGACCTTAAAGAAGCTGATGCGGCCGGCGAAGGGGTCGGTCATGGTCTTGAAGACGATGAGGCCGGCGGGCTCGGTGTCGGATATTTTCCGGAAGCTGGTGGCGGCAGCTTCGGCCTGTTCCGGCGAGTCCTCAACTACGGAGGCAACGGCCATGAGTGAAGGGATCTTGACGGGGATCGTGGCGCGCTCGACCGGCGACGGCGCGTAGACCTTGAGGAAGTCGAGAAGATGATCGGTGGCGACGTTGGCCAGGCCACTGGT
The DNA here is from genome assembly GCA_963788475.1 of Terriglobales bacterium. GTDB lineage: Bacteria > Acidobacteriota > Terriglobia > Terriglobales > Acidobacteriaceae > Telmatobacter. Next base: position 385,305 of record CAWBGO010000009.1, read on the forward strand.
GAACAGGACGGGGAAGATGCGGTCTTCGCGAATGGCTTCGTGGAGCGCGGTGATGAGATGCTGCTCGGGGATGGTGCCCTCGGCGAAGTACTCTTCCATGAGCTCGTCTTTGCCTTCGGCGACCAGCTCGACTAAAGCTTCGTGCGCGGCCTTGGCCTGGGCAACCAGGCTGGCGGGAATCTCGCCGGTGATCTTGCCGCGGCCATCGCCGCCCGGGGTGTAGTAGAAGGCTTCCATGGTGACGAGGTCGACGACGCCGTGAAATCCGCCGGCATCGGAGATGGGCATCTGGACGGGCACGCAGGTGCGGCCCCAGCGCTCGTGCAGATCGTCGATGAGGGCGCTCAGTCCTCCGCCACCGCCGGCCTTGGGGTGGTCCATCTGGTTGATGACCACGATGCGGGGCACATTGGCTTCTTCGGCGTAGCGCCAGACGCGCTCGGTGACGGCCTCGACGCCATTCTGGGCATTGACGACGACGGCGGCGGCTTCGACGGGAAGCAGAGCGGCGCGGGCTTCGTGGGTGAACATGTGGAAGCCGGGGGTGTCGACGAGGTTGATTTTGACGCCTTGCCACTCGGCAAAGGCGACCGCGTTCTGCATGGTGGTGCCGCGGGCGATTTCTTCTTCGTCATAGACGGTGACGGCCGAGCCATCTTCGACGCGGCCCTGGGTGGGGGTCATCTTTGCGGCATGCAGCAGAGCGGAAATCAAGGTGGACTTGCCGCTGTGCGCATGCCCCACTACAGCTACGTTGCGGATCTCACTTCCCTGGTACGTTTTCATGATTCTCCTTGTTTTGGACTAGGTTCGTGGGGTGCGGGGGCGTCCAACCCAGGTCTCAAAATCGAGACCTGGGGCACCCAGGATCGAACGTTTGTGCCCTCCCACCCTTGCGACAAAAAGAAATCGCAAGGATGGGGCACGGGGGTATGGGGTGGATTTTGCAGGGGCAGGGTGACGACGCCGCGGGGGGCGTCAATCAGGCCGGTTTGTACGGCCCTGGCTCCGGGTCTGCCGTCTTCCTCGTCCATGCGGGAGAGTCTCGGGCAGGCGCCTGCGGGAGGGTTGGAAGAAGTTCCAGCGGGCGTCTATCAGTTAAGAACCGGATGCTATCACACGGGGAGTGTGAACGTCCTGTGACTGGAAATACAGCGGACAGAGGACAGTCGGCGGCCAACCGACGAAGGAGAGCTACCAGCGGAGGACAGGCAGGAGGGCTGAGTAGTCGTCAGTCCAGACGCGCAGGCCGGGCCTTGTGTCGGGGAAGAAAGCGTGAGCGACGAGCTCCGGCTGCAGGAAGAACGAGGCGTCGTCCGTCACCAGCATCCATGTGGAGGAATAGGCCCCGGGGTCGTCTTTGGCCAGACTGTTGACGTGGCGCGCCTCCATCCCGGCGGAGGCGGCCAGCAGCGCGATGGGCGGTTCGAGATCGACATGACGATTGGAGATGTGGAACGCGAGGATGCCGTTGGGAGCCAGGTGACGGCGATAGAGGGCGAGGGCCTCCCGGGTGAGCAGGTGGATGGGAATGGCGTCGCCGGAGAAGGCGTCGATGACCAGGACGTCGAATTGCTGGGGCTCTTCGCCGGCGAGGGAGGTGCGGGCGTCGCCTTCGACTACGTCGACCTGGGCGCCAGAGTCGCGGATGTATGTGAAGACGTTGCGGGCGATGGGCTCGACAGCCGGGTTGATGTCGTAGAAGCGGATGCGGTCGCCGGGGCGGCCGTAGGCGGCGATGGTTCCGGCGCCGAGGCCGATCACGCCAATGTGGCGGGGGGCGTTTTCCGGACGGCCGGAGCAGCAGAAGCGGATGGCGAGACCGACTCCTGAGCCACGGGAATAGTAGGTGGTCGGGGTGCGGCGCATCGTGTCGTCACCGAAAATCTGGGTGCCGTGCTGGATGGAGCCGTTCATCAGCGTGCGGGTAGTGGTTCCCGGGTAGCCCACGGACTGGGTTACGCGGAGACTGGCGTAGAAATTGCGGACGGTGACGGTGGCATCGCGCACATAGGCTATGCGAACCATGAAGATGAGGACCACCATGGCGCCGCTGGCGACAATCCAAAGCATGCGCTGACTCCAGTTACCGCGCCAGTTGACCGCGAGCGCAAGCAGGGCTGTTACCAGAAATGTTATGGGCAGATCGAGGTTGAGGTTGAAGACCAACGGAGCGGCAATGCCGACCAAGAAAGAGCCGAGAGCGCCGCCAGCGGCGAAGAGCAGATAGAACAGTGTGGCTTCCGATGCGCGTTGCGGACGCAGCCTGCAGGCCGCGGCATGACAGAAGAAACAGGCAAAGAACAATTCCACCAGAAAGAACAGGAGCGAGAGCCACAAGGGCCAGGTGGAATTTGTCTTCGACAATGAATAGGCGAGGCCGCCGAGCAGGACCACCATGAACCGGGCGATGATGCCCCAGGGCAACTGGAAACGAAACTGGAAGGCAACAATCAGCGTGAATAGATAGACGCTGAGAGGAAGGACCCAGAGGAGCGGGATGGCGGCGACGTTGGCGGTGAGATAGCTGGTGATGGCGCTAAGTTGCATGGCGGCGCCCATGGGGAGCACAACCCAGAGGATCTTGTGACTGAGAGGGGCGGGTGGGGCGGAAGGGTCATCGACCGAGACAGATTGAGGAGAGGCGGCGGACCGGGTTTTGACGGCCAGGACGGCGGAAAGAATGGCGAAGAGCGCGAACCCGCAGCACCAGGTGAAGCGCTGGGCGCGCAGGGTGAGGTGGGGTTCGATCACCGTCGGGTAGAGACCGAGGGCGAGCAGAGAGGCGAGATTGGACAGGGCGTAGAGGCGATAGGGGATCTGGCCTGTTTCGAGGCGCGCCCACCATACCTGGAGGAGCGGGCTGGTGGCGGAGAGCATGAGAAACGGGAGGCCGATCCATACCCCCAGGGCGTCGAAGACGGTGAGAACGGGGTGCAGGTCGCCGTGATTAGGGGCGATCGTCCGGAGAACCCAAAGGATCGCCGCGGCAGAGGCCAACGCGAGGAGGCCGAGATGCACGGTCCACTTCGGGTGGCGGGACAGCCAGTGCGCGTAAAGATAGCCGAGGAGCAGCTGGGTCTGGAAGAAGACGAGGCAGGTTACCCAGACAGCGGCCGATCCGCCGAGGACCGGGAGCAGCTCACGGGCGGCGATGGGCTCGACGAGGAAGAGCAGAAAAGAGCCGAGAAAAACTGTGCCGGCAAAGAGCAAACGCAGTGGGGACTTGCTTGCGTCGGAGGTCGACGAAAGAGCGGGCGAGAAGGGCTCGGTCACATCCATTTCTATCGATCGTATCGGATGCGGACGGCGCGGGTTGGGTTGAGCTCACGCCACCCCTATCGAGCATCGATTGTCGATGCTATGCTTTTCCGGCACGATCACCACCCCGGCGACGAGGACCTGTCGCTGGACCCCGAAAGGAGGTCACCGATGTCGGAGACGAACAAGGAGCTTGCCAGGCGGTGGTTTGAAGAGGTTTGGAATCGGAAGAGCGAGGCCGCAATTGGCGAAATGCTTGATCCCCAGGGAAAGGTTCATGGCCTGCCGGATGCGCAGTCCGCGCTTGTCGGGCCGGAGGAGTTCAAGAAATTCCATCGCACCTTCGTAGGCGCGTTTCCTGATTTACGTATCGAGGTCGAGGATGTGATTGCCGAGGGGGACCGGGTTGCGATCCGGTGGACTACCACGGCGACTCACAGCGGAGACCACCTCGGATTTCCGGCCAGCGGGAAATCGGCAACCCTCGAAGGCGCTTCGTTCATTGTGGTGAGGAACGGGAAGATTCACGAAGCATGGAACCAGATGGAGATGCAGGGGCTGTTGCAGTACCTGAAGGGTTGAGGCTGATTCGCAGGGGCGTCAAAATGCCCGTGTCCGCTTTCGGTACAGGACGCCCACTTGCGGACATTCGTTGACAGCATCTACTGTCCATCTCCGACCGCCGACTCTCGGCCGCGATGCACTTCGCAACCCTGCCGCGTGGGCTGCACCCTTCAAAGACCGTTCTGTTTCTCCCCGGATTCGGTTCGACGATTGGAGCTGCACATGCCTACTATCGAGCCGCAGCACCAATTCATCTGCGGAGAACTCCATGGCACAGCGGTCCCTTCGTCAACTCCTCACCGTCTTTCTTCTCACCGGAACACTCTGGGCGGCCGCCAATCCCTTCGACGGAACCTGGAAGCTGAACCCGGCAAAAAGCAAGCTCACCGATCAGATGAAGGTTGAAGCGGCTGGCCCCAACAAATACACCTTCATATTTTCGGGTGACAACACCGAGACCATCCTCGCCGACGGCACCGATCAGCCCGGTATCTTCGGCACCACTTTCGCCGTCACTGTCCTGTCTCCCCATCAATGGAAGCTGGTACGCAAGACGGGCGGCCGCATGACTATCTCCGCCATCTGGGATCTCTCCTCGGACGGCACCACTCTTACCGACAACTTCACCGGCTATCGAGCTGACGGCTCCACGAGCAATCTCCTCTATAAGTACACGCGAACTGCAGGAACGGGCGGCTTCGCTGGCACCTGGGAGAGTATCAGCGAAGAAGTGAACTCCGCCTTCGAGATGCAGATTCAAGCCAATGACGACAATGGCCTTTCCTTTATCAATCCGGCCCAGAAGATAACGAAGAGCATAAAGTTCGATGGCAAAGACTACGCAGCCCAGGGTCCCAGCCTGCCGGCAGGTTATGTTACGTCAGGGCGACGTCTAAGTGATCGCGCGGTCGAATTGACTGACAAGATCGACGGCAAGGTCCTGGACACACAGCAGGTCGAGGTCTCAGCGGACGGCAAGACCCTCACGATCACCACACACATTCCCGGACAGGCCAAGCCCAATATCCAGGTCTTCGATCGCTAGTGAGAATGTACGTTCGAGCGGCAAATGACGGTCAGGCGTGCTCGGCATGTTGCACACGAAGATCACCTACAGCGTTGCGGCAGCGGGCAGGATGTCTTCGACATCGACCCATTGGGTGGGGTAGTTGCCGGTGTAGCAGGCGGTGCAGTAGCCGTTATGCTCGCTGCCGTCGCAGCTTTTGAGCAGACCTTCGAGAGAGAGGTAGGCGAGCGAATCGGCTTCGATGAACTGGCGGATCTCTTCGACGGATTTATTGGCGGCAATGAGGTCGCGCTTGCTGGGCGTGTCGACACCATAGAAACAGGGCGAAATGGTGGGCGGGCAGCTGATGCGGAGATGCACCTCTTTGGCGCCGGCGCCGCGCACCATGCGGACGATCTTGCGCGACGTGGTTCCGCGAATGATGGAGTCGTCGATGAGGACGACGCGCTTGCCTTCGAGCAGATTGCGCACCGGGTTGAGCTTGAGGCGGACGCCGAAGTCGCGCACGCGCTGTTCAGGCTCGATGAAGGTGCGGCCCACGTAGTGGTTGCGAATGAGGCCGAGACGGAACGGGAGGCCCGCTTGTTCTGCGTAGCCGAGAGCAGCGGTCACTCCGGAGTCGGGTACCGGGACAATGACGTCGGCGGGGACTCCGGACTCGCGGGCAAGCTGACGGCCCATCTGGTCGCGGCTTTCCTGCACCCAGCGGCCGAAGATCTTTGAGTCGGGGCGCGCGAAGTAGACGTGCTCGAAGATGCAGCTCGACTGCGGGAACCCGCTGGCGTACTGGCGGCTGGTGACGCCGTCTTCGGTGACCATGACCAGTTCGCCGGGGAGCACGTCGCGCTCATATGTGGCGCGGAGCAGATCGAAGGCGCAGCTTTCAGATGCAAAGACGATGGTGTCGGGGCCGTCGGGATTGGGAATCCTGCCCATGGAGAGCGGGCGGAAGCCGCGCGGATCGCGAGCCGCGAAGATGCGGTCGCGGGTCATCATGACGATGGAGAAGGCGCCCTCGACCTGTGAAAGCGAGTCGGCAATGGCATCGACCAGGGTGCCGGCGCGGGAGTGGGCGATGAGCTGGACGATGATCTCGGAATCGGACGTGGTCTGGAAATAGGCGCCGGCGCGTTCAAGGCGGGCGCGGAGGTTGCCCAGGTTGACGAGGTTGCCGTTGTGGGCAATGGCGATGAGGCCCTTGATGGAGTCGACACGGATGGGCTGGGCGTTGAGGAGAGCCGAGTCGCCGGTGGTGGAGTAGCGGGTGTGGCCGATGGCCATGCGGCCGGGGAGCTTCGAAAGCACTTCGTCGGTAAAGATTTCCGAAACCAGGCCCATGCCCTTGATGTTGGCGAGATGATGGCCGTCCGCGGTGGCGATGCCGGCCGATTCCTGGCCGCGATGCTGAAGGGCATAGAGGCCGAGATAGGCCTGGCGCGCGGCTTCGGGATGGCCATGGATGGCGACGACGCCGCATTCTTCGCGGAGCTTGTCAAAGACAGGGATCAGGGAACAGGGATCAGGGATGAGGGAGCCCTGCGGCGACGACGTGGGTAATTGGCTGGTCTGATCGGTAACGCCTGGCACACCCTGGTAGAGCAGCTGGGTCATGCGGGAACCTCGCCATGGAGCGTGGCTTCCAGGGCGGTGGCCCAGGGGGTACGAAGTTCTTCGATCGACGCGGAGATGAAGGGTTGGCCGTCCACCGCGATTTCGAGGCGTGGACCTCCGGTGGCGCCAATGCGGACCGCGAAGAAGTTGAGTTCCCCGGCGATTCTTTCGATGGCCGCGACTTGGTGAGCCGGAGCGGTGATGAGCATGGTCGAGGCGGGCTCCGCAAACAGGCCAAAGAGGGGATGAATCATCAGCGAGGGGTCCTGCTCGATCGTGGCGCCGATGCCTTTGCTGAAGGTGGCCTGTGCTGCGGCGACAGCGATGCCGCCGTCGGAGATGTCGCGTGCGGAAGTCGACGAGCTTGCGATCGGCAAGGGTTTCAAGCAGAGTGTGCAGGTCAGCTTCAGCGTCGAGGTCGAGCGGAGGCGGCGTGCCCCACAGGCTTTTGAGCACGACCTTTGGCGAATTCGGACGAACCAAAGGCGGCCATTTCCGCGGTGGCGGTGGCCTCGGGAGCTTCGGGGTCCACGTCGGGGATGGGATCAATCTGGGGCTCGACGGAGTAGTAGCGCATGGGCTCGGGCTGAAAGGGGACCTTCAGATCCGGCTTGGGTTCTTCGCCGCGGGGAACCGGCCATACCAGCAGGATCGCTTCGCCGGGCCGCTGAAAATCGGCCGGCACGGCCTTGGTGACGTCGTCCAGAATGCCGACGATGCCGAGCACCGGCGTGGGGTAGATGCCTTCGCCACGAGTTTCGTTATAGAGCGAAACGTTGCCGCCGGTGATGGGGGTGCCGAGAGCGGTGCAGGCTTCGGCGATGCCGTCGATGGCGGCCGAAAGCTGGGCCATGATCTCGGGCTTCTCCGGATTGCCGAAGTTAAGGCAGTTGGTGGCCGCAACTGGCGTGGCGCCGGTCATTGCGACCTTGCGGGCGGCTTCAGCCACGGCGTGCATGGCTCCGAGCTTCGGATCGAGATAGCACCAACGGCCGTTGCCATCGAGAGCCATGGCCAGGGCGCGCTCGCCAGACCCCTCATCCCTGTTCCCTGTTCCCTTGATGCGCATCACGCCGGCTTCGCCGCCAGGGCCGATAACCGTGTTGGTTTGCACCATGGTGTCGTACTGCTCGTGGACCCAGCGCTTGGAGCAGACATTGGCGCTGGCAAGGAGCAGCTTTCAAATCGGCAAGATAGTCGCGATCGCCGGCCAGTGTGGCGAGCGCACGCTCAGGAGGATCGAGCGGCACCGGGGCTTTCCATGTGCCGACAGGGCGGTGGTAGAGCGGAGCGTCGTCGGTGAGGGATTGGTTGGGGATGTCTGCGACAAGGACGCCGTGATGGCGGATGCGCAGGCGCGGCTCGGGCTCGACGGTGCCCACGATGACGGCGTCCAGACCCCACTTTTCGAAGACGCTCAGGACTTCGTGTTCCCTGCCCTTTTCGGCCACCAGCAGCATGCGTTCCTGGCTTTCGGAAAGCATGATTTCGTAGGCGGTCATGCCGGTTTCGCGCTGGGGAACGAGGTCGAGTTCAACGTCGAGGCCGACGCCGCCACGGGCGCCCATTTCGCAGGTGGAGCAGGTGAGGCCGGCGGCGCCCATGTCCTGGATGCCGACAATGGCGCCGGTCTTCATGGCTTCGAGGCAGGCTTCGAGGAGGAGCTTCTCCATGAACGGGTCGCCGACCTGAACGTTGGGCCGCTTCTGCTCCGAGCCTTCCTTGAATTCTTCGCTGGCCATGGTCGCGCCGTGAATACCGTCGCGGCCGGTCTTGGCCCCTACGTATATGACCGGGTTGCCGGTGCCACTGGCTTTGCCGTAGAAGATCTCATCCTTGCGGACCATGCCGAGCGCGAAGGCGTTGACCAGCGGGTTGCCGCTATAGCAGGGCTCGAACTTGGTTTCGCCGCCCAGGTTGGGAACGCCGAAGCAGTTTCCGTAGCCGGCGATGCCGCTGACCACGCCTTCAACGATGGAGTGGTTTTTGGCGACCAGCTTCCCCTGTTCCGGGTCCTGGTCCGGTTCCCCGGTGATCGGACCGAATCGGAGCGAATCCATGACCGCCAGCGGCCGCGCGCCCATGGTGAAGATGTCGCGTAGAATGCCTCCCACGCCGGTCGCCGCTCCCTGGAACGGTTCGATGTAGCTGGGATGATTGTGACTCTCGATCTTGAAAGCGCAGGCCCAATCGTCGCCCACGTCGATGATCCCAGCGTTCTCGCCGGGCCCCTGCACCACGCGTTCGCTTTTGGTAGGCAGGCGCTTGAGATGCACGCGGCTCGACTTGTAGGAGCAATGCTCGCTCCACATGACGCTGTAGATACCGAGTTCGGTGAGCGAAGGAGTGCGGCCGAGAGCAGCCAGGATGCGGCTGTACTCCTCCTGAGTGATGCTGTGCTGGGCCAGCAGCTCCGGAGTTACCGTAACCGGTTCGGGAACAACTGCAGAGGAGGCGGTGGTCATCACGTTTATATCTATTTTCGCATGGGATCCCACTCCGCATGGCGGGAAGCCGATTGTGGAAAGCGGCAAGGGGCGGTGCGGCTTCGGGAGAGCGCCGAGTCGGCTTCAATTCTTACTGCGCTGGGGAATGCCGGAACTGCCATACAAATGGGGACGTCAGACTCATGGCAAGACCAGCCCCGCACCTGCACCAAGGGCGACCGGAATGGGACCGAAATTGCCTCACGATGCCAGGCGCCGACGCTCATGCGAGAGGGCCTGCGTTATACTTTGAGGAGGCATCCACCCATGCCGGGATGGCGGAACTGGCAGACGCAGCGGACTCAAAACCCGCCGCCTTCATTGGCATACGAGTTCGATTCTCGTTCCCGGCACCATTGTAATCAACAATTTAGAGAAGAATCCCGAAACGTAAGCCCGTGACACTCAAAAGTCCGCCGACCATTGCAAGCCTTTGGGGGGCGGCCCCTTCCCAGCATCAACATAAAACATTCAAGTTCAATAAATTGGCCTGAACATTTTTCTAGCAATCCTTCTCATCCAACTCCTCTGCAGGTGGCTCGTGCATGTTTTGGTGCGTGTGATGCCTTAACAAGTCCTTAGACCTCGGCGTCGACGAGAACGCACACTACGGAAATCAAGGGGCGATGACATCGAACACCAGATCGACTTCGCCGACGTCTTCTAGGGCTTCGTTATCGAGTTCGACGAACTCCTGTGCGCCGAAGTCGAGAGTTGTCTGACGTCCGCCAGCGCGCCCAGTGCACTGGTCTCGCGTGCGAGCTGGCTCGCCATCGAACCGTTTAACGCCGACCGCACCGTGGCACGAGGACGCTCTGCCCCGTCTGAAGCCGGCTAGGCCGTGCTCGAAGAGCCCCTCCCACCCGGGACCCGCCAGCGAACAGCGCCGGCGCCGGCGAGCTGTCCTGCCGCGAGGCGGTCGCGCGGTTGGCCGAGGTCCTCGGCCGCAAGCAGGCCCCCCGGTTCGACAGATGTGATCGTAGTCATCCTGGCCGGCTTCGACCGCCTCGCTGGCCATGCATGGGTCCACTTCGCGCATATCGCGCACGGTCCCATCGAATCGTCATCGGAGATCGGGTGACGCATACGCAGACTTCGACGCAACCACCAACGACATCGGAGTAAGCCCCTCCGCAACCGCTTCCAATTTGATTTGGCCAGGGTGCTGAGAGGTTCGCAGCACAACAAGTGCCCGTCCATTGAAGAGATTGATACTGTCGCGGACATAGGAGTCGAGGCTTTGTGCGTCACCGTTGCCGACGGCAGCAATGGAGCCGACACCGCTCGCAGTGAAGTGGACTTTTTGGTTACCGTTCATCTGCAATTGATTCTTCTCGTCCACAGCTTCGACACTGACAAACGCTAGGTCTTCGCCGTTTGCCCTAAGGGTTGTTCGATCGGCCGTGAGCCTCAACCGAGTAGGACTTCCCGTCGTCTGGAGGATGCTCTCACCGACGACTCGGTCTCCGCGAAGGCCTGTCGCCTTGAGCGTGCCTGGAGCGTAGGGAACCTCAAAGACAGCTTTGAATTGCTGATCGCGGCCGGTAGGTTTCTCGCCTAGAATCTGGTCATTGAGCGAGAGACGCACACGTTCAGCCCCGGAGTAAACCTCGACAGTTAGCGTCTTTCCTTCCTGGCCTGGCCAAGTCCAGTTCGGCAGAGTGGGATAGACGCTCCAGCCCGCGGCAAGTATTTTCTTGCCGTCAGGTTCCGGCAAACGAACCGTGGCGAAAACTCTGTCGCCGCCATTCCAGAGAATGTCGCGGTAGTACGATGAAGGCTTTCGGAACCCTGTCAGGTCGAGGTCGCCGCAATAGGCTGCGTGATATGGCCACTCGGGTGAGAGTGGGCTCGGTGGTTGGCCGTTTTGAAAAGCCTCCATCGGGTTCTTCCCGTTTGCCCCCATCTTGGCCAAGTAGTCTCGGAGAAAGTTCTTCATCTGATTTAGTTGGGTTGCATCCTTCGGGCTGCCATAGCTCCATGCGCCGATGCCGGACTCTCCCAAATAGTCCATAGCCGTCCAGACGAATTCCCCCAAGATGTATGGGTGATCCTGGGATAGCTGCCACTGTTCGAAAGCGTCTGCTGGAAAAGACTCAGTCGTCATCATAATGCGCGTGGGCACGCGGCGATGATCTTCGGGGCCGTTCTGAGCCAGGTTGTAGTTATAGCCTGCAATATCCACCTGTGAAATCGCCGCGTCTGGGTCGGTTCCATAAGTTGCACCTGGAAATGCCTGGGTAACCGGCCTAGTTGAATCCAGAGAGCGCACACGAGCCGCGATCTCCTTGGCAATCGGCGCTCCCTCACTGGTCCACACCTCGGGAATTTCATTACCAATTCCCCACATGACGATGGAAGGGTGATTGCGATCTCGCTTCACCATCGCGTCGACGTCTTGCTGCCACCAGTCCTTGAAGAAGCGGGCGTAATCGTATTTACGCTTGCTCACTGTCCACACGTCGAATGGCTCATCGAGTACCAGCAAACCAAGACGGTCGCAGGCATCCAAAAATGCAGAAGAGGGTGGGTTGTGAGCCGTGCGAACAGCGTTGAATCTTGCGGCTTTCAGAAGTTCCGCTTTTCTCTCTTCAGCTCGATCGAACGCAGCTGCTCCGAGAAGCCCATTGTCGTGATGAACACTACCGCCAGCAAGCTTGATTGGAATGCCGTTCAACAATAATCCCTTTTCAACCGACCAGTTGAGCGTCCGGATACCGAACGGAGTCTCCACCTGGTCCAAGATCTCTCCGTCTTTTGTGATCTTCGTGATCGCGCGGTAAAGTTGAGGTCTCGCCGGCGACCAAAGGAGTGGGCGGCTGAGAGTTATGTCCTGGGAGGATTCCAACGACAGCCCCGCCTGCAGCTTGACCCTTGCAGTCTGCACAGGAGACTTTGCACCTGACGGGTCCACAATGACGGTGTTGACCGAGACTTCGCCAGCTTCAGTTGTGTCGTTCTGCAGCTGTGTTCTTATCAGTACCTTTGCCGATGAACTGGAAGCGTTGGGCGTATTGATGAATACACCCCAAGGAGCAACGCGGATCGGATTGGTTACTACGACGCGAACATGACGGTAGATCCCTGAACCGCTGTACCAGCGGCTGTTTGGCTGCATGGAGTTGTCAACACGCAGAGCCACAACATTCTTGACGGAGAGATTCAACTCCGAAGAGATGTCGAAGCGAAAGCTTGTATACGCATAGGGGTGAATGCCGAGTTTGTGTCCGTTAAGGTATACGGTCGTTTCACCTGAAACTCCATCGAGCTCAAGGCTCACTCGTTTACCCCTCCAATTGGAAGGAGGAGTGAATGACTTTCTGTACCAGCCGACACCGGAAGGATAGTATCCTCCGCCGGCTCCAGTGGTGTTTTTCTCGGCGGGTGCTCCCTCTATGCTCCAATCGTGTGGAAGCGAAAGGGTGCGCCACGACTGATCGTCGAATGTTGGTGATTCTGCACCGGAAGGATCTCCAAGAACAAATCGCCAATCGGCATCTGCCGACAGAACCGTTCGGGGAGATGAAGCCGGCTTGGCTGCAAGCGTTACAGATCCTAAAACCAACCCAGATAGGGCCAGACTGTAAAGCACATTCGAGATTTGACGAAACTTCTTCATTTTGTGGCTTTCTGCTCGTTTGGATAATCGATCCGGTCTGTGTGCTCCGCCAGCATGCTTTCGGCTGTAGCAGGTTTCACTTCGCCGACTGCCCGAGAACCGTTACTGGACCGAGCAGGCCCGAAGCCTGAAGCGGAGAGCTCGCGCTGTATGCCTTTATGGTCGAGAAAGTGTATTTCACTTTTGCGTCTGGCTGCTGATCCCCGATCAACCGGTTGACCCACGCGTTGACAACTTTGACGGTCAAGTCGTTTGTACCCGGCTTGAGAACACCAGTCACGTCGACGCGGTATGGTGCGTGCCAAACGACTCCAAGTGACTTGCCATTCACTGTTACCTCGGCCAGATTCTTCACATCGCCTAAGTCGATCCAAAGCTTCGCGCTCGATGTAAACCAATCCGCCTGTGCTTCGATCTTCTTGAAGTAGGTGCCGGTCCCGGAGAAGTACTTCACACCTGGATCTGCGCTGTCACTCCATGAAGTCAGCTTGTCTAACTTGATGGAGGTGGGTGCGCCGCGGTCTGCCTGGAAATTTAGATCCCATGATCCGTCCACAGTCGAGAGGGCCGTCTCCACAGCCTTCGGAAGAGCCTTCGACGTTGTTCTTGTCGGAGCGCGGAAGATCACAAAAACCGTGCCCCACGGCTCAAAATGCAGCGGCACCGTGGTGCGACCGTTCGCGATCTGGTAGGAAGCAGACGCAACTTTGCCGGTCTCAGAAAACCATAGCTCCGGAACTTTCCCGCTCGCACGGAAGCTTGCTTCGATCTCTGCGTCACGGTCGCTGCGGTTATCCAGAAAGTAGATCTCCCCATCCGGGAGCTTTCGGTGGACAAACAAAATCTCCGAATCGACTGGTGCTTTGTTGTAGGTAAAATCCGGACTAATGTTGATTGCCTTCAAAGCGGTCTCGGCATTCTGCCCTGCAAATACCTTGCCCTTGCCAATGAGGTGCATGCCGGATCCGTCGCCAAACAATTCGTCATCCAGTTGTTTGAATTCCGCTATGCTGTCGGCCAGGCTGGGATCTTCGATCGGTTTCGCGCCCGCAACTACGGCCCCCTGTTGAACCAACGCGTGAAGAGTTCGCAACACCGGAAGCGACATGTGTTGGCTGTTCGGATCGAGGGCCAAGACGTCATACTTCATTCCGCTCTTACTGATGATCTGCCCATTGACGGCATTAACTTCGTGGATCAGTGCATCGGCGTTTATGTAGTCGAAGTTGTAGCCGGCAGGCAGGTCAGGAGCCTTTTTGTCAAAGAGAATAGTGAGGTTTGAGTCCTCGCCATAGAAGTAGAGAATGTCGGCGGCGAAGTGACCTTGCTGCAGCAAGAAGGAATTTCGCGCCAGGTATTTCGTCCAGACGTTGGCCTGCTCCGCCCAGGTATCGTTACGGTTGAACCACTGTCCGCACGGTCCGAGAGTGATTCCAGGAGCCTTTCCGACCAGAGCCTGATGCGCTGACTCGTGGATGACAAAACGGTTGATGCCGTTTAAGAATTCCTGGTCGGCTGTAGGCTTCAATGTTGCGGGCGACCAAGCCCACGCCGTTGACGTATTGCAGGAAGTCATGGATTCGGCGGCCGCGATGTTCTGGCCATAAATGTGCGCTACGGATGCTGACTCCCTGTCGTCTGCGTTGTAGCCATACATGATCTTGTTCACGCCAGGCTTTTGGACCCACATTGCGCTCATGGGAATGTCATCGAGCTTTTTCACTTCCATGCCGTCGGCGACCATCACGCGCCCAGACTCGTGCGACTCGCCATAGTGGCCCATACCGCGGGCTTTGAGGGAGGCCTGAATCTGACCGTAGTGTTCGTTGGCAATCAAGTCGGAGATCGTCTTGCGAAAATCCCAAAGAAATTGGTCGCTGGCCTTTGAACTCTCGACGACACGCCCTGCCAGAACCGGCAGCCACGGGTGTGGATCGTATCCGCGGCGCTTCTGGAACTGCGCGATCATGTCGTCGGTCCAGTTTTGCGACCCCGCCTCCCAGCTATCTGTGATCACATAGCGGATGCCCCGCTTGCCCATCAGGTCGGCGCCCACCGTCTCTTTGTAGCTATCCAGATAGGCGTCCATATAGTTCTTCACGTAGCGGGAATTTAACTTGTCCACCTCGAGGCCGGTGGCTTCCTGAGTAGCTGGGTGATTCGTGATGCCGAGCAGTGAATAGCCTATCCGGAGTACAACCCAATGGCCGGCTAGCGGCGTCCAGTCCAGCGTGCCGTCTGTATGCAACTTCGCGGTCAGGTCGATCACGTCGGACTTGGCAACCGCATCGGCTGATGAAAATGCCGGCGTAGCAAACTGATAGAGATCTGGCACCGCGTCAACCCCGGCCTTCTCCTCAAAGTGATTGACGCGGGCGCCCGGAGACAGGACAAGCTCGGCAATTGAAACCTCGGGCTTTGCCTTGAAGGTCACCCGAAAGTATTTCGCCGTAACCGGCGCGAACGCATATGTGTGTTCTGTCGTGCCTCCTTTAGGCATGGAGAATACGACATTAAACGTCTTCCCATCATCGCTCGCTTCAAGAGCATTGCCACTGTCGCCGGTCTGCGGATTCCACATTTCGAACGCCCCCCGCGGAGTCGCAACTATCGTCATGGCGCGAATGGTCTGCGGCTGCGGATATTCGAACTGAATCCAGGGCTTGTCGTCCTTCTTGGCTGGCGAAATGGTGACCCTCTTCACCAGATCCCCATCGCTTAAGAGCGCCGGATCAATCGCGCCTCCGCTGGCCGTGATCTTGGGCTGCAGCAGCAGGGCCTTCGCTTCTCCCTCCGGAACCTTGAATGCAATCACGGCACTGTCAGCGTAAAACTGCGGAATCCCGGACGGCCACTTCATTGTGCCGCCGGCATCTGAAACGGGGAGATTCTGAAATTCGCCTGTAGTCGTCGGAGGACGGACCAAGACTCCGGTAAACGGTTTGCCGCCTTCCACGGGCGTCTCGCTCCACACATATTTCTTCATCGCTTGAGAGGCAGGAACCCACGGTCCGCCTGTCTCACTCCATCCGGGAGACCCGGCAATCGCCTCTTCCATGCCCAGCTGGTCAGCCAGGACGGTGGCATACTTGAAGGCATCCTTCCACTCGGGCGTCATATAGGCGAGGCGCTTGTCCACGACCTGCGGCGTGGACATTTGGGCATCAAAATTCTGGAAGCCACCCAGGCCCGCCCTCTGCATCCACTCAAGGTCCAGTTTGATGCCTTCCTTGGTGATGTTCCCATTCATCCAATGCCACCAAACGCGGGGCTTGGCTCCCTCTGGAGGATTCTCAAAGCCCCTGCGTAGTGGGTCCTTTGCACTTTGCGCGGGTAAAAGCGCTGCGCTCAGAAGGAGGAGGCAAACTAACGTTTTCTTCATTGAGTCACCTCGAATGAACTGTGAAGTCTCGCCGTAGAATCACCGCTTACCCAGAGACGATACTGACAGGCGTCATGCAACCATGATTCTGTAGCGGCTCGTCCGGAACGCTCTTTCCAATCCATTACTTGACTACCACTCTTACTCGGTCAATGTTCAAGATACGGGCGAAGGACATCGTTACATCGCCGTCACGTTGCGAAGCAGCTCGTAAAGTCACAAAATAGGTGCCTGGCTTCGCGAATGCATGCGTTGTGTTGAAGGTGACTTTTACGCCGGAACTGAATTTTGCAACATCTGCAAATGCACCGGTCCCGTCGAAGTCCCATTCTGCGCTGACGATTTTGCCGGTGTTCGGTGGCACTTCAACGACGGCCGAGAATCGAACTGCTTTGCCCGCATTCACATCAGCGCGCACTCCCCCATTGGCCTTGAGAGTGACCACCGGTTGAATACCCTTGCGCTCTGCGGCCGCCGGTGGAACTTGTACTTGGCCGTCAACCATCTTGTAGCTGGTACTAGGAGGCGGTGGAACACCCTTCTCCACCCATGCACTTACGTCGAGAAGCGCTCGATGCAGAGATGATACATAACTGACAGTGTGCGTGGTGCTCGCGGCGTCATCGCCATGGATGGCGTGTTCGGTGAACCATAAACGAAAGTTGTCATCGAGGTGCTCGCCCAACGCGTCCTTGACTTTAGTCCGGTACCAATCCGCCTGCCATGGAAATGCGTCCTGATCCATCAAGCTTTCCACCACGATCATCTTTCCCTTGAATCTTCCCGACTGGACGGAGCCGGCCCCCGTCACCATCGGACCAATTAGCATCTTTCGTTGTGGTTCCAGGGGTTTGCCGTCAGATCCTCGAAATTGGTCCCACACGTAGTAGTCTGGGCTGGGAACCTGGTGGCGATGGTAGTACTGTGCCGCAAGGAAATCGGAGTTATCCAGCACCACTTGATCGCCGGGTTTGACGGCCTTCACATCTTTGGAATTGTCTGCCCCAAAGGGATTTACAGCGATGAAGACGGTCTTTCCCAGAACTCTGCCGACTGGGAGCTCTTTCCCTGCAGAATCTCCAGTCTTGATGAGTACGAAGGCTCCTTCCAAATTTGCAGCTGGAACGGTTTCCATCTCAATTCCAAAAGGAGACTCCATCATCGCTTGCTTTGCGGCGTCTACCCCGCCGAATAAGGCTTTGGCCTCAGGATCACCGGCCGATACAAACTTAACTACTGTGGTGGCGTGCTGAATTCTTGCTTGAGCAAGCAAAGGGGAAGGATTGACACCTTCATAGCCGGGCACCGTCCAAAAGTCTTTGAAATAGCCGCGGTCCAGCATTCGAATGATCGGAAAGAGAACAGGAAATGCACCCTCTCCGATGGTCTCGTAATTGAACCAGCCGGCAGGGGGAAAACCCATCTTCGTCACTTCACGAAGGGCAGCGCGTTGTTCTTCATTTAAATCCCGATACATGTCGCCGCTGCCCCCAGGCTCAACGGCATCTGCGATCGACGCGAGCTGTGGCTGCGGACGTTTTAACCCTGTGCGAAGACTGGGTGCGCCCCTCCTGTCTATCTGGGCCATCAGACTTGCGAATCTGCGTCGTGGGCCGCTGTGCCGTGAGGCCTCCGTCCAGTACCAGTGATTGTCCAGTGTAATAGGAAGACTGATCTGAGAACAGCCACGCTACAGCATCTGCCACGTCATCGGGACTTCCGATGCGACGAATGGGATGGATTGCTCCCATTCGATCGAGGGCCTCATCTCCTCCAAATACCTCGCGAAGCATCTCTGTCCGTATCGACCCCGGGCTGACAGCATTTACGCGGATACCTTGCGGACCGTATTCGATCGCCGCTGATTTCGTCAATCCAACGACGGCATGTTTGCTGGCAACGTACACGGATGCTCCAGGAGTTGCCAGCACGCTACCTACCGAGGCCATGTTTACAATGGATCCTCCCCAGCCTTGATGGAGCATCTGATGAATCTCTTGTTGCATTATGATGAAGAGGCTTTTGACGTTGACTTGAAAAACCTCGTCGAAAATAGCTTCCGATTGCTCTATCAGTGGTCTGTTCGGTCCGGAAATGCCCGCATTGTTGAATGCGTAATCGAGCCGGCCGAAGACGCGCATACTTTCGGGAACAACTTGGTGCACTTCTTCTGGCACGCTGAGGTCCGCCCTAAGGAAGAAGGCGTCTCGTCCTTCATCTTTGAGTCTCGATTCAATCAAGCGGCCGTTCTCTTCGTCTCTTCCCACGAAGACAACTTTGGCGCCAGTTCTAGATATGCGATGAACCGTAGCCTCTCCAATTCCCGCTGTTCCACCGGTGATAAGTGCAACTTTACCTGAAAAATTCATAGCGTTCTTCCTGTACAACATGTGACTTCTTAGTAGCGAAACTGCGGGGACAGCGCAAATGGATACTCCCGAAGCTCAGGGCGAAGGTCCAGAAGGTCCAACAAGGCGATTCAACCAGATCGGGCATTCGGCGCCGACTTCAACTAGCGGCAAGTACGTCGTGATGCCGGGGCCAATTCCCTGATATCAGCGAACAGATCCTTGGCACTGTCAGTCGTGGCGTAGTCCCCGCAAAGCGTGTTCTGGGGGAAGGAGGGAACGCTGGTCCCATACCTTCCCTCGCTCTCTCCATTGCTCGTTTGGGACGTACCGGTGAATCTCCTGGGCTTTGCATTGCATGATGCATCAGTCACAGAAAATGATTCCATAGTCCGTGGCGAGTCGATGGACATTCTGAACGGCAATCGCAGGGTCTTCAACGTGAAGTTGCCGTTCGGTTGGAGCAACCGCATCGTCCGGTGCGAGAAGAGCCGTCGCCATCACAAATTCCTCAAACCCGGCGGGCGAAAATACGAGAAGGTAGTGATTCGTGATGTTGCCAGAATTGCGCAGTTCGTGAGGTATGTCGCGCGGGGCCATAAGAGTATCGCCCGCTTTGAGAACAAAAACCTCTTCTCCGACGATGACCTCCAACTCTCCCGAGGTTACATAGTACGTTTCATCTTCACGTGTATGGATATGGCGAGGCACACCTATGCCCGGCGCGAGACTTACCTCCAGGAGGCAGTATGCTCCCCCAGTGTCTGCTCCGGTCAAGCATACTGAACCTAAGGCGACATCGAAGTAATAGCGTTTTGATTTTGGCTGATGTTTGATGGAGGCAGCTTTTTGAATCGAGGTGTGAAAGTCCGGCATGTGTACTTCCTTTTCAGGGTATGATTTGCTAAACTCCTCGCCTAAATGCGGCGTAGGTCTAACCCGATAGAGGGAGTTCGTTCCATAATTTCGCCAATGATGCTCTAGTCTGTGACTCATCAGGACTCCCTCTTAATCTGCTCAACGGCTGGGCGGTAAGCGTCGCCGCCCGCCAAGATCTTCGGCCCGACGTAGAGCGGAATGCCTTACCAGGGCAATTGCTGATTGATCTCGTGGATAAAGCGGCCGTTCGGGCTATCCGATCCAAGCAGTGCAACCGCCACCGTGGTCCTTGCTCCGTCAGGCACAGACATCGGCGCCGCGTCAGAGCCAAGAGCGGTTTTGACCCAGCCTGGATGGACGGAGTTCACTCTGATGTTGGTGTCCTTAAGTTCCGCTGCCAGATGAATTGTGAACACGTTCACGGCAGCTTTCGATGCGTTGTAGGCGAACTTCCGCATCGGCGCGATCGGGCTTTGCTCCATTGATTGAAGCGTCAGGGAGCCAAGAATGCTGGCAAGGTTGACAATCCGGCCCGCTTCGCTCTTCCTCAACAGAGGCAGAAGTTCGTGGGTCAATGCAACCAGGGAGAAGAGGTTGATATTGAAAATGCTCTGCAGTTCGCTTTCTGTCGATGCACTCGCACGCAGGCCAATGAGCCCATCTGCCGGCCCTACGCCGGCGTTGTTGACCAGGATGTCCAGCCTGCCATAGTGCGACTCGATGTATTTCGCGGTGGCAGAACGATCTATCGCCTTTGTCACATCAAGAGCAATAGAATCTGCCTCGATACCTTTCTCGAGCAATTTACTTGCGGCCTCGGCAGCCTCGCCCGAATCCGCGAACTGAGAATGACCGTTGCGCCCTCCTTCCCCAACTGCCGGGCTGTTTCGAAACCGATTCCGCGATTGGAACCGGTGACTAGAGCTACTTTCTTTTCTTGTGCCATGTTCGTGACCTCCTGACAAATAGATACAGGAGGGCACGTAGACGATTCTGCTTCTTTCCGACCAGTCGGTCTATTATTGAACTGGAGATCCCGGCGCCATGATATTGTGATTTCGAGAAAATAGGTCCGACCGGTCGGTCGAATGTTGTGAATCCTCGAAAGTGTTCATGTCGTCTACTGTTGCGAGGGCCAAAATTGTGGCAGACGCAAAGTCAGTGATCCTCAAGCTGCAGGAGCAATGACCCCGACGGATTCAAGGAGTGCGAAGCTATGACTA
The DNA here is from genome assembly GCA_963788475.1 of Terriglobales bacterium. Lineage (GTDB taxonomy): Bacteria > Acidobacteriota > Terriglobia > Terriglobales > Acidobacteriaceae > Telmatobacter. The sequence goes on from CAWBGO010000009.1 coordinate 405,705, forward strand.
CAAAAACGAGAGGGCCCGCCACAAAGGGTGAGCGCAGCCGACAGAAGATCGTAGAAACTGCCGCGGTGCTGTTCAACCAGAAGGGGTTCACTGGCTGCTCGATGGGGGACATCGTTGAAGCTTCCGGCCTGGAGAAAGGGACACTCTACGGCCACTTCTCTACGAAAGAAGAATTGGCAATCCTCGCTTTCGACTATGCGTGGAGGGATACGAGCGACAAACGGCTACGGAACATCGACACCGTTTCAAATGCAGTGGACAAATTGAAACTGCACATAGACAACTATGTCAACACTCCGAGTTTTCCAGGGGGATGCCCGCTCCTAAACTTTGCAGTAGATGCCGATGACGGCAACCTCGCCCTTCGCACAAGGGTCAGAAAGGCGCTGAAGGGCTGGGAAGATTTCTTGGCGAAGATCGTTGAAGATGGCCAGGCAACTGGAGAGATCAACCCGGAACTTGATCCACATTCGATCGCCAACCTCTTGATCTCCACCCTCGAGGGAGCAACGGTAGTAGCACGAATCAATAAGCGGTCCGCAGCTCTCGGCGGCGCTCAACGGCACCTCAACCTACACCTGGAGACTGTAGTCAGACTCAGAACCGACTCCTGAGATGACGTTTTGCCAGAGAACGCGAGTCGTGCGCCAGATGAAAGTGAATTATGATTCCCAAAAAGGAGAAACGTTACTTGATCGGTGAAAAAGATCTGCCAATTGTGCTTGTACATGGAACGATGGGAAAATCAGAGGACTGGTCGCGGGTCGTGGAAGAGCTATCCAACTCTCGCTCGGTGATTCGTCCAAATTACCTGGAGCGAGCCGCTGGCACGAACTCGACGAATGAACTTGCAATCAAAGATCTCGCGGATGAGGTCATAGCTGCAGTCAGGGCCGAAGGCAAGAAACGCTTTGATCTGGTTGGCGGATCCCTCGGAGCGGCGGTCGCCACATACATTGCCGCAGAGTATCCGGAAATGGTTCGTTCGCTTGTACTCGTATCAGGTTTCAACCATGGAAAAGACCCGCGGATGAATCTGCAGTTCAAGCTGTGGCTTCGTCTGGCGAGCACAGACAAAGTAGCATTCACAAAACTGCTGCTGGTGAGTGGCCTGAGTCCAGAGTTTTTGTCTGCATTTGACGAACCCACTCTAAACGGAATCACCGAAAACTTTATCGCATCGACTGACTGGCGCCCGGTTGAGCCGACCATCGGGGTTGACCTTAGTGTGGATGTTCGGGAGTATGCCGCGAGAATCAAGACCCCGACGTTGTTAATTACGGCAAAGCATGATCAGATCGTGCCGCCGGCTTACTCGCAGAATCTAGTCCCTGGTGCGAAGACTCTTGAATTGGATTCGGGTCACTTGATTTTTCTGCAAAAGCCAGTCGAGCTGGCTTCCGCCATACTCTCTTTCTGCGAATCGCAGCAAGATTACCCCATCGTCAGCGAATTGGCGTCCTGCTAGGTCCTCGGAGGAGAACCAACGACAGGTCTAGGACGCTTCTACGTTTTGGGCATGTTGCTTCCGCTCGGTCTTCAATGCCAATTCATGGCACTCATTCATTTTTGCGCTTTCATCGACTTGCAAATACTTGGACGGCAAAGGGAGATTCTCTCAATGAACACTACATCTGAAACAAATACGGGCAAGAGCAGAAGGCTGAGCAGCAAACATTTATCGTTCTCGGGGTCTTGCTTCAGTTTTTCTCCACGCCTGAGCAAATCAGCGACTAGATCAGCGTGATGCACGGAGATGTGCCCTCAGGAGTTGTGATTTCACTTCATAGCCACGTCGATCCTGAGATATTTCATGTGCTGGATGGTTGCTCGAGCTGTTCCAAGCCGAGGGTCCGTCCAGCGACCGTGACGTCGCCCGACATAAGGTCATCTTCTTCCAACTCGACCAAGTTCATCGAAATGTTTTCACCATATCTGTTAGAAAGGAGTGCTTTGAAGGTCATAGATTGTGAGCGGTATGTGAAGGACAGGTGGCCAGGGCTGCGAGGTTAGCTGTTCTTGGCTGTGATTGCAGGATTGTGGCGCCGCTTCCATTTGTCGGGTAGCCAGCGAGGAAGTTCGCTGTTCGAGATACCGGGTATGTTTGTCAGCAGCTGGGTGAGGTAGAGTTGGGGGTCGATGTCATGGCGGCGGCAGGTGCTGGTGAGGCTGGCTAAGATGGCGGCAGTTCTTCCGCCACGCGGATTGCCGACGAAAAGGCTGTTCTTTCGATTGAGGATCACGCGTTTCATTTCGCGCTCGCTGGCGTTGTTGTCTATTGCCACTGCGCCGTCGGAGCAAAACACGTTCATCTCCTGCCATTGGCTCAGGGCGTAGTTGATGGCCTCAGCCATGGGATGCTTTGGCAACAACTGCTCTTTCCAGAGAAGAAGCTTGCCGCGTATTTGCGCCAGCACTGGGGCCGACTGTGCCTGGCGGAGTGCGAGACGCTCATCGGCAGCGACGTCGCGCGCCTGCTTTTCCACTGCATACAGCATGCGGATCATTTCGATCGCCTCGCGGGCGATCTCGGGAGCGACCTTCTCGGCATCGATAAAACGGCGCCGTAGATGGGCCCAGCACCCCGCGCGCGTGATGGCGTTGCCGGCGACCACGCCGTTGTAGCCGCCGTAGGCATCGGCCAACAGAACCTGGTTGTAATCCTTGAGGAAATACTTCGGTCCGTCGCGCCCGCGGTTCAGAGTGAAATCGAAGATGTTGTAGGGATGATCGTTGTCGCCCACATAGACCCACATCCGCGCATTAGCGGCTTTACCGGTGGCGAGCATGGGCATAATGGTGTCATCGGTGCCCACCACGTGGGAGGCGCGTACGCCTTCACCCATCAGTTTCCACAACGGCTCGAACAGATCCGCCATGTCGCCGCACCAGACCGATTGTGTGGCGCGCGGGATTTCGAAGCCCTGGCGGGCGAAAATGTCCTCGATACGGTAGAAAGGAAGGTACTCGGAAAATTTGCTGGTTGCGATATAGGCCAGCAGACCGGGTCCGGCCAGTCCCTTGTCAATCGCCGTCTCCGGCTTGGTTGCGGTTTCCATCCTCGGGTTGTCGCCGTTGTGTTCGCACGCCGTGCAGGCGTACTTCTTGCGCACATGATGCAGGCGTTCAAAATGGCCGGGGTAATATTCGATCTGCCAGCTCTCGTCGGCACCGATCTCCTTGCGCTCAATACCACAGCAAGGACACGCGCGTTGTTCGGCACTCAATTCGTAAACCTGCGTGGTGACTGGGAGATTTTCGAAGTTGGCCAGGTTCCGCCGTCCCTTACGCCGTTTCACACGCCGTATCTCTTCTTGCGGTTCCGAAGGCGAAGGGGCATCGCCTGGGTCAACCGCCTTGCGGCCCATCTCCTCAGCGAAGATCAACAGCAGTTGCGCCAGATCGCCGGCGCTCTGAAGGCGGTCTGCTCGCGGGCCGTAATACCACTTCTTGTATCGCTCGAGTTCCAACTGCGCACGCAGCAGTTCAAGATGAAGATCGTCGGCTCGCCGTTGGAGTGCTTCCGCTCTGCGTGTCTGCTCCTGGGCACGCTGCTTCTCGCCCTCGCGTTCTGCCAGCAGGGATTGCACCATGGCTACAAGCGATTCGCGATCATCGGGGGGTTGAACATCCAGCGGCGACACACTTTATATATGCACCATTTCTGGAGCAGTGACTACACTGTAGCTGTCCCTTTGTTATCTGAAATGGTTCGCGCTCCGCGTTCATAACGCGGAACCCGCTTCAGCTTCGTCATATCGATCCCATCCAGGATCATCGCTAGTTCGCTGGCGCGCAATTCGACCGATCGCGATCCCGGGCTTACACGAGGAAGTTTGAACACGCCCGCCTCGAGC
>CAWBGO010000010.1:0-553850 GCA_963788475.1 Terriglobales bacterium
AACTCGCGGTACCCTTTCGAGTACGTCCGCTTTCGAGGCGGGTGCCTTCAACCACTCGGCCACCTCTCCGTTGTGTGAATCCCCGTCCGGTTATGCTTGCAGTACGGCTACACAGAGGTAGTTCCGGAACTGCCCGCAATCGACCGGCCATATCGAGTCTACTGGCAAAGCCAGCGCGGTTGCAATCTCAAGGGGTACCTTTCATCCCTGCAAGCGCGCCCATCCTCGCGAAGACGAATCTGAAAGCAATCCTCCACGCATTGTCCGCATCCTCCCATTACTGAGTGGGAAGTTCTGCGGCGCCGTGCGGCGGGCAAGACCTCGGCGCCTGACCGACGAAGACGCGACGATTGAAGCAATTAGCCGCCCCAGGGTGATACTTTACTTCTGCGGCGTTTGTGCGCGGGATGGGCAGAATCCCGGCAGCGAATTGAACCCCTTAACGTCGCTCCCCATTTCGGGAGACGCGCGTGTTGATGACGACTGCAGTTCAGGTCTGGAGCACGGATTATTTATGATGGAATTCCACATTTCGCGCGAGGCACGGGAGCGCTATCAGTTTTCCGAATCGCTCTTTTCCTATAACGGCAACGTGGTCTTTGCCGACATGCCCGCCTGCCGCGCATTCGCGTATCGCATGAACCAGGTTCGCGAGACGGACAAGAATCCCGACCAGGCCATACACGCCGGCGCCCTCTTCGCCATGGGACTGATCGACGAGGCCAGCCATGTGGTCATTGCCCGCTATCGCGAGCAGTTCGACCGCAATGTGATGGCCGATGCGCTGGCCTGGTTTGACTCCCAGATGACGCCCGAGGCCCTGGACAAACTGCTGCTGACGTTCGTGGAATACTTTCCCGGCTCGACCGTCATACGCGGCGAAGAGACGCCGCAGCAATGGCTGCAGGGGTCCACGTGCCGACATTCCCCACCGCGAAGCGGCCCTCGAAGAGTTGCTGCTGCTGTGGACTGCCAACCGCAACGAGGCATTTCAGCCGTTCGAAGAGCTGTTCGCCGAAAAGCCTCTTGCCGAGCAAACTGTTTACCGCGAGGTAACGCAGCAGCTGCCTGAATACTTTGCCACTCGGCCGCTGATTCCAATGCCCGGCGCGAAACCCATGAACCTGGTGGAACTGCTGCGGGCCCCGGCGAAAGCGTCCCCCAAATCGCTTCGCGAACAACTGGACCTGGTCCGGCAATTGTGGAAGCCGCTGCTTGGCGATGCGCTCGATCGCTTCCTGCAGATCGCCGGCGAAATCCTCCACGAAGAAGAACTTGCCATCTGGATGCAGTTCAACACCCCCGCCGCGCGGGCCCGTGCCGCCGCCGAGGAAGCAGCCCGCCGCCGCAGGGAAGCGGGAATGCAGCAGTGGCCGTCGATCGCAAGCACCGCCGACGTACCGGTCTTCGGCGATCCGGCGCATGAGTACGAGAAGTTTTCGCCCGACACCGCCTGGATGCCGACCACCGTCATGATTGCAAAGAGCACCTACGTGTGGCTCGCGCAACTCAGCCGATTTTATGGGCGCCACATCCGCCGCCTCGACGACATCCCCAACGAAGAGCTCCAGACGCTCGCCAATCGCGGCATGAACACGCTGTGGCTGATCGGCATCTGGGAGCGCAGCCGGGCTTCGAAAACAATCAAGCTGCTGTGCGGGAATCAGGACGCCGTCGCGTCCGCCTATTCGCTTTTCGACTACCGCATTTCCGAGGACCTGGGCGGCGAATCGGCCTACATCAACCTTCGCGACCGCGCCTACCATCACGGCATCCGGCTGGCCAGCGACATGGTTCCCAACCACATGGGCATCGACTCGCCCTGGGTGGTCGAGCACCCGGAGTGGTTCATCTCCCGCTGGGAGTCGCCCTATCCGGTCTACCGCTTCGAAGGCCCCGATCTCTCCGCCGACGGCCGCGTCGAGATCAAAATCGAGGATCACTATTTCACCCAGGAAGACGCCGCGGTCGTTTTCCGCCGCCGCGACAAGTCCTCCGGCGAGACCCGCTACATCTATCACGGCAACGACGGCACCAGCTTTCCGTGGAACGACACCGCGCAGCTCGATTACCTCAATCCGGCGGTGCGCGAACAGGTCATCCAGACCATCCTCCACGTCGCGCGCCTGTTTCCCGTCATTCGCTTCGATGCCGCGATGACTCTCGCCAAGCGCCACTTCCATCGCCTGTGGTTCCCGGGACCAGGTTCGAGCGGGGCCATCCCTTCGCGCGCCGAATACAGCATGAGCCAGGCCGAATTCGATCGGGCCATGCCTCATGAATTCTGGCGCGAGGTTGTGGATCGTGTGGCCGCCGAAGTCCCCGGCACTCTGCTTCTGGCCGAGGCCTTCTGGCTGATGGAAGGCTACTTCGTCCGCACCCTGGGCATGCACCGCGTCTACAACAGCGCCTTCATGGTGATGCTGCGCGATGAGGACAATGCAAAGTATCGCTCGGTCATCAAAAACACCCTCGAGTTCGACCCCGACATCATGAAGCGTTACGTGAACTTCATGAGCAATCCCGATGAAAAAACGGCGATTGATCAGTTCGGCAAAGGCGACAAGTGCTTCGGCGTCGCGGCCATGATGGCCACCCTCCCCGGGCTGCCAATGTTCGGCCACGGGCAGGTGGAAGGGTTCACCGAAAAGTACGGCATGGAATACTACCGGCCGCGCTACGAAGAGTGGCCCGATCAATGGTTGATCGAGCGCCACGACCGCGAGATTGCTCCACTGCTCAAGCGCCGCTGGCTGTTCGCCGAGAGCACCCACTTCCTCCTGTACGACCTCTTTGAAGACTCAGGGAATGTCGACGAGCATATCTTTGCCTACTCCAATCGCAGTGGCAGCGAGAGCGCTCTCGTGATCTATAACAACCGTTACGGCGCCACCCACGGCACCGTGCGCATGTCCGCGGCGTACGCCGATAAAGGCTCCGGCCAGCTTCGCCAGCGCTCGGTCTGGGAGGGGCTTGGACTCCAGGATCGCGGCGCGATTGTGGCCTGCCGCGACTCCCTCACCGGCCTCGAATACCTTCGCCGCGCCCACGACATTGCCGACCGCGGCATCACCCTCAGTCTCCATGCGTACCAGTGCCATGTATTCCTCGACTGGCGGGAAATGTATTCGACGGCCGATAAACACTGGGATCGCCTGTGCGACTCCCTCGGAGGCCGCGGCGTTCCCAGCCTCGACGACGCTCTGGTCCAGCTTGAACTGCGCCCGGTCCACGACGCGCTGCGGGCGGCGCTCGATCCCGCCGTGGTGCGCATGTTTGCCGATGCGGTTGAAACTCCCCCGGTTCCGGGCGCCACTCTCGAGAAGCGGAACGGGAAGAAGCAGAGCGAAGTCCTCGATGCCGCCTGGGGCCGCTGCGAAGCACTCCTCGCCGCCGTACTGCCCGCCTGGGCTCGCCTTTCCGGGGAGCGCGCCGGCGTTCGCCCCATTCGCCCCGAATCGCTCCTCCCCATCTACCGCAAGTGCCTTCGCAACGCCATGCGGCTTCTAACCGTCGAGGCCCTTATACCCGCACCCTGGTCGGCAGCGGCCCGGCGCGTGTTGCCCAATTCCAGCCCGGACGTTGCGGCCACCGCTTTGTGGGGACCGGTGATGAGCTGGTGCCTGCTCCAGACCCTCGCCATGGCCATCGACGAGGATCATCTTGAGCGCACCGCTCTCGATCTGTTTGACCGTCTCCGCCTCCGCGAACCGTTGGCGCAGGCATTCCAGGCGCTGGGTATGGAAGGCGAACGGGGATGGCGCGCCGCCGCCCGGCTCAAGATCCTGCTGATGATCGAGGCGGGGGTTGGCGCTGAAGCTCAGCCGCAACCGAAACCCGCAACTCAAGCTGCAACGAGGCTCGATGAAGCTGCGAAGGCTCTCGTGTCCGAGGCTGTGTCCGCAGCTCCTGCGCCGTCCCCGGCCGAGACAACGCCCGGCCATGCCGATGGCGAAACCAGCCCGAAATCCGGCATTCCCGCAGCACTGTGGAAGGACCCTGACGTTCGCTGGCTGACCGGATTCAACGAAGCCGAAGGCCACACATACGTGATCCGCGAGCCCTACGAGGAACTGCTCTGGTGGCTGTCGCTGCCTTCCCTCCTCAAACTTGCCAATATGAATGTCCCCACCCGGAACGCAGCATCACCGATCGCCGCGAGAATCAAGGAAGCTCTGGCGGCCGTCGAAAAGGCGGGTTACCGCATCGATGCTATGCTCCAGCCAGAGGCGGCAGAACGGGATGCGCCTGCCCAGCCCGCCCCCGCCGCGGTCAAGCCCGTGGCAGTCGGGGTTGAATCCGAACCGGCTCCTGCAAAGCCCGTCCATCCAGTCGACGGCCCGCCCGAGGACTACTGACCCGCCACCAAACCTGGGTGCCCCAGGTCTCGCGTCTGAGACCTGGGAAAGCACGAACGCCAGCTCCCCAACTTCATCCGGTCCTGGCCCGTGCCTCGGCTCTCCCCAATTGAAAACTTGGCAGGAACCTGGGTGCCCCATCCTTGCGACGTTTCTGTTTTTGTTGCAAGGGTGGGAGACCGGGAAGCCCAACCCAGCTCAGTGATCTGGACTAAAGTCACGCGTTCCGAACGCGTCGAAGGATCTTCGGCTCCCCCCAAGGGCAAGGGCGTCTTCCTGGTTTTTTGAGCGGGATGATTGAGGATTCGGCTGTGGGTATTCCAAGCGCCCGGTGGGCGCTGTTGAGCCTCTTCCCATCCTTAGTTTACCAAGTTGAATCATCGAAAACCAGACTGGTTTTTGCTTATACTCCGGCGTACTCTCAGCCAACGAAGCATCATTCCGAACGGCAATTCGCTGACCCTTCCGGGACGGCTGGCAGCAATAATCCAGGCCCGCCGTGGGAGCACATGCCGGCGCTTAGTAGGGACGGCGGACTGCGTATTAAATTGACAATCTGAACTGTACCGTTCAGTATTGTTATCTTGAGGTGGCGAATGATTCGAGTGCGAAATCTGGTGAAGACCTTTGGCTCTTCTTCCGGATCCTTTACTGCCGTCAACGATGTTTCCTTCGATGTCGAAGAAGGAGAGATCTTCGCCTTTCTCGGCCCCAACGGGGCAGGGAAGACTACCACCATTAAAATGCTGACCACCCTGCTCAAACCCACCAGCGGCGCCATCGAAATGGATGGCCTTGACCCGCTCGTGCAAAAGAACGAGGCCCGCAAGCGTTTCGGCATCGTCTTTCAGGACCCCAGCCTCGATGGCGACCTCACGGGCTGGGAAAACATGGACCTGCACGGCGTTCTCTACCATGTGCCGACCAAAATCCGGCGTCAGCGCACCGAAGACCTGCTGAAGTTGTTCGAACTGTGGGACCGCCGGGATGATCAGGTCAAGAAATTCTCCGGCGGCATGAAGCGGCGCCTGGAGATTGCGCGCGGCTTTCTCCATACGCCGCGGATCCTGTTTCTCGATGAGCCGACCCTGGGCCTCGATCCGCAGAGCCGCAATCAACTCTGGAACATTGTCAAAAAAGTCAACGAGGCCGAGCGAGTTACGGTCTTCCTCACCACCCACTACATGGATGAGGCTGACCGCGTGGCTCACCGCATCGGCATCATTGATCACGGCAAACTCGTAACCCAGGGCACCCCGCGCGAGATCAAGGACCAGACCGGATCGGAGACCCTGGAAGACGCATTCCTCAAGCTGACCGGCTCGACCATTCGCGATGAGAGCGCCGACCCGGCCGCTGCAATGCGCCAGTTCGCAAAGATGTGGAGTGGAGGTAAACGATGAGTGCAATTTACATTCTCTGGCTGCGCGAGTTGAAGCGGTATGTCCGGTCGCGTGCCCAGATCGTCGCATCGCTGGGCCAGCCCATGCTGTACCTTCTTGTCCTGGGCTTCGGCCTGGGGCCCGTCTTCCGCCGCGCCGGCAACGGCGACTATCTCCAATTCATCGCCCCCGGCGTGATTGGAATGAGCGTGCTGTTCTCGTCCGTCTTCTCTGGCCTCGGCCTGCTCTGGGATCGCCAGTTCGGCTTCCTCAAAGAGACTCTCGTGGCGCCCGTGCCGCGCATCCAGATCATGATCGGGCGCACGATGGGCGGAGCAACCGTGGCAGTGATCCAGGGAACGCTGGTCACCATCATCTGTCTCATCGCGGGGTTTCGCCCCGCGCATTTCACCACCATCCCGATGGCGTTGGGGTTCATGATTCTGATTGCGCTGCTGTTCGCCGCGCTGGGTGTCGCTATCGGCTCCACCCTTCAGGACATGCAGGGATTTCAGCTCATCATGAACTTCCTGGTCTTGCCCATCTACTTTCTTTCCGGCGCGATGTTCCCGCTCAACGACGCACATAACGTCCTCAGATACATCACGCGTGCCGACCCGCTTTCGTACGGTATCGACGGCTTGCGCAATGTATTCGGTTCGCCCAACGTGGCCTTCGATCCTCGCCTCGATCTGATGGTCCTGATCGTCGTCGGATCGATCCTGCTGGTTTTCGGGGCTTACCGCTTTTCAGAGATCGAGATCTGACCATGGGCAGGGGCAAGAGTTTCGAAGCGCACGAAAGAATCATCCTGGCCGCGGTTGCGCTCTTTGGAAAACACGGGATCGACGCGACCAGCATGGATGCCATCGCGCGTGTGGGCCGCGCCAGCAAAGCTACCATCTACAACCACTGGAAAGACAAGGAAGAACTGCTGATGGAGGTGATGTGCTACCTGCACGGCATCAATGACGATCCAGTGTACGTGGATACGGGCGACCTGGGCCGCGATCTTGCTACGGTTCTGAACCGACGTCCGTCGGAGGCCTTTCAGATGGCGCGCGATCATGTGACGCCGGCGTTCATCGCCTACTCGGCGACGCATCCGGAGTTCGGACGGGCCTGGCGCCATCGGGTAATGGAGCCGGGCCGCCAATGCCTGAAGCGCATCCTGGAGCGGGGAATCGAGCGCGGCCAACTGCCGGCGGACCTTGACCTGGAGTTATCCATGGCCTTGCTGCTGGGGCCCATGCTCTACCGGCACATTTTCGCCAAGGGCTCCGGCGCTTTCGACGAAGAACTCGGCCGGCAGACCGCGGAAGCGTTTTGCCGGGCGTTCGTCGGCAGGGATTGAGGGCGATCGTTTTCTGAATGCGCATCTCCACGACAAATAAACCAGTGAGAATCGCATCCAACATGCCAAGAGCGTACAAATGTCAAACTTGGAACTGACTCAGGTTCTCTTCCTACTCTTGCTTCTGGTTGGGCTTGCGCAGCTCCTGGGCTGGCTGTTCGTAAAAATGCGACAGCCGAAGGTTGTCGGCGAAATACTGGCCGGAGTTGTCCTCGGCAACGCACTCATCGGACGTTTGCCATTTGCCGCACGCTTCATTGAGAGTGCCAAACACCAGGGCAATGTTCTGGATTTCGTTTACTGGCTCGGGCTGCTGCTGCTCATGTTCCTTGCCGGTGCGGAAACCCAGCAACTTTTCACTCGCGACGAGCGGCGCGAAGTTGCCTGGCTCACCATTGTCGGCACAGGTCTGCCGTTCGTCCTCGGATTGCTCTTCGCTCCCTGGCTTATCCGGCCATCGCTGGCAGGTCCAAACGGAAACCACATCTCACTGACGATTATCCTTGCCGTGGGAGTGGCCGTAACCTCCGTCCCGGTTGTCTCCAAAATCTTTGCCGATCTCAAAATCCTTCACACACGTTTCGCGCGGCTGGTTCTCGGCGTCGCTGTTCTTGAAGACATCGTTCTCTGGCTTGCCCTGGCGGTTGCCACGGCCACGGCGGGGAAAGGACTTCTCGATCCGCGTGCGATGTCTTATCATCTCGCGACGACAGTAGCTTTTTTCGCGCTGGGACTGACCGTCGTTCCACGCCTGATCAAGCGCATCAATAAAGCGCGAATCAACGTTCTGGCCAGAAATTCTCCCGCGGGCTATGCGATAGCCGTGTTGCTCGCCTACTGCGCCGTCGCGGGAGCATTAGATATCAGCCTCGTCTTTGCAGCCTTCCTGGCGGGATTCGCGGTTGTGCATAAAAAGCGCCGAATCTTTTCCGAAGCGCTCGACGCCATCGGCAAAGTCTCTTTCGCCTTCTTTATTCCTGTTTACTTCGCTGTCGTGGGCTTGAAACTGGATCTGATTCGCGGCGTCTCGCTTTGGATGATGCTCGCGTTCATTGCCGGAACCTGCATCGTCAAGTTATTTTCTGTTTCACTTGCCGCCCGCTTCGCGGGGTTTCGCGGGTTGGACCTCGTCAATCTCGCCATTACAACAAACGCGCGCGGAGGCCCGGGCATTGTGCTGGCGAGTGTCGCCTTCGACGCCGGCATCATCAGTTCAAAGTTTTACACCACCCTCGTGGTGGCAGCCGTGCTCACTTCGCAGATGGCCGGGGCGTGGCTTGACTATGTGCTGAAAAAAGGATGGCCGCTTCTGAGGCCGGTTGACTCGGGCGAATCAGCAGAAGCATCGCCCGAGCGCCCGTCCCTGGCTTGAGAGTTATTTGTTGGGACGAACGTTGGCCGCCTTGATGTACTGGTTGCCAAAGCTCTCCAACTCGACCGTGTTCTTTTTCTTGTTGAAGGTGATCTTGGTTGCAGCCATGATTTTGCCGGTTCCTTCGCCCTTCTCATTGAGAGTCACCTGCAAATAGCCGAAGGGGTAACTGGTACTCCGGCCGTTGTTGTACAACTCGGCGAACGACATGTTGCGTGGTGTCACAATCGTGATGATGGTGTTGTTCCCGTCCTGCCTTTTCCTGGCCACCGAGATCTGCGTGCCCGTGGTGCCAACGCGGCTGATCCTGCCCACATCCAGCTTCTCCATCGCTCGCCGCAGCCCGTCCTGGCCTTGGGACTTGAGAATATCCTGCAGTTGTTGAATCTCCTCGTCGGTGGTGTAGCGCTTGATTTGAAAGTCGAACGGGGCCGATGCTCCGCCCGTTGAACCACCTGTGGACACGGCAACAAAAGTATAAGAATCAGGTTTGGACTTTTCTTCCTGGCAAAAGGCCATCGACGCGAAGCTGATCATTCCAACCATCAGCACTGCGATCTTCGACATGAGGTTCCTCCGTGGGTATTGGCACTATGTTTGAGAACGGATGAATTTGCACTCTTTGCGGTTGCCCTGGCGGGACCTTACGTGTCACCCAGGCAGATATCGAGCGCGCGGCAAACCAGTACCGCTTCGCCGTCCGTCGGTACCGATTTCAACTTCGCAGTTGCTTCCTGCAAGGGCACAAACTCAAGCCTGGGCGGTTGCAGCGCCACCATCACTCCGTCCAAACCCCGCGACAGACCGGTCACCGCTCCCGCCCCGAAACTGACTCCGAGCAAGCGATCCAATGCGGTTGGCGATCCGCCCCGCAGCAGGTGCCCGAGCACCACCGTGCGGCTTTCTTTCCCCGCCAATTCTTCGAGCTGTCCGGCGACGGTTTCACCGATTCCTCCCAGCCTCTCCGCCCTGTCGGCTTCCCGGGCCTTCACGATCGCTTCGCCGCCTTCTGGTTTGGCCCCCTCGGCCACCACCACGATCGAGTACGGCTTGCCGGCCTGGTGCTTCTTCTTCAGATGCGCAGCCACCTTCTCGATGGAGTATGGAATTTCCGGAATCAGGATGGCATCGGCCCGGCCGGCGATTCCGGAATGGAGAGCGATCCATCCCACGTATCTCCCCATCACCTCGACGACCATGATCCGTTCGTGCGAACGGGCCGTGCTGTGCAGGCGGTCCAGGCAGTCCGTGGCAAACGAGACTGCGGAGTTAAAGCCAAACGTGATCGTTGTCGATTCGAGATCGTTATCGATCGTCTTTGGCACGCCGATCACGCGCAGGCCCTTCTTGTGCAACTCATGGGCAATGGTGAGACTCCCGTCGCCGCCAACCGAGATCAGCGCGTCGATCTTGTGGGCCTCAAAATATTCGAGGATCTTCCCGGAAACGTCCGTCTCCTTCCTGCTTCCATCCGGTTGTTCGATCAGCCGGTGAAATGGATTGCCCCGATTCGTCGTGCCGAGGATGGTCCCGCCCAGGTGGGCGATTTCCCTTACCATCGTGCGGTTCAACTCGATCACGCCCCCGTGCGGATAGCGCTCGGGGGTGAGAATCCCGTCGAAGCCGTCGCGGATTCCCATCACCTCCCAGCCCAATCCCCGCGCTGCATAGACCGCGCCGTGAATGACCGCATTCAGTCCGGGCGCATCCCCACCCCCCGTGTTGATTGCAATTCGCCTGATCGTTGTACTCATCACTCTTCCTCGCTCCCTTGGGCGTGTTCATCCCCGCACAAGCCGGCTCGACCCGATACCGCAGCCCAGCCGGTTTTGGTCGGACGAAAATCATGAACCAGATGCTGGCACCAGTATTGCAAACCTGGGAGAGGCCTGCTGCAGCCGGAAGTTGTTTAGCATCACAGCCTCAGTAGCGACGAGTCAACGCCGTCGCCTCAGAGGCCCTTTCGGACGCGAAACTCCTGCACCACTTCGGCCGGATCGCGGTGCTCTCCATCGACAGCTTCGTTCATGGCGCGCATGTCGTCGGCCGTGATCCTGCCCGCAAGTGCGTTGAGCGCCGCCCGAATCGCGGGCCATCGCGCCAGGGCCTCGTCCCGCACCAGCGGCACAGCCTGGTAGGGAGGGAAGTAGTGCTTGTCGTCCTCGAGCACGGTGAGCCCGAAGGCTCGAATCGGCCCGTCGGTCGAGTTGGCGGCGATCATGTCCACCTGGCGCGCATTCAGGGCCCGATACAGCAGTCCCAGGTCCATGGTTCGCGGCGGCCCGTCAAACCGCAGTCCGTAGGCCGCACTCAACCCTGGCAAGTCCGTCCGGCCTCTGCTCGAATTCGTAGCCTACGCCGAGTTTCCATTGCGGCGTATATTGCGCGGCCTGGCTGAGGGTACTCAGGTGCAGTCGGTGTGCGTCGTCCCCGCGGATGACCATGGCGAAGGTATTCTCGAACCCCAGCGGGTCGCCGGCCGTAATGTGATAACGCGAGGCGTAAAGGCTGCGAACCGTCTTCAACACCGATTCCGGATCGCGATCCAGAGGCTGCTTGAGAATGGCTGTGAGGGCGGTGCCGGTGTATTCCACATAGGCATCGATGCGCCCCGAGACCAACGCCTGCTGGCAGATGTAACTGCCCGCAAGGTAAAAGCGCCGCTCCACGTTCAGGTGCGATTTGGCTTCGATCTCCTGCGCGAGCAACTCGCCCAGCACCACCTGTTCGGTGAAGTTCTTCGCCCCGATTACGGGATGGTCCGGGCGCGGCGGGGAGCACGAAGTCAGCCACAATGTTCCGGCAGCCGCCAGGACGACAAGCGATCGGCGAATCATGCGGAGACCTTGAACCAGCGTTCCAGAAGCCCGAGCCCCGCGTCCGCCACCAGGGCCAGCAGCGCCGCGGGAAGCGCGCCGGCCAGCACCAGCCGGTTGTCCACCGAGGCGACACCGCGAAAGATCAACTCCCCCAGCCCGCCCGCGCCCACGGCAGCCGCGATCGTCGCAATGCCCACGCAGGTGACCGTCGCTGTCCTCAGGCCAGCGAGGATGAACGAAGCGGCCAGCGGCAGTTCCACCTTGAACAGCCGCTGCATGTCGGTGAGCCCGAGCGCCCGCGCTACTTCGACGATGGCCGGGTCGATGCCGCGAATGCCCGCATAGGTGTTGCGCAGGATCGGCAGCAGCGCGTACGCCGTCAGCGCCACGATGGCGATGCGCGCCGCCCGTTCTCCGAGCCACGGCAACGGCAACAGAAAACCGAACATCGCCAGTGACGGAATCGTTTGCAGCACGTTGGCGGCTCCGATTACGGGCTTCGCCCAACCCGGCGCGCGCGTCAGCCAGATCCCGGCGGGCACCGCGATCAGCGTAGCGAATAGCATCGCCGCGCCAGTCAGCCAAAGATGTTCGACACTGAGGGTCGCGATCTGGCCGCCGTATTGCGTGAAGAAGCGCGTGTTCATGCTCGGCCGCCCTTCGCGGCGCGTTGTCCGCTTTCCGCGCTTCGCTCTCCGCGATGAAACGCCCCAATGTAGCCAACGATCTCGGGCTGCTTCGATTGCATGAACTCTTCCGGCGTCATGCTTGATACAAGCCGGCCGTCGCTCAACAGCACGATACGGTCTCCGAGGTAGAGCGCTTCATCCAGGTCGTGGGTCACCAGAAGCACGGTCTTCTTCAATCGGCTGAGAAGGTCGCGCAGCATGTCCTGCATCTCCGCCCGGGTCAGGGGATCGAGGGCGCCAAAAGGCTCATCCATGAGCAGAATCGGCGGATCGGCAGCCAGCGCCCGCGCCAGCCCGACGCGCTGCCGCTGTCCGCCCGAAAGCTGGTGCGGATGCCGCGTGGCGAAGGTGTCTGGCTCCAGGCCGACCGTCGTGAGCAAGGTGTGGCTCCGCTCGAGTCGCTCTGCGTGCGGGCGTCCCTCTGCCTCGAGCACGAGGGCCACGTTTCGTTCCACGTTGAAGTGCGGGAACAAGCCCGTCTCCTGGATGACGTAGCCCATGCCGCGGCGCAATGCGATCAGGTCGGCTTGCTGTGCATCGCGGCCGTTGATCAGCACCTGCCCATCGGTCGGCTCGACCATTCGGTTCACGGTGCGCAGCAGGGTGGTCTTGCCGGAACCGCTTCGGCCCAGGATCGCCGTGACACTGCCTTCGTCCAAAGCCAGAGAAACATGGTCCAGCAGCAGGCGTCCCTGGCCGGTCGTGAAGCTCACACTTCGAAACTCGATGGCTGCAGCCATGTCCGCCTTTCCGTGCCCCCAGTGTACGGGCGCAGGGCGATCGCCTGCAGCCCTTCATTCCCGTCGTCGGAGATTTGTCCTCAGGGCCTGCGCCCACTAGAATCAAATGGATGTCGCAGGAACCGATGACCGAACAGCAACCAGGGACACAGGTACAAACGCCGGCCAAGTCGCCGGCGTGGGATAGAATCGAGCGGGCGCGTCACCCCCAGCGGCCCTACCCCATGGACTTCATCGAGCGGATCTTTACAGATTTCAGCGAGATTCACGGGGATCGCGCCTATGGCGACGATGAGGCCGTTGCGTGCGGCATGGCGCGGCTCAATGGTGAAGAGGTGCTGGTCATCGGCAACCGCAAGGGCGGCAGCACCAAGGAACGCGTCAAGCGCAACTTCGGCATGCCCAACCCCGAGGGCTATCGCAAGGCATTGCGCGTCATGCGCATCGCCGAAAAATACGCGCGGCCCATCATCAGTTTCATCGATCTGCCCGGCGCCTATCCTGGCCTCGGTGCGGAAGAACGCGGACAGGCTGAAGCCATCGCGCGCAACATCCTCGAGATGTCCAGGCTGCGCGTTCCCACGATCTCCGTGATCAGCGGCGAAGGCGGATCGGGCGGGGCCTTGGCCCTGGCCGTCAGCGACCGGGTGCTGATCCTCGAGAATGCACTCTACTTTGTCATCACCCCGGAATCCTGCGCGGCCATCATGTGGCGCGATGCCAACCAGAAGCAGCTGGCTGCCGAAGCCATGCGTATCTCCGCGCCGGAGGTGGCAAAGCTGGGATGCGTGGATGAAATCATTTCCGAGCCGCCTGGAGGCGCGCACACCGACCACGAGGTCGGAGCGGGCCTGCTGGGAACTGCCTTGACCCGGCATCTGGCTGAGCTCAAGTCCAAGCCGATCGAGGAACTGGTCGCCTCCCGGCAGCGGAAGTTCCGCAACATTGCGCAGTTCTATACGGAAGGTTAGGACTTGACTCATCGTTCGAAACCTTGCCCGGCGAAGCAGCGAGGTTCTTCCCGTGCCTTCTGGCTCACGGCGGTGCCCCGCCCATGACCACGCCTGGCGTTCCTGACGGCCGTTTTCGCGCCTACCTCCAGTTCGTGGTCGGCTTGTTCTACTACTTTCTGGCCCGCGCCCTCGCCCACCACGGAGCTGCGGGGCTGTCCAGTGAGCAATGGTCGCCGCTAGTCGAGCAGGCCATGCTGGTGTTCCTTCTCTTGCTCGGCTATGCGGGCCTGGGCTTTTCACTCAATCGCCAGATGTACCCGGTCACGGCCCAGGGACTGCCGCGCCGGCCGGGATGGTCGCGAGAGCTGGGCATGGGTGTGGCCCTGGGATGGGCCGTGGTGGTGCTTTGTGCCTTCATCCTCGCCCTGGGCGGCGGTATCGCGATTCACTTTTCCGGCAATCGGCAGGCCTGGGGCTGGCTCCTGGTTGATGTGGCATTCTTCGCCCTGTCCGCGCTGGCCGAGGAGATCGCCTTCCGCGGGTATGCATTCCAGCGCTTTTCCCGGGCGGTCGGGTCGGCGGGCGCGGTCCTCGGGTTTGCGGCGCTCTACGCCTTCCTCCAATCTCTGCAACCGGGTTCCAACCGCGTCAGCATGGTAGTGGCGCTGGTGTTTTCGGTCGTCCTGTCCCTCGCGTATCTGCGCACCCGGGCGCTGTGGATGAGCTGGGGCATCAATTTCGCATGGAAGGCCGCCCGGGCCCTGCTGTTTGGTCTGGCGATTACCGGGGTCAACAGCCATTCGCCGGTTGTGCAGGGCGACCCCATGGGACCTTTCTGGCTGACCGGCGGAGGCTTTGGCCTCGACGGCAGCTGGTTGGCCTTGTTCGTCTTCATGGCCGCGATTCCAATCGTGTATCGGCTCACTCGCGACCTCGATTTCACCTACAATGCCCCAGAAATTGTGGCCGGAGGGATTCCGGTCGATCTCGATGCCGCAGCCCGCCGTCAGCACGAAGCCGCGATGGGCGTACCGGCCGCAGTCGAACCCGCCGCTCCCTCCCTGGTCCAGATTCTCCCCGCCGGGCAAATCGTGCCTCCCCGCTCGGACTTGCCGCAATCCCTGGAGCAGCCGATTGCAGGCAACGAATCCGAGTAGCAAAGACTCCCATTGTTCATAAGCTGGAAACCAGCTGGCTCCTGGCTGCGCCCGTTTCGAGTCAAATTTGACCTTTGCACTTGATTCGGAATAAGGTCTGCGCAATGCTGGTAACAGACATGGGAGGGTCCCATGAATAAGATCGTCGTCTGCTCCGAGATTTTCCCCCCGTTTGCCGTTCTTCGCCGCTCGCCAGGGCGACCCGCGTTGCGCGCCCTTCTGACATCGTGCGTTCTGGCGGCCGTGCTTCCGGCTGCGCCGTCCCCAGCCCAGGTCGTCACCATCGACCACAATGGCAATGCCACCGACGGCAACCACGCCGCTACCGTCGACCGCCGCTTCGCCCAGATTGAGCCCACCAAGGTTGAACTCTCCGGTACGGAACTGGATCCCAAAACGAGGCTGGAGGTCATCCGGATCATGCAGGCCGAGCAGGGCTTTGCGATGCGGCCTTTTCCCAAGGGGCATAAGGGGTTGACCCTTGTCGCCAACGGAAAGCTCGAACCGGCGGGTGAACCTTACCTGGACATGATCACCAAGGAAGGCACCTCGGCCAAACCCGGGGACCGCCTGGTCCTGACCGACGTCAAAATCGAGAAATCGAAGATCATCTTCAGCCTGAATGGTGGACCGGACCACAAGCACAGCATTCTGCGTCACATCCAGATCGGGACGGGCCCATCGATGAGCCCGGTGGTGCAGGGAGACGATGCCGAACCCACCGGAGCCCGTCTGACCCTGGAATTCAAGGACCATATCCCTGAATTGACCGGCAGCCAGGTCAAGGCACTTCTGGCTCCCCTGATCTCGTTCGACGTCAAAACCCCCATCCAGGCGTTCACCGATACCCTTCCGCCACAGCTGAAGCAAGCCATTCTTAACCACCATGTGATGGTGGGCATGAGCACCGAAATGGTGCTGTTTGCCAAGGGACCGCCGCAGAAAAAGACCCGCGAGATGGACGGGCAGATGCCGTTCGAGGAATGGATCTACGGCAAGCCGCCCAAAGACATAGAATTTGTCCGCATCAACGGCAACAGAGTGATTCGCGTTGAACTGGCCAAGGTCGGCGAGGCTCCGGAGATCTTCACCAAGGACGAGGTCGAAGGCATGATGCGGACCGACGGCACTCCCCTGGCTCCATCCGCGACCACCCGCACCGTTGAGATGGGAGATGTAGTACGCGATCCCAACACCCAGGCTCCGGTTGCGCCCCCCACCATGCGCAAGAATGGCGAGGCGTTGCCCCAGGATTCCCAGATGGGCGCTCCCAACGGCAACCGGCCGGTGCAGTTCCCCAAGCAGAAGGCGGATGACTACCCAGACGCTACGAACCTTCCCCGCGACCCCAAGCCCGCAGACGACACCGACGAATCGGCAAAACCGGAAGCTGGGTCCCCCGATGCGTCCAAACCGGCCGAGCCGTCCACGTCGCAGCAGCCCCCGCCTAACAAGCCCAACTGAAGAGGCCCAACTGAAGCTGATGTAAACTGGAGGGAGCGAGTCCCGCTCCCTCATGCGTTCCCGCAAAACGAGTTGAGCATCCGACCGCGCCGTCGAAGCCGCGCGCTGAACATCGCGCGTGTGAGCCGCAGACACTTCACGAAGGAGAATCATCCGACCCTATGGCAAAGATAGCCAAAACAGGTGACCGCCAGAAAGTAATGGACACGACGAAGTCGACCGACTGTCCCAAGTGCAGCAAGCCGACGCGCATCGTCAAGCGCGTAAAGGACCGCGAGCGCGGTATCCCGGGCGGCGTCTACATCTCATGCTCCGCGTGCGACTTCTACGAAAAACTTTAAGCACAAGTTGAAGAACGAACTGCGAAAAAAGCCCGGCCTCAAAACCGGGCTTTTTCGTGAAGCCGCTGACCAGCAACCGGGCCGGAGTGTGAACCCATGCCGTTGATCCGCCCCCGGGGCGCGATTCGATTCATGCTCGTGGCCGTGGCGCTCTTCGTCCCAATCTGCCGGCACGCCCGTGCCGAGGCCGCTCTTCTGATGGATGAACCCTTTGGGTTCTTTGGCTTCCTGAACCCCACCGGCCACGACGCTCTCTATTTCGAGCGCATCTGCGCCGAGACTCCAGTCAAGCTGCGCCGCTGCGCCGCAGGCGAGACGGGCGCCGTGATTACCCGTTACCAGGGAATCGCCAACTACGACTGGATAGCGATGCCCCTGCTCCCCTATCTCTATGCGGTCGAGACCGCCTCCGAGGTTCCGTCGCGCGCAGATCGGGAAGCTGTCACCGCCTTGCGCGACAAGTACCACGAAGCTCGTTTGCTGAGCCTGGGCAAAGATGTGCCCCGCGGCGGCAACGTGAAACGAGGGTGGAGTCAATTTGTGGGCGTGGCCTATGACCGGCGCATCTACGCTTTCCGATTTCCCACCACCGAAGAGCAGGACGACGCATTGATCGCCCGAATGAATGCCGGGGAAAACCGCACCCGCTTCAACCTGCTTACCAGGAATTGCGCAGATTTCAACAGCGGCATTTTGAACTTCTATTTTCCGCGCACGTTTCATCGCACCGCGCTTCCCGACGGGGGGATCACCACGCCCCGGCAGGTGACGTACCAACTGCTGCGCTACGCGCGGAAGCACCCCGAGACGCAAGTCACTGCGTTCGATATTCACCAGGTTCCCGGCAATCGCCACCGAAGCCGGGCGAATAAAAGCATTGCGCAGTCGCTGATTACGTCGGGCTATGTTGTTCCTTTTTACTTCATCAGCCCGTACCTCGCCGGTGCAGTGGTCGTCGATTATCTAATTTGGGGCCGTTATCCCCTCGGCCTGAAGCATCCGCCGGTCCTGACGCCCGGGAACATGGATCCATTGACGCTTGCCGGCGCTTCCGCGCAGAGTTCGCCGGGCGCCAAACCCTAGCGTTCGGGTGCCCCACCCTCGCGGACGTCTTTGCCTTTCGTCCGCTAGGGTGGGATACCACAGAACTTGGGGTCATCCGGCAACGCCGTTGCGGGAACAGTGGCCGCCTGGCCGCTACACCCGCAGCGCCGCCTCGAGTGTCTCCCGTGTGGGCTGAGCCATCGCCAGCCGGTTCCCATTCTGAGCCAGCGCCTCGCGGGTTCGGGCCACAACTTCGGGATCGTTGTACACTTCGAGCGGCTTCTGGACCAGCCCGTGAATTCTCCACAAAGCGCGAAACGCGGTGGCATCGAACTGCGCGGCCGTTCGCACCTCGGCATACGTAACCCTGTTCAGAGCCGGTCGCCGCTCTCTCCGGCGCCGGCGCACCGAAGATGGTATGGCGCAGCATCGCCATCCGGCCGTGGTCGACCGCAGCCTGCTCCTCGTAAAACGGCGCAATGTGCTCGCCGACAAATGCATCCATGGCCATCGATTGCGCCGTCCAGTCGTCGCCCGACTCATCGAGGATGTCGCGCAGCCGCACCGCCTCCCATAGCGCCAGGCTCAGTCCGCGCCCCAGCGTCGGATTGGTCGTGCATACCGAGTCACCCAGGGCATGGAGCCCGGTGGCTACTGGAGTGCCTTCCACCACCAGCCGCCGCAACGTATTGTGCAGGCCTCCCATCGCGAAGACGTCGGAGATCGGTTCGAGCGCGTCCAACCATGCCGCGAACGTCGGCACGGTCCGCAGCACCGCGGTGAACACCGTGGCATTCTTCGCCGTCCGAAAGCGGTGATCCATGGCCAGCGGCGCCACCGCCATCTGCATCTTGCCGTTGTCGGCGCCCCAGATGCCGGCGTTGAATTCATTCAGGCCCGCAACGATCCGCGTCGTGGGCACTCCGGGCGCCGTTGCCCCGGCGTGGAAGCGGTAGTGGCGGCTGAAGTAGGCAATGCCGCATTCAGCCCGCTGCACGTGCGAAGGCCGCGCTCCAATCTCCTTCAGCCACGAATCGATGGCCGTGCGGCATCCGGTCGCGTCGACCACCAGGTCGGCGGCAATCTCCCCGGCGATGTTCCCTTCACGGGTGCGCACGCCGGTCACGTGAGGGGGACTGCCGGGCTTCGCAAGCAGCCCCATCACCCGCGTACCGCTCCGCGCCGTCACCCCGGGCTCCGCGGCGATCATTTTCCGCAGGACCCAGTCGATCGTCGACCGCCTTGACATCAGCAGCGTAAACCGCTCGTCGCCGGGCCGCGACGTTTTGTCGGCCAGGGAAGGCGCCATCTGGGTCCATAACGGGGCCTCCGCGACACCCGCGGCAAGAAGGTTCTCATACACGTCAGGCAGGTGTTCCATTAGAAGCTCGCGGCACCTGGCCATGATGATGTGCGGCTGAACAATCTGGGGAGCCCCGGTCCGGAAGGCCCCGGACGCCGCTGCCTCCACGTCAGGCGCAGCTTCCAGGTTTTCCCGCTCGAGCAGCAGCACCTCATGCCCGGCCCGCGCCAGCATCAGCGACGCGAACATCCCCCCGACACTGCCGCCCGCGATGACGATCTTCACTGTTTCATATGTCCCATGATGCTCGTTCCGGGCTGACAAATGGGTGCCCCATGTCTCGATTCTGAGACATGGGAGACTCGCGATCTCCGATCAGACCGCGGTCGCCATTTCGGTCACGATCGCCTGCGCCGCCGCAGCCGGATCTGCCGCCTGTGTAATGGGCCGGCCCACCACCAGGTAGCTCGCACCCGCGCGCAGAGTTTCCGCCGGCGTCGCGATCCGTTTCTGGTCGCCCGCTGCAGCGCCTGCCGGCCGGATTCCCGGAACCACAAGGATCCCATCCGGACCGGTCAGTGCCCGCACCGCGGCAACTTCTTGCGGCGAGCAGACAAATCCGCGCATTCCCGCTGCCAGGCCCATGCGCGCCAGCAATTCCACCTGCTCCGCCGGGCTTCGCTCCAGCCCGATGGCCCGCATCTGGCCGGCATCCATGCTGGTCAGCATGGTGACCGCCAGCAGTTCGGGAGGATTGGCGATCCCTTCGAGCGCGCCGCGCGCCGCCTCCAGCATGGCCGGCCCTCCGGCTGCATGCACGGTCATCATCTTCGCGCCCAGTCCCGCGGCCGATCGCACCGCCCCGGCAACCGTGTTGGGAATGTCGTGAAACTTCAGGTCGAGAAAGATTGAGTGCCCCTGCTTGAGCAGCGGCTCGAGCACCGCGGGCCCGGCCGCGACGAACAGTTCCAGACCTACTTTGAACCAGGTGCACGTGCCTTCCAGGCGGTCGACCAGCCGGACGGCGGAGGCAGCGTCAGGCACATCCAGGGCCACGATCAGGCGCTGGCGGGCCAGTTCCAGCGGATCGACATGCGGCCGGTGAGTAGTTGTGGGCGAAGGCGACTCGGCGATAGCCATGATTCGATCCTAGGACATTTTCAGCGTCGCCGCATCCCCGGACTTTCACAAGTTCCCACCTTGCTACCGCCCGAGACGGGCCAACATCTCGGAATGAGAAAATAGCGAAGGATGAAATGGCTCGGCGGGAAAAACAAGACCTTATTGATAATCAAGACCTTGTCCTGGAAGACCGCGTTATCGATTGTGCTGCTGGGTGTCGCCGGCGGGGCATGGGCTTCTCCGGCGCATACCAACCCGCTGAATTTCGATCCGCTGGTCAAGCAAGCCTACGCCCGCTTCTACCTTCTCGACTTTCCCGGCACCGTTGAACCGCTGGAACGCTTGCACGCCTAACATCCCGGCGATCCTCAGCCCACCGCCCTGTTGCTTGACGCGCTCCTGTTTCAGGAACTGTATCGGCTCGATCTTCTCGACACCACGTTCTATGCCAACGACGGATTTCTGAGCGGAAAGCATGCTACCCAGGAAGATCCGAAGATGCGCGACCGGATCCTGGGCCTGGCCGACGAGGCAGTTCGCGAATCCGACTGGCGGATCGGCAAGAACCCCAACGACATCGATGCTCTCTATGCCCGCGGCTGGGCGCGCGCCCTGAAGTGCACCTACATCGCCATGGTGGAGCGGGGGTTTGGCACCGGATTTCGCCTCGCCACCAAGGCCAAGGAAGATGAGACGCGCGTGCTCCAGCTGGATCCGGACTACGTTGACGCCAAGCTCATCACCGGGGTTTATGAGTATGTGGTCGGCGCGCTTCCGCTGCCATTCAAGTTCTTCATCGGATTCGCCGGCATCACCGGCTCCAAGAGCAAGGGCATGGAAATGCTGCGTGACGCGGCTGACCGCAGCGTCATGAACTCGGCTGAAGCCGGGACGGTGATGGCCCTCTTTCTGCGCCGCGAAGCCAAGTACAAAGAAGCCATCGGGGTCGTGACCGCCCTCAATACCAGGTACCCGCACAATTACCTGTTTCGCCTGGAAGAGGCCAACCTGCGCAAGGATGACGGCGAAGGCATGCACGCCGTCGATGCATATCGCGAGATCGTGGCCGACGCGGCGAAGCCCGGCTACTTTGTCTCCGCCCGCCTGGAACTGACGTATTTCGGCATGGGAGATGCGCTGCGCGGCCAGCGTCTTTACAAGGATGCCGCGGAAGCCTACGAGCAGGCCGCCACCGCCCCCAACGTGGGTCTCGAGCTCAAGATCCGATCCTTCCTTGCAGCCGGCCAGTGCCGCGACATGAACAACGAACGCCAGCTTGCCATCAAGGATTACCAGGCCGCCATCGATGCCGGCCCCAACACGTCCCGCGCCGACACTGCCCGAAAATATCTCAAGAGTCCCTACCACGGTGGTTAGTCTTCAGTTGTGATGGAAGATTCCGGACGGAGCATCAATCGCGCGGAACGGGCCGGGTCCCTTGCGTCAATGCCGAACGCGGATCAGCAACATTGTTTGATCATCTGTTTGTACTCCATACTTCCGCACTTCTTGCTGGATCGTATCCCAGATACGCGGCAATGGCTGCGTGACATGTTGCATCATCTGTTGCTCGAGTCGGTCCAGTCCAAACTGGTCATCGCTGTCGTTTTCCACTTCCGATACGCCATCGGTGAAAAGCAGGAATAGATCGCCCGGGCAGTAGGGAATCCGCCGGCTTTCATATTTACCTCCTGGAATCAAACCAAGCGGAAACTGCTCCATCGATAGCTGCTCCACAACCCGGTTTTTATCGCGATAGTGCAGGATCGGCACATGCCCCGCCGATGCGAATTCGGCTTCCCCCGAGCCGTCGAAGCGGAGTAGCGCCAGGGTCGCGTACATGCCCGGCTCTTTCACCGACGGCAGTACTTGATCGGCGGCCTCAAGTAAGACAGAGGGCTGTTGGTGAAATTGAAGCGAGAGTCTCATGGCGGTCTTCAACATCCCCATCAACTGACCGGCGGGAAGGCCGTGGCCTGAGACGTCAGCAACGTATGCGAGCAGGCATCCGTCGCTCTCCACAACATCGATGATGTCCCCACCCATTTCCGCGCTGGGAATCGATCGGCCGAATGCCTCAAAAGATTTGTTCTCGAACGAGATTGTTGGGACGAGCGTGGACTGAATCGCGTGGGCCAGAGAGAGTTCGGTCTCCATTCGGATGCTTTCCAAACCTTCTCTGGTGATGAACGAAAGGAGCAGGCGGAAGCCCAGCCCCGTCAATAGCCAGATCCCGACTACGTCGAAGACGACCCGCCAGTAGACTTTGTCTGGAAGGTGGATGGACACCGAAGCAAGCTCGGCATGATAAGCCAGGATGGCGAGCGCAACCAGTGCCACCCATAGGGGAATAGCGAGGCGAAAGCTTTTGATTCTTGCGGCAGAAACGCTCGCGGCAAATGCGCCGCCGAACGCCGGCCAGAAAAGACCGTGCATCCATGAAGCGTGATTGAGGAGCAGGAGATCGACAACAAAACCGATCCCGGCAGCGGTGAAAAAAGTCCCGGCGAAGAGATTTCTCAAACGCCTCATTGGCAATGTCCGCCAATAAGGGCTGGCGGCGCTCGGATAGGCCGTACCGAAATGCCTTCTCCAGCGGCGGTGCCATTTCTCGCTCAGATGAATCCTTCCCATTCGCTGTCACGGCTGCCGACCGCGAGTCCATCTCGGGATACTACCAGCGTCAAGTGTTGACTGAACCGACGATGTATCGAGCAACGGGGGGTGAGAGAACCTGCTGGCTAAAGCCAGTCGGCCAAATGCCGCACGGAACCGTCGCCGCCCAGCCTTCGTATGTGTAGGATGAATTCGGAGGGGTCGTCATGCCCGTCTTTTGTCATCGCTGTGGGTCTGGACTGCCCGCGAGCGCGCGTTTCTGCTCCAACTGCGGCACCGTGGTCACCGTGGCGCCGCCCACCTCGGGCAGGCCATTGGTTCGTCCCCACATGGGCCGCCAGATCGCCGGAGTGTGCGTCGGCCTCGCACAGGCATATGGCTGGGACGTCGCCGTTGTCCGCATTCTGGCCGTCATCGGCCTCGTCTTTTCCGGGGGCATGGTGGGCGTTGCCTACCTGGCCTGCTGGATCGGCATTCCCGAAGAGCCCATGAACATTCCCGGAACCTATCCTCCCAACGTATGAGCGGCACTTATCAGTCGGACGGCGCCGAACTGAGTTATCGCGACACCGGCAAGGGCATGCCGGTCGTCTTTCTGCATCCCACGCCTCTCGATCATGATTACTGGCGTCCGCTGCTGGACGACCTCCTGTCTTTGCGCGCCATTGTGCCTGACCTGCGCGGACATGGCGCCTCGGAACTGGGTGCGGCGCTGCCAAAGGGAGAATTTGCCCGGGTTCCCGATGCCCCGGTCCTGACCATGGCTCAGATGGCCGCCGACACGCTCGTTCTTCTCGACAAACTCGAGGTGAGGGAAGCCGTGTTTGTCGGCTGCTCCATCGGAGGCTACGTGATGCTCGAACTGTGGCGGCGGGCTCCCCAGCGGATGCGCGGGTTGGCATTTGTCTGTTCCAAGCCCCAGGCCGACGCCGAGCCGGCTCTGGTCAAACGCGCCGCCAACATCGCGCTTGCCCGCGAATCGGGTGTTGCGAAAATCTTCGACAGCATGGTCCAGTTGCTGCTGGGCGAAACCTCCCGCCAGCGCAGGCCCGAGATTGTTGCCGAGTGCCGCTCCCGCATGACGATCACGACCGAGGCCTTCATCGCAGTGCAGGCGGGTCTGGCGGCGCGGCCTGATTCCATCGCCACCGTGGCCTCGATTGACAAGCCGGTGCTCGCCATCGCCGGCGGAGAAGATACCGCGGTGAACCCGGTTGACATGGAAGCCTTTCGCGCCGCCCCGGGGGGATGCGATTATCACTTGCTCCCCGATGCCGGCCATTTCGCCGCCTACGAACAACCGCAAAAAGTCGCGGCGCTGCTTTCGCAATGGTTGCGTAACCGGCATCCATAGGCCATTCTTGAATCGATGTTCCCCAATGGCCATCCCAGGTCATTGACCTACTCTGCCTTTGATTGAAAGCCCGCTTTTCCCCATCCCGTCCTGACAAGGGGGACTCTCTGACGGAGCCGGTTCACGATATCGCGCAGATTTTCATCGAGGTTGGCGCGGCAACCATCGGGCTCGCCGTGCTGGCACGCATCGCAAGCCGCCTGAGCTTTTCCTCCATTCCGCTTTACCTGCTCGCCGGGCTGGCTTTCGGTAAAGGCGGAATCTCGCCGCTCAACCTCTCCAAGGAGTTCATCGAGATCGGGGCCGAGATCGGCGTTCTGCTCCTGTTGTTCATGCTGGGGATGGAATACTCCGGCGACCAGCTGAAACAAAACCTGCGCAGTGGACTGGGAGGCGGGGCGATCGACTTTTTCCTCAATTTTCCGCCTGGCTTTGCTGCCGGACTTCTGATGGGTTGGAAGCCCGCTGCCCTCATTTCTGCTGGGCGGCGTCACCTACATCTCCTCCTCCGGCATCATCGCCAAGGTCCTTTCGGAACTCAACCGGACCGGTTGCCCGGAGACATCGACCGTGCTCTCTATCCTGGTGATCGAAGACCTGGTGATGGCCATCTATCTGCCCCTGGCCGCGGTGCTTATCGCCGGTGGGGACCTGCAGAGAATTTTGATCTCGGTTGCCATCGCCGTCGCCGCTGTCCTGGTGGTGCTGTTCGCGGCCATCCGCTTCGGCGAGTGGTTCAGCCGCGTCCTCGCGCACCCGTCGGACGAGATCATATTGCTCACGACGTTCGGCTGCGTTCTGCTCGTGGCCGGCCTCGCACAGAAGGTCCAGGTCTCCGCCGCCATTGGCGCGTTCCTGGTGGGGATCGCGGTCTCCGGGCCCATCGCCGAGCAGTCGCATCGCCTGCTTGCCCCGCTGCGCGATCTTTCCGCCGCCGTTTTCTTCTTCTTCTTCGGACTTGAAATTGATCCCCGCAGCCTGCCGCCGGTGCTGGTCGTCGCTCTTGTTCTGGCCGCGGTTACCACCCTGGCCAAGATTCTTACCGGGTACCTGTCGACCCGGGGCGCCGGACTCGCGCAGCGGCCGCGCCTGCGCGCCGGATTCATGCTGGTCGCCCACGGCGAGTTCTCGATCGTGATCGCCGGGCTTGGCGTCACGCTTGAGCCCCGCCTGGGGCCGCTCTCCGCCGCATATGTCCTCATCATGGCCATCCTCGGACCGATCGCGGCACGGCTCGTGCCCTGAGGCTTCATCGCATCGCGGCGCGAGCCGATGCTTTACGATCAGAAAAGTCTTCGTTGAATGGAAGCCATCTTGACTTCAGATCCCAGGCAATCGTCTCGTCCTTTTCTTTATCCTCATCCGGGCGCCGCGCTCTCCTGCGGCAAGGTTTCGATCGAGACTCTGGCCCGCCAATTCGGCACGCCGCTCTATGTGTATTCCGCCGACCAGATCGTCGAGCGGCTGCGCATGTTTCAGGAAGCCCTTGCCGGCCGCGATCACCTCGTTTGTTACGCGGTCAAGGCAAACTCCGCGCTCGCAATTCTCAAGCTCCTCGCGGAACGGGGCGCTGGCTTCGATATCGTGTCGGGCGGCGAACTGGAGCGCGTGCTGGCCGCCGCGCCCGAGGCTGTCGACCGCGTTGTGTTTTCCGGAGTCGGCAAGACCGCCGCGGAAATCGACAGCGCGCTGGTTGCGGGAATCCTCGAGTTCAACGTGGAAAGCGAAGCCGAGCTCGAGTTGCTGGCCGCGCGCGCCAAAAAGCTGAAGCGCAAAACGCGCTTCGCGCTGCGCGTCAATCCCGATGTGTTCGCCGAGACGCACCCCTACATCTCGACCGGCCTGCGCGAGCACAAGTTCGGCATCGATATCCGGCGCGCGCTGGGCATCTATCGCAGCGTGGCAGGGAATCGCTGGCTGGAACCGCACGGCGTCAGCGTGCACATCGGATCCCAGATCCGCTCGGCCGATCCGTTTGGCGCCGCGCTGGAGCGGCTCAACAAGCTGGTCCGGCAACTGGGCCGCGAGGGCATCGAGTTGAAGGCCGTTGATGCGGGCGGCGGCCTGGGCATCGATTATCACGGCGGCAAATTCGACGCCGCGGCGCACGTCCGCGCCTATGCGGCTGCTGTGGGCGCGGCGCTCGACGGCTTCCAGGGACGGCTGCTGATCGAGCCCGGCCGTTTTCTGGTCGCGCAGGCCGGGGCGCTTGTCGCGCGCGTGCTTCAAGTCAAGCGGAATGGCCGCAAGACCTTCGTCATCACCGATGCCGCCATGAACGACCTGATTCGCCCCGCGCTCTACCAGGCCTACCACGAGATCGTGCCGGTCCGGCGCCGCGCCCGGCCGTGCCCGGACGGTGGACGTGGTGGGACCGGTCTGCGAAACCGGCGACTTCTTCGCCCGCGACCGCAAGCTTGCGCCGGTCGAGCCGGGCGACCTGGTGGCGCTGCTCGATGCCGGCGCCTACGGCATGGCCCAGAGTTCCAACTACAACACCCGCCCCCGGGCCGCCGAAGTGCTGGTGGAAGGCAGCAAAGGCGCGGCTGATCCGCCGCCGCGAAACCGTGGCCGATCTGCTGGCGGTGGAGATGGTCTGAGCTAGCACTCCGCACACCGTGCTTTGTGATACCTGAAACTCCTCTCGCCCGCGGCCCGTCCTGATAACGTATCTCCGGAGGAATTATTGATGCTACGAGTTCAGGGAATTTGCGCCCTGGCAGCGGGACTTGTGTTCGGCCTTGCACACTTCGCTCAAGCCGACCCGCTGACCGTCAAGACTGAACAGGGCAAAGTGCACGGCAAGACCATCAATGACGGCAAAGTGAAAGCGTTTCTCGGATTGCCCTATGCGGCTCCGCCGGTCGGCGACCTGCGCTGGAAAGCGCCCCAGTCCGCGGCCAAATGGAAGGACGAGCGGGACGCCACCAAGTACGGCGCGCACTGCGCCCAGGGCCGCGTCTTCGACGACATGGTGTTCCAGGACACCGGCTCCAGCGAGGATTGCCTTTTCCTGAACGTCTACGCGCCCGCCGACGCGACCGACAAGAGCAAGCTCGCCGTCATGTTCTGGATCCACGGCGGCGGCTACTCGGGAGGCGGCAGCAATGAGCCGCGCCACAACGGCGACTTTCTGCCCCTCAAGGGCGTCGTCCTGGTCACCATCAACTACCGGCTTGGTGTGTTCGGCTTTCTGGCCACCTCCGATCTCGCCAAGGAAGCCAACGGCGCGGCAGGGAACTACGGTCTGATGGACATGATCTCCGCCCTGCAATGGGTCAAGGGCAACATCAAGGGCTTCGGCGGCGATCCTGACAACGTGACCATCTTTGGCGAGAGCGCCGGCTCCTTCGCGGTAAGCACGCTCATGGCTTCGCCCATGGCGAAGGGCCTGTTCCACAAGGCGATCGGCGAGAGCGGCGGCGCAATCGGCCGCGGTGCTCTCAACTACGACACCCTCGCGGAGCGCGAAACCAAGGACGCCGAGTGGGTCGCGTCCACCGGGGTCACTTCGCTGGCGCAACTGCGCGCCATGTCGACCCAGGCCATTCTGGACGCGGTGAAAAACAAGCAGGGCGCGGGCTTCCCGCCCGACGTCGACGGAAAGGTGCTGGTCGAGCCCGTGGACGACACCTACGCAGCCGGCAAACAGGCCCACGTTCCGCTGCTGGCCGGATGGAACGCCGATGAGGGCAACTTCTTCGCCATGCGCGGCATGACCGCTGCTCAATGGAAAGAGAATGCGAGCAAGCTGTTCAAGGATCGCGCCGACGAGTTCCTCAAACTCTATCCTGGCGCCGACGATGCCCAGGCACTGCGCTCCGCCATCGATTTCGGCAGCGACCAGTTCATCGCGTCTCGGCACCTGGCGTTGGCTCGAGGCGCACCGCAAGACCGGTGAATCGCCCGTCTACCGCTACCATTTCGAACTCGCCGCGACACCCAGCAAATATCATCCCGGAACGTTCGCGTTTCATTCCGACGACATCGAGTATGTTTTTGGCACCCTCGACACGCGTCCGGAATGGAAGGTGCGCCCCGAGGATCGCAAGCTGAGCGACCAGATGATGACCTACTGGAGCAACTTCGCCAAGACCGGCGATCCCAACGGATCGGGGATGCCGGCATGGCCCAAGTACAACGGCGACAGCTATCCGCTGATTCACCTGAACATCGAGATTACGTCAGGCCCCGACCTGCTCCGTCCGCGTTACGAGTTCCTGGAGAAGGGAATGCCGCCGCTGCATTTCTAACTGAGCTCGTATTCAGATCGCGGGAGGGCCGCTGCGGCGGCCCTCATTAGTTGCAAAGAAAGTCCCAACTCCGCCTCGCGTGATGAGAATGAGCGGAACTTGAGTCGAAAATCATTTTGCATAGATTACATTGACTCTACCGAACTGCCTCTGTACACTTCGCGGGTTACTAGGGCGCCCTCTGTTTCGTTGTTTCACGTCCGACGAGATCAGCCCACTTTCCCTCCGCTCCTGACCCGCCGGCCTATCGCGCACTCTGCGTGCGAGGGGGTCTCATGTCCAAATCAACCGTTGTTTCTCATGCGAAGCCGTGTCTCTGCATGTTTGTTGTCATGTCTGTGCTGGTGGCGCCTGCGCTTACCCGGCGAGCTGTTGCGTCCGATGCGGTCCTTGACTGGATCACGATCATGAACAATTCCGTCCTCTCCGCCGGAGTCAGTCCTCTGGCCACTTCCCGAGTCGCGTCGGAGATGTCGGCGGCGGTATTCGATGCGGTCAACGGAATCGACCCGGAGTATCAATCGCTGGTCGTCAAGCCAGCCGCACCAAAGCATGCCTCGAAGAGTGCCGCAGCGATTCAGGCCGCGTACGCGATCCTGGTCAAGTTCTTCCCGGCGATGACGGACTCATTGACTGCGCAGCGTGACGCGTCGATCGCCGCGATCCACGGGGCAAGCCCGAAATCCATCCAGGAAGGAATGTCGTGGGGACAGACGGTAGCCGATGCGGTGTGGGCGTATCGCCTCACCGACGGCTCTGCGCCGGCCCCGCCTCCCTTCGAAGGGGTACTCGGCATTGTGGGATCTCCTGCCGCCGTTGGGGGATGGAGACCGACACCTACGGCAAACGCGCCGGGCGCGGGACCGCAATATGCGAGCCTGACACCGTGGGTGCTCAGGCGGCCGTCCCAGTTCCGGCCGGCGCCGCCGAACGCACTGACGAGCGCGGAGTATGCCGCCGATTACAACGAGATCAAGGTGATGGGCGTCTACAACGGCTCCGGGCGCACGGACGATCAATCGGAGTTGGTGCGTTTCTGGGCCGGCAACGCCTTTATCGATTGGGACAGGATTGCCATTCAGGTCTCGGCTGAACGGTCTTTGAGTCTTGGTGACAACGCGCATCTCTTCGGCCTGCTCCACGTCGCCATGGCCGACGCCGGCATTGCGTGCTGGGACGCCAAGTACCGGTATGTTTTCTGGCGTCCGATCAATGCAATCCGTGAGGGCGATGCCGACGGCAATCCTGCCACCGACCCCGATCCAGCGTGGATTCCGTGGCTCGACGTCCAGGGTGGAACACCGCCGCACCCGGAATATCCGTCCGGGCACTCGGCCGTGAGCGGATCGGCGGCGGCTATCCTTGCAAGCATGTTCGGAGACGACACGCCCGTTACCGCCACATCGGATGTTCGACCGGGAACGCGGTCTTTCCCGAGTTTTTCAGCGATCACCGACGAGATTGCCGATGCGCGCGTGTTCGGCGGAATTCACTTCCGTATCTCTTGCATACGCGGGAATGCGCTGGGACAGGCGGTTGCGGCATACGTGTCATCTCATGCGATGAGACGTGACTGACCCGACGCCCCTGGCTTGATTCCAGTCGTCCGTTTGCCGATTTCATCAGGCGCCGACTCCGTTGCCGGCAGAGTGGGCGCCTGCTTCGCTTTGTGCTTGACCTGCCGGGGTGAGGCAGCGCTAGGATGGAGCGGCATCCTCGGCCCCCAATTCCAGAATAAAAATCCGACTGTAAGAAGGACTGCGTTCGATGGCCCTTGATATTGTCGCCTGGCATGACCGCACGGCTTCGGATCATCAAACCCAATACAACAACGCACGCATCGCGGGATACAGCACCGTCTCGCTTTGCATATACGGAGACGCGGGCAATCCGCGCTTTGCCGCCGCGATGGTGAGGCGTCCCGGTCAAACCGCCGAGCAGCCGTTCTTTGCTTTGAATGGAGCCGGCTTGCAGACCGAGTTCAACAACATGGCCGCGGCAGGATGGGGCCCGCTCGTCATAACGGCAACGGGCTCGACCAATAATCCGCTCTTCGCAGCCATTTTTATCCCGGTCCCGGAAATTCCGTTTACGCGGTTCGGACTCACGGCGTCGGACCTGGTTTCGCTGAACGCATCGAACATGAATGCGAATCTGATTCTGCGCTGGGCGGACGCCTATGGCGATCCCGGCAATCTGCGCTACAACGCGATCTGGGTGAGGAACTCCGATAACCGTGTGTGGAATTGCGACGGGGTCGACGATAACTACGCGAGGACGCAGGAGCGGTTCGATGCGCTGGTGACCGGAGGGGCGCGGCCGGTCGTCATTGCGGCCACTCCCGATGTTGCGGAGCTGGTGGCGTACGACGACAGCCAGATGCCGTTCTGGCAGCAGTGGGTCGGCATGACCAGCGCGGACTACCAGGCGAAATTCAATACTCTGTATCCGCAGGGGCTGCGGCCGATCCGGGTGAGCGCCAAGGGCACGGGCAGCAATGCGCGGTTCAGCGTGATTTTCTCTCAACAGGAAGACGCGGGACCGAGGAGCTTCAGGACCAGCGGCCCGGGTAGTGCGGTGCCCGGGATCGATACTGCGATGGAAGCAGTGATGAGCGCGAACATGATCCGCGGCGCATCGGTGGCGGTGGTGGCCGGAACGCGGCTCGTGTACGTACGCGGATACACCTTTGCCGAGCCGGCGTATCCGGATATACAGCCCACGACCTTTTTCCGCCAGGCGAGCGTCTCGAAGATGTTTACCGCCGCGGCGCTGTATCAACTGATGGATGACGGCGCCATGCTGCCGGGAACGAATACGCTGCTCACGCTCGATACATTGCTGAAAGATGCTCTGCCGAATATTGCCAATGGAACGCCAGACCCGAACTGGAACAGCATCACGATCCGGCAACCTGCTGGAGATGACCAGCGGAATTACATATTCGATTATTGGGACCGATCCGAGCGTTTCGTCAACGCTCCCGATAACAGCGCTGCAGATGGCGGAGTTTCTCTACCGTCAGGGCCTGTCGAATACGCCGGGCGACGCGACGCAGGCGAACTATAGCAACGCCGGATTCATGCTGCTGGGACTCATCGTTGCCCGCATGCGGGGAGCGGCAGACTATCTGACCGGGCTGTCGACTTTTCTGAACCGGCTGAGCATCACGCGCGTGCGCTCAGCGGTATCCGTGGCCACGGCGCAGCCCGGAGACGAGGCGCGATATCATCCGCGTCCCCTGTTGACCTGGCCGTCGGTCATGGTCACCGGCCAGCCCATGTGCACCCTGGGGTATGGCGACTACAACATCGAGAACCTCGGCGGCGGAGGCGGGCTGTCCGCCGCGGCGACGGATGTTGCGCGGGTCGCAGCCGCGCTCAGCGCTACGTTCAAGAATCCCATGATGAGCGATGCCATGATCCAGACGTGGCTGCAGAATGCGCAAAATGCAACGGCCACGTTGTCGGGACCGAACGCATGGGGATTTCACGGCTTCGACAGCGTGCACGTGGATGCCGGCACGAAGCAGTTCTTCGGAGAGAAAGGTGGAAGTCTTTCGACCAGTCAGAACGGGGTGCATTTCGAAATCAACGGCATCTCGACCGTGATCTGCTGGAACGGCGCGACCCCGACAGGGCCGGTCTGGTTCGACCAGAATGGAATGTACCAGGATCTGATCACCGCGGCCCGGGCCCAGAACTGGGGATCGACGGACCTGTTTCCGACTTTTGGCATGCCCGCTTTTCCCGTCAGGAGGCGCATCCCCATTCCGATTCACAATCCGATTCCGCTGGTGAGTCGTGGGATTCCGTCTCACATGCTCCCGCAGGCAGGGCCCAGGAAGCAGGCCTAGGATCGATTGCTGCCGATCGCGCATGAGAAAGGGCCGCCATTTCGGCGGCCTTTCTTGAACAATCCTGGTCAGATCAATCGGCTACTGGTTCACGCCCGCAGCTGCCGCAAACCCGGCCGACTGAGCCGGCGGAATGCTGCTGGCCGGAGCCGGCCCGGCGAACGAAGAATCCTTGGCATTGATCGCGGTCGAGTAGTCGGGTCCCAGTCCCAGCTTTTTCAGAGCCCGCGAGTCGGGCGTCAGCTTCGTCTGCCAACCCTGGTCGCTCTGATATTTCTGCATCGCCGCCTGGGTCGCGGAGTCCCAGTTCCCGCTGGCCTCGCCGGTCAGGTAGTGCTCGCGAATCAGCGCCGCCTGAATTTCCGTTGCGCGGTTGGAGTCAATCACCTGCTGGCCGTGCAGTTTGTGCGACTTGGACTTGGCGGCCGACTTATGGGACGAGTGCCCGTGGCCGGTTGTCTTGTTGGTAGTGGTTGATGTCGTCGCGAAGACGGGTATGGCTGTCAGCGCCGCGGAAAAGAATATAGCTAAACCAGCTTTAAATGAAAGCACGCCGATTGTCCCTCCATAAATCCAACAATTTGTAGGGATCGTTCTCGAAGTGTACCCGAAACCCTGGAGTCGTACCACACAAAAACAGCCGGGATTCGCGCGCTCTACCCGGATTGGGGAAAGTTCCAGACGCGAACAGCCGCGTCTGGAACCGAAATCATTCTACTGCAAAGTGCCGCCGATGTAGTTGATTCCGTCGTTAGGACGGCGCGGATCGAGAATCTCGAACACCACGTCGTCGCCCGGATTTGAGCTTGCTGACCACCGCATCGAACTGTTCCTTGGTGGCTGTGGCCTGCTTGTTGATCCGGATGATGACCAGGCCCGGCTCCAGCCCCTGCAGATCGGCAAACGAGCCGGAACGCACCGATTGGATGACCACGCCCTGGTTGTGCAGCTTGGCCGCTGTTTGCGGCGAAACTTCGTGGACCACGATGCCCAGCTTGGCTTCGCCCGGCTGCACCGTGTTATCCGGCGCCGCGTTGGACTGCTGCGGGCCGATATCGGCAAAGACCTTGTCGCGATCGCCGATCGTGACCGTGGCGTCTTGCGGCTTGCCGTCGCGCATGAAGCCAAGGCGGATGCGTCGACCCGGGCCGGCGGCTGGCAATTTCGTTGACCAGGTCGTCGCCGTCCTTGATGGAGCGGCCATCGATGGTGGTGATGATGTCGCCCGGCTTCAGGCCGGCCTTGTCCGCCGGCCCGCTGGGCTGCACCTGCTGCACCAGCACGCCGTTCTTGAACCCGTAGACGCGGTTGACCGCGCCCGGAAAGTCCCTGCCGGAACTGGATGCCGATCGAGCCGCGCACCACCTTGTGGCCGGGGCTGATCAGGTCGTTATAGATATCCGCCACGGTGTTCGACGGCATGGCAAAACCGATGCCCTGGTAGCCGGCCGATTGCGTGAAGATGGCCGTATTCACGCCGATCACTTCGCCGTTCATGTTCAGCAGCGGGCCGCCGGAGTTGCCGGGATTGATCGCCGCATCGGTCTGAATGAAGTGCTGGAACTGCCCCGCCACGCCTGGTTCGATGGTGCGGTTCTTGGCGGAGATGATGCCCGCGGTCACGGTCTGCGACAGCGTGAACGGGCTGCCGATCGCTTCCACCCAGTCGCCCACGCTGGCCGTGTCGGAGTTGCCCAGCTTCACCGTCGGCAGCGCCGTGTTGGTGTCGATCTTGATCACGGCCAGGTCGGTGGCCTTGTCGGTGCCGATCACGCGCGCCGGGCGGCCCAGGTCCTGGGTGTCGGGATCGGTCGAAAGCTTGACGTAGATCTTGTCGGCCTTGTCGACCACGTGGTTGTTGGTGATGATGTAGCCCTTGGCATCGACGATGAAGCCCGAGCCGAGCGACTCGCGGACTCCGCCGCCGTTCTCGTCGCCGTCTCCCTGGTCAGGCCCCTGCCCGCCGAAGAAGCGGTTGAAGAAGTCCTGGAAGTTTCCCTGGCCCTGGTCGTCGCCGCCGCCGCTCCTGGTCCTCGTCATCGCCTCCGGAGGATTCTGCGGATTGGGCTGCACGCGGCCGTGCGGAGTTGCGACGGGCGCCCTTGTTCGACGACTGCTTGGGCAGCGTCTGCGTATTGATGTTCACCACCGCCGGGCCCACCGCTTTGGCAATCTTCACAAACTCGTTGGGCGGCACTGGCGAATTGACTACCTTGAGAGGCGTGGCGTCGGCGCTGTCGTTCTGCTTTTCCTGACCGCGAACTCCGTGCGCGATGAACGAGCCGGCCACAATGCCGGCCGAGAGCGTAGCAAGAAGAATGAACATCGAAGCGAGACGGCGCGTGCGTAGCCGTTCGAAAAGCAATTTCATGTTTTTGTAGACCTCGTCAGATGTCCAGCCTCGCGGCTGGAAAGTTCTGTGTCCCAATCCTCAGTGTATAGCCAGCCGAATATCCCGGTGTGCCGCAACCGCTCCAGGATCCGCTCAAGGAACCGCTCCATCGGGTTCCACGTGCGACCCGGCGGTGAAATGCACGCTGGCCGCGCATCTTTCGTTCCCCTTCCGTTATAGACGTAGATGCGGGGAAAGAGTTCCACGGACGCATGGTACGATCCGGCATGGATCTCGTGCGTAAGACCCTGCGATTGCTTGCCTTTGCGCTCTTGGTATCTCCGCTGGCGCCAGCCCCCGGCCTCAAGGCCCAGAATGCGCGCGCCCCCCAGCCCATCTGACCGGCTCAAAGCCATGATTTCCGGCGGCAAGTCCGCCTGGACCCCGGATCAGCTCGCGGTGATGAACCGCCTGCGCGATGCCGCCATGAACGATCCCTATGCCTTGAACGAACTACGCCACCTGACCGACAACATCGGCCCGCGCCTGAGCGGTTCGCCGCAGGCGCAGGCGGCGGTGGACTACGTGGCCGCGGAAATGCGCGCCCTGGGCGCCGAGGTGACGCTCGAAAAAGCCACTGTGCCGCACTGGGTGCGCGGAGTCGAGACGGCTGAATTGTTGGCGTGGCCCGGCCAGGCGCCCGGCACCAGGCAAAAGATCGTGCTGACCGCCCTCGGCGGCAGCGTCGCCACTCCTCCTGAAGGACTGACCGCCGCGGTGATTGTCGTCGACAACTGGCGCCAGCTTCGCGCCCTGCCCGAGGGCGCAGCCAGGGGCAAAATCCTGCTCTTCAACCACAAGTTCGATAAGGAACTGGCTGCCCAGGGCGGAGGCCTGTTCGCCTACGGGGGCGGCGTTGCCTATCGCGCGGCCGGCCCGCCTGCCGCTGCGGCTGCTGGGGCGGTCGCGGTGCTGGTGCGCTCCGTCGGCGGCGCCGACTACCGCCTTCCCCACACCGGCCAGACCGACTACGCCCCCAATGTGCCCAAAATCCCCGCCGCCGCCGTCACCGCCGAAGACGCCGACCTGCTCAAGAATCTCGCCGGCCAGGGTCCCGTCACCCTCCACCTCACGCTGACTCCGCAGACCCTGCCCGACGCGCAAAGCTACAACGTCATCGCCGACTGGAAGGGCACCGAACACCCCGAGCAGTTAGTCATCGTTTCCGGCCACCTCGATTCGTGGGACCTCGGCACCGGCGCCATCGACGACGGCGCGGGCGTGGTTGTGTCGATGCAGGCCATTCACCTGCTCCACGATCTCGGCATTCATCCCCGCCGCACCGTGCGCATGATCGCCTGGATGAGCGAGGAAGAAGGCTCGGAAGGCGCTGCGGCCTACATGGCCGACCACAAGGACGACTTTGCAAAATCACATCGGGGCCATCGAAAGCGACCTCGGCGCGGATCACCCCACCGGCATCTATTTCGCGGGGAAGCCTGCCCTGGGTCCATGGCTTCGTCCCGTGGGCGAGGTGCTCGATGCCATCGGCGCCGAAACCCTGATCGCCGCGCCCGAAACCGGCGAGGACATTGCCGGCCTTACTGGTAAGGGCGTTCCCAGCTTTGCGCCGGTGCAGGACAATCGCTTCTACTTCAACTACCACCACACCGCGGCCGACACCTTCGACAAGGTCGACCCAAAGCACCTCGGCGAAAACGCGGCGGTGATGGCGGTTCTGGCGTATGCGCTGGCGGATTCAGCCGAGCCCGCGCCGCGGTGAGAGGGGCGCGATCAGAGCTTTTCTTGGAGACCGCGAATGATCCCTTCCACCGCCGATTGGTCTCCGCCGCGCCAACCGCCCCCAAGGTCAAGGTACGTCTGATAGTCAGCGACAGCGTGCAGGTACTGGAATCTCTCGCTTAATATCGAGGCGCGGTTGTAGAAGGCTTCAGCGAAGTCTGGCCTCAGCCGGATGGCCTCGTTGTAATCGCGGAGGGCTCCCTCGGGGTCGCCCGCAGCGACTCGGGCATTGCCGCGGTTGTTGAACGCGTCCGCGTCGTCCGGTCTAAGCCGAATGGCCTCGTCATGGTCCCGCAGCGCTCCTTCAGTGTCGCCACCGGCATAGCGCGCATTGGCACGGTTGTAGTAAAGGTCGGCATCATCCGGCTTGAGGCGGATCGCCTCATCGAAGTCCTTTGTAGCTGCTGAGAAATCCCCTTTGGAATAGAGCGCGTTAGCACGGTTGTTGAATGCGTCTCCATAGTCCGGGTTCAGTCGAATGGCTTCACTGTAACATCGCACCCTCCCATCGAGGTCGGCGGCAGCGAACCCTCGCTCGAACCATTGCTGGGCGGTTAATTCGCTCTTCTGGACCAGCGGCGCGTTCTTAGCCGCCGCTTTCTGCTCGTTCGCCGCTCTTTTGGTAGAGGGGGATACCGATTGGAGA
Source organism: Terriglobales bacterium (assembly GCA_963788475.1). Classification (GTDB taxonomy): domain Bacteria; phylum Acidobacteriota; class Terriglobia; order Terriglobales; family Acidobacteriaceae; genus Telmatobacter. Next base: position 36,959 of record CAWBGO010000010.1, read on the forward strand.
ACCGCAGTTAATGGGATGTTCAGATACCTGCTCCTGAGACGCGCCATGGCCTCTTCAAAGTACTCCGTCGGGATGGGTAGCCCGTTGTAGTTTCGGAGCGCGCCGAGAGTTCCCGTCAGTTGACCAGCAAAGGCCGGCGACCCGAACGCAAACCCCTCAAGCATGAGCGGCACGATGTTTCGTCGGCTCGCCAAGGCCGCCTCGATCTCCCGCCGCAGCCAGTCTTCCGGATCGCCGCAGCGCTCCAGGGCAGACGGTGTGAGCAGGACAACGAAGTGTGCGCGCGCGGTGATATTTCCGAGAATCACCTGTTCGAAATCGCCGCTAGCAATTCCGCTGTAGTCGAGAAACACATCGTAGCCGTGGTGCGTCAGATTCTGAAAAATGGCCAGCGCCCAAGGGATATTGGTCCGCCGATAACTAAGGAAGACGGTTTTCTCGATGCGATCCATGCGTCCGAATCAGGCCTCACAGGGAACAGAATTGAACCATACCAGAAATCCAGCTCGCTTCGCCTTGAGCTAGAGCTTCTGCTGCAAGCCGCGAATTATTTTTTCTATTTCCGATTGGTCGCCATTAAGGAAACCGCCTCCCAGGTCGAGATAGGTCTGATAGTCGGAAATAGCGTCTCTGTACTTGGATTTTTCCTCTGAAATCCCCGCGAGTATCTGGCGCGCAACGGCACGGTTTACGAACGCGCGGTAGTAGTCTGGCTTGAGCCGGATCGCTTCTCCGTAATCCCTTATCGCCCCGTCAAGATCGTGTTTACGCATGCGCGCATCACCCCTATTGTGGAAGGCAGTGGCAAGGTCCGGCTTGAGCCGGATCGCTTCGTCATAGTCCTGCAACGCTCCGTCAATGTTCCCTTTGGTGTAACGCGCATGGCCCCGGCTCTCAAATGCATCGGCCAAGTCCGGCTTGAGCCGGATCGCTTCTTCGTAGTCTCGCATCGCCCCGTCAAGGTCGCCCTTGGCTTCACGTGTATTACCCCGGTTGTTAAACGCCTCGGCATACTTCGAGTTGAGCCGGATCGCTTCTTCGAAATCGAGCATCGCCCTGTCAAGGTAGCCTTTGTCGAAACTCGCAATACCCCGGTTGTTAAACGCCTCGGCATAGTTCGGGTTGAGCCGGATCGCTTCGCTATAATCCCGTCTCGCCCCCTTAAGGTCGCCTTTTAGTTTTCGCGCAGCACCCCGGTTCATAAATGCGTCGCCGTATTCCGGCTTGAGCCGGATCACTTCGTCGAAATCGACGATTGCTCCGTCAAAGTCGCCTATTTCGTGTCGCGTATTCCCCCGGTTAAAAAATGCATCCGCGAAGTCCGGCTTGAGCCGGATCGCCTCGCTGTAGCAGCTCACCTTCTCATTGGGATCCGCGGCTGCAAAACCTCGCTCGAACCATTGTTGAGCCGTCAATTCGGTGTTCGTAACCTGCGGAGCCAGGCCGGCTGCAGCCTTTTGTTCCGTGGCGGCTCGCTGTGCTCCGGCGGAGGCCGGATGGAGAACCGAGGTCAGCGGGACATTCAGGTAACGGCTTCGCAGCCGCTCCATGGCCTCGTCAAAGTACGCTTGCGGGACTTCAAGGCCGTTGTAATTCTTGAGTGCGCTAAGGGTGCCCGTCAGTTGATTCACGACGCCCGGCGCGCCGAAGTCGAAGTTCTCCAGCAACAGCGGGACAACGTTGCGCTTGCTAGCGAGGGCGGTCTCGATCTCCCGCCGCAGCCAGTCTTCCGGATCGCCGCAGCGCTCCAGAGCCGATGGCGTAAGCAAAACAAGGAAGTGCGCCCGCGCGGTGATGTTCCCCAGAATGATGCGCTCGAAATCGCCGCTCGCGATCCCGTTGTAATCGAAAAACACGTCATAGCCGAACTGCGTCAGGTTCTGAAAAATGGCGAGCGCCCAAGGGATATTGGTCCGCCGATAACTGAGGAAGACGGTTTTCTCGATCCGATCCATACTCTGACCTGTGGCCCTGCCCGGGAACAGAATTGAACATACCAGAGCCGCCGTCAGGCCGATGTCAAAAGGGGTGCTGAAATACCATGACCAGGCTACGGGCGGCCGCGGAACTGGATAATACGGCGCCGGTCGCGCTTGCTGGGGCGACGTTCGGGCAGCGGCGCGAATTGCTGCATTGCCTTCCGTTCCTCGGCCGCCTTTTGCCGCTGCTCTTTGCTGGATTCGGTTTCGCGATACAGCGTCTGGGCAACGCTGGCCGGGCCGCGCATCTCGCTCAGGCCAAGCACTTCTACCTCGAATTCGCCGCCTTCGTTCTTGATGTGCAGCATATCGCCGACGTGCACATCTCGCGCGGGCTTGGCTTCGATGTCCCGGGTGCGAATACGCCCCAGGTCGCAGGCTTTCGCCGCCAGGGCCCGCGTCTTGAAAAAGCGCGCCGCCCACAGCCATTTGTCCATGCGCATCGAAATCCGCTGTACCCTGTTCGCGGCGCGTTCAACAGAAAGGGAATCGTTTGCTACGCGCCTATCTCTTCCCATCGGAGTCGACATTCCACACGTAGAAGACTACGTCGCTCGACGTGGATAATTCCATCCCTTTCTTGCGGGTTGTGCGGTTGACGACGGAACGAATGTTTTCCTTCGAGTCAGACAATTCGGCAAGGGGGATCCTGGGGGCCGATTCCGACGCGAGTCTCTCTCCAGATCGCTGAGGAGCTGGGGCACAATCAGCGTCCGCTCGAACCTGCCTGACCGAAAAGCCCCGACGGTATGGTCGGGGCTGTCGTGCGTGCTGTGTTGTGGTTGGCTTGCACTTTCGGGGCTCTGTACGGCGCTTCACTTGCTCTTTTGTGCGGGTGGGCCCTGGGACTAGTTCGGTGGAGAGGAAGCACGCTTGATCAGTACTTTAGTCCTCCGGATTGTCGCCTGCTGTGCGCCGCATCACTGCAGAGCGCCTGATTCCAATGAACGTACATTTTCCCTTCCTCGCCCAAAATCATGGCGAAGCGCTTTTATTGTTTGGAGTCCAAAAAGAAATCCCGCGCGGGTCCACCCAGAATCCGCCAAATTTGCTCCATCTCAAACTCTATGCGAGCCGGCCAAATGTCGGACAAGGACACGTCTCGATAGACCTCGCGCCCGTCCCCCACCTCGATCAGACCCACGAGCTCCCTTTCCTCATTCACGGTTGCAACCAGGAATACCCGGTCGTCCTTGCCCACTACGTTTACATGGTCCAGCAACGATGGAGAATACATTCGCACACCTCACCCACGTCGGTTGTCTGCAGGGCGACGGATCTTATCCACATGTCTCGCATTCCGCCCCGCGTCCGACAGGCTCACGCGGTCGACCGGCTGGAGCTCGAAGAATGGAACATCCTTCTCAAGCTCACGGTCGTCGCCGTCGATCGCGACGAGGCTCACCGTCTGATGATGGAAGTCCACACCCATCACCATATAGTGTTCCGGCATATCCCTCCGGAACACCCGCTCGAAAGAACAGGGAACGTACATGGTTCTCCCTCCTTAGCGCCGCGCGCGCCCCTTGCACAGAGGCGAAGGGCGGGCCGGTCGAAGCTACCGGGCGCCAGACCCATACTGCAGGCTTTGGACACGTACACGGCGCCAGCGAGCCAGCGGGTCTCGCAGACAGGCTTCGATTTTCTTGGGTGGGCTTGAGAGCCGGAGTCCCCGTGAACAGGCCATCGTCCACCGGGTTTGAACCGGGATCCCCACGGAGAGGTCTTCGTCCGTGGGATGGAGGCCCTGGATCCCCCGAACAGGTCTTCGTCCGTGGGGTTGAGAGTCAGACGGGACTTCGTCCAAGGTATTACGGCCGCAAGGTCCGGGTGACAGGTCTTCGAACAGTGGTACGGGGCTTGAGGTTCGGGCACATGTTTTCGTCGGTGGGGTTGTGAGCCCGGGACCCACGACAGACGTGCTTATGTCGCCGATCGTACGCGCTTCTACGGGACGAAAGAATAAATTATCCGTTTACTTTAGGCCCTAGACTTTAGTAACTAGCGGCTTTGGTTGCAGACCGATCTACGATCCATGTGCGCGGCTGCCGAGTCTTTCGATCCCGAGAGAATGGGGCGGACGCCCCTTCTCGTTCGGTAGAACCGTGGGCACGCCCCAATAAAATTGGACGGAATCGGAACGCGGAGCGTCAGTTGGCCAGAACGGCCCGGTAGCGCACCTTGTTCTTTTTCACTTTTTCGATCGCCTCATTGGCCTTGGACATAGGAAAGCGCTCTGTTTGCGCTTTGACTCCATGGCGCGCAGCGACATCCAGCATCTCCCGCAGAAGCGATGGGCTGCCGATGGGGCTGCCGGTAATGGTCCGAATGCCGGAGATGAGCGGAAACGCCGCAACTGCGACCGGTGACGGCGGGACGCCCACGAAACACAACGTCCCGGTGGGCCGAAGCGCCTGAATGTAAATGCCCCAGTCCTGGTCGGCGTTGACGGTGCTCAGGATGAAGTCGAACGATCCCGACACTTCCTTCAGCGCGCGGGTCTCGCGGGTATTTACAAAGCGATGCGCGCCGAGGGAACGGGCTTCGGGTTCCTTGGCGGAGGAAGTGGAGAATGCAGTCACTTCTGCGCCGAAGACACGGGCGAACTGAATGGCGATATGTCCCAGTCCGCCAATGCCGATCACGCCCACCCGAGACGAGGGATTCACGTGATGGCTGCGCAGCGGATTGTAGACCGTAATGCCGCCGCACAGCAGGGGCGCCGCTTGTTCGCTGTCCAGCCCGTCGGGAATGGGAATGACGAAACGTACATTGGCGCGAACCCGGTCGGCATAACCGCCATGGCGGCGAACGCATGTCGCTTCAGCGAATGGACAGAGGTTTTCCATGCCGCGGGTACACCATTCGCATTCTCCGCAGGAATTCGCCTGCCACCCCAGGCCAACCCGCTGGCCCGGGGTTGAGGGTCCGCACACCAGGTCCCACCGCCTTGACCAGGCCGATTATTTCGTGCCCGGGAATAAACGGGTATTGGCTGATGCCCCAGTCGTTGGAGATCAAGTGAAGATCGCTGTGGCAGATGCCGCAGTGCGAAATGCCGATTTCCACTTCCTGCGGGCCCAATTCACCAGGTTCATAGCGAAATGGCAGAAGCTCAGCTCCCGCCGCGTGAGCTGCTAATCCTTGAATTTGGGCCATGTCGATCCGATCCTCGCTGGAGTGGCAAGTCAGCCGGCTGAACCAACTCCGGTCTTTTTGGGCTGTATGAGATTATGCCGCTTGACTCTAGTTTACCCCGCCACCCGGTTCCACACGCAGAGTGAGAACCTGGAAACCGTTCAGCACCCCGTCCGCCTGGGCTTCGCCGGCCACGACAGCCGATTCTCCGTTGAGGTTGACATCCTGAGAGGCGCGCAGCGATTCGAGGGCGTTGGCCATCGAGAGAGGAAGGCTGGAGAGGGTTTTGCCCTCCATGGTGGCCTGGGTCTCAGGCATCAGAAGGCTGACGTAGATGCGGTCCGCACGATGTTCGCTGCTCGCCTGCGACAGGACAGAATTCATGTCCACGGGCTTGGGCATCATGCGTGGCTGCTCCAGGGTACGGTCGAGAACGCTCGCATCCGAAACCAGGATGCGGACAGTGCCGGAATCCAGCCGGACCGGAAGGGTGACCGGGATGCGCACATTGTGCGCCGCCTGTTGCCATGGGCGCACCGTGGCCTCCACCGTAACCGTGTCGCCGGCATGGACAATGTTTCCGGAGATGAGCCGCGCGGATTGCAACTCCACCTGCACCCGGCGCGGGATGGCCTGGATGTTGAGATCGATCGAACGCACTGCTCCGTGTCGCCCGCTGTTGGAATAAAGCTTCGTAAACTTCTCGCCGGTTTCGAGGGCCGCCATCATGGGGGCGGGCATGCCGTCGCCAGCCGGAGCCCACAGATCCAGCGGCGAGGGCGGATACCCGTCCATGTCGATGCTTCCGGTCAGGTGATAACTCGTTTCAGCCGTGCTCTCGTTGTTCTGCAGAAGCGCCTGGAAAAGCACGAGCAGTACGGCCTGGGGCGTAAGAGCCGCCATGTCCAGCACTTGAACGTTGAGCTTGCGTTCCTTCTTCGTCCCTTGCACGGTGACGTGCAACGGAATCATGTGCGCGTGCGTGCCCATCACGCCCCGAATGGCCGCTTCGCGGTCTTCGGTGAATGCGCCGATGGTCTCGCCGGTGTTGATGATCTTGATGGATTGGAGCGACGAGGCCAGCGTGGTCACGACCTCCGCCTTGGTCATGGGAAGGGAAACGGGGCCGGCCTGCAAGACGGGGTGCCCGCACGCCAGCAATTGTTTGGGATCGATGTAGGTCACCGTGCAGGTGGCCGCCAGTTCCATGTCGCCGCGCACCAGCTGGATACTGACCGCGGACCCGGGCACCACATCGGTGGGAGCCACCATGGCCGGTTCCCCTCCGCCCTTCGACGTGGCGCTCATCCCGCCAGTCGCCACCAGGTCCAGTCCTGTGCCCGCCATCTTCTGCTGCCACAACCGGATCGCCTCTGGCGAAAAGCCGCTCATGACCAGCGGCGTCGCGATCGGCTGAAGCGTCGTTTGTGTGTCGGGAAGGCCGCTCGCCGCGCTCGCCAGTGTACCGGCGGGAATCACGGTCTGCTGATCGTTCTGCGCTTCTTCCAGTGGGCCGCCGATGGGAATATCGCGCACCTCGAGCATGTCCTGGATCGGCGTGATGCCCGCGATCGCGTCCTTGCTGAACTGCCCAATGTGGTAGGAGATCGAGCCCAGGAGTTTGTTCCCGATATATACCGGACTGCCGCTCATGCCGGCCACGACGCCCGTGTACTCGGGCTTGGAACCGACCAGCTGGGCCAGGATCATGTCGTGTCCCGGACCCCGCGCTCCGCGCAGAACGCCCAGAATTTCCACTTCCATCGGCTCTGGCTTGGTGCCGCTGAAGACCGTCCAGGCCGTCGCTTTCATTCCGCGCTTCACTTCGCGCAGCGGAAAGAATCCGCCGGTGGAGGGCGGAGGTCCGGAGGCAGCTTCGGCCGATTGACCTTCGCTCGCCTGCAGCTTGAGCCCTGGCGACTGGAGAATCGACCAGGCACACGAGAAGCAACAGGCAGAATTACTCCGCAGCAGAGCACGCCGAACGCGGACGGGCGAGGCTTGGTTTCCTTCACACGCTTTCCCACGTCTATAAGAGTACAACCGGCTGCACTGGGACGCTCAGCGCAAATGGGAGCTTTTTCGCTGATCTTCTGTTCTCCGGTACGGCAGAAGGTGGCTCAGGCCGCCGGAGAGAACCTGCGCGCTGTCTTTTGCGCAGGTTGATCCCGTATGCTGATGTCCTCAGAGGTTCTCATGTCCTGGATGTACCCGTTCACCTCTCCATATCGTCACCTCCGAGCTGCGCTCGCAATCGTGCTTCTGGCGACTCTAGTCGTTGCTCCATTCGGCAGCGCCCAGGCCCCGGCACCGTCCGCCGCAGAAGCCTCAGCCTGACCAGACTTCGCCCGATTCGGGTGGTCCCGGCGCGGACAACGGCTCCATCGCGCTGCCCCGCAAGAAGGATCAGCCCGAAGACACTCCTCCGCCGGCGCCTGCCGCCCCCAAGGTGAAGAACCCCGAGGGCATGTCCAATTACTCGCTGCGCGTGGAAGTCCCCGAGGTCACGGTGGACGTCGGAGTGCTGCTCGAGAAGACACATCAATTCGTGCCCAATCTCAAGCCTTCCAATTTCCGGGTGTATGAGGACGGCGTGGAGCAGAGGATTGCCGGTTTCAAGCGCGTCGAAGCCCCCATCACCGCGCTGTTGCTCTGCGAATTCGCTTCCACCAGCTATTGGTTCATCAACGACATGTGGAATGCCGCATGGGCGTTCGCGCAACAGCTTCGGCCGCAGGATTACGTGGCCCTGATGACGTTCGACATGCGCACCCAGATCGTCACCGACTTCACCCAGGACAAGCGGCAGCTCTACCAGGCCATCAACTCCATGCAGATGCCCGGCTTCTCAGAGCGCAACCTCTTCGACGCGCTTTACGAGGCGGAAGACCGCCTGAGCCGCATCGAGGGCCGCAAGTACATCATTCTCATCGCTTCAGGACGGGATACGATGTCCAAGTTGACGCTGGACAAGATCCTGCAGAAGGTAAAGACCACCCCCGACATCACCATCTTTACCGTGTCGACCGGGGGCGCCGTGCGTGCCATGACCGAGGGCGCCAGCGGATCGTGGAACAGCCAGTTACGGGACATGGACTATCTCCAGGCCGACAATGAGATGAAGACCTTCGCCAAGCTCACAGGCGGGGAGAGCTTCTTTCCCAGGTTCGCCGCCGAGATGCCGGATATCTTTGGCGACATCAACACCAATATCCGATCCAAATATGAGCTGGTATATCACCCCAGCAACGCCAAGCAGGACGGCACCTACCGCAAGCTGCGTGTCGAACTGGTGGATGATGAAGGACACCCGCTGCGCTTCCAGGACGAGAAGCACAAGCCGCTGAAATATGACGTCATCGCGCGCGACGGCTACCGCGCCCGGCCGGAAGTCGAATAGATAGCAGTTTGGAACAAAAGGAAAGCCTGAACCGGTCGGGCGACGCCCGAGGGGCATCACCGACCGGCAGGAGGAGTTGGTTCAGCCGCTCGTCTACTTGAACTGAACGAAAATGTCCCAGATGTAATAGGCGATCACGAGAACCGTGGCTGCGCCGGCCAGCCATATCGAGGCCCGGACTAAGGGTTCGATTTTATGTACCTTTGCGGCGATAGCTGCCTGAGCGGTCCGCTCATGGCTGAATGAGTCATCGAGGAAGATCTGGTCGTCCTCATCGCGGGTCAGCCGGGAACGGTAAAGATACATGACCGCAACAAACAGGACACAAAGTGACCAGACTGACCAAACCACTGAAACCATAATGCACCTCCAGAAGATTGGTCCCAGATACCGGCGGGCCCGTGAGGGGAAACGCGGTCTCGTGAGTAGAGGGGCCTTACAGGGAGAAATGATAGTCCGGTAGGACCCACAATTTGGTGACGTTAGTCACATCTCATGTTTATGCAGCGAATTAAGTTGTCATCAACTCGAAACGACTTTTGTGCACCAGGGATCAACGCGTGAGCCACGCACAGGCTCGCTGGCCGTGCGACTTTCGGCCCCGGATTGCATCTAATGAATGGATTAAGAACGAAAAGAGACTTGAATAGGCTCTCGAGGATCAGTAGAGTTTATTCAGCATCAGCGAATTCAAGAACCGGGAGATACCATGGCAACTACGACCGTCGCACCTCAAGAAGAAACAGCTAAAAAGGCGCCGCTTAACCTGACGCCCCAGGCCATTGCCAAGGTGCGCGAAATCATGGCCACCCAGGATCCTCTTCCCGCCGGGTTGCGCATCGGCGTTGTGGGCGGTGGTTGCTCGGGTTTCCAGTACTCCATGGCCTTCGAGAACCAGAGCGGCATGATGGACAAGGTCTTCAGCTTCGACGATCTGAAGGTCTTCGTGGATGCCACTTCACTGATGTACCTCAACGGCTGCATAGTCGACTATGTGGAGACGCTGGAAGCGGCGGGCTTCAAGTTTGAAAACCCCCAGGTCAAGTCGACCTGCGGATGTGGTTCTTCCTTCAGCGTTTAAGCCGCGCAAGAGTATTGCAGGATGATGGCAAACGGCCCGTTCCCTGTGGGATGGGCCGTTTTTGCGCCTGTCTGGACGCCCGGATCTTTGGTCTGGACTGCTTTCCCAATCCGCTGCCACCCGATCCACCCGACTGGGACACTGGAACCGAATCCCTGGGCTAATCCCCCCGCTTAGGGGTGAAGTTTGCTCTACAGCAACGACCCTTCCGCCCGACCTTGCTGAAATACATTGACTGGCAAAAGCAGCGAATCTGAGCCGCAAACCCGCGATCAGGATTCCTGTCTCCGGCCCGACTTCCAGACCGTCGGATTCCATCGAAACCAGCCGAACGCTCGGAAGCGAAGTCGCGTCTATTGTGCGTTGACACTGATACCCTTGCACCAAGTACCAGAAAAGCCGTCGGCATGCCGATGGTGAACCGGGGAGAGCATGGCAGAGTTTGTCGTCAAGCTGGCCGATGAGCGCGGCCGAGTCATGGAGCAGGTGCAGACCGCCTCGACGGCGGAGGAATTGCGCGCCCGCTTTTCCCATGCCGGCTACCACGTCTTCTCGGTCAAGGCCCGCGGTGGCCTGCCGGGCATCTCGCGACGCAAAGTCAAGCTGGAACCTTTTCTGATTTTCAATCAGCAGTTCCTGACCCTGATCCGGGCCGGACTGCCTATCCTGGGTTCTCTGCAGATGCTGGGCAAGACCCAGAAAAGCACGCACTTCGCGGCCCAACTGGAAGATGTTGCCACTCGCGTGAAGACGGGCGAATCTCTGTCGGCCGCGTTTGAGGCCCAGAGCGGGATCCCGGTCATGTACACCACCACCCTGCTGGCCGGCGAACGCTCCGGCAACCTGCAGGAGGTGATGGAGCGGTACGTCAATTTCCAGCGCGTCTCGCTCACCTTCCGGAAGAAGCTGATCTCGTCGCTGATCTACCCCGGCGTGCTCCTCACGCTGGTTTCAGCGCTGATGGTCTTCATGTTCACGGTGGTGGTGCCGCAGTTTGCCAAGCTCTATGACCAGCTGGGCAACAAGCTGCCAGGCATCACGCTCGATCTGCTGGCCTTCGGCACGTTCATGCAGCACAACATCCTGTGGCTGGGGATTGGGTTCGTGATCCTGGCCGTCGTTGCCTGGCGGTTTGCCAGCACAGACAAGGGACGCGATGTCGTGGACGGCATCCGGATCCGCATGCCGATCGCCGGCAAAATCTGGGTCAAGTACCAGGTAGCGCAGTTTGCGCGCACGCTTTCCACCCTGCTGACCGGCGGCCTGCCGCTGGTTCCGTCGCTTGAGACGGCGGCGCGTTCCATCGCCTCCCGCCGGGTTTCGAAGGCCGTCATGGAGTCAATCGAGACGGTGCGCGAAGGCAAGAGCCTGGCCGAGTCGCTCAGCCGCACGGGCGTTTTTCCCACCCTGGCTACGGAAATGATCGCCGTGGGCGAACAAACCGGAGCCCTGCCGGCGATGCTCAATTCGGTCTCTGAATTCTTTGAAGAAGACGTGGCCACGGCACTGACCGCCGCCCTGGCACTCATCGAACCGGCCATTCTCATCATCATGGGAATCGTGGTTGTGTTCATCCTTATCTCGCTCTACCTGCCCATCTTCTCGCTGGGGTCGGGCACCTCAGTCACGGGGTAACTATTTATGGCTGATTCCACAGTGATCGCAACGCCGCTGCCGGCCGCGCAAGACGAACGGGCTCATGCGGAGATGCTCGCCGCGCGCTATCGCGCCGAATTCGTCGACCTGAAGAACTTCAAGATCCAGCACGACCTGTTGCGCACGGTGCCTGTAGAGCTGATGTTCCGGTACAACTTCGTGCCCCTGGAGCAGCGGGCCGATTCGCTGGTGATCGCGGTCTCCGACCCTTCGCAGCTCATGGTGCTGGACGAAATCGCCGGACTGCTCGGCCATCGCATCATCGCCCGGGTGGCCACGCTCTCGCAGATCACCGACCTGCTGAAAAAGACGGAGCAGTCGCAGCGCGTTCTCGACGAAGCCAGCGAAGGGCTCACCTTCGATGTGCTGACCGGCGACGACAACTCCGACGAAAACATCTCGATCGAGAAGCTCACCCGCGAAGAAGACATCAGCCCCATCATCCGGCTGGTCGACACCACGATCTTCACCGCTCTCGAACGGCGCGCCTCCGACATTCACATCGAGACCAACGACGATTCGGTCGTCGTCAAGTACCGCATCGACGGCGTGCTGCAGATGGCGCTGGCTCCGATCGCGCGCGAGCATCATTCCACCATTCTGAGCCGTATCAAGATCATGTCCGAGCTCGACATTGCCGAGCGCCGGGTGCCCCAGGACGGCCGCTTCCGGGTGCGCTACAAGGGCCGCCTGATCGACTTCCGCGTCTCCATCATGCCCACCGTACATGGCGAAAACGCCGTGCTCCGCGTGCTCGACAAAGAATCCATGAGTGAAAAATTCCGCCATCTCACGCTGGACGTGGTGGGCTTCGCGGAACAGGATCTGCGCCGCTTCCGCCGCTACATCCGCGAGCCCTACGGCATGGTGCTGGTCACTGGACCGACGGGTTCCGGCAAGACGACGACCCTCTATGCGGCACTGAACGAAATCAAGAGCGAAGAAGACAAGATCATCACCATCGAGGATCCGGTCGAGTACCAGATTCGCGGCATCACCCAGATTCCCGTCAACGAGAAAAAGGGACTCACGTTTGCGCGCGGGCTGCGTTCTATCCTGCGCCATGACCCCGACAAGATCCTGGTGGGCGAAATCCGCGACCAGGAGACGGCCCAGATCGCCATCAACTCCGCTCTCACCGGGCATCTCGTCTTCACCACCGTCCACGCCAACAACGTGGTCGACGTGCTGGGACGCTTCCTGAACATGGGCGTGGAGGCCTACAACTTTGTCTCCGCGTTGAACTGCATTCTGGCCCAGCGGCTGGTCCGCACCATCTGCGACTACTGCGGCCGCAACGTGCACTATGACGATGAGACGCTGCACACATCCGGCCTCGATCTGGACGAATGGCGGAACTTCGATTTTCGCGAAGGCGCCGGTTGCATCGAATGCGGGGGCACCGGGTACCGCGGCCGTACCGCCATCCACGAATTGCTCGATCTCACCGATCCCGTTCGCGAATTGATCCTGGAAAAGAAGCCCACATCTGAAATACGCAAGCTGGCGCAGAAAGAAGGCATGAGCTTCCTGCGCGAATCCGCCATTGACCGCGTGAAGCGCGGCCTGACCACTTTGAAAGAAATCAACAAGGTCACCTTTATCGAGGCTTCGAGATAGCACCTATGCCAAGCACAAGCAAAACCAAATCCGTCTCCAGTCCGGGCGGCCGTCCACAGACCGCGGTGGAGCTTGCGCCCGAGGGTGCGTTGGCCGCCACCATTCCCCTCCCCGGCGCGTCCCCGGTGTATGCCTTTGCGGCGCTCGCCCCCGGGGCTCTTGTACCGGGTGTTGCGGAAGCCAACCTCCGTTCCCAGGAGGCCGTCGCGGACGCCATTCGCAAGGCCCTGGAAGAGATCTCGCCCAAGACCCGGGCAGTGACCCTGATCGTTCCCGATACCGCGGTCCGGGTCTTCGTGCTGGATTTCGACTCTCTGCCCCCGAAGGCCGCCGAAGCAGTTCCGGTGCTGCGCTTCCGGCTGCGCAAGATGGTGCCTTTTGATGTGGAATCCTCCGCCCTCAGCTACCAGATCCTGGTGCACAATGAAACCACCGTCAAGGTGCTTGCAACCGTGATGCCGGGGCCGATCCTCGCCGAGTACGAAGCGGCGGTCAGGGCCGCCGGCTATGAGCCGGGAGCGGTGCTGCCCTCCAGCCTCGCCTCACTGGCCTCGCTCGATTCCCTGGAACCCATCCTCGCTGCGAACCTGAGCAGCCAGGCGCTGACCACCTCGATTACCAGTGGGCAGGACCTGCACCTGTTTCGCACCGTGGACTTGCCCGAGGATCAGGCGGCCCGCGTGGCCGAGGTCCAGCGCAGCATTGCGGTCGCCGCCGCCTACTACGAGGACAAGCTCATGGCCCGTCCGCGGCAGCTGCACTATGCCGGCATTGAGAAGGCGGAGCAGTTTGCCCGCCTGGTCGGTGACCCCGACCTGGCGGTGGTCGATATGGTTCCAACCTCGGGCCTGGGCGCAACCACGCCCCTCGGTCCCCTGAGCCTGGCCGGCATTGCCGGCGCCCTGGCGGGAGCGTAAGACATGCGTATCACGATTAATCTCGCGACTCGCCCCTTTGCCGACCTTGGTCCGATCCTCAAGCGCCTGCGCACCGCCATGATCGTATTTGCGGCGGTTTCGGTGGCGCTGGGTGTGGGGCTGTACCTTCTGCACCACAAGGCAGAGCTGGCGCGCGCCCGCAACCACTCGCTCGATGGAGACATCGCCCACATCACCCATGAGCGCCAAAGTTACGAGGCATTGATGCGCCAGCCTGAAAACGCGCTGGTCCTGAACGAATCCGCATTCCTCAACCAGCTCTTCGACCAGAAGGCCTTCTCGTGGACCTTGGCCATGGAGGATCTGGAGACGGTTCTTCCCCGAGGCGTGCAGGTCACGACGCTCGAACCCCTCCGGGACAAGGAAGGGCGCATCACGCTGCGTCTCCGCGTGGTCGGTCCGCGCGACGCCAACGTCGGGCTCCTCCAGAACCTCGAACGCTCCAAGTTCTTTCTCCACCCCACCATCGTTGGGGAGAGTTTAGAGAACAACGGCGGCCCGGGGGAGAAACTGGAACCCGTGAGCGAAACCAACAAGGTTAACTTCGACCTGCTCGCCGAGTACAACGCGGCAGCGCTGGCTGTACCGACTCCAGTATCCCCAAAAACCGAAGAAGTTCCCTCTGCGGCTCCCCACTCTCCCGCGACCGGCGCAGCACATTCTGCAGCCGGTCCGGGCACGGCAGGAGTCCATCCCGCCGGACCGGGAGAGGGTCCGGGGCAGCGTCGGCCCGCCAACGCCGGTGTTTCCCAGCCTCCGGCTGCCGTTCCTCAATCTCCGGCCGCGATTCGTCATGCGGGACCCCACGGCTATACAGGATTTCCTCAACCCAACGCGGCCCCCAGGCCCAAACCAGGAGCACCGCAATGAGCGATACCAAGACCATATCGTGGCGCGAACGGATGGCCTCTCCGCTCACGTGGCACGTGGCGGGCGCAGGCGTTCTGCTGATCGTGTTAGTCGTCCTGGCGACCCGCTTTGCCCTGGATTGGGCGGCCATCAGTTCCAGTTCCGCCGACGCCCTTTCCGGGAAACAGGTGGAACTGAAAGCCCTTGACATGCAAACGGCCCCGCTGCGCGGGCTCGACAAGCGAGTGGTCGAATCGCGCGAACAGATCAAGCAGTTCTACACCGATCGCATTCCCGGCTACTTTTCGTCGTATGCTTCGCGCATCGGCGAACTGCAGGTGAAGTCGGGAGTTCGGATGTCGCGCCTTCAATACACCCAGGGCAAGCCCGGGCCGGAACTCACAGAAATCTTCCTCGACGCGAGCATCACCGGGGACTATCCCCAGATCATGCATTTCGTGAACTCGCTGGAGCGCGACAAGACCTTCTTCGTGGTCCGCCAGATGTCTCTGACCGGCCAGCAGGGCGGGCTTGTGAACTTGCGCCTCCAGGTTTCCACCTGGCTGCAGAATGCCGCAGCCGCGGCCAGCGGCCTGCCCCAGGCCAATCCCACGAACCAGCCCAAGGCTTCTGAGCCTGGCAGCGCCGCACCGGAGGGGGAATAACCATGAATCTGGGGTTGGAAAACAAGCGCCAGGTCTACATTGTGGTCGGGTTGTTCAGTTTCATCTTCCTGTACGGCGGATACCAGGTCTACCGGATGTTCAGCGGCTCTTCTGCCCCGCCGACACCCGCGCCGGCCGTGGTTCGGCTCGCCAGCGTTCCAGGTGCCGGTTCCTCTGCAACTGGGCCGGATGCCCAGAAGCTCTCCAACAACGGCCTCGATCCAACACTTCACCTTGAGAGGCTGGCTTTGAACGAATCGGTGGAGTATGCGGGAACCGGGCGAAATATCTTCTCCGCGGAATCGGAACCCGTGAAAATCGAGGAACCGGTCGCAGATCCTCGCCCGGTCGTCGTGGATACGGGTCCGCCACCTCCGCCCAAGCCTCCGGCCATCGAACTGAAATACTTCGGTTATGCTCAGTCGAAAGACAAGTCGATCAAGGCCTTCCTGGTTCGGGGTGATGACATCTTTATGGCCAAGGTGGGAGAGATAGTCGACCATCGCTACAAGGTTGGGGCGATCGCACCGGGTAGCGTTCAGATCACCGACCTGGCCTACAACAATACTCAGACTGTGCCGCTGACGGCCCAGGCCACAGCGCAGCAGTAGTAGCAAGAAAAGCAGTGAACAGTGAACAGTGCACAGTGAACAGTGCACAGTGAACAGAACTTCCGGGGCAGCGGCAAACGTAATCCACTTGACCCGCGTCAATCAGCTAAGTGAGGCTGGCTAAACCAGCCACTGTTCACGTTTCACTGTTCACTGATTCACTGTTTCACTGTTTCACTGTTTTACTGATTCGCTGTTTCACTGTCCACTGTTTCACTGTTTCACTGATTCGCTGTTTCACTGTTCACTGTCCACTATGATCACCACCGCCCCATCTCGCCGCGTCAAACCCTCCGAAGAGGGCTACATCCTCGTCGCCGTGATGTTCATGATCGCGCTGCTGATCATCTCCATGGCGGTGGCGTTGCCCAAGATCGCCGCCGACATTCAGCGCGACCGCGAACTCGAGACGTACCATCGCGGCATGCAATACAGGCGCGCCATCCAACTGTATTTCAAGAAGTTCCAGCGTTATCCCCCCAACATGGAAGCGTTGATCAAGACCAACGAGATCCGCTTCCTGCGTAAAAAGTACATCGATCCCACTACCGGCAAGGACGATTGGAAGCCCGTCCTGTTCGGCCAGAACAAGACCCCCATGGCGATGGGCTTCTTCGGGCAGCCGATGGGTGGCATTGGATTCGGAGGCGGGGCGCTGGCGGGGACAGGACCGGACGGCGGCAATGGAATTGCTGGCGCCACCCCCGTTGGCGGCAGCTCTTTCGGCTCCAGCAGCCCAGTTGGTGGCGGGTCTTTCGGTTCCACGAACCCGATGGGCGGCGGCTCTTTCGGATCCACGAGTCCAATCAGTTCCACAAGTCCGACCGGCGCGGCGGGTACGACGAATCCAACCGGCGGAACGGATGCCAACGGCAATCCCACCGATCCCAACTCCGGATCGATCGCGGGCGCCAACCCGCTTGGGGGGCAGACATTTGGCGGCGGCGCCGGCATCATCGGTGTCTCACCCGCCAGCGATAAGCAGTCGATCTACGTCTACAAGAAGAAAAACCACTACAACGAGTGGGAGTTCCTGTACAGTCCTCAGAGCGAATTGGGCATGGGGATGGTGCCGCCGCCTGGCATTCAGCCCTCGCAGCCTGGTGTGGGCGCGCCGGGAACCTCGTTCAGTCCTTCGGGAGGCACCCCAGCGCCGACTCAGCCCACACCGCAGCCTCAGCAGTAACACGCAGTTTCGATGCCTTGGTCAGCTCCGCCCAAGTCGCTGGGCGGGGGCTCCAATTTTCCCTTGAAGCTGCCACAAGGGCCCGTCCGGCGTCCGCTTGAGGTCGCACACGTCCAGTTTCATTCGGTTCCAGAATCGGGTGAACTCTGAAGATTCGGCCTAGAACCCGTTAGCCACCAGCCAGGCTTCGGTCAGCTCAATCGAAGACTTTTTCTGCTCGTGCATCTGTTCCCAGGCCAGCTTTACCAGTACATCCGCTTCCACATTGACCGGGGCGCCGGGAGCGAGAGTGTGCAGATTTGTCCGCCAGTAGGTGAGAGGCAGGATGGCGATGGTGATCTCTTCCCCATCCCAATCCGCGATGGTCAGGCTGATGCCCTCGATGGCCACCGAGCCCTTGGGCACCATCCACGGTCGGACATTCTCCGGGACGCGCACCTTGAGGGTCCAGTCGGTGGTCCGCTCGTCGAACGCCGGGTCAGTTCGGGGGATGACGGGCTGGAGAGAGGCGAGCCGACCGGTGCCGTCCACGTGCCCTTGCACCACATGACCACCGAGCGGGCTGCCGGCCGCTGTGGGCAGCTCTAGGTTGACCTTCGACCCCGGAGCCAGGGAGCCCAGGGAAGTGCGGTCAAGGGTCTCCTGGGCCAGGTCGGCATGAAAGAGCGCCGGGTCCACATCGAGCGCCGTCAGGCAGACGCCGGATACCGCGAGCGAATCGCCTTCGCGCAACCGGCCCGCGATTCCGGGAGCCTCGACGGTCAATCGGCGAACGCCGCCCGTGTCCTCAAGGCTTATCAAGGTTCCGGTCTGCTCGATGATGCCAGTGAACATGGATTGATTTTAAGCCGAGTGGGCCCTCAATTGTCGGGACGGCAACGCGTTCGAACATGTAAGCCGGGAAGAACAGGTCTACTCTTTTGGCAGGTCTACCAAAGGCGCCTTGCGTGTCTCGGTAGGGCGGCCGTGCTGGATGTTTTGCACCTGTTGCAGGGCTTGATCGACGGCGCCTTTGTCAGGCAAGAGTGTGTACGTGATATCGAAGTGGCGCTGCTCTTTGGGGCCGATGGTCGGGACGAGATGCAGCGCGCGCATATAGCTGCGGTTGTAGGGGAAACTAGTGCTCGGCTCCAGGCCGGTGACATAGCCCTGGCCCTGGGTATCGGTGTTCTTCCATAAAGCGAAGACCGGCAACTGCTGCACATTGAATCCGACGCGAACCCCTTCGGTACCGCTTGAATTGTGCAGAACGGCCAACGTGTTCCCCTGCTCGTCGGCGTAGGGCACAACGTTATAGACCGTTTCGTCGTAATTCGGCGTGGGCGGTCCGTAGGTCTGCCAATTGGCCAGTTCTTCCGCCGCCTTCTGATTGAAGGGCGAGACTTGCTTCACAGGCGCGCTGTATTGGGCGCCCGGCTCCAGGAGCGGCGGACCAAAGTTGCTGTGATAGAGAGCCTGGTATTCACGGGCGTAGTCGCCCTTGTTGGTCAAAGTGTCGTGCAGGCTGAACGATTGAGCTCCGGCTTCGGTGCGCAGTTCGGTTTCGATGAGGAAGTTCTCTTGTTTGAATGCCTGTTCCTTCAGATCGCCCTTCAGGCGAATCGTATAGGGAGGTTCTTTGTCGATGCTCAGCACGACCCGCGAGGCCGGCGTGTTGGATGCCCGGCCGTGCAACGTGAGCATGACGCCCTGGTCCAAACCGGGATGGCCTGCCCACTCGTAACCGCACCGGGCAACCAGCTCATTGAATCCTTCGAGGAAGCCGAGTCCGCCGCGTCCATTGAGATCGATGAAGGCCGGGTTGACCACCTCGTCCACCGGCGAATCCCACCCTAGGCGTACATTTCCAGAGACGGCTTTGAGGATGTTCATTCCGCGCGTCGGAACGACCGAGATCTGCATCGCACCGTTATTGATTTCGATGATGGTGGCGCCTTCCTGGCGTCCGCCATGCAAGATGCGCAGACTGACAGAAAAGGGATTGTCGAGTTTCAGACCCAGTTCCTGGCTAGTGATCTGCCGGTTCTGCGGGGCTTTGGATGCATCGAGAAGCACCCATTCCTGCGCGTGAGCGGGAGTGGCGGCCAAAGCCGCAGTGAGACCAATAAGGGACATGGTTTGGACCAGCTTCATGATGATACGCGTCTCCCAGACGCCTGCACTCCATCGACTCGAGAGCACAGGTGCGGCAGAGGCAATCGCCGCAAGCCATGGTACAGCTTGCATCCAGGTTTAGGAAAACACGGAACCGCGCCGTCCCATTGCTGTTAGAACCACGGCTCACGATGAACGACCGGGTACCCGGCACTGCGATTGCCGGAGTTTTCGGCGGTTATCCTTTCGCTGCGGATTCGGCCTCGATGCTATGATTGCGCCGACTGGCGAGCTTTTCACGCCGCGATCTTTCGGAGGTACGCCTTGCGAGTTGGTTTGATGAGCCGCGAATATCCGCCCGATGTGTATGGGGGAGCTGGAGTTCACGTTGAATATCTGAGCCGGGAGCTGGCGAAGAAGATCGAAGTGGAAGTGCATTGCTGGGGCGACCAGCAGATCGACGATGGCAACCTGCACGTGCGCGGATGCCGGCCCTGGTCGGCGATTACCGAGGGCACGCACGAGAAGTTCAAGACGGCGCTCGAGACGTTGAGCCTGAACCTGGCCCAGATGGTGATGCTGGACAAGATCGACATCGTGCACACCCACACCTGGTACGTGTCGATGGCGGGGTTCCTGGCCAAGACCCTGTTCGATGTGCCGTTCGTTCTCACTACCCATAGCCTGGAGCCGCTGCGCGCGTGGAAAGCCGAACAACTGGGCAGCGGCTACCGCATGAGCTCGTGGATCGAGCACACCGCCATTCACGACGCCGACGCGATCATCGCCGTGTCGAAGGGCACCCGGGAGGACATTCTCAAGGCGTACCCGGATGTCGATCCGGCCCGCATTCACGTGATCTACAACGGCATCGACCTGGAGCAGTACCAGAAGACGAGCGACGCCAGTGCGCTGCTCAAGTACGGAGTAGATCCGACCTTGCCGTACGTGCTGTTTGTGGGGCGGATCACGCGCCAGAAGGGCGTCACGCACCTGGTGGATGCGATCAGCTACATGCCCAAAAATATCCAGGTAGTGCTCTGTGCCGGGGCGCCTGACACGCCGGAGATCGCGGCCGAGATGCGAGCCAAGGTCGAAGCCGTCAAACCCGTCAATCCGCACGTGGTGTGGATCGAGAAGATGGTCACGCGGGCCGAGGCCATTCAGCTCTACAGCCACTGCCGCGTCTTCTGCTGCCCGTCGGTCTATGAGCCGTTCGGCATCATCAACCTGGAAGCGATGGCATGCGAGGCTCCGGTGGTGGCCAGCGCCACCGGCGGGATCCTCGAAGTCGTTGTCGATGGCGAGACGGGATACCTGGTTCACTTCGATCAGGACCCGGTGACGCAAGTTTCCGGCCGATCCGGAGAAGTTCTCGCGCGATCTTGCCGCCCGGATCAGCGAACTCATTGCCGATCCCGAAAAGGCGCGGCAGTTCGGATTAGCCGGGCGCAAGCGCGTCGAGCAGAAGTTTGCCTGGGCGGCGATTGCGGACCAGACCATCGATCTCTACCGGAAGCTCATCGAAGCCCACGCCCAGAGAACCAGCGAGATTTGAGCTCTATTCCGGCGGCCACGGGTCCCGGAGCAGCGAGCAGAGACCGAGGTCGTTTTCGTAGCGTTCCACCTCCACCTGCGCCATGCGGATGGCGCTATGCATGCCGCGGAATGCCGGCACGGCGTCGGAGCCCATGATCTGGGGCGAGACAAAGAGGTGTACGCGGTCCACCAGGCCGGCGGCCAGCATGGCGGTGTTCAGGCGCGTGCCGGTTTCGGTGAGCAGGGTGAGAATGCCTTCCTGGCCGAGCTTGTCGAGGAGTTTGCCGAGAGGGACGCGCCCAGCTTCTGCGGGCAGCACTTCCACGCGCACGCCGCGATAGGTCAATTGGGCTATGCGGTTCTCATCTTTGCTCACTGTAAAGATGACGACATCGTTATTGGCCGTATTCACGATCTTGGAATCGAGGGGCATGCGCAGGGCGGAGTCGAGAACCACGCGCAGTAGCGGGCGCCGGCGGCGCAGGCCGCTGCGATCGGTGAGCATGGGATCGTCGGCCAATACCGTGTCTACTCCTGTCATGGCGGCGTCGGCCTGCCAGCGCAGCGGCTGCACCGCGCTTCGCGCCGCGTCGCAGGTAATCCAGTAAGGCTCGCGCAGGTTGTGCTGGCCTACGGGCGGGGCGATGCGCCCGTCGAGCGTCATGGCGACTTTCATCAGCACCAGGGGACGCTTGTGCTGAATCCAGCGCGCGAAGCCTTCGTTGATGCGGCGAGCCTCCGCCTGGCAGACGCCGATTGTGACTTCAATGCCGGCGGCGCGCATGCGGTCAGCGCCGTGACCGGCTACGTTGGGGTTGGGATCAACCGTGGCCGCGACCACACGCTTGAGGCCGGCGGCGATGAGGGCCTCGGTGCAGGGACCGGTGCGGCCGGTGTGGTTGCACGGCTCGAGCGTGACGTAGGCGGTGCCGCCGCGGAGGCGCTCTTTGGCGTGCTGCTCGGCCACCCGCCAGCGCGATGATTTCGGCGTGATCGAGCAGGTCGTACTCATGCCAGCCCTCACCGACGACCTGGCCGGCGCGGTCGAGAATCACGCAGCCCACGGCGGGATTGGGCGACGTGACGGCGATGCCGCGGCGGGCCAGTTCGAGCGCGCGCTGCATCCAGTACGTGTCTTGGTCCTTGGGGTTCATTGCGTGCATGGGGTTCCGAGGGAATCAGTGTACGCGATGGGTCCCGCGACTGAAATACCTTTCAACGATCGAGAATGGCTGGTCAACCGAGCAGCGAATCGACGAAGGCTTTGGGAGAGAACTCCAGCAGGTCGTCCATTTTTTCGCCGACGCCGACGAAGCGGACGGGGAGGTTGAGCTCGCGGGCGATGGCGACCGCGATGCCACCCTTGGCGGTGCCGTCCAGCTTGGTGAGAACGATGCCGGTGACGCCGGCGGACTGGGTGAAGAGGCGGGCCTGCTGCAGGCCGTTCTGGCCGGTGGTGGCGTCCATGACCAGCAGCACTTCGTGGGGCGCGCCGGGGACCAGGCGCGCGGCGGTGCGGCGCATCTTCTCGAGCTCATCCATGAGGCCGGACTTGGTGTGCAGTCGGCCGGCCGTGTCGACGTAGAGATCGGCGATATTGCGCGCCTTGGCGGCGGTGATGGCGTCGTAGAGAACCGCCGCGGGGTCGCCGCCCTGCCGGGTCTTGATCATCTCCACGCCGCTGCGCGATGGCCCAGATCTCCAAGCTGCTCGATGGCGGCGGCGCGGAAGGTGTCGGCTGCGCAGAGCAGAACGCGTGCGATTCTGCGCGCGGCTCCAGGCGGCCAGCTTGCCGCTGGTGGTGGTTTTACCGGTGCCGTTCACGCCGACGAGGAAGGTGACTTTGGGCGGGGACGCAGGGGAGGGAACCGGCCGCTGCGGCGCTTCGAGGATCGTGCGAAGACTGCGCCTTGAGCAACGTCGCGAAGTTCTTCGCCGCCCTCGATGGCCTGGCGTTTCGCGCGCTCGCGCAGGGCGTCGAGGATCTCGGTCGTGGTCTGGACGCCGATATCGCTGGTGATCAGCGCCGACTCGAGGTCTTCAAGGGCAGATTCGTCTACCGTCCGGGTCAGGGCGACGATGTCTTCGATCTTCGACGTGAAGGACTCGCGCGTCCGCGAGACAGCCTGCTTCATGCGGCTGAAGAAGCCGGATTTCTGTTCTTCGTCCTGCTTCTCTGGTTCTTCGGGTTCTTTGAGGCTGCCGAAAAGGCTGATGAGCGACATGGCTTGAATCCAGTTTAGTCGAACACGCGGTCCTCCAACCCGGCTGGATGAAACCGCATCCTTGCAGAACCGGCACGGGGCACCGCGGCTTTCCGAAATATTCACGAATTTGTTACCAAAAGGCTTGAACCGGATACACACACTAGGGAAAAATCGGCGAAGCGGCTTCGAACTGAGGAACCGGGAAAGGTTCCCGAGCTGAAGCTGCGAGACACACGGAGGTTGCATGAGCAGAGTGCGGGTACTGGCGGGTACGAAAAAGGGCGCGTTCATCCTGTCGTCGGATGGCAAGCGGGATAAATGGGAAGTGAGCGGACCATATTTTGGGGGGTGGGAGATTTACCACGTGAAAGGATCACCCGTGAATCCGGACCGGATCTACGCGTCGCAGACCAGCGGCTGGTTCGGCCAGGTCATGCAGCGCTCCAACGACGGCGGAAAGACATGGGAGGCTGTGGGCAACAAATATACGTATGACGGCGTCCCGGGCACCCACCAGTGGTACGACGGCACCCCGCATCCATGGGAATTCAAGCGAGTCTGGCACCTGGAGCCTTCGTTGGCGGATGCGGAGACGGTCTACGCCGGCGTAGAGGATGCGGCGCTTTTCGAGTCGACGGATGGAGGGACCAGCTGGACGGAGTTGTCAGGGCTGCGCAAGCACGATTCAGGCCCGCACTGGCAGCCGGGAGCGGGAGGCATGTGCCTGCACACCATCGTGCTGGACCCGACGAACAAGGAACGGATGTATATCGCGATTTCCGCGGCGGGAGCGTTCCGGAGCGACGATCGCGGGGAGACGTGGAAGCCGATCAACAAGGGTCTGGTGTCGGACATGATGCCCAATCCCACCGGCGAGGTGGGCCATTGCGTGCACCGCATCGCCATCCACCCGTCGCGGCCCGACACGTTGTTCATGCAGAAGCACTGGCATGTGATGCGCAGCGACAATGCCGGCGATCAGTGGGAGAAGGTGAGTGGAAACCTGCCTACGGATTTCGGATTCTGCATCGACGTGCATGCTCATGAGCCAGAGACCATCTACGTAGTTCCGATCAAGAGCGACTCGCTACATTTTCCCATCGATGGAGCGCTGCAGGTGTATCGCAGCCGCACGGGCGGGAACGAATGGGAGGCCCTGACCAAAGGCCTGCCGCAGAAGGATTGCTATGTGAATGTGTTGCGCGACGCGATGGCGGTCGATCGCATGGACGAGTGCGGCATTTACTTCGGCACCACGGGCGGCCAGGTGTATTGCTCGCCGGACGGCGGCGATACATGGAATGTGATCAGGCACGATCTGCCCCCGGTGCTGTCGGTTGAGGTGCAGACTCTGCCATGAGCGAAGGCGCACCGGCGCAAGCTGCATCAGTGCATCGCGTGCGGGTGGTTTTGCCCTACCACCTGCGCAACCTGGCTCGCGTGGGGACTGAGATCGAACTGGAGATCGCCGGATCTGTGACGATCCGAACCGTCGTGGATGCGGTTGAGGCACGATACCCGATGCTGGAGGGAACGATCCGTGACCATGTAACCAAGATACGCAGGCCGTTCCTGCGGTTCTTTGCCTGCCAGGAAGACTTGTCGCATGACTCGCCGGATGCGGCGTTGCCGGGCGACGTGGCGGATGGGAAGGAACCGCTGTTGATTGTAGGAGCGATTGCGGGCGGGTGAGCTGTATGGGCTTCCCACCCTGACGACAAAAACAAAGACGTCGTGAGGGTGGGGCACCCGAGCTTCTATTTCTTGCCGATGCTGGCGAGAATAGGGCCGGCTTCACTGTCTTCAATGACGACGTGGCCCTTGAGGTCGAGAACGTCGCCCCAGGGCGCGGAGGTTCGATACAAGGCGGCCGGATCGTTCGTTTCGACGAGTGAGAAGCCGCAGCTGAGGTCCGTGGCGTGCCAGCGGCCCAGCAATGTTACGCCTTCGGCGGGAGCTGCTTCGCCGGCGAGAAAACGCCGCACTGCTTCGTTAAATGCACCGGGTTTCAAACTCCAGGTCGACATGATCTTCATCGCAGATTTCCTCCAGGGTGGGAATTAAGACGGGAAAAATACGGCATGAGAAGCGCTGCGATTATAAGGCGAAGACTCAAGTTGTCATCAATGAAATTCTTAAAAAGGTAAGTGACTATTCAGATTGAAGCTGCAAGCCGTTCTCTGAGTCCAGAAACGTGTACGTAACTCAAGCTCGCTGCTGTTAAAATCGCGATCCATGACCGTGCCGGTATATTCCTCGCATACATCTGCGCTTTCGCTGTGGCAATCGGCGATGCACGAGGTCCTTTCGCAAAAACCACAACAGCAGGACTCGGTGCACAGCGGGATCGGGGTGACGGCCCAGATTCCGGAGATGATGGCCACGGCGCAGGTGGTGCGTCAGTTCGACCGCACGGGCAACTTCGATGTTGCGGCGCAGTCGCATGGAGCTGGCGCGGCGATGGCGGCCGTGGCGGGGGGCCTTGCTCAGTCCGTAGCAGCGCCGGCGGGCTCGTCGTCGGTTGCGACACAGTGCGCCAAGCTGGCAGCCCAGATCGCTCTGTATTCGGTGACGAATCCCGTGAAGGCGGCTGTACTGCGAAATGAATTGGCCGCCGGCACGTGCGATCCCCTATGGGCGGAATGCCTGGCGGTGTACGAGCAATGGAGACTCTCGAGCCAGGTCCAGCCCTACATCAATTACCAGAACATCGATGACTTCGTGCTGGAACAATGTTTCCCGGATAACGCCAAGATCGCGGTGATCGGGGATTGGGGCACGGGGATGAACGATGCCCTGGTTCTGCTGCAGCAGATCGCCAAAAACTTCGAGCCGGATATGCTGATACATCTCGGGGACATCTATTATTCGGGGCTGCCGTCGGAGTGCAAGACGCATTTTACCGATCTAATCGATAAAGCATGGCCCGCGGGCGGACCGAAGCCGAAGCCGCTGGTGTTTACGCTCTCTGGCAATCACGACCGTTACGCAGGCTCGAATGGCGGCTACTACGAACTGATCAAAAACCTGAATGCCGCCGCGGGCAAGCCGCAGCCGAACAGTTACTTTGCTGCGCGTAACAACTTCTGGCAATTTGTAGCGATGGACACAAGTTTCTATGACGCGGACCCCGGCGCAACCGCGGCCGGCACCGCGTTGACGAAACTTGTCGATCAGGAAGTTCCATGGCACCTGGACAAGATCAATAACAATGGCGCGAACGTGGACAAGCAGGTGAATCCGGGCGGGGCACGGGGCACGGTTCTGCTCTCGCATCACCAGTTGTTTTCGTTCACGGGAGTGGGGAAGGGGGCCAACGGCGCGCCGTTGGCTGTGAATCCGAATCTCGTCAATGTGCTGGCGCCGGTCTTCCACCTGGTCGACCTCTGGCTGTGGGGACATGAGCACAACCTGTGCATCTTCGAGCCTTATTCGATCGGTCCCGGAAAGCCGCTTCCGAAGGGGCGGTGCGTGGGAGCAAGCGCGGTTCCGATGTACCTGGCGCAAAAACCCGTCGCGCCCGCGAACCTGGTGGTGCCCGCAGGCGTGGATGGGCCCCCGCGAGTAGTGGCGCGGACAGGGCTGGGGGACAACGGAACGGTGTTCAATTACTGCTACGCGATGATGACGCTGGCCGGACCGAAGCTGACCATCGATTACTACCAGGTGGACAGCACGGATGCGCAGCCGGGGAATCCGCCGCCGCTAGCGGAACCTTTGTACAGCGAGACGATCGAGAAGCCGTTGGCGGCGGGATGATGCGCGAGAATGATTTTGGTCTCCCACCCTTTCGCCAGAAAAAAGGCGAAAGGATGGGGCACGGAGGTTCGTTCTCCGGCTATCTCTCCAAAAACCGAGCAACAATCAGCGCGCCTCGGCGCGGATGATAGCCGCGCTTCGTTCCGCGAGAGCTCCGATAGTGCGCGAGGGATTGACGCCGAGAGCTTCGGGGACGATGGCCCCATCAATCACATAAAGGTTTTTGTAGTTGAAGACTTCGCCGGCGTGATTGACGACGCCGTTCATCGGCGTGTCGCCCATGCCGCATCCGCCCAGCGGGTGCGGGGTGACGAGGGAATGTAGCAGTGACCATGTGGGCGGCACAACAGGGTGCCCGCCAGTGGCCGCGGCCAGTTTGAGATGCATGGAGACGATGGCGTCGATGGCCTGCTTCGATTTGCCGATGTCCCAGGCAAGATTGAGACAGGGTTCGCCGGTGAGCAGGGAGTGATGGATCGACAAGGTGCCGTTGGCGGCGTCCACGCCCTGCGCGAACCACGGCATCACGTTCTGAAACGGACCTGCGCCTTGCATGAGGTGGCGGAAGGAATCGAGCAGAAGCTTGGCGGCTTCGTTCTTGGTGGGAGAGGCGTCGAGGCGGGTCACGTAGTCGATCAGGAAATTGGGAAAGCCGCCGTCTTCGATCCAGAAGCTCTGGCCCTGACAGCTGCGATCGAGGAAGTCGATGGCGCAGGTGATGGTGGGGCCCTGCGATGGATTCACGGCGCGGCCATCGTAGAAGGCCGGGGTGAGGAAGTCGCCGTTGGAACTCCAGTTGCGGCCAAGGAAAGGGCTGATGTTGGGCAGGGTGCCGTTGATTTCGCGGCAGCGCAGAAGGAGTTCAGTGGAACCGAGCGATCCGGCCGCCACCACGACGATGCGTGCGGTCTGGCTGCCGGGGATGCGCTGGCCGTTGTTGAGATGATCGAAGGAAACCTTGTAGCCGCCGTCCGTGGGCTGTATGTCGGTGACGAGATGGAGCGGGCGCACTTCGGCGCCGTGTTTCTCAGCCCAGGGAATGTAGTTGCGGTCGAGCGTGTTTTTGGCGTCGGCATCGCAGCCGATGTCGCAGTTGCCGAGGTGAACGCATGTTCCCTGCTCGACGCCCTGGGCGTTTACGAAGCGCTTACTGTTGACGACGTTGAACGGATTGGGCTGGTCGTAAGTAAAGTCCTTGATCGAAGGAGACAGCCAGTTCCAATTGCTTGAAGCGAGCGCCTGCGCCGGTTTTCTGCGCCGCCTCCTGCATGAGCTTCATGCGGTTGGTCCACTGGTTGGCCGGGACCGGCTGCACGTTCATGAACTTCGCGACCGTATCGTAGTACGGCTTCAGCTCAGGATAGGTGACCTCCGCCGGCCATCCCGTAGCGAAGGTGCTGGCCGGAGCTTCGCAGGAGATGTTCGCGTATATGAGCGAGCCGCCGCCGACCGCAGCGCCGGTGGCGATCGACATATGTGGAAAGGCATGAAAGTCGAGCCAGCCCTGCTCGCGCTCGGGGTGCTCGTTGTTCCATAGCCACTGGTCCTCAGGCTGGCGGGGATAGTTGCTCTTGTCCCAGCGGCGCCCGCGTTCGAGGATCAGAACTTTGTAATTTGCTTCTGCCAGACGGCAGGCCGTGATCGCGCCGCCGAAACCGCTTCCGATGACGATTGCGTCGAAGTCCATCCCTTACACTCCGGCTTTTTGAACGTAGGTATCCCAGAGTTCCCCGAGAAAGAACCGGCCAAAGCGAGCCACTGTTTCAGCGGCTTCTGCCGGCGAACTCGTATTCGTGGCGTGCATGGTCGGAATCATCGCCAGCAGGTCGGCAACGCCCAGGTTCAGCACGCCTGCTCCAACCACCGGACCACTCTTATCGGTTCCCTGATGAAGCTGAGTGTATAGCGTCGTGGTGGCTTTCCACATGTCGGTGGCTGGCGCGTCTTTGACTTTTTTCTCGCCGGCCATGTAATAAGGCTGGCCGTTGCTGGCGTTGAAGCCGAGTTCATAAACCATGTACTTCATGGTCGGGTCGCTGGTGGGCGAGAAGAGGTTAAAGACACCCGCGGTCGAGGGAAGGCTGGCGCCCAGCGGCTCGAAATCGATGCTGCCGGTGATGGACCCGGCATGGGCGGGGTCAGACATGAATCGAGTCAGGTCATCAATGTTGATGGTGCCGTGCATGGTGAAGACGTTGCCGGCGGCGGTGCCGAGTTTTGCGCCGGTTTCGGGATCGGTTTCGCCGAGAGCGAAGCCGCCCGACATCTTTTCGCGGAAGGTAAAGCCTGGAGCCTGGTTTGCCATGTCTGTGACCTCGGGTGAGACGAGAGAAATCCGCACGGTGCGGGTTTGAAAGGTGATTGCAGATGCCGCGAACTGATTCTACCGGCGCACGAGTTCAGGAGCGGCGGCAACCTCGTCAATCGGAACGGGCGGCTCGAGCCACGTCCTGACCCAGGCCGAGATCGACCACGGTCTCCATGCCTTCAGGAACGGTGGCGGGAAGCTTGGTTTCGCTCAGGAACCAGCTTTCGATGTGATCGTCGAGTACGCCGGTGGCGGCGGGCACAAAACCGGCGAAGATGGGGTGGGGATCGATCTCCAGGTCCTTGAGCGGCTGAACCCGGGGGTGGTCCCCGAGGATGAGTTTGGCTGAACCCTTTTTGAAGAGGTGGAATCCGAGCTTGCCTTTGAAGTAGAGGCTGGACTTCATGAGCAATCCGCGGAACGCGCAGTAGTTCACGCCGGTCAGGGCGACCGGGAGCCATGAGCTCTTGGGCCTCTGGACTTCAATCTTGATCGCGAACATGCCGCCCTGGTCGTACTGGCTGCTGACCACGTCGTCGCCGATGATGTAGTTGAGATTGGCCTGGTGCTTGGGCATGCCCCAGATCCCTTTGCCGCCTTTGACCGAAATTTCAGTGCTGACAGGGAGATCAAAGACCCACTGTCCGGTGCCGTAGTGGTCAAGGAAAAGGGCGGACAGCAGGCGCGGCGCGGGGCGCGCACCGCGGGTGCAGGCGATCCCGACGCTGAATTCGATGTAGCGGCCGATGTTGGTGTCGAGGTAATCGATGACGGTGACGATCAGCAGGCCTTTGTTCCACAGGCGAAACGGGTGAATTTCATTTCCGGGGATCAGCTTGCGGGCCTTGTCGGCGTTGATGGAGAAAACCGCAAAGAGGGCGGGGCAGTTGCGGCAGTAGACCGGCATCTGGAACGGAATGCCGTCAACAAGGGCCCAGCGGCCTGCCTGCTGATCGAGCCGTGCGGGTTGTGCCATGGAGCCTCCGGTTGCAGCCTTTTGAGTTGGTGCGGGTCGAGTGGCATTCGTTACTCGTCGATCGTCTCGGCACAGCACTCGAATGGCAGCGCACTAGGTCTCTGACCGCTTGTTCTTGTACCAAACTCTGGGTGCCCCAGGTTCGGCGCGTCTCTGTTTTTGCGCCTAACCTGGCATACCACGAAACTCAACCGGAACAAATCTATCCGGTCGAAGACCTAGTTCGTGCGTTCGAGTTCCTCGCTGATCAAGGGAAAAATGTCTTTCGCTGCGTTCTTGCCGAAGAAGACGTCCAGGTGGCCATAGTTGGGAAGCATGTGCAGCGAATGGTAATTCTTGTGCCACGAATCGAAGAAGTCGAATGTGCGCTGCTGGCTCTCGGCCAGGAAGCAATGGTTGTTGACGCCGGCAAAAAACGCGAAGCGGGCGGTGGTGCTGGGTTCTCTGGCAACGAAGTCGGCAGGCAGCTCGGGACGTCCGTCAACAGCGACCAGATGCCCGGCCTCAATGCAGGTCGCCATCTGTTCGAAGAAGGTGATGGGCACCTGGGCGAACTCCTGCCTGATCCATTCATGAGTCGCATCGTTGAGGTTCTCATGACTCCACAGGGCGGGGAAGCCGGTGCCGTAGGTGAAGCTGACTCCCTTGCACACGGGGTTGTTGCACTCATGATGGGCGAGCGCAACCATGGACGCAACCAGCTTTGAGATGGCGGAAGGCGCGTGGAGGCCCCACTGGGGGTTGAGGTACTCTGTGGAACCGCTCAGAAGCGGTAGCAGCTTGGTGATTTTGAAGCGGCTGAACTCCGGCACGATGGGGTGAAGGGAGACCGCATTGGTGACGACCACGGTCACTTCAGGAACCAGGCCGGCGACGGCGGACATCATGAAACTGGTGGATCCCTGGCAGTGAATGACGGCCTTGATCTTGTCCCAGCCGGTCTCTTCAACGACTTTTTTGACAGCCCGCGGATGGTCGAAGACCGCGGCTTTATCGAGGTTCCAGGTATTGGGCTTGAGGTCGATGCTGGCGCGCCAGTTTTCCAGCCACACATCGTAGCCGCAATCGATCAGGTGGTCGACAACGGTCCGTTCCACCGGGGCGCGAAACAGATTGGCGCGAACGCCGGCTCCGTGGATAAGCAGCACGGGCCCTTTGGTAGGCGGATTCGGGCCTTCGATGTGAACCAGGTTGCAGGCGAATCCATCTCCCGCTTCGAACGGGACGATCTGCTCGCGATAAGTTTCAGGCATGGCGCCTCCTGGGGAAAGGAGATGGAAGAGAAGTGTAGAGCACGCGTGAGGAAGAATCCACGGAATTCATGGCGAATGTGGTATTTGCCGGCCTGAGCGCTGGATCATATTGCCGCGGGAAGACGTCGATACGCGCACAGATCCATGACATGTAGTGAGATAGATCACTGAAACGTGACAGGAGTGTGTCATCTTCGAACGATCAGTGTTTCTTCGACGGCCTTTTCCGGAGTCGCCGCTCGCAAGGCGCAGTTTTTGCAGTCAGGAACCGGCGGATCATCGATATACGCGCGCGCAAGCGGGACGCCAAGGTACCCGCGGCATCCCCCGAAAGTGTTAGGAAGGTAACGTTACAAGTGTTATTGTTCTGACATCAGCAAGCACATAGATTTGGGGCAAGGATACCCTACTGGCACTGCGTCTGGGCTGATCTCCGTGTTTTATGCCGGAATCGAGCCAGAAAGCATGGAAAGCGCCCGGGGGAGAGGTGGCAAATGGCTGATCGCAAAGCTCTTACTGATGAAACCCCAGAGGATGTAGCCACGTTGTATTCGTGGGCGAATCTGCATGGGGCAAAGTATAGAGACTTCTCGGCCTCCCGTGCCCAGACCCGCGAAAAGGCGCGTCAGAGGGTGCAAGAAGCGATCGAAACCGAACGGCGGCGCGCGCGCGAAGAGGCGGAAGCCCTTAAGAATGCGGACGCACAAAAAGCGGCCGACGCCGCGATCAAGGCGGAAGCCGCACGCAAGCAGGAACAGGCAGCCAAAGAACAGGCCCAGCGGGCCGAATCCCAACTGGCGCAGCCGGCGGCAGCACCGCAGCGCGCCTGGCAGGCGCCCGCTCCGCAAATGACACCCGCCGCTCCGGTTGCGCCTGCGTATCCGGCGCCTCATCCGCAGCCTTCTGAGTACGCTTACGCTCAGCCCCAGGCCTATGCGCCGCCGCGCAGGTCCCGCTGCCTATCCGCAAGCGGCCGCTATACATCCGGCCTACGCCCAGCCTGCGCCGCAGCCGGTTTATTCGCAGCCGATGACCCAGCCGCCGTACCCTCAGCCGCCGAGCCAGGTGGCCTACCCGCAAGCCCCGAGTCAGCCGCCGGCGCCTGTACGCGAAGAACCGTATCGCGGGCGCGAAGATCACTATCTTGCAGGTTCGCAATCCGTGGGCCCCGGCCGAATCCCGGGAGCCTGCGGCTCGTCCCGCATGGCTGAACGCCGACCGGGCGGATGCTCCGGTGCAACCGGTTCCGCAGGCGCCGGAAGATACTCTGCAGGCCTCGCGCGACCGTCTGACTTCGCGCTGGTTTGCGCTGAACGGTGTTTTTGCCGGAGCCAGCGCTCCGGCCGAGGCGGTTCCGGCTCCGGCGCCTCAGCGCGCCCCCGTGCTTGCCGTGTTCTCGCTGGCCGGCGGAGTCGGCAAGACCAGCCTGGTGGCAACGCTGGGCCGCGCACTTTCAGCCCGCGGAGAACGGGTATTGCTGGTGGATACCGCGGCTTACGGCCTGCTTCCGTTTTTCTTTGGAGCGCGCGATCAGCGGCCCGGCGTTCTGCGGACCTTTACGGCTCCCGGGGCAGGCGGCGACGCTCCGATCCAGATGATTACGATGGACCCGGAGACGCTGGGTCCGGAAACCGCGACCCAGGAAACGCTCACCCAGGAAATATCGCGCCATGCCCGCGGCGCCGGCCGGGTGCTCGTCGACCTGGCTACGGCTTCCGGCGCCACCACCCGCAGGCTGCTGCGCATGGCCCCGACGGTGCTGGTGCCCGTGGTGCCGGATTTGAGTTCGGTGGTCAGCGTAAGTTCGATCGATGCCTTCTTCCAGCACAACGTCAGCGCTTCGGGCCAGCAGGTTCGGCCTTTCTATGTTCTCAACCAGTTCGACCCGTCTCTCCCGCTTGCATCTGGATGTGCGCGAGGTGCTGCGCGAGCAGCTGGGCGATCGCCTTCTGCCCTTCGCGCTGCGGCGTGCTCCGGCCGTAAGCGAGGCGCTGGCCGAAGGAATGACGGTAGTCGACTACGCCCCCAATTCGACTGCGGCTGAAGATTTCGGCAGCCTGGCCGGATGGGTCAAGAGCCTCGCCGCGCCTGCTTCCAGCGGGTATCGCGGCGTGCGCTGGAGTGAGCGATGACCCCAACAGGGCTCTGGCTGGATATTGGCGCCGGAGAGAACGGAATCACCAAACTAGTACGCCTGCTGTTCCTGGCCGCAGCGACGGGCGTCTTTGCTTTTCTGGCGATCTTGCCACTCATCGTGGCCGCAGCAGGCGGTGTGCGGCCTGCTGACCCTGTTGATCGCGCTGGCCGTGGCGCGCAGTTCCGATTCGTACCTGATCACGCTCACGCTGATGATCATGTCGCTCTTCTGCACGTTCCGGTACGGATACTGGCGCATTTCGGGAACCATCCAGTTCTTTCAAGGATCCGGCCAATCATTGGGGAGCGCTGGATGCGTTTTTCATCGTGCTGCCTGATCCTGGCCGAGACCTACGCATTCTTCATTCTCTTTCTGGGATACTTCCAGACCATCTGGCCGCTGCGGCGCGCGCCGGTCGCGCTGCCTGACGATGAGAGCGAATGGCCGCACGTGGATGTCCTGATCCCTACGTACAACGAGCCGCTGGATGTGGTCCGCTACACGGCGCTGGGCGCGCTGAATCTGGATTGGCCGGCGGACAAGCTGCACGTCTATATCCTGGATGACGGCAGGCGCAAGGAGTTTGCCGACTTCGCGTTTGAGGCTGGAATCGGATACAAGATCCGTCCCGACAACAAGCATGCGAAGGCGGGCAACATCAACACCGCGCTGAAGAGCATGACCGCGCCGTATGTGGCGATCTTCGACTGCGATCACGTGCCGACGCGCAGCTTTCTGCAGATGACCATGGGCTGGTTCTTGCGCGACAAGAAGCTGGCCATGATGCAGACGCCGCACCATTTCTATTCGCCCGATCCGTTTGAGCGCAACCTGGGGCAGTTCCGCGTTATTCCCAACGAAGGCGAACTTTTCTACGGCATTGTGCAGGACGGCAACGATTTCTGGAATGCGACCTTCTTTTGCGGCTCGTGCGCGGTGCTGCGGCGCAAGGCGCTGGATGAGATCGGCGGCATCGCCGTGGAAACCGTCACGGAGGACGCGCACACCTCGCTGCGCATGCAGATGAGAGGCTGGGGCACGGCGTACATCAATATTCCGCAGGCGGCGGGACTGGCGACGGAGCGGCTCTCGGCCCACGTGGGACAGCGCATTCGCTGGGCCCGCGGCATGATCCAGATCCTGCGCACCGACAATCCACTGTTTGCCACCGGGCTCAAGTTTCCGCAGCGGTTGTGCTATTTCAACGCGATGATGCACTTCATGTACGCGATTCCGCGGCTGATCTTCCTGAGCGCGCCGTTGATTTACCTGCTGCTGAATCACACCAACGTGCCGGGCTACTGGGCTGCGATTCTGGCCTACGCGCTGCCGCACCTGATCCTGTCGAACGTGACCAACTCGCGCATCCAGGGCGAGCACCGGCACTCGTTCTGGAACGAAATCTACGAGACGGTTCTTTCGCCCGTACATTCTGCTGCCGACGATGATGGCGTTGATCAATCCCAAGCTGGGCAAGTTCAATGTCACGGCCAAAGGCGGCGTGGTGAAGAGGACATTCTTCG
Source organism: Terriglobales bacterium (assembly GCA_963788475.1). Taxonomy (GTDB): domain Bacteria; phylum Acidobacteriota; class Terriglobia; order Terriglobales; family Acidobacteriaceae; genus Telmatobacter. Next base: position 71,878 of record CAWBGO010000010.1, read on the forward strand.
ACACCCGCATCGCGCAGCCGTTTCTGATTTTGCTGATCTTCAACCTGGCGGGTATTCTGATCGCCATTCCGCGCTTCTTCATCTGGGACCGCGACCGGCCGGGAACGGTCGTGATGAATGTCATCTGGTGTGTCTTCAATGTCGTCATCCTGGGGGTCACCACGGCGGTGGCGCGGGAGATGAAACAGCTCCGGACCACGGTTCGCATCGCCCTGGTCACGCCGGTGATGGCCAAGCTGGCCGATGGACGCCTGGTGGCGGGAGAGACCATCGACATGTCGTCGGGGGGAACGAGTATCCGCTTCGGCGAATCGCTGGAGGCGACTCCGCATACCGAGGTGCGGCTGGTGTTTCCGCTGCCGACGGGCGCCAACGAACTGCGGGCGACGGTGGTTTCGTCTGAGGGGTCGGTACTGCGGGTCAAATTCCAGGATCTCACCATCGCGCGAGCAGGAAGTGCTGACCATGGTTCTGTACTCGCGAGCCGATTCGTGGCTGGGCTGGGGAGAATCGCGCGAGAACGACAATGTGATGCGCAGCCTGCAGCGCATCTTCCAGATCTCGATGCACGGGTTGGTCACGACGTTCAAGAGCCTGTTTGTCGACCCAAAAGAAGAAGGCGAAACCGGCACGGACACTGCCCGCGGTAAGCTCGGTGCTCATCTTCGCGCTGGGTTTGATCCTGGGCACATCGGCGCCGCAGCTGCGGGCCCAGGCGGCCATCAATGCCGAAGGGCAGCAGGCCGGGGCGGTGGCCGGGATGCCCACATTTGCGCCGCCACCTCCGGGACAGTTTCGCGACATGTTCAGTCTTGCCGATGCCGGTGCTTCGCAGATCGAACTGCACGGCATCGACAGCAATCACAGCATCTATTTCAGCTTGCCGCAGACTCATGTTCCGCGCTCGGCGAAGATCCATTTGTCCTACGCGTTTTCTCCCAGCCTGCTGCCGCAGCTGAGCATGATCAAGCTGATGATGAATGGGACGCTGTTCGCGACGGTGCAGCCAACCCCGAATGGATCGGGCGGCTCCTCGAGCCAGGTGGGCGAGGCCGAGTTTACGATTCCGCCGGAATTGATGGTGCATAACAACTCGCTGACCATTCAATTCATCGGCCATTACGTGATGGTGTGCGAAGACCCCTCGAACACCACGTTGTGGGCCCGGGTTCATCGCAGCACCTATCTCGATATTCAGGGTGACCTGCTGCCCCTGGCCGACGATCTGAAGCAGCTGCCTTTGCCCTTTCTCGATGCGGCGGTCGTGCAGCCACTGAGCCTGCCGGTTGTGTTCGCGTCGGCGCCGTCGATGAAATCCATCCAGGCGGCCGGTATTGTGACCAGCTATTTCGGACTGATCTCCGAGAACCGGCCGGTGCGCTTCCCGGTGCACATCGGGGCACTTCCGCCGGGCAACGCGATCGTCATATCCGATAATGCCTCGAATCTTCCCGCGGGCCTGGGCATGCCCATTGTCGATTCGCCGACCGTGGCGATGCGGCCCAACCCCAATGATCCCTTCGGGAAGGTGCTGGTGATTGCCGGCCAGGACGCGGATCAGACCATACGTGCGGCCCAGGCCGTTGGCATTGCACAGCGATCTGCTGCAAGGGGCGCAGACGAGCATCGAGACAATCGATCTTCCGGCCAGGCAGGCGGCCGACGGGGCGCCGCGCTGGGCGCGCACAGACCAGAAGGTCTCGCTGGCTGATTACGCGACCCCGGACCAATTGCAGGGGGATGGCTCGGCGCCCCTGAGTGTCTACTTCCGCATCGCTCCGGACATTTTCTACAACGAGAGGCCGAACGCGATTCTACGGCTCGCCTATCGTTACAATTCGATTCCCATCGGGCCCATTTCCAGCATGCAGGTGCGCGTGAACAACGCCTTTCTCGGGTCGGTGCCTCTGATCCCCGGGCAGGAAGCCTCGCGCCACATTCAACTGGATATGCCGGTACCGGTGGTCAATCTGCGGCCGTTCTCGAATTCGCTTTCGTTCGACTTCACATTCCAGTTGCTCAAAAAGAGCAATTGCCAGGACACGACGCCGATCAACATGCAGGGATCGATTCTCAGGGATACGTATCTTGACCTGACCGGCTATCCTCACTACGCGCCGATGCCGAACCTGGAGATCTTTGCCAACGCCGGGTTCCCATTCACGCGCTATGCGGACCTGGCGCAGACCACGGTGGTGCTGCCGGCGACGCCCACGGAGCAGGAGATCGAGACGTTCGTCACGCTCATGGGGCACTTCGGCCGGCAGACGGGATTTCCCGGGTTGCGCGTGACGGTGGCCGGAGCGGAAGCGATGGTCCCCGGTGCGAAGAGCGATTTTCTCGTGATTGGCACGGGAGACGACCAGCCGGGCTTTGACAAGATCGCGAACAATCTTCCCGTGACGCTGCACAGCGGAAAGATCCAGGTGCACGACACGCAGGGCTTCTTCGCCCCGCTGCATCACGCGTGGTGGAAGGTGCAGTCGGAGGAACACACCGAGTCCGGCGATCTGGTTGCATCCGGGACACCCGATGCCGTGATCGAGGGCATCGAATCTCCCTTTGATGTGGGCGGCAGCAAGAGCATCGTGGCCATCCACCTGAAGGATAGCCAGACGTTCGCGCCTTTCATGCAGACCTTTCTGTACGTGCAGCAGGCGAGCGACATCCAGGGTTCGGTTTCCATGCTGCTGGGGACGCGCTTCCAGTCGTTCCGCGTGGGTTCGGCGATTTACCATGTCGGACTTTTGCCCTGGTGGACGAGGCTGACGCTCTGGTTCATGGAGGTTCCGTGGCTGGCGGCGGTGGTGGTTCTGGTGCTGGCGTTCCTGCTGGCGATCTGGACCCGGCAATGGCTGCGGCAGAAGGCCAGGGCCCGGTTGAAGATGATCGCGGACTAAGTCGCTGTCTCCCGAACGATTGGGTGTGCTGGGTTTTGTGGGCCAACCTGGGCGACAAATACGAATTCGTCTCCAGGATGAGCATGCAGGTTTCATGGTGATTTTTGCGTCCCAACCACAGGTCCTTCGATCTCCAGAGGATCGACAACAAACGTGATACGCAGGTATGACGCGGTAAGTAGATACAGGCTCACGTAACGGCGAATTATTTTGAGGTGTGCGGTTAAGATGATCCCCCTTCTCATGCGGTCGCGGCGCAAACTGCTCGTCCCGATTCTGTTTCTGGTGGCCGCGACTGGCGGTTGCAAGCAGGGTCCGTGGATGCTGTGGAATGCGTACGCAACCCGATTCATCGACGAGCAGGGAAGAGTCATCGATCCGCAAGGGGGCAACCGGACCACATCGGAGGGGCAGTCGTATGCGCTGTTCTTCTCGCTGGCCGACAATGACCGTCCACGCTTTGACCAGGTATTGAAGTGGACGCAGGCCAACCTGGCGCGGGCAACCTCGGAGCGCATCTTCCGGCATGGCTGTGGGGCAAGTCAAAAGAAGGCGATTGGAAGACGCTCGACGCCAACCCGGCCGCCGACTCCGATGCGTGGATCGCCTACTCGTTGCTGGAAGCGGGACGCTTGTGGAAGAACCCCGCGTATACCAATCTTGGCCGGCAGATGATGGCCCAGATCGCCAGGCATGAAGTGGCAGAGCTTCCGGGTTTCGGACCCATGCTGATGCCGGGTCCGACTGCGCTGTTTTCGCGCAAGGATACGTGGACCGTGAACCCGAGCTACGTGCCGCTGTTCATCTTCCAGCGTTTTGCGGCTGTCGATCCGGCCGGGCCGTGGGGCGCGATCGCCAAAAATATTCCCACGTCTGCTGCGGGAGGGAGCACGCCACGGATTTGCGATGGACTGGCTGGACTATGTGCCGTCGGACGGGTTTTACCCGGCTCCGGCTCCAGGGAGTGGTCCGCCTGCATCGGGGCAGAAGGCGAAGAACGACCCTCCGCCGCCGGTGGGCAGCTACGACGCCATCCGGGTCTATCTCTGGGCGGGGATGCTGGATGACTCGGTCCCGACGCGTTCGGACATGATCGGCGCGCTGTCGGGAATGGGCACTTATCTTGGCAATCATGGTGCGCCTCCGGAAAAGGTGAGTGACCAGGGTATTCCAATGGAGCAAGATGGACCAGTAGGGTTTTCGGCGGCCGTGCTGCCGTATCTCAGGACGTTTCCGGATGCGGAGAAGATGGCCGCGCAACAGAAGGTTCGCATTAGTTCTCAGTTCGATCCAAAGAGCGGTTTGTATGGCAAAGACCCCGCATATTACGATCAGAACCTTCTCCTGTTTGCGACTGGGTTTCTGGACGACCGATTCAGGTTCGGGCCGCGAGGGGAATTAAAGGTGGAATGGAAACAGTGATGACGGTTGCGCGCAGGGCACTTTGCACAATGGGGTTCCTCGCGGTATGTCCTGCTCCTATCGCTGCAGCCGGGATGGGCGCAGAAGCCGGTGGCGCAGTCGAGTCCGGAGAGGACACGCCAGATCCTGGTTGCGAATGCGCATGCGCTGGAGTCGCGCGGCCGGCCGGATATGGCGATCCAGATCTGGCAACAGGTTCTGCTCTCCGATCCCAACAATACTGAAGCCCTGGCAGGGCTCGCCCGGGACTACAAGCTCACCGGGAATCTAAGCCAGTCCGATGCGGCGCTGGAACGTCTTCGCAGCGTCAGTCCGAACGACCCCAACATCGGCAAGATCCAGGCGCTGGCAAGCACCAAGGCCCAGAGCGATCGCCTGCGGCAAGCCGGCAACCTCGCGCGCCAGGGCCACAATGAAGAGGCGATGCGAATCTATCGCGAACTCTATGGCGATCGCCCGCCGGACGGGGATATCGCGCTCGCTTATTACCAGACGCTGTACGGCACTGCAACCGGCAAGGCGCCCGCGATTGAGGCCATGCGCGCACTGGCGGCGCGGAATCCCGGCGACACGCGTTTTGCGGTAGCACTCGGACAGATGTTGACCTATGAAGCGGGGACGCGCAGCCGAGGGCATTCGTATCTTGAAAGAGCATCCCCAGGACCCGAACGCGCAGACGGCATTGCGGCAGGCGCTCATCTGGGACTCGGCCAATCCGGCTTCGGCTGCGGAATTGCGCGAGTATCTAAAGCAGCACCCGCAGGACACCGAACTTGAGAGCCGCCTGAAGGAAAACGAGACCAAGCTGGCGCAGATGAATTCAGGCATCGCGCGCACGCCGGAGGAACGGGCTGCCTTCGCGGCTCTGAATGCTCACAAGCTGGAAGACGCGCAGGCGCGCTTTACTGAATTGCTTCAAAAGGAGCCGACCAATGGTCGGGCCGCGGCGGGCATGGGCTTTGTGCGCATGCAGCAGAACAATTTTGCCGGGGCCATCAGCTATCTGACCCAGGCGGAGCAGAACGGATTCAGGGACGCAACGGTCGAGAACGCGCTGGCCACATCGCGATTCTGGTACACGATGGGCGAAGCTTCGCAGGCATTCGACGAGAATCAGTTTGACGTTGCCGCGACAAAATACAAGGACGCTCTTGCCATGCGTCCGCGGAGCCACGAAGCTCTCAGCGGACTGGCCGGCCTGATGATGAAGCAGCAGCAGTATGGCGAAGCTGCAAACATCTACCAGGATCTGCTCAAGGTCGAACCGCAGAATGGCGACGCCTGGCGGGGCCTGTTTCTGTCGTATGCGCGCGACGGACAGAACGACAAGGCGCTTGCCGTTGCCAATCGTTTTCCGCCGGCGGTAAAAACCGCGAGCGCCAAAGATCCGGAGTATCTGCGGACGCTGGCGACCATTTATCACTCCCAGAATCGCTCCGCGGATGCACAGCGTGTGCTGGCGCAGGCGCTGGCGCTTCCGTTTCCCAGCAATGGCACGAATCTGAAGGCGGACACGAAGCTGCAATACGCCGGAATCCTGATGGAGGCGAACCGGTTCGATCAGGCGGCGGAGATGTACACGCAGATCCTGAACGACGACGCCGGCAACCTGTCCGCATGGATGGGGCTGGTCAGCGCGCATCACGAACTCAAGCAGGATAACGATGCCATCGCCGATGTGGAGAAGATGCCGCCGGCTACCTACGAAGCGGCGTTGAACGACGCGGCCTTTCTTTCCATGCTGGGATCGATTTATCAGCAGGCGAATCAGTTCGACGTTGCCCAGAATCTTCTGGAGCGCTCGGCAAAGCTGCAGATGGCGGCAGGCGGCCAGCCCAGCCTGCAATTGCAACTGCAACTGGCGGCGATCTATCTGCAGCGCAACAACACGGACCAGGCGTACGCAATCTATCGCCAGGTGCTGACGGCACATCCGGATCGCGTTGACGCATGGAAGGGATTGATTGCGACCTTGCAAGCCACCAACCACAACACGGAGGCGCTGCAGCAGATCGCGCTGATTCCGCCCGCGGTGCGCAAGCAGTTGGAAACCGACTTCGAATTTGTGCAGGCGGAAGCGAGCCTGTACGCGTCCGTGGGCGACATTCCTCACGCCATCGAGTACATGAACCGCGTGCAGGCGCATTATGCGCAGCTGAAGACCGCGCCGCCGGCCAACATCGAGATTCAGAACGCGTGGCTGCTCTACAACACCAAAAACGATCGCGCGCTCTACCCGGCGCTGATGCGGCTGGGCGGCCGGCAGGATCTTACTGCCGCACAGCGCGAGACGGTACAGACTATCTGGGCCAACTGGAGCGTCCGGCGCGCGGGGGCGGCGATTGATAACAACGACAATCAGCGGGCGGTGCAGATTCTCGAGGCTGCGTCGCTGGCGTTTCCCGACAACGTGCAGGTGCGCAAGGTGCTGGCCGGCGGGTATCTGAGGACGGGCCAGAGCAAGGAAGCGCTGGCGATTTACAAGTCGGTGGGGATGCAGGACGCGAGCGCGGCTGATTTTCAGGGAGCGATCGGCGCGGCTCTCGCGGCCACCGACAAGGCGCAGGCAGAAATCTGGCTGCGGCAGGCGCTGGACCGGTATCCGAATGATGCATCGATCCTGGGCATGGCGGCGCGCTTCGAACAGGCGCGCGGAGACAATCAGCGAGCCGCGGACTATTGGCGCGCCTCGCTGGCAGCCATGCCGGCATCGTCGCCAACCGATCGCCTGGCCCACGAGCTTGCCTATCCGGATGTGAGCACCAAGCCGCGCAAGGCGACGACGGCGGCGGATTTGCAGCAGCTGCTCGATCCCAACAACGAGCCGTTTCCAAAAACGACGAAGCTGCCGCCTCTGCCCGCGTATGGTCCCGATCCCTACAGCGGGCGTGCGCCGGTGGTGTTGACGCAGCCGCAACCGGCAGCGCAACAGGACCAGATGATCACCGCGCCGACCACGACGGAGATTCCGATGCCGGCACCACCGCCGGCCTCACGCTCGACACCGCCACCCATTGCGGTGCCGATGGCGCGGGCTCCCGAGGCCGTTCCGGCGGGTTCACCGACCGATGGGCCTGCGACAAGCACCTCGGCGACGGCCAAACACGGACGCCAGACCACCAAATCCGCGAGCGCGGCAACGGCCAGCAATCACCCGTCGAGCGGCCAGACCTATTCCGGCAAAATGAATCTGCCTCCGACGGAAGAGAACATCACCTCGACCGGCTCTGCTCCTGCCACTCGAAGCGAGCCTCCGCCGGCACCGGTTTTCATTCCTGTTCCTCAACCTTCGACGACAGGGCCTGCAGCGCAGCAGCCCGCGCAGCCGGTCTATGTTCCGGTTCCGCAATCGTCGGTCGCGGTTCCTGATTCCGGCGCGCAGCCGCCCTTGCGCATCACGTCGCAGCCCATGGACACCAAGGCAGCCCAGGCGCAGGCGCTTTTCGCGGAGCAGACCGACGGTCAGCTGACGCAGGGCTCGGCCGCGCAGATTCATGCTCTCGGCAATGCTCCGGTGACGTTGCCGGCAAGCCCGGCAGTGCCTGCATCCGGCCAGACGACCGTGCAAGGCTTCGACCTACAGTGCGACCCAATACACCCCTTCGGCGCAGGAAGCAGCGACCGGGGCCTATTCGGCACAGAAGGAACAGACCGGCGCAACAACCGCCCGCCGCGACGGGGCCGCCGCCCGCGGTTCCCGCGCCGACGACCGCCGAACAAGGGAAGAAATCGAAGCACAAGGCGACACCCACTGAGACAGTGCCGACCCTGGTGACAGCACCGGGAGAGCAGAATCCGTCCCAGGTTACGGTTCCCGAATCGCCGGCAGCAAATCAAACAGTTACGACGCAGGGAATCACGGACGAGGAACTGCAACAGCGCAGCCTGCCTCCGCTGCGCGGGCCATGGGTGAAGGTGCAGCGCGAGGCGCGCGTGGTGACGCCGCGGGAAGAAGCCGAGATGCAGTTGCAGACGCTGGAGAGCGGCTACAGCGCCTGGATGGGCGGAGTTGGCCTGATTAACTATCGCAGCGGCGACCTGGGCTACGATCATCTCTCCGCGCTCGAGGCTCCATTCGAGTGGTCCGCGCCTTTCGGCTATAACGCGCGCATGACCGTGGTGGCGAAGCCAGTCTTTCTGGATTCCGGGCAGGCCGATGGCACCAGCATCATCACGGTGGAAGAGTTGACGACCTCGGGACGAACGCTGGTGACCATTCCGCAGCCGCTGGGAACTGACACCGACACCGGGGCGACCACGTCGACGACAGCAACCACGACGCCCGCTACGCCTCCGCCCCAGCAGAATGCTGCCGGCGTGGGCGGAGAAGTGCAATTGGCGTTTCCGCACCTGGCCCTGGCGGTCGGCTATACGCCGTTTGGCTTCCTGGTTTCAAACGTGACCGGCCGCGCCACGTGGCGCCCTGGAAACGGGCCGTTCACATTCAGCTTCATCCGTGACTCGGTGAAGGACACGCAACTTTCCTACGGAGGATTGCGCGATCCCGGTTCGGCCACGCTCGGATTTCCGGGCAACATCTGGGGCGGCGTGATTGCCAACCAGGGGAGTGTCCAATATTCACGCGGCGATGCGCAGTCAGGTTTCTATCTTGGCGTTGGCGGGCAATATCTGAGCGGTCATAACGTCCAGGAAAACTCGCGGTTCGACGGATCAGGGGGAGCATACTGGCGCGTGAAGACATTGCCCGAATATGGCACCCTCAGCGTGGGCGCCAACTTTTTCGGAATGCACTATGCGCACAATCAGCAAGCGTTCACGTTCGGCATGGGAGGCTACTTCAGTCCGCAGGAATACTTTCTGGCGAATATTCCTTTTACGTGGGCCGGGCACTACGAGACGCGCTGGCATTACGAGATCCTGGGCGGGTTCGGTGTGCAGGCATTTCAGCAGGACACCACGCCGCTTTACCCGCTGGCCGATCAGAAGGCGACTGAAGTGGCTTTGAATAACGCAGCCCTTCCCGCGGTGACCAGCGTCGGCCCCAACTACAACCTGCGCGGGACCGTGGCGTACCAGATCGGGCCGCATTGGTTCGCGGGAGGGTTCCTGAGTGCCAATAACTCGAGGAACTATGCTGCGGTGTCGGCGGGGTTTTCCATTCACTATCTTTTCCGCGCCCAACCATCGACGGTAACCAGTCCGACGGGGCTGTTCCCGACCGATGGACTGCGGCCGTTCACAGTGCCTTAGGCAAGCCATCAATCGAGCAGAAAGGGCAGAAGATGGATTTCCATCTTCTGCCCGCTTTCTTGTGCTTTTAAATAGAACACAACTCGGCTGACGGTTTACTGCATCTAGGTCTATACGTGAGCCTGCAGGCCCCTCTGTAGCTATTTATGCAAATACAGCGGGCTTTCGTTCGAGGCAAACTTTGCTAGGACAATTTATGCGCAGCGCCAGGGTTCGTGTAACCCTTTCGTCCTTGTTCCAGGCAGTGCAGGGAGGGCTGGGCGTGAGTGTTACGCCGTCGCATTTTTACTTCCCCGTGCCCAAACTGAAGTCTTTTCAGAGCAAGGACTGGACGGCCTGCCGCCCCTGCGCGGCGGTCGATTTTCATCTCGACGAACAGATCGAACGGCTGCATAAGGAAATTCTCCCGTTTGCTTCCGAGTGCGACTTTCCTGAGATCGCGGACGGCGACGATCATGCATTCCATTTCAACAATGGATTCTTCGAGCGGGTCGACGCCGAGGTGGCCTATTCACTGGTGCGCCAGCGCAAACCCAGGCGGATTATCGAAATCGGCAGCGGGAATACCACCCTGGTGCTGGCCGCCGCCCTCGAACGGAACGGCGCCGAAGGCTATGCCGGCGAGATGATCAGCATCGAACCTCATCCGGCCCCCTTTTTGAAGGATGGCCTGAAGGGTCTCACCGAACTGATTGAAAGCCCGGTGCAGCAGGTACCGATCGATCTGTTTCGAACCCTGCGGGCGAATGACATTCTGTTCATTGATTCCAGCCACGTGGTCTCGATGGACAGCGACGTTTTGTACGAATGCCTCCACATTCTTCCTGAGCTGGCGCCGGGTGTACTTGTCCATTTTCACGACGTCTTTACACCACTCGATTATCCCCAGAAATTTGTCATGACAAATCTCTGCTTCTGGGGTGAACAGTACCTCCTGGAAGCCTTTCTCTCGTTCAATTCGGCATTTCGCGTGGTCTGGTCGGCGAGCGCGATGATGAAATTCCATCCCGATGTTTTGCGGGAGGCCTTTCCCGGCTGGGAGGGTAGCTTCACCCGCATGCCGGAGGAGTTGAAGGTCTTCGCTCCGACCCTGGATAATAACAACGTCTGGCCATGCAGTTTCTGGATTGCCAGAAGCTGACCGCGGCACCATCGTTAGTTATTGGTTGCGAGAAAGTAGTGCGGTGGATTGATTCCGCTGTATGCTACTTACCTGCTCCAACCGAGCGGCCAAGGACGCCTTGCCGGTGGTTACTCCCGAAAACCTGTTCTCGCGGCCTGTCTCATCAGCAACGTTGGGACAGATCATTCTGTGGTGGGAGGCGCGACGGCTCTACTACAACGGCATCATTCTCGCGTGGGCGCTGTTGTGGGGGCTGTTCACTCAGCTCAGAAAAATGCGCGACTGGGTTTCGAGCCCTTTGTTCATTCTCACCTATGTTTTTGGTGTTCAGGTCCCTGCCAACATCTTCTTCACGGGTGGATGGATTGCTGACCTGTTCGTGAAAAAAGTTCTGGGGCTGGCGTCGCCCGGATTCGGCCCGTGGGCATTCGGGCTGGGTACGGGCTTCTCGTTTCTGTTCATCCTGATAGTGATCTTTCTTTAGACGAGAGGCTTGAGGATGATAGGGGCAAGAGATCTGTTCGCAAAACCAGACCCTGAGCCAACTGCCGGAGCAATCATCCGGTGGTGGGAGGCGCGGCGGCTTCACTACAACGTGATCACTCTTGCCTGGGCATTTCTGTGGATTGTGGTCTCATACCTCAGGGGAAACCACGTCTGGCTTTCGACCCCTTTGGCGATTCTCACCTACCTTGGCATTCAGTTGGCCGCCAATCTCTGGTATACCGGGGGATGGATCGCCGACCTGATTGCGAAGAAAGTTCTGCGCTTACACTGGCGAGGATTTGGACCGTGGGCCTTGGCACTGGGGATCGCTTTTTCATTCGTGTTCATTCTGGTCGTTGCCTTTCTTTAGGCGAACAGAGGTCTCCTGACGGTTCGAGCCGACGAGCTTTTCTGGGAGGCAGGTCGTGCGTTTTAGACCTGGGCCAGGATGGCTCTTCCGAGGGCGCCGGTGATCCCGTCCTGCAGCGCGAGCGCGGTGTCGCGAGCCGGTCCGGCGAGATCACGAAGGTGATTGGCAAAGTCCCACGCCAGGTTGCGTGCGCTGCAGATATTCCAAAATGCGAGCAGACGGCCGACCTTTCCCGTGTCCTCCGCCAGCACACCCAAAGCGTCGCCGGCGAGCATGTCGAGCGCCGACGGCATCACCCCTTCAAGCAGGCTGTTCACTGATTGATAGTCGCGATATTCCAGCCCATTCGTCGTGGGGACAAGGTTCATGTCGGCGCTGGTTTTCAGCAGGGCCAGGGAAAGATCGTGATTAATGTGGGCATTCATTCCGGCAAGGGCGAACTGAATTCGATCGATGCACGGAGTGAATCGGGCCTGAAACATGGCGGTCCATGAAGACGGCGTCTTCTCTCCAGCGAGCGAAGCATGGAGGGCGTCGAAGTACAGTCCCGCAAACACCACGTCGAGATGATCGAGCCACGTGGGATTCTGCCACGCGCCTCCGGGCGGGTTCGAACGCACCTGGTCGGTGACCATCAGGTAGAGCCGGTTAAACCATTTGAGACCGTCGCTGGCCGGCAGAAGCGCGTCGATGGACTCCATCTGGGCGATGACATCGGCGATCGTTGCTGGGTTGGTGGCTGCGATGAGCCCAATGCCAAGTGGACGCGAAGGAGATGGCGGCGGAGTCGAGATGGACGGCCTCCCGGCAATCGCCAGAAGTATACCTGACGCTGTCGACCATCCTTGCATTCCCGGGTGGATGGTTGTTCGCATGGCGTGCAATCCAGCTTAAAGATAGCGTCGAGTGGCAGCGGCATAATCGACGTATTGCTGACCGTGGACGGTCTTGAGGAAGGCCTCTTCCCGTTTCATCTGGGCATGAAGCACGGCCGGGGTCAGCACCAGATAGAGCAAACCCGCGAGGGTGGGATTCAGGAGGAAAGAGCCGGCCATGAAGAGATCGCCGGCGAGCGAAGATTGGATTGCGCGACCAACGAAAAAGGCCGGAGGTGACCAGGGCGCCGGGAACGCGCTCGTCAATTCCGATGCGCCATGACGCGCCCATCTCGAGATAGGAGATCGCGACCACAACGATGCATACGGCCATCAATGCTGCCCCCAGCCCAGCGCACGCGCGCGTCCTCGAAGAGCCGGGTGCTGAACCACGGAAGCAGCCAGCTTTGCAGGTGACAAGCGGCTTGCAGGCTCTGGAACGCGAAAACTGCGAAGCCCAGAGTGACGAGAACCGAGAAGCTGTCCTCGCGATACACGATGGCCACGCCGCGAGACCGCCGGAACAAAAAATTGCCGCCGATCAAAATGGAGAATGCTGCGACCGAAGCCAGCTGAAAATAGTCAGCCGTCGACCTGGGGCCGGCTTCCTGCAGCTTCATGCCGCTCTGGTTGGCTCCAATGATCAACAGAGCACACAGAGTGTTGAATAGGACGGTCAACTCCGTCGCGATCACGACGGATGCGATGGTGGCACGCTGCCGAACCCAGAGCATGAGGAGATTCACGATCGGAGCGGCAATCATGGCAATGTTCAGCCACGAGGTCCATTCGAAGCCAACTGCGGCCACCACCATCAACGCCGCGGCCACGCATTGACCGGCCAGAAGCCGTACCCGGTTCGCCGGCTGGGGCGAAGGGTGTCGCCACAAATCGATCACCGGAAAAATGAGCAGAAGAAAGTAACCAAGGGACAGCCAGGTCTGGAGATTGGGAGCAGCCCCCGCAGCCAGTTGTGGTGACAGAACACAGGCCACGCTCCAGCCGATCGCCTGGGCCCAGTAGGGAATTGGACTTTGCGCCGGCAAGCCACCAAAAGCGCGGCGGAGACAATAGCCGGTTGCGAGGAGAGCGAGCGCGCCCAGGAGGATGACCAACTGTTTCGATTCTTTGGCCAGGAGCCAAAGCAGGCAGACCGCGACGCTGGCGAGTGCCGAAACAAGGAATCCAAGGCGAAAGCGATGCAGGGCGCGCAGGGTCGGTTTCCGGCTCTCGTCGCGAGCCAGATCGACGAGGTCGTCGAACCAGTATGCGGCCAGCGTGCAAAGCCCGACGGTGATCGCAGTTCGATAGCGGATGACACCGAGGAAGCCAATGCTGGCGGCTGCGGTCATCGCCGCGGCAGCGAACCCCACCGAGAGCCGGCTGTAATGAATGACGCCAACAGCAACAGCGGCGACCTGATTCAGTTGCTGGATGCGTCGCCGGTCAGTGGCTATGATTCTCGTGCTCCCGGGGAAGGTTCTTCTTGCCGAACACCTGATCGCGAATGCGGTTCAGCAGGGAGTCGGTATGCTTTCCGAAGTATCCAAGGATAAAGGCGGTCCCGGCCGTAGCTTCAAAGCTGTCCAGAGAAATACCAAACACCTTGAAGCTTGATAATTTCAGCACGATCATGAAGGCCGCCGCGATGCTGGTATGACAGCCGAGGATACCGATGTACTCGGTAAGGTCATGGGGTGGGTTAGGAACTTGTTTTTGATAACGCGCGACCATCCCGGAAATGCGCTGTGCCCAGACCCCCAGCGAGGCCCACATGAGGATCTCGGCGGTAAAGTCCATGGTGGAAGGCGGGCTTCCTCCAACGAAGGTGATCTTGGAGAGCTTGGCGATATTGTCGGCGGAATAGAGATTAAAGGGGTTGGGGAGCAGGAACTGCGCGCCGTGCCAGTGGCAGTAGCACTCGATGAACACCATCTCGGCACTCGTGATGGCCAGGATGTAGAGCAGAGGCAGCCATGCGACAAATTTCCCCATGGACTGAGGAACCGGCTCCTCGCGGGTCGAAGGGGCGGGTAATGCAAGTTCAAGATTCATTTGCGGCGCAGCCATAAGCGCTTCCTGGAGCGCGCTGGTTTCGTCGGTCTTGGAATGCATTGGAATTGGCTTCACATGGACCCCAGGTGATCAGGTGCTCGGATTATCGCTCAAAGTGGATTCGAAAATGAAGGGGAAAGTCAGAAGGGCAACGGATTCACGTTCTGACCGCCTCGCGGGATTACCCGGAAAAGCGGCAAAATCCAGGTGGGCCTCTGTGAGGTAATTTTAAATAAATTTGATTTTTACCATTGCAATTATTAAAAAACTTAATTATTGTACTGTTCATGACGATAAAGATGAGAAGGAGGCTCATATGACCTCCGATCCAAAATCGGCTTCCGACTGGCAGGATCTCCTGAAGATAGCCCAGGGGGGGCGCCTGGTCGTGGAACGTGTGCAGATTCCCGAGAAACACATCACGGTGGAGGGTGCCTTCACCCTGCCTGAACTGGCGCGGCTGACTCTGGAGGACCAGGTGTTCATCATCGCCTTCCTGCGCTCCCACGGCTCCATCAAGGAGATGGAGCAGGTGTTTGGGGTGAGCTATCCGACTATCAAGGCCAGGCTCAACCGGATCGCCGGGCAGCTGGAATTTGTCGATACCAACCCGTCCCCGTCGCGCGCCGAGGTTCTGGAGCGGCTGAACAAGGGAGACTTGAGCGCCGATGAAGCGATCCGGGCGCTGGAGGCGCTGAAGTGAAAAACGCGGGGACCAGGGACCTAGGGACCAGGGACAGAGGGACCAGGGACTTAGTGAAGGAGGTGCGCAGATGACGCCCAATATTGCTGTAATTCGAATAGAGCCGGAGCACGGGTGGTGCCCGCTGATACCGATTCCGCTATTTCTGCTGTGGATTCCCGGAATCCTGCTGTCGCCGTTCATCCTGTTTGCCCTGTGGGTGACATGCGTGGTGTTTCGAATTCGTTTTTGGCACTCCCTGCGTGTTCTCTGGGATGTGCTCTGCAGCCTGCCGGGGACCAACGTCCGGGTATGCGCAGATGGGAAGAAAATCTCGGTTCAAATCCTGTAGAGGCTGCCATGCAAAAAGAACGCCAAATCATTTTGTCCATGATCGCGCTGGGGCGCATCACTCCGCGAGAGGCCGAGCGCTTGCTGGCCGCATGGACTCTGAGCCGCGAAGAGTTATGGGTCATCGCCGCCTGCGTGACCGCATCTCTGACCCAGATCGCGCCGGCCCTGGCGCGCATGGTTCACACGCTGCTGCCGGAAGGGCTTCCGGGGCTGCATCACGCCGTAATGGCCATCACGTATCGGATAGGGGGAATGTTATGAACGAGAATCGACGTCAAATTCTGGAAATGCTGGCCGCCGGCAAGATTACGGCCGATGAGGCGGAACGGCTGCTGGCCGCGCTGGACCCCGGTCCAACCGCCATGGCAGGGGAGTTCTCCGGCACTACAAAGGGCGGCAACGGGGCTCCGGTGAAGACGCGCGCCAAGTATCTGCGCGTGTTGGTGGAGGCCGACGAGTCGATGACCGGCTTGAAAGGCGGGACCACAGTCAATGTGCGCGTGCCCATGCAGTTGCTGCGCGCCGGCGTTCGGCTGGCCAGCCTGATTCCGGCGCAGGCGCACGACCAGCTGGACGAAGCGCTCAGCAAGCACGGCGTACCCATCACGCTTTCGCAGATCAAGCCCGAGAACCTCGAGGAACTGATCGATCACCTCGAGGACCTGACCGTGGACGTGAATGGCACCGACGGCAATATGACCAAGGTGCGGGTGTTCTGCGAGTAAGGCGAGAGCAGGACCAGGGACAAGGGACTAGGGACTTAGGGAGCCTCTGAAGAAGTGATTGTATTGAAGGGTACGGGCTTCAGCGTTGAAGGGTACGGGCTTCAGCCCGTACATCTAGCCAATCAGAGTGAAGTGGGCTTTAGCCCCTGAGGGAATGCCGGCGTCCCTTCGGACACTTGTTCAGAGATTCCTTAGGCCGCCGGGAACCTGCCAATCTCAGATTTTAAAAACGGATCAGGAACAGGACCCGGTTTTCCGGGCCACAGGAGAGCTGTGCGCGCCGGATCTGAAGCCCACAACAACGGCAAGAAACAAAGGAGGACTTAACTATGACGACACTTGCGATGCCCAAGCCGCACGGCGATCGGGGCATGGAAGGCATGGTTGCGAAGTGGTATGCGGCCAACACGGCCGAGGTGCTGAATGAATACCAGGACCTCGCGAAGCGAATTGCAAACCAACTGCCGCAGGGCAGCAGCGTGCTCGAGGTGGCGCCGGGCCCGGGCTACTTTTGTATCGAACTGGCCAGGCTCGGCTCTTACGCGATCACCGGCCTCGATATCAGCCGGACCTTTGTGAAGATGGCGGCAAAGAAGGCCGCAGAAGCCGGCGTCCAGGTGAACTTCACCCAGGGATCGGCGTCCAACATGCAGTTTCCTCGCGGCAGCTTCGATTTTCTACTGTGCCGCGCGGCTTTCAAGAATTTTGCCGATCCAGTCGGAGCATTGCGCGAGATGTGCCGTGTTCTGAAGCCGGGAGGGCGCGGTCTGATTATCGATTTGCGGCGCGACGCTTCGCCGAGCACGATAAGCAGGCACGTGGATGAAATGGGCTTGTCCACGGTCAACAGGGTTTTGACCAAGCTGGCGTTCAGGACCATGTTGCTGAAGAGCGCATACACCCGGGAACAATTTCAACAGATGCTGGCCCAGACTGAATTCAGCAGCGTCGAGATTGCGGAAGATGGCATCGGCTTCGAGATCTGGATGACGAAATAGAAATAAGGAGAATAGAGACGACGGATGCCGGCGCCTCCATCGTTTGATTGATTGTCAGGTCGCGGGGGCCAGCGCTAGACTCGCGGCCATGACGATTCCGACCGAACCCATTGGCAGCATTCCCAGGCCGCCAGAGTTGTTGCGCGCGATGCAGGATCATGCCGGGGGCCGCATATCGGCAGAGGCCCTGGAGAAGTCGTATGACGACGCGGTGCGCGACACCGTCCAGCGGTTTGAGGCGGCCGGCTCACCGGTCATCACAGACGGAGAGCAACGGAAGTCAAGCTTCGCTACCTATCCTCTGGAAGGGTTGAATTCGCTGGCCGGGGATGGCGTAGTGATCCCTTTCAAAGACGGTCACACGCGCCAGCTTCCCCGTCTCACCGCGGGCCCCTTTCACTACGGCAAATACGCCGGCGAGTATGTGCGGCGGGCAAAACCGTTCGCAAAGCGGCCGCTGAAGCAGGCAGTGATCTCGGCGTCGGCGTTGAGCCTTCTTTATCCGGCGCCGGGGATCGAGGGATATGCGCGCGAACAGTTCATCGAGGACCTGGTAAACGAGGCCGCAGCGGACATCCAGTCAGCGTTCTCCGCCGGAGCCGAGACGGTGCAGATCGACTTCACCGAGGGACGGTTGTCGTTGAAGCTGGATCCAAGCGGCGGATTGCTGAAGAGCTTCGTCGCTTTGAACAACCAGGTGCTGGATCGGTTTGATGCCGGCACGCGGGCACGGATCGGCGTTCACGTTTGCCCGGGGGGCGATCACGATTCCACCCACTCCGCGGATGTGGATTATGCGGGATTGCTGCCGCCGCTGTTTGAGATGAAGGTGGGACGGTTCTATCTCCAGCTTGCCAGTGAGCCGGATCGGCCGCGGGTGCTGAAGCAGGTGGCGGCCTTGCTGGGCAGCGAGCGGATGATCTTTGTCGGCGTGATCGATCCGATTTCACCGCGGATCGAAACCGCGGAAGAGGTGCGGGACCGCGTCCTGGAAGCGGCGAAATTCCTTCCTGTGGACAGGCTGGGCACCACGGATGACTGCGGCTTCTCGCCGTTTGCGGATGACGTCTCCACGGCGCGCGACCTGGCCTTTGCCAAGATACGGGCGCGCGTGGAAGGCACGGCGATGGCGGCGAAGGAACTCGGAGTGCGTGAGACTACTGCGACTACGCTTCCTTGAGAGTCACTTTCGACTGATTCCACCCTGGCAAGCTAAAAAGAAGCTCCGTGCCCCATCCTTTCGACTTTTTTCTGGCGAAAGGGTGGGAACCCACGAACCCAAACCATTTCTTTAATCCACAGCAGGTCGCCAACACCAGTTTGGGTCAGCCGCGGCGCAGCGGCTTGTGCATGGGCACGACCTGCACCGTGACGTCTCGCACTTCGGAGAGAAAGCGGTTGAGCACTGAACCGCGGAGCAGGATGTCCCAGCGGGAGCGCGCCGACTGGCCGAAGACCACGTGGGAGATGCTTTCCTGCTGCGCAAAGCGGATGAGGGCATCGGAAACATTTTTGTCGGTGAGGCTCACGACCTGGGCCCCGAGATCGCGCGCCATGCGCTGATACTCTTCGAGGCGATGATAGGCCTCGGGATCTCCGTGGCCCTTGTCGTCATCGGGCCGCGTGACGTAGACCGCATACCAGTTTGTGGCCAGGCGGCCGGCCACGCGGGCGCCCACGCGCAGCAGCCGTTCGGTGCCGGGGCGGGTGCTGAGGCAGACCATGACTTTTTCCGGAGTCTGGGCCTGCTCCAGTCCCTGGGTGCGGCGGTAGGCGGCCTCGCGGCTGCTCACCTGCTCGGCGGTGGTGCGTAACGCCAGTTCGCGCAAGCAGGTTCAGATTGCCGATGCGGAAGAAGTTGGCCAGGGACTGTTCCACTTTTTCGGGGGCATAGATTTTGCCCTGGCGCAGGCGGTTGCGCAGTTCGTTCACGGTGACGTCAACGTTGACGACTTCATCGGCGCGCTTGAGAAAGCTGTCGGGAACGGTCTCGCGGATGACGGTATTGGCAGAACGATTGACGGCGTCGTTCAGGGTCTCGAGGTGCTGGATGTTGACTGCGGTCAAGACGTTGATGCCCGCGTCGAGCAACTCGAGCACATCTTCGTAGCGCTTGCGGTTCTTGCTGCCGGGAACGTTGGTGTGGGCCAGCTCGTCAACCACCACGGTGTTGGGGTGACGCTTGATGATCGCGTCGACATCCATTTCCTGCAGCTCGACACCGCGGTAGGGGATGACGCGCAGGGGAATGATTTCGAGGTCGCGAATGCGCGCCCTGGTTTCCTCGCGGCCGTGCGGTTCAACGAGTCCGATGACGAGGTCGATGCCCTGCTGGTGCCACATGCGGTGGGCATCGTTGAGCATCATGTAGGTCTTGCCAACGCCGGGTGCGGCGCCGATGTAGATGCGCAGCTTGCCCGGTTCCTGCTTGGGCTCCAGCTTGAGCTCGGCCATCGCTCAGCCCACCTCGACAGGATGACGGACCGCTTCGACCGCCGCGACGGGAAGAGTAAAACGGAAAGTGGCACCGTGACCGAGACGGCTTTCCACAGCGATCTGGCCGCCGAGTGATTCCACCAGCCTGCGCACCAGGGCGAGGCCGAGGCCGGTGCCCTTTTCAGAGAAATTCGCGAAGCGGTCGAAGATGGTCTTCAGCCGTCTCGGCCTCAATGCCCCGGCCATTGTCGCGCACCGAGAACTGCACGAAGTCTTTCGACTCCTCGGCGGACAACAGGATATCTCCGCCCTCAGGCGTGAATCGAATCGCGTTCGAAAGCAGATTGTCGAGGATCGATCGCAGGGCGCGGCGGTCAGCGCGCACAAACGAAAGGTCGGCGTAGGCGCTGATATCGATGGTGATATGCTTCTCGGCCGCCGGATCGCAGTAGCGGTCGCGCGCTTCGCGAAGCATGGGGAAGGGGCGGAGGTTTTCAAGGTTGAGGTCGCGTTTGCCGACATCGATTTCGGCCACCTCGATCAGATCGGCCATGAGGTCGTCGAGCTTTTGCGATTCCTGGCTTGCCGCCGAGACAAGCTCGCCTTGCAATGGAGTGAGCTCGCCGCCAAAGCCCTGACCCAGGGCGTAGAGGCCGCGCCGCAACTGGAGCAGGGGGTCGCGAAGCTTGCGGCTGGCCACGCCGATGAACTGGGTTTTGAAACGGTCGGTGTCCTGCAGGCTGGTCACGTCTTCAAGCGTGGTGACGGTGCCGAGCAGGCGTCCTTCGGAGTCGCGCATGGGCGTGGTGCGCAGACGAAAGCTGCGCGCCGAATTGCCGATGCGCAGGGGAAGCATGGCGGCTTCACCCTCGGCGGCGACGGGTTTTTGCATGGCGATGGCGTCGCGAATGGCGCTGAGAATCTTGTCGCCACCGGGTGTATTGGCGAGGGCCATGCGATCGGTGGCGGCCTGGCCCAGCAACTCGGCAGCGGCGGGGTTGACCTTGAGCAGATGTCCTTTGCCGTCGGTGACGATGATGGGCTCAAAGATGGATTGCAGCACGGCGTCGGAAAGCTGGAACTCCATCTGGCGGCGCCCGGCTTCGGAGTCGCGCAGGTCCCGCAAGCGAACGGCGATGCGGTTCATTTCCGCGGCGATGGCGCCGAAGCTGTCGCGGCTGCTCCACTCGACGCGGTGCTCGAGATTGCCCTGGGCGACTTTGCGCGCATCGCGGGCCAGCGACCGAATGGGTGACAGGACGAGCGCGATCGTCGCGATGGCGACCAGCACAGCGATGACGCTGAAGGCGACCCCGAGCGGAGCCTGGCCGACGGCGGCGAGGGCGTGATGCGCCGCGGCCGCCAGTCCAATGGTGAGGCCGGCGAGCACGACACATCCAAGGATCAGCCGCTGGGAGAGATTAAGCATGGCCCGGCCCCCGTGCCGGCGATATCCACCCTACTCATTTTCGCGGATACAGCCGCGAGGTGCAAAATTACAAAATTGAAAGCATCGACAGGTTAACAAAAATGGTACCGGCAAGTTCCATTTTCGCAGAAGCTGTGCCTGGGACAATTACCTGGCTGCAAAGCGGTCGTGGTCTCCATCCTGACACTGTCTGACGACGACGTCAGGATGGAGAACCCAGAAGTGGCATCAATTCGGGATCTGGCAGACGGCGTATCCGTCGTGTTGGTAAGGGCAGACCATCCCGGCGGGAGCAGTGCCATGGATTGCCGTCCAGGAGATGGCCGAGTATTCGGATTTGAGTTTCCTGAAGTCATTGGCACTGAAGTGATTCAGGCCATACGTGGCATTGCTCATCTGCTTCCACTCTTCGGCAAGTCCCGGAAACAGCGAGACCACACCGCCGTCCTTGAAATAGTCGGCCAGAGAGGAGCGCTCCGAGATGGAGCGAAACCCGTGCACGTCGGTTCCAGTGTCCATGAAGTAGCGGGAATCAACGGCGAAGACGGCGTCCTGGGGGGTGTGATTTCGCACCCACAGAAGCGTGTTCACCCAGGCGTTGGAACTGGCCTGCGATGGCAACTCGATCCTGGGGCTGTTGGGATAGGTTTCATGCGCCACGAAGATACATGCCAATGGCGAGCGGCACGGCAAGAGCCGCAGTGACCCACGGGCGGTCCCTGGCGAGATATTCGCCGACGATGCCGCTGAGGAGAAGAACAAGGACGAGGGTGATGAGATGGAAGGTGCGGAGAGGCTGCAGGCGCGCGAACATGTCCAGCGACGGAGAACTGGCGAGAAATATTCCGGCGGCAATGGACAGGATCCCAAAGGGAAGCATGGCAAAGCTGAGGCGCTCGAAGGCGGGAAGCGTTCCCCGCCAAGGGCGCAGCCAGAACAAGGCCAGGATCGCCAGGGGAGCCAGCATGCCGACCCAGTGATACCAGGTCCAGTTGTACAGGAAGAAGTAGTCGCGCGAGTACAGGGCCTCGCGGTAGGGCCCGCTGGCCGGGGTCAAATAGAAGCCAGTGGGAAGCAGGGCCGCGGCGCCCGCCAGCGCCGGGACCCGTTCGCGAACGCGGGTTCGGCTGCGTTCCACCACCCAGAGAACGAAGGCCAGGAAGATGAGGTAGGCGACCATCTGGGGATGAACGGCCGCGGTAAGCACGGTTGCGATTCCGGCTAGCGCGTACTTCCGCTCAAGAAGGCCGGTGAGGGCAAACAGCGTGAGCGGTGTGGAGAACGAACGGGCCGTGAGATAGGGATCGATCAGCAGCAGTCCTGTATTGGTCGCCGGCATGGCCAGAACCGCCGTGACCACCAGCATGGCGCACCAGCGAGCCCGAGGCGACGAAAAGCATGCATTCAGCAGAAACCAGCACGAGGTCAGCATCCCAAACAGGGTGAGGATGTACCAGGCAAAAGATCGTCCAGTCGATGGGCAGATGCGTCAGCCGCGAGGTCCAGGCGAGGACCGGCCCAAAGAGCGACAAATGGCCGTGCGATAGAAAAAACTCGGACGCATATGGATAGAGTGCGGGATGGAGAAGCTTTTTGGCGGTCGGGACGTAGATTTCGGCATCTTCAACGCCGAGATGATAGCCATGAATGAACAGGGCCGCCGCGGTAAGACCTCCCAAACGCAGGATGGGTAGCTTTCCACCCTGGGATTGTGTCATTGAACCTCCTTCAAGGAGGGGGACACCGAGAAGGACTGCGGCTTCAACTGCAAGGGAGGGAAGTCAAAGATCGGCTTGCGGTAGATACCGACGCGAGCAGCCATGCAATCGGCCGTTGTTTTCAAGCACACCGAACCCGTAAATCGTGCTGCGGCGAAAATTGATTGAGGATGCCTCGGGGAAGTAGCGGGTGGGGCAGGAAACCTCGCCAATCCGGGCACCGAGATAGATGCACTGGGCGAGCAGCTGATTGTCGAAGACGAAGTCGTCGGAGTTGGCTTCGAGCGGCAAAGATAAAAGCATCTCGCGGCTGTAGGCGCGGAAGCCGGTGTGATACTCCGACAGCTTGGCGCCGAGGGCAAGATTCTGAATGAATGTGAGCATCCGGTTGGCTACGTATTTGTGGCGCGGCATTCCGCCCCGAATTGCGCCTCCGCCCAGAATGCGGGAACCCAGGACAAGGTCATAGATTCCGAAAGCGATCATGCTGGCCATCGGCTCGACCAGGCGAGGGGAATACTGATAATCGGGGTGCAGCATGACGACGATGTCGGCGCCGGCTTTGAGCGCTGCCGCGTAGCAGGTCTTCTGGTTTCCGCCATACCCGCGATTCCGCTCATGGACGTGGACCTGCAGGCCCAGCCGGTGGGCGAGCTCCGCGGTTGCGTCGGTGCTGTGGTCATCGACCAGGATGCAGTTATCCACCGTGGCGGGGATCTCCCGGACGGTCTGTTGCAGCGTCTTTTCGGCGTTGTAAGCCGGAAGGACAGCCACAACTTTTTTGTTGTTGATCATTGGTTCAAATCCAAATTCCGTAGCGTCTTGTTTATCATACGACGCCACTTAGCGCGCCAAATAGCAAAATAGACGTATTTGCAGCAAATCAAAAGCCCTGACCCTTGCGATGCGTCATAAACCGGACACACCGAGAGCCGGTCATTGTGCCATATGCAGGTTAGACGGGCAGGGGGCGGATAGGAAACCAGGACCCAGCCGATCCCGAACTGCGCTCTGAGTCGGGCAAAGTCCCCTAACTGGAAGCGGTCCCACCCGGCCTGGGCATCCACCTGCTCTGCCCATGCCGGTCCAAGCTCGGGAACCTGGGTAACCACGGCCGTATCCTTGATGGCATCGGCGAGCTGGCTGCGCTCGGCCAAAGCGCGAAAGCTGTGGTAGTCCTCGCCGGGAAGGGCAAGGTAATTCGGGTCCAGCGCAAAGTAGGCATCTTTTGGGGTATTACTGCGAATCCACGCGAAGGCCTGAAGCCAGGGATTGGCGGATCGCCGGCCCGGAAGTTCAAGATGTTCGGAAGCCTGGAACATCAGCCGCTGGGAAAGAAACATTCCCCCATTCAGGGCGACCAGGAAGAGGACCCAGCGACCGACACGCCGGCCCAGGATGTGACGCCCGAGAAGGCAACCGGCGATCAGGGCCAGAAACAGGTAGACGAGATGGAGATAGCGCATGGGCTGGAGCGGCGTGACGCGGATGAGTGCCGGCGGCGCCAGCAGGATCATCGCAACGGCTTGTTGAAATGTGCCGTAAAGCAGAAGTGCAAGTGCGAAACGGGCCAGGAGGTCGTCGCGGCGTTTAACGGGCATAACGGAAGAGAAGCCAGAAGAGGAAGAGAGGGGCGAGCGCTCCCAGCCATTCGTACCACGTCCAGTGGTAAAGGAAGTAGTAGGTGCGGGTTTCGAGAGCTCGGCGCCAGGCCGGGGTCCCGGGTTCGAAGATCCAACCAAGCGGGAGGGCGGCTGCGAGGGCGTTGGTGGAATTCAGCACTTGCGAAAGGTGAGAGCGTAGCCCCAGGTAGAAACGGTCGTTCAGGGCCAGGGCCAGAAAGAAGCAGAATGAGATTCCGAACACCGCCATGATCGGGTGCACTGGCACTGCGAGAAAAAGCAGGAGGACGGCAACTGTCCACTTGTTTTCGAGGATCCGATCGATCGCCAGAAGGATGAGTGCGGTCGCCATGGTCCGCGGGTGGAGATGCTGATCGGCAAGGATCAGGGCCGTACCAGCAACCGGAAGCGTAAACATCGCGGCAAGCATCGCGATCCCCGCAAAAGGAGATCGTCGCTCGGGAAACAACTTTTGCGCGATGCTAAGGGCTGACCAGAGAATTCCGTAGAACGACAGGAATTGCCAGAGAAGCTCAGCCCATGCAACCGGAATTCGAGTGACTCGAACAAACAGAGTCATCCACCGGTCGAAGATGGTGGCTTGCAATTGCAGGCGAAAGAAATCAGAATCGTGGGGGTACAAGGCGGGATCCAGGTCGGCTTTAACCGCGGACAGATAGACTCCGTCGTCTTCGAGGCCAGGGTGATAACCCATCACCAGAAAGCCGAGTACGGTAAACATAAGAACGAGAATTCCGTCCACCACTACGCGGGAAACGCGGATCGTGCTGGATTTCAAAAGCCGGAACTCCATGCGTCAACGTTAAGAACCAAACATGTCATCGGCAACGACGATATCATCCTGCAGTCCGGTCGAAAGAGCGGCCATGCCTTTGGCAAGGCGCGGCGCCGGCTCGGGCGCGCCCCGGGAAAAGCTGGCGCTCGTCATCCCCGCACTGCGCGAAGCCGAGAACCTGCGACTCCTTCTTGGCCGTGTGCGGGCCGTGCTCTCGCGTCTCGAAATTGCTTTTGAAATCGTTGTCGTCGACGACGACAGCCGTGACGGCACCGATGAGATTGTCACGGCGGTTGCTTTCGAAGATACCCGGGTAAGGCTTCTGGTGCGCACAGGTCAAAGGGGCCTGTCGGGGGCCGTGCTTCACGGGTGGCGGCACACCGACGCAACGATACTGGGGGTAATGGATGCCGACGGGCAGCATCCGGCGGAGGCGGTGCCGGAACTCGTGACCGCAATTCTCGCCGGACGAGACCTGGCGATCGGTAGCCGGTATGTTCAGCCGGGCAGGGGAAAAGGGCTGGCATCCGTTTCGCAGTTTGCTCTCGGCGGCGGGCGTTCTGGCAACGCGCCCCTTGCAGACCGGGGTTCGGGATCCGCTCTCGGGCTTTTTCCTGGTTCGCCGGCAGTGCGTGGAGAACATGTTTTTCCAGCCAACCGGTTTCAAACTGTTGCTGGAGATCCTGGTTCGAGCGCGGATCGGATCGATGGAAGAGGTCCCCTTCGCCTTTGGCGGCCGAATGGCTGGCCGCAGCAAATTGAATATCAGGGTGGCATGGCACTACCTGGCCTTGTTGTTCAGGCTTTACTGCGCGCGGTTTGGCATCGCGCGAACTCCGCAGCCGAGTTCCGGGGACTAGCTCCAACACCGTTCCCATAAGGATTTCCGTTTGCGAAATGGGTGCCCCATCCTTGCGACTTTTTGTGTCGCAAGTCTCCCACCGGGGTTGCCGACCCGCGATAGATGAAACTGCTCCGTGCCCCGCCCTTGCGCCTTCTTTCTGGCGCAAGGACGGGAAAGCACAACCCTCAACACAATCCTTTGTTTTGTTTAACTTAAATTTTGTTTCTTTTTAGGGTGGGAAACCACGAACCCAAACCATTCTTTTCATCTATCGCGGGTCGCGAACGCCGGAGTGAGACTTGGATGGGAGCCTCCGTTATTGCGCAATAATGCGCGCGCTTTTGCATTTTCTTTCGAACGGTTTTGCCACAATAGATGTGGAAGAGAGGATCGAAGTGCGGCCTCAGGCAGAACTCAGGGCGCCGAAAGCCATGCCGTTTCGTTCTGAACGCTTCAGGAACCCAAAACCGGCCCTTGCAGTGTCGGACATCCGCCCGGTTTGGACCCCCACCCCCCTCCCCCCTGTGAAGCTGTGAAACTGTGAAACTGTGAAGCTGTGAGTCGATCGTTTCGATCAAGCCATGACTCAAGCCTGCAAAGCTGTGAGAAATCCAGACTAAAGAGCTGGCAGCAGCAAGCGAAGCAGCAGAAAACCGAGGACACCGAGGAAGAAAACAAGGGCCATCCGGATACCCGGCTCGCGGTTGACTTCGGGAACAAGGTCGCTGGCGCCGACGTAAAGCGCCACCCCGGCCGAGACCGGAAGTCCGTACGGAAGCCATTGCGGCACCAATTGGATGACGAGCACTCCGGCAAGAGTGGCTACAGCCAGAACCACGGCGGAGTAAAAGGCGGCGGTCCGGCTGCGACCGCTGGCCAGCATGACCGACGCCATGGTGAAACCTTCCGGAGCCTTGTGAAGGAAGACTGCGAGAAAGATCAGCCAGCCGAGCGAAGCAGAAACGACGAATCCAGAGCCGATGGCGACGCCGTCGAAGAGCGCGTGTACGCTGAGGCCGCCGAGAACCGAATATCCGGTGTGCGCGGAGACGAACTCGCCGTGATGGGTTTCCTCGCCGTAGTGGAAGTGGGAGATGATGGTGTGCTCGAGCAGGTGCACCACGCAGTAGCCGGCCATGATGAGAATGGGGCCGAGCCGCGGGCTCATGCGCAGGCTCTCAGGCGCCATCTCCACCACGGCCGTGGCCATGAGGAAGCCGGCGCCCAGGGCCACGAAGTAGCGCAGGAAGCGTTCGATGCCGCGGGCGCGAACCAGGACCAGGCCGCCGGCGATATCGGCGAGCGCGGCCAGCAGGCCCAGCAGCAGCGAGAGCTTGAGCATGCTAGCCGCTGTGCCGGATGTGCATCACGTCGCCGTCCTGCACGACGTATTCCTTGCCTTCGAGGCGCAGAGTGCCGCGCGCGCGGGCGGCGGCTTCCGAGCCGGCTTCGAGCAGGTTGTCCCAGCGAATGGTTTCGGCGCGGATGAAGTGATGCTCGAGGTCGGAGTGGATGGCTCCGGCGGCCTGAGGAGCCTTTGAACCGACCGTCACCGTCCAGGCGCGGCATTCATCCTCGCCGGCGGTGAAGAAGCTGATCAGGCCGAGCAGTTCGTAGCTCTTGCGGATCAGCCGAACCAGGCCGCTCTCGTGCAGACCGTAGCTGGAGAGGAAGTCGGCCGCTTCGGCGTCGTCCATCTCAGCGAGTTCGGCTTCCACCTTGCCGCAGATGGCGGTGGCTCCGGCGTTGGGCCGGTGAGCCACCTCGTCCAGCTTGTAACGGCTGACGGCCTTGTCGAGGTCATCGCCCAGGGTCGTGCTTTCGCCGATGTTTACCGCATAGAGGATGGGCTTTTGCGACAGAAACATGAAGCCCTTGATGAGCTTCTTCTCTTCCGGCGTCATCTCCAGTTCGCGCAGAGGCTGCTCTTTTTCGAGGGCTTCCTTGGAGCGCAGCAGGAGTGCCTGTTCGCGTTCGAGTTCGCTGGTGCGGCCCTTCTTCAGGTCTTTTTCGACACGCTCGAGCCGCTTCTCGACCTGCGTCAGATCGCTGAGCATCAGATCGAATTCGACGTTCTTGATATCGCGCAGCGGGTCGACGGGGCCGACATGCGGAATGGAGTCGTCTTCGAACGCGCGCAGCACGTGGATCAGCGCGTCGACGTTGCGCAGGCTGGTGAGGAAGGCGGTTTCCTTGAGCGCTTCCTGGCCGATGGCGGCAACATCGACATATTCGACGGTGGCGAAGGTGGTCTTCTTGGGTGAATAGAGAGCCGACAGCTTCTCCAGCCGATCGTCGGGCACGCGGGCCACGCCGATGTGCGCCTCGCGCGGATTGGAGTAGCCGCGCTCCTCGAGCTTGGCCTTGGTAAGAATCTTGAATAAGGATGTCTTGCCTACCTGGGGCAGGCCGATGATGCCAGTCTTCATGCACTTCCTGTGGGGCCCGAGCACGATGTCGTATAGGCTGACGGGCCTCTACGATGATACAAGACCAGGGACCGGGGAACATGCGGCGAAGTTGGCGCGCATCAGAAACGCGGTCCATGCCTGGTGATCAAAAGGCGGTCATCAGCACAGCCATGATGTCGATGATCCAGTGACCCACGATGAGCGGCGCGAGCCTTCGCGTGCGCGCGTAGATTGCCACAATGATGATGATGCCGGGAAGGAATCCCACGAATCGGCAGGCCAGGCTCCGCAGGTCGGGAACGAAGCCGAGAACGCAATGCTGCGCCGTCCACCAGAACGTCACCGCGGCAAAGGCGATCCATGTATGTCCAGTGAGCGCTTCGAGCCTGGGCAGCACATAGGCCTGGTAGGTTGCCTCCTCGGTGACGGAGTTGATGATCCAGAAGAGTGAAATGCTGTATGCGGTTGCCCACAGTGGTAGTGCGTGCGCATGGAGAAAGAAGTCGGCGGGATTCACTCCCGACGTGCCGTAGAAAAGCTTCTGCGCCAGGTAGCCTCCGGCAAAAAAGGCGGGAGAAAACAGTACGAAGTAGCCAAGCCCGAGGAACACGTCTCGTCCGAAGCGCAGGCGGACAGGCCCCAGGAGATCGCGAAGACGAAGGCCCTCTTTTTTCAGGAAGAATCGCATCCCGAGAATGCACCCGACGTCCGCGAGTGTGAAGCAAACGCTCCACCAGTAGCACGCCTGCCGCCACGGGTTGGGGCGGTGTTGGACCACGAACAGCAGTGCGACGAGCGATTGGGCCGTCATCCAGAGGGTTGAGCGAGCGAGGAGCAGGAGCAGGGGGCCGGTCCAGGAGACGCGCCCTTGAGCAATTCGCGCCTTGATTGCCGAAACCGAATTTGGTTGGGCGGGTGCGGCGGATACGATATCGGTTGCGTGTGTCATCAGGATCGCTTTCGCGCAACAGCGTACAACAAGCAGAGATCAATTCGATGTGACAACGCGGGGAAATCGACTGGCTCGGACAGGACGAACGGCGATCAACCGCGGCGCCGGACAAAGCGCAGCGCGGTGAGGGTTGGGGAAACGGCCGCAACCTTGGTGTCGACGATGCCCGCCGCCAGACCGGTTGAGCGTACATCGTTTTCGCTCAGGGCGTGACCTTTGCCCTTTGGATGGATGAACCAGATGGGAACTCTCGCGGCCAACTGCTTTGCTGAGACCCGCAGAGCATCGGCGAGTTCGCTGGGCGTGTTAACCCGCGCAAGGATCAGATCGGCGGCATCGTCTCCAACCGCCTTCGCTTCGGCGAGTGCCGACCGTAGTGCGTCATCGTCCACGGCGCCGACCATCCTGACCACCGTGTCTTCCGAGATGCCAAGCTTTTTCGCCAGGGTCGGTGGCGGAGTTGTCAGGGCCCGAGCCCACCGGGCCGGCAAGTCGCCTCCCAGCGTGAGTGCGAAGGCCTCGCCCTCAAATTCGAATTGCAGGAATTCTCCGTCAGCGCGGATGCCCGTTAACCGGGAGAAAGGAAATCGTCGACGGAGACCGCCTCGCAGGATCAACTCCGGCGGCTCGAGAAGCGCCTTCACCTCATATGTCGAGCCATTGCACTCGCATGTGCATTCGGATTCGCGGCCCATGAGCCCTCCGCGCGGACATTGCGGCTAAGCGCGCGCCGTCTCGGCTTTCGCAACAAGCACCACGGTCACCAACCCCATGAGAAGCACGGCTTCTTCCACGCGTTCGCTGAGGATATGCAGCTTGTTGAAGTGAACACGGGAGGAATTTCCAATCTCGGCGGCATTGATGTCGCCTCCTGCCGCGATGCGATCGCGCTCCATCGCGGGAATGATGCCAAACTGCGAATAGCAGGTACAGGCAATCATCAGGATGAGGAGAATCATGGGCGCCAGAACCGTTTTCGGCTTGTAGACGCTCCACGCGGGAGCCAGCGCAAGCAGGGCCAGGGCCACCAGTCCGGAGACCAGTCCCATGCCGTGAAGAATGCGAAGCAGCTGGCCGACGATGGTGCCGGCAGTGTGCGTGTCAGGCTGCAGCGTCATGAAGGTGATCGCGGCGACAACGGGGAAGAAGACTTCGGCGCCCAGCCAGACAATGAGCGCAAGGTAGAGCAGCGTGCGTAGAACGGTCTTCATAACGGGAGTTCACAGTCCGTAGTTCACAGTTCTCAGTTCTAACACAGCGTCAAACCAACGAGCGCCAAGCTGAACTCAGAACGCCGAACGGA
The DNA here is from genome assembly GCA_963788475.1 of Terriglobales bacterium. Taxonomy (GTDB): domain Bacteria; phylum Acidobacteriota; class Terriglobia; order Terriglobales; family Acidobacteriaceae; genus Telmatobacter. The sequence continues at coordinate 102,590 of CAWBGO010000010.1, forward strand.
ACGCGGGCGGCTGCTCATCCAAAAGCCTCTGGCTGCTAGCTCCCCTGCTTCTTCAATGCCCGCTTGAGCACCACTTCGAGCGCGGACTTCTGTTCCTTGTAATCGGCGGCGGAGAGGGTGCCGGAAAGCTTTTCGCTCTCGATGGCGAACATCTCTTCCTTCAGAACGGTGAGCAGACTGGCGTTGTGGGATGCGGCCGAAGGCTGCGGAGCGGCGTACACCGGCGCGGCATACACAGGCGCGGCTGCTGGTGCGCGAGCCGGAGCCGCAGTCGCGGTGCGGCGTGGTGGGGGCGTGGGGTAGGCCGCGGGCGCAGGGACGCTGACCGGCGCTGCTGCCGCTCCGGCAGGCTTGCGGAGCAGGAAGCCGGCGCCCGCGGCCAACGCCAGCGCCAGTCCGGCGAGAATCCACCACTTGTACTTGGTCAACGGATCGGGCGTGTTGATGGGCTGGCCGATGCCGCCGCCCGGGTCCGGTGCCCGGGGTGCTCGTGTCCTGCGAGCCGCCGGTATTGGCGTTGGGCTGCTGGGCCTGGTCTTCGCGAGGCATGGAGCCGGTCCCGGAGACGCTGGCTGACAATTCCTGGCCGGGCTGCACATTCTTGGCCAGCATGGTCTGGATGCCCGGATCCTGCTGCACGGACGTAAAGCCCGCGCCTTTGAACGCAATGCTCTTGGGGAGCAGGAAGGCGACGTTGTCGGCCGGAATCACGACTTGAGGTTTGAACGTATACTGGCCGCTCGAATAAGGAAGGTGATAGCTGATCTGGAACAGAGTGTCCTTGTCGCCTTCGTCCGGCTGGATGGGAAAGTCGAACGTGAAGTGGTTCTTTTCGGAGGCGGGCTTCAGGCTGGTGGACGTGGGCAGGCCGGAGGGACGGCGGGCCGCTGTTCCGTCCACAATGGCGTCGGGCGGCAGAACAATTTCAAATCCGTGGTTGGGGTTGTACTGGGTGCGCGGCGGCGAACTGGTGTTGTGCACGAAGTAGCGCTCATTGACGCTGAGCTTGCCGTTTTCGGCTTCACACTCCACGACGTCGGCTTCGATGCGGACAGCACCTACATCAGGGGCGGCATCGTAGACGCTGACATCGGCGGGTCCAGTCCCGTCGGGAGCGGCGATGAAATAGGGGCTGCCCTGGTGAATCACGCGAACCAGGTACGGGCCGGAGCCGGGCTTGTTGAGTGAGAAGTGACCGCTCGAGTTGGTAGTTGCGTTGGCGGCTACGCTCATGCCGGCCTGCACGTCGACCAGTTCCACTTTGTCACCCGCGGACGGCTTGCTGGTGGTCTTGTTGGTGACGGTTCCGGAAATGGTGGCGGCCTGCGCGAGGGCGCCGGACAGAAGAGCAAAAAGTGCGACAAGAAATAGGGCGGATTTGAACGATCTCATTGGGTTCCTGGTACGTCGATCTCTAAACGATTAAGCAATCAGGCAGATTTCTACTTTGTTCAGGATGACAGCGGCTGTTGCGGTTGTTCCCACCCTGGCGACAAAAACAAATACGTCGCGAGGGTGGGGCACCCATTTGTGTATGGATCAGGCGTGTTGGAGGTGTTCGATTTCAGCGAGCAACTCCGCGGCTTCGTTTTCGAGAAGGCCCCGCTGATGGACAAAGTCCTCCTCGGGATATTTGCCGGCGCGGTATTCAAAGTTGAGGTCGCGCAGGTTTTCGTAAAGCTGGTCTTTGCGCTCGAGAAGATAATCGAGGCGCGTTTTCTGGCGCTGGCTGGCGAAGACGTTCTCCGGCCAGAAGGTGTAGACCGCGAGCGCCAAGGCCATGAGAATGCCGGCGATGAGTCCCTGAGTTCCAGTCATGATTCAGAAACCTCCTTCGTTGCCGGTTTCGTGGCGGATTCGGTCGCGCAGAGCGGCCATTTCAGAGTTTGGTTCAGGCTCGACGGCCAGTTCCGACTTCCCGACCGACCAGTGCCGGACCAGCAGGATGGTGCCCAGCAGCGCCGCCGCAAAGACCGCGAACGGTGCGATCCAGGCCACCAGGTTGAAACCTTCGGTCGTGGGAGCGGCGAGCACGGTCGCGCCGTATTTGGCGGCGAAGCTGTCGAAGATCTGCTTGTCTGTCTGGCCGCCGGCGATGCTTGTACGCAGCTCGTTCAGTTCACCTTCAGAGCTTGGGCAGCCGACGTGGTTGCATTCGCCCAGGATTTCCGCGCACCCGCAGGTGCACATCAGGCGATGGTTGAGGTCGTTGTAGCGTTTGCCGGCGTCGGTCGCACCGAGAGAGAAGCACACAGCGACAGCCAGGGCGAGGGCCTGAGCCGTCTTGAGCCAGAAAGTAATTCGTCTGGAAGCGCGCATATCAGTCGCCTCCATGAAGAACCGGCTCGGAAGGCACGGCACGAGCGGCGGGAACGCGCAGGGACGCGGTCGCCGGAGTGAGGCTCGGGACAAGGGCGATGAAGGTTCCAAATGCTACCAGCGCAACGCCGGCCCAGATCCAGCTGACCAGCGGATTGATGATGGCCTTGATGATGGGCTGGCCGGTGGAGGGGTTGGTGCCTTCGTAGATCACATACAGGTCCCAGCAGGATATTGGAGTGGATGGCCACCATGGTCTGCGGCTGCTGGCTGGCGTGGTAGACGCGCTTTTCGGGCAACATCTGGAATTGCTTCTTGCCGTCCTTGTAGACGTCCAGCATGGCCCATTCGGAGTCGTAGTTAGCGTTGGAGTCCTGGGTGGCGCCGACCTGCTCCAGGGTGTAGGGCGGGATCACGAGCTTGTCGTGGATGGACATCTCGCTTTCCTTATTGGTGTTGAATGCCGCGCCGGCCAGCCCGATGACGACAATGACCACGCCGATGTGGATGATGTAGCCGCCGTAGCGGCGGGTGTTGCGCCGGGTGAGGAGGTACATGGCGGCAAACAGATTCTTGCCGGTCTGACGGGAAATCACGCCCGCGCCGCGGAAGAATTCAGACAAGATCGCAGCGAGGACGCCGGCGGACATGGCGAATGCGACCAGCGCATAGAAGTTGCCGCTGTCGAACTGCGCCGTCTTTCATCGGATTCACGCCCAGCGCAAGAGCGACGATTACGGTCGCCCAGAGCACGATGATGGGGAGGACGAAATTGCGCCGGATGCTGCGCAGCGAAGTGGCGCGCCAGGGCAGCAGCGGACCGACGCCGGTAAGGAAGAGCAGGAACAGGCCGATGGGAACCGCCACGCGGTTATACCAGGGGGCGCCCATGGTGACCTTGTTGCCCACCACGTATTCGCTGATGACCGGGAACAGCGTTCCCCACAGAATCACGAAGCACGACGTGAGCAGGACCAGGTTGTTGAACAGGAAGCTCGATTCGCGGCTGACCAGGGATTCGAGGTGATGTTCGGACTTGAGATGGCTGCGCTGCAGCACATAAGTGAAGATGCAGACGGCCAGCACAATCACCATGAAGGCGACGAACCAGGTGCCGATCGAGGACTGCGCGAAGGCGTGGACGGAACTGACCAGGCCGGCGCGGGTGAGCAGCGTGCCCAGCATCGTAAGCAGGAAGGTGGAGAAGACCAGCCACACGTTCCAGCTCTTCATCATGCCTTTCTTCTCCTGCATCATCACGGAGTGGAGGAAGGCGGTGCCGGTGAGCCAGGGCATGAAGCTCGCGTTTTCAACCGGATCCCATCCCCAGTAGCCGCCCCAGCCGAGGACGGCATAGGCCCAGTGCATGCCGAGGAAGATGCCGCAGGTGAGGAACAGCCAGGTCACCATGGTCCAGACGCGCGTGATCTTGATCCACTTCTCGCCGGGATAGCGCATCATGAGCGCGCCCAGCCCGAAAGCGAAGGGTACGGAGAAGCCCACGTAACCGAGGTAAAGCATCGGCGGGTGAATGACCATCTCGGGATACTGGAGCAGGGGATTGAGGCCGTTGCCGTCCTCGGGGATGGCGCCGCGCATCAAGGCGAAGGGCGGGGCGGCGAAGTTGAGAATGGCGAGAAAGAACACCTGGATGGCGGCCAGGATCGTGCCGGCGTAGGCGTACAGCTTGACGTCGGTCTTGTGGGTGAGCCGCAGGACGAATCCGTAGGTTGCAAGAAGCCATGCCCATAGGAGCAGGGAGCCTTCCTGGCCGCTCCAGAGTGCGGAGAACTTGTAGGGGCCGGGGAGGGCGCGATTGGAGTGTTCGAGGATATAAGTAATCGAGAAATCGTTTGTAAATACCGACCATATCAGTGCAAATGCTGCAGCACTGATGGCCACGAAACCCGCGATACCGGCGCGACGCGCCGTATCAGCCAAGCGCTCTGGGGAGACGGGTGCTGGCTGTCCGGTAGCCAGCACGCGCAGGGCCAGCGCTCCTGCCAGGAGATTGTAGGCAGCCAGCGCCAGGGCTATCAGGAGAGCAAAACTTCCAAAGGTTGCCATAGAGCTCCAAAATAATTGTCGCACGTTGGCTGATGGCAAATAGGGAACCTGCCAACAAGCTAATCTTCAATCATCTTAGGCTCTGGGAGAGTGATCTGGCTCACACTATTGATGGAGACGGTCCTGACCTGCTTGTGGGATCGGCACCCGGGACAACACTGAAGTTTGCTTGCGTCAGGCGACCCGCGGGGTGTACTGGTCCATCATCTGACGGGAAACCGCAAGCATCTGCTCGGTGGGAACCGTCCGAAGCAGAAAACGCACGTTTTCCCCGGGATAAAGAGCGGCGTCTTCGCGGTTGCAGCCCAGCACGAGAACCGGCACCGCGGGAAGACGCGACGTCAGTTCAGCCACGAAGGCGGGGCTGCCCAGGCCAGGCCGGTTGAGTCCCACGACGACCAGGCCCAGTTTCTCGGCAAAATCGGGCTCTTCAACCAGGATGAAGGCTTCTACCGGATCGCGATGCGCGTTCGACGGCGCGGAAACTGCGCTCCAGAATCGACCTGCGCACATATGCTTGGAGGGGGTCGTCATCGACCAGAAGAACCGTTGTCATTTAAACCGGAACCCGCGCAGCCCACGCCTGGAGATGGGTAGACAGCCTCTCGCCTTTTTCGATGGGTCCAAGGTTCACAGGGTTGCTCCATTGTCAAATTTTGTAAAGGATAGGGCTCGATATGAGCAACTAATCGTGGTCCAGAAAAGGGCACATGAGATCCAAGCCTTGCGATTTCAGGCAGTTGACGGTTTACTACGTGAACAGAAACTCCTTTCCCCGGAGTTCCTTGATGGTGTCTCGGAGTTTGGCAGCCTTTTCGAACTCGAATTTCTTTGCTGCTTCGCGCATTTCAGCTTCAAGTTTAGCGATGTACTGTTCGACGTCGCCCTGCGAACTGAACTCGGGCATACCGGCAGCTTCTTCCACCATGATGTCGCCGTATTCAGCCTTGAGAATCTGCGCAAGCCCCATGTCGACGGCGCTGATGATCGACTGGGGCGTGATGCCGTTCTCTTCGTTGTAGGCGCGCTGGATTGCGCGGCGGCGATCCGTTTCATCAATGGCCCGGCGCATGGAGTCGGTCATCTTGTCGGCGTAAAGGATGGCCCTGCCTTCGACGTGGCGCGCGGCCCGACCCATGGTCTGAATGAGCGAGCCGGAGGAGCGAAGGAAGCCCTCCTTGTCGGCGTCCAGGATCGCAACAAGCGAAACTTCAGGCAGGTCGAGACCTTCGCGCAGCAGGTTGATCCCGATCAGCACGTCGTATTCGCCTTTGCGCAGCCCCGCCAGAAGCTTGACGCGTTCGAGGGTTTCGATTTCGGAGTGCATGTAGCGGCAGCGAACGCCAACCTCGGTGTAGTAGCCAGCGAGGTCTTCAGACATGCGCTTGGTAAGCGTGGTGACGAGGACGCGCTCATTGCGTTTGGCCCGGTCGCGGATCTCGGCCAGCAGGTCGTCGATCTGGCCTTTGACGGGGCGGATCTCGACTTCAGGATCGACCAGGCCGGTGGGCCGGATGACTTGCTCGACGACGACCCCGGCCGAGCGCGTCAGTTCGTAGGGACCGGGCGTGGCAGAGACGTAGATGGTCTGGTGGACGCGGACCTCGAATTCCTCGAACTTGAGGGGGCGATTGTCGGTGGCGGAAGGCAGACGGAAGCCGTAGTCGACCAGGTTCTGCTTCCGGCTTCGGTCGCCATGCCACATGCCGTGTACCTGGGGAATCGTGGCGTGGCTCTCGTCGATGAAGACGAGGTAGTCGCGCGGGAAATAGTCGAGCAGGGTGGGAGGCGGTTCCCCCGGCAGTCGGCCTGAAAAATGACGCGAATAGTTTTCGATGCCGTGGCAATAGCCCATCGACTTGATCATTTCAAGATCGAAGCGGGTGCGCTGGTTCACGCGCTGGGATTCGACCATGCGGCCCTGCGATTCAAGCACCGCGCTCCATTCGGTCAATTCAGCAAGGATGGAATCGATGGCCTGTGATTTGCGCTCCGGCTGCACCACGTAATGGCTCTTGGGGTAAATGGGCAGGCGCGCGTATTTCTGCTTGACCGTACCGAAAAGGGGATCGATCTGGGCGAGCGATTCGATCTCGTCGCCGAAGAGCTCAATGCGATAGGCGGACTCGTCGTAGGTAGGAAAGACCTCGATTACGTCGCCGCGCACGCGAAAAGTCCCGCGCCGGAAATCGTTATCGTTCCTCTCGTAGAGAATCTCGACCAGGCGGCGCGTGATGTCTTTGCGCGCGATGCGCTGGCCTTTTTCGAGCAGAAGCAGCATGCCGTAGTAGGCCTCGGGCGAACCGAGGCCGTAGATGCAACTGACGGAGCTGACAATGATGGAGTCGCGACGTTCGAACAGCGAGCGCGTGGCTGAAAGGCGCAGCTTGTCCAGTTCTTCGTTGATCGTCGCTTCTTTTTCGATGTAGAGGTCGCCCGCGGGGATATACGCTTCGGGCTGGTAGTAGTCGTAATAACTGACGAAGTATTCCACCGCGTTGCCCGGAAAGAACTGCTTGAACTCGTGGTAGAGCTGGGCGGCGAGGGTTTTGTTGTGCGCCAGGATCAGAGCCGGCCGATTGGACTTCTCGATGACCTTGGCCATGGTGAAGGTCTTGCCGGACCCGGTGACGCCGAGCAGCACCTGGTGCTTTTCGCCGGCTGCGAGGCCGTCCATCAGTTCTTCAATCGCGCGGGGCTGATCGCCGCGGGGCTTGTAAGAGGTGACCAGCTGGAAATCCATTATGAGATTATACAAGAGAAGCGAAGATGAGGCGAAGATGTGCGGGCGGACCTTGATCTCAGACTGTCGATCAGGAGAACACGCCGCGTGGAAGTACGCCGGCATTGATGGCCCGAATCCATGCTTCGTTGCGCTTTATCGTTCGGGTGACGTGCAAACGGTGAACCTTGTGCATCGAGCAGGGAGGAAGAATGTCCACGGTCTTACTGCGGGTCAAGTCGGACGAAATTCAGCAGTTGAATCGAGGGTTCGGCGGGACGATTGAAATGAATAGCAATGTGGACACTGTGTTTACCTCCGCCAACTATGCCAAAAGCTTCTGGCAGAAAGTAGCTGCGGTGGTGCGAAGCATCGCCGGCGGCCACTTGTTTGATAACGGCAATAAGCGGACCGCCTTCCAAGCCGTCAAATTGTTCAAGTCGCGAAACCACATCGTAACCGGGACCAATGACACGCAATTGCGGGAAACGGTGCGATTGATCGCGATTCATGAACTTACCGAGATCGACGAAATCGCCGGGAGTCTCAGAGGCTTTTGATCAGGCTCGCGAGGTCTGCAAATGCAAGGCCTTCCGAACGCTTGCTTCGGAGCGAGCGCGGCGTCGCGGAGAATTAACTCGCCTGTAACGTTTCCGTAACGAATTCATTAATCTTCGACCCCTATAGTTCTCTGCGGATAAGAATCTTCCCTGAACCGCGTTTTGCAATCGATTCTTCATCCGGGCCCGGTCTAACGACGGCTATCCCATCAACCCGAGGCGATGCGGCGGCGGACCTGTGTCTGGCGCTGGTGCCTTGAGTGTGTCTATGCGCATGTAAAACCTTTGTCCCCACCTGGAGAGGCTGAACGATATGAATCTGAAGAAAGCAGCGCTCGTGCTCGGCACCGGCGCCTTGTGCGCCAGCTTTGCCCTGGCAGAGGAAGACGACCGCAAAATTCCGCATCTGGATCACGTCTTCGTGATCATGATGGAGAACCACCACATCAGCCAGATCCTGGGTAACCCAAATGCGCCATTCGCCACCAGCTACGCGGCGACTGCGAGGCTCGCCAAGAATTACTATGCCGTCGGCCATCCGAGCCTGACGAATTATCTCGAAGTGGTGGGTGGTTCGAACTTCGGAATCATCAACGATAACTCGCCTGCCTGGCATCAGTCGGAACCGGACTGCATCAACTCTCTGGTCACGTTTGTCGATGAATCTGCGACAGCCAACGCGTGCCCGATTGCGGGGGGCGGCATTGATGCTGCGACGCCTGCGGTGGATACGACCAACGAGGGAACTCCGCAGGAGCCGATCTATAACGATCCGCTGCCATCCGCGAAGACCGAGGGGATCACGATCGCAAACCAGCTGGTCGACCATGGAAAGAGCTGGAAGTCGTACCAGGAGAGTCTGCCCCCGTATGGCGCGGATGGCGTTAATAACAGCGATGGACTCCTGTCGGACGTGACGCCACTCGGGCCGTTTCAGTCCACGTTCCTGCCCAAGCTGTACGCGGTGAAACACAATCCGTTTGTGTATTTCGCTGATGTGGAAGAAGGATCGGACCCGCAGCTCAGCCTGAAGCAGGTTACGGACTTTCACGGTTTGTATGCGGATCTGAAGAGCGGGCGTGTGCCGAACTACTCGTTCATCGTTCCCAACCAATGCCATGATCAGCATGGGCGCGGGTCCAACGAGATGGGGCTGGGATGCTCAGATGACCAGAATGCGATCGCGGCGGGCGATGCAGCTTTGAGCGCCTTGATTTCGGCGATCAAAGACTCTCCGGTGTGGAAACAGGGCCACAACGTGATCGTGACGTTGTGGGACGAAAACGACTACAGCTCCCTGCCTAACCAGGTAGCGACGATCGTGGATCCTAACTACGGACCGGGCGGCAAGAGCAGCAGCGTGAAGTACAACCACTTCTCTCTTCTAAAGACGATCGAAGCCGGCTTCGGTTTGAGTTACATCAACCACGCGGCGGACAAGAACGTAAAGTTGATGACAGACCTGTTCAGCAAATAACGACGCACGGGCGAAATAGGGAAGGCCGGTCTAGCCGCGTGGCGGGCCGGCCTTGCTACGCACGGCCTGTTTCACTCAATACAAACTCAACCTATCTCAAACTGGTCACCATTGCGGTGACTGCTTATTTTCCCTCAGGAGGGTTTATGCGCAAACGATTTCCCTTAGTTGCGGTTGTTGCCGCGACGTTGGTGCTCGGCGCCGGCGCCAGCGGCAATGGAGGCTCGGACGACAGCTCCATCAAGCATGTCTTGCTGATAAGCATTGACGGCATGCATGCGCTCGATTTCAAGAATTGCGCGCACGGCATTGCCGGCGTGAATGACGGCAAGCCTTATTGCCCCAATCTTGCTGAACTGGGCACGACGGGCGTGAACTATGTGGCGGCCAGTACCTCCAAGCCATCGGACTCCTTTCCCGGCTTGATGAGCATCGTTTCGGGGGCAACACCGCGCACGATGGGTGTGTATTATGACGTCGCTTACGACCGTTCGCTCGATGGGCCTGCTGTCACAACCGGCAACGGAAACGCGGCCGCGCCGTGCGATCCCACCAAGCCGCCCACGGGTTACACCACCGAATACGAAGAAGGCCTGGACATCGATCAAACTATGGTGAACGGCGGAGCGCCCGGCGCGGGTCTGACCGACGGCACTGCCGCTTCTCTTGACAGCACAAAGATGGACCGCGATCCGAAGAGGGGATGCACGCCGGTGATGCCGTGGGACTTTGTGCGCACCAACACTATCTTTGGCGTGATTCACAAGGCTGGAGGGTTTACCGCCTGGTCAGACAAGCATCCGGCATACGCATCGGTTGCAGGCCCGGATGGCCTGAACGTTCTAGATGACTTTTATGCGCCTGAGATCAACTCGAACGTGATCGGGCTGCCCGGTGTGAGCACTCCGGAAGGCGCGAGTTGCGCCACGGTACGAGATACGGCTGCCGATCTCACCGCGTGGACCAATAGCTTCCAGAACATCCAGTGCTACGACACGCTGAAGGTGAACGCGGTTCTGAATTGGATCAACGGTAAAGATCACCTTGGCAAAAAGAGGACCAAAACGCCAACCATCTTCGGAATGAACTTCCAGGCAGCCAGCGTGGCGCAGAAGCTCATCGAGAACGGCGTCAAGGGCGGCTACCTGGATGCGGCCGGCACTCCAAGTGATGCCGTATTAAGCAACATCGAGTTTGTCGATGACTCCATCGGTGAGATGGTTTCGGAACTCAAGCATCGCGGGCTGATGGAGTCAACGCTGATTGTCATCACCTCCAAGCACGGCCAGTCTCCCATCGATCCCAACCTGTTCTTCCCCATCCCGGGACATCACACAACCAACGGATTGTCGCCGGCGACACTGATCTCGAACGAATTGCACGCCGCAATGCCCCCGTCGGAAGATCCGAACGGAAGCGGCATCGGTGCGACAGAGGACGATGTCTCGCTGCTTTGGCTGACGAATCCTTCTTACACCGATGCGGCTGTGGCGTTGCTTGAAGCCAACACTAAAACCATCGGCGCCGGCCAGATCTTCTATGGACCGAGCGTTTCGCTGAACTACAACACGCCGGGGCTGCCGCCTAAGGATCCACGCACGCCGGATATCATCGTGACCCCGAACGTGGGCGTGATTTACACAGGCAGCGCAGCGAAGCAGGAAGAGCACGGTGGCTTTGCGCACGACGACACCAACGTGATGCTGCTGGTCTCAAATCCGGCATTCAACAAGCGCACGGTGTACAGCGAAGTGGGAACGCTCCAGGTGGCGCCCACGATTCTGAAAGCTCTGGGCCTGAATCCAGACAAACTCGATGGCGTGCGGCTGGAAGGCACGGGCGTATTACCAGGTGTGGATCTCGATTGCAGCCACTAAGTCAAAACCGGCTAGTGGCGAAAATGCGCGGGCGCTCTGTGGCGCCCGCGCATTTTTTGTTGCCCGCGTATTTCTCCTGATAGAGCGGTTATTTCGCCACATATGGCCCCTTCCGGATCCAGGCGGCATCTGTTAGTTGGCGGAGCATGAAGTCGGCGACATCGGCGCGGTTGATCGTGACTCCGCCGAGCGGCAAGCCGTCTTCCAGCACCCGATAGTGTCCGGTAAAAGGCCCGTTCAGCAGGCGCGGCGGGCGCACGATGGTGAAGTCAGTCGCGCTGACTTCAAGCTGACCTTCCTGTTCGCGCTGAGAGCGGAAGGGCTCCCGAAGGATTGTCGCTGAGATCAACTTCAGCAGCAATCGGGTTCCTGCGCCAAGGTGTTGCCCCGCATCCGCGCTGGCTCCGGAAGCTCCCAGAACGATAATGCGCTTTACGCCGTGAGCCGCCATCCCGGCCAGGATGTTCCGCACTCCCACCTCGAGCACGTCCGACCTTCCCAGGTCTCTCGCGCCCAGCCCCGACAGCACGGCATCCTGTCCTGCGATGACCGCCGACACCGCTGCAGCGTCATGCACATCACCCTGAACAATAGCCAGACCGGGCGACGGAGCCGCCAGAATCGAATCAGGACGGCGCGCGAACGCCGTGACTGTATGGCCCTGGGCCAGCGCCTGTTGCACAAGGTGCTGGCCTGTTCCACCACTTGCGCCAAAGATCACCAGCTTCATTTCCGTCTACCTCGCCGGTTTACAGCGCACAGACCCGCCGGCCGGTTCCGCTCGCCGTGATTCGTTCGGGGCGAACGGTCGCCGGCCGCCCGGCACTGTTAACTCACCAGGGAAGGGGCTGCCCGAGGTGGAAGTAGCCGCCGGTGGGACCGTCGTCGGGCAACGTGGCGAGAGCCGCGCTGGTCTTGCCACCTTCGCTCAATTCCATGGTCGCCTGGTCACCGCCCATGTCAGTCTTGACCCAGCCCGGATGCGCCGAGTTGACCTTGATATGGGTATCGCGCAGTTCATACGCGAGGTGAACAGTGAATGCATTCAGCGCCGTCTTCGACGCATCGTAGGCGAACGATTTGGCGTTGTAGATGGGCGACTTGGGATCGGCATGAAGCGTAAGGGATCCGAGGATGCTGGAGAGATTGACGATGCGGCCCGCGGGACTCTTCTTGAGCAGGGGCAGCAGGGTCTTGGTGAGCGCGACGGGCGCGAAGAAATTGGTTTCGAAGACCTTGTGGAGCAAGTCGACGGGAACATCGGACGCACGATGCTCGGGACCGGTGCCCGGAAAAGTCCCTCCGGCGATCCCGGCGTTGTTGACCAGGATGTCGAGGCGGCCGTAGTTGGAATTGAAATAGTCGTAGGCGCGTTGATAGTCGGCCGGTTTGGTGATGTCGAATTGAAGCACCTCTGCGTCGACGCCCGCTGCGCGCAGCTTGGCCAGGGCCTGCTCGCCTTGCTTGAGATCGCGAGACCCGATGACGACCTTGACGCCGTCCTTCTTCAGATCGAGTGCGGTTTGAAATCCAAGGCCGCGATTGCCACCGGTGATGAATGCGATTTTCTGAGCCATACGTGAAAACGTCTCCTGCCCGTCTTGGATTCCACGATGGGCGGGGAGGGTGCAGGAATTAGGGCCGGTTCTTTAGTCATTACCTTGCACGAATGCAAGCGGACAGGGCGTGGAAGTGCGCTCGTGGTGACAGGCATCAGCCGCCTTTGTCCGATGTTGGACAGCGCAGGTCAAATCGCGTATTGTGGCGCCTAAGGAACCAGTCATGCGTTCTTCCGATTCCCCGGGTTGGGACGCGCCGACTTCGCCTGAGCCAGGTAAAGCCGAATTCTCCCATATCGCGCTGGAGAACCTCTTCGAATTTTCTCCGGACGCGATTTTTGTCACGGATGCCGAAGGGGTCATCCGCGACGCGAACCCGCGCGCGGCCGAACTGTTCGGTTACGCTCCCGGTGACTTTGCGGGGATGAACGTCGAAGCCCTGGTCCCGGAGCGCTTTCGAGGCCGCCATCCCTCTCACCGCGAAAACTACAACGCTCATCCCCGGGCGCGCCAGATGGGTGCGGCCATGAACTTGTTCGGGCTGCGCAAGGATGGCACCGAATTTCCCGTGGACATTATGCTCAAGCCCATGCAGACGAGAGCTGGCCTGGTGACGCTGAGCTTTGTGCGCGATGCGACTGAGCAAAAAGCGGCAATGGAGATGGCGCAGCGGCACGACCAGCAACTTCGGTCGATTGTGAACAGCGTGCGCGACTACGCGATTTATCTCCTCGACCGTGAGGGCTACATCATGACCTGGAACCCGGGAGCGGAACGCATCAAGGGGTACACGGCGGAGGAAATCGTTGGAAAGCACTTCTCGGTGTTCTTTACCGAAGAAGACCGGAGCCGGGCGAGGCCGGCAGAGTTGATCAGGCTCGCCATCCAGAAGGGGCGAGTCGAAGAGGAAGCGTGGAGACTGAGGAAAGACGGATCGCGGTTCTGGGCGGACGTCATTTTGACCGCCATTCGCGGCTCGGACAACGAGGTGATTGGCTTCTCGAAGGTGACCCGGGACTTTACCGACCGAAAGCGCGTGGAAGAAGCCGTGATGCTGCAGCTGAGCAGCGCCCTGCTGGCGAACCTTGATGTCCGCAAGCTGCTGGGCGCAATCTCGGCGACCATCAGTGAAGTGATTCCGCACGATGCTGCGACCCTGGGACTCTACGATCAGGCGACGGGCATATTGAGGGTGCAGTTCCTGGCGGCAGATGCAGGCGGCACTCCGCGGGGAGAAGTCCGCCTGGCTCTGGAGAACTCGCCGGCCGGCGAAGCATTTCGGACTCGTGCCCCGCTGGTCCTTGACCGGATCTCTGGTTCGCGCTTTCCTCCGGAGGGAGTTCAGCACCTGACCAACCTCGGAATGCAATCGGGGTGCTGGGTTCCTCTTGTCCATCGCGGCGACGTGATTGGAGCGCTCGCAGTGGCCAGCCGCATCGAAGCGTCTTTCAGTCAACACGATTCGGAGATGCTGACAGAAGTTGCCGACCAGGTGGCGATGGCAGTGAACAACGCCGTCGCTTTTCGGCAGATTTCGGAGTTGCGCGACCGCCTCTCTCAGGAGAAGCAATACCTCGAGGAAGAGATCAATGTCGAGAATCGCTTCGAGGATATTGTGGGCGAGAGCACGGGCCTGCGCCAGGTTTTGAAGGAGATCGAAACGGTGGCGCCTACCGATGCGACGGTGCTGATCCAGGGCGAGACCGGGACAGGAAAAGAGTTGCTGGCGCGCGCGATTCATCGTCTCAGCCCGCGCCGCGAGCGGACCTTTATCAAGCTCAATTGCGCAGCAATTCCGGCCGGTCTGCTGGAAAGCGAACTCTTCGGGCATGAAAAGGGAGCCTTCACCGGCGCCATCGCGCGCAAGCTTGGCCGGCTGGAATTGGCCCACGAGGGGACGCTGTTCCTCGATGAAGTGGGCGAGATGCCTCTGGACCTGCAACCCAAGCTGCTGCGGGCTCTGCAGGAGCGGGAGTTCGAGCGGCTGGGTGGAACACGGCCCATCAATGTGAATGTGCGCCTGATCGCGGCCACCAACCGCGACCTGGGAAAGATGGTGGCCGAGAAGCAGTTTCGCGCCGACCTGTTTTACAGGCTCAAAGTTTTTCCGATTTTCTCCCCGCCGTTGCGTGATCGGGTAAGTGACATTCCCGTGCTGGTGCGGCATTTCGTCGCCGCGCACAGCAGGCGCATGGGCAGGAACATCGAGAAGATTTCCGACGAAACCATGGACGCGCTGAAGCGCTGGAAATGGCCGGGAAATATTCGTGAGCTGGAAAATCTAATGGAGCGGGCGGTGATCCTGACCCGCGGGCCGGTGCTGTACGTTCCCCTGGCTGAGTTGGAGAACGCGGAAGAGGAACAGGCGGATGAGGACAACGCCGAAGAGGCGGAGATGGAGAATCCGACCCTGCGCGCTGCCGAACGCGAACATATATTACGAGTGCTGCGTGAATCGAAGGGTCAGATCGGCGGCCCGGAAGGCGCGGCGGCCCGGCTGGGCGTAAAAAGAACCACGCTGAATTCAAAGTTGAAGAAGCTGGGTATCGAACGCAGCGATTATCAGTGACAAGTGACGAGATATAGTCCGATGACGAAATATCGTCTTCCTCACGTCGTCACTAAGCTTTCGTAATCAAAGCCCCCTCAAAAAACAATCTCCATATAAATCCTTTGTTGTCAATCGCTTGTTTCGTCACTGTGATCTGGCACACAGTTTGGCATGCGGCTTGCCTTAGTCATGGCGTGGCTAAAAGGCGGGCCGGCATACGTTGAAGATCACGATTCAAGAGCAAGACCAAAAAATCGAGATCAAGCTCGAAGGGCGCGTCGTAGGTCCTTGGGTTCCGGAACTTCGACGGGTTTGGGTTGAAACCGCGCCGCAACTGGGCACGAAGACGTTGTCGATCGACATTCAACATGTCACCTATGCGGATGCTGGAGGCAAACAGGCGCTGAGAGAGATCTACGCTCAGACGCGCGCCAGGCTGATTGCCAATTCCCCCTGGGCTGAATATCTGGCGGAAGAAATCATGAAAATCCACGAACGGGCGTAAGAACGAGGAGGTTGGACATGGAACATGCATATACAACATCGAGCACTTGCAGGAGCCAGGCGAATCAGACTGGCGGTTTCTTTCACAAGCTGACCCCGGCGGCAATGCAGGATTTGAATTCCATGCAGTTTCCCTCCTCGTACTCCGCGAACGTGGTGATCTTCTCGGAGAAAGATCCGGTCGAGTGCCTTTACGTTGTTCTCGAGGGAGAAGTAAAACTCTCCATCAATTCAAGCGAGGGCCGGCGCCTGAGCCTCAGTATTGCGCGGAAGGGCGACATTCTCGGGCTGGCCTCGGTCTTGTCCGGCAGCCCGTATGACGTGACCGCGGAGACACTCTATCCCGCGAAGGTCGCTCATATCGGCCGGCGCGATTTTCTCAACTTTCTCTCCCGCCATCCAGAGGCGTATCAGACCGTGATTGAAGAATTGAGCCGCAGCGTTACCAAGGCTTGCGACCAGTTGCGCACCGTAGGGCTCTCTGCCACAGCGCCCGAAAAGCTTGCCCGGTTGTTACTCGAATGGAGCGACAATGGCCAAGCCACGGAGTGCGGCGGAAAGCGCTTCCGATTCTCCATGACGCACGAAGAGATCGGCGAATTCATCGGGGCATCGCGTGAAACCGTAACGCGTACCCTGAGCACGTTCAAGACTCGCCGGCTGGTGGCCTTCCAGGGCTCGATGCTGACGATCACTAACTGCACGGCACTGGCAAACTACGCACATGCTTAGAAGGGATTCCGGCTGTTAACCGACACCGGGCTCTGAATTGACACGAAACCGGGCGGTGGAGATCGTAGCGCCGCAGCACAACCTGGCTTTCTCCCCAATGCCCATCGAGCCTTCGCGATATATACGATATATAGATATAAGCGATATATATTTGCTGTTCATCCCGCGGAGGCTCCATGCGCAAGTTTTTTCTCTCGGTCTTTGCCGTTTTTCTCACACTTCAATTCAGCCCACTGCTGATTGCTCAAGGCGCGCCGCCGCAGGGTGGGGCCGACCAGCCGTACACCGTCGAGTACTACTACAAGGTGCAGTGGGGCCATCAGCAGGAATTCCTCGACCTGTTCCTCAAGAATCACTACCCGTTGTTGCAGAAGATCGTGACAACGGGGCGCATGCTGTCGGTGAAGATTGAAGCCCCGGCCTACCACACCACGGAAGACGGGCGCTGGGATTATCGGGTCACGATCCGGTTCAAGAATTCAACGGTTGCTACGACGGCCAATCCGGCCGAAGAAACGATGATCAAGGAACTCTGGCCCGACCAGGCGAAGTACAAGCAGGAAGAGCAGCGCCGGTTTGAGATTCTCGCCGCCCACTGGGATCTGCCCGTGACGGAGATAACCCCAAAAAAGCAGTGAAGAGCTATCAATCGTAGCGATGGCGCCACCGGTAGACGAGGTCCTGTGCAGCTTCGTGCCAGGTGGGGAATTTGAACTGAAAGCCGGCGTCGAGCAGGCGGCCGGGAATGACGCGGCGGCTTTTCAGCACTAGCTCCGACTCCGTGCGCAGAAAGATAGCGGCCAGCTCGATGAGAGGGGCCGGCGCCGGAAAGCCATTGGGCATGCCCCACGCATCGCGCAGAATGGCCATGAACTCGCGATTGGGCAGCGGATCGGGTGAAGCGATGTTGACAGGGCCGTCGATGTCGCCCCGTGAGATGAGAAATGCGACGGCGCGCGCGAAGTCGAGTTCGTGAATCCACGACACAAACTGGCGGCCGTTGCCCTGGGTTCCTCCAAAGCTGATGCGTACCAGATTGAGCAGAATGGCGAAGGCGTTGCCCGCGACCGGGCTGAAGGTGATGGCGCTGCGCAGGGCCACTTTGCGCGTGCGCGGCGTTTCGGCGGCGAAGAAGGCCGCTTCCCAATCCTTTGCCACGCCGACAGAGAAGTTCCATGTATAGGGTGCGCGTCGCCGCGGACCGATTCGCTCATGACCGCCGAGTTCGCCCGTGGCTTCGTCCATGGGGCGATCGAGAGCGTGGCGATAGATGGTTGCCGTGGAAGCGTTGAGCCAGACCTTGGGCGGGTCGGCGAGTTCGCCTATGACCTCGCCGAGCAGGCGGGTACTGCGGATGCGCGAATTGTGGATTGCAATGCGGTTGGCCTCGGTGTATCGGCAGTTCACGCTGCGGCCGGAGAGATTGATGCATACGTCGGCGCCCTCAAGGTACTCGGTCCATGGGCCGAGGGTCTCTCCATCCCAGCGCACCGTCTGGTACGTGGCCGCATAGGGTAGCCGCGTCAGCACGGTCACATGGTGGCCGCCCTCCTGAAAATAGCGGGCAAGCACCTGGCCAACCTGGCCGCTGCCTCCGGGCATGACAATGCGAAGAGGGCGCGGAGTGAAGGCGGCAACGGGGTGCATTCTTTCAGCGTACAGGGTGGCCCCTGGGGATTATGGAGACGCTACGGACGTGGCGGATAGGGATAGCGCATGTATGCCCGCCGGCGATGATTGCGAAATTCATTCACTACGAGAATCACGACCAGGGCAATAAACAGGAGCGGTCCCCAGAAAATCCAGGCTGGCTGAACCACGCGTTCGCCACCGACAATCACCGAGTCGCCGGCGCGCACGCTGCCGAACATGGCCACCAGGTCCTTGCCGACTGAAACATCCTCGCCCAGCCGGATACCTCCAAACATGCTGACCATGTCCTGGCCGATATGAGCATTGTCATCCGCGGTAATGTTGCCGAAGAAATTCACCACATCGTGGTTTGCGGTGGTGGCGACGTGAATGTTGCCGAAGAAGACGACGACGTCGCCCTCCACTGAGCCCTGGGCATCCACATCGCAAAAGAAGCAGACCGCGTCATGAACCGAGGTATCGCGCGGCACGTGGATCGTGCTGCCGAACTGGACTACATCCCCGGAGGCGCGGGCCGGAATGGAGAAGATTCCGAGCACTGCGCTGAGCAGGCAGGCGCTGAGCAGGTGGCGTTTCATGAGGCCTCCTCCGTGCGGTACGCGCGATGGAGTGCGGAAGTTCCCCGGCGGAAACCGCCTGGAATCTCCGGACAGGACCAGTGTAACGGAAGGAGACTCCTAGAACTCGAAGCGCATGCCGAGCTGAATCCGGCGCGCCGGGTTTACCGCCGTGACTTCACCGAAGCCTGACGAGGTTATAACCTGGTTGATGGTGGCGGGATTTTCGTGATTAAGGATATTAAATGCGCCGGCGGAAAAGCCCAGGCGGGGTGCGTCCTCGTCCTTGTTGGGTGTAATGGCGAAGTCGTGCCCCCAGCGCAGGTCGAGGTCCACGTAGGACGGCATGGTTTCGGTGTTGCGCGGCGTGTCGTCGGGGCGGGCGTTGAAAAGAGCCGTGCCGTAGGGGTCCGTGCCCGTCAGTACGCTCCAGGGACGGCCCGTGTTGGCGAAGATGCCCGCGGAGAGATTGAACACGCTTTCGGGATTGAACATGGCGTACATGCTCAACCGCTGGCGGCGATCGAAGCTGGCGTTGGACCACTCCGAATCGGGGGCGAACTGGTTCTCCGGGAACCAGCCGATGCCGTCCGTATTGGACTCGTAATGGGACCAGGTGTAGCGGCCAAAGCCGGTGAAGTACTTGTTGAGACGGCCGCGGTAGGAGATGTCCAGGCCGCTTCCTTCCCAGAAGCCTTCGGGCTGCATCTCGCGGATGCGGCCGTACGCCCCGTCGGGCCGTTGCGTGTATCCGGACTGCGGCGTGGGCGCGTTGATGTCGATCGACCGGAAGGCTCCGATGCCGCGCGCTGAGTAGGCACTGACAACAGCGGTAGCTTTTTGGCCCAACTGGCGCTCGATGGAGAGGCCGTACTGAATCTGGTAGGGCATCCGGGAGTGGGGATCGAACACGACGCGAGCAACCGGCGACCCAGCCACATCGACGCACGCATCGATGGGTACACACCCCGTTCCCGGCTGCGAGGCAGGATCGAGCGAGAGGGTGACTGCGCGCCGGCGCGGCTCGGTGCCCTGGTAACGGACGAGATCGAGCAGGGAGCCGGAACCGGTGCGATCGTAGTAGATGCCTCCGCCGCCGCGCAGGACCGTCTTCGAGGCTTCATCGAGAACCCAGGCGAAGGAAACGCGCGGCGAGAAGCCCAGCCTCTTCTGCGCGAAGAAATTCTGCCAGTCGTAGCGAATGCCGGGAGTGACTGAGAATCGGCTGTTCACTTTGAACTGGTCCTGGATGAAGGCGCCCATCTCCAACTGGTGGTAGATGAAGTGAACGTCGCCGGAATTCTGCGAATAGCCGGAAGGATGATTGGCCTGGTAGTTGTCGAGGGCCGAGGTGAGAACTGTGATGCCGTCGGAGGCGAGCGTGGGTCCGAATGTGTAACTGCCCAGCGCGTTGGTGTTGTCGTCAAAGGCGCGGCGGCTGATGTGGGGCACGCCGGCGCCGAACTTGACGAAGTGGCGTCCGTGGGTCCACGTCATCATGTCGTACAAGCGCAAGTTGTACTCGGTCGAGAGGGAGTCGTTCTGGGCGGACCCGGAGGTGAAGTTGCCCTGCACGGTGACGCGGGGAGCCTCGGCGACGTTCGCGTTGTGGCTAAAGTCGTGCTCGCCGACAATTGAAGCCTGGTTAAGCAACACGGCGGAAAGCGTCGAGTCGACGTGAACCTTGACGTCGTCTTCGTGGTAGCGGTTGTTGAAACCGGCGGCGGCCATGGTCTGTCCGCCCACGCCCTGGTTCTGGCCGGTCCAGTCCTCGTAGCTGTATTCCGCGTAGGCAGAGTGGCGTTCGCCGAACTGATGCGCTGCCCGCGTGCTGAATTCGGTGTCGCGTGTAGGGGCGGGGACGTTGGCGTTGTATGTGCCGGAAGGATTCTCAGCCGTGGGAGGCAACGTAGCGAACACGACCGCGTCGCGATCCTCTTCGGCGCGATTGAACGAGGCCAGGAAACTGCTTTTCGGCGCGAAAAAGATGGGGCCGGTGGCGTGGCCCTCGTAAACTCGCCGCTGTTCATAGGGCTTTGAAGGAGCGAGCGCATTCTGCGCATTCATGGCCGAATCGCGGAAGAGGAAATTGAACTGGCCATGGTATTTGTCGGCGGCGGACTTGGTGACGATCTCCATCTGCCCGCGGCCGGGCCAGTAATACTGCGCGGAATATGGGTCCTGATTGATGCGAACTTCCTGCACGGCCGAAGCGGAGACGGTCGCCCGGTTGGCTTCGACGCCGTCGACGATGAGGCCTGAGCCGCCGGTCGCGGTGGCGCTGTCATCGAGGAAGGCGCTCATGGCGGTGGCGTAGTCGTTGTCGAAGATGGGAAGCGACTTCAGATCCTGCGAACTCATCATCGACGAATCGTGATTGTCTTCCGGCGCGGTGAGATCTTCGCTGCTTTCGGCGTTCACATGCACGTTTGTGGAGAGGGCCGCGATGGGAAGAATGACGTGCAGGGTTGCGCTAAACCGGCCAGACGCGGCGGCGCCGGCGACCGCGGATGCCGGGGCCGCGATCAGAACCGGAGTCGTGGTCGTCTCGAATCCGGGTTCGGAGACCACGAGAGTGAAATTGCCGGAATGAGGTGGAACGAGTTGGAAGGTTCCATCGTCCCCGGAATGGCAACTGCCCGCCACGGTCCCGCTTGTGTCAACGAGATCGACCTCGGCGCCCGGGACAATCGCGCCTGTCGGGTCGGCGACCACGCCGTTTACTGGCTGCGCCGAAGGCGGAGGCGTGGCAGCCGGGTTGGAAGCAAAAACTGCAGTGCGGCGCAAGCAGGACAAGGAGCAGAGTAAAACGGTGAATCATTCAAAATCTCCACGGCAAAATGAAAAACTTGCACCAGCGCGGGGCGGGTGCTAAACGTTTACAATCCTGTCACCTTTAATCTCGCACTGCAACCGCAGGAAACCAATGCCCGTGGTACGGCACACCCCAACTCTTGGCCCAAAATCGCACCCCAGAAGCCTCTTCGAGTGTGATCTAAGCTGTAGAAGAATATACTACTTATTCTCCTAAATCGATTTTCGCAGGGATCAGAACTCCTGTCCAGTCAAAAGCGGAGTCCACGACGACATCGGGCGGCGCTTCCATCAGGTTCTGGGGACCGAACCCAAATTGGCACCCGAGGCTCCACGCGCCGGCGTTGCGCGCGGTCATTACGTCGACCTTGCTGTCGCCGATCATGAGGGTCTGGTGGGGAACCGCGCCGGCCTCTTCCATGATGGAGCGCAGGCCCATCGGATCAGGCTTCTTGATGGGGAAGCTGTCGCCCCCGTAAATGCTCATGAAGAAGCTGCCCATGCCCAGGCCCTCACAGATGGCGCGCGAGGGACGGACCGGCTTGTTGGTGAGCACGGCCATCGCACGCGGCGTGCCGTCAGGCATGAGACGTAGAGCGGAGAGGGACTCCAGAACACCGTCGTACGCATACGTGAAGTCGAGCTTGTGCTCGCGATAGTGGGCGAGGAAGAAGCTGTAGGCAGTGGCGAGTTCCTCATCATGCACTTCGTCCGGGGCCACGCCATTTTCGACGGCGAGGGAGCGGCGCACGAGCATGGGCGCGCCATTGCCCACAAAGCTG
Source organism: Terriglobales bacterium (assembly GCA_963788475.1). Lineage (GTDB taxonomy): Bacteria > Acidobacteriota > Terriglobia > Terriglobales > Acidobacteriaceae > Telmatobacter. The sequence continues at coordinate 124,764 of CAWBGO010000010.1, forward strand.
GCGATGATTTCGTCCGGCAGATGGGGCCGGCCCATGTGCTCGAGCGCCGCATTGACGCTGTTGCAGAGATCCCGCGCGGAATCGATCAGGGTCCCGTCGAGATCGAAGACGATGAGCTTGATGGATTCGACGGGAATGGGATGCAGAACCCGAATCATGGTTCCAGTGTAAAAGACGGGGACCAGGGAAAAGGGAACTGCGTGGCCGGTGTAGGATGGGCCGCATGAGATTTTTGCTATTGGTTTTGGTCGGGCTCTTCGCCCTGCGCGGCGAGGCAGCGGAGAAACTCAGCGCCCCTGAACTGATCTCGCTTGCCCAGGCGCACAGCCCGGAACTGCGAGCGAGTATCGAGGCCAGCTTTGAAGCCAAGGATCTGAAAGACGGCACAGCCTGGGCGGGACACGGGCCGGATTTCTTCTTTGCCGTCGAAACGCCGTCAACGCCGACGCTGATGATCGACGATGCGGCCGGACCGGCGATGACGCAGCTGCCGGGCACGCAGTTATGGTACTCCGTCGCGCACATCGAGCCAGTGAGCCGCCTGCACGAGTTCCACTACCTGGTCGACGGAGCAAAATTCGGCGGCCGGCTCGATCTGCCGGCATTCGGACCGCTGAGTTATCTGCAGCCGGGCGTGCCCTCGGGGAACTTGTCGGAGAAACTCACCCATACGAGCAAGATCTACGACGGCATGAAGAGCGAATACTGGATTTATGTGCCGGCGCAATATGATGCCAAAACGCCAGCCGCAGTGATGGTGTTTCAGGATGGAGGCGGTTACATTGTCCGCAACAGCAATAACCCGACCCTGAACGTGATCGACAATCTTATCGCGCAGAAGAAGATTCCGGTGATGATCTGTATCTTCATTAATCCCGGAGATATCAGCGACTCACCCGGCACCCCGACTTATAACTTCGTGAAAGCTTACTCGGATAAGTGGCATCGTACGTTGAAGGACTCGATGCGCAGCACGCTCTATGACACCGTGAGCGATAAGTACCCACGATTCCTGCGCGACGAGATACTTGCTGAAGTCGGCGCGAAGTATAACCTCCGCAAGGATGCCTATAGCCGCGCAATAACAGGGCTATCTTCAGGCGGGATATGCAGCTTCAACGCGGCTTGGCAGATGCCGGATCTCTTCAGCCGGGTCATTACCTGGATCGGGAGCTTCGAGAGCATCCAGTGGAAAGAGGATCCAACGATTCCCGACGGGGGACAGGACTATTCCGACAAGGTGCTGCGCGAGCCGCACCGCAATATCCGCGTGTGGCTGCAGGATGGATCGAACGACCTGGAGAATCCGAACTACGGCGACTGGCCGATGGCCAATATTCGCATGGCCAATTCGCTGAAGACCAGGGAATACGATTTTCATTTCAGCTTTGGCAAGGGCGCGCATGACTCGGGACATGGAGCGGCGCAATTTCCTGAAGAGATGACCTGGTTGTGGCGCGATTACGACCCCGCGAAGACAGAGCAGCAGTTCATGCCGGACCCGGCGGAGAAGAGCAAGCCGTATTTCAGGGTTACGATTACCAGCCGGGATGCGGACTGAAGATGGGGGAATGAGATCGCCTCAGGCAGCCTGCGAAGACCGCCGCTGCCGCGGCAGCCTGGCAGCACTCGTGCGCAATCTGCAGACCTTCTTCCACGGGAATGACCCAGGCCTGGAGCCGGGATGAGGCAGTCGACAGCCGGCCTTCGATGTCGATGAGCTTGCGGTTCTGTTCGTCATCCATCTCCAGTCCGCACCAGCGCAGGCCCGCACAGACCCGCTCGCGAAAGATCATCGTGTTCTCTGCGATGCCTCCCCCGAAGATCACAGCGTCGGCTCCACCCAGGGCACACAGGTACGCGCCTACCGCCTTAAGCACGCGATAGGCGAACATTTCCATCGCCAGCCGGACACGGGAATTCGATTCGTATTGTTTGACGAGAACGCGCGTGTCGAGGGAGACGCCGGAGACACCGAGCAGTCCCGGATTTCTTGTTCAGGATCTTCATGACCTCGTCGAGGTCGATCCCTTCCGCCTGGGCGAGAAACGGAATGAGGGCCGGATCGACATCTCCGCTGCGAGTTCCCATCATGAGGCCTTCGAGCGGCGTGAGCCCCATGGTGTTATCGACGGACTTCCCCTGCGCGATCGCCGTGACCGAGCACCCGCTCTCGAGATGCATCGTCACCAGGTTGAGAGATTGCGGCGTCCGCCCGGTCACGTGAGCGTATCGCTCCATCAGGTAGCGATGCGAGATACCGTGAAATCCGTAGCGCCGGATCTGGTGCTTCTGGCCGAGTTCATACGGAATGGCGTACGTGGCGGCAAAATCGGGGATGGTTCGATGGAACGCCGTATCGAAGACGGCGAAGATCGGAACGCCCGGAAAGCGATCCCGGATGGCAGGAAGAATCTCGATCGAGCGCTGATTGTGGAGAGGCGCCCACTTTTCAAATTCGACAATTGCACGTTCGACCTCGGCAGTGATCTGGACCGGTCCACAGAAATGAGGTCCCCCATGGACGACGCGGACTCCGACCAGTTTGCAATCGGAGAACGACGGAAGCTGCGAATGCAGCCACGCTAGGATATTGGCTGCCGCGGTCTTGTAATCGGGGGCTTCGATGGGTTCGGAGTGGGCGATTGCTTTCCCGTTATATTCAGAAAGCTTGCCCTCTTTGCCGATCCCTTCGACGATGACGGATTTGAGGTAACGTGCGTCGGAGGCCGACTTCTCCGCGGGATCGCAGCTGACGACCTCCGCCTTGAGAGAGTTGCCTCCGGGATTGATGACGAGCACATTCATGGTCAAATCCTCGATCCCGGAGGCGATCAAGCTATGCTGCGTGCTTCTGGGCGTGCTTGTTTACCTTGGATGCGATCTGGGTAAGCTTTTTGTTCGTTTCTCCTTCTTCGTCGAGCGTCTGCTGCAGGAGATTGGCGATCTCATTCTGGCCGAGCAATTCAGCGTAGGTACGAACCGTTCCGTAGCCCGCCATTTCGTAATGCTCAACCCGCTGCGCGGCCGAAATCATGGCAGCGTCGCGCACTTCGCCTTCGGTTTCACCCATGACCTCGGCTCCTTCCTCAAGAAGGCCCCGCATACCCTTGCAGGTCTTCCCTCCGGAGGCCTTGCCGAGAATCTCAAATACCTTGTCCAGCCTCTTGATCTGCCCCTCTGTTTCCTTCAGGTGGGTTTCAAACGCCGTTCGCAACTCGCTGCTGGTGGCCGCTTTGGCCATTTTCGGGAGCGCCTTGGTGATCTGGTTCTCCGCAGAGTAGAGGTCCTTCAACTCATCCACGAACAGTTTCTCAACCGTGTCAACACTCATGTATACATCCTCCGTTGGTGTTCGTACGGTGGGATGTGATGCCTTCAGTGCGCATCTCGTTGCTGCGGGAGAATCGAGGTTCGTCTGTTCGCCCGAATCCTGAAGGGCGATGAACCCGAGCCTCACTCCGGCGCCGTCGTGTCGATCACGGGAATTCCGGCCGGCGGACTGAAGTGGAAGGCGCCGGGCGGAATTGCAGCATCCGGAACTTCGCCGCTGAATGTGAAACTGGTGATCGCGCCATCGATCTCTTCGATTTCAATTCCGGTGATCGCGCCGGCCGGCGTCACCGTGAGAGCGAGACTCGGGATCCGTTTTTCCTGACCCTTGGGCTGGCCGGTGAGTGTGAACTGCCCATTGGGCGCGGTCGTCAGCGCGATGCCGGTCAGCTCTTTTTCAAGCTCGGTGTGGCCCAGCAGAAATCGCAGCGGAGAGCGTAGGTCGTCGAGCTGCTTTTCGGGGATCCGCTGCACCTGCGCGTCTCCCTGGCTATAGAACCAAGCGAATTTACCATCCAGCAGAAAGAGTTTTCCTGGAGGCGATGTGTAGTCCCACCGCATGCGGCCGGGCTTGAGCAGCAAAAGGGTGCCGCCCTCGGAACGGTGCACTCCCAGACCGGCATAACTCTCCGTGAAGCTAGCCTTCAACGAATGCAGCTTGTTGTAGCGCTGGTCAACGCGACGGGCCAGGTCATGGATGTTGGGGATCGGAGTTTTCGCTGATTCCTGGGGCGCCGCCGCGCCGCGCTCGGCGCAAAGGCAACCCGTCATCAGCGCAGCGGTCAGGAGAATGCGGCCGCCGCGCCGGAAGGCTTTCCACCCGATCATTGACCGAGGTTCTGACTGCAGTTAGAACCGCCCGACGGATCGAACTTGATGCTGCCGGACTGGTCGCCGCAGTAGGAGCGATCCCCGGTTTGGCCCACGGTCAACGGAACCGCCGTTACCTGGTAGCCCGTGATACGATCAGTGCCGCCATTGTTCACCTTGGTGCAATTGGTGATGGTGAAGATGTAGCCGGATTTGACGCCGGAAGCAAGATCGGGCGAGATGAGTTGCGCCGCAGTGATGGTAGGAGGGCCGGACTTGGGGTCGCCCCCGAGCGCGGCGACCGAGCATGCATAACCGTTGGTCGGAAAGTTCGACTCGTACATGCTTTCCGCATTCATGAGGGTGTGGACCGACTGAATGGCGGAGAGGTCATTGGCCTTCTTCTTGAGGCTGCCGACGGTGGGAATGGCAATCAGCATGAGAATCGCGATGATTGCCATCACGATCAGCAATTCCATCAGGGTGAAGCCGTTGGGCCGGGCCGGGCGGGCGCTGCGGGTTGCGCGACAGAGAAAATTCTTGCTTTTCATGGGTGTTTTGACGCCTCGTGGGGCGCGGCCAAGTGGACGCGTCCGACAAAATGCTACAACGGATAGACGCGCAAGGGAAATGGAATGCTCAAAGAGCAGTGAACAGTGGACAGTGAACAGTGAACAGACCTAAACGTCAGGTCGGGAGATCTAGGTCTGTTTTTGGACAAAATCGTGAATCTTGAGGCTTTGTAGGCAGAAGTCATCGAGATTGAAGTGGTACGAAGAGAACTGACCACTGTTCACTGTTCACTGTGCACTGCTCTCAACACACCAGCTGGGTGCGGTTCAGTTTGATTCCGTCCAGTCGGCCGAGGAGGGTGACCGCGATCCGGGCGGGATCAAAGAGGCGCTGCGCCATGGCCTGCACCTGCGCGCCTTCCACGGCGTCGATGCGGGCGGTGATCTCTTCGGCGGTAAAGAACTGTCCGAAGTAGATTTCCTGCCGGGCCAGGTTGGCCATTCGCGAATTCGAGCTCTCCAGGCCCATCAGAATGTTGCCCTTCAGCTGGTCCTTGGCGCGGGTCAGCTCTTCTTCGGGAAGCTCCTCTTCCTTGAGCTTGCGGAATTCACGCATGATCAGGTCGATGGTCTCCAAAGCCTTGCCGGCCGAGGTGCCGGCGTAAACGCAGAGCGTCCCGGTATCGCGGTAGGGGCTGAGATCGGAGAAGACCGAATAGGCCATGCCGCGCTCTTCGCGAATGGTCTGGAAGAGGCGCGAACTCATGCCGCCGCCCAGCACCGTGTTGAGTATGAGGGTGGCGTACCGGTTTTCATCCGTAATGCGCGGGGCTGGAACGCCCAGGCAAATTTGCACCTGCTCAAGGGACTTCTTGTTGCGCAGCAGGATCCGCGCGCTCGAGACGGGGGCCGGAAGCTCATCGATCGGCTGGCCGCTGTGGAGAGGCGCGAACTTTTCGGCAACCGCCTCGACAAACTGGTCATGATCGAGATGGCCGGCCGCAGAAAACACCATGTTGCCGGCGTGAAACCGGCCTGAGTGGTAATCAAGTAGCTTCGGCTGGTCGAGCCGGGCCACGGTCGCCGTGGTTCCAAGAATAGGTTTGCCTAGCGGATGATCCTTCCAGAAGTTCTGGGTGAAGAGTTCGTGCACCAGGACGTCGGGATTGTCCTCATCGATCTTGATTTCTTCGAGGATCACGCCGCGTTCACGCTCAATATCGTTGGAGGCGAAGACCGGATTCAGAACCAGGTCTGCCAGCACATCCAGCGCAATGGGCACGTGGTCGGCCAGCGACTTCACGTTGAAGCAGATGGTCTCCTTGCCGGTGAAAGCGTCGAGGTTGCCGCCGATGGAGTCCATTTCGCGAGCGATCAGTTGCGCCGAACGCGAACGGGTGCCCTTGAACACCATATGCTCGACAAAATGGGAGATGCCGTTGCTTTCCGCGGTTTCGCCACGCGATCCGGATTTGATCCATACCCCCATGGCCACGGAACGCAGGTGATCCATGCGCTCGGTCAGGACTATCAGTCCGTTGGGCAAAACAGTGCGGCGTAGATTGCGTTCGATCGTCATTGTCTTCTGTTCGATTCGATTGTAGGTAACACAGACTCTTTCGTTGGTTGCAGGGCTGAAGAGACGGAGATGCAAGAGACGGCTAACGTTACCATGGCGAGAGGCTCTGCGGGGGAAAGTAGCCGCTGGCAGCGGGCCGGGCTTTCGAATGGGTATCGGACCGGGGAGGGCTGCAGGAACAGGGAAAAATGGACTATGCTGGCCGAAGCCGTGACCGAAAAAAACACCCAACTTGTTTCATTAGACGCCAACGGGGGGGTCCAAGTCACCCCCAAGCCGCTTTTCGGTATGGATCGCACCGCATTGATGGCCTTGGCGGCGAAGGCAGGGGAACCCTCGTGGCGCGGCGTCCAACTTGCCGAAGCCATTTATCGTCAATGGGTTAAAAGTATTGACGAGATCACGACCCTGCCCAGATCCTGGCGCGAACAAATGGCGAAGGAGGGTTGGGAGATTCGACGTCCGGCGATTCTCCAGCCATTCCGATCAGTGGACGGGACGGAGAGGTACCTGGTCCAGGGGATCGCCGGGGCAGGTGGCGCAGACACCGTCGAGACCGTGTGGATGCCGGAAGGTGACGAGGGCGAAACCGGCGACGGAAGCGAGGCAGGAGAATCGAACGACACTCCAGGGCGAAGGTGGCTGCGGGCCACCATCTGCGTCTCGAGCCAGGTGGGATGTGCGGTCAATTGCCAATTCTGCCTGACGGCCCGTCTCGGCCTGCAGCGAAATCTGACCGCGGGCGAAATCGCGGGCCAGGTGGTCTCCGTTTTGGCCCGCCAGGGGGTTGAAGTGGGGAAGGATCGCTTGAACCTGGTGTTCATGGGGATGGGCGAACCCTTGCTCAATTACGACAACTTCATGGGGGCGGTCCGATTGCTCGTGGAAGAGGTGGGCCTGAGCCCCCAGCGGATGACGGTTTCGACTTCGGGGATTGTGCCGGGCATCGAGCGATTCGCCCTCGAGCCGCCCGAAGTGCGCCCCAAGCTGGCCATCAGCCTCAATGCGCCGAACGACGCCATCCGCAGCGAGATAATGCCGGTGAACCGGAAATGGCCGATCGAAGCAGTGTTGGACGCGGTAAAGCAGGTGCGGTTGCGGCCGCGCGAGCGAATTACGTTTGAATACGTATTGCTGGGCGGGGTCACCGACCGTGCGGAACACGCGCATGAGGTGGCACGGCTGGTGCGGCGAGCAGGGCTGCCGGTCAAGGTCAATCTGATCGCCTGGAATCCGGGGCCGGAAATTGCGTACGAGATGCCGCGGACCGAGGCCGTAGATACATTCCGCCGAACCCTTGCAGCCGAGGGAGTTCCAGTCTATCTGCGCAAACCGCGAGGCCGTGACATTTATGCCGCCTGCGGGCAGTTAAAGCGGACCGTGGAGACCGGAAGCAGGGACTGAAAGAAACAACTTTCCGTGCCCCCATTCTTTCGACTTTTTTCTGTCGAAAGGGTGGGAAACCTCGAACCCAAACCGTTCTTTTTCATCCACCGCGGGCCGGCAACGTCGGTGTGAGACTAAAACGTGAGATCGCAGATAGAGAGAACGCGCCGATTAGACGGTTTGCCTACTGGGCCGGGTTCTCGGCTTCCGGCTTCACGTTGCCACAGTTCTGCCGTTTGTAAATAGCCGTGAACTGGTTCGTCCACTCAACCGGCCTCGAGCCCGCCTCACCCATTTGCATGGTGCCGGAAAAGTGGACCTTCCCTGAAGAGTGGTTGTTGTCGTTCCAGGAAGAATGGATGGAACCCTTTCCGTTCAGCTGCCCGCTGCAGACCCAGTCCGCAGTCATCCCTTTGGCGGTTCTGTTCACGTTAGTGAGTTGGCACTTGTTGTGGGCCTGGGGAATGGGTCCGCCGTACTTGTCGATCATCTCCTGGGTCAGGCACACCATGGTGGTTTCGGGCGCGGCGGTTACGGGCGCGTCCGGCTTCTGTGCGGCCCCGGCAAATGGCGATTGCTGCCAGGTTGTTTTGGAAGTCACTTCCCACAGTCCCGGCTTTCGGTCGGCCTGCGCTCCAGCAAGCATTGAAGCCGCCCATGCGCAACCAGCGAATCCGATCCAGAACAATCCCTTAGGCACAATTCCTCCTGCAGGCGAGACACCCGGTTCAATTCTGCACGAGTTGTGAATGCGAGGGCAAAACGACGTCGGGCGATGGGTTACGTCCGCGCCGCAAGGGCGGAGCAGCCCAACGCCAGAAGTGCGCCGGTGACCCGCGCCGAGGCATGGCGCACCACCGTGCCCTCACTGGCAAAGTCCCCGGCGATGCAGCGAACCCCCAGCGCCTCGATCCGCTCGATGTCAGGCAGAATCGGCCCGGCGTTTTCGACCGCGTAGCGAGCCAGCGTCGCTTGTGAAAACGGCGCGGTGTTGACCAGGGCGTAATCGAAAATGGGCGCACGGGTATGCTCGTAGATGCGCTCGATATGTTCCGACGCTGTGAGGCCGAGGCTCTCGTTGGCTTGCGACATCAGGTTAGCGATGTAAACGCGCAGCCCGCGCGCCTGTGCCAGGGCTTCGGGAATGCCCTTCACCAGAAGGTTGGTGATTAACGACGTATAGAGCGAGCCTGGCCCCACGGTGATGATGTCTGCGCGCTCGATCGCGTCCAAGGTTTCAGGCACCGCCTCAGCGTCGGCAGGCTCGAGCATCAACTCCGCAATGCGCATCTTGCTGGCCGTGATATTTGTTTCGCCGCGCACCAGCGACCCGTCGTCCATGCGCGCAATCAGCGTGGCATTGGTGGTGGTGACGGGGTAGATTTTCCCGCGGGTCGCGAGGATCTTGGAGGCCAGCTGGATGGCGTGGCCGAAGTCACCCGTGATCTCGGTGAGTGCAGCCACAAACAGGTTGCCGAAATTATGCCCTTCCAGTCCGTCGCCGGCGCGAAAGCGGTGCGCGAACAGCTTTGCAAGCAGGTCGCCCTCCTCGCTGAGCGCGACCATGCAGTTGCGCAGGTCTCCGGGCGGGAGCATGTTGAAGTCTTTTCGCAGGCGGCCGGAGGATCCGCCGTCGTCGGTAACCGTGACCACCGCGGCAAGATCGGCAATCTGTCCAGGCACGACCGAGAGTTGCCCCGGCTCGACAACGTGGTGGCATAGTCCGCGCAGCAATGTGGAAAGGCCGGTGCCGCCGCCGATGGCAACCACACGGAGAGGTCGCGTCGCCGCGCTGATTACGGATTCCTGGGACGAGTTCACGGCAGCCATATTGTACGGAAGAACGAAACCCGGCGCATTTTTATGCAGACGAGGTCCGATTCACGAACGGCTTTACGGAATCTCGGGATATAGCAGTTCGGTAAATCGCGGATCGTCCACCATGCTCTGGAAGTCGTTGTCGGACCGGGCGTGAAGGCGGTTTTTGGAATTAAGATCGATGGCCCGCCCAAGATTATCCAGGCAGTCCTGCGGATGGCCGGTGATGCTGTCCAAAACCGCCAGGCCATAGAAGGCATAATCTGCCCGCGGATCATCCGTAATCACACCGTTGAATTGTTCCCGCGCTTCCTCGTAATAACCCTGGTTCAACTGCGAAATTGCATAATCGTATCGCTCTTCCGGGGTCTGAAAGGCGAGATTGGTGCGATCCATCTGGCGCTGGCACGTGCTGATGTACATGCGCGTACGTTCCAGGATTTCGTTTGGCGCCGATGGCAACAGCTTTTCGAATGCCGCAAGGGCTTTGTCATACTTGCCCTGCTGCACCAGTTGAACGGCCGCCTGGTACTGCTGAAAGGCCGGACCCGTGGTGAGATGAGTGGCTGACTTTCCCGTCGATGTAATCTTCTTGCGGCTGGTTGGTGCCGATCTGGCATCTTGCATCATAGATTTACCGGGAACGGAAAGCTCAACTCGCACTGTCGGTCCTTTCACCTTGCCGGCGCGCAGCCTGCGTTTGAGCTTCCTTTCGCATAGGCCCTCTTTATACCCATAACCCCTTCATTCGTCAATGCCCGGTGGTACAAGTCCAATTAACGATCTAAATCCTCCTGCGACTTGCTGTAGATTGCGGGGTTCAAGCTCGGATCGTTGTACATCTTCAGCTGGCGGTAAAGCTTGAAGCGCCGCGTGCCGGCGAGCGTGTCGCGCCACAGCGCGTCGAGGCAGTGGGCAAGGTCTGCGCGCTGTTCCTCGAGAATGGCCAGGCGGCTGCGATTGCGGTCCTCGTGGCCTGCGGGCGCGTCGGTCCGTTGGGCTTCTTCGCGGGTGTGGTAGATCTTCAGCGCCAGGATCGAAAGCCGGTCGACGATGAGCCCGGGGGATTCAGAATGGAGCGGCGCTCCGGGGTTGGGCAGATGTTGGGGCGCCAGCCGCTCGAGAAGAAAGCGATCCAGATCTTCAGCCAGGTCGTTGCGCAGTTGATTGGTGCTGTCGATCCGGCGCTTGACTCCCGCCAGGTCGGCATCCGTGGCGCCCGGCGTGCGGGCCTCGTCTTCAATGTGCCATAGGTCGAAGTTGGCACGATGCTGGCGGGCTACGCGCGTGAGCCAGTCGTTGTTTTCCAAACCGGCAGCCAAGAGGGCGTCTTCCGGGGAGATGTGCCAGCGGCGTGTCAGATGGTCATGCAGCTCGACGATCTCCTTTGACGAAAGCATGCGCTATATCCTGGTCGGAAGAGGCAGATGAGTTGCAGCGTCTATGGTAGAACTATCCTGACTTGGGGTCCAAATCCCCAGCGGCGAGGGAAACGATGGCCGACGCAAACGAGCGCCTTCTTTGCATCTCCAGTTACGAGAAGGGGCAGGATTTTCTGCGCACCTGCGCGGAGTCAGGCGTGAAGACGACTCTGCTGACCGTGGATAAACTCCGCGACGCACCCTGGCCGCGCGAGGCCCTGGAAGACCTGGTGACCATGCCGGATAACCTCAGCCCGGAGCAAATCCTGAACACGGTGTCGTGGATGGCTCGCGGGCGTCGCTTCGACCGCGTGGTGGCGCTGGATGAATTCGACCTTGAAACGGCGGCGCTCATTCGCGAACACATGCGTCTGCCCGGTATGGGCGTGACCACCACGGCTTTCTATCGCGACAAGCTGGCCATGCGCATGGGCGCGCGTGACGCGGGCTTTCGAGTGCCGGAGTTCTGCCGCGTGCTGAATTACGATGAACTCCGCGCCTACATGGCGAGCGTGCCGGCTCCTTGGCTGTTGAAGCCCCGAACCTCGGCTTCCGCGCTGGGAATCCGCAAGATTCACGAACCCGAGCAGTTGTGGCGCACGCTCGATGAACTTGGCGACCGGCAAAGCCATTTTGTGATGGAGCGTTTCGTTCCCGGCGAGATCTTCCACGTCGACTCGATCGTCAGCGAGCGCAAGGTGGTCTTTTCGGCGGTGCATCAGTATGGCAGGCCGCCCATGCAGGTGATGCACGAAGGCGGCGTCTTCACCACCCGGACGGTCGATCGCACCAGCAGTGACTCGAAGGACCTCTCCACGTTCAACGCTGCCCTGGCGCCCGCGCTTGGCCTCCGAAACGGCGTCACGCACGCCGAGTACATCAAAGCCCATGGCGATGGGCAGATCTATTTCCTCGAGATCGCCGCCCGCGTCGGCGGAGCCTTTATCTCCGACCTGGTCGAGGCTTCCACGGGCGTGAACCTGTGGCGTGAGTGGGCGCGCCTCGAAGTTGCGGATTTGCGGGATGAGACATATGCCCTCCCACCCACGAGCGAAGACTACGCCGGAAGCGTGCTTTGCCTGTCCCACACGGCCGAGCCTGATACCAGCGCCTTCAATGCGCCCGAGATCGTCCACCGCATGAAGAAACACCACCACGCAGGATTGATCGTGCGATCGCGAAAAGCGGAGCGCGTGCAGGAACTTCTCGAGGACTACAGCGCGCAGTTTGCCCACATGTTCCTTGCTTCCATGCCGCCTCCCGAGCGCCCCACGGCGTAAGCCCGGTCGAGGGGCTCTCTGACGGCTCCCCAAAACTCATTCCCCAAAGGAGACCCCATGAATCTCACCTCTGACCCCCAGGTCGTGAATTTTCCTGCCACGCATTATGTTTTTGTCGAGAAGACCGGGCCATTCATGGACACCGCGCCCGCGGCCTGGCAGAGCGCGCATACATTTGTGCCCGAGCTTTCCAAAAAGAACCAGGTCACCGGCTATCTGAGCCTTTACAAGAGGGGACCAAAAATCTATCGCGCCGGGTTTGCGCTTGCCGGCCCGCCGGTCGACCTGCCTGCGGGGCTTGCTTACGAGCAGTTCAACGGCGGCAAATATCTCAGCTTCGTTCTGACCGGGCCGTATTCCGATCTGCCGGCAGCCTCGGGCGCCGCATGGAACACTGTCGGCGAAAAGAAGATTGCTCTGCGCGACGACTTCGCCATCGAGAACTATATGAACGATCCTCGCAGCACGCCGGAAGATCAGTTGATTACCCACATCCTGATTCCGGTGGTGTGAGCTGCCCTGATTCCGGCGGTGTGAGCTGCGTTCTCCATTCGAGTTGCAACAAGCCAAATTCGAGGAGTCAATCAGGCGCGCGTCCCTGAAACGGACACGCTGGTCACAAACCGATGCATTCGCAAATTGGTTAAGACGCCCCCCACCTCATACTGGTGGTCGGAATGGGGAGGGATCTCGCCATGAAACATGCGAGTTGGGCGGTTTTGTGTCTAGCCTTGGCACTGGTGACTCTGTTTTGGCCGCATCGTTTGCTAGCCCAGGCTCCGGCGAACGATCCTGCGGCTAAAGCCGATGCGGCCTATACCGCCCACAACTGGGGCGCGGCCGAGAATCTCTACTCAGCGCTGACAAAAGAAAGTCCCGACAACGCCCGATATTGGTATCGGCTTGGTGTATCGCAGCGCGGAGCCGGACACTTCCAGCCGGCCTTGGAATCCTTCGAAAAAGCCAGGACGCTGGGAGCGGGCAAGGGCTTGCCGAGCTACCTGGTGGACTACGAAGTGGGCACAACCTATGCCGCAATGGGCGACTCCAGTCGCGCGATGAAGGCATTGAAGGATGCGGCGGATGGGGGCCTCATCCAGGTGGACCGCCTACAGAACGATGCCGAGTGGAACCCCCTTCGCAAGGACCCCCAGTTCATCGCCCTGGCGAACCAGGTGAAGCACAACGCCGCACCTTGTGACGACGCGGAGTTCAGGCAATTTGATTTCTGGATCGGAGACTGGGACGTGACCTCAACGGCGGACGGAGTCTCGCGCGGCTCCAGCCATATCTCGAGCGAGATGGGCGGTTGCGTGATCTGGGAGAACTGGACGTCGGCCGGTAGCGGCTACTTCGGCAAGAGCTACAATACTTACAATCTGAACCTGCACCGCTGGGAGCAGTACTGGGTGGATAACTCGGCGGGGACAATCTTCTTTTACGGCAATCTCAAAGACGGTCTGATGGATTACTGGACCGACGACATCCCCCAGTCAAACGGGCAGAAACTCCGGCGCCACCTGCAGTTCTTCAACCTGGGTCCGGGCAAGGTACGCCAGTTCAGCCAGGGATCGACGGATGGCGGAAAAACCTGGCAGGTTGAATACGACCTGACATACAACCGCCACAAAGACACGAGCACGGGCACGAAGTAAGCCGGGTTGTCCCCATCCCTATCCTGCCAGGGCGGGCTTCCGGGCCCGGATGTGCAGGAAGAGTGGTGCGACGCGGGTGTCGGCCAGCGAGGGTTGTGCGGCAGCTAATTCGGCGGAGGCGCTGGGTTCGCAGAACTGCTCGATGACCAGGCCCGCCCGGCAGATCAACTCCACCCAACTGCTGAGCGTGCGGTGAAATACCGGGATCCTGAATGGTTCCACGCGCGCCCGTTCTTCGGCAGGCACTGTGGAAAACATCCACTCATCGAGATACGGCTCTGAAGAATCGAAGTACCGGGCAACCTCGATCGCCTGCGTGATTCCGTGGGCATCGCGCACGACGCGGCGGTGGGGCGGTGTGAAACAGGGATGCAGAATAGAGAATTGAAAAAATCCGCAAGGTCGAAGTACCCGTGCGGCTTCGGCCAGCGCGCGCGGCTGATTTGCAATGTCCATCAACGACATGAAAGCCGTGGCGAAATCGAAGCTGGCGTCCGGAAAGGGAAGCGCTGATGCGTCGCCAACCTGGAATACGATTCCTAGCGGGTCACGCGCTTCGTCTCCCTGCGCGAAGTGAATGAAGGTCGGGGCAAAATCGATGGCATTCATGTGGGCGCCGCGCCGCGCGAGTTGCCGGGTGTTGGTGCCTTCGCCGCAGCCGATGTCAAGGCCCGAAAGTCCGTCGACCGGGGGAAGCATGGCGAGAAATGCAGGAGTGTTCAGAGCATCGCGATAGACGTCATACCCGGCGCGGCTGAAGCGGGTCCAGTTTTCGGCGTTCGCTTCCCAATGCCTTGCGACCTCGGTCGGTTCCATGGGTTTCCTTGGAGCAGGCCTCGCCTGCTCGATGCCGACTGTTGATTTGGGGTGAATGGGATTTTGGGCGGGAAACGATCTGGTGAGCCCGGTGCGGCTCGAACGCACGACCCACGCCTTAAAAGGGCGTTGCTCTACCAACTGAGCTACGGGCTCTCACCGGCCGCAACGCGCCAGGTTGCAGCGATCAATTCCTGCGCTGATTCAAGTCTACCTTAGGGATTGCGCGAGGGCCAGCACCCCGCCCACAGTCGGCCCGGATGGGAGACGTCAATAGAGGGCGATCCTCAATGCTCGTGCTTGCCGGGGCGAAGCATGAGATCCTTGATGGCTTCCCGCGGATCCTTGCCTTCTTCGAGGATCAGTTCCATCTGCTCCGTGATGGGCATTTCAATCCGTTGCTGGCCGGCGAGGCCGAGGGCGGCGCGCGTCGTGTGTACGCCTTCGGCGACCTTGCCGCCCAGCGAGGCCAGGATCTCCGGAAGCTTGCGCCCTTCGCCCAGGGCCACGCCGACGGTGCGATTGCGGGAGAGTGTTCCGGTACAGGTAAGCACGAGATCACCCACGCCGGAGAGGCCCGCGAGAGTTTCGCGGCGGCCTCCGCAAGCCACGGCGAGGCGGGTGATCTCGGCGATTCCCCGCGTAATCAGGGCAGCGGAGGAGTTGTATCCGAGCCCCACGCCGGCGGCGATGCCGGCCGCGATGGCGATCACGTTCTTGAGTGCGCCGCCGAGTTCGACCCCGATGACATCCGTCGACGTGTAGAGGCGCAGGGTTTCCGATGAGAACTCGCGCTGCACGAGGCTCGCGACGGAGGGATCGTCGAAGGCCACCGTGACAGCGGTGGGCTGCCCCTCTGCGACTTCCTGCGCAAAGCTGGGCCCGGAGAGCGCGCCGATGGGCAGCGAGAGGCCCGGTGTGTTCTCGGCGATGACCTGCGTCATGCGCAGGAACGTGCCGTTCTCGACGCCCTTGGTGGCGCTGACGATAATCTGGCCGGGATGCAGGTGCGGGCTGAGCCGCGCGAGCGTGGAGCGGAGAAAGTCTGACGGCACGACGGAGACGATGATGTCTGCGGACGCGACGGCGGCATTGTCGCCGGTCACCGTGATGTCGGGCGGGAGTGGAAAGCCCGGCAGGAACTGAACGTTTTCGCCCGCGTCGACGATTTCCTTGGCGGCCTCGGGGCTGTGCGCCCAGATCGTAACCGGGCGCCCGTTGCGCGCCAGGGCGAGGGCGAGGGCGGTCCCCCATGCTCCGGAGCCGAGCACGGCGATCCTGGGTGCAATGGGGATGACGGTCATGCAGTCTTGGCGGCACCGAAGCGGTGCTCGTTGCCGGCCAGCAAGCGCCGGATGTTGGGATGGTGCTTGACGATGATGAGCAGGGCAACAGTCGCTTGTACGGCGATGAAGAACACCGGCCGCTCGCCCTTGACCATGAACCAGGCAAAGATGGGAAAACTAGCCGCGCCAAGAATGGATCCCAGCGAAACATAGCGGGTGATTGCACAAACAATCGCGAAAACGGTAATCGCAGACAGCGCGGCCCAGGGAGCAGCCACCAGAAAAACGCCGAATCCGGTGGCGACGCCCTTGCCCCCGCGAAAGTGCAGCCACACAGGAAACATGTGGCCGAAAACAGCAAAGAGAGCTGCCAGCGCTTCGACATTGCGCTGCGGTACCGTGGGAAGGACTGAACCGGCGATCATGGCGGCGAGCAGGACTGCGAGCGCGCCTTTGCATACGTCAAGAATGAACGTGGCCGCTCCAAGGGCCTTGCCCCCGGAACGAAGAACGTTGGTGGCGCCGATGTTGCCGCTGCCCACAGTGCGGATGTCCTGGCGGCGAAAGATGCGCACCAGCAGATAACCCACAGGGATAGATCCAAGCAGGTAAGCTGCTATCGCGATCCATAGAAATGCGAGGAGCATACCGGACTGAGTTTAGCAGGTGGAGGGGCCTGACTCTAAGCCGCTGAATGCTCGCGTTTAATGCGGAACGCGGGTGCCCCAGGTCTCGATTTTGAGACCTGGGGTAAGTTTCAGCAACGAACTAATACCGTTCGTCGGCGGACGGACCGTACAGCGCGGGGACGGCGGCCTCATTCAGGCGCAGGTAGACGGTCAATTGCCCGCGATGGTGCGCGAGGTGGCTGAACACGGCGTTCGCAATCATGAGGTAGCGGGGATCCTGCGATATGGCACGCCCGCCCATCTTGAAGGCCCACGGGGTGAGCAGGTGCTCGTCGTTCGTCGATTCGAGCGACCGGCGCGCGCCGGCCAGAGCCGCTTCGAATGAGGCGATGAGTTCGGCGTTGGTTGCCGCGACTTTGGGGCGAAAGCCCTGGCTCGCCGGGTCGTCCAGGTTGAGTTCGTCGCGCTCGATCATCAGCGTGATCCACCCCTGCATGCTGGCAACCAGCGCGGCAAGATACCCGAGCGGCATCGATTTCTCATGCGGCTTGAAATCGTTGTGGCCCTCAGGGACGCGGGCGATGGCTTTGCGCGTCAGGGCGGCTTCGCTCTCGAGTTGGGCAATCAGATAGCTTTTCAGGTCCATGGTTTCGATCTCCTCCTAAGGGTGAGAATCAATTTCTTGGGCAGCTTGTCGATAGCACGTAACACTTTGCCGCGTCGCCATGCTTGAACATCGCATAGCGCGATTCACCGGGGCCGCGCGAGTAAAGATTGAGCATCTTGAAGATTTCGCGGGCA
The DNA here is from genome assembly GCA_963788475.1 of Terriglobales bacterium. Classification (GTDB taxonomy): domain Bacteria; phylum Acidobacteriota; class Terriglobia; order Terriglobales; family Acidobacteriaceae; genus Telmatobacter. The sequence goes on from CAWBGO010000010.1 coordinate 142,090, forward strand.
AAATCGACGGGCGCGACCGCAGAGGCGGAAATTGCGCCATTGCCGCCAAACGAAGGTAGGCCGCAATAGAATGCCGTTCCACGATGGCCGCTCGATATAAGGTATTCGCGGGCATCGCCGGAGTGGCGAAGACGATCGAGGAACCCTGCGCGCGCCAGAGCAACGGTGGCCGCACAGATGGCCGCGACCGGTGTCCCGGATGCGATAAACCGCGAGGCCAGTTGCAGCGCCTCGCCATGCACATCGCTCTCCCATGACCGGCCACCGGGGAGAATCAGCATGGCACTCGAGTCGGGAGTGACTGCGTCAATCGAAACGTCCGGCTGGATCAGCACCCCGCCGATGGTCGTAATGGGCCTGAGACTGGATGCGATAGTCACGACGCGATAGCGGCCGGGAACGGATTGAAACCGGGGACTGTTGATGGCTGCGACAGCCAGGCCCGCTTCCCAGTCTTCCATGGCGTCGAAGACGAACAAGTGAACCATCTCTGTGGTCGGAGTATTCATGGGGGAACCTCAACCTTTCATGCACATTTCCATCTTCGTATTTCATATATGACAAGACGTGTCATAATTGACGCGCGATCATAAAAATATGTTGAACGCGGGAAGGAATGGTTCGCGATGAAGGCTGATCGGTTGCTCTCGGTCCTGCTGCTGATGCAGGCCAGGGGCCGCATGACCGAGCGTGAATTGGCGGAGCGGCTGGAGGTTTCCCAGCGCACCGTTCATCGCGATCTCGAGGCAATCAGCGCTTCCGGCGTTCCTGTCGTGGCTCTGCGTGGTTCGCAGGGCGGATGGGAACTGGAAAAAGGCTGGCGCACGCAGGTGCCCGGGCTGGACGAGGCGGAATTGCGCGCCTTGCTGATGGCGCAACCGCGCGTCGTCGGGCAACCAGCGCCTGGCCGCCGCCGCAGAGAGCGCGCTCAACAAGCTGATGGCGGCGCTGCCTGGACCGATGCGCGAACAGGCGGCCGCCATACGGGAACGGCTGCATGTCGATCCCACGGCCTGGTGGCAGACCGGCGAAGACCTTTCCATGCTGTCGGTCGTGCAGGACGCGGTCGCACGCGAACGGCAGCTGGCCTTCGACTATGTGCGCGCCGATGGGCAGCGAAGCGCGCGAACAGTGGATCCCCTGGGCCTGGTAGCCAAGGGCACGATCTGGTACCTGGTGGCGCGCGGGTCCACCGGGATGCGGACGTTCCGGGTATCGCGCATGTCGGCGGTGACCATGCTGGCCGGCGGATTCGAGCGGCCGGCGAAGTTCGACCTTGCCGCGCACTGGGCCAGGGCTACGGCGGAGTTGGAGGGCAGGCGCCGGCGTTTTCCGGTGGTGCTGGCGCTCGCCCCGTCAGCGGCGCAAATGCTTGGAGCGCGCTGTCCGACCTCACCGGTCGCGAATCCGGAAGAGTTTGAAGGATCTGCCGGAAGGATGGGTGACGCTGACAGCCGAATTCGAGGACGACGAGTTCGCCCGCTTTGTAGTGCTCGGCCTGGGATCGCGCGCGCAGAGCGATTGGTCCCGCGCGAGTTTTGCGACAGGATCGGGGTTGAGATTAATGCAATGGCAGGACGAAATGCCTCGACGGCCGACCCGAGAATCGCCGCGGCGGCGGAATGATCGCGGGTGTATACTCGTCGCGTTTTCGGCTCATACAAAAACTCTTCTCGAAAGGCAAAAGACCATGCCGAGCTTTCTCGTTCAAGCGTCATATACATCCGAAGCATTGGCCGCGTTGGTGAAGAATCCCCAAAACCGCTCTGAAGTCGTTCGCAAATCCATTGAGAGCCTCGGCGGCAAACTGGTCGGGCGCCTGGATGGCGTTCGGAGACCACGATGTGGTTTTCATCGTCGAGATGCCCGACACCATCAGCGCCGCGGCCATGGCCCTGTCTGTAGGGGCAGGGGGTGCGCTGAAGGGCACAAAGACCACACTGTTAATCACGCTTGACGAAGGTGTAGAGGCGCTCAAGAAAGCGTCATCGACAGGCTATACGCCGGTCCAGAAGTAGCAACGATCAATCAACCATGATTTCGCCGGGCAGGATTGGCCGGGTGCGGGGGAGAATCCCGCGCCAGGCCAGGATCCCCATGAACGCGAGAGCACCGGCGAAGACGATCAGTTTGATCAGGTCGCCGGGCTCACCCCGGGGCAGCATCTTCCACAAGACGAGCAGCAGCGTCTGCCCGGTGGTGACTGCCCATACAGAGCCGTAGAAGTAGCGTCGCTCGGTTCCCTCATGTCTGGTGGATCGGCCCACGCGCGGCAACAACCCGGCCGCGCCCAGCAGCAGGATCACCGCGCACAAAGGAAGATATGCGTATTGATACAGCTGCTTCATGATCCAGACTCCGGAGACCACCGCGATGATCAGGCCGGCAAGATTAAGCAATGCGAAATTGAGCACCGCGTTCCACGCGAAGGTGTAGCAGACCTTGCGATAGAGAGGGTTAGGCTTGTCTTCGTCGAAGCGCAGAATGTAGGGAGCCGGTTCGACTCCGGGCAACTGTCCCTTGTATGCCGGCGATTCCCGTGCCGATGAGAACCGCGCCCAGCCATAGGGAATTGGCGAAGGTGAACCCATGAGCGAAGAGGCTGAACGTCAGGGGACCGGGCGCCAGAAAGAAGACCCAGATCCAGATCGGCCAGTGAGCAAACCGGTAGTACGTCTTGTTACGCACGCGCATTTTGCGGGCGTCCGCATATTCAACCCTTCCGCTGTATCGCATCAGTCGAAGTTTTTCAGAGCGCGCGGTGAGGCGTCAATTCGTGTTTGCACAAGCATGCGATCGGGATTTTCAAAATAGTCCCCGACCCTGAAATCACCGCAGATGGCGCGTCTTTTTGCATCTCACTGGTATGTTCTCCGCGCATCTTGTCCTGATCCTTGTGGTCATCGCCAGCATCGTGCTGATGCTGGCGCGGCCGCGCGGAATCGCCGAGGTCTATTGGATCGGTGGCGGAGCCTTGCTGCTGGTCATTCTTCGGCTTGTTCCCCTGGGCCTGGCAGGGCGCGCGATCGCGGCGGGAACGGACGTGTACCTGTTCCTCACCGGCATGATGCTGCTCTCGGAGCTGGCGCGCTTCTACGGCGTCTTCGACTGGCTGGCTGAAGTCGCGGTCGAGCATTCGCGGGGGTCGCGCATCCGCCTCTTCACCTTGATCTACGCGGTTGGAACGGTGGTCACGATTTTCATGTCCAACGATGCCACGGCGGTGGTGTTGACGCCGGCCGTGTTCTCAGCGGTGCGCAAATCGAAGGGCGAGCCGCTGCCGTATCTGTTCGCCTGTGCTCTGATCGCCAACGCGGCTTCGTTTGTGCTGCCCATTTCCAATCCGGCCAACCTGGTGGTGTTTCGAACTCGCATGCCTTCCCTCACGCACTGGCTGGCGGCATTCACGTTGCCGTCTGTGCTTTCAATCGCGGCCACGTACCTCGTCTTGCGGTGGTATTTCCGCCGCGAACTCGTAGGCGCCGTGGCGGACGGCGACGGCATCGGGCAGCTCAACCCGGCCGGCAAACTCGTGTTCATTGGTATCTGGATCGTGGCCGGCGTTCTGCTGGCGGCTTCCGCTTTGAATAAGGATCTCGGGCTGCCCGCGTGCCTGTCGGCCCTCGTCGTCGCCGTGCGTTGTCCTGGTCAAGACGCAAACGAATCCGATGCGGATCGTTCGCGACATCAGCTGGAGCGTTTTGCCGCTGGTGGCCGGCCTGTTTGTCCTGATGGAGGCTATCGTCTCCATCGGCGCGCTGCGCTACACAACGGCCGCTTTGGCATGGGCCGAGAAGCTACCCCCTGCGCTCGGCGCGTTGCTGACCGGAGCGGTGGTCGGCGTGGGAAACAACCTGATTAACAATCTTCCCCTGGGGTTGATCGCGGGCAGCACGCTCAATTCTCAGCATGTACAAGGCGTTATCGAGAACGCTGTGCTGATTGCAGTCGATCTGGGTCCGAACCTCTCCGTGACGGGATCGCTGGCCACGATTCTGTGGCTGATCGCGATACGCCGCGAGGGCCTTCACGTGAGCTTCGGGACATTCCTGAAAGTCGGCGTGATTGCCATGCCGGTAGCACTGGGATTGGCGCTGATGTCCGCGGCGCTGTTGTAAGAGGTCTTCTTCTCGCTCTACATAAGCCTGCGGCGGATAAGATCGAGGGCCTGCGTCGCGGACCACTCGCGGATGCGCGTACGCGACCCGCGAAAGGTGTATTCGAGCACCTCGCTTTTCTGGGCATCGCTGACGGCGATATACACGCGTCCGACGGGTTTGGCTTCGGTGCCGCCGGTGGGGCCGGCGACGCCCGTGATCCCGAGGCCGAGGGTCGCGCCGGTGCGCTGGCGAATCCCCGAAGCGAGCGCCTTGGCCACTTCTTCCGACACGGCGCCGTGCTGCGCGATCAGATCGGGGGCGACATTGGCAAAAGAGATTTTAAGCTGATTGGAGTAAACGATGGCGCCGCCCAGAAAGGAGCGCGAACTTCCGGGAACGGACGTGATGCGTTCGGAGATGAGGCCGCCGGTGCAGCTCTCCGCGACCGCGAGCGTGGCCTGGCGCAGGCCCAGGTAGTACAGAACAATCTGCTCCAGCGAATCGCCCTGCGAGGAGTAGAGCCAGTCGTCGAGCGCCTCTTCCATGCGGCTGGCCAGTTCATCGACGCGCGCCTGCGCCGCTTCCTGGATCGGCTTGGAACAGATCAGCGTGAGCTGGATGTCGCCGGCGTGGGCAAGAATTGTGGTTTCGACGTCGGTGTACTGGGTATAGATCGGCGCAAGCAGCTTGTCGGCCTGCGATTCGGGAATCATCGCTGCCTTCAGCACCCGCTTGGAAATGAAACGCGGCGGAAGGATTTCGCGCAGGCGTGGAACGCACTCGGCTTCAAACAGCGGCTTGCACTCGGCGGGAGGGCCGGGGATGAGCATGATGAGCTTGCGATAACCGTCGTAGAGCGTGTCGATCCACTGCCCGGGGGCGCTGCCGTTGGGATTGGGAAGAATGGTGGCGCCCTTGATGACGTCGGCCTGTTTGAGGTTGTTGGAGGGCATGGCAATGCGCCATGTCGCGGCCCGCGCATGGAGCGCCGCCACCTGCGTATTGTCCCGCTGCAATGTAAGCGAGAGCGCTTCGGCAGCCGCCTCGCGCGTGAGGTCGTCCTCAGTGGGGCCCAGGCCCCCCATCAGGACGAGGATGTCGGTGCGCCCCAACGCGGTTCGAATTGCATTCACAATATCCTTGCGGCGGTCGCCCACGATGGTCTTGAAGGCAACCGTGACGCCAAGCTCGTTGAGCTTCTCCGTGAGGTGGAGAGAGTTGGTGTCCTGCCGGTAGGGGGTGAGCATCTCCGAGCCGATGGCGATGATTTCAGATTTCATAAGGGCAGCTTCTAGCTCCTGGGCCGGGTAACGCTCGGTAGCGACCTGGCTCGAAGCTGGAAGCTAGCGGCCAGAAGCTAAAGGAGGTTCAGTCCCTCAACACCCAAGTCCACATCATAAACGGCTTCGTTGGTGGCGAGGACAGCTGTACCAAGAGGCGAGAAGGCGATGCCGACAAGATTGTTTCCCGCCAGCACGAGGCTTGCTTCGCCTTGCGCTGTGACCCGGACAATCCCGCGGCGGCCGTGGAGGCAGGCGGCCACGTAGACGCTGCCGTCGCGTGCCAGCGCCAGTCCCTGGGGACGGCCCAGGCCGCGATGCCATGCGCGGGTGTCGCCGTTGGGGTCGATGGACCAGATGACTTCGTTGGAGGACAGGGTGGGACCGGTGACGAAGAGCACCCCCGAGCGGTTCACGGCCAGGTGATACGCCGACACGCTCGGCTCCAGCGTGGCATGGACGAAGATTTTGCGGTCGGTGTTGATTTTGAAGATGGTTCCGCTGCGGTCGCCCACGAAAAGATTGCCCTGGCGATCGAACGCAGCGCCGGTAGCGACCCCCATGCCCTCGGCGTAAACCGTGAATTCGCCCGCGCCATCCACGCGGTAGACTGTGCCCTCGGCGCGCGAAGTCACGAACAGGTCGCCCTCGGCGTTAAAGGTGAGCCCGGTCGCGTTGAGGATCCCGGTGACGAACGGTGTGGCGCGCCCGTCGGCGCTCACACGGACCACGGAAACTGGGGTCGCCTTTCCCCGCTGGCCGGAGATGGTGGCGTAAATCATGCCGGAACGGCTCACGGCGGGGCTGGTGACGGGGTGAAGGCCGGCGGTGAGTTCGCGGGCCACACGCAAAGGCGCCGAATTGCTGGCGCCATGGGGTGTGCGCACTTCTATCAGTCCGGTGGAAGCCAGCTCGGGCACGCGAAAGACCAGGCGCCCGGGGCGGCTCATCACCACGTGGGCTGCAGCGCCGTCGACCAGAACCGCCGGAGGGCCGTAGGCGTTGGGGCCGAGATGGCTGCCCGTCAACTCCACTTCGCCTAGCGGCAGCGCGGCGGCGGGCATTACATCGTTGATGCGTGGTTCAGGAAAGGCTTCAGCGGGTTGTGTGCGCGAGCGGGGCATAGCGAGCTAAATCCAAAGCCGCAACAAGGCTGCGACTCCCCAAGCATACAACCCGGCGGCGACGTCGTCGAAAACGATGCCCCAGCCGGCGGGCAGGCGCTCCAACTGGCGCGCGGGAAAAGGCTTGGTAATGTCGAAAAGCCGGAAGAGGATCAGGGCGATGAGTCCATGTCGCCAGTCTGCGGGGCTGCCCAGAAGAGCGATCCACTGGCCTGCCACTTCGTCGATGACCACGAAGCCCGGATCATGCCGGCCGCTTTCGCGAGCGGCAATCGTTGCGGCGGGAATGCCGACTGCGATCGAAACGACAATGCCGCCAAGAAGAATCAGAAGCAGAGCCGTGGGTGGAGGATGGAAGCCCCAGGCGAAGCCAGCCCACAGAAGTACTGCGGCCACCGATCCCCACGTACCGGGACCAGGTTTGCCCAGGCCGGCGCCGAAGAAAGTGGCGACCGTCCAGGCCCAAAGCGTCTTGCGGGCGGCGGGTGGCGCTGGAGCGGCCATAGACGGCTCGGTCGCGGCCCTATTCATCCTCCGACCCTTTGTTCCGCCCTCCGGTCAGCTCGCCCAGATCTTCAAGGACCTCGGGATCAAGCACGGGAGAACTGATCTTGTACACGCCCATGGCCCACTTGCCGAGATCGATCTTGCGGCAGCGATCCGAGCAGAACGGAAAGTCTTCGTCCTTGGGTTGAACAATCATGCCGCAGGTGGGGCAATGGAGAAGCTTGGCGGATTTTTTCTTTGCGGGAGCCATTTGCCTATGTCTTATTATCTCGCGCTGGGGCTGGCTGGCGCACGGCGGCCACAATGCCGCTGGCCCAGGTCATGGGAGCGACGACGAACCGGTTGTCGGAGGTCAGCCGGTCCAGGAGTACGGGCACCTTTTCGGCGTGGCCTTCGGGCCAGTTCGGCTGCGGCAGCATGTCGTCGATGATGTAAAAGCCGCCCGGCTTGACTACCGCGAGGGCATCGTCGAGCGCTTCGTACTTTCCCGGCATGGCGTCGGCGAAGACGAGATCAAAGCTTTGCGGAGGCTGACGGCGGAGGAAAGCCGCGCCGTCTTCGGTGATCAGGCTGAGACGCGGATCGGAGCCGAGACATTCACGGGCCACCGCCTGCACCTCCGGATCGGTGTCTACGCTTATCAGGGTAGATCCTGCATCCATTCCGGCCAGCAGCCAGGCTGTCGCAATGCCTGTTCCTGTACCCAACTCGAGTAAACGGCCGGACGGTTTCGACGCGGCCAGCGTACGCAGCAGAGCGCCAGTACGCGGTTCTGAAGCCATGTTGAAGTTGAGGGCCTGGGTGCGTTCAAGGATCTGCCCGAGTGCCGAGGGCTGGTGAATGTAGCGGAGATCGTCCATGGCAGGACAAGTGTACAAGGGGGGCGGTGTCGTTATTTGAGGTGCTGCACGAAGCCGTTGAGTTGGTGGAGCAGCGAGTGCCAGTCGGCTGAGGCAGCCTGCTCGCCGAGTTTGCCGGCCGCCTTGGTGACCGCCTCGGCGGCTATCTTCTGAACGAAACTCAAACTGCGCGACAGGATGGAAGGACTGGGAGCGGGCTGTGCTAATTCCGCCTTTGCGGATTGGACTTCGGCATCAAGAAGACTTGCGTCGCGCTGGGAGAGTTCCAGGTCCTCGTGGCGCTGCATGATCTTTTCGAGGAGGGCAAGAATGGCGGTGTTGTCGTTGATGGTCTGGTGCAGTTCCACTTTTGCATTGCCGCTCGGAAATGCGGCGCCATAGACCGGTGCGTTGAAAACATTTTGCGGCGTGGTCGCGGTCAGCATGGCTTTGATCAACCGGTCGGAAACGAAGGACTCCAGGTATTTCTTCTCCGTATCAAGTCGAAGAATTTCGTTGTCCCGCAGAGCGAGTTGCGCCTTGTACACCTGCAAGGCATCGGAGCGGATCTTTTCAACCGTGTCTGGATCGGAGTCGCCCACGCTGATGGAAATTTTTGCCCCGCCGCCGGTCTCTTCAATCGACTTGAGCCGAATATTGGCCCCCGGGTGCAGCGAGGCCAGGTGATGCAGCAGGGCCGGCAGCGTATTCAGTTCGAACTTGGAGACGCCGCCCTGGTAGAAGAGCTCGATAGAGGCCTGTTCCGAATGCAATCTCTCAAACTCTCCGGGCTCATAGGTGGTCGGTTCTTGGGCTTCCTTGTCCCAGAACGCGCGCTTGCAGATGATACCCGCGATCCTCCATCCGGATCGCTGAGACTCCCATAGCATCACGTCGTTCGCGACGCACTCAATCAGCGTCGCCTGCAGCAGCGTGGCAGCCCGCAGGTCGGTTCCGGTCAAAATCGCCCGTGTCAAGTCTGTGAGGGTCAGGCCGGTTCTGTAAAGAGCGGCACCCGTCAGGTTCGCTTCGCTCAGATCGGCATGGTCTGCATGAGCCGCGCGCAAGTCCGCTCCGCTCAGGTTGGATTTGCTTAGGTTTGCAAACCGCAGATTGGCGCTGTTCAGGTTTGCCTCAGCGAAATCGGCACTCACGGCGTACGCGTCTCTGAGGTCCGCCCATCTCAGGTTGGCCATGGCCAATCGCGCATGACTCAAGTTTGCCTTCCACAGTCTGGCTTCGCTCAAGTCAGTCCCAACCAGGGTCGCGTCTTTCAGATTGGCTGACTCCAGGTTTGCCTTGCTCAAATGCGCGCCGGTTGCATTGGCGCCGCTCAGGTCCGCCCCGTGGAGGTCCGCCTTTTCAAGGATTGCGTCGCAGAGATTTGCGTCTTTCAACTCCGCGCCGGCCAGGAGCGCACGGCCCAGGTTGGCGTTCGTGAGATCGGCTCGCTTTAATTCCGCGCCGCTCAAATCGGTGTCCCTCAAGTCGGCGCCCGCAAGATCGGCACGACCCTCGCCGGAACTGCGAAGCTTGACCTCTCGCAGGTTTGCTCCACGCAGGTTGTACCGACCTAGAGCGATTCCACTCCACTCCGAGCTCTCGAATACTGCCCCGCTGAGGTCGATCTTTTCGCCGGGATGTTGTTTCCGCCATTCGTTCCAGGCAGTCGCACTCGCACCCTCGCGAAGCTTCGCCAGATGTTCTGGATTCGCCATGGCGGGAGCATAACAAGCGCTACGCCTGCGAGCACCAACAAAATGCCAGGGGAAGGGAATCCGGCCTAGAGCGGTCCGCCAATCACACGCGCCACCACGTCGTACTCATGCGCATCCGTAATCTCGGCCTTGTAGAAACGCCCCGACTCGAGGGTCTCCAGATCGCCGAAGTCGTTGATGTAGACCTTGCCGTCGATCTCGGGCGCATGGAATTCGGTCCGGCCTTCCCAGAGCATCGCAGTTTCCTCGCTCTCGCCCTCGGCCAGGATCACCAATTCGCGGCCGATCCACTGCTGCTTGGCGCGTTTGGAAATCGACTGCTGCAGCTTCATGAGGCGGCGTTTGCGGGCCTCGATGGTGCGCTTGGGAATCTTCGCATCGAGCGTATGTGCGCCCGAGCCCTCTTCATCGGAGTAGCTGAACACGCCGAGCCAGTCGAATTTCCCCTCGCTGACAAATTCCTCCAAAATCTCAACGTCGCGAAGCGATTCGCCGGGGAAGCCGACGATGAACGAGGTGCGCAGGGCAATCCCCGGAACCGCGGCCCGGACCTTGTCCAGAGTCTTGAGGAAAATATCCGCACCCGCGCCGCGCTTCATCCGCTTGAGAACGTCGGGTGAAGCGTGTTGCAGCGGCACATCGAGGTATTTGCAGATGTTGTCGTGCTTGGCAATCGTTTCCAGCAGGCGGCCGGTGATGCGGTTAGGGTACGCGTACAGAAACCGCAGCCAGCGCAGGCCCTCGATCGCGGCCAGGCGGTCGAGCAGCTGCGCGAGTCCGTCCTTAAGGCCGAGGTCTTCGCCGTAGCAGGTCGTGTCCTGTCCGATGAGCGTGATCTCTCGAACGCCGCGGGCCACGAGCTGTTCCGCCTCGGCAATCACCGACTCGAAACGGCGCGAACGGAATTTGCCGCGCAGGTTGGGAATGATGCAGAAGGTGCAGGGATGGTCGCACCCTTCGGCGATCTTGATGTACGCCGATGTTTGCCCGGTTGAAAGCAGGCGCGGCGTCGTGTCGTCGTAGAGATACGTCGGCAGCAGGTGCGCGGCGCCTTGCCAGTCATCGCGCCGGAAGCGCCCTTGCTGCTCGCGGAGCTGCCCTTCGGGCCTCGAAGCTGTTGACTCGCTCTTGTGGGAGCCGGCGAGCGACTCCTGGCCCGCTCGGATCTCACCGTGGCCATTGCCGCCAAGAATGTTGAACAGGGACGGCGGTGCGACCGGTGCCGGCGCAATGCCCGCCGCTTCGAGAATCGACTCCAGCTCGCCGGTGCCGACGACTGCGTCGACTTCGGGGATGTTCTTGCGGATTTCGTCGCGGTAGCGTTCCACCAGGCAGCCGGCAACGATCAGCTTGGTTGCGCGGCCTTCGGTCTTGTGGCGCGCCATTTCGAGAATGGTGTCGACCGACTCCTGCTTCGCCGTATCAATAAAGCTGCACGTATTGACGACAAGGATGTCGGCGTCTTCAGGTCGCGCAGTCAGGCGCGCGCCGGCGCGGTCCAGCAGGCCCATCATGACCTCTGAATCCACGAGATTTTTGGGGCAGCCCAACGAAATAAAGCCCACGGTGGGCGCCGTGGGAGGGGAATCTTGGCTCACTTGTCTATTTTAGCTGGAAGTTAAGTCGAGAAGAAGCCTGCCACGCACAAGCGCGGCTGAGGCTCGTTAACCCGGACCTGGTTATCACACCTGAATGTGGTGCGAGTCACAGACGGTTTGATCGACCGGGACTCCAATTGCCGTCGCAGTACCGCACTCTCGCTAGCGCGACCCCAAACCATCCTCATGCACGGTCACGATAGCGACTCACCTCGACAACTTGCTGATTCGAAACACGGGAAAGGAGTCTCGCATGTCCCCCATTGTCACAAAACCTGAATTTCGGGCTCCGTCAGACGTGATGGAAAAGGTGGTTGAGCGGCTCAACGTTCCACTGCCAAAGACGCCGCTGGCCGTCGTGGCCACGCCCCTCCTTGGCACCTGGGTCAACTGCAATCATCAGGCACCCGGCCTGGTGCGGCTGATGATTTCCGCTATCGGCAATGGCGTGATGGTCCACGGCTTTGGCGCCTGCACGCCCACTCCCTGCGACTGGGGCGCTGTCCCCGGCCATATTTATGCGGACAACGTGACGGCCACCCCGGCGGTAGCCTTCTCGGCAATCTACACCTTCGCTTTCAAGCAGACCACGATTGTGGGACGCCTGCTGAATGGCGCTCTCATCGTCGAGACCTTCGACCACTTCACCGACAACAGCGGCCGGGCAGACTACTATTCGCTCAATTTTTTAAGCCAGTAAAGTTTGTCGCTTGCGTTAACGTTCTGCATTAACGTCAGGCGACCTGGTGGGCATCCGTTCGACGGGAGCGGATGTCCACAATTTCCCCTTGGTTAGGCCCGATCGAGATTGTTGAAGATGTCGTGGATGTTTTCGTTGACATTCATCCTGCAATGGAGGTGTATCCGCATCGCTGAAGCGCGGGTGCCCGTCGGCCTGGACTCGAGCCAGGAACTCTGCGTAGTGATTCGATTGCAGCGATCGCAGCGAGGCCACGGTGAAGCGCGCCTGCATCTGCGCGACTGTCAGGCCGGCCTTCTTGCCTTCCTCCACCTTACCCGTCAGCTCTTCGATGTAGTTGCGCTGGTTGGTCATCACCAGGCGGTCCTCCTGCACGGGTCCATGGCCGCCGAGAACATATTTGAAGTCGGCGCGCATGAGCTTGTCGATCGTCGCCGGCCAGGCATGGGGAAACCCGTCGCGAATGAAGGGAAGCCAGCAGTGGCTGGCATCTCCCGTAGCCACCGCCCGCTGCTGCGGACAAAACACGAACACATCGCCCGCGGTATGCGCGTGCCCGAGAAACTCAAGGTGCAGATCGAATGCTGGATCGCGGAGCAGATACGAATCGTCGAACGTAATGGTCGGCAGTTCGAGCGGGAAGTCTTTGAGTTCGGCCTGGTACGTCTGCATCTGCCGAATTTGTTCGGCGCAAAACGCCTTTTCGGCGGCCGAACTCGAATGGGCTGCCCGCTGCTGCATCTTGTCGATCTGCGGCGGGACTAGGTCGAGTGACTCCTTCATGCGAGCGATCGCAAGCTCCGACATGAGCTGCTTTGTGGCGTTGGTGGCAATGAAGTCAACCTTCCCGCCCGTCTTGGTATAGGCCCGATCGCCCTGCGTATGATCCCAGTGGAAATGGGTGTTGACCACATACCGCACTGGCTTGTCGGTCAATTCGCGCCTGATCTGCGCGATCAGCGCGGCGGCGGCCGAAGGCTTGGAGTGGGCATCGACGACCACCACGTCTTTCGATCGCACGAAGACGGCGCCGTTGCAATTGATCATGGCCTGGGGACGGGGCTTCGCAAAGTACACGCCATCGGCGGCCTTCTCCAGATCGAACAGCTTGTCGTCTGCCGGAGAGGCTGTGGCGCGCGCCCATGCGGCGCGATGCCAGGCCAGTTCGACAACAGATGCGCCCGCCAGAGTCACTCCCATGAGCAGGCGCAGGAAATCGCGGCGCGAAGAATGATGCGTGTCTACGTGGTTGTGCGAATGAGCATGTCCGTGATGCGCGTGTACGGTCATATGTTCTCCAGGTCTCACTTCGCGGGAAGAATTCCCGCCGCGCCATACAGCCGGGCGCTATCAAAAACGGCGCCATTCTTGAATACCATCCGGCAGCGGCGGATGTCGCTTATCTTGGTACCCGGATCGCCTTCCACCAGCACCAGGTCTGCGAGTTTACCTGGTTCGATAGACCCCAGTTGATCCTGCTGTTTGAGGACCGTCGCAGCCACCAGCGTTGCGATCTGAAGCGCCTTCAACGGCGGGATTCCCGCCTGGACTTCCAGCTCCAATTCCCGGTGGAGCATGATGCCGGCGGTGCCATCGGTGCCCGCCAGGATCGGCACTCCGGCGTCATAGAGGCGCTTGGTCATTTTCAGCATCTGACCATACGAATCTCGATAGGTCTGATCGTTGGCGGGGGTCACGGCAAGACCCCCCGTAAACGCGCCTCGCTGGATTTGCGCGGGCAGCCGGTCGAGGATCTGCGCATAGTCCGGCGATACCTGTTTGGGCCGCCCCAGGAACATGCCTTCGAATGCGCCCAGTGTCACATCCACCGTGGTGTGGTGCTGAAGAAGCAATGCGATAAAGTCGTTCACGGGCTTCGACTGAAGATCCAGTCCCGCGGCATATTGCCCGACTGACGTAAATCGTTCCGGCGTGCGCGTGTCCTTGACCTTGTCGGAAAAGAAGTTGAGGAAGATGAAGTTGATGTGTTGAATTTCGTCAGCTCCCTCGGTGACGAATTGTGTGGCCGTAATGCCGTTGGGCACGTGCCCGCTCACCCGGAGACCGCGCTGGTGCGACACCTGGATAATTCCCGGCAGCAGGGCAGGATTGAGCGAACTGTAGACCTTGGTCTGGATGTATCCCAGGTCGGCATAACGATTGACAGCCGCGTTGGCCTCCTCCTGCGTCGTGACAAAAATGCCGGTGGGGGCCTGCATGGGATCACGGCCGTCGATCATTCCCGCCTTCGAAACGCGCGGGCCGATGGCGGTTCCGTCCGCCCATTGCTGCTGCATCAGCGCGAGGTCCTTGATGTCGTTGCCCATGTCGCGGACTGAGGTGACTCCGCTGGCGATGTGCATGATTCCATCAGAAGGGTTCGCGTGGACGTGCATGTCGTAGAGACCGGGCAGGAGCGTTTTGCCGCGGCCATCCATGTGCTCAGCGTTCTGCGGCACGGGAACTGAATCGGCGGACCCCACCGCGTCCACCCGGTCGCCGTTCACAACGACCGTCTGATCATTCCGCATCACCGCGTGGAACGAATCGAACAAGCGGACATGTTCGATGGCGACGGGTCTGTTCAGGCGCCGGGTCAGATCGAGCGCAAGGCGCTTATACCGGTCCGTATCGGATTTTACGGACAACTCATAGAGTTGGGTATTGGTGCTTTCCCAACCCTCCCGCAGGATCGCAAACCAGGTGCCTGGCTCGGCGAAAAACTGCAATTGGTCGTCGAGCCACACCGTGAGGGGCGTGTAGGCGAGTCCTGAAATCCCGTACTCCGTTACATGTGCAGATTGGCCGTGATCCTGAACCGTGGCATCGGTCAGTTTCTCAATATGCGATTCACCCGACGGGAACAGCTTGACGCCGGCCGCGCCTGCCTCGATGAGCGTCTTCGCCAGCAGAGCAAGCTCGGAGGGCGGCGAGTTGATGGCGACATAAAAGCTTCCCGCCGGCCCGTGGCCCTCTTCCGAAGTGCTCTTCCATTCAGCCTGTCCACGCTCCGCACTGAAGTGTTCATCGACCGGCGCCTTGTAATAGTCGACCCCCGTGATGTCGGTGCGCAGCGGCATGCCATTCTTTGCCAGGACGTAATGCGCTTCGATCTTCGGCCCGCGGCCCCGATCGTTGAACTCAAATGTGCTGGTGAGTTTGCCATTCGCGCTGAAGGTATCCATTTCCACTCCGCACTTCTGGCCGGCTGAATAGATCGAGTAGCGCAGGGTACGGGAGCTACTGTCTTCCTGATCGAGGGCCGAAAGGGGGGCGGCAAGGCAGAGAGCGACAAGTGGAAGGGCGGTCGAGCGCATGCGCCAAAGGCTAACACGAGTCTTGGGAGCCGACATAATTCGAACCCGCACGATGCAAACAGCCAGCGGCCTCTTCAATTTGCCGACCGGCTCAACCTGCCCGGTTACCTCTCCGGGGGTGGTAAAATCAAGTGTGCCGGGTCCTACGCGACGTAATCCCGCCAACCCCGCCAGGTCCGGAAGGAAGCAACGGTAACGGGCTAGTACGGGCGCAGTAGGTTACCCGGTACTTTGAGGGCGCCGAAGGCGCCTTTATTATTGCCCGAGCACAGTCTTCATTTGTTCCATGCGGCTGAATTGAAGTTTCACCATTGATGTCGAGCGCGAGCCTCCGCCGCAGGGTTCGTGCGCCCAGGAGAATGCCTTGACTCTCACCGTTCGTCCCGTGGTGGGCCGGCGCGCCAAAATTACAGCGCTTGGCACCTACGTCCCCCCTCAAGTACTGACCAACAAGGATCTCGAAAAGATGGTGGACACGAACGACCAGTGGATCCTGGAACGCACCGGCATTCGCGAACGGCACGTGCTGGCCAAGGGACTCGGCACCAGCGACATGTGCGTGGAGGCGGCCAAGAAGTGCCTGGCGGCGCGCGGCATCGAGCCCAGCGAAGTGGAAGTCATCATCGTCGGAACCGTGACCCCGGATATGATGTTCCCCTCCACAGCCTGCCTGGTGCAGGACAAGATCGGCGCTAAGGGAGCGTGGGGATTCGATGTTTCTGCCGGCTGCTCGGGGTTTGTGTTTGCCCTGCAGGCGGGCGTGAAACTGGTGGAGAGCGGCGCCCAGGCAAAAGTGCTGGTGTGCGGCGCCGATGCAAATACGCGCATGACCGACTACACCGACCGCGCTACCTGCGTCCTCTTCGGCGATGGTGCCGGCGCAGTGCTTCTTGAGCCGGCCGAAGAGGGCGAGATCGGCATGATCGACTTCGTGCACGAGATCGATGGCTCGGGAGGCGTGTCGCTGAACCTGAAGGGCGGCGGCAGCCTCAATCCCTCCACCCACGAGACAGTCGACAAGAAGATGCACTACATCTACCAGGATGGACAGGCGGTATATAAGTTCGCCGTACGCAAGATGGCAGAAGCCACGACCAGGCTGCTGGAGCGTAATGGCGTGACCGGCGCCGACCTCGGCTGCTTCATCCCCCACCAGGCCAACAAGCGCATCATCACTTCTACCTCAGACCGGCTCGGCATGGACCCGGAGCGCGTCATCATCAACATCGACAAGTACGGCAACACCTCCGCCGGGACCATTCCTCTAGCCATGGAGACCGCCATCGAGCAGGGCAAACTCAAAAAGGGTGATCTCGTACTGCTGGCCGCGGTGGGCGCAGGTTTCACCGTAGGCACAGCACTGCTGCGCTGGGAGATCTGAAAGCAGCTGTCAGTTCTTAGCTTTCAGGCGACATTCTTGTTGTCATCCTGAGCAGTTCGACTCGCAAACGCGAATTGGAGGCCCGGATGACACTTCGCTGGGTGCCCCACCTTCGCGACGTCTCTGTTTTTGTCGCTAAGGTGGGAATGCACGAACCCATCTGAACCGATTTCCTAAGGAGCGAAGGTCGGAACGGATGGGGGTCCCCGCGACAGGTCTTCGTCGCTTGGGTGAGGCCGAAAGGATCTGCACTTCCGGCCGTTTCATTTGCAACACCATCCGGGCTCGCTAGGAGATCTCCGCGGGCGCCGTCACCGTCGCCCACCGCTCCGCGATTCTGTCTCCCTCGAAACGCCATTCCACAAAGCCGTGGAACTCGATCCGCTTGCCGGTTGTGGAGTTGGTGCCTTCCCATCGGTTGCGGCAAACCACCCTGTCGCCTTCCGCAATCATCTCTTCGATGGTGATGTGCAGATCGGGGAACACCCGGTACATGCCGCGCATCATCGCCTCATCGGCCGCTGCACCGGTGGGCATGCCACCCGGCCCGTCGTGGTCAAGAAAGTCCGCGGTCATGTTGTCGTGAATCACTTCCGCCCTTCCATTGTTGACGAAATCCTCGAAATGCTTCCGGACCCGCGCCTTCATCTCGCTCGTCGACAGAGAGGTCGCCATGATGCCTCCGTTGCGGGGATTATATGCGAGGCGATTTGCGTCATGAAGAAAACGGGCCGGCAACTTTTGATTGGGCGAACGGAGACTCAAACCGCCATCGCATTCATTGAAAAATCGTACGCCGGCAGAATGCCGAGTTCGGCTGCCTTGCGGAAGAAGCAACGCATGCCTTCCACACATTCTTCATCAAGAATGTAATGAATGTTGGAAGTGAAGTAGGATCGAATGACGTCCTCGGGAAGTGGCAGGCGTGCCGCCCATTCGGCCGCCAGGGCATCAATGTTCTGCAGGCCGTGGTCGCGGGAGCGGATTAGGTCCTCAGCAACTCTCTCGTCCAAAACCCCGCCGCACGCAGTGCTGCCCCAGACGGCGGAGACGAAGGGGAGGCCGGTAACGGCGCGCCACTCCTCGGCCAGGTCATGATAGACAAGTTCTTCGCCGGAGCGTTCTTCGCGGTTGGCCCGCTCTTCAAGGGCGAGCAGCGCGGGGTCACCGATCACAATTGCGGCTTCGGCCCGATCGAGCATGACGTCGAGATCTCCCGGCATGGGCACGAACTCGACCGACGGATTGCCCCAATGATGAAAAAGGATGCGGGCATGCGCGATGGTGGTGCGGCTGGCCGTGTCGGCAGCCACCGTGCGCAGCCGGGCCAGGGGTTGATTCGCGCGGCGGACCAGCAGCAGGGAACGCACGCGCCCCTTCGACGCGATGGTGCAACCAGGAAGAACACGCAATCCCGGCGTGACGGCGAGCGAAGCGACCGGAACCAGCCCGATGTCAGCAGTCCCGCCCGCCAGGCGATCGGCGCATTCCGACGGAACCATGTAATCGATCTGGTATCGCGAAGCCAACTGATCGTTGAGCGGCGGGTGTTCGAAATCCCACATCAGGGGCGCCGGATTGAGGAAGCGAATTGCAGCAATGCGCAGACGCTGCTGATCGGACTGTGGCACATCTTCAGTGTAAATTGCCGCGCGTAATGACATGCCGCTCGTATCCCGGCGATGTCCGGCGCTCCCTGGCGGGGACGTTTTCTGTGATGGTCGCGCTTGACTTTCATCGTAGGCCGGGGTAACGTGAGCGCAATTACCAATGAAAGGTGCCTTTTCTCTTCGAACCAGAGGCTGCGTCTGTTCAAGCCTTTAAGAGACCCGGCAAAAGATGACTTCAACCCAGGCCACTGAGCCCCAAAGGACTTCGCAGATCGGCGAGGAGGACCTGCTGGCGTGGCTCGCGCTGGTACTGTCACCGGGGTTGGGTCCGAAACGCATTCTGGATGCACGGAAGCAGTTACAGTCACCGAGTCAACTGTTCGAGCTCTCGCTTACTGACCTTGAGGGACTTCGATTTCCTGCCGAGACCGTTCACTTTATTTTCGATGGCAAGGCGCGTCGGGCAGCGGAGGAGGAATGGGCCCGGGTGGTGGCGCAGGGTGCCACGGTGCTCGGCTACGATTGTCCCGCGTATCCTGAACGGCTGAAAGAGATTTATGACCCGCCGCCAGTGCTGTGGGTGCGCGGCGATACAAGCCTGCTGAGCAGGCCGTCGATTGCCATCGTCGGCACACGCCATCCTTCTCCCTACGGCAGCGGCGTCGCCGAAATGCTGGCGCGCGATCTGGCGGTGCGCCGCCTGCTCATCGTCAGCGGAATGGCACGGGGTATCGATACCTGCGCCCACAAGGGAGCGCTGGCGGCGCGCATGCCGACAGTCGCGGTGTGGGGAACCGGCATTGATGTCGTGTATCCCAAAGAAAACAAGAAACTCGCAGAGGACATTCTTGCCGTCGGCGGCGCCATCGTGAGCGAAGTACCCTCGGGAACATTCCCGGCTCCGCAAAACTTTCCCCGTCGCAACCGGATCCTGAGCGGATTGAGCGTTGCGGTACTGGTCGTGGAGGCGGCGGAGAACTCCGGGACCCGTGTGACCGCCCGCTGCGCCGCGGAGCAGAATCGCGATCTGTTCGCCGTGCCCGGAAACGTCACCAACAAGAATTCGTGGACGCCTAACACACTGATTAAACAAGGGGCCAAGCTGGTGGCCACCTGGGAAGACGTGTGGGAAGACCTGGCCTCGCAGGTGAGGCTGGAACTGGAGGCGGAAGCGGGTCTTGCATCCAGACCCGAGGCTGCGGCATCTCTATTGCCGGATCCGGGTTTGAGGCCCGAAGAGGCCATGGTGCTGGAGGTTTTGCGCTCGGATGAATCTCTGCAGATCGACGAAGTGCTCGAATTGCTCGAGGCTCAATTAACGTCGTCAGAGGTATTTACAGCGCTTTTTGAATTGGAAATGGCGGGACGCATTCGGCAGTTGCCGGGCAAGAATTATGTCCGGACACTCTGACCGTATCGTGCCAGGACTCCGCCAAATATTGGTTCGGCACGATTTTTTTGGTACTCGCGAAGTCGTTTGCGCGTACAGTGTTGAGAACGCTTACGCTGCACAATGCCGGCCGCGCCACTGGAAACGAGGCGGTCCGTCGTGATACTTTCCAATCTTCGCGACCATTTTTAGCTGCGGGACTTCGGAGAACGTAAAAATAATTTCCGAGCGGTCGTCACAATTCCAGAGTCAAGGACAGTACGGAACACCGCAATTCCGAGTCCAATAGCCCCAGGCGGGGTTCGTAAGAGTAATAAGGATGGCAATGACCAAATCACTGGTGATCGTCGAATCGCCGGCCAAGGCGAAGACGATTGAGAAATATCTTGGCAAGGGCTTCGAGGTGCTCGCGTCAGTCGGGCACATCATGGACCTGCCCAAAAACGAAATTGGCGTGGAACTCGAGAAGCGCACGTTTGAGCCGACCCTGATCGTGTCGCCGGGCAAGGAGAAGGTTGTCGGGCAACTGAAGAAGGCGGCTGCCAAGGCGGACGAGATCTTTCTCGCGCCTGACCCGGACCGCGAAGGCGAAGCGATCGCGTATCATCTTGCTCTTCAGCTGGGAACCTCGGCCAAGGAAAAGAAAAAAATTCGCCGCGTGACGTTCAACGAGATTACGAAGAAGGCCGTGCAGGACGCGTTCGCGCACGCCCGCGATCTCGATCAGAACCTCGTCGACGCGCAGCAGACCCGCCGTGTGCTCGACCGGCTGGTGGGCTACCAGATTTCTCCGCTGTTGTGGGACAAGGTGCGGCGCGGTCTGTCGGCTGGCCGCGTGCAGACGGTGGCAGTGCGTCTGATCGTGGAACGCGAGCGCGAGATCGGCGCATTCGTGCCCGTGGAGTACTGGACTCTCGACGCGGAGTTGCATCCTGAGAAGCGGGCCAAAGACAGTTTCAAGTCGCGATTCATCGGAATCGATGGCGAACCGGCACGCGTATCGAATGGCAAGGACAAGGAAGGCAAAGATCAGTTTATTGCCAACGCTCTGCCCGATCAAGAAGACGATGGACGAAGTGGTGGCGGCCCTCCAGGATGCCGAAGTGGTCGCTGGTGTCCGTGCAGTCGCGCGAGCAGCAGCGCCGACCCTATGCGCCGTTCATCACCAGCCAGTTGCAGCGCGATGCGGCCAGCAAGCTGGGATTCAACGTACGCCGCACCATGGGCGTGGCGCAGCGCCTCTATGAAGGCGTGGACCTCGGCCCGGACGGATCAACCGGCCTCATCACCTATATGCGTACCGATTCGCCGCGTGTCGCGCCCGAAGCCATCGCCGGGGCGCGCGAGTGGATCGGAAAGCAGTTGGGCAAGCAGTATCTGCCGGATACACCCAACCAGTACAAGGGCAAGAAGGACGCGCAGGATGCGCACGAAGCCATTCGCCCCACCGACGCTTCGCGCACGCCGGAATCGATTGCGAAGTATCGTCAGCGACGAGCAGCTCAAGCTCTACCGCCTGATCTGGCAGCGCTTTGTGGCCTCGCAGATGACGCCCGCCGTGTTCGATGTGACCACCGCAAAGATCGCTGCGGTTTCGCGAACCTCAGGCAAGACCTACGACTTTCGCACCAGCGGTTCGGTGGTTCGCTTCGACGGATTCCTGAAGCTGTATGAAATCGCGGAAGACAAGAACAGCGACGATGAGGACGAGTCGAAGAACAAGCTGCCCAACCTGGATGGCGTAAGCACGCTGGAACTCGAGAAGCTCGACAATGAGCAGCATTTCACCACGCCGCCTCCGCGCTACAACGAAGCTTCGCTGGTGAAGGTGCTTGAAGAGCGCGGCATCGGCCGGCCTTCGACCTACGCTTCCATCATCAACACCATCCAGGATCGCGAATACGTGACCAAAATTACCGGGCGCTTCTATCCCACCGAGATCGGGATGGTGGTGTGCGACCTGCTGGTGAAGAATTTTCCTTACATCTTCGATACCACGTACACGGCTCGGCTTGAGGAAGAACTGGACGACATCGAAGAGGGCAAGGAGAAGTGGACCGATCTTCTCAACGGCTTCTACGACCACTTCGAAGAAGAGTTGGTGGTGGCCGACAAGAACATGGAAGACATCAAGCGCATGGAAGTTCGCACCAATGAGAAGTGCGATCTGTGCGGGTCGCCGCTGCTGCTTGAAGTGGGGCAAGTTCGGCAGCTTCTATGCGTGTTCGGCGTACAACAAGAAGGACCCCAACAGTTGCACCTTCACCAAGGAGAACACGGCCAACAAGCCCGACCTGAACACGCCGGAAGCGCAGGAAGCCGGCGAGCAGGAAGAGTATTGCGAGAACTGCGGCAAGGTGATGGTCCTGCGGCGCGGGCCGTTCGGCATGTTCATGTCGTGTCCCGATTACAACGCCGACCCGCCGTGCAAGACGTTCCGCAAACTGAGCCAGAAGCAGCAGCAGAAGCAGTCGGCGCCCCAGCCCACCGGCGAAGACTGCCCGCAGTGCGGCAAGCCGCTGGTGCTGCGCCAGGGCGCCTACGGCGAGTTCGTTTCCTGCTCCGGATATCCCAAGTGCAAGTACGTCAAGCAGAATCTCATTGAAGGGATGAAGTGCCCCAAGTGCGGCACCGGCGACCTGGCGGAACGCAAGGCGCGCCGGGGCAACATCTTCTGGGGTTGCACCAACTATCCCAAGTGCGACTTCACGTCGAACTTCAAGCCGGTCGCGAAGAAGTGTCCCGAGTGCGGCAGTCCGTACCTGCTCGAAAAGACGCTGAAGCACCGGCATCTACCTCGAGTGCCCGAACAAGAAGAAGAGGCGCGGAGGAAGAGGCGGCCGCACCCAAGAAGCGCGCCAAAAAAGGCGCCGAGCCGGAGCCGCAGAGCGCCGTGGTGTGCCACTACTCGAAGAGGATCGGCGACCCGCCGCCCCCGCCCACGGCCGAGACGCACGGACCTGTGCCGGAGAAAGAAAAGGGCAAGAACAGTAAGCGCGAATTGCAGCCGGTGTGACGGCGCCTCGCTTATCCCGAAGACCGGGTGGCCTGTTGCGAAATCAACGAAATCAGCTCACGCCCCATACGTGCTGATTCCCCAGGCTGCTGATCAGCGCCGTCCGGACATCGGCATCGCTGTTGACGTGCATCTCGAGCACCGCGACAGCAATCGTGTCCTTATCACCCTTTTGCTCCTGGACTTCAACTTTGCACCGCTTGGCGCCTTTGCCGCCGATGGGAACGGCGTCTATATGAAAGTTCTTCGAGGTGTAAAGGGAGTTCTTTACAGCCGTCCGGTTAACGTTGCTGGCGATTACCTCGTTGATGAGGTCGGTGGCCTCAGTGATCTTGGCCGGACTGGTAAGCAGTTTGATCCCACGGCCGCCGGTAGGTGCCCCTTGATCTACGACAGGCATATTGTGAGTCCTCGCGGCGAAATTCTAGCATGACCGGCGGGAACCTCATCCACGCGCAATCAAGACCAGATTCGCCGATGTCGTCGTTGTACGGCCGGATCGAGTAAGATCTCAGCGGAGAGCCAATCATGGAACGAATGCAGATGGAACGGATGCTGGCCACACCGGCTGACGCGGAAATCATTCTCAAGCTGTATGACTTGCGGCGGGAAACGGTGATGCGGCAGGCGCGAGCCTGGGTCATTGGCGAGTTCTGGCCAGAAACTGCTGACGATTATTTCGCGTTGGTTGCGGATTCCGCCGATCCCCATAACGCGTTTCTCAGGCAGGTGATGACCTACTGGGAGATGGCGGCAGCCATGGTGCTGCACGGCGCGGTTTCCGCGGAACTGTTTGTGGACTGCAACGCCGAGGGCTTCTTCCTCCTGGCCAAGTTTGCGCCGATTCTCGACGACATCCGCCAGCGAAACCCCACGTTCCTGAACAAGACTTCGGAACTTGTAAGAAGATTTACTGCGGCCGCTGCGCGATACGAAGCGGTCCAGAAGAACGTCGAAGCCATGCGGAGCCGCCGCCAGAAGGTAGCTCCCGTTGAATACGCTTACGAGCACAAGTCCTGAACCTTTGGTTCGGTTTGCCGGGTTTCGACCCCATAGAGCATCATTGAAGGTGCTTGAAATCCTTCCATAACCCCAAGGAGGTTGAAGTGAAACGTATCGTCGCTTTGTTCGTGGTTGTTTTCGCTTTTGCTGCTGTCACCGTTCGCGCGGCCGATTCCTCCAAAATCAACGGCTGGATCTCCGACTCGATGTGCGGCGCCAAGCATGCCGGATCGGGTGCTGCGTGCGTCAAGAAGTGCGTCGATGGCGGTATGCAGCCGGTGTTTGTCGACGAAGAGAAAAAGGCGGTCTGGAAGATCGACAATCCCGACTCCGTCAAAGGCTTCTATGGAGATCATGTGACCGTTTCGGCCACCGCCGATGCCGGAAACAAGACCGTCCACATCGATTCAATTGAGGCTGCCAAGTAGATTCCTGACGCGAGATTGGGTAGTTTCCTGCCTCGCAACAGCCGCCGAACTCTGGTAGTGTCATAAGGATTGTCCCGGGGCAGTCCGCTCGAACTCGACGCCCCGGGGCAACAATCGACGTTGTATTGGATTACCCCCATGGCACGAGCACTCTGGAATGGCAAGGTCATCGCCGAGAGCGATGTTACGGAGACGGTGGAAGGAAACGTCTATTTTCCTGAAACGAGCCTCAAGCGCGAATTCTTTCGTCCCAGCAGCACCACGTCGACCTGTCCCTGGAAGGGACAGGCCCGCTACCTGAGCCTTTTGATCGACGGGAACGAGAACCCCGATGCGGCCTGGTACTACCCCGACCCCAAGCCGGCCGCCCGCAAGATCAAGGGCTTTGTGGCCTTCTGGCGGGGTGTGGACGTCGAAAAATAGCCGCCGTTGACACCCGGAGACCGAATGCGGGGCGGAGGACGAATCCGAGTTCGTACGATTCTGCTGGCTCCATGCCTGGCGGCGTTGATGGCTGCGTGCTCGCATCCCACCGCTGCTCCACCTCCGCATGGGGCCACGGCGCCCACACTCACCGGCGATCCTGCGCACCCCGGGCAGACGACAGGCTGGGTCGACACAAAGTTATACTTCGGTCTGGGTCCTGCCGATCACCCCGAACAGGGGATCAGCGAATCGCGCTGGCGCGAGTTTCTTGACCGCGAAGTAACCCCACGCTTCCCACACGGCCTGAGCGTGGTCGATGTGTACGGCCAGTGGCAGGGCAAGAGTCAGTCCGGCCCGGAGCGCCTGCGATCGAAAGTCCTGATTATTGACTACCCCGACACCCAGGAAAACCGGGACAAGGTCGATGCCATCCGCGCCGCGTGGAAGAGCAGCACGGGCGATCAATCGGTATTGCGCGTCACGGAGCCCGCCGACGTGTCGTTCTGATCAGGCATTTCAGAATGAATCCGGATTCACGGTTGCCGTCTATAGCAGTAGACGTGTTCCATGATTTGCGGATTCGACCTCACCTCAATGGTTGTCCGATGCGCCTCTTCCAAATGCAATGGCACCTTGTCTGACAGCATGTCATTGGTGAGCGCAAACCCGCCTGGTTTGAGCATAGCCGACAGGTTGGCACGAGCCAGCGATTGTTCGAATGCGCCGTAGTAGATAAATATGTTAGTTCCGATGATGAGGTCGAACTTCTGATCTGGATCAGTTACCGTCATATGCTGAAACACGATGTTCATGTCGACTGGAGTGATTTGCCTGGCGATCTCCGGCCGGATGCTTACGGCGCGAATGTGGATTGCCTGCGCAAGCGCGACCGGAACGGGCGCTGGCTTCACGGGCGATCCGATCTCCGCCCCCAGTTTCTGCCAGTACTTGTCAAAAGCCGTGAAGTACTCTTCGTTGAACGGGACTGCACTGTTCCAGGGCAACTGGACGACGTACGGCTTGCCTCCGGCGGCACTTTTCTGTGTTCGCGCCAGGTGGATATTGACGCTCGGGCTGATGTCGAACGTATAAAGTTGAAATGATTTCGGATCGGTCAGTCCCAGTCGAATCAAAGAATCCAGGACCGCGAAGGGTTGAATCGACTGAGGCGGGTAGAAGTCGTTGCCGAACTCTTTATTTGCGAAATCCAGCCCCGGACCAACGATCGCGATGCGGTGCACGCTGCCTGGTTTAAGCAAGCCGGTCTTGACCATCTCGCCGAGGCTGCGATCGAGCGCGTAGTCCGGCCAAAGATTGGTATCCAGTGAGATGCCGCGGTCGGAGTAGAGCTGCGACTGTTCGGAAAGATCCGCCGTCTTGAGTTTCTCGCGAAACTGCGCAAACTCATCTCGCATGCGAGCGAGGTTATCGAGCAAATGCTGCTTGACGCGCGCCCGGTCCTCCGCAGTCTTGAATGAGTAGCCTCGCTGCGTAAGAAATGCGCGCATCTGCTGCATGCCCTCATTCGCCGTTGGAGAGGCAAGCGCACGAACGAGGTCATTGGCGCGGTTCTCCGCATAGGAATCGACCAGGCTGCTCTTTCCATAACGGGCAAGATCCTCGCGGTCGATCTGATACTCCTTGGTATAAGTCACTCCAAAGCGCAGCAGGTTGGTCAGCGTGTCTTCTTCGCCAATCTCGAGTCGTTTGCGGATGCCGGCATCTTCTGCCTTCAACCAGGCGGACCATGCCTCTGCGCCGGGCGTGTTGCGCAGCTCCGCGGGCAGCGTGTCTGAGAATGCTTTGAGGATCGGCTGTGTCGCGTCAAGCGACATGAATTCGACCGTGGGCGGTTGACCCGTTGCCGGACTACACAGAATGAATCCAACGATAAGTATGAAATGAGACATCAGACAGTTCTTTGTCATAGGGCTCTGCACACGATTCCCATTTCGTTTATTGGTTCCGATCAATATACGTTTCGCAGCTTATGCTTGCAATCTTTCAATCCTCTCGGCGGCCCGGAACTGGCGCTGCGATCGAGTGCGTAAGAACTGGCGGCAGGACCCGACCAATCAGAAACAACGAACGTAACTGAGTACGTCAGATTTCTGTCCGGGCGTGAGGTTGGGAAATTCAGTGTGTTCGCGCAGGATCTCTTCCTGATGAAACCCGCACTTCTCCAGCACCCGCGCCGAAGCCCGATGTTCGATATGACAGATCGCTCCGAGCCGCTTGACGCCGAGTTCCCGCGCCAGATCCACCATGGCCTGGAGTGATTCCGTAGCGTACCCGCGTCCCCAGCCGTCCCGGGCAAGAACGTAGCCCGTGTCCGCGCAGGTTGGAGACTTGAAAGATAGACCAGTTCCGCCGAGCAGGCGATTATCCTCCCGCGAAAACGCGAGGTACGAACCCGCCGGCCCTTTGCCCCACTCCGTATCGCTCCAAACCAGAAATGCATGCGTGTCGGCGAGCGAGCGGTGCATGGGCCAGCTGAGGTAGCGTGTAACCACCGGGTCGCTGGCGTAGCGATCGAAGATTGCGCCGGCGTCCGCAAGTGTAGGCCGACGCAACAAGAGACGCGCGGTCTGCAAGCTTTCAGAATTCATCCGCTGAAAACTATGGGAGTGGTTTGCCAATCTCCCAGTGATGGCCGAAAGGGTCAACAACCCGTCCAACCCGCCATTGGTAAGGCTGATCTTCCACCGGGGAAACCTCGATAGCGCCCGCGGCCACAGCCGCGGCAAATGTCGCGTCCGGATCGTCGACGGTCAGGATCATCCTCGTGGTGGCGCCCCCCAGCGTTTCGGGACTGAAGTTCTTGTTCTCAGGCGACTCATCAGCCACCCAGAAGTCGGACGCGCCCACCCCAAGCTGTGCAACCACTGCGCCATCGGGGCTCTCGATGCGGAAGATCTCGGTAGCGCCAAATGCCGCCTTGTAGAAGTCGACTGCTGCAGTGCCGCGACGCACCGAAAGCATCGGCGCGACGCTGGGTCGTGGACGGGCGGCGCTCTCCGTAGGTGACGACATCGTCATTCTCCGTTGTCCTGTTCAGCTGTGAGTTGAAAGCTACCGCGCTAGTACGCCTGGAACTGGTTCAGCGGTACCCGGACGCGGAAGCAGGTTGAGCCTGGCTCCGAACGGACGCTCAGGTGACCGCGATGTTTGCGGACAATTCGGGTCGCATTGTCGAGGCCGAGCCCAAGTCCATGCCCCGGTGGCTTGGTGGTGAAGAAGGGCTCAAAGACACGGTCCTGTAGCTCGGGAGGAATGCCGCGCCCGTTGTCCCAGATTTCCACCAGCATCATGTCTGCCTCAAGCCGGCACACCAGCTTCAGGCGGCCTTTGTCCTGGCAGCCGGCCATGCCTTCAAGAGCGTTTTCGATGAGTGCGGTCCACACCTGGTTCAACTCCCCGCCGTAGGCGCTGATGGAGGGCAGGTCGGGCTGATAATCGCGCACGACCTTAACATGGTGCATCCGCGATTTCAGCATCTGCACCGTGGCATCGAGACCGGCCGGGACATCCACGTCCAGAATGGCCGCGCGATCCATGTTGGAATATGTCTTGACCGCGCTGATCAGGTCGAAGATACGCGCCGTCGCATGGATGAGCGTGTCCACGGAACGCGAAGAACGAAGATAACGCGCGAAGTACTGCAACGTGACGCAGGTCTCCTCGGCGCCGAGCATCGACCGCAAATTGTTCAGGTCGGTCACCGTGGCGCCTTGCTCGTTCAGCTGCGCAGCCACGTCCCACGCGGTGTCGCAGGGCAGAGCGATCAGCCATGTGCGCAGGGCCTCCTCATTGGAAATGAGGTTTGCCGCATCTCGGGCTTCAGGCGACTGGGGCAGATCGATCAGGCGCTGTTCCCAGTCTTCGATCTGGTGGATCTGCTCGGCAGTCAGGCAGAGATTCACCAGGCGGAAGCGATTTGCGCGGTTGGCCTGCAACTCGCCCACCAGGCTTGAAGCGGCGCGCTGCGCGGCCGAAGCCGGATTATTGAATTCATGAGCCAGGTTGCCGGCCAGCTTTCCCAGGGCCGTGAGTTTCTCCGCCTGCTGCTCAATGCGCGTAACTTCACGCACCCGGTCGAGGAGAGTGGACACCACCCGCTGAGCCATCGATGGAATGGCCTCCAGCATTTCCGGAAAGACGGATTTGTGGATCAAAAGCGCCCAACCGGGCGAGACCGCGACAGCCTGTCCTCCCGCCGCCTTCATCCGCGAAAAGGGCAGCAGCCCGGTCATCTGGCCGGCGCGTCCGATGAAAAGCGACATGGCGCCGCCGTGCTGCCGCTGCACGTGGAATTCACCCTTGAGAATGAGAATCATGCGGTCGGCGGGCGCGCCTTCCTCAAATAGCACGTCGCCGGTCTGGGCGATGTATTCTTCGCCGTGTTCCGCTAGCCACAGGCGGTCCTGAAACGAAAGGCCCTGAAGCGGCGTGACCCGTTCAAGCGCTTCCGCGATGATTTCAGGCGGCGTCGGACAAGCGGGCGGGGAGAGGGAAACGACAGGGGAAACCATCCATACCTCCGGGGCGCACTTTAAGGATAGCCGATCCCAACATGAGAATCTCCCTCGATCGAAAGGAGTGGAAACATGTGCATCGGCGCAGAGCGCTTATTAAGCCTTTTTTATCGTGTTCATTAGCTCGCGTGGGGAATGTGAATCTTGACCGATTCTTGACGAAAACTGGATAGCCATACCATCCCTGGCGTCAATCGGCTGATTCAAGTATGGCGATCAATCTCTTTTTGAGGAACAACTTTGCAGGGAATTGGCGCCAACGCGATGCGAAGCGGTGCGGTCCACTGGTGAATCGCCGCACTCCGCGTAATCTCGATTCGCTCCAGGGCTTTCCAGAATGCTCGAGATGTGCGCATTCAGGCACTGTGCCCCGCACACTGCATCACTCCCAGGAACTTGTTCCATGTTCCCACAGCCTCCCGGCATTGGACGGCCATCACACGCGAGATCTGGTGCAGGTGTGTGAGATCGTGCGCCGCCCAGGTGGCCAGAAGTTGCGATAGAGTCACTGCCCCCAGGGCCGGATGCCGTCCCTTTCTTTCGAAGTCGCTGGGAAGCAGGTTCATTGCGCTCAGCGCCCGCAAGCTGTCCGCCCGCGACCGCGCGAATTCATCGAGCAACTGTTCCAGGGTCTTTCCCTGGCATTGGCGGAAATTTCCTTCGCGGTCGAGTGGCTCAAACGCCTTGTTTTCGCCAAAATCGAGGATCAGGCGCGCGCGCGGAATCCAGTTTTCGTGTTCGGTGTGGATCAGGTGAGCCACCACGTCGAAGGCACTCCACGAGCCTTCGCCTTCTTTGCCGCGGATCCAGATTTCCGGCAGGCCGCGCAAAAGTGCATCAAGCGCCGCGGGCGTGCGTGTAAGAAGCGCCACGGTGTCTTCCAGCTTGTATTCCATCGTCCTCCTCGATTCTTATGGCAGCTATTCTGAATGATTGGTTTATCCGTCGTATTAGGTCACTCGAACGTGCAGCATGTAGAGTGAGTCTAATCAGGTCGGCCGTCGTGCCTCCCTGGACTTCAGAACTTAAGAAGAGGGGCAACGCGGATGGGGAAAGGACGGGAGTTTCGATCCTTCACCCCTACGCTCGTGCTCCTCTTGCTTGCCGTGCTGATCAACTACGTCGATCGCGGCAACCTCGCCCTCGCTGCGCCGCTGCTCAAATCTGAGTGGGGCCTTTCCGCTTCCCAGCTTGGAGTCCTGTTCTCCGCTTTCTTCTGGAGCTACATGACGCTTCAGTTCGTGGTCGGCTGGCTGGTCGACCGGTTCAACGTGAATCTCGTCATGGCCGTCGGATTCCTGGTCTGGTCGTTGTCGACGGCCGCTACCTCCCTGGCTACAGGTTTTGCCGCCCTCTTGCTCATGCGCCTCCTGCTGGGCGTCGGCGAGTCGGTCATGTTTCCGGCCAGCTCCAAACTATGCGCCCAGCATCTGCCGGAGCATCGCCGGGGTTTCGCCAATGCATTGATCATCGCCGCCATCCGCTGGGGCTCGGCAATCGGGACGTTCGGCGGCGGCCTGATCATGGCCAGATACGGCTGGCGCAACACCTTCCTCTATGTCGGCCTCGCAGGACTGCTATGGCTGCCCGCCTGGTACCGATGGAAGCCCGGCCCGCCGGCCATTCCCGAAAAGATCGCATTGGGAACCCCGAGCTTTGGGGCCGTTCTGAGCCAGCCCTCGTTCTGGGGAGCCGCGACGGGCCACTTCTGCGGCAACTATCTCCTCTACTTCCTCATAAGCTGGCTGCCTTACTACCTGGTGCACGAGCGTCACTTGTCCATGACTTCGATGGCGGGAACGGCGGGCCTCCTCTACGCCCTAGATTCGTTTTCGGCCATCGCCGCCGGCTGGATCGCAGACAGGAAGATCCGGAACGGAGGCAGTCCTGCGGTTGTGCGCAAGACCACGATGGCCCTGGGATTCGCTGTCGCTGCCGTCGCCTTGCTGGCCCTTGCCTATTCCGGGCCTCGCACCTACCTTTGGTGCCTGGTGGCGATTGGCACTGGCAGCGGGATCGGAAACTCTGCCTCCTTCGCTGTCGGACAGACCCTGGCAGGATCGCGTGCGGCGGGACGGTGGGTTGGGCTTCAGAACGGCTTCGCCAATTTATCCGGCATCGCCGGTCCGCCTTTGACGGGTTTGCTGATTGACTGGACGGGACACTTTGATGCTGCCCTCATGATTGCGGCACTGGTCTCGCTTGCCGGTGGACTGGCGTGGATCTTCGGGGTCCGCAAGCTCGAACAGGTGCAATGGCCAGTTGTACCTAACGCTCTCGTCTGAAAACACGCTCTCGTCTGAAAACAAATACTCCGTGCCCCATCCTTTCCGCTTTTTTCTGCGGAAAGGGTGGGAAACCACGAAGCCAAACCTTGTTTCATCCACCTTGGTCGGCAACGCAGTGGGACCACGCACCATGAGCCGTCGCCCACAGATAGCCGATAGCTAATAGCTGCGGCTCGTTCCTACCGCGTCTTCGCCACTTCCTCAACCGTTACCGGATCAAGGAACGGCATGCTGGCCCGAAGCTGCTTGCCCACGATTTCGATAGGATGCTTGGCTTCCGCTTCGCGAAAAGCCAGAAACTCCTTGCGACCCGAGTTCTGGTCGGCCAGGAAGCGCTTGGCAAAGCTTCCATCCTGAATCTCTTTGAGGATCGCCTTCATCGCCTTGCGGCTTTCTTCATTGATCACCCGCGGGCCGCTGACGTAATCGCCCCATTCCGCGGTGTCGCTGATCGAATAGCGCATATAAGCCAGTCCGCCGCGATAGATCAGATCCACAATGAGCTTGAGCTCGTGCAGTACTTCGAAGTAGGCGCTCTCAGGCTGATAGCCGGCTTCGACCAGCGTTTCGTATCCCGCCTTGATCAGCGCGCTCACGCCGCCGCAAAGCACAGACTGCTCACCGAAGAGGTCGGTCTCGGTCTCTTCCTTGAATGTGGTTTCGAGCACGCCGGCGCGGGTGCAGCCGATGCCCTTCAAATAGCTGAGGCTCAGCGCATGCGCGTTGCCTGTCGCATCCTGGTGGACCGCGATCAGGCCTGGTACGCCGCCGCCCTCGGTGAAGACCTCCCGCACCCGATGGCCCGGCGCCTTGGGCGCGGCCATCCCCACGTCGATACCTGCGAGGGGGACGATGGTCTTGAAGTGAATATTGAAGCCGTGCGCAAACATGAGCAGCTTGCCCGCGCTGAGGTTGGGCTCGATCTCTTCGGCATACAGCTTGGCCGCGGTCTGATCGGGAACCAGGACCATCACCACGTCGGCCCACTTGGTGGCTTCGCCGACAGTTGTCACTTCGAGGCCGGCCTTCTGTGCCTTGGCGATCGACTTGGAGTTGGCCCCGAGCCCCACTTTTACCTGAACACCTGAATCCTTGAGGTTGAGAGCGTGGGCATGTCCCTGCGAGCCGTAGCCGATAATGGCCACCTTCTTCGCCTGAATGAGGGAAAGATCAGCATCGTGATCGTAGTAGGTCTTTGCCATTTGTTTTCGTTTCTTCCTTTGCACTCGTGATTAGGTTCTGTGTCTCTCTTTTGAGTTCCGTCGCTCTTCGAGCTGTCATCCTGAGCGGAGATCGCCGCGGCGGCGAATTACCGCTGAATAACCGACCTTTGGGTGCCCCACCCTCGCGACGTCCTTGTTTTTGTCGCTAGGGTGGGATTACTCCGGCTCGACCACCGCGCCTTCCTCAGCTTCGAGGACCTGGTTTTCGACCTCGACCGACTCGCTCTCTTTGGCGCCCATCGCGCGCAGCACGCTGCTGGTATGGTGGCCGCGGCGCATCGTCATTTTACCGCTGCGGCAGATCTCGAGAATGTGGTTATCTCCCTCCTCGAGCACCTGGATGAGCCCTTCGATCTTGCTCTCCACGCCGGTCATTTCGATCATCAGCGATTCGGGTGCAAGATCGACGATCCGCGCGCGAAACACTTCGACTAGCTCGAAAATAGCCGATCGCGTATGCCGGGTGGCAGCGACCTTGATCAGAACGAGTTCGCGCGTCACCGCCGCCGCCCCGGCGATGTCATCCACATCGACGACATTTTCCAGCTTGAAGAGGCTGGCGCGGATGCGATGGCCCGCCTCGGCCGATGCCTCGCACACGATCGTCATGCGCGAAAGCCCGGGGCGCTCGCTGCGGCCAACCGTGAGCGAGATGATGTTGATGTTCAGGCGGCGGAACAGCGATGCCACGCGCGTCAATACGCCCGGCTTGTCTTCCACGTAAGCTACGAATGTGTGCAGCATAACGGCTTCCTCTTATTCGGACCTTGGTTCTAAGTTGTCAGTGATCAGTTCTCAGTTGTCAGTGCGGACGTACCTGATCAACCACTGAAAACTGAAAACTGAAGTCTGAGAACTTCAGCTATGCGTCTTCCGCCGACTCCACCATCGGATTACTTCCGGGGCGGCGGATCATCTCGTGCAAAGCCGAGCCGGCGGGAATCATCGGGTAAACCGAGTCTTCCTTCTCGACCAGGAAATTGAGCAGGAACGGACCGGCGTGGTTGCGCGCTTCGGCCACCGAGGCATCCACTTCGGCGCGCGTCCTGACCGCGCGGCCGGCGATGCCGTGCGCGTCGGCCAGCTTCACGAAGTCGGGGCTCACCAGCGGCGTGGCCTCGTAGTTGCGCTCGTAGAAGAACTCCTGCCACTGGCGCACCATGCCGAGATAGCCGTTATTAATGACGGCGATGTTGATCTTGAGATTCTCCTGAACGATGGTGGAAAGTTCCGCCGCCGTCATCTGAAACCCGCCGTCCCCGGCGATAACCCAGACTTCCTTATCCGGGCATGCCGTCTTCGCGCCGATGGCCGCAGGCAGTGCATATCCCATCGTGCCCAGCCCGCCGGAGGTAATGAGCGAACGCGGATGCTCGTGATGAAAGTACTGCGCCTCCCACATCTGGTGCTGGCCCACATCGGTGACCACGATGGCGTCGCCGCCGGTGATGCGCCACAGGTCGTGCATCACGTGCGCCGCGTAGAGGTGGCCGGAGTCGGGCAGATTCTTGATATCGTGCACCGCCACGGCGCCCTTGCTCTCTTCAATGGCGCGGAGCCACTTGCTTCCGTCGCGTCCGGAAATACGCGGCAAGAAGTTGTTCCAGAACTTCCGCAAGATCGCCGACCAGGGCCACATCGACCTTGATGTTCTTGTTGATCTCGGCGGGATCGACTTCGATGTGGATCTTTTTGGCCTTGAGAGCGTAGGTTGCCGGCGAGCCGATCACGCGATCGTCGAACCGCATGCCGCAGGCGATCAGAAGGTCGGCTTCCTGAATAGCGTGATTGACCCACGCTTCTCCGTGCATGCCCATCATGCCCATGTTGAGCGGGTGCGAAGCGGGGAATCCGCCCAGGCCCAGCAGCGTCAAGGCGACGGGCACCTGCGCGCGTTCGGCGAGCGTTCGCAATTGCTCCATCGCGCCGGACTCGGTCACGCCATGCCCGGCAAGGATCACCGGCCGCTGCGCATTGCGAATCAGTTCGGCGGCCTGCGCAAGTCCCGACTCTTCGACGCGCAGCATGGGATGCGGCCGATACGGCTTGGGCTTGGCGGCGGCAAAGTCAAACAGCGCCGTCGCCTGTTGCGCGTCCTTGGTGATGTCGACCAGCACCGGGACCAGGGCGGCCCGATTGCGCAATCTGAAATGCAAGGCGCAGCGCCGGGGCAAGGTCCTCGGCCTTGTTCACGAGGAAATTGTGCTTGGTCACCGGCAGCGTGATGCCGGTAATGTCGACTTCCTGGAATGCGTCCGTGCCGAGCACCTTGCTCGAAACGTTGCCGGTGACGCAGACGATGGGAATCGAATCCAGCATGGCCGTCGCAATGCCTGTGACCAGGTTGGTCGCGCCGGGGCCGCTGGTGGCGATCGCCACGCCCACCTTGCCCGAAGCGCGCGCGTAGCCATCGGCCATGTGCGCTGCGCCCTGCTCGTGGCGCACCAGTATGTGGCGTATCGGAAACTTGCGCAGCGCATCGTAGGCCGGCAGAATCGCGCCACCCGGATAGCCGAAGACCTCGGTAACGCCCTCGCCCACCAGGGTTGCCCAGAGAATCTCCGCGCCGGTGAGGCGAGTGGGAGTGGTGAGATGAGAGTTGGCGTTGGTCGTCATGATGAGGTCTCCTTCTAATTAAGCTGCTAGCTTCTAGCTGCTAGCCTGTTTCGTGCTGATGCGATCAGTGTTGCTCTTCTTGAGTTCGTTCAACCCGTTCATTGCCTGGGGCTCTGACCGACTGCTCTTGTACCATCTCCGTGCCCCATCCTTTCGCCTTTTTTCTGGCGAAAGGGTGGGATAACAGCCAGGAGCGAGAACCCGCTTTTTACGTCGTCGCCCCCAGCGATGCCGAGTTCACTCGATCGACATATTTGCGAAAGACGCCGGTCGGCCAGCGCAATGCCGGCGGTGCAAAGTCCTTCAAACGGCTCTTGATCTCCTCGTCGCTGAGCTCGACATCAAGCCTGCGATTGGGGATATCAAAGTGAATGATGTCGCCTTCGCGCACTGCGGCGATCGGTCCGCCGACGAAAGCTTCCGGAGCCACGTGGCCGGCGGTGAATCCGCGCGTCGCACCGGAGAAGCGGCCATCGGTAAGCAGGGCGACTGTGTGGCTGAGATCCGGATGTCCGCTCACTGCCGCTGTTACCTGCAGCATCTCGCGCATGCCCGGGCCACCCTTGGGGCCTTCGTAGCGAATGATCAGCACGTCGCCAGGCTTGATCTTGTCCGACTGCACGGCGGCAAAACAATCCTCTTCGCAATTGAAGACCCGCGCCGGCCCGCGATGCTCAACGCGGTCGGCCGCGGCGATCTTCATCACGCAACCTTCCGGCGCGAGATTGCCTTTCAGAATCACGAGCCCGCCCGTTGGCTTGATCGGTTTCTCAAATGTGTGAATCACGACCTGGCCCTGGGTCTCCTGGGCGAGCGCGGCTTCTTCGGCGAGCGTTTTGCCGCTGACGGTAAGCGTCGATCCGTCTGCGTGTCCTGCATCAATAAGCCGCTTTGCCAACAGCCGCGATCCGCCCGCGGCCTGGTAGTCAGAAGCAACAAACTTGCCCGACGGAGTCAGATCGCAAATGAAAGGCGTGCGCTTTGAGATGGCGTCAAAGTCGTCAATCGAAAGCGGAATGTTCATTTCGCGGGCAATCGCGATCAGATGCAGTACCGCGTTGGTCGAGCCGCCGCTCGCTGCCACGCTGGCGATGGTGTTCTCGAGCGATTTGCGCGTGATGATCTGCGAGGGGCGGCGATTGGCGCGCACAGCGTCCATGATCATGCGGCCCGCCTCGCGCGTCGCAGCATACTTGTCTTTCGAAGTGGCGGGAACTCCGGAGATCTGAATTGGCGAGATGCCAAGTATTTCGCCGCTCATCGCCATGGTGTTGGCGGTGAACTGTCCGCCGCAAGCGCCCGCGCCGGGACACGCATTTGCTTCCAGTGCCTCGAGGCCCGCCTCGTCGATCTTTCCCGCGGCATAAGAGCCGATACCTTCAAACACGTTCTGAATCGTGATGTCGACGCCGTTCAGCTTTCCTGGCGCGATCGATCCGCCGTAGAGCATCATGCCGGGAATATCGAGCCGGCACAGCGCCATGATGATGCCGGGCATGTTCTTGTCGCAGCCGCCAATGCCCACCAGGCCATCGAAAAGGTTGCCGCGCGAGGCCAGTTCGATGGAGTCGGCGATGACTTCGCGCGACACCAGCGATGCCTTCATGCCCTGCGTGCCCATCGTGATGCCGTCGGAGATGGTGATGGTGTTGAACTCCATCGGCGTGCCGCCGGCTTCGCGAATGCCTTCCTTCAGCGCTTCGGCGAGCTCGCGCAGGTGCAGGTTGCAGGTGCCGATCTCGGTCCAGGTGTTGGCGATCCCGATGATGGGCTTGTGCAGATCGTCTTTGGAAAATCCGGACCCGCGCAAATAGGAGCGTGCCGCCGCGCGGCTGGGTCCCTCAGTCAACGGAATGCTCTGGCGTTTGCCTTCGATGGTCATTTCTTGTGAGCTCTCAGCTTTCAGCTATCAGCCTGTTGATGCTGCAATAAAATTCCCAATGGCCTGTCATCCTGAACGAAGGTCGCCGCGGCGACCGGAGTCGAAGGATCTGCGGTTGCTTCTCACTTCGCACGCCAATCACTTCGCCTTCAGCCATCCCGCTTCATCATGCCTTGCTTCAAACGTGTCCAGGGCAGCTTCATGCCGCAACGTCAGCCCGATATCATCCAGCCCTTCAAGCAGGCAGAATTTACGAAACGGATCGATGTCAAAACTCGCTTTGAAGCCTGTATCGTCGGTTACGGTTTGATTCTCGAGCGAAACTGTGAGCTTGTAGCCTGGAATGGTCTGAGCTTTTGTCAACAACTCGGCAACTTGATCTTCAGTCAGCCGCGCCAGAACAATTCCATTCTTGCCCGCGTTTGAAAAAAAGATATCTGCGAACGTGGGTGCGATCACGCAGCGGAAACCAAAATCCGAGAGAGCCCAGGCGGCATGTTCACGGCTCGAACCGCAGCCGAAGTTCTTCCCCGCGATCAGGATTTGCGCGCCCTTGTAACGCGGATCGTTCAACTCAAACTCGGGGTTGGGATCGCCCGACGCCGTGCGGCGCCAGTCGAAGAACAGAAAGTCGCCGTAGCCGGTGCGCTCGATGCGCTTCAGGAATTGCTTGGGAATGATCTGGTCGGTGTCGACGTTGGTGCGGTCGAGAGGCGCAGCCAGTGCAGTGAGTGTCTTGAAGGGTTCCATCAGGCAGTTACCTCCTCGCGCACAGACTCGGCCGCGGGCCAGTTGCGAATGTCGACGAAGTGACCCGCAATGGCGGCTGCCGCGGCCATCTCGGGCGAGACCAGGTGCGTGCGTCCGCCCCGTCCCTGGCGGCCTTCGAAGTTGCGGTTCGAGGTAGATGCGCAACGCTCGCCGGGCGAAAGGATATCGGGATTCATGCCCAGGCACATCGAGCAGCCCGGCTCGCGCCAGTCAAATCCGGCATCTTTGAAAATGCGGTCCAGGCCTTCCTGCTCTGCCTGCGCCTTCACCTGCTGCGATCCGGGAACCACCATCGCATGCACGTGCGATGAAACCTTGTGTCCCGCAGCAACCCGCGCGGCCGCACGCAAGTCCTCGATGCGCCCGTTGGTGCACGAACCAATGAACACGCGGTCAATGGCCACATCTTCCAGCTGGGTGCCTGCCTTGAGATTCATATACTCAAGCGCCCGCTCAAATGACTTGCGGTCGAGTTCGTTGCCCGCCGCGGCGGGGTCGGGAACGGCCGCCGTCACCGGTGCAACCATGCCGGGACTGGTGCCCCAGCTGACGTACGGAACAAGGGTGCCGGCATCGATCACCAGTTCGCGGTCGAACTTCGCGCCGGGATCGGTGGGAAGCTTGCTCCATTCGGCGACGGCCTCGTCCCACGCATTGCCCTTGGGTGCGAAGCGCCGCCCTTTGAGGTACGCAAATGTCGTCTCGTCGGGAGCGATCATCCCGGCACGCGCGCCCGCCTCGATGCTCATGTTGCAGACCGTCATGCGGCCTTCCATCGACAGGGAGCGAATGGCGGAGCCGGCATACTCGATCACGCAGCCCGTCGCGCCGTCCGTTCCGATCTGCCCGATGATGGCCAGAATGATGTCTTTTGCCGTTACGCCGGTGGGCAACTTGCCTTCAACGGAAATACGAAATGTCTTCGGGTTCGATTGGGGAAGCGTTTGCGTGGCCAGCACATGCTCCACTTCGCTGGTCCCGATGCCGAACGCCAGCGCTCCGAACGCTCCGTGCGTCGAGGTGTGCGAGTCGCCGCAAACGATGGTCATGCCCGGCTTGGTGATGCCGAGCTCAGGACCGATCACGTGCACGATACCCTGCTCGCGCGAATTCACATCGTAGAGCTCGACGCCGAAGTCCGCGCAGTTCTTGCGCAGCGTCGCAATCTGGGTGGCGGCAATCTGATCCACGATATGCAGCCGGCCTTCAATTGTCGTGGGAACATTGTGGTCCACCGTGGCGATGGTCCGGTCAGGCCTGCGTACCTTGCGCCCCGCCAGACGAAGCCCCTCGAACGCCTGAGGGGAAGTGACCTCATGCACCAATTGCAGGTCCACGTAGAGTACTGTGGGCTCGCCCTTTGGCTCCACGACCACGTGCTGCTCCCAGACCTTTTCAAACAGCGTCTTTGGTTTGTTACTCATGAAACTCCTTAAGAACTAACAGCTAATAGCTGTGTCTTGATCGTCTCTCGCACTTTGCCGCCCATGGCCGTCGTGTGCAGCACCGTGTATCCGTGCGGCGCACGTGCCAGGTCGGCGGTGCGGAAGCCGGATTCGAGCACTTTGCGCACTGCGGTTTCGACGGCGTGGGCTTCGGTTTCCAGTCCCGCCGAGTGGCGCAGGATCAGTGCGCCGGTAAGGATAGCGCCCAGCGGATTTGCCAGGCCTTTGCCCGCGATGTCGGGTGCGGATCCGTGCACCGGCTCATATAGATTGACCTTGCCGCCGATCGTCGCTGACGGCAGCATGCCCAGCGAACCGGTGATCACCGCGGACTCGTCCGAGAGAATATCGCCGAAGAGATTCTCCGTCAGCACCACGTCGTAACTGCGCGGCTGGTTCATCAGGTGCATGGCCATGGCGTCCACGTACTGATGCTCGACCGCTGACTTCCGGGAATTCCGCCGCAACTTCGTTCACAGTTGCGCGCCACAGTTGCGAAACTTCAAGCACGTTGGCTTTGTCCACGCTGGTCAGCTTCTTGCGCCGGCCCTGCGCCAGCTTGAACGCGATGCGAGCCACCCGGGCCACCTCTTCGCGCGTATAGCGCATCGTGTTCCAGGCTTCGCCGGTGTCGCGATTCCACTCGCGCGGGCTGCCGAAGTAGAGGCCGCCCAGCAATTCGCGGACAAATAATATGTCGGCGCCTTCCACGATCTCCGGCCGCAGCGGACTGTTGACCGTGAGTTCCTTGAACGCGAACGCGGGCCGGAGGTTGGCGAATCCGCCCAGAGCCGCACGGATCTTCAGCAGTCCGGCCTCCGGTCGCTTATCGGGGGGAAGGGAATTGAACTCGTTTCCGCCCACTGCGCCCAGGAGTACGGCGTCGCTGGCCAGCGCCTCATCCAATGTGTCGGCCGGCAACGGCGTGCCGTCCTGCACGATGGCGACGCCGCCGATGCGGCGCTCGGTAAATGTGAATTCGTGCCCGCCCAACTCCGCCACTTCGCGCAGAACAGCGACTGCTTCGTTGGTGACTTCGGGACCGATGCCGTCGCCGGCGACTACGAGAATCTTCAGCTTCATATTTTTTCCAGATATCAGAGATCAGTTGTCAGAGATCAGAAGAACGGGTGCCCCACCCTCGCCGCGTCTTTGTTTTTGCGGCTAGGGTGGGATCAGATCAGTCCAGTTCCGCTACCGAGACCTGGCGCCTGTCCCGAATCGGGTCAGGCAGAATGCCAACCAGGTCCTGGTCGTAGATGTTTTTCTTGCGGTCGGCCAGTGCGACGAAGCGGTAATAAGTTTGCTGCAGTTCTTCGCGTGTGAGCGTGAACCCCAGCTGTTCCAGGCGATGGCGCAAGGCAGCGCGGCCCGAATGCTTGCCGAGCACGAGGTGAGTTTTCGAAACCCCCACCAGCGCCGGCGTCATAATTTCGTAACAGAGAGGATTGGCCAGCATGCCGTGCTGGTGGATGCCTGACTCGTGCGCAAATGCATTGGCGCCGACGATGGCTTTATTGGGTGAAGGCTTGAACGTGATGATCTGCCCCAGCACCTGGCTGGTCGGATAGAGCTGTTCGAGCTTGATGCTCGTGCTGACGCCGTAGCGGTCGCCGCGCACATACAGAGCCGAGGCGATTTCTTCGAGAGCCGCGTTGCCCGCGCGTTCGCCGATGCCGTTGATCGTGCATTCCACCTGGCGCGCGCCGGCCTGGATCGCGGCCAGCGAGTTGGCTACTGCGAGCCCGAGGTCGTCGTGGCAATGGGACGAGAGAATGATGCCCTGCTCGTCAATGGCCGGAATGCGCTCCCGCACTTCACGAAACATCTGGCCGTATTCTTCGGGGGTTGTGTAGCCCACCGTGTCGGGCATGTTGATGGTCGTGGCGCCGGCCTCGACGGCGATGCGCACCATCTCCACCAGGAAATCCCGGTCGGAGCGCGTAGCGTCTTCGGGTGAGAACTCGACGTCGTCAACAAACGATCGCGCCAGGCGCACAAATTCGCCGGTGCGGTCGAGCGCCTCCTGGCGGCCGATCTTGAGCTTGTATTCGAGATGCAGGTCGCTGGAGGCAAGGAAGACATGGATGCGGGCGCGGTCGGCAAACTGCACCGCCCGTGCAGCGATCTCGACATCTTCCTGCTTGGCTCGCGCCAGCGATGCGATGCGCGGTTTACGAATGGCCTGGGTGATGGTGGAGATGGCTGCGAAGTCGCCCTCCGAAGCCATCGCAAAGCCGGCCTCGATGATGTCCACGCCCAGATCCTCCAGGGCGTGCGCCATGGTGAGCTTTTCCTGGGTAGTCATGCTGCAGCCGGGAGACTGTTCGCCGTCGCGCAAAGTGGTGTCGAAGAACGCGACATGATGAGACGGTGCCACGTGA
This sequence comes from Terriglobales bacterium, assembly GCA_963788475.1. Lineage (GTDB taxonomy): Bacteria > Acidobacteriota > Terriglobia > Terriglobales > Acidobacteriaceae > Telmatobacter. The sequence continues at coordinate 183,670 of CAWBGO010000010.1, forward strand.
TTGGGGGACTGATGTGTACTCATAAACTCCGCCCGGGAAGGGCAAACACACTTCTTGACGAACTCAAATCACCAACATAGTGTCGCGCAAACTGGCCGTATAAGGCAAAGTTATTATTGTTGGGTAAGCGATTACAATTGCTTATGAAGACAGTGATCAGTGGACAGTGATCAGTGAACGGTGGTCAACAAAAGGTGGTGCTCGCGGAGATCGGCCACTCAGTTCGGCCCAGCACCCACTTGCTGATCACTGTTCACTGTCCACTGTTCACTGGCGCCGGAGGCGCCATGGAGCTTTCTCAACTCGAAACCTTTCTCGCGGTCGCGGAAGAGCGCAGTTTTTCCCGGGCGGCGGTGCGTCTGCACCGGACCCAGCCCGCCGTCAGCCAGGTAATCCGCAAACTCGAAGCCGCGGTGGGCGAAAAGCTCTTCGATCGCGCGGCGCGCGACGGTTCTCTCACCGCGGCCGGCGCCCTGCTGCGTGACTATGCGTTGCGTCTCATGGCGCTTCGCCGCGAAGCGGCCAGTGCCCTCGATGAATTGAGAAGTCTCGAGCGCGGGCGCCTGCAGCTGGCCGCCAATGAGTACACCTGCCTGTACCTGCTGCCGGCGATCGACGCGTTTCGTCGCGCCTGCCCGCATATCAGTGTCACCGTTCATCGCATGCTGGCTTCGCGCATTCCTGAGGAATTAAACTTGCGCACCTTTGAGCTGGGAATGATTTCATTCCGTCCCGACCCAGGCAATTTCCGTACCATTGCCGTCTACGGCGACAGCCTCTCTCTGATCGTCAGCCCCAGCCACCCTCTTGCCGGCGCGCAGCGCGTATCGATCAGCGATCTGGGAACGGAGACCTTTATTGCGCACAATGTCGCCTCGCCCTTGCGGCGCAAAGTCATCGAAACATTTCAGCGCTACCGGACCCCGCTGAATATGGGCATTGAACTGCCTACCATTGAAGCGATCAAGCGGTTTGTGGCCATGGGCAACGGAGTGGCCCTGGTGCCTCACCTGACCGTGGTCCGCGAACTGGAAACAGGGGAACTCGCTGCGGTCTCCGTCGCGGAACTGGAGATGAAGCGTGTGCTGCGCCTGGTTCATCGGCGCCAGGGAACGCTCTCCTATGCGGCCACGGCATTCCTGCATTCGGTGCGCTCGCTGGCCAAGCTCCATGGTCCGCCATTTTATTACCACGTAGAAAAGGTGGGCTGACCGCGAACAGGGCAAAGGGCAACAATTCACACCTGTTTTGGAAGTACGCTTTGCGCTTCGATGCGTCTAAGACGCAGATCATTCTGGAGCATGCACGTCCGGCGGTGCCCCGTTTCGGCCATTTACAATGCTGAGAGCGGGGCCCGGCATTCGCCCGGTGCGCCGGAATCAAAAAAAGCTCTTTGCCAGCCACGAACGGTTGTGCAGTTTTGAGGATCAGGACCGAATGAAGAAGATCGCACTCGTTTTTTGCCTGTTGGCCCTGTGCGCGGCCGCGGGTCATGCCCAGGAAAGCCGTCAGGATGTCAGCCTCAGTGGTTTCGGCTTGATCGCACCGTTTGTCGCATCATCAACCGACGTTCAGGTCCACTCCAATGCCGCATGGGGCGCCTTGGCGAGCTATCGATTCATGCTCACTCCCTCCAGCGCCCTGGAAGCCAACTACGGAGTCACCTACGAAAACACCTACCGGTACATCGTCAGCAACACCAACAACTACAACATCCTGACCCGAACCCAGGAAATCTCTGCAGCGTACGTGCACAGTTTTACCTATCAAGAAGTTCAATCCGTTCGTCGAAGCCGGCCCAGCCGCACTCATCTTTCTGCCCATTCGCAACTCGGGCACGACCAATATCGATGCCAAGCAGCAGACCGAGATCGCGGCTTTGTATGGCGGCGGTATCGCCTACGAGATCAGCCCCAGCTTCGACATCCGCGCTGAATACCGGGCGTGGATAACCAAGGTGCCGAACTTCGGCCTGGGCGGCGGGTCCTCCACGACCAACCTGACCACGAACAAGTGGTTCAACATTTATGTTCCGGCCGTGGGCGTTGCGTACCACTTCTAGATGTCAGGCACCCATAGCTGACTTTCCGGATGACTTGGGTGCCCCATTCTAGCGACGTCGTTAGACGGCGCTAGGATGGGATAGTACTGGGGATAAGCAGTAAACCAGCCGCTCAACCTCGGATACTTCGGTGAACGGTTTCACTACTCCGCTTAACTCGAAGCGGTCTCCGGCGCAGCTTCCTGGTAACAGCCGAGCGACTTGACCATGGCGCAATGGGGTCGCAGAGCTTCGAGCGCCCGCGTGCCCTCATCCCGCGATTGAATCTGGCAGTCCACATAAAAAATGTATTCCCAGGGTTTGCCGTGCACAGGGCGCGATTCAATCTTGGTGAGGTTGGTGCCCATGGCGGAGAGTTCCGACAGGGCGGCAACCAGCGATCCAGGTCGATTCTCAACCGAGAATGCCAGGCTCATCTTGTTGGCTGGGCCATCCAGCGCTCCTTCTTGCGATCGCCTGACAAGGAAGAAACGCGTGTAGTTCTCCGGGTTGTCTTCGATGTTGGCAACCAGAATTTCGGCGCCATAATACATAGCGGCGGCCGCGCTGGCAACAGCCGCGGCGTGGTGGTCGCGCAACTCCACCAGTTGTTTCACGCTGCCTGCCGTGTCATAGAAGGAGTAGGCCTCCATCTTGGGATGGTCGGCCAGGAACCGGCGGCATTGCGCCAGAGCGACCGGGTGCGAGAAAACCCGGTCGATATCGCCCACGGTGGCCCCGGAGATGCCGATCAGGTTATGACGGATGCGCAGCAGTGTTTCGCGCTCCACTTTTACGTTGTTGGCCAGCAGCAAATCGAAGTGTTCCGACACCGAACCCGCCAGGCTGTTTTCAATCGGAATCACCGCGGCTTCCACTTCCTTTTTCGACAGCGCCGCAAAGACGTCGGCAGACAAGGCGAACGGAACGATCAAGCCTTCGTTAACCAGCTTGATGGCCGCCTCATGGCTGAATGAGCCGGGCTCGCCCTGGATGGCAATCTTCATACCGGTGCCGGCTTCTCCTGTACTCGAAGTTGTGTTCGGGCCGAGGGGGGTCTCTTGCAAGGACTGCTTTCTCGCACCATACCACAGCTGAAGTTGTGGGTTGCCGTTGCGAGGGATATCGGGCACAGCTCAACTCCGCAGCCACAGGTCGGCGGCGACAAACAGGAGGAAGACCATGGCAATGACTCCGTTCATGGTGAAGAAGGCAGCGTTCAGGCGGCGCAGGTCGCGGGGCGAAACGATGGAGTGCTCGTAGCCCAGCAGCAGGCCGACCGCCGCGATCCCCAGCCAGCCTGCGATCTGGAAATGAAACAGCAGGCCGAACCAGACCAGCAGCCCCAGCATCAGCAGGTGCATCAGGCGCGCAGCCCAGAAGGCGGCGGGAATTCCGATCGCCTGGGGAAGGCTGTGCAGGCCCGCGGCGCGGTCGTGTTCATAGTCCTGGCATGCATACAGCACGTCGAATCCGCCCACCCACAGAGTGACCGCGCAGGTCAGAACCAGGATGCGCGAGTCCAGCGTGCCGCGCACCGCAATCCAGGCGGCGGTCGGGGCCAGGCCCAGCGCCAGGCCGAGCACCAGGTGCGACCAGCGGGTTATGCGTTTCGTGTAGCTGTAGCCCAGCAGCACCACCAGCACCAGCGGTGAAAGGTAAAGCGTGAGGCGGTTCAGCTCCGCCGCGGCGAGCACAAACACGAGCCCCGCCAGCAGGGTGAAACCGAGGACGAATTCACGCGATAGCAGGCCAGCGGGGATGGCGCGGCTTTTGGTGCGCGGATTGGCCGCGTCGAGTTCGGCATCGGCCCAGCGATTGAAAGCCATGGCGCAGGAGCGGGCCGCCACCATGGCCACCAGGATCCATATCACTGTGCGCACCGCGGGTAGTCCGTGGGCCGCCAGAATCGTGGCGGTCAGGGCAAAGGGCAACGCGAAGATGGAGTGCTCCCACTTGATCATCTCCAGCGTCGTTCGCGTCTTGCCCCAAAAACCCGTCACAGTCAGTCCGTCACTCATCATCAGCGCCGCCCATCATCAGCACCATTGACCAGTGTACTTGACGAACATTGGTGAAGACTCCGGCCCCGGAAACCCGTTTCGGAACGTTTCGGACGATATCAAAAACGATCCGGCCCTCACTGGGCTCCAGTCAAATCATTGATTTCACAATGGAACATTGAGAGAACACAGAATCCACCTGCAAAGAACCCGGTGAACGGCAACATTTCTGCTGGAAGTTGCACGACTCGTCAGCGGGCTAGCGACTGGCGAGATTCGAGAGCCGAATCGGCACATGGATCTCCCGGGACGCTAGCCGCAAAATCCAACCCACGAGGAGATACAACAATGCGGTTTTCAAAGGAAATGACTGTCGCGGTTCTCTCGATTTTGATCTCGAGTGCCGCAATCGCCCACGCAAGTGACACCTGCAAAAATGTGAAGTTCAAGTTCACCAACAAGCACGACTCCGGCGGAATGATCGAAGTTCACCAGATCAAGTACTTCAACAAGGCCAATGGAGAATGGAAAACCGAAGGCTTGAAAGACGTCGACTGCAGACCAGGGAAAGACCTGCACCACCGCGGGCGACAATCTGAAAGACTCGGAAGGCGAGGAGCTGACCAAGTTTCACTTCATCTATCGCTACAAGGGCACGAAATCAACCGACAACTGGTCCGACTACGTGGAGGGCGGCGACAAGGTGCCCGACGATCCCACCTGCAATGCCAACAAGATCTACGGTCCGGGTACCACTGGTTTCACGATTTTCGGTACCGACTAGCGACACCCAGCCTCATGATCACCTGATCAGCAACGAATAGGGCCGCGGTGGAGCACCAACCACCGCGGCTCTTTGTTTCACAGAGGAGAAGGATCCCCTGGAGAGTTCTCCTCGAACAGGCCAAGTCCGTCCAGGAGCTTCTGAAATCGGGCTTCCGAGCGCAGTCCGTCGAAGTCCGGTTCCGCCTTGAGGGTGGCCATGGAGGAGCACCGGCGTTGATAGCAATCCTCCAGCAATGAGAGTGCTTCGTTCTTCTCCCCGATTTGCGCAAAACACCGCGCCGCCTCGATCAGGTCCCCGCCATTCTTGAAGGTTTCCCCATCCTCGCGCAGGATCGCTTGAAAGCCCTCCGGTCTTGAAACGTACTGCGGATGCTGTGCGCCCGTTCGGGACTGGACATAGCAAGTCGCAAGGCAATTGCCTCCTGAAAGAGATTCTTGTGACGAAGCGAGCCTTCGAGCCAGAACAGCGCAACGCCAAAGCCTGGATCCATTTGAAGGGTCTTCCGCGCCTGAAGAATCGCTTCATCGTAGCGACGCGCCCAATAGAGCGAGCGCGCCAGGTTGGCGTTGATGATCAGCGAATCCGGCTCCAGTTCCCGTGCGCGCTCGTGTTCATCGACGGCGTTCGTCGTGACGCCCTCGCAGCGAAAGGTACCCGCCATACCAATTTCTCCCCAGTGCATCGTTGGGATCCAGCTCAAGAGCGCGGTGAAATTCTTTTTCTGCGTTTCCCCAATCCCAGTCGTACCAGGCATAGGCGGTGGCCAATGCATAGTGGGCGCTGGCCAGCTTATCGTCCAGTGCGAGGGCGTGGGCGGCCGCCGCTTTGCCGTGCGGAAGTGCTTCGCGGACCGGGATAGCACCATAGGCTCCAGCCACGATGTAAACGTCCGCCAGGCCGGAGTAGGCGGGTGCGAAATTTGGATCGCTCTCGATAGCCCGATTGAAGTTGTCAATCGACTGCTGCCACCCAAGGCTCGTGTACTGGTAAAAGAAGTATCGGCCCTTCAGGTAGGAACCATACGCCTGCGGGATTTACGCGTTGCGCTTGACCGAGAGGCCTCACCATCGCGCTCACTCGCCGCGCAATATCGGTCGCCACTTCATTCTGCACCGTGAGTATTTCACTCACGTCGCGCTCATATGCCTCAGCCCACAAATGCATATCGGTTGAAACCTGGATCAGTTGCGCCGTGATCCTCATGCGGTTGCCGGAACGGGTCACCGTGCCTTCCACCACGGCGTCTACATTCAGCTCGCGGCCAATGTCCCTGATGCTCTTCTTTGTTCCCTTGTACCGATTGATTGAAGTGCGCGACGTGACCCGCACGTTGCTAACCTTGGCGAGGTCGGTAATAAGAGCGTCCGTAATGCCGTCCGCAAAGTATTCCTGCTCCGGATCGCGTGAAAGATTTTCCAGGGGAATGACAGCCACTGCGGAAATTTGCGGTGTCGATCGCCAACGGTTCACTGCCCAGTTTCTGACGTGGCCGACGTTGGCGCCAATCAGAATTCCAAGGCAGGCGGCAGCCGCTCCCGCCGCGATTGTCCATAGCCTCACCCTCGACCGGCGCGGAATTTTTTCCGGCGGACTCTCCGGCAACGTTGGAAGATCATGTGTCACCGGCGCAATGAACCGATAGCCTTTGCGGGGAAAAGTTTCAATGAAGCGTGGTTGGTCGGCTGAGTCCCCGAGGGCCTCCCTCAGATGGTTGATCGCTTTGTTCAGCCCCCGGTCAAAGTCCACAAACGTACCGGCAGGCCAGAGGCGCTTCACCAGCGCTTCACGAGTGACCAGTTCTCCAGGCTGTTCCAGCAAAGCCAGTAGCAGTTGAAGCGGCTGTTCGCGCAGGGGAGTGCGCACTCCTGCATGGGTGAGTTCTCCCGTTTTGACATCCAGACTGAAGGTGTCGAAACGATAGAAGCGCGCGCTGCCGGCAGGATGTTCCATCGGTCGAAGGGGCGAACCGTTACCCGAGAGTCTACACCCTGTGTAACGGATATCGCCGCCCCGTGCGTACGTCCGGGTTCGCTGTCGCCTCGGGCCGCTCAAGGAAAGGACGGTAAGCGTCGTGAATGCAGGTAGCCGGGTGAGCCGGCACGGACCAAAGTTGTCCATGGCAGACCACGCCCCAGTGTCTTTACATCGCTCCGCTTTGCACACCGCGGTTGACCAGGACCTTGACTTCAACGCGGCGATTTTCCTGCTTGCCCTGCTGCGATTCGTTGGAACTGGCGGGATTGGATTCTCCCATCCCCTCAGGTGCGAGTACCCGGTAGAGCGGGACCTTGCAATCCTGCTGCAGGTAGTTGACCACGGCTTCCGCACGCTTGTCGCTCAACTCCTGGTTGTAGGCAGCGTTGCCCGATGAATCCGTGTAACCGGCCACCTCGACCATGTATCCCTTCATGGTGACAGCCTTGTCGGCCAACTGCTTCAATTGCTGTTTTGCATCGTCGGAAATCGTCGCGCTGTTCACGGGGAAATAGACTGTCGCCTGGCCTTTGACATCGTAGTCACCGAGCTCGCCGAATTTCTTTCCCATGGCCGCCTGGTCGGCTTGAACACCCTGCAATTGTTGTGCGTGGGGGTCCATGCCCGCCTCGATCTGCCGCGCGGTCTTGAGATCGTCGGCCTTGAACCTGATTTTGATCGCCACCAGTGACGACCCGGTGTGGACAGTCTCCACTTCCACGGGCAATCCCGGAATCAGGTCGGTGAGTGCCAATGTATCCTTGCGCAAACCTAGTTTGCCCTTGATTGCCTGAACCTTGGTATCGTCGTTAAGCTCGATGGTCCAGCTTGCCATCTCTCCCTTGACGAGGATGTTGGCGCCGTCCCGGCCGACAATGAGGCCTTTCACTTTGGTGGTATCGTCCGCTGCGCTGAGAGTGGCAATGCCCAGCACGGCGAAGGCCGCCAGGGCGCAGATTACGAACTTCTTTCCGGTGCTTCTCATGACTTCTCCTTGTTTCTGCTTCCACGGGTCCTTGAGAACGCGGCTCGGATGACCGGGAAGGGTTCGTTTGGTTTGGAAGAGTCGATCTCGCGCTCCGCCCGTGGAGACTGGACGATTTGCCCGGACTTTTCACGGTCTTTGGGGCGTTGTTTTGTTGCGGGCGAGCGTCCCGATCATGCTATGGCGTTCGAGGAATCAGGCCAACTAGCAGAAAGTACAGTTCCGCCCTCTGATGCCATCAACGCGAGAGGAGAACCCTGGAAAAGGAACGGAGAAATGGACAGCAGGCAGGATGAGGGCGCAGGCCGGAGGTAACCAATATAAGTTCTCGTCTAAAAAAGAACCCCGAAGAAGCGTTGCTCCTTCGGGGCGGTCGGTCTTCGTATTGAGGTTAGAACTTACTTTTTCGGTTGCTCCTGTTCCGCGGGCTGTCCAGCCACTTGCAGGTAGTTCTTCACGCTGAAAACTCCGGGAACGCCGTTGGCGCGGATAAAGGCGGTGTCCTTGTCCGCCTTCGAATCCACGGTCCCGTAGAGTTCCACATTGCCGTTCCGCACCGAAATCCGAATCGGCTTGCCTGGATCGATCGCATACTTGTTGAGCGTGGCGTAACCATAGACGGCGCGGGCGACGGCGAGCCGGATCTGGTCGTCCATGATCGACGTTGGGTCGACTTCGATTTCGTCGGTGACGTCCTTGACGCCCGGAAAAGTGCTCACCAGCGCAAGGGCCGAGTCCTTATCCACATCACTGTAAGCGTGCCCCCCGAGCGTCACGGCCCCGTTTTGCACTCTGACCCCAATCGCATTGAACGCACTCGTGCCGTAGCCAACGCGATCATACTGCAGCTTTTCCTGCAGCTTCTGCTGCAGTTCCTGGTCCGGCACGCTGGGACCCGCCACTTCGATCTCGTTCCGGACGCCTTTGATGTTCTTGATCTTGTGGACACGCTTGTCGGCATCCACCTTGTATTCATACAAATCAACGGTTCCGGTAAGGGTGGCGATTCCATCGTTGTCCACGCTCACCTTCACGTCTTTGAACTGCTTTTTGTCGAGTTTGCTCTGGGCTTCACTGGCGTTGCCCCCGGATTGGGCCCACGAACCCCGCCCTCCCGCCGCAGCGACGCGCGGAAAAACCAGGACTGCAAGGGTCAGTACCGCGATTAAAGTTGCCGCCATGGAATGGCGCATCCTCCTGAACATGTTTACTTCCTCCTCATTCGTGCTGCCACAAACGCAGCCTCCGATGGCAGCCCACTCTGATAAGCGACGCGAGCCGGCAAAAATCACGCACCGGATCCCTTCCCGGGCGCAGAACCTTTGCGCAAGGGCTGTTTCCACCTGATATACACAGAATGCGGGGTGGGCGCGGGAGGTTGCGTGATCCGGGAAAACATCTCAATTGAGACGTTTGTAGCTGTTGTCCCCCCAGGCCGCCGGCTCGAGAGCCCACTATACCCTCGAACCTGCGCAATGAAGAAAAATCCTTCCTGACGCCGCACTAGCACAATTTACAGTTCCACCCAGGGGCCGTTCCCGTTATCTTGCCCATGGGTAAAAATCGATGCCAAATTGCCAGCAAGGGATCTCCGTCCTTCTCAGCGTTGCGCTCGTCGTCACGTCAACTGGTCTGGACGGCTGCAAAAAGAGTGCCAAGTCATCCGAGGGCGCCGCGACGCTGGAGCAGGCGCCGGTAGCGACCTACGCGACCCCAACCCCGGAACAGCTCTATCAGCTTGTGGCGCCGATCGCGTTATTTCCCGACAACCTGGTTGCCCAGGTTCTGGCCGGCTCGACCTATCCCGACCAGATCACGGCGGCCTGGCAATGGCTCCAGCAGAATTCGAGCCTCAAGGGACAGCAGCTGATGGAGGCTGTCGATCAGCAGCCGTGGGATGCCAGCGTCAAGGGACTGACCCAGTTTTCCGACGTCTTGCAGCAGATGGCGTCGAATCTGACCTGGACTTCTAACCTGGGCGATGCCTACTTCAACGTCCCGCAGAGCGTTATGAACGCGGTTCAGGTGATGCGTCAGAGAGCCTACGATGCAGGCAATCTCAAAACCGGCGCGCAACAGAACGTTACCGTCCAGAACCAGGCTCCCGGGGCGGAGGCCGCACCGGCATCCTCCGGGGGGTCCCAGGTTACCGTGATCCAGCCTCCGCCGCAGACCATTGTTATTCAGCCGGCGCAGCCCGACGTGGTGTATGTGCCCACCTACAATCCAACCGTCGTTTATGGCGCCCCCGTGCCCCCGCCTCCAGGTTATTCGACCGACGCGATGGTAGCCACCGGCCTGCTTTCGTTTGGACTGGGTATCGCCGTCGGAGCGGCCATCAATAACAACAACAACTGCTGCGGGTGGGGCTACAACTCCTGGGGAGCCGGCTGGAACAACTCTTCCGTCACCTATAACCGCAATGTCTACGTCTCCAACTCCAATACGTTTGTGAACCGGAATAATTACAATAATGTGAATCGCAATAACATCAATACCAACAATATCAATACCAATAACATCAATCGGAACAACGTTAACGCCAACAACGTTAACCGGAATAATCTCAATGCTAATAACGTGAACCGGAACAACGTTAATGGCAATAACGCAAACCGAAACAACCTCAATGCCAATAACGCGAACCGCGCCGGCGCGAATAATCCCAACAACCGCGCCAATAACTTCAACAGCGGTTCGTCGCCGCAGTTCAATCAGAAATATAACCAGCCCCAACTCAATCAGGCCAACGCCCAGCAGCGCAATGGGAATGCCTCCAATGCGGCGCAGCAGCGCGGCGCAACTCAGCCCGGTGTGAATCAGCAGAATCGAGCCGGCTCGGCGGCTGGTCAGCCGCGCCAAGGTAATCTCAATCAAAACCAGGCGGCTCAGCAACGTCCCGGAAACCAGCCCAGCGCCGGCAATCTCAACCAGAACCAACGTCAGCCGCAGCGCGGTTACGGCGATCAGGCAAGCAAGGGCTCGAGCAATGCGGCTTTGGGTAACTATAGCCAGGGCGGCAACGCCCGCACCAACAGCTCACGCGGCCAGCAGAGCCTCAATGGCGGCGCAAGCGCTGGCGGCGGCGGGGGAGCGCGAGGCGGTGGTGGTGGTGGCGGAGGAGCCAGGGGAGGCGGTAACGCCGCACCTCGCGGAGGACGCGGAAAATAGGCCGGACGACCGATGTTCCAGGCAATGATTCAAGAGTTTTGGGCAGGAGAAATCTCGTGAAAATCTCATCACATCTTTCAAGAAAACCAGCGTCGCGCGTGCGTCGGTTCCTGTGGGCCACGGCCAGCCTCGCCCTTTTGGTGTTTCTTTTCCCGTCGCCCGGCTCGCTTGCACAATCGGCAAACGAGAAGACGTTTGCCTCTCCGGGCGAAGCCGTCCTGGCCGTATATAAGGCTTTGAAGGCCGGTGATACCAATTCGGTGAATGCGATCTTCGGCACAAATGCCGGTCCGATTCTCCATACTGGCGACGACGTAGCCGACAAGAACATGGTCTCGAATTTCATCCGTCACTACGACCAGATGCATCGCCTGGTGATCGAGCCCGACCAGACCGCCACGCTCTATGTCGGCCCCGACAACTGGCCGATGCCCATCTCGCTTGTAAAGAACAGCAGCGGCGCCTGGTACTTCGATACGGAATCAGGCAAGAAAGAGATTCTTTACCGGCGTATCGGGACGAATGAGAATGACGCCATCGATGTGCTGCAATCATTGGTCGACGCTCAGATTGAGTACGCCTCCACCCTGCGCGATGGCGACCAGGTCAAGCATTATGCGAGCAAGCTGATGAGCGACGAGGGCAAGCACAACGGGCTCTACTGGAAGACCAGTGACACTGAGCCTCCCAGTCCCGTGGGACCGTTGCTCGCGCTCGCCGCGGGCGAAGGCTACACAAAAAAAGAGGGCCAATCGCCTGCCTTTCATGGCTATTACTACCGCACTCTCACCAGGCAGGGATCGGCAGCCAAGGGCGGCGCCCGCGATTACAGCGTGAACGGCCAGCTGACCCGGGGTTTTGCGTTTCTCGCTTATCCGGCTGACTACCGCAACTCCGGCGTCATGACCTTCATCGTCAACCAGGATGGAGTCGTCTACGAGAAGGACCTTGGCCCGGACACGGAGAAACTCGCGAGCGCCATTTCCGAATTACAACCCCGACAAGACCTGGGCTCCCGTCGACTAGGAATAACTAATGCTCCGTGCCCCATCCTTTCCGCTTCCCGGGGTCCCCGCGGACAGGTCTTCGTTCGCGGGGTGGTGTTCTGCGGAAAGGGTGGGAGACCACGAACCCAAACCATTCTTTCTAATCAAGTGCGGGTCGGCATCGACGGCGGGGAACTGAGACCAACCTTCTAGAGCGTCAAGGCGCCGTCACGCGTCAGCGCACCCGGTTCGTCCGAGCCTCACTTATAGCGACGTGTGGCTTTAATTACCATTGAAAACACACCCGATTCGTCGCGCGTTACCAGAAGCGAGACGTGGCGATTGATGGCGATTTCGGCCTGCAGAAACTGTTGTGCCGATGTGTCCACGCTGGTGGCATAGGTGAGCGTAAGCCTCTTGCCAACTCGTTCATCCACGGTGATGCGCGTGGTGGAGTTGCCGAGCGAGCCAAGGTAGTTTGGATCCACCTTCACCGAACCCGCCCCAAACAGCTTCTGCACGCGGTTGCTCATCGTGGCGTTGAGCGCGCCGCCCAGCAGGATGTCGGTCGAAGGGCTCATTCCCGCTTGTTGCTGCTGCTGCGTGTAGATCCCCTGCTCGCTCTGGGTGCGCCCCAATGCCAGCAGTGCCACTACGTCCGATTGCGGTAGGGGAGGATCGCTGCGATAGCTGACGTTGAGCTTATCCGGAGTCCCGTGCAGGCCCAGTGTGATGTCGTAATCTTCCACCCGGGCCGTAGCGTTCAGATCGATATTGGGCTCAATGCGCACCGGGTTGGTGAACTGCAGATCGCCGCGTTGCAACTCATAGTGGGTTCCCGCAATCGTGGCGCTGCCCTCGGTAATCGAAACACGTCCCAGCAGCGAAGGAGAAGCTACCGTTCCCCGCACGCGCAGGTCCACGTCGCCGGCGAGCTTGGCGAAGGCATTCTGAAAACTCAACTGCGGTGACGAGCGAATACGGACGTCCAGGCGGATATGGTTCGAGGGAGCGTCCGGAGACGCCACCGGTTGCGCGGTATTGGCCTGCGCCGCCAGGGCCGCAATATCGAGATCCGGACTCACTGAAAATCGGGTGAGCAGCACATTTCCCGACAGCAGAAGGCTGTTTTGGGAGCCCTGCAGATGCAGCGTTGTATCAGCCAGAGAACTCACGCCCTGCGGATAGCGAATCCGGATCGACTTGCCGGTGACGGAGAGGTCCGCAAAGATGCCCTGCTGGTAGGACAGGTATCCTTCCATGGTCAACAGGCCGCCGCCTGTCATGGCAGTCAGTTTTCTCACTTCGAGCCGGTTCTGGTTGAACTCCAGCGTTCCTTGCAACTGGCTGAGTCCGTTGGGCAGATCCTCCAGTGCTATGGAGCCATTTTCGAAACGGACGGTTCCGCGCAGGTCCGGTTTGGCGATCGGCCCGTGAGCCTCAAGTTGGAACGTTGTCGTCCCTCCAGCCGTCAAATCCTTATCGAGCGTCTGCGCCAGTGCCAGGTTGATTGACCCGTTGGCAGCAAGGTCAAGACGCTTTGTGCCCTTCAACTCCAGGGTGCCTTTCGCGTGCAGGTCGGTCTGGTCGCCTGTGATGTGCACAGAATCCAGGCTTACAAGGGCATTAGCCAGCGTCGCATGGACGGATCCTTCGCCCCGCAGTTGGACGCCGGCGACCGTCACCGAGATCCCCGCCATGCGCGCCTCGCCTCGCAGTTGGTCGGGATCGGTCAGCGGACCCTCGAGCGTGGCAGTGCCCGACAGCGAGGAATTGGCCTCGATTCCCTCGACGTGGGTGAGCTTGAAGACCTCGCTGATGTTGAATCGAGAAAAGTCGAGTTTCGCGTGGGTGAGGAAGTTGCCGCGCAATTCCGTCTGGCCGTGCAGGGAGACCTCCGCAGTCGCGATTTTCGTCGTGACGTCGTACAGGATGTCCCGATGGTCGGTGTGCGCCTTCAGGTCCACGTTTCCGAGAGTTTCTCCACTGATTACGAGCCCGGCCAGTGAAGCGCTGCCCTCCAGGTGCGGCTCGTCAGGTGTGCCCGAAGCAGTCGCGGAAAACCCAAGGGTTCCGCCGGGCGCCGTGCCCGTCGAGCGCAAGTGTTCGATGTTGGCGATGACGATCCCGGTTCCGTGGGCCTCCGCCTTGAACTGCTGTGTATCCAGATTGTAGGTGCCTGAAGCGGAGATGACTCCCGCGGCGCCCTTGGCGTTGATCGAGCTCAGCTTGATGGTCTGGTTGGCAATTGTCCCGTCCGCCCGGATTCGTGAGACCGGTTCTCCATACACGGTTCCGTCGTCCAGTTCCGCCCATCCGGAGCCGCCCAACCGGCTGACCGGGCCGTCGGTTTGAAGGTCGGCATTCAGAGTGCCGCCGATCTGCGCTTGAATACCGGCGCGCAGCAGGATGTCGTTCACATCCACCTTGGTCGCGCGTACCCGGGCGTGCAAAACCGAATCAGCGTTGAACGCTGGTTTCTCGTCCGGACGGGCTGTGGCGGGATTCGCATTGGCGGCCGAGAGGGTGCCTTCGAGGCTGATCTGCGCTTCCCCTCGCTTCAATTGCCCGTGCACGATGGCGATGTGTTCCGCGTCGTAACTGCCGTCGGCTTCGATCGAGTCCCAGCGTACGAATTGTGGGGTGTGCGTGGCATCGTTCGGCTTAGGCGGAAGCTCAATCGCGAGTTCGGTTGCTTTCGCGGCGCCTGAAATGCGCGGCGAAACCAGCGAACCCGCCCAGCTTCCGTGAAACTCAGCCTGGCCGCTCAAGGTTACAGGTAATGCCGCAGTTCCTGTTTTCCCATTCCGCCCCAGTCCCAACTCACGCAGCACCGTGTTGAAATCGCCCAGATCATGCGAGCGAAAATCCAAATTGAGCGCCGTTGGGCTTGTCAGGGGATAGGCACCCAATCGACCATTGGCCTGGATCTGGCTCGACGAAAGGTTCAAGTCGAACCTGCGAAGATCTACGACACCGTTGCGCTGTGTATAGATCGCGTCCAGAACTCCGTTGCCGGGCTCCTCGTTCTCCCCGGGATGGGCGGACGGCTTCAGGTCCAGCGTCGCCCCGACAACCAGGGAATTCACGTCGCCTTTCACCCAATTGGCAGTTGCGGGGCCATTTAACGTTACGTCGATACCCATCCGCATGAATGGCTCATGGCCCACGATGTCCTGAACCGTATCGAGCGACACGCCGTCAAATCGGCTCGTGATCACTCCCTTGACTGTGACTTCCTGCAGGGGGTCCTTGACCACGATGTCGCGTGGATTGGAAGGCGGAGGCGGTGGCGGTGGAGGAGTGGCGTGACGGTGAAAGAATCGTTTCAGACGGGAATCGGAAGGTGGATTCGGCACCGGTTCAGACAGCTCCATGCTCGCCCGGCCCGCGAGGTGGGGCAAGTACTGATCCAGCTGCAGGTCGCCTGTGATCCTGCCTCCCTGTTTGAATCGAATGGTGACGGCAGTGAAGTGCAGTTGATTGGGATCGGCGTGCACCTTCGAATCCACCTGCAGATCACGCGCCGAAACTCCGGGAGCAACATAGGCTCCTTTATCGACGTGCACCGCGCCATCCAGCCGGAATTCGCCCCGGTCGCCGGCTCCCGCCAGGTCCATCCGCGCCACTCCGTCGGGCGTGAGAGGGAAAATCCATGATCGGATTCAGCAGCCGCAGATCGAACTCGCCCCCGACTTTTGCCTGCCATCGGGCGTGCGTGAAATCCGTCATCGCGCCGGACACTTCCAGCGTCCGGTCTTTGACGCCCCGGCTGCTGGCCGTGATCCGCAGGGATCGCAGGTAGGCCGCGTTGCGAGCGAAGTCGAGCGAAACCTGGAATAACGCGTGCAGGGCCGGGGGAGCGGTCGGCTCGGGGCCGCCGCGCTGCAGCATCAGATCGCGCACCCCGGCCTCGACATGGTAGCTTTCCGGATTCGATTTCTCTCCGGGGTTGTACTTCAACACCAGCGACAGGTCGTTGGCCTCGAAATCCAGCGGCAAATACTGGTTGGCAAAATCGAATGACGCTGCCCGGTTGTCGAGATCAAACATTCCCTGCTCGATCGCCACATGCCCGGCCTGAAGATCGAACAGCGTGTCCAGGAAAGGGCTTGTTTGCCTTCTTCTGAACGCGTGGATGCGGCTGGTTGGTCGATCCGTTCGGGTAGTAAATAAGGTGAAACTGGGGCTTGACCACTTCGAGGTCGCGCAAGCGAATGCGCGGACTGAGAAAGCCAAGCACGCTGATACCAACGCGCAGGCTTTCAACCTCGGCGTAAGGAGCATCGCCGGTGTCCTCCAGTCCGTGAATCTCCAGTCCGTCGGCTTCGGCTTCAAGATCGATCAGGCGCCAGTGAAAAGAGCGAATCTCCACCCGGCCGCCCGTGGCGGTTTCGAGCTGGGAGACGATTTTTCCCCGGACCATTTCCTCAAACTGATGCGAATTAACCCAGAACCAAACCGCTCCGATCACCATCAGGAGGGCGATGAGCAGGCCGGCCGTATTCCACAGCAGGCGTCTCCGGCTGCGCGCGCGGGCAGGAGGACCCTTGATTTCCACCTGGCTCATTTCACCGCTTCCTTTCCGGGGGCTGGCTTGGGTCCGGTCTCTAGCGCCGGGATCCAGAATTTCGACGTCTCCCTGCTTGCGGAGGTTATCCAGCCATGCGTCAAAGAGGACGTTGACTTGCTGCTCCAGCAGGATCTCCTCAATGCGCGGTGCCACGTCGCTTAAAGGGGGTACGCGAGCTCCGGGGGCGTACTGCGGCAGCAGTTTGGTTCGATAGTACGCTTCTATTTCCTGCTGCGAAATGCGAATCCCCTGGCGGAAACGGATCTCGATGAATCGAATCATCTCCAGGCGAAGATTGAGATAGCCTTCGACCTGTTCGGCGGTCAATCCATTGGTGTTTAGAAACTTTTGCCAGCCCGCCTCGGTCGCGCAGTTCATGCGAACACACGCCGGCAGTTCCGTGCGCAGTTCCTTCAAGCGCGCCTGCACCTCGTCGGTCTTGGGCTGGGAAGCAGTAATGTCCTCCTGCCGGACCTGCTGCTGGATGAGGGTGCGGCTGATAAGCTCTTGCACCGCGGTCTGAGGAGTGAGCGTAGAGTTAATTGACGCTTCCGGGTCGAGGACAGAAAACCGGACTTCGTTGGCTATATCGCTCCACAGGATCGGCTGGTTGTTCACAACCGCAACCACGCGATCCAGCACCGTCGAAGCCGGCACCGTCGAAGATGCAGCGGCAGGCTGTGCTTGTCCCGCCGCGGCAACTACCGCGGTGGCCGGCGACATGGCAGCCGCGAACGCGAGAACCGCGGCTCGCTTCATCCTCTCTCGAGTTCGAAAAAGCCCGCCCATCAGAACGTCTGTCCCAGGCTGAAGAAGAAGTTGAAATGGCTGGCCTGGCCCACGTGGGGTTCACTGTCGGGAACCGAAAGTGAATAATTGATGTTCACCGGGAAGATCGGCGGATTCAGGTTATAGCTGAAATCCAGCCGAATGGGACCGACCGGCGTATGGTAGCGCAAACCAAGGCCCGGTGTGTGGGTGAAGTAGTTGAAGCTGCAGAGGCCCTGTTTCCCGGTCGAGGTGACCGGTCCGTCCGGAACTGGATTGGGAATTGGAGGTTCGTTCAATACCTTGCACACATCGCGATCGGGCTGGTGAATGCGGGTGGCGCTCACCCAGGCATCGCCGGCATTGGTAAAGACGTTTCCCATGTCCTCAAAGATCACAAGGCTCAGGGCATTGCCGAAATAGGGAAGAGTGGGCGGCGGCAGACGAAGCTCGGTACTGTTGATCAACGCCCCTGCTCCGCCGATGGGGAAGCCGGTCTCGCCATCGCGGGGCCCCGCCGCATTGATCGAGAATCCCCGCAGGGACGTAGCGCCGCCGGAATAGAGACGCTCAGGCAGTGGGATCAGCCGAGCGCTGTCGCTTCCGAAGGCTCTTTCCTGGCCATAGCGCGTATTGCGCGCCAGCACGAATCGATTTTTGTCGAAACTATAAAAGCTTGAGCTGGACAAATCGAGACGATTGAAACTGGCCTGAGCGCCGAACTGCGCCGCGGAGGTGAATTCCTGAAAGCTCCAGTACGAACCTCGATGCGCGTCGATTGGGCTGTCGCGGGTGTCGCGCAGCCACGTAATAGCCGGGCCGCCAACCGTTACCGCGGTCGCATAGCATTGGCACCGCATCGGGATACACCTGGAGACTCGACTCCGCCACCTTCACGCGGCGAAAATCAAACTCGTAGATGAATGTATTGGCGCGGAGAATTCCCGCTCCCACCCGGTTGAAGCTTTGCGTCCATCGCATGCCGCCGTCCAGCCGTGACGCCACATAGGTGGTCACAGCCTGGCTGTCTGCATAACCTGCTGTAATCGCCATCCCCAGGTTCCTGTTCCCCCTGAAGTGGGGATTCTGATAGATCACGTTGATCTTCTGTTCGAGCAGGCCGTAGGTGGCCTGCAACGAGGCCGACTGCTCGCGCCCCCACAGATTGTTGCGGGTTACGTTGAACACCACCCGGGGGCTGACGCCGGTGCGGCCGTTGGGCGTGCATTCGACGCCACTGGCGATATACCCTGCGCAATTGTTCTGCGGCGTACCCGTCTGAGCCTCAAAGCCGGCGCCGTAAGTGACTGTCCAGCGTCGCGCCTCCACCGCATGAAGGAGAACGGTTTTGTAGGTTTCGCCCCCGTTGGTATTCTGCACTGCCGCATCGACCTCGTTGAAAAGCGCAAAATCGTAGAGATTTTTCTGCGTTTCTTCCAGAGCCGCCTGGTTCAGCGGATCGCCGGGATGTAACGTGATGGCCTTGGCGACCGTCTTCTCTCGCGTGTATTTAAGGCCCGTCAGGAGCACGTTGCGCACGAAGATCTGCCGGCCCTCGGTGATATGAAACACAACATCCACCTTGCTCGGATCTCCTGACTCGGGGCTTTGTTCCACGTCCACCTGGGCCCGGTCGAATCCGCGGGTCAGGTAATCGGTCACCAGCGCATCGCGGTCTCCGGCAAGGATGCGCGGTGAAAAAAGCTGATCGGATTCCGTATTGATGAGCGGTAATAGCTTCTCTGCATCCACATGATCGTTCCCCTCCAGTTTGACTGCGCCAACGCGCTGCTGCGGGCCCTCTTCAATCTCGTAGACGACTTTCAGAGCGGCCGGTTTGGGATGGCCGCCGGGAGGATCGTCCGGCAGACTCTCGGTGAAACTGGTCTCGGGCGTGATGTTGGCCTTCGAAAATCCGTTGTTCTGATAGAGAGCCTCCAACGCGCTGATGTCCGCCGATACCAGGGCCTGGCTGTAAACCCCATGGCGGTCGATCGCGTTGGCCTCGTGAACACTCAGAAGACCCTTCAGGGTGGCAGAATTGAAATAATGATTTCCCTCCACCGCCACGTTCGCCACCTTGCGGCGGATACCCAGTTGGACAACGTAGTTGATGGCCACCTCGCCGGGGCCCACAGTCTGATGGTTGTGATCTACCTTCACTTCGAAGTAGCCCAGGCTCTGAAAATAGTCGCGCATGCGCCGGTTGCCTTCGTTCAGCAGGTCGTCGTCGACCGTGCCCTCCTCGAAGACCGGAATCAGGCGTTTCAATCGGTCACGCGACAGCGACGCGCCTTCCACCAGAACGTGAACGATCGGACCCTTGTTGGCAGTGAAGCTGAAGTCGATCTTGCGGGCCGCGTACTTCTTCGAATCCAGCTTGATCTCCGCTTCCAACCGCTTCTGCTTTTGATAGAACTTGAGCGCTCCATTCAAGGCGCGGTTCACGGTTTCGCGATCGACGAGCGCACCTTGTTTCAGGTGTGCGTGGCGGCGGAATTCATCCGGCGTCATGCCTGCATCGCCCGTCAGCGCCACAGGTCCTACCCGCGCCTGAGGACCGGAGAGAACTTGAAAGGCGACGTCGACAAGTTGCTGCTCGGGATTTCGATGCAAATCGTACACGATTGTCGATTCGTTGAACCCGTTATCGACCAGCACGGCTCGCATCTGCTCGACGGCCTCGGTCATCTTGGCTGTCGTAAAGCGCGTTCCTGCATTCAGGCGGCTGGCTCTTTCCAACTGCGTGTTCACAGTGGCGCCTTTCGCCCCGTCCACGGTCACCACGCCAATGAACATGCGGGGCTTGCCGAGGAAGACCAGCTCAACCCCGTCTCCCTGCCGCCGTCCGGAAACCTCGACGGAATCGAAAAGGCCTGTTTCAAATACCTGGCGCAGACTCGCGGCCACCTTCTCCCGATCGAGCGGTGCCCCAACGCCCTGGGCGAGATGACCCTGAAGGTAAGAGAGCCGATCAGGCGATGCATCTTCAAAAGAGATCGAGCGTACGGTCAGTCCCTCCCATTGGGCAATGGGATCTGCTCCGGCCGCGCCGATTTGGACAGGTGGCTTCTCGGGTTCCTGAGGCACGGGTCCTTGAGACGAATCGTTGGCATGGGTGCCAGGCGGCACAACAGCAGGAATTTGACAGATTCCCGAGACGCTCGTGAACGTCGTTCCGATCATGAAGCACGAAAGCAATATGCCCCAGCCGCACCGATTGCCGCACCGCCTCGGAGCAATGGACCGCAAAATCTTCTCCAGATAAAACGCGAAAGATACCCCGGGCCAAATCGTGCATCTAATGAAACATCAGCGTGGGCCCCGTTCCGGTCGGCTTAAACCGTGTTCCGCCACTTCAAACCGCTGCACCTATACTAACGAGGAATAATGAGCGGCGCAGCTGTAAACAGTCTTCAACTTGATCCCCCAAGGAATCGAATGACGCAACCCAGGTTCACCGCACATCCCCCTGATCCCCCGGCGTCACGCGCTGGCGGATCATCGGAGCCTGCTGTTCAGGATCCGCCCCCGGCAGCTCCCGTGTCGGCGCCACTTTCTCCGGATGCCGATGCCCTCATGCGGGCTCAGGCCGGCGATCATTATGCTTTCGCTCAACTCTATGCGCTCCACAAGAGGCGCATCTACTCCCTATGCCTGCGCATGGTCGGAAACGTCGCCGAAGCCGAAGACCTCACCCAGGAAGCATTTCTCCAGTTGCATCGCAAGATCGCCACGTTCCGGGGAGACTCGGCATTCTCGACCTGGCTGCATCGCCTCGCGATCAACGTGGTTCTGATGCACCTGCGCAAGAAGGGCCTGTCTCTCATCTCATTAGACGAAGCAATGGAGCCAACACCGGAAGAAGGACCGGGCCGGAGCTTTGGAGCTCCCGACCTCTCCCTGGCCGGATCCATTGACCGCCTGGCCCTGGAACGAGCCATCTCTGACCTCCCGGCAGGCTATCGCCTTATCTTCGTGCTGCACGATATCGAGGGATACGAGCATAATGAAATCGCCGCCATGCTCGACTGTTCCATCGGTAATAGCAAATCCCAGTTGCACAAGGCGCGGCTGAAGCTTCGCGACGCCATGCGTACGTTTCCCCGAAGGGAGGGGCGGCGATGATCGACTACCGCAAAGTTTCATCGTGCCAGGAGTTCCAGGAACATCTGCCCGAATTGATCGGCTCAGGCCTTGACGTCTCGGGAGATCCACACCTCGAAAGTTGTGAACTTTGCCGGGCATTGCTCTCAGATCTTGAGACTATCGCGGCGGCTGCACGCGAACTGTTTCCGGTCGAAGACCCGTCAGATCGTGTGTGGGAACATATTCAGTCCGCTATCCAGGAGGAGGAGCAGGACCCCAGTCCCAAGTAAGCCCCTCACCCGCGGGATTCGGTCTTTTCGCCTTTTCGCGAAAGGAATGCTCTCGATGCTCCCCCGCCGCGTCCAGTTTTGCCCCTTTCGATCGATCGGCCACCCTCATGATTCATGGGGCGTGGCCGATAACGTTTGCGGAACAGGCGGCCGCACGGGTCTGCCTAGGGTCCGGAGCAGAGCCCGCGCGAACTCGGAAGCTCCGGAACCAAATCGGGAGCAGCAGCCGTAATTTACTGAACAGAAGCGCTTTGGACGACGGCCGCGCTGTCGCAACGGTTTCTGCAACTTTTGACAAGCTTGCGCTGTCTAATGTAGGTAAAGTTGATAAAAGGACACTCAATGCCGAACCAACCACCAGTACCACCACAGATTCTTGGTCCCTCCGATCCCAAACCGACTGTGAAGCGGATCCCCGTTCTTCCCGTCCGCGATACCGTTCTCTTTCCTCACGCCGTTCTCCCCCTGACCGTCGGCCGGGAGAGTTCCATCCAGTTGATTGAGTCGCTGGGCGAGGATCGCTCCATCGTCGTGACGGCGCAGAAAGATCCCCGCCAGGACGCGCCGACGCCCGAAGACATGCACGAAGTCGGCACCCTGGCCACGGTCCACAAGATCGTCCGCATGCCCAACCAGAGCCGCTTTGTCTTCACCGAAGGCGTGGAGCGCGTCCGGCTGGTCCGCTATGTCCAGACCGAGCCCTTCATGCTGGCCGAGGTGGAGACCATGGACGCCGAACAGCTCGAGCCCTCCTCCAACGTGGAGGCCCTGGTCCGCATGGTGATCGGCCAGTTCCAGCAGATCGTTTCCGAGTCCCCCACGCTCTCGGATGAGTTGCGCACCATCGCCGCCAACATCGAAGAGCCGGGCCGGCTGGTCGATTTTGTCGCCTCGTCGCTGCCGTTCCTGACCACCGAAAACAAGCAGCAATTGCTGGAGACGCCGGGAATTCCCGCCCGCCTCGAGCTGTTGAACACCCATCTCGCCAAGGAAATCGAGGTGCAGCAGCTGCGCGCCAAGATCCAGAACGAGGTGCAGGATCAGGTCCAGCAGTCGCAGCGCGATTACTACCTCCGCGAGCAGATGAAGGCCATCCAGAAGGAACTGGGCGAGCAGGACGAAGGCCAGCGCGAAATCGAAGATCTGCGCAAGAAGATCGACGACGCCGGCATGCCCGAAGACGTGAAAAAGGAAGCTCTGAAGGAGCTCACCCGGCTTTCGCGCATGTCGCCCATGGCGGCCGACTACTCCCTGACCCGCAACTACATCGAATGGCTCGCCGTCCTGCCCTGGGCCAAGAGCTCCGGCTCCAAGATCGACATCAGCAAGGCTCGCGAGATTCTCGACCAGGATCACTACGAGCTGAAGAAGGTCAAGGACCGCATCCTGGACTACCTGAGCGTGCTCGAACTGAAGCCGGATATGAAGGGGCCGATCCTGTGCTTTGTCGGACCGCCCGGAGTGGGCAAAACCAGCCTCGGCCGTTCGATCGCCCGTGCGCTGGGCCGCAAGTTCCAGCGCATTTCCCTCGGCGGCATGCACGACGAGGCCGAGATCCGCGGCCACCGGCGCACCTATATCGGTGCTTTGCCCGGCCAGATCATCCAGAGCATTCGCCGCGCGGAAACCAACGACCCGGTGATCATGCTCGACGAGATCGACAAGCTGGGCCGCGACTTCCGCGGCGATCCGGCCTCGGCGCTGCTCGAGACGCTCGATCCGGAGCAGAACAACACGTTCCGCGACAACTATCTCGACGTGCCGTTCGATCTGTCGAAGGTGCTGTTCATCTGCACCGCCAACATGCTCGACACGGTGCCTCCGCCGCTGCTCGACCGCATGGAATTGATCCCTCTGCAGGGCTACAGCGAAGAGGAGAAGGTGCACATCGCCAGCCGCTTCCTGATTCCGCGCCAGATCAAGGAAAACGGAATCACGACGGAGCAGATCGAGTTTCCCGAGGAGTCGGTGCGGCACATCATCCGCCACTACACGCGGGAAGCCGGCGTGCGCAAACTCGAGCAGGTGATCGGTACGGTGTGCCGCAAGGAGGCGCGCCGCATCGTCGAAGGCAAGAAGGAAAAGCTGGTCGTCACCCGCGAGATCCTGAAAGAGTTCCTGGGCAACATCCAGGTGCGGGTGGATACCGAGATCGCCGAACGGGTCAAGCGGCCCGGCGTGGCGGTGGGCCTGGCCTGGACGCCGGCCGGCGGCGACATCCTCTTCATCGAAGCCAACAAGATGAAGGGCAAGGGCTCCTTCACCATGACCGGGCAGATCGGCGAGGTGATGCAGGAGTCGATGCAGGCCGCGCTGACCTGGGTTCGTTCCAATGCCGGCATGCTGGGATTGGCCGAAGACTTCACCAAGGACATCGACCTGCACATTCACGTGCCGGCCGGCGCCATCCCCAAGGACGGGCCTTCGGCGGGCGTCACCATGGCCACGGTGCTGGCCTCGCTGCTGACCGATACGCCGGTGCGGCCGCTGACCGCCATGACCGGGGAGATCACGTTGAGCGGCAACGTGCTTCCGGTGGGCGGAATCAAGGAGAAGTTCCTGGCCGCACGCCGGGCGGGAGTGGAAACCATCATTCTGCCGGCCGACAATCGCCAGGACGTGGAAGAAGACCTGACGCCGGAGCTGATGCAGGGAGTGACGGTGCACTACGCACGCCACATCGAGGACGTGCTCGCGGTCGCTCTTCCGCTGTTCAAGGCGCAGCCGGTAGCCGTGGCTTCGCCTGCCGCACCGCCTGCCCAGGGGCCGGTCCAGGACAAGCCCGCAACCGCCGCGGCCTGAGAGGCGCCTGACCATCAAGCGAGGCCGGCAAATCATCCGGCCTCGCACTTCTCTTTCAAGTGCTCGTAATGGTAGTCGCGGACGCCCCGCTAATTAAGCTGGTTCACCCTCAGGGCGAGGGGCGAGCCACTGAAACAGAATCGTCGCCGCGAGAGCACCAGCAAGTTGCGCTCCGATAAACCCCGGCACGTCACTGGGTCGAATCCCTGCGAATGTGTTGGAGGCGGAACGGGCGATGGTCACCGCTGGGTTTGCAAACGAAGTCGACGCGGTGAACCCAGTACGCCGCGGTGATGTAAGCGCCAACTGCGTAGGGAACCGAGGCAGACCGATGTCGCGCACAAGCCCAGATGACCGCCAGCAAGCCAAAGGTCGCGACGAATTCGCTGAAGAGTTGAGCCGGACCGGAACGCACGCGCGTCGATGCTGAGACCACCGGCAGGCCGAACATCAGGTGAGCGGCGATGACCCCGGCAAGGGCACCAGCTAGCTGAGCGAGTATGTAGGCGGGAGTCTCACGCCATGGGATTCCACCGAGCCATGCATCGGCAAGAGTGACAGCGGGATTGAAGTGAGCGCCTGAGATGGGTTGCAAGGCGAGGATGAGCGCGACGAGTGCCGCGCCGGTGGCAATCGTATTGGCCAGGAGCGCAATGGCCACATTACCACCGGCGAGGCGATCACCCATGATTCCGGAACCGACGACAGCAGCGAGCAGAAACAGGGTCCCCGCGAATTCAGCCACGATGCGGCGCTGAAGCGTGGGCCTCATTGGTGTCCGATCTGCTCGATCTCTCGTTGGATGGCAAGCGAGCCCAGTGTCGCGAGCGGCAACGACACAAAGAGGCTGATCCGCCGGTCGAGGATAGAGAACGCATCGCGGAATGCGCGCTCGATCTCTGCCGGAGTTCCCGTTACGGCGGCGGGGTCGGGCACGCCCCAGTGCGCCGTCATCGGCTGGCCGGGCCAGAACGGGCAAACTTCATTCGCAGCGTTGTCGCATACCGTGAAGACAAAGTTCATGCGCGGTGCGCCGACACCGGCGAATTCATCCCACGATTTGCTGCGCACGCCTTCCGTCTCGATTCGGGCAAGTTCCAACTGCTTGAGCGCTTCGGGGCGAACCTTTCCGGAGGGGTGACTCCCGGCGCTGTACGCCGTGAATGTGCCTTTGCCCTTGTGGTTCAGGATGCCCTCCGCCATAATGGAGCGCGCCGAGTTGCCGGTGCACAGAAACAAAACGTTGTAGTGCGCATTCACCCTGCGACCTCCTCGGCCTTGGCGGTTCCACAGCAGCCGGGCGCGCAGCATGCCGCCGATGCGGGCTTGGTTCCGCGAATGAATGCGCTCAGGAATTTGCCGTCGACTTCAGCTGCTATCGCGCCGACGTCGACGCCTGCCTCGGTCAGGAATTGTCGCGCGTCTTCGATGTTGTAGATCCGTGTGGGCTCGAAGCTGACATCCTGGAATCCGGCTTCGATCAGCTTCGCCTGGTATTCCCACTCTTCGAGCGCGCCGGCAATGCAGCCAACCCATAGCAACATGCTCTTGCGCACGGAGTCCGGAACCGCACCGCGCACCACTACGTCCGACACAGCAAACCGGCCGCCTGGCTTGAGGACGCGAAAAGCTTCGCGCAACACGCGGCCCTTGTCCGCCGACAGGTTGATCACGCAATTTGAAATCACTACATCGACGGAGTTGTCGGCGAGCGGGACGTTCTCGATTTCGCCCTTGAGGAATTCGACATTTTCGACCCCCGCCTGCTGTTGATTCGCGCGCGCCAGCGCCAGCATGTCGTCGGTCATGTCAAGGCCGTAGGCTTTGCCCGTGGGGCCCACGCGCTGCGCGGACAGAAGCACGTCAATCCCGCCGCCCGATCCAAGATCGAGAACAACTTCGCCCGGCTTCAGTTCGATCAACGCGGTGGGATTGCCGCAGCCGAGCGACGCCAGTACCGCATGATCGGGAATGAGCGATTTTTCGTGCTCGCTGTAGAGATTCGTGGTGATTGGATCGCAGCAGCGAAGGGCGGGATCGCAACAGGCCTGGATGCTCCCGGACTGAGAAACTGCACGGGCTGCACTGCCGTACTTCTGGCGGACTTCCTCTTTCACGTCAAGCGATGACATTGAAACTCCTTGTATATGCCAAAGCGAATATATCGAGATGCGAACGTATCTGTCAAGGCGTATATTAAAAAGCGTGAAACGGACTCCAAGATCTCTGGATCTCGCCCACCTGTTTGCGGCGCTCGCCGACCGCACGCGCCTGCGCCTGCTGAACCTGATGAACGACCGCGAGGTCTGCGTCTGTTACTTCGTGGAGATTCTGCGGCAGAGCCAACCGAAGGTGTCGCGCCATCTGGCTTATCTGCGAAGGGCGGAGATTGTGAGCACAAGGCGCGAAGGCAAGTGGATGCACTACAGCATCGAGAGGCCTTCGGACGCCGGACCGGCGGCGATCCTCGACGCGACGCTGGCCTCATTTGCTTCGGACCGCGAGATGCAAGCGGACTTGGCGCAGTTAGGGAAGGCGTGTTGCCAACCCGAGCGATTCGTCGCTCTGCAAGGCGCGCCCGTGCCTGCAGGTCTGGGACTCGAGAATGCTTGAGAGCATCAACCAGCGAGATGAACAGGTTGCCGAGAATTAGGGCCTTGTGCCGCAAACTTGGAACTGGAGATACCACAAATGTCATTTCGTCGCGGCGTCAGTTACCTGGTTTAATCTGTCAGGAATGTCCCGGTCCATACCCAAAAGGGCACCCCCCCACCCACTCCCTATGTAGATTCGCTTTTATTTCGGTTTTAGAATAATCGATACAGAATCTAAACGGTTTATGAGCAAAAAAGTCGCCTGAAACAGCATTTTTTGTTACATTTGCCCCGTTTTGGCCCTTGCCAGTTGATCGAGTCTCACACGCCAGCGGGAAACTGAATGAGGGCGAGCGAACTGCGCCGTGAAAAAGACCGCGCAGCGCGCAAGCGGATGCCGGCCGCGCTACAACCTTCGTACCAGTGCCAGTAATGCATTACTTGATAGTGAGCAAGCATTCGCCGATCCGATGCGGCTATGTTAAAGACGAACCAGGAATAAAGCACGCATGGCCACATCGAAAACGGCGTCGTAAAGCAACGCGGCGACGATTTTCGCTTACGCGGCACCCGAGCATCCGGCTGACGAAAACCATCGTCATTCCGCCTTGGCCGGTGCAGGCGATCCGTGCGCGAGCTATCTCTCTGGAGTGATGAAATACGCTAGACGATCACGGCGACCAATGTAGTTCAACTCGGAGAGATTTTCATTGCGGCGAGCGTGTGTTGTATTCCACTGGGGGAACGCTCGCTCGCCATTTCTGTCGGCCTGATGCCTGATTCCCCACCACCTGGCGTAATCTCGCTCTCCCCTCATTCGACCACTTAAGGCTCACCTGCGCGTCTAAGACTTGCAGGCGGTATGCTCTTTAAGTGATGCGGGTGCACATTCTTACCTTTGGTGTTTTGAAGGACTGGCTTGGTTCTGCGGGCTCGAGCATCGAGTTAAACGACGGAGCGACCGTCGCCGATCTGCTCGAGCGTCTGGCGCATCAGCATGCCGGCGGCCCCGCGGGCGCGTCTGCGCGGCATCGCGGTGAGCGTCAACGCCGAGTATGCAGTCGCCGCCCGGGTCCTGTGCGACGGCGATGAAGTCGGTCTTCTGCCTCCTGTCTCCGGTGGCGTTTCTGGCGAGGCAGGCGACTCCGAATCGCCGGTGATCACTTTCCTGACCCGCGATGTCATCGAGGCCGACAGGCTTGTCGCGGCCGCCAAGCAGGGCGAAGACGGCGCCGTAGTCGTGTTCGACGGCATCGTGCGCAATCACACCCGCAACCGCCAGACCCTCCACCTCGACTACGAAGCCTACGAGGAGATGGCGCTCAAGCAGATGGACGAACTCGCGCGCGATGCGATCGCCCGATTCGGCGTGCGCCATGTGACTCTGGTTCACCGGCTGGGCCGGCTCAATGTCGGAGAGACCAGCGTCCTGATCGTCGTGGCCTCGGCCCACCGCGCGCAGGCTTTTGACGCCTGCCGCTGGCTGATCGACACGCTGAAGAAGACAGTGCCCATCTGGAAGAAGGAGACCTTTGTCGACGGCGCGGTGTGGGCCGCGGGCGAACCGTTTCCCGAAGGGATCTCTGTAGACGCGACGGAGACCCCCCATGCCTCCTAGCCTCATCAAGGGCCTTGCCTGCTTTGCGTTGCTTGCCCCGCTCGTCGTTGCAGCGCAAGACACGACCTTTCGCATGGACGTGAAGCTGGTGAACCTGTTCGTCAACGTCACCGACAATAACGGGTGCCATCGTCGGCGGCCTCACCAAGGATGACTTCCAGGTTTCTGAAGATGGCCGGCCGCAGACGATCGCCATTTTCGAGCGCCAGTCGGAGACTCCCCCTCAACCTCACCCTGGCCATCGACACCAGCGGCAGCACGTTCAAAGATCGCTACCTCGAATACAACGCTGCGAAGGGCTTCATCCACGCGCTGCTTCGCCAGCAGGACCAGATGAGTCTCATCGAGTTCGCCACCGACGTGCGCCTGCTGGTGGATTTCACCAACAAAGTCTCTCAACTCGATCACGGCCTCAGCGCGCTGCGGGGTGGCGATGCGACAGCGCTCTACGACGCCATCTACCTGGGCTCCCGCGACCTCGCCAGGAAGCAGGGCCGCAAAGTCCTGGTGCTGGTCTCCGATGGTGGAGACACGGCCAAGAGCACCACCTATGCCGAAGCGCAGGAACAGGCGCTGCGCAGCGAAGTCATGATCTACTCCATCATCGACGTGCCCATCGAGGCCAGCGCCGGGCGCGACCTGGGCGGAGAACACGCACTGATCACGCTGGCGGAGCAGACCGGCGGCAAAAGCTTCTACGCGTCCGAAGGCGGACTCGACAAGGCCTTTGAAAAGGTGAGCGACGACCTGCGCACGCAGTATCTGCTCGGCTATTATCCTCACGACCAGGTGCTGGGGCTTAACTTCCATCGCCTGCAGGTGACGGTGCCCCGGGCCGCGGCCGACGCTTTCAACATCCGCTACCGCACCGGTTACTACGCGGATTCACCGCCGCGCAACAGCTCAGCCAGTCGACTGTCCGGACTCGAAGACCGCGCACTGACTCGATCCCATTTAACACTGCCCGCGCTCATCTCCCGCCGTTTGCATCTAAAATGCAAATATGACTCCCCCTTTGCCTTCCCGTCGTCGCTCCAAGACCCCTCCGCCGGGAGAAACCGGGCAGGAAGCGCTCTACCTGCGCTCGCTGAGCGATCGCCAGGTTCAGGTCACCGTCAAGCTGCGCGACGGCGAAACCGTGCGCGGCTGGATCGAGTACTTCGATGACGGCATGCTGCGCCTCACCCGTGAAGGCAAGCCCAACCTGTTCATCTACAAGCACCAGATCCGCACCATCACCGAGACGGGCAAGCGCCGGGAAAGCGCGCTCTCGTCACCAACGGGCGGTGTCGGCCTGTGAGCGATTCCGCGGCGGTTCCTCCATCGAAGTTCGTCTGGATTCCCAAGGCTGCGCGAAATCGCCCGCGAAGCGGGTGCGCGTCTTCGCGAATTTCTGGCCGCCGGCGTGGCCACCGAGTACAAAGGCGATGTCGACCTGGTGACGGTCGCCGACCGGACGGTGGAGAAACTGATCCGAACCCGCATCGGCGAAGTCTGGCCCGACCACGGCGTCTACGGCGAAGAGGGAACGCGCGAAGGCATGGAGCAGCAATTCCGCTGGTATGTCGATCCGCTGGATGGAACCACCAACTTCGCCCATGGAGTGCCCCAGTTCTGCGTGTCGATGGGACTGGAACAGCGGGCCGGCAAAGCTGGGCGCGGACGACGACGGAACCCTGGTGGCGGGCGTGATCTACGACCCCATGCGCGATGAGCTTTATTGCGCCGAGAAAGGCCGCGGCGCATTTCTGAACGGGACGCCGATGCACGTGTCGCCGATTCCCGAATCTCGCCGAGTCGCTGGTGGCAACCGGCTTTCCCAGCCGCAAGCGCCACGACAATCCGAACATTCACTTCTACCACGAGTTCACCTTGCGCTCGCATGGAGTGCGGCGCGCCGGCTCGGCCGCGCTCGACCTGGCCTACGTGGCCTGCGGCCGCTATGAAGCTTTCTGGGAGTTCAACCTGAATCCCTGGGACACCGCCGCCGGCATCCTGCTGCTAGAGGAAGCGGGCGGCAAGGTGACGGACTTTGCGGGCGGCCCATTCCGGCTCGACAGCCGGGAGGTGCTGGCGTCGAACGGTCTGATCCACGACGAAATGGTGGGCCTGTTCAGGGATATGTTCGCCGGCCGCGGGCTCAGCCCCATCCCGACGCCCCGGGAATATGCCGCGCGCCGGGCCGAGCGCTCCAACACCACGGTGTCATCCTGAACGCCCGGTTCCCACGGACAAGTCTTCGTCCGTGAGATGCTCGGGCGTGAGCGCGAGAGACACCAGGCCCGCTCCACGGCAGGATGTCCCGGGCTTGAACACACCCGTTAGACCTGCCGGCATGTTCAGGCCCGCAAAATTGCACGCCCTTTTGCATTCTCTTTCTACCGGTTTTGCCACAATGGAGTTGGAAGAGAGGATCGAAGTGCGGCCTCAGGCAGATCCCGGGGCATCCCAAAGCAATTCGGTATCGTTCTGAACGCTCTAGAAGCCAAAACCGGCCTTTTGGAGAGGGGAGGCGGAATGAGCGCCCCCCACCCCCCCCCGTGCTGTGAAACTGTGAAGCTGTGAAGCTGTGAAGCTGTGAAGCTGTGAAGCTGTGAAACTGTGAGTCCATTCATTTCGATCAAGCCTTCGAAGCTTGCGAGTGGATTCCAGACTAGTCGTCGAATCCCGCCACATGTTGCGGCACAAACTTCGAACCGCCCAGATCGGCATCGGTGAATCCGAAGACGAAAAACTGGTTGGGGTTGGGGATGGTGTTGTTGTTGGCGTCGGTTGTCGTCGCGAGGAAGTCGTTGTCGTTGGCGAGCCAGAGGGTGTGAACGGTCTTCCCAGCCTGCCGGATGTCGGGTCCGAACGCGACGCCCTCGATCTTGGCGGGAATGTCGCCCGCCGTGAAGCCCCCGGCGGTGAGCGCGGCAACAACGTCGAGAAACAGCGTCTTGGGGACGGCATTGAGAGCCGCCGTGGCTCCATCCATGTCGCTGACGTCGACCGCACCGTTCAAGTCGATTTTGAACAGCTGCTTGACCTTGGCGTTGTTCTGGCTGGCGCGGCCCTTGCCATCTCGCTCGTCCACCAGAAATTCATGGTTGTTGAGAGCCACGATTTCGCTGACGCCGCTGCCGGTCGTAAGCAGGTAGGCGAACTGATGCTTCACGCGTCCCGAAGCGATGTCGATGGTAACGACGCGCAGCAGGTTGGCCGCGGCGCCACCTTCAAGGGCGTCCTGGATGAGCGCGTTCTGCATGATTCCGACCAGGGTGCGGCCATCCGGAGTGATGGCAATTCCTTCCATGCCCTTGTTGGCGGTGCGGCCCGACGTGTTACCGGAGATCTCGGTGGCGCCGACCGGGAAGAGGTTGCTGACGTAGAACGACGAAGGCAGCTGGAACGAACGCAGACGCATGCCGGTGCGGCGGTCGAACTGATAGACGTAGGGGCCGTATTCGTCGGAGATGAAAACGCTCTGTCCGTCGTTCGAAATCCGGATGCCTTCCGTGTCGAAACGCGCATCGTTCGGGTCGCCGGAGTTGCGATCGGGGTCGAAGTTGTCGCTGCGCCCGGTGAAGTAGTGGCGGAGACGGGTGTTAATGGGAGGAACGCCGGAGCCTACGCCGAGACCGTCCCCGGTACCGTAGACCAGTGGTTTCGTACTCCACAGAAGCGTAGTAGCGCGCAGCTCGCGGCGTGAGGTTGAAGGG
The DNA here is from genome assembly GCA_963788475.1 of Terriglobales bacterium. GTDB lineage: Bacteria > Acidobacteriota > Terriglobia > Terriglobales > Acidobacteriaceae > Telmatobacter. The sequence continues at coordinate 216,052 of CAWBGO010000010.1, forward strand.
AAGGCCCGAACCGGTGGTGTTGGGCTCAAGGCGCATGTGAACGGTGTGAAAGCGGTTGATGTAGCTGGCGGTGTTATCGATGGCATCATCGAATTCGACGGCATTAGGTCCGCGGTCAGGCAGCGCGAGGAACGTATCGCCGGACACATAAGCGATGCCAGAACCGAAGCCTCCGAGAAGATTGGCGGGAGCGCCATTCTCGAGCGTATAGGTGAGGCCGGAGACGTCGGCCAACGCTCCATCGCGGGACTGGTCGAGAGTGCCAACGGCAAGAAGAGGAAGAGTCTGGGCAAGGGAGTGCCCTACGGCGAAAACAACACAGCCGAACGCGATCAGGGCGATTCGGATGGCTTTTTGCTTCATGGGGGGAAAGACCTCCTGGAGCTGAATGCTCACGAGGAGAAATGATCGAAGCCCCGCCGGGGCAGGTCAAGTAAACATCGTGTGAATGACAGTCTGCTCGAAGCGGTCTTTTCACGGAGTGAGACGAGGCAGAGTTATGCGCTGCCGGCGCGGGCATCAGTGCTTTAATCCCGCTTGGTTGAGCTTGCCGATGCGGCCATGGGGACCGACGACAAAGGGCAGGGAAATGGCGTTCCAGTTCCGGTCGGCATCGGGCGCCTCATGCTGCTCCGGATCGGGCCGGACAGGCCGCCAGTTCTTGCCATCGTCGGTGGAGATGTCGGTGCCGTTGGGGCCGACAGTGATCCAGGTTTTGGTGGCGGGGTCGTAGGCGACTGAGGAGCGGTAGCCGTGGGGCGGCGTCTGGGAGGAGTGCCAGGTTCTGCCTCCATCAGATGTGAAGGAGGCCGACGCGGTTATTTGATCGGCCTTCGTGTAGTCGCCTCCAACGGCGATCCCGAGTGTTGCGGTTTGAAAGTACAACGAGAAGATTCCGGAGGACGGTGAAGCGTGAGAGACAGAAGTGATCGAATTCTGGAAATCGACCCATGGTTGGCCGCACTCGTTCGACACTGGATCAACGGCGCCCGCACAGTAAGCGGGCTGAAACAGGGCGCCGGAGGGACGTGTTCCTTCGTACAAGCGGCGGAACACGACTCGGCTGGCGCTGGTGGCAAACCAGAACCAGCCGCCACGCGATGCGATCGAAGAGTTGCTCGCGGCAAAGGCCGATTCGTCGGGAAGTGCATGGAGGCCTGGATTCCCGGGGTGTGGCGGCCAGTCCGGAGCAGTGATGGGTCCCCATGTGTTGCCTCCGTCCTGCGTCACGCGCAAACGAAAGTCACCGGGGTATTCAACGGGAGTGTTCCCTCCCGAGAGACTTGGGTCGCCGAACAGCAGCCCATGTTTCGGATCGAGAAAGAGCAGGGCATCGAAGAATCCGTCCGGAGCAGTATGGATTCGAAAAGACGAGCTTCCATGTTTGGCATCCATCGGTGGTTTTGTAGAGACGCGAAAGGTCGCCTTTGCCTGACGACATCACGATGGCTGTGTTCGCATCGAAGCCCTGGATGCCGCGAAAGTCGAGGTGCTCCGCGCCGGGCGGCACCGCGCACGTCTGCCAGACATAGCCGCTGTCTTCCGTGCGGAGCACGACGCCATTGGTCCCGGAAGCCCAGGCGACGCCGTTGCCGACAGAGTGTATGCCGCGCAGATCCGCCGTAGTGTTCGAGGTTTCCATCGTCCCACTGCGCCTGCGCGTACGCTGACACCACCAGAGCCATGCTGACAAACGAAGCCATTCGCCGCATGGCGAACAGTGTAGCGAACCCGAGCGACACACCCTGTGCCGCGGGGCGCACACTAATGTCCGGAAGCTAACAGGAAAGAGCTAAGAGCTAGCAGCTATAAGCTCGAATCCGCTCCTTTCCCGCATGGCAAAACCGCCTTTCTACATTTGACTTGAGGGGTTGGGCTCGTGTGCTACTATCAGCGTCGAGAGTTCGTCTCCCGGAGAAATTAAGACATGGCTTATGTCATTGCAGAACCTTGTATCGGCACGAAGGACACCGCTTGCGTAGATGCCTGTCCGGTCGATTGCATCCACCCGAAGAAGGACGAGGCCGACCACGCCGAAGCCGAGCAGCTCTTCATTGATCCGGTCGAGTGCATCGACTGCGGCGCCTGCGTTCCCGCGTGCCCGGTTTCGGCCATTTTTGCCGCCGACGACCTGCCCGAGAAGTGGGCCCACTTCACGGAGAAGAACGCTACGCACTTCGGCCGCTAAACGGCGTTCGAGTTTCACCACGCGTCCGTCGCGGTCCTGCCGCGGCGGACGTTTGTGTCTGCGCGCTTCGTCCGGGCCGACTCCAACCCGCCTGCCGCCGGTTCGCGATGCGATGATGGAACCGGATGGCCGTGATCACTTCAGAAGCCGTCGTGCTGCGCACCTGGCCGGTGCACGAAGCGGATCTCATCGTCAGCTTTTTTACGCGCGACCACGGAAAGATCCGCGGCGTGGCCAAGGCGGCGCTCAGGAGCCGCAAGCGTTTCGGCGGGGCGCTGGAGCCGATGACCCTGGCTCGCGCATGGTTTGTGGAGCGCCCCCGGCAGGAACTTACCCGTCTCGATCAGCTCGAAATCATCCGCTCGCCGCTCTCAGCGCCGGTGGACCAGGCTCGCCTCACGGTTCTCAGCTTTTTCGCCGAAGTGCTGGAGGAGGCCCTGCCCGACCACGATCCCCAGGAGACCGTTTTCCGCCTGCTGGTTTCGGTCCTGGAGCAGACCACCGCCGTCACGTCTGAAACCGCCCAGCCATGGATGCCGTTGACGTATTTTTCCCTGTGGATGACGCGGCTATTGGGCCTGTTGCCGGATATTGCCCACTGCACGGTGTGCGGGGAGCCACTCCGCGCCGGAGAAGTCACTTTTAACGCGCTCGCCGACGGGCTGTTCTGCCCCGTCCATTGCAACGGGGGCGCCAACGCCCTTTCGGCCGACTCCTGGCAACTGGCGCTCCGTATGTTGCGGGCACCGGTGTCGGCATTCGCCGCCGATCCCTGGCCGCGGCGCCGCGGACAGGATCTGCGACGGTTGACACTGGCGGTTCTCGAGCGGCATCTCGAGCGCAAGCTACGTTCCGCCGAGGCACTCGCCCGCCTGGGCGCATGAACTCCGCAATTTCTTCAGTTGTGCGGCTAGAATCATGGCTGGAGAACGACTCTGCCCGTCCTGAACTGCGTTCCTCATCGCCTTCACCGCGCTCCTGCCCCTCATCAATCCGTTGGGCTCGGCGCTGGTTTTCTTCGGCCTCGTTGGCGACGCACCGGCTCCGGTGTATCGCCAGCTGGCCCGCGGCATCGCCATCAACAACATCGTCTTTCTCACCATCATTGAGCTACTCGGCGTCACCATCCTCAACTTCTTCGGCATCTCCCTGCCCATCGTTCAGTTCGGCGGCGGCATGGTAATCGCGGCCATGGGCTGGGGAGTGCTCAACGAACGGGACGCTCGCGCCACCTCCAGAAAGAAGAAGGAGGAAACCGATCCGGAGGAAAAGCCGGAACATGATTTCGAGCAGGAGATCTTCTACCCATTCACTTTCCCCATCACTTCAGGGCCAGGGACGCTGGTGGCGCTGATTACAGTCACGGCTCACAACTCCAGCCACAGCATCTCCAATAAGGTTCTCTCCCACATCGGCGTCTTTTTGGCCATCGTGGTTCTGAGCGTGCTTGTCTATTTCTGCTATCGCTACGCTCCCACGATCACCAAGGTCATCCCGCCTTCCACCGCGCACGGCATTCTGCGTGTGGTCGCCTTTATCCTCTTTTGCATCGGTGTGCAGATTTCCTGGAATGGGCTCTCCGAACTCATTCGCGAGATCATGCGCGCCTGAGTCTGCACCGCTGCAGGCGGCCCTACTGCTAAAATCGAACCCAGTTTCAGAATCGATTTCCCGCTGAACCCAGAGAGAACCGCCAGTGTCTTCCAGCCTTTCCAGCTTCGCCCCGGCCTCTGCCGCAGCCAAACCTACCGCACTTACCTTTCAGGAACTGCTCTTTCGCCTTCAGTCTTTCTGGGCGGAACGCGGCTGCATTCTGCAGCAGCCGTACGACGTGGAAGTGGGCGCGGGCACCATGGCGCCGGAGACGTTTCTGCGCGTCCTTGGCCCCAAGCCGTACAAGGTGGGTTACGCGCAGCCTTCGCGCCGGCCGGCCGATGGCCGCTACGGCGAGAACCCCAACCGGCTCTTCAAGCATACCCAGTTTCAGCTCATCCTGAAGCCGCCGCCGATCAATGTGCAGGAACTCTATCTTCAGTCGCTTGAGGCGATTGGCATCGATCTTCGCAAGCATGACATCAAGTTTGAGGAAGACAACTGGGAATGGCCTGCCGGAGGCGCATGGGGGGTGGGCTGGCAAGTAATGCTCGACGGCCTTGAGATCACGCAGTTCACCTATTTCCAGCAGTGCGGGGGGCTCGACCTGGATCCCATCTGCGCCGAGCTGACCTATGGACTGGAGCGAATCACGCAGTTCCTGCAGGACGTGGACTCCATCTACGACATCATCTGGGCCCGCGATCCTGAAACCGGCGAGACGGTTACGTATGGCAATGTCCGGCACGCTGAGGAACTCCAGTTCTCGGTTTACAACTTCGAATATGCCGATGTCGCGAGGTTATGGGAACATTTCAACTCGTATGAAGCCGAAGCGCAATCTCTGCTTACCCGCGCCCAAGGTTTGATGGGAGATCAAAACGCCTCAGCCACCGAGAAGAAGAGATTTCCGCTTCTCGCCACCTACGAATTGGCGCTCAAATGCAGCCACCTGTTCAATCTGCTCGATGCCCGCGGCGCCATCAGCGTCACCGAACGTGTGGGCGTGATCGGGCGGATCCGGAATCTTGCGGTGGGTGTCGCCAAATCCTACGCAGCTCAGCAAACGGCGTAGAAAGCAGCTAATAGTTTCCAGCTCTTAATTCGGACGGGATGAGGCTGGCACCTCAACAAATAGTAGGGCTAGAAGGTAGCAGCTCCAACGAGATAAGAACGATGTCGGACTTTTTACTTGAAATTGGGCTCGAAGAGATTCCCGCCCGCATGATTGCCTCCGCCGAAGCGGAACTCGGGCGCCGGGTCACCGATCTGCTTACCCGTGAGCGGCTGCTTGAACCGGACGCGAAGGTCACCACTTATTCGACTCCCCGGAGGCTGGCGGTGCTGGCCGAAGGCGTGCTCTCGAGCCAAGCCGATACCAACGAGGAGTTGATCGGTCCCTCGTGGAAGGTGGCCTTCACTGACCGGACACCCACCCCGGCCGCCCATGCTTTTGCCAAGAAGGCTGGCATAGCTGTCGACGCTCTCGAAAAGATCACGACCGCCCGGGGCGAGTTCTCCGCCGCGACCGTCAAGCGCCTTGGCCGCTCCGCGACAGAAATCCTCGGAGCCGATCTACCTAAAGAGGCCCTCTCCCTCTCCTGGGCCAAGAACATGTACTGGCGGGCAGGCAAGCCCGAGCGCTCGGTGCGCCCGGTGCGCTGGGTGGTGGCGTTGCTTGACTCCGCCGTTGTTCCGATGCAGATTGCCGGCATCGCCGCCGGGAATGCCAGCCGGGGACATCGTGTGCTGTATGGGGATTCTGCTGTCGTAATCGACGCTGCGACAAATTATGCCCAGGCTCTGCAGGCAGCCAAAGTTATAGTTGAGGTTGCCGGGCGCAGGCATATCATTCGCAAAGCGTTGGATGCAGCTACACGGACCGTGACCGGAGCCCGGTGGCGCGAAGACGAGGCGCTGGTCGAGACGGTGGTTCATCTCACCGAATGGCCTTCCGTACTCCTCGGCAACTTCGAGCCTGAGTATCTAGGCCTCCCGGAAGAAGTCCTGGTCACGGTGATGCGCGATCACCAAAAGTACTTCGCCGTCGAGGACGCCAGCGGCAAGCTCGCCCCCTGTTTTCTTGCCGTCCTCAACACCGAGGTCGACGAGGAAGGCCGGGCCATCATCCGGCACGGCAACGAACGTGTTCTCCGCTCCCGGTTCAAAGACGCAGTCTTCTTCTGGGACTTCGACCAGAAGACACCGCTCGTTGACCGCGTCGAGAGCCTGAAAGCCGTGACGTACCAGAAGGAACTGGGCAGCTATCACTGGAAGACTACTGAGAATGAACAGGTAGCCCATCGGCTCGCCGCGTTGGTGAACAAGGCTGGTATCGGCTTCGACGAAGCTGGCCTGAACACGGCGGCACTCCTGGCCAAGACCGACCTGACCACAGAACTGGTGAAGGAATTCACGGAGTTGCAGGGGCAGATTGGCGGCCTCTACGCATCTTCCCAAGGCCTCGGGGAGACCGTGTCGAAGGCTGTCTACGACCAATACACGCCTGCATCAGCGGAAGATACGATCCCGAGGACCGTGGAAGGCCAACTGCTCGGCCTTGCCGACCGAATCCATTCCATTACCGCAATGTTCGGCATCGGCAATGCGCCGACGGGGTCGAAGGATCCCTTTGCGCTGCGGCGAGCCGCCAATTCGATCGTCAAGATCCTTGCCGAGTCTGATTTGCCGCTCAGCCTCAGTGATGTTTTGAAAGCCAGCCCTGCCAATGCAGCTGTCGAACAACAGGTTTCCGCCTTCTTCCACGAGCGCCTGAACTTCTATCTCAAAGATGTGCGCGGCTTCGCCTACGATTTAGTCAATGCGGTCCTTGCCGCTGATGTGGACGACGTCAGGGACGCCATCGCCCGCGCCGAGGCGCTGACGGCGGTACGCGGCTCGGAAGACTTTGCCGCCATTTCGGCCGCCTTCAAGCGGATCAAGAACATTTTGCGCCAGGCTGAAGAAAAGAAGTTTGTTATCGGATCGCCGGCCAGCATCAAGCTGGCCCCTGAAGCGCAGGTGCTTTACGATGCCGCAGCCTTCCTGGCGCCCAAAGTGGCCCGGCTCCGGCAGGAGCGTGCCTATATCCCGGCGCTGGTCGAAATTGCAACGCTGCGGCCGGTTGTGGATGCGTTCTTTGACAAGGTGATGGTGCTTGATCCGGACCCCGCCATCCGCGGCGCGCATCTCGGCCTCATCGATGAGGTGCTGCGGGGCTTTTCCACGATTGCGGATTTCAGCGAGATCGTCACGGGATAAGTTTGAATCACAGTTTCACAGCTTCACAGTTTCACAGTGGTGGGGGGGGGTGGGGGTCCCCGGCCGTTCAGGCCGTTCACCGTTCAGGCCGTTCACCGTTCACCGTTCATTCCGGCTCGATTTATCAAAAGGGCCGGTTGGATTCCTGAACGGTTCAGAACGAAACCGAATCGCATTTCGATACCTGTTTCTGCCTGAGGCCACACTGCGATCCTCCCTTCGACCTCTATTGTGGCAAAACCTATAGAAAGAAACTGCAAAACCGGGCGTATTTGTGCGCAAGAACGGAGGCTCCCATCCAAGTCTCATACTGACGTTCGCGACCCGCGATGGATGAAAAAGAATGGTTTGGGTTCGAGGTTTCCCACCCTTGCGACACAAGAAAGTCGCAAGGATGGGGCACGGAGTCTCTGTTTCAGTTCCCCACCGTCTTTGCCGACCACGGTGAATGAAACCGCGGTTTTAAAATTCAGCAAGTCAGCGTCGCTTCTCGACGTAGCGAGTCAGCAAGTCAGCGTTTTGTTTCGTCCTATCCGAAAGAACAACGATGCGGCGAGGGTGGGGTACCTATTCGGGCTACTGCCCCTCTAGAAATGCCCTGACGGCCGGCGCCATCTTTCCCATCTCGCATCCTGGCGCGAGGTGGCCGCAGTCCGATTCCAGCACCAGCGTCTTCGCCTTGATCAGCGGGGCAAAATCGATCGCCGGCTGCGGATTCACCATATGGTCCTGGGCCGAGGCCACCACCAGCACCCTGGCCTTCACCTTTTTCGCAGCGTCTTCCAGCTTGCCGCCATGCGCCACGTCGTGGGCGATCATGGCCGCGAGTTGAGCCAGCCAGTCGTTGGCGTCGAAGGGCAATATGCCCTTGGTGTAGTAACTTTCCTGCACTTGGGCGTAGTCGTTTCTTTCCACCGTGCGCGTGTAATGGGTCGGGGTGGACAGGTTCATGGTGTGGATGAATTCGACCAGAGGCAACTTGGGAGCCTGGGTGTAGTTTCCTCCCTGGAACAGCGGATCATCCTGAGCGGCCTCGATCTCCGATTGCCACAGCAGCAAGTCGTAGCTGGTGAGCCGCGGTGACCCGACAATGGGAATCGCCACATCCATGAATTCCGGGTACCGTACCATCCACTCAAAGGTCTGCATGCCGCCCATCGAAATTCCCATGACCGCGTGGACATGTGTCAGATGAAGGACCTGGGAGGCCAGGCGATACTCCGCGTCGACCATGTCGCTGACGGCGATCGAGGGGAACCGGGTGGCGTGTTGCGTCTCAGAGTTCGATGGAGAGGATGACACGCCATCGCCCAGCGCATCGACGGCGATGAGGAAGAATTTAGCCGGATCGATCATCTTGTCCGGGCCGACGAAGCTGGCGATGTTGCTGCTATTGCCCGAAAACCAGGAGGGAAAGAGAACTGCGTTGGAGCGCTGCTCGTTCAGGGTTCCCCATGTGCGGTAGCCGAGGCGACAATTCTCGATCTCCCTTCCCTTGGCCAACTTGCAGACGCCCAGATCAGCAAACTGCTGTTCGCCGTCGGAGGCAGCCCGGGCAGCGGGATTGCACACGATGGCGGCCAGCGCAACGAACATCAGGGCAAGGAGCAAACGGAATCTGGACTTTCGCATGGCGGAAAGTGTACATCGCCGTGCAAGGCGCCACTTCCGTGTGAACCGCAAGACCATCTTCCCGCGTCTACAATCCAAAGAGATGTCTGACGCACTTTATCTGAGTCTGTGGTACCCCAATCTTCGCCTGGCAGCGCTGCCGGACAAGGTGGTTGCGGTCCTGAGCGAGTTCACCAGTCACGGGGGCGATCCCCTAGTCTATTCGGCCACTGTTTGGCCGGTGAGTTGGAGTGAATCGCCCGTGTTCCAGCAGGTGTATGGGCGCCGGGCGAGCGGTCCCACCCCGGCCGGAAAAATGGGAGCCGAACCGCGCCTGGCAGTTGAAGAAGCGATGGAACTGCTCCACGAAGACTATGCATACGAGTTCCAGATCGGGTGGGACCTTTGGGAACTCGAGGCTGGGTCGGGACATGCAGGTCCTTCGACTGCCCCTTCCCCTTCGTTTGTCTCAGGGGCAGGGTTCGCTCAGGATGACAAAGCTTTGCGTAGTGCGCCGCTGCCCGCCCAGGATGACAAGCATCCCAGTGTCCTCTCGCGGTGGGTGCGAGGCACGCGCCTGGTACGGGTGACAGGGTTTGGGCCGCTGTTTGACGAGGGCGCGTATGAGCAGGAGGGCCACATTCGCATCGATTTCGGCAGCGATACTCCGTTCCTGGAGGAAGAGGCCGAATTGGATTCCGTGGCGGCGCGGCACATCGAAGAAAACGTGCGTCAGCTTGTGGATCTGACCGTGGGTATGGAGAAGGCGTCTGGCGCAACGGCACGCCTGTTGTGGAGCGAACTGGGGGAGAGTCTTGCCCAGCGGCTGGCGGCGCGACTCGGCCAGGGAAATTAGCTTGTGCGCCTGACCATCGAACGGTTGCGGACCTTAGTTCTCGCGGCGGGCGCTCTCCTGGTTGTGGCGCTGGTGGCGTTTCTGGTCCTGGCGCACTGGAAAAGCCGCTTCATCCTGCGCGAAATACCCAAGCGGCTGGGCGTGGACATTCAGCAGGAGTCAAACGAAGTCGTCATTGCGCGCAACATCGGGGAACACTCGCAGTTCAAAATCCGGGCCTCCAAAGTAGTGCAGATGAAGCAGGGTACAGCGGTGCTTCATGACGTGCAGATCGAACTTTACGGGGAGGACGGCAAGCGGGTGGACCGAATCAGCGGTGGCGAATTTGAATATGACCAGAAGAACGGAAAGGTCATCGCCGCAGGGCCGGTGGAGATTACGCTTGAACACCCGGGAGAGGCCGTGGTTGGCGCTCCCAAGCGTGTGACTGGGCGGTCGACCGGGGACGCTGCAGTCGGGCAATTCTCCACTTCAGAACGCCGCGGCGACGGCGTCGCACGGCGAGATCCACGTGAAAACGAGTGCCCTGACGTTCGACCAGAAGAGCGGGGTGGCTACTACGGCGGCGCGGGTAGAATTTGCTGTCACCCAGGGAAATGGCTCGTCGATCGGCGCCATCTTCGATTCGGATAAAGGCCGGCTGGTACTCGACCAGGCGGTCGAACTAAACGTCAAGCGGGGAAGTGAAAGTGTTGTGCTGCACGCGCAGCACGCGGAGTTCGAGCGCGACAACCTGTTGTGCAGGATGCATGCTGCTTCAGCCAGCTTCCGCGGTGGGGAGGCTTCGGCGGGCGATGCGAATGTCCTGTTCCGCGACGATGGATCGGCGGTGCGGCTCGACGCCAGCAACGGGTTCTCGATGAAAACGGCGACGGCCGCGCATATTACCGCGCCGCGGGGATGGCTGGAGTTCGACGAGCACAATCAGCCCCGGCGAGGGCGCCTTGAAGGCGGAGCGACACTGGACTCAAACGGCAAAGGTCGCCAGGTGTCGGGCTCAGCTCCTTCTGCGGACCTCGTGTTCGCATCGCAGGGGGCGCTCCATCACGCCCATCTCGAGCGTGGCGTGACGATGCATAGCGAAGAGACCACCGCATTGCATGAAGACAAGGGCGGAACGCGAACGGTGAGCCGGGATTGGCGGTCGCCGGTGGCCGATCTTGACTTCCGTCCGCCGCAGCGGGCCGGCGAGAGGCAGGCCGAACTTTCAGCGGTACATGGTGCCGGAGGGGTTGTGATCACTGGTGCCACGCGGAAGGACGAAGGTCCGACGATCCCGTCCCGCATGGCCGCCGATGAGGTGACGGCGTCGTTCGGAGCGGGACAAGTCCTGACCAGCGCGCTCGGAACCGGCCACGCAGTTCTGGACCAGGTAACGTCTTCGGGAACGCGCCAGACCACGAGCGGCGACCGGATCGAGGTCAACTTCACCCCGGCTTCGGAAAAACAAGCTTCGGCAGGAAACGGGGCAGCACCGAAGTCTTCCGAGCGCCCTGACGCAGATTGAATCGGCCACGGTGGACGGAAACGTGGTGCTGGTCGAGGAGCCTTCGCGCGGATCGGATTCTGAGGCGCGTCCGCCCTTGCGGGCAACTGCAGGACACGCTGTGTACGAAGGCGCGGAAGAACGTCTGCACCTGACGGCGAGTCCGCGCGTGGAGAACGGGGCGCTTCAGCTGACAGCCGACAAGGTGGATGTCTTGCAGGCTTCGGGGGACGCTTTTGCCCACGGAAGTGTGAGGGCAACCTGGGCTCCCACTCCCCCCCGCGACGAGGGAAAAGGGAAAAAACAGCCCGGAGGCACCACAGTTCCGGGGAGCGGGGCATTGGGCGGGGAAGGTCCGGCGCACATTGTTGCCGATGAAGCGCAACTGCACCAGTCGACCGGAGAGGCGACTTTTCGGGGACAGGTCCGGTTGTGGGAGCAGACCAATTCGATCGCCGCTCCCGAGATCGTACTGAATCGGAGCCGGCAGACGCTGGTGGCTCGCAGCACCAACGCTGCGAGTCCGGTGCGGGTGGTGATGCTGAGTGCGGGAGGGATGGATACGCTCAGGGCCGAAAAGCCGGGATCTCCCAGCCTTTCCGCAGAAACCACGAAAGAGTTGGGACATCGAGCGACCGCGACCCGCGGAGCGACGACGGGGACCGGAGCGGCGCCGTCCGTGATTCGCGTGCGGGGCGGGGAACTGAGGTATTCCGAAGCCGAGCGAAAAACGGTCATGAGTGGGGGTGCGGCGGGCAGCGTGGTCGCGGAGACGGGGACGGCCACCTCGATTTCTAAAGAGCTGGAACTGGTGTTGCTTCCTCCAGGCAATCACGCCGGCAAGGATGGTGCACCGGCGCAGGTGGATCACATGACGGCGAGCGGCGACGTGGTGGTTAGTTCACAGGGGCGGCGGGGAACCGGCCAGCGCCTGGAGTATTCGAGCGAGACGGGCGATTATGTGCTCACCGGGACCGCCGCGGCGCCTCCCCGAATGACGGACCCCGCGCACGGAAGCGTGACGGGGGCATCTTTGATTTTCAATAGCCGCGATGATAGCGTCAGTATCGAAGGCGGCGGCGGCAAGACTTCAACGGAAACCATAGCCCCCAAGTGACGCCGGCGGCATGTTTCGAAAGGCACGCGCGAAAGCTGGATGGAAACACTGATCGCCGAGGGCATCGGCAAGTCGTATAAGGGTCGGCAGGTTGTCCGCGGAGTCAACTTGCGGATTTCCCGGGGCGAAGTGGTGGGCCTGCTGGGCCCAAATGGCGCGGGCAAAACGACCAGCTTTTACATGATCGTGGGGCTGGTGGTGCCTGAATCGGGCCGCGTGATGGTGGACGACACGGAAATCACGCGGGTTCCCATGTATCTGCGTGCGCGGAATTTCGGTATCAGCTATCTTCCCCAGGAGCCTTCGGTTTTCCGGAAGCTGACCGTGGAAGAGAACATTCTTGCCGTCCTGGAAGCCCAGCCGCTGGGAGATCGCGAACGGCGCACGCAGGCGGAACGTCTGATCAAACAATTGAACCTGGACCACATCCGGGGAACCCGAGGTTTCGCGCTGTCCGGGGGCGAGCGGCGGCGGGTTGAGATTGCGCGGTCCCTCTGCATCCGGCCAAATTTCATCCTGCTCGACGAGCCGTTCAGTGGAATCGACCCCATTGCAGTGCTGGAATTGCAGAAGATTATTTTCGATCTGAAGGCCAGCGGTATCGGGATCCTGGTCACCGATCACAACGTGCGGGAGACGCTGAGCGTGACGGACCGGGCCTATATTATTGCCGAGGGGAGGATATTCCGAGCCGGTACGCCCCACGAACTAGGGAACGACATGGAGGTCCGGCGCGTCTATCTCGGCGAGGGGTTCTCGATGAGCTAAGGCGGCTCTGTCAATGCAGGCAGACTCGACGATTGCCCGAGGGCTGGTCATAATATTTTTTAGAACGATTGTTCATTGCGGAAAGCCCCGCATCCTAATTGCAGCAAACGAAAGTTCCCGAGTGGAGAGAGTCCATTCCGGGACCAAGGGATCGGAAGAGGGCGTTTTCCGCGACGGGCTTTTCATCATTTGATTACACTGGTAGTAATCCTAGCGGGAACCGAGATCCTCTTATGGCGCTGTTGCAGCCCAAATTGAGCTTGAAGGTGGCGCAACGCCAGATCCTTACCCCTGGCTTGATGCAGATGGTGAGCGTTCTGGCGCTCAACAAGCTCGAGCTGAAGGAGATGATCGATGCCGAGATGGTGGAAAACCCCGTCCTGGAAGAGATCGACGAGTCGGTTCCGATGCTGGACCAGGTCGCCGGGCGCGAGGAGAAGCTGGAACGTCCCGTGGAAGAAGCAGCGGCCCCCCCGCCCAAGGATCCGTTTAACGAAATCGATTTCGGATCGTATTTCCAGGAATATCTGGACCCCGGCTATCGGACTCAGCCGGAATATGAAGAGAGCGAAAAGCCTTCCTTTGAGAATTTCCTGTCTCAGCCGACGACCCTGGCCGATCACCTGGCGTGGCAACTGGGAGCTCTGACCCTGGAGCCGGCGCTGCATAACGCCGCGGAGTTCGTCGTCGGGAACCTGGACGGGGACGGGTACCTGGCCGCCAGCGAGGAAGAGATGGCGCCCGTATTCAGCCAGGTTGCGGACCAGCACGAACCTACAGATCCTACAGATGCAGACGGCAACGTCAACGGGAACGGTTCAGACCGGCTGATCTCTAAAGCCATTGAACTAATCAGGCGGGGCATCGACCTGGTTCAGCACCTGGACCCTGCCGGAGTGGGGGCAAGGGATCTTCGCGAGTGCCTGATGATCCAAATCTCGGCCCAGCAACAGGAATTTTCCCAGGTTTATTCGCGCCAGCATCAGGTTGAGCCCGATGGGGATCCGCACCGGAGTTTCCGCACTGAGGCGGAGGCGCGGCTGGAAGAGCGGCGCCGGGCGATGGAAGTGGCGGCCCTGATCGTGGACAAGCATCTCCACCAACTGCAGAAGCGCGATCTGAAGGACCTGTCCAAGGCGGCCCAGGTTACCTCGGACGAGGCGCATGCGGCGCTGGAGTTTATTCGAACGCTGGACCCACGGCCGGGACGGCAATACAACCGCGAGCAGACCCGGCTGATCGAGCCGGACGTGGTGTTCGTCAAGCGGGGCGGAGAGTGGGTCGTCTCCATGAATGAAGAGGACATGCCCAGCTTGCGTCTCAGCCGGCGTTATCGCCAGATGCTGGCTGCCGAAGGCACCGAGCGGGAAGTCAAGGATTATGTCAAGGAGCGGTTCCGCTCCGCCCTGCAACTGATGCGCAATATTGCGCAGAGGAAGAGCACGATCCTGAGGACCTGCGAGGTGATTGTCCGCCGCCAGCAGGACTTTCTGGACCAGGGCATCGAGGCGCTGCGGCCGATGATGATCAAAGAGGTCGCAGAGGAAATCGGGGTTCACGCCTCGACCGTGAGCCGCGCGGTGGCGAATAAATATGCCCACACCCCGCAGGGCGTGATCGAACTGCGGTTCTTCTTCTCCGAAGGGTCGAACGGGCCGGAGGGAGCAGATACGCCGCTGCTGGTACTCAAGCGAAAGGTACGTAAACTCATTGACGATGAAGACCCGAAGCATCCGCTGACCGACGACCAACTTGCCGCGATGCTGCAGGCCCAGGGGATCCAGCTTACCCGCCGCACGGTGGCGAAATATCGGGAAGACATGAATATTCCTTCGACTCACCAGAGACGAAAGCGGGATTAGAGAGATCAAGGGACTAGGGACTTAGAGGCGGGTGACTAGCAAGACGCCTAGTCCCTCTTGGCAGGAAATGCTATAGAATCCGTAGAATTCTCCTGTCGCGCAGAACGGCGGGAGCATAGAAGACGAGAGCGGAGGCTGACCATGGAAGTGGAGTTGACCGCCAGACAGGTCCGGATTCCCAAAGCGTTGCGTGCGCAGGTGGAAGACGGAATGAATCGCATCGCCCGTATTATGGGCAAGACCACCACAGCCTCGATCACTTTTCGGACCCAGAGGCATTTGCAAATCGCCGAACTCACAGTGAAGGCGCGGTTGCAGACGATCGCGGCCTACGGGGAGGCCGATACCCAGGAATCCGCGCTCCGAGCGGCCCTGGCCCATGCCGAACACCAGGCGCTTCGCTACCGGGACCGGAACCTGGCGCGTAAGCGTCTGCCCAAAGAAGAGAAGCTGATGGAAGCCCCGCCTGTGACCCGGCCCAAGACGCGCTCTGCCCGGCCTGAATCTGGTTCGGAAAACGGGACGGGACCGGGCACCGAATCCAAGGCACGCGCCGCGATTGCGGTTCATTCTTTTCCAGCGCCGGCGGCCGTCGTGGAACCGCATATCATTAAGAGCGGCGACGCCATTGCCCTGAAACCGATGACCGTCGAGGAAGCCGTGAAAGAGGCAGAATTTCGGGATCGCGATCTGTTCATCTTCCGCGATCTTTCGGGGGAGCTGTTTGTCCTTCATCGCCGCCGGGACGGGCAGATGGAACTGGTCGAAATTCCCTAGGCGGGAGCCTCATGACTGGGGTTCGTGGTTTCCCACCCTGGCGACAAACACAGACGTCGCGAGGGTGGGGTACCAATTCAGGACCCTGGCATGGCGCTGGTCGCGATCCCGAACCCCGACTTTCCTGTTCCCGCTGTCTGCGCCGATTACCCGCTTTTCGGGGATGGTTCCGGGCGCGCGTGTTCATGTGGATTCAGCTGGGCTCGAAGGGCGGTCATAGTACGATGGGCGCATGACCCCATTCGAGCCGTCAGGACCGCGACGGTCCAGGCAAGCCCCAAATCAGATGGGTGGATCGAAGGATCAGACGAAAGAACTGGTCATCGTGACCGGTATCTCCGGCGCGGGAAAAGCTTCGGCGCTGAAGGCCTTTGAGGACCTTGGCTATCACGCGGTCGACAACCTGCCGCTGGAACTGCTGCCTGATTTCGCAGAACTGGTGGGCAAGTCGACCGAGATCGAGAGCGCGGCCATCGTCGTCGATGTACGAGAGGGGCAGACGCTCGATCGGCTTCCCGAAATTCTCAAGGGTGTCAAAACGGTTTTGCCCACCAGCGTCGTTTTTCTGGACGCGAAGGACGACGTGCTGGTGCGGCGCTATTCCGAGACGCGGCGTCCGCATCCGCTGAGCCGCTCGGAGACGGTGTCGCGCTCGATCGTGGAAGAGCGGCAGCTGCTGGATCCGATCCGCAATGTCGCCGATACGCTGATCGATACTTCAAACTTCAACGTGCACGAGCTGCGCGCCAATATCCAGAGCCGGTTCAGTCACGGCGACAAGACCAAGCATCTGCTGGTTTCGTGCCTGAGCTTCGGATTCAAGAATGGAGTGCCGCTGGACGCGGACATGGTGTTCGATGTGCGCTTTCTTCCCAATCCGCACTTTGTGCCGGAGTTCCGCAACAAGACGGGGAAGGATCCGAAGGTGGCGGAGTTTGTCCGCAGTTTTCCGCAGACAGTCGAGTTTCTGGCGCGCGTGACCGACCTTATGCTCTTCCTGCTTGCCGCACTACGTTGAAGAAGGAAAGAGCTACCTGACCGTGGCCTTTGGCTGCACCGGGGGCCAGCATCGCAGCGTGATGATGGCCGAGGAGATGGCGCAGCGATTGAAAGATGCGGGGTATCACGTGAAGGCTCTGCACCGTGATATGCCGCGGCAGAGTTGAGCCTGGACCTTCCGGAAGAGTGATCTCAGGATCGCACAGGCGAGACCCTTCGACAGGGTCATGGCAGTTCGGTTACACCCTCGGTCAGTCTTCACCAGCTCTTCTTGATGATTGCATCCACGGCGAAACCGCCGTTGGGATCGCGTGTGGCGCTGACTCGCGACGCGCGGAGTGAACTGGTATTGCCCCTGGATCGTCTGTCCCTGGGTTGAGGCCACGTTGCTGGTAAATGTCACAAACAGATTCCCGGTCACGCGCTGCTGAATGGTGATGATGGCTCCGGGCGGTCCCTGCGACGTGGAGTTGGCCAGAACCGGGTTGATGGAGAGCTGCGAGATGCCGGCAATCTTCGATACGCGGCTGGTGACCTGGCTCGAGACTTGCGAGGCGATCAGGGACTGGGCTTGCTGGTTGGTGGTGGTGTTGGCCGAGTTCTGGGCGCTGGCTTCGGTGGTCGAGCCAAAAGCCAGCAGGTTGATGATGTCGGCCTGGGGCAGCGCTGGATCGGAGGTGTATTGCGTCTGGAGCTGATCGACCGGGCCCCGGAACTGCAAGGCGATGTTGTACTGCTGAATGGTGGTGTTCACGGAGAGATTCACCACCGGCTGCGTCTGGGAAGGATTGACGAACTGCACCGTGCCTGAGCTCAGCACGAATCGGTCGCCGTTCATGATCACGTCGCCGCTGTTGAGGATGACGCGGCCGAGGATCACCGGGTCTGCGGCTGTGCCGCGCACCTGCAGATTGGCGGAGCCGTTTACGCTGAGTGCACGGCTGACCAGGTTCACGTTGTTGGTGGAACGTACGCCGAGATTGAGTTGGATGTTTTGAGCGAATCCGCGCGAAGGCGGAGTGGCTAACGCCACTGAACTGGCCGATGAAACTGGTAAGGTCGAAGGCCGGCGTGAAGGAAAGATCGGCGATGTTCACAGTTCCGCCCAGGTTGGCGTTGTCGGTTGTGCCGCCGAACCTGAGGTTGGCGTCGAGGGTTTCGCGCATGCCCTGTGGATATAGCATCCGGATGCCCCGGGCGGCGAGGCCCAGATCGAATTGAATGGCCGGGCGGTAAGCGACGCCGCCCTGCGCGGTGATCTTTCCGCCTCCAATGGTGCCCTCGAATTTGCTGACATTGATGCGATTGTTGGTCAGCGTCAAGCACGCCGTTGCCGTGCTGAAGCGCCGCCGGAAGGCCGTTCGAAGCATAGTTGGCATCGACGATATCGATTTCACCGCCCAGGTTGGGGCCGTTGCCGTGCGAGTTGATGTGGAATCTGACTTCGCCTGAAGTGCGCGCGTCGGGATCGAACAGCTGCGCCATTTGCAGGTTTACTGTACCTTCAAGCACCAGGGACATGGGCGCGTCACCCGCCACTGGAATAGAGCCCTCGAATTCGAGATTCGTATCGGTTCCCTTGATCGCGCTGCGCTGCACATCGAGAACGCTGTTCTTGTAGTCGATGTGGATGGGAGCCGCGGCGGCGAGCTGGATGTTGTTGTTGTAGGCCAGGCGCAGATAGGGCACGGTGATATGCGCCTCGAGCAGGTTCTTGTTCTTCAGCGGACCGTGCAAGGTGGCGTGGACTTCGGTTTCGCCGGTAACGGAGTCGGCCTGGTCCGGCGCATACACCGCGAGCAAAGGCTGCAGGGGGATGCCCTGCGTGTCGACGGTTGCGTCGGTAAGGTAGTCGCCGGTCAAGCCGATGCGTGCTTTTGCCTGGATGGACGAGTGAACTGCCGCGGACTGCAGCGTCCCGTCGGCAAAGTGGTTGGCCACATTCAACTGCAGATTGATGCGATCGATGGTCTGCTTCTGGATGACAAGGGAGGGAATCTCGATGGTCGCGTTCAGCTGCGGATTGTCGAAAGTTCCCTGTCCGCTGGCGTGGAGAGAAACCACCCCTGTGGCATCGATATTTTTTGCCTTGAGGTTTTGCACCTCATTCAGCCGGATCCCGTCGGAAGTCAGTTGCGCGGTGTAGGTTTTCTGCTTCGGATGGACCGTTACATTCCCCTGAAGGGAACCGGAGGGAAGACGGATCGACAAGTTTGCGTGGGCGTCATCGCCGCTGCCATTGAAGTCAACATTGAGCGAGTTCACAGGCTCGTCGTAGGCGACGATCTTGGTGAGCGCGACATTACCGCTTCCGATTGGATTGAGCTCGGTTCCATGCAGCGATATGTGGCTATCGAGCATGCCTGTTACAGGGATTTGCTGGCCCGCCAGCCTGGCGAGGTCGGCGATGTTCATGTGCGAAGCATCGAGGTCAACCTGAATGGGGCTGGCATTGGTGAATGACCACTTGTTGAGACCGGTGGTGGCGCTGAAGGTGATGCGGCCTCCTGTCTGCGGCTCAAGATCGGCATGTCGCAGGCTGGCAGCGGACGGACTGGCATCGACGCTGGTCCGAACGACCTTCCAGTCGGTTCCATTCACGTGGAGATTGGAGGCCGAGAGCTGGCCGGCAATGTGCGGCGCGGACATCGAGCCCTGCACGGTTCCCTGAAAGGAAGCCGCACCGGAGAGGTCGAGCGGTTGAGCGGCGACGCCGGACTGAAGAGACCGGCGATGGTCGCCACCTCGCGCAGGTCATTGGCTTCGAGATGCACAGCCAGGCTCGATCGCTTGCTGATCACTCCATTCATTGTGAGGTTGGTCGCGGGCGTGCGCAGATAACTCTGGGCTAATGCGAGTTGCTGATTAGCGGCGGTGTAGGTGGCGTGGATGGCGCTGTTGACAGGAATGGCGGCCGGTGTTGCCCCGGCGGGACCGGCATGGGCGGCAGGCGGCGCGCCTTTTGCCTGGCCGGCGATTGTGGCATCGGCCTTGGCTACGAGATCGTTCAGCGTCTGTCCCCAACTGGCTTTGGCATCGGCGTTCAGCGTCGCCCGTGATGGCAACGTTGCCGGTGGATGCCGAGGGACCAAGCATCTGTCTGGCCTGAGTGAGAGAAATTCCGCGCACTGATGCGGTCAGGCTCGGATCGGGAGTTACCGCTGATGTTTTTCATCGTGCCCTGGGCCGTGATCTGTCCGCCGAGCAGACCGGCGCGGAAATCGCGCAGCGTGGCGTCGCCGTTCTTCAGGGAATAATGAGCCGCAATGTTGGTGATCGCGGCGCGGGCCGAACCGGTTTTCACGAGCAACTGGCCGCTGCTCAAGTCGCCGTTGACGACCAGGGCCTGAAGCGCCGGTTGACCGGGGATGGACTGGAATTGAGCGGATCCGGTAGCCCGAACCAGGCCGGCCGGTACCGAAGGATTGTTCAGCAGCCTGGCCAGCTGCGCGCCGTCCGCGGTGACGTCGTACTGCGCCTGAACAGCGGGATTGGCGCTGTATTCGTTGGCCGTGGCGGAAAGCACGATCTGTGCCGCGCCGCCGGAAATCTTCACCGTGCTGAGATGAAACGTGCTGGGCGTGGCATCGAATTGGGCTTCGAGATTGTGCGTAAACGGCTGGAACGCGCCGTAAGAGAGCCTGCCGTCCGCATAGGCGATCTTGCCAACATACTGCTTGAGGGCTTCGTTGAAGACCGAATGAAAGTCGACATTGTGGAGGTCGACGGCGAGGGGCGTGGGACGGTCGTTATAGAAGACTTCACCGCGGTCGATCACCGCGTGCCGAATGCCGAGATCGAAGACGCTGGTCTGGCTGTTGCTATTGCTGCTCTTGATGGTGGGGATGTTCGAATGGCCATTCTTGTCGACGTACACCTGCACCACCGGCTGATCCAACCGAATCTCGTCGAGATACCATTTCTTGCGCAGGATGGATACGATTCGCACGCTTGCTTCGGCGTGTTGCACCTGGAGCAATGGCGGGTTGGTGTATGGACTGGCGCCGTCCACCGTGACACCATAGAGATCCAGGCGGAGATTCGAAAAGTTCACCGCAAAGTTCTGCAGCTGCACGCGGACACCGAGGCTCTCCTGCGCCTGTTGCTCGGCCGTCCGGATCACGTAGTTATGAAACCTCGCGCTGTTGAGCAGGATGGCTGTCGTCACGGCGAATAGAACAAGGAGGATCGTCGATCCCGCGTAGAACCACGCAACGATTCTCATGAAGCGGCGGTGGCGGCGCGGAGGTACGGGTTCGGGAAGCGGTTCGGGATGCCGGGAAGACGCAGTCACCATAACGTTCTCTCCATTTCGGATCAACGTGCCGACTCTGTCTTGATCGCGCGTTTCCGCGAGGAGTCGGCTGGTTAAAAATTCTTCAAAATGCCTGGCCTACACTGACGAAGTACTGCGTTGCCTTCACGCCGGGGACGGGGTTGAGGTTTTGTCCTATGTCCACCCGGATGGGACCGATCGGGGTGGAATAGCGGAAGCCGCCGCCCACGTTGTTCGAATAAAGGGAAGTGAATTGGCGGAAGCCGACCAGTGGGAACACGTTCCCCCCGTCATAGAATCCGACCACGCTCAATCCCTTCTTGAACGGCAAAGGGATGCGCGCTTCGCCATTGAATATCAGCATCTCGTTGCCGCCGGCGGGAACCTTGATAAAGTCATTACAGTCGGTTGATCCGTCGGAGCAAACCTGCACCGGGCGCTGGGGACCGGCGCCATCGAGCGGCCAGCCACGCAGAGAATTGCTGCCGCCGGTGAAAAACTTCTCGCTCGTCGGGACATGGCTCCTCGAATATGGTTGCGCCAGGCCGATGCGAATGCTGCCCGCCCACACGATGTTATGGAACGCCTGCTTGTACCAGGCGGCCTGGGCGTTCAGTTTGGCAAAGTTCACACTCGATCCAAGTTTGGTCGAATTCAGGTCCAGTTCAATCGATTGCAGAACCCCGCTGTGCTCGTCCATGACGTTGTCCCGCGTGTCTCGCGTCAGGTTGGCCGCCAGGGTGGATAGCTGCACGTTCTGATCTGACGCGGCCACTAAATCCGGGATGAGAAGATGTGTCAGATTGGTCTGGCTGAACTGGTACCGAAAAAAGAGCGCGTTCTTCTTTGCCCTGTCGATGAAGCGCTGAACCTGGAATCCGCCAATCTCCTGCACTGACGAGTAGATGGGATTCTGCTCGTTATTTTCGGCGGTAAACGAGACGGTCGCGCGCCAATTGGACGAGCGGAAGTAAGGATCGATGTAGTAGAACGAGCCCCGCTGGTCCAGTATTCCCGCGAAACCGGTAACGGAAATGGTTTCCCCCCTTCCGCGGAAATTGTTGCGTGTGTATTGTATTGTTCCGCGGGGACCCCAGAACGTGGTTTGGCTGGTGGTGAAATTCGGAGGCAGCCCGACCGGAGGAATACCGGGAACCGCAACTGTTCCACCTGGAACATTGCCGCCGCGGTTGATCACTTCAAACCCGATGCCATAGGTGAAATCGTTCTTCTTGGCTTCATGGAGTTTGACCAGAACATCTTCGCTGGTCTGGGTGGTCACCTCGCGCCTGGGATCTACCTCCGCCCAATCGAAGACGTTGGGCAGATCGTAGAGCCGGCTGCCGGCGGTCAGCAGATCGGTTTCAGTGAGAGGCTGTTCCGGTTTGAGCATAGCTACATCGCGATCGATCAACTTTTGTGTGGTGTGTTCGCGGCCCAGTGTGATCACATCACCGGTGATCACCCTGGGGCCCTCATAGATGTGGTACACCACGTTGATTTTGTGAGAGTCTTTCTTCGACACTTCGGTTGCCGTTTCTCGAAAGCTCGAGGTCAGATACCCGGCGCGCAGATAGTTGGCGACAATATTGGCTCGGTCCTGTTGCACATGAGCCTGCGAATACGGCTGCCCGACCGCAAGTTTCAGTCCGTTGGGCGCATAGCGGGCGGGTGGGAAGGTGTCCGCTCCATCCACCGTAAGCGAACTCACCATGTCGCGAGGTCCTTCGGTCACTCGGAAGAGAACGTTGATGTCTCCACCGCGATTTGTCACGGTGGGAACCACGGCGACGTCGCTGAAACCCTCCGATTCGTAGACCGCCTTGAGATTCTTCACGCTGTCGCGCACGAGCTGGTCGCTGAATTTTCCCGACGAGAAGAATCGCTTCTTTTCGATAGTGATGTGCGGAATCAACTGCGAGGACGGCAATTGGTCATTGCCCGCGACCTTGATGTCGGCCACCTTGTGCTTCTTTTGCTTCGTGATGTGGTAAACGATCGCGTCGTGGGTCGGAACTGTCTCCAGGTGAGACTCCACCTTCACGTCGAAGAATCCCTTGGACTGGAAGTAGGATGCCAGGGCCTGTCGTCCTTCCTCGACAGATTCGTCGTCAACACCAATACCCTGATAAACGGGGAGCAGAGCCTTGCGTGTCCAGGGCCATACATGCGCGCCCTGAATATCTACTTTGATCGTGGGTCCGGGAACGATGTCAAAGTGAATGTCGGCGCGATTCGTATCGGCGTGGTACTCCGCTCCGGCGAGCTTGACCTGCGCGTTGAGCAGTCCCTTCTTTTCCAATTCCGTCTGCAGATAGGTGGTCGCCTTGCCGATTGTTGACCGGCGATATTTCTTCCCGGGCCGAATCGCAACCGTCCGCGCCCGCGCGATGATGGTCTGCAGACTGGCCCGAAGCCGTTCCTGTTCCGCGGCTGGAACTCCATCGATGACGATGTCGCCGAATTTCGCGCGCGGGCCGAGTGTGGCCGCAAAAGACACGTTGGCGATCTGGTGTTTCCCATCCAACTGCACGTCTGACCGGACTTCCGCCTGGAAGTATCCAGCCTGGCGATAGAAATTGAGCAGTCTCTTCCGGTCGCGCTCGACCTCTGCTGCATCGAACGGTGCCTGCACGGGGTAGTTCGCCACCTGAATCAGGCGCGAGTAGGGAAATTGCTCCGCCCCGGGAAAATGAAAGATTCCATAGTACACCGCCGGTTCGAGGACGAAGCGGATGCGCACGCCGTTCGATTCCGGATCTACCCGGATGCGCACCTCTTCGTATTTTCCAGCAGACTTGATTGCCGCGGCTGTCTGTTCGACCTTCTGCTGGGAAAATGGCTCTCCGATCTTTTGATCCACCGCCGAAGAAAACCTGTCGGGATCCAGGTCTGGCTGCCCGGCGAACTCGATGGAGGAGACGTTCTGGCCTTCGTAGGATGCAAGCATTTCCCCGGGCGCGGTTTTGGGAACCGAGGTCTTTGCGTCCGGTGCGGCGGGAGCGGAAGCCGACCCAGCGTTTGCGTCCTGGGCTGCCAGCCCGGAGGACGACGCCAAAACCAGCAGGAGATACAAAAAGAGGGAGGAAACGCTAATATTACGAAATTGCGAGCCCGGCCGCGATCCTACCCGGTCCTGACAGGCATTCGAGCTTGTTCGGTCCATACAGACTGTTTGAAGTCTCACGTGCGATGGGATGCCTAGCACAAGAGGTTGGTTGATTTCCTGAATGCGCGCGGCGTCAGGCGTCGGTCGGTTTCTGTTCCCAAGGCTATCGCCCCTGCCGCACTGCGCATCCATACCAGATTGTAAGTGCGTCAGTCCAAGGCCAGTCCAATCAGGAAGCCCGGGAGGGGTGTATTTCTACAACGGGATCCAACGTCGATCCGCGGTTGAGCCGTGATGAACGGCGCATTTGGGACTTGGTGTCTCGCTCTCCCCTGAAGTCGATGTGGGATCTTCGCGGCGTGCCTTTCCTCGTGGTGGCGAGGCGCACCTGGAAATCAGTGATGGAGGACCGGATATTCGGGCACGCGGCCGAACTCGGATTTTATTTCCTCTTCGCTCTCTTTCCCACCCTTTTTAGCGCCACCTCGATTCTTGGCCTGATTGCCCGATCAGCTTCCAGAATCTACACCCGCCTGCTCGATTACCTGGCCCTCGTGATCCCCACCCAGGCGCTGGGGACCATTCTCGACACTTTCAATGAGACAGCGGCGGCGTCCTCTTCGGGCAAGATCACCTTTGGCCTCATTGCGGCGGTCTGGTCAGCATCGGTTGGTATCTCGGCCCTCCAGGACACGCTCAACGTGGTGTACAAGATCAACGACTCCCGCTCGTATATCCGGGCACGCATCGATGCCATCGGCCTGACCATCATCCTCACGGCGATCGTGAGCCTGTGCCTGGCGTCGATGCTGGGTGGGGACGTTGCGGCGTCGGTAGCCTCCCGCCGTATCCAGGACGAAGTTATGAGAATGGTTGCAACCGTCTCCGCGAGGGTCGTTGGCTGGACTGTGGCGACCGCTCTTCTCGCGTTGGCGTTCGCCGTCATCTACTATTGGGCGCCGGATCTCAAGGTACGGTGTTGGCATTGGCTCACCCCCGGCGGGGCGATCGGCATCGCAGGCTGGCTGCTGGCATCGCTTGGGCTCCGGGTCTATCTCCACTTCTTTAACAGCTACACGGTCACGTATGGCTCCATGGGAGCGGTGATCATTCTCCTGACCTGGTTCTATATCACCGGCCTGATGATCCTTCTCGGGGCCGAGGTCAACAGCGAAATCGAGGCTGCGGCGGCGGAGCGGCGCATTGGGGTAGCGAGGGAACCGGACGCAGCGGAGGCGAAGGGAGCGCGGACCACCGGCGCCGCGGACTGAGTACCGTTCCCGCTATTCGCGATCGGGCTCCAGCGTGTCTCAGCGTCGCCTGATCTGCACTCTTTGGAGTGCACTTCATGGGGGTGTTTCTGCAACTATTCGAATCAGTCCGTCGTCAGAAAGGAAGTGGCTGAAAATGGGGATGTTGCTGCTCAATCGATGGCAGTATGGATTACCGGTGAACGGGGTTTAGAATCGACAATGTCGCCGTAGTAGACTAGAGCGGTTTCCTTCACGCAGGGACCTCGACCGAGGATTTCTTTTCGAGCAAAAAGCCGTCTGGCCGAGCGGAATCCTTGGGGGACAACAATAGGGATAACCGCTGTAACCGCTTCGAGTCTTCTCGAGCGAAACCATCGGGAGCGCCGGCTCCCAGCCAATCCACGCAAGTTTGCAAGTCGCCACTAGAGAAAAAATGGACAACAATCATCTGTTTCGCACGTTCCGCCGGCGAGCCAGTCTGCCGGAGATTCGCCCACGCCGGTGAAGAAGCGCCGCCATCGCTGGGTCTGGGTCGTTGTTTTGCTCTTCTTCGGTCTACTTGTTTTACTGGGTCATTCAGCACCAGCAAAAGGGTCAGGCGGCCACCGCCGGAGGGGGTCGGCGCGCAATGGGCGGCGCGTTGTGCCCGTGACCATTGCGACTGCGCGCAAAAGCAGCTATCGGCGTGTACGAGAATGCCATCGGCACCGTGACGCCCATCTATACCGCGTCCATGACCGCCCAGGTTACAGGCGTGATCACCGAGGTGCACTACCGCGAAGGCCAGATTCGTGAAAAAGGGCGACCCGCTGATCGATATCGATTCCCGCCAGTACGAGGCGCAGCTGGCGCAGGCGCAGGGGACGCTGGAGCGGGATCAAAGCCTTCTCGCCGAGTCGGAAATGGACCTGGAACGATACAAGGTGGCCTGGGCAAAGAATGCCATTTCCCGCCAGATTCTCGAGGACCAGGAAAAGCTGGTTCTGCAGCAGAAGGGAACGGTGAAAAATGACGAAGGAGCGGTGCAGTATGCCCAGGTGCAGGTGAGCTATTGCCACATCAAGTCGCCGATCGACGGCCGGGTGGGCCTGCGGCTGGTCGATGCCGGCAACCTGGTCAGCGCCAACTCCACAACCACTCTCGTGGTGGTGACCGAGGTACAGCCGATTACCGTGATCTTCACCCTCGCTGAAGATTCTCTGCCCGAGGTGCTGCAGCAAACCCGGGGCAGGCAACAACTGAAGGTCGAGGCTCTCGATCGCATGCAGCAGGGACATCTGGCCTCCGGCAAGCTGACTTCCATCGACAACCAGATCGACACCACCACCGGAACGGTCAAGCTGCGCGCGGAGTTCGATAACCGCGACGGCAAGCTCTTTCCCAACCAGTTTGTGAATACGCGTCTGCTGGTGAAGACGCTCGATAACCAGGTCATCATCCCGTCTTCGGCCATCCAGCACAACGGAAACCAGGAATTTGTCTACCTCATCCAGGACAACAAAGCAGCGATGCGGACCGTCAAGTCGGGCAGGTCGGATCGGGGCGAGACCGCGGTCGAAGGGATCAACGCCGGGGATGTAGTAGCCAACAGCAGCTTCGAGAAGCTGCAGAACGGCTCGCAGATCACGGTTTCGAAGGTCAAGCTTCCGTCCACCTCGTCTGATACAACCGGGAGTCCGGCGCAATGAATCCGTCTCGCCCATTCATTCTGCGGCCGGTGGCGACGGCGCTCCTGATGGCAGCCATTCTGCTGGTGGGCATTGTTGCATTTCTTCAACTGCCTGTTTCGGCGCTGCCCGAGGTTGATTATCCGACCATCCAGGTGGTCACGTTCTATCCCGGGGCCAGTCCCGATGTCACGGCCACCACGATCACCGCGCCGCTGGAGCGCCAGTTCGGACAGATGCAGGGTCTGAGCCAGATGACTTCGACCAGCGCCGGCGGCGTTTCGGTGATCGTGCTTCAGTTCGATTTGAGCCTGGCGCTCGACGTAGCCGAACAGGAAGTGCAGGCGTCAATCAATGGAGGCCAGACATTTTTGCCATCGGACCTGCCCACGCCTCCGGTCTACAACAAGACCAATCCTGCCGACGCGCCGGTCCTGACCCTGGCCATCTCGTCCGCCACCATGCCGCTTTCGGAAGTGGAGGACCTGGTTGACACGCGGCTGGCCCCGCGCATTTCGCAGTTGAGCGGCGTCGGGCTGGTGAGCATCAGCGGCGGGCAGAAGCCCGCGGTTCGCATCCAGGTCAATCCCACCAAGCTGTCCGCCTACGGGATCAACATGGAGGACGTGCGCACCGCTTTGACCCAGGCCAGCGTGAACGCGGCCAAGGGCAATTTCGATGGCCCGCGCCAGGATTATCAGATCGACGCCAACGACCAGATCACGGAAGCGGCCGGATACAGGGACGTTGTCATTTCATACCAGAATGGCGCGCCTGTCTTCGTCAAAGACGTGGCCAACATCGTGAACGGAGTTGAAAACACGCGCCAGGCCGCGTGGATGAACCAGACCCCGGCGGTCATTCTCAATATTCAACGCCAGCCGGGAGCCAACACCATCACGGTTGTGAAGCGGATCCAGTCGATCCTGCCGCAGTTGGAGGCGAATCTTCCCGCGTCGATCAAGGTCACCACCATGACCGACATGACGACCAGCATCCAGGCGTCGGTGAGCGACGTCGAGTTCGAACTGATGCTGACCATCGGGTTGGTGGTGATGGTCATCTTCCTCTTCCTGCGCAACCTCTCCGCCACCATCATTCCCAGCGTGGCCGTGCCGCTGTCGCTGATCGGCACGTTTGCCGTGATGTACGTGCTGGGCTACAGCCTCGACAATCTTTCGCTGATGGCGCTCACCATTTCCACGGGATTCGTGGTGGACGATGCGATCGTGATGATCGAGAACATCTCGCGCTTCCTCGAACAGGGCATGCCGCCCATGAAGGCGGCGTTGACCGGCGCGGGACAGATCGGATTCACCATCGTCTCTTTGACCGTGTCGCTGATTGCGGTGCTGATACCGCTGCTGTTCATGGGCGACGTGGTGGGGCGCCTGTTCCGCGAATTCGCGGTTACGCTGGCGGTCACCATCATCATTTCGGCGGTGGTGTCGCTCACCCTCACGCCGATGATGTGCGCGCGCATTCTTCGCCACCACCCGGAGCACCAGCAGTCCCGTTTCTACCGCGTCTCAGAGAACGCCTTCAATCGCATGATCGCGTTTTACGGACGCACGCTGAAAGTGGTTTTGCGCTTCCAGACGATCACCCTGCTGGTGGCTCTCGCAACCCTGATTTTGACGGTCGTTCTCTACATCATGATCCCCAAGGGATTCTTTCCGGTGCAGGATACCGGGGTGATCCAGGGGATTTCGCAGGGGCCGCAGTCGATCTCCTACACCGACATGGCGACCAAGCAGCAGGAACTCGCCCGCATCATTCTGCAGGACCCCGCGGTCGAGAGCCTCTCCTCGTTCATCGGCGCCGACGGCATCAACACCACGCATGAACAGCGGCCGCATTTCGATCAATCTGAAGCCGCTCGATGAGCGGCACATCAGCGCGGCCGATGTGATCCGGCGGCTGCAGACCAATCTCGGCGGGGTGCAGGGAATGCACCTTTACATGCAGCCGGTGCAGGACATCACGGTCGACGACCGCGTAAGCCGCACGCAGTACCAGTACACCCTCGAAGATCCCGACTTCAACGAACTCAACGAGTGGACCGACAAGTTTGTCGCCGAGCTGAAGAAGCTGCCCGAGCTCGAAGATGTGGCGACGGACCAGCAGGTGGGCGGGCGCGCGCTTTCGCTGAACATCGATCGCGTGACGGCGTCGCGACTCGGCATTGCGCCCACCACGATCGACAATACGCTTTACGACGCCTACGGCCAGCGCCAGATCAGCACGCTCTACACGCAGACCAACCAATACCACGTGATATTGGAAGCGATGCCCGAGTGGCAGAAGGACCCCTCTCATCTTGGGTCTCTCTACATCCAGGCCAACGGGTCCGCGGGCGCGACCGGCGCCGGGGCGTCAACGTCGTTTTCGTCCTCGGCCTCGGCGGCAGCGGGTTCAAACGCGCTGACGACTGCCATCCGCTACACACCAACCTCCGGTGTGCTGACCGTGCCGGCCACGGTGCTGGCAGGAACCACGTCGACCGCAGGATCCTCGGCGACTGCGGGGACGTTCTCCGGAACAACGCCGAACGCTTCCGTCACCTCTACGTCGGCCGGTGCAGTTCCGCTGGCTGCATTTACGCATGCTTCGCTCACCACCGAGCCGCTGTCCATCAATCACCAGGGACAATTCCCATCGGTCACGATCTCTTTCAACCTGGCGCCGAAGGCATCCCTGGGCACGGCGATCACCGACATCGACAAGCTGAGCGCGCACATGGGTTTCCCGCCGACGATCCAGGCGGACTTTCAGGGCACCGCGGCGTCCTTCCGGAACTCGCTCTCGAACGAGGCTCTGTTGATCCTGGCCGCGCTGGTCACGGTCTACATCGTGCTGGGCGTTCTGTATGAGAGCTTCATCCACCCCATCACCATTCTGTCCACGCTTCCCGTCAGCCGGCGTGGGCGCGCTGCTCGCATTGATGATTTTCGGCCAGGATCTCAGCGTGGTCGCCATCATCGGCATCATCCTGCTGATCGGCATTGTGAAGAAGAACGGCATCATGATCGTCGACTTCGCGCTGGAGTCGGAGCGCGAAAGAGGCAATGTCTTCGACGGACGCCATTTACGAAGCCAGCCTGCTCCGCTTCCGTCCGATCATGATGACCACGATGGCGGCGCTGTTGGGCGGCATCCCGCTGGCGATGGGAACCGGGCTGGGATCGGAACTGCGCCACCCACTCGGAATTTCGATGGTCGGCGGCCTGCTGCTGAGCCAGATTCTCACTCTCTATACCACGCCCGTCATCTACATCTTCTTTGACTCGCTTGGCCAGCGCCTCACCGGACACAGGCCGTCGCAGGCGGCTCGCGAGAATGAGCGCGCCTGGAGAGACAGCCGGCATGAGTCTCTCCTCTCCATTCATCCGGCGGCCGGTCGCCACCACGCTGCTGACCATTGCGGTGGCCATTGCCGGTGCGATTGCGTTCACGGTGCTGCCGGTGTCTCCTTTGCCGCAGGTGGATTTCCCGACCATCAACGTGAACGCCGGCCTGCCCGGCGCCAGCGCGCAGATCATGGCAGCGTCGGTGGCCACGCCGCTGGAGCGTCAGTTCAGCCATATTGCCGGAATCACGGAGATGACATCGTCGAGTTCGCTCGGCTCGACCGGCATCACCCTGCAGTTCGACCTCAATCGCGACATCAATGGCGCCGCGCGCGACGTGCAGGCCGCCATCAACGCGGCGCGTACTTATCTGCCCGCCAATCTTCCCTCCAACCCGTCGTATCGCAAGGTCAACCCGGCCGACTCGCCCATCATGATTCTCGGCCTGACGTCGAACAAGTACGACGTCACCAAGCTCTATGACCTCGCGTCAACCATCCTGGCGCAGAAGCTCTCGCAGATCGAAGGAGTGGGTCAGGTGAATGTGGGTGGAGGCGCCACTCCATCCGTGCGCGTCGAGGTCGACCCCAAGAAACTGGAGAGCTTCGGGCTTACCCTCGAGCAGTGTTCAATCCACGCTGAGCCTCCAGAATTCGCATGAACCCCGGGGCCAGCTTTCCGACGGCTATACCACCGCCGACATCATCACCAACGACCAGATCTCGGAAGCGGAACAATACAAGCCGTTGATCGTCGGCTATCACCGCGGCGCCGCGATCCGGCTTTCCGATGTCGCCGACGTCGTCGACTCCACGCAGAATATTCGTACTGCCGGCTACATGGATGGCGAGAGAGGCGTCTTTCTCATCATCTTCCGCCAGCCGGGCGCCAACATCATCGAGACCGACGATCGCATTATCGCGCAGCTCCCGTTCCTCGAAGCGGTGCTGCCGAAAGGCGTTAAGACAACGATCGTCATGGATCGCACGATCACCATCCGCGCCTCGGTCCGCAACGTCGAGACGACGCTGATCGGATCGGTCATCCTGGTGGTGCTGGTGGTGTTTATTTTTCTGCGCAGCCCGCGCGCCACGCTCATTCCCAGCGTTGCCGTTCCTGTTTCACTCATCGGCACCTTCGCGGTGATGTACCTGCTGGGCTACACCCTCGACAATCTTTCGCTGATGGCGCTCACCGTCGCCACCGGGTTTGTCGTCGACGACGCTATCGTCGTGATGGAGAACATCACCCGCCATCTCGAAGCCGGCATGGATCCGTTTGCCGCCTCGCTGCAGGGCGCGAAGGAGATCGGCTTCACCGTTTTCTCCATCAGCATGTCGCTGATCGCGGTCTTCATTCCCATTCTCATGATGGGGGGAATCGTCGGCCGGCTGTTCCGCGAATTTGCGGTGGTGCTTTCGACCGCCATCGTGGTGTCGATGGTGATCTCGCTGACCACGACGCCCACCATGTGTGCGCATCTTCTGAAGGCGCACAAGCAGGGCGAGCGGCACAACCTGCTTTATCGCCTCAATGAGAGATTCTTCAACGGCATGGTTGCCATCTACCGGCATTCGCTCTCCTGGGTGATGGACAATCCCGGGCTCACCCTGATCGTGCTGGCGCTGACGATTGCTCTGAACGTGGTGGTGATCATCCGGATTCCCAAGGGATTCTTCCCCCAGCAGGATACCGGCGCCCTCGTGGGCGGCGTTCAGGGACCGCAGGATGCTTCGTTCCCGTTCATGAATTTCTCCATGCAGCAACTGGTGGGCGTGATCAAGGCCGATCCCGCGATTGCCCACGTGAATGCCTTTACGGGCGGTCAGGGCTCGAGCAACGGCGGTTTCATCTATATCGCTCTGAAGCCGCTGGGCAAAGAACGCAACGTCTCGGCGATGGACGTGATCAATCGCCTGCGTCCCAAGATGAACCGCCTGCCTGTCGCCTCGGCCTTCCTGCAGGCGGCGCAGGACCTGCGCATCGGAGGCCGCGGCGGCAATGCGCAGTACCAGTACACCATTCAGACCGAGAGCATTGCCGACCTGGCGCATTGGGGCCCCATCCTCCAGCAGAACATGCGCAGGCTGCCGGGGCTGCAGGACGTCAACAGCGACCAGCAGAATGGCGGCTTGCAGGAAATGCTGACCTTCGACCGCGCCACCGCTGCCCGGCTGGGGCAGACGGCGCAGTCGCTCGATCGGGCTCTCTACAGCGCCTTCGGCCAGTCACAGGTCTCGGTGATCTACACCCAGCTCAACCAGTACTACGTGGTGCTGGAAGTTGCTCCGCCCTTCTGGCAGGATCCGTCGGGGCTGAACAGCATCTACTTCGCGCCTACCGTCCAACTCCAATCGCGCCGGCCTCAATGCGATGTCGCCGCTGCTGACCCTGATGCACCCGAAGACCGGCACCACGCCGCTGCAGGTGAACCACACCGGGCTGTTCCCTTCGGTGACGGTCTCGTTCAATCTCGCCAACGGCGTGTCGCTTGAGCGACGCCACGCGGGAAATCACCGAGATGGAACAAAGCCTGGGCATGCCGGCCACCGTTCATGGCTTCTTTTCCGGAACGGCGCAGGCTTACCAGGCTTCGCTGGCAACGGAGAAGTACCTGATCATTACAGCGCTGCTTGCGGTCTACATCGTGCTCGGCATTCTCTACGAGAGCCTGGTCCATCCATTGACGATTATTTCGACGCTGCCATCGGCCAGCGTGGGCGCGATGATTGCGCTGATGCTTTTCAACATCGATCTGAACGTGATCTCCATTATCGGCATCATCCTGCTGATCGGCATCGTGAAGAAGAACGCCATCATGATGATCGACTTCGCGCTGATGGCGGAGCGGCAGGAAGGCAAGAATACGCGCGACGCAATCTTCGAGGCATGCATGTTGCGATTTCGTCCCATCATGATGACCACGCTTGCCGCCATGTTCGGAGCGCTGCCGCTGGCATTCGGCACCGGCACCGGCTCGGAACTCCGCCGCCCGCTGGGCATCACGATCGTTGGCGGGCTGCTGCTGAGCCAGTTGCTCACGCTCTACACCACGCCGGTGGTTTATCTCACCATGGATCGCCTGCGCCTTCGCCTGCTGGGCAGGTCGCATGATGTTATGCCCCAGGAGACAGCAGAAACTGCGTCCTAATATGGAAGAGAAAATGATGTTCAAGGCGAAAAGGAATCGATCGATCGTGTTCATCGCGGCCGTCGTTGTAAGCCTGATGGTCTTGCTGGACGGCTGCCAGGTGGGGCCCAAGTACCAGCCGCCCACGCCGACCGCGGTCGACGGCGCCGAGCTACAAGGAGTCGACGGTCAACTTCCAGGATCAGGACGGCTGGAAAGTGGCCAGCCCCCAGGATGCGATGATCCGCGGCAAGTGGTGGGAGGTGTTCAACGAGCCGGAATTGAATGCTCTCGAAGAGCAGCTCAATCGTCGACAACCAAAACATCAAGGTATCGTTCAACAATTTCATGGCAGGCCCGCGCCATCATCGCCGAGGCACGCTCGCAATACTGGCCGACGATTACCGCCGGCGCGTCGTGGAACCGGTCGCGCAGCTCGTCCAATCTTCGCAATTCTTCCCAGGCCAACACCGGGACCACCTCCACGCTGTGGTCGCTTCCGCTCAACGTTTCCTGGACCCCGGATTTGTGGGGCAAGATTCGCAACGAGGTGCATTCGGCGGAATATGCCACCCAGGTCAGCGCCGCCGATCTCGAACTCGAGAAGCTCACCGAACAGGCAAGCCTGGCGCAGTTTTTCTTCGAGATTCGCGGCCAGGACATGCTGCAGCAGATCCTGAACCAGACCGTCGAGGTTGATCAGAAGGCTCTCGATGCCACGCAGGGCGCCTACGACTGCGGGAGTGGGCGACTACATCTCCGTTGTCGAAGCGCAGACAACCCTCAAGGGTGCGCAGTCGTCTGCCATCAACGTTGGGCTGTTGCGCGCGCAGTATGAACACGCCATCGCCATGCTGGTGGGCAAGGTTGCCGTCGGAATTTTCGATTCCCGTCAAGCCCTTGCTCTACACGCCGCCGGCGATCCCGACGGGCGTACCTTCGCAGCTTGCCGAGCGCCGGCCGGACGTTGCCGCGGCCGAGCGCACGCTTGCCGAGGCAAATGCGACGATCGGCATTGGTTACGGTGCGTTTTATCCCCAGGTCACCCTCTCCATGGGCGGCGGATTCGAGAGTTCCTCGTTCAAGCATCTCTTTGACATCGCCAGCCGCTTCTGGTCGCTCGGCCCCTCGGCTTCGCAGGTGGTTTTCGACGGCGGCCTCTATCGCGCGCAACTGCACCAGTACGAAGCCACCTACAATGCCGATCTCGCCAACTACCGCCAGACTGTACTCGTGGCATTCCAGCAGGTGGAAGATGCGATGTCGGCTACCCGGATCTATTCCCAGCAGATCCTCGAGCAGGAGCAAGCGGTCAAGGCGGCCCAGCAGTTCCTCGATCTGGAGATGGAGCGGTACAGAATGGGGCTGGATCCCTTCGTGACCGTCGTGGTTGCTCAGACCGCGCTCCTGAACAACCAGACTGAGCTGAACACGCTGCATGTGCAGGAGATGTTGTCGAGCGTCCAACTGGTCGAAGCCCTGGGCGGAGGATGGGATCGCTCGCAGCTGCCGACACCCTCGCAGTTGGCTGAGAAAGTGCCGGCCTCAACCTACACGATGCAGAAGTAGGCGCGGCGCCGGCGGTTACTTTACGTCATTCGAAACATGGCAAAGGTCGGCGGCCAGCGGACAACCGGCGCACCGCGCTGTTTTTCCGCAATGGGCCTTGCCTACGGCCACAGTCAGCGCGTGAAACTCGTTGAAGAATTGCGCATGCCCGCCGGCTACTTCGACGGAGAAGGCCTGTCGCGTCAGTTGGGCCAGCGACCTCGTATCCTTTGCGGTCGCGGTCGGGCGGCGGCTCTATAAGTTGATGGCGCTGCGACAATTCTGCGCAGATATTCGTCTGCGACCGGCACCGCATGTCCCAGCGCATAGAGCAGGATTGCATCCGCGGTCTCCAGGCCAACGCCAGGCAGCGCCAGCAGCCGGCGCCGCAGCGTGGCGGTTGACTCGGCAGCCATCCGACCGAGCGAGCCGCCGAACTCCGCATCCAGCATGGCGACAAATGCCTTGAGCGCGGGAGCCTTCCGCGTCTGGAACCCGGAAGGGCGGATCAGTTCTCGCAATGGCTCAAGCGGAATTGCGCGCAGGCCCTCGACGGTCAACGCTCCGGCGGACTGCAGGTTGGCGAGCGACCGCTCGACGGCTTTCCATGCGGTGTTCTGGGTGAGGTACGCGCCCACGATCACCTCGAAGGGAGTCTGCGCCGGCCACCAGGACTGCGGACCGTAAGCTGCGGCAAGTTGGTCATGCATGACGCGCAGCCGCTGTGCCGGAGTGGGCCGCCGGGCCGATTTTGATTGGGGCTGCGACTTCACAACGGATGGCCTTCGGAAGGCGGCGATTGGAGCTGAATTTTCCATTCCAGGATGCGTGCCCGGGCCGCGGCCGCTTCCGCCTCCGGGATATGGCCGGCGTGTTGCAGTGAAATGGATAAGGCCGTATGGGCCAGCGGATCGGCAGGCGTGAGCGCCGTCAGCGCCAGTGCCGCGGCGATCGACTGCTCGGGGCGGCCCGCATCGCGCAGGGCGCGGACCAGCCCGTGATGGGCCTCATAGTGCGCGGGGTCGGCGGCGATGGCAGCGCGAAACGCATCGACTGCCTGGAGCAGGCTGTCCCGCCGCCAGCAGGTCGAGACCCTGTTGCGAGAGCGCTTCGGCTGCGGGAGTATCGGGCGCGGACACGGTTGTTATTAGGATAAAGGTTGTGAGACCGGTTCCGAGGAACGGGTTGCGGTCATGGAGGCGTTGGTGAAGAGCCACACGGAGTACCTTGTTTTTGAAACGAAGAAGCGGCGGGAGATGGTTCACATCACCGACCAGGTGGAGCAGATTGTCCGGCGCAGCGGTGTGCAGGACGGGCTGTGTTTTGTTTCGCCGATGCATATCACGGCTGCGGTTTACGTGAATGACCTGGAGAGCGGGCTGATTGAGGACATCGGCAAGTGGCTCGAGGAACTGGCGCCGGCGCGGCCCGACTACAAGCATCACCAGACCGGCGAAGACAACGGCGACGCGCATTTGAAGTCGCTGCTGCTGCACCACGAGACAACCTTGCCCGTGACCGGAGGCCGGCTGGACCTGGGCACATGGCAGCGTGTGTTTTACGCGGAGTTCGACGGGCAGCGGCGCAAGCGGGTGATTGTGAAGGTGCTGGGGGTGGAGGAGAGGAGTTAGTCGACCCGGGGTGCAGACTCCGCTAACTCCGCTTATTCATCCGTAATCTTTCGCCATTGCCCATCGGCGTGCGCAAATCCGGGAATAGAGAAGTTGATTTTGGTACGAGGCAGAACCACGAGGTCGACGCGGCGATTGGTGGCGCGCCCCTCAGCCGTGGCGTTGCTGGCGACGGGATGAAATTCGGCGTAGCCCGCAGCCGAGACCCGATCGGGAGGGATGGCGTGAGAATCGAGAAAGAGCCGGGCAATGCGGGTGGCGCGCGCGGAAGAGAGCTCCCAGTTGGAATCGAAGCTCGCGGTGTGAATGGGAACATTGTCGGTGTGGCCTTCGACGCGCAGGTCGTAGGGAGTGCGGCCCAGGGAAGCGGCAATCTCGTGCAGCGTTGACAGGGTCTCAGGCCGCGGCATGGCGGAGCCGGAGTCGAAGAATCCCGCTTCACGCAGGCTGATCACCAGCCCGTCGCGGCCCATCTGAATCGAAACTGTGTGCTGGGCCACCTGGTTCGACAGCCGTTGTTCCAGCTCCCGGCGGAGGCTTTCGAGGTCGTCCCGGACGCGGGCCGGTGAAAGCACATCCTCGCCCATCACGATGTTCATGGGAATGGCGGCCGCCTCGGTTCCGGCGGCCGCGCTCACCGGCTTGGCGGGCCGGCGGGACGCATCCGGAAAAATGCCCAGCGATTTAAACGCGGCGTCAATGGCCTGGGCCACTTCCACCTGCTTCTTTTGATCGGCCTTGGCCGAGGCGAACAGAACCACAAAGAAAGCGAACAGGAGAGTAATGAAGTCGGCGTACGAGACCAGCCAGCGGTCATGAGTAACACGGCTTCTCGGCACTCGGATCCTCATGCGGCGCGCTCCGCCGGCTTGCGTTGCGAATGCTCGAGGAAGCCGGAAAGTTTGACTTCCAGCATGCGCGGGTTCATTCCTTCGAGAATGGAGATGACTCCTTCGAGCATCATCTCCCGGCTCAGGTATTCTTCGCGCACGCGCAGGCGCATCTTGCCCGCCAAGGGCAGAAAGAAGAGATTGGCGATGCCCACACCGTAGATGGTGGCCACAAAGGCTACGGCAATGCCGCGGCCCACCTCCTGAATGTTGTCGAGGTGCTGCATCACCTGGATGAGTCCGAGCACGGCGCCGAGAATGCCGATGGTCGGCGAAAAGCCGCCCGCCGACTCGAATACGGCGGGCAGCCGCTCTTCGCTTTCGGTAGTGGAATCGAGACTGACCTGCATGATCTTGCGCAGGTCGGACGGCTCGGTGCCATCGACGGCCAGCATCACCGTCTGTTTCAGGAATGGGTCCTGAATGGTTTGCAGATCGCTGTCGAGCGAGACCACGCCGTTGCGGCGGGCCTTGTTGGCAAATGCGACCAGGAGGCGGATGAGCTGATCGTTCTGCTTGCGAGGCGCGGCGAAGACATGGCTCATGCGCCGGAATGCGGCGACGACCGTGGTAAGCGGGAACTGCAGCAACACCGCTCCCATGGTTCCGCCAAAGACAATCAGGGCCGCGGTCGGCTGCAGGATCTGGCCCAGGTTGCCGCCTTCTATCAGCAGTCCGGCCACGATCCCTGCAATGGCCAGCAACACTCCGCCAATACTCGCTTTATCCATGTAACACTCCTCCAGGCATCGTCGGCGCAGTTCCCGGCTCTAAGCCCTCAGCGGACAATCTCCGGCTTGTTGGTCTCCAACGTCAGGGGGAGATCGCTCTGCCCGCCCATATTGAGACTGTTGAGAGAGGTCATCCTGTCCAGATCGTGCAGGGACGGCAGCTGCCGGGACACGGCAACCAGCAGGCGCGCCCGGTAGGCGAGAACGCGTTCCATCACTTCGGCGCAATTTTCGCGCACGATCAGTTTTTCCCCGTTGATCAGCGTCAGCATGGTGTCGGGCGAAGCCTCGGCCGTCTTGATCAGATCGCTGTTCAACACCATGGGATTTCCATTGAGCCTGGTTAGTTCGATCATTCCCTTGTTTCCTCAAGGGAGTTATCGGCGCGGAGAAAAGAAAGGTTGAAACATTAAGAAAATGGCTAAGCGAGTGTCCTCAGCAGGACATTCGGCGCGATGCAATAAAGTCCGCGTGGTGGGGGCCGAAGAAGGGGCCAGATGCGACGTACCACACCAGCAGCAGCAGCCCAGGGCAACAAAAACAATGGGAGCGAGCGGCGGGAGGCGGGACGTAAATCAACGCATCCCACAAGGAGTAACCCATGTCCCTGGGTGTCTTGAATAATCTCTCCGCGATGTATGCGGCCAACAACCTGAACAACACCAACAACAGCCTCTCCAAGACTCTGCAGCAGTTGTCTTCGGGCTCCAAGATCAACTCGGGCGCCGATGATGCCGCCGGCCTCTCACTGGTCGATGGACTACAGGCGAACGCCACCGCATTGGCGCAGTCCCAGATCAACGCCCAGGAGGGTGTGGGACTGTTGCAAGTGGCCGATGGCGCTCTCTCGCAAGTGACGAACCTGCTCAACCGTGCCGTGACGCTGGCCACCGAGGCTTCGAACGGCACCCTCAACGGCGCGCAGACGGCTGCCGCGAACCAGGAGTTCAAATCGATCCTGGGAGAGATCGACAACATCGGCGCGACAACTACCTACAACGGACAGGCGGTCTTTGGAAACACCGTCAACATTTACACCGGAGATTCGACGAGCACCAGCGCGACGACCGATGCCCTCAACTTCAGCGCCATCGATACCACCGTGGGAGTCGGTGAAGCAAGCGGCTCTGTCGCTTACACAGCCGGCACTGGCTTTGCCTACACCCCGGTCGCGGGCAATAAAGCTGAGCACCGACGATTCTGACGCGGGGCAGCGCTACGACAGCCCTCACCGACCTCAACACCGCCATTAACGACGTTGCTGTGCAGGACGGCTATGTCGGATCACAGATCAACACACTGAACGCCATGAGCAACGTGCTCAACACCCAGCAGCAGAACATCGTGGCGGCGCAGAACGCGGTGCAGGCCACCGACTACGCGCAGGCATCCTCCAATATGTCGAAGTACGAAATCCTGAGCCAGACCGGTATCTCCGCCCTGGCGCAGGCCAACAGCATGCAGCAGGAAGTGACCAAGCTGCTGCAGTAACCTGGGCCACATTCGCGGAGACGATCGCGTCGCCGAAATGAGGTCAGACCCACAAAGCCGCGAAGGGCGTCCGAAGTCGGACGCCCTTTGCGTGTAACGCGCGTCGCTTCTCCTGGCACATGAGTATTTCCCAATCTTCGTCGAACCGACGTGGCAGCCGCGCTGCCTGAATCAACCACGGAGGGCTCCATGGGCACTGTAGGACTGAGTTTTGGGTCGCCGACCAGCGGCACGGGATTTGACGTGAGCGCGACCGTGTCGTCGATCGTCGCCAACCTTGAGAAGATCGAGACTCCCTGGAAGACGCAGTTGTCCACCCTGCAGAGCCAGGATACAGCGATCTCCAGCCTGGGCACGTTGCTGTCGAGTCTCTCCGACGACATGAGCGCCCTTACCGATTTCACCGGCGTGCTGGCACAGAAGACCGGATCCAGTTCCGATACCAACGTGGTCGAGCTTACGGCCGCTACATCCGCCGCCACTTCAGGGTCCCACAGCGTGATCGTCAACAGCCTGGCCAAGACCTCGAGCGGCTACCTGACCGAAGTGCCGAGCGCCTCGGATAACTTGACCGGCGCCATGACCCTGCAGGTGGGCAATGGAACCACACACACCATCAGTCTGCCCGCGGGCGGAGGTACGCTTGCCAGCCTGGCTTCGGCCATCAACAGTTCCGGCGCGGGAATTTCGGCAGGCATTCTCACCGACTCCACTGGCTCGCGATTGAGCCTCGTTTCCGCTACCTCCGGCGGCGCGGGTAACATCACGGTCACTTCCAACTCGCTCGCCGATTCGAGCAACGGAAATGCGCCGTTGAGTTACAAGTCCACCGTCACCGGCGTAGACGCGTCGCTGAACATCGACGGCGTCGACCTGCTGAGTCCCTCGAATACCACGACCAATCTGATCCCCGGCGTCACCTTCCAGATTCTGTCTCCGACCGCGACCGACTCAAATCGTGATCCGGTGCCCGTCCAGGTCATCATCGCCAACGACAATGCCGATGTGGAGAGTGCCATCAACACCATGGTCACGGATTACAACTCTCTTATCAAAGCGATCAACGCCCAGACCGGGAATGACGCGTCGGGCAATGCCCAGCCGCTATTTGGCTCGCCGACATTGTCGCTGCTGCAGCAGCAATTGCTGAGCAGCATCAACACCCAGAACCCCAATGGGTATCTGGACGCGATCGAGAACGCGAACGACACACTCTCCGGAACGATTTCGATCCAGGTCGGAAGCGGAACGGCTCACCAGATCGATATGTCAACGCTGCCGGATAAGACGCTGTCCGGACTGGCTACCGCCATAAACGCGGCCAGCATTGGCGTGACTGCGAAAATTGTGACCCGCAACGGCCTCTCGACCCTTACGCTGCTGTCGGGGACAGCCGGGTCTACGGGCGCCTTGAGCGTTACCTCCAGCATTGTCGATACCACCAATAGCAACACTGCTCTCAACTACACCCATAGTTCGGACATTTCCGGACTGACCGGTCTCGGCATCAGCATGAACAATGACGGGACGATCAGCCTTGACGCGAACACTCTCGATTCAGCCCTGAATTCGGATTTCAGCAGCGTCGTGGGCTTCTTTCAAAGTGCCAACAGCTGGGGCATGACCACTGCCAATGTGCTGAACCAGGCAGGTACGAGTTCCTCGACGGGAATTCTGAAGCTGGCGCAAAAGGCGAACAGCACGATGGAGTCCAATCTAAACGCCGACATTGCCAGGGAAGAGAATCTGATTTCGGCGCAGCAGAAGAACCTGACCGCTGAGTTGAACAAGGCCAACCAGATCCTCCAGGCACTGCCGTCGCAGTTGTCCAGCGTGGATATGCTCTACTCGGCCATCACCGGATACAACAAGAAGTCCTAACCCATCGGCCAAGGAGCCAAACTCAATGAACAGTTATCAGGAACATGCGCTGAATGGAGCCTCCGCAGTCGACCTGGTGGTAGCCCTCTACGACGGGATCATTCGCTTTCTCTATGCGGCCATGGAATCGGTGGAGCGCGGCGATCAGCCCGGGCGGAGAATCGCGGTCAAGCGGGCGCTGGATATCATCATTCATTTGCAGGCGCGGTTGCGCATGGACGTTGGCGGCCGGCCGGCGCAGGCTTTGAGCGAATTCTATGCATCCATTTTTGCGCAGATCCTCCAGGCCTCCCAATCCGCGTCAAAGTCCAAGTTCCAGCACGCCATCGATTGTGTGCGCAATGTCCGCGATGCATGGCGGCAGGTAGCCCGGGATCCCGCAGTCAATCCCGCGCCGCTTCAGGCGGCCCGGTTGTCTTCCTCACGATCGGCATTTGGGAGCGACGGTGGGGACTCGGTCGTCCGTTCGTGGAATGCCTGATACCAGGCTCATCCGGCAACCGTGAGTTCTTCTTCGAGTTGCTGCTTCTGGTAGAGGCTTGCGTAGTAGCCGTCGAGCGCCAGCAGTTCATCGTGCTTGCCCAGTTCCACGATCCGGCCGCGATCGAGGACGGCGATCTGATCGGCATGGCGCACGGTGGAAACACGATGTGAAATCAGGATCGTCGTCGAATCCGAGGTATACCGCTGAAGTCCGCCGAGAATGCGCTCTTCGGTGTAGGTGTCCACACTTGCCAGCGCGTCATCGAGGATGAGGATTGCGGGCCTGCGCAGCAGGGCGCGGGCAATGGCAGTGCGCTGCTTTTGTCCGCCGGACAACGTCACGCCGCGCTCGCCGACCACGGTTTCAAAGCCCTGGGGGAATTCCTCGAACTCCTGGCGGACGTGGGCCGCTTCGGCCGCTTCGAGCAGGTCAGCGGCGCTGGCCTGTGGAGCGCCAAAAGCGAGATTCTCGCGGAGAGTCTCGCTGAACAGGAATGTCTCCTGCGGCACCATGCCGATGTTGCGGCGCAGAACCGCAAGGGGATATTCGCGAATGGGCCTTCCGTCGATGAGCAGAGACCCTTCGGGCGCTTCGTAGAGCCGCGAGATCAGGTTGACCAGCGTGGTCTTGCCGGAGCCGGTCGGGCCCACGATGGCGAGGCTCGAACCGGCGGGAACCTGCAGCGAGATGTCGTGCAGCACCTGCGTCTGGCCATAGCTGAAGTCGAGATGGCGGAACTCAATTTCCCCAGCCAGCACCGTGTCCTGCGCGATTGCGGGATCGGCGTCGCGGTCGTCGATGGCGGGCTCCTGGCGCAACAGTTCGTCGATGCGCGTGACCGAGGCGGTGCCACGCTGGAAGATGTTGACCACCCAGCCCACGGCGATGATGGGCCAGATGAGGAGGATCATGTAGGTGTTGAATGCCACGAACTGGCCTACGCTGATGCGGTGCTGAATGACCAGGTGGCCGCCGGCCAGCAGGGTGATGATCATCGAGACGCCCAGAATGAACTCGAGCGAAGGCCACAACATGCCCATCAGTTGAACCAGGCGCAGGGCGCGCGAGATGTATTGGCGATTGAGCTGTTCGAACAGACTGATCTGCGACTCTTCCCGGGCGAAGGCCCGCACCAGCCGCGCACCGGAGTAGTTTTCCTGGGCCTGCGCTGAAATCTCGGAGAAGCTGGCCTGGATGCGCTCGAAGCGGTCATGAATCTTGCGGCCCAGGTACTGGATAACGATACTGGCGATCGGAGCTGGCGCCAGGGCCACGAGGGTCAGATAGGGACTGATCCGGAGCAGGAAGAACAGCGCTCCGACGGTGAACATTAACGTGTTGGCGCTGTACATGATGGCCGGGCCGAGCAGCATGCGCACCGCGTTCAGGTCGTTGGTGAGGCGCGCCATGATGTCGCCGGTGCGATAGCGCTGATAGAAACCCGTGTCCTGTTTTTCGAGGTGGCGGAACAGGTCGTTGCGCAGGTCGAATTCAATTTCGCGCGAGATGCCGATGAGGATCCATCGCTGCGCGTAGAGAAAGACGCCCTTGATCAGCGCGATCGCGACCAGAATTCCGGCAAAGAACAGGACCCTGCGTCGCGTCACGCCATGATTCAACGCGTCGATCGCCTGCTGAAGGACCTTGGGGAACAACACCCAGACGGCGTTGGTGGCAATGACACAGAGGCTGCCCCACAAGTATCCCCAGCGGTAGCGGCGCATGTAGGCGAAGAGGGGGCGCAGTTCGCGAAGCATGACTCTATTGTACGGGGATGCCGGCTCGAGCGCAGCGGCGGGCTGCACGACTTTGGTACGGATTTTGATGGGAACTCCGGCTGAGTCGATAAAGCGGAAGAGAACTTTACGGGCACGGCCGTAGTCGATGGTCGCGTCGGGAAGGTTGGTTTCGACGGCTCTATGGTGAATGAGGAGACGGCAACGGCCAGCGAACGCCGGCGGCACGCGCGATTTGCGTGCGATGGGCGCGCAGAAGTGGTGGTCTTTCGGCCGGACTTGCTTTTCCGCGGGGAAGTCAAGGACATCAGCTTGACCGGCTGTTATATCGCCACCCGCGCACGGCTCAATCTGAAGCGGTTTGCGGAGATCGAGCTGCGGTTTTCAGCCAACGGCCAGCATCTCAGCTCGCTGGCGCGGGTGATGGAAGTCCGGCCCGGCAAGGGGGTGGGAATCGAATTCCTGCCCGGCGATCCACGCATGGACCAGCAGTTTCATGAGTTGCTCGAGCGGCTCAGCGCTGCTGCTGAGCAAAAGTCTGAGTAGTCGAAGGGAAGGAAATTTGGCGTCAGTGCTCTCCCACCCTTTCCGCAGAAAAAAACGGAAAGGATGGGGCACGGGCTGTGGTGCTGTTTTCAGGTCGGAGTTCGCAGCAACAGGTAACCGCCGGCCAGGCCAAACAGAATATCGGACGACCAGGCAGCCAATGGAGCGGGAAGATAGTTGACATTGCCCATGGCGCCAAACAGGCCATCCACCACCCAGTAGGCAAGCGCCACGCCAATGGCCACCGCGATCCCCGTGAGCGAACCGCGCCGCCCCATCGTCAGCGCAAAGGGAATGGCCAGCACTGCCATGACGATTGCGACGAGGGGATAGGCGAGCTTTGTGCCACAGGGCGACGCGCAGGCGCATGGTATCGAACCCGCTCTGGCGCAGATCGCGGATATAGCGGTCGAGCTGCCCGAAGTTCATCTCCTGCGATTGCAGGCTTTCTTTCTTGAAGTAGCCTGGCTCCTCATGAATCTCGGGGAACGAAGTGTTGGTGAAATCGCGGTACTCCTTGACATTGGCGCCGCTCAGTTTGCGTTCCCATCCGTTCTCGAATTGCCACCCATTGATCCGCGATCCCAGAAGACACGGGCGGCGAAGATACGGCGCGACAAGGAAAAGGTGTGGGGATCGAACTCGAAGACGGAAAGATTGGCGAATTCATTCTGGTCGGGATCAAAGAACTGGTAA
Organism: Terriglobales bacterium; assembly: GCA_963788475.1. Classification (GTDB taxonomy): domain Bacteria; phylum Acidobacteriota; class Terriglobia; order Terriglobales; family Acidobacteriaceae; genus Telmatobacter. Next base: position 260,989 of record CAWBGO010000010.1, read on the forward strand.
TAGAAAATGCGGCCCGGGCCGCCCGGCTCCTGTTGCCCGAAGATCCACTTCTGCTCCGGGTGGAGAAAGGTCTGCGGCGGCCGCCCCTTGATTGTGCTCCGCAATGCTTCCTGGCGGCGATTGGCCTGGGGCAGGTAGAACTCGTCGAACAGGAACAGGCTGACGGCCAGGATGGCGGAGATGGAGACGATGGGGATCACCAGGCGGTAGAGGCTGATGCCCGTGGCTTTCATGGCGATGATTTCGCTGTTGCGGTTGAGCACGCCGAAGGTCACCAGCACCGCGATGAGCACCGCCAGCGGCGCAATGGAGTAGAGCATGTTGGGAGTGAGATTCACCAGATACTCGCCCACGATGGCCAGCGAAATGTGGTTGCGCAGGATGTCCCCTACCAGCTCGAAAAATGTGAACACCAGCATCAGCAGGACAAAGCCGGTCAGAACCAGGACGAAAACATTGATGAATTCACGGATGACGTACTCATCAAGGATGCGCGGAAAGAGGCTGCGGGATGAAGTCCGCTGTCCGCGCTGCTGCAGGCGGCCGAAAATCCTGGTAAGGTGAACGCCGTTTTCGGGAAGCGCCGGTAGAAATGTTACGTTCGACACCCGCGAGGCGAGGCCGACAATGCCGCTGAGCACACGTCCTCCACTCGCCATCTGCCAGAGGAGGAAAATGCCGACCGCCGCGAAGAGCAGGTTGGCCAGCCAGACTCCGACAAAGACGGGCAGCTTGTCCTGCCGCGCCAGGGCTACACCGGTGTAGGAAAGAACGTAGTAGAGAATCACCAGGAGCAGGGTGAAGACAAACCCGGAACTCTTGCCGCCGCGGCGGGAAATCACGCCCAGGGGTACTCCTACCAGCATCAGCACCAGGCACGCACCGGGATAGGAGAAGCGGCTGTTCAACTCGATGAGGAAGCGCCGGCCGTCCGGCCCGTGGATGCGCTTCAGCAGCAAAGCGGTCGGCACCGCGTATACAGCGGTATCCATGCGGCCCAGGTGAATATCGCTTTGGGCACTGAGCCGCAGGGGCAGGTCCGTGCTGGTGAAGGTGGAGATGTTGTACTGCTGCGGTTGACCGGCCGCCGTCTCATGCTCCGCTCCGTCGCGGAGGCGCATCAGCAATTCCTGGGTTGAATCGTTGACCACCGTGGCCGAGGCCGCGGTGGTGATGGTCGGCGACGACGGATCGGTGACATCGGCCATGAAGACCTGGCGCCAGTTGGCCGCGCCTGCTCCGCCGCGTACGTCCTGCACATACAGCACCCGCTCGTGGAAATCCTCGTAAAACACCCGAGGTTGAATCTGATAGGAGGCCTGAGAGGCTGCCAGCGACTGCTCCATTTCGAGGATTGCCTGGTTAGCGCGCGGAGCGACATAGAGCGAATTGCCCAACCCCAGCAAGGCGCCGCCGATGGCCACCACCGAAGCGACGCGTACGAAATAGCCGACGCCCAGGCCCGACGCGCGCATGGCGATGACTTCGTTGTCGGCGGCCAGCCGGCTGTACCCGAGCAGGATCCCGACCAGGACCGACATGGGAATGGTGACCCAGAACAGGTTGGGCAGGGTGAACAGAAAAATCTGCAGCACGTTGGCGAGGGTGGAGCTGTTGCGCACCACCATCTCCAGAATCTGGGGCAGTCGGGGTATGAAGAGAATGAAGGTAAACAGCGCGCATCCGATGAGTGCGTGGGAGAGAATTTCGCCGAGAATGTAGCGGGTGAGGATGCGCACGGAGAATTCCTGTTCTCAGTTTAGCCTGCATCAGGCTTGGCTTGCGTCGGGCTGAACGAGAGGAGCGGGCTGCCAGCCGCGCAGGCGCAGGCTGTTGCCCAGCACGCTCACGGAGCTGAACGCCATGGCCGCGGCAGCGATCCAGGGGCTGAGCAGGATGTGAAAGGCGGGATAGAGCAGTCCCGCGGCGAGGGGAATGCCGAGCACGTTGTACACCGCCGCCCAGACCAGGTTCTGGCGCATCACGCGCAGGGTGGAGCGAGCCAGTTCGAGCGCGGCAGGAATCGAAGAGGGCTGTGCCCGCAGCAGCAGAACATCGCCCGCTTCCTGGGCCAGGTCGGCGCCAGTGCCCATGGCGATCCCGGCGTCGGCCTGGGCCAGCGCGCCCGCGTCGTTGATGCCGTCGCCCACCATGGCGACGCGCAGCCCGCTCCCCTGCAGAGCGCGGATGCGCGCCAGCTTGCCGGCCGGATCGAGACCCGCTTCGACTTCCGCGATCCCGGCCTGGCGGGCGATGGGCTCGGCCGCGGCGGCGGAGTCGCCGGTGAGCATCACCACCCGCAGGCCGTCGCGGCGAAGGGCGGCTACTGCTTCGGCAGCGTCTGGGCGCAGCGCGTCGCGGGCGTCGAAATAGGCCGCTACCGCGCTGTCCAATGCCATCCAGAGCCGGGTAACACCGGGATCCGGCGGAGGAACGTTTCGGGGCAAGTCGATGAAGAACTCATGAAACAGAGCTTCATTTCCGAGCAGGCACTCGCGTCCGTCCACTCTCGCCGTGAGACCCCGGCCGGGCAGGATCTGCACGTCTTCAGCGGCGGACCAAGCCAGCCCGCAGCGCATGCGCGTAATCGACAATCGCGTGCGCCAGAGGATGATTCGATCGCTCTTCCGCCGCGGCTGCGATGCGGACCAGGTTCGTCTTCGTTGTGGTCTGCAAGAGAATGAACTGCCTCCAGCACCGGGCGTCCCACCGTCAGCGTGCCGGTCTTGTCGAGGACGATCACGTCGAGATGCCCCAGGCGCTCCAGCGCTTCTCCACCTTTGAACAGGACGCCGAGCTGCGCGCCCCGACCGACCGCGACCGTCAGGGCCGCAGGCACGGCGAGTCCCATCGCGCAGGGGCAGGCAATCACCAGAACCGCGACCGTGTTGGCCAGTGCGAGGGGAAGAGAATGCGTGGCCAGAACCCAGGCGGCGGCCGTAATCAGCGCCAGGGCCAGCACTACGGGCACGAAAATCGCACTGGCGCGATCTGCGAGTCGTTCCATCGGCGCGCGCGACGATTGCGCCTGCTCCACCATGCGCGTGATCTGCGCCAGCACCGTGGCTTCGCCGAGCGATGCGGCGCGGCACACCACGGCGCCGTCGTAGTTGAGAGAGCCGGCAAGCACCCGGCCACCGGGCTCGCGCGCCAGTGGTGTCGATTCTCCGGTGAGCATCGACTCGTCCACGCTGGTGCGGCCTTCGATGATGGTGCCATCGACCGGAAAGCGCTCGCCAGGAAGAATCAGCACGTGATCTCCGGGGCGAATTTCGTCGAGCGGCACCAGTGTTTCGACTCCATCGACGATGCGGCGCGCAGTGACGGGACGCAGACGGCTGAGCGAATCGAGAGCGGCGAGGGCGCGGCGCTTGGCGCGGGCCTCCAGGGCCTTGCCAAGCAGCAGAAACCCGAGGATCAGCAACACCGCGTCGAAGTAGACCTGGCGGCTGCTCGCGGGCCAGATCGTCGCATAGGCCGAGTAGAGAAAGGCGACGCTGGTTCCAAGCGCGACCAGGGTATTCATGTTGGTGGCGCCATGGCGCAGCCCGCGTACGGCGCTGGCAAAGATGCCTGCACCGGCCCAGGACATTAGCGCGCCTGTCATAAGCAGAAGCGCCCAGCGCAAGAAACCGGGAGGTACAGCGTAGAGCCAAGGCAAAGCACGCATCAGCGCGTGATCGATGGCCCCCATTTCTGCGCCGAGGGGCATGGACAAAAGCATGGCGATCGCGCCCGCAGCCAGCATGGTGACGGCTTTGACCTCGGGCTTGCGGTCGAGTTCATCGACACGGGAACTGCCGGATTCGGGGCGGGGAAGTACCGCATCGTAACCCGCACCGCGGATTGCTTCAATCAGCGCTTCGGGCCGCGCGCGAGTTGGATCGAAGACTACGCTGGCGCGATGTGCCATCAGGTCAACGCGCGCCGATTCCACGCCGGCCGTCGAGCGCAGCGCATCCTCTACATGGTGCTGGCACGCCGCGCAGGTCATGCCGAGTACTGGAAGGGTTACCGATTCCGTGGCAGGTGCCGCCAACTCTAGTGCCCCGCCTGACTTGAGATTGATTCGCTGTCTGGATCGAGCTGTGCCGGATAGCCGGCCTTTGCCAGCGCGGCCAAGGCGCGATCAATCGGCGGCGGATCCTGATCGGAGGCAATGCGCGCCGCACCCACGCGAACCTCCTTGACCCGCAAGCCGTCTGTCCCGGCGAGGGCCTGGCTCACTCTGCGAACACACGCTCCGCAATGCATTCCCTCGACTCGCAATGTAAATTCCGGCATGATTTCACCTGTGTGATTGATGATAGCTGTCGGGGAAGGATGCAGGGGTGTCCCGAGTCACGGGATGGGCGATCCTGGATCCTGGCCAGGGGGCCCGGATTTCTCGGGCCAATCGCCGGATCAAATCAGTGCGCGATGTACGCCAATACCGTAAGCGCGATCAGAGCAAAGCCGGCATCTGTCAGCCATCGCCGATGAGGGAACGGCGCCGGCATGGCACGATCCGCAAAAACGCAGCCGCACCCGATGAGGGAAGGGAAACCGGGTGGCTCCACCAGCGTCGATTAGTCCTTGGATCATTCGGTCGAGCAGGCCGGGAATCAATCCCAGGACCAGTAGAATGGTTCCCATCCATAGGCCGTTTACGAATTGGCTGGAATCGATCACCTCATGATCATAATTCCTCGAATTGCGCTCACGGCAAAGATGATGAATCGAGACAGATGCTGCAACGTGAATTTCCAGTAGCACCTCTCGTGGGCGTGGGCGCGGTGGTCGTCAACGAGGGGCGTGTTCTGTTAGTGCAGCGCGGCACCGAGCCGGCAAAAGGCCAGTGGTCGATTCCGGGCGGATTGATTGACGTGGGCGAATCTCTCCGCGAGGCCGTGGCCCGCGAAGTCCTTGAGGAAACAGGCCTTGTCGTCGAGCCTGTCGAACTCATCGAACTTCTCGACCGCATCCATCGCGACGGGGACCGGGTCCGCTACCACTATGTCATCGCTGATTACCTTTGCCGCGTCGTCGGCGGAACGCTATTAGCAGCCTCCGATGCGGATGCCGTACGCTGGGTCGAGCGCCCGGAGTGGAATAGCCATGGTGCGCTTCGCATCGAACCCATCACTGCCCGCGTGATTGAAGCCGGTTGGCAAAGGGCCAGAGCCCTCGAATCGCAGACAGGAGAGACCGATTGAAGCCGGTTCGCAAGCTTATATTGTTCGCGGTCATCATAATCAGCTTGATTCTCGCTGTTGGCATCGGCTTCTGGGCGCGCCCGCTCAGCTACTTCAACGCTCTGACCTATGTTCAACTTCGTCTCGCAGGCGCGCGGAGCCTTTCAGCAACGGTGGGAGGATATCGCCTGCACTATTATGTGATGGGCCCGGCTCAAGGCCCTCCGGTTGTGCTGGTGCATGGTCTTGGCGGCCGATGCGAAGACTGGCGCAACCTCGCTCCCTACCTCGTGCGCGCAGGTTTCCGCGTGTACATGCCCGATCTGCCCGGGTTCGGGCGCAGTGAGAAGCCGGCCAATTTCTCCTATTCCATTCCTGACCAGGCCGCAACCGTGTTCAGCTTCATGGACGCGATGGGCCTGAAGCAGGTGGATCTCGGAGGATGGTCGATGGGCGCCTGGATCGTGCAGAAGATGGCGGCCGAGCACCCTGATCGCGTCTTGCGGCTCATGCTCTTCGACGCCGCGGGCCTCAACGAAATTCCCGTTTGGGATACGCGCCTCTTTACTCCCACCTCGGCGGTCGAACTCGATCAGCTCGACGACCTGCTCATGCCGCACCCGCCGCAGGTGCCGGGCTTCATCATGGCCGACATTCTGCGCGTTTCGCGACAGGATGCGTGGGTCATCCACCGGGCCCTCGCCTCGATGCTGAGCGGGCAAGACGCAACCGACGGTGTGCTGCCCCAGCTCAAGATGCCGGTTTTGATCGTATGGGGCGACCATGACCAGATATTCCCGCTGCGCCACGCCGAGAAGATGCACCAGCTCATTCCGCAATCCCAACTGGCTGTGGTTCCCAGCTGCGGTCACCTCGCCCCGGTGCAGTGCGCTGACAAGATCGGGCCCACGGTCACTCAGTTTTTGGAATAGCGGATTTGCCCATCGACCGTTTCGTCACAGTTTGCATGCCGTTGCAATGAAGCAGTGGTACACTCGCCCCGCGATCTTGACAGAGCGATGGTCCGAGATCTGCCTCGCATCTCCCAAAATCACGGAGGAAATCCTATGGAAAGCAGACCCACGTTTACCCCGTACCTGGTGGTGAGCAACGCCGCCGCCGCCATCGACTTTTACAAAAACGCATTTGGGGCCGCGGAACTGGTGCGGCATCCTGCGCCCGGTACCGACAAGATTATGCATGCACACCTGGTGGTGCACGGCGGCCACCTGATGTTGAGCGATGATTTTTCAGGCCAGATGGGCGGCAAGAGCGAGACGCCGGAGGCGCTGGGCGGCAGCCCGGTCACCTTCCACATCCATACCGAGAACGCCGACGACGTGTGGGCCCAGGCCCTTTCCGCTGGAGCCGAAGTGACCATGCCGCTTGCCGATCAGTTCTGGGGCGATCGCTACGGGCAGTTGCGCGATCCGTTCGGCCACAAGTGGTCCATCGGCCAGACCCTCAAAACTCCCAGCCAGGAAGAGCTTGAAGAAGGCGCGAAAGCCGCGTTTTCCGCTTGAGCTGGCGCCTGATCCTGGTCCTCCCAGGGCGCGCAAGGATCGGCCGTTAGAAAATGACCATATTCAGTCATCAAGACGGAATCTCGTCACTGACGATTTCGTCACCCGGGTCACTCCTGAGTTCCACCAGGCGTGGCGGCACGTCCAACTCTTTTCCTTTCAGTCATCGAGAATGGTCAACCCGTTTCGAATCGCGGATTTGGCATGGCGTTTGCAGGATGAAGCAGCAAGCGCGGGTTGGTCGATCAACCAGCGAAAAATCTGGAGGTCGCCATGTCTTCTCCCTCGAATGAATTCATCTATGGAAAAGAGCTCGTTGGCAATCTGCGCGACGGGTCCGAATCGTTAACCGCTCGCGTCCACACCCGGCTGCGTGTCACCACGAAGCTGACAACCCGCGAAGTGCAGGAACATAAGGGTCGCGCTCATTGCGTGCCGACCTACATTTTTGGCCACGGCGCAGACCTTCCACTGCATTCGAGCCTCCAAGCCCTGGGCCGTCACTATTTCACCTGGTAGGTTTGTGGGGTGCTTCGGCTCAGTCGCGGTACTTGAGCGAGCACCCGTATGACCGGGTGTAGGGCGTTGCAATCGGTTTGCCGGCCATCGCCGCAGTGAGCGCATCGGTGACATAGTTGTCGGCCCCACGAATGTCGTCCGGATCGGGTGTGGGCTTATCGTCGATGGCCCCGCTGTAAATTACCTTTCCCTCGGGATCAATCACAAACATCTGAGGTGTGGTCCTGGCGTTGTAGAGCCGGCCCACCTTTCCTTCCGCATCCAGCAGGACCGCGGTCGGCGCCGCGTGCATCTCGGCAAGATAGGCGTTCTCCTGCGGCGGCGTCACATAGCCCTGCGCGCCCGGAGCAGACGAGATCACCGTGAACCAGGCCACGCCCTTTGCGGTCCATTCCTTTTGCAGGTTCTGCATATTGCCTGAGACATAGTGCTTGCGCGTAAACGGGCAGCCTTGGTTGTGCCACTCGAGGACCACATACTTGCCGCGATATTGGCTCAGGGATTGTGTCTGCCCGCGCGAGTCGATTGCCGAGAATGTGGGTGCCGTGTCGCCGACACGTACCTGCGCGAAGGCACCAAGAGGCAGCAGGGCGGCCACGAGAATGATGGATAAAGATCGACGGAATGCCATGAAAGTCAACCTCCGAAAGGGAAATCAGGCGGCTGCGGACCGGCCCCGAACCTTCCGTGCCCAATCCGTTCGCCTATTTCTGGCGAAAGGATGGGAACCACCCATGCCCCTTATTTCAGGTTCGACGAAGCAACGGTGGGCTGGGTTGCGCCACGCGGCAGCTTGTTCAGGGCGTCCGTCACAATGCCTGGGGTCAGAACCTCTGGCAGGAGCCGTGGGCTGGCTTCTCCCGGAACATACAGTGCGTAAGCTGGAACACCACTGCGGCCCAGGCTGGCGAGGGTCTGGGCGATGGCTTCATCGTGCTGGGTCCAGTCGGCGCGTAGCAGGGCGACGTTTGCGTCGGAAAAGGCTTTACGCACTTCGGGCTTGCTGAGGGCGACTCGTTCGTTTACCTGGCAGCTCAGGCACCAGCTTGCGGTGAAGTCGACGAAAACGGGGCGGCCCTGCGATTGATAATGGGACACAGTCTCCGCCGACCACGGTTCCCATTCACCCGACCGAGCGGAAGAGCCCGGAACGGCAGCGGCCAGGTTCTTAGGCGCCCATATGCTCAGCCCAATGAATCCGGCAAGAATGAGCGCGGCCATGATGGTCGACCAGCGCTGGGCAGGCCAGCGGCCCAGAAACCATCCAGCTATCGCGATCAACAGGAACCCGGCCAGCAGTGCCGCCAGCACCGCGGCCCCGTAGGCGTTGGCCAGCACCCACGCCAGCCAGATCACTGTGGCGAAAATAGGCACTGAGACGGCCTGGCGGAGGACTTCCATCCAGGCTCCGGGCCTGGGAAGCACGCGTGTCCACGCCGGCTGGAGAGTGAGTGCAGCGTAGGGGGCGGCCAGTCCCAGGGCCAGCGCTGTGAAGACGGCGAAGGTCACGGCCGCGGGTTGTGCCAATGCGTAGCCGATGGCGGCGCCCATGAAAGGAGCGGTGCACGGCGTAGCGACGATGACCGCCAGAACGCCGGTGAAGAAGCTGCCCGTATAGCCCTGCTTCGCTGCGAGACTCCCGCCCGCACTCGTCAGCGAGAGGCCGATCTCAAACTGCCCCGCGAGCGAAAGCGCCAGGAAGAAAAGCAGTCCCGCCATCAATGACAAGAAGATGGGCGACTGGAACTGAAATCCCCAACCAAGCCGCGCGCCCGCCGAGCGCAGCCCCAGCAGCGCCGCGACCAGGACCCAGAACGAAACCAGGATCCCCGCCGTGTAGACCAGGCCGTGGGTGCGCAGCCTGTGCCGCTCCTCCGCGCCCGACTGCATGAGTGCCAGGCCCTTGAGGAACAGCACCGGGAACACGCAGGGCATGAGATTGAGGATGAGCCCGCCTAGAAACGCCAGGCCGACAATCCGGCCAAGACCGGGAGTGGATGCATCCTGCGGGGTTGAGGGGGTGGACGCCGAGTTAGCAGGGCCAGCGGTGTTAGCGCGACTGGTGGCGACATTGGTGTCGCCGGGGTTCTGGTCGACAGCCGCAGCGGGCGCTCCCGCGGGGGCGGCAATCTCGTAAGCCCGGCCGTTCGACAGCTCGATCACCCCCCGCAACTGCGCCTGGATTCGTGGTAAGGTTCGCATCCTTTTTGAGCTCAAGGGTCAGGCCCTTGGCAGTGGGTGTCAGCTTTTGCGGGGCAGGGTTGTCGAGGACGTTCTGCTCGGCAGGGAAGAACGAAGCCTCGGTTTCCTTCTGTCCCGTCAGAACCGTGAGGCGAAAGCCTGAAGCCGTTGGCTGGAATCCAGCCTTGAAAGCAGCCGGTGGCGATTGGGGCAACCGACTGCCCAGGCGGGCATAAAGCGCGGCGTCGGGCTCCACGGTAGCGGCTTTCGAGGCCTGACTGGTTACGGGCCGGTTTGCCTCGAGTTCGGCTTTGCCGGGAATGCACACCTCCCGGCACACCAGCCAGTCGACCTTGGCGTGCAGGATGGCGGGACCAGACTTGGCGTTCGCCGCGACTTTCAGCTGGAACGGAAACAGGACTTCATCCTCATAGCCGAAATCCATCAGCGGACCCAGCGGAAGCCGCTTGGGTACGGGAAACTGGAGCGGACCGGCGCTGATGCCATCGGGCAGCGTCCATTTCATGCGCGGCGGCTCGCCCGAGTCTCCAGCGTTTTTCCAGTAAACGTGCCAGCCGGGTTCGAGCTTGAAGTAGAGGCCCGCCTCCGCGGACTCCCCTGAGGTCAATGTGGAGGCGGGAACCACCAGCTGCACATGCAGATGGGCGGCATCCGCCGAACTTGAGGCGGCGCGCGCCAGCCTTCCCGAAACGAGCAGGAAAATCAGCGCGAACATCAGTCTTGAAAAACGCATCTTCGACACAAATGGGCTCACTACTTGGACGCACCGCCGATGCCGTTGGTCGCGGAGAAAAGCCCTCCGAATCATCACGAACTTACAACCAGGCGCGCGTGCTCGCGGAAGATGCAGTCGTTCTGGACACACTTGACGCCGGCTTCCCGGGCGCGTCCGATCGCTTCGTCATGGATCACTCCATCCTGAAGCCATAGGTACGGAATCTTGAGCCTGATCACGTCGTCCACGATGGCCGGCACGTGCTCCGAGGCGCGAAACACGTCTACGAGGTCGATCCCGCCGTCGCCCTGTGTCCGAATTGCGGCTTCAGCTGCATCGAGATCGGGGTAGCAGACCAAGTCGAGGATCGAGGTCAGCGACGGGTTCACGGGAAGGACGTTGTAGCCCTTGCCGTCCAGGTAGCGGCCGATGTTGTGGCTGGCGCGCCAGGTCTTGTCGCTCATACCCACCACGGCAATGGTCCGGGCCGTGCGTAGCATTTCTTCAATGACGTCTGGATCATTCATGCTTGTTTAACTCCAGTGGTTGGATGAACGATCAAGGCAGGACAGGATCGACGCCGCCGAATCCGGAAAGTCGTGCAATTCTTGTGGCCATTTTCGACCTCCTGAGCAAGCACCCAAGAGCTAAAAGCTCTACACATCCAGCTCATCGTCCGCGGGCGCCGCGACCGCCGTGCCGCGGCGCTTGGCCAGCAGAAAGCCGCGCAGAAATGGTTCGAGATAGCCGTCGAGCACCTTGTCCACATCGCCCACTTCCACCTTGGTGCGGTGGTCCTTGGCGATGCGGTAGGGCTGCAGGACATAGGACCGGATCTGCGAGCCGAAGTTGATTTCGAGCTTCGAGTCTTCGAGCTTCTTGCTCACGGCTTTCTTCTTTTCCAGCTCGTATTCGTAGAGCCGCGAGCGCATCATCTTCATCGCCTTCTCGCGGTTCTTGTGCTGCGATCGCTCGTTCTGGCACTGCACCACGATCCCGGTGGGCAGGTGCGTCATGCGCACCGCGGAGTCGGTGGTGTTGACATGCTGGCCGCCCTTGCCTCCGGAGCGGTAGGTGTCGATGCGCAGGTCTTCGACCTTGAGATCGACGTGGATGGTCTCGTCGATTTCCGGCGAAACATAGACCGATGCGAATGAGGTGTGGCGGCGCTTGGCGGAATCGAAAGGCGAAATGCGCACCAGGCGATGCACTCCGCTCTCACCGGCGAGCAGGCCAAACGCGTATTCGCCCGTGATGGTGAAGGTGGCCGATTTGATGCCCGCTTCTTCGCCATCCTGGTAGTCGTTCATTTCCGTTTTGTATCCCTGCTGCTCGGCCCAGCGCAGGTACATGCGCAGCAGCATCTCGGCCCAGTCCTGGCTTTCGGTGCCGCCCGGCGCCGGGATGCACGGTGACGATGGCGTTGAGCGCGTCGGCTTCGCCGGAGAGCATGGTGCGGGCTTCCAGTTCCTCGGCAAACGCGGCCAGGGACTTGATCTCGCGTTCGAGATCGGCGAGACACGTCTTCGCCTTCGCGGGCCAGTTCGAAGTAGGCATCGATGTCGCCGCTGCGGCGGACGAGTTGTTCATCATCGGCAATCAGCGCCTCGAGACGCTTGCGGTCGCGCATGAGCGGTTGGCTGGCTCCGGGATTGGACCACAACGCCGGATCGGCTAAGTTTGGTTTCAATTTCAGCGAGTTCCCTGCGGATGCGGGCAGGGTCAAAGATACTCCCGCAGGTCGCGCACTTGGTCGCGCACGGGAGCATAGGCGAATTCGAGATCTTGTAATGCCATTGCTAGGACCTGACTTTGATTTGGGCTCTGGTGCTGCGGGTGAGGCGGGTGAGTCTGTTGACCGACCAACCTGCAACGCCTATTGAAAGTATGGCACAACACCAGGCGAAGACATCGCCGTGCGCGGTGTAGAAGGTGATGTCGTCGCGAAAACCGTACTGGGCGGGCAGGGCATCGGCCTGGTGGCGGGGAATGCTCTGCCGGACGCGGCCGTACGGGTCGATGGCCGCGGTGATGCCGTTGTTGGTGTCGCGCAGCAGCCAGCGCCGGTTCTCGATGGCCCGCATCCGCGCTATGTTCAGGTGCTGCCACGGGGCGCTGGTGTCGCCGTACCAGCCGTCGTCGCTGATGTTGACCAGCACTTCGGCCCCGTTGCGCGCGAAATGGCGCACCTCGTCCGCAAACACCGCTTCGTAGCAGATGAAAACGCCGTAGCGATGACGCGCTCCGTTTTGCGTGGGAAGGAGAAAGACCCGGCGGTCGGTTCCGCGCGTGAAGTCGCTGACCCTTCCGGTAAGTTTATGGGCAAAGACCAGCAGATTCTTGAAGGGGATGTATTCGCCGAAGGGAACAAGGTGGATCTTGTCGTAGCGGCCGACGCGGCTTCCGTCGGGAGCGACGATCATGGCCGAGTTGTAGTCCTGCCAGGCCTGCAGGTCGGACGAGATATTCGTTGCCGATGCCGCCGACAATCACCGGCGCCTGCATCGATCGGGCCAATGCGGCAATCGATTGCTGGAAGCGGGGATCGGACTCGACAAAGGGCGCCGGCGCTTCGGGCCAGACAACGAGATCCGGATGGGTGGGATACGGCGGGCACACGATTTCGCCGGTGGGCGCGCCGGTCTGGGGGATTCCGGCAATGTAGGTCTTGCACTGCTCGCCGGCGAGGCGGGCGAAGTCGGCGAGGTGGCTGTCCCACTCGCCCGGTCCGGTCCAGCTATTTTCGGCGGCCACATCGAGATTGGGCTGGACAAGGACCGCGGTGGCCGGCGTTGGAGGTTTAGGCGGCTGTCGCATGAGTCCCGCCGCACCCGCCGCCAGCAGAATGACTCCGGCCACGCCCGACCAGAGCCTTTCGCCATCCACGCGCTGCTTTCCATTTTCCCACCGCCGGCCAAGCACAAGCGCGCCCGCCAGCAACGCATTGACGGCGACCAGCAGAAACGTGATGCCATAGACACCGGTCCAGGGGGCGAGCTGATTGACCAGGGCGTTGTCGACCTGCGAGTAGCCGAGCTGATCCCACGGCACGCTCGTGAACCGTGCCCCCAGAAGATCAAGCGCAACCCACAGGAACGGAGCCGCAGCCAGCGCCAGCCTTACACTGCCGCTCGCCCGGCGCACCAGCATCACTCCCAGACCAAACAGACCGAAGTAGAGGCCCAGCACCATGCTGAAGGCGATGAGCAGCAGCGTTGGGGCCAGAGGCGGCATGTCGCCATAGCGGGACATCGTGTCGCGGACCCAGTAGCAGTTGCCCATGTACCACAGGAATCCGCACAGGTACGCCAGAAGGAAAGCCCGTCGCAGGGGTCGCGCGCAGCCATCGCGTTGCGGAGAGAGCACCGCCCACAAAAGCGGAACCAGCCCGAACCAGGCGATGAGACTGCGCCAGGCGGGAAGCGGCCCGGCGAGCGGAAACGGCAATTCCAGCAGGCCCGCGGAGAGGCCCGCGGCTCCCCAGTATTTCCATGCGTCTCGCGGCATACTGGGGCGAGTTTAAAGCATGCCACCGGGGTCGCGCCGGTCCGGTCCGTGCCGCCGTCAACGTCGTCCTTATACTTTCTTAACACCGGGCGAGAGATAATCAGTCTATGAAAGTGGCGATCTTCTTTATCCGCCTTCTCGAGATCTTCTTCTTCACCGGCATGGCGGGGTCGGCGGTGGTAATACTGATCAGCTTTTTCGAAGATGCGAAAGAACTCTTCGGCAAGGACTAAAGCGATTTTTGCCGCCGGACCTTCGCGAAATCTATGTTATTGACTCACTGGCATTTCAGAAATAAACTCATCGCAGGGCGTTCGGTTAAATACGGCCCCCCCAAGGGATGGTAAGCGGCCGGCTTCTCGCCGGCATACTCGCGATGGGATCTTCTCGAACGACCGTTGCCCCGCCTTCCGACCGCGTGCGGCTCATCGTGGCATCCTCCGTGATGCTCACGTTCATCTCCTTCTGGCGTGCCGCCGCCATCGTTCTCAACGACCTTGGATCGTCAGCCTTCTACGCGGGCGGCATCGCCGAACAGGCGGTCGGCGCGTCTGCGCCCTGGTTCATCCTCGGCATCATGCTGTTCAGCTTCGCGGTGCGCGCCGTGTACGTCGAGAGCTGCTCGATGTTCACCCGCGGCGGCGTCTACCGCGTGGTGAAGGAAGCCCTGGGCGGGACCTTCGCCAAGCTCAGCGTCTCGGCGCTGATGTTCGACTACATTCTCACGGGGCCGATTTCGGGCGTGTCCGCCGGGCCAATACATCGTCGGCCTGATGAACGAGATGATGAACGTGGCGAATCACAGCCACTGGCTTCCTCCGGCCCTGCTCGACATCCACGGCCATGCCTTCCAGTTCGACAGGGACCATACCTCGGCGGTGTTCGCGGCCGCGGTGACGATCTATTACTGGTGGCAGAACGTCAAGGGCATCGAAGAGTCGAGCGACAAGGCGCTTCGCGTCATGCAGATCACCACCATCATGGTGGTGATCCTTTTTCTGTGGGGCGGCTACTCGCTGCTGGTGAAGGGGGTTCACCTGCCGCCCTTCCCGTCTACCTCCGACCTCAAGTTCAGCGACGATGCGCTCGGGTTCTTGAAGGGCACACCCTTATTGCCGGTATTCGGGCTGTTCGGAATTCTCATGGCGTTTGGCCACTCCATCCTGGCCATGAGCGGCGAGGAGAGCCTGGCGCAGGTCAACCGCGAAATTGAACATCCCAAGCTCAAGAACCTGAAGCGCGCGGCCATCGTCATCGCCATCTACAGCCTGATCTTTACCGGCGGCGCCACGCTGATGGCGTCGATGCTGATCCCGGACGCGCCGCGTACGCAGATCTACCAGGACAACCTGATCGCCGGACTGGCCATGTACATGGTCGGCCCCCTGATGTGGCGCATCGCGTTTCGCATCTTCGTGGTGTTCGTCGGCTTCCTGATTCTGTCCGGCGCCATCAACACTTCGATGATCGGTTCGACGGGCGTGTTGATGCGGGTCGCCGAAGACGGCGTGCTTACCGACTGGTTCCGCAAACCGCACACCAAGTTCGGCACCAGCTATCGCATCGTGAACCTCGTGTTCGCGCTGCAGATGTTCACGATTATCGCCACGCGGGGCAACGTCATCACCCTGGGCGAAGCGTACGCATTCGGCGTCATCTGGTCGTTTACCTTTAACAGCCTGGCCATGCTGGTGCTGCGCTGGAAGTACCACGGGGAGCGCGGCTGGAAGGTTCCTCCCAATATCCGCATCGGCAAGACGGAAATCCCGGTGGGGCTGCTCGCGGTATTTCTCGTGCTGCTGTCCACCGCCATCACAAACCTGTTTACCAAGTCAGTCGCGACGGTCAGCGGCGTCATATTTGCAGCCGCATTTTTTGTCATTTTCACAATCTCGGAAAAGGCAAACCTGCGCAAGCACGCGCTGACTGCACGCCAGATGAAGGATCATTTTCAGCTGGAGCACCAGGACACCATCAGCAGGGAATCGGTGGCCATCCGCGCCGGCGGCACCATGGTGACCATGCGCGACGCCGCCAATCCCTTCGCGCTGAAGTGGACCCTGGCACGCACGTCGACTGACGAGCAGGATGTGGTGGTGCTGAGCGTGCGCATTATGGGCGTGGGCGGCCCCGAGTTTCTCAGCGCCGATCAGCAGAGCTTCAGCGAACACGAGCAGATGGTGTTTACCAAGGCCATCTCGGTGGCCGAGAGTTTCGGCAAGAAGGTCTCCCTGCTCGTGGTTCCTGCGGGAGACATCTTCGCGGCGCTGACCCAGGGAGCCAATTCGCTTGAAGTGGATTCGGTGGTCTCCGGCATTTCGACCAAGATGACCGCGGAGGAGCAGGCCTTTCATCTCGGCCAGGCGTGGGAGGCTCTGCCCGAGCCAAAGCGGCAGTTCAACTTCTATGTCGTGGATCCGAGCGGGCAGGCCAAGGTTTTCTATATCGGGCCGCACGCGCCGGCGCTGAGCCCCGACGACGTCCAGCTGGTGCATCGACTCTGGCTGAATATGCGCCGCGATCCTTCCGTGCCGGACCTGCACCACAGCGACATCATCACCTATGCGCTGACCCGGCTGGCAGGTCAGTACGCCCGCGAAAAAGTGGACATTCTTCGCGATCTGCGCAACTACAAAGCGGCGGATTCTTCGATCAGGCCTGTCCATAGCGCCGGGAGCGACCTGACCGCCGTGCAGCCTGTCCCGCCGTCGACAGAGGCTTCGCCCA
This sequence comes from Terriglobales bacterium, assembly GCA_963788475.1. GTDB lineage: Bacteria > Acidobacteriota > Terriglobia > Terriglobales > Acidobacteriaceae > Telmatobacter. Next base: position 277,356 of record CAWBGO010000010.1, read on the forward strand.
GCGGCGGCAGACCCAGACTCTCCCAGTGACGAGCATCCCTTTCCTTGAACTGGTCTCTTCCCGAATCGGCATCAAGTTTACTTCATAGGTAGATTCCGGCTGCGGATCCGGACTCAAGGTAAATCCTGCGGGCAGTTGAGCATTGCACTTTGGCCGAACTTCGATAGCAAACTTACATCGGCTTTTATAACTCCGATGGCTTATTCCTCTAACTCCCAGCAACTTCGGTTTGTTATTTGCGCTGAGTCAAATCAAGTGACCAGATAGGAATCCTCCATGTGTAATTTGTCTGTCGCCAAAGATGACACAAAGTTCATTTGTAAATGTGGAAGCACAAACGGAGTATTGTCGTCAGATAAGTTAGCCGGACCTGCCCCGCAGGGCAGCGGACACCAAAGAAGTTCGGACATCCTTGCACAATACGACAGGAGACATTGTGGACGTTTCAGAAATTATTGGGCAGCTTGATCGCGAAATCGATCAACTGGAACAGGCGCGCTCATTGCTCACAAGCGGCGTTACGTTCGCTTCGAAAACAAGGAGAGCGAAGCCGAGGAGACTTACACCGGAAGGGCGGAGACGCATCTCGGAAGCTGTGAAACGACGCTGGGTCGCGGAGAGGAAAGCGAAGACTCCGACGCGATAGCCGCCTATCCCTTGTTAGTCGGCTAAATTCCGAATTCTGATTACGCACGCACGAGGAACTTATTTTTCGCTCTGGTTTGCCTAAGACAAGTTGAATGCGCGAGGTTCGTGATAGGTTATCAGCGATTGGCGTAACATTCGCCAGTCTGAACTCAGGGGCTGATTCGAACTCCCCAGATCAGCCCCTCTTTTTTTATCGTTCTTCTATTTACAGTGTGTCTCCAGGTTTCCATTGCACAACCTCGACAGCCGGGTCCACAAGCGTAGCAAGCTCTGCCGGTGTGCCCTTCAATGGCGGAAATGTCCCCCAGTGCAGCGGCAGGATCGTGTTGGCGCCCAGATAGCGTGTCGCCAGCGCGGCCTCTTTCGGTCCCATGGTGAAGTGACCCCCGATCGGTAACATGGCTACGTCGGGATGATAGAACTCGCCAATGAGGCGCATATCTCCAAAAACGTGCGTGTCTCCGGCGTGGTAGAGTACCGGCCCATTCTGAATGGCCAGAACGTATCCGGCAGCGACGCCCACATAGTGCGTTCCGTCTTTGTCCTGTGCGCCCGAAGAGTGTTTAGCTTCCACCATTGAAGCGGCGACCTCCCCCAGTTGTACAGTTCCTCCGAGGTTCATCCCTATGGTCTTGTCCTTCTCGACGCCTTGGCTGGCGACATACTCGGCCAGCTCGTAGATGGCCACGACCGTCGACCCATGCTTCTTGGCTACCGGCGCCGCGTCCGAAATGTGGTCGCCGTGCCCGTGCGTCAGGAGGACATAATCGATTCGGGATGGAAGTTCGAACCCTTTGGGATACTTCGGATTCTGCGCAATGAAAGGGTCGATGAGAAGAGTGGTCCCCTTGGCGGTTTTGATAAGAACAGTGGCATGTCCAAGCCACGTAATGCGCGTACCTTCGAGTGAAGTCATTTCACTTCCTTTCTGCCTACGGAGAATAGGCCGGCCCCGTGGCAATCAGGATTGCACAACGGGCGGGCCAAGGCTTGTTTGATTGCCTGACCTCTGCACTGGATGCCCATTCGAAATTGAACATCGTGCAATCCGCCTTGACGAGCTATCCGAGCGAGACTACTGTAATGCTTAAGGCGAATATATGGCGAAAATAGAGACTCTCTTTCCCATCGTCGGCGGCCAGAATCTTTCCTTCCTCGCTCGCTCCGCGGCCGAAGCGCGGCTTGACTCAACCGGCTGCCTCACCGAATACCGGCCCATCGAGTCCCGTTCCATTCTGGGCAAGACCACGTCCCGCCGCGGTTTGCCCTTTACCCACACAATCAATCCCTACCGTGGATGCGAGTTCGCCTGCCGGTATTGTTATGCCCGGTACGCCCATGAATTCCTCGAAATTCGCGATCCAGAGGAATTTGAGCGGAAAATCTATTTCAAACAGAATGCAGCGTGGCTCCTCGCCCAGGAACTGGCGCGCCTCAACCCCGGCACGCAGATTGCGCTGGGCACTGCCACGGATCCGTATCAGCCCCTGGAGCGCAAAAAACGCGTCACCCGATCGCTGCTGGAGGTGTTTGCCCGGAAGTCGGGGTTCCGCCTGGGCATCGTGACCAAATCGACGCTGATCACGCGCGACGTCGACCTTCTGCAGAAGATCGCAGGCCGGCATGACCTGACTGTTCACCTGACGGTGACAACGATGAATGCAAAACTGGCCCGCATTCTCGAACCACGCGCTCCCCGCCCCGATTTGCGGATTCGCACCGTTGCCCAACTGCGCGGCGCAGGGCTCAGAGTGGGGGTGCTGTGTTCACCACTGATGCCGGGTATCACGGATGCACGCAATTCAATCAACGTTGTGGCAAGGGCTGCCGCGTCCGCGGGTGCGAACTTCTTCGCCGCCAGTCCGCTGTTCCTGAAGCCTTGCTCGCAGCCGACGTTCTTCCGGTTTGTGCGAGAGCACTTTCCAGAAAAAGTGCCCGATTACGAGGGGCGCTACGGGGCAAGCGCATTCGTCTCTCCTGAATATAGCAAGCGCATCGCAGACGTGGTGGAGTCGGTGTGCCGGGAACACAAGCTCGGCAAGCGGTACATCGAACAGGCGGCGATAGGCGAGGAGCATTCGGACGAACGAAAGAGGGTCGAAGCGCAGCCGTGGCTTCCGTTTGCCGGCGGAGAGGCCACTGCCTGACGCCGAGCGGAATCTTCGATTCAATCTCGCAGCGGCGGTATTCCCGCAACTCCCGATTCAAACTCGAAGCTTCGGGTGTCATAATGCACCGAAACCGAATCGAATCGCAACAGAACTGCTCGCGCCTTTGGAGGAACCACAGCAATCTCATAGTTTTCCCCAGCGAAGGCGCGGACGGCGTTAAGCGAGTCAAACCACATGATCGTAACGAACTCCACCTCTTCGCCCGATTCGCGCTTGCAAAGGGAGATGCCGCGGTAGCCCTCAATGTTACGCGCCGCAATGCCGGTGAAAATCTCGCTGCGCAGCAGCTTCTCGTAAGCGGGTGCGTTGGCGGGCGTCGTCCAACCATGCCAGATGCGGGTGATCATCGGGCACCTCGCGTGCCATGCTGGTTTTGCGTTTCAACGGGTCATGATGACTTCGGAGAGGCTGTCCTTGGCCAGGAACTGCCGGTGTCCTGACCAGCCGGCGAACAGGCGCTCGATGCTGCGGTTGGTGAAGGCTCGTTGTATCGGAAAGGATTCCGTCATTTGCATCTGCACGTCGTCGCCCTCAGTCAAGTGGAATCGACAAAACGAGGTGCCTTCTCCCTGGGTCTTCATGTGGAAGAAGGAGAGAACCGCGCCGCCCGGGTTCATCGCTGAATGAAGATGTTCGACGACCGGGATCACGAAGGGTTCGGGCAGATAGTCGAGCGTCGTCCAGAGCAGCACAACGTCGAACATGCGACCGCCGAAGTTGAATGTGTTCTCGATAAAGCGGGAGACGTTCCAGATGGGATTGCCTTCGTCGTCCACGCCCTCCTGCCACTCCCCCTTGCAGGCATCGTGGACAACGTCGGCCATGAACACACTGTGCCCCAGGCTGGTCAGGTAGTTGATGTTTGTGGGAGATGTGTACCCAATATCGATTACGCGAAGACCGGGTTCGGCCTGGAGGCGCTTCCGCAGTGTGGCCCAGCCACTTGAGTAACGGGGAATCCTGGGTCCGGTGAGTCCCGGACCCGGAGTTGCGGCTTCGCTGCCATGTTTTTTATCGAACCAGTTCTTGATCAAATCCCGAATTCCTTTTCGGCCTGGCGAAACCGTGGTCCACCAAGCCGGATTGCAACCCACTGTTGCACAGGTTACGAACCGCCACCGTTGGCGGAAGGATTGGGGCCGTCCTGTTTCTTGGCCCCTTGCGTCAGGTCGACTTTGCCCCGGAACACAGCGTTGTCTTCGATGGCCAGGCGAAGGGCGCGCACATCGCCTTCCACCGCGCTGCCGGCGCGCAGTTCTACCCGGCCCGTGGCCACGATATTGCCCTTGAGCCTCCCCTGGATGAGTACATCCCGGGCGGAAAGGTCGGCGAGTACATCGGCATTGGGTCCGATCGTCAAACGGTTTTCCGCCAGAGTGATTGCCCCTTCTACATGTCCGTCGATAATAAGATCTTCACTGCCTTTGACTTCGCCGCGAATGATTACGGTCTTGCCCAGACGCGCAGGCGTCAATTCCACTGCCATATTTTCATTCCCTTCCATCCATTGATTCTAGGATCTTCGATACAAGTGTAGTCGCTCGCCGGGCGTTCGAGTGGCACTTTTTGGATCTTCTGTCTTACCACCCGCGCCTCATCTGCAAAATTGCCCAAATCACCTGAAATCCTGATGCGAACTATACTCAATGGAGCTATCCAGATTCAATGTCCGCAACCGGCAAGACTCTGCGGCGTCTAATATGCGGAGAACCCAGCAGAACCAAGCTCCTTTGCATGTATCTGGAACGCAAGAAGTGCTTTTAGCCTGCGGAATCCTCGATTTGCGAAAGAGCCGGTCCGGAAGGCGAATGACCTCGAAACTGGCAGCAAAACGGCCTGACAATTCAAAGGGCTTTCCCCGCGCGGCGATCCTTTTTGTGCTGCTGTCGGTGTCCGTTTCGGGCACCCATGCCTCCGACCCGCTGCCAGGGGACAACGCATTGGTTATGCAGGCGTTGGAGGCCGAATTAAGAGCTGCGCAAGACGGCGATCATCCCATGGAATATCGGCTGCGTAAATCTACTCCACGCCTGACGTCGACCAAGGAAATCATAGAAACCAGGGACGGAGCGGTGGCCCGGCTTGTGTTGATTAATGACGCCGTTCCCAGCCCGTCGGACCGGGAAAAAGACGACGCGCGCCTGGAGTCATTATTGGCCGATCCCAGCCGGCAGCGGAAACGCAAGCAGAGTGAACAAGATGATACCGGGAGGGTGTTAAAGGCGCTGCGTGCGTTGCCAAAGGCATTCCTTTATCAATATGCCGGCTCGGAAACCAATGGCCCAGCGCGAATCGAGCGCTACACTTTCCGCCCGAATCCGAAATTCACCTCATCGGACCTGGAACTCGATGTGCTCACGGCAATGACCGGCGAATTATTGATTGACTCCACCCATCAACGGGTGGTGCGGCTGGAAGGTCATCTGCAGCAGGACGTCGATATCGGATGGGGCCTGCTGGGGCGCCTGAACAAGGGCGGATCGATCGTGATCGAACAGGCGGACGTTGGCCAGGGGCAGTGGCGGGTCGTCCGCTTCCGGATGGAGATGAATGGACGCGTGCTCTTCAAGGCGCGCAGCTTCGATACCGCGGAAGAAGAGACACAGTTTGTGCCCGTGCCGGTGGGAATGACGTATCAGCAGGCAATTCAAATACTGCGATCGGGGCAGGGCGCTCAGACAGTTCTGGTGAGGTAGCCATTGCGGGTTCGCGTCGCCGCGGACCGATCGAGTTCTCAAACGCAGGGTAATTCCGGTTTTGGCATCACCACCGAACACAACAAAGCGGCCCCGCCAGAAATGTGCGGGGCCGCTTTGTTGGATTTGGTTGTGGAACGTGAGCTACTTGACCTTGGCGAAGATGATGACCATGGTGAACAACGAGAGCGACTCGATGAACGCCAGGCCAAGGACCAGCAGAAGCTGGATGCCGGCGCGTGCGCCGGGATTGCGAGCCAGGGCTTCCACGGCTGAACCGGCTGCGCGGCCCTGACCCAGGCCGCAGAGACCGGCGGCCAGCGCCATGCCGATGCCGGCGCCGATCGGCACCAGGTCGACCGTGGCTGAGCCGCCTTGCGCGAATGCCGGAACGGCAAAGCAAAGCACCGCGAGCGTCATAAATACGAACTGAAGTTTCTTCATTGCTCTCCTGCTTCCTAATGAATTGGCTGCCAGTGGGTGGTTGAGGCTCACCGAGCTGGCCCCCTCACGCTTGCAGCCGTCTGTTGGCCTGGAGCGGAAGCGCTCTCCAGCAGAATTTTGTGAGCTCGTTTCTCAGACAGCTGACAAGCTAGGCTAGTACTAGCACTGTCTCAGTGCTCATGCGCCACCGCAATGGACAGATAAATCATCGCCAGCAGCATAAAGACGTAGGCCTGGATGAGCGAAACGAACGCATGCAGGCCGAGAAAGATCACTGGAATCCCGATCGGAATCAGCGAGAAGAACACCAGGGTCACCAGGTCGCTGGCGAACATGTTGGCGTAGAGACGAATGGTCAGCGACATGACGCGCGCAAGGTGGGAGATGATCTCAATCGGGAACAGGAGCCATGAGATCCACCAGATCGGTCCGGCGAAATGCTTCATGTAGCCGACGAAGCCCTGCTCCTTGAATCCGTAAAAGTTGTAGTAGACGAAGGTGCAGAGCGCAATGCCCAGCGGCACTACCGGCTGGCTGGTGGGGGTGACGATGCCCGGGATCAGGCCCAGCAGGTTGTTGATGACGATGAAGAGAAAGACGCAGGTTACAAACGCCTGGAAACGCTCGATAACCGTGGCCGATAATCTGATCCGCGGTGCTGCCGGTGAACTCGTGGATCATTTCGGCGATCTGCTGCGCGGGGTTGGGCTTCTCGACCGACAGCGTGAAACGGACGATCAGAAAGAACAGGACGAGCCCCGCGGCCACCGTGAGTTCAAGCGCGAAGGTGTCGTTGATCGGGGCGTGCGGGATGGGCGGGATGAACGCCCACCATGTTCAATACCGACAGCCACGAGCGGCCCGAAGATGTGATTCAGCAGGTTCGTAATCGCGAGATTCTCATGCATGAAGACGAATGACTTTCTGTTTCCGATCGGGCTGCGCGCAGCATTTACCCGCGCCTCAATCTTTGAGCAGCCGGAGCGCCTCCCAGGCCATGGCGATCATAGCCAGACCCAGGCCGCACAAGAGCGCTATTGCCGAACCCTGGAAACATTTCAGGCTACCATAAATGGCCGCCGCAAAGATGGCCAGCCGGATCATAAAGAAGACGACCACTGTGGCCGCGCCCCTGGGGGTCTTCTTCTGGTCGAGCCTGTCGTTGAACAGGCGAATGAGGCGCTGCCATTCCAGGATGCTGGCAGCCGAGATGACGGCGCCCACGGCAAACATGGCGGCGTTGCGCCAGCCGGAGGCGAACAGCAGAATCAGCGTGGCAATGAGCCCCAGAATCAGCGTGTCGCGAATAGCGCGTTTGAGCAGAGCCTGAAGGGCCTCGTCGGTGAGCGCGGCGATGGGCGAAGTCTCGTCGGTCATGGCTTCGTGTCGTCGTTTCCGATTTGGGTGTCTGCGCTGGTGGAGAGGACAAGACGAACCACGTAGACGATTCCGGAAATGCCGCCGAAGACCATGCCTGCCAGCCCGATCCACGATTGATGCCAGGCTTTGTCGGCCCATGCTCCGAGGAGCCAGCCGATGAAGGCCGCAGAGGGCAGGAGTATCGCTATCTGCATCAGCTTCTCCGCCTGCACCAGGGTCTCGAGGCCGCTGGAGCTTTTGCGCCGCGGCGAAGGGTCCGGGATGGGGCGGTTGAAGGGCATGAGCGCCACTGTCAAGCATACAGCGCCAGCGGAGGAGCGGGTATACTTCCCTGTTGGGCCAAGTGCAACATCCGGAAAGGAAAACGTGTTCGAATCGGAGTTCGAGCGCAATCTTTTTGAATTGCGCAAAGAGAAATTGGTAGAGATCGAGAAGCTGGGCCAGGCTGTCTATCCGAACCAGTTTCCTTTCTCGCATACCATTGCGGATATTTGGGCGCAATGGAAAGAGGCCCAGGGGGAAGACCTGGAAGCCAAGCGCGTGACGGTCGCGATCGCGGGCCGCATCATGGCCATCCGCCAGCAGGGCAAGGCGGGATTCGCCACCCTGCAGCAGGGGGGCGAGCGCCTGCAGATCTACGTTCGCCTCGATGCCATCGGCGAAAAGGGATTTGCGCTCTACAAGCTTCTCGATCTTGGCGACCATATCGGCGTGACGGGCTACCTGTTTCGTACCCGGACGGGCGAACTGACCGTGCACGTAGAGCGGTTGACGTTTCTGGCCAAGGCCATGCTCGCGCTCCCGGAAAAGTTCCACGGACTGGCCGATGTCGAACTTCGCTATCGCCAGCGCTACGTCGATCTGTTCACGAATCTTGATGCCCGCCAGGTATTCGTCAAGCGAGCCGGAGTACTGAAAGCTCTGCGACGCTTCTTCGACGAGCGCGGCTTTCTAGAAGTGGAAACGCCGATGATGCAGCAGGTCGCCGGCGGCGCGGCGGCGCGGCCTTTCCGCACCCATCACAATGCGCTGGACATGGATTTGTTTCTCCGCATCGCGCCGGAACTGTACTTGAAGCGGCTCGTGGTGGGCGGCCTCGATCGCGTGTACGAAATCAACCGCAATTTCCGCAATGAGGGCATCAGCACGCAGCACAATCCCGAGTTCACGATGCTCGAGTTCTACCAGGCCTACGCGAACTACCACGACCTGATGCGACTTACCGAGGAGATGATCGCGTTTGTCGCCCGCGAGGTGAACGGGACCACGGTCGTCGAGTTCAATGGGAATACGATCGATCTGGCCAAGTGGCAACGGTTGACGATGCGCGAGGCGATCCGCCATTACTGGCCGCAGGAAGCGGGGCCCAGCCCGGCTTTGACAGCCTTCGATTCGACCCAGGTGTTGCAATCCCGGCTGCATGCCGCCATCAGTTCGCTGGAGCAGGCAGCGGGGGAGACAGCCCACATCGAACCCGACCGGCTTGTGGAACTGAAGACGATTCGCGAAGCCGCGACGGCGGTCTACTACGATTCAACCAAGGGTGCTCCGCTGGGGAAGACGGTCTACAACCTGTTTGAGGCAGTCGTCGAGCCGTTCCTCATCCAGCCGACGATTATCTATGACTATCCGACCGAGGTTTCGCCGCTGTCGAAAGCCAAGCCCGACGATCCGGACCACGTGGAGCGATTCGAATTCTTCGCGGGCGGATTCGAACTGGGCAATGCCTTCAGCGAGTTGAACGATCCGGAGGAGCAACACAAGCGATTTGAACAGCAATTGAAGGAGCGCGGGCGCGGAGATGACGAAGCGCACCAGATGGACGAGGACTACGTTCGCGCCCTGGCGTACGGGTTGCCTCCTACGGGCGGGGAAGGCCTGGGCGTCGACCGGCTGGTCATGCTGCTGACCGGGTCCAAATCGATCCGGGATGTGATTCTGTTTCCGCTGATGAGAAGCGCAGGGAACCGGGAACAGGGATCAGGGATCAGTTAATGTCCGGGCAATTTCAGCTCCATAGGTTACCTGTTCGTCCTCGGGCGGGCATGGCCGGATTGTCTTTCTTTTCCCTGCTCGCTGATCCCTGTTCCCTCGCTCGTCTCACCCAGGAGCACAACCTACCTTGAACATTCTTTTCATCGGCGATATTTTCGGCAGTGCCGGGCGCAAAATCGTGCGAGAGCATATAGGCCACGTTCGCGAATCCAACGGGGTCGACCTCGTAGTTGTCAACGTGGAGAACGCTGCCGGCGGCTTTGGCGTGACGCCCCAGATTGCCGACGAAGTTTTCGAGCTGGGCGCCGATGTGCTCACAACAGGGAACCACGTTTGGGACAAGCGCGAGTTGCTGGAGTACTTCGCTTCGGTTCCGGAAGAAAGCCGGGAGCGACCACGACGGGTGCTGCGACCGCTGAATCTACAGCCAGGATTACCTGGACACGGGGTGTATGAGGGCACCACTTCGAAGGGCGTACCGTATGCCGTGATCAACCTGATGGGCCGGGTGTTTATGAATGGCACAAACGATCCGTTTCACGCCATCAACGATGTGCTCAAGAAAGTCGCCGCCAAGGTCATCGTGGTCGATTTCCACGCCGAAGCAACCAGCGAAAAGGTGGCCATGGGCTGGCACCTGGACGGCAGGGTAACGGCTGTTCTGGGAACGCATACCCATATCCCGACTGCGGACGAGCGAGTACTCCCGAAAGGAACCGCCTACCAGACCGATGTGGGCATGAGCGGCCCGTATGACAGCGTGATCGGCGTTGAGACTGAGCTCGTGCTGCACCGGTTCCTGACCGGCATGCCGGGAAAATTCGAAGCCGCGAAGGGCAACCCTAAAATGTGCGCCGCGCTGATTACGTGCGACGCCTTGACGGGGCGTGCTTCAGCTGTTCAGCGCATCATGCTCGGCGAGTAGCGAAACGCCGGTTCAGGGCTTCTTATAGGCGGGGTCGACTTCCTCGACGGTCAGCACAGGGACGACATTTGGCAGGTGCCGGACCAAAGAAGCCGGGGAATGGGTAGCCTTCATTAGCGTACCCTTGCGATCGAAGATCAGGCTCCACTCCATGGGGTGGGGCATGGTGGATACATCCGCAAACCGGACGATGGCTCCGCCGTCAGGTTTCAGGAAGAGTGTGGGCTCCATCGTGACCGGTACGTGTTCCGTCTCGGACGGTTGCGGTGCCAGCTTCCCCTCCTGGGGTGGCGGTGGCAACTCCCCCGCCTGCGGGTTGGCGCCTGCCAGGGCCGCGTAGCAAAGGCCGGTCCCCAGCCAGTTGGCACGCCAGTCGGGATTCTCTTCGGACCGGATGCGATTGAACGACGCGATGGTGAGGGCACCGATAGGCGCCGGCGAAAAGAGAGAATACCCCTTGCGCACGATGGGAATGATGCGCACCTTCCCGTCCCCAGTGCGCGGGATCGCGGCCGAAAACATGCTCATCTCCCGCGTGCCCTCATTGCGCGAGAAGCGCAGAAACAGGTGATTGGGCAAGGCCGGACACACCAGCTGCTCATAGGTCCATGGGCCCTCGTTGAATTCCAGGCTCTGAAATCCCGCCTGTTCCTGAATCGAGGCTTCCGCATTTGCCTCAAGGTCACGATCGTGCCGGGTCATCTGGTCCGCGGACAGGATCTTGATAGACCCGGCCGAATCGACGTTCCTGGCGCCGGTGTCAAATTGCGAAGGACGCGTATCAGAACTGGCCTGGGCCCCCAGCAATGAGCAGGCGGCAGCGGCAATAAAAATCAGCAGGGCCAGGGGAACCTTGGAACGCAGCATGCTCCCTTTAGCCTACCACTGCGGGTTGATTTGCCAGGGTGGCTGACTACGTACGCGCGTCTCAGGATGCTTTTGCGCAGAGAAAAGGGGCAGCCGACGAGGCTGCCCCATGTTGTTCCCAGGAGGAGAAAGGTGGTGAGCCGGTAATCATTCACCACCCTTTGTTGGTTCCGGACCGTTCAGTGGGTCGCCGGGTGGTGAACTGGCGCATGGTGCGCAGGGGCGGCGCCCTTCTTCTTTGCCGGAATGAATTCGCCGTCGCGCAGCACGATTTCGGCAGCCTGCGCGCTTGTGTCGGTGGCGGGAACCTGCCTGTAAGAGTCGTAGGTTCCAATTAACTCGTTGTCCGGTTGGGTCTTGAACTCGAAGCCAGGAACGATGGTCTTGAGCTCGGCATCGGTCAGAGGCTTCTTCAGGTTGACAATGAAGTCAGCCTGTTTTGAGTCCTTGGCATCCTGCGTTACTGCGACTTTGATCGTGTTCGGTTCGGCAGAAATGACCACTCCCGGCACCTGGGTTTCCTTGTCCTTCAGTAAGGCCCACAGCTTGTCCGCATCCTCCTTCGAGCCCACCGCCAGAACTGTCTCCTTGTCGGCGAGGGCCAGCGTATTCAGGTCAGGTGTGGCGGCAAGCAGATCGTGAATCTGCTCGGCGGGACTCTTGGCAGGGTCGATATGGAACGTTCCGGGCGGGAAAGTCGACGCCACGGCCTGTTGCTTGAGGGCATCGAGCCCATCGAGACTGCCATGGAACTTCTTGTAGTAGTACTCGAGCTTGGGTTCGATCTGTGCCTTGTAGGCGGGGGGAGCAAAGCCCCACACGCGGGCGTAAAACCAGACTGCCTTGGGCAGATCCTGGGTGGAGCCCGGCTGGCTGTACGCCTGCGCCAGTTGCAGCGTGTCGACCAGGCCCTGAGACTTGGACTGATCGTCGGAATACATCTTCAGCTCTTCTGTGTAGTGTTCCTGCGCGGCCTTGAAATCCTTCTTGGCAACAAAGGCGTCAAGGCCAAGGGCGGAGTGGAAGATGGGATACGCAGCGCCGGTCAGCTTTTTCCAATCATCTTCGGAGGTCGCGGCCGGCTTGGGAACCTGAAGGCCTTTTTGAGCCAGGGCGGCGGCATCGTCGCAAGTAGCTGCATCGCTTGTTTTGCCGCATTGCTGCTTCTTGATCACAACCGAGTAGAGGATGGCCTTGAGGTTGTTGGGATCGATCTGCAGCAGCTTGGTGGCTGTGTCGAGCACCTTTTGGGCATCGCCACTCGCTTGGTAGGCGTCCAGCAGGGAGTCCAGCACAATCGATTTGACCTTACTCTGTGGATACTTCTCCAAAAAGCTCTCACCGGCCGCGGCTTTTGCCTTGGGATCGGTTTGCGTTTGGAACATCTGGATACGCGTTGTATTCAGCCGGATCGGCAATGCTGATCTGGCCCGGATCCTGGGCACGCAACGAGGGTGAGGCAACAAAGCCCACGCTTGCCAGCGCCACCACAGACGCAAAGACTAACTTCTTCATTCAGTGCTCCTGGGAAATTCGGAAATGGAGATCAAAATTCAAGCACTTGCTCTCGGAAATGCAACCGTTCGAGTCATGCGGTTGAATCCCGGGATCAGAAAGCATAAACAACGGCTTCCTTGGCAGTGTTGGAAGGATTATAGAAAGCCCTGCTCCCCATGACAAGCAAAGTTGCACAAGAAACACGGATTTGAGCTGACCCGGATCACGGTGTGTCCAACCGGCGACCAATTTCCGCGGAATCCAGAAACAACCGTCCCCGCGATCCAGCGCGGCTCCGTCTACTGCCCTTGCCGCTATCACCGCGAGCCCCCAAGCTCACGCATACCGGCTTAGACACCATACCGGCAAAAAGTGTTCCTGTGCCACTTTGATGCGCGCCGGTAAAATGTCGTTTACAGCCGGATTACTGCAGCAATCGAACCAACTCCGCCTGTTCGGCGAGGAAGGCGTCGTGCCCGTGGGCGCTGGTCATCTCGCGGTAGTCCGCTGCCACACCCGCGGCGCGGATGGAATAAGCAAACTCCCGCACCGATTCAGGAGGGAAGAGCCAGTCCGAACTGATGCCGACAAAGCTGAGCCGGGCCTGGATGCGTCCGAACACTTCCTCAGGCGACGTCTGACCGTGCAGCGGATCCCAGGTGTCCATGGTTCGCAGAATGGCGAGGTAGGCGTTGGCGTCGAAACGTTCGATAAAGCGGCGGCCCTGGAGATCGAGGTAGCCGGCGATGTCGAACCGTCCCCCGATCAGGCCCCCGCCATGATCGGCAAGCCCCCACGGATCTTCGCCGTTGCGATTGGGATTGCGGGCGAATCGCTCGTCGAACAGGGACGGCGATTTGTAGCTGATCATGGCGATCTGTCGCGCCAGCGACAGTCCCTGGCGCGGCGGCTTCTGGGGAAGGTAGTTGCCGCGCTTCCATTCCGGATCGCTCTGGATGGCCTGGCGCTGAAGATGGTTCAGAGCCAGTCCCATGGCGGTGAGCGGCGCCACCGCGATGATGAGGCCTCGCTCGACACGATCGGGGTAAAGCATGGCCCATTCCAGCGCCTGCATTCCGCCGATGGAGCCGCCCATGACCAGACGCAGCCGGTGAATGCCAAGCGAGTCGAGCAGCTGCGCTTGCGAGCGCACATTGTCGCGAATGGAGATGAGGGGGAAATCCGAGCCGTAAACCCTGCCTGTTTCCGGATCGACGGAGCCCGGTCCCGTCGATCCGTAACAGGAGCCGAGCATGTTGATGCAAATCACGAAATCGTGTTCGAGCGAAAGCACCGCCCCGGGAGCGAACACCTCCGGCCACCACGATCCGACCAGCGCCGACCCCGACAGGGCATGGCACACCAGCACGGCATTGTCCCGGGCGGCGTTGAGCCGCCCGTAGACCGCGTAGTGGAGCGTTACGCCGGCCAGCCTGCGTCCGCAATCCAGCAACAGGGGCTCATCGAGCACGTAGTCGCCTTCGTAGGTCGGCTCGGGAATCTTCGCCGTGGCCGGGGGCGCCTCCGTCCCCGGCGCCGGAGTTCGGGCTTCGCTCATTCCTTTCATTGTCCCGCATGGCCGGCAGTTGCCGGCTCGCCCGCGAAGGTATGGCCATTGGCCGCTTCGATGGCCTGATCGAGGTCGGAAAGGATATCGCGGATATCTTCAATGCCGACCGAGAGGCGGACCATCTCCGGCGTCACGCCGGTATTGGCCTGTTCCTCGACGGAAAGCTGCTGGTGGGTCGTGGAGGCGGGGTGAATTACCAGCGACTTGGCGTCGCCGATATTGGCCACCAGCGAGAACAGTTCCAGCGCATCGATCAGCTTCTTCCCCGCATCGTATCCGCCCTTGATGCCGAAGGTGATGAGCGCTCCCTTGCCGTTGGGCAGATACTTCTGCGCGCGCGCGAAGTAAGAGCTTGATTCGAGCCCGGGGTAGTTGACCCACTCCACGCCGGGATGCTGTTCGAGGTGCCGCGCCACGGCGAGTGCATTCTGCGAATGGCGCTCCAGGCGCAGGTGCAGCGTCTCGATCCCCTGAAGGAACAGAAATGCATTGAACGGCGAGAGAGCAGCGCCGGTGTCGCGCAGTCCCTGAATGCGCGCCTTGAGAATAAACGCGAGCGGCCCGAAGGCTTCTACATAGGAAAGGCCGTGATACGAGGGGTCGGGCTCGGTGAACTCCTTGAATCGTCCGGAAGCCGCCCAGTCAAACTTGCCTGCGTCCACGATGACGCCGCCGATGCTGGTGCCGTGGCCGCCCAGAAACTTGGTGGCGGAGTTGACCACGATGTCCGCACCCCACTCGATCGGCCGCACCAGGGCCGGCGAAGGCGTAGTGTTGTCGATCACCAGCGGCAGGCCATTCTCATGCGCGATGGCAGCCAGTCGTTCGATGTCCACAACGTCCAGCTTCGGATTGCCGATGGTCTCGGTGTAGATGGCGCGGGTCTTGTCGTTGATCGCGGCGCGCAGGCCGTCGAAATCGTCGGCATCGACGAAGCGGACGGTGATGCCGAGTCGCGGCAGCGTGTAGTGGAAGAGGTTATAGGTGCCGCCGTACAGAGAAGTGGTGGAGATGATTTCATCGCCGGCCGCAGCCAGGGTGGTGATGGTGAGCGTTTCCGCCGCCTGGCCGGAGGCGGTGGCCAGGCCCGCAGCGCCGCCTTCGAGCGCCGCAACGCGCTTTTCGAAGACGTCGGTGGTGGGATTCATGATGCGGGTATAGATGTTCCCGAACTCCTTGAGCGCGAACAGACGGCCCGCGTGGTCAGCATCCTGGAAAAGATAGGAAGTGGTCTGGTAGATGGGGACGGCGCGCGACCCCGTGGTGGGATCAGGCGACTGACCGGCATGAACGGCAAGAGTGGCAAGCTGGAGTTGCTTGGGTTCGGACATGATGGACTCTCCTTCGGGTTGCAAGTGGGGCGGCCCGTGAGCCGCATCATCGGGTCGTTTTCAACCTATCGCGTTCCCGGAAATAAAATGTCTCGAACCCGTCACCATCATGTCAACGCAACAGCGGCGCGCGACCATCCGGAGACAAAAATCAAAGAGCACGTCATTCCCCAAAACGCCCTGAAACACAACCGGCCCGAATCCTCTCGAGGACCCGGGCCGTTGGTTTCTAGATCGGTTGCGCTTAGCGCGTTGGCCGTTCGAGAGCCGCACGGACGGGTCTGGATGGCATACACATGGCCATGGCCCCCATTCCGTAGTGGCGCGCGTTCGGCATTGACGGAAGTATCGAGGTTGCGCGGCAGTCGTGTCAACAAACAATGTCACACCGCTGCAGTCCCTAGTCCCTGGTTCCTTAAGTCCCTGTTCTACTCGTCCGCCTTCCAGACATAGGCGCCGGGCTGCGGCAGGCCGATGTGCGCCAGCACGCGATATACAAACTGCCGCGCCATTTCTGTGGAGTCAATCGGCTGGTTGTAGAACGCAGGAATCACAGGAAAGATGACCGCTCCAGCTTCGGCGGCCCACGCCATGTTGCGCAGGTGGATGCGGTTGAAGGGCGTCTCGCGCACGCACAGCAGCAGCGGCCGGCGCTCCTTGAGCGTCACATCGGCGGCGCGTGCGATCAGCGAGTTGGCCAGTCCCTGCGCAATCGCCGCCAGGGTGCCCATGGAGCAGGGAAGGATGATCATTCCATCCGACGGATGGCTGCCGCTGGCGATCGAGGCGCCGATGTTGGCGTCCGTGTGCTGGATGGTCTTGGCCGGCTCCCCACCTAGCAGCTTATCCAGCAGATCTGCCCTTCCCGATACACCAAGCTCTTCAGCGATGACCCGCAGCGAATTTTCCGAAGCCAGGAAGTGCACCCGGGCCACGCGCTCATCGGCTTCCAGCGTGCGGAGTAACTCACGCGCGAAGACTGCCCCGGAAGCCCCGGTGATGGCGACAGTAAGCTGTGCGGCTTTCACGTGCCAGATTCCTTTCAGAGATTCAACGTCGATTCACGGGCCTGTTGAACAGACGATATCAGGACCGGGAATTCCGCTGCCAAGAAGCCCCGCACCGCTCAATCGCCCAATACCCGCCTGAAGATTGCGTCCACATTGCCGAGCTGGCGCGCGTAGTCAAATGTCTTGTCTAACTTTCCGGATGAAAGCAGTGCGGCGATCTTGGGATCGGCGGCCACTTCATCGCGGAAATTCAGGTCTTCCTTCCACGCGCGCATGGCATGCGACTGCACCAGCCGGTACGCATCCTCGCGCAACATGCCGGCTTCGGCGAGATCGAGCAGGAGCTGCCCGCTGAAGATCAGACCGCCCGTGCTCTGGAGATTCTCTCTTCATCCGTTCCGGATAGACGAGCAGCCGATCGATAAGATCGGTTGTCTTCGCAAGCAGGTAGTCGACCAGGATCGTCGAATCGGGAAAGATCACCCGCTCCACCGACGAATGGGAAATATCGCGCTCGTGCCACAGCGCAACGTTCTCAAACGCCGCCTGGGCATTGCCGCGCAGCACTCGCGCCAGTCCGCTGATCTGCTCGCTGGTGATGGGGTTCTTCTTGTGCGGCATGGCCGAAGAGCCCTTCTGCTTTTCGCTGAAATACTCCTGCGCCTCGCGCACTTCGGTGCGTTGCAGGTGGCGTATTTCGACGGCGATCTTGTCCAGCGTGCTGCCGATGAGCGCGAGGGTGGAGATGTACGCGGCGTGACGATCGCGTTGAATCACCTGTGTGGCCACAGGGGCAGGTTTCAACCCCAACCGCGCACAGATTTTTTCTTCGTGCAGAGGGCTCAGATGGCCGAAGGTCCCGACCGCCCCGGATAGTTTGCCCACGCGCATGTCTTCAGCGGCCGCATCGAAGCGGGCCAGGTTGCGCTGCATCTCTGCGTACCAGTTGAGCAGCTTGAGGCCGAAGGTCGTCGGTTCGGCGTGGATGCCGTGCGTGCGGCCGATGGTAGGGGTGTGCTTGAATTCGATGGCCCGGCGCTTAAGCACTTCAAGCAGCCCAACCAGTCCTTTGCGAATGTGTTCCGAGGCCTCTTTCACCTGAAGGGCCTGCGCCGTGTCGACGACGTCGTTCGAAGTCAGGCCATAGTGCAGCCACCGGGATTCGGCGTCCAGTCCCTGGGCTTTGAGGCTTTCGGCTACGGCGGTCGTGAACGCGATTACGTCGTGCTTCACCTCGGCCTCGATCTCCTGGATGCGATCAACCGAGAAGCTGGCCTTCTTCTCGATGGCTTCGGCGGCCTCGGCGGGAATCACGCCGTCTTCGGCAAGAACCGCGCTGGCGGCCGACTCCACCTGCAGCCAGCAGCGATATTTGTTTTCTTCGGTCCAGATGCGGCCCATCGCGGGGCGGGTATAACGGTCGATCAAATGATTGCTCCTGCGCTGCAAGCACAAATCAGGACCGCATACCGCGGCCCCGAATCAACCCTTCATTGTACGGTTTGCCACTAGCCGTTGCGAGGGATGCGAAGGCGCTGGAACAACTCGTCATACAACAGTCCGCGGCCGGGCCGGTAAGGCTGGAACCATTCGCCGTCGATCACGAGCTGCGGAATGGCGCGCTTGCCCACGTGGCGGATGACTTCAGCCGACGCAGCCGGATCGGAATCGATGTTGATCTCGGTGTAGGGCACACCGTGCGAGTCCATGAACTGCTTGGCAGCCCGGCAGTCGCGGCACCATCCCGCCGTATAAACCTGGACTTTCATATATCTCCATTGTAATTTGATGCGGCTGCTACCATCTGTGACGTATGACCGCCAACGAGATCAAATCGCTGCTGAACCTCGTTCCGCACCCCATCGAAGGCGGATTCTTTCGCCGCACCTACACATCCCCAGGAACAGTCGAGTTGCCTCGCGGCCTGCGGGCGCACGGGACGGCGATCTATTACCTGCTGGAGCCAGGTACTTTTTCGGAAATGCATGTCCTGAATTCGGACGAAATCTTCCACTTCTATCTCGGCGATCCGGTGGAAATGCTGCAGCTTTATCCCGACGGTAGCTCCGCCGTTTTAACTCTTGGGCCAGATTTGGGCGCTGGGCAGCATGTGCAACTGGTTGTTCCAGCCGGCGTGTGGCAGGGCACGCGGCTTCTCGGCGACGGCAAAGTGGCCTTGCTGGGCTGCACGGTCACGCCCGGCTTCGATTTCGCCGATTACAAAAACGCAACGTATGCAGAGTTGGCGGCAAAGTGGCCGTCGCAAGCCGAGCGGATTCGCGCGCTGACTCGCAGCTAGGATGAGCGCCGCTCGCGAAAGAAGCCGCGCAGCAGTTCAGCGGCTTCGTCGGCGAGGATTCCTTGCTCCACCAGCATCTGGTGATTGAGCCTGGGATGATTCAGCACCGACGAGCACCGAGCCGGCCGCGCCTGCCTTGGGATCGGCGGCAGCGTAGACGAGGCGATCGATGCGCGCATGAATCATGGCTCCGGCGCACATGGCGCACGGCTCGAGGGTGACGTAGAGAGTGCAGCCGTTGAGCCGGTAGTTGCCGAGAGCGGCGGCGGCTTCGCGCAAAGCGACAATCTCGGCGTGGGCGGTGGGGTCGTTGTCGCGGAGCACGCGATTCTGACCGCGCCCGACGATGGCGTCATCCTGGACGGCAACCGCGCCGATGGGCACTTCGCCTGCTTCCGCGGCTTTGCGGGCTTCGGCCAGCGCGGCTTCCATGTATTCGCGATCAGACGCCATGATTCGGATGGTATCGCCAGCATCCCAGGTCTCAAAATCGAGAGCTGGGACACCCGCTTCTTTCGTTCCCCGTTTATTGTCGGATGGATTGCAATGGACGGCTCAGTCCCTCGCCGCTGGCTGCTGTTGTGTCATGCAGTGCAGCGCGCCCAGACCCCAGATGAGATCAACGGAATGGATACCGATGATTTCGCGGTCGGGGAAAACTTCGGCGAGAATGTTCAGCGCGACGCGGTCCTTGGGATCGTGGAATGTGGGCACGAGAACCAGTCCGTTGGCCACATAGAAGTTGGCATAACTGGCCGGCAGGCTCTGGCCGCGAAAAACAACTGGGCGCGGCAGCGGGAGTTCGACAATCGTGAACTGCTTCCCATCCAGCGTGCGCGCAGCTTTCAGGCGTTCGAGATTCTCGGCAAGCGGTTCGTGGTTGGGATCGCTTGCGTCGGACTCGATGGCGGTGATGATGGTTGCCGGGCCGACGAAGCGGCTGATGTCGTCGATGTGCCCGTGGGTGTCGTCGCCGGCCACGCCGCGGCCGAGCCAGATCACCTGGTCGATGCCCAGAAAATCGTGAAAGGCCTGCTCCAGTTGCTCGCGGCTCACACCGGGATTGCGCTGCTGGACTTCGCTCAACAGGCATTCCTCGGTGGTGAGCAGAATTCCGTCCCCATTGGTGTCGATGGAGCCGCCTTCGAGCACCAGCCGCCGCGTCGTCCCGTCCGCCAAAGGTATTGTCCGGCTGCCATTCCGCGAGGCCCAGCAACTCCTTTACACGGCCGGGAACCTGGTCGTCGAGATGCCAGTCGTCATACTTTGCCCAGGCATTGAAATGCCAGTTGGTGATGGCGATGCGCCCTTCGCCGTTGCGCACGAAGATGGGGCCGGAGTCGCGTGTCCATACACGGTCGGTTGGCCACTGGTGAAGGCTGACCTGATCGAGATTGGCGCCGGCGCGGCGGAGGATTCCTTGCGCGCGGCCCTGCTCCTTCGCGTCCTGAACGATGAGGTGCACGCGTTCGCTGCGGGCCAGGAGGCGCACGATCTCGGCATAGAGCCAGGGGATGGTTTGAAACTTGCCCGGCCAGTCGTGGGGATTGTGCGGCCACGCCAGCCAGGTGCCTTCGTGCCGGTCCCACTCGGCGGGCATGCGGTAGCCCCGGTCGCGCGGTGTTGCTGCTTGAGGAAGGGAATCGGGCATCTCTACTTTGGCTCTCCGTCTGGAGCCCAGGCGCGCACCGGGTCGAGGAAACGCTTGGTGATCGGCGCGTAGGCGTCGATGCGGCGGTCGCGCAGGAACGGCCAGTTGCGGCGGGTATCTTCCAGAAGCGCCATGTCGATCTCGCCGATGATGAGTTCCTCTTTTTCGTGCGAGGCCTTGGCGATGATGCGGCCGAAGGGATCGGCAAGGAAGCTGCCGCCCCAGAACTCGAGACCCGGCGCCTTCGGCACGATTGCCCAACACGTCTCCCTGCTCGTGCCCTACGCGATTCACCCCGGCGACGTAGACGCCGTTGGCAATGGCGTGGGCGCGCTGGATCGTCTGCCACGCATCGTACTGCGCCGCGCCGAATTCCTCTTTCTCGGCTGGGTGCCAGCCGATGGCGGTGGGATAGAAGAGCACCTCGGCGCCCTGCAGCGCGGTCAGGCGCGCGCCTTCGGGATACCACTGGTCCCAGCAAACCAGGGTGCCGATGCGACCCACCGGCGTATCCACGGCCTGGAATCCGAGATCGCCGGGCGTGAAGTAGTACTTCTCGTAGTAAAGCGGGTCGTCGGGAATATGCATCTTGCGATACACGCTGGCGATGTCGCCGTCAGGGTTTAACGTGACAGCCGTGTTGTGATAAAGGCCGGGTGCGCGGCGCTCGAAAAGCGAAGCCACGATGGAAACGCGCGCTTCGCGGGCGACCTGGCCAAGCCTTGTGGTGGAGGGTCCCGGAATGGGTTCGGCGAGATCGAAGAGGCGCAGGTCTTCGCGCTGGCAGAAATACTGGGCGCGGAAGAGTTCCGGCAGGCAAACGATGTTCGCCCCGCGGCGCGCCGCCTCGTGAATGTGGCCGATCGCCGACTCGAGGTTCGCCTCCGGATCGGGACCCATGCTCATCTGTACCAGGCCGACCTTGTATTTGCGCGTATTTGCCATGATCTGTGTTGTAGTCTCCCTTTATGAAAACGAAGCCAATTCCGCCCCGCGGAACTGGTCCTAACTACAGATGCGATTGAACCGGTGTTTGGTGCTAATCCCGCGAAGCTGCAAAACCGGAGACACCCACGAATCGCGAATGCTTCAGAAAATCTTTATATCCAGGGGGGCTAGTCTTCGTTCAGGATGAGCACTGCCGCGGCAATGGTTGTGGTCCAAAGCCCACGCTTGTCGCCCACGGCCGACTGAGTGACGTTGCTGGTGCGGACAATCTTGTTGGAGATGCGGTAAATCTCCTTCTTTTCATCCCAGCTCTTGTCCGGATCGAACTCCACGTCGAGCGTTGTGGCGAGCATCTCGGCGGCGAGTTCTTCCGCGTACTCGCCGGCCTGTTCTTCGGTCTGGCCGAAGCTGTGATGCTCGCTCAGGTAGCCATAGGTGTTGCGATCCGCCGGAATGGCCACCCCGATGCTGCAGGCGATCAGCCGGTGGGGTTCGCGGGTGGAGTTTTCGGCGATGACCGAAAATACCACCTCGCCGTGGCTGAGATACGTGAGGCCCTCTTTGCGCGGCACGATCTTGCAGCCAGGCGGGAAGATGGAACTGACCCGCACCAGGTTCTGTGAGGCGATGCCCGCATCCCGAAGGGCCAGCTCAAACGAGGTCAAACGCTCCTTGTGTTTGCCGACACCCTTGGTCAAGAACAACTTCTTCGGGACCATGCCTTTTCCCAATTTCTATGTGCCCTCCGCGAGGTTCAAGAGACCCGGAATTCTGCAAACGTTCCCGGAAGAGTGTATCTCATTCCGGAGAAGTGGAACACAGACCGTAACTACATGGAGGGTTTATTTCGAGCGTGTCCGGCCGTGACGCCGATTTGGGTCTAAGCTGGAATCCGGAGTTCCCCTCAGCGCCCGGTGAGGCTCGAATAATTTTCCCAATTCTGTGCAACGGCCGCCGTAACTTTTTCAGGCGAGGGAGGTTTATATGGAGATGAAGCGCATTTTCCGGCTCGGGATACCTGTCCTTCTCGTCGTAACGGCGAGCGCCATCGCACCGGCCCAGCCGGCCGCTCCGTATGAACCGCCTTCTCCGTCCGTTGACGCCCGCGGGCCGGTGGTGCTGGATTGGACCCCTCCCGCGCTGGGTCAACTGAGCGCACTGGCAGCGGTGAAAAACAGCTTCACGCTGGACCGGACCATGCTCACCGCTGCCGCCAGCCTCATGCCCGATACGGATGAGCCGACCCGGCAGGCCATCAATCGGGTCGATGGAGTGAGCCTTCACCTGCTGCGCTTCGGCCAGGCGCGGCGTTCCCGACGAGGGCGCCGTCAACTCCATTCGCGAGGCCTATCACCTGCGAGGCTGGAAGCACGTGGTCACGACGACAGGCAATGGCGGTCCCGTGCACGATGGAACCACCGACGTGTGGGTGGTGATGGACGGTGTGAACGTGCGCGGCGCGGTGGTGCTTGCCGAGACGCCGAAATCGCTGACCCTGGTGACAGTAGCCGGGAACCTGAGCCCGGTGGATCTGCTGCATCTCCGCGGGCACTTCGGGATTCCACGCTTTGATGGCGACGAGTTGCAGAACCAGTCACGCCACGAACCACCGGAGCCAACCCTCAAACCCCGGCCGACGAATTGACCCCGTCGCAATTGCCACCCCCAAACGGCGGATGCTAGCCTTCCCTTTGATACTCACTCGGGAAGGACAAGACCAAAACCTCATGCAAACCACCTATAACGGGCTGGAATTGCCGAAAGACGGCAAGCCCATCGAGTACGCCGGCGGCCAATTCACCATCCCTGACAATCCCATCATTCCGTTCATCGAGGGCGACGGAACCGGCCGCGATATCTGGAAGGCATCGCAGCGCGTGTTTGACGCCGCGGTGGAAAAAGCCTACGGCGGCAAGCGCGCGATCAAGTGGTTCGAGATTTTCGCCGGCGAAAAGGCCTACCGCCAGTTCAGCAACTGGCTGCCCGACGACTCGGTGAATGCGGCGCGCGATCTGCGCGTCTCCATCAAGGGACCGCTGACCACGCCGGTCGGCGGCGGCATCCGCTCGCTCAACGTGGCGCTGCGCCAGATCCTCGACCTCTATGCGTGCGTGCGCCCGGTGAAGTACTACCAGGGCGTGCCCAGTCCCGTGAAGCACCCGGAAAAAGTGGACATCGTGATCTTCCGCGAGAACACGGAGGATGTGTACTCGGGCATTGAGTTCAAGCAGGGCTCGGACGATGTAGCGCGTCTGATCTCCTTCATCAATGACGATCTGCTAAAGGGCGGGAAGAAGAAAATTCGCAGCGACTCGGGCGTGGGCATCAAGCCCATCTCGATTTTCGGCACCAAGCGCCTGGTGCGGTATGCCATTCTGCACGCGCTTGAATCGGGCCGCAAGACCGTGACCCTGGTCCACAAGGGCAACATCCAGAAATTCACCGAAGGCGCCTTCCGCGAGTGGGGATACGAAGTCGCCACCGAAGAATTTCGCGACCATACCGTGACCGAGCGCGAGAGCTGGATTCTCGGCAACGCGGATGCCAATCCTGGAATCAGCATCGAGGACAATGCCGCCCTGATCGAGCCGGGCCTCGAGTTCGGCAATCAGGCCTTCCGCGACAGCCTCTATGCCGAAATCAAAGGGGTGCTGGAATCGATCGGCAAGACCCACGGCAACGGCGCGTGGAAAAACAAGATCCTCATCAACGACCGCATCGCCGACTCGATCTTCCAGCAGATCATTATCCGCCCGTCGGACTACAGCATTCTGGCCACGACGAACCTGAATGGCGACTACATCTCCGACGCGGCCGCGGCGCAGGTGGGCGGCCTGGGCATCGCGCCCGGCGCCAACATCGGCGATGGTTACGCCGTGTTTGAGGCCACGCACGGCACCGCCCCCAAGTACGCCGACAAGGATGTGATCAACCCCGGCTCGGTGATTCTTTCCGGCGTGATGCTGCTCGATTTCATTGGCTGGAAGGAAGCGGCCAAAATGATCGAGACCGCGATGGAGAAGACCATCCAGCAGAAGTTCGTCACCTACGACTTTGAGCGGCAGACCGCCGGCGCCACGAAGGTAGGCACCAGCGAGTTTGCGACACGGATTATTGGAAACATGTAAAGAACAGTTCACAGTTAGCAGTAGTAGTCATAGTTGCCGGTTGCGTTCCAGTCGGCGTCTGTAATCGAGCAACTGTGAACTAATCACTGCAACTGTGCAACTGCACTCAGGAGAGAAGCATGCGAAAGAAAGTAAGCATTGTCGGCGCCGGCAACGTGGGCGCCACGGCCGCGCACTGGATTGCGTCGAAGGAACTGGCCGATGTGGTTTTGATTGACGTGGTGGAGGGCATCCCTCAGGGCAAGGCCCTCGACCTGCTGGAAGCGCTGCCGATCGAGAAGCGCGACGTGCACGTGACGGGTTCCAACGACTATGCGGCGACGGCCAACTCCGACATCGTCGTGATTACCGCGGGCATTCCGCGCAAACCCGGTATGAGCCGCGACGATCTGCTGCACACCAACTTCAAAATCATGTCCGAAGTTGTGTCCGAAAGTGGTGGCCCAGTCGCCCGAGTGCATCCTCATCATCGTGTCGAACCCGCTCGACGCGATGGCGCAGGCCGCGTTTCGCCAGGCGGGCTTCAACCGCGAGCGCGTCATCGGCATGGCCGGCATCCTCGACTCAGCGCGATTCCGCACCTTTATCGCCGAGGAACTGAACGTCAGCGTCGAGAATGTAACCGCGTTTGTGCTGGGCGGCCACGGCGACACCATGGTCCCGCTGCCTCGCTACTCAACCGTCGCCGGAATTCCGATCACCGAACTGATCGAGCCCGCCCGCCTCGAAGCGCTGGTCCAGCGCACCCGCGATGGCGGCGCCGAGATCGTGAAGTATCTCAAGACCGGCAGCGCCTACTACGCGCCCTCGGCAGCCACCGTCGAGATGGTCGAAGCGATTCTCAAAGACAAGAAGAAGATTCTGCCCTGTGCGGCCTATCTGCAGGGCGAGTACGGCATCGATGGCTTCTACATCGGCGTGCCCTGCAAGCTGGGCGCGGCCGGCCTGGAAAAGATCATCGAGATCAAGCTGACACCCGAAGAAGATGCGGCTCTGAAGAAGAGCGCCGCAGCGGTGAAGGAACTCTGCGCCGTCATCGGCGTGTAGGACCGGATCAAGAGCGTTCCCGTTTGGCCTCCCTGATCTTGCGGATCTCCTCCATCCGCTGCGCCAGCTGCTTTTCGCGTCCCTCCTGCGTGGGCCGGTAGTAGCTACGGCCCTGCAGTGAGGCCGGCAGGCAGTCCATGTCGGCCACGCGCCCGGCTTCGTCATGCGCGTAGCGATAGCCTTTGGCATAGCCCAGCTCCTTCATGAGCCGGGTGGGCGCGTTGCGCAGGTGGAGCGGCACCGGTTCCTGGCGCGTGTGCTCGATGTCGTCCTGCGCCGCCCGTAGGCCGTGTATACCGCATTCGACTTGGGCGCGAGGCAGAGATAGACCACCGCCTCGGCCAGCGCCAGATCGCCTTCGGGCGAGCCGAGAAAATCGATGGTTTCCTTGGCCGAGAGGCACAGGTTCAGAGCCTCCGGCGCGGCCAGGCCGATGTCTTCGACGGCCATGCGGACGACGCGGCGGGCGAGATAGAGCGGGTCTTCGCCGGCGGCGAACATGCGCGCCAGCCAGTACAGAGCCGCGTCGGGATCGCTGTTGCGCACGCTTTTGTGCAGCGCCGAGATCAGGTTGAAGTGCTCTTCGCCGGACTTGTCGTACATCAGCACGCGCTGCTGCACGGCCTCGGTCGCGATCGCTTTGTCGATGTGCTTTGCGCCCTCATTGGCGAGCTGTGCGGCAACCTCGAGCGTGTTGTACGCCGCCGCGGCAGTCGCCGCTCGAGTAGCCGGCGATCAGTTCGAGCGCTTCGTCGTCGGCGGTCAACTCCATTGCGCCCAGGCCGCGTTCTTTGTCGTCCAGGGCACGGCGCAGCAGCACGGTGATCCGGTCTTCGCTGAGCGGCTCGAGCACGTACACGCGGCAGCGCGAGAGCAGGGCGGAGATGATCTCGAAGGAAGGATTCTCGGTGGTCGCGCCGATCAGCCGGATGGTCCCGCGTTCCACGTAGGGAAGAAACGCGTCCTGCTGCGCCTTGTTGAAGCGGTGAATCTCATCGACGAACAGGATGGTGCGCGAATGGAATTCGGCGGCCCGCGCGGCCTCGCTCATCACCTGCTTGATCTCCTTGATGCCGCTCATCACGGCGGAGAACTCGATGAAGGTGGCCTTGGTGGTTTCGGCGATGATTTTCGCCAGAGTCGTCTTGCCCACACCGGGCGGGCCCCAGAAGATCATTGAGCCGCCATCGTCGCGCTCGATCTGCACACGCAGCGGTTTGCCTGGCGCGAGCAGATGTTCCTGGCCGCTGTACTCCTCGAGCGTGCGCGGGCGCATGCGCTCGGCCAGCGGCGCGGCTCCGCGCCGAGGAGCTTTGGATGAGCGCGCCGGCTGGTCAGGCAGTTCGTCAAAGAGGCTCACACTGGCTCCTTCCTGGCCTCGTTGGCGGCCCGCCGCTGCCGCGAAGCTTCGTAGAGCAGCACTCCGGCAGCGACCGAGGCGTTCAGGCTCTCCACCGGGCCGGGGCAGGGAATCGTGATGGCTCCTTCAGCCTCGAGGGAAATCTCGTCCGGCACCCCGCTGCCTTCGTTGCCGATGAGGATGGCGGAGGGGTCGGCGAGGTCTGCGTCATCGGCCGGCGTTCCCCCGCGAAGCACGGTCGTAAATACTCTCACCCCGGCTTCCCTGAGTCGCATCATGCACTCGTCCATGCCCGCCGAGACCACCGGCAAGGCGGAAAACGCTGCCCGCGGACGCCCGCACCGCCTTCTGGTTCCAGCAACTCACGGTGCCTGGCAGACTGACCACGCCATCGGCCCCGAAGGCTTCGGCCGAGCGGAGAATCGTGCCCAGGTTGCCGGGATCCTGGATGCCGGCGAGCACGACCAACAGCGCCGGGGCCTTTCGGCGGCCCAGCACGTGAGCCCAGGTCCAGTCGGGAGGTTCCACCAGGGCAGCAATGGGTTGCGGCGTTTCGGTGCTCAGCGCGGCATTCAGAAGGATCCGTGGAACCAGCAAAACCTCGGTTTCAGCGCCCAGAGGCACACCGTCCAGCAGGTGCTGCATCTCCTGGGCGACAAAGACGTAGGGCAAACGAAGCCCGGCCCGAAGCGCCTCTTCGAGTAGGTTGGGACCCTCGATCCCCTGGAGCTTGCCATCATCCCGTCCAAAGCGATTCAGCGCACGCCGAAGTTCTTTCAACCGCGCGTTTTGCTTACTCTGTACAATGCGAACAGGCATCTCGAGAAGGACCGCCATCCACTGAGGCGATTCTAGCTTGGTTGGCCCTCCGGCCAACGGGCCATCAGCGGGAAACTTGCACCGGAGACGGTGCTGTGATAGCTTCCGTTTTTACGATACATTCGTTGCGGGAACCGAGGTAGAACTTTTGTCCGCGGAGATTTTGCGCGTCCATCCCGATGAGCCCCAGCCGGACCGGATTGATTACATCGTGTCCTGCCTGCGCAAAGGCGATCTCATTGCGATGCCCACCGATACCTTCTACGGGCTGGCGGTCGACCCCGTCAACCTGCACGCCGTGGAGCAGATTTACCAGCTCAAGAGCCGGCAGAAGCACAAGCCGCTCTCGCTGCTGATCTCATCCCTGGGGCAGGCCTATTCGCTGGCGCGCGACGTCGACCCGATGCTCGACAAGCTGGCGGACAAGTTCTGGCCAGGGCCGTTGACGATCATCGTGCGCGCCGGAACCAAGCTGCCCCTGCGCGTGACGGCGCATACCGGCAATGTGGCGATACGCGTTCCCGACGCCGCCATTCCGCGAGCGGTTGTGGAGAAATTCGGGCTGCCGATCACGGCGACCGCGGCCAACCTGCAGGGAGCATCGGAGTGCACCCACGCCGCGTGCGTTCGCGACCAGATCGGCGACCGCATCCCGCTCATTATTGATGGGGGACCCACCGGGCGCAGCCTGCCTACGACCATCGTCGACCTGTCGCTGGGCCACGGGCGCTGGGAGGTTCTGCGCGAAGGCGCCATTCCCACGCACGAAATCGTGATGGTCCTGCAGCGATAGACCGAGTCGAGATGAACAGCACGTCCCAGCCCAAGCTCCGTGCGCCGAAGCGCCGCAAGTGGCGCCTCCGAGCCGCGGTCTTGCTGCTCCTGGCGCTGATTCTGGGGGTCGGGGCTTGGTGCCGCTGGGTATACGTGCAGGTAGAGCGCTATGCGGTCATGGACCAGGCCGCGCCGTCCGACGCGATCGTGGTGTTCGGTGCGGCCGAGTATGACGGGCGTCCTTCGCCCGTCTTCCGTGCCCGCCTGGACCACGCCCGGATTCTGTACGAGCGGGGCACCGCGCCGCTCATCGTGACTCTGGGCGGCAGTGAAGGCGGCGACGAACACTCGGAGGGCGGCGTGGGCCGGGAATACCTGATGGGCGGCGGCGTACCCGACTCCGCCATCATCGCCGAGACCCATAGCCGCAGCACATCTGAATCAGCGCGCCGCACTGCCGTGATTGCCCGCGCCAACGGGCTGCGGCGGCTGGTCATCGTCAGCGACGGCACGCACATGTTCCGCATCCACGCCATCTGCGCCGCCGACGGGCTCAACGTGTTGACTTCGCCGCGCCCCCGCACCGGCGCCGAAACTGCTTCGCAGGACCACGACGCCATGCTCCACGAAATCATTACGTACACCCTGTGGCGGCTGCACCTGGACTGAGTTGGCAGGGATCCAAAGATCACGGAACCGGAATAGGGTACCCCCGCGCCCTGTCATCCTGAACGCAGCGAAGTGTCTGCCCTGAAGATGTCCCTCGGTTCAACCTGAGCGCTGTCATTCTGAGGAGGTCGCCGCGGCGACTGACGAAGGATCCGCGGTTGTATTTTCATGCTTTCGGCTGGAGAACTCTTCCATCCCCGACTGCGGTTGCCTTTCCTTACTTCCGAGTTAATCATGGGTCTTTGACCCACCCATATGAATGAAACATGAGTTTCGACGGAGTCGGCGGTAATTCGCCCGCGACCATTGCAAAGAGCATACGCTGCGGAAATGACGTGCAGTCTTGATGAGCGTTCATTCAATTGGCGGCGTCTTTGATCGTGGTTACAATATCGTTCAATCCGGACTGTCTAAAGGGATGAACCGTGATGCTCGCATTCGCCTGGCTCTGTTCAACCTCCATCTCATCGGTGGACTGGTTGCGGGTATGTTTCTTCTCATTTCAGGCGTGTCCGGGACCGTGCTCGCGTTCTCCGATGAAATCGACGCCTTCCTTCAGCCATCAATTTTCAAGGTGACCGCACAAGCTCAACGGCTTCCCGCAACACAGCTTGCAGCCAGCGCCGCTGCCGTGTTGCATCCCGAAGACATCATCGCAGTCTATGTCCCATCGGTCAGACCGGATCGGTCGTATTGGTTTTACGTCATCCCTGGCCACCACCGTCTGCCGCGACAGGTGTTCGTAAATCAATACACAGGGAAGGTGTTGGGAAACCTGACTGTGGTGCGATTCACCGTGATCATGAAAACCCTTCACAATGTGATGGCGTTCTCCTCGATCGTTCTGATGTTTCTCGCGCCGAGTGGTCTGTATCTGTGGTGGCCACTGAAGCGGATCGGAATCAAATCTTCTGCTGGTCTTCAGCGCCTCTCATTCGATCTTCACAATTCCCTT
Source organism: Terriglobales bacterium (assembly GCA_963788475.1). Lineage (GTDB taxonomy): Bacteria > Acidobacteriota > Terriglobia > Terriglobales > Acidobacteriaceae > Telmatobacter. Next base: position 307,540 of record CAWBGO010000010.1, read on the forward strand.
GGGTTCTTTTCGTCACTTTTCATGTTCGGTTTTGCCGCCACAGGCGCGTATATGGTGTTGGAACGATGGACGGTGCCCGTGACTACTGCGATGACTCATAGCCAACCGGTGTGGCGAACCGTCGCTTCCCAGCCGAAGACCGGGGTTCAACCCATCTCCGCTGATCTTGCGTGTTCTGTCGCGCAGAACGCGTTACCTGGAGCATCGATACTCTGGGTTTCCATCCCTCGCGAGCCGCGAGATGTTTATCTGGTGAAGATGCGCTTCCCGGAAGATCACTCGGACAACGGCGGCAGCGCTGTTTTGATCGATCAATTTTCGGGCAATACCCTTGACGTTGTAAGTACGCGTAGCAATTCGGCACAGCGAGTTGTGGCTCTGAATCGCGCCCTCCATACAGGTGCTATTGGCGGTGGCACCGGACGGATATTGGCTGCACTTGCTTCTCTAACGTTGCCCTTGCAGGCAATCACAGGTGGGTGGCTATGGTGGATGAAACGTCGGAGCAGAAGCCGCTCAAGAACCGAGTAGCCGTTGTTGATAAAACATGCGGCCCCTCATTGACCGGGTTCTGGCCATGCCGATGTGGAACTTTCGAGCTGTCGGGGACCGTGCCGCCGGGGCGGCCATGACAGCCGTGACTACCCGGCCCCGTGAAGAGGGCGGGTTTGCGGTAGCCTCCTACCGCTGTGCGGTTGCGAACGGAGTCATGCTCAGGAGCAGCGCCATGTTGAACAAATGGCAGCGATCGGACATCACGATAATTCGTTCAGGATGGCTTTCTCTACCGCGGGGAGCACCCGTTGGATCGTGGGAGAGAGTTCGGTTCCCCATTCGATCCGCGCCGGCTCGACGCCGAAGACCGTGACCTCGGGCGCGCGATCGCTGCCGGCCATGAAAAGAACGCGGGATAGATCGAAGCCGTGCAGGGAAGCCAGCATGTCCGGATGCCGGCATTGATCGAAGGGCACTCGGTACACGCTGCCGGGGGCGCCGCCTCCTTCCATGGCGTCGATGAGCAGGATGCGATCGGCTTTTTCGATGTCGGGGAGCACATCCAGAAAAGCAGTACCCGCCTCCACCACCGCAGTATCCGGCGGAAGATCGCGCTGCGCGAGGGCGCGGGCGACGTGTACGCCCACACCCTCATCACAGAGTAAGAGATTGCCCATACCGAGAATCAGCGTGTTCATGGTTAAAACTCGGCCTGGGCGTTGATGATGGTTACCGGTTTTCCATCGGGCCGCATGACGTGCACCGCGCACGACATGCAGGGATCGAAGGAATGGACCACCCGCAGCACCTCGACAGGCTGAGCGGCAACCGAAACCGGCGTGCCGATCAGGGCCTGTTCGATGGGGCCGCGAACCCCACTCGTGTCCTTGGGCGAGGCATTCCAGCAGGTGGGCGTGATGACCTGGTAATTGCCGATGGAGGCCACGCCGTTGGGCGCAAGCGTGGTGCTGGGTGCGGTGCTCATCCAGTGGCCGAGTGCGCCGCGAGGAGCCTCGGTCAATCCCTCACCCGATTTGCTGAAGGGCGCTGTGACGGGGGTGAATTCGGATCCGCCTACCGTCAGTTGGCTGAGCCATCCGATCATGGCGTTGGCGATCTTTTGCGTCTCGAGCGCACGCGCCACGTGGCGGTCCATCACCGAGATGCCCTTGCGATAGTCGCCGTTGACCCACATGCGCGCCAGCGGACCGGCTTCGCACGGCTTGTTGCTGTAACGCGGGGCCTTCAGCCACGAATACGCAGCGGTCTTGGTTGCCGGATCGACCGTGATCGTGGTGCCCTTGGTCGGATTGAGGTTATTGGTGGAGTTGTCATACCAGGAGTTTGTGACGCTCTCGGTAATGCTCGCAGTCGACACGGTCTGCACGGAAGTGGGATTGGTGTTGTAGACCACGCCTCGCTTGAGCAGGCGCTTGGGATTGGATGTGTTGTCCAGATCGAATACGCCGTAGGCGATGAGGTTGCCGGGGCCTTTGCCGATCTGGTGATAATCGGTGTAGATGCTCGAGAGCAGCTGCGCGTCGGGAACGTAGTTGTTGTTGATGAAGTTGATGAGGGTGTTCAGATATCCGCTGAAGCTGCTGATCATGCTGCTGGTGGGCTTGGTCGAGAAGCCGCCTGCCTGGATGGCCGAGAGCCCCGGCATTCTTCCCGCAAGGATAGCCGCCATCTCGTGCGCCTCGCGCCGCATGGCAACAGCGGTCACGAAGTTGGTGGCGATCTGCGACATCGAGGAACTGCGCATCAGGTCCACGTTCCATACCGGGGTCCAGGGCGCGGACGCCGGCGGAGTAATGTAGTCGAGCGCCGCCAGCAGGTAGAAGTGCAGAATATGCGACTGGATGAAGTTAGCTCCCAGAACCAGGTTGCGCAGGATGCGCGCGTTGGTGGGAATCGTAACGCCCGCCGCGTGTTCAAGAGCCAGGGATGCCGCGGTGGCGTGCGAAACCGGACAGACGCCGCAGATGCGCTCGGTGATGTAGGGGGCGTCTTTGGTATCGCGCCCGACGAGGATTTTCTCGAAGCCCCGGAACTGGGTTCCGGTGCACTGGGCGTCGGTGACCTGCTGCTTGCCGCCGACGGTGTCTATCGTGACCTGCACCTTCATGTGTCCTTCAATGCGGGTCACGGGATCAACAATCGTAATGGTTGCCATTTCTCAATCTCCAACGTTCCGAAGGTGAACGACCGGGCCAAATGATGCGATCAGTCTGGCCTGCCGCTTGTGTGGCATGTCATGCAAGAGGGCTTGACTGCCGTCTTGTGCCCGGACGGCGTGGCCCCAGCGGTGCTGAAGAGCGGCGCGAACTTGTCGGGGAAGCCTACTTCCGTGCAACCCTGGCAAAGCGAGTCGGCGCCATTTCCGCTGCTCGACACGGTTCCGACACACCAGTTCACCCCGTTGTTCCACTCCCGTGTGGGGCAGTCGGCGTGGGTCTGGCGGCCCTTGCAACCGAGGTTGCCATTGCAGAGCCCGGTGGAAGCGAGAGAGGTGGCCCAGGATTTGCTCCGGCGCGAACACTGGCTGTGCACCGTCTTTCCATAGAGCGTCGTCGGACGGCCCGAGCTGTCGAGCGTCGGCGTGACGCCGGAAAGCAACTGGGCGATGGTCGTGACGATCCAGTCCGGATGGGGCGGGCAGCCGGGGATGTTGATGGTCGACACGCCGGTTGCAGCACTGACGCTCTTGATCTGGGTGGGGTTGGGATTGGCGGCCGACATTCCGCCGTACGACGCGCAGGTTCCGATGGAAAGCACCTTCGCGGCCTTGGGCGCGAGTTGCTGGACGGCAGCCAGGGCCGTGATATCGACTCCGTTGTAGGTGTAGATAGTGCAGGTCTTGCCGTTGTAGATCGTGGGAATGCCGCCCTCGACGGCCAGAATGTACGAGCCGGCCGCGGCGTTCGCGAGTTGTTGCACGGCCAGATCGCCGGCCGCGCCCATAAGCGTGGGGTGATAGACAAGGTCGATGGTGTGGATCAGCAGATCGGCCAGATCGACCGGGGCGCTGCTGGAGATGCGGTTCGCCAGCGAGACCGTGCAGCCCGTGCACGATGCGCCTTTGATCCAGATGATGGGCGGGCCGGTGGTGGCGGCCAATGCCTTTTCGAGCGGACCGAGTGTTCCAGCCAGCCCCAATGCTGCCGCGGATCCGGCGCAGTAATTGAAAAATTCCCGACGCGTAACTTTCATATTTACCTCGAAAGGATCGGAATTAAGACGACTGGAGACGCAGAACAACCCCTGTCCAATGGACACGAATCAATCCACGTTCGATGGATCCAAGGTGAAAGAAATGCAGGGTGCGCGGAGCGCGCGAGCAAGAAGAATAAGTGGCCGATTAGCTTTGTATGGAACCGCTATTTCCCTATAGGCAAACGTAGTATTGCTCTTCATCTATTTAGAGAAAGTGATGGGGATCACGGGGTCGAAGCTTGCTTCTGGGTATTTAAGTAACCCTTAGCCCGGGTGAGGCGCGAGCGCCACGATCGCGAGGGCGAATCCCGCCGCGCTGGCGGTCGACAGAAAATTCACTCCATCGTTGTTGAGCCACCCCGCACGCTCAAGCGTGGCTCCGAGCAGGCTGTCGAAGAAAAGGCCGAAGACGCCGCCTGCCCAACTGATTTCGAAAAGAGCCAAGTCGCCGCGCAAAGCCAGGCAGCCGGCGCCGGAAACAACTCCCGCGGCAATCACGCCCGCCAGCGTTCCGGCCAGTGTTACACCGCCATCGGTTCCGGGATCGACGGGGCGCAGAGTTGTGATCATGCGCGGCTGACCACCCAGCACCTGGCCGATCTCGGACGACACGGTGTCGGCTGCGGCTTCGGCCAGGGCGGCTAACCCGAGGACGAAGATGAGCAATGGCGCCGAGGCAGGCGGCGAGAATACGTGCGAGTCGATCAGCCGAGATTGTATCGACGGCTCCAATACCAGGGCGGCGATGCCGAGGTTGGCTGCCACCTGTGGGGCGCCGCGGCCGTGGCGCTTCTCGGCGGTGCCGAAGCGTTCCTTGCTGCGCCGCCCGAAGCGGGTCGCCAACGAGGTGAGAATCAACACCACCAGCACCGGAATGAGCGCGGTGTTCCATGGACGATAGGGAAAGACGAAGGTCGAGAACATCAGGCTGGCGGAGATGACCGCGCCGGTCGCTGCCGCCACGGGTGTTGCGGTGCGCAATTTCCAGGCCACAAGCCCGAGCAATCCGCTCAGCCCCAACGCCCACAGGACCACCGCGGGCGCTTGCGTACTCCACGTAAGCGCATGGACAACGACACCGACCGCGGTATACGGCAGAACGAGGAGCAGCACCAACTTCGATTGCCAGTGTTGCTTGAATTCGGCCACGTCTCATCGTACTGGCCGGTGATGGTCCGGCCGCGCCAGTTCCCAAGTCGAAGGTCGTGTCCTCCCGAAGGGCTCGCGATTACCATCCCCTGGACGAGGCTTGCTATTGGGACCGACGCGGTCAATCGGTTTACACTCTCTTGCGCAGCCATTTTCCAACTGTTCGCGTCGTCTATGGAGTTGTGCATGAAAAGGTATTCAACGGTGCTGGCACTGGTCGCCGGGCTGGCAAGTTTTGCCGGAATTTCGAAAGCCCAGGATAAGGTTCCCGAGCGGCTCGTTCTCAGCAGTGAAGGCGAAACCATCGTGCTGGAGCCCTACGCGGCGAACATCGTTCGCGTAACGCTCAGTACCGACGCCAAAGCGGCCCAGGCCAAGCCGGGCTACGGAATCGTTGGATTTCCCAGTGCTGTCGGCTGGACATCGAGCGAATCGGACGGCGCTGATGTCTACCGTTCCGACCGCATGATCGTTACCGTCAATCGGCCCCGCCCCAATCCCAAGCCCAGCTCGGAAAAGCGCATCCAGTCGCAGGTCGATATCGGCAAGTTCTTCAATGGCTCGGTTCCGTGGGCTCGCATTGTCTTCAAGACACCCGATGACAAAACGCTGCTGGAGATGAACGGCTGGCAGCAGTCGGAATACAACCACAAAGACGGAACAGCGCAGTTGGCCAACGATCGCCGGCCCACCGATCCGCCGGCGTATTACGTGGGTGCGTACTTCGCCTCCCCGGATGACGAGCACTACTATGGGCTGGGCCAGAACCACGAGGGCATTCTCGATCATCGCGGCCACCCCGTCCGTTGCTGGAACGATTACCTGGCGCCCGCCGCGCCCAGCACCTGCGTGCCCTTCGCGATCACCAACAAGGGCTACGGACTTCTCTGGGACAATCCGTCCAAGACGACGATCGAACCAGGGTTCAACGAGCAGACGCGCTGGTTCTCCGAAGTCGGCGACCGCGTGTCCTACTTCGTCATCGCCGGCGCCAACGCGGACGAGATCTATTCCGGTTACAAGCTGCTGACAGGCCCGACGCATATGCTGCCGAAGGCGGCGTACGGATATATCCAGTGCAAGCAGCGCTATTCCAGCCAGGACGAGCTTCTTTCAGTCGCCAAGGGATATCGCGAACGCCATCTGCCTGCGGACGTGCTGGTGGTGGACTGGTTCTACTACACAAAGATGGGGCAGATGGACATGGACCCGAAGTTCTGGCCTGATCCCAAGGCCATGAACAAGCAACTGCACGACATGGGCTTCGAAACCATGATCAGCGTGTGGCCCCGGTTCGTGCCCGACGACCGCTTCTATGCCGAGCTGCTCAAGAACGGGTGGCTCATCCACACCGCCGACGGCAAGCCGATCAACGGACTGCCTTACGACCGCGCCGGCTCCGATATCGATACGACCAACCCCGATGCGGCGAAGTGGTACTGGAAGACCATTCACGACAACATCATCAATCTCGGATTCGATTCGCTGTGGGCCGACGAAACCGAGCCCGACCTGCCTCCCAACGGTGCGTATTACCACATCGGCCCGGGGACGCAATACTTCAACGTGTACCCGCTCTTCCACACGGCGGCCCTCTACGACGGCTTTCGCAAGGACGAGCCAGGGCGGCGGGCGCTGACCCTTTCGCGCGATGTTTACACGGGAGCGCAGGCCAACGGCGCCATCTTCTGGTCTTCGGACATCTATCCCACCTGGGATACGTACAAGCGCCAGATTCCGACCGGGCTCGACTTTACAGCATCCGGGATTGCGTACTGGTCCAACGACACCGGAGGGTGGCAGTATCTTCCTGGAGAGCACCATCCGGCGCATCCGCCGCTGCTCGATCCCTCCGATGCCCGCGAAACGGTGGGCCATTACGACGATTACCCGGAGCTCTACACGCGCTGGTTTCAGTACGCCACCTTCCTGCCCATCATGCGCACCCACGGCAGCCGGCCGAATAACGAGGTCTGGTCCTACGGCAAGCAGGCCGAGCCCATCCTGGAGAAATATCTCCGCCTGCGTTATGAGCTGATGCCCTACATCTACTCGCTGGGCTACAAGACCTGGCAGACAGGTGCGCCGTTCATGCGCGCGCTGCCGCTGGATTTTCCCGACGATCCCAAGGTGGCGGACCTGCGCGACGAATACATGTTCGGGCCGGCGTTCCTGGTGGCGCCGGTTACGGAGCAGGGAGCAACGAGTCGCGAAGTCTACCTGCCCGCGGGCACGGACTGGTACAACTACTGGACCAATGAGCGGGTGAAGGGCGGCCAGACCGTCAGCGTTTCCGCGCCCATCGACACGATTCCGCTGTTCGTGCGTGCGGGCTCGATCTTGCCCCTCGGGTCGCCGATCGAGAACACGCACCAGCAGCAGGCGATTGCAAAGGTGCGTATCTATCCGGGAGCCAACGCGGACTTCACACTGTTCTCCGACGACGGAATGACCTATGCGTACGAGAACGGGGCCGGGTCGGTGACCAGGCTTCACTGGAACGACGCCAATCATCAACTGACCCACGAAGGCGCGCCGGCCTGGACTGCTCCGGACAGCGGGATCGTGGAGGTGGTCAGCCACTGACCAATCGTGAATGGGATGAGAGGACGCGAGCCCCTTCCGCCACCTTCCACACCGATGAGATTCTCGCGCGTCCAACATTTAACGTCGCCAAAACGCCAGGGGCAAATGCCCGCCGGTCGCCGAGGCCCTGTCGCGGTCATTTACAATCGACCAGTAAGCAGGAACGAAACTGAATGAGTCTTTTTCCAAGGTATTTTGGCCGGCCGCGCATGCTGCCGGCATATGCGGGTCTTGCGCTTGTGATCGCAGTGATGGTCGACGGCTGCGGCGCCGGTTACCGGCCCGTGGTGACACCCATCAATCCCAGCGGCCCTGCTCCGCAGCCCGCATCGCTGGCCGCCGTGGTTTCGTCGCCCTCCCCTACCTCGCCGGGAATAGCCACCATCATCAATTATTCCGGGGACACGATCATGGCAACGGCGCCCATCGGAGTCGGCCCGATCACCTTCACCCTCGATGAAACCGGTTCTACGGGCTACACCGTCAACAGCGACGGGACGATCACCAATTTTCCGGCCAGCAATAATCTTCAGCAGAAGAACGTGACCTTTTCAACGCTGCCTTCAACGGCGGTCCCAGTCAATCTGTTTTCGCCGTCTTCGGGGCTCTGGATGGCCGACCTTGATGGGAACGTCATCGACGTACTCACCGGGGCGCCGGAGGCATTCAAGCTCGCTATTCCGGTGGCTCCCACGCCGATCGCGGTCGTAGGGCCGGGAGTCGTGAGCCAACGCAATTACGCCATTACCCAGGGGGCGGTGGCCACGGGCGTTGACTGCAACAACTCTCCGACCACCGGTCCAGCAGGCGAGGCTGACGGTATCGAAATCGCAAATTACACCGTCTCCTCTCGGATTCCGCTCGGGAAGTGTCCGGTCTTCGCGCTGCTGAGCCCTGACGCCAGGCGCCTGTTTGTCTTGAACCGCGGAGACGATACCATCACCGTCATCAACAGCCAGAACAACACGCTCAATGCGTGTACTCCCTTCGTCAACCAGGTCGGACGACTGGTCACATGTCATCCATCTCTGCCGCTCTCGACCACCGCGGGGTTAACGGGGCCCAACGTGCCCGCGATCGCGGGGCCGGTATCGGCGGACTATAACGCTACGACCGGTCAGTTGATCGTGGCCGACTATGACGGCGGGACCGCGACTCTCATCGATGTGAGTCTCGATGAATTCGGCGACGACAGCGCTACCTTTGGCACTACGTTCACTATGCCCGTGGGCGCTAATCCGGCCAGCGTGACGGCTCTCTACGATGGCAGCCGTGCCTATACGGCTAACCAGGCCGACGGAACGGTGACTGTCCTCAACCTGACCAGCCACACGGTGTTGAAAACTGTCGCGGTGACGGGACATCCCCGCACGGTGGTCTCAACCCAGAACTCGCTTTACGGCAAGATCTTTGTGGCCTCACCCGACAGCACATATCTCACGATCCTTCGTACCGATCAGGACATCGTGGACACGACTGTCCTGGTGCAAGGCAACATCGTGGATGTTCGCGTGAGTACTCAAAACGGCGCGTCAGGAAATAACAACAACACCAGTCGCAAGCCAGGATACGGCCAGCCCTGCTATTTGCCGGGCACGACCGCGTCCGCCACTTATGCGACTTGTACGACACTTCCTTAGGGCGCGGCACACGAAAAGCCAAAAAATGGCGACGGCTGGTTGGCCGTCGCCATTCATTTTTGTTGAGCTGATCTATGGGGAGGGAGCCTTCTCAGCGGTAGTGCATCACGAAGGTCTCGGGGCCGAGGTATTCGGGATACGAGATGACTGTTGTGCCGACTTCCATGTCGACCGGTGTAGCCGTGGCGACATCGTAGAAAGCGCTTGCCTCGGTGTAGGCATAAGCATCCCAGAACGGAATCATGGTGTAGTCCGTGAGGGTCGCGAGGCTGCCGCCAACCGTGGGGGCTTCGACGACCCACTCGGCCGAGTTGCCCTTCAGGGGATATCCGGGGTATGCGGTGAAGCCAATGTCCACGTACTTGCCGGTGTTTTCGTTCACGATATACGCATAGCCCTGCGTTGAGGAGGTGTGCCAGACTTCGACGAAGACGTCGGTGCCGGCGGTCACAGGCAGGCTGGGGATGCGGACTTCGCCGTAGGGATACCATTCATACCACGCAGAGTAGTAGGCCGACCGCGTGGTGCCGGAGCAGTACGCATCGAACTCAATCCCGGCCTGGAGCACGTCGCTCGATCCCCAGCCGTCGATGCCATTCCACTCCGAACCCCAGGCCCAGCCGCCGGTGCATCCAGCCTGCTGTGCGATGGGGACGACCATGTCGTTGACGACGTAGTAGAAGGAGGAGGACCCGTAGCTGGTGGCGCCGCTGAAGTCCACATAGCCGCTCCAGTTAGAGGAGTAGAGGGTGTTGCTCGGCTGGAGCGAAAGGGCCGCGTTGCTCTCCACGGCGGTGGGACTGGGCGCGTTCTTGTTGATCTTGGAAGGTCCATGGAAGATAGTGGTCTGCTCGAGGGTGGGAACGATGCGGGTCTTGGATGCCTTCATCGCTTTGGTCCAGGTAGCATAGGCCTTGGGCTCGGTGGTCTGGTTGGGACGCGGCGGGAAGCCGTGATACTGGAGATCCTGATCCGAGGCCGTGATGGGATCAAAACCGACTGGCGGAGCGTCGATGGTGGTCGCGCCAGGAAGGTTGAGAGCGTGCTGGTTGGGTGGCAGGGGCTGTGGGTTGATCGCCAGGCTGGCCAGGGGCGCAGCAAGGACAAGAACCGCCGTAAGGGCGGAGGACAGGGTCTTCATGATTTTCAGTTCCTTTGGAGGAGGTGCTCTGATGGGGCATCAGAGTGTTACTGCGCATTTAGTAGCAGTAAGCCCCCCAACGTTACAGCGAAGAGAAAGAATATTTTGGTGAGGCTTGAAGACTGCAGCAGTTATGCCGACGTATGGTCGACGTATGAACGAGGGGACGCGAGTCGGAAGAATCACCCGGGCGGACCAATTTGTCAGGGCACGGTCGCAGGTGGGGAGGAAAATTGACCCGGCGGAAAGGAAAGCCCAAGGTCCGGGCCTGTTGTTTGGGAAACAGGCCGGAATGACGCACACCCGGCAGTCAAACTCACCCCTCTCCCCTCGTATTGGGCCGCCAGTTCATTGACTCAGGGGCGCAATTAACGTATTCTGGAGACCTTGTGCGGTGTTGCGCCTGGGGTCTGCGTATAGGGGTTCCAAAGACTGGTCTAAGTCGATGGAATGATTGGATGTAGTCCGGACCCGCTGGTTGAACCCTGGGTAGGGATTCGGCTGGAACAGGCACCTTCTGCTGAGTGGTGTTCAGGTTCAGCAGAGTCAGGATCCCGAAGAGGGTAAGCCCCGTAGTCCTCACCCGAACAGAATTGTTTGGCAGTGGGTGGAATTTTGGCCCGTGAGCATTTGGCGCGGGCGAACGCGCTGTGCGCGAAGACTTTTGACGGGCCGGGGTTGGGCTTGTCTACTGAGCTGGTCTAAAAGGTAGGAAAAGAATGTCGACGTTTGTTCCGAGCGGCAAGGATATTGACCGCAAATGGTATGTGGTGGATGCAAGCGGCCAGACGCTGGGCCGGCTGGCGACCAAGGCCGCCAGCGTGCTGAGCGGCAAGCTGAACCCCAGGTACGTGCCGTACATCGATATGGGCGATCACGTGATCGTGATCAATGCTGAGAAGGTTCGGCTGACCGGGCTCAAGAGCCAGAGCAAGGTCTATCGCCGTTACACCGGTTTCCCCGGCGGCCTGCGCGAAGAGTCGTTTACGCGGCTGCTGAACCGCAAGCCGGAAAAGATTCTGGAAGAAGCGATCAAGGGCATGCTGCCCAAGAGCAAGATGGGCCGCGCAGATGGCGGACGAAGCTGAAGGTTTATCGCGGCGACAAGCATCCCCACCAGGCGCAGGCGCCGGTAACGCTTGAAGTGGCGTAAAAGCAGCCGCTAGCTGCTAGCTTTTAGCTGCTAGCCAGAGCATTTGAGATTCATGCCTTTCGGGCTTTTAGCTAGAAGCTAGAAGCTAGAGGCTAGGAGCTAAAAGAAGAATGGCAGATCTGGTTCAGTATTACGGAACGGGGCGGCGCAAGTCGGCGATCGCTCGCGTCTTTCTGCGTCCCGGAACGGGTGAGTGGAAGGTCAACGGCAAGGGTTTCGACGAGTACTTCGTCACCGAGCAGCAGCGGGTATCGGCCAAGCGCACTCTGGTGGTTGCCGACCTGGCATCGAGCTTCGACGTCCTGGTCACGACGTAAGAGCGGCGGCGTAGCCGCGCAGGCCGATGCCGTGAAGATGGGCATTGCCCGCGCTCTGATCGAGTTCAACCCGGAACTGCGCAAGATGCTCAAGGCCGAAGGCCTGCTGACCCGCGACGCGCGCCAGAAGGAGCGCAAGAAGTACGGTCAGAAGGGCGCCCGCAAGCGGTTCCAGTTCAGCAAGCGCTAAGCGCTTGCAGTTTTCAGTTGTCAGTCGTCAGTTTTCAGTTATGGGCATCGAGCCGGCTTGGAACTAGCTGACAACTGAGGACTGAAAACTGACAACTGTTTCACCATCTCCCGCATAAGCGGGTTCAATTCGGGCGCCGGCATCGACCACCCGGATGCAATCCACGAAGGAGGCCAATGGCCACGATCACAATGAAGGAGCTGCTCGAAGCGGGTGTTCACTTCGGGCATCAGACCAAGCGCTGGAATCCCAAGATGAAGGAATACATCTTCGGCGAGCGCAACGGGATCTACATCATCGATCTGCAGAAGACGCTCAAGCTGTTCAAGGATGCGTCGAAATTTGTAACCGAGCTGTGCGCGTCGGGAAAGACGATTCTGTTCGTCGGCACCAAGCGCCAGGCGCAGGATGCCGTGGCGGAGGAGGCCACCCGCGCCAGCATGCCCTACATCAACCAGCGCTGGCTGGGCGGACTGCTGACCAACTGGGTGACGGTGCAGAAGTCGGTGAAGCGCCTTCAGGAACTGGATGAGATGGCCACCGATGGCCGCTACGAGCTGCTGACCAAGAAGGAAGTCATTCGCCTGGAGCGGGAGCGCAAGCACCTGCAGGCCAACCTGGCCGGCATCAAGACCATGAAGCGCCTGCCCGACGCCCTGTTCGTGGTCGATTCGAACAACGAGGCCATTGCGGTGAAGGAAGCCCGCAAGCTGGGCATCCCGGTGGTTGCCGTGGTCGATACCAACTGCGACCCGACGGTGGTGGACTACGTGATTCCGGGCAACGACGACGCGCTGCGCGCCATTCGCCTGTTCACCTCGAAGATCGCCGATTCGGCCGCTGAGGGTGTGAACCTGGTGGGCGACAAGGCCTTCGCCGAGGAACCGCTCGCGGTTCCGGCCGAGGAAACGGTGGCTCTGGAGGCTGCTGCTGCGCCTGAGGAATTCGACTTCGATGCTGCCGTGGGCGCCGGCATTCGCAAGGCCCCGGCGGCGGTTGCCGCGCTGCTCGATGATGACGAGGCAGCAGGCGCCGCCCATTAATCATTTTTTGCGCATTTGCATGCGCATGATGGAGAGCGTGGCCACGATCAACGAGCGCCACGCTTTTCTTTTAGGGCACCTGCGGTGCGGCAGGCGAGAAAAGTATTACGCCTGGTCCGTTTCTCCCAAGAGGTAGAGACGTGGTTCAGGAGTCTGCGGTACGAACGCGGAGATTCGCGTAGACAAAGAAGGAAAAGAGAGATGACGACAGTGAGCGAGAAGATTGATGCCAAGTTGGTAAAAGACCTGCGCGAAAAGTCCGGCGCGCCCATGGGCGACTGCCTGAAGGCGCTGCAGGAGACCAAGGGCAATATCGAAGATGCGTTCGTGGTTCTGCGCAAGCGGGGCATGGCTTCGGCACAGAAGAAGGCGGCCCGCACCACGAATGAGGGCGCAGTGGGCACCTACATCCACGCCGGCGGCAAGATCGGCGTTCTGCTCGAAGTCAACTGCGAGAGCGATTTCGTGGCCCGCACCGACGACTTCCAGGAATTGCTGAAGGACATCGCGATGCACATCGCGGCCAGCGATCCGCGCTACGTCAAGCCCGAAGACGTGACCACCGAGGACCTGGAGCGGGAGAAGGAAATCTATCGCGCCCAGGCTGCTGCAACCGGCAAGCCCGCGCCGGTGATCGAGAAGATCGTCGACGGCAAGATGGCCAAGTTCTACGAGGAAGTCTGCCTGCTCGAGCAGCCCTTCATCAAGGACCAGGCCATCAGCATCAAGGAACTGATCGCGCAGAAGGTCGGCAAGCTGGGCGAGAACATCACGGTTCGCCGCTTCGCACGCTTCAAGGTGGGCGCGCCGGATTGGACCGTCTCTCAGACCAAGGCCGTCGAATCGGCATCAGAGTAGTTTCTTCTGCGGGCCTGAAAAGGGCCAAGTAAAAAGGCGTCTCTTCCGTTCGGATCAGTCTTGACCCGAACGGAAGAGGCGCCTTTGCTTTGGCTGGTCCCAGCCTACGAACTACGCGATTCGTTCGATCGACACGGACTCAAGCACTACGGGCTTTACCGGCTTGTCCTGAGCGCCGGTCTTGACCGTGGAGATCTTGTTGACCACATCCTGGCCCTCGACCACTTCGCCGAAGATGGTGTGCTTGCCGGTGAGCCATGCGGTCGGAGCGACAGTGATAAAGAACTGGCAGCCGTTTGTTCCCGGGCCGCTATTGGCCATGGCCAGCTTGCCGGGCTTGTCGAAGCTGTGCGGCGAGCCCTTGGTTTCATCCTGGAAGCGATAGCCGGGGCCGCCCATGCCGGTGCCGGTCGGGTCGCCGCCCTGGATCATGAAATTGGGAATCACGCGATGGAAGATGGTTCCGTCGAAGAGCTTGTCGGTGGACTTGGCGTGGGTGCCGGGATGCGTCCACTCCTTCGCGCCTTCGGCCAGTTCGATGAAGTTCTTCACTGTGACCGGCGCATCGGATTCGAAAAGGCGGACAGTGATCTTGCCTTCGGTGGTATTGAAGGTGGCGTAAGTGCCTGGTGCTTGTGCCATGAATACTCCTGGGGTTTCGAGATATCTCCGGCCTCAAAAACGAGCACGTGAGGCGCCCCGATTGTCAATCGAAGCTGTTTAGGGTTTAGGCGCAACTGCGGGCGGGGGCGGCAGGGGCTTGCCTTCGGGAACGATCGTTACTTTTTTGAGGACGACCGGCACGACTGGTTTGTCGTTGGCACCGACTTGCACCCGGGCGATCGCTTTGACCACGTTCACGCTGGCCTCGTCACACTGACCGAAGATGGTGTGATGGCCGTTGAGATGCGGCGTAGGCACCTCGGTGATAAAGAACTGGCTGCCGTTGGTGTTGGGTCCCTAGTTCGCCATCGGCCAGCCGGCCCGGAACATCGAATCCAAGATCAGGATTGAACTCGTCTTCGAAGCTGTAGCCGGGGTCGCCCATGCCGGTCCCAGTGGGGTCGCCGCCCTGAATCATGAACTCCGGAATGACCCGGTGGAAGATGGTCCCGTCATACAGCGGCTTGTGGTGCATCACTTTCTTGGTGGCTGGGTCGGTCCAGTCCCGAGTGCCCTGCGCCAGGGCGATAAAGTTGGCCACGGTTTTGGGCGTCTGCTTTTGATAGAACTGGCAGGTGATGCGGCCCATCGAGGTATCCATCACGACGGTCGGCCCATTGGGCTGGATTGAAGCGGCCGCGGTGGCCTGCGGCGCGTCGGGCAGCGGCTGCTGCGCGGAGACCGTGGACGCAAAAGCGAAGGCAGCGGCCAGAGATGGAGCGAGAAACGCGTTCTTGAAAATCATGCCTGCCTTCAAGGGTAAATCATCAGGCGGAGGGGCTGCCAGCAGGTGAGGAGGGCCCGGATAGGTCTCAATCCGGCGGCTCGGGACGCATTGCGCCGGACATGTATCGTATTTGCATGACAGTTTCACTGAAGCGCCTGCCGCTCGCGCTTGCCTGCGCGCTTGGCTGCTTTGCTTTTCCTTTTGCCACGGCGTGGTCACAGGGCGACAAGCCTGCCGCCGGCGGAGACAAACCCGCCGCCGACAAGGCTGCCGCCGACAAGACCGCGCTGCCGCCCTTGCCGGCCGATGCGCACGTGTCGCAGCAGATTCAACTCGACGGCAAGACGCTCAAGTACACGGTGACCGTGGGCTCTCTTCCGGTGCGCGACAAGGACGGCAAGGAGGCCGGCGCCGTGGTGTACACGGCCTACACGGTCGAAGGCGAGAACCGGCCGGTGACGTTCGCGTTCAATGGCGGACCGGGCGCGTCCAGCGTCTATCTGAATTTTGGCGCGATCGGGCCGAGGCACATGAATGCCGGAAATGAGGGTGACAGCCCTTCGGACCCGCCCACATTGACCGACAATCCCGGCACCTGGCTCGATTTCACCGACCTGGTGTTCATCGATCCCATCGGAACGGGGTTTAGTCGCGCCACGGTCCCGGAGGACCAGGCCAAAAAGCTTTTCTATTCGACCACGCCGGACATTCAATACCTGTCGCGCGTGATATACGACTGGCTGGTGAAGAATGGCCGCCTCGGCTCGCGGAAATATCTCGTGGGCGAAAGCTATGGCGGGTTTCGCGGGCCTCGCATTACGCACTACCTTCAGTCGCAGCTCGGCGTGGCGCTCAATGGGGTGGTGCTGGTGTCGCCGTATCTCAACCCCGCGCAGGATGAGAATGAGGACCTGTCGCCGTTGCCGTGGATGATGACGCTGCCTTCGATCACCGCGGCGCATCTGGAGCGCGACAAGAAGTTGACGCCCGAAGCGATGGCGGATGTGATTGCCTACACCCGCGGTGATTACGCGACGGCTCTGCTCAAGGGTCATTCCGATCCCGATGGCGAAAAGAAGATGATCCAGCACGTGACGGAAATGACCGGCCTCGATCCCGCATTCGTGAAGTACTCGGGCGGGCGTATCGAAACCGGAGCGTATCTCCGCGAAGTGCATCGAGAGGAAGGCAAACTCGGATCGGTGTACGACTCCAACGTGACCTCGTTCGATCCCTTCCCGTTTGCCCCCGAGCAGCGTGCGAGCGATCCAATCCTGGCCAGCATCATTGCGCCCCTGACCACGGCGATGGTGGATTTCATCACCCGCACCGTGGGCTGGAAGATCGACGCGCGCTATAACGCCCTGTCGTATGAGGTGAATCGCCTCTGGGATCGCGACGACGACCTGCGCAAGGGATCAGTGCCTGATCTGCGCCAGGCAGTGGCCGCCGACCCGAAGATACGGGTGCTGATCGTACACGGATGGAACGATCTTTCCTGCCCATTTATGGGTTCGGTGCTGACCGTGGACCAGATGCCGGTGATGGGCGACCCCACGCGTGTGGCGGTACATGAATTTCCGGGAGGGCACATGTTCTACACGCGCGATTCCAGCCGGACCGGCCTGCGCAAGGACGTGATGGACATGTACTCCAAGCACTAGGTCTAACTCTACGGGGCAGCCGGAGCCGGCTGCGCCTTTTCGGCCCCGGGATTGGTTGTCGAGGTCGTCGCTCGCTTCTTGCCATCCGCATGCAGTATTCGGCAGATCGTCACTGAGCCTGACTGCGTCGTTGACCGCGGACCACCGCCCTGGTGTAGTCTGCGAGACTTGGGGAACCGTCCTGAACTCCTTCCTGCGGATCTGAGGGGCCGTCTCCTCTTCTGCAATTAGTCTCGTTTTGCGTTCGGGGGAACGGAAGATGAACCTGCCATTGACCGTAATTTCGTTTCTTTCCGTCAGCGTTGCTTCAGCCTGCGCCCAGCAACCCACTGCCAATGACAAGCCCTTCAAAACTGCGGGGGAGGCCTTCAAAAATGTGCAGGTGCTGAAGCGCGCGCCCGCCGACACGTGGTTCGACACTATGGCCTTTATCGCGGGCTCGCTGGGAGTGACTTGCGATCATTGCCATACTTCATCGTTCGAATTGGATGAAGGCAATGCAGCCAAGCTGAGAGCCCGCCAGATGATGCGCATGGTGGATGAGATCAACGCCAACCATTTCGACGGCAAGATCGTGGTCACCTGCAACAGCTGTCACCGTGGTACTCTCAAGCCGCAGGCTGCACCGGTGCCCGATGCGGAGCATTGGAAGAAAGCTGCGGAAAGACCATCATCTCGTCCCGCCGCCGCGGACTTGATCGCCCGGTACCGGCGGTCAGTAGGCAGCGGAAAGCGGCCCCTCTCCCAATCGGTCACATTCGAGATGGAAACGTACGGCGGAACGGGCCCCGCGCGGCAAACATCGGTCGAGGTGCTTCTCGATGGTCCATTGCGCGTGCGAGAAACCGATCGCAATGGAGCCACTGTCAAGACGCTGATCAAGAACGGACACGAGGCATGGGCAAACGAGCGCGGCGCCTGGCGCGAAATGAACGAAGGAGAGGCTTCTTCAGCGATGGAGGCTGCCGAAATTATCGACCCGGACCAGGTTGGCGAGGTCACTCCCTCTGGCGCAGTCTTCGAAGATCAGGTCTATGGCCAACGGGCTTTCGTCGTTCCGGTTAACTCGAAAAGTGACAGAAAGTGGCTCTACTTCGATGCCGTCAACGGATTGCTGGTCCGGCAGCGGATTCTCTCTGACAGCTTCTATGGCGACGGATCCGTCGATATTGAATATACCGACTATCGGAAATTTGGCAGCGTCCTTTTGCCAAACACTTTTTATGTCGTGAATGCCGGCGGTTCCGGTCTCACCATTCGCAGAGCCACTTCGCGCAGGATTAACGTCAAGGTGAACGACACACAGTTTACGCACGGCGCCTGAACCTGCCCATTCATCGACCGTTTCGCAATTGGTCCCCGGATCGAGGCCGATGATCCCGGCCGGTTTTCTGCGACCGTTGACTTCCTATCCATAGATGATCTATATATCGGACTATGGCCAAGAAACCCGACCTGCTTCCCGGCACGCTCGACATGCTCATTCTCAAGACGCTGACCCGCGGAGCGCTGCACGGCTATGGCATTGCGCTGTCCATCAAGCGGCTCTCCGATGATGTGTTGACCGTGGAGGAAGGCTCTCTCTATCCGGCACTGCAACGTCTGCTGTTGCAGAACTGGGTGAAGGCCGAGTGGAAGATGACCGATACCAATCGGCGGGCGCGGTTCTACACTCTGACAGCCGCAGGGCGCAAACAGCTGGGCGTCGAGCTTTCGCAGTTCGAGCAGATGATCGCCGCGATCGGGCGGGTACTGAGCGATGTGCAGGAGGCCTAGACGGCAATGAAGTTTCTGAACAAGCTTTCCCTGTTGTTTGGCCGCAAGCGGTTTCACGACGAACTGGAAGAAGAGATCGCCTTCCATCGCACCCAGGCGGAGCAGGCCTTCGTCGCGGAGGGCATGACGCCGGAAGATGCGCGCTACGCGGCCATGCGACAGTTCGGTAACGGGACACAAATCAAAGAGCGCAGCCATGAGGTGATTGGATTCCGCGGCGAGACGGTGGTGCAGGATGTCCGCTATGCGATCCGGCAGTTGTGGGCCAGCCCGGCGTTCACGATCGTCATACTGCTTGACGCTGGCGCTGAGCATCGGGGCGAACAGCGCGATTTTCAGCGTGATCAATGGCGTATTGCTTAAGCGTCTCCCCTATGAGCAGCCTGAGCGGCTGGTCAGGATATTTCTCTCCAGTTCGAGCTATCCCAGGTTTTCCCTGAACCCGTTCGATTTCCGCGACTACCGGGCGCGCAATCAATCGTTCGAATCGATGGCCGCGTTTACGCGCGGCGACGTACAGCTCTCCGGTTCGGGAGAGCCGGTGCGTGTGAATGGATTCGGGATCACGGCGGGCTATTTTCACGTGCTTGGGCTGCGACCGGAACTGGGACGCGAGTTTGACAAGGCGGCCGAGCTACCCGGCAACGGGCTGCAGGTGATCCTGAGCAACCGGCTGTGGCGAACGCGATTCGGTGCGGACCCCAACGTGATCGGGCGCAAGATCACGATCAACATGCAGCCGTTTACCGTAGTCGGCGTGATGCCAGCCGGAACCGTGCATCCAGGAAATGAATACCATTCGGTCGCCTACGGTGAGGACGTTGATGCCTGGTGGCCGTTTCTCGTTTGAAGGCAATCCGAATCGACGCGGATCGCATTACATCGAGGGGATCGCGCGGCTGAAGAACGATGTTGGCCTCGAGCAGGCGCGGACGGAGATGAACGCGATCATGGCGCAACTGGGCCGCGAACATCCCGGCGATGGCGGCTGGAAGGTGCTGGTGATTCCGCTGTACTCGGAAGTGGTCGGGGCGAGCCGCCAGATGCTCCTGGTGCTGCTGGGCGCGGTGGTGATCGTGTTGTTGATTGCGTGCGCGAACGCGGCCAACCTGCTGCTGGCCAGGGCATCGTCGCGGCAGCGGGAGATCGCGGTGCGCCTGGCGATGGGCGCTCCGCGGATGCGCATCATGCGGCAGATGATGACCGAGAGCCTGCTGATTTCATTTTTGGGCGGAGGCCTCGGGCTGGCGCTGGCCTTCAGCGGCGTCAAGGTGCTGGTTGCGCTGCTGCCTGCCGATTTTCCGCGCGCGCAGGACATTCACGTGAGCGCGCCGGTGCTGGCGTTCACAATCCTGGTTACGGTGGCTACGGGCATTCTCTTCGGACTGGCGCCGGCGTTCCAGGCCACGCAGAGCGGATCCCAGGGAGGGACTGCAGAAGGGCGGGCGCACCACTGTCGGCAGCGGACGGCAAAGCAGGCTGCGCGACGCGCTGGTAGTTGCCGAGGTGAGCCTTGCTTGCGTACTGCTGATCGGCGCGGGGCTGATGCTGCGGAGCTTGCTGAACCAGCTGCATCTCGATCCAGGGTTTCAGCAGGAACATGTGATCACCGCGAGTATTTCTCTGCCGCATGTGAATTACGGAAAGCGCGAACAGGTTGCGCGCTTCTTCGAGGGGCTGGTCACGAATCTGAATAGACTGCCCGATGTCGAGAGCGCGGGCGCAGGAAGCGATCTGCCCTGGACGGGCTACGACGAGAATTCGGGATTCACGATCGAGGGCAAGAAACCGCCCGCGGGGGAAGAGTTCCACGCGCGCTATCACATGGCCACTCCGGGCTACTTCAGCGCTCTCGGGATTCCATTGGTGGCGGGCCGCTTCTTCACTGAAGCTGACACCAAAGACACGCAGCAGGTTGTCTTGATCAACCATGCAATGGCGAACAAATATTGGCCGAATGAGAACGTGATTGGCAAGCGGATGACGTTTGAAGACCAGCCAAAGGAAAAGGACTGGCTGACGATCGTGGGGGTCGTCGGCGACGTTAAGGATCAGCCCAACAGCCCTGCCGCGCAACCCGCCTTCTGGTGGCCCGAGCTTCAAAGCGGCTGGACTTCGGATATGTCTGTGGTCCTCCGTGCGCGCGGTGGTCCGAGCCTGCTCGCCGATGCCTTGCGCAACGAAGTGCATCGCATCGATCCGGCACTCGCGGTGGCGGACGTGAAGCTGATGGACAGCATCGTCGACTCGTCGGTATCGACGCCTCGGTTTGCATTCGCGCTGGTGGGATTGTTTGCGGGACTGGCGATCGTGCTTGCTGGCATCGGTACTTATGGCGTGATTTCGTATTCCGTCAGCCAGCGAACTCCGGAATTGGGAATACGCATGGCGCTGGGGGCGGCGCGGAGCAATGTGATGAGCCTGGTCATGTCGCACGCTGCGAGGCTCGCAGTACTGGGAACGGCTCTCGGTGTCGTGGCGGCGTTCGCCCTGTCGCGGCTGCTGAAGAGTCTGATCTTCGATGTCAGTCCCGCCGATCCCGCGACGTTTGCTTCGGTCGCCGGGATTGTGATCTTGGTGGCGATGCTGGCTGGTTATGTCCCCGCGCTTCGAGCGACCGCCACCGATCCGATGAACGCCCTGCGAGCTGAATGATCGCGCACCGATAGAACCTGATTGCGAATTGCAAGGAGATCAACATGGACAGGCTCTCTTTCTTCTTCAACAAGCTTGCACGCCTCTTCGGGCGGGACCGATTCCGGTCCGAACTCGACGAGGAGATGGCTTTTCATCGCGCGGAGGCTGAGAAAGACCTTGTCGCGGATGGAATGAGGCCGGAAGCCGCGCGCCGCGCCGCTGCCTTGCGGTTCGGAAATGGAACCCGGTTAAGAGAAGAGAGCCACGAGATCGTGGGTTTCCGGGCGGAGTCGGTGGTCCAGGATCTGCGCTTTACGATGCGGCAGATGCGCAAGAATCCGGGTTTTGCCCTTACCGCGATTCTGATTCTCGCTCTCGGCATGGGAGTGAGCGTGGCGATCTTCGGGTTCGTAGATGCGGCGCTGCTGCAGCCGCTTCCGTACAGCATGCCCAACCGATTAATGGCCGTGGACGAAAGCAGCGCCATGTTTCCAAGTTCCAATCTTTCCCGTGAAGACTACGAGGACTGGAAACGGATGAACCGGTCGTTCAGTTCCCTTGAAGTTTACACAGGCACGGGATACCTGCTGCGCACGCCGTCGGGCGCTGAGCCTGTGCCCGCCGCGCGCGCGAGTGACGGCTTCTTTCGCACGCTGGGTGTGAAGCCCATGCTGGGTCGCGATTTTTTGCCCGGTGAAGATCGTCCGGGCCAGGCCAAGATCGTGATCCTTACCTATGGCACGTGGTTGAAGCGCTTTGGCGACCGAGCCGATGTCATTGGCCAGTCCGTAACTTTGAGCGGAGATTCCTACACCATCATCGGAGTATTGCCGCGTGAATTCTCTTTTGCGCCGCGAGGCGACGCGGAGTTCTGGACGCCACTGCTGGACAAGAATGGTTGCGAGCAGCGCCGAAGCTGCCACGATCTCGATGGCGTCGGACGCCTCCGTGATGGAGTGACGGTGAAGGCCGCACTGGACGAGATGAAGGCGATTGCGGCGCAGCTGGCTAACCAGTATCCGGCCTCAAACCAGGGGCAAGGCGCCAGCGTTCTCCCTCTTTCTGAATTGATCGTAGGGCAGGTGAGGCCGATTCTGCTCACCTTATTGGCTGGAGCGGGATTGCTCTTGTTGATTGCCTGCGTGAACGTGGCCAGCCTGCTGCTCGTGCGGTCGGAGACCAGGCGGCGCGAGATCGCGGTGCGAGGCGCGCTGGGCGCCACCCCGTTGCGGCTCACGCGCCAGTTCGTTACCGAAGCATTGTTGTTGGCCGCGGCCGGAAGCTTTGGCGGAGGACTGGTCGCGGTGTGGATTATGACGCTGCTGAAGCGGCTGGTGCCCAAGGTGATGTCGGATGCGATGCCGTATCTCGCCGGAGTGGGCATGAATGCGCACACGGCAATGTTTACGGCCGGGGTTGCGCTGGGTGCGGCCTTGCTCATGGCGGCCACGCCTACGATGCGTTTGTCGTTCCAGCGCATTCGAGACGGGTTGGGCGACGGCGATCGCGGTGTTGCTGGCCGTTTCTGGCGGCGCATGGGCGCCAATTTTGTCGTCGTAGAGCTGGTCATCGCCGTAGTGCTTCTGGTCGGCGCCGGCTTGCTGGGCAAAAGCTTCTACCGTCTGCTCCATGTTGAGACTGGGTTCGATGTGACCCACTTGGCCACGCTACAAGTTATGGCTCCCGAAAAGCTGTATGCCAAAAGCGAACAGCAGGTCGAGCTGATGCGCGAGATCAGCCGGCGCGTTTCGGCCCTCCCGGGGGTGCAATCGGTGGGATTTACGAGCAGTCTGCCCGTGCAGTGCAATTGCAACACCGACTGGATCCGCATTGTTGGCAAGCCATTTCACGGCGAGCACAACGAGGTGAATGAGCGCGACGTGAGTCCGACCTATCTGCCTACGCTGAAGGCCCGGCTAGTGCGCGGGCGCCTGATGACCAATGATGACGACGGATCCAAGCCGCACGTAATGGTAATCAATGAAGCTCTTGCGAAGAAGTATTTCCCCGGAGAAGATCCAATTGGTCGAAAGATCGGTAACGGAGCACTCGATCCGAAATCTATACGCGAGATCGTGGGCGTGATCGCTGACGTGCGCGAAAGTGGGCTGGACGACGAGGTATGGCCCGCGGAATACGAAGCCATCTACCAGGACCCGAGCAATTTCCTTTCGGTTGCGGTGCGCACCGCGCAGGACGAAAAGACCGTGCTGCCGGTGCTCGTGAGCACTCTCCATCAGATCGATCCGAACCTTGGTGTGTATGGCGAGCAGACCATGCAGCAGCAAATTGACGCCACGCCGGCGGCCCTGATCCATCGCTCGTCTACATGGCTGGTGGGTGGTTTCGCGGCCATGGCGCTGGTTCTGGGTGTGGTCGGGCTCTACGGTGTAATTGCATACTCGGTGAGCCAGCGGACACGCGAGATTGGTGTGCGCATGGCGCTGGGCGCCCAGCGCAGCTCCGTTTACCAGATGATCATGAAGCAGGCTGGATGGTTGACCGGGATCGGCGTGAGTGTAGGCCTGATGTGTGCCGTTGGCGCTTCGCTCGCGATGCGCAATGTACTGTTCGGCGTTGCGGCCTGGGATGTGCCAACCCTCGCTGCTGTTGCCGCGGTGTTAAGCATTGCCTCGCTGATTGCGAGCTTCCTGCCTGCCTGGCGCGCGGCGCGGGTAAATCCATGCGAAGCTTTGCGAGCCGAGTGAAAAAGGGCAGGGAATCGTGAACACCCGATCGTCGATGGCGGCACCGTCAACAGAACGACGAGCTCGTGCACCAGGGTGTAAACCGCCTGAACAAGGGCTTCGGTGCGATCACTTACGCGGCCTCGATCGAGCATAGCCGCACGTCCCTCAGACTTGAATCTCGCTACCGCCTTCCCGAAATTCTCCCCTTGATTCCTGCTTGACAATCAATAGCCATTTGGTTATGGTTTCTCCCATGGCGGTCGTAGAGGGCCATGTCTTAACGCCCCTTGCCGATCCGAAGGCGCAGGGCGATTCTTGAGTCGGCTGGTCCGCCGGCAGGGCAATGGGTCACAACCATACCAAAACCTTAGAACGGTAAGCAGGGAGGATACATCATGCAAATCAAGCTGACGAGCATCTTCGTAGACGACCAAGACAAGGCGCTGAACTTCTACACCGACGTGCTGGGCTTCGTTAAGAAACATGAATTTTCTGCGGGGAAATACAAATGGCTCACAGTGGTTTCCTCAGATGAACCGGAAGGCACGCAACTGGTGCTGGAGCCCAACGAGGGCTTTAACCCGGCCGCGAAGGCATATCAACAAGAGATTTTTCGGCATGGCATACCTGCGGCTAATTTCTTCGTCGGGGACGTCCAGAAGGAGTATACGAGGCTAAAGGAACACGGCGTGACATTCACCAAGGAGCCAACCAAGACAACGGGATCGACCATCGCGGTGCTTGACGATACGTGCGGAAATCTCATTCAGATCACACACCTGGACTGGTAACACGACGCGTGATTGAGGGGCTTCCTATGCAAGCCGTAACAGACAATGTCTTCAGGGCCCTCGCCGACCCGACGCGCCGAGGGATCTTCGAGCGCCTGGCCCGCGAAGGGGAACAGACGGTTCACGCCTTGACGGGTCGCGCTGGCGTATCACAGCCTGCGGTCTCCAAGCACCTGACGGTGTTGAAGAGGGCAAAGCTGGTGCGCCACCGCCGCGAGGGACGCGAGACCCACTACAGTGCCCAGCCCCAGGCCCTGGCGCCCCTATTCGACTGGATGAGCATCTACGGCGCTTTCTGGCGCGACCGATTTGATCAACTCGAAAATCTGCTGAAAAGGATGGACAAATGACCCAGACTGCCTCGACACGGACTCTCGTCATAGAACGGGAGATGCCGCATCCTCCGGAAAAGATCTGGCGCGCCCTCACGGAAGGCCAGTTGATCGAGGAGTGGCTGTTGAAGAATGATTTCAAGCCGGTGGTGGGCCACCGGTTCCAGTTCCGCCGCACGCCGATGCCGAATTGGAACGGAATCATCGACTGTGAAGTCCTGGAGGTCGAACCCATTTCACGGCTCTCGTATGGCTGGGGTTCCATGGGTCTGGAGACTGTCGTCACCTGGACGTTGACGCCGACCGCGGGTGGCACCCATCTCCGCATGGAACAATCCGGCTTCCCGTCGGAAGAAGGCGCCAACTTCAAGGGCGCAAAATACGGCTGGCGGAATTTCATCGACAACCTGGAACGTCTCGTTGGGAGGTTGAATTGACCATGAAAACAAAATCTGTTGTTTATTGGACGATGACGGGACTCGTCGCGTTTTTTATTGGAGGCGGCGGGGCTTCCGCAGGTTGCCCAATATGTGAGCAACCCCCATGGCGTGGTTCCCGTGCTTGGCTACCCGATGTACTTCTTCGCCATCCTGGGGTTTTGGAAAGTGCTTGGTGCAATCGGCATACTTGTGCCGCGCTTTCCTCGGCTCAAGGAATGGGCGTACGCCGGCATCTTCTTCGACCTGACAGGCGCGGCCGCATCCTGCGCGGCAGTGGGCGGTTACGGAGCTTACGGTTTTCACGTGATTGCCCCGCTGATCATCACTGGTTTTTGTGTGGCATCGTGGGCTCTGCGGCCGCCGAGCCGTACCATCGGCGTCCTCTTTGTCGCAGGAAACGGCCGGGCCGGTATAAGCACGAGAACAGCGGGCATTGCCTAAAGACGCGAATGATCCGCCTAACAATGTGTGTTGCACTTCCCACCCTTGGCAGGCAGGGCGAATGGTGGGGCCACCGCCCATCTCAGACCGAGGAAGTGTTCAGGGCCACGGCGGCGCGAATCAAAGCTTTGAGAGCCTTTTCGTTCACCTTGTCGCCTTCGTGAAAGTCGATGGCGCGCCTCACATTTCCCTCGAGACTGGAATTGAAGAGACCTGCGGGGTCATCCAACAAGGCGCCTTTGGCGAATGTCAACTTGACGACGCTGTTGTAGGTCTCCCCGGTGCAGATGATCCCGTCGTGCGACCACACAGGCGTGCCCTCGGGTTTAGTGGGTTTCTTCCACTTATATTCTTCGATGACTTCGGGTTCGGCTTGCTCGATCAAAGCGCGGAGGCGGGAAAGCATCTCTGCGCGCCAGTCAGCGAGTTCGCGGGTTCTGGCGTCGGGTGGTTGCAATGCGGATTCGACTGTATGGGAACCACTCTTTTTCATGATGAGTACCTGTTTCCGGATGAGTTGCTCTTCGCGGCCTTCTTGGACTGTTTTCTCCGCCAAATTCTACAATCAAAAAACGAAAAATGGGGGTTGATGTGGTCAAAGTCGTTGCCGGGAAGACTGGGAAGCTCTCACGTCAGAGTTCAATAGATTCACACGAGAGTTCAAATGAGATGACATCGGATCAGCCGATGGCCTCTGTCGACTACGGTTCGATCATCATCCGCGGTGCGCGGGAGAACAATCTCAAGAACGTCTCGCTCGACATTCCCAAGCGGCGGATCACGGTGTTCACCGGGGTGTCGGGCTCGGGCAAGTCCTCACTGGTCTTCAACACTATCGCCGCGGAGAGCCAAAGGCTGATCAACGAAACCTATCCGGCCTTCGTGCAACAGTTCATGCCGCATTACGGCCAGCCTGACGCCGACGAGCTCAAAAACATTTCGGCGGCCATCATCGTTGATCAGCAAAGGCTGGGCGGCAATCTGCGCTCGACCGTGGCTACGGTTACCGACACGGCACAGATGCTGCGTGTTGCTGTTTTCGAGACTCGCCAAGCCGCAATTGCCCGCTCCCGCCTATTACTCCTACAACGATCCGCGCGGCATGTGCCCGGACTGCGAAGGCGTTGGCCAGGTGGCGGCGATGGATATGGCCGCGGTGGTGGACGAGAGCAAGTCGCTCAAGCAGGGGGCGCTGCTCCACAAGGTTTTCGCAGTCGATGGTTGGTGGTGGTCAATCTATGCCCGCTCGGGCATGTTCGATCTCGACAAGCCGATTCGCAAATATTCGAAGGAGGAGCGTGCTAACCTCTTCGATCTCGATGATGGGCGCAAGGTCAAGGTCGACAAGATCAACCTCACCTACCTGGGCGTGGTGCCCAAGCTCAGACAGATGATGGGCGACAAGGACCCCGAGACCCTGCAACCGCATGTCCGGGTCGAATATGATCGCATCTTCACGCGTAAGGTCTGCCCCGTCTGCAGGGGCGCCCGGATCAAGACTGAAGCTCTGGCGAGCAGGATCGCCGGCAGGAATATCGCCGAATTGTCGGCAATGCAGGTGAGCGACCTGGCCGCGCTGGTGCGCAACCTCAAGGCGCCGCAGGCGGGACCGATGCTGGCGGCCCTTGCGGCGCGTCTCGAAAACCTTGTGACGATCGGCCTTGGCTATCTGAGCCTTGACCGGGAGAGCTCGAGCCTGTCGGGCGGAGAGAGCCAGCGGGTCAAGATGGTGCGCCACCTCGGCTCGTCACTCACCGACATCACCTATGTCTTCGACGAGCCCTCGGTGGGGCTGCATCCCCACGATGTGGGGCGGATGGCCGGCTTGATGCAGCAGCTGCGCGACAAAGGCAACACGGTACTGATTGTCGAGCACAAACCGGACATGATCGCCATCGCCGACCATGTGGTCGATATGGGTCCGTTTGCCGGCAGCAAGGGCGGGGAGGTGGTCTACGAGGGCGATTTCGCGGGGCTTTTGACTTCCGGCACGCTCACAGGCAACCACATGAAAAAGCACCAGCCGATCAAGGATAAGGTGCGCAAACCGGGTGGCGAACTCAAGATCAGGCATGCCCGGCTCAACAATCTCAAGGACGTGTCGGTCAATCTCCCTATGGGCGTGCTGACGGCCGTTTCGGGCGTCGCAGGCTCGGGAAAGTCTTCGCTCATCGTGGGCTGCCTGCCTGCGGCCTATCCGGAGACCGTCGATTATCGACCAGAACCTGACTCGCGGATCGCGGCGGTCCAACACGGCGACATATACCGGCATTCTTGATAATGTGCGCAAGGCATTCGCCAAGGCCAACGGGGTCGATGCGGCGCTGTTCTCGGCCAATTCCAAAGGCGCGTGCCCGGACTGCAGCGGGTTGGGCGTGATCTATACCGACCTCGGCCATCTCGACCCCATGGCCACCACCTGCGAGACCTGCGAAGGTAAGCGCTTCCTGCCTGGGGTGCTGGAGCACCGGCTGCGCGGCAAATCCATCAGCGACGTCTATGAGATGAGCGTTTCGGACGCGGTGGAGTTTTTCAACGAGCAGGCCATCGCCAAAATCCTCGAAGGTCTCGACGATGTGGGCCTCGGCTATCTGACCCTGGGTCAGCCTCTCTCAACCCTTTCGGGCGGCGAACGCCAGCGGCTCAAGCTTGCCGCTGAATTGGGCAAAAAGGGAAATATCTATGTGCTCGACGAGCCCACGACGAGCCTGCACATGAACGATGTCGACACCCTGATCGGACTGTTCGATCGGCTGGTCGACTCGGGTTCCACGGTCATCGTGATCGAGCACAATCTTGACGTGATCGCGCGGGCGGACTGGGTCATCGATCTGGGGCCGGGTGCGGGGCACGAGGGCGGCACGGTGCAGTTCGAGGGCATGCCGGCCGATCTCGCGAGGAATGCAAATACGCTGACCGGGCGATACTTGTCCCAACGCCGGTGAACACGCTGAGGCGGCAGGAAATTCGATTTTTGGATGCCACAACCGGTTCGATCCGCTGCCCGGAGAAAGGCCCCCGCGGATCCCGCATCGCATGGGTTTCAGAAAGATAACTTGAGGGCCAATTGCACCAGGCGAGGATTGTTCACTGTGGAATTCACAGATCCGAATCCGAACGCGCTCACATCGTTTACCGGCGAACCAAACTGGGCGTGGTTGAAGAGGTTGAAGAATTCAGCGCGGAAATTCAAACCCATTTCCTTGCGGGGCAGCGCGAACTGCTTGATGACAGAGAAGTCGGTGTTGACAAAATCAGGCCCGATGGCGGGAACGCGCGACGCATTCCCTAACTGGCCGACGGGGGGTGCAACATAGCAGGATGAGTTGATCCACTCCAGCTTGCTGTGATCCGCTTTGGAGGGGTCGCAACCGGCGACCCGGTCAGGCCGGTTCCAATTGTTTCCATTGCCACCGTTCTGGAAGAAGGAGCCGGACTGGTTATTGCTGTCAATCAGTGGAACGGGAAATCCCGACGAGATTCTTTCGATCAGAGTTACCTGGAAGTTGCCAAGCAGAGCATTGGTTACACCGTTCCAACTGCTGCCGAATTGCTTTCCCCGGCCGAAGGGCAAGTCGTAAATGACACTGGCTGTGAAGCTGTTATCGAGATTGATCTGCGATAAGCCCCAATCCAGATGCTGCCAGTTGGGAAGAGGAAAAAAGGGAGCGCTCAGCAACGAACCCAGGCCGTCGGATAACCCGTTGTCATATGTTTTGGAGTAGGTGTAAGCAACAAGGGCGTAGAGGCCGTGTTTCTGGGTCTTGGTCTCCGCCTTTATTTGAAGCGAGTCATAGTTTGCCCTACCCACATCGCCGAACAGGGAAATGGTGTCGAACGTGCCATAGGGCGGAAGGTAGGGAGAACCGTCAGGGTTGCAGCCGATCGTATAAGACGCGACCGTGCCGCAGCCAGCTGGACTGGCCGTGTTGAGGTTATTGCCGGCTACCAGAATATGCGAGCCGCGTGAACCGGCGTACCCGGCTGTCAGTACAAGGTTGCCGACCAGTTGGCGCTCCATGTTCACGTTGAATTGCTGGACCCTGCCCAACTTGAAGTCCGTCGGCTGGGTATAGAACGAGCCGGTGAACGTGGAGGCGTCAGGCGGCGAGGGAATGGGAAGAAATCCGCTGGAGAGACTGATGCCCGAAGGCGTTTGTCCGAGCACGGTGGCGCAGTACGAGGTTGCAAAGGCGCAGCCGGCGGATGCGAAGGCGTCGGACTCGCCCAGGAACGGGGGGTTCTGCCACAGACCCTGCGCTCCCTGGCTCCAGCCGGAGTCGTGGTAGAGCGCGTAGCCGGCGCGGAGCACTGTCTTCTCGCTTCCCATGACTTTCCAGGTGCCGCCGATGCGGGGCTCGAGGGCTGTCCAATCCATCTTGACGCCTGCCGACCCACTCACACCGTTTTGATTGGCGATGAGAAGCTGCCCGGTTGCGGGAACGTAGTTCGCCAGGCGTCCGTCGGCTTCGGTGATGGGAGTTGTCATATCCCACGCCAGGCCGAGGTTGAGGACAAGAGACGATGTGACTCTCCAATCATCCTCGATGAAAGGACGGTAGATCTTCCAGCGACGGCCGGTCACGGGGCCATTGAACGTCTGGTCATGGATGGCCAGACCCGTGATGCCGAGCAAATAATCTGCTTCCGCGTTGCCGCCGACGTTGGCGCTGCTTAGGCCGGTAAAATTACCGCCGTTGCCGATAATCCAGAAGCCATCCTGGAAGGCTTCAGTGCCCACGTTCATTTGATTGGCGCGGAAGTCCAGCCCAAACCTGAATTCATGCTTGTGGCGAATCAGATCGAGCGAGTCTTTGAAAGAATAGATATTCGTTCCGCCCTGGAACGGAGAGTAACCGCGATCGCCGATGGCCCAATAGCCGCCGGCGACGATCGTGGAGACCAGTCCGCAGCTGTATGCGCCGGGAAGGCACGTGGTATCGGGGCATCCAAGGTTGGCGTTGGGAATGCCGCCAGGCACGAGAGTGGCCGAGGCGCAGGTCCCCGTGCCTTGCGAACTGATGTAGTTGAAGATCCGGTTGTAACCGAAACTGGCCTGATTGATCATCGTGGGGGAGAACACATGGGTTTCGCCGAGGGCAACGTTACGGCCGTGGTTGATGATGTGCTGATTGCTGCCAAAAGCGTTCGCTTCCGCAAATCCGGGTGAGCCGCCCGGCACGTATGAAGAGGCCTGGTCGTAACTGAAACGGCCGAAAAGATTGTCGTTGCCGGAAAGCGTGAAGTCCATGCGGGCATCGAACTTGGTGTTGTCCAGACTGCGCACGGGTTGATTGACGTAGTTGTAGCCGGCGCTGGAATTGCTTGCGTTGGGGGTCGGGTACAGGTTCATCATGGCCTGCCCGATGTTATTGATCAGACCCGATGGAATCTTGTTACAGGGAATGCCCCGGGCCTGGCTTCCATCGGGGTTAGAGGGAATCGGATTCCCCAGGCTATCGCATTGGAAATAGACATTGGGAAAGTCGGTCGGGCTTGTAGACGCGCCGATCATGTTCGGGTTGACGATGGCAAGGCCGGAAACAGGATTGCCAAAGGCGTCGTTAGAGAAGTCGCCCGTGCGCATGGCCAGCGAAGGCAGCAGACCGGTAAACGCAATGCCGTGGCGTTGATATTTTTGTTCGCCATCGACAAACCAGAAAATCTTGTTCTTGCGAAGGGGTCCGCCGACGGAGCCTCCAAACTGGTTCAGGTTGAATTTTTCCGCCGATGTGGCAAAGTAACTCTTGGCATCAAGATCCGTGTTGCGCACAAATTCAAAGAGAGACCCGTGAATATCGTTGGACCCTGATTTTGTGGTGACCATCACGGTGGGTCCGGCTCGTGTGCCGTATTCGGCAGAGTAGGTGTAGGTCAAAACCTTGAATTCCTGAATGTCATCAATCGATGAGAAGATGCCGATACCGCCTGCAGTCAGTTCGTTGTTGTCGACGCCATCCAGAAGCCAGTCTGTGCTGTTGGGACGGGAACCGCCGACGGAAAGAGAAAAGGAACCGCGCGCCGCCACTTCGCTGTCAGCGCCAGAGGTGAAAAAGCTGTTGGGGTTGGTCTCTGCTGTCGCGCCGGCGGTGAGCGTCGCGAGTTGAACGAAATCGCGGCCATTCAACGGGAGTTGCGACACCTCCTGCGAGGTGATGACCTGGCCGAGCGATGGATTGGTAGTCTCGACGGCTACGACCTCGCCGGTAACTGCCACCGAAGTGACCACGGTCGCGGGCACGAGCGAAAAATCGAGTTCGCGGGCTTCATCAATCTGAAGACGCACATCCCTGGTTTCGGCGCTTTGAAAGCCCGTGGCATCGATGCGCAAGGTGTAGGTCCCAACCGGCAGTAACGGGATCAGATAGTGCCCGGCATTGTCCGTCTTCGCGTCTCGAACCAGGCCGGTTCCCTGCGAGGTAGCCGCCACGGCAGCGCCCGGGATACCCGCTCCGGATTTATCGAGGATATTGCCGGAGAAACTCCCAGTGGCTTGGCCATGCACGACTGGACAGAACACAAGCG
The DNA here is from genome assembly GCA_963788475.1 of Terriglobales bacterium. Lineage (GTDB taxonomy): Bacteria > Acidobacteriota > Terriglobia > Terriglobales > Acidobacteriaceae > Telmatobacter. The sequence goes on from CAWBGO010000010.1 coordinate 340,014, forward strand.
CGAGAACGCTGACGATTCCGAGAAGCAATTTTTTGTGGGATTGTGTGCCGGCTGAGTTTTCCACCGATCTCAGACACCTTGTGCCTACCATCGTGCGTTTCATAGTCAAACCCCTTTCGACAAGTTGCCTGAGGTGGCTCTCGCATCGACTGCACCGCGCTAGACTTACTAGACTGTAGAAATTGCCCGGTCGAAAGTCAACACAAGTTTGACCGGCTCATAAATGCCGTCGCGCTTTCATGAATCTGGGTCTGGCTCGATTCAGCAGTGTCCCGTCTTCGCTAAACCCAAGAATATTCTGTCCCGCCGTGACCGGAATCAATTGGAGTGACTCCGTTTGCCTGACTTGTTCACGACAGGCCGGAATCGGCGAAAAGAAAATTCCACGAATTGTCAAGATAGAGCCAACGTTGACTGCCGAACCAGCTGGTGGGCAGGCTGGGGACGTGAAGTAAAGTATGGCCGCCCATGCACATCATCTCGGTTCCGTTCCAGCCCAGAAAGGTACGAGAGGCCAGGCCGACCTGCGCGGGATGCGTGACGCGGCGCAGACACACCGGGCAACGCTGCCGCTGATCGGATAACGCCCAACGGAAACCGAACAGGCAGATTGAGAAGCACCAGGCCAGCTGAAAGAACTCGGCGAGCGGCGAATAAGTAGAGGCGCGCCAGTAGGAGAGATCGAGCGAAGCGAAATACGCAATGGATGCAATGAGCGCAAACTTTGCACCGAGGAAGGACCAGCGAATGAGAATTATCTTTCGCGAGGGACGGTGGGCACTGTAGTTCGACTCGCCCAGGGTCACCGAGGTGACGGCCGGTAAGGCGAGCAGTGCCAGGAGGAGCGCGAATCGATAAATGCCCCACGGGCCCTGAAGACGGTTGGCAAAGGAGACGCCGCACAGTTCGAGATCGTCGGCGTCGCTCGCTGCAATGGGAACGCGATCACCGAGCATCTCGGATTCGCCCTGGGGGGTCAAATGTGCGAGGACGTATCCCAGGCCGCTTCCACCTGAGTCAGAGGCCAGTTGTGCATCGGTCTCAAGGACCCACGCATCGGGCCTCCCCGGCAAGCGCCACGAGCCATAGGGCAGGACGCCGGCAATTTTAACCATTCGATGGCCGAAGAGGATCACCCGGCCCATGACGCGCGGATTGGCCCCGAAATCCCGTGTCCATGTTTCGTCGCTGAGGATGACGGAGGGAACATCAGGATTAGCCTCGGACGCCGCGAAGGCGAACTGGAGTTGCAGACCGAGCAACGAAAATAGGTTGAGGCTGGCATGGGTCACCCTCCAGCTCGCGATGCGCGTGGACGACACGGTTGCGGTTTCGCGAGCGGTGCGATAGTAGGCGAATTGATCAAAATAGCGCTGGTGCGTTGCCTTCCAGTTGCGGAATAGATCAGATGAGATCGATGGCGTCAGGTTATCGCCGGACCGCGCTGCCTGGATAAGGATCAGGTTAGGATTGACCTGATAGCGGGATGAGTCGGCCTCAGCGCGAACGCCGGGCACAAGACGCGCGAAGATGATGCAGACGCAGAGCACAGCAAAGAGGCAGAACAAATACTGTGCTGCCGAGCCATTCAGGCTGGGGCGGGGCACGCCGCGCACGCGCGTGGGGCCGGCCAGCCACGATTGGCGCAGCACACAGAGCGCATCCGGAAAAGAACCAAGGCAGAACGCGAGGATTTCCCGCTCCGCCGGCCAGGAAAATGAACCGGCGGTGCCGCAGGAGCGGCGCACGTGCCAGAGCTCGGCATGCCATTCACAATGCCACTCGCTCCGGAGGCCCTCAGGAACGAGCCAGGCCGCGGAGCGCAGAATGGTCTCATCCAGTGCGTGGAAAAGTTGATGGGGCGAAGGCTTCATCGGGACCTGGCCTCCTCGGTGGAGATCAGACGTTCGAGCAGGGGATAACGTTTGCGCGAGGCTTCAAGAGTGGATTTTCCCAGGGCCGTGAGATTGTAGTATTTGCGCGGCGGCCGCTGCTCCGCGTCCGCGATCGATTGCCGTTCCCATTGTGAGCGGATCAACTTGTCGCGCTCGAGGCGGCGCATGGCCGGGTAGACGGTTCCGCTGGGAAGGCCGGTCATTTCCATGATGCTGAAACCGTAGCCGACCCCCGCGCTGATCGCCTGAAGAATCATGGCGGCGGTGTGGGAAAGTTTGGCTTCTGCGGCCATGGCTTATCTTACCTATGTAGCAATCTACTTGACAATCCTAAATTCGGAGTTATGCTGAATGCTACATAGGGTAGTGCCGTGGAGGTCTCCTTCCAATGCTCGAAATCCGGCATCTCTTCCGCAGTTTTCGAGGGATCCCCGCGGTCGAGGATGTGAGCTTCAGAATTGCGGCGGGCGAGATAGTCGGTTTCCTCGGCCCGAACGGAGCCGGCAAGTCGACCACGGTAAAGATCATCACCGGCCTGCTGCGTGCGAATGAGGGTAAAGTCCTGTTCGAAGGACGCGACATTCGCGACGACATGGTGGCCTTTCGCAAGGTATTGGGATATGTGCCGGAAGAGGCGCATCTCTACACTTATCTGTCGGGGCTTGAATATCTGCAACTGGTGGGACGATTGCGGGAGCTCGGCGAACGGCTGATTGAGACTAAGGCGACCGGGCTGCTCGAACTGCTTCATCTGAAGTCGTGGCAGCACACGCCGATTTCTTCATACTCGAAGGGGATGCGGCAGAGGGTCTTGATCGCGGCGGCTTTATTGCACGATCCAAAGCTGCTGATCTTCGACGAGCCATTGTCGGGTCTGGATGTAGCGTCGGGGCGGCTGTTCAAAGATCTGTTAGAGATGCTGGCGGCGCAGGGAAAAGCGGTGCTGTATATCTCGCACGTGCTGGAAACAGTGGAGCAGGTTTGCAACCGGGTAATCGTTATTGCCGGCGGCAAGGTGCTGGCTGACGCGCCGCCTTCAGAACTGACGACACTCATGAGCCTGCCAAACCTGGAAAGCGTGTTTGCGCAACTGGTGCAACAGCAGGACACGCGTGCGGCGGCCGAGAGAATCGTCGAGATCATGCGGATTGCCCATGTCTGATTCATTCCAGCGCCTGATTACGATGTCCGATACGCGGCCGCTCTCCTTGAGCGAGCAGGCAGAGCTGGGTCCCGTGCGACAGCCGGACAGAAGCCAGGTTTCGCTGCTGATCCGGCATTTTCTGGAGCGATTCTTCAATCATGAGACTGCTTCACCGGATGGGGACGCCAAGGCGCGCCTGATTCTGATAGCGTTTGCGACCGGCCTGCCCCCGTTCATAGTGGCGATCTACTTGTGGCCGGTGTACCATCACGTGATCGTATTCCGGCAAGGTCATCCCCTCACCGATGTTCCTGTGCCTTACTGGGTCCAGGTGAACCATCACTTCTTCTTTGTGCTGTATTCGTTTGTTGCGATGGGCATTGTCACGGTGTTTGAGTGGGATCTTTTCTTTCCCGATCTACTGGACATATTTGTTCTAGGGACATTGCCACTGGCGGGGCACAAAGTATTTCTGGCGCGGGTCGGAGCCATCGCGGTGCTCATCTTTGGGTTCCTGTTCGATTCCAATTTTCTGGCTCCAGTGGTGCTGCCCGCGGCGACGGATCCTCCTCACCTGGCCAGATTTGTCTCCGGGCATGTGGTGGCCGTGGCGGGGAGTGGGCTGTTTGCTGCGGCATTCATCCTGGCATTGCAGGGCGTGCTTCTGTCGATTCTCGGCGAGCGGCTGTTTCGACGAATCTCACTGGCACTGCAGGGGCTGGCGGTGACGGTCCTTGTGGTCCTTTTTCTTCTCTTTCCAGTCCTGTCGGGCGTCACGCCCGGCTTGCTTCAGGCGGGCATCGGCGCCGTGCGGTGGTTTCCGCCGTTCTGGTTTTTGGGCATGTATCAGAGGTTACTGGAGGGCCCATCGGTTCTTCCGGTTTTCGCGGAGTTGACCAGGATTGGATGGGTTGCGACACTTGCGGTTGGAGCGGCGGCCCTGGCATTGTATCCAGTGGCTTATCTTCGCAGGGTGCGCCAACTGGTGGAGGGGGCAAGCACGTGGTCAACGCGCAATCGCATGGCGACGCCGCTGTACGGATTGTTCCACGCGACGCTGGTGCGGCCGCCGATCCGTCGAGCCATATTTCACTTTATAGGCCAGACGCTGTTTCGGGTTCCGCGCTATCGGATCTACCTGGTGCTCTACGGCGGTGTTGGTCTCTCTGTGGTCGTGGCGACGGTTCTACGATTCACGGTCCACGGGCGACACCTGCAAGCGGAAGTCTCGGCCGACGGAATCCGCGTGGCAATCGGGATTGTGGCGTTCTGGGTGATTGCCGGATTGCGAACGGCCTTCGTTTCGTCGGGTAATCAGCGCGGAAGCTGGGCACTGCGGATTGTTCACGGAAGTCCGGCGCACTTCGATGCTGCGATGGAGCAGCTGCTGGCCGCCAAAGTTTGGGTCATATTATGCGGAGCGGTGGTGACGATGGGAGCTATCGCCGCATTTCGACTGGTGGCGCCGGCGGAACTGCTGGGCCGGACCGCAACCGCCGCGCAGTTGCTGGTTGCAGCCGGCATGTGCGTACTGTTGACCGATGCTTTCTTTGTAAACGTGACAAATGTGCCCTTCACTGGAGAGGCGCCGAGAGAGCAACCAAACCTCGCCTTCACCATGCTCCGTTACTTTACTTTTTTTCCACTGGTGACGGCGCTTTCGCTGGCTTCAGAATACTGGATCGAAAACAACGCAGAACATTTCGGTATCGCCGCGATATTGATTGTTGTTGCGCATCTGTGGTTTCGCAAGAGGCATCGGGACGTGGTGCGGCTCAACAGCAGCCAAATGGAGCTCGAGGAGGGTGAAGAGGAGTTTCCGATGAAACTCGGACTGCGCTACTGAACTGGCCCACGCTATGGCAACGAGTGCGACCGCCATTCTGAAAAGCTGCGACTTTCTCCCCGCGATCGAAGTGGCGAAGCTTTCCGGCTTCAGCGCCAGCAACCTCGCGTCCTGCCGAATAAGTGGAAACGGAACCGGGAGATCTTCGCCATTCAGCAAGGCAGAGAGGATTACCTTCCGCATTACGGACTCGATCCAGGCGACCATCGTCCCCGTAAGGAGATGGCGGAGATTCTCAAGGTTTTTGGAGACGCAAAAGATGGGTGGGACTGGCATTCTGGTTTGCGGGGACTGAATAGCTTTCTCAATGACGAACGTCCGCATGAACACCCACGCCTGGATGCAACAGTTGAGCGAGGGGGTCACTTGGCCGGAAAGGCGAGACAGGCGACGAGAAGCCCTTTCTAACTAAGCCTCCGCCGCCTACCTTAGCTGTATCTCGCGCAGGACGATCGTCAAAACCCAACTTCTTATCCCACCTGCATTAACTCCGCGACAACTGCGGCAACTTTCTCGAGTATCTCGTTCCAGCCCTCCATTTGACCGCTATTTTTCGCGCTCTCCATGGGTTCATTTCCAATGAAGGTGAGTTTCGTCTGGCCGTTTCCAAGATCCTCAAAGAGAGTCACATCGTACGCACCCTCTATGGACTCATGTTCTATTCCTAATTGGGCGGGGTCAACCTTGTTTCCCTCCGGGTCGGAAAAGTACATCAAGGAAACGATCTTCTCGTAGGGAACAATCTCGCGGTATTCAACGGCATTCCAGAACTCCTGCCCATCCGGCGCCTTCATGCAGCAGAGAAGTTTCCCCCCAACGCGAAAATCCATCTGGCAAACGGGCGCAGTAAAGCCCTTCGGTCCCCACCACTGCATCACGTACTTCGGGTCTGTCCACGCCTTCCAAACCAGCTCGCGTGGGGCATCAAAAACTCTTGTAACGACCATCCGCTCAATTTCGCTAACCGTGTTTTTTGTCATCTCCGACCTCCTCCTTCTTCATTTGATTTACAACCGCATCCAGCTTGTCGAAACTCTCTTCCCAGAATCGGCGATAGCTGATCGCCCAGTCGCTGACTGTCTTAATCGCCTCGGGCCTAAGCGTGCACACACTCTCTCGTCCACGCTTCGTCTTGACTACAATCCGCGCCCGCACCAGGTAGGCGATATGTTTTGAAATCATCTGCTGTGAGAGGGCAAACGGCTCCGTCAATCCATGGACAGAGGCGGGCCCATGCGAGAGTCGCTCGATCATCGCCCGCCGGGTTGGATCAGACAAAGCCGCAAATGTTGTACCCAGCTTATCCACAACCATATGGTAGTGGATTTTATAGGACTGTCAAGTATGAATTTTGCGATTCTTGATGTTGTTCCCTGGAATACGGGACTGCTGACCGTAGGCAACAACGGGACTGGGGCCATTCTGGGAGTCTCAGATTTGATTCTCGGGGCGCGATAGCCGATATCTACAGGCGGTCAGGGCTAACCGGTCCTGCCGCCGCGAGATTCGAACCCCGCATGCTGTCCGCGACAAGACCGCGAGAACGTCAATCAGGTCCTTGGTCGTGTTCTGTTTGTTCAACGGAAGGGGGTAGCTTGTCGGTACACGGCGGCTGAAACCACATTCACGTCGGGGGAATTCAAGGCCAAGACTGTTCCTTGAAAGTGGTGGAAAATCGATCGAGAGCGCGGGCCGAGCGATAGAATCATTGTGTTGTACGTTCATTAAGGACTCTGGAATCGTGTTCTTCCAGTTTTCGTGTGTCGGGCGGCTGCGAACAGATTCGGAATGCACAGAAGATGGTGTCCTGAATTGGGTGCTGTGTAATTTGCGGCTATGCCGAACTATGCCCCAATGGCCCACAGGGACCCTCATGGAACCTCGCGAAACCGCGCCGAGAGTCTTTTGAGGCTGGATGAGAAATTGATTTAAGTACATGACAAGGAGGAGATTAAAGAGGAAGCAGGGAACAGCCCGGATGGCGAAATCGGCAGACGCAGCGGACTTAAAATCCGCGGCCCGCAAGGGCGTGGGGGTTCAAGTCCCCCTCCGGGCACCAATAAAATCAATAGTTTGGAGAGAATGTCCCCGAGATGAGTTAAGAGCCACAAGCATCAGGGAACCAATTTGGGAACCACTTGTTCCTTTGGGTACCAGCCCTTGCTTACAAGCTCTGAGCACATCCTGAGACCAATCCTGTACCCGTCGTGAGCGACGTCGTGCCATACCGTGGAAATCTCGGTCTAAGAGTCGCCAAGTCTGCTTCGAGACCTTGCTGAAAGGAGGCAAAAACCCGGCCAGTGGGGTCGGGTCCTAATCAATTCGCAGCGAGTGCCTTGATTGCATCCCAAATGGCCGCCACTAGAATACCCAAAACAAGAACCGACCAAACGGTACGGTGACGACTTGGCGCAGAATTCCTGGATTCCAACTCGATCTTTGGATAAATCCACCGACCATAGGAAAACATCCACCGAAACGCATTCAAAAACAAGAAGAAAAGATAGATATAGAGCGCAGTTTGAACCGCTGAGGTAACGTGCAGTCGGAACGCAATCGCGTTTCCGATTCGTGACGTAGCCCACAGTGTTAATGGGACACCGATGACAAGGAGCAGTGCATCATAGGTGTTTGAACGATGCAACCAGTCAACGTTTGTTCGCCGTTCTTTGAAGAATCCTTCAAGTCGTGCATTCAGAGACGTTGACCATGCCTCCGATTCGGCGTTAACCACCCAATTGCTGTTGTTCGGGGTCGGCTCGGCTGGTAACCTACCACCAAAGACTGTCGGACGAGAAAAATCGAGAAACAAAACGACTCTATTGTTCGGGGTAATATTCAACTGGGCCTTAGGGCTGAAGACAGTGTCGTACTCAATCGACATGATCCTCTCAGGTAGGAGACCACTGTCGAATATGCTTTCGCCATGTCCCGTTACCATTTCGTTGTCAAACCCCGTGATCCGCACGGTGGTGATAAACGCGTCTCGAACTCGAGTTCGCCGGTCCTGAAATGCCTCGGGTGTCTCGCCAGCCGTTTGATCGAGGGCAGCGACCGCAATGTCGCGCAACTCTTTCTGTTTCTCGTTGACGATTCGGTATAGGCGTTTCGGATCATCCATCGAGAACTTGCAACTGTGGATTGATACTCGCTTGTTGTAGTTCCTCCAAGCCTCGTTTGGGTTAGCCGTTGAAGCCGAAGGCGACACCGTGGCCATCTGCATCTGCCTCCAATTCTTTCAACAGGTGATCCTTGGTACTCACAGTAATCCGTGATCTGTTTGAGCGTCAATAGTCCTCCCTACCATCCGACTCCGGTTCCTCTGGACATATACAGCTGCAGACCCTTTTGGCGCACATGTACTGGCCGCAGGTGCCACACCTATCCACTGCTTCGTATCGAGTACAGGATGCCCACAACTGCACGCATCCAAAAGGATGTTCACCTTGCACTGAATAGTCATCGTCATAAGGCAGTGATCTCCTGTTCGCCCCAGTTGGGCGCAATCGTTGTGTTCAGTTGTTGGGGTGTCAAGGGTGCCAGTTGAGAACAAACCTGACACCCCTTTTGGGCCGTCACTCTGGGAGAGAGCAGGCACATTCAATTAGGCAGCCTCGCATTCGTCACAGTCACAGTCACACGGGTACATCTCGATCCCCATTACATCTGTCTTCGGAAACTCAACCTGGAATTTCTCGATTGCCTGTTCAATGGCAGCCTTGAGGCTTTCACGTGCGGCTGTTTCCTCGGTTGTCAGTTCATGTTGGTGTGTGTCAAAGGTGATGCGAACCAAGTCCTCTGTCATCGTCGTTGTCTTCATAACGCAGTAATCCCCTGTTCACCCAGTTGGGCGCAAATGTTGTGGTGCGTTGTTGTCGGTTGTAGGTACAGCGATTGATCTCAACCGGTGCCCCTCACTTTGAAAGATAGTGCCCGAGTCGATGCAAAGATGTCAAGAAAATAATTATCGTAACATGCTGATACTAAACGACTTGTGTTGCATAATACTGGAGACAGTCACACACGATTTGGAGACTCTCGCTGTGAATGACTGTTGTCTACCAACAACTTGCCCCCGCCCTGTTCACTATTTGCAATTAGCATTGACCGTGTGGCAATCATTCTGTATTGCAGAAACGGTCACGATCTCTCCAAACGTGATCCTGTCCGCACGGGGAGACCCACCGCAGGGCGGATCAGAGCAATGATGGAGCGTGCCCAATGGGAAGAGAATCATCCACGTCAGCCATTCTGCTCGGAATGCGGAACCCAGACTATCGGTGCGTGTGAGAGTTGCAAGACGCCGATTCCGAACGGACGTAGACCGTCTTTCTGTGGTCAATGCGGAAAGTCGTTTCCATGGACGGAGACTGCCTTGCAAGCTGCCAAGGAGTACACAGATGATCTCGACCTGAGTTCAGAGGAAAAGACCTCCTTGAAAGCAACACTCGATGAATTGGCCGTGGACAGCCCACGTACCGGATTGGCCGTACATCGGTTCAAGAAATTCCTCATCAAGATCGGCCCAGCAGCGGGCGAAGTGCTAAAGAAGATTTCCATTGATGTGGCGACGGAAGCCGCAAAGAAGATGTTGCAGTTGCACTAACTGAAAGGAGTGCGAATGGTCACGTTGCTCTATCCCAACAACATAGGAAAACGGCGCAAATTCACTACCATCGACGGGAAACCTCTGCTCGTAATCATCGACGACGAAATCGTCCGCCCGCAGGAAAGCGCACCGCATAAAAAACTGATCTACCTCCAAAGGCTACGCCATGAAAAAGGCAACCGGATTGAATATCGTTTCACTTATTACATGGCCGGATTCAAAAAGGGGCGAACTCATGGGCGCTGGGTCTTTGGGCAATACTCGCTCGTGGTTCCACCCGAGGATTTGAAAGAGTTGCTCGACCAAGCCCGCTCAAAGAACTGGGAAGGTTTCTGACCTCCAGTCGCCTGATTCCGCCTTGTCAACAGGACACCTGCATTCATGTTCAGGCCAGAAATCGTCCTCACATATAGGGCATAATGACAAATCCCTGGCGTCGGTAACAGTGTGACCGAAGGGAATGTAGATTGATCTCCTGCCTCGATCAGTGGAAATTCGTGCACGGAGGCCGACGGTGTGCCATGCAATCAATGGCATCATTGAGTTGGTTTAACGTGTCGTTCCCTTGATTCAAATATTCGTTTACCGCGCTGATTCCGTGATCCACGCTCGTGGTATTTTCCCGTATTTCCAAAGTCGCCATATACAGAGAACCTAAGGCCCTTTCCATGCGGCGGGTCTCCATGTAATTTGCGACTGTTGCAATGACAAGCAAAATCAATAGAACATGTGTCAATGTCACACGCTTTAGAGTGTCTTGTAACGTGTTCATTTCTTGGTCCCGCTTTCTTTCGTCGGGCCTTAAAGATCGCCTTCGAAGCTATTCCGCATTTGCAAACATGATCCCACATAATACGAATCTTGTGGCAGATCAGTCTCGATTCGCCTGACAATCAAATTTGAAGGAGCAAATTTATGGATGGATTCACAATCGGAACTCGCGTTCGTCATTATCGTGAGGACCAGCCCGAGACGGAAGGTTATGGCAGAGTACTGGAACATTGCGGAACCAAAACAAAATTGGGATGGGAAGACTCGGGGAAAACGGGAGTTGTCGATACTCGTGACTTAACGCTCGCAGAAGACATCGAAGAATAGTGCGCAGGAAAATTTATCGCCGGACTGATTCCTGCGAGAACTTGCAGCAAAGGGCCTTGAGATACACTTGTTCGCATGACTGTGACCGATACCGATATTCTGTCCTCCATCGACGCCCAAATTGCAAGCCTCGAACAAGCCCGCAACCTGCTCACCGACTCTGGTACCAGTAGACGCGGTAAGAAGTCAGCCACCGCCGTCCCCACCAAGCGAAAGCGGAAGATGAGCCCAGAAGCCAGGGAGCGCATTGCTGCCGCTCAGCGCAAACGTTGGGCTGCATAGAAGAAGGCCGCGAAGTAGTGCGGGCTGATCCGGCTTAGCAAGTGGATATTATAATCCCGCTGTGCGAACAACCTACTCAGAACCGAACGTGAAATGGAATGGCTTTCGACCCGTGGCCTATTTTCTAGGCGAAAAGGCATTGAACCTTCCGCTGACGCTGGTCCGTAATGGCGGGGATTTAGGGCAGGAAGAAAATACTTCGATGGGGGAATTGTTACTTAGTCTTAAAGGGAAAGAATTTCAAATTGAGGATCAGCTTACATCGGTTTGCGTGACGACCGAGACTCATTCCATGACGTTGCGCGGTCCTACGTTCAATTGCCGTTTGGCCGCTGTAGTCCTGCAATTACAAAAAGAGGGAGTCGAGCCTTTTGCCTCTTCATGGTTCTGGTACGACAAAGATGTCTCTGACACTGATCCGACGGACAGCTACACGTTCTTTGTGGTGCATCAAGACAAGATCGTCCGCGAAGCTATTTCATTCCTCGACTACCACGCCAGTGGTTTTGATCCCGCCGTTTTTGATTCCGGAGACGATAAGGATACATCGCCGTGGGACGTGGCTAAGGCGGCCTACTGGTATAGGTGGTTTTACCGGGAAACAAGAACGGGTCAACTTATGACCCTTCGGCCAGATTCGCCGGTCCTGCACCATTACGAAGAGGGTCACGCCATGGTTCAAGATGGCAATTCGCATGCGATAGCGGAACTGTTGAAACAAATCCGTTCGCTATTATGGGTCGGGCTTGTGTTCCTGGGAATCATATTGTTTTTGCTCGTTCGGAAATGATCTAAAGAGAATGAGGCTCGGCAGACCCTATGAGTGAGTCCAGCACCATTTTATGAAGGCGACGAGTAAGTAGATGGCGAATCCGACAAGAGTAATCCAAAATGCTGCTCCGAGTATCGACCATACGGGCTGAAGAGCCGCGCTGATTTTCTCATTCCGCTCGTCTTGCTCCCTGTCTGCCGTTTCTTCAGCTTCAGAGGGAAAGTGCTTACGCCGACACCGTTCGCAGAAATATTTAACTTCTCCCGCTGGGTTTGTTAGCTTCATCACTGCCGGTCTTCCGCATCGCTCCATTGACGGGGGATCGGCTCCAAGCATGTCGCAGGTACCTTCACCGTGACTAGAAAATTGTTCCCAGATGTGCTGGCGGCAATACCAGTGGGTGTGCCCAGCCGAGTCCGTCAGACCACTGGAAGCGTCTTGCCCGCAGATAATTCCATCAATTTCTTTTTCGCACTGAGACATGAACAATATACCGAACAGTTCGATTCGGCTAGATTTTAGCATCGTGGACGCTCTGTCAGAGACAAGCCACTTTGCTGCTGTGTGAGTTTTCCGCACACTCCAACAGCGTTGATATCATCCCCTGTCTGGTCCTGGATCCATCTGTTGATATCATCCCTGCCCTAATTGGATCACGGGGGTACCCGTGGGCTGCCCATTTGTTGACCGACGCGTCCCAGGGGCATCCTAGTGGCAGGAACGGGCATTCTGGTTGATGACTTTAGCCCTCATTCTTTCACTCTGCCTGCTGCCTCCTTACTGCTCAGGTCGGTCACGACAACGTAAGCGACAATGTGATCCTGGTGAATGTAGAAGTGTCGGGATGCAACCTTGCGGATCACAACGATGTCCTCACCATCCAGGTCGCCGGGGCCGGTCTGCTTCCAAGAGTTGTAAGAGACCGTGTCGTCAACGGCAGGTATCGGGATAAAACTCCCTGGCTGCCATTCCAAGAAATCCGTATTCTCTCGTTCGTCATGCGGACGGGCCGCATTCTTTGGTCTGTGGTGGAATTCGAGGACAACGGCGGGCGGAGACAATTGCGAGGCATTGTTATTCTCTGGCATCGTATACGCTCCTTGAGATCGTGATATGGGTAGCGGCTGCATCTTACGCTAAACGACGCGACGGGGCATACGGACTGATTCCAATTCCGGCATACCAGATGGTCACACGACCTGTACCGGCTCGTCTGCGGTCAAATCTGGGCCATGCAGACGATCTTCCCACGCCTACAACGAAAGTGTCAGAACCGTTCGGGTCTGGTTTGCGTCCAAAGAGGTAGCAGTATTACCGGAAACGGGTTTGAACTTGATTGTTGAGTGAAAAGCCACGGCCTCTAAACAGGGTTCGTGGCTTCTCTGTTTTGCCCCCCTCCGACAACTGAAAGTAGTCCCTGGGGCAGGGTCCATCTCGGTGCCCAGAAATATGCCCCAGGTCGATTTCGGGGTACCAGAGGTCATCCAGTAGCAACGGACGCGCCTACGAGCCTCCTGACGCGATTTACAGGCATTCTGCAGACTCCCCGTCAGGTTGACAGCGGTTAGCGTACCTGCTATTATTATAACGTCTATAGATTTTGCGAATATCGATGTTCTGAACATCGTAACCGCCCTGAATCAACCCTTTTGGATATCGACCACCTGCTGATCAGATTGCCCGTCGTGGCCCAGCAGCGCGGTTAGATTGGCGGAACCCACCGTCCAGCGTTTGGGAAGCCGGTTCAAGCCCGGTTCAAAAGCCTCCACCGCTTTGAGTGTGGAACAACGTGGTGTTGTCGCAATTCGCGGCTCCCTTCCACGGGATTGAGACAGACCTAGCGGCCGAGACCGGCCACCCAAGGGCGTCAATCCGCTTGAGTTGGATCTTTGCATAACTGCATTGGGTTCGATTCGCGGTTGGCGTTTTTCTTTTGCCCTCCATCGAATTCGATCCTCCATGCATGCATTGAACGCAGTAGCAACCAGCCTGATGAAGTCATGAGTCAGGCAAAAGGAGGAATTGTTTGTGATCGACGCTGTACCAACTGATTCTGGGATTTGGTCGCACCCTTCGCAGAATGCAATAGAACGGAGGCATCAGCAACGCCATGGCCGTGGCTATGCCCATCTTCCCAGTGAAGAATAAGATTCCCCTCGTAAAGGGATGGCAGGACGCACTTCCGGTAAGTCTGGACACGGCTATTGGCTGGCAACCAATGTGCACCGGTTGCGGATGGGGAGCAGCTATTCGCCCTGACACGATGGTTGTGGACTGCGACAGCGATGCAGCATTAAGCACCCTTTGCGACATTGGGCAGATCCCATCGACACTGATCAGCAATGACGCCGAGAGGTTTCCATTTGTGGTTTAACAAGCCTGAATCCGTTGTGGTCCGCAATCAAGTTGGTGTGATTCCCGGCATCGACATAAGGACCAAGGGTGGGTATGTAGTAATTCCACCATCACACGGTTACTCGTTCGCTGACGCATCTGCTCCAATTGCCATGGCTCCAGAATGGCTTAACAAGCTAGTAACTGGTGCAATGCCAATACCAACTCGGGCAGCGCAACCAGCAGCGCAACCAGAGCCACAGACAACAACACCAGCACTACTACTACTTGACTCGAATGAATTGACTCCGTTTGAGCAGGATATTGCAACACGGGGTTGGGAATCTCGTCTCAGGCCATGGGAGGGGGAAGGTCACAGCCGGGAGATCACCACTGTCTATGCGAATAGCACTGGAACCTGAAACAGTAACCCCTGGTACGAGGAATGCTGCCTTGTACAGTCATCTATGCCTGTTACGGCGCAAGGGACACACGGAGGCGATGATCCGCTCTGAAGCCCACCGTGTGAACAGTCGCATTCCAGAACCTATGTCTTCATTCGAGGTGAACAAGGTTGTTGATAGCGCCATGAAGCAGGATGCGAAGGCAGTAGGGACCAGCACGTTGATGGATGCATGGAGAGCAATCGAAGGTCGGAAAGCCGAGGTTGAGAGCAATTGGCACAAACTCCTGATGCTGATTGAGGAACTCAGGAATCGATCTACGAAGGATACGATCCTGCTGCCTGTTAAGCACATTGCCAGACTCATGGGTCATGTAACCCCCGAGGGTCGTGTCTCTCACAACCAAGTCACCAAGTGGAGGAAAAGAGCGATAGAGATCGGGGATTCTCAAGCTGAAGTCAAAGGGCATTCGAGGCACCTTGGCCGATGAGTTCATTGTCAATCCACACTTCACTGTTGAACACGGACTGGGAGTCTACAAGCTCAAACGTGGGCGGAGGCCGAAGGTCTCAAAGGTCGTCCCGGCAAAATAATTGGTGTCACCATACCACTAATAGATTAAAAGATATGATGACACCAATTATTTTGCCTTGTGAGCAAGGGGCTGTATACAGGGTTTGTTAACAATCCCCGTGCCTGACACAGAGAATCAAGCACAGTATGCAAACAACCCTTACAAACTGCAAACTGCAAACTATGCAGCCACACCTCCCAAACTGCACAGTATGCAGTCACGTTGCACAAGATCTGAAGCAGATATCAATGTTTTGTAGATTCTTGAAAGAAATTTTTCCACAGTGGGGGATTTAAGGCCTTTTTTTGGTCTATGAGTATGAGGGGAAACTTTGATGATCCCTCTGTGCAGACTGACAAGAGAGTGCAAAGAGTGGTATCAATACGCAGATTCTTGAAAGAAAGTTTTCCACAATGATCCTTTTTGCCGATTTTTTTGATCTATGAGTATGAGGGGGTAATAACTCCCGACGACCTCCCCACCATCTACCAAACAACTGAATTCAACAGCTGCACACTATGCAGCCTGAATAGGCCCAACTTGGGTCCACGAGGATATATGACTGATCAAGATGCACCCAAGACGAAGCGCCGTCGCGGAAGGCCCCGCAAATTTGCTGCCCAGGTTGCCGACCAAGAGTTACAAGACAACCTCAGGAAGAAAGATGCTGGAGCAGCCCAGCCTCCGGTTCAATGGTTGCTAATCACTGTGCCGCAGGCAGCCGTTGCTCTTCAAGTTTCGGACCGCACTGTCTACAATCTCATTTACGCTGGGACGCTCACTTCGGTCAAAGTTGGTGGCTCGCGTCGCATCTCGCTCGATGCTGTCAAACTTCTGGCAACCACTGGCACATCAGGTGCAACGTTGCGGACCGCGTAAAGGATAAGCTGTCAGCAAGCTGCTATCAAAGCCGGGATCAGACCTATCCACAAAATGCCGTCTTGCTCCCGTCACAGCTGGCCGCCACGCTTGTCATCCAACTTTCTGGCACCGTTCCCATGGTCATTTTGCCGACGTCTCCACGCGAGTCTGTTTGGTATAGTTCGCGTTTAATAGCGATCTTCGTCTAATAGCGAGTAGTCGTGGCACCTGTAAGAAGGCAGCATCATACGGCTGGGAAGCACACAAGTTTCAGTTTCAGTTTTCTCATGTGGGAGAGCAGTATAGGTGGGGAAACTCCTTTTGGATTCCTGCTCTCTCACATCTTTTCCCCGATTACATTGGAATCAGCGTTAGGTGTCATATGCACGCGAGGTACGACCTTCGGAACCGACCCATGACATCAATCACCTGTCAGGAGCCTGAGATCAACACACACCTGGAGCGAAACAATCCATGCCGTATGCACCCCTGAAACCATGCGCGTATCCACTTTGCGCGGAACTTGTGCCGTCAGGCCAGAGACACTGCGAAGCACATCGGAAGCAAACCGTGCAAGCTTATGAAAAAAGCAGAGGCAACAGCACTGCCCGTGGCTATGACCGATCTTGGCAACAGGCACGCGAACAAGCCCTCAAACGAGACAGATATATCTGCAAGAGCTGTGAGGTTGAAGGCATCATTACGCCTGCGACGCAGGTTCACCACATCAAGCCCTTTCGTCAAGGGGACAAGTCTGACCCTCTTAGGCTGAAGTTAGATAACCTGGAGAGCCTCTGCGCCAGCTGCCATGCGAAAATCGATGGCTGGAGCCGTGCAAGACATCATAGGCAGAATCAACAGCAAGGTTCTGCTGAATACATGTCGTTTGAAGACATGCGGGAAAGAGAACGACAGAAGTCCTCCTAAACACTCATCCCCCTGACCCTCTCTACGCTGACATCCTCTCTCGATCCACAAAAAGCCAACCACGTATCATACATGCCCCACCAAGCCCATAGGCCCCTCTAGAGATGGCGACATACACCGTCGCGTCAATCGCCAGCCAGCTCCACGTGTTCGCCGTCAGTGTTTGGTTGGAAATTACAGTTACAGAGCGTAACATGCAAGTGTCAACACCTTTGTAATCAATTAGTTAGCTGTTTATTGGATACCTAAATAATAGCCCAAAACACCCTCAAAATCAATCGAAATCAAGGCATTCAAGGGCATAAAAGCACTAAACCCTTTCCAATTCAGCCCACCCTAAGGACAACAGACAAATGAGACGTAAAACTGCAGCAGAGAAGAAGGCGCAAGGTACATACAGACCGGATCGTGACCGCAACACGCCTCAGTTTGCCCCCGGCGCTCTTGCCTGCCCCAAGTACCTATCAAAAACAGCAAAGGCAGAGTGGAATCGTGTGGCACCCCTTCTTGAGGAAGCAGGGATTCTGCAAGACATCGATGCGTCGCTCCTGGCGAGTTACTGCCAGATGTATTGCCCATTGGCGTTCATCAGAAGAGGACATCGCGAAAAATGGGCTTGTCGTCACGGTTACCAGCACGACGCGCACAGGTCTGACACAGAAGCCCATACAGAACCCTGCCGTCCGTAACTCCCTTCAGTTTCACAAGTCGATGATCGCAACTGCCGTCAAGCTGGGCATCAGCCTTCTTGACCGGCAGCGAATCGAAGTCCCTCCCGACCCTGATGATGACGATCCCTTGCAGCGATTCATTGATGGCATCGACGATGACAGCGATTGACATCTTCGACGGAATAACAGCTGATCACAACATTTTGTAACCACCCATGGTGACCCGCGCGTTAGAGCAACCACTCTCGGGTCACCGCGCAACACGAGAACACCCTTAACCACCATCCATGAGGGCAGAGACTGCTATTCAATCGGGCAAACCAGCCCTTTCTGGCCTTCACAAGTTTTGAACTACCTGTGCCTGCTCTTTGTCAGCGGGTTCGCGACCACAACGGTGCTCACGCGCCCTCAACAAAGGAATAACTTTGAAATCGACGTATAAAAACACAAGCAATATGGAGAACCCCTACAGACGGATCGTTTTCTTTACCCACGACTTCGAGTTTTCGCTTCGTGGTCGGCAGGCAGTTTTCAGACGCATTTATGACCCTCGATGAAGCCATGGCAGCACGTGATCTCGCGGAGCGAAACGCATGAACTCGCTACCTGAAGGAATTACAGTCGACAACAACTTTCAGTTCTGGGCAGCGGTGCGAAAATTCGCGGCAAGCTCGGGTAGCTGGTTTGGCGCTACCATCGGCCCATTCGCCTCGCTACAGAAGGCCATGTGGGCGCAGAAGAACACTAACTCATTTAATGAGGTAAAAGCGCGTGAGCGGGTGCCATCATCTTCTAATCACCTGCGCCCGAAGCAGCACGAGCAGCAACGTCCGCATGAATATCGACCACAACCGTGGTCGCTGGAGTCCGACGGCTTTATCAGCCCTCGCGTGCAAGCTGACAACGACAGGCTGATGCACAGTTTCTTCGGTGGTTCTCGCCAGAGTTATAGCCAAGATCACGAACAAGGAAGTGAAATCCAATGAGCAAAGAGAATCACGCGATGAGCAAGCAGCACAAGGCTGCCAATCCGGCGGTAACAAGGAACTCCGCATAAGTGTGCAGCCGCAGAAGTTTGAGATCCGCAAGAATGCAGACGGCAGCCGCTCTATCTACGGGTACGCAGCATTGTTCAATACGTTGTCTCAAGATCTCGGTGACTTTCGAGAGAACAATTCCAACCCGGCGCATTTTCAAAGAGCCTGCGCGAGAACCCTGACGTCATCTGCCTATACGGACACGACAACCTGAACATTTTGGGACGGGTTTCGAGTGGAACGTTGACAATCGCCGAAGACCGCAAAGGTTTGCTGTTCACCTGCAAGTTACCAAATACATCTGTAGCCAACGATCTCATCGCCCTGATGGAACGCGGCGACCTATCTGCCATGAGTTTTGGCTTTTTTGCAGTCCAAGATGATTGGCAGAACGTAGACGGGCAGCTGATCAGAACTCTGATTGAAGTCAGCGTTTTTGAAATCAGCGTTGTTGGTACCCCCGCATACACAGATACGTCAGTTAGCCTGCGCAGCCTCCCAAAAGCACTTCGCGGATTTCTTGATGGTGGCAAGCGCCCTGATGGTGCGGACGCAGACGACATCGATTGCGATCCTGATATTGACGATTGCGAGGACGTAGATTCCGAAGACCGCTGTGAGTGCGAGTGCCAGTCGTGCGAGGCAGGCAGCTGTGACCAGTGTTCTGACTCTGACTGCGACGATGACTCGTGCGAGGCAGGCAACTGTCCCTCTCAAGATTTGCGATCACTAAGGCACCGACTGTATCAGATGCAGAGAAGGCATGTCGTCGACCGTCTGAACCAGCTGAAGTCTCCCAACTAACCACCTGATTCCAATCCCCTAACAACCTGAGATCGACCTGCGTACGGTGAGCAAACCCGCATGCCCACACCTGTCTCCATCGTGGGACATCACCAAAAGGAAAACATCTAAATGAGTTCAGTTATTTCTATTGAACGTCGAACCATGAATCAAGCATTCCGTAAGTTGTTTCTGAACGAGGCAGCACCTGAAGCCCGTAACCTGACGAGCACCGGCACTGGTTACCTGGTGCCGCAAGAGGTGTTCGGCACGCTGGCTGAGAACCTTAAAGCGTACGCGCCTATTGTCGACGTGGTGACGGCGGAGGAGAACACGACTGGTCGACCGACACAATTTGTCAGCTTCGACCTGACCGGGAGCTCTCTTCAGGTCCAGTCCGAGGGCAGCACGCCAACTGAGCAAGACTTCACAGTATCCAAGACCCTGTTGAACCACGACCTAACCACGGCTGCTACAAAGTTCTCCAATCAACTGCTTTCAGATTCTGGCTTCGACCTGCTCACCATTTTGAAACAGTCGGCGACCAAGCAACTGGGCAGGACGATTGACTTCAGTGTTGTCGCTGGTACCGACCCCGTGGGCGGTGCGATGACCAACGGTGCCAACCTCCTGGCAAACTCTCCCATTGGTTTCACGACAGCCACCCTCAGTGCGGGTATTGATTGGACGGACCTCACGACACTTATTGAGTCTGTGGATTCAGCTTTCCTGCCCAACGCGTCGTTCGTGATGTCTTACGGAACCTACATAAATTTGCTTTCGCAAAAGACCAGCACTGGTGAACGACTGTATCCCGAACTTGTTGACATGAAGCTTGGCTCATGGCCTGTTGTCATCTCGGCAGCCATGCCGCAAACACTTGCTGCCAACAACGTGCAGATTCTGTTCGGTGATCTGTCGCAAGTAGGTCTTAGCCACACGGGCCTCGGCATTCAGGTACTCCGACAGAGGTATGCGGAGTTCAATTTGACCGGGCTGGTGGTCAGCAGCCGAGTAGGCTCAACTCTGATGATTCCTGGTGCGGTCAAAGCCCTCAAGCTTGCCACAAGCTGACATCAACGACTCAACACAACCTTTGGGCAGAGTTTGCTAACACAGGCTCTGCCCTCATTTCTGTGATTACCAATTCACTTACAAAAAGGATGCATTGCACCATATGGCACTAGAACGAGAGAACCTCATCGGCAGACGATTCGGACGGCTTACTGTTATCGAGTCGATGCCTAACTACAAGTGGCGGTGTCGCTGTGATTGCGGCAACCACACTAACACGAGAGCAGACAACTTGAAGTCAGGCAATTCAACGAGCTGTGGCCAAC
Organism: Terriglobales bacterium; assembly: GCA_963788475.1. Taxonomy (GTDB): domain Bacteria; phylum Acidobacteriota; class Terriglobia; order Terriglobales; family Acidobacteriaceae; genus Telmatobacter. The sequence goes on from CAWBGO010000010.1 coordinate 360,591, forward strand.
ACATAACGAAGAAAGAGGACAACAAATGATGAAAACAACAATTGATCTGCCCATTGCTAAGTGGTTATTGCCGCGCCCGGAAGGCAATACTTACAGGATCATCGTCGACAGAGAAAGCAGGGACAGCATCTTGGCACACAAGTGGGACGCGATGCATGACTCGCTTGGCGTGGTGACCCCATACACCAACATAGGGACCGAAGCTGATGTCATGTACCTCCCCCTGGCAAATATGATCGTCGGATTGCCAAACGACGTCTATGTTGAGAGAGTCATCGGCGCTGCTCAGAACGATTTTCGTCGGAAGGCATTCAAGCGATGAAGCAATATGGCTCAATCGTAGTCAGTCCGAACTATACACGTCAGGTGGCCAAACACTACCGACTCAGAAAGCGCAATGCAGAGATCATAAAGCAGGCAGAGTCCTGGCGAGAGCACTTCCGGGAGGTACTCGGCACTCCACCTCTATTGATTCGCCTAAATGAGACCTCAAATGGCATCCCGGCAGGGGTACCGAATCGAGGTTCCCTACGAACTGAGCACATCCCTGATCAGGGTGCGCGTATCGAAGCCTGTGGCTGATTTCAATGTTGTGCCCAGTCTTGTGATCAGTGAGGGCGAACTGTGACGACTGTGAACGACACACGTTTGCTTTACGACCGCAAGGGGGCGGCAAAAATGCTCTCCATCTCTGTGCGTGCTCTTGATTACCTGATTCAGCAACAGCGAATAGCGACACGTCGCATCGGTGGCCGCGTGCTCGTTCACTATGACGAACTACGCAGGTTTGCGCGGGGTAATCATACAGAACCCATCACAATGAATCCAGCCGCTGCGATGGCATGACAAGGAGTTGCTTGCATACAGCGGACTGAAATGGTACTCCTGTTTTCCTCATTACAAAAGGAGGCAGGGTGCCCAGAAAACAGAAGACTGAAAAGCACAAAGGTGTCTACGAGAAACATCCCGGTACAGGCATCTGGTGGATTCGCTACACCAACGCAAAAGGCAAGCGAGTCACAGAATCTATTGGCAGGCACAGCGACGCCGTCACCATCTACCAACAGCGCATGACCGAGAAGCGGACGGGCGAACTCATCCCTATAGGCAAGTCTGCCCGTGGTGTCAAGTTCTCGGCTCTGGTGAAAGATGCTCTCAAGTTCTCTGAGGGTAACCATAGGGACCAGCGTAATTTCAAACAGCGTATCGAATCAGCGAACGAACACTTTGGGAACAGGGTTGCCGACACCATCACACCGAAGGAAATAGGTGAGTGGTTGTCAGAGATGGCCGATGAGCATGAGTGGACGCCAGCCACATTCAACCGTCACAAAGCAGTCATCAGCAAGGCATACAAGATCGGTATGCAGAACAGCCACGTATCCACCAACCCGGCTCGATTCGTTCCACAGAGGAAAGAGAGCATAGGGCGAATCAGGTTTCTCACTGAAGACGAGGAGACTCGTCTCCGAGCTGCCATCATGGAACACCGGCCACACTGCATCCACCAGCTTGATGTTGCCCTGAACACTGGGATGCGCAAGGGTGAGCAATTCACCGTGACATGGCCCCAGGTCGACTTCAAGCATGAGTTCATCCACCTGGAGCAAACTAAAAATGGCAGTTCCCGATATGTGCAGTTGAATGAAACCGTGTTGGCATCCCTGGAGGCTCTTAGGGCCGAGCACAAGGCCCGGAAACTGGACTTTGACACGTTGTTCTTCGACCGGCGCAATGACTCAATCAAGGACCCTCGGGAATGGTTCGCGAATGCTTGTGATGAAGCCAAGGTCAAAGGCGTAACGTGGCACACCCTGAGGCACACCTTCGCATCACGCTTGGTGATGGCTGGAGTTGATCTCAAGACTGTGCAGGAATTGATGGGACACAAGACAATTGCAATGACGGCGCGATATGCTCATCTTGCACCGGGGCACCTGAAGGACGCAGTTAACAGATTGGCCAAAAGCGCATGATTATCGATCGCTGATTCTACGAACTTTCAGCACGTCGATCCCAGAGACGGTGGGAAACAGTCCTTCTCTTTGGATAAACTGTGGTTTCCAATAAACAACTAGCCCGGGTGAGAATTGAGCAGCGTAGAAGCCATCGGATTCCTCAAACTCTGGCCCAGTCGGATTCTCCTGCAGGCGTTGTAGCAGGCTAAACAATCTAGTCTTCTCCTCTTCACTGAGATTGTGCGCGTCGTTCGTGAAGAAGCTTTTATAGAAGCGAAATGGAGGAGGTGTGGTAGTGCTCATTCTGGCATCGCCTCCTGCTTCTGAACGTGCGTTTTTGGACGGGCTGTTTTCTTGGCAAGCTCGGCAACATTTGCGACTTGAATGCCCTCTCCCCCTTTGAGAGCTAGTTCTCGTGTGAAGATTTCATGTGCGATTTCGACCGTGAATAGGCCCTTATCCATTGCGTGTTTCGCCAGCGAGTAATCCTCGGATCTGAGTGTGGCAGACTCGCGCACCATGAAGTATATAAATGCACTGGCGATAAGGATGACGGTGGCAGTTACGAGCACGGCAAAGAGTATCGGAAGCCACGCCGGAGAATGTAGCGCAATGGTTAAACTTAGACCGCCGACCAAAATTACGAGCATCCACTGAAGTGGATTCAAAATAGAAGTACGCGACTCCCCGATACCGGCCTGTTTGTAGATCGTGTCGAGGAAGTTTGGCATGGGTATCGGTGTAAAGAAATTAGCTGATTCAGTTTACATGGGGATGCGCGTCGACTGAGCCACTCCAGCTCAGGGAACCAGTTTGGGAACCACTTGTACCGGATTTTTCTGCAACATACTGCAACACATGGCGACATCAGTGAAGGAGTTTAGATCATAATATTGAGCACTTTGCGATTCGATCACCGGTGTTTAAGTATACTTGCCGTATATGGAAAAATCGGACTTAAAATCCGCGGCCCGCGAGGGCGTGGGGGTTCAAGTCCCCCTCTGGGCACCATAAAATCAATAAGTTACAGCAAAACACCTCGATCAATGAAGTGCGCATGATAGGTGCCGGGGCGACCTTTGGTGCCTCTTTGTTCCGGCTTTGCTAGGATCGCATTCAGGAGGCAGATTATGCCGAGGAAGGTGGTTCGCAAGGAACGGGGAGTCTTCGAGAAGGAGCCAGGCTCCGACGTTTGGAGGATCCGTTTCAAAGACGCTGGAGTCGAGCATCGGGACCGAGCGGGTCTCAGGTATCGCTAACCCGGAAACGCATCAAATTAGAGAAGACGAAGAACGGAAGCGACCGCGAGATCCCGCTGAACAAGACCTGCCTTAGCGTTCTCGAAGCGTTAAATGGTATCCACATAATGGTCGCGTATTTCTCTCACAGTACGGGCGTGGTCTGAACGATCCTAGGGCTTGGTTTTAACTGGCCCACAAAGAGGCCAAGCTAAAGAACTTTCGGGGGCACGACCTGCGTCACACTTTCATCAGTCGTCTGGTTATGAAGGATGTAAATCTTCGAACCGTGCAGGAACTTGCCGGCCAAAAGACAATCTCCATGACAACCAGGTACGCGCATCTTGCGCCGGAACACAACCAAGCCGCAATCGAAAAGCTCGATTCGACGGCAGCTTAAGCGGTTGGAACATCAGCGAGACCTTCTTGCTCCCATCGTGGCTATGCTTTCGAATCTCTCACTTTCCGGCAGGAAGCGGCTGTGTGAGTCGTCCGAAGAATGCTGCCCATTGCCTGCGTGAACGGAACTGCTTGGGATGCTGGATCGGACAGAGTCGGGGTGGTCCTCCGGGCGAAACGTCGGACGGCACTGGCCGGAATAAGAATCTTTCCTCCTACGCGCCGAGTGGGAAGACGACCGGTTGTGATGACGTAATCGATAGACCGAATGCTCCAACTAAGTGCTTCGGGAGTGTCACGCCCGGAATAAAGCAACTTTTCTACAGATCGATCCATACCAATCTCCTTATTCACGTCGTCGACTCAGCACGGAGCTGGGCTTCAGGGGCTTGGTGACAGAGCTGATGCGCTCTTTAGAGAGCGAATCAAAATCGATTCGGCGTCCAAGACCTTTTTCGTTGAGATTGATGCTCAATGAGCATCAGTGGAGCAATTCCAGATACTTGCAGAAACTGAAGGGAGGAACGGGTAGAGAACCGCTTGTTTGCATCACAACAGGCGACTTAAAGTCGGCCGCGCCATTCTGATTGTCAAGCGGCGTCGATCACGACGACATTGCTTTCGCGCATCGCCTTGATGTCGCGCATCGGCGGCTGACCGAAGAACCGGCTGTATTCACGGTTGAATTGGCTTACACTCTCGTATCCCACCTCATACGCTGCGCTTGTCGCGTCTAGGCGGTCCTTCAGCATCCGTGCTCGTGCAACACGCAATCGGAATTGCTTCTGAAACTGCAAGGGGCTCATTCCGGTGAGTGCTCGAAACTGATGATGCAGAGTGGAAACGCCCATGTGCGCAATCTCGGCGAGTTCCTCCATGTGCAGAGGCCTTGCGTAGTTTGCACTCAGCCACGCGATCGCCTTCGCCGTCTTCTGGCTGAGATTTCCGGCAGTTGCAATGGCCCGGAGGCGTTCTCCCTGAGATGTCTGCAGGATCCGATAGATAAGTTCGCGCTCGATCAGGTGCTTGAGGAATGGGATATCCTCCGGAGCATCGAGCAACTCTATAAAGCGTAGACCTGCTGTCAGGATGCCGGTTGTTGTGCGTCCCAGGGCAAGGCCGCGTCGCTCCGATGATCGCTGCACATCGGGCAGGTCCTCACTGCTCACCACCTCGCGAACGGAATGCATATCGAATAGGAACCGCATGGCAAGCTGAGGCGCGTTGTGAGTCGCTTGAATGATTTGGCTTCGAATCGGCAAATCGATGGACGCAACCAGAAACGACCCCGCATCGCACATGTAGTCAATACCGCGGATTGAAATCTGCTTCTTTCCCTGAGCGAAGAACGTGACGCCTGGTTCAACGGATGTGATGTTGCAGACCGTAGGAGCATTGTTGCGAAAGAGCGAGAGACCAGGCACAGACGTTCTGTTCTCTCCTTCGCAGCTTGTATGCGCGAGGATCCGCGCAACGAGCGCAGTGCCCATTTCGGCAGGCGCAGCTTTCGTCGTCTGTCGGCCCGGAGTTGGTTTCCGCACGGCGATTCCTTTCCTGATCAGGCTAACCCGAATCGGGGCCTGAATGTGCAGAATTCGACAGCTAGGGCAGAATTAGGCAAAGAATCGGCAGGATCAGGAAAGAAGTCTGGAGCCCTGCGCAGCTATCACTAGAGAAGGAGGAAACTCCGGATCTGCTTATGACAAATCCTTCCTCGCACCATGAATTCTCTTCGCGCCAGAGATGGAGCGCAGTTGGCTCCATGGCCTTGTGCGTCGCACTTCTCATCGCTTCGGAGTTCATGCCTGTCAGCCTGCTCACTCCCATCGCGCGCGATCTGCATGCCACGGACGGCATGGCTGGTCAGGCCATCTCCATTTCTGGCTTGTTTGCCGTTGTTACCAGCCTTCTCATCGCTACGTTAGCTGCGCGATTCGATCGCCGTCACGTCTTGACGGGCCTGACGGCAGTGATGCAGCTATCGCTGGTCGTTATCGCCCTCGCTCCGAACTTCGTCATTCTGATGATCGCGCGGGCGCTGCTTGGAATTGTTATTGGCGGCTTCTGGTCGCTCGCAACCGCTACGGTCATGCGGCTCGTTCCGGCTGAATCGATTCCTAAAGCGCTCGGCATCGTTTACACCGGCAACGCTGTAGCCACCGCATTTGCGGCACCGATCGGCAGCTACCTGGGCGGAATCATTGGCTGGCGCGGCGTGTTCTGGGCCATGACGCCCTTCGTAGTGGCGAACTTGATCTGGCAATGGATCAGCCTGCCATCGCTCGCTCCGCAGAAAGCCAATCCCATGGTCAAGCTGGTTGGGCTGCTGAGGCGGAGAAATGTCGCGTTCGCGATGCTGGGCGTCATGTTGACCTTTGCCGGCGCGTTCACCACTTTTACTTACCTCCGGCCTTTCCTTGAAACCTACACCGGGGTAAATGTTTCTCGACTTTCGTTGCTCTTGCTTGCGCTTGGCGTGGCGGGATTCGTAGGCACTTACTGTGCGAGCATCATGGCCGCGCGACATCTCTACTCGCTGCTTACGGGCTTGCCGCTCGCGCTCGGAGCCGTCACCGTGGGCCTACTTGCCCTCCGATACCACATCACCGGAGTCGCGTTCGCGATGTTTGCCTGGGGTGCCCTGAACTCCGCCATTCCGGTCTGCTGGTCGACCTGGCTCTCAAAGGGTATCAGCGACGAGCCGGAGAGCGGCGGTGGACTCCTCGTGGGAGCCATCCAGTTGTCCATCATGCTTGGGGGCGCCTTCGGAGGATTTCTTCTGGACCACACCTCAGTCGCCGCAACGTTCATCGGAGGAACCGCACTGCTCGTTCTCGCAACCTTCACCATCGGTAGAGGGAGCCGCATCCGACCTGTCGAAGCGATCGTCCATTCAAAGCCTTCCATCTCGGACTGGAAGACGTGCAGTGATTCCGCAGCGTGCCTCGGCAAATCGGGAGACTGACTCGTCCGCTCACGATCAAAAGGGAGATTGAAGATGAAAGGAACAGTTCTATACGGACCAGGCGATGTTCGCTTCGAAGATCGCGAAGAACCACGGATCGAGAAGCCTACGGACGCCATCATCAGGATTTCCGCGACCTGCGTGTGCGGCTCCGACCTGTGGCCATATCGCGGCATTCAGAAAATCGATCAGCCCACGCCAATGGGTCATGAGTACTGTGGAATCGTCGAGGAGGTCGGCAGTGCGGTGAAGAGTGTCAAGCCGGGCCAATTCGTGATCGGGTCATTTTGTATCTCAGACAATACATGCCCGAACTGCGCGGCAGGATACCAATCTGGATGCCAGAATCTCGAGTTCATGAGCCGAGCTCAGGCGCCAATCCTTCGAGTCCCACTTGCAGACGGCACTCTCCTGCCTACGCCGGAGGTACCATCTAGCGACATCATTCCCAGTCTGCTCACTACCTCCGATGTTTTCGGAACCGGCTGGTTCGCGGCAGACGCTGCAAATGTGAAACCAGGATCGACGGTCGTCGTTGTGGGTGATGGGGCTGTTGGCTTGATGGGCGTACTCTCCACAAAAATCATGGGTGCGGAACGGATCATCGCGATGAGCCGACACGAAAAACGCCAGCAGCTCGCGAAGGAGTTTGGAGCGACACACATCGTAACGGAACGCGGAGATGAGGGCGTCGTGCGGATCAAGGAAGTCACTCGTGGCATAGGCGCGGACTCTGTTCTCGAGTGCGTCGGAAGCGAGGATTCCATGATGCAGGCGATCCGCTCTACGCGTCCCGGAGGTTCGATCGGCTATGTGGGTGTTCCGAATGGAATGAAGCTGGAAATGTGGCCAGTCTTCTTCGCGCTCGTCCATCCTCACGGCGGGCCCGCACCGGTACGCCGTTATCTACCTGACCTGATCAAGCTTGTGTGGGACCGCAAGATCGAGCCCGGTAAGGTGTTCGATCTGGTGCTTCCTCTTGAACAGGTGGCGGAAGCCTATCGCGCGATGGATGAGCGCCGTGCGATCAAGACCCTTCTCCTTCCGATTGGAAGTAAGTAAGGAGAGCTGCGATGAGGATGGCGAGAACCTTGTATTTAAGTGTGCTGGCGTTGGCAATGGGTGTGCTGCCCGGCCAAGGCAGCCACACTGTGTTCAGCCAGAATCCAGTATCACCTTCTGCCCAGAGGAGTCACAGCATGAAGCTCAATCTGAACATCGGTGGCAAGGTTGTTACCGCCACCCTAGCTGATAACGCAACCGCGTGTGATTTTGTTTCCGTGCTTCCCTTGAATGTGTCGATGAATGATCTATTCGGACGCGAAAAGTATGGGGATTTGCCCAGAGCACTTTCCGAAGATGGTCCTAGAAAGAGCAGGTACGAAGTCGGAGATATTGCTTACTGGTCTCCGGATCATCAGTTTGCCATTTACTACCATCAGGACGGAAAGTCGATACCCTCTCCAGGTATCATCCCAATCGCGAAAATTGATCGTGGCGCAGAAGCATTCGACGCATCGGGCTCCGTGGAGGTGAGGATCGAACTGGCCAAGTAGGAACGTCACTGCACCGCAAAGGCACGAGCAACGAAATGAGCGAAATTAAGAATGCACCATGAGAGAAAGGAAAGGAAAATACTCCGCCTTGATCGCCCGCTTCCGGTCGCCACATTCGAGAAATATCAACCGCATCTGCTGGATGAAGTTCGAAATACGTGGCAGGCATACAAAGAGGGCTTTGTCAGGGAGATCTGGGTTCGATAGCGGTTCGCGATCGTACCTTACAGCGCCAAAAGGAGCCATCCGTGACGCTTGTTTTCTGTAAGTTACGACCTTCCTTTTCGCTGTCACGGCAACTTTTTGGAGATTTTCAGGAAGCGCCGGACGATATAGGGCTCTCATGGAAAGGGTAGGGAATTTGATTGAATGCGGGGGCGTAGTTCGGCTGGTTAGAACGCCTGCCGGTCACGCAGGAGGCCGCGGGTTCGAGTCCCGTCGCTCCCGCCAGAATTACCGGGTCACATACCAACCGAGGAATCGATGCCTGCAACCTTGTCCGATTAGGCCTTTTCTTTCGCCAGATCCAGGAGGGACGTCATCGTACGTTCGAATGGTGTGCAGTCGCTGTTCGCCGCATACAGGATGAGAGATCCTTGAACGCGAGCGATCCAGTCCTCGGCGAAATGGCGTGACCGAGCCTGTGACATACCGCTTTCGCGAGCAAGATGAGCGACTGCGTCTGTCCATATGGCGAAAATATCGGGGGCCAACTGGCGACCTGCGGGACCGATTTCAGAAACGGCAAGTCGTCCCAAAACACACGGGTTGCGTCCACCTGCGTAAAGTCGATCAAGAGCCGCGATGATCTTGCGAATGCGCACCTTAAGGGGCTCTGGTGACCTGGCAACTTCAGCGACGGCGCTCTGAATAAAGGCTTTGCCTTTCTCCAGAACCGCCTCGGCCATCTGTTCCTTTCCTCCGGGAAAATGATGATAGAGACTCGATTTTCCGAGGCCAGTCGCACGGGACAGATCAGCAAGTGATGCTCCCTCATATAGTAGTATCTCCTCCATTTCTCTTTTCTGTGAGTCGCGACGGCATGGGCTCGAAACAGGGGCCTTCCAGGGGTGGTGATGACTCCTGACTCTACTGTTCCACCACCTTCATCTGTTGTTCGTTCATACGACCGCCATGAACCTTGAACTCGGACAGAGCACGGTCAATCTTTTCAGGTCTTCTGCGGTTAGTACAGGGTTGGCCGCTTCGATGTTCTCCTCGAGATGCTTGACCTTACCCGTTCCGGGGATCGGGACGACGAACGGCTATTGGGGCAGCAGCCATGCGAGCGATAGCTGCGCCGTCGTTGCGCATTTCCTTTTCGCAAGCTCGGTGATGCGATCGACTAACGGCTTGTTCGCCGCAATGCTCTCCGGCTGGAAGCGGTCAAATCCAGAACGCAGATCCGATTTCGGATCAAAACTGGTCTTTGCATCAAGTCTCTGCGTCAGATAGCTCATCCCCATTGGTCCCCACGGCACGAAGCCGATACCCAACTCCTCGCAGGTGGCGAGCAAGCCGTTCTCTTCCGGGTCCCGGTTCATAAGCGAATACTCCGTCTGAAGTGCGGCGACCGGCTGAACCGTGTGCTTTGCGGATGGTGTTGGGGCTCGCCTCCGAGAGGCCGAAATGCAATACTTTCCCTTCATCGATAAGCTCTTTCACCGCACCCGCAACGTCCTCGATTGGCACATTCGGATCAACGCGATGTTGATAGAAAAGGTCAATGTGGTCCGTCCGGAGGCGCTTGAGGCATCCGTCTACTGTCCACTTGATGTGATTGGGTCGGCTGTTTAGACCGCCCTTCTCGGTGAGATCGAAGCCGAACTTCGTCGCAATCTTCACCTCATTACGGAACGGTTCGAGCGCGCCGCCGACGATCGTCTCGCTCGTATACGGGCCGTGCACTTCGGCCGTGTCGAAGAATGTCACACCCTTGCTATGTGCCTCGCGAATGACCTTGATGGCGTCGTCGATAGGGACGGCAGGGCCGTAATTTGTGGTCAGGTTCATGCAGCCAAGTCCGAGTTCCGATACTTCCAGCGTTCCAAGTTTTCTCGTGTTCATGTCTTCTCCTACGAATCGCCTCTCCATCTCAACGCTAAGCCGAAAAACCCGTATGGCGGTAACCTGATCGACTGAAATCATTGCCTATTTCGCCGAGGCAAGTTAGAAAACGCTGGCCATGGGCGCGCGTAGGTCTTGTCTTAGAGATGTCGAGAAAATGGAACGAGGGCACATAAATCAGACAGAGCGACGATCCTCAGGTAGTGCGAGTGCTCCACGAGATGCCTGATGTAATTAGCAAAGTGATGGGGCATGCCTCAGAAGTGTCAACCGCTGTTGCGGGACTCACACTCTACCGAAACATGTTCCGACCGCACCAAATCCTTGCACCTATGTGCCCAGTCTGCTTGTCATTCCGCAGGGAAAGAAGCGTGTCGACGTGGGCAAGCAAAGTTACGTCTTCGGTGAATCAACCTTCCTCCTCACATCAATTGAGCTCCCGATCATCAGCCGGGTATGCGCTGCCAGTGCCGAGAAGCCCTACCTGGCGTTCTTCCTCAAACTTGACATGGGGACGGTCCGCGACGTTCTTCATTCCGAAGAAGTCCATGTCCCTGCGCCGCCGGTTGGAACCCGCGGCATGGTTCTTGGCGAAGCAACCGTAGAACTGCTCGCGCCATGTTCACGGATGGTGCAGCTTCTCCGCACTCCCCCGGATGTTCCTTTCTTTGGCAAGCTGCTCCAGCGAGAAATCATCTATCGCCTTCTGCAGGGGCCACAGGGAGATCGCCTGCGTTCAGTCGCAACGCTGGCAGACCAAAGCTATCGGACAGCGAAGGCAGTCACTTGGCTGCGCGACAACTTCGAGAAGGCGCTGAATGTGGACGAACTCGCATCGATGACCGGCATGAGCAGATCAACTTTGAATCATCACTTCCGTGGTCTCACAGCTATGAGCCTTCTTCAGTTTCAAAAACAGCTTCGGCTCCATGCTGCGCGACAGAGGATGCTTACGGAGGAGTTAGATGCTGCGAGCGCAGCCTTCGAGGTTGGATACGAGAGTCCAAGCCAGTTCAGTCGGGAGTACAAGCGGTTTTTCGGGCAGCCGCCGATGCGCGATATAGAGGCATTGCGAGCCAGCTTGTAATTGCGAAAAGGCAGAGTTCAACAGCGGTGAGCTGCTATGTACTGATGAAGCGCCAAAAAGCTCTTCTTGATGGGCGCGGAAATGAAATTATCGACCTCCCCAAGACCATCCAAGTGCGCTGACGGGCAAGCCATCAGACTGATTGAGCCAGCCAAAATGAGCGAAAGGGCAGAGGTCGCGGGTTCGAGGCCCGTCGTCCCCGCCGTACATTCCATGCTGCGCCGGCCGTACTGGGGCCGCCGCTCCGCAACTTGGGATCGACAGATTTGATTGTCCTCGCGGTCAGATCATGGAGTTCGAAGTATGCCTTCTGGTCGCCGCCCTCCCAGAAACCGGACAAAATGGGCTCGTTCCACACCTCGAAGTACCAGGTGCGAACCTCATCTCTGCCATACTTGCTTTCAACGTGCTGGACGAAAGTGTCCACAAGGTCGCTCCAGCCATCTGGTTTCGGGTGCGACGTATTCCCGTGCAAATAAAAGATGCTGTTCTCGGAAGTTGCCAGCGCTTTTGGAGTAAAACCGAGCACGACAAATGGCTAGATGTGCCGTGTCAACATCGTCGTGGAGATGATCGATCTTCGTCCAGTCATCCACGGTCTATCCATTTTCAACCCGTACTGTTCCCAGAACATCATGAAAGATAGCGTGGAACCGTATCTAGCGAAAACCGAGTTCGCCCGTGACAAGTTTGAGCTGGGATTGGCTGTCATCCCGGATCAACGTCCCGGGATAATCGGAGCCAACTGAAAGGTCGAAGAGGCGATCAACCGGACCGCGTATGTCCTTCACGTCGTCGGCGACTTCACGCAATGAGTTCTGATTTGACTGAGCGGAAACGAGTGAAGCGATTGAGATTCCGAGAAGACCAAGCACGACAATACACATGCGCCGCATAAGGAATGAAGCATGGATTTGTACATCTCTGGAGCTTGAGGTTGTGATTGCGATAATCGACGTGATGTTAGCATCTGTTTCGCCAGCGTTCCGGTAATGCTCCGAGACGTCTTTGCACGACTTCCCCTCTATCCCTGAGCGGGATTCAATGTAGCCCTTTATTCCGGCAAGGCAACTTGGCCTTCGATATGAAACTTTCCGGTAACCGCTGGCGCTCCTGTGTCCGGCTGGCCTCCGCCAATGCTAATCGTGTAATCGCCTTGCGCGATGATTGGATTTCCATCCTCAGTCACGATGCCCAGGTCACGGTCCTTCAGGTCGAAATGAACCTTCTGGCGCGCGCCCGGTTCAAGATGAACGCGCTGGAATCCGCGGAGAGCGATGAGCGGAGCACCCTTCACAGCAGGGAACTTGAGATAGACCTGCACCACCTCATCTCCCGCGACCTTGCCGGTGTTCGTCACTGTCACGTCGGCACTTACTGGCTGCCCCGCTGCCACCGCCTGCACCGAAACATTGAGGTCGCTGTATTTGAAGGTCGTATAGCTCAGTCCATAGCCAAACCGGTAGAGCGGCTTGTCGTTGAAATAGCGGTAGGTCCGGTTGGCCATGCCGTAGTCCTCGAAGTTCGGCAACTGGCTGACACCGGTGTAGAACGTAAGCGGCAGCCGACCCGCAGGATTATTCTTGCCGCTCAGCGTTTCGGCCACTGCCGCTCCGCCTTCTTCTCCTGGGTACCATGCGTCGAGAATGGCGTTGGCATGCTCATTGATCCAGTTGACGGACAGGGCACTGCCGTTCAAGAGAACCACGGCGAGCGGTTTGCCGGTGGCTGCCACGGCTTCCACCAGGTCCTCTTCCGGCTGGGGTAGATCGATGCTGGTTCGATCTCCGCCCAGGAATCCCGGTTCACTCACGGGCATTTCTTCGCCTTCAAGCTGGCTGGTAATTCCAACTACGGCGATTACGGCATCGGCATTCTTCGCCGCGTTAATGGCGTCCTGCGAAGGAGCGCCGTTGTACCTGGTCCAGATCAGTTCGGCATGGGGCTTACTGTTTCTGGTTCCGTAGGAGATCTCGAGCGCGACCTTTTGTCCCTTTTCGAGGTGGACGCGGCCCACGCCCGATGAGAGTCCTCGCGTGCCACCGCCGAACGCCGTTGCTACCTGCTTGCCATCAACCGCAAGCCTTCCGAATCCTTCACAGCGAATGCCGAGAAGAAAGTCTCCTGTTTCGGTGGGTGTCAGGAATCCGGACCACTGCACGCCGAACGTTTTCTTCCCGGCAACTTCTGCCGGCACACTATTTTCGGTGAGCTTGACATTGGCTTCCGTACGGCTGACGAGCGGTTTTGAATTCGCGTCCGCAGTCGGCTGTCCCCGCCGCATTCCTTCATTGTAGTCAGCCTTAAGGCCGGGCTTGCCATCCGGAGTCGTGAGCAGGCGCATCCGGCACAGGAGTTCCATCGGTGCGAAGGAACTGGGTTCCGGGGACGAACGTGATCGTTGCATTTGGAAACTCGGCGTGCAGGCCATCGAGGATGGAGACGATATGCGTGGGCTGACCAGCATAGTTTCCGATCAACGGCCGGGTCTGGTCAGCAAGCGGACCGACGACGGCAATCTTTTTGATTCCCGGCTTGAGGGGGAGCAAACCGTCGTTCTTGAGCAGAACCATGGACTCATTCGCGAGTTTGCGTGCGTGCGCGCGATGTTCGGCGCTGTCGAGTTCCTTCTCATCGATCTTGGTGAACGGAACCATTTCGGGCGGGTCGAACATGCCGAGCTTGATGCGCGCGGTGAACAGGCGTATGAGCGCTGTGTCCAGTGTGCTTTCAGGCAGGTATCCCTGCTGCACCGCATCGATATAGGCCTTTTCGACGGGCTCGCCAAATCTTGAGGTGAAGGTGACGCACTCGTTGTCCATGCCTCTGATTACTGAGATGGCTGCGCCTTGTGCCTGGGTTGGGCGGTAACGATGATTGGCTGCCACGTCGCGAACCGCGTCGCAATCCGAAACCACATATCCCTGAAAGCCCCACTTGCCGCGTAACTGGTCCTGGAGCAGGTACTGGTTGGCGCATGCGGGCTCGCCATTGATGGCGTTATACGCGCACATCACAGAACCGGCTTTGCCTTCCACGATGGCGGCGCGGAATGCAGGCTCGTAGGTGTCGACCTCATCGTGCTTGCTCACGTCCACATCGGCAAAGTGTCGGGTCGGCTCCGGTCCACTGTGTACGGCATAGTGTTTCGGGGTCGCTATGCCCAGGTAATACTTCGGATTGTCGCCTTGCAATCCGGTCACGTAGGAAACGCCCATGCGGCCGGTAAGGAACGGGTCTTCGCCGTAGGTTTCCTGACCGCGACCCCAGCGCGGATCGCGAAAAATGTTCAGATTCGGCGACCAGAAATCGAGGCCTCCCATGATGCCCGTGTGTCCTTCGCGCGCATTTTGCACGTGCTTGATGCGCCCCTCGATGCCAATCTGGGCCGCCATGGTGTGAATTCCCGGCGCATCAAAAGTTGCAGCCAGGCCGATGGGTTCGGGATACTCGGTTACACCCTCGTTGATCACTCCGTGAAGGGCCTCGCTCCACCATTGATAAGAAGGAACGTTGAGCCGTGGAACTGCCGCGGAGTTGTTCTGCATTTGCGTAGCCTTCTCCGCAAGAGTCATTCGGTGCACCAGGTCTGTGGCCCTCTGTTCAGGCGTCAAATTGGTGTCCAGATACCCAGGAGACGCCGCACCTTGGGCAACCGCGGTCCGTACGGTCAAGACAAAGAGCAGCGTTCCAGCTCCCAGGACAAACCTTTGCTTCATATGCGTCATGTATCTGTTCATATCAACCTCAGTTATCGCGCGGAAGTGGCCGGTTGCGTTGGCGCCTGGAACAGTCGCGGCGCGAAGTCTTTCAAGTCGCGACGCCATGTCTGCCATTCGTGATCGGTACCGGGTGACTCGTAAAACACGTGCTGGATCTTCCCTTCGTCAAGTGACGCGTGCAGATTCTCGAGTCCGGTCTTCATCCGTTCTGGTTCATTCGTTCCCACGCCAATCCAGAGCAGATGCACTCGACTCGAGAATGCCGTAGGATCGGCCATCGCGCCGTGGAAAGCTGTCTTCGTGTCCAATTTGTTATTGCCCATCATGAACACATTGGCCGCTCCGCTGAATCCGCCGATGTACGAGAAAAGGTCGAGATGGTCGAATGTCACCTGGAACGTCTGCATGCCGCCCATCGATAGCCCCGCCATGGCGCGGTGATCGCGATTGGGAATGGTCCGGAACGTCTTGTCGACGAACGGAATCAGCACCTGCGTCATATCGTCTTCGAACGCTCCCATCCGCTCCTGCATCACCTTCATGAATTCCGGCGAGCCGAATGGCTTTCCAGTTAGGTCAGGGACTACGTATCCTGCGCGGCTGGCATATCCATTGGCCATCACGATGATCATCGGCTTCGTGCTGCCGCTCGCGATCAAATTATCGAGAATGAAGTTTGCCTTGCCTTGCCGGATCCACCCGGATTCGTCCTCGCCGCCGCCGTGCTGAAGATAGAGCACCGGATATCGAGTCTTCGTCTGCGCGTCATAATCCGGCGGCAGGTAAACGAATGCGTGCCGCCACGTGTCCGTCACGCTGGAGTGATACCAGATCTCGCGCACCTGCCCGTGCGGAACATCCTTGGGCTGGTAAAAGTCCACTCCCGCCTCAGGTACCTCGACCGCGCTCGCCCATTTGCTTCCGCCGAAGTAGGCAGTACTTCCAGGGTCGCTCACTTCGGCTCCATCAACATTGATCACGTAGTAGTGAAGCCCGGGAGCCATAGGTGCCGTAGTAACGGTCCAGAACCCATCCGCCTGCTTTTCCATGTCCACCTTGGGGCCGCTCCAGAAATTGAGCTTCACCTTGGCCGCTTCAGGCGCTTTAAACCGAATCTGCACGCGCGAGTTGCCATCCACCTTTGGATACTGCGCATCCAGAACGTTCGATGTTGCGGGCTTGAAATCACCCGGCTCCTGGGCAAAACAGAAGCTCGCTGCCAGTAGCATCACGAATCCAATTTCTTTCAAAACGCACCTCCGCGCAAACGTTTACCGAGACAGAGCCGGCTTGGAACCCAATCAGTCTGCAAACACCAGCATCGGCATGGTAAATCCGTCATCCCTGAGAAATAAAGCGATTTATTTGGCTTGTTCGCTCTGGCTTATTCTGTGTATATTCGAGGGTTCCGGAACGGAATACGAGAACGCCGGCTGTAAATACCGTGCCTGGGATTTCCGCCGGCTCAGCGGAGGCAGAGTCTGTGGCGCGTCGCATTTTTGCAGTTTTAGGTCTACTTGTTTTCTCTTCGGTTGCGCCTTTAACGGCTGCCGACAACGTTATTCATCTCTCCGTTGACGCGTCGAGGCCGGGCTCGAAGATCGATCGCAACATCTTCGGCCAGTTCGCCGAGAATCTCGGCCACGGTCTTTATGAAGGCATCTGGGTCGGCCCTGACTCATCCATTCCGAACACGCGCGGAATCCGCAACGATGTGGTGGCCGCTCTCAAGGAACTCAAAGTGCCGAACGTCCGCTGGCCGGGCGGCTGTTTCGCCGATCAGTATCACTGGCGCAAGGGAATCGGCCCGCGCGATAAGCGCCCTGCAACCGTGAACTCGGCCTGGGGCGACGTCATCGATACGAATGCCTTCGGTACCGATGAGTTCATGGACTTCATCCAGCAGATTGGCAGCACACCCTACGTGTCCATCAATCTCGGCTCAGGAACTCCGGAGGAGGCGGCCGAGTGGATGGAGTACATGACCGCAGCAGCACCGACAGCTCTCGCCAAGGAACGTTCCGCCAACGGCCATCCTGATGCTTACAAAGTAGGCTTCCTGGGCCTCGGAAACGAAAGCTGGGACTGCGGCGGCGCGATGACGCCCGACTACTACGTGAGCTTGATGAAGGTGTACAGCCGCTTCGTGCTCAATATGAACCCCGCGCAGCGCACCAAGGACCAGATGCTGAAGATCGCGGTGGGTCCTGGCACGCCTGACACCGAGTGGACTGAGGCCGTGATGAAAGCGTGGAAGAAACACACCTGGGCGTGGGATATCAACGGCCTCTCGCTGCACTGGTATACGGTTCCCAACGGTTGGCCACCTTCGACCGCCTCGGAGAAGTTCGGGCTGGACGACTACGTCAAAACGGTTAAATCCACGCTCTTCATGGATGAGTTCCTGCGCAAGCAAGAAGCCGTCATGGATAAGTACGATCCGGAAAAAAAGGTGACCTTGGCTGTGGACGAATGGGGCGCCTGGCATGCGCCGTTATCCGGCTCGAATCCGGCTTTCCTCGTCCAGCAGAACAGTGTTCGTGACGCCATCTTGGCCTCGCTAAACTTGAACATTTTCGTTCGCCACGCCGATCGCGTCCGCATGGCCAACATCGCTCAGATGATCAACGTGCTGCAGGCGATGATACTCACCGACAAAGAGAAAATGGTTCTGACCCCCACCTATTACGTCTTCAAAATGTACGTCCCGTTTCAGGACGTCACATTTATCCCCGTCGCTTTCGACGGGGGAGTCTACACCCACGGCAGCATCACTCTGCCGCGCATCGACGCCATTGCCGCACGAAGAGGTGACGGAAACCTGCTGCTTGAGATTACTAACCTCGACGCGGAAAACCCTGCAATCATCGACGCGGACCTGGCAGGTATAACAGCAAAATCGGCGAAGGCGGAGACGTTGTCGGGGTCCGCAGTGGACAGTATCAACACCTTCGAATCGCCGAATGCAATTATGCCGAAGCAGACTGCAGTGAAAGTTCAGAACGGCATGCTCTCACTCACAGTCGCACCTCGATCCGTGACCGTCGTCTCGATTGAGCCATAATCACCAGCAGTGATCGGTTGCCTGCAGTTCTGAACGTCAGCAGTGGTACACCCTTTCAACGCGAACACTTATTCCAAGCCGGTGCAGTCGCCCAGGTCTTTCGAGGGAAAGTCCAGATGAAGATGATGAATAGAATCCTTTCATGCGCAATAGCCTTAGCAGTGGTTGGGCCGGGCTCGTGGCTCGCAGCCCAGGTACAGACGAACGTTCCCGATGTCGTCGCGGGAGCAAAGCCCGTCAGAGTGGAACACATCAAGGTTCACGGCACGGCTCTTGAGGGAAATCTTGAGGGCGACGCTGTCGATCGTGACGTCATCGTCTTCCTGCCGCCCAGCTACGAGAAAGACAAGAAGCGCCACTATCCCGTCGTCTATGCGCTGCACGGTTACTCGATCGGCGCCGAGCAGTGGACGCATGAGATCCACGTCCCGCAAACCATCGAAGGCGGTTTTGCAAAGGATTCGCAAGAAATGATCGTTGTTCTGCCTGATTCCAAAACCATCTACAACGGCTCGATGTACTCAAGCTCCGCTACAACCGGCGACTTCGAGAAGTTTATTTGGCATGACGTTGTCACTCATATCGACGCGCATTACCGCACGATTGCTGATCGGCAGAGCCGTGGACTGGTCGGCCATTCCATGGGAGGCTATGGTGCGTCGCGCATCGGCATGAAGCATCCTGACATCTTCGGCGCCCTCTACATCATGAGTCCGTGCTGCATGTCATCGATGGTCGGGGGCGGCCCAGGCTCGGCCGATCAGGTCAAGGAGCGAGCGATCGCCAGCGAGAAGAAGGTTGCCGCGGCGAAGTCTCCGGCTGACCTGGCGGCACAGTCGCCCGGCTTCGCTTCCGCGCAATATGCAACGGCAGCGGCGTGGGCGCCCAATCCAAAGAACCCTCCGCTCTATTTCGATCTGCCAACCAAGGACGGCATTCCGCAGCCCGAGATCGTAGCGAAATACACGGCAAATTCACCGTTGGCATTTGTCGATCAGTACATCGGCAATCTCAAGCGGTACCGCGCAATTGCTATGGACGTTGGTGATCAGGATGGTTTACGCTTCGATGCCACCAAGCTCCACGACATCCTCGATAGCTACGGAATTACCAACAGTTTTGAGGTTTACCCCGGAACTCATGTCAGCGCAGTCGCCGATCGATTTCAGAATCACGTGCTGCCGTTCTTTAGCAAAAATCTCTGCTTCACAGCATACTGCCGTTAGCGAGTCAGGCCGTTGGCCGGCACAAGCAGCGTATCACGGTACTCGCGAACAGAAAGTCGAGATGAAACATGCTCCATATTGAGCGAGCTTGCCAGACGAATCTTGGTTCGTGGTTACCAATGACAGTTGTAGTTCTCTGGCTCTCCGCTTCGACGACCGCCACTGCGCAAATGCCGGGACAGAAGGCGCCCGGTCCTCCGCCTGCCCAAGTTGAGAAGACAAGCCGCGGCATGCGCGCCACCGCAGGCAGTGAAGCGCTTGAGGTCAACGTTTGTTCTGATTCCGTGATTCACGTCGTTGCTACTCCCGAACCTGCAGCGGCCGCATCCCCGCGCCCGTGGATGCTCGACGGACAGCAGTCCTGTCCCGGAACGCCATTCACATTCACGCAAGACGTAAAATCGGCCGGCATAAAGACTGCTCAGCTTGAGGTCACCGTTAACATCGAGCGTGGCAATCTCTCATTTCGCGCCGTCAGTGGAGAATCGCTGCTGAAAGAAAGCAACAGCATCCCGCGCACCTACAAGCCGGTCGAGCTCAATGGAGAACACACCTACAGCGTCACAGACCGCTTTTCTACTTCAATCACCGAAGCGGTTTACGGGCTCGGGCAGCACCAGAACGGAATGTTCAACTATCGCGGCGCCACAGTAGAACTCGGTCAAAACAACACCGATGTCGCAATCCCCCTGCTGATTTCGAGCAAGGGCTACGGGCTGATGTGGAACACGGCGGCGCTTACGTACTTTGACAATCGCTTCCCGCTCGATATGAAGCTGACCTCGATCGCCGGTAAGTCGATCGATTACTACTTCCTATACGGTCCGGAGATCGACGCCGTTCTTCACGAGTACCGCACCATGACCGGCCACACTCCCATGCTGCCCAAGTGGGCCTATGGCTTTTTCCAATCGAAGGACCGCTACGTATCGCTCGACGAGATTCGCGAGATCGCAGAGCGCTATCGCAGGGAACATATTCCGCTCGACGCCATGGTGCAGGATTGGTTCTGGTGGAAGACGGAGGGCGATCCGGTCTTCAATTCCAACTATCACGATGTACCGCAGGATCTCGACGCGCTGCACAAGGCGAACGTGCACGCGATGATCTCTGTCTGGGGGCTGCTCGATCCACAATCCGAAACCTATAAGGTTCTGGATGCTAAGCACGAACTTGTGACCGAAGCGCATGTCTATGACGCCACCAACCCCGAGGCGCGCGACCTCTACTGGGAGCACTTGCCGGGCAAGCTGCTGGCGCAGGGGTGGGATGCATTCTGGCTCGACAGCGCCGAGCCGGAAGAATATTGGCCGCACATGGGCGACGCCATCCTCAGCAGCCGCCAGATAGCCATCGGCAACGGCGCCGAATTCACCAACGTCTTTCCACTTGAACACACCCTCGGTGTGCAGGATCACTGGAAGGAGCAGAACCCCAGCAAGCGCGTCTTTCTGCTCACGCGTTCGGCCTTCCTCGGCCAGCAGCGCGTAGGCGCCACTGTCTGGTCGGGAGATGTCTACGGCACCTATTGGGGCGTGAGCCACCAGGTTCCCGCCGGTCTCAATTTCGCGCTGTCTGGCTCTCCATATTGGACCACTGACATCGGCGGCTATTGGCCTCCGCACGAAGACCCAATCGCCGATGCCGCGTTTCAGGAACTCTACGCACGCTGGTTCGAGTACGGCATGTTCTGTCCCATCTTCCGCACTCACGGTCACCGGCCACACAACGAGTTGTGGAGCTTCAATAGAGTCGAGCCCATCCTGCTGAGTTACGACAAGCTCCGCTATCGGCTGATGCCGTATATCTATTCGTTGGCCTGGAAGGTAACGAGCGAGGACTACACCATTCAGCGCCCGCTCGTGATGGACTGGCGCGGCGACCCCAACACATGGAACCTCGGCGATCAATTCACGTTTGGCCCTGCCATCATGGTCAACCCGGTGCTCAAGGCCGACGCGAACAGGCGCAACGTTTATTTGCCGGCTGCTGCTGCATGGTACGACTTCTGGACTGGCAAAGCGCAAACAGGCGGACAGGAGATCGAAGCCGATGCGCCCCTCGATCGCATACCACTCTTCGTACGCGCCGGTTCTATCCTTCCCATGGGGCCGCAGATCGAGTACGCCACGCAGGATCCCGCGGGGCCCATCGAGCTTCGCATCTA
Source organism: Terriglobales bacterium (assembly GCA_963788475.1). Lineage (GTDB taxonomy): Bacteria > Acidobacteriota > Terriglobia > Terriglobales > Acidobacteriaceae > Telmatobacter. The sequence goes on from CAWBGO010000010.1 coordinate 382,040, forward strand.
TCGCGGTGCAGATGGAAAATTCGACATCTATGAAGACGCCGCTGACGGTTACGAATACGAAAAGGGCCAGCATTCCGTCATCCCAATCCAATGGAACGACCACAGCTCGTCACTCACCATCGGCCCGCGGCAAGGCTCATTTGCTGGAATGATCGAACACCGCAAATTCCGAGTCGTTCTGGTCGTAGGCGGCCATGGAACAGGCGTGGATGTGACCAGCGCGGCTAACGCGGAGATCAGTTACGAAGGTAAAGAAGTTCACGCAACCATCAAGTGATTTGCTGCGGCGCTGCTTCGTAAACAAAATAGTCCACGCTGCGCTCACATATTTTGTTACGGAGAAAGCCGGTTATGACGAAATACAATCTCTCGCTTCTTCTGACGGTCGCGCTGTCTGCACCTTGGCTGCACTGTCTCAGTCGGCCGATTCCTGTTGGGCTCTCTCCGGCCTTAAAATCGGCGGCACCGATATCACCAAGCCGCTCTCGTTCCCGCCGGAACCACCGTCCCGCCGCCGCATCCCTGTGCTCCGGCTATCGGCCCGCTTCCAGCCCATTGCCGCGTCGACTGTGTCATCAATCGCCGCCCTCCATCATGAAGTCGCCATCCCATGCTGTCTTGTCGGGGAGCGCAAGAGCAAAGCCGATGCTCTCGGCTGCGACTGTGATCCTGCAGTCCTAGCCTGCAAACCCGGCCAGTCCGACGCTTGCATCGCTCCTATGGCACACAGGTCTACCCAAGCCTCCTTCATGACGCGGGCATTGCTTCGAAAGGCTTCGCTTCAGGTTTACTGGCCTTGGGACCAAATGGTCGTCCATGTGGGTTCCGATGACACCTACATGCTGAACGACGCAGTTTACCTGGTCGAAGACTCTCTTAAGACCGCGAACCCACCTGCACATGCCGAGATTGCTTACGGGCTTCACGAGGAACATTGCTGGAATGGGGACCCCACACTCTCCAACTCCTATAGCCGGCTCCACTACGAGACAATCTACCTGCCAAAGATTGTGCAATGCATCCAGCAAACAGCGCCGAGGGCCGCGGACCTGACAATAGCTATACTGAGATACGTATGGTTTAAGCAGTGCCCTGCTGTTGAAAGCAAAAGTCGGGTTTGATTCACGAAAAGCCGATTTAAAATTCCCTTTCCCCATTCGACTTCAAGAAGCACGGGGTTTAAGTCGAACCCTCCTGAGGCGAGACAACCGACGTGTTTGGTTGCCAGTGAACTATTTAGGCAATTGCTGGGCGCGCGTCGCAACAAGAGCCGGGTTGCCATTCATTAGACTTGATAATCGAGTCACAGCTTCGTTTTGCAGCGCGGACAAATCCTGGTCACGATTCTCGAGGTCTGCGTAGCCAATCTCGCGCATTCTTCTCGAATCGATAAGTTCTAGGTTCAAACGCACTGCGCCCCCATCACGGCTGAAATGACCTTTTATTACCAAGGTTGCGCCGAACTCGCGAAGAGCTGTCCCAGGATCGTTGACCTTCCGGCGCCGAATCTCACTGGGAGGGACTACCCAGAGCGTTTTTCCCGCGTCGAGATCAGATAGTCTTCCGGCAAGAGAGTCCATCAGTTCGTCAGCCAGCACGGACGCCTCGCGGTTATTTTCCGCAACCTCGAATGGAAGCACGGCGACGTGCTTTTCGTGATTCACCAGGTGAACGCGTTCGGCTTCCAGACGCAGCGTCGGAATGAACCATGGGTATGCCACGATCAAAGTCGATCCAGCTAGTGCCAAGAGAAACCCCGACCATCTTTTTAGTACAACGCGAACGCCAATGCTCCCATTGAGGGCTCGAACCAGTTCGTCCGCGGATTGATAGCGTTGAATCGGCTCATACTTAAGGCAGGTATTAATAATGACCTCCCACCTGCGTGGCACTTCGTGTGCAACAGAGGATGCCGGGGAGAGCTTTTTCCCACGAAGAACCGCAGCACCCAGGGGATTGGATGAAGCGAACGGATGCTTCCCGGTTACTAACTCGTAAAGGATGATGCCCATCGCATAGACGTCGGACGCTGTTGTAGCACCCCTGCCCTCGAGTTGTTCGGGAGCCATGTTTTCAGGCGTGCCCTGCACCGCTCCGGGAATAGTCAGCACAGCATCGTCTCTCGGGCTCGATTGAGGCAATTGATGAGCCAGGCCAAAGTCCATAACAACAGCCCTCTGCGCGCCGTCCCGGTTAACAACCATGATGTTGCGGCTCTTGAGGTCACGATGAATAATGCCGGCTTTGTGCATCGCGGCCAAACCAGCGCAGATATCCATTGCGATGGCTTGCGCATCCCGCCTGGGTAAAGGACCTTCTTTCAGCTTATCCGCCAAGGTGATTCCCTCGAGTAATTCCATCGTGAGGAAAGCACCATCAACAAGGCCTTCTTTGTCCTTTATTACAAAGAACTCATGAATCCGACAGATATGGGGCCCACTCAGGCGTCTGGCAAGCTGGACTTCCCTTTTGAATCTCGCCAAGACTATTTTATTTCGGGCGATTTCGGGACGGATCATCTTCAGCGCCACTATTTGCTGTAGCTCCTTATCCACCGCCTCATACACGTCCCCCATTCCACCGCTGCCAAGCAGGCGGACAATTTCGAATCTCTCCAGTATCAGATCGCCGGAAACAAGAGTGCGAGGAGCGGCGGACATAAGCAATTTCTTGATCTCCGCCGTGAAGATTTCGCTTATGGGGCCCTGCGATTCATGGGCTTCGATCATGGCGAGCAACTCCGTTCTCAACTCCATGTCATCTCCGCAGGCCTTTGCAACAAAGGTCTTACGCTCGTTCCAGGGCCTCTCCATGGCCTCGTTGAACAACGTTTTGAACCGTATCCAGAGTTCAGGATTCATCGCATCCTCAAGTTGTCCTGTCGCCGAAGAAGTGTCTGAACATTTACATGTGCCCGTGTAAGTTCCCCGTGTCGGAGTATGAGTTGCGTTGCACCACAATCCCCAAACACAGGCGTAGGTCGTTGACCCAACCTCCGTCGAGAGCGAATGCAATTCCGTCTCATCGTCCGCGTCGTCACCTTGGATCGCCACGAGCGGCTGTGCATCGGTCGCAATACCGCCCACCGATGCGGGCAAATAACTGCGAGAGATCGCCTCTGTTTTTGAAGTGTTTTGGGAGGGAACGCTGGAGGATCCTTGCTAACCATCGCCAGTACGAGCTGGCCAATAACGGCAAAAAGCGCCACTAACAAAGTTTTCCCTGAAGGACCTCTTCCTTCATGGTGTCCTCTGGTACTGCTCTGTGGGGAGCCTCCACTCAGTAATGCATTTTAAAGAGAAATATTTCACATTAAAATGACCGGAGGTGGCCAGGCGCAGGGATCGACTGTCAATCTGATATTGTCAGGACGGTTTCATTGGCTAACCGACGTGCACTAAGCGAAAGGGAGCCTTAAGGAAAGAATCGATCTTATAAACTCAACTCTATTCCTTCGCCACCCGGAACACCCAGTCGCCCGACTGCTCAAAATGGTCGTCTGCCGAAGCTCTTTCGAGCCGGAGATGATAGCTTCCCGGTGACAAAATCGATGTGGGCAGAACAATGGTGCTTTGGTTCGTCGGTGGAAGAATCGAAGCGGGAAACTCCTGCGTCCAGAGTTGGTCCCCATTCGACGCGATCAGCACCTCGCGGTACTTCATTGCCAGGGGCAAGGATTGTTTCACGTCGATCCGGACGAACTGGGCATGGGCAGGGATGCGGAGCAAAGTCGGATAAATACTTCGAGTGGAGAACGCGAATTCGATGAGTGGCATCTCGTCCGGCTTGATTTGCGGGTTGCCGAGAGTAGCGGCGAATTGTTCACCCGGCCGAGCGGCCCCGCTGTTGCTGGAATTCAAAGCGGTCCGCAGCCGGGTTAGCTCGTTCTGTGTCTCGCTGGCCATTTGCCCTTGCCGGCGAAGCTGCACCTGTTGGAAACCAACGAGAGCGGCAAGCACGGCCGAGGCGGCTGCCGCGAGCAAGGCCGTCTGCCTCCAGGAAAACAAGACACGAATCGGGCCGCGCGAAGCAAGCTTTGGACGCATAGGAAGTTCCTCAGCCGGCTGCTTCTGCGCATACTCGGTGAGCGCGGCTGCGAACGCAAGTCTTTGCCTGCGCTCGTTAGTGGACAGGAAGTGGGTCGTAAAACCGTTCCGTTCCTCGGGCGTCAAACTCCCAAGCAGATAGTCATCGATAAGTCCATCCTCGGCATCCAGAAGAAACGAGGCATCCAAGTCGCCGCCAAGAACGGCATCCTCCACGCGTCTCTCCTCTTCCTCGCTTGAGGTGCCCAGCAGGAACCGGCGACCCGTGTTCTCAGGTAATGGATTCAATTTGTCCTCACTAATCCTATGTCTCCTCCGCCCATGGTATTTCGCCCTTGGCTGTGCATTTCTCCACGCACCCGCGCATTGCGTTCCTCAAACGGAATACCTGAATCCGAAGTGCGTTCAAACCGATGCCGAGCTCTTCGGACAAAAGCTGCCTTCCGTCGATCTTCGCCCTTTTATCGCTTCGATAGTAGCGTATCAAAAGCATCTTCTTGGGAGGCGGAAGCGCGTTGAGGCAGCGCTCGAGGCAGGCCTGCAGCAGATCGTCGTTGCCGGAGTTTGCGACGGGGGCTGGCAACTCAAATTTAGCTTCCGAAATCGGTTCCGTGGGAAGCCTGCGCTCCTTGCGGAGCCATTCGAGGTAAACATTGCGCGCCACCCCGCGAAAGTAGGGGGTCGGATCTCCCTGATATTGAAACTCGGGATTCAGGATGGCACGCGCGGTCCGGTCGATCGTCTCGTCCGCAAGCTCGTCCGGAATGTGACATCCACGGTAGCGGAACAGCAGAATCAGCTTCTGCCGGATTTCCTCATATTTTCGCGCACCCGCAGCCTGGTCGTCGCCTAGCCAAAGCAAAAGAGCCTGCATGGCCTCAGGGCTTTCCATCGAGCTGCCGACCTCCGAAAGCAAATGATCACACCGGCCAAGGCAGCCAGCCACTGACGGAAAGCCAGTAATAGAAAGTCAAGCCTGACCCTTTTCACCAGCGGATTACGCCGTAGAAGGTGGGTGAGCAGGCCCGAAGGTAGTTAGAACACAAATACGCAAGGAATCCGAGACACCTCGACAGTGGCCGTATTGTGTCACGGCACCTTGGCGAAAGTCGAATACGAAAAGGTTCACTCCAGAGAACAAGGCTCGTGTTAGGATTCATTCATCTTTTTCCCTGCCCCCGGTGAGGTCCTATGCCAGATCTAAAAGAGTGGGGTATCTACGTATATTTCGCGGCGGACGTGCCGGACATTCAAATGCAGCAAGGGGCATGGCGCGCGCTGGAGATGCTGGCTTCGGTCGGTTCGAACAAAACGGTTGGCATTACAGCATTGATGGACCTGCGGGGCAGAGACACCGAATATTATGTGCTTCCGGAGAGGCCGACGGACCCATGCAAGAAAAAATGGGCCGTCGTCCCGGACCGCTTTGTGCCCAACGTGAACTCGGCCAGCATCGACTCAATTCTCGAATTTCTTGAGTGGTCACACACGAATTGCCCTGCCAAGAAGATCGCTCTTGTCTTCTGGGGGCACGGGTACGCGATCGACGACTTCGATCCAACCACTCCACAGAGCGGGAGCTTTGCCTTCTCGGAGCAGGAGGATGTGGACAAGGGCCGGAGGCTCGGCCGCACGGCGGATTCGTTTCCGGGGAACCGCAGTCAAGCACTCAAGCTTCTTTACGATTCCACTCACGATTCAGTGCTGAACAACCGCGATTTTGCAAACATCATCCGCGGTTACAACACAAGCTTTCGCGGGGGAAAACGAATTGATGTTCTGGGGCTGGACTGTTGCAACATGGCCATGGCAGAGGTTCTTTCCGAGTTGCAGGATTATGCGGAGTATGTCGTCGCGGCGGAGACCGGTCTGCCTTTTCAATCGTGGCTTTCGGCGCCGATTTTGCAGAAGTTCCTTGCAAGAACAAATCTCTCAGCCAGGGAATTCGCTGTAGGTGCGGTCGAGGATTTTATCGGATCATTCGGACGGTCGACCGACGCCTATGTTGGGCTGTCCGCCTGCAATATGGAAAAATGCAAGGCTCTTGAAACGGCAGTGGGAAAGCTCGCTCACGCACTTTATGAGGCTATCGATGATCCCAAAATCAGAGCTGCCGTCCGCAACGCCTGGTTCAGCGACGTGAGCTTCGTGCAGGACGGGCTGATCGATCTCTATTCTTTCTGCAAATTTCTCCGGAAGTACCTCCCAACGCCGAAGAACTCATCTCTAGACGCCGCTGCCGGTGAGGTGCAGTCGGCGGTCGCAAAGGGAGCAGATGGAGTTGTCATCAAGTCCCTCACGGCCCCTAATATTCCCGGCAGAAGAATATCGTTGTCCAACGGGCTTTCTATCTGGTTTCCACCCTGGATTCAATTCCCATCCGTTGATTACTTCGAGATCGAAGAGTCGAAGGACTATTTTTTCCATGGCTATCCGCAGACTCGCTTTGCGCAGGCGACGGGATGGGACAAGTTCCTCCGGAAACTCTTGCAGTTAACTCAAGGCAGATAAGATTCAGGAGACAAGTATGGCAAGCGATTTCAACGCACTACCGGCGGCGCAGGGCCCCGTCAAATCGGGAAGGGGCAGGTCAGACAGCGGGAGCAGTGAAACCAGTACGAGCAGCGGAACCTATGAAACTTCCACTTGTTGTTCCTCGCGCCAGGGGACCGTGGTCATACGCGCCACAGTCGAGCACATTGGAGTGGCCGGCGACACGGAGATGACCGTGACTGTGAAATGGCCGGCTTCCACCTTCTGCGTGCAGCCAATCGCGCCGTGTGCTGCATCGGGCGGGCCGGGTCCCAGGACGCCGCGAGTACCGGCGAACGGACCGATCGGCCACAATTTTGATCCTGGCATGCTGCACGGTCGATCGGAGCAGGACCTCCCGCCATGGGAAGGGGAAACCAAACTAAAAGATGAGAAGACGCCTGAGCCAGCTGAGGGAGAGAGCGTGGAAGCGTCCAATGTTTCAGTGACCCAAGTCCCCAATGCATCATCGGATCAAGGTGGGTACCCCCCTAAAAAGTAAACGCCATACTGCGCTTTCGCGTTTTCACAAACTGAGGAGCGTGTTTCGATTGCTCAACACGCATCAGCATCCCGTGCGAATGACGTTTTTGTTGGCCGGGTCTCTTCTTCTTGTCTCTGCAGCGGCATCCTGCGCCTCGCAAGAAGCTGAAGATCTCCCGGACCTGACTCCCGGGCACCCGGTTTCGGTTCTCATCGCTCAGGGAACGACCGCGAGTCTTCAGTTGGATTTCGCAGGCTCGGAAGCGGAAGAGATCTTTCTCGACACCGCAGCCCCGAAACTATCCTTCCGATTAGTTTCTAGCGGGGGCGCAGATATTGAATCCGGGCATATCGTCACGTCCGGCTGGGCCGCGATTCCTTTGGCCGCAGGTGGACAAGGACGAGTCCAGCTTCTGTTGAGTATCAATGACTCGGTGGAGGGCCTGACGGGCGTCCGCGTGCGCGCGGATCAACTCCCAATTCGTCTGAAGACTCTGGATGCGCACAGACGGGCCGCACTGGTTTTCGCCTCCGCGCAGTCGCTGCACCGATCTTTGCGAGCCGAAGACATTCGCCTGGCGATCAACGAATTTCAGAAAGCGGCTGACGAGTGGGGCGGCTGCGGCGATTTGTACGGTGAGGTCCTCGCGCTTGGCGGGAAGGCCGAGTCGCAGATTGAGCTCAGCCGCTATCAAGAGGCTTTGCAAACGCTCCAGCATGCCCTCGGCCTGGATGCAAAGAGTGCGTACGTTCGCGGCTGGCTCAACCACCTTGCGGCTCGAGCGTATCTAGACCAGTGGGAGCCTCAACCAGCAAAGGTGTTTGCCCAGGAGACGCTTCGTCTGGGAAAACAAATGAACGACCCGGCGTTGATTGCGTTAGCACGGACTGACCTTGCCGGTGCGGCCTATTGGAATGGCGACGCCGATGCGAACCAAATCGCGGACCAGGCACATGCTGAGGCAATCGCAGCCGGCGTGCCCGAGACTCTGGCGCTCGAAAGGCGATGGAGGGCCTGGCTTGACGAAAACGACGAGCTCAACACAAAAGCAATCGGCGCGATGAGCGAAGCGGAAGCCTACTTCCGCTGGGCCGGAGATTTGCGGACTGCCCTGCAGGCCACGGGCCAGATTGCCCAGGCCATAAATCTGAACGGCGATTTATATTCCGCCCTGGCCAAGTTCCTCGAGTTGGAGCCCATGGCCAGAGCCACTGGCAATACTGTCGACTACGGCATTCTGCTGGAAGATATCGGCGTTCAACATCTCGGACTGGGGAAACCTCGATTCGCCGAAATGTATTTCCACCTGGCTCAAAATGCCTATGCAGCCGCTCATTTACGGCGAGGACTGATGCTGATTCATGGCAGTTTGTGTGAGACGGAACTCCGTTTGAACGAGACTTCGAGCGCCCTGGCAGATTGCAAAGTTTCGGTCAGCCTCGCCATGCAAATCCAAGACCCGGAATTCATCGGTATTGCCCAATGTCAGCTCGGCCTTGCGGATCGACAGGCAGGAAGGATTACGCAAGCGATTGCTGATTTCACCGAGGCAGCCCGGAATAGTGACAAGGGCGGTGACCTGCGCAGGGAGTCCCAAGCGCGAATCCAGCTGGGCGAGCTCCTGGAGCAGCGCGGGAGACGACCTGAGGCGCTAGCCGAGTTCCTAAAGGCGGAATCGCTGGTTCGGGACGTCACTGACCCGACAAGCATGGTCGAAGCTCAGTTTTCGGTTGCTCGCTGGTATACACAAAACGGACAGTACAAAGCAGCAAACGCTGAGCTGCAACCGGCGCTCGGGAGGCTGGAGACGGCGCGGCAAATGGTTTCCGATAATACGCTGCAAGCTACGTATTTTGCAGCCGAGCGCAAGTGTTATGAGCTGGGCATTGAGCTGCGGATGCGGGAGTTCGAAGACGATCCGGCCGGCGGGGGGGACGCGCTGGCACTGGAGCTGAGCGAGCGGAGCCGGGCGCGCGGCCTGCTGGACGCGCTGAGGGCAGGATCCACGGCGGCCGGACGCAAGCGCGGCGACGCGCAGGCCAGCCTGATCCATTCGAATATGGCGGTGGATCGCACCTTCGACCGGAGGCTGAAGCTTCTTGCGGGAGGCGGCGAGAAGCGCGATCTGGAAGTAAACTCCGCTGGAACTGATGCAGGCACTGGGCCAAGTGGAACGAAGTGAGGAGGAAGTGCATGCTGCTGCAAGCCAGACAACGACGCCGGCGTCCACGATGTCGGCGGCCGAAATCGAACGAGCCAGCGTTGTTTCCGGCGCCACGTTTTTCGAGTATGCCCTGGGTGCGGAGCGCAGCTTTCTCTGGGTGATCGGTGAGGGCAAGCGAAAGAGCTATATTCTTCCTCCGCGCCAGCAACTGGAAGACATGGTGAAGCGGTGGCGGGCCTTGGCCACTAGCCAAGAGCGTGGAGAGGCGGATGCCCACGCGAAGCTCCAGCATCTTTCCGCGCGGCTTTCCTGCGCCCTTTTTGCAGATGCCGCGGAACTCCGCATGGCTAAGATGATCATTGTTCCGGATGGCGCCTTGGCCATGGTACCCTTTGCGGCGCTTCCTGAGAATGGCTGTTCGGGCTCGCCCGGAAAGCCGCTCCTCGTAGGGCACGAGATTACACTGACCCCTTCGCTTTCCATTTTTCTCTCCCGAAAGCCGGAGGCAGAGGACTCATTTCAGGGAGAGGTCGCCATTGTTGCCGATCCGGTCTTCGATGCGGCTGATCCAAGGGCCGAAGTTTTGAAAATTGGGGCGTCGAAACACGATTCGCATCCGACCCGCTATCCCGAGACACCAGCGGCCCTTCCCAGGCTCTTGAACGCCGGCTATGAGGCCAATGCGATCCGGGAGGCTGTCCGGAAGGCGACTGGGACCCACCATGTATTTCTGGCGCAAGGATTCGACGCAAGTGTAGACACCGTGCTGAGCCCGGCGATGCAGCAATACCGAATATGGCATCTGGCAACACATGGCGTTTACGACGAGACCATGCCGGAGTTTTCCGGACTTGTCTTCTCGCTGGTTCGGCCGGACGGAGGCCCGCGGTTCGGCTTTCTCAAAGCCTACGATATCGCAAGGTTGAATGTTCACCCTGAACTTGTGGTGCTCAGTGCGTGCGATTCGGCGGCCGGCGAAAACCTGAGCGGCGAGGGCGTAATGGGTCTGGGTTACTCCTTCTTGCGCGCTGGAGCTAGTAAGGTGGTCTCCACGCTCTGGAGCATCGATGATGCGAAATCGAGTGATTTGATGATCGCTTTCTACAAGGAGTTGATGCGGAACGGCGGAAACGCCGCCGCAGCTTTGCACCAAAGCCAGTTGGCCGTCATGCGTCAGCGCCAGAGTTCCGCGCCGTATTACTGGGCTGGTTTCGAGCTGACTTCAGTGGGAAAGTAAGGCATCTTTAGCATCGGCCATTTTTGCTGCCGGCGGGCAACTTTTGGTCGTTTCGACAAGGAACCTGGCGTTACGGCGCACCAACGAGCTCTTCGCGCTTCGCGCTCTGCCCGTAGTGGCTCTCTACGTACTTGTCCAGGATCTGCTTGAACTCAGCGACGATGGTGTCGCCGCGCAGGGTGGTGTAGCAGCTTGCCGTCGACGTAGACGGGAGCCTTGGGCTCTTCGAACGTGCCGGGAAGGCTGATGCCGAGGTTGGCATGCTTTGACTCGCCGGGGCCGTTAACAACGCAACCCATCACGGCCAGCTTGAGCTCTTCGACGCCGGGATAGCGCTTGCGCCACTCGGGCATGGAGGTTCGCAGGTAGCCCTGGATCTGCTCGGCGAGTTCCTGGAAGTAGGTGCTTGTCGTGCGGCCGCAGCCGGGGCAACTGGTGACCTGGGGCATGAAGCTGCGGATGGAGAGCGACTGGAGGATCTGCTGGGCGGCCTGGACTTCTTCGGTCCGGTCGCCTCCCGGCTTGGGCGTGAGGGAGACGCGAATGGTGTCGCCGATGCCGGCCAGCAGCAGCGGGGCGAGCCCGGCGGTGGAGGCGATCAGGCCCTTGGCGCCCATGCCGGCTTCGGTGAGGCCAAGGTGCAGGGCATAGTCGCAGCGGGCGGCGAGATTGGTGTAGACGTCGATGAGATCGCGCACGCCGCTGACCTTGGCGGAAAGAATGATCTGATCCTTGCGCAGCCCGTAGCGCTCGGCGGCGGTGGCGGATTCGAGGGCGCTGACCACCATGGCTTCCATCATGACTTCGCGCGCGGGCAGGGGCTGAGCCGAGCGGGCGTTCTGGTCCATCATGCGGGTGAGCAGGGACTGGTCGAGCGAGCCCCAGTTGACGCCGATGCGGACCGGCTTCTGATTTTCGACCGCGCACTCGACCATGACCTGGAAATTGTCGTTGTCCTTCTTGCCGATGGAGGCGTTGCCGGGGTTGATGCGGTACTTGGCGAGGGCGCGGGCGGTGGCGGGGAACTTCTTCAGCAGCAGGTGGCCGTTGTAGTGGAAGTCGCCGACGATGGGGACGCGGATGCCGCGCTTGTCGAGCCCTTCGACGATGGCAGGGACGGCCGCGGCGGCTTCCTCGTTGTTCACGGTGACGCGGACGATTTCAGAGCCGGCGAGGGCAAGGGCCTCGACTTGCTCGATGGTGCCCGCGACGTCGGCGGTGTCGGTGTTGGTCATCGATTGCACGACGACCGGGACTTCCCAACCTACACGGACCTGGCCGATCTTGACCGTGGGAGTCTTCCTGCGCTGAATCTCGGGCATAACAACCTCATTTCCAGTTTACTAGGAGTGTGCAATTGGAGGGGCAAGGAACGGGGCATCGAGGCCATGCGCCGAAAAGGATCATTAAGCCATTTTGATTCTGTTGTTTCTCACTCTTTCGCCCGACCACCCCAGCGATGAAGACCTGTCGCCGGGGACCACGATAAGGCGAAAGGATGGGGCACGGAGGTGTTGTTTCCCAGTGAATCCCCATTGGACGTCGCTTATCAGCTTCACGCTGTGTGGTTTCAAGTGGTGCGTTTGCTGCCTGCCCTGTCATACGGGGCGTCCTTGTTTTCGACGGACGGAATCGAAAGCGATTCGGTCTTTGGGGAGTAATCGAGATGTGGAAACCTTTCGCGAACCCTCTGGATGTATCCGTCGGGCCTCGGGTCGAGAACGATGGGCATGTCGGCTCCGCCTTCTTCAGCGACCTGCTTCATAAACTGCAGACAGCTATGGGTAAGCAGGCTGTACGGAGGGCGGTTGGGATCGTTGTTCTCGAGCATGCGCTTGCGGGCATAGGCGTACATGGCCCCGTAGCTGCCGTCGGGCAGGGCGATGAATGCTCCTTGAATGGGGCCCTTCTGGCCCGCCTGTTGCGAAATCGAGTGCAGGGCGGCCTTCAGAGAAGAGATGGTCGGCCAATCGCCGGAACCGATCTCGACGTCGGGAATGGGACGGCGCATTACCCAGCCCAAGGTAGTTTTGTAGCGTCCATACTCGTAGTACTTCGTCGTTCCGGTTCTGCCTTCAATAAACAGCACGCCGGCGTGACCGAGTTCAGGGAGTCGAGTGACAGGGACACGAACGAAATGGGGAAAGAGTTCTCGTCCGGGCATCAGGTCGGGAACGTGAATTTCATAGGGCCGTTCGTTGACAACGATCAGGTATTCGGGAAAGACGATCGGGATGACAAAATCCATATGGTTCGCTCCACAAAAGTAATGGCACTACTTCAGGAGGGCTGCATCCCATTTGCAATGTAAATCGGGAGTATACACACGAGACGGTCTACAGTACAGGCGGATAATTTCGTCCGGGCAGGCCATGTCCAAGGGCTGTATATGCTGGTTTTCCCGCCCTGGACGCACATCATGGGTTCCACACTTGCGACAGGAAAAAGTCGCAAGGATGGGGCACGGAGTGTTTGTTCTTTTCAGCAAATTGGGACGGGCTACCACGAATCTAAAGGCCGGCGCCGGGTATGTACTTGTACTGAATCTCGGTAGGGCGCTTGATGGGGTCTCCGGTGAGGTCGTGGGTGTGCCACACCACGCTTTCCGCGGCCACTTCAGGGTGTTTGCCCAGGAACTCAAGGGCGTAGGTCGAGGCTGTCGGGTCGTCTTTCTGATCGGCAAACTTGGCTGACTCGATGGCGGCCTTTTCCTTTTCGCCCAGGCGGCGGTAGAGAATCGCCAATTGGTAGTGGGCGGCGAGGTCGTCGGGATCGACGCCTTGCAGTTTCTCGTACATATCGCGGGCCCGGGGATAGTCGTGCTGCTGGTAGTAGCTGAAGCCCAGTTCGCGGAGACCGTCTCTGGAGCGCGGATATTTGGCAACGACGGCTTCGAGGTCGGCGACAGCTTCCGGTACCTGGCCGGCGTTGCGCTCGACGAGAGCGCGGTAGTAGAGCGCGCGCGGATCGCCCGGAAGCAGGTTGAGCGCCTTGGCGAGGTGCGGCTTGGCGTCGTCGTAGCGTTCCCAGGAGATCTCGACCAGGGCCATGTTGGTGAAGGCGTCGGCGTAGTCGGGGCGCAGGTCTGCGACGTGCTGGAATGCGTCGACGGAGGCCTGGTACTGCTGCGCGTCGAGCAGGGCGATGCCGTAGTTGTTCCAGCGCATCCAGGGCTTGTTCTCGTCGGGGCCGGGGGCCACGGGGGCGTTGTCGCCAATGACCAGCGTACGGGTCTGCGAGGCCATGTCGATGACCGGCATGGGGTAGTGCTTCTGATCCATCGCGAAGTCGATGAAGTGCTGGTTGAAGCGGCGGTATTTCACGGTAGCCGTCAGAGTGAATTGGCCTTTGATTTCCTTGGGCAGACGGAAGCGATAGCGGACCAGCTGCGAACGGCCCGACTGGATGGTGTTGTTGTAGGCCAGCACCCGGTTATGCCAGATCTGGTGGATGTCGTTCAACTCGCCCTTGGTGTTGACGAGGCGATTGGTGAAGGAGTGGGCGGAGGGATCGAGGTTGCCGTCGGGCTGGATGAAGCCGCTCTCGGCGAGGGTCTTGCCGGAGGAATCCTTGACAGTGAAGTCGACCCAGGATTCATAGAAGTCGCGCTGCTCGGGAACGTGGGAGTGGGCGATGCCCTTGTTCTGGATGACGACGTCGGCGATCAGGGTGTCGCCCGGGGCGATGGAGAAATTGCACAGGCCGAGGGGAGCCACGAGGGCGGGATCGGAGGACGGCGCTGTTCTCTCTTTGAAGGGCGAAGATATCGACGTTGAAGACGCCGGTGCCCTGGGCGCCGTTCTTCAGGAATGCGGCGAGTTTTTCGGCCTGTTCGTCGTACTTGTAATACACGGGGATCAGGGTGTTGCCGCCCAGCCAGCGATGAGAGGTGAATTTGCCTTCCTTGGCGCCGGGATCGTCGGTGCCGGCGGCCAGGGCCTCGCGCGGCATGTGGCAGGTCTGGCAGGTGGAAACCGAGTCCTTGCGGTAGAAGGGCAGCGGCGACTGCTTCGTGAAGCTGGCCGCCTGCCATTCGTCGTAGAGGGAGATGGCGCGGAGGAACTTATAGTCGTCGAGCGATTGCGGGATGGCGGCCTTGTGGCAGGCGGCGCAGAACTCGGCGGTCTGAAGCAGGGGACGCATAACGGCCTTGGAGTGGCGATCGAGGTGGGCCAGGATTTCAGCATCGGAGACAGGGCCGGTGATGGGAGCGCCGTTTTCATCGACCATGACAGCCGGGATGCCCATGACGTAGCTGCCGGTTCCGGTGGCGTCGGTGGACTGGATGGAGTGACAGGTGGAGCAGGTGACGCCCTCGTCCTCGAAGGGGCGCTTTTTGGGCATGCCCTGTGTCAGGTCGCCGGAGAGCAAGGCCACGGGGTTGTGGCAGCCCTCGCAGTGGCGCGAGAACTGAACCCCTTTCTCGTCGATGAGCATGTTGACGTTTTTGAGATACCAGGGGGCGCGGAAGCTGTTGGAGTGTGCGGTCTGGCGCCACTGGTGGTAGGCCTCCTTGTGGCAGTGGCCGCAGTACTGCGCCGTGTAGAAGCTCTTCGGGCTGAGGAATTGGCCGTTGACGGACATGGCGTTGGAGGGCAGGAAGGGCGATTCCTTGCCGAAGGCGTAGTTGTAGCGGGTGGCGACGGAGTCGTGGAAGGGGGTGGTCGGGCCGGAGAGCTTGATGGCGGCGGTGTAGGCTGCGCCCGCGGTCGCGGCGGAAGGAGATGGGGGCGTGTCGGCGTCCGGACCGTTGGCAGTCGCCACGCCGAGACTGGCTGCAAAGGTGAGGCCGATTGCGACAGTTGCCGGCAACCAGCGGCGCGGCGCGATTCTGGGCGCACTACGAAACATTTCAGGTCGACCCCGGGGACGTGTGGCACGCGGACGGCAGAATCCAGTTGCCGGGCGAGGAACATTAAAAAGGTAACAGGAGCGGGGGGTGGGTTGTCTCCATCGAAAGATGGAGTAAGCCGCGTCTGAAGAGGACAGATCGGAAACACTTGTACCGGGAACTCCACATCCTGTTTCCAGGCGTTGATGTTTTCGTCCGAAAAGCATCGACGCCGGGTTTCACCGGCTAACAGTCAACGGTTCACAGGGTGGGATGAACGGGAAGAAAATGGAGTTCAATGGTGTGAGTTAGCTCACATCCGTTTAGCCAAAGCGCACCTCAAACTGGTACGTTTGATAAGTAAGAGCTCAATTCACAGCATGGCGGCAAATCCTTATTTTTCATTGGCGGTTCTGTTCTTCGCAGCGCTGGGGTTTGGACTGGCTCCGCTGGGGCTGGCGTGGCTGTGGGGACGCGTGTTTTCGCCGGCCAAGCCGAACCCGGTGAAGAATGCGATCTACGAGTGCGGACTGGAATCGAGGGGCGACGCCTGGGTGCAGTTCCGGTCGTCGTATTACCTGTACGCCATCATGTTCCTGATTTTCGACGTGGAGGCGGTGTTCCTGCTCCCGTTTGCGGTGGCGTTTACGGGGCTGGGCGTGGCGGCCTGCGTGGCAATGCTGGTGTTTGTTCTGCTGCTGGTCGAGGGCCTGGCGTGGGCGTGGGCCAAGGGAGTGTTGACGTGGCAGTGAGAAAGTGAATGAGGAAGGAAATGAAGAGTGAAGAACTGAATCGCTTATTCACTTCTTCACTGGAGCGTAGCGACTAATGGCTGTTGACCAAAATCTGAAGATCGAACTGGGCAAGCAGGGCATCTTCGTTACGACCATCGAGGAGCTCTATAACTGGGGACGGCGGAGCTCGGTTTGGCCGATGCAGTTCGGGCTGGCGTGTTGCGCGATCGAGATGATTGCGACGACGATGGCCCGCTACGACCTTGCGCGCTTTGGCGCGGAGGTGTTCCGGCCGTCGCCGCGGCAGGCGGACCTGATGATCATCTCCGGGACCGTAACCAAGAAGATGGCGCCCCAGGTGGTGCGGCTGTACAACCAGATGGCCGAGCCGAGGTATGTCATCGCGATGGGCGCGTGCGCGATCTCCGGAGGGCCGTTCAAGCAGGGATACAACGTGCTGAAGGGGATCGACCGGTACATTCCGGTGGATGTGCATATTCCCGGGTGCCCGCCGCGGCCGGAAGCCCTGTTGCAGGCGTTCATTACGTTGCAGAAGAAGATCGACAAGCAGCCCCTGACAGGCGAGGGGCGGCCGCGGCACCTGGATGCCGAGGCCCAGGGAGAGTTCCCGGTGCCGGAACAGGGCGAGCACGATCTGGAGCCGACGTCGAATGCTGGTGTGTGGCCGGTACCGATTGTGATCAGGTGAAGCAGGGACTAAGGGACTAGGGACTGAGAGCGTAGGGACTGGGAGAAGAGTTGAAGACGGTTGAAGAGATCAAGGCGGCGATCGAGGCGGCGGTTCCGGGTGCGGGAGCGAAGATTATTCCCAATGGAAGCCCGTCCGGCCAGCACTCGCTGCTTTTGAACCCGAGCCATGCACTGGAGGTGGCGCTGTTTCTTCGCGACGACGCGGAGCTGGCGCTCGACTTTCTCTCCAACGTGACCGGCGTGGACTACCTGGACAAGGAAATCACGGAAAAGGTAAAGGTGACGCGCCCGGTCACGAAGACGGTGGACGGTGTGGAACAAACCACCGAGGAAACCGTCGAGGAGACGCGCAAGCACATCGAGCCGGGCTATCTCGAAGTTGTCTATCACCTGTATTCGATGGCCAAAAAGCATGGGCCGGTGGTGTTGCGGATGCGGACGGCAAACCGTTCGGACCAGGTCGAGCTTCCATCGTTTACGCCGGTGTGGCGGTCGGCTGAGTTTCAGGAGCGCGAGGTCTTCGACCTGTTCGGGGTGGTGTTCACTGGACATCCGGACTTGCGGCGCCTGCTGATGTGGGACGGATTCAAGGATCACCCCATGCGCCGCGATTACGTGGAGCCGGATGATTTTGAATATGAGCCGACGGCGCACGATGAGGTGCTGGCGCGCGCGAAAGCGCACCAGAGCAGGGAACAGGGATCAGGGAACAGGGATCAGAAACCGGTGATCGGATGAGTTTTGCGGGAACTAAAGCAGACAGAGCCGAAGACTGGAATCGTCCGCCGGTGTGTGCGACCGACGGCGACGGCGAATTGCTGGAAGTGTCGATGGGGCCGCATCACCCGTCGACGCACGGCGTTTTCCGCATGGATGTGGCGCTCGACGGCGAGCGCGTGATCCGGTTGAAGCCGGTGTTTGGCTATCTGCACCGCAATCACGAGCAGATCGGCCAGAACGCGAGCTACCTGGCCTCGATGCCGTATACGGATCGGCTGGATTACTTCTGTTCGCTGACCAATAACTGGGCGTATGCGCTGGCGGTTGAGAAGCTGGTGGGCCAGGCGGTGCCGGAGCGCGCCGAGTATATTCGCGTGATTATGGCGGAGCTGACCCGGGTGCAGAATCATGCGTCGGCGATCGGATTTCTGATGCAGGAAATGGGCGCGAGCGGCACGCCGCTGATGTATGCGTTTCGGGAGCGCGAGAAGATTCTGGATTTGTTCGAGAGCCTGACCGGGTCGCGCATGATGTGCAACTACATGCGTTTCGGCGGCTGCCGCGTGGATGTGTCGGCGGCGTGGCTGGATGCGACGCGCAAGGTCGTGGCGGGGCTGCCGGGATTCGTGGATGAGTTTGAAGCGCTGCTGAGCGGGAACGAGATCCTGATGGCGCGCACCCAGGGCGTGGGCGTGCTGCGGCCGGAGCTGGCGGTGAATGCCGGCGTGACGGGGCCCATGCTGCGCGGCTCGGGCGTGAACTACGACATTCGCAAGGTGGATCACTACGGCATCTACGACCGGTTCAAGTTCCGAGTGCCGCTGGGCGATCATGGCGATATCTACGACCGCTACATGGTGCGCGTGCTGGAGATGCGGGAGTCGATCGGAATCCTGGAGCAGGCGCTGAAGGATGTTCCCGGCGGGCCGGTGATGGATCCGAAGGCCAAGATTCGCGGATTCAAGCCCAAGCCGGGCGAGGCGTATGGACGGATCGAAGCGCCCAAGGGCGAGCTGGGTTTTTATCTGATCAGTGATGGAGGCTCGAATCCATACCGGTATCGCGTGCGGCCGCCGAGCCTGATCAACCTGACGGTGCTCGAAGACATGTGCCTGGGGCACAATGTGGCCGATGTGGTGCTGATTTTTGGAAGCGTGGATATTGTGTTGGGAGAGGTGGATCGATAGTTGTCAGTCGTCAGTTTTGAGTTGTCAGTTCCGGTTAGGTTCCTGCGAGCCAATGACAACTGAAGACTGAGAACTGAAAACTCTCGGAGGAATCATTGCTGGGTGAAGGCATACTGAAGGGTCTGGCGGAGACGGCGAGGAATTTCGCCGGCAGCTTCGTCTCGAAGGAGCGGCTGACGACGGTGGAGTATCCGGAGGAGCGGCTGCCCCTGCCCGAGGCATCGCGGAATTTTCCCTTTCTGGTGTACGACGGGGCGGACTGGGAGAAGGGGATGCGCTGCGTGGCCTGCCAGATCTGCGAGAAGGAGTGCCCGCCCAAGTGCATCTACATCGAGAAGAGCAAGGACAAGAAGCCGGACTTCGTGGGCAAGCTGCAGATCTATCCGGCGAAGTTCGACATCGACATTTCGGTTTGCATGAGCTGCCAGATCTGCGTGGAGGTGTGTCCCTTCGAAGCGATCAAGATGGATGTCGAGTATGAGCTGGCGACCGATGATCGCTTTGGCGGCCTGCTTCTCGATCGGAAACAACTGGCCAAGCCAAACGAGTATTACCACAAGATTCATCCCACGGAAGCGACCGCACGTGGATGCGAAGCTGGCCGAAGAGAAGACCAAGGCCGAGGCTAAAGCGAAGGCCGATGCCGCGGCGAAGGCGAAGGCGGCCGTGGATGCTGCGGCCAAAGCTGCTGTCGCAACGATCTCTCCCACTACGGACGGTACGAAAACAACTGCAGATCCTTCGGCTGCGGTCGCTCGCGCGACCTCCGCTCAGGATGACAAGCCGAGGGTTGAGTCAGCAACTTTGGCTTCGCCGCGCGAGCCTGTCGTTAAAAAGGCAGAAACGGATTCTGCCCCCACCAAAGCGGAGCCTAAGAAGGACGGAGGGAACTAGTCGATGGTCAGCACGCTAGACCAGATTTTCGTTCTCCTCAAAGACTGGATTGTGAGCTTGCTGCCCGCGGTGCTGCAGCCCGTGACGGGCGTGGTGCTCAGCGTTGTGGCGATTATCTGCGTCTTCCCCGCGCTGTTTGCGATTTCGGTACTGCTCGAACGCAAGGGACTGGGGCGGATGCAGAATCGAATCGGTCCTAACCGCGTGGGCCCGCTGGGAATTCTTCAGCCGGTCGCTGACGGGATCAAATCGCTGACGAAGGAAGACATCGTACCCACGAGCGCCGATGCGGTGGTGCATTTTATGGCGCCGGTGTTTCTGGTGGTGGTGGTGTTCATGGGCTATGCGGTGTTGCCGATGGGGCGCAACATGACGCTGGTCAAGATGGATGCCGCCCTGCTGTTTTACTTCGCCATGGGCGCGTCGACCGAACTTGCGGTTTTTATGGCGGGCTGGTCGAGCCGCAACAAGTATTCGCTGCTGGGAGCGATGCGGGCTGTCGCGCAGATGATCAGTTACGAGGTGCCGCTGCTGCTGTCGAGCGTGTCCGTAGTCATGATCACGGGTTCGTTGTCGCTGGACAAGATTGTGGAGGCGCAGAACCAGTACACGTGGGGGTTTCCGCATTGGTACATCTTCACGCCATGGGGTTGCGCGGCGTTTTTGATGTTTGCCATCGCAGCCACGGCGGAGATCCAACCGGTCGCCGTTCGATTTGCCGGAGGGCGAGTCGGAACTGGTGGCCGGCTACTTTACCGAATATTCCGGTTTCAAGTTTGCGGAGTTCTTTCTGGGCGAGTACGTGGGCATGTTGTCAATCTCGGGACTGGGGACGACGCTGTTTCTGGGCGGGTGGTCGGCGCCGTTGCAGGTGCTGGGCTTTGTGCCCTCGTGGATCTGGTTTTTCTCGAAGGTGATGCTTTCGATTTGCGTGATGATCTGGATGCGCGGAACGCTGCCGCGACTGCGCCAGGACCAGTTGATGAATTTTGCGTGGAAGTTTGTGCTTCCGTTTACGCTGCTCATCCTTGTGGACGTGGCGGTGTGGCGGTTCATGGGCGAGGGGTGGCTGCGCTGGATCGTATGTTCAGCGATCGTGATCATTGCCTATGTTGTGATGGGCCGCGCTCTGCTGCGGAAGGAAGATCGCGGCCCAGGAGTTATCGCTATGCGGAGTAAGGGGCGCAGGTGCGGATGGGGTTTCCCGGTTTCCCACCCTTGCGACAGAAAAAAGTCGCAAGGATGGAGCACGGGGCATTTTGCGATTAGTATCGGCGCAGATTCGGGCGTGCGGCGATGAGCATCGTGTTCTGGATATTGTCGTTTCTCACGGTGCTCGGCGGACTGGCCGCGGTGACGCTCAGAAACACGGTGCATTGCGCCCTGGCGGTTGCGATCGCCTTCGCCGGGCTGGCGCTGCTGTATCTGCAACTCGACGCGCAATTCGCCGGTTTTGCGCAGATCCTGATCTATATCGGCGCGGTGGCGATCCTGGTGGTGTTTGCGATTTTGCTTACGCGGGGATCCGATACTCCGAAAGACGGCGTCTTCAGCCGGACGTGGTTTGCCGGGACGACGATTGCCGCGGCGGTGTTTGCGGTGCTGGGATGGGCGGTGATCCAGAGCGTTCACGCGCTGCCTAATGAGACGGCTGCGCCGGTGGTGACTGTGAACCAGATTGGCAACGCGCTGCTGGGACGGTACGTTTTGCCGCTGGAGATTGTAGCGCTGCTGCTGACCGCTGCGCTGGTGGGCGCAGTGATCGTGGCCATGCACGAAAAGGGGGAGAGCAAGTGACGCCGCTCGGTGGATATCTGTTGGTGGCCGCGCTGGTATTCGCCATCGGACTGGGTGGAGCACTGACCCGGCGCAACGCGATCCTGGTGCTGATCGGGATCGAGCTGATGCTGAACGCGGCCAACCTGAACCTGATTGCGTTCTGGCGCTACGGGCCGCACCCCGAGGCGCTGACGGGCATGATGTTCGCGGTGTTTTCGATTGCGGTTGCGGCGGCCGAAGCGGCGGTAGGACTGGGGCTGGTGATTTCGATTTATCGGCACACGCGCACAACCGATCTCGATGAGATGAACAGGATGAAAGGGTGAGCCGGTGATGCAAGAAGGAATGGGGTTCACTCCACAGCTCACTGCGTCCTCCATCGCGCAGGTTCTCTGGTTGATTCCGGCGGTGCCGATGGTGGCTTCCGGAGTGATTGCGCTGCTGAAGCAGCCGCGGAAAAAGGCTGGCGTCGACACTCGCCATCGGGTCACTCGGGTTTTCGCTGCTGCTGGCGTTGTTGGCATTTGGCCATGTGGTCGCCGGGTGGTCGCAGGGATTTTCGGTGCGCGAGACGGTCAACTTCACGTGGTTGCAGATGGGCACAGGAACGGTCGACCTGGGCTGGGTGCTCGATCCGCTGTCGGCCGTGATGCTGGTGATGGTCACGTTTGTCGGCCTGCTGATCTTCATCTATTCGACCGGCTACATGGCGCACGACGAGAACTACACGCGCTTCTTCTGCTTCCTGTCGCTGTTCGCCGGGGCGATGCTGGGCGTGGTGATTTCGAACAGCCTGCTGCTGCTGTTCATGTGCTGGGAACTGGTGGGACTCACGTCGTATCTGCTGATCGGGTTCTGGTATCAGAAGCCGTCGGCGGCCGCGGCGGCGAAGAAGGCTTTTCTCACCACCCGCGTTGGCGATATTTTCTTTCTTCTGGGCATTGTCTGGCTGTTCGCACAGACGGGGACGCTGCTCTTCTACAACAATGGCGCAGGATCCATCGAGCCGGACGCGCTGATCGGATTGCTGGCGGCGCACGCGGGATGGGGATTGTCCGCGGCCGGCGCAATCGGCCTGCTGATCTTTGCGGGCGCGGCGGGCAAGAGCGGCCAGTTTCCGCTGCATGTGTGGCTGCCGGATGCGATGGAAGGCCCCACGCCGGTTTCGGCGCTGATTCATGCGGCGACCATGGTGGCGGCGGGCGTTTACCTGGTGGCGCGCGTGTATCCGCTGATGGCGGCGGGTGGAACCTTGTCGCAGGGGGGCGTGGGCGGGAAGCACGACGATCGCTCTGACCGTGGTCACGTGGGTGGGCGCGGGGACCGCCGTGTTTGCGGCACTCATCGCTGTCGCGCAGAACGACATCAAGCGCATCCTGGCTTATTCGACGGTTTCGCAGCTGGGCTACATGATGGCGGGCCTGGGGATGGGCGGCGTGGCCGTGGGCATGTTCCACCTGATCACGCATGCGTTCTTCAAGGCGCTTCTCTTCATGGGCGCGGGCTCGGTGATCCACGGCTGCCACGAGGAGCAGGACATCCGGCACATGGGCGGTCTGCGCAAGGAGATGCCGGTCACGTTTGCGACCTACGCCATCGGCATGCTGGCGCTGAGCGGGTTTCCGCTGCTGTTCTCCGGCTTCTGGAGCAAGGATGCGATTCTCGAGTCGGCGCTGCATTGGCACCCGAGCAGCGGGCCGTTTTACCTGCTGGCGTTCGGCGCGCTGCTGACGGCGTTCTACATGACGCGCCAGGTCTGCTACGTGTTCTTCGGAAAATATCGCGGGCATGGGCATGCGCATGAAAGCCCGCGCGTGATGACCATGCCGCTCTGCGATCCTGGCATTCTTCGCCATCGCGCTGGGCATACTTGGAACTCCTGCGTGGCCGTGGTTCCGCGCTTTCCTTGAAGGTCATGCGGCGGCGCTGGAGATTGGCAAGTTTGGCGAGCCGGAATTCTGGTCGCTTCTGGCCATCTCGGCGACGGTGGTTTTTCTCGGCTTGTTTCTGGGCTGGTGGCTCTATGACAGCAAGTCGCCGCGGGCCGAAGAGCCGGATGCGCTGGAGAGAGTTGCGCCCACGGTTTGGGGCTGGCTGCGCGACCGGCTTTATGTGGACGAGTTGTACGGGGTGACGGTGATTGCGTTCTATGCATGGTGGGCGCGCGTGGCGGACTGGCTGGACCGGCGCGTTTGGGGCGGCGCGGTATTCGCGGTGACGGCGACCTTCCGCGCGCTGGCGCATTTCGATCGTTTCTTCGACACGCAGTTTGTTGATGGCACTTTTGACAAGGGCTGCGAAGAACTTTACAGCGGCGGAGGCCTGCTGGCGAGAGTGCAGAATGGCCGTGTGCAGACCTATCTGCGCCTGCTCGCGGTCGCGGTGGTGATGCTGGCCGCGATCCTGATCTGGAGCAGCGCCCGATGAGCGGAATGCCGAACGGAATTCCGATATTGACCCTGCTGACCGCGCTGCCCGTCGTGGGCGCAGTGATCGTGCTCCTGTCAGGCAAACATGCGCGGGCGGTGGCGATGATTACGGCGCTGGCCGCCACCGCGGTCGCCCTCGTGGTGTGGACGAAAGCTGCCTTCGAACGGCACGCATGGGCCTGTTAGAGCAACACCCGTGGGTTCCCTCGCTGGGCATCGAGTATCACCTTGGGGTGGACGGGCTGGGCGCGCTGATGGTGGTGCTCTCGGCGATTGTGACACTGATGTCACTCGATGCCGCGCAGCGCGTGCATCACCAGCCGAACCTCTACTTCGCGCTGGTGCTGCTGCTGGAAGCGTGCCTGTTCGGGACCTTTACGGCGCTGAATTTCTTTCACTGGTTCTTGTTCTGGGAACTGAGCCTGATTCCGGCGTTTTTCCTGATCAAGCTTTGGGGTGGAGCGAAGCGAGGTCCGGCCGCGACGCAGTTCTTTGTGTACACGATGGCTGGATCGGTGGGCCTGCTGCTGGCGTTCCTGGCCGTGTTTCTTTCGACCGGCAGCATGGATTTCACCCACCTCAGCCTGCTCGCCTCGACCGGCGAACTGGAGCAGGCTGTCACGCAATATCTGCATTTTGGGCACGTGATGATGTGGCTGGCGGCCGGCGTGCTGGTGGGGTTCGCAGTGAAAGTGCCGCTGATGCCGTTTCACACCTGGCTGCCCGCCGCGTATAGCGAAGCGCCGTCGCCGGTGACGATGCTGCTGACCGGCACTATGTCGAAGATGGGTGTCTATGGTCTGCTGCGGATCGCGCTGCCGATGTTCGGACCCGAGATCGCGCGTATGCGCACGCCGTTGCTGGTGCTGGCGGTGACGACCGTGGTCATGGGGGCCTGGGCGGCGGCGGCGCAGAAGGACCTGAAGCGCGTGTTCGCCTACTCATCGGTGAATCATCTCGGGTATTGCCAGCTGGGCATCTTCGCGCTGGCCGTGCCGGCAACGGATGCGGCGATGCAGACCAGCCAGGCGGCGGCGCTGAATGGCGTAATCCTGCAGATGTTCAACCATGGCATCACGGCGGCGGCACTGTTCTGGTTTATCGCCATGCTGCAGCAACGGAGCGGCGGCATTCGCGGCATCGACGATTTCGGCGGATTGCGCAAGCCGGCACCGGTGTTTGCGGGACTGATGGGCATCGTGCTGTTTTCTTCGCTTGGCTTGCCGGGCCTGAACGGATTTGTGGGCGAGTTCCTGATCTTCCGCGGCGTGTTTCCGCTGGCGTGGGTGTCGGCGACGGTATCAGTGCTGGGATTGCTGGTGACGGCGGCGGTGATTCTGACGGTGATTCAAAAAGTCTTTACCGGGCCGGTGCCGGAGCGCTGGGCTGCCTTCCCTGACATGCACACGGGCGAGCGGATGGCGATGGCGCCGGTGATCGGACTGATGCTCCTTATCGGCCTGCTGCCGCAACTGATTGTGGACAGCGTGAACCCAACGGTGATGAACCTGCTGGCGCACTGGAGATTTTAGATGTTGGCCTGGACGATCTATCTCTCGTTTGCCGGCGCACTGGTGGAGGCGCTGCTGCCGAAGGGCAGAGCGGGACTCGCGCGCGGACTCGCGCTTGTTGTGGCAACGGGCGGCCTGGTGATCGCTGCGATTGGATTTGCGGCCGGTGCGGGCCACGGTCGCGTGACGATTGTCGATGTACCGTGGGTGCCCTCGATGGGCATTCACTACACTCTGGCCGCGGACGGAATCAGCCTGGTGCTGGTGTTGCTCACCGGCCTGGCTGCTGTCGCGGGGGTGTTGTTCAGCTGGAATATCGAGCTGCGCGTCAATGAGTTCTTTGCGTTTTTCCTGGCGCTCATCGGCGGCGTGTACGGCGTCTTCCTGAGCTTCGACGTGTTTCTTCTGTTTGTGTTCTACGAAATCGCTATTGTGCCCAAGTACTTCCTGATCGCTATCTGGGGATCGACGCGCCGCGAATACGCAGCGATGAAGCTGGCGCTCTACTCGTTTGCCGGCTCGGCGATGGTGCTGATCGGGCTGCTGGCCGCTTATGCCACCGCCGGGAGCCACTCGACAGGGTTGGTGCAGCTGGGCCAGGCGGGGCTGCCGGTGCATTTCCAGATGTGGGCTTTCCCGCTGGTGTTTGTGGGATTCGCGATTCTTGCCGGCATGTGGCCGTTCCATACCTGGGCGCCCACAGGCCACGTGGCTGCGCCTACCGCCGCGTCGATGCTGCTGGCCGGCGTGGTGATGAAACTGGGCGCCTACGGATGCCTGCGGGTGGCGATGTGGCTCTTCCCGCATGGCATGGATCCGTGGGGATTTTCCTTCATCGGTATCGGATCGTGGCGCGACGTGTTCGCCGTGCTCGCCGTGATCGGCATTGTGTACGGTGCGCTGGTGGCCCTGGTGCAGAGCGATTTCAAATTTGTCATCGGCTACTCCAGCGTAAGCCACATGGGATTCGTGCTGCTGGGGCTGATGACGCTGAACCAGATCGGCATGACCGGCGCGGTGCTGCAGATGTTCTCGCACGGCGTGCTTGCCGGGCTGTTGTTCGCGATCGTGGGGCGCATGGTGTACGACCGGACGCATACGCGGCAGCTCGCGGAGCTCGAACGCATGCATCTGTCGAGGCGCCTGCCGTTCGTCGCCGGGGCTTTTGTGATCGCCGGGATGGCGTCGATGGGCTTGCCCGGTTTCTCGGGCTTTGTGGCGGAACTGCAGGTGCTGGCGGGCGCGTGGAAGGCGAATCCGTGGTGGACCGCGGCGGCCGGCGTAGGCATCGTGGTGGGCGTTGCGTATACGTGGCGCGCGCTGCAGAAGGCATTCTTCTCCGATGTGAGGCCCACGGCGGAGGACCATCCCAGCACGGGCTGGCACGATCTTGGCGCCATCACCTGGCCTGAGGTGGCCGGGTTCTCGCTGCTGTGCCTGGCCAGTTTATGGGTGGGGCTGTATCCGAGGATTCTGCTCGATGCCATTGAGCCGGCGGTGAAGACGCTGCTTGCGGGAGGAGGCCAATGAATTACGCAGACCTCTTTCGCGTGACGCTGCCGGAGACGATGCTGGAAATCGCGGCGCTGCTGGTGCTGGTGGTGGATCTCGCGTTCCTGCGCAAGGCCGCACTGCGTGTCCGCGCGGCTGCGGCGGCGCTGGTGGGTGTGGCCGGGTGCGTGGCGGCGGCGTGGGCGTTGTCGGCCAGCGAGTGGCGCCGCCTTGCGCGCCGGAGACGAACTGCTTCTGGCCGGCGGAGGAAGTGCCGCTGCAGCGCAATACGGAATTCTGGCGCTGACTGCGCTGACCCTGCTGTTGTTGATCGATTCGATCTTCACGCGCCACGTGGGGGAATTCGTGGCCGTGGTGCTGATGTCTGCCACGGGCGGATTGCTGATTGCTGCCGCCCAGGATCTGCTGGTGATCTTCATCGGGCTGGAACTGCTGAGCCTTGGACTCTACATCCTCACCGCCTTTGCCAAACAGTCGGGACGCAGCGCGGAAGCGGCGATGAAGTATTACCTGTTCGGCGGTATGTCCGCGGCCTTTCTCCTGTTTGGTTTCAGTTATCTCTACGGCCTCACGGGTTCGACGAATCTGCAGGGAATTATGCAGGTGATTCATTCGGCGAAGGGCGCGAGCGCCGATCCCTTGCTGCTGGTGAGCCTGGTGATGATCGCGGCGGGGCTGGGCTTCAAGGTCGCGGCGGCGCCGTTCCACTTCTGGGCGCCGGATGCCTACGAAGGCGCGCCTGCGCCTGGCGCTGCGTTTATTGCTTCAGTCTCGAAGGTGGCCAGCTTTGCGCTGCTGATTTCAATCGGTACGGCCGGCGCGTACGCACTGGGGACATCGAATGCGCCGAACGAAGGCTTCGTTGGGCCGTGGACCCTGGTCGTGACGCTTCTGTCGCTGGCGTCGATGTTGGCCGGCAACCTGGCCGCGCTGGCGCAGATCAGTGTGCGGCGGCTGCTGGCGTACTCGGCCATCGCCCACGCGGGATACATTCTGCTGGGGCTGGCGTTCTTTTCCCGCTCCAATGCAAGCGCGGCTGCGATTCTTTACTACATTCTGACTTACGGGCTGACGACCATTGGCGCATTTGGCGTGGTCGGCGTTGTAGAGCGGGCCACGGGCAGCGACCGCATGGATGCGTTTCTCGGACTGCACAAGCGCAATCCGCTGCTGGCGGCGGTGCTGCTGGTATTGTTCCTGTCATTGGCGGGGATTCCGCCCCTGGTCGGGTTCTGGGCGAAGTTCAATCTGTTCGCCGCGGTGCTGGCGGTCGGGGCGGGGCCGATTGCATTCGCACTTGTCGCGCTGGCGGTCGCCTTGAGCGCGGTGTCGCTCTACTACTACCTGCAGGTGCTGAAGCGGGCTTTCGTTATGCCAGCGGTGGATGATTCCTCCGCCAAGGTTGAAGAAGATCAGCGTGAGTCCGGTGACCATGATTGTGCTTCTGGCGATTGCGGCGGCTGTCGTGGTAATGGGGTGCTTCCCGGCGCTGCTGCAGGGGTGGATTGCCGGCTTCTACTCGGCGCGATAGCCCCACCGGTTCACACGTCGTACAACTCCTTCCGCTGGGGGACCATGGATGAGTGATCATCGTGGCCCGCCCACGCGCCAATTTACGCCTTCATGATTGAAGCTTCCACCGTGGAGGTACGATGTCGGCGCCATGGGCAGATTGAGAATCCCCACCCTCTACCATCCGGCAGAGATGGATGTATCCATCAGGACGGCCGTCAAAGTCATCGCCAGCCAGACTAACTTCCCTGATCCTCGGAATTCAGATCACGTGCGGGCGCGGCGTGGCGAGGTGATCGAAGCAAAAGCGGCGCTGTGTCTTTCGCGGCAATTTGGCATGATTAGCGCCGGCACGCACATCGGACGAAAGGAACTGCCCTGGGAGACACGGTTTCCGCAGCAGATATCAATCGGCGGAAATCAGCCGGAGATCGATCTTATCCCAAGTGGTCGCGATGGGCAGTTGATTGGCCAGGTCAAGGGCAGCGGGGGCGGCGCGACGCAAATCAAGGGCGCTGCCGGTCTGATCGTCATCGATCACCTTGCTCCGCAAGGGCAGAAGGACAATATCACCGGGCTGCTGTACGCGGATGCGCAACCCGAACCGGTGTTGACCTATGCATGCGTACGCGCGTTGTATGAAGTCTTTGGCGGAACGGGGCGATATGCGACCAACCTCGATGAGAGCCTGATTGGAGGCGAAGTGCCCGGGAATACCGGGCTAACGGATGAAATCAGGCAGGCATTTCGTCAATCAGCCGGACTCAACGTGGGCAAGGTGAAAGAAAAATTCGCCAAGACGCTTGAGGATCTGCGGAACAACAAGCAGCGCACGTTGAGTGGCGATGAAATGTTGAGGTTGATAGAACCGCTCGGCGAAATGTTTGGGTTTAAAGAATTGGTTGTGATGGATTTGAGAGATATGGGTGCACCCCTCGGCGACACCCTTGGGGTGGAGAATTCCCTCAAGCAGGAGCTAGGTCCGGCATGGAAAGCCGCCCAGGAGATCGTGGAGCAATCGAAAACGGCCTCAACCGGAGGCTCCTCCAACGGGTAATCGAGCCAGGGCAGCGGAGGCCCATCGTCAAATGCATCAGGCGGATCAAGTTCTACAAGCTGATCCGTTGAAACACCGGGGCTCATTGAGGAGCCGGTTCCGTCGTTAGCTGCGCAGCCAGTCTTTTGCTTTCTGGACGAGGACGTCGCGGCTCACATCGGAGATGGCGTCGGTGAGAGGAATGCCTTTGGGGCAGACTTCGACGCAGTTCTGCGCGAAGCCGCACTCCTGGATGCCGCCATCGCCGGCCAGGGCGCGCAGGCGCTCTTCCTTGAACACCTTGCCGGTGGGGTGATTGTTGAACAGCTTGACTTGCGCGATGGTCGCCGCGCCGACGAAGCCAGTCGCCTCGTTGAACTGCGGGCAGACTTCCATGCAGCAGGTGCAGGAGATGCAGTTGGAGAGCGGGTAATTCGCTTCCTGCTGCTGGGGAAACACGCGCGGGCCGGAGCCGAGATCGTAGGTGCCGTCGACGGGAACCCAGGCCTTGACGAGCATCAGGTTTTCAAAGAGCACGGAGCGGTCGACCTGGAGATCGCGGACCAGGGGGAATTTCGAGAGCGGCTCGACCTTGATGGGCTGTTCGAGGTTGTCGACCAGCGCCGAGCAGGCCATGCGGGCCTTGCCGTTGATGCGCATGGCACAAGACCCGCAGATCTCTTCGAGACAATTGGAATCGTAGGTGATGGGCGTGGTGGGCCGTCCGTCGGCGGTGACGGGGTTGGCGGCGATCTCCATCATGGCGGAGATGACGTTCATGCCGGGACGCCATTCCAGTTCGAATTTTTCCCACACCGCGGGCGCCTCGGGGTTGGCCTGGCGCTTGATTTCGAATGCTACGGTCTTGTTGCCATGATGCCTTTCGAGGTCACCCAGGTCTCAAATGCGAGACCGGGGGCACCTAATTCCCATATCTACTTCACTGCGTCGTAGCGGCGCGGGCGCGGCTTGATGTACTGCGTATCGACTTCTTCGAATTCGAACTCTGGCCCTTCGGCGCCGCCGGTGTACTTCGCCTTGGTGGTCTTCAAAAACTTCTCGTCGTTGCGCTCGGGGAAGTCCGGCTTGTAGTGGGCGCCGCGCGATTCATCGCGCAGGATCGCACCTTGCACCACCACTCGCGAGAGCTCGAGCATGTTGTAAAGCTGGCGCGCGAAGGCGAAGCTGGTGTTGGCCCACTGGCTCTTGTCGCTCAGATTCACCCGGTTGTAGCGCTCGAGCAATTCCACGATTTTTTCATCGGCTCTCTTGAGGCCCTTGTTGTAGCGGATGACGGTGGCGTGCTCGGTCATGGTCTGTCCCAACTCGCGCCATAGTTTGAAAGGATTCTCTGTTCCCTCATTGCTGAGAAGTTCCTTGTTGATTTCGGCCTGGCGGGCAAGTTCGGCTGCGTGGCCGCCGTCGCCTTCGGCAGCCGGCGAGGTTTTTGGCGTATTTGAGGGCGATAGGGCCGGAAACGAATCCGCCGAAGATGCAACTGACGAGCGAGTTTGCGCCGAGGCGATTGGCGCCATGGTATTGGTACTCGGCTTCGCCGGCAGCAAACAGGCCGGGAATGTTGGTCATCTGGTTGAAGTCGACCCACAGGCCGCCCATGGTGTAGTGCATGCCGGGGAAGATCTTCATCGGCACTTCGCGCGGGTCGTCGCCGACGAATTTCTCGTAGATTTCGAGGATGCCTTCGAGCTTGCGGTTGAGAGTCTCGCGATCGATGTGGGTGAGGTCGAGGTAGACCATGGGCTGGCCTTCGAGGCCCAGTCCGAGCTCGTAGACGACCTTGTGAATGGCGCGCGTGGCCACATCGCGGGGGACGAGGTTGCCGTACTTGGGATACCACTCTTCGAGGAAGTAAAAGCGTTCTGACTCGGGGATCTGCTTGAAGGGGCGATTGTCGCCGGCCTTGCGCGGCACCCAGACGCGGCCGCCCTCGCCGCGGGCCGACTCCGACATCAGGCGCAGCTTGTCTTCACCGGGAATGGAGGTGGGATGGACCTGGATGAACTCGCCGTTGGCGTAGTACGCGCCCTGCTGGAAGACCGCGGATGACGCGGAGCCGGTGCAGACGACGGAGTTGGTGCTCTTGCCGAAGATGGCGCCGATGCCGCCGGTCGCAAGGATCACGGCGTCGGCTGGGAACGAGCGAAGTTCCATCGTGCGCAGGTCGAGAGCGGTAATGCCGCGGCAGGCGCCTTTCGAATCGAGGACGGCGGAGAGAAATTCCCAGCCTTCGTATTTCTTGACTTTGCCTTCGGCTTCGTAGCGGCGGACCTGCTCGTCGAGCGCGTAGAGCAACTGCTGGCCGGTGGTGGCGCCAGCGAAGGCGGTGCGGTGGTAGAGGGTGCCGCCGAAGCGGCGGAAGTCGAGCAGGCCTTCGGGAGTGCGATTGAAAGGGACGCCCATGCGGTCGAGCAGGTCGATGATGCCGGGCGCGGCTTCGCACATGGCTTTGACAGGCGTCTGGTTGGCCAGGAAGTCGCCGCCATAGATGGTGTCGTCGAAGTGCTGGGCGGTGGTGTCGCCTTCGCCTTTGAGGTTCTTGGCGGCATTGATGCCGCCCTGCGCGCACACCGAGTGGGAACGCTTGACGGGCACGATCGAGAACAGGTCAACGCTGCCGCCTGCTTCGGCGATCTTGATGACCGCCGCGAGTCCGGCGAGGCCTCCGCCAACCACGATGATTCTGGGTGATGCCATTGGGTCTTTCCTTAAAGGCAGTTCACAGTTGTCAGTTCACAGTTCTCACACTGAAGCCGTGAAGAGAGTCAAATTGGAGCCGACGTGACTAGCCGGAGCGATCAAGATGGAGACGGGCACGTTTTCGGGGGCGTTCTGGTATTGGGGGCCGATGAAGGCCCAGATGCTGGCCAGGCCCATGGCCGCGAGCAGCACGCCGAGGGCCAGGCAGACCCAGCCGAAGCGGCGGCGGGCAGTGACGCCCGGAGTGATGCCCCACTTGGCCGCGAAGAGCCAGACACCGTAAGCGAAGTGCCAGCAGACGGCGATCATGGCAATGGCATAGATCGCGACCATGATGGGGTTGGACAATTCGTGCTGGACTTTAGAGAAGGCGGCGCCGGGATTTTCAGGCAGGCTCACGCCGAGGAAGCGCTGGCGCAGGACGTGCTGCACGATGTAGGCGAACGCGATGATGCCGGTCCAGCGCTGCGAGACATACATCCAGTTGCCGGCCCACGGGTAGTAAACGACGTTGGATTGGCCGCGCAGCCAGATGTAGACGCCATAGATGCCGTGATAGAGGATGGGCAGAAAGATGAAGGTCCACTCGAGCACGCGCACCAGGGGCAGGGAATTGAGGAACTTGACCTGCGCGCCATACGCGGCCGGCCCGTGTAGCGCCTCAAAGTTGGAGAGAAGGTGTTCGAGCAGAAACGCGCCGATGGGGATGATGCCCATCAGGGAATGCAGCTTGCGCCAGACGAAGGAGTATCCCTGAGCGGCGCGGAGCGGCGGCACGCCGCGGTGGGGTTTCTGCGCGGCGGGATGTTGGGCAGTGGCCATGGACGTGTCGGCTCCTAAGGCTGCAGGTCCGGATTCCCGGAGCAGTGCGTTTCGTATTGAGGGACGTCATTTCTGTGCTTGTTCCCACTGCATTATTGGGAACCCATGCAAGGGTCGTCAAGCGAAGCGGTTCATGAAGTGAACCGCACTGAACCATGGGGCCTGGTTTGAACCATTAGCGTTTGGCGGAGTGAGACGTGAGTTCGAGGCGCACGATCGGCCTTGGCCGGGTGTGGCGGCCGATGATCGTGAAGCCCGCGCGCACGAAGGTAGAGACATAACCAGTGCCGGAAGCGCTGGGCGTGAGTTCCGCGTCGAGCGGATAGGCTTCGAGAGCGGGGACGTGTTTCTTTTTCGCTATCTTCACGGCCGCATCGATCAGGGCGGCGGTGACCCCTTGCCGGCGGTATCCCTTGCGTATGTAGAAGCAGGAGAGCGACCAGACGGGAAGATCGTCGGTGCGCCGGAGACGCGATTCGCGATTGAGCCATGGCAAATCATCGCGCGGCGTGAGTTGACACCAGCCGACGGCGAGATCGCCCGCGAAGGCGAGAAGGCCGGGCGGCGGGCCTTTCTCAACGATCCGCGCGAAGTCGTGTTTGTTCTGGTCACGAGGCCGATGGTGATAGGCTGCGCCGATACGCCAGTACATGCACCAGCAGCGGCTGCAGGGACCGCCGTCGAGGAAGAGGTCTTCAACGGCGAGCCAGAGGTCGGGAGTGAGAGGACGAATCTTCAATTTACGCATGGCGTGACGAGGGCCAACAGTGCCTTGAGGGCACGGCCGCGATGGCTGATCGTGAGCTTTTTTTCGAGGTCGAGTTCAGCCATGGTGCAATCGAGATCCGGCAGGTAAAAGAGGGGATCGTAGCCGAAGCCGCCGGTACCGCGCGGCGCCTCGAGAATGACGCCCTCGACTGTGCCATGCGCGGTGTGAATGGCGATGGCGTCGCGCGCGGCTACCAGGACGCAATGGTAGCGGGCGGTGCGCTGCGGGGCTGGAATGGCGGCC
Source organism: Terriglobales bacterium (assembly GCA_963788475.1). GTDB lineage: Bacteria > Acidobacteriota > Terriglobia > Terriglobales > Acidobacteriaceae > Telmatobacter. Next base: position 415,911 of record CAWBGO010000010.1, read on the forward strand.
AGGCGCTGCAGGAGGACCATGTTGTTCCATACATCGGTGTTGTCGTTGGCATCGGGCGAGTCGACGAAACCAGCGTCGGAGGCGAAGCGCGCGGAACGCACACCGGGCGCGCCGTTCAGGGCGTCGACCTCCAGACCGGAGTCGTCGGCGAGGACCAGTTGACCGGGCGCGAAGCGGGAATAGTAAACGGCCTTGAGTGTGGCGTTGGCGGAGAAGGTGGCCCCGGTCTCTTCGGGAACGGAGATGTTCGAGAGAGCGGGAAGAGGATCGATGGCAACGGAATGGGCGGCTGCCGCGGTGCGAAAGTCGCGCAATTTGCCGGCGCTGGTGGTTGCTGCATAGAGGCGAAGAGCCATGGATTGAGTGTATCGGCCAACTAACCCTTTCCAAAACCGGTGGTCAACCGGCACAATGGAGGGTCTTCCGATCAGATGTTCGGTTTGGGTTCGTGCGATCCCACCCTAGCGGCAAAAACAAAGACGCCGCGAGGGTCGGGCACCCCAGTTTGCGGATCAACTTCAGGATCTTCACGAGGCGAGGAGAACGGATAGTGTCAATCATCGCGGGGATTGGATGGCACATGGTGGGCGCGGCATCGGCTGCGTCGTTCTATGCGCCGATTGGGAAAGTGAAGCAGTGGTCGTGGGAGACCACGTGGGCAGTGGCCGGCGTGTTTTCGTGGATTCTGCTGCCGATTGGAGTCAGTTACCTGCTGCTGCCGAGTTTCGGCGGGTTTTATGGATCCATTCCTACCGCGGTGTTGTGGAAGGCCGCACTGTTCGGTGCCATGTGGGGCGTGGGCAACGTGAGCTATGGGCTCACCATGCGGCACCTGGGCATGTCGCTGGGGATTGGCGTGGCTATCGGCGTGACGCTGGTGGTGGGGACGCTCGTGCCACCGCTGATTCATGGCCAGGCGGCGATGCTTTTTCAGACCCGGGGCGGGCTGTTCAACATGGCTGGTGTGCTGGTGGCGCTGATCGGAGTGGCGATCGTGTCGTATGCGGGGCACCAGAAAGAGGAGCAGTTGAAGACCGGTGAGCCCGGCGAATTCAACGTGATGCTGGGCCTGGGGCTGGCGGTGATGTGCGGCATTTTCTCGTCAGGGATGTCGTTTGCCATGGATGCGGCGCAGCCCATCAAACAGGCGGCGGAGAGCCTGGGCGTCAACCACCTCTATTCCGCTCTGCCGGCCTACGTGTTCATCATGGGAGGCGGCGCGATAGTGAACCTGACGTACTGTTTCGTGCGGCTTGCCACGGTGCCCAAAATCTCGCTGAAGCACGACCTCGAGCAGCCGCGGGACAGGATCGCGAGAAACGCGCTGCTGGCGGCGACGGGCGGGATCATGTGGTACCTGCAGTTCTTTTTTTATGCATGGGGCCAGGCGAATATTCCCGAGCGGCTGAGCTACGTGAACTGGATGCTTCACATGAGCGGGTATGTGCTGTTCGGCGGAATCGTAGGCCTGGCACTGGGCGAGTGGGCCGGCGTGGCAAGCCGCCCGGTCCGGCTTCTGTGGGTTGGCATCCTGGTGATCATTGCGGCGGCGAACCTGGTGGGGCTGGGGCTGGCGTCGTGACCCGTGTCTAAGTAATCGTTGGTAAAGTTGACTCCGTGATGGATCGGCGGCTGTCGAACTTCAGAACGCTTCAATTCATTGCCGCAACGGTGATGCTTGCGGCTTCTTTCCCGGGAATTGCCGAGGAGCCCTCGCCGGCGGCTGTATCCGGATTCAACTCCTACATCCGGCATGTAGAGGCGCGCCTCGATCATCAGCATGGCGCGACGGAGGGCTTTCTCTCGCAGGAGGATTTCGCGCGCCTGCGGAAGAGTGAGCTGATCATCGAGAAGGTGACGTCATCCTCCGGCGCGGATTTGCCGGGGGCACTTCTACATCACTGGCGCGGGACCGCGTTCGCTGCGGGCGTCAGGGCAGCGGATTTTGAGCGGCTGATGAAAGACTTCTCGGATTATCCCCAGCACTTTTCCCCGCAGGTTGTCCGGGCGAGAATCATCGCTCAACAAGGCGATCAATACCAGGTGGTCCTGTGAGTCCGGCAGCACCACGTGATCACGGTGGTGATGGATACCGCCTACGACATCACGTTTGGGCGACGGGATGGGCAACACGGATACAGCATGGCACGAAGCACGGAGATCTCAGAAATCAAGTCGCCAGGCACGAGCGACGAGCGCGCGCTCAAGCCCGAGGAACAGCGCGGATTTCTTTGGCGAATGAATACGTACTGGAGTTATGAGGAGAAGGATGGCGGACTCTACATGCAGATCGAGTCGGTCACGCTCACTCGTTCCATTCCAACTGGGCTCGCCTGGATTATCGGTCAATTTGTCGAGAGCATACCGCGCGAATCGCTGGAGTTCACGTTGCGGTCGGCATGCGCCGTGCTGCGCTCTGAAAATTAGGCTCGTAAAGGCTTTGGATTCAGCTCCAAATTCCAATAAGCGAAAGACAATCGAATCTATGTAGGGGTGAGGGAATGACACGTTTTTGCATTGCCCTCACAGTTTCACAGTTTCACAGTTTCACAGCTTCACAGTTTCACAGGGGGGAGGGGGGTGGGGGTCCTGGTACAAACCGGGCACATACCTGACATTTGAACCCGCGAATGGCTGGCACAGCGCAAGGAAAGGCATTGGTGTATCTCCAACTCCAAGTTTGCGGCACGAGGCCTTAATTTCCGGCAAGCCCGAGCGCAAGAGCTGACAATCAATTTTTCCAGCCTGTACGTCCCTTGGTGCCACTTGGTACAGTCCAATCCTGCCACCCAATCCATCGAAAGCTGGCGGTTAATTGGTTACGCTCGGAAAGATCAGAACTTGGTCCTCATCCCTTCGCAACTTTGGCGGCGAAAAGATGGGGCTCGAAGTTCGTGTGCAGGTTCACTCGATGGTCTGGTTGAGGCGAAGGTCGCGGGATGAGCCGCCGACGCTGACTGTGCGCTGACCGGACGGCGTCACCCACTTGCCCTCTTTGGTGGACCAGTACTGGAGTTGACGCTGGGGGACGTGGAGGGCCAAGGTCCTCGATTCGCCCGCGGCAAGGTGGATGCGATCAAAGGCTACGAGGGCGCGGACCGGGAATTGGACTCCATCCGGAATCTCGCTGGGTGGGCCTAAGTAAACTTGCGGAACTTCGTCCGAGGCCACGCTGCCTGTGTTCTTGATGTTCAGGTCGACTTCCAGGCCGCCATCGGAGTCCTTCAGCACTCCCAGGCCGGAGTAGGCGAAGGTGGTGTAGCTGAGCCCGTGACCAAAGGCAAAGAGGGGTTCGATGTTCTGCTTGTCGAACCAGCGGTAACCCACGTTGACGCCCTCGCTGTAGGTGGTCTTCTTGTCGACGCCTTTTTTTGAACGCTCGGGGTACTTGGGATCGGTGGCGGGATAGTCGGTGAGGTTCTTGCCCCAGGTTACGGGGAGACGTCCTGCAGGACTTACTTTGCCGAGAAGAAGATTGGCGGTGGACCAACCGCCCTCGTCGCCGGGCCACCACATTTCAAGGACGGCTTTGACCTTGCTGACCCAGGGAAGGGCCACGGGCTGGCTGGTGTTGAGGACGACGATGGTGTTGGGATTGACGGCGGCCACTTCGTCAACGAGCTTGTCCTGATCTCCGGGAAGGCCGAAGACCGGAGCGAGACGGGTCCAGAGAAAGACAACGGCGACCTTGGCAGATTTTGCGGCGGCGATGGCGTGATCGTGATCGGCGGCGCGCTGCTCGGGGGTGTACCAGTTGAGGCGAAGCTGCACGGGAGAGTCCGAGGTATCGGGACTGGTCTTGATCTCAATGGCGTGGGGACCGGCGGACAACTGGATGGAGCGGCGAACGTTGTCGAGCCCGTCGGGAGTGGGAACGACGTTGTCCTGGTTCGCCTGCAGGATGTCTCCGTGGACTCCACCCTGGAAAGCGCCGGTAGCGGCGAAGCGCTTGCCGTCGAGCAACATCGTGGCATTGGTGCCAAGAGCCTGAAGACAGATCCAGTAGTCGCCCGCATGGGGAACGGTCAGAGTGCCTTTCCAGGTGACAACCGCATTGGGCGGAAGGGCGTTTCCAGACTTGGTTGTGAAGTTGATCTGCTGGTCGACCTGGTTTGCTGCGGAGCCGGAACGGACGAGGCCCGGCTTGCCGTCGTGGCTCAGTGCGTCGGCGGGAATGGTGTTGCCTGTCATGTCGTCTGCGACCGCGAATCCGATGTCGGAGTTGCCGGAGATCTGGCGCATGGCGGCAAGCGGGCCCACCTGGCGCTGGGGCAGGCCGACCGAGCGTTCGCCGTTGATGCCGATCGAATCGACCTGGCCAGCTGTGGGGCCGATGAGGACGACAGAATCGAGGTCGGTTGATTTCAGAGGTAATGCGTTTCCGTCGTTCTTCAAGAGGACAGCAGCGTCTTCGCCGGTCTTCTCGATGATTTTGGCGTTTTGCTCAATGGATTGTTTGGTGACGTCATGCTTCTGTTGCCCGTCCATGTAGCCGAAGTGAACGATCTCGTAGAGGACGCGGCCGGCGGCACGCGTGACGGCGGCTTCGTTGACCGTGCCGTCCTTAAGCGCTTCCGGCATTTTTTTGGGATCGAGCTTTACACCGAAACCACTGAAATCAGGTGGCGCCGGTGTGGGCTCCTCGGGAATATGTCCGCCGAACATGTCGGCCATGGTGTCACCGATGTTGGCCGGCGGTGGCGGCGGAACGGGTCTGGAATCGAAAAAGGATGGAATGGTGAAAACGGCTCCTGGTGCGGGCTCGCCGGGCATTTCCATGTCGAGGCCCGCGTTGATGAAGTTGACCGCGTGCACCGCGCCCCAGTCGGAGGTGACGAAGCCCTTGAAGCCGAGTTCGTCGCGGAGGATCTTGGTAAGCGTGGTCTCGTTGCCGCAAGCGTAGGTGCCGTTGAGGCGATTGTAGGAGCACATGATGGAAGAAACGTCGGCTTTGACAGCAGCATCGAACGGCGCGACGTAGACCTCGTGCAACGTCTGGTCGTCGATGTAGGTGTTCTCGTTGTCGGAGTCATACCCGACGTAGTGCTTGACCTGGGCCATGACGTGCTGCGACTGGATGCCCCTGATTTCGGCTGCACCGATCAGGGAGGTGAGGAAGGGATCTTCGCCGAAGGTGTTATAGCCGCGGCCGAATTCCAGATCGCGATCGATGTTGACGAAGGGCTGCAGAGCAACGTCGATGCCGAGCGCGCGGGCTTCGCGGCCAATGACGAGGCCGTTGTCTTCGGCGTCCTTAACGCTGAAGGTGGCAGCGACTCCCATCGTGGCGGTTTCGCCCTGCGATGGATGGCGGGTAAGCACGCCGGGAGGCCCATCGGCGAAGCGCAAACCGGGAATGCCGAGGCGGGGCACTCCGGCAAGATAGCCGGCCTGGCCCTGGTATACCTTGGGATCTTCCTGGGTGCCGTGGATCAGGGTCAGCTTTTCCTGAAGCGTCATCTGGCTCAGCAGCTTGTCAACGCGGGTGTCGCCAGTAACCACCGGTACAGATTGGGCGGCGGCTGCAGATGCCAGGAAAGTGACTGCAAACAGCGCACCTCGAATGGAGCTGAGTGTGGTTTGTTCGAACAAGCGCATTACTGCCTCCCTGAGGGTCGACGGAGGTGTCCTCCATCGCATCAAATCCAGAAACGGAGTGTCTCGGGCACCCTATATAAAACGGTTGAGCAAGTCCGGATTCGCCGGGAAGCAGTTTAGTACACACGGGTGGAGTCTGTATGCGATGAAGGACATAACTGAGCCGATGACTCGCCTCTCGGCGGCCGACAAGGAGAAGCGCATGTCCGCCACCGAGGTACGCATGTTACATTGGCAATTCGGGGGATGGGAATCTTTCAGGACAGACTGGGCGGGACATGATCGAGGCCGTTTTCTAGTCGAATTCCTCAGGTAATCGAAAGACCCGTTAACTATTGCACGACCTACTGGAGATCGACTCGTTGCATACGATTCCTATACGTCGACCCCGACGCGGGCGGTCGACGCGCCTTGATCGATTCTTTGGCCGCAAGACGCTCTGGTTCTGTTTGGGGCTGCTGATTGCGGGGCCATGGCGGCTGCATTCGGAAGAGTGGCCTTTCGATGGAACGCCAGAAGCGTCGGTGGTAAAGACCCCTTCCCAAGAGCCTGTGGCGCAGGAAATTGTATTTGTAGGGCTGGCGTCATACGGACACTACAAGATCTTTGCCAGTGGTACCGATTGCAAGATGTACACCGCTGGTGTGGAATATGATCGCCATTCCTGGGGCTATATGCTGAAGGCGCGTGTGGATTACGTGGCTGAATTTCTGCCCCTGGTCCTTCTTTCGGAGTCCGACAAAACCGACATCTGGGGCAATTCATTCTCCAGTGCGCATCACATTGTTCCGGGCGTAGGTATTTCGCCGATTGGCGCTCGATGGCTGTGGCGCGATGGCAAGGCCTGGAAGCCGTACCTGATGGCGAAGGGTGGCCTGCTGCTGTTTACACAAAAGGCCATTTCTTCACAGGCGACTTACGAGAATTTCAGCTTGCAATCGTCGACCGGTTTGCAGATCAGGCTGAATCCGCGCGTCGATCTGCGGCTCGGTCTTTTTGGAGATTTCCATTTCTCAAACGGGTTTATCGTTCCCGTAAATCCCGGCCTCGATGTGATGAACGCAAACTTCGGCATCAGCTACCACCTAGGCGGGCCGACGGGGCGATAGACCCGGACGCTTCAGGGAAGCGGGAGTTCAGAGTCGAATCCGGCGGCGATGAGATCATCACGGAGGCGATCCACGGTGGTGAACTCAAGAGCCTTCATGCCGAGCGCCTGAGCCGCTTCAACGTTGATGCGCTTGTCATCGAGGAAGAGGGTTTCTTCGGGCAGCATGCCGAGTTCCTTGAGGACGTGGCGATAGATGGCAGGATCCGGCTTGGCCAGATGCAGCTGGAAACTCCACACCAGGACGTCGAAGTCGTCGATCCACCGGAATTCGCGCTTGATGTTTTCGAGGACGGAATCGCCCATATTGGAGAGAATGGCTGTGCGCACGTTGTGCGCTTTGAGTTTCTGCTGCCAGGCTAGCATCGCGGGATTCTGCGTGGTCCACATGAGGGCATCCTGACGGTTGAGCTCGGCCAGGTCGGATGCGCTGAGCGACAGGCCGGCGTCGTGGGCGAGCTTCTGAAAGAATTCCAGGCCGGTGAGTTTACCCTCGTCGTACGCGTGGCGGTCGGCCCAATAATACTTCTCGAACTGCTCGGGGGGCAGGCCTGTGATGCGGACCATGGCGTCGTGGGCCGCGAGATCGGGGGTACCGGTCAGGACCATTCCATAATCGAAAACAACCGCGCGCAGAGCCAATGATTCTCCTTGGTGTTTGCCCGTGTATGGTGGAAAGGGCGCCTTTACCTATTGTGCACGATCCTGTTCAGTGAACAGTGGTCAGTGTTGAGGCTAGAGGACAGTGGCCAGGAAACGAGCACCGCGATGCGCTTTTCGCAGAGAACAAACTGGAACACGGGGGAGAGCGCGCTGGCCGAAGCGCATCGGCTGCGGGTGGAAGCAGGGCTGCCGATTGCCGATCTTACGGCTTCGAATCCGACGCGGTGCGGGTTTGAGTATCCTTCCCATTTTCTGAAGGCCCTGACCGATGCGCGGGGGCTGGATTACGATCCGCAGCCACGGGGCCTCTTGCCGGCGCGCGAGGCGGTGTGCGCGTATTACGCCGAACACGGAGTTGCCGTGGCTCCGGACAAGGTTGTGCTGACCACGAGCACGAGCGAGGCGTACAGTTACCTGTTTCGGCTGCTGTGCGATCCAGGCGACGAAATTGTGGTGCCGCAGCCGGGCTATCCCCTGTTCGATTTTCTGGCCGGTCTTGACGATGTGCGTCTGAAGTTCGCACCGCTTGTGTATGACCATGGCTGGCAAATCGAACCGGAAGGATTCCGGCGGGCAATCACGCCGGCAACGCGCGCCATCGTCCTGGTACATCCGAACAATCCGACCGGGCATTTCACCAGGCCATGGGAGGCGGGGGAACTGGCGCGGTTGTGCCGGGAGTTTGACCTGTCCCTGATCGTGGACGAGGTTTTTCTGGACTATCGCTTCGCGGATACGGAGCGGGCGGTGAGTTTTGCCGCGGGACTCGAAGGCGTTCCTGTATTTGTGGTCAGCGGGTTGAGCAAGATCGCAGGGCTACCGCAAATGAAGGCGGCCTGGATCGTAGCGTCCGGCCCGATGGGGGGTGCTGCGATGGAACGGCTGGAAATTATTGCCGACACATTTCTTTCCATGAACGCGCCAGTGCAATGGGCTCTGCCGACGTGGCTCAGGGAGCGGAACGCTATCCAGCGGCAGATCGGGGAGCGGGTGACGGCCAACCTGACAGAACTGGATCGACAACTTGGACGGCAGCAGACGGTGCAGCGGCTGAAGGTGGAGGGCGGTTGGTATGCGGTGCTGCGAATCGCAGCGCTGCGGCCGGATGAATTGACCGCACGTCAGCTGCTGGATCGGGGGGTCTGGGTTCACCCGGGGTATTTTTTCGGGATGCCGGAGTCAGGATGGCTGGTTGTAAGCCTCCTGGGCAGGGAGGGAGAATTCGCCAGAGGTATGACCCAAATTCTTGAATGTTTGCCATTCAGCGCGTAAGTAACAGTACAAGAGAGTCTATGATGCACAACTTTAGATATTCCTTTTATATCAATGATAAGTAATAAGTTAATGTTCACTTGAGAATAAGGAAAGGGTTGTGGTGCCGTTCGGCGCCGATGGTGGTGGCGGGGCCGTGGCCTGGAAAGACCCGGGTGTCGTCAGAAAGCGGCAGGAGCCGGGTTTGGATGGACTCGATGATCTGACGTGGGTTGCCGCCGGGAAGATCGGTGCGGCCGATGCTGCCGGCAAACAGAGTATCGCCGGCAATGACCATCTTGAGCGGCGCGAAATGGAGACAGATCGAACCCTGGGTGTGACCCGGCGTGTGCAACACTTCAGCGGGATAGCGATCGAGACCGACGCGAAGGCCATCGGTGAGGCTTACATCGGGAGCGGATACATCGGGTGTGGGAACGCCGATCCACGCGGCCTGATCCTCCATCATCTTGAGCAGGGGAAGATCATTTTCGTTGAGAAAGATGGGAGCGCCGGTGAGGTGCTTCAGTTTGAGTGCGCCACCGACGTGGTCGATGTGGGCGTGGGTGATCAGGATCTGCTTGAGCTTGAGTCCCAGGTCAGAGAGGCGGCGGTAAATCCGGCTGACCTCGTCGCCGGGGTCAATCACGATGGCTTCGGCGGCGTCCTCGTCTCCAAGCAGGGTGCAGTTGCATTGCAGGGGGCCGACGATGAACGTCTCGAGAATCATGACGGTATTCTAGTCTCCCATCCGGAGGGGCCGGCCCGGGGTAGACCGGATTTGGCATTTGTGGTCTCCCACCCTTTCGCTAGGAAAAAGGCGAAAGGATGGGGCACGGAGGATAGGTTTCTGATTGGCGATCCCGGGTCGGCCGGGCGATATAGGGGGGCTGCGGATAGAATCCGGTAGGTATGGAGAAACGATCGCGTATCGATGAGCTGAATGAGCGGTTCGGGATCACCGGAACGTTGCTGGTGACCAGCGGGAAAGGCGGGCTGGCGAAGGTAAACGTTACGGGACTCCTGGCGGAGGCGGAGATCTACCTTCACGGCGCGCAGGTTACAGCGTGGCGGCCGGCCGGGGAGGAGGAAGTGCTTTTTCTGAGCGAGCACTCGAAGTGGGAAGACGGGCGGGCGATCCGCGGCGGGATCCCGGTGTGCTTTCCGTGGTTTCGCGCCAAGGCGGACGACGCGAACGCGCCGGCGCACGGATTTGTGCGGACGAAGGAATGGAATCTTGAGTCGGTACAGGTGGGCGGGGATGGCGCCGTTACCGTGGTGTGCGCTACCCGGAGCGACGAGGGTTCACGGCAATGGTGGCCACACGAGTTCAGATTGGCGCATCGAATTACAGTTGGGAACGACGCTGGCCTTGGAACTGACGGTCACGAATACCGGGAGCACGGCCTTCCGGTTTGAAGAGGCGCTTCACACCTACTTCAGAGTCGGCGGATGTGGAACAAGTGGAGGTGCGCGGCCTGGAGGGAGTCACGTTTCTGGACAACGTGGACGGGAACCGTCAGAAGCTGCAGGCGGACGGCCTGAAGCTGACTGGGCCGTTAGACAATGCCTATATCGACACGCAGAGTGCGGTCGAGTTTTCTGATCGGGCGCTGGGGCGAACGGTGCGAACCGCGAAGGAGAATTCTTCGACAACGATTGTGTGGAATCCGTGGCGCGACGGCGCGGCGAAGCTGGCTGACCTCGGGGACGAAGAATGGCATCAAATGATTTGCGTGGAAGCGGGCAATATTCTGCGCGCGGCTGTCTCGCTCGACCCTGGTCAAAAGCACTCCCTGCGCGTCGAACTTCGGCTCGCTCGCCTTCAGTAGACGGGACAGGCGAAAGGAATATCGATGGCCTCGCTCGTCATTCTCATGATCGAAGCCGAACAGCCGGAAGGCTTGTCGGCACGCAAACTGGTGGTGGAAACCGCGAAGCACAATGTTCTCACTGCATACAACGCCAAAGATGGATTGGATCTTCTGCGCCGCTTTCCAAACGTGGACGCGGTCCGGGTCCATGCCACGCTCGTCGCGGAGAATCCCGTAATCATCTCCGATGTGAAGGCCCTGTGCGATGGCGTGCCGATCATCATGGCTTGCCCGTTCGGAGATATGATCTGTCCAAAAGCCGACTACATCGTGGATAGTCACGTTCCCCAAGAGTTGTTACAGCTTCTTACTGGAGAAATTCATTCCAGGTTCCCAGGTTAGAGGCTTCGAATCACTCTTTTTTGCACACGGTTGCCGCTGCGGGCCTGTGCGAGGATGGTGTTGGTGACGCGACTTTGAAGATTGCAAGCTGGAATGTGAATTCGATTCGGGCGCGGGTGGGGCACGTGACGGAATGGCTGCGTACACGTGAGCCCGACGTTCTGCTGCTGCAGGAGTTGAAGGGAGAAATTTTTCCGGCAGAAGTGTTCAAGGAGATGGGCTACGAGAGCGCGGCGGTGACGCAGAAGACCTATAACGGGGTTGCGGTGTTATCGCGCGTGCCGATTGAAACCGTCAACACCACACTTGCCGGCGACGACAAGGACAGCCATGCGCGGTTTCTCGAGACCATGATCGGCGGCATCCGCATCGTGAACGTGTATATGCCCAACGGCAATCCGATCGGGACCGACAAGTTCATTTACAAGCTGGCATGGATGGACCGGATGATGGACCAGATGATCCGTTGGCTGCGGGATGACGGGCCTACAGTGATCGGGGGCGACTTCAACGTGATACCGGAAGACATCGATTGCCATAAGCCGGCATCCTGGATCAAGGACGCGCTGTTTCAGCCGGAGCCTCGGGCACGGTATCGAGCCATGCTGGAGCGGGGTTGGGTCGATGCGTTCCGATCGCTGCATCCAGACCTGGCGGGCGCGTTCACGTTCTGGGATTACTTCCGCAATGCGTTTGAGCACAATCGGGGCATCCGGATCGATCATTTTTTGTTGTCCTCCGCAGCGGCGGCGCGGCTCGAATCGTGCGAGATCGACAAAGGTCCGCGCGCGCAGGAACGACCTTCGGACCATACGCCGATCGTGGTAGAGATACGGTGATCCAGGGGGGGCATACAGTACTGCGACGATGAGAAATCGAACCCGTGCATGGAAGGTCCGCCTATTGAAGGGGCCACATCCTCAGGCGGAAGCGGCACGCGACAGGCCGCTCGTCGCGGAATGCGGGGATGAAATGCCAGCCCGATGCAGCTTCGACAAGCTTCTTGTCTGCTCCTTGTACAATTTTGGCCGAGCGTACTTTCCCGGCCGCATCCACGACCAATTCGACGACCTGCTCTTCTCTGGAGAGGCTTTCCCCCGCTTCTGGCGGCGGACGACGAAGCAGGATTGATTTCGGCTGGATGATGGGCGACTCGTTATCTGTACCGGGCACACCGGTGGCATGATTCAGGTTCGACTGCCCATAAGAAATACCAATTGCATCGTAAACCTTAGCGTGGTCCTTGCGAGAAGGTACGTGTGACGAGTGATCTACACCTTGCAAAATTCCATGCAGGCGCGCGTTGGTGATAACGGCGCGAATCCTTTCCACGTCAGAGGCTGGCCACATGTCGTGAAGTGCGAACCACGCCTGCGACTCGCGCCCGCTGTAGAGATAGGACCATATGATCTCAAGGACAGCGATCTTCGTTCGTATCAGGCGATGTAATGCATCGTTCGACCGGGCGATGCTCAACGAAAGGACTCCATCGCTCTGTTTGAATTCGGCCAAGTCGTGCGGATCCATGTGCGCGCGAATGTTTGATATCTGCACGTCATAGTGCGATTGGAATTCGGGACTTACGTCGACGAGATGGTTTTTCTCGAAGCGCAATACGACTGTGGGCGCGAAGTCAAGGTCTTTACGAGGCAGTCTCTCGAAACCATACACTCCGGCCGCATCGTCGGTCCAGATTTCGACTCGAGCGTCCAGGTCTTCGTCAGCGGCGGAGTAGGTGTCACCCCCGGTGATCGTGTAAAGAAGACGCGGTGGATTGGTAAGCGAAAAAATTTGATAGACGGGTTCGAAACCGCTTCCAGACTCGTCGATCTGAAATGCGACGACGGGCTTTCCGAAGCCCAAATCTGCTCCCAAGACGTCGATATCCACTTTTGCAACATCGGACGCGACGGGGATTTCCTGTGTGTTCGAAAAGACCTTGGCGAAGCAGGCACGCTCGGAAAACGCTCCCTTTCGGACGGCGCCAACACTGACGGTTACACCGGAAGCGAATCGCGTACTGTACTCCCCATTTCCGTTTTCGCATGTGGCGTCTTGTGCCGGGCACTTGGGGAGAACAAGCGTGGGCCACAACAGCAACCCGGCAAGCGATATCGCCATGGATGGACGGACTAACCACAACTTCAAAGCATCCGGAATCACTCTCATTCGTTTGCTGCCGGAGTATCGGGAAGGCGACATGGCGGCGTAGCACAGGATTATATTCGAACCAGTTTTCCGCGGTCGTGAGCCCACTCCTCCCACGCAGCCGTGCCGGCTGGGGCACGAAAAAAGAAGAGCTTGCGAGGATTGTCCTCCCGGCAAGCTCTTTTGCAATTGTTTAATCTAATGGAGCAGATTATGCTCCGGCGAATCAGAAATTCTGGATATAGATATGTATAAAAATCTTCCCAGCATTCTTGCGGATCGCCGTTAGCGAACCGCTTTTTGGGTACGTCCTGCGCGGGTTTGATCGAAAGAGCCGGCGTAGACACAACATCAACGCCGACTCCATGCTGGTTGGGGAGGTTTACGTTTCTGACCGCAAAAGCAACTTGCGCGTCGAGGGGGTGAGCGCGGTTTGTAATTGACTGCCAAGTCTCTTCCCGCGCCGTGCTGCGGGTAGAGATGCCGAAACGACGCTGGAAAGCCAGAGCCGATGGAAGACTTCAGTGAATTGTTTGCTTTGAATGCTTGAAAAAGAGAATCGCATACTTTTCATTTGATGTGTGATTTAAATCACGCTTCACTAGTTACTTTTGGAACCATCGGTGTGATTTGAAGCAATGCATCGCCGAAACGTGCAGGGATCAGGCCGGAATGCCCGGAATTGCCCGGGCGGGCAGGGCCCCTGGCGGGGAGTCAGCAGCGCACGATTTTGGTAGAGGCGATGCCCTTGGTGGCGTTGCGGGTGTCGATGACCATTTGCGACTGATCGACGATGGCCTGGTAATCGTACGAGGTATGGTCTGTCACGATAAGAACCGCGTCGTATTGGCCCAGATTTTCGAGCGGGGTGTTGGTCATGTTGAGGTCGTAGTGGCGGCCGCGGCCCACCTTTGCGAAGTAGGGATCGTTGTAGTAGACGATGGCGCCTTTCTCGCGGAGCAGCTCGATGATGGTTAGGGAAGGTGATTCGCGCAGATCGTCGATGTCGCGCTTGTAGGCCAGGCCGAGAACCAGGATCTTCGAACCCTTGATGGACTTGCACTGTTCGTTGAGTGCGCCCGCGGTGTGCTCGATGACAAAGTAAGGCATCTTGATGTTGACTTCGCCGGCGAGCTCGATGAAGCGGGTGCGGAAATCGTATTCCTTGGCCTTCCAGGAGAGATAGAAGGGGTCGATGGGGATGCAGTGGCCGCCCAGTCCGGGGCCGGGATAGAAAGCATGAAAGCCAAATGGCTTGGTGCGGGCGGCGTCGATGACTTCGTGGATATCGATGCCCATGCGCATGCAGAGCTGCTTGAGTTCATTGACGAGAGCAATGTTGACGCAGCGATAGATGTTCTCAAGCAGCTTGGTCATTTCAGCGACGGCGGGACTGCTGACCGGAATGGTGCGGCGGAAGATGGAGCCGTATATGGCCGATGCCATTTCGACGGCGGCAGGGCCGCAGCCGCCGATGACCTTGGGAATGTCGTGGCGGGCCACCGTATCGTTGCCGGGATCTTCGCGTTCGGGTGAAAAGGCCACGTGGAAGCCACCTGCGGTGGGGCCAGCGGCGCCTTCGGCGCGGGCAACTTTGAGTCCCAGCAGATTGCCCTGCTCGAGCAGGGGCACGACGATGTCTTCAGTTGTGCCGGGATAGGTGGTGCTCTCGAGCACAATGAGCTGGCCTTCGTGGGCATGGGGGGCGATGGACTTGACGGTGCCAGTGACAAAGCTGAGGTCAGGCTCGTGATACTCGTCGAGGGGAGTGGGAACGCAGATGATGACGGCGTCCATGGCGGCGATCTGGGAGTAATCGGCGGTGGCGGAGAAGCCGGACTTTTGCGCTTTTTGGATGTCCTCAGGAAGAATGCGGACAATGTAGGAGTCACCGGCGTTGAGCTTGCTGACCTTGTCGGGTGCGATATCGAAGCCGGTGACGCGGAACTTTTCGTCGCTGAACAGCAAGGCCAGGGGCAAGCCAACATATCCCATGCCTACGATGCCGATGCGGGCTTGCCGGGAAGCGACCCGCTCTTTGAACTCTGCAAGTGTGCTGTTCAGTGCGATAGTCATGCCATTGATTTTAAGGCCTGGCACCTTTTCCGACAGTGACGAGCGCGACAGAACGCCGAGGTGGGCAAGGTTCAGGCCGAGTAGATCCAAGCGCTCTGATCTCACAGACCGACGCTGCGGGCAATAGTATGCTGGGCTGGGCGGTCTGGAGTACGAGGGCCGCGGAGGGGAAAACGTTGGCTCGATTTCTGGTTACCGGGGTGGCTGGATTTATCGGACGTTCGATTGCGGCGGCGCTTGTGGAGCGCGGCGAGAGCGTGCGCGGCATCGACAGTTTTATCACCGGCAAGAGGGAAAACCTGATCGGGCTGAAGGGTCTCGAATTCGTTGAGGGCGACCTGGCCGATCCGGCGGTGTGCGCGCAGGCCTGCCATGGGATTGAAGTGGTGTTTCACGAGGCGGCGCTGGCGTCGGTTCCGAGATCGGTGGCGGATCCCGTGGGGACAAATGTGAACTGCGTGGACGCGACGCTGAACGTGTTAGTTGCGGCGAAAGCGGCTGGAGTTCGGCGGGTGGTGTACGCTGGCTCGTCGTCCGCCTACGGAGATACCCCGACCCTGCCCAAGCGGGAAGACATGCTGCCCAACCCCATCTCTCCCTACGCCGTGGCGAAGCTGGCGGGTGAACACTACATGAGCGCGTTCGCCAGGGTGTATGGCCTGGAGACGGTGTCGCTCCGCTACTTCAACGTGTTTGGACCTTATCAGGATCCGACTTCGCACTATTCGGGAGTGCTGGCGATTTTTTGCCGGAACATGCTGGCCGGGAAGCAGCCGACGATTTATGGCGATGGCGAGCAGAGCCGCGACTTCACCTACATCGACAATGTGGTTCACGCCAATCTGCTGGCTGCGGAAGCTTCGGCGGAGAAGGTAGCAGGCCGGATGATGAACACCGCGACAGCCACGCGAGTTACATTGAACGAGACGTTCGCAATGCTGAAGGAACTGACCGGGTATGAGGGCTCGCCGGCCTATGCGCCGCCACGGGCGGGAGATATTCGCGATTCACTGGCGGACATCGGACTTGCCCGCGAGTTGCTGGGATATGAGCCAATCGTGGATTTCCGAGAGGGACTGAGGCGAACGGTGGAGTGGTACCGGGCGACCGGACTTTGATCGTCAAGAGCGGATGGGAATCCGCTTGAAGAGTTGACCGTGGTTCACCTGCTGTGCGGACTCTGGTCCGGCGGACAGGAAGGGTTAGTCAGGAACCGCTGAACGAGGGATTGAACCCGGTCGCGCATGGTGGGCTGAACGCCACAGGCGAAATAGATCTGGCGGTTGAGCGCGGCCAACAGCTGAATTGCCTGCAATCTTCCATAGTCTTCAACGACTTCGCATCCATCGCGCACAAATTCGTCAGCCAGGTACTCAAGTGCGTGACCAAGCTTCTCGAGACCGCGTCCGGCCTCGGGGGTGAT
This sequence comes from Terriglobales bacterium, assembly GCA_963788475.1. Lineage (GTDB taxonomy): Bacteria > Acidobacteriota > Terriglobia > Terriglobales > Acidobacteriaceae > Telmatobacter. Next base: position 432,394 of record CAWBGO010000010.1, read on the forward strand.
TCTGCGTTGAACCAGAGGGCGCCGCTCAAGAGCAGGAGCTTCGGTCAAGAACGAGAAATGACTGTCCTGCACTGCCACCCGCCTATTTTTCACGATACGAAAATTTTGACGGTGTTTGGGATAAATGTCTTTGACATTACGCAATAGTTAGTGGCCCGGATTGGTTGTCGGCTTACCGATTTGCTTTCGAGGCGAGCGAAGCGACCTTCGGTTTCGACGAATCATGTGACACGGCTCACTAACATTCCATGCCGCCATGATTGACACTGCTGGGGACTTCGTCACAGCGGTTTTCGCGGAGACTCGCGCTGGAATCGCGGTGCCGGAGAGCCTTTGGAATGAGGGTCCCGGGCCTTGCTGGAAACTCCTTCAGCTGAACTCGCGGCGCGACGCACAATCGATGGACGCGATTTCCCGGGCGTCAGACGAGGCGGCTCCTCTACGTCCCTGCGGGCGTTATTCGTGCAATTGGCGCTGCGCCGCCGAACCGTCGGGGCAATTGTGGGCGGTCTGTTGCTGGCGTGCCTTCTCTATTGCCTGGTGGCCCCCAAGGAATATGAGGCAAGAGCAAGAGTGGCTCTGCGCATTGCGTCCGCGACATCGCTGAGTCTCGAGGAACCGCCCCCCGCTGTTTCGGCGTCGGCATTGCCGGCCCCAATGCAACTGGAAACGGTTGCCGGAATCCTGCGCAGCAATCGGCTTGCCTGGAGGGTGATTCGCGAGGAGAAGCTCTATGCCGCCCCTGCGTTCCGGGGCCGGTTCGCTGCGCGGTATCCCGGATTTCACCCGGACACGCCGCAGGCTGACGCGCAGAACTATTTGCTGGAGCGGTTCCAGGATCGACTACACGTGGGGACGCTTCCGCGCACGCTGCTGGTCGAGATCCGGTTTCGGACGCGAGACGCGCGATTGTCGGCCGAGGTGGTGAACGCACTGATTGACGCTTACGGCCAACAACAGAACGAACTGCGCAAGCAGGCCACCGATGAGGCGACGATAAGGTTGCGGACCCAACTCGCGGCGTTGAAGGCGCGGGCAGAGGCAGACGACCGGAGACTGTCTGCCTACCAGACGAAGCACGGCATTCTCATTACTCCCGAAACGCTGACCAACGGAAAGCCAGGAGGGGAAGGGCATTTGCCGGCCCTGGTGGAAGTGGACGAGCTGGGACGAGCGCTGGCGGCAGCCAATTCGGAACGGATTCTACGCGAGGCGGAATATCGGGCCGCGGCGCAGGGGGATCCGGAAGTCGTGCTGGCCTTTGATCCCCGGGTGCAAACAGACGGAACCAATCTCGCCAACGTTTTCCGATCGATTCATGCGCGACGCAGCGACCTGCAACAGGAACTGGCGCAAATCAGCATTGAGCGGGGCCCTAACTTTCCCCGCGTGCTTGAAATTCAGCAGCAGCTCAAGGATCTCGACCGGCAACTGGAAGGCGAGAATGCGCAGTTGCGGGAAAGGTTTCGGAGCGTCTGGGCTGCGGCTGAAGATCACGAACGACTGGTTCAGAAGAATCTCGCGGAGCGCATGCGTGAAGGCCTAAAGGTGGACGAGGCAGCTACCGCATATGAAGGGATGCGGCGCGAAGCCGACTCCACCCGCGATCTGTATCTGCATATACAAGACAAGGTCGAGGAAGCGGGGCTGGCGTCGGGCGTGCACGATGCGGACATCTGGGTTGTGGATGAGGCCAGGCCTCCGGCAAAACCGGTTGCTCCCGATATGCCGTTGTACCTAGCGATCACGCTGTTTGTAGGTCTTTGGATTGCGGTGGGAACGGCTTTGCTGCTGGAATCGCTATGGCCATCGGCGGCTCGCGTGATTCTAGGACTGCTCGCAATCTTTGCGAGCGGCGCGGTGGTATACGCGCAAGCGCCCACACCGAGCACGCAGGGGATTCCGACCGGGGTGGCAAAAATCCCGGTCACCAAGGATAACAAGAGCACTCCGAACCCAAAGGAGGCTCCGGAGGTCTGGAACGGGACGGGCGCGAACGCTGCCGGGTTGCCCGGCGGCGCCATTAACCTGTCGACCGAAGCGATGCCAGCCCCGATCGTACCGGGAGATCTTCTGGACATCGGCGAATTTCACACTCCTGAGTTTCATTCGACGGTGCGGGTGACTGCGGGGGGAACGGTGAAGTTGCCGATGGTGGATGAGGTGCGCGTGGAAGGGATGGATGAACTCGAGGCTGCGCGGGCGATTGCAGCGGCTCTGGTGGAGCGCGGTCTGCTGAACCATCCACAAGTGTCGGTGCTGATCACGGCTTACGTGGGCCAGGACGTCAGTGTGCTTGGAGAGGTAACGCGGCCGGGCGTGTACCCGTATACGGTGCATCACCGGCTGTTCGACATGATTTCCGCTGCCTCAGGATTAAGCCCCGCGGCGGGTGGGGTGGTCAACATCTACCACCGCAGCGATCCGGCCACGCCGCATCCTGTTGCTTTTGATCGGAACGGAACCGAAGGCGGCGTTGATGCGAATCCCGAACTGGCGCCGGGCGATGTTGTTCAGGTGAGCCGCGCTGGACTGGTGTATGTCGTCGGGGACGTGATTCGACCGGGAGGATTCACGGTCGATCCAGGCGAGGACGTCACCGTGTTGAGGGCGCTATCGCTGGCGTGGGGTCCGTCGCAGAACGCGGCACTGAGCAAGGCGCTGCTGATTCGTGAAGAGAAGAGCGGCCGGACGGTGACTACGCTGGACCTGTCGCGTATGCTGCACGGCAAGGATCCGGATCAGCCGATTCAGGATCACGACATCCTGTTTGTGCCGAACTCGGCGGTGAAGAACCTGTATAACCGGACCATTGAAGCGGCAGTGCAGTCGGCGGTGGGCGTGAGCATCTACGCGGGTCTGGTTTACTCGCAGAGGTTCTAGCGATGCGGCAGCTGGTACGAATTCTGCTGCTTCTGTTTGCGTTCGCGGTTCCGTGGGAGTACTCGCTCGACCTGGGCGAGCCGGTGGGAAACATCGCGCGTGTGCTCGGGCTGTTGGTGCTGGCGGCCGCTGTTCCAGCCATACTGCTGACGGGCAGGATGCGCGGGCCCGGCGTGCTGCAGTGGCTGGTGCTGGCATTGTTTCTCTGGTTCTGCTGTTCGTATTTCTGGACCATTGAGCAGGCGGTGACACTGGCACGGCTGCGGGGCTATTTCCAGGTGATGATGGTGGTCTGGCTGGTGTGGGAGTTTGCCGAGACAGTGGAGGATTTCCGCGATCTGCTTCGGGCGTATGTAGCCGGCTCGTGGGTTCTGGCGATTCTGACAGTTGCGAACCTGGCTTCGCCAGAGGTAGCGGGGCAGATTCGATTTGTGGCCGAGGGACAGGATCCGAACGATGTGGCCCGCTTTCTCGATCTCGGATTTCCCATGGCGGCACTCCTTCTGGACAGCGAATTGACCACGGTTGGAAAGCTCTTTTCCTTCGGATATCTGCCAGTGGGACTGGTGGGCGTTTTGTTGACGGCTTCCCGGAGTGGATTTCTGGCGGCCCTCGTAGCACTGGCGGGGTGCGGATTGCTCCTGGTTCGCAGCCATGTGCGAGGGTGGCTGGCTGGAGCGTTGGCATTGCCGGCCATTGCCGCGGGCTTCTGGTTCCTTGTGCCTCACGAGACTCTGGAGCGGATTATCACAATTCCAGAGCAGCTTCAGGGCGGAGATCTCAACTATCGCTTGAATATCTGGCAAGCCGGGTGGCAGGCGTTTGTGCAGGCTCCATTCTTTGGCAGCGGGGCAGGAACGTTTGTGCACGCGGCGCGGCTGGCGCCGGAGGACACGGCCCACAATACGCTGCTCTCGATCGGGGTAGAGGGCGGAATCGTAGCCGTGATACTGGCAGCCGCGATCGTAGTGGTGTGTGCGCGATCGGTGGCGGAGATGCGAGGGCCGGTGCGCTTGGCCCTGGCGGCGGCTCTTCTGGCCTGGCTGGTGATTTCATTTGTGGCTACGGTCGAAGTGAGCCGCACGACCTGGCTGCTGCTGGCATTGATTTCGGTAGCGGAGCGAATGGAGCTGGAAAGTCCTGGTGAACTGGAGCATTACTTCCCGCAAACGATCCGGAGTTCGGCTATTGAAGCGGGTGAGGCGGCATGACGGCGAGCGTGGCTCTTCAAGAACGAAGGAGCATGGATGGCCGCATCCTTGGAGCTGTTGCGTCAGTCTTTGCCGCGGGCGCTGTAGTGAAAATCGCGGCGATGGGTAAGGAGTTCGTCGTCGCGGGAGTGTTTGGGCGCTCTGATGCGATGGATGCGTTTCTGGCGGCGTTCCTGATTCCCAATCTGCTGATCAACCTGATCGCCGAATCAATGAACCAGGCGTTGGTGCCTACATTGATCAAGGTGCGCATGCGCGATGGCTGGGAGCGCGCCCAGGAACTGCTTTCGAGTTCGATGCTTGTGGCTGTGCGGGTTGTTGACGGGGACGGCAGTGTTGATGGCACTGCTGGCGCGTACGTTTTTTCCGTTGATTGGATGGGGGTTTCCGTCGCTCAAACTCGAGCTCTCGGTGCGGTTGTTCTACGCACTGGCGCCGGTGGTGTTGCTGAGCGGCATCGCGGCCACCTGCACCGCGGTGCTGAACACGTTTGAACGCTTTGCGATGCCGGCGCTGGCGGCGCTGGTGATGCCGGTGTCGATTGTCGCGGGGGCGGTGCTGCTTCATAGGACATTGGGAATCTGGGCGCTGGTCTGGGGGACCCTGTTCGGCGCTGTGGCGCATGCGGGCCTGACGGGCTGGATGATGGAGGCTCGCGGCTACCGGTTCCGCCTCCACTGGCACGGCAAGAACGAGGCGACGCGCGAAGTCGCGCGTCAGTATGGGCCGGTGCTGCTGAGCTCGGTTGTTGCTTCAGGTGGCCTGCTGGTTGACCAGGCGATGGCAGCGATGCTGCCCGCGGGAAGCGTTTCGGCGCTGGTATTCGCCAACCGGTTTGTGAGCGTGGCAGTGACTCTGATGGCGGGCGCGGTGTCGTCCGCGGTGGTGCCCTACTTCTCAAGCATGATCGCCGATCGCGATTGGCGGGGATGCCGGCATACGCTGCGCACCTGGTCACGGATCATGGCGGTGGTTTCGCTTCCGATTGCAGTACTGCTCATCGTAGGGGCGCGGCCGCTGGTCCGGCTTACGCTCCAACACGGCGCGTTCGGGGCCAGAGACACGGCGGTGGTGTCGTCGGTGCTGGCGATGTATGCCATCCAGATTCCTTTTTTCGTCGTAAGCCGAGTGTTTTATCGATTTGTGGTCGCGATGCGGCGCACCGACCTGATTCTCTGGTGCGGCAGCCTGAACTTGGTGCTTGATGTGCTGTTGAATGTCTTACTGATGCGGTGGTTGGGGATCGCCGGTATCGCGCTGGCGACTTCTCTATGGACGGTAAGCACGCTGGGATTCCTTTGGTATTGGGCATATCGGCTGTTGCGACAGGCCGCAGATGAGGAGCACCGCCACGCATGGGTGTAATTCCGAAACCCGCGCAATACCTGCTGCGCCTCGATGATCTTTGCCCGACGCATCCGCCTGCGCGGTGGGACCGGTTCCGCAGAGTGATCGAGGAGTATCGGATCCGCCCGATTCTTGCGGTCATTCCCGACAACCGCGATCGGCAATTGAATGCGCTCGCCGTACGATCCGCGATTCTGGGATCAGATGCGGGAGATGGAAGCGGCGGGCGCAACGATCGCGGTCCACGGCTACCAGCACCGCTGCGTGGCCCTTGCCGAGAGCCTGCTGGGGCTGGACCGACGGTCGGAATTTGCGGGTGTCGACCCGGATACGCAGCGCGCGTGGATCCGGGCCGGGTTTGCGATTCTCCGCGAAAGGGGACTCGATCCCCAGTTGTGGATCGCTCCCCGACACGGGTTCGACCGGAACACGCTGGGTGCGCTCGAGGCCGAGGGAGTGGAATACATTTCGGACGGGTTTGCGCGGGTTCCGCATCGGCGGCATGGGGTGATTTGGATACCCCAGCAGCTGTGGTCGCCAGTGGCGAAATCGAAAGGGCTGTGGACGATTTGCATCCATCCGCACGCCGCGGAGGATATGGATGTAGAGCGGCTGCGGTGGTTTTTGAAGGGTCACTGGCCGCAATTTATTTCGTTCGACCGCGTGGTCAAAGAGTTCGAAGGGCAGGCTCTCGGGGCGAGTGAACGGATTTATGAACGGCTGGCGCTGTGGCGCGTCCAGCGGCGGCGAAGACAGCACAGGCAGAGATGACGGCGCGGTTCGGACTCTTCCGTACTCAACGTATCTTTCCGTACGCGACTTCTGTGGTTTCCCACCCTTGCGCCAGGAAAAAGGCGCAAGGATGGGGCACGGGGGTGTTTGTTTCTCTCGTCTATCGACGGATCCCGCAGATCGTTTCGTCAATCAGGCTCTCATAGCCTTTAACAGCGCGATCCATGCAGAAGGGTTCAACCCAGGGGTGGTCGAATCGTTGGCCAGAAGAGATCGACTGCAATGCACGGAGAAGCTCGCAGGTAAGCGCCTTGGACGAAACCTGGTTCGCGACCCACGCGCCGCGCTTTCCATCGAGAAGGCGAGCAACGCCATCCGAGGATGGCAGGGCAACAATGGGAAGTCCGCCAGCAGCGGCCTCGAGGAGGGCATTGGGCATTCCTTCATGACGTGACGAAAGGACAAAGAGCGTGGCGCCGGGGAAGTAGGACTCCGGGTGTGGGACATAACCAGGGAAATGAACCGAAGTTTCGAGGCCAAGGGTGCGACACATGGTTTTCAGAGCCGCTTCTTCGGGCCCTTTGCCGACGATCGTCAGATCGGCTTGGGGAAACTTGAGGCGGAAGGACGAGAAGGCCCGGAGCAGGAGATCAAATCCTTTTTCGGGGGAGAGTCTGCCGATGGCGAGCAGGTGAGGTCCGGGCCCAAACCATTGGGTAGGGGCGGCATTGATGAGGGCATGGATGGCGTCTGTATCGACAGGATTGAAAAGGACCTGCATGTGGGAGGGCTTAATTCCGGACTGCCGGGTAAGGTCAGCGGCCATGGATTCGGTCTGGCAGACGATTTGGTCGGCTGATGGGTAGAGGAGGCGATACAGGAAACCAGCGTACCGGGGTAACTGCCGCAATGACGACGAGGCCGTGGAGTTCTGACGAACGAGGACGCGCGTTTTACGCGGGAAAAAGGGCCTCAGGAGCAGCACGAGGAAATTGAGATGCGCCATGCCGGAGAGAATGACGTCCGGTTTCAAACTGCGCACCAGGCGAAGCAGGGGGAGGGCCGCGAATCGAACCCGGGCGCTCCCAGCGCGTGCACAGTTGCGAAGGCAGGCAGGCATTCCGTCGGAGAGGCGGCCTGTGTTATCAGGCCGAGATGAATTTCATATTTATCCGGAGATAGTCCCCGGGTCAGGAGCGCGGTTACACGTTCGGCGCCGCCTCCGCCGAGGTGTGGAATTAGTAACAAGAGGGTGGGACGCTTGAGTGGTCACGGATAGTAATTAAGAAATGAGAGTACCGAGTTACGAGTGCGTGTTTGCTCGTGATGGCGCGCACACGTACAAAATGTCCAGAACTGATACAGTTTTTAGTTTCCATTAAGAATTCTGCCGGCAAGGCGGGAGCTTCAGGAGCGCCGCGTGCAATTTCGCGAAGGATGTACCTCCGTTCCGGGCTCGACGGCGGGAAGCGCATCACGGCCCCTGATCGTGGTGGGCGTTACCTGTGCCGAGACGTGCCTGGTTCTAAAGGCACGGCTGCACGCCTTACGGTCCGCGGGCTTTCGGGTGGTGCTCATTACCAGTCCCGGCCCGCATTCTGGATTGCATTGCGAACGAGGAAGGGATCGCGACCCTGGCCATTCCGATGCGGCGAGAGATTGCGCCGCTGCGCGACATGGTGTCGTTGTGGCGCCTCTTTCGCGCGCTGCGCCGTTTGCAGCCGGATCTGACGGAATTCAGCACTCCGAAAGCGGGCTTGCTGGGAAACCTGGCGGCGAAATGGTGCCGGGTTCCGGCACGCATCTACATGCTGCGGGGACTGCGGCTGGAGACGTTGACAGGGGTCCGGCGTCGGATACTTCTGGCCGCCGAGCGGATTGCGGCAGCCTGCGCTCACCTGGTGGTGTGCAACAGTGAAAGCCTGCGCGCGCAGGCGATGGCTTTGCATATTGCAGACGAATCGAAGTTGCACTTGATCGGAAGCGGCAGCAGCAATGGCGTCGATGTGGATCGGTTTTCACCCGGACCGGAAGAGGTTCGGGAGAGATTGGGGATTCCGCAGAATGCGCCGGTGATCGGTTTTGTCGGGCGGCTGACGCGCGACAAGGGAGTTCCGGAGCTGATCGAGGCGTTCGACCAGGTTGTGGCGGCGGTTCCAACGGCGCGACTGCTGCTGGTGGGCTGGTTCGACGAGTCGGAGGATTCGCTCAGAGAAGCACTGCGCACCAGAATCGACCATCATCCATCGATCGTTCGCACCGGGTTTGTGGCGGATACGGCGCCCTATTACCGGGCGATGGACATGATGGTTTTGCCGACGTGGCGGGAGGGATTTCCCAACGTTGTGCTGGAGGCGGCGGCGACAGGAATCCCGGTGATCACGACGCTTTCAACGGGGTCGCGGGACGCAGTGCTTGCGGAGATTACCGGCGTTCTGATTCCCGCGGGATATCCCGAAGCCATTGCCGAGGCGGTGCTGCGATTGATTCGGCATCCGGGCGAGCGGCATCGCATGGGAACGGCCGCGCGGGCCTGGGTCATCGATGAGTTTGTGAATGGCCGGGTGCTTGGGACTGACGGTCGGCTTCTACGAGCAACTGCTGGAAGCGGCCGGGGCGGAAAATATGAAGGCTTTGGCTACGGCTGCGGCTGGAGACTGATTTCCGGCGCTGACTCTACCGTCGTGCGGAACCTGTAGCGTGTGGGCGGCGGTTTCGGCCGCGTGCAGGGCTTTGCCGGGCACAATGCCCAGCGCAAGGGTTGCGCCCACGGTGAACAAGAGGGCAGCACCGACGGCGATACCCACCTGCGGCAAAGTAGACGCATAGTCCCCGTTCTGACCATCGGGCTTCTGCGCGGTTGCGAGCGCCAGGCGAAGGTAGTACGCCGAGGCCACACCGGAGTTGAGCAAGCCGATGATGGCAAGCGATCACGGCTCCTCCGCCGACCGCAGCGGAGAAGGAGTAGAACTTGCCGAAGAAGCCGCCGGTGAAGGGAATTCCGATGAGCGAGATCAGAAAAAAGATGAGCAGGCTGCCGAGGAACGGGGAGCGGTAGATCAGGCCGCGAAAGTCGTGGATCATGGGCAGTTTCTCGTCGTATCCGCTGACCAGGGTGACGACCGCAAAGATGCCGACGTTCATGGCGGCATAGGCGGCGGTGTAGAAGCTGGCGGCGGCGATTCCTGTTGAGCCCAGGCCCGCGAAGGCCGCCAGCAGGTAGCCGGCGTGCGCGATGGAGGAGTAGGCCAGCATGCGCTTGACGTTCTCCTGGCGCAGCGCGGCGAGATTGCCCACGGTCATGGAGAGGACGGCGACTATCCAGAGCAGCGGCGACCAGATGGGCCGAAGCGTGGGCAGCATCTCGTAGACGACGCGCAGCAGCAGCGCGAAGGCAGCGGCCTTGGGGGCGGTGGACATCAGGGCGACGACCGGCGAGGGCGCGCCTTCGTAGACATCGGGCGTCCAGAGATGGAACGGCGCGGCAGATACCTTGAAGAGTATTCCGACCAGCATGAGAGCCAGCGCCGCAACGATGAAGGTCTGATTCTGGGCTCGCGGGAACACGCGCGGCGATCTCGTAGATCTGCGTGGTTCCCGTGGCGCCGAAGATCAGGGCGATGCCGTAGAGCAGAAACGCGGTGGCAAAAGAACCGAGCAGGAAATACTTGATGGCGGCTTCGGGGCCCTGGCCGGTGTGTTTGCGGTAGCCGGCAAGGACGTAGGTGGCGATGGACGAAATTTCAAGCGCGATGAAGACCACGAGGAGTTCGACCGCGCTGGTGAGCAGGCACATGCCGACGGCGCCAAAAACAACGAGCGCATAGTATTCGCCCTGGTGGTGGCTGTCTTCGGGCAGAGTGTCGAGCGCAAGCAGAAGCGCGACCAGCACGATGCCGCAGATGAGGACGTGAAAGAAGACGGTGAAGGGGCTGGTTTCGACGGTGCCGAAGAAGCCGGTGCCGGTGGGGAGGTTGAGTTGCCAGAGGCTCGACCACAAGGCGACCGTGGTGCCGAGCGCGGCTACCCAGCCAAGGGGACGGCGAGGCCAGTCGACGGGCATCGACGCATCGATGAGCATGACGACAATGCCGGTCAGCGTAAGGATGATTTCGGGAAGGATGCGGAGGCTGTCGGACGAGTTCATGGATGGGCCTCCGCGACGTTGCGAACGGGATCAGGCGGGATGCGGACTCGGGATCGATTCGCACCTCGTGCGCCGGGGTGGAACCGGGCGATTCTCGATGGCGCGCAGCCAGTAGTTGGGCACGACGCCCATGACCAGCATCAGGACAGCGAGCGGCACGAGCACGAGCAATCTCGCCGAAGCGCGAGATCGTCGACGGGGCGCCCGGCGGTCATCTCGCTTTCGGGACCGTAGAAGAGGCGCTGCACGAGCCAGAGCATGTAGGCGGCGCTGAGGATGACGCTCACGGTGGCTGCGATGGCCCAGCCGCGGCTGACGTCGGTAAAGGTGCTGGAGAGGATGAGGAACTCGCCGACGAATCCGTTGAGCATGGGCAGACCGATCATGGCGAGGGCGGTGATGACGAAGAAGGTGGCGGTACGCGGGAGCCTGGCGGCGACTCCGCCGTAGCTCGCGATCTGGCTGGTGGCGTAGCGAGTCTCAAGCACGCCGAGGAGCACGAAGAGGGCTCCTTCGATCACGCCCTGGCTGAGCATGAGATAGATTGCGCCATCGCGGCCGGTGAAGGTGAGGCCGTAGATGCCGAGCGTGGTGAGGCTGAAGTGGCTGAGCGTCGCGAAGGCGATGAGGCGCCAGAAGTCGCGCTGGACGAGGGCCAGGCAAGCGCCGTAGAGAATGCCGATGACGGCGAGGGCGATGAGCAGGGGTGCGATGGCACGGGCCTGGATGGGGAAGAGGCCGACGTGGAAACGCAGCATGGAGTAGAGGCCGAGTTTGCCGGCGACGACCATGGCAAGAGCCACAGGCGCTTCGCTGAAGGTGTCGGCCAGCCAGCCGTGCAGCGGAAAGACGGGAACCTTGACGGCGAAGGCAAACAGGAATGCGAGAGCGCACCCAGAAGAGCGGCCGGCCGGAAGGGATCGCTCCGGCAGCGACGTAGAGCTGCAGCTCGGAGAAGTTGAAGGTGCCGGTGCGCGCGTAGAGCCAAAGGATCGCGACCAGCAGCGGCGCGGAGGGAATGAACGTGAACAGGAAGAAGCGTGACGGCGGCGTGCGGGCCGTCTTTGCGGCCGTACATGGCGATGAGGATGGCCATGGGAACCAGCGAGAGTTCCCAGAAGCCGTAGTAGACCATCAGGTCGAGCGAGACAAAGACGCCGAACATGGCGGTCTGCTGGACCAGGAAGAGCGAGTAGAAGATTTTGCTGCGCTCCTTGATGGCGTTCCAACTGGCGAGTACGCCGACGGGCGCGAGCAGGCCGGTGAGGACGACGAGCCAGAGGCTGAGGCCATCGACGCCGACGTGGTAGAAGATGCCCTGGTGGCCGGCGTTCGGATTGAGATCAATCCAGAGACGATTGAATCTCGAACTGGAAGCCAGGCTGGCCGATGACGAAGTGCGCGGGCAGATGAAGGGTGAGGCCGAAGCTGACCAGCGCGGTGAGCAGGGCAATCCAGGCGGAGAGCTTGCCGCGGTCGGGCAGGATGGCGATGAGGATCGCGCCGGCAAGCGGAACGAGAAGGATGAGCGTGAGGATGGATTGGTTGAGATCGTTCATGCTCAGTGCCCCGCTCCGTGGTTAATGAAGGCTGAAAGGCCGGCCGGCGAGTATGCCCAGAGGACGTAAAGCAGAAGCACGGCTGCGCCGGCGGCCAGCCAGGCGGCATAGGATCGCAGGTTGCCGGACTGCCAGCGCTGCAGGATGGCTCCGCCGAGCGTGGCGATGCCGCCGAGCAGCCAGGCCGCGCCACCGAGAATGGCCACGTCGACGACCCATTCCAGGACGAAGCGCGAGATGGCGAGGAGCGGCTTGACGATAACGGCGCCGTAGAGTTCGTCGACCCAGTACTTGTGGAGCAGAAGGTTGTAGGGCCCGGACATGGAAGCGGCGAGTTGCGCGGGAGCTTCAGGGCGCGCGCGATAGAGGCGGTCAGCGATGAACCAGCCAAGACGCCGCCAAGACGGCGAGACCGGTCGAGGGTCCACTCGAGGCCGGCACTGCCGGCTTCGACGGACGTGCGTGCCGACGGACGGGGCGAGGTATGCGCCGAAACGCTCGATTCCGATCCAGCCGCCGCCGATGGAGAGGACGGCGAGGATGACGAGCGGGCCGAGCATCGACCAGGGGCTCTCGTGGCCGGGTGTTCGGCTTCGAGGACGAGCGAGTGTCGGAGCGGGCGTGCACTGGAGCGCCGTGATCTTCGAGGCCAGTGCGGCGTTCGCCGAGAAAGGTCAGGTACCAGAGGCGGAACATGTAGAAGGACGTGAGCAGCGCGGTGACGAGGCCGATGAACCAGAAGATCTTGCCGCTGGTGCCTTGCAGGAATGCCGCGTAGAGGATCGCGTCCTTGGAGAAGAAAGCCGGCGAGGGGAGGGAATCCGGCAATGGCGAAAACGGCAACCGTCATGGTCCAGAACGTGATGGGCATGTGGTGACGGAGGCCGCCCATTTTGCGCAGGTCCTGTTCGCCGCCGAGGCCGTGAATGACCGAGCCGGCGCCGAGGAAGAGCAGCGCCTTGAAGAAGGCGTGGGTCATCAGGTGGAAGATGCCGGCTGAATAGGCGGCAACACCGCAGCCCAGGAACATGTAGCCGAGCTGCGAGACGGTGGAGTAGGCGAGGACGCGCTTGATGTCGGTCTGGACGAGGGCGATGGTGGCGGCGAAGATGGCCGTGGCCGCTCCAACGATGGCGACGATCAGCAGGGCGAAGGGCGAGCGGTCGAAGAGGAAGTGGGTGCGGGCGATCATGTAGACGCCGGCGGTGACCATGGTGGCGGCGTGGATGAGGGCCGAGACGGGCGTGGGGCCTTCCATGGCGTCGGGCAGCCAGACGTAGAGGGGAAGCTGCGCGCTTTTGCCGGTGGCGCCGACGAGCAGGCAGAGGGCGATGGCGGTGAGAACGCCTCCGGTCCACGCGGGCTTTACGGCCAGCTCGGCGGCGATCACGTTGAAGGTGAGGGTGCCGAAGTGTCGCCAGCAGCAGGAACATGCCGATGAGGAAGCCGAAGTCGCCGATGCGGTTGACGACGAAGGCTTTCTTGCCGGCGCTCGGCTGCGGAAGGTCTTCTGGAACCAGAAGCCGATGAGGAGATAGGACGCGAGGCCCACGCCTTCCCAGCCGACGAACATCAGAAGGGCGTTGCCGGCCAGCACCAGAACGGTCATGAAGAAGAGGAAGAGGTTCAGGTAGCTGAAGTAGCGCGCGTAGCCTTCGTCATGGGCCATGTAGCCGGCGGAGTAGACGTGAATGAGGAAGCCGACGCCGGTGACGACCAGCAGCATGACGAGCGAAAGCTGGTCGAGGACAAAACTGAAATCGATGTGGAGAGAGCCGGCGTTGATCCAGCTGTGGCGAAGAGTCTCGATGTGAGGCAGGGCAATGTCGAACCGGCGCGTGCGGCATTCACGACGACACCGAATGATGCGAGCGGCGCGAGCAGCGCAACGGTCGTGACCAGTGCCTTCGGCAGGCGGCGGCCGAGGATTCCATTGATCAGGAAGCCCGCAAACGGCAGGAGCGGAATCAGCCAGAGATGGAGCGATTCGTTCATAGTTTCATCAGGTCGATCCGGTCGACGGCCAGAGTGGAGCGGGCGCGAAAGACGGCAATGATGATGGCCAGGCCGACGGCGGCTTCAGCGGCTGCGACCACCATCACGAAGAACACGAAGATCTGTCCCTTCACCAGGTGCCACTCGTGGGCGAAGGCGACAAAGGAAAGATTGACGCCGTTGAGCATGAGCTCGATGGACATGAAGACGGTGATGAGATTTCGCTTGATGAGGAAGCCGACGACTCCGAGACAAAACAGAGCGGCGCTCAAGAGCAGGTACCAGGAGATGGGAATCACTTGCTGACCCTCCGTTCTCCGCTGCCGGCGCGGGCCAGGGCCACGGCGCCAAGGATGGCGATGAGGATGAGCACGGAGGTGACTTCAAACGGGAGCAGAAGCTCGTGGAAGAGAACGCGGCTCAGATCCTCGGTGGAGGTGATGGGGTCGCTCAAGCGCGACTGAACCGAGGTTCCTGCGCTTTGAGGATGACGGTTGCGATCACGCCAAGAAAGACTGCGACGGCCGGAAAGCCGATCATCTTGCCGGCGCGGCTGCCGAGAGTGCGTTCTTCGCGGCCGGCGTTGAGGAGCATGACCACAAAGGTGAAGAGCACCATGATGGCGCCGGCGTAAACGATGATCTGCGCGATGGCAAGGAATTCGGCGCCCAGCAGCAGATACAAGCACCGCCAGCGACGTCATCACCACCACCAGCGAGAGGGCGCTGTTGATGGGATGGGTCTGCAGCAGGAGATTGATCGCTCCCGCGAGGCAGAGTCCGGCAAAGACGATAAACAGAATCAGGTGCATCGTTCCATCGCTTGCATAGGCGGCGGAGAATTCCCGCCGATTGAGGAGAGGATCGAGTATCTACGGAAAATCCTCTCCGATTGTAAATGAGCGCGATCGATGGCGAGCCGCGCTTTACTGCCGGTAGGCGAGCCAGAGGCTTGTGCCGACAATGTTCAGGATGGCGAGCGGCAGCAGGAACCGCCAGCCGTAATTCATCAGTTGGTCATAGCGGAAGCGGGGCAGCGTGCCGCGCACCCACACGTAGAGAAACAGGAAACTGAAGACCTTGAAGACAAACCAGAAGAGCGGAAGGATGGCCTGGATGAATGCGTTGTGCGGCGTCGGGATCAGGTTGCCGAAGGGGCTGGTCCAGCCACCCAGAAAGAGCAGCGTGGCCACGCAGCCCACGGTGATCATGTTGCCGTATTCGGCCATGAAGAACATGGCGAATTTCATGGAGCTGTACTCGGTGTGATAGCCGGCAATCAGCTCGCTTTCGGCTTCGGGCAGATCGAAGGGGGAGCGGTTGGTCTCGGCATAGGCGGCCATGAGGTAGATGAAGAAGGCGATGAACTGGAGGCCGCCGAAGATGTTCCAGCTAAGAATGCCGAGCCGGGATTGATTTTCGACGATCACGCGGAGATTGAGCGAGCCGGCGCGGAGCACGACGCCGACCAGCGACAGGCCGAGCGCCAGTTCATAACTGACAAGCTGTGCCGAGGAGCGAAGCGAGCCGAGCAGCGAGTACTTGTTGTTCGAGGACCAGCCGGAAAGGGCGATGCCGTAGACGCCGATGGACGTGACGCCGAGGATGACGAGCAGGCCGACGTTGACGTCGGAGATCTGAAAGAACCGAAAGCCGTCGTAGTTCAGGCTGGGGTTGCCGAAGGGAACGACGCCGATCGAGATCAGCGCGCAGCCAAGAGAGATGATGGGAGCGAGCAGATAGAGCGGCTTGT
This sequence comes from Terriglobales bacterium, assembly GCA_963788475.1. Lineage (GTDB taxonomy): Bacteria > Acidobacteriota > Terriglobia > Terriglobales > Acidobacteriaceae > Telmatobacter. The sequence continues at coordinate 448,020 of CAWBGO010000010.1, forward strand.
AGACGGAGGTGGGAATCATGTCTTCCTTGAGGAAGGACTTGGCGCCATCGACGAGGGGCTGCAGCAGACCGAAGGGACCAACGCGGCTGGGCCCCCAGCGGTTCTGGATGCGGGCCACCAGCTTGCGTTCGAGCAGCACCGTGTAGGCCACGCCCATCAGGAAGATCACCGTCACCACGATGATCTTGAGCAAGCTCCAGAGAAAGAACCAAAAAATGTCACGGGGCTTCAGCCTCTCTTACATGAACCGAATGCCTAACCGCAGATCCTTCGCTGCGCTCAGGATGACAAGGTGGCATTTAATCTGCGGCGCTTTCCGCCAACTGTTGCGATTGATGAAGCTCCAACTCGCGCAACGCCGGACTATAGCGGCTCAAGGCGCCGGAGGTAAACAGGCCGTCGTGCGCGGAAGTAATCAAGTCAGGGTGCGGCTGGGTGAGGGACGAGACGGGAACGAAGCCCGGCTCAGTCGGCACATCGTTGCCGCTGAAAAGATTCATGCGGTCGAGTTTGTAGGAAGGGACGAGGCGCTCGATCTCGTCGAGCACGGCGAGCGGGTCGAAGGGGCTCAGTTTGGGCTCGAGACCGTTGGCTGCAAGCCAGACGGCGTGGCGATCGGCTTCGCCCGACTGGGCGCCGCGCGACTGGCCGAGGTCGGCAGTGACGCCGGCCTTGCCAAAGGGAACGAGGGTCTTAACGTCGACGCCCATGGAGGCGGCAAGACGAACGAGGATTTCGAAATCCGGCTTCACGCCGGCCTTATCGGCGCCTTTGCGGGCCAGTTGAACATCTCCGAAGGTGTTGGTGATGGTGCCGGTTTTCTCGTACAAGCTGGCGGCCGGGAAGACCACGTCGGCGAGCTTGGCTGTTTCGGTGAGGAACATGTCCTGCACGATGACGAAGGTGTCTTTGAGGGATGCGGGATCGATGCCGGACTTCTCGACCGGATCGGCGCCGACCACGAGCAGAGCACCGAGGGCGCCGTTGCGGGCGGCGGCGAAGATTTCGGGCTGGGCGAGGCCGGCTGATGTTGTCAGGCCGGGATATTCGTCTGCAAAGGCGCCCGGGGCAGCGACAGGGACGTAGCCGGGAAGGAGATCGGGGAGCAGACCCATGTCGGCGGCACCGCGGGAGTTGGCGTGATCGCCGAGGAAGGAAAAGCGAACGTTACCGCGAGCAAGACCCCAGGCGACGAGGGCCCCGATGTGGTTGCCACCGAACTCCGCGCCGAAGACGATGAGCAGCGACGGTTCGGCCATGACGGCCTTGGCAAAATCAGTATCGTTGTGATCGAGGATCGTGGTGAGGTCGCGGTAGCCCGCGGGCGGAAGGCCTTGAATGGCCTTCGCCTGGCGTTCCAGCTTGATGGAGCGGTGATTGGCGATGAAGAGCCGCGCGCGGTTGAGGCGAACGTTTGTGCGGAGGTTCCAGGCCAGCAACGGATGTTCGTTTGTGGGATCGCCGCCGATGAGCAGGATGGCGGGCGCAGACGCGGTGTCGCGCAGGCTGGCGACTTTACCTTCGTGGCCGGAGAGAGCGGCGACGAATGCGGCGTAGTCCGCGGTGCGTTCGTGGTCGATGTTGTTGGTGCCCAGAATGGAGCGCGCGAATTTTTGCAGCAGGTAGTTCTCTTCGTTGGTGGTGCGGTTGGAGCCCAGCACAGCGACGGCGTTCCCGCCTTTTGCGGCGACGATCTCTTTGAGTTTGGCTCCAGCAAAACGAAACGCGTGCTCCCAGGTTGCAGGCTCGAGATGGCCCGCTGCGTTGCGGACGAGGGGCCGGGTGAGGCGCTCGGGATTCTCGACGAAGTCGAATCCGAAGCGGCCCTTGGCGCAGAGGAAGTCGCCATTGATACCGCTCTTGTCGCGGTTGTCGGCGCGGACAATTTCGGAGCCTTCATTGGACTGGCGGATTCCGAGCGTAACCTTGCAGCCGTCGGCGCAGTGAGTGCAGACCGTGGAGACATGCTTCATTTCCCACGGGCGGGTTTTGTAGCGGTAGCTGCCACTGGTGAGAGCGCCCACGGGACAGACGTCGATGCACATGCCGCATTCTTCGCAGTCGAGATGGTCGCCGCCATTGGGCGCGATCACGGCGCTGACGCCGCGATTCTGGATGCCGAGGGCCCAGACGTCCATGCCTTCGCCGCACATGCGTACACAGCGGTAGCAGAGGATGCAGCGCGGACGGTCAAAGAAGACGGCCGGAGACCACTGCTGTTCTTCGCGGTGCTGTTTGGCCTCGGTGTAGAGGCTTTCGCCGGCGCCGTACTTGAAGGTCATGTCCTGCAATTCGCATTCGCCGCCGGCATCGCAGACCGGGCAGTCAAGCGGATGGTTGCCCAGCAGCAACTCGATGGTGGCCTTGCGGGCCTGGGTGATTTCGGGCGACTCGGTGATGAAGACGTTGCCTTCAGCGACCGGCGTGGTGCAGGCGGTCTGCAGCTTGGGGACTTTCTCCTGGCGGACGACGCACATGCGGCAGGCGGCCTGAAGCGAGAGGCCCGGGTAGTAGCAGAAGGCGGGGATTTCGATGCCGGCTTTGCGGCAGGCTTCGATCAGGAGCGTGCCGGCGGGGGCGGTCAGCTTCTTTCCATCGACTGTGAAGGTTACGTCTGGCATTTTTCTCCGAGGCCCCTAAACCACGGCCATTTCAACATGCTTGGCGAAGGGGCAAGGTTTGCCGTCGAGGTGGTCTTCGAATTCCTTGCGGAACTTCTTGACGAAGCCCAGCGTGGGCATGGCCGCGGCGTCGCCGAGGGGGCAGAAGGTGCGGCCCATCATGTTTTCGGCGAGGTAGCGAATGTTGTCGATGTCTTTGGCGACGCCGAAACCGGCGTGGAAACGGGTGAGGGTCTTCTTGAGCCAGTCGGTACCTTCGCGGCAGGGGATGCACCAGCCGCAGCTTTCGTGCTGATAAAAACTGATGGTGCGGAGGGCGAATTCGACGATGCAGGTCTGGTCGTCGATGACCACGACGCCGCCGGAGCCGAGCATGGAACCGGCTTTGCCGACCTGGTCGAAGTCCATGCCGAGGTTTTCAATTTCTTCGGGCAGGAGGACGGGGGTGGAGGAGCCGCCGGGGACGACGGCCTTCAATTTGCGGCCGCCGCGAACGCCGCCGCCGACCTCGTAGATCATCTTCTTGAGGTTGTAGCCCATGGGCAGTTCGTAGACGCCGGGGCGCTCGATGTGACCGCTGAGGCCGAAGAGGCGGGTGCCGCCGTTGCGCTCGGAACCGACGGCCGCATAGGCTGCGGCGCCCATGGTGATGACGTGGGGGACGGTAGCGATGGTTTCGGCATTGTTGATGACCGTGGGTCCACCGTATAGGCCGACAACTGCGGGAAACGGCGGCTTGATGCGCGGGACGCCGCGCTTTCCTTCGAGCGATTCCATCAGCGCGGATTCTTCGCCCACTTCATAGGCGCCGGCACCGGTCTGCGTGATGACCTGGAATTCGGTTTCGGACCCAAAGATATTTTTGCCGAGGAAACCCTTGGTATAGGCATCGGCGACGGCCTTCTCCATGATCTCGAGGAGGTAGCGGTATTCGCCGCGCAGGTAGATGAAGCCGACTTTGGCGCCGATGGCAAGGCCGGCAATGATGGTTCCTTCAATGACGGCGTGCGGGTCGTGCAGGAAGATGAGGTGGTCCTTGCAGGTGCCGGGTTCGCTTTCGTCGCCGTTGACGAGGACATACTTGGGCTTGGAGGACTGCTTGGGAACGAAGGACCACTTGAGGCCGGCGGGGAAGCCCGCGCCACCGCGGCCGCGGAGATTGGAGGTCTTCATTTCGGTGATGATCCAGTCGGGACCCTGGGCAAGACATTTTTTTGCGGCTTCGTAACCGCCAAGCTCGATGTACTTGTCAATATTGGCCGCGCCCTGGCCGAAGCGACGGGTCACAATCTTGACTTCATCGGGATGAGAGACCAGCCTAGGCATCTTTCTCCTTGTTCTGGTTGCGATATTGGGCGAGGATGCCGGGAACGTCGTCGGGGGTCAGTTCATCGTGGAAGGCGTAGTTGACCTGGATGGCGGGCGCCCAGCAGCAGACGCCGATACACTCCACTTCTTCGAGAGAGAAGACGCCGTCGGGCGTGACGCCCTTGTGGCCAATGCCGAGTTCGTCCTGGAAGCGCTCGAGCAGTTCGTAGCCGCCGCGGAGCATGCAACTGATATTGGTGCAGACCTGCACATTGAATTTGCCCGCGGGCTTGAAGCGCAGCATGGAGTAGTAGGTGGCGACGTTGCGGACTTCGAGGGGGGTGATGGAAAGGCGCTCGGCGACTTCAGAGATCACGGTGTCAGAGAGGTAGCCTACTTCGTCCTGGGCGTAGAGGAGCATGGGGATCAGGGCTGAGCGCTTGACTGGGTACTTGTTCACGAGCGCGTCGAAGCGGACGGCGAGACCAGGCGAAAAGATCGACATTGTCTCACTACCCATGTATCAACTCCCGGGCCCAGGCTTCAGCCGCCATATCCATTTCTTCCTCATTATCGCCGGAGTGGAGCCGTCCGGAGGGTGTGAATTCGAGCGACCCGGTCCGGCCATCCTCGCGGAGCCAGTTTATCTTAGAACCGCCGCGTTGCAGGTCAAGCCAGGCGTTGGCATGGCGAACCGTGATTCGTTCTTCGCCTAATTCGACGGTGGCCTGGTGGTCGCCGTTCAGGCCATGTGCGGCGGTGTAGCTCCTGAGAAGAGAAGCCAGCGAAACCCATAGCTCGATGTAGAGCTGTTCATCGAAGTGCGGCGTCGCTGGTGCTGGTGCCAAATTGTGTTCCCCCCAAGGCTGAGACCTGTTCCAGCGGCGGCGTTTCGGCACGACAAGAGTCGTGCTCAGTTACATAGCCGGCAAGCGATCACGTGCAACTATCTATCGATTTCTCCGAGAACAATATCGATGGAGCCAATGACTGCCACTACGTCGGCCAGCATGCGGCCTTTGCACATGACTTCGAGCGCCTGTAGAGTTGCAAATCCGGGGTAGCGCATGTGGACGCGGTAGGGCTTGGCGGTGCCGTCCGACACCACGTAATAGCCCATCTGTCCGTGCCCGGATTCGATGCCCTGGTAGACTTCGCCGGCAGGTACGGCGAATCCCTCGGTAACAATCTTGAAGTGATGGATCAGTGACTCCATCTGGGTTTTCATTGCTTCGCGGTCCGGCAGCACGATCTTGGGCGCGTTTGCCTTGACTGGTCCTCCGGGCATTCCGTCCAGGGCCTGCTGGATGATCTTCACGCTTTCCCGCATTTCGTCGAGACGGAGCAGGTAACGGGCCCAAACGTCGCAATCATTCGAAACGGGCACGCGGAACTGAAATTTCTCGTAGCTGCAATACGGCATGTCGCGGCGCAGGTCGAAATCGATGCCGGAGGCGCGCATGACGGGGCCGGTGACACCAAGTGCGATCGCGTCTTCTTTCGAAAGGTGGCCAACCCCCTTGAGCCGCCTGTAGAAGATGGGATTGCCGGTGAGCAGGTTGGAATATTCGTCGATCTTTTCTGGGAATGTCCTGATAAAAGCCTGAATGCGCTCCAGAAGACCGAGGGGCGGCTCCATGGCAAGCCCGCCGATGCGGAAGTAACTTGTCATCATCCGCTGCCCCGACACCATCTCGAAGATGCGAAGAATTTCTTCGCGCTCGCGGAAGGTGTAGAGGAACACGGTGAGTGCGCCGATGTCCATGGCATGGGTACCCAGCCAGATGAGGTGCGAATTGAGCCGGGTGACCTCGGTGAGCAGGACGCGAATCCACTGGGCGCGCTCGGGGATTTCGAGCTGAAGGAGCTTCTCGACGGCCAGGCAGTAGCAGAGGTTGTTGGCCATGGGGCCGAGATAATCGACACGGTCGGTGAGGGGAACGACCTGCTGGTAGAACTTGGCCTCGCAGGTTTTTTCGATGCCGGTGTGAAGGTAGCCGATCTCGGGATAAAGGCGGACGACAATTTCGCCGTCGATTTCGAGCACCAGGCGCAGCACGCCGTGGGTGGAAGGGTGCTGCGGTCCCATGTTGAGGACCATGTGCTGGTCTTTGGAGCCCTCAGCGAGAGGAGCTTCAAGGATCGGGGTGCCGACAATGTCTGGCATCAGCGATAGCCCTCCACGGGATAGTCCTTGCGCAAGGGATGGCCCTTCCAGTCGTCGGGCATCAGGATACGGCGGAGATTGGGATGGCCTTCGAAGCGAATTCCAAAGAGATCGAAGACTTCGCGCTCGTAATAGTTGGCACCCGGCCAAATGCTCGTGATTGATTCGACCGATGGGTCGGTCTCGTCGACCATGCCGGAGATGCGGATGCGCTCCTTGAATGCATGGGAAAGGAGATGGTAGCTCAACTGGAAGCGCGGGTCAGACGGATACCAGTCGACGGCCGTCATGTCTTCGAAGAAGTTGTAGCCGGCAGAGCGAAGTGTCTCGCAGGCTTCACGGATAAGATCTGTGCTGACGGTGAGGGTGAGCTCGCCGCGGTCAACTTTGGCGTTAGTGAGGGCGTCGGGGTTCCAGGCGAGAATGGCTTTGAGTGCGGGGTGGTCTGGAAGCCCCTCGAGAACAGCGGCTTTTCCCGACAAAGTCGGGCCGGTCGAGGATGGGGTCTGCGTGTCGGCCATGCTAGAGGTCCGCCTTGTCCATGCTCCAGTCAAGGATGCCTTTGCGCACGATATAGTACAGCCCCACGGCCACAAAACCCAGGTATACGACCATCTCCCAGAAGCCGAAGAGTCTTGACCCGGTGATGGCCGGGAGCTTGCGATAGATGACCGCCCAGGGCATCATGAAGACCGCTTCCACATCGAAAAGGATGAACAGCATGGCCACCATGTAGAAGCGGACACTGAAGCGCCCGCGGGCATCGCCGACCGGGACAATGCCGCATTCGTAGGCCGCGAGTTTGACCGCCGTATTCCGGTGCCGGCCGACAAACCACGAAGCGACCACCATCCCCAGGCCGAGGCCAAAGGCGACCAGAACCTGCAAAAGGAGCGGCAAGTATTGCCAATGATAAGGAATCATCCGTCACCTGTCCCGATGCGGCATACACAAGAGGCTGCAGCAGATACAGGGATTCGGAAACATCCCATGCGACCGGCCGCTGGTTTGAGCTTAGGTTTTCGACCTCGCTCCGTCAAGGCACAGGATGGCAAAAGGGAAGTTTCTTATGGAGAGAAAAATCTGCGTTGTGCGCAATGTCACAGCGTTTTCGACAGCGGACAGCCAAACTCGATTCAAACTTCTCGCGATTGTTACCTGCGTTATCTCAAGAAAAGCAGGACTTCTTCCGAAGAGCCGAATATGCATAGACCGTTCGATATGTCAGAATCCACGATTGTGGTATCCCCAAGTCCTGCGCCTGTCATCTCAAATAGTGAAGTGCGAGGACGTCACCACAAACGCCGCGTTAGCACCGAAGCTGGACATGCGCTGGAGATTCTGGGGCACGCCATCGAGTACCTTGCCGACGAATTTGTCCATGAGGGCGGGTCGCTGTCGGCCCACAATGGGCAGATCGAGGCGATTCAGTTGCTGATGGCGCGCAATCGCGCCGTCTACCTCTCGTGTCCCGAGATTCCCGTCTTCGGGGAACAGTGCCGCACTTTCTTCCGCACCCATTTTCATTGGCCGATGTTTGCCGGAAGCGTCCTACCCAAACGCTGAGAGGCGTTCCGGAGAGCATGACGGCGATTCACGGACTGGTGGAGTCTTGATAAGGCGCCGGTAGCGTCCGTCGTGTGGCCGGATGGTAGTCTGTCGCAGTGAAATCATCCACTTACTCTTCTCAAAGACCAACACTGACCCACTTGTGCTGCACCATGATTTGCGCGCTGCTGTGGTGCGTCGCGGCGGTCATTCGAGCAGAGCCAGCAAGCGCGCATGCGCCGGACCGCAATCCCACCCTGGTCTTCCCTCAATTCGTTCCGGGCGAGCCCATCCGGCTGGTCGCGTACGGAGACACGAGATTCACCGATCCCGCGGTGACTTCGGGAACGAATCCGCGCGTGCGCAAGTGGCTTGCCGACCGAATCGCAGACGAACATCCGGAGGCGCTGTTGCTGACCGGGGATATGCCGTTTACCGGCGGAAACGCGGCGGACTGGCAGGTATTTCAAACTGAGACAGCACGGTGGCGTGAAGAGCGCGTTCTCCAGTTGCCGGCCCCGGGAAATCATGAAATCAGAGGGGACAAAGATAAGGGAATTGCCAACTATCTGGCCAATTTCCCGGCGATCGCGAAACACCGCTATTACTCAGCGCTCCTGGGCAGCGTGGAAGTGATCTCGCTGGATTGCACGATGCCGACGGCTGCCACCTCGCCCCAGGGCAAATGGTTTGCTGCGCAGTTGAGCAACCTGCCCCGCCAAGTTGAGTTTCTGTTTATCCTTTTTCATTTTCCCTGGATGGCGGACCGGCAGTCCCAGATCTTTGTTGGCATCCCCACGCCGGAATCGATCGCATTACGCGATATCCTCGAAGCCAGGCTGGCCAGAATCCGTGCGAAAGTGGTGGTTTTCAACGGACACATTCACAACTACGAACGCTTTGAACGGCGCGGCGTAGAGTATGTCATCACTGGAGGAGGCGGGGCGGAACCCTATCCGCTTTTGTTTCGGGGACACGCCGATCTTTACCAGGACACTGGATTTCCGGTTTACCACTATCTGACTGTTGAAGTCAGCAATCACGAGGTGCACGCGGTGATGTGGAAGGTGAAAGATCCCGACGCGGGCACGCTTTCGGTGGAACGGAAGGACGAGTTTACGATCAGGGCAGCTGCACAGGCGAACGCCGAAGGGACTAAGAAGAAGTGATCGACGTTCGGCCTGGATGGGTCAGTCGAAGGGCCACGCCAGCGAATTGGGGACCCGTAAGCCGGTGATCGATCTCATATTTTGGTCCTTTTTGTGAGTTGAATCACCACGACTTTCAGCCATTTTGACCCCTTTTTTCCGGACCACCGCGCATCTAAATCTATGAATTATTTTGTTTTAAATCCTGCATAGTTTCACAGCCTCAGATTTTTTTGTACGCACCCGCGTGTCGACGTGGTCAATTGCAAGTTGCGCAGAAGGGATGCAGAGGCTTTAGTCATGATGGTTTGAGTGTGCGCTATTGGATCGAATCGATCTGCAAACCGAGCGAGGGATTTGCGCCGAGACCGGCACCGCTCTGTGCAGTGTGGAATGCGGGCGTTAAGTGAACAGCTTTATGGCGAGTTCGCGCTCTGGCGCTGTCCGAGCGAAACGCGCTCGAGGGACGGGACACACGGCGTGCTGGTGTTCTAACTGTTGAGTTCCAATTACTGACCGACCGCTAGAACCGCCAGAAGCAGGATCCACGCCAGTCCCAGCGTGTGCCAGTACCATGCGGTGGCATCCACGGCGATCTGTCGAAACTCCACTTTTCGGAGCCAGCCCAAAGCGCACAGGCAAATGGTGAGCGCGAGAACTCCCAAGACTAAGTGGGCGGCGTGCAGTCCAGTCACCAGGTAGAAGAAGTAGCTCGCTGGAGTGGACCAGTGGTCGAAGGCGAAACCCTGAGCGGTCAGTTGCCTCCACGCGATTGCTTGCCCGATGAGAAACATCACACCCAAGGAAAGCGTGATCGCAACCCATGGCAAGGTGCGGCGCAGAGCCGGCCGACCCAGGCCGAGCCACTCTTCAAGCACATCGATTTCGCGGAAGATATTGCGCCGGCCGAACTCCATGGCCAGGCTACTCAGCAGGAGGATCGCGGTATTGAGGTAAACGATCGGAGGGAGCATGATGGGATGCCAATCGCCGATCATTTCGTGGCTGCGGGGATCCATATGGATGCCGGCCTGGCGGGCGAAAAACAACACCACCAGTGCGGCGAAGAACATCATGTCGCCAGCGAGTCCGAAGAAAACAAAAAAGCGAATCCGATGCAGGCGTTCGCGGGGCCCGCGATGCTGGCTTTGCCAATCGTCGTCGCCTCCCCCGCCTCCGCCTCCGGTGGGTCGCCGGTCAACAGGGGGTTTTCCGCCAATTCCTGGTTCTTTCCGTTCAATCTCCGCTGGGGCGCGCGTGAAGGTGACGGGCATTCGGGGCCTCTGTGCCTGTAGAGAGAGATTACTCCCACCCATGCTTGGACGCACGGAGAATCGAGAGAGATGGTCAATTTATGCACAGGGGAGTTGATCTGGCGCAAAAAAGTCGGAATCTGTCACTCGTGATGGTCTTTTCCGGACCGCTTACGGGACGCGATAACGAGGTCGACGAAGAACCGATGCACGCGGCGGTCATGAGAAAGTTCGGGATGAAACGTGGCGGCAAGCAGATGTCCCTGGCGAACGAGGACGGGGAATTCTTCGCGACGGGCCAGGACATCGACCTCCGGGCCCGTCGCGGTGATGCGAGGGGCACGAATAAAGACCATCTCCAGCGGGCCACCGGGCAGGGTGGTCGGTTCCGTCAGGATGGTGGAGTCGATCTGGCGGCCATAGGCGTTGCGCTCGACTGTGGCGTCGAGTAGTCCCAGACTGCGCTGCGCCGGATGGCGCACTTCACGGGCGAGCAGGATTGCGCCGGCGCAGGTGCCAAAGACGGGCCGCCTGGCGGCGAAGTCTTTGAGGGACTCGAAGAGGTTGCGGCGCTCCAGGAACTTGAGGATGGTGGTGGATTCACCGCCGGGAAGGATGAGTCCATCCAGGGACTCGTTGCCCGGGCAAAGGTCCTCGTGGGATTTTACGAGTGACGGAACGGCGCCGGATTCGATGAGGGCCTCGGCGTGCGCGGCATAGTCGCCCTGGATGGCGAGGACGCCGATGAGGGGGCGCAGTCGTTCTTTATCCAATTCCTGTCCCCTGTTTGCGACTACCAGCCTCGCGTCTGGAGGAGTTGCGACTCCTCGATCGCCGCCGCGGCGAGACCCTTCATGGTTCCGGTGACCTGTGCGCTGACTTCGGCGAGGATCTTGGGCTCATTGAAGTGAGTCGTGGCGATGACGATGGCCTTGGCGCGGGAGACGGCTTCTTCACGTTCTTTCGGATCGTTTTCGACATCGAGGGGTGTGGCGCGCTCCTTCATAAAGATACCGGAGCCCACGAAAATGGCTTCAGCGCCCAGCTGCATCATCAGGGCCGCATCCGCGGGGGTGGCAATGCCGCCGGCCGAAAAGTTGGGTACCGGGAGCTTGCCCGTTTGCGCAACCATGCGGATCAGTTCATAGGGCGCCTGGTGCTCCTTGGCGGCCGCGTACAGCTCCTGCTCACTGAGAACCGTGAGGGCCTTCATCTCCTTGACGATTTGGCGCATGTGCTGGACGGCATGGACCACGTCGCCGGTGCCGGCTTCGCCCTTGGTGCGGATCATGGCCGCGCCTTCGGCAATGCGGCGGAGCGCCTCGCCGAGGTTGCGGGCGCCGCAGACGAACGGGGTCGTGAAGGCGTGCTTGTCGATGTGATGAGCCCCGTCGGCGGGGGTCAGAACTTCGCTCTCATCGATGAAATCGACGCCCAGTTCCTGCAGGATCTGTGCTTCGGCGAAGTGGCCGATCCGCGCCTTGGCCATCACGGGGATCGAAACGGTTTCGATGATTCTTTTAATGAGCTTGGGGTTGGCCATACGAGCTACGCCGCCTTCGGCGCGGATCATGGCCGGAACGCGTTCTAGAGCCATCACTGAAACGGCACCTGCCTCTTCGGCGATGCGAGCCTGTTCGACGTTCATGACGTCCATGATGACGCCGCCCTTGAGCATCTCGGCCAGGCCCACTTTCAGGCGCAGGCTGGTGCCTGAAAAGCTCTTGTTTCCATTGTGTTCAGACATTTCCTCAACCTCGACTCAGCGGCATTGGAGGGGTATGTGGGAACCCCAGCGGAGCAATTTGCCGGTAACTCCAGTGTAACAGTGATAGCGATTCGCCGGAGTAAGCGAAGGAGCGGCTCAGGTGCTTCTTAGATAAGAGTGCGGAGCGCAATTCTTAAACCATTCCAATCATTCGTGTCCGCTTATTGGTCACCATGCTGCAAGTCTCCCGGGCATGGGCACCACGCCGACATTGCCGACCCAGCTTGAGGAAAAGAGCAGAAGCGGACCGAATGAAGCGGCGGAACAGGCGCTGGTCCCTTCGCCGCCGGTTATCGAAACCGAAATGCTGATTCCTCCCCACAGTCTGGCGGCCCGCCTGCCAGTCGAGGTCGAGGTTGGCATTCCCGTGAAAGGCTTCCGCGTGCGGAATCTGCTCGCGCTGGCGCCCGGGGTGGTGGTTGAGTCCGAGTGGGGACAGGGAGACGATATGCCGCTGGCAGCAGGCGACGTGCAATTGGCCTGGAGCGAATTCGAAGTAATCGATACCCAGTTGGCGGTGCGACTTACGCGCCTGGTATAGAGCAGCGGGATACGAAACCAAGGAAGAAACAGAGATGACGACGACATCAGATACGCGACAACGGATCTTACGGGAAAGAGGCCTGGCGGCATGGCTGCTGGGAAGACTGCGCGGCCCGGCGCGGCCCCGCCCGAGCCTCGCGTTGCTGGAGCGGATCACGCTCGCGCCGCGCCAGTCATTGGCCCTGGTCGAAGCCGAGGGGCAGAGATTCCTGGTGGCCACATCGGCCGAGGGGTCGCCGACATTTCATGCTCTGGACGAGAACGGCGGACACCTGTCTCGCCGTCGTATTGCGGGTCGGACGAGGGTCTCGTGGTAGCGCTGCTTCTGGCGGCGCGGACCGCATCGGCGGGATCAGTGCCGCTGCTGCCCGACTTAAACACGAAGCTGCAAGCCTCGAACTCCACGCCGTGGACGATTCTCTTTGTCCTGACCCTGATCACATTACTGCCCGCGATCCTGATGGCAATGACGCCGCTGGTGCGCCTGATGGTGGTGTTCCACTTCCTGCGCCAGGCGCTGGGCACGCAGACCGCGCCGTCGAACCCTACCCTGCTGGGTCTGGCGCTGATGATGACCTGGTTCCTGATGACGCCGGTGTTGACCCAGGTGGACCAGCAGGCGGTTGAGCCCTACAGGACGGGACAGATCACCGGCCTCGACGCGATCGACCGCGGGGCCCAGCCGGTCAAGCACTTCATGCTGAAGTACGCACGCGAGAAGGACCTGGCGCTGTTTACGGCGGCGGGACAGATCGCCCGCCCCAACACTCCTGATGACCTGCCCATGCGGGTCGTGGTTCCCGCGTACATTCTTTCGGAACTGAAGGCCGGCTTCGCCATCGGTGCGGTGCTGTTTCTGCCCTTTCTGCTGATCGACATGGTCACGGCTTCGATCACCACTTCGATCGGCATGTTCCAGTTGCCGCCCGTGGTGGTGTCGACGCCACTCAAGATCCTGCTGTTTGTGATGGTGGACGGATGGAACCTGCTGGCCAGTTCGCTGCTGAAGAGCTTTTGAGGAAGGGACCGAATGAACCCGGATATGGTGGCTGAACTGTTGCGCCAGTTGCTGAAGGAAGCGATGCTGCTGGCCGCGCCATTGCTGATCGCGGCGGCGCTCTTGAGTTTTCTCCTCAGCCTGCTGCAGACGCTGACCAGCCTGCAGGACCAGTCACTGACCTCGGTGCCGCGGCTCTTGGCAATCGGTGTGATCCTGCTGGCCGGAATGCCGTGGTTCCTGGGCAGAATGGCGGATTACACGAGGATGCTGCTGGTGGATCTGCGGCATTACCTGGGGTGAGAAAGGCTGGCCGGTTCGATGACTGACTCCGCCCAACTCGACTGGACCACGTTCCTAAGCGCGATGACGCTCGCCCTGGTGCGGGTGAGCGGCATGGTTGTATTTGCTCCGTTCTTTTCCTCCGCCGCTCTTCCGATGCGCGCCAAGGCCATGCTGGTTCTATGCGTGGCCTTTCTTTTGGCTCCGCTGGTGGCGACCCTGCCCAATGCACATGCGGAGATCGGCTTTCGGTCCCTGCTCGGTGAAGTCGGCGTGGGCTTGGTATACGGGCTCGCCCTGGCCCTGCTCAACGAGATGCTGCTGTTTGCGGGACAGATTGCAGGCGTGCAGTTCAGCTTCTCTCTGGTCAACCTGATGGATCCTTCGACGCAGATCGAAACACCGCTGCTCGGCGATCTCTTCCAACTCATGGGAACTCTGGTGGTCGTGGCCGCCGGTCTGGACCGCATCCTTCTGGCGTCGCTGGTGCGCAGCTTCCGGGCGGTGCCCCTGGGGAGCTATGCACTTGCGCCTGTAACCGCGCTGGCCCTTGTGCGCGCGGCGGGCGGGATCTTCCTGGCCGGGGTGGAACTGGCGGCACCGGTGCTGGCGGCCACCATGTTGGTCGAAATTGCAGTGGCGCTGATGGGCAAGCTCAGCCCGCAGTTGCCAGTGATGTCGCTGACCGTGCCCATCAAGACTCTGACCGGGTTTGCGATCCTGGCGGGATCTCTGGCGCTGTGGCCGCGTTTTATCGAAGCGCGCTTTGCCGGGCTGCTCGATCTGGCTGAGCGTCTGATCGCGACCCCCACCGCGGGACTGGGAGGCTAGCGCATGCCGGGAGAACGCACCGAGCAGGCTACGCAACACCGCCGCGACAAGGCGCGCAAGGACGGCGACATCCTGCACAGCCGGGAATTGACGGCGGCGGCGGCAACGCTGATGGGGGTGCTCGCATTGGGCGTGCTGGGCGGCCGGATTGTGGAGTCATGGCGCGGCGCGTTTGCGGGATTCCTGGCGATGGGCGCTGCGGGGCATTGGGAGCCGGGCGAGCTAGGACCGACGATCGCAGGCTTGCGGCGGCTGTCGCTGGCGGTGGCAGGGCCGGTCGGGATCGTGATGGCAGCGGTGGCCGCGGGGGCCCTGGGAACGGCCATGGTGCAAACCGGCGGGCTCAGTTTTCATGCCGGCTCGGTGGGATTCAAAGCGGACCGGATCAATCCCCTGACGAATGCCAAAAACCTGTTTTCGCTGCGGGCGGCGTCGAGGCTGGGCAAGTCCATGCTCCCGGTGGCGTTGCTGGCCGTGTTCGCGGTACAGCGGATCGCCCGGCAACTGACGATCCCTCCGTTTTCGGTGGCGCGCCTGGAACTGCTGGGCTCGGATGTGTTCGGACTGCTGCAGGCGGCTGCCTGGCTGCTTTTCGGATGGGCGGTGGTCGACTACGCGCTGGAATGGCAGAGCCGCGAATCGCGACTGAAGATGAGCAAGCAGGACCAGCGCGAGGAGATGAAGGAGACCGAGGGCTCGCCACAGATTCGCAGCCGCATACGCGGGCTGCAGCGCCAGATGCGCCGGCGGAAGGTCAAGGCCGATGTCTCGAAAGCTGCGGTGGTGCTGGTCAACCCCACGCACTATGCGGTGGCGCTGGGGTTTGATTTCGCGCTCATGGATGCGCCCCGTGTACTGGCCAAGGGACGTAACCTGCTGGCCGAGGAAATCAAAGCGGAGGCGCGCTGGGCGGGCGTTCCTATTGTGGAGAATCCGCCCCTGGCCCGTTCCCTGTATCGCTCGGTCGAAGTGGGGCAGGCGATTCCGATTGATTTGTACTCCGCGGTGGCGGCCGTTCTCGCCTACCTCTACCGGCAGCGGGTGGAAACCGAAATTCGCGAGCGGCGGGCCAGGGAAGCCGCAGCCCGGGCTCGGAGCGCGATGGAGAACCGGGTGGGGCGGTTTGCGGGCCCGGCTGCGGACGTGCAGGGCCGACGAAACGATCAGCGCCAGGGAGGAAAACCATGAGCACCACGGCGATAGCCGCGAACCCGATTCCCGCGGTTTCCGTTCTGGAGCGGATGCAGGAATACGCACTCCCGCTGGGCGCGATCAGCGTGATCTTCGTGATGATGGTGCCGCTGCCCGCGGCGGCGCTGGACCTGCTGCTGGCCTTGTCGATGGCGGCATCGATCATCGTGTTCCTGTCCGCGGTGCAGATTCGCCGGGCGGTGGAGTTGAGCGTCTTTCCGACGCTGCTCCTGCTGCTGACACTGTTCCGCCTGTCGCTGAACATCGCCTCCAGCCGGCGCATCCTCTTGCACGGCCCGGAAGGAACCGCCGCAGCCGGCAAGGTGATCGAAGCCTTTGGGCAGTTCGTGGTGGGCGGCAATTACGTGGTCGGCTTCGTTCTCTTCCTGGCCCTGATCGCGATCCAGTTCCTGGTGGTTTCCCATGGCGCCGTGCGAACCGCCGAAGTGACGGCCCGGTTCACGCTCGATGCGCTGCCGGGCAAGCAGATGGCCATCGACGCAGATATGAACGCCGGCCTGATCGACGAGGCGGAGGCGCGGCGCCGGCGCCAGGCGATCGCGCGCGAGGCCGAGTTCTATGGCGCCATGGATGGAGCGGCGCGGTTCAACCAGCGCGATTCGCTGGCCACGATTCTCATCACCGCAATCAATATTGTTGCCGGACTGCTGATCGGGACGCTGCAGCAGGGAATCGACCTCGGCGAGGCGGTGCGCACCTACACCATCCTGACCGTGGGCGACGGGCTGGTGACGATGATCCCGTCCCTGCTGGTCTCGGTGGCGGGTGGAATCACCCTGACGCGGGCCAACTCGGCGGGGATGCTGGGCGGCGAGATCAGGCAACAGTTATTGGCGCGGCCCGCCACGCTGTATCTGGGAAGCCTGGTGATGGGAGCGATGTGCCTGATACCGGGACTTCCCAAAGTTGCGTTCCTGCTGGTCTCGGCGGCTTTGTTCTGGGGCGCGCGCAGGGTCGCGGCCGCGGCGCCGATGGCGCTGGCCGCGGAAGCGAGTCCGGGAGAAAAGAAGAAAGCCGAGCAGGCGCAGGGTTCGGACCTGGCGCAATTGCTGCGCCTCGAAGACCTGACGCTCGAAATCGGATTCCAGCTCATTCCGCTGGTGGACGAGAAGCAGGGCGGACAACTTTTGAACCGGGTTCGTTCTCTGCGCCGCCATCTGTCCGCAGAGCTCGGCTTTCTGATTCCGCCGGTGCATATTTCGGACAATCTTCGTCTCCGGCCGCGGGAATATGTGTGTTCGTTGCGGGGGATGGAAATTGGGCGCTGGCAGACAGAGGGAACCCAGCTTCTGGCTGTTTCGGGTGAGCCAGGACGGCGCCCGCTGGCCGGAAAAGAAACGCGCGAGCCCGCATTCGGAGTTCCTGCTGTTTGGATCCCGCCCAGCCTGGAGGAGCAGGCGATCGCCGCCGGTTATTCGGTGGTCGATGCCGCCACGGTCATGACTACCCACCTCGGCGAGTTGATTCGCCGCCACGGCTGGGAACTGCTGGGGCGCGCGGAGATCAAGCGGTTGCTGGATTCGCTCAATGACTCCCACCCCAAGCTGCTCGAAGAGCTGGTTCCCAAACTCCTGACCCTGGGCGAAGTCGGACGGGTCCTGGAGCAGTTGCTGCGGGAGCGAGTCTCGGTACGGGACCTGGGAGCAATTCTGGAAGCGCTGCTCGAAACTGCGGGCAGAGACAAGAGCCTGGAAGGACTGGTGGAGGCGGCGCGGAAGGCCATGGGCCGTCGGCTGGTGCAGCCGCTGCTGGACCCCGACGGCCAGCTGCCGGTCATGCTTCTCGATCCGGTGCTCGAAGAGGAAATTCTGTCCACGGTTTCTCCGGAATCCAGCCAGCGTTTGCTGACCGCGGCTTCAACTGCTGGAACGGCTCCAGGGACGCCCCTGGTCCGCCGCCTGATCGACTCTTTGAATCGTCTTATCGGCTCGTCCGCCGGCGCGGTCACGCCCGTGCTTCTTGTTGCCAGTCCGGCGCGCTATCACGTCAAGCGGTGGCTGGAGCCATTTCTGCCCAGGCTGACGGTGATATCGGCAAGCGAGATTCCACCTGAGGTGCGGCTGCGTCCCGTGGGCACGGTTCGTTAGGTGGGCTCTTCATCTTGTTCGGGGGCCTCGAATACCAGTGGACTGGATCGCGGACGCATGGAATAGCAGGGGGAAATGAGCGGCAACGGAGAGAACGGGGTGGGAAAGATGCAAGCAGCGGTAATGGCGGCAAACTCGGGCAGGCAACAGCGGGGTGGACCGGCATTCGGATCTGGGTGCGGATCTGGCTATGGATCGGAATGCGGAGCCGGGATTGGGAATGCGCTGGTTTCGGGTGGAGGACCGGTGCTGACCATCGAGCAGGAGCGGGTTCTCCTGGAGCATTTGCCGGTGGTGCGCTTTCTGGCCCGCCGTATTCACGAGCGGTTACCGCAGCACGTCGACATCGAGGACCTCGTATCGGCTGGGGTGGTGGGTCTGATGGACGCCTTCACGAAATTCGATCCGGAGAAAAAGGTGCAGTTCCGCAGCTATGCGCAATTCCGGATCCGTGGAGCCATCCTGGACAGCCTGCGGACCCTGGATTGGAGTCCGCGGGAACTGCGGCGCAAGGGGCGCGCCGTCGAGGAGGCCATCCGGGTTTTGACCGCCCGGCTGGGAAGGGCGCCGGGGGAGGGCGAGGTAGCGGCGGAGATGGCGTTGAGCCTGGAGGAATACCAGCAGCTGCTCGGCGATCTGAAAGGGCTCGAGATTGGCACCCTGCACATGGAGCACAACGAGGACTCGGGCGAGGAGGAGCTGGCCTATGTGCCCGCCCGCCCCGAAGAGGATCCTCTCTTTCGCTGCCTCCGGGGTGAGCTCGAGGAGCGGCTGACGGATGCCATTCAGGATCTTCCCGACCGCGAACGCCTGGTGATGACCCTCTACTACTACGAGGAGATGACCATGCGGGAGATCGGGCTGGCATTAGGCGTGGTCGAATCGCGCGTCTCGCAAGTGCACGCTTCGGCGGTCGTGCGCTTGAGGGCCTCCCTCCAGGATCTCGCCGCGCGGGGAGCATTCGGCGGCAAGGCGAAGTTCCGAGGCCGGGGACCGGCAGAAACCACAATCCGGCCATAAGACCGGCGATCGTGCGGCCTTGGGCCGCCAAAGGAACGTATGGAAAAGACGCTCAAACAGGATGAGATTGACGCCCTCTTCGCCGCGGCGCGTACTTCGCCTCCCGAGGCTGCGGCGAGCGAATTGCAAAAGCGGGTCGTGCCCTACGACTTTTCCTCGGCGGGACAGATCTCGACGGAGCAGCTGCGGGCGATCAGCATGCTGAATGACCTGTTCGCGCGCAACCTTACTCACAACCTGGCCGCCTGGCTGCGTACCCGGTTCCAGGTCAACCTGGTTTCGGCCGAACAGATCCCATTCAATGAATTCCTTTTGCGAATACCAGAGATCAGCTACGTGGCATCGGTGCGGCTGGAACCGCTGGGAGCGCTGTCGGTCCTGCAACTGGATCTCGCGCTGGCTCCACCGATCGTTGACCTGCTCCTGGGAGGGGACGGCAGGGAAGGCCCACTGCGCGAGTTGACCGACATCGAAGAGGCCATCCTCGGCTCGGTGGTGGAGATCGTCTGCCGCGAACTGACCTCCGCGTGGCAACCCGTTTGCCTGAGCTTCAACTTTGAGAAGCGGCAGATGCAGACCCAGGTGGCGCGCATCATGTCGGTCAATGAAAAAACACTTTGCCTGAGTTTTGAAATTCGGATGCCGCACAGCTCGGGGCTGCTCAACCTGGCATTTCCAGCGGTGGTGGCCAACACCATTCTGCGCCGCCTGACTTCGGATTGGGGACGGAGACGCCGCCATGCCCCCGAGACCCGAGCGCGGATTGAAGCCTCGGCCGGACACATTCGCTTCGGCGGCGCGCTCCAGCTGCCCCCGGTGCGGCTGCCGGCGGCATCGGTCAGAAACCTCCAGCCAGGCATGGTCATTCCCCTGGGCCTGCCGGCGAACACGCTGCCCGAATGGCGCGTTGGAGGGCAGGTGATCCTGCGCGCCGAGGCGGTCCGGCAGGGATTGCATCGGGCGGCGCGTATCGAGAGCAGGATGGAGAGGACAGAGCCGTGATGACATATCTGGAATGCTGGGCCATTGTGGCCAAGAGCCTTTTCGCGCAGGCCCTCACCGGTGAGCCGGAACTGGTCGATTCGCTGCCAAGGCCCATGGAGGCCGGTTCGTTCGGTTTTGCCGCCACGCTCGAGGGAGAGCAGCAGGGGCGGTTTTCGATCGTTGTGGATACGGCGATCCTCAACGCGCCGCTCCTGGGCGAGAGCGAGGACCAGAAGGCGGCCTGGGCAGAATTATTGCGCGAGGTGTGCGAGGCTGCGGCCGGCGAATGTCTGGCCCGGACGGGCCGGACGTGCAGGGTGGTGGGGTTCGAGGCGGTGGAGGCCGCGAGCCAGGTTTCGCAGGGATTTCAGCTGCGGTCCGGCGAGCGGGCGTGGACCATCCTGGTGCGCGATGAGGTGCGCCCCGCCAAACCTTCCGCATCGCACGATGCCAGCGGGACAAACCGAAACACTTCCGACGCCGGCAGCCGACGAACCGGAGCCGGGCCCGGGAGTCGAACTCCTGCTCGACGTGGAGCTCGAAGCCACCCTTCGATTCGGGTGCCGGGAGATGCCGCTGCTCGAACTTCTCGAACTGGGACCAGGGGACGTGGTGCAGCTCGACCGGGGGGTGAGCGATCCTGTCGATCTGATCGTGGGAGACAAGATCGTAGCGCGCGGGGAAGTTGTGCTGGTGAACGGGAACTTTGGCCTGCGGGTGACCGAGGTGGCGGCACCGCGCAAGCGTCTGGAGAACATACGATGCCTCTTTTGATTGGTGGACCTTCACGGGGCCGGAAACACCTCACGGTTGCGCATGCGGAGTCGACGGTACTATCGGCTCCGACGAAACGACGCGCTGGAATGCGCCCGGGATTTTTTGACGCCTGCTCCAATCCCGGCTGCGGTTCCGGGTGGCTGCACCCGTGGCGCAGTCGCTCCGCGGCGGTATTTGAAGGCGGCTGGAGCTGTTCGGCCGCCTGCACCGCAGAACGGGTGCAAATGGCCGTCCGAAGGGAACGGGAGGGACGCGGAAGTGTCTCCGGGCTTGGGCGTGGGCAGCATCGACACCGGGTGCCGCTGGGGCTCCTCATGCTCGAACAGGGTTGGATCACCGCCCTGCAGCTGCGCTCGGCTCTCGACGCTCAGCGCGCTTCGGGCGGCCGACTGGGCCAGTGGCTGATGCGCCGGGAGGGGGTCAGCGAAAGCCTGGTGACCCGGGCGCTGAGCCTGCAGTGGAGCTGTCCCGTGCTGCCTCTCGAATTTCACGATGCGCAGGCGCTTGCCCCGCTCGTGCCGCGCCTCTTTGTCGATGCGTTTGGAGCGCTGCCATTGCGGCTGGCGGCCGGAAAACTGCTGTACCTGGGATTCGAAGAGCGGCTGGACCCTGTGCTTGCGCTGGCCATTGAACGGATGACCGGGCTAAGGGTGGAGAGCGGCCTGGTGTCGGAATCGGAATTCCGGCCGGCCCACCAGCGGATGCTGAGCGCCACCTTCCCCGCGACGGAATTGGTGGAGACGTCGTCGGAACCGGTCCTGGTCCGGGCGCTGACCCGCGTGCTCGAGCGCACCCGCCCGGTCGAGTCGCGGCTGGTGGGGGTGCACGACTGCCTGTGGCTGCGGATGTGGAACAAGGCGATACACTGGCATTCCCATGGACACTGGGACGGTTCAGGATGTGATCGCGACGGTCGGCGGATAGCCCACCGGCGGGGCACACGTCCCGTGGCGCCCACGGGCCAGAGTCGATGAAAGCTCCTGCGCTCTGCGCGCATGTCCCCACGGGACAGTTCATGGTCGGGTGACTGCGGCCGATAAGGATAGCAGTAAAGGAGCCGGGCATGAGCGAAGTGAGAGCGCTGATCGTGGATGATTCCTCGGTGATGCGGAAGATCGTGGAGCGCTGCCTTCGTCAGGCGGGCCTGGATGCCCTGGTGGTACTCGAAGCGGGTACCGGCGTGGAAGCGCTGGAACTGTTGCGAACCGCAAAGGTGGACCTGATCCTTACCGATATCAACATGCCATCAATGGATGGCCTGGAACTTGTGCGCCAGATCCGGGCGCAGGACCTGGCGCGAGGTGTGCCGGTGGTGATGATTACCACCGAATCTAGCGAAGAGCACGTAAAACAGGCGATCCAGGCCGGAGCGCGCGGGCTACATTCGCAAGCCGTTCACAGCCGAACAGGTAAAGGAACGGGTATTGCCGCTTTTGCACGCTGCATGAGCCGGGACCTGAGCCGCGGGGAGGCGCAGAGGAATGGAGAGGGCGATGGCGGTGTCGTTGCGTGAGTCCGTGGGCAAGATATCCGATCCCGGCAACCTCGATGCGAGCGTGAAGGAGGTCTTCCAACTGATGCTGGGGGTGGAGTGCGAACGCGCGGCGGCAAGTGGAGAATCGGAAGCCGAATCGGTTACGGCGGTGGTGGGATTCGGCGGGGCCCTGAGCGGAGCGTGCGTGTTCCGTTCCGGCAACGGGGCGGCCATGGAGATTGCGGCGCGCATGACGGGCCTGGAGTTTCACGAAGTCGACGACACGGTGAAGGACGGAATCGGCGAGATCTGCAATATGCTCGCCGGTGCGTGGAAGGGCAAGGTGCCCGGACTGGCGGCCCAGTGCGGACTGTCGGTGCCCGCTGTAATCACCGGACGGGATTATCGGCTGCATGTGCAGGCGCCCGAGTTCCAGCTGCAGCATACTTACAGCTTCGAAGACCGGCATTTTGACGTAACCATTGTTTGCGACGGGCTTCGGTAGGACCACCCTGCGGTTGCGTCCGCGACCCGTTCCGAATTGCTTCTCCTAGATTTCTCTAATCTTCCGGGTTCAATTTCGGTCCTCTTTCTGCTTCATTCCGAGACATGGACAGCGGCTATTACGCAGCGATGACGGGATTGATGGCGCGGACCCAGGCGCTGGACACGGCGGCCGCCAATCTCGCCAATGCGCAGACTCCCGGTTACCGGGCGGAACGGGAGTTCTTTCGTTCGGCGCTGCTGGGTCCAGACTGCTCTCGATTCCCAGCTGGGGCAGACGGTGAACAATTACGGGCTCCTGGGTGGCGACCGGTTGAACCTTGGCCAGGGCGCTCTGCAACAGACGGGCAACCCGCTGGACCTGGCTATTCGAAGGTCAGGGGTTCTTTGCGGTCCAGACGGCGCAGGGCGTGCGCTATACCCGCGACGGCGGCTTTCATCGTTCGCAGACAGGGCTGCTGGTGACCAGCGCGGCCGAGCCGGTGCTCTCTTCTACGGGCAAACCCATTGCCATTCCACCCGGAGATGTTTCCGTGGGAGCCAATGGTGTGCTGTCCGTGGCCGGCGGTGCAGTGGACACCGTGGGAGTGTTCACGTTCCCCGCCGGCGCGCAGCTTACACCCGAGGGCGCCAATCGCTACGTGGCCCCGCCAAGCGTGACCGCAACCCTTTCGAACGATGCGACGGTGCACCAGGGAGCCATTGAATCGGCCAATGAAGACACGGTGCAGGGAACGCTCGACCTGATCGTGATGCAGCGCCAGGCGGAGATGATGCAGAAGGCGCTGACGGTCTTCCACACCGAGTTCAACAAGTTTGCTACCGAAGATCTGCCCCGGGTCTAGTCCGAAACGAGGAGAAAAATGATTAGAGCGTTGTACACGGCGGCCAGCGGGATGAGCGCGCAGCAGATGAACCTGGACACGATTGCCAACAATCTGGCCAACTCGTCGACCACGGGGTTCCGGCAGCTGCGTCTGCAGTTCCAGGACATGGTGTACCAGAACCTGGTGACGCCGGGCGCGGCGCAGAGCCAGTCGACTGTGGGCGCTGGTCTGCAGATCGGGCTGGGCACCAGGTCGGCGGCCACCGAGGTGATCATGACCCAGGGATCGCTGAACCAGACTTCGAACCCGCTCGATGTGGCCATTGAAGGAAGCGGCTTTTTTCAGGTGCAGCGGCCCGACGGAACCATCGCGTACACGCGCGCCGGGCAGTTTCACCTGAACAACCAGGGAACCATTGTCACCACCGACGGCGATCCGCTGATCCCGACGATCACGATTCCCCCCAACGCGACTGCGGTGACGATCACGCAGTACGGGGTGGTGAATGCAACCCTGGCCGGACAGCAGAATCCGTCGCAGCTGGGGCAGCTGCAGCTGGCGACATTTCCCAATCCCGGCGGCCTGGAAAGCATGGGATCGAATCTTCTCCAGGCGACGTTGAGCTCGGGGGATCCGGTGCTGGGCAACCCGGGCGGAACCGAAGGGCTGGGGACGCTCCAGCAGGGGTATCTCGAGAATTCGAATGTGGACGTGGTCACCGAGTTCGTGCAGATGGTGCTGGCGCAACGCGCCTATGAATCGAATTCCAAAGTGATCAAGGCCGCCGACGACATGTATTCGCAAGTCAACAACATGACAAGGTAAGCGGAAGTGCGCCATGAGATTTCCAAACCATTGGGCGAGAATGTCGGGCGACACAGCATCGGAGTTCATGCTTCTGACTTTGCTGACGCTGCTGGCGAATAGCCTTCTCGCCGATGCGGAGCGACATGAAGTTCCGAACCGCGACCCGCGGATCGCGGCCACATCGGATGGCACTGCCGTGCGGCGTGCGGGAGATCGACGATCCAAACTCCGGCACACGCTGGCTTTTGGTGCGCGACAAAACCAACCCTGGGGGGCCCGGACGACTGGAACTTGTAATCGCCGGGGAGGGATCCTGGCGCTCTCGGAACGCTGGCTCAAACCCCATTGGTCGCACGAATCAGGCCCATACCGATCATCCGACCGGGGGACAAACTGGTCGTCGAAGAACACTCGGCGACAACCGACGCCTATCTCGAGGGGGTAGCCCTTGGGCCCGCCGGACCGGGCTCTGCTTTGGACGTCCGCCTGTCGATCGGGCACAGCGTGGTGCGGGCCGTGGCGGTGGCGCCCGGACGGGCGGCGCTCAAAGCCGCAGGAGAGGTGAGGCGATGAGAACGCGGGGAAAGCGGGCCGTATGGCTGATGGTGGGCTTAGCGCTTGGCGCATTTCCGGCCCATGGGGGATGGAGGAAAGGCAAGCCGGCTGATGCCGTGAACACGCCGCCCGAGGCAGCGCTTCATTCCTATGTTGAACGAGTGCGGGCCCAGCAGGCCGCCGAGATACGGACGCCGGGATCGATCTGGAGTTCCGAGGGCCGGCTGGTCCGCCTGGGGACCGATGCCAAGGCGGTGCGGCTGCACGACGTGGTTTCAGTGGTGGTGACGGAGAGCCTGGCGGCATCGACCGACGGCCAGGTGAAGAATTCGCGCGCATCAAATGCGAGTTCGAACGTCACCGCCCTCTTTGGTGCGTTGAAGGCCAGCAACGCCCTGCAGAACCTGGTGGGGCAAACGTCGGCGTCGGGGCTTACGGCGCAGGGACAGAGCACCACCAATTCCAGCCTGGTCACGACCTTCGGAGCCGAGGTGGTGGATGTGCTGCCCAACGGCATGCTGGTGGTGCAGGCCACCCGGCAACTGACGTTCTCGCAACAGACGCAACTGATCAAGCTGCGCGGGCCTGGTGCGGCCCGAAGACGTGAGCGCCCAGAACCAGGTGTTGTCGACGGCCATGACCGATCTGGAACTGGAAGTGACGGGCAGGGGTATCGTCACCGACTCAACCTACCGGCAGAATCCGCTGGTGCGGCTGCTGCAACGGCTGCTGATTTTTTAGACACACGGACCGGGGACCAGGGAACAGGAAATCGAAACGAGACGGGGCGATGCGATTGCTGGTTACAAGGCGAGAAGTGGGAGAGGGCGGGTCGGTGACTTCCCGCCGCTCGGAGATCTACTTGTTGTGGCCAGGGATGGTACTGGCCGGGGCATTCTTGTCTTTCAGCCTGGCCGCACAGAACGGCCCGGCGCCGCAACGCTCCCGGGTCAAGGATGTGGCCACCATCGAAGGCATTCGCGACAATCAGCTGGTGGGCTACGGGCTGGTGGTGGGGCTGCGGGGAACAGGCGACAGCTCGCAGACCGTATTTCCGGCACAGACGCTGATCTCGGCATTGGAGCGGATGGGGATCACGGTTCCGCAGACCGGATCGAACTCGGCCAGCAACATGCAGGTGAAGAACATGGCCGCGGTTTTCGTGGCGGCCACGCTGCCGCCGTTCAGCCGGCCGGGATATCGGATGGACATCACGGTTTCGTCGGCGGGCGATGCGCGCTCGCTGGAGGGCGGAATCCTGCTGATGACGCCGCTGTACGGACCCGACGGGCAGATCTATGCCCAGGCGCAGGGAGCGCTGGTGCTGGGCGGATATCTCGCCGCGGCTGCAGGCAACGGACACATGATGAATCATCCGACCACGGCGCGGGTTCCCGGCGGAGCCATCGTGGAGCGGGCGGTCCCATTCGATTTGAGTCAAATGCAGACGGTGAGCGTGCTGCTCAACGATGCCGATTTTCACACCGCCGAGCGCATGGCGGAAGCCATCAATCACGCCCTCGGGTCGGCTCGCGCTCACGCGGTTGACAGCCGGCGGGTGGAGATCGTGCCGGGGGCCAACGAAGACCGGGCGGCTCTGCTCGATGCCGTCGAGGCGGTCGAGGTCGAGGTTTTCCCGCGGTCCCGGGTGGTGGTCAACGAGCGAACGGGGACAGTAGTGATCGGGGGGACGGTCCGGCTGCAGCCGGTATCGATCCTGCATGGCGGGTTGTCGGTGAATGTGATTTCGCAGCCGCTGGTTTCGCAGCCGGGCCCGTATTCGCTGGGCAGGACCGAGGTGGTGCAGCAGGTCTCGGTGCAGGCCCAGGACAAGCCGGTCAATCGCATCGATTTGAAAGAAGGCGCCACGGTCGAGGATCTGGTCCAGGAATTGCAGCGTACCGGGGCAGGAGCGCGCGACGTGATCTCGATTCTGCAGGCGATGAAGGAAGCGGGCGCACTGGAAGCCGATCTGGAGGTTCTATGACGATGGAGACGAATGGAATTCGGAGTATTGCGGCGGGCCAGGGAACAATCGCCGCTCATGCGATGCCACCCCCGCGGCTGGTGCGGGCGGCGCACGAGTTTGAAGCGCAGATGATGAAGGAACTGCTAAAGCCCATGACAGAGAGTGGCTCACTGACTGGCGATGGCAATGGCGACAGCGGTGGAGCGGGGACTCTGGGCGAGTTTGCTTCCGAGTCGCTGGCCGGAGCCCTGAGTGCAAGCGGCGGGTTTGGAATTGCAAACCGGGTTGTGGGCGAAGTTTCCCATTCCGGTAACAGTTCCAAAGCTTCTCCGGTAACCGGAATGTACAACATCGATACCGGGATAAGCGCGCACAAATGACTAGAGTGATTAAGAGAACTGCCGATAGACGAGCCAAGGAGAGGGGTGTATGGACATTCGCAGCGGTCTGGACGGATTGAAGACAATTCTTGGAGTGACGCCGGCGGTGCCGGCATCACCAGAGCGTAACCAGGGCGGTCAAACTGCCGAGAGAGGTTCGTTGAGCAATGACAGCGCGACGGTAAGCAGCGCAGGCAGCGAAGTTGCGCAGACCGCAGCCGAGGCAGGGGTGCGCGCTGACAAGGTGGCGGCAGTGCAGGCAGCACTGGCGGCGGGGACTTACGAGGTGCCGGCGTCGGCTGTAGCGTCCAAGGTCATCGACTCAATGCTGGGCCGGTGACAATAGGCCGTGATCCGAGAAAGGAAACAGGAATGCTGCAGTTGGGAGATGGCCGATTCAGTCCGGAACTGAAGGCCCTGGTGGTCGAAGCATCGCTGGCACTTGCCTGCCTGGACGCGGAACGCCTGGAGGAACTGGCGCTCTCATGCCAGGCGCTGAATCGCGATCTGTCCACCCGGAGCGGGCAGCAACGAGCGGAGATGGCGCGGGAGAGCCGGGAATTGACCGGAGAGATGGCGGTATTCGAGCGGGTGCTCGAGGCCACGCAAGCCAACCTGGACGTGATGAGCCGCCTTCGTCAGTTGCACGAACAGCAGCGGGAATACGACGGAAGCCCCGGAATTCGATCTTCGCGAAGAGGACCGTGGGCGCTGAGGGGAGACGGCGATGGGAACGATTAGCTCGGCGTTCCATTTAATTTCCGGCGCGCTCAATGCCGATCAGGCAGCCCTGAACATCGTGGCCAACAATGTGGCCAATGCCAACACCACCGGCTATACGGAAGAGAAGCCGAGCTGGCAGGAGAATTCGCCGGTCAGCATCAATGGGGTGAACTACGGCACTGGCGTCACCGAGACGGGCGCAACGTCGGTGCGCGACCGGGTCCTGCTCGAGCGGCTTGACCAGCAACAACAGCTGGCGGCTGCCTCCACGTCACGGCTTTCGGCTCTGAATACCATCCAGGCGTTGTTTTTGCCGGACTCTGGTTCATCGAGCGCGAGGGCCGGCGACATCGGCAGCGACATCACCAGCTTCTTCAACTCGTTCTCATCGCTTGAGGCCAATCCCACCAACAATGCGCTGCGGCAGCAGGTGCTCTCGACCGCGACAACACTTGCGGGCGACATTTCAAATGCGGCCAACGGCCTGAACTCGCAGCAGAGGTCGCTGGACCAGGAAGCGGCTGCGGTGATCCCGCAGGTGAACGCCCTGACCGGGGCGATCGCGCAACTAAACGCGCAGATCCAGTCCACGTCACCGAACGCCGATGCGGGCGTTCTGGAGGATCAGCGTCAACAGGACTTGAGCCAGTTGTCGCAACTGATCGGCATCAACCAGATCACAACGGAGAACAATGGGCTCTCCATCACCACGACCTCGGGCCAGACGCTGGTTGCGGAGGGATCAAATCTTCCCATCACTTCCGGGATGTTGAACGGGGTGGCGCATTTCTTTGTGGGGACGACCGACATCACATCCCAGCTGGCATCCGGGGGAGGCTCGCTGGGTGGATACCTGACGGCGCGCGACCAGGACATTCCCGGCGTGGTGGCTTCGCTCGATCAGCTGGCGTACGGAATTGCGACCGCTGTCAATGCGCAGAACAATGCCGGAATCGATCTGAACGGGATCGGCGGGACCGGGGTGAATCCCGTGAATCCGCCTCTGAACATCTTTAATCCGCCTGCGGCCGTGGCGGGCAGCGCCGCAGCGATGGCGGTGACGATGACCGACCCCAACCAGATTGCGGCGGCGGGACCGGCGGGGGGAGCGGGGGATAATTCGAACGCCGTGGCCTTGGCCGGCCTGGCGAACTCGGCGAGCGTGAGCGGGAAAAGTCCCACAGATTTCTATTCCAACTTCGTGACCATGCTGGGGGCGGCTGTAGCCGAGGTGCAGACGGAGAACACTGCCCAAAACGCTTCCGTGACGCAACTCCAGAATCAGAACAATTCTCTGTCGGCAGTGAACCTGAACGACGAAGCGGCGGCGATGCAGCAGTTGGAGCGAAGCTATCAGGCGGCATCGCAGGTGTTCGCGATTCTGAACTCGATCATGACCTCCGCGTTGAATCTGGGCGTGCAGACGGCTGTGTCGTAACCAGGCGCTGGCGGACGGACAAATGCATGGCCGGTGAATCCGTCGTCTGGCCCAACTCAAGCCAATTCAGAAGGGGTAGTTATCCGGGAGATCCCCGCAGGAGTGTGAACGCATGCGCGTCAATCCGTTTTATGTTTCGAACCTGGTAGGTTCGTTGAATCAGACCCAGGTGAGCGAGCAGCAGTTGACAGGCGAGTTGTCGAGCGGCGTGCGGGTGAACTCGCTGAGCGACGATCCGCTGGCTGCGGGCGAAAATGTGCTGCTCCTCAACCAGATGCAGCGGGACGATTCCTTCACCCAGACGTCCAGCCTGGTGCAGGGGCAGTTACAGGTGGCGGACTCCGCCCTGGGAGGAGTCGTGGCCCAGTTGACGCAGGCGGTCACGCTGGCGACCAGCGCCGACAACGGCACGTTGAACGCGAGCGATCTGAAGTCGATCTCGAATCAGATTGCGGGGATTCGCGATGAAGTGGTTTCGCTGGCCAACACCAGCTACCAGGGTCAATATATTTTTGGGGGAAGCCAGACAGCCGCCGCTCCTTTCAGCATCTCCAATGCGACCACGCCGGCCACGGCCACCTACAGCGGAGACGCAAATGTGAATTATCTCCAGACCCCCAATGGGCAGCGGATCCAGTTGAACGTGCCGGGGGACCAGATTTTCATGGCCGGTGGAACGACCAGCGTGCTGGGAGTTCTGAATCAGCTGGTGGCGGACTTTGCCTCAGGGATCCCTGCAGGCACGTCGGTCTCCGACACCACGGCCCTGAGCACGGCACTGAATTTTGTGTCCCAGCAGCGGGTGGTGGTGGACAATTCGCTGACCCGTCTGACCGCGGCTACCGACGCGGCGAACAGCGAGCAGACGCAGTTGACGGCGGCGCAAACGACGCTCATGCAGGCCGACGTGGCCAAGATATCGACGCAGCTATCGATGGCGGAGACCCAGCAGACCGCGCTTGAGGACGTGATCTCGCAGTTGGGCGCTGGGAGCCTTTTTGACAAGCTATAGGGTTGACCGCGCTCAGGCTCATGACGCGTGAGCGGCCCGCGGCCCTGACGCATGGGCTTTCGCCGCACCGGGCCACGCCTCTTATACTTGACTTATTGTGTTCGCACCGCTTCGTTTTCTTTGGAACGCAACGCGCGGC
Organism: Terriglobales bacterium; assembly: GCA_963788475.1. GTDB lineage: Bacteria > Acidobacteriota > Terriglobia > Terriglobales > Acidobacteriaceae > Telmatobacter. Next base: position 478,394 of record CAWBGO010000010.1, read on the forward strand.
AACAGGCTGAGGCCGTGGCGCAGCGAATATCTTCGCTGGCGCATGGAAACCTATTCGGGACAATGGGCGGAGAAAATGAGGATGCGGGACGTTTTGAGCTTTATGTGGGCATCGCGTTGGGAGCTGTTGCGCTTTCTTGCCTGGACAGGGCGAGTGGAACGCGATGCACGCAAGCAGCCCTGAGGAGCACGGTCCAGCTTGCGATTGGAACGGTTCGGTGAACAGGAGCAGAGGAATGGGGCGCTGGACGCGGCGGCAATTGGGCAGGTTCGCGTTGACGGCGGGGGCCGTGGCGGCGGCGCCGAAATGGGCGAAGGCGACGCAAATCGATGCGAGTGCCCGCCCGGGAGTAAGTGGACCAGATTCTCTGCGGGCGCATGCCACCGCGCGCGGGTTGCTGTACGGCGCGGCGGTCAATCCGGCACTGCTCGATGTGGACGGGGTGGCGGCGAGACAACACGACGGATGGGTACACGCAACTGGTCCAGGGGCAGACCAACATCCTGGTTGCCGAGAATGCAATGAAGTGGGCGGCGCTGCGGCCTACCGCGCAGAGCTTCGACTTTGCGCTGGCCGACCGGCTGATGCGCTTTGCAGCGCTCACGGGCGATCGCGTGCGCGGGCACAACCTGTGCTGGCACGAAGCGCTGCCGGCATGGTTTGCGGCCACTGCCAACAAGGACAATGCGCGGAAGCTGCTGGTCGAGCATATCCAGACGGTGGCGGGGCGGTACCGGGGTCAGATTCATAGCTGGGATGTGGTGAACGAGGCCGTCAATCCCAAGGACGGGCGGGCGGATGGGCTGCGCAACTCGCCGTGGCTCGAGCTGGTGGGACCCGATTACATCGAGGTGGCGTTCCAGACCGCGGCGTTGGCCGATCCCGCGGCCAAGTTGACGTACAACGAATACGGCATCGAACTGGACACGCCGGAGCAGACGGAGAAGCGGGGCCAGGTGATGGTGCTGCTGCGGCAGGCTCAAGGCTCGAGGGATTCCGATTCAGGCGGTGGGGGTGCAGAGCCATCTGCAGGCGGACGGACCGCAGCCGGGCGCGGGCCTGGTTGAGTTTGTGCGGCAGGCGGGCAAGATGGGCCTCGAGGTGTTCGTGACCGAGATGGACGTGAACACGCGCGGGGTCGAGGGAGGTCCGGAAGCCCAGGATGCGGCGGTGGCGGCGGTGTATCGGAATTACCTCGGCATGATGCTGGCGGAGCCGAATGTCTCCGTCGCTCTGACCTGGGGCATCACCAGCGCGCATAGCTGGCTGAACGAATCGAAACAGCCATGGGCGAAGCGGCCCGACGGCGCGCGGCAGCGGCCCTTGCCGTTTGACGACGACCTGAAACCGACCCCTGCGTTTGCGGCCATTCGGGAGGCGATCGATACGGCGAGGTCTCCGACGGCGTCGCCGGGCACGCCGCCGGCGGTCGATCCGAACAGCCTGTACAAGCCGTTCCCGGTGCAGGGAAGTCCCGGCAGTGAGCCGGCGGTGCCTGTGCCCCCACCTCCGCCGTTTACGACCCATCCCGCGATTCCCGCTCCACCGCCTCCGAAGGGACCGTCGTAGGATGGCGAAGTTCTTTTTGATTTTTTGGATGAGCGTATCGGCTGGCACGCTGATGGTGTCGGCGCAGCAGATGCCGCCGGCGGAGCCGCCGCAACCGATGCCGGGGTCGCATCCGGACACGCCCACTCTGCGGATCACCACCCAGGAAGTGCTGGTGCCGACGCTGGTGGAGAAGCGCGGGGGCGGGATCGTGTACGGGCTCAAGGGCGACGATTTTTTGCTCGAAGACAACGGAGTCCCGCAGAAAGTGCACGTGCAGGAAGAGATGGATACGGCGCCGGTGTCGCTGGTGGTGGCGGTCGAGCAGGGCGGGATGAGCGTGCTCGAGTTCGACAAGGTCGCCAAGCTGGGGCCGCTTCTCGACCTGTTCCTGTCCGATCCGCGGAGCCAGGCGGCGCTGGTGGGGTTCGATTCGCAACCGCACCTGATCCGCGATTACACCCATTCGGGGGACGACCTGAACCAGGCGCTGAAGACGATGGAGCCGGGCGATGGCGGCGATGCGATTCTGGACACGATCAGCTATGCGGTGGATCTGCTTGAGTCGCAGCCCAAGGAGTTCCGGCGGGTTCTGCTGCTGATCAGCGAGGAACGCGATCATGGCAGCAAGCACACGAAAGTGGAGCAGGTGATCCAGAAGATCGGACGGTCCGATGTGCTGGTGCTGACGGTGTCGTTTTCGCCTGTTCAGGCGGAGTTTGCCCACGACATCAAGGACTCGGGCGAGAACCGGACCATGAACATGGTGTCGGCGCTGGTGGCGCTGGTGCAGGCGTTCAAAAAGAACGTGACCAAGGAAATTGCGCTGATGAGCGGCGGAGAGTACACGACGTTCACGAATGACAAGAAATTCGAAGCCCGGGTCGTGGAAGAAGCAAAGCACGCGCGGAATCGCTACCTGTTGACGTTCCGGCCGACGAATCCGACTCCCGGATTGCATACACTGCGGGTGCGCCTGGCACAGGATTATGGTGCCCATGTCGTGGCCCGAGCCGACTATTGGGTTGGAGACGAGCCCTAAAACGGGCCTTATGTAACAGAAAATGCTGTTACATTCGGAAAGGTGCCTCGTAAAGCCTTTCGATTCATAGGCAAAATTTTCTGAAGCGAAATAAAAGCGAATCTACATAGGGGGTGGGTGGGGGGTGCCCTTTGGGGAGTGGCACGACCACCTTATTTGCCGCTGCACTTTTGTTGCTTCGCCCAGCTGTGAGCGGCGGCCTGCAGAGCGGCTCTGCAAAGCAGGCTGAAATCAGATGGCGTGGCGGGCACGGTGACAGAGTGTACGGCTTCGGTCATGGACGGATTCCCCGGGAGTGGATTGTGGCTGCTCTCTTTATTGTGCGCGGGGAAATGGCAATTTTCCGCAAGCAGCGATCAGGGGCGCAAACTCGATGCTGCTGGGGGTAACTTTCGTATTGGCCGCGCTGCCAAATGCAGGTTTGATCCCGGGGCCCAAATACTTCTTGCGCACACAGGCTTGCACGCTCTCCTTGTGCACATCCAATCCTGCACAGCAACCCAGAATTACTTCCATAGAACCTCCTTGGGCCACCTGCGCGGGGGATATCGGCAAAAGGTTCAGTCTGCCCTGCGTGCTCACGTTCAGCAACAGTTTCGGGTACGCGGCGATACCCAAGCCAGACTGCGGTGCGGGCTCGGCTCGCTCCACAGATCCGAGGCCTTCGCCCTTGCAGATCGCCTACACCATTTTCATGTTTTCTGGGTGCCGCAACGCCGCATCTAGGACTGCGGTTGCTTTAAGGAGTTGCACAACGGCGATAAGTTGTTCAACAGCGTGGCGGCGACGGAGGTAAGCGACGTGGAGAACACCTTCATGAAGGTCGTGATACCGGCAGGCGCTACCACGGGTCCGATCACGGTGACGACGACGAAGGGGACGCTCACGAGCAATAGAACCTTTGTGGTCAGGCCATAGGCAAGGGCATCGGAATTCTGCACTTGCCATTCGACTGCCGGGTCCTATAATCGCGAGGGGATTTTTGCCCCACAGGATACCCGCCCATGTTGAAGGAACTTCTTATCACTCTTGCGGCAGCCGGAATGCTGCTTCCGAGCACATCCGCTCCCAGCCAGACGGTCCCCGCAGTTACGGTGGAGCACCACGTTGCGATGAAGACGCGCGACGGTGTCGTGCTCTACGCGGATATTTATCGTCCGGCCGGAGACAGCAATTTTCCGGTCCTGCTGCAGCGGACGCCATACAACCGCCAGAATGGCGCGGATTTCGGGCACATGGCTGCTGCCCGGGGCTACATGGTGGTGATTCAAGACGTGCGCGGCAGGTACGAATCCGAGGGCGAGTGGTATCCGTTCAAGCATGAGATCGACGACGGCTTCGACACGGTGGAGTGGGCCGCCGCTCTCCCCCATGCAAATGGCAAAGTCGGCATGTTTGGCGGCTCGTATGTGGGGGCGACCCAGATGCTGGCAGCGGTTGGCCATCCGCCACACCTGGCCGGAATCTGCCCGGTGGTAACCGCCAGCAACTACCACGAGAACTGGACCTACCAGGGCGGGGCCTTCGAGCAGTGGTTCAATGAGTCGTGGACTTCGGGGCTGGCGCAGGACACGTTCAACCGGGCTGTGCGTGGCGGGACCAATGCCATGGTCGGCAGTACGGTGCTGCCGCTCAAGCAATATCCGCTATTCAATTTGCAATTGAGTTCTGATCCGGCAGGTTGGACAGCGAAGTTTGCGCCCTACTTTCTTGATTGGCTCGATCATCCCGCCTACGACAGTTACTGGAGGCCGTGGGCTATCGAAGAACAGTACGCTTCGATCCAGGTGCCGGCACTGACCGTGGCGGCCTGGTATGACCTTTTTCAGGGCGGGTCGCTGAAGAATTATCTGGGAATGAAGGAGTCGGCCGGCAACACTGCGGCACGTGCCGGGCAGCGGCTTATGGTGATTGTCGGCGGTCACGCCGGCAACGGGCCCAAGATCGGCGCCGTCGACTTCGGGGCAGATTCTCATTTCGATGAAGACGCCGTGACCGTAGAGTGGTACGACTTCCTGCTCAAGGGACAGCAGAACGAATTTGCGACCGGGAAGCCGGTGAAGCTGTTTGTGATGGGCGAGAACAAGTGGCGAGAGGAAGACGATTGGCCATTGAAGCGCGCCCGGGAGACGCATTACTTCCTGCACTCGTCAGGGCAGGCGAACTCGAGTCAGGGCACTGGATCGCTCTCCGCAGATGCGGCCGGCTCGGACAAAGCTGACAATTACATCTTCGACCCTGCCAATCCAGTGCCGACTGTGGGCGGACCGTTGTGCTGCGATCCGGAACATCTTCCGGCGGGACCGAGAGATCAGAGCGAGGTGGAGAACCGAAAAGACGTGCTCATCTACACGACGGCGGCGCTTGATCAGGAGACCGAGGTGACAGGACCAGTGACGCTCGATCTGTATGCGAAATCATCGGCGGTGGATACTGATTTTACCGCCAAGCTGGTGGACGTGTGGCCGAACGGCTTCGCGCAGAATCTCACCGAGGGAATTTTGCGGGCGCGCTATCGTAACAGCACCAGCAAAGCCGAACCGATTGTGCCCGGCAAAGTGTATGAGTACAAGATCGATCTATGGTCGACGAGCAACGTATTTTTGAAAGGGCACAAGATCCGGCTCGAGGTTTCGAGCAGCAATTTTCCACGATTCGATCGCAACCTGAATAACGGAAAGGACGCGGGCACAAGCTCAGAATTTGTCAAAGCCGACAACACGATCTATCACGACCGCGAACATCCCAGCGCTCTGCTGCTGCCGGTGGTCCCAAGGTAAGACGCCCTGCTGCCTGCTCATTTATGGTGAGAGGCGAGCATGAAGCAGATTCTTACCCGCCTTGTTCTGACTATCCCGGTCGTGTGGCTGGTGGTTTCACTTGTGTTTCTGCTCATCCACCTGGTGCCTGGGGATCCCGTTCAAGCGATGCTCGGGGAGGGCGCGACCCCGGCGGATATCGATGCCCTGCGGCACCAGTACGGGCTCGATCAGCCCCTGTGGAAGCAGTATCTGCATTACTGGAATGGCGTCCTGCACGGCAACCTCGGTGACTCGATCCGTTTGCACGATAGTGTTGCCCACCTTGTGACGCAGCGTTACCCATATACCCTGGCCTTGACCGTGGCCGCCCTGGCCATCGGGCTGGGGTTGGCGCTGCCCGCGGGCATCGCCGCCGCGGTCCGGCGGGGACGATGGCTCGACCAGGTGCTTTCGGTTGTGAGCCTGTTTGGCTTGTCGGTGCCAGGGCTGGCGCTGGGGCCGGTGCTGATCCTGGTGTTCTCGATTTTGCTTGGATGGCTGCCGGTCTCGGGGGCCAACGCCGGCGGAACAAGGTCGATCGACTGGCATTACCTTGTGCTGCCCGCGATTGCGATGGGCGCATCGCTGGCGGCGATTCTCACGCGCATGGTGCGCACGGCGATGCTCGAAGAACTGGGCCAAGACTACATTCGGACCGCGCGCGCAAAGGGATTGAACGAGCGTGCAGTGCTGTGGCGCCATGCGCTGCCGAATGCGCTGGTGCCTATCGTTACTGTTGTGGGTTTGCAGTTTGGAGCGTTGCTGGCGGGGGCGATCGTGACTGAAAAGATCTTCAGCTGGCCGGGCCTGGGGCGCCTGGTCGTGGACGCAATTTCAAATCGCGATTACGCCCTGGTGCAGGGGTGCCTGCTGTCGATCGGGTTGACCTACGTGTTGGTGAACTTGCTGACCGATGTGGTGTATCGCTGGGTAAATCCGCGCATGCGGGGATGAGGCGCCGCCGTTTCGGAACGGCGGCCATGCCTTACTTGCATTTTGCCATCAAGACATCGTCTTTCCACAGTGCCACACCGCCCAGCAGGCCGGCTTCGTTGGAAACGATCTCGATGTTCTTGCCGGGCTTGAATTCAATTTTCTTGGTGTTGCCGCCGCCGAGGTAGAGTTGGTCCCAGTTGAAGGTGGCCGCCGTCTGGGCGATGGCTTCCTGCAGAAGCTCGTTCCATTTCTGCTTGCCGTACTTGTCGAGTCCGCGGCGGCCGAGGTAATCCTCGTAGGTGTGCTTTTTCCAGGGGTGATGGCCGAATTCCAGCCCCGGGCACAGGCGCCCGTCGGTGAACAGCGAACCACCCATACCGGTGCCGAGTGTGATGATCATTTCGACGCCGTGGCCCTTGATGGCCCCATAGCCCTGTACAGCGGCATCGTTGCACACGCGCGCGGGCTTCTTCCAACGCTTTTCGAGTTCAAGCTGCAGCGGAAAGCCGACCCAGCCGGGATGGAGGTTCGCTGCGGTGTAGGTAGTTCCATGCTTGATTACGCCGGGGAACCCGACCGAGACACGATCGAAATCCCCGAGCAAGGAACGCAGGGAGTCGAGCGCCTCAAGCATCGGTTTGGGTGCCGGCACCTCCGGAGTAACTACACGCTGCCTCTCGCTGAGGGGCTTGCCTTCCGGGTCCAGCAGCATCGCTTTCATTCCCGAGCCGCCGATGTCAATGGCGAGGGTGACGGGACCCCGGGAACTGCGGGTGGTTAGAGCGGTCGAGGTCTTCTTGTCGGTAGCGATGGTGGCGGAGTCTTTGGGTGTCATCGCAATGAATTGTAACGGGTGCGTCCGGGTGTACGCGAAGGGGGCGAGGTCCGCATGTCCTACGCGCCTATTTCGGGCGGCAGTCAATCAGACGGGCGTTTCCTGCCTGACGAAATCGGCCGGGCGATCAGCTCTGCGGTTTGCTACACTCGGTTGCATCCTGCCTTTTTGCATGACCTGAACCTGAAGCAACGGGAGATTACGAATGTTTCTGAAGCAGAAGCTGGGGATTGCCCTGTCTTTGTCCATATGCGCGGCGGGTTTCGCGCTGTCCGCGTCAGCCCAGGGAAGCGCCGCCGCGGGCGGAAAGCGTACCTTGATCAAGGCCGGGCATGTACTCGACGTGAAGACCGGCAAACTTGCGGATGCGCAGACGATTGTGGTCGTGGGCGACACGATTCAGTCCATTGGGCCGGCTGCTTCGGTTGCCGGACAGCCCGGAGATACCATCGTCGACTTGAGCCGCATGACGGTGATGCCGGGACTGATCGATGTGCATACGCACCTGACCATGAATACTGATTTCGACCCGTACCGCGAGCTAACCACCACGGATGCGAAAGAAGCCATCAACGGCGTGGTGAACGCGCGCACCACGCTGATGGCAGGCTTTACGTCGGTGCGCAACGTGGGTGCGGGCGACTATACAGACGTTGACCTGCGCGATGCCATCAACGCCGGGCAGGTTCCGGGGCCGCACATGCTGGTGAGCGGGCCGGCCCTGGGCATTACTGGCGGCCACTGCGACAACAACCTTCTCCCTATCAGCTATCACTCCGTCGGTGATGGAGTTGCCGACGGGATCGCTGCCGTTCAGCACAAGGTTCGTGAAAACATCAAATACGGGGCGGACCTGATCAAGATCTGCGCTACGGGCGGGGTGCTTTCGAAGGGCGACGATCCGCAGGCATCGCAGTACACGCTCGAGGAGATGAAGGCGATCGTGGCTGATGCCCACCGCCTGGGGCGCAAGGTGGCCGCCCACGCGCACGGTTCGCAGGGCATACTGTGGGCCAGCGAGGCGGGCGTGGATTCGATCGAGCATGGCAGCTACATCAACGACGACGCCATCGCGGAGATGAAAAAGAATGGCACGTATTTGGTGCCCACGCTCTATCTCGAAGACTGGATGCTGGAGAAGGGAAGCCTGCCGCCCTTCTATCACCAGAAGATGGTCGATGTGAGCGCCGTGGCGAAGGGGAACATCAAGCGCGCCATGCAGGCCGGAGTGAAGATCGCGCTCGGAACGGACGCCGCCGTGTACCCGCACGGACTCAACGCCCATGAACTCGATGTTTATGTGAACCAGTTAGGCATGGCTCCGCTTACGGCTCTGCAGACCGCCACGATCAACGCCGCGGACCTGATGGGCTTGACTGCGAAGACGGGCACGCTCGAGCCGGGCAAATGGGCTGACATCATTGCCGTCGAGAAGAATCCCGTCGACGACGTGCGCGTGTTGCAGGATGTGAAGTTTGTGATGAAGGCGGGGATGGTCTTCAAGAATGAGACGAAATGAACAGTATGGAATTCGTCCGGGCGCTTGACACTTGTACAACAAAGTTGTACGTTAATTGCCAGGAGGAACTATGCCTGTCGAGACTACCTATTCCGCACTTCGCGAAAAGCTCGCTTCTTTTCTCGATCAGGTGACCGATGATCGCGAGGTAGTGATTGTTCGCCGCCGTGGGGCACGGGACGTGGCGCTGATTCCGGCCGAGGAGCTTGCCGGATTGATGGAGACTGCGCACCTGTTGCGCTCGCCGAAGAATGCTGAACGGCTGCTCCGGGCATTACGCCGGGCGACGCGCGGGGAGGGGGCCGCCGAGACAGTGGAGAGTTTGCGACGCTCCGTGGGCCTGGAATCATGAAGTTCAAGTCCATCGAATGAGCAAACGGAATGAGCGCATCGCGGTGTTCTTTCCTGAGTTTCGGGAGGATCTCAAGTTCTGGGTTCAGGGCGATCGAAAGACCGCTATTCGGGTACTCGATCTTGTAGAAGCGGTACTCACTGACCCGTTCTCCGGGATTGGCAAGCCTGAGCCGCTCAGATTTGTGCTCGCCGGGTGTTGGAGCCGCCGGATCACCCAGGAGCATCGCCTGGTCTATCGAGTCACAGCGGATAGAATCGAATTTCTTCAGGGGCGGTATCACTATGAATGAGCTGTCTCCGAATCGAGTTCTTTACAGCCCGCCGCGCCTCCTGCCACACTAGGGAGTGGACACCCAGACAATCGTAATCCTCGATTTTGGCTCGCAATACACGCAGCTGATTGCGCGGCGCATTCGCGAGCTGAATGTCTTCTCCGTCGTGCTCCCATGCACGGCGCCGCTCGCTGAAATCCAGGCGTACAAACCCATCGGCATCATCCTGTCCGGCGGTCCGTCTTCGGTCTACGATGCCGATGCTCCGGATGCCAATCCCGAACTGCTCAACCTCGGCGTCCCCGTCCTGGGCATCTGCTACGGACTGCAGTTCATCGTCCATCACCTGGGCGGTAAAGTGCGCTCCGCCTCGAAGCGGGAATACGGCCACGCCGAGGTTACCGTTGAGGATGCCAAGACTCCGCTCTTCGCCGCGCTTCCGCCGACACTGCAAGTGTGGATGAGCCATGGCGACGAGGCACTGGAGCTGCCCGCCGGATTTCATCGCACCGCAGTCACCTCGAATGCGCTCGCCGGAATCGCCAACGAAGAACGCCGGATCTGGGCCGTGCAGTTCCATCCCGAAGTGCATCACACACCGCTTGGCCCGCAAGTGCTGAAGAACTTTGTTTTCTCCATCTGCGGTGCACGCGGCGACTGGACGCCGGCGCACTTTGTCGAGACCACGGTCGCCTCGATCCGCGAGAAGGTCGGCAAGGATCACGTCATCTGCGGTCTTTCGGGCGGCGTGGATTCGTCGGTCGCAGCCATGCTGGTCCACAAGGCGATCGGCAGCCAGCTCACCTGCGTGTTCGTCAACAACGGCGTCCTGCGCAAGAATGAATTCCAAAACGTCCAGAAGAATCTGCGCGACAAGCTGGGGCTGAACCTTGTTGCCGTCGACGCGAGCGAACGCTTCCTCAGCAAACTTGCCGGCGTGATCGATCCCGAAATCAAGCGCAAGCGCATCGGCGCTGAATTCATCGCGGTGTTCGACGACGAGGCGACGCGGATCGCTGAGCAGACCGGCGGCGTCGACTGGCTGGTGCAGGGCACTCTCTACCCCGACGTGATCGAGTCCAGCAGCGTGAAGGGGCCCAGCCAGACCATCAAGAGCCATCACAACGTGGGCGGCCTGCCCGAATTGATGAAGCTCAAGCTCATCGAGCCGCTGCGCGATTTGTTCAAAGACGAAGTGCGGCGCATCGGGCGCGATATGGGCATGCCCGAAGACATCCTGGGCCGGCAGCCGTTTCCCGGACCGGGGCTGGCGGTGCGCATCCTCGGCGAAGTGACGCCCGAACGGGTCGCCCTGCTGCAGGAAGCCGACGACATCGTAGTCAGCGAAATCAAGGCCGCCGGCCTCTACACCAAGATCTGGCAGAGCTTTGCGGTGCTGCTCCCGGTCATGAGCGTGGGGGTGATGGGAGACCAGCGCACTTATGCCTACACCGCCGCCGTGCGCGCCGTGCACTCGGAAGACGGCATGACGGCAGACTGGACGCCGCTGCCCTACGAGGTGCTGAAGCGCATTTCAAACCGTATTGTGAACGAAGTGCGGGGAATCAACCGCGTGGTCTACGACATCACTTCCAAGCCGCCCGGCACCATCGAGTGGGAATGATCTAGGTCCATCTCACGCCGTCTCAGGTCGTCATTCTTGTAACGATAATCGTAATAAAACCAAGGGCTTGGCTGAACATGTCGTCTCAGGCGTGTTCAGCCAAGCTCGCTGTTCTGTCGGTACGGGTGACGGTATAATAGATCTAGCTTTAAAAAGCCTCTAATTTGACCGTCAGAGTCCTCTGACGGTAAATATCGGAGCCCGTACCGTCACTCAGGAGCTATGCACGTGCTGACTGATAAAGAGCTGAAAACTCTGGAGCCAAAACCGAAGACCTACAAAGTTGCTGACCGAGATGGGATGTACGCGACCGTCTCTCAGGCCGGAACCATATCGTTCCGGTACGACTACCGGCTGAACGGACGCCGCGAGACGCTGACAATAGGCCGCTATGACGGCACGCTGAAACGGACACGGGAAACGGCCGCCCTTGCGTATGGCATGTCCCTATCGCTGGCGGAGGCCCGCACACTGCTGGCCAATGCCAGACGTAGCGTCGAGGCCGGCAACTCACCATCGCGCGCCAAAGCAGAGAACCGTACAGCGGCGGTGGACGCGCTGACGTTCGGCGGATGGGCGCAGAAGTACTTCCAGTTCAAGGCAGACCCCAAGAGCGGCGAAGAATGCCTGGCAGACAGCACCCTTGAGATGCGCAAGTCCGTTTATGTGCGCGCACTGGATGCGAAGCTAGGGAAGTTGAAACTTGAAGAAATCACTCCGCAAGGCCTAAAGGCTCTCTGCGACGAACTGAAGGATAAGCGCGGTCCCGCGGTGGCTGTTCATGCGCGGGAAATCGTGCTGAACGTGTTCCGGCACGCACAGGGCAGCGGGATTACAGTGCTGAATCCGGCCGAGGCTGTGCGGCCCAGCACCATTGCCACATTCAAACCTCGGGATCGGGCGTTAAATCCAGCCGAGATCAAGAAGTTCTTCGATGCGTTGGAACGTGTTGCCACCACTCCCACGTTGCGTCTGGCTTTGAAGTTCGTGTTGCTGACTGGCGTGCGCAAGAGTGAGTTTATCGACGCGACGTGGAAAGAAGTGGACTTCGAGACTGCGCGGTGGACGATTCCGGCCGAGCGAATGAAGAATGGCAAGGAGCACGTCGTTTACATGTGTGAACAGGCGCTGGACATCCTGACGGCGCTGCGTTCGTGCTTCGGCGCCAGCCGCTACCTTCATCCCGGCCGCTACGACAGCGACACACCGATTAGCAACGCCACGCTGAACCGCGTTATCGACGCAGCCGTAGAGCGCATCAGAAAGGACGACCCGGAGTTCGAGTCATTCGGCGTGCACGATCTACGCCGCACATTCTCGACCGGCTTGAACCGTGCCAAGTTCGACGAGCGGTGGATAGAGATGGCACTGGCGCACGCTCCGCAGAACGCGATCGCCGCGACGTACAACGTGGCGCGATATGCGGCCGAGCGCCGGATTATGATGCAGGCCTGGGGCGACATGATCGATCGATGGGTGCGCGGCGAGTCGGCGCGCGACGTAATTACCGATGCCAAGAAGAAGGCCGCCGAAGTTCTGGATCTGGAAGTGGACGAAGACCTGTAGGGATGTTACGAAAACCGTAACATATTGATTCCATTACAGAAAAGCTTGCATGAGACTCGGTGAGTGGGTATAATCATTGCAGTCGTGCCTTGCGTAGCTTGTTCGAGCCGAAGGATAAGCGCGCGATCTTCCTAAATGGATGAAACGCGGGGCGCGTGAAATAGTTTGATCGCGCGCCCCAAGACGCTCCGACGCGAACCGCTGATAGCGGGATTGCTCGGGGCGTTTTCATTTGTGGCCCACTTCGGCGTCTCGTCATCAGCCAAGACAATGCGCGTTGACGAGGTTGCATCATGCGAAATATACGGCTCCCTGAATTGCGCAACAAGACTGGCCTGTCTAGGCCAACGATCTACCGGCTCATTCAACAAGGAAAATTTCCGCCCCCGCGCAAGGCCGGCTGTTCGTCCGTGTGGCTCGAAGAAGACGTCGAAGCGTGGGTCGCTTCCTGCCACGCGGGGCGCGGCCAGGTGACGGCAGCGAACGCGGAGGTGCATGTATGAACCTGCTGCCTGCAGAAGCCGCAGAGCGACTCCGCATCGCGCCGGGGACTCTCGCGAACTGGAGAGTCGCACGCCAAGCCGGGAAGCCGATCGGGCCTCGGTTCGTAAAATACGGGCGCGTGATCTTGTATCCAGAGTCAGAGCTTGCCTTGTTTGAGCAAGCGCACCTTGTGCCATCAACATCGATCGCAGAAAGGGCTGGGGGCCGATGACCACCAAAAGCAAAGGCCGCGTTGAAGGCGCGGCCTGCAAAAAGAAAAACAAAAGTCTAGTTGAGAGTAGCACTGGTGTCGTTCCGTCGCAAGTGAGAGTTATCGCGACGGGTAAGTTCCGCGCCGATGTGCTTGACTACCTGCGCAGCCTGCCGGCGATGGCCTGCAGCAACGACCATTTCGACTTCCGCCATGATGGACCGAACAGCGTTCTGACGTGTGGATTCGAGCGGCTGGATGGGAGCGAAGCCGTCGCCCTGGAGATTACCTTGCACGCATGGCATCCGCTGTCGAGCATTCCAGTCGTCGACCTGTGCGCCGAGTTGCTGAACTTGGAATTTTCCGCCGAGAATGCGCTGTCTCTCGCGACGCTGAGCACGCGGCACGGCAAAACGATTCTCACGGCGAGCCAGCCCCGCGAGCTGGTGCAGGATCTGCGCGAGCTGAAGGACGCCGCGGGCGCGTTGTTCGACCGCATCGAGGACCAAACTAACTGGCTCCCGGTTCCCGAAGACGTTGTTGTGTCTGTTGAGTGGTGGCCTGTGGTGCCGGCGGGGGTGACCGAATGAGCGCTTCTACCGCACGTCCTATGCTGGTGCCATCGCCCGCGCCGAAAACAAAGCTCGATGCAGCGCTGTGGGCCGCGCAACGTGGGATCCGAGTGTTCCCTGTTCGGCCGGATTCAAAAGAACCTGCTATCCGCGATTGGCCCAATCAGGCCAGTCGCGACGAGGCACAGATCCGCCGCTGGTGGAAGCAGCCCGAGCGGAACATCGGCTGGGCGATGGGCGACCAGTTACCGAGCGGCCGCTACCTGGCGACACTCGACGTCGACGCGAAACCCGGCGGCGCCAACGGTGAAGCGAGCTTAGAAAAACTACTCGCTGACTTGGAACTCGCGGGAATGCCGCCAACACTGACGCAGACAACGCCGTCTGGATACCGCGGGCCTGATAAGCCGAGCGAAGGCGGCCATCTGGTCTTATCCAGCGCGCGGCCGCTGGCGAACAGTGCCGGCGCCCTAGGGCCAGGGCTCGACATCAGGGGCCGTGGGGGATACATCCTCGGTTGCGGAAGCATGATCAACGGCATCCCATACAAGGTTGTCGATATCGACAGTCGAATTCTGCCGATGCCTGATGCGATCGAGGCGCGATTGATTGCACACGTTGAGCGGCAGCCCGCTAACGATGCCGCTGTGGCTCACGTCGACTCTGACCGTGCGAGAGATCGGGCAATCGAGTATCTGAAGAAAGCGCCGCTCGCGGTGGAGGGCAGCGGCGGCGACAGCCAAACGTACAAGGTCGCCGCGCGCCTGAAGGATCTGGGATGCGACCCCGTGCAGGCTGAGGAACTGATATCCGAGCATTGGAATCCCCGCTGCACGCCGCCATGGAACGAGGACGAATTGCGAGAGAAGATTACGCACGCCTATCGGTATGGAGTGGAAGCGCCGGGAATAGCAGCGCCGGAAGCGGTATTCACGGAAGCGCTGGCCGCGAATGCCGAGCCGGATGAAGCGAACCCTCTAGAAAAGCTGAACGCGGAGTACGCATTCCTACAGGACGGGCAGATCCTGCGCGAGACTGTGGACAACAAGGGGCGCTTTGCGCTTCGGCACATGGCGCCTGCAGCGTTCAATTTGTGGTTTAAGAACAAACCATTCCAAGTTGGCAAGCGCACTGTACCGCTGTCGGAAGCGTGGCTCGAATGGAGTGGGAGACGCCAGTACGAGGGACTTGTGTTTGACCCGCGGGGGACGCAAGACCCGCGCTTTTACAACCTGTGGCACGGCTTCGCCGTAGAGCCCGCAGACAGTGCGGATCACCCGATGGTCGCGCGGTTTCTTGAACACTCGCTGCAAAACGTCTGCGGCGGGGATCGATCTTTGCACCGCTGGCTGATCGGGTTCTTCGCGCATCTCGTCCAGCGCCCCTGGCAGAAGCCTTTAGTCTGCCTCGTGTTCCGCGGAAGGAAGGGAACAGGTAAAAATGCGTTGATCGAACGCATAGTGCATCTGCTCGGCTGCCATGGGATTGTTGTCACCGACCGGCGCTACCTGGTTTCGAACTTCAACACCCACCTGGAAAATTGTTTGTTGCTCACGTTGGACGAGGCTTTCTGGTCTGGTGATAAGGAAGGGGAAGGAAAACTCAAGGGCCTAATCACTGGCGCGCAGCATGTGATCGAGCCTAAAAACCTGACGCCGTACCAAGTGGAGAACCTGACCCGCGTTTGCCTCATCGGAAATGAAAAGTGGCTTGTACCTGCGACATCCGACGAGCGGCGCTTTGCTGTTTTTGAGGTAGGCGACGGGCGGATACAGGACCGGCGTTACTTCGAAGAGTTGCGCGTAGGGCTCGACGAGCGCGGCGGGGACGCGCATTTGTTACGTTACCTGCTGGACTACGATCTAACCGGCATCGACGTGAACAAAGCGCCGAACACTCGCGGTCTGGCAGAACAAAAAGACGAAAGCCTCACTGGCGTGGATCGGTTCTGGCGCGAATGCGTCGACGTGGCCAGTGTGGGGGAATTTGTGTGGGGTTACAGTGGAGCGCGCGTGCGCCGGGGTCAGGTCTACGAAGCGTACGAGAAACTCCACAGGGGGAATCGGTACAAATACCCGCACAAGTCGGAAATCGCGTTCTGGAAAGAAACGTTCAAGCTGTTTCCCCAGATGCCGAACCGGGAGATTCGAGTCAATGGCTACCGGGCGGTTGATCTGATCGGCTTAGGAGACGCACGTACCCGGATCCACGAACATCTCGGGGTTCTAGATGAGTGGGCAGAGGAACCCGCAAAGGTGAAGGCCAACACACCCCAACCGCTCAGTGCCAGCGAGTTGTTCGCCGAGGTTGCCGTCGGCGCCAGCATCTTCGACTGAACCCTGCCTGAATTGAAACGATTCGCACGTAAGGATGCCGCCTTTCGGGGTGGCATTCCTGTTTTTACGTTGTTTTTCGTTTCCCGGATCCCAGAGCCGGTAAAACGCGCGGGATGGCTGAAAGGCGCATGAATAAAGGCGACTCCCGTGTTATCCCGGATTCCCGGGTTATTTGCTAGGTCCGGCGGGAGAATTTCCGGCGTGGCCTTCCGGCGAAGGCGACGCGGCACGCTACACTACGTTTTTCTGTGTCTCTATCTTTCTTTAATAAATATGGGATAACCGGGAAATACGGGGAAACCCTTATAGACATTGAGTGTTCTTCATCCCGGTTTGGACGCTCGTTCCCGGCTCGGCTGGGATACGAGGGCTAGAACGCCTTCTGACGGAGTACGAGGGACGCGCAGGAACCAGCCGTCCTTGACTGGCATCACACTCCCTGACCCACGCGCGCACGGCCCGGCCGCGGCGGTCGACTCTGCGAATAGTTGATGGGTTTTAAACAATTCGTGTTGATTGCCTTTGAATACGCGGCGAATCACAAGAAACTATTACAAACGCCGCAACTTTTCCGGACGATTACTCCGGGGCGCCCATGGCGACGCGCGGCGCATGTGACACGACGCAGGCCAAACAAAAGGCCCGATCCGAAGACCGAGCCCCTGGTGTGTTGATTTTCACCGTTCACGCTGCGATGTACTGGTAGACGGTCTCTCTGCTGATTCCGAACTCACGGGCCAGCGAGGCTTTTGGCTCTCCTGTCTTGGCACGCTGGCGCAGATCCTTAGCCTGTGCTGGCGTCAGCGACTTCGCGCGGCCCTTGTATTTGCCCTGCGTCTTGGCAATGGCGATTCCTTCCCGCTGGCGTTCCTTCAGGAGCGCACGTTCGAACTCCGCGAAGGCACCCATCACAGAAAGCAGCATCGTCGCCATGGGGCCGTCATTGCCTTTGAAGGTCAGCGACTCTTTCACAAACTCGACAACGACGCCGCGGGAAGTCAGTTCCGTTACGATTCGCCGGAGGTCATCGAGATTGCGCGCCAGTCTATCCATCGAGTGAACCACCAGCACATCGCCTTCGCGGACAAACTCTAGCGCCGCCTGAAGCTGTGGCCGTTTGGTGTCTTTACCGCTGGCCTTATCCGTGAATCGTTTGTCTACCGTCACCCCTTCGAGCTGGCGATCCGTGTTCTGGTCAACAGATGAAACCCTGATGTACCCGACTCGCTTGCCGTACTGTCTTGCTGGTGTCATGGTCGTTCGTCTCCTGCCTTTCTTCGCAAGTGTCAGATTGAACTCTATGACTGTTTGTCCGCAGTGTCAAGTTAATTCGATAATGACCCTATTCTGACGTGGAAGTGTCAGGCTTCAACGTGCCGTTCTGGGGTATACCCAATCTGACACCTACCGACTGGCCGTGATCTTCTGCACCTGGCCGCCGCTGTGCCGGTCTGCTGAGGGCCGCTGCGGGGCTGCTGCGCGTCGTACCGTTGCGCCGCTGGTGTGGTTGCTGAGGGCTGCTACTCCTGCTGTGAGGCCGTGAGGGATTCGTAGCACTGCTCCCTTGCTGCAGAGGGCTGCTGGTGTCACTGCTGGCCTGCTCCCCCGGCCGCTGCTGCGCTGGCCCGTTGCTCTGCTGGTCTGCTGCTGTGCCGTTGCGCCTGTGCCACTGGCGCTGCTGCTGTGCCGCTGCTGCTGTGCTGCTGCTGCTGTGCTGATGCTGCTCTGCCGTTCCTGCTCCTGCTCCTGCTGCTGCTGTGCTGTGGCTGCTGTGGCTGCTGTGCCGCTGCTCTGCTGCTGTGCTCTGCTGCTTAGCCGTCGAGCCAGTCAGCTTATGCGGGACTCGCACGCCTGGCGCTACGGCGCCAGCACTGCTGCTGCTGCTGCCGGCCGGATCTTCGACCAAAAGCGCCGGAGTCCCTAAAAGACCCGGGTGGGGGGTGCCGGCCCCCCGGATTTGGCCCAGCAACCCGCTAACTTGCGGGTACTTTGCGCCCGCGATTTTTAGAAATTTTCCGGTATAGGGGCGCCAGTTGACTTTATACAGAAGTGGTCTATGATTGAAGTGTAAGTGGTTTAGAATCAGTAGATTGTAAATGATTACTGATGATCTAAATCGACTCTAAATGATCGTCGGTGATCTTACCAGCCGATGAACGGAAACCCGAGGAAGGCAAACAAATGCCCCTGACTGATCTAATCGCGCGAATCGCGCCTAATTTGACAACGCCGAACACATCCAAACTTCAGGCACAGCTAGCCGAAGCCGAAGCCGCTCTAGCGAGCAAGCAAGCCGCCCTTGATTCGCTGTTGATCGCCGGAGAGATCGACGGGCCGGCCACCGCGAAGGCAGCCGATGCTGCTGATGCCGCGGAACGACGTGTGAAGCATCTGCGGGGCGCCCTGGCCGCAGCGCAGACGAAGCAAGCCGCGCAGCGGGGAGAGGCCGAGCAGGACGCGAAGCGCGCCGCATGGCAGAACGCTGTGAAGCTGGCCGAAGAGCGGCACGCCGCGATCGAGACCCTGGCCAAATCCATGGTCGCCTTCGCCGCCGACTATCGCGCCGTTCTCAAGATCAACTCGGAACTGCTCGCCCACCTCCCGACGAACCAAGATTCGATGGCCACATTAACGGATAGATTCGCGCTCGAGACCGCACTGCGCAAGCAGCTTGTGAAGCTCGGATTACCCTTCTGCTTTTCCTGGCCCTACGGCGCTGCGACACTGCCCGAACTGATGCCGCAGTTCGATGGCGCGCTGAGTGTGATTCGCCGCGCAGTTCCACAGGATCTTCGATGAAGGACCAGAACACAGCGCCGCCCGTACCGATGCCGCCACCGCAACCTTTGGTGAAGCAAATATCGCAGCAGATTGCGCCTGCGCCGCCCATGGCGCAAAACGTGCGACTCGGTCCTCCAGTTGAACTTTTAGGTTGAAAGGAAAGAAACAATGTCGACAACTAAGCCCCTCGCGACTGATTTCGCAGACTACTGGTATAACGCGGAACGGTACCTAGAGGACTTTCTGAGAAAAAACAACCTCCGGACCGACTCCGGCGAACTGAATTTCGAGGGCTACCGCGTCGAAACTGCCACTGCTGGTTATAGCCGGCGAACCTACGAAATCTACATGCAACCGCAAGCGATCAAGGGAGCGAGGCGTCGTGACAGAATCTGAGGTGTTTGAGACTATGGCGAGCGCGATGGCCGAGAGGGGTCTTGTCACACAAGATCAGATCACCAGCGATCGCGCCGCACTAACCGCGCGTCTGACCGGAGAGCCCGCCCCCGTGGCACAGACGACGTCGGCAACAACTGGAGTTGTGCTCGCCCCGACGCAGCAGCCAACGCAGACGCAGGCCGATCCTCTCGACGCAATATCAGCGGCTGCATTCCAACCGCCTGATTCACCTGCCGGCTACAAATTCGACCCCCTGCCGGCCGGAGTCCAGCACGATCCCCAGCAAGAGCTTGCGATGCGCGCCATCTTTCACGAGGCTGGGATTCCGAACGGAATCGCCGGGCAAGTGAACAAGATGTATTCGCAGGCGATTCAGAACCCGCCAACCGCTTCGCAAATCGAGCGAACCGCGCAAGAAACTCACCTGCAGTTGAGCCGGACATTCGGCGATCAAGCCAGCAAGGTAATTGAAGTAGCGCAGCGCGAGTTTCGAGCGATGGCGGCGCGTCAACCGCGCCTGGTGGACATGGTGGAACGGTCGGGGCTCGGCAATAACTTCTACGTCATCAGCAGCCTTTACAACACGGCTCGCGCAAAGGGGCGCGCATGAATCACAGAAAACTGACCCCAAGAAAAATGGCTTTTCTTTCCGCGTACCTGTCTGGCAAAGGCGGCGTCGAGTCGGCCGTTGCAGCCGGCTACAAGCCGAGCAATGCGCGGCATCGCGCGTATGAACTCTTGAATAACGACCCCCTGGTGGTCGAAGCCATCAAGGACGCGCAAGACAAGTTGCGGCGAGAAGCGAACTTCAACGCTGAAAAGGCGATGGACGAGCTAAACGACGCGATGAAGTTTGCCCGCGAGACGAAGAACGCGACCGCACTTGCTCGGTGCATCGAGCTGCGCGCGAAGTTGGCCGGCCTACTCGACTCAAAGGACAAGGGACCGACCGCAGCATTCCAGATCAACATCAACGGCATCGACACGCCGGAGTCTGTCGCCACAACGATCTATGACTAACAACAGCCGCACTCTCGATTTCTCGCCCGCTGGCGCCGTTGCCAAAGCTTTCATGGCGTCCGATGCGTTCGTTCGTTTGCTCGTCGGCCCTCTCGGATCTGGCAAAACCAGTGCGGCAGTGGTCGAGTGTCTGCGGCGTGCGCAAATGCAGCGCCCTGGCCCCGATGGCGTGCGCCGCGTGCGCGTGGGAATCATCCGCAATACGTTCTCTGAACTCAAGTCCACCACGATTAAGAGCTGGGAACAGTGGTGCCCGCCGCAGTACGGCAAGCTGACCTACGGCACAAGTCCAATTGTCCACAAGATCGAAACACCCGAGCTTGATCTCGAGGTGCTGTTCGTGCCACTGGACAAGCCCGAAGACGTGCGCAAGCTTCTCAGTTTGGAGTTAACGTTCGCGTGGATCGACGAATGTCGCGAAATACCGAAGGAAGTTTTGGATGCGCTTACAGGCCGCGTCGGTCGCTACCCGTCAAGGATGCTTGTGGTCCGGAATAATGCTGACGAGCAATCCAAGCGACACCGAATCGTGGATGTATGCACTGGCGAGCAATCCGCCAGAGGGGTATGCGGTGTTTCGCCAACCGAGCGGCCGCGGCCCGAATGCTGAGAACCTCGAGAACCTTCCGAACGGCTATTACCAGCGCATCGCCGCGGGCAAGGATGCCGAGTGGATCAAGGTTTTCATCGATGGTGAGTTCGGCTTCGTGATTGAAGGCAAGCCGGTTTATCCGAGCTGGCGCGACAGCGTTCACGTCCCTGCGCAGCGCATCGAGCCCCTGCCGGGTATCGGCCTGACACTTGGCGCCGATTGGGGGCTCACACCCGCTTGCGCGATTCTTCAGGAATGGCCGGACGGCCGCATTGTCTGTCTTGATGAGCTTGTTACCGAAGACAGTGGAATCGTTCGCTTCGCGCAGGCCCTCTCACGCTACATCCAACACAACTACCCGAATCACACCGTCACGAAAGCTGTAGGCGATCCTGCAGGCGACGCGCGCGGCGCGGATGA
Organism: Terriglobales bacterium; assembly: GCA_963788475.1. GTDB lineage: Bacteria > Acidobacteriota > Terriglobia > Terriglobales > Acidobacteriaceae > Telmatobacter. Next base: position 499,705 of record CAWBGO010000010.1, read on the forward strand.
GAGAACAGTCTTTGAAATCATGCGCCAGCACACCCCCTGGCACTGGCGGCCGGCGCCCGGCGACAACGACGTCACCATACGGATCGAGGCGGTAAGTGCTGCTCTCAATCGCATGGTGGATGGCCGGCCGGGGTTTCAGCTCAACCCGAGTTGCGGCACGCTGCGCAAAGGCTTTTCTGGGGGCTATCACCACCAGAAGATCCAAGCGGGCAACGGCACAACCTTCCACGAAACGCCGCGCAAGAACCAATACAGCCACATTCAAGATGCGCTGCAGTACGGCGTGCTCGCGTGCTCTGGCGCGGATGCGGTGTTGAATCGCGACAAGAGTCGCCAAAACCGCAGCCGCATGGCAGACAACATCGACTTCGATGTTCTCAATCAAGGCACGACAGATTCACGTAGAGAAAACGTGGTCTGGGGCTCTGGACGACCGGCTCATCTCGAAAACCGAAACCGGCCGCGGCCAGCTTTCGCCGCAAATACTGACTTCGACCCGTTTAGGTAAGAAAGGAACGAACAATGCGCAGATCAGACGACAACAGATATACCCTTTTGAGCAACGGAAGCGCGACCGGCGCCGCGGTGAACATCCGCGGTGGTGAATACCAGTTCTCGGCAGACGGCACGCCTGGCGGTGCCACCATCAGCCTGCAGGTTCAAACACCGAACGGCACTTGGTCGACGGTGAGCGTGTTTGCGAACACACCAGTGCAGGCGACCGCGCTTCCATACGATCAAACCTCGATTGACTTGCCAGCCGGCAATGTTCGGTGCGCGATCAATGGCGGCGCCCCAAGCGGAATCAATGCGTCGCTGGTTGGGTTGGGATGAACGGCTGGGAATCGCTACCGACCTATAAACCCGTGCCGCCGATTGAAGAGTCGGCGCCGTCGATCATATGCCGCAAATGCGGAACGCGTCTGCGCCCGGTCGAACTGCGGTACCGATGCAAATGTGGGTGGACTCGTGCTTTCAAACCAAAAAAGGAAAGCTCGCTGTGACTCCACCAGACGATGCCGCCCGCACCGAAGCGCTCAGAACCTGCCACAAATGCAATTCAGGGCAGTTGGAAATAGTCGCCGGCGCCGAGATTGATTTGGCCGCAGACAGATATTTTTGGTACTGCCCCGCGTGCTGCTGGGTTAAGGGTATCCGGTTTCCAAAAGAACGATCGAGGTTCGCATGACGTGTTCAAGATTGGAAGAGCAAGCGTTGCGATCTGCGGCGCATCTTGTCGCGGCCGTCGCCGACAAGAGATTCGGCGCCAGGGGGATTTCAGATGAAGTCCGCGATTGCGTCGCGATTCTCAGCGGTGAACTGGATGAGCTGGGACTGCTGGATTCCTACCGGCGCCCAGATGGGACGCTCGCAGCGTGGCACCCTGAGGACGATACGCGGGGAAGCGAAGTGTTGGGCCGCGCTTCATCCAAGCGTGACAAGCCGAGCGAACCGAGCGATCTACCGGCCCATCGCATCGTATTTCCGATGTGATTTTCGCAACGGGTTTTGATTATCTTTTTCGCTCCTGGGTTTGATGATCTACTCCAGACTTCCACCCTTGCCTTTGAGCATGTCACACGCCTGTTTGACAGCCTGTTGTGGCGTGGCTCCAGAGAAGTCGGGTGACGACTTGTGGAAGGCAATGTAACCAGAAACGCCGCCGATTGGGTCGAATCTGCTGGTTCCCCTGTAGTGAATGCGGACATCGGCTGCGCCTACATTGTTGAGCAGCTTCAATCCATTGCACGCTGGTTCGATTACAAAGGCATCCTGAAACTCCGTACGGTCTTGGTCACTGGCATAAAGATAAGCCGTTGGATAGTGTTTAGCCTGACAACCCGCATAGAGCAACACAGCCACGCCGAACAATAGAACCCGTTTCATGAATTCCCTCTCTTACCAACCGTCATGAGCAGAGAAGGACGAATTCGTATGCCAACAAGGTAAAGAATATGTCGATAGAGCCATTTGATCTAGCCTCTCTCCGCAATAGACCGAGACGCTGAAGGTTTTCGAGCATAAGAGAAAAATCAGCTTCATATTCCATGCCCGATCGATCGAACCCGTGATTAAATCGTAGGTCAACCTTCCAGGCTTGGATAGCTTCTCCCTGTGATTTCAGGTCGGGTCGAAGGAGCGGGGCTTTCTCGGCCATCGTCATGGCTCCCATGCACATATCCAAAAGCATCGCTTCCCATTTGTTGATCTGCTTTAATATGTCCACCGCTGAATTCAGCAATTCGCCGCGTTGTAGCGGCCTCCCTGAAGTATTCGCGAGTAGTGCAGCCCACCGATCTTGAAGACAATCATCGTCTTCCAGCGAGCCGTTTTCCAAGATCGAAGATAGCAATTTCGGTGGAACCGGTTGAGGTTTTATCTGGCGTTCGTCGACGATTTCTTGCGTCACCTTGAGAAGCCGTTTCATGCGCGATTGCCGATACCTGGCGTACCGCTCTCGCAGATCTTCTCCAATCTCGTCTGCCACCGGCAAGAATAAGCTGTCCAACAAGCCTTTAAAAGGGGCCATCGCGCCACTCATCGTCCCCTCAGCTATGGCTTTTATAATCTCGACATCATCACCCATTGAAGTCCCCGCGAATTGACGTATCGTACAGAAATTGTACGCTTAAAGCCATCAAGACTAAGCCCACAATGGAACGTGGTTTTCATTTCAGTTTCATCTCGCGCAGGAATGCAGAGATCAGCCATTTGAAAAAGATGATGGCAGCGGCAAGCTCAATAGCCCAGAGCTTGATTTGAAGGACAATGGCGTGGGGATCTGTACGAGGGTGTCGTTTGCGTGGCATATCCTTCCCTTGGTCAACGAGTCTTGTCTCATCCGTAGCGGCGGCGAAGACCACCAGCAACCAGTGAGGAACAGCAAGACGACAGCAAGACTAGGAAAGAACTACACGTCTCAACAACTGACGCAACAATAGCACACTTTAGAAATTGAGCACAAAAGCCCCGACTCGGTATGATTCCAAGCCAGGGTATTTTCATGTCTGAAAGAGGCGTTCGTTGGCATTGATTACGATTTATCGACCAGACGGTGAAGTAGACGAGTACGACGGTATAACAACATGGTCCTTCCAAGAGGGACGCTTGACATTTGTCAAGGGTAAGGGAACCCCTGACGCTAAGCAAATCATCACGACCTTGCCGTTTCGTATTGAAGGGCCTGTTCCAAAACCCAAAGCCACCACATTCTCCTAAGCACAAAAAAGCCCAGGCCAGGATCGCTCCTAGTCTGGGCATTTTCATTTCTGATTCCAGAGGTCAATTTCAGCCTTACGCCGCTTGACGAGCCCCGGTTGGACGTCGCCGCCAGCAAAAATGTAGCCATGCTAACCGGCAGAATCACGATGATAGAGACCTAACTCGGCGACCTCAACTTGTCGGTAAAGTTGACGGTATGCGGCATAGCCTACAGGAAAAAACCCGCAGTTGACGCGGCTTTTCTGCCCCAGTTGATAATTGAGTGGGAGTAAGACTGGTTGTAGAGGCGAAGGCGGTTTCGGCGCTACTATCCGCTTGATCCTGCCGACCGCAGGGCAGCCACCTCGCGTGTAAGGGCATCAATCTTGTCGACCAGTTCGGAATGCAGTCTCTCGGTCGAAGAGGGTTCAAGCCCTTCCACGTAGAACGTGCCGCTCGGTTCCAGCTCACAACTCCGAACCTGGCTTAAACTCTCAAACCCCTGGCGATGGATCACTGTCATAAGTTCTTCGTGAGTCAGCGACTCATGCTTCATAGCTTTGGCGTCGACCTTGCCCTCACGGATCAGTACCGTCGAATCGCCTTGAAGCAGGCGGTTCAGTTTCGCATGCCTGAAAATGCTTCTGGCCACGAGCCAGTTGATTGTTAACAGCCCAAACGCACCCACAACGCCGCCCGTAACAGAATTGTCATCTCCGATGATGGCGTTCTGCACCGTATTGGATAGCGACAACAGAACGACAAGGTCGAATGGGTTGAGCTGCGCCAGCTCGCGCTTTCCAAAAATCCGTAGAAGAGCAATGAGAACAAGGTAGACGATGACCGGACGCAGCAGCTTCTCGAGGAGCGGAAGCGGCAGATGAAACATGTGGTTCAAAACATCGTGCAGCATGGAAACGAGAATAGTGGATCAAAGCCGTTTCCAACAGTTCTAAATTAACCTGCAGAACGGTCAAACGTTCAAGACGGCAAGACGTTCACTTTGCCGCACCCGCCCGGTAATCCGAGTATTCAGACGTAAATAACGTGCAGCGCGTCGAGTAACCGCCCGCGCCGGATTCTCCGTTCGGAACCACGACCGAATTGACCACCGTTCTGACCGGAGCCACCACCATCCCCTGGGCGGTTTTCACCGCGCCGTAATCGACCCGCGTGTCCCACTGGTGGACCACCTCGGCGGGCTTCAGTTCCGCTTCGGTGATCATGCGCAGCACAATGCCGGTTTCCGGGTCGATGAACAATCGGCCATGATAGGGCGTGGTGGTTTTGAATTCATGCCATTGGGTAGTGGTCTGGAAATTCCCTGTAGCGCCACCTCCGCCACCGCCGCCTCCTCCGCCCAGCGCTGGCGCAGTCGTAGCCGTGTAGAACGTCGCAATTCCTGCCTGCTCGACATTGGGAAAGCAGCAAACGTTCAGGGCGAGCCGGGACTTCGGCCTGGGGACCGCGAAGGAAAATACGGCGGCAGGTTTGCCGTTGACCAACTCCCATCGCAGCCACTCGAGACTTCCCGACGCCTGGGCTTCCTTGAAGATCAGTCCCAGACTGGGGTCCGGTTCTTGAAGAGCGATCATCTTGTTCGCTCCCCAGCGCGTTTGATCCTTTTCTACCGGTTTCTTCTCCGCGCCATGCTCGAGCACGACGTCACGCGCCGTGGAATTGATGTAATGGACGAACGAAGCAGGATTGGAGAAACCCGAGGACGTCACCACGTCCTTTGCACCGCCTGCCAGGCCCGAGCTGGCGTCGAGAGCCTCAACGTTGTCCTGAAACCGCAACGTCGTCTTGGTGGCGGTCATCAGCGGAAGCTGTTCATATGTTTTGCCAACGTAGGATTCGGCTTTTGCAAGAATGGCCTTCTGGGCGGCCCCATCGGGAGCGGGGGTGGAGGGGAGGTCGGAAGCGGGTGGAGCAAGGTTGGCACTGCGCGCTTCGAGAACATAAATCTGCTCCGTCGATAGCGGGCCGCTTACGAAATTCGCCAGGCTGTTCATGGCCGGCCGCGTCAGTTGCTCGGTCAGCTCAACCTGTTTCAGCGCGGCAGCCGCTTCGACGTCGCTCTTCTTATCTTGCTGGAGCGTGCGCAACAGCTCCCCCAATTGCGCAACTGTGATTTTTTTGGCGCCCCATGCGGGTGATGCAACAACCAGCAAAACCAGAATAAAAAAGAAGCGTTTCATTTCCTCAAACTCTCGAGCCGGATCTCAAGCACGGCACATCCATGCTGTTTTGTACGTGCGGCACCGGCAATCGGTTCCCGGTTCTACTTTTGTGCCGTAGCGCCGGCGAGTTGATAGTCCTTGTATTCAATGGTGAACAGCGTATCCCGGGTCGAGTACTTGCCTTGTCCCGAATCCCCGTTTGGCACGACTTCGGTGTTGATCACCGTCTTGATGGGAAGGACCATCGATTTGCCGCCCACGGTAACCGGGCCGTAGTCGACGCGCGTGTCCTGCTGGTGGACGAGGTCACTCGACTTCAATTCTGCCTGGGTGACCATGCGCACCACGATGCCCGTATCCGGATCGACGTAGAACATGCCATGGTAGGGCACACCGCTGGCTTTGAAGTTGTGCCACTGGGTGTTGGTCTGGAAGTTGCCCTTGGCTCCGCCGCCCGATCCCGCCGAGCCGCCTGGAAGGCCGGCGCCATTCTGTCCGGAGAAGCGTGCGTCCCCGGTCTGATCGAGACTCGGGAAGCAGCACACGTTCACCGCAAAATGGGACTTCTTTTTCGGTACCTGGAATGCAAACACGGCGGCTGGCTTGCCGTTGATCGTTTCCCAACGAAGCCAGGTGATGGTTCCATTGGCTTGGGCGTCCTGGAAAACGGCTCCCAGGCTGGGATCCGGTTCCTGGAGCGCGATCATCTTGTTTGCGCCCCATGGTGTCTTGTCCTGAGGCAGTTTTTCTGTGCCGTGGTCGCTGCTATACGTGCTCTCGGTGGAGTTGACGTAGTGAACAAACTGGTAGGGGCTCACGCCGCCGGCTCCCACCGTAACATCCGTCGCGCTGCCGTGCATTCCGGAACTCGGCGCAACGGCTTCGACATTGTCCTGGAAGCGGAGAGTGGTCTTGGTCGCAGTGATGGCCGGCAACTGGCTGTAGGTCTTGGACGCGTAATCGGATGCCTTGTCGAGAATCGCCTTTTGGGCCGCGGCATCCGGAGCCGGCGTGGTTGGAATGTCCGCGGCAGGCGGCGCGAGCACGGCGCTGCGCGCCTCCAGTACGTAGATCTGCTCAGTGGTCAGCGGCCCGGGAGCGTATTCGGCAAGACTGTTCATCGCGCTTCGGGTCAACTCTTCACTCAACGTCACCTGCTTGAGGGCGTTGGCTACGTCCTGGTCAGCCTTCTTTTCCTGTTGCATCGACTTCAACATACCCGTCAACTCGGCAACGGTGATTTTCTTCGCCGGCCACGCCGGAACCGCCATCAAAATCAACACAAGAATGCATCCCAACCGTTTCATGCGCTTCATCCTCCAGAGTGGAATGGCGCAAGGATTGTATCGCTTGCCGGATACGCCTGACCAGAAGACGTGGCTTGTCCGCTTCTCATGGGTTCACTCTCATGGCAACCGACGGGATCGTGACAGAGCCCATGCGGCCCGAGTTTTCATCGACTACCACTACCCGCAGCGACGCCATTCCCGGCCGCATTTCCAGCGCACGCTCGAAAGGTACTCCCTTGGGCAGAATGTTCTGATATGTCGACGATTTCAGGCGTAGCCCCAGGGTCTGTCCCTCCACGTGAGCGTGGACGCCGGCGTCGTCGCGTTGAATGAAGAAGATGTCGAGTTTGTCTATCCAGCGTCCCCCCCGCTGCTCCATCTCGAGATCGCCGGCCGCGATGTTCAACCTCACCGAGGTTGTGCTGCCGCCGGGTTCAATGTCAGCCGTGACAGCGATTTCTCTCACGTCGAGCGGCCGCCACATAGCCTGTTGAAAACGGTCCTTGAGGGTCGCCGGTTCCTTCTGGAACAGATACCCGGTGCGGTAGCGGAGAGTAAGCCCGCGGCGCCCGGTGAGTTTCACCGCGATGGTGTGATATTGATCGTCGGCCGGACCCTGGGGAGAGAAACTCAATTGGTACGTGGCGTGGCCGTCTTCGACTATGCCGTTGAGAGCCGCGGCAAGATCGCCCGAACGCCGAATGGTGCGCCCTCCGGTGGCTGCGGCCACTTCACGGATCGGCCCTTGAATGGGGTGCAGATCCTGGCTCATTTCCGCGGTGATGCGGCCCGGTTGCATGTTGCGTCCGCCGCTGGACTGCGTGGGTCCCCCGGCTGAGGCGGCAGTGGCGGCATTGTCTGAAGCGGCCTGCGTCAACTCGACATTGCGGTGCTGGATATCGGCACTGATCGCGCCCCCTTCGAGTTGCGAGACGTCGAACGGATAGACCGCCGTGTGGGCGTCGTTCATGGCTTCCTGCAGGTGCACGGCGAATGCCTGGACTTCCTTGGGGCTCTTGTCGATGCCGACCTGCTGGTCCTGCCATTCGGCAAACACATTGTCGCTTGAGACCCAGACCAGGTTCTTGTGTCCCGCCATCGCGGAAAGATGCCGCGCTACCTGGGCGAGGATCGTCAACGATGCGCGCGCGGGATTGCTGCCCATGGTCAAAAGCTGGGGATCGACGGGTTGATCCGCATCGGGCACGTCGGTGTGATTTCCGTTGACGGAATTCAAGTCGGCCTGGTTGTGAACTTCGTTGAACTGCTGCCGGTTGCGCGTCTCTTCGTCCTGGGCATTACTGACGGATTGCGCGGTGGGCATGAATGATTTGAGGCGCGCCATCAGGGCCGCATGATCGGTGGTGGCCTCGACCAGTACGCGGAAGCCGAGCCCGGTCATCGAGTACAGGCCCACTCGCTCCGTTGGAGCCAGCTTCCCGAGGAACTGCAGCATCTGGCTGCGCGCGTTATTCATGTCGGCCCAGGCAACGTGGCTTTCATCGATCAGCAGGATGGTGGCGCCGGCTTCGGACGACTCGGCGGGGGCGACTGGAGCAGCAGGGCCCGATGCCCGATTTGAGAATGTAACGAAAGTCGCCGTTTTGGTCGATACGGGTGGGGTTTGAGGCGCGGGGGCAGCAGAGGCGGGTGCCGGACTGAAGAACCGGACCTCCTGTTTGCGGCCGTTGTCGTACACCTCGAAGTCGTCGGCCTTGAGATCCGTCACAGGACGGCCCTTCTTGTCGTAGGCGACGACGCCCACATCGACCAGTCGCGAGACCACCTTGATCGAGAAGCCGCCGGGGGGCCCGGATTCAGAGGCTGGAGTATCGGGCACGCCTTTGACCGGGTCCATGCTGATTTCCGGAATGACCGGCTCGGCGGGTGGTGCGGGAGATGGCGCATGCGCCTCAACTGGGGCTGGTGGGGTGGGAGCGGCAGCCGCGACTTGGTCGCCTGCAACTGGCGCGCCCGTGGCCGGAGGCAACAGCGGTTGGCGGTGGCGGTTCCGGCTGGTCGGGATGGTCTGCCGGTCCCGGAACGGCGCCGGAAGGACCTGCCTCGCTTGTGACGGCGCCACCGGTGATGATGCGCGATGTCGAGCCCAGGCGATGATAGTTGGTAAAGTTCGTCTCGTTGATCAGCAGGACGGTTGAATTGACAGGCTGTGTCGGCCGGTTTTGCCAAAGAGAGTCGTCGCCGACGCCATTCACCGTCATTTGCGCATTCTGCGAAAGGGCCATCCACAGCGGCTCCTCGGAGATGGCAAGGCTGCGCACCGGGCAGATGAATTTGCGGTCGCCGATCGTGACCGGCCGGTATTCGATCATGGTCGCCGCACGCCGGAGTGGACTGCTGCTGCTCAACTCCGCTTCTATGGTGATGCGCAACACCGCGCCTGTCGCCGGGTCGATCGCGATTGTGCCATGGTAGCCGGGTGTCTCGCCGTAGGTCTTCAGCTCGCTTTCCTTGGGGATGTTAGCGACCTGCTGTGGAGAGCGATTTCCGCCGCTGTAGCCGTATTGCGTACGGCCGAGGACCTTCTCATTCGCGGCTTTGTAGGCCACCGCGTAATGCGAAGCTTCCTGGGGAACCTGGTATCGATAGACGGCGGTCAGCCCGGCCGGGGTCTGCTCCCAGTGGGTGAAGGCGACCTTGTGATTCGCCATGTCCGCCAATACGACGGTGAGAGCCGGCCCGAATTCACCCCAGCTTCGAAGCCCAAGTTCCGCCGGTGCATTTCCTGTGGTGGAGGCAGGAGACGGGGTCGCATCCAAAACTTCTTTTCCGTCGCGAAACGTGACCTGCTGGCTCGACGTTCCCGCCAACTGCAGGCCGGCGCGAATCGGCCAGGCGCCCTTTTCGAGAGCATGCGGGCTATCGTCAAATCGGTTCGTGACCCGGGTTACGAAGAAATTTGGCATGCGTCCCCATGTCTGTACCGCATAGGTCCGGGCCGCATCCAGCATTTGTTGCTGGGTCGCTTCGTCGGGGGGAGCGGTGGCGGGCAACTCGTCCCTGGGTGGATCGAGAAATGCGGATTGGTCCGCAAGCATTTGAAGGGCGAGGGCAGTATGCGGCTGGAGCGGAAGCCGCGCAGCGAATCGATCCAGGGTTGGGCCCGTCAGGCGCTCCGAAAGCTCCAGGCTTCCGACCTGGCGGGCGATGTCCTCGTCGCTGCGGTGTTCGGCTGTGGCTGCGGCCAGCGTTTCCGCCAGTTGCGCCACAGTGATGCGCCGGGCCGCCCCCGCGGGCACCACCATCATCGCTGCCAGCGTGAGCAGGATCGCCTTGCGCATGTTAAGAAACCACCCCCGCCTTTTTCGGATCGCCTGTAACGTGAGACGAACGCTGCGACACAAAAGCCGACGGCGGACCTGAAGCAAATCGCTTTTGCCGATTGAGATCCCGTTGCCGGCCCCGACCATCCGCATCTGAACTCTACACACCCCGCGGCTGCACGGACAAACCCCGGGTTGTGCGGTTATCCTGCTGCTGAATCGGCGGAGAGAAGTTGCAATGAAGGAAGCAGTGATTGTTGCGGCGGTTCGCACGCCCATCGGCAGGTTTCAAGGAGCGCTTCAATCGTTTGCGGCGCCGAAACTGGGCGCGCTGGTCGTGCGGGAGGCGATCAGGCGCGCGGGAATTGAAGCCGGACAGGTGGACGAGTGCATCATGGGCTGCGTCCTCCAGGCCGGTTTGGGCCAGAATCCGGCTCGCCAGGCATCGCTCTATGGCGGCATGCCCCCGGAATCGGCGGCGCTCACGGTGAACCAGGTTTGCGGATCGGGCCTTCGAGCTGTGTCGCTCGCGGCGCAGGCTATCCAGACCGGGGATGCCGACTTCATCGTGGCCGGCGGCATGGAGTCAATGACCAATGCTCCGTACCTCTTGCAGCAGGCCCGGGCGGGATATCGGATGGGCAACGGATCGCTGGTCGACGCGATGATTCAAGACGGCCTGTGGGAGGCATACCGGGGCTACCACATGGGGGTCGCGGCGGAGATGATTGCCGCAGAAATACGGTATCAGCCGCGAGGAACAGGACGCCTTTGCCGCCGAGTCCCACCGGCGGGCTGCCGCGGCTACCGAAAAGGGCTGGTTCCGGGAAGGAATCGTGGCAGTGGAGATCCCTTCAGCAAAGAAGGGAGAGGCACCGCGCGTCTTCGATAAGGATGAAGCCATTCGACCCGAGACGAGCGTCGAGGTCCTGTCGCGGCTGAAGCCGGCTTTCAAGGAGGGCGGCACTGTCACCGCCGGCAATGCCCCCGGGGTCAGCGATGGAGCGGCAGCGGTTGTCGTGACCAGCGCCGAGTTGGCGCAGCAACGCGGCCTCAAGCCTCTTGCAGTGATTCGCGCCCAGGCCACCGCGGGCCGGGAGCCGGAGTGGTTCGGCCTGGCTCCGATCGATGCGGTGCGCAAGGTGGCACGCAAGGCGGGCTGGCCGCTCGACAGCGTGGAACTGTTCGAGTTGAACGAGGCGTTCAGCGTACAGGCACTGGCAGTGAATCGTGAACTTGGCCTGGATGCGGAACGGGTGAATGTTCATGGCGGTGCGGTGGCGCTCGGGCATCCGATCGGGGCGAGCGGCGCGGCGGTGCTGGTGAAACTGCTGTATGCCATGACTGAGCGGAATAAAAAGCGCGGCATCGCGGCTCTCTGCCTCGGCGGCGGCAACGCGGTGGGGCTTGCGGTAGAACGGGTTTAGGCTGCTGCGATCCGGCCTGGGCCAGTCACGATCCGGACTGTCCGATATCGAACAACCGCGCCTGCGATCGGTCAGTGTAAGTCTCGCCGCATCTGTTCCTTGCTGTAGATAAATCCTTCCCGCTCAGTCATCAGCAGGCCCCCACGTTTTGGCATGCCAAGTGCAACTCCGATTACGCAATGGATATCGCACGCCCTGATATTAAGCTGAAGAAGAGACGCCAGATGATCGTATGGGCTGGCGTTGCAGTGGTGGTTCTGGCCGGTGCAGCCTACGGTGTTTCCCGGCTCAAGCCGGCGGCGCCCTCGCAGGACCGGTCGGCCATCTGGCCGGATACTGTCAAGCGCGGAGACATGATTCGCCAGGTGCGGGGTTCGACCGGCACCCTGCAACCCCGCGAGGATTCGATTCAACTGATTCCGGCCCTGACCGACGCCACCGTGGTTCACATCCGCGTGCTACCCGGCACAATGGTGAAGCCCGACACCATCCTGATGGACCTCGCCGCGCCCGAGGTGGAGCAGAAGTTGCTAGACGCCAGGCTGGCGGTCAAAGCCGCGGAGGCCGACTACAAGAGCCTTCAGGCATCGCTGCAAAGCACGCTGATGGACAAAAAGATCCTGGCAGCGCAGGTGAACGCCGACTATACCCAGGACCAGTTGCAGGCTCAGACCGACGAGCAGCTTTTCAAGCTGGGTACGCTTTCTGGCCTGGCTGCCAACAAGTCCAAAAGCACTGCGGATCAGCTGGCCGCGCAGCACAAGCTCAGCATGGAACAGCTGGACGTGAACGAAAAGAACATCGAGGTTCAGCTCGCTTCGTCGCAGGCCAAGATCGACCAGGCCAAGACGCTGCTGTCGCTCTACGAGAAGCAAACCGCGGCGCTCGAGGTGCGTTCCGGGCTTGCCGGTGAGCTTGATCCGCTGGCGGTCCCCGTGTCGGTAGGCACGCACGTGACCGCGGGCACTTCGCTGGCCGAGGTGGTGCAACTCGGCAAATTGAAGGCTGCGCTGCAGATTGCCGAGACCCAGGCGCGCGACATTACGATCGGGTTGCCAGCATCCATCGATACGCATAACGGCGTCATCCCCGGCCACGTCAGCCGCATCGACCCCGCGGTTTTGAACGGAACGCGCACCGTCGACGTAGTACTCGATGGGCCTTTGCCGCCGGGCGCGGTCAAGGGACTGAGCGTTGATGGAACCATCGACCTCGAAAAACTGCATGATGTGCTGTATGTTGGCCGGCCAGCGCTGGGCAACGAGAATTCGACGCTGAGCCTGTTCAGGATTGATCCCAATGGGAAAGACGCCGTGCGCGTGCCCGTGAAGGTAGGGCGGGCGTCGGTGAACAGCATCCAGGTGATTGAGGGCTTGAAAGAAGGCGACACGGTGATTCTTTCCGACATGTCGCGCTATGACAACGTGGACCGCATCCGGTTGGAATAAACGGCAGTGATCAGTGAACAGTGATCAGCTTCAGACCACCGTCCACTGCTCATTGACTACTGACCACTGACGAAAGGGATTGCAAATGAATGACAATCTGATTGACATCGAGGACCTGACCAAAGTCTTCTACACCGACGAAGTGGAAACGCACGCGCTCTCCGGCATTCACCTCACCATTTCGCGCGGAGAATATGTGGCCATGTCCGGGCCTTCGGGCTGCGGCAAGTCCACGCTGCTGTCCATCCTGGGCCTGCTCGATACGCCTACGGGGGGCAAATACCTGCTCAACAACAAGCCCGTCGAGAACCTGAGCTTCGGCGACCGTTCCCGGATTCGCAATCAGGAAATCGGCTTCATCTTCCAGAGTTTTAACCTGATTGGCGATCTGACCGTGGAAGAGAACGTCGAGCTGCCGCTCACCTATCGTGCGGGCATGCCCTCGGCGGAACGCAAGAAGCGGGTGAAGGAAGCTCTCGAACGCGTGAACATGGCGCATCGCATGCGGCACTATCCTGCGCAGCTCTCCGGCGGTCAACAGCAACGTGTTGCCGTGGCGCGCGCCCTGGCCGGTTCGCCATCGATCCTGCTGGCTGATGAGCCTACCGGAAACCTGGACTCGAAGAACGGCGAGGCCGTGATGCACCTGCTTTCCGATCTGCATCGCGAGGGCTCGACGATCTGCATGGTCACCCACGATCCGCGTTTCGCCAAGCACGCCGATCGCGAAGTGCACTTGTTCGACGGCAAGGTGGTTTCCGAAGACGAGCTGCGGAAGCTCACCCAGGAAGTCGAGGCGTAGTCATGTTCGTCCAGAGGTCAATACAGGATCTGCGTTACGCAATGCGACAGTTGCGTCGTGCGCCGGGGTTTACCCTGGCCGCCGTCCTTACCCTGGCCCTGGGGATCGCCTCGCTGACTACCGTCTTTACCTGGATCAAGGCTGTGATGTTCGACCCTTATCCACATGTACGCGATCCGCGTTCTCTTCGCTTTGTCGACGCGACGGTGCGCGGATCGCAGGGTTATTCGGTTCATTACGACCAGTTCGAATTCCTGCGCGACCGAGACAAGAGCATCGAGAATCCGGCCGCGTTTACGATCAACGTTTTCGACCTCGCCTCTCCGGGGGGCCCGCCAGAGGCGCTGGCTGGCGGCCTGGTCTCAAGCAATTACTTTCAACTGCTGGGACTGACGCCGCAGTTGGGCCGTTTTCTTACGGTGGTGAAGAACGAGCGCGTGTACGGCTCTCACGACGAGGTGGTGCTCAGTGACCGCGAGTGGCGAGTGCGCTTCAGCGCCGATCCGCATATCGTGGGGCAAGTCATTTTCGTCAACCGTCACCCCTTCACCGTCGTGGGCGTGGCCCCCCGCGATTTTGCAGGGATCTACGGCGGCATGGCCGAACTGCTGTGGGTGCCGCTTTCCGCTTCGCGTTCTCTCGAGTCCGATCCCAATGCCGATCCGCTCAAGCAGATGGGACTGATGCTGGGGGCGCGGCTGCGTCCCGAATTCTCCGATGAATCGGCTGCCGCCGAGTTGCACATACTTGCGCGCCAATTCGCCAAGCAGCAAGAGGCCACGGGCGGCAACATGGCCGGCTGGGACCTGAACCTCAGGGATTCGGCGCACTTCGAGCGCGGCGTGTTTGGCGTGATCGGAGAGCAGTGGCCGGCCCTTCTGGGAGCCGCTCTGCTCCTCCTGGTCCTGGTTTGCATCAATACGGCTTCGCTGCTGGGGCAGCGCGCGGCCCGGCGCCGGCGCGAGATCGCGATTCGCACTTCTTTAGGAGCCACATCGCGCCGCATCGCCACGCAGTTGTTTACCGAGGCGCTGCTGCTGGCGCTGATGGGCGGCGTGGTGGGCTGGGCTGCCAGCCTGGTGCTGGCCAAATCGCTCTACGTGGTGCTGCCGAACTTTGGTTTCTCTCTGGCCTTCAACCTGAGTCCTGACTGGCGGGTCCTGAGCCTGGTGGCGATCCTGGTGATGCTGGTGGCGCTGCTGTGCGGAATGATGCCCGTTCGCCAGGCGCTCCGCTCCTCGCAGAGAGACGCGCTCCACGAAGGCAGTCAGGGAATCCTCGGCTCCACCCGCAATCGCTGGGTCAGGATCGCATCGGTTGGAATGCAACTCGGCCTTTGTTTTGTGGTCCTGGTCGGCTCGGCGATGCTCATGCGCACGCTCCTCAATGTTCTTCAACGCGCCCGCGGATTTGATCGCGAGAACTCCATGACCGCTCAATTCTCCCTGTCGCGTTCGGGCTACACGAAAGAGAAGGGCCTGGTCTTCGAAGCGGCGCTGCTCGATCAGCTGCGCAATTCACCCGTCGTTCGCGAAGCCACTCTGACCACGCATCTCCCCATGGGCGATGAGGGGTCGGGCAATACCTGGGACATCGCCGTTCCCGGTTACACTCCCGCCAAAAACGAAAGCATGGCGGTGGTGACCGATCTCGAGGGACCGTCCTTCTTCCACACCATGGGCATCTCGCTGGTGCAGGGCCGTGATTTCACCGCGCAGGACCGCGAAGGCGCTCCGCTGGTGGCCATGATCAATGAAGACATGGCGCACCGTTACTTCCCAAAAGGGAATGCGCTGGGTAGTTCGGTGATCATGGGGCCGGACAAGCAGGCGTGCCAGATCGTCGGCATCGTCAAGAACTACGCCTACTACAGCCCCCAGGACACCGATCCCGAACCGGTCGTGTACCTGCCCATCGCACAGCACTATCAGAATCATGTCTTTGTCGCGATTCGTTCGCGCACTGCTGCCGAAGCAGTCGTGCCCGCGCTGCGCCAGGCGGTGGCCAGGCTCGATGGATCGCTGCCGCTCGAGAACGTACAGACGCTCAAGGATGTAACCGAAGTGCGCTATCAGTTCACGCGGATTCCTTTGGAACTGCTTGGGGTGTTTGCTCTGGCCAGCCTGCTGGTGGCGACGCTGGGCCTTTACGCGGTGATGGCATATGCGGTGACCGAGCGCGTCCGCGAATTCGCCCTGCGCATGGCGGTGGGTGCCACGCGGGTCCAGATCGTGCGCCTGGTTGTGAAGGGAGGCTTGGAGACGGTGGCGGCCGGTTTGGTCATCGGCGGCCTGGGCGCCTTCTTTGCCGTCCGCATGTTGCGCTCCCTGTTGTTTGGCGTGACCGTGTTCGATCCGCTCAGCTTTATCGGCGCCGCCATGGTGCTGGTTCTGACGGTCCTTCTTGCCGGCCTGGCGCCGGCGACGCGCGCCGCATCGATTCAACCCATGGAGGCGCTGCGGACCGAATAGTCCTGCGCTTCCTGTGTCCACCTTCCCCACGGCAATTCAGGCGAGGCCGATCCTGAAAGAGAGGAGAAACGCGATGAAACAACTGCTGGCAGACATCCGGTACGCATTACGGCAGTTGCGCCGCGCGCCCGGCTTCACGCTTACGGCGGTCTTCACGCTGGCCTTCGGCATTGGGGCGACCACCGCCATTTTCTCCATTGTCGAAGGGGTTCTGTTGCGGCCTTTGCCCTTTCGGGATCCAAGCCGGCTGGTGGTGGTGGGCGATGAAATTGAGGGGATGAAAATCGGTGACAATCTGTGGAGCACGACGGCTCCCGGCGTGCGTGCGTATAACCGCGATACCCACGCATTCGCCGGCGTTGGAGGCTACCAATACACCGGTTACGAACTGTCGGGACTGGGCGCGCCGGCGCGCGTCCGTGCAGCACGACTCACTGCCAATGTCTTTCCCGTTCTCGGCGTGGCGCCCCTGATGGGGCGCACCTTCACTGCGAAGGAAGACGATGGCGGCCAGCAATTGGCCGTCATCAGCTACCAGATGTGGCGCGCCCGGTTCAATGGCGATGCGCACATCCTGGGACAGAAGATATTTCTCGATCGCAAGTCCTACGAAATTATCGGCGTGATGCCGCGCGAGTTTGAATTTCCCCTTGTGCCCGGGCAATTGAACCGCATTGAGCTCTGGGTGCCGATGAGCTTTACACCGGACGAGTTGCGAAATCCGACCCGCTGGGACATGAACGCGATCGGCCGGCTGAAACCCGGCGTAACCGCAGCAGCAGGCCGCCGCGGATGCCGAGCCTGTAGGGCAGGAAATCATGCGCACCATTCCGCCCACAATGGGTACGGTGCGTTTTCATCCCCGGGTTTTCCCGCTGGTGGATCTAACCGTGGAACACGCGCGGCCGCTGGTGCAAATGCTGTTGTGGGCGGTCGCGGCGGTGCTGTTCATCGCCTGCGTGAATCTTGCCGGGTTGCTGCTGGTCCGCGTCATTCGCCAACGCCGCGAGATCGCGGTTCGATTGGCGCTGGGCGCGAGCGGCGCCGCCGTCATGCGCCGTTCGCTTATCGAAGCGCTGGTGCTGAGCGCGGCGGGAGGCTTTTTTGGTTTGACCCTTGCCGACGTCGCGTTGCAAGCCGGCATCAGCTTCCTCCCTGAGTCGCTCCCGCGGATCAATGCTATTACCCTGGACTGGAAAGTGGTCGCAGTGGCCATCAGCCTCATCATGCTGACGGGTCTTGCATGCGGGCTGATTCCGGCGCTGTCCGCGGCCCGCATCCGTGTGAATGATGCGCTGAAGGAAGCGGGCCGCACCGGGACCGAGGCGGCCGGTCATGCGCGCCTGCGCTCCACACTCGTAGTGGCGGAGGTGGCGGCGGCGCTTGTGCTTCTGATCGCGGCGGGGCTTCTCATCCGCAGCTTTGATCGCATGCGCTCCGTCGACCTTGGATTCCGCACCGATCACACCCTCACCGCGTCCTACTCGCTGCCCGAGCAGCAATACTCCACGCAGGCCGCGGTGGACGCTTTCAACGCAACGCTGCTGTCGAAGCTGGAGCAAGTACCCGGCGCTCAATATGTCGGTACGACAAGTGCTTTGCCGGCGACCGGTGGAAACAGCAACTGGCAAGCGTTTGTGCCCGAGGGTTACGTTGCACCCAAAGGGGCCGCCATGGTGCAGGCCTGGCCTGCAAAAGTGATGGGCAATTACTTTCGCGCGGCGGGAATTGGCTTGCTCCGGGGACGAGATTTTTCTGACGCCGACCGGTCCGGGGCGCCCCTGGTGGTCATTGTGAATCGCACCCTGGCCGAACGTTACTGGCCGGGCCAGGATCCGATCGGCAAACGGCTGCACCTGGGCATGCCCGAGACCGACCTGCCCTGGATGACGGTTGTCGGAGAGATCGGCGACGTGAAACAGACTGCGGCCGATGTCGAGACACAGGGTCAGATTTATTCACCGGTAAGCCAATCCCGCGATTTGCACGCTCGAAATGAAAGCCCAGGCTGGGTGGACGGACGCTTCGGTTCCATCGTGATTCGCGGCCAATTGCCTCCCGACCGCATGATCGATTCGCTGCGCACGGTGGTTCGCTCCATCGACCCGCAACTGCCCTTGATGCACATCGAGTCGATGGAGCAGGTCGTCAGCGAAGGCCAGGCTTCGCGGCGGTTCAATACCATCCTGATCTCGTGTTTCGCGCTGGTGGCGGTGCTGCTGGCGGTGCTCGGCATCTACAGCGTGATTGCGTTTTCCGCGGCATTGCGCACGCACGAGCTGGCCATCCGCCTGGCGCTGGGGGCGCAGCGGTCGGGCGTGCTCCGCCTGGTGCTGGGTTCGGGCGCAAAGCTGGGATTCGCGGGCTGCGCGATCGGGGTCGTTGCTGCCCTTTTCGCCACCCGGCTCTTGCGTTCTTTGCTGTTCAATGTCCATCCGCTGGATCCATTGGTGCTGATCCTGGCGGCCGTCGCAATCTTTCTGCTCGCGCTCGCAGCTTCAATCGCTCCCGCCCGGCGCGCAGCAACCATTCAACCCATGCAAGCGCTCAGGATGGAATAGATTTGCATTTTTCTCCGCGCGCTAAATTCCCCATGCACTTCAAGTGAGGCCGATCCTGAAAGAGAGGAAGACGCGATGAAACAACTGCTGGCAGATATCCGGTACGCATTGCGGCAATTGCGCCGCGCTCCGGGCTTTGCACTCACGGCGGTGTTCACGCTGGCCCTGGGAATTGGCGCCAACAGCACGATACTCAGCTGGATCAGTGCCACGCTTTTCAACCCCATTCCGGGCGCGAAAAACGTTGACCGCATGCTCACAATTCAGCGCGGAGAGCGCAGCGAGCATCCAACGCCGCCGCTGTCCTATCCGGACTTCGTGGACCTGCGCGCCAACGCCAAGAGCTTTTCCGGGATGATGGCCGAGCACCAGGACTATATCTCCATTACCGGGACAGCGCAGCCGGAGCGCATTTACGGCGAGTTGACGACCGCCGACTTCTTCGAAGTGCTGGGCGTGCAGCCCTACCTTGGCCGTACGCTGATCTCCACCCGCGCCAACGAACGCGCCGGAGCTCCTATCGCCGTTTTGAGCTACCACCTGTGGCAGGAACATTTCGCGGGCGAGCCCGGCATCATCGGCAAGACCATCCAACTGAATCAGCACCCCTACACCATCGTGGGCGTGGCGCCGAAGGGTTTCCGCGGAAACTTCAGCGGATTGCGATGCGACATCTTTCTTCCCCTGGGCATGATGCAGCAAGTGTGGGGATGGAATCCGATGGACAGGCGAGGCTCGCCATTCCTCAATGTTCTCGGCGTGTTGCGTCCCGGCGTCGATCAGCACCAGGCGGACACCGAACTGAATGTCCTGATGCAACGGCTGGTAGCGCAGTATCCCGACGGGGACCACCAGGCAGCCAACCAGATCTCGACCGATCCGCTGTGGCGCTCGCCATTCGGCGTCAACGTCTACATGGCAGGCACGCTGCCCATCCTTCTGGCCCTGGCGGCGGTGTTGCTGCTACTGGCCTGCGCGAATGTTGCCAACCTGCTGCTGGTGCGCTCGGTGGCGCGGCGGCGCGAGTTCGCCATTCGCATGTCGATGGGCGCGGGCCGGTGGGCCCTGGTCCGCCAACTCATGATCGAGAATGTGCTGATCGCCCTGGCAGCGGGCGTGCTTGCGCTATTGAGCACGATGTGGACGGCCCGGGGAATGGCCGCGTTCGTGCCATCCACGACTCTTCCTGTCGTGCTGGACGGAAACGTCGATCGGCGGGTGATGCTGGCCACCATCCTCGTCTCGCTGTTGACCGCATTGATCTCCGGAACAGTGCCGGCGTGGCGAGCGTCCAAGCTCTCGCCCGCCATGGTCCTCAAGGACGAGGCGCTCAACTCCTCTGGTGGGTTGAACAAGTCGCGCCTGACCTCCGGACTGGTGGTCGCGCAGATTGCACTGTCGCTGCTGATGCTTACGTGCGCTGGCCTGTTCGTGCGCAGTCTCCAGAAAGCGCGGGAA
The DNA here is from genome assembly GCA_963788475.1 of Terriglobales bacterium. Taxonomy (GTDB): domain Bacteria; phylum Acidobacteriota; class Terriglobia; order Terriglobales; family Acidobacteriaceae; genus Telmatobacter. The sequence continues at coordinate 519,829 of CAWBGO010000010.1, forward strand.
GCCGATCCCGGTTTTGACGCGAACCGCATGCTCCTGGTGACCTTTGACCTCCACCCGATGGGATATTCCGATAAGACGGGAGCCGAGTTCGAGCGCCAAGTGGTAGCAAGGGTCAGGCAACTGCCGGGAGTTGAATCCGCGACCCTGGCGGATTTCAGCCCGCTCAGTTTCACCATTCACTCCGACAACGAGGTTCCGGAGGGCTACGTGCGACGCCCGCATGAAGACATGACGGTGGACCGCGGCCTGGTCGGCCCCGATTATCTCCGAATCATGCGAACGCCGCTTCTGGCAGGCCGCGACTTCAGCGATCAGGACATGACCGATAAGCCGCCTGTCGTGATCGTCAACCAGGCCTTTGTGGATCGTTACTGGCCGGGACAGAACGCGGTCGGCAAGCGCATATACGACGGCCGCGAGTGGAGGTCCGTGGTGGGCGTGGCGGTCAATGGAAAATACCGCCGCCTGATCTACGATCCGACGCCACTCGTTCTGATGCCTCTTACCTACGACGAGGAAGTCATCCTGCACGTGCGCACCAGGGGCGAGCCGCTGGCGATGCTTGGGGCCGTGAGCCAGGCGATCCACAGCCTGAATGGCGACCTGCCCCTCTACGGCATCACCACGCTCAAGGAAAATCTTCGGACGGGCAGCGTGTTTGAGCGCATCGCAGTGACCTTTGCAGGTTCGTTCGGGCTACTTGCGCTGGTTCTTGCTGCCGTCGGGATTTACGGCGTCGTGTCCTATACAACGCGTCAGAGAACGCATGAAATCGGCATTCGCATCGCGCTGGGCGCCGGTAAGGCAGCGATCTTTCGCCAGGTGCTTCGGCAGGGCTTAACCCTGACCATTGCGGGTCTGTCGGTAGGCGTGGTCGCCTCTCTCTTTCTTACTCGCTTCCTGCGCACCATGCTGTTTGGCGTTGGAAGCTCGGATCTGTTGACCTTCGCTACGGTGGCCGTCGTGCTATGCGTGGTCGCGTTGTTTGCCTGCTATCTTCCCGCGCGGCGCGCAGCCGCGGTCGATCCCATGCAAGCCCTGCGAACCGAATAGGAGGACTGGAACAATTATGCGGATACTACTCCAGGATCTTCGCTACGCGTTGCGCCAGTTGCGCAGGTCGTTCGGGTTTGCGTGCACGGTGGTGCTGACGCTGGCCCTGAGCGTTGGAGTGGCCACCGCCGTGTTCTGCGTGATCGACACCGTGATTTTGCGTCCACTCCCGTATGCCCATCCTGAGCGGATTGTCAGCATTCAATCCATCAGTCGCAGCGGCTACACGCAGCCGGTGTCGTGGCCCAGCTTTCGCGACGAGCGCGCACAGGCGCATGCGTTTTCCGCCCTGGCCGGGTATAACAATTTCTTCTCCATGACCATGGAGACGCCGTCGAGCGGCCCCGTACTGCTTGACTCCGTCCACTCTACCGATAACTTCTTTCAGGTTTTCGGCGTGCAGCCATTGCTGGGCCGCACCTGGCTTCCCGGAGAAGAGCAGGACGGCAAAAACGAAATCGTGGTCCTGAGCTACGAGGTGTGGCAGAAATACTTCGACGGAGACCGCAATGTAATAAACCATGCGGTCAAACTCGACGGCCGGACCTACACGATTGTCGGAGTCATGCCTGCGGGGTTCCGTTTTCCGCTGGGCACGCGCAACCTGATCTATACGCCTCGTCTCATTGACCGGCCGTGGATGCAGAATCGCGGAAGTCATTGGATGCGCACCGTTGCGCGTTTGAGGGATGGCGTCACCATCGAGCAGGCCCAGGCGGATCTAACGCATGTCTTCGGCGATCTGGCCCGCACCTATCCGCAAACCGACGAGGGACGGACCGTTCACCTCCAGCCTCTATCACAGAGCGTCGTCGGCAAGAGCAAGGGCCCGTTATGGACGCTCCTGGCCGCCGTGCTCGCAGTGCTTGCCATCGGCTGCGTCAATGTTGCGGGCCTTCTGCTGGCGCGCGGCGTCAAACGCGAGCGCGAAATGGCCATGCGCACCGCGATCGGCGCAGGTCGTACCCGCCTGCTGCGCCAGTTGCTGACCGAGGGCATCCTTCTTGCGTTTCTTGGCGCGGCCGCGGGCGCTTTGCTAGCTTCGGGCCTGCTCGACCTGATGCGCCTGTTCCTCATCAAGGCCCTCGCGCGGGGAGCGGACATTCACATGAACTGGGCCGTGCTTTGCGCTGCCGTCGCCGCCTCCGTTGTGGTGAGCCTGGCCGCTTCGCTCTATCCGGCGCTCCGTCTTTCCGGCATCGACCCCAACCGCGGGCTCAAGGCGGGCGGCAGCGCGGGTGTGGGGCGCACGCAACATCATCTCCGCTCCGGATTCGTCATCACTCAGATCGCACTGACCCTGGTGCTTCTGGTTGTATCGGGCCTGCTGATCCGCGTCGTCACGCGTTATCGCCACGTGGATCTCGGATTCGATCCGGACCACATTCTCTCGACCCGATCAATCTGACGCCATCGCGCTACGCGGGCCGCGATGCCATCGCAGATTTCTACCAGCCGCTAGTCTCCCGCGTGGCGCAGATACCCGGTGTTCGCGCCGTGGGCATGATCAGTATTCTGCCCATTCAAAACTGGGGTTCGAACTCGGACATCCATATTGCCGGCCAGCCGCCCAATCCGCCCAGCCAGGAGATGCTCGCCGAGGGTCGCCTGGTGAGCACGGGCTACTTTGATGTGTTCGGAATTCCTCTGCACCGCGGGCGCATGTTGTCGCCGAGCCTCGATCGCCCCGAGAATACAGCTCCCACCGTCGTGGTCAACGACGCATTCGTAAAGAAGTTCATTCCATCCGGCCTGGACCCGACTGCGCAGCGCATCGACGACAACGACAAGCAGGATCACTGGACGCACATCGTCGGAGTTACAGGAAACGTCCGCCAGAACATCTACGAACCCGCGATGGCCGAGGAAGACTGGCTGATCAATGCGGTCCCGGTAAAGGAGCTTGCCGATCAGCTCAACGGCATGTCGCTGGTGCTGCGCTTCGATGGCGACGCCGCTGCGATCATTCCCGCGCTGCGCAATGCGCTGCACGAGGTGGATCCGACTGTGCCATTTAAAGCTGCGACCACCATGACTGAAGTCGTATCCGAAACGCTGGTCTTCGAGCGCATGGAGAGCTGGCTGTTCGGCATCTTTGCCGGGCTCGCACTCTCGTTGGCCCTGGTCGGGCTCTATGGCCTGGTCAGCCATGAAGTCGAGCAGTCCACGCGGGAAATGGGCGTGCGCATGGCGTTGGGGGCTTCCAGGAGTCACATCCTTGCCATGGTCATGCGGCGCGTGGCCTGGATGCTGGGGGCGGGAACGATTGCCGGCCTCATTCTCACCCTCTTCGCGCGCAAAATGATCGCGATCGTGATTTACTTCGAAGCCCGGCAAGAGGCGGGAGGCCTGTTGGTGACCGCTCTCTTGCTGGTGACTGTCGGTTTGCTGGCGGCGTTGTTTCCTGCCGCCCGCGCCGCATCGATTGAACCAATGCAGGCCCTGCGAAGGGAATAGAACTTATCCATCAGGAGCTTCGAGGACATGCAGACACTTTTCCAGGATCTTCGCTACGCGGTGCGCCAGTTACGCAAATCGCCGGGATTTACGATCACGGCGATCATCACGCTGGCTCTCGGCATCGGAGCGAACACCGCCATTTTTACCCTGGTGCAGGCAATCCTGCTGCGTTCGCTGCCGGTGGCGGACCCTTCCCGGCTATATCGTATCGGCGACACCGACAACTGCTGTGTCAACGGCGGCTTCGTCGGCGAGAACGGCGATTTCGACATCTTCTCCTACGATCTTTATCAGCAGCTGAAGAACTCGGCGCCGGAGTTCGAATCGCTGGCCGCAATGCAGGCCGGGCAGTGGCAGTGGAGCGTGCGGCGAGGCAATGGACTGCCCAAAGAGCTTCGTGCCGAATTCGTCACCGGAAATTACTTCTCTACACTTGGTGTGGGTTCGTATGAGGGGAGAGTCTTAAGCGAATCGGATGACCAGCCTTCATCGGCCCCGGTCGTTGTGCTCAGCTACCGCTCGTGGCAGAGCGAGTTCGGCGGCGATTCGTCGATCATCGGCTCGGTGATTTCCATCCAGGCGCATCCGTTTACTGTCATCGGAGTCGCGCCGCCATCGTTCTTTGGAGACCGCGTCTCCGACAGTCCACCTGATTTCTGGATGGCGGTCAATCAGGAGCCCTACGCGCGCGGAGAAAGCACCATCCTTCACCACGCCGAGTCAAACTGGCTCTATCCCCTGGGACGCGTCAGGCCGGGCACAAGCATACCCGCGCTGCAGGCGAAACTCTCCGCTGCGCTGCGCAACTGGCTGCAGACACGTCCGGCATACACCGAACATGGCGGTGCAGCTATTATCCCCAAGCAGCATGTGACCGTCGTTCCCGGAGGCGGCGGCATTCAGAGCATGCAGCAGCAGACGGGTACTGGTCTGCGCATGTTGATGATTCTTTCCTCGGTCGTGCTGGTGATTGCCTGCGCCAACATCGCCAACCTGGTACTCGCGCGCAGCACGACCCGGCGCGGAGATGTTGCGGTCCGCATGGCGCTCGGCGCGGGACGCACCCGGGTCATCCGCCAGATCATTACCGAGAGCGTGCTGCTCAGTTCTCTCGGGGGATTGGCAGGGCTGGCCGTCGCATACGCGGGATCGCGGACCATTTTGGCCCTTGCGTTTCCAGACTCCCGCAATCTGCCGATCGATGCTACACCCTCCCTCGGCGTGTTGGGATTCGCCTTCCTGGTTTCCCTGGCGACCGGGGTTCTGTTCGGATTTGCGCCGGCATGGTTTTCGGCGCACGCACAGCCGGCCGAGGTGCTTCGCGGAACGGGTCGATCCACGCGCGATCGGTCTTCTTTTCCGCAGCGGGCACTGGTGGTCTTCCAGGCCGCTTTGTCGCTGGTGCTTCTGGCCGGAGCCATTCTGATGACCAAGTCACTCAATAACCTTGAACATCAGAACTTCGGTATCACCACTGCCAATCGCTACGTCATGCATATCGATCCCGCCGGTGCGGGGTACACTGCGGACCGCCTTCCCGCGCTCTATCGCCAGATCGAGGACAAGTTCTCATCGCTCCCTGGCGTCGCCAATATCGGCATGGCTCTCTACAGTCCACTGGAAGGCGACAACTGGGGCGAGTGCGTCATTCAGCAGGGACACCCTGCGCCCGGGCCCAACGACAAATGCGGCTCGACGTGGGACCGCGTGAGTCCGCATTTCCTCGCTGCTGTCGGCGTGCCCATCGTTCATGGCCGCGACTTGTCGGATCAGGACACGCAGAATACACAACCAGTCGCAGTGGTCAACCAGGAGTTCGTCAAGCGCTTTTATCCCAAGCAAGACCCGATCGGCAAACATTTTGGTATCGATCTCCCGCAGTATTCCGGGGCGTTTGAAATTGTGGGCGTCTTCCACGATTTCAAGATGAACAATCCGCGCGATGAACCTCGCCCGGTGTTTTTGCGGCCTCTGGCCCAGTACTACAACGGTTACAAGGTATGGACGGGTGGCGGTCCGCCGCCGTCGTTCATGGATGCCATCGTAGGCGGCGAGACACAATCGATGTTCATCGATGCCATCGTCATCAACTTCCGCGCTCCCCAGCAGAACGCCGAAGAGCTTCTGCGCCGCACCCTGGCTTCCATCGACCCGAATCTTACGGTCGTCGATATCCGTACTTTCGACGCCCAGGTCGCCGGCAACTTTACGCAGGACCGCCTGGTGGCGCGTCTCACAACCCTATTTGGAATTCTTGCTTTGATCCTGGCCTCCGTTGGCCTCTACGGCGTGATGTCCTACTTCGTCGCGAGACGCACCGGCGAAATCGGCATCCGCATGGCTCTCGGAGCAACCCGGGCGAGCGTACTGGGGGATGTCCTGCGCGGCGCACTGCTGCAGATTGCTTTCGGCCTGGTCGTGGGAATTCCGGCAGCGTTATTTGCCGGCCATCTGATGGCCAGCCAGCTTTACGGCGTCGGATCCTACGATCCGTGGGCATTTGTTGGCGCCGCCCTGGTACTGGCCGTCTGTGCGGCTTTGGCCAGCCTGATTCCCGCGCGCCGCGCGGCTTCAATTGAACCCATGCAGGCGCTGAGAACTGAATAAGCAACACCACGGGATGGCGAGGAGGGACCGATGAAAAACATAGGCCGGGACATTCGATACGCGGTGCGCCAACTGCGCCGCTCACCCGGGTTCACGCTCGCAGCGGTGTTCACGCTGGCCTTGGGTATCGGCGCGAGCTCTGCCATCTTCTGCCTCATGGATGCTCAATGGCTCCATCCCATGCGGGTTCCGCATCCCGGCGAACTGGTGCGCGTGTTCGCGACTACGCCGCAGGATTCCGAAGGCACGTTCACCTGGCTCGAATACCAGTCACTGGCGCAGAGAACGACGGCGTTGAAGAGCGTAGTTGCGTTGGGCCGGCGCGGAAGCCTGATGCCAAGGGCGGATGGCACCTCGGCCCTATTGCTGGTGAATGTCGTCTCCACCAACTTCTTTGATGGGTTGGGGGTGAAGCCGGTGGTGGGCCGAAGCTTTACCTCCGCTGACGCGGATCGGTTGCGCACCCATCCCGGCGTGCTGCTCGGTTATGACTTCTGGAAACGTGAGTTCGCCGGCGATCCGAATGTCGTTGGGCGGCAGATCACGCTGCTTCGCGGAGAACACAACCGCAACAAGGTCGATGTATGGGGCGTGCTGCCGGCGGATTTCCGCGAGATCCGCAACGGCATGGATCGCGACCTGTGGATGCCGGCCGAAACCTGGGCCGCGATCGCCAATCCGGGCGATCTGACTTCGCACGAATTTCGCTGGTTCGAAGTGCTGGGCCGGCTTGCGCCGGGCTCTTCGGTCAGGCAGGTGAATGACCAGGTGTCTGCGATCGTGAAGGGGTGGGCAGTATCCGATCCGGCGAACAACAAAGGCCGCAATGCGCGGGCCCAGAGCGATTTTCAATACCGGATGGCAAATACGTGGAAAAACGGGCTGGTGCTGTTTGCGATCGTCGCATCGGTCGTGCTGCTGGCCACGGTGAATGTTGCCCATCTTCTGCTGGCGCGGGCGCTGGCTCGCGGTCCCGAGGTCGCACTGCGCCTGGCTCTTGGAGCGCGTCGCGCTACATTGGCGCGCCAACTTCTCATCGAGAATCTCCTGCTTTGCCTGCTCAGCCTTTCTGCAGGCCTCGCCATTGCATCGGCCATCGCTGTCGCGTTGCCGCGCCTGCTTGTGCGCGAGCCGGCCATGCTCGTGCAAGTAGGATCGGCAGCGGGCGGTTTCCAGGTGGACTGGCGCGTCTTCCTCTTCGCCTCCGCGATGGCGCTGGCCACAATGCTGCTCCTGGCATTGGTTCCGCTACGCCAGGTGTCGCGCCCCGATTTGTTGCCTCAAGTGCAGAGCGGCGCAGTCACGCGGACCGAGGGCCGGGCGCCCGTGGCCCGCCGGGCGGCCATCTGGCTGCAGATCGCCATCTCCTTCGCTTTGCTCGTCTCCACTGGCGCATTGGTGCGCAGTTTCCTCAACACGCGCACGCAATCGATCGGACTCACGCGCAACCAGGTGCTCCTGGCATGGACCCAGGACCCTGATGCCGAAATGCGCGAAACCATCGTTACTCGCTTGAGAGCCCTGCCCGGCGTCGAGCGCGTAGCTTACGCGATTCGCTCGCCGTTGAGCCTCTCCGAAGGAGGCATCGCGGTCAAGGCCCTTTTGCCCAGCCATCCCGAAATTCATGATCCGGTCGAAATCAAGTTCAATGCGGTGAGCCCGGATTTTCTCGATGTAATCGGCACGCACATTGTGCGGGGACGCGGGTTCGCGCAATCGGACGATCAAAACGGTCCCGCAGTGGTGATCATCAACCGGGCCATGGCGCAGAAATACTGGCCCGATCAAAACCCTATCGGCGAGACCCTCAACCTTGCCGGCTCTGTCCAGGGAGCAGGCGAGGCCCGCATCGTAGGCGTGGCCGAGAACGCACCTGTTAACCAGGTCGGAGAGTTACCTGAACCCTATCTGTATCTGCCGTTTCATTTCTCCGACATGGGCGAAGTCACCTTCGCGCTTCAGACCGGTCTGAATGCGATGAGCCTGGCGCAGCCGGTGCGCCAGGCACTCATTCATATCCATCCGCTGCTCGATCCCATGATGGTGACCTCGCTGCCTGAACTGATTCGCTACTCTTCCGGCAACTATCAAATGATGGCCGAGCTGGTAAGCGCGCTGGGGTTGATTGGCCTCATCCTTACCGTGGTCGGTCTCTACGGCTTCCTGGCTTTCCGGGTCGCGCAGCGCCGCCGCGAGATCGGCATCCGCATGGCTCTGGGCGCCTCCCGCGAAGCAACCTCGTTGCTCGTCCTGCGCGATACGGCTGGCATGGGGTTCATCGGATTGGCACTCGGCCTTGTGTTGGCGGCGGCCGCGGCGCGGCTCGAGTCCTCATTGGTCTTCGGCGTCAAACCGTTGGACGCGCTCTCTGTGGCCGGCGCAGTGGGAATTCTTGCTACTGCCATTGCAGCGGCTAGCTGGCTGCCTGCACGCCGCGCCGCTTCCATTGATCCCATACAGGCTTTGCGCACCGAGTAAACCGTTGGAGAACATTATGAATTCGCAGCTTCAAGACATTCGGTACGCACTACGGCAGTTGCGCAAGTCGCCGGGATTCACGATGACGGTCGTGCTTACTCTCGCTCTCGGCATCGGGGCCAATGCCGCGATCTTCACGCTCTTCGACCAGGCGCTTTTGCGCATGTTGCCGGTCGAGAAGCCAAAGGAGTTGGTGCGATTCGAGTGGAACGGCGGGTTCTCAGGTTCGATGAGCGCATTTGGCGGCGATTCGGCGGATCACCACAACTACTACTCCTACCCCATGTATAAGGACCTGCGCGAACAGAACCAGGTCTTTCAGGGGATTCTGGCTGCCGACAGAGCCCAGGCCGGCATCTCGTGGCACAACCAGGCGGAGAGCAAGGACGCCGAAGTTGTCAGCGGAAACTACTTCGAGCTACTGGGCCTCAAACCGGCGGCCGGACGGCTGTTTACGGCACAGGACGAGACGACGAAGAACGCCAATCCGGTGGTCGTGCTCAGCTACGACTACTGGAGAACGCGCTTCGGCTCATCCCGCGATATCATCGGCCAGACCATTCTCGTCAACGGCCACTCCTTCACCGTCGTAGGAGTTGCGCCGAACCACTTCGACTCCGCCATCGGCGGATACAAGCCCGGTATCTTTGTTCCGGTCACCATGATTGAGTACGCCATTCCGTGGCGCGCGCCTCTCGACGACTTGAAGAATCATCAGTCAGTCTGGCTTACCGTGGTGGCGCGCCTGAAGCCGGGGGTAAGCATTGCACAAGCTGAAGCGAGTCTCGGACCCCTCTGGCATTCGTTGCGCACGTACGAATTCTCGCTCTACAAATCGAAGTCGGAGCGATTCAGAAAGAGCTTTATCGACAACTCGCATCTGAAGGTTCTCGACAACTCCAAGGGTTTCAATCCGAACCGTGACGATCTCCAAAAGCCGCTCATCATTCTCATGAGCATGGCAGGGCTACTGGTGACGATGTGCGCGATCAACGTCGCCACTCTCCTCCTGCTGCGGGCATCGGCGCGCGCGCGGGAGATGTCGATGCGCTACGCTCTCGGTGCTCGTCGTGGGCGAATCATATCGCAGCTGCTGGTGGAGGGCGGATTGCTCGGGGTAACCGGCGCGGCGGCGGGGCTGATCCTTGCGCCTATGGTCGCGCGAATCCTGGTGCAACTGATGACCAGCGCAGACCCGGGAAGCGAACCGTATTCCACCACCATCGATGCGCGTGTTCTGTTTTTCACGCTCGGAGTTTCGATTCTGGCCAGTCTGTTGTTTAGTATCGCGCCGGTCTTCCACTTTCTCCACCCCGACCTTGCTGGAGCGCTTCGTCAGAACGCCGGCACCGCATCGAAGAATTCGCAGCGCTTCCGCAAGGCGGCAGTCGGTGTTCAGATTGCGCTCAGCGTCATGCTCCTGGGCGGCGCCGGCCTCTTCGTCAGAACCCTCGACAACCTTCGCCAGCAGCAGGTGGGATTTGAGATCGGTCATCTCGTCACCTTCGGGCTTGACCCCACCAACTCCGGCTATGGCGAGGACCGCACGCCGCAGATTATCAACAACGCCGTCGATACCCTTGGCCGGCTTCCGGGCGTGCGGCAGGTGGCTGCGACCAACGACCCCGAACTCTCCGGGGACACCGAGACTTCCAATTTCTCGATCCAGGGCTACAAGGCCGGCGAAGAAGAGAACATGAATTTCGAGCAGTCCCGCATCACGCCGGGCTACTTCGCTACCCTGCGCCAGCCCTTGCTGGCGGGAAGGGAATTCACTCCTGCGGACGCCAAGGGCCAGCCCAGCGTAGCGGTCGTCAACGCTGCGTTCGCCAAAAGATTCTTCGGCACACCGCAAAATGCCATCGGCCGACAGATTGCGGAGGGCGGCGGCAATGACGCCAAGTACGACATAACCATCGTGGGCGTGGCCGGAGACATTCGCCACACCGATCTGCGCACTCTCCTCGGCCCCGCAGTCTACGGGTGCTATTTCCAACAGAAGCATCCCGGCGGGGTGGTGATGTACCTGCGCACGGTGCAGGCGCCGGAGACGGTCGAGCCGTCCATCCGACAGGCCATTCATCAACTTGACCCCACACTGGTCGTCGACGGCTTGCGCACCATGGAAGCCCAGGTCGATCGCAGTGCCTCTGAAGAGCGCGCCCTGGCTTTTCTTGCCATTGGCTTCGCTGCATTGGCGCTGTTGCTGGCGGCGGTTGGTCTTTACGGCGTGCTTGCCTACTCCACCGAGCAGCGCACCCGCGAAATCGGTGTGCGCCTGGCCCTGGGCGCACAACGTTCCAACGTCATCGGCCTGGTGCTGCGTGAGATGCTGCTCGTCGCCGGTATCGCCACAGTCGTCGCGTTGCCTTCCACCATCGCTCTGGCGCGCCTGTTTCGCAGCCAGCTTTACGGAGTTACGTTCGCCGATCCACTGACACTCGTTTACGCGGTCGGATTCACTGCCGTGATGGTAGCCTTGGCCGCGGCTCTCCCCGCTCGCCGCGCCGCCGCTGTCGAACCCATGAATGCCTTGCGCACGGAGTAATTCCAAGAATCAGGAGGTTGGGATGCAAACGGTGATTCGGAATTTGCAATACGCGGTCCGCCAGTTGATCAAGTCGCCGGTCTTCACCCTCACGGCCGCACTCACACTGGCGCTCGGCATCGGCGCGAATACCGCCATCTTCACCGTGGTGTATGCCACTCTTCTGGCGCCCATGCCGTATCCGGAGCCGGACCAGCTGGTCATGGTCTGGTCGAAGGTCCAGGGCGACCGCAACGGCATCTCCGCCGGGGATTTTACGGATTGGAAAAACCAGAACACCGTCTTCCAGGATTTGAATGCGTGGACTGGAGGCAGCTTCAACCTGGCCACCAAGGACCAGCCTGAATATGTTGAAGGACAACTGACCACGCCAGGCATGTACCGGATGATGGGTGTCAAGTTCAGGTACGGTCGCGATTTTCTTCCCGAAGAAGGCACGGCAGGGAAGGAACATGTTGTGATTCTGTTGAACAAGCTTTGGAAACGTCTCGGCGCCGATCCAAATATCATCGGCAAGCAGATCAGCATTGACGGAACCGCGTACACAGTTGTGGGCGTGCTGGCTCCGGGCATGACCGACCGGCTCGATCAGTGGTTGATCGCACCGCTGGTCTTCAAACCCGAACAGTTGAATCACGACTTCCACTGGCTGTTGGCGATGGGCAGGCTCAAGCCCGGCGTGACCATCAAGCAGGCGCAGGCCAACATGGATATGGTCACTGACAACATTGCCAAGGCTTATCCCAAAAGCAACAAAGGATGGGGCGCCATCGTCCACCCACTCAGGAATGACTTCCTGCCCAAGGAACGAATCCAGACCCTGTGGACGCTGCTGGGCGCGGTCGGCTTTGTCCTGCTGATCGCCTGCGTCAACGTGGCCAACCTGGTATTGGCCAAAGGAATGACGCGGCAGAAGGAAGTGGCGATCCGCACTTCACTTGGCGCTTCGCGTAAAGACATCTTCGCGCAGGTACTGACGGAGAACTTGCTTCTGGCCCTGTTTGGGGGACTACTCGGTGTTGGAGTCGGCGCAGGGTCGTTGCGCTGGCTCATTGCGTCCATGCCGCGCGGCACGTTGCCGTCGGAAGCCGATCTCAGTCTCAACCTGCCCATTCTTCTGTTTACCTTTGCCGCATCGACGTTGGCAGGTTTGCTCTTCGGCTGCGCACCGGCATGGTTTGCAACGCGCGTCGATCCGGCCGATGCACTCAAGGAAGGCGGACGATCCGGAACCGGCGCCGGCCGTCATCGCCTGCGCAAGGTCCTCGTCATTGGTGAATTCGCTCTGGCCCTGGCGCTGCTGACCGGCGCAGGGCTTGCCATTCACAGTTTCTGGAATCTGACCAGGGTTGATCTCGGCGTGAACACTGTCCACGTCCAGACGTTCTTCCTCCCTGTGCCCGAGGCGCGGCCGAAAGACCCGGCGCGAATCAATGCCTACTACCAGCAGATGTCGCAGAGCCTGAAGGCTGTGCCCGGAGTCCTTGACGTTGCTGTATCCGTCGGTCTTCCGCTCGAGGGCACCAACTTCGGAATGCCGTTTACCATTGCCGGCGAGCCCGACTTTGCTGATCCTTCGCAACGCCCGGGTGCCGGATTCGACATGGTCTTTCCCGACTTTTTCAAGACGTACGGGATTGAGGTCACACGAGGCCGGGCTTTCACCGATCAGGACAGTGCCGCCAGTGTAAAAGTGGCGATGGTCGATGAAGAGTTTGTGAACAAGTTCTTGAAAGGCAAAGATCCGCTGCAGCAGCGGGTGAACGTCGAGGAATTGATCCCCGGCGTAACCAAACTTGGACCGTACATCTCATGGCAAATCGTTGGCGTGTTTCACAACGTGCGTGCCGGCGGTTTCCGGCGGGACTTCCCCATAATAGTCGTTCCTTTCTCGCAGAGCCCATGGCCGGCGGCGAATATCGGAGTACGCACTGCGGTCGATCCTGAGACCATGACCAAAGTCATTGCCGCGGCGGTGCATGCAGTTGATCCGCAGATCGCCCTCGCCCAGCCACGCACTCTGGACGAAGTCAAAAGCCTGATGCTGGCTGACGATCGCTTCACCATGACGTTGTTTGTCGCGTTCGCCGTCGTAGCGCTCCTGCTGGCGGCGGTGGGTATTTACGGTGTGATGGCCTTCACCGTAACGCAGCGGGAACACGAACTCGGCTTGCGCATGGCTCTCGGAGCCAGCCGTAACAACGTTGTGAATCTTGTTCTGAAAGAAGCACTGGTGTTGGCGCTTCTGGGTTTAGGAATAGGCCTGGTCGGCGCGTACTTCGTGGGCCGCGCAATGAAGAGCACATTGTATGGAGTGGGTTCGCTCGACTTTGGGGCGGTTGCAGTGGTGGCACTGGTTCTGCTGGGGGCGTCGCTCCTGGCCAGCTGTATTCCCGCACGTCGCGCCGCGGGAGTTGAACCCATGCGCGCATTGCGGACGGAATAGCCGGGTTGGGCAGAAAGGAGTATGGCATGCGATCGGTGTTGCAGGACGTGCGGTACGCGTTGCGGCAGCTGCGCAAATCGCCGGGATTTACGGTCACGGTGGTCGCCGTACTGGCACTGGGCATCGGCGCAAATATTGCCGTATTCACCATCCTCAACGGCGTTTTATTGCGGGCGCTCCCGTTCGCGCAGCCTGATCGCGTGGTCTCCATCGAACTTGCCAGCCCCATGCCGTACTTCACCATGACCTACGCGAACATGCTGCAATTGCGCGATGCCGTGGGCCCGCGAGTAAAAACCGGTGCCGTGCTCGCCGATGATTCCCTTTCGAGCGCGAGCGTGGTGGGGCCGGGAGGACGATACCAGGTTGACCACGCCGCGGTGAACGCCGGCCTCTTCGATATGCTGGGAGTGCGGCCCATTCTCGGCCGCAGCTTCCGCGACGAAGAAAATGAGCCTGGCAAGAACCAGGTCCTGCTGATCGGCGAAGACGTATGGCGCAAATTGTTTTTGTCCGATCCGAACATCGCCGGCAAGACGCTGATGATCCGGCGCAAGCCCTACACGATTCTTGGCGTTCTACCCAAAGGATTCGCATTCTGGTTCGAGGACGAGATGGCTGTCTGGTCTCCGGCGCAGATCGTTCCAGAGAGCCGCTCGGCGATGAGCGGCAATCGGGCCAAGTCCGGCTGGATGTATGCGCGTCTTCCTGACGGAATGTCGGCCGCGCAACTGGCGGCCGATCTCAATCGCACCCAGCCGGTCATTGCCCGGGAAGTCTCCGGAGACGAGGTGCCGGGCCGTGTCAGAGTCACCGAGTATCGTAAGACACTCATCAAGGACGCGGCCAAGCCGCTGGCGCTTCTTTACGCGGTGGTGTTCGGCGTCTGGGCCCTGGCGTGTTTGAACGTCACCAGTCTGATGCTGACGCGGGCGATTGCCCGCAGCCGTGAGCAGGCTGTTCGCGCGGCTCTGGGAGCCAGTGGAAGGCGCCTCCTGCAGCAGTCCGTCGTAGAGAGCGTTCTGTTGAGCGGCGCGGGCGGATTGGCGGGCCTGCTTCTCGGCCAATCCGCCATCAAGGTGTTGTGGCCCTACATCGAGCATCATGTGCCGCTGGCCAAGTCCATCCACATGGACTGGCGGGTCCTGGCATTTCTGGCCGGTCTTACCTTGCTTACCGCGGTCACGGCCGGTGTCTTTCCCGCGCTGCGCGCCATGCGCCGCGATGTGCATGACGATCTGCACGGCGTGACCACCACGTCTTCGACCGGCGCCAGCCGCACCCGCGAGGCTCTGGTAGTGGGGCAACTTGCTTTGACTCTCGTGTTTCTGGTCGGCGCGGGACTCTTCCTGCGCACGATCCATGCCTTGCGGCAAGTGCCGCTCGGGTTCTCGCAGCAGAATGTTCTGACCGGTGGTGTGATTCTGAATGGCTCATCGATCGGCGATTCCGACGAACTCCCGGCGAACAGGCCAAGTGTGGTCAACACCACTTATCTGCCGCTTCTCGATCGCCTCCGTTCCATACCGGGAGTTAAGGTGGCGGCGCTCAGTTCGGTCTTGCCGCTGCGCTCGGAGATGGAAGTGACCATCACCACGGATCTCGACCACAAGGAAGCTCCGCGCGGACAAAAGCCGCGGGCCGACGGCCGCATCGCTTCGCCGGGCCTGGTTGATGCTCTCGGGATTCCGATGGTGCGCGGCCGATTCTTCACCGACGATGACACGTCGGCTACGCCACCTGTGGTCGTCATCAACCAGGCGTTTGCCAACGAGTACTTACCCGGGCAGGATCCGATCGGGCACACCGTTTCCATGAACAAGGGGCGGTTTGCCGACATTCGCATCGTCGGCGTGGTCGGAGACATGAAGCAGTACAAGGTCGACGAAGCCACCAAGCCCGAGATCTACTTCTGCCTCGCGCAAATGCAGCCGGGAACACCCCTCTACGGCATTACAACGGCATTCATCCAGGTGGCGATTCGAAGCCGCGTACCGGCCGACATGCTGCGCGCGCAATTCGACAAGGTGCTGCATGAGGTTGCGCCGGAGGCCACTACCACCAATGTAAAAACCATTCACGAGGCTGTTGAAGATTCGTTCGGCAGTCAAACCCTGATTGCGCAACTGCTCGAGACCTTCGCCGCCCTGGCGTTGATGATCGCTTCGGTCGGCTTGTATGGCCTGCTGTCATTTGTCGTGGCCCAGCGGACGCGCGAGATCGGCGTGCGGCTGGCACTGGGCGCTTCGCAGCGTTCGATTCTGCGCCTCGTCCTGCAGCGCGCGTTGCTGCTCGTTTGTCTTGGTCTGGCCGTCGGCGGCACGCTCGCGTGGTTCGCAACCACGCTCGCACGCGGCTACATCTTCGGAGTTCAGGCGCATGACGGCCTGACCTTTACTGCAGTTATCTTTGTACTGGCCGCGACCTCCTTCACCGCGGCCTGGCTGCCAGCGCGGCGCGCCGCGATGGTCGACCCCATTCTTGCTTTGAGATCGGAGTAATGAAAAACATGATTGAACTAAAAAATGTGGAACGCAGTTACAAGACCGGTCACACCGAAACGTGGGTGTTGCGCCGCATCACGCTCACCATTCGTGAAGGCGAGTTTGTTACCGTCATGGGACCATCGGGGGCAGGGAAGTCGTCACTGCTCAATGTGCTCGCCCTGCTCGACGATAGCTGGCTGGGCGAATACTGGTTCGGGGAAACGCCTGTCCATGCGCTCAACCGCAAGCAGCGCGCCGACCTTGCACGGCAGCGCATCGGTATGGTCTTCCAGAGCTATCACCTGCTCGACGATCTTACCGTGGCCGAGAATATCGACCTGCCGCTCTCCTACAAGAACCTGCCGTCCAAAGAGCGGGCAGGCATGGTGGCCGATATTCTCGACCGCTTCCAGATCGTAGCCAAGAAGGATCTGTTTCCGAACCAGCTTTCCGGCGGACAACAGCAACTGGTCGGAATTGCGCGGGCCGTGGTTCACGCGCCCGCGCTGCTTCTGGCCGACGAGCCAACCGGCAATCTGCACTCCACCCAGGCCCGCGAAATCATGGAACTCTTCCGCGAATTGAACAAGGCGGGAACGACTATCGTGCAGGTAACGCACTCTGAAGTGAACGCCCGCTACGGCTCGCGCATTCTCGAATTGCACGATGGCTGGCTCACGCGCGACGACGCCGTCGCCGCTGCCACTACGGAGGTCAAGGCGTGAATTTCGCCAAGCACGTTCCTCCGGCCCGTTCTCTTCGTATGCGCATCCAGGCATGCGCTGCCGTATTCCTGCTCCAGGTCAACCTTGCGATGGCCGTCGAGCCGGCGCAATCGCAAGCTCCACCGGCAGCCTCGCAGCCGGCGCCGGAGGCTCCAGCGCCCGCCGCGAACGGTACAGCCGCGCCGCCCCCGACGCTGGCGCAGCAGATGCAGGCGGCAGCAGCAGCCCGTTGCCCCGCAGCAGCCGTTTCATATTGAACATGCCGCACTCGCATAACCCACTGTTCCCCTACAGACCCAGTGATGCGCCGCCGCTGGATCTGACCAACACCCCGCGCCTCGAAAATCTGATCCGCGAGGGCAAGCTGTACATTTCGCTGCACGATGCGATCGCGCTCGCCATCGAGAACAACCTCGATCTTGCTTACTTCCGCTATAACTTCCCCATCGCGCAAACCGACTACCAGCGCACCAAGGCGGGCGGCCAAGTGCAGCGGCGTCAATACCGGTGTCGTGCAGGCGTCTACGCAGGGTGGCTTCAGCGGGGGCGGCGGCGGCGGAGGCGCGAGTTCCGGGTCGTCTGCTGCCGGCGCCGGCGGCATCGTGACCTCGACGCTCGGCGCCGGAACCCAGGTCCCCTCCTTCGATCCCTTCCTTACCTTCAAGGGCTATGTCGATCACACTGGTCCTGGAGCAGGCCAATGCCTTCCAGAACGGTGTCCTCATTTTAAAGCAGAACACGATCCAGGCTCTTGCAGGTTACTCCCAGAACTTTCCGACGGGAACAGGCCTGGTCGTTAACTACCAGGGCCAGCGCTTACGCCAATAACAGCCCGTACTATGCCGTCAATCCCACGCTCAACGCAAGTTTCCAGGTGATATCTTCAGCAGCAGTTACTCGCCGGTTTCGGGATCGCGACCAACACGCGCTACATGCACATCGCGAAGAAGAACCTTCAGATCACCGAGCTTGCTTTTCGGGCTCAGGTGATTGCAACGGTCACGCAGGTCGAGAACATCTACTGGGACCTCGTGAATGCCTATCAGGACGAGCAGATCAAGGAGCACTTGCTCGCTTTCGCGCAGAAGACTCTTTCCGATGATCAGAAGCAACTTGAGCTCAACGCCATTCCGGCCATGCAGGTCACCAAGGACCAGTCGGACGTGGCCACCAGCGAGGGCGACCTGACCGTTGCCCGCGCCACCCTGCGCTTGAACGAGTTGCTCATGAAGAACGCCATCACCAAGACCGACGATCCGACGATCGACGAGATGCCGGTCATTCCTCTCGATACCAAAGGCCCGGCCGATCCCAACGCGTCCAAATCGATTGACGATCTCATCGCCGAAGCCGAAAAGAACCGTCCCGACGCGGCCGAGGACGAGCTCGCGATGCAGAACGCGCAGGAGAGTCTCAAATCGATCAGAAGCTAGCTCCTGCCCGACGTTGAACGTCTATGGCTTCTATACGGGCGCCGGCACTGCCGGACCCCCAGAACCCGAACTGCAACCTGGGCCCGGAGCAATGCGCGTCCCAGCTTCCCAGTGGATTTCCGCGGCATGTTCCAGAACACCTTCAACTACTCCTCGCCGGAATATCAGTTTGGGATGAATCTGTCGATCAACCTGCGCAACCGGCAGGCCAAGGCCGATCAATTCCGCGCCGTGCTGGAATACCGCCAGAAGCAGATCGCGTTCGAGGAGCAGAAGAAGACCATCCGTTTCGACGTACGCAACTCGCAGTTTGCGCTGCAGCAGGCGCAGGCCCGCGTAGATGCCGCGCAGAAGGCGCGTGACCTGGCGCAGCACACGTTCGACGTCACCGACGCAGGAACAGAAACTCGGCGTCAAGTCCAGCTCCGATACGCTGGTCGCGCAGCACGACTCTGGGCGTCGCCGAATCGGCTCTGGTGGCTGCACAGACGCAGTTTGAAAAGGCCAAGGTGGGACATCGATCGCGCTACGGGGACAACGCTGGACCAGACCGGTGTCTCGATCGACGACGCGAAAACGGGAGTTGTTACGCGCGCGCCGTAGAATCACTGGAGCATGCATGTCCGGCGCAGCACGGGGAGGCAATGGTTGCCGTCGCGTGAGGCGCCGGACGCAGAGGGCGTTGGATATGATGCAGAAAGAACAGCAATCGCGCTCGGGATCCAATCAACAGGCGCTGCGCACCGAACACGGCCTGGCCGTGGCCGGGTCCGCGCTCGTGACCGTTCAAACTGCGTATGAGAAGTCTCGCATCGAGATGCGGCGCGCTACGGGCTCCATTCTCGAGGAATACGGCATTTCGATTGCCGATGCAAAAACCGGTGTAGTGGAGGCGAGTCATCCCTAGTCAGAAAGAAAAGATCCGGGTTCTGGTCGCCGACGATCAACCCCACATCCTGGAGGCCGTGGAGCTCCTGCTGCAGCCGCAGGGCATGCAGATCGAGTGCGTGCGGTCGCCGCAGTTGGTGCTCGAAGCCCTGGGCCAGAGCGAATACGACGTACTGCTCATCGACTTGAACTACACCCGCGACACGACCTCCGGACAGGAGGGCCTCGACCTGCTTGCGCGCATTCACGAGATGGATGCGCGCCTGCCGGTCATCGTCATGACCGCATGGGGCAACATCGATCTGGCGGTCGAGAGCATCAAGCGCGGCGCCCGCGATTTCATTCAAAAGCCGTGGGAGAATGAACGCCTTCTCAGCCTTATTCGCGTGCACGCCGAGCTGCACCAGGCCCTGCGCCGCGCGCGACAACTGGAGATGGAGAACCGCCTGTTGCGCGCCGACGGCATGCCGGAGTTTGTCGCCGGCGCGCCTTCGATGCAGCCGGTGCTGGAACTCATCGCCCAGGTCGGCCCCTCCGATGCCAACGTGCTCATCACCGGCGAACACGGCACCGGCAAGGAGATCGTCGCCAAGCTGCTGCACGCCGCTTCGCCGCGATCGCGCATGGCGCTGGTTGCCGTCAACGCCGGCGGGCTGCCCGAGGGCACATTCGAGAGCGAAATCTTCGGTCACGTCAAAGGCGCATTCACCGATGCTCGCACCGACCGCATCGGCCGCTTTGAACTGGCCAACAACGGCACCCTCTTCCTCGACGAGATCGCCAACGTCCCCATGCGCCAGCAGGCCAAACTTCTGCGCGTGCTCGAGACCGGCGAACTGGAACGGGTGGGCTCATCGCAAACGCGCCGCGTCGATGTGCGCGTTCTCTCCGCCACCAATTCCCGGCTCCATGAAGAGGCAGCGGCGGGCAACTTCCGCGAAGACCTGCTCTTCCGCCTCAACACCGTGGAAATCCATCTGCCCGCCCTGCGCGACCGGCGCGAAGACATTCCGTTGCTGGCCGCGCACTTCCTGGGCCGCAGCCGCGCCCGCTATCGCAAGCAGGTGAGCGGCTTTTCGCCGTCGGCCATGCAGCAGATCATGCAGTATCCCTGGCCCGGCAATGTGCGCGAGCTGGAGCACACGGTGGAACGCGCGGTGCTGCTCTGCCGCGGCGAAGAGATCGAGCCCGCGAATCTGGCCATCACCACGTCGCGTTCCTCGATGCAGTCATTCGAGAACATGAGCATCGACGAGGTCGAGGCTCTGCTCATTCGCAAGGTGCTGCGCCGCTGCGACGGCAACATCTCGCAGGCAGCCGAGGCCCTGGGGTTGAGCCGTGCAGCGCTCTACCGCCGCATCGAAAAATATGGCCTATGAGAGAGCTGTGCGGCGGCGCCAGCGCTCGGCCGTGCGCCGGGCGTGGCTCTATTGCCTGTTTCTGGCGCTGCCCACATTCCTGTTTGCGGCGATTCTCATCTACCGGGCTCACATCAGCCTCGCGCCCGGCGATCCTGATCGCCTGCTGCCTGCTGCTCTATCTTGCGCTGATCGCCGGCGCCCTGATCGAAAGCCTGATCCGCCCCATGCAGACGCTCTCGAACGTCGTGGCGTCGCTGCGCGAGGGAGACTACTCCTTCCGCGCTCGCGGCGCCAGCGCACGCGACCCCCTCGGCGAACTGGCCGGAGAAATCAATGCTCTCGCCGACCTGCTGCAGAAGCAGCGCGTGCGCTCGCTCGAGGCTACGGCCCTGCTGGCGCGCATTCTCGAGGTCATGCACGCGCCCCTGTTTGCCTTTGACCGCGAGAACGTGCTGCAACTCGTCAACAACGCAGGAACACAGTTGCTGCAACGGCCCTACGCGCGCTGTTTTGGACACTCGGCCCGCGAATTGGGTCTCGACGCCTTGCTCGCTTCGCCTGACCAGACCATTCACTCCTTCGGCGTCAAAGCCGGCTCGCTGGCTGCTGCGCAAAGCCGTTTTCCGCCAGGACGGCGTGCCTCACACCCTGCTGCTTCTCGCCGACGTGAGCCTGCCGCTGCAGGAAGAAGAGCAGGCCGCATGGAAGCGTCTCATCCGGGTTCTGGGCCACGAGCTCTCCAATTCGCTGGCGCCCATCAAATCCATCGCCGGCAGCCTGCTGGCGCGCGTCGATCACATGGAGGGAGAACCCGACACGGTTCGCGATTTCCGGCGCGGCCTGGGCGTGGTGGAGAGCCGCGCCGACGCCTTGCATCGCTTCGTGCAGTCGTATCGGCTGCTGGCGCAGTTGCCGCCGCCGCATCTGAAGCTGGTCGGCCTCGGCCAGCTCCTGGAGCAGGTCGTCCTGCTCGAACAGCGTCTCTCGGTGCGCCTCGATCCCGGTCCCCCCGTCTCGCTGAACGCCGACCCCGATCAACTGGAGCAGATGTTCATCAATCTGCTGGCCAACGCGGTCGACGCCACGCTGGCCAACAGCGCCAAGGCGGTGGTCGTCTCCTGGCGCGTTGCCGATTCATCCGCCTCGGTCACGATCGACGACCGCGGCCTGGGCATCGCCAATACCGAGAATCTCTTTGTGCCGTTCTATACCACCAAGCCGAAGGGCAGCGGCGTCGGCCTGGCCCTCGCGCAGCAGATCGCCCGCGCCCACGGCGGCGAAATTCGCCTGCTGAATCGCGAAGACGGCGCCGGCGCCCGCGCCACCATCCGCCTGCCCCTGCCGTAGCCTGTCGCGGCCCGCTCAGACCAGGATCAGAGCCGAAAGAGGTTAATGCTGGTTGGTCTCCGCGTGATCGGGGTCGATCGTCAGCATCAGGTTCAGGTTCAAAGGCTTGCAGGAGCGAAAATCAACGATCTCTGCAATCGGGACAAATCCCGGCGAGGAGACGAACAGCGAATAGAGACCCCGGCGCAGGGAGATTTTGAATTTTCCGTTGGGATCAAGGTTCACCTGTTGATTGAGCTTTGTCCCGTAATCCGAATGAATTAAAACGAATGCGCGCGTGATCGACGCCGCCGTCCTCGTCGGTGATCTGGGCGTGAAGAGCGCATGTCGGCGCGGGAGCCGATTGAGCGGCGGCAACGAGAGGCATTCCGACAGGGATAGAGCGAGTAAGAGTGCCGTCCGACGCAGCACGACGTGACCTCTTTCAACCAAGAGTCGAGACGAGCAATGAATGGCCGAGCGGCCAATTCCTTGCCTGGATTTCAAAAGTTTCGGGGCTTCCTAAACGCTGGGAACTTCACAAAATGGAGGCCAAGGGTAGGGTAGCATTCCCAAGTTCGAGGCAGCGGCGTTAACCAGGTGGTTATTGCCGAGCCGGCGGTGATCCTCCCGGAGCCAGGGATTCAGCTCTGCTTCCTCGCCGCCATTTTGGGTCATGTCCAAGCTCTTCAAACTAGTCCAGTCTCAGAGCGCTGACCGGATTTATGGATGCCGCACGCCGTGCGGGAATGATTCCAGCAACGAATGCCGCCAAAGCCAGGGTCACAATTGCGCCAGCCATCACGTTGAAGTCTGCGCTGGTGATCTCATAAAGCTGGGATTTCACAAATCGCACGCAGAGCAGCGCAACAGGGATCCCGATTGCCAGGCCAAGCCCGGCTTGAATCATTGCGCCCCGCATCACCATCGCAATCACACCGCCGCGTTCAGCACCGAGCGCCATGCGGATACCAATCTCCGGAGTCCGCCGCACAACGGAATAGGCAGTCACGCCATATAAGCCAATGATCGCAAGCAGCAGCGCCAATGCGCCAAACAGCGTCGACAGTCGCGAAATCATGCGTTCCTCGGTAAACCGATCGGCAATCTGTTCATTGAAAGTCTCAAACTGCTCGACGGTCAGGTTCGGATTGATGTCGGCAAGCGTGGCCCGGACAAGTTTTTCCATGTCGTTCATCGGATGATCGGTTGCAAGAACAATTGATCCCAAATAGAGCGAATCGTCTTTTTCAATCGGCGCTTTCGCGCTTCTCGGCCGCTGCATCATCGGGACGAAGTACATCAGGTGATCCTTCTTTCGCACGCTGGTGTAGACCGTGTCCTCGACCACTCCGACGATCTCAAAATCTCCCGTCGAATCTGGCCCCGGCGATCCAAAATGACGTCCGATCGGGTTCTCACCAGGCTTGAATAGGTCTCTGACAAATGTTTCGTTCACCACGGCGACCGTGGTAGATGTCGGCGTATCACGCGTGTCGATCCCGCGGCCCATCACCACCCGCGTTCCGACCGAATCGAAATACTCCGCATTCGCCCGAATGACCGAGGCTCCAACATCCAGGAAGGGTTGTCCCTGCACCTGGACGCCCCAGCCGTTGTTGTTATCATCCATCGGCGTGTACGAGGCGATGCCCACTTTCATCACGCCCGGCAACGCATGGAAGCGCTCCTCCATGGTCCGGTACAGTGCCTCCAGTTGGGTCTGTGTATAGCCCGCGGTTTGAGGATTGATGTGCACGATATAGCGGTTTTTGGCGTCAAGCTTGAGGTCTGTTCTCTCGAGTTTTTTCAGGCTCTGCAGGAACAATCCGGCCACAACGAGCAGCACCAGTGAAAGTCCAACTTGAACCACCACCAGTCCACGTTGCAAAACGGAAGCTCCCATCGCCGTCGTTCGCGTGCTGTTTCGCACTGCGTCAATCGGACCCACCTGCGCTGCAATCCACGCCGGCGCCACGCCGAAGAGAACCCCCGTCAGCAGCGACAGACCGCACGCGAACTCCAGAACTGAGAGGGACGGGCCGGTGTGGATCGGCATGTTTTCCGCTCCCGGGAAAGCCAACATCAGCAGCATGCGCGCTCCCGCATAGGCGACGCCGAGTGCGACGATACCCCCCATCCCGGCCAGCACGATGCTTTCCGTAAGCAATTGACGAATGATTCTTCCGCGCATGGCGCCCAGTGCGGCGCGCATCGAGATCTCCGCGCGCCGTGCCATCCCACGCACCAGCAGGAGATTCGCGATATTGGCGCAGGCAATCAACAGCACGAGGGCGGCAATCCACATCAGCAGATGCAGTTTTGACCCATACCACTCCTGCATAGCCTGAATGCCGGCGCCGCCCGGTGTCAGCACGACATGGACCTTCTTCAGCAATGTCTTGCCCTGCTCCGATGAAAACTCCTCATCCGTTGCGAGTGCCCGCCGCAGCAGAGCCGTCACCTTTTCTTGAAGGGTAGCGATCGCCACCCCCGGTTTGATGCGCCCAATAATGTAGAGCCAATCCTGTTCGGGATCGTGAACGTAGGGGGAATTCGCCAGCACTGGCATCGACTCGATCGGCAGGTAGAATTCCGCTGGAGTGACCGAAATGCGGTCTCCATAGAAGCCTTCAGGCACAATGCCAACAATCGTAACCGGCTTTGTATTTATCCAGAATGTACTTCCCACCACCGAGGCATCGCCCGCATAATTGCGCTGCCAGGCCTCATAACTCATCACAGCCGTCATGGGCGAGCCTTGCGTATCGTCTGCATCGATTAGCAAGCGGCCGGCCCGAGGTTGGAGTCCAAACGTGCGGAAGTAGTTGCCGGAGACAAACTCGGCCGCCACCGAGCGTGCGGCCTCGCGCGTGCCGTCGCGCCGCGCAATTATAGGCCGGCCCCAGAAACCGGCTTGCATCGCCGCCAACTCTTCAAATTCCGGCGCATTTTTCTTCAGTTGCTCATACGTGTCGGTTGAGAACATGGCAAAGTCGCCATCCTGTCGATTTCCGGAACCCACGCAGCAATCGTTGTTGTCGCCCAGGCGCACCAAGGACCCAGGATCGGCGACAGGCAGCTTTTTCAAGAGCACCGCGTTCACGAGCGTGAAGATCGCGGCATTTGCCCCGATTCCCAATGCCAGTGTCAGCAGCACCGTAATTGTGAATGCCGGCGTCTTGCTCAGTTGCCGTAGCGCATATCGAATATCCCGGGCAGTCGTTTCGAGAAATGTAATGCCACGCGATTCCCGACAATCCTCTTTGACATGATCCACGGCGCCAAACTCGAGGCGGATTCGCCGTAAGGCGTCCTGCCGCGTGAGGCCTGATCGAACATGCTTCTCCACCTGCTGCTCAAGATGAAATTGCAGTTCGTCGTCGAGTTCGTTCTCAACGGCGCTCCGCCGAAACAGAGATCGAAAACGGAAAATCAAATCACTGAGCATGGCGATTCTCCTAAGCTGTTCCCAGCACCTGGGCCACGGCGGCCGTCAGTTTCGCCCAGGCATCCGTCTCTACTTCAAGTTGCTGACGCCCGTTCTTCGAGAGCTCGTAGTATTTGGCACGGCGGTTGTTCTCCGACGTTCCCCAGTGTGCCTTGATCAAGCCGCGCCGCTCCAGCCGGTGAAGAGCAGGGTAAAGCGAGCCTTGCTGAATTCGCAGCACGTCACTCGACATCTGCTGCACACGCTCAGAGATGGCCCATCCATGTTGCCGTCCGAGGGCAAGCGTTCGGAGAATCAGCAGATCCAGAGTTCCTTGCGGAAGATCGATATGTGGAGCCGTCATATGGCTACTTCCCCTTTCACTTCTACATGAAGGTACGATATTTCTTGTAGAAGTGCAAGGGGAGAGGGATCCGGACGGTTGATATTTTGAAAGGCAATCTTTGAGCGGGCGTCGCGCAGCCGTGCCGGAGGTCCAATAGCAGTCTTCAATCTAAAGAGCCCATTGCTCGATTTGACAATTACCCGGTAGACCTTTTTGAACGCGCACCAGTTGTACGCATGTGATGAGTGCGTCAAATTCCTCCAAAGAAGCCCGGACGGGCGGCGGGCCGGTGCGACGATTTGCAGCGTTGCTCGCCGACAACGAATGAGCCAAAGGCGAAATCACATTTGCGTTGAAAAGGCTCACGCCTTGAAGTGCTTGTAGAAGTTTTCAGGGAGGACGACAATTCCAGTAAGTTGTTGATTATAATGGCGCAGAGAGTGGGATCAATAAAATCTCTAAGTTGCAGATTCTTCAATAAGCAAGAACGGCACAAACGGGCAAAAAAGGCGGGTCCGTAGCACAAACCAGCACAATTTTCCGAAATGCACGGCTACCTTATCTGCGGACTTTCGCCGTTGGTTCAAAAGCAAAAACAACTCTTGGATTTGAAGCGCCGGAAAGCGAAGTATGATGGAACATGCCATCTTTATTTCGCCCACCGATATCTTCCACATCTTTGGGATATGGATTGTTCATCTCGCACGCTTGGGATTATGCCTTAGCCTACAGGGCCGTTGTCCTGCGGCTCAATGCCGACAAAAATCTCAAATGGAAGGACCTTAGCGTTCCTATAGAGAATCCAATCCAAATGCTGGCGTCGCTTCCGAAATCGAATCGGACAATCGTGAAGGAATTGGAAGAGAGGATAAAACAGGCTGACGCTTTACTAGTGTTGGCCGGAATGTATGTCCATCACTCCGGTTGGATCCAATCGGAGATAGAGATTGCGCTGGATTTTAGCAAGCCCATCATCGGCATCAGGCCGCGTGGACAGGAGAGAATCCCCGCCGCATTGGATTGTGCCCGTGAGCTGGTGGGCTGGACTACGGATTCGATTGCATCTGCCGTCCGTAAACATGCGAGGCCGACTCATCTAGTTTCCAATAGTCCAGACATCGCGGCCCCGAACATGGGTAAAACTCTTTATCCGCCGCCATCCTTTCCGAGTAAAAGTGCTATCTCATCAGGCGGAATTAACGCCCTGAGGGGTATGACGCCCCCGCCAACAGCCCCGCAGAACATAGTTCCCACCGGCGGTTTGGCCGGTACGGATAATCTTGCTTTACTCCTGTCGCTGTACGGTAAGAAGTAACTTGGTCATGCGGCGGGATGCACCGCAACCTCCCAGTGTGCTTCCTTGTGTCCACTGAGTCTTGACCGCAGCGAAGGGGCTCGCATGAACCGAGCCGGTCGCCTTGAAGTTTTCGTGGTAGTTTTCCGGACGAAGGCAATCATAGTTGTTGATTTTATTGGCGGAGAGAGTGGGATTCGAACCCACGTAATTTTCGGGCCTGTTGCGTGATAAGGACTTATTTAAGATTCATTGATAATAAGGAGTTTAATGGATTTCTCCTCCTTCTCTCCCTTCTCATCCTTCTTCAATTTAAGCCCATTTTGCAGCTAATGTGGACACCATGGACACCAAGGGGCTAGGGAGCTGGGAATGACTACTGCAGCTCCTCTTGATCTCCGGACTCAGAGCCTAATTTGACCAGATGGAACATGTGCGGCACTATCAAGCTCAAGTCGGCGGGGTTCCTTGGAAGCCCGCCTTTAGAAGCGGCCGGGAGGGACCTCCGTATGCAACTTGTCGACGCGATTGAACAAGGAAATCGAGCTCTGAGCGTCAGGGACGTAGCTCTATTGCTTGGGGTATCGCCTCAGCAAATCTACAGAATGGCTGCAAGAGGCGATATTCCATCGTTCCGGGTGGCAAATTCTGTTCGCTTCGACCTGAATACGCCGAACTGCGGTCGTAAACAAGGGATACTTGACCAACACCCGCTCTGAGCAGTCCATCATTTCATGCTTCCTCCACAGCGAATGCGACCCTCTCCGCACTCGCAATGGCACGGGACGGATGCGGCAGATCGAAGCCTGCTTCATACACAGGAAGGGTTTCGTCATCCTGAAAGAAGCTGGGCGCGATTGCATTCGGAGTCGCTCCAACAACCGGCATGTCTTTCGGGGGGACGAGTCGAATCCCCGGGTTCTCCAGGGTTTCCGTTGTGGATAGTTGCGGGGAGGGTTCTGACAAGAAACGTGCATGGCGTTTGCGGCCGCGAGTCGATTTGCGGTGAAAGTCTCGATCAATAAACGCGCGAATTTCAGCCTTAGCCTGCGCCAGCGCCAGGGTGTCCGTTCGGGCATTCAGCCGCTCCAGGGCATAACGGCGAATGACCTTGTGCTGCCATAGCGAGAGCCGAGTGGCATAAGCTTTATTCAGTGCGGGAACCTGAATGTAGTTACCTTTGCGCTGGTCCAGGACGTTGATATGACCCAAATCGCTCGGATCGAAAGTCAGTTCTGCCTTGAAGGTGGTTCCCATTCCACGCCGCAGTTCACCCAGTTCGAAGCTGTTGTACTTGAGCCCCTCCAGTTCTATTCCGTAATGAAAGACAACCCTCTGTGCTCTCATGCCGAGAACAACATCCAATGCAGCAGCGTTCGGCGGCAGGGGAGGCGGCAGGCCGATGGTTCCAGCGCGCCATTTCTCTGCCGGCAGTTCCTGAATGCCCCGATGCGGGGTTTGCAGGTATACGTCGATGATCCATTTGTGAAGGATCTCGCGGAAGGTGCTGAGCAAAACGACAGCGTGCTTGGTGGGGTCGTAATCGTCGCGCTCCAGAATTCCGCTGAATGTTGTCCCGGGCACGCCATGCATGAGATCGCGGTTCATGGTTCCCTGGAACCGCTCAAGCGTCCCCTTGTACCATGGCACCAGCACCTTTGCATACTGGATATCTGTGCCGATCTGCAAGCAGGCATGCTCAAAATGCGTCGAATGGAACTCCGGAGGATTATCGACGACTACCAGCTCCGGAAGGCCGTGGCACTCCCACTGATTCTTGATCGAGGGAAAGTCGCGTGACACATAGGTCTTGGGCAGAATCGCATGCTTCAGACATCGCATCACTGCCAGGCAACTCGGCGGCTCGAAACCGGTATAGAAGCCCATTGGACATCGGGTGTATTCATCGAGGGCCGTGGTAATTGTCGGCCTCCCCAACGGCAACATACTGTCATCATCCACAACGATCATGTCGGCGGGAGTGTGATCCATCACGACGCGTTGAAGGGCACGAGACGAGGAGGGTCCGGTCATCGACACTCGAAACTCCATGTCGGCGTGCCGTTTCCCGTAGCGCGCCAGTGTCAATTCAAAGGGAGTCTTGCGTGCTATCTCGCGGTAGACCGTCCTCTGACTTGGCGAAAGAAGCCTGCTGTCCATGGGGCGGAATCCGTTTTCACCATTTACGCGGCGCAGGATTTCCAAGTGCACTTCAGGAACGCGCTTGCGCTCCGGCGTCATGTACAACTCAGTGATCACCTGGTCGCTGATCGCTTTGACTTCCGGAGCCATTCGAGAAGTGCGGTTGCCGCGTTCGGCGTACTGGAAAATGATCGCACGTATGTCCCGGCCCGCCGACACCCATTTGCGATAGTCCCGGCATACCGTACGCCAACTGGGTGGTTTTTCATCGTTGACTTGTTCCGAGAGGGTGCCGATGAGAGGCTCTATGGTTCTTCGGCTGATGGCCATCGGCTGACGCCGATCGAGTTCTTTGAGATATTGAACGCGGACCTGTGCCAGCGCAACCAGTTCGGACGGGTATGCAGAAATATCTCGCTCCAACTTTCCGGCCAGTTTATGCGCTGCGGGACATGCGGCGTCGACTTTCGAAATGAAGGACAGTTTTCCGGTGGCGAACAGGTCGAGCAGTTCGCTCTCCGTGAGCGTACGCCATTCTCCCGTAGCAGCGCTTTCAAGCTGCCATTTGGCCTCAGGCATCCGACGGAGGAACTGAAACTCGTTCGGCCGCAATCCTTACGGATTGCCCTCGTCTAAATGCGAAATGCGACATCCCCGCTCCCTGCGCAGTTCGGCGGCTGCGCGCCCTGTTGAGGGGAAGGCCAGACCTGTGGCCCGGTGGGTGTACAGCTTACTTCCGAATTCAGCGTGACCGGCTCCCACCAGTTCACGTGTAGCGTGCCATCCAGAACTGTCCGAAGCACGCTCTGAATGGGAATTTGGTGGAGTTCGCACAACGTGCGCAGGCAGTGTCTTGAAGTGGAAGCAAATGCTCGTCGGATTTTTTCGCGCTCAATGGGAGCGACCTTCGCGCATCTATAGCGCAAGATCACTGCGACGTTGCTGAAGCGCGGCTCGGCACAGATATCGGCTTTTCGCCACACGCGAAAGTGATAGCCGTGCTCATCGAGAAGTTCGCGAATCAGAGCAAACCGCTCCTGATTGGCAGGCAGGTCAGCCTCGGCGTCGTCCTTGATCTCGACGACTTCCCGGTGCGAACCCCACGCCACCAAAATGTCCGGCGTATATCGATGTCTTGCTCCGTCGAGGTGGTAGTCCAGGTGGAACGGCTGCTCTTGCCAATCATTAGTCCGTCCAGTCGCCAGTAGTACTTGAAATGCCCGGAGCTCGTTCTGCGATTCGGCGTGACGTGATCGGCCGCTGAAAACGTCGGCAACTTTCCCTTGTACTCCAGCTTTGGACCGGCTCACTGGCTCTCGCGCTCGTTCCAGATAACGGAAATCAATAGCTTCGGCGAAACCGTGAGATGAGCGAAACGTGATTTGGCTGCGTCGAAGGTCCGGGCCGCTCAGTCCGTACATTTGCCCTCCATCCAGCAAAGCAAAAGTCGCGTCGTGCTTACCCGTTGATCCGTCCTACAATAGGATTGACATATCCTATAAAAGGAAGTACAACATGCGTCAAGAGGAATGTCAACAGAAAAGGATCGTCAGCCATGCCTCGGGAATCGCGCAATATCTACAGTTGGATCGGGAACCGAATCCGAGAACTGAGGACAGCTTGGGGAAGCACCGGTATCAGCCAGGAGGAACTTGCGGAAGCAATAGGGACCACGGCCAACACGATTTCCCGATGGGAAACGGCGACCTATAAGCCATCCATCTCGGATCTGGACATGCTGGCTCAGTTCTTCAATGTGCCCATCAGTGCGTTCTTCCCAGCGATACAGCCATCTTCTCAGATCAATGCCTTGCTCACTGCCACGCGTGGGCTCGACGACAACGATCTGGAAGAGGTGACGCTCTACGCCCTGTTCAGAAGAGCGCGCCAACCAAAATCTCGCAAGTAATCCACACCCATTCCAACAAAAGCAGCAGGTCGCAGTCGCTGGCGCTCTGTGTCATTAATTGCGTCAATTTGTGTCATGAATTCTGTCACGAATGTCATTAATTGCGTCAACCTACAATTCCCATCTTTTCATTTCGAAAGGATCCTACTTCATGAAACCGTCTGAGCTCTTTGAAGCGCTCCATGCGCTTATTGCTGAACGTGTGCCTCTTCACATCTGGGGCGCGTGCGGCGTAGGCAAGTCGCAAATCGTTGCTCAAGTTGCCAGTGACCTGGGCTGGGAATTCCTCGACATTCGCGCGGTCCAGCTTGATCCGGTCGATCTGCGCGGACTGCCCCGCATCTCGGCGGACAAAGCAGAATGGGTTCCTCCGAAATTCCTACCAACCTCGGGCAACGGCATTCTGTTTCTCGATGAACTGACATCGGCTCCGCAGATGACGCAGGCCGGATGCTATCAACTGGTACTCGATCGGAAGCTGGGAGAGTATCAGCTTCCGGACGGCTGGGTCGTTATTGCCGCCGGCAATCCGGCCTCCGAGCGTGGTGTCCATTTTTCAATGCCTCGGCCTCTGCGCAATCGCTTCGTACACCTCGACCTCGAGCCGGACTTCGAGGACTGGTGCCAAGTGGGCAGTGCGTGCAGGCGTCCGGCCGGAGGTCATCGCGTTCCTGCGTTTCAAACCGGCGCTCCTGCATGACGCCGATTCGACGTCAGACGCGAATGCATGGGCCACCCCCCGTTCCTGGGAGATGGCTTCGAGCGTGTTGACCGGGTTTGCGCGCCGGCAGAAGGCGGTTTCCTCACGGCACGAGCGAGAATCGAAGCGCAGCTGCTCGAAGGCACGATCGGACGCCGCCACGACGGAGCTGGTCGCGTTCCTGCGCCTGTTCCGGCAGCTTCCGTCCATTCCGGAGATCCTGCTGAACCCGGATACGGCACCGGTGCCCGACGAGCCATCAGCGCGCATCGCCATCGCTACGGCGCTCGGTCGCGTGCTCACCGATCACTCGATCGCGAAAGGGATGCGGTATCTCGACCGCATGCCGACCGAGCTTCGTGTCCTGGCCATGCGCGATGCGGCAGCTCGCAACCGCGCCATCACCCACACGCCGGAGTTCGTTCGCTTCGGTGTCGAACATGCGGAGGTTTTGCAATGATTACCGAACGCGCCATGCTGGCCGCGATCCACATCAGCATCTGGACCGCGGTCAAACACGATCGCAAGGTCAGCCACGAGGTTGCCAGCCAGCACGGGGCACCGGTCAGTGCTGGTCGCTACAACAAGCAACTGCTGCGCGGCGCCGGCAAGCTCGACGATCTGCGGACACTCGCGGGGCAGATCCGGCAAACTTCTACAAGATCACCTTGCCGTGGTCCGACGAAGGCTACCGTCTGCTTCCGGCGCACTTTTACTTTGAGCTCTCGGCGCGCATGCGTGAGTTCGAGCAGAGCTTCGCAAGCAGGTAGACGACTTCCTGGATTTCTATCCCAGCTACATCGAGCACGTACGACCAGAACTCAATGGCCTCTTCCGCGAGGAGGACTACCCATCTGCGGACGCGCTGCGCGGAAGAAGTTCGGCCTGAAGCTCGAGGTGTTGCCGATCCCGAGCGGAGACGACTTCCGGGTCACGATGTCGGTCGAGGAACAGGCGCGCGTTGCCCGGGAGATCGATGCGAACGTGCGGCAATCGCTCAAAAGGGGAACTGAGGATCTGTGGATCCGGCTCAGGAGGTGGTCAGCTCACATGGCCGATCGGCTGAATGAGCCCGAGTCGCGCTTTCCATGCCTCTCTGGTTACCCCAACGTCTTCGACCTGGTTGACCTCCTCCCCGCCCTCAACGTCGGCCAGGATCAGGAGTTGAACCGGTTCGCGGCAGGAGGTTCGCAACCGACTTTGCGTCTATCCGGCGCACATGAGTCTCAAGCGGAGCGACGTCCTTCGCGTCGCCACGGCGCAAGCGATGCGCGGCTCAAATGCTGGATCCGAGATGGATGCCGTGATGAAACAGCGGGAAATGGACCACGGTGCAAGAGGGTCATCTCCCAGGCGTCGACCCCGCCTCGAGTGCGGACGCCATCATCTCGCACATGTCGGCCTATATGGAGGTGGCGACCCCATGCTAACCTCAGAAATCCCGCGGTCCGGATTCAAAAAGCCCGGACCGCTCTGCTGCTCGATCATCCCTTTTTCGGCTCGCTGCTTTTTCGACTGGGCGGACGGATCTTCGAGCTTCGATTGAGACCATGGCGACGGATGGTGTGTCAATTTACTACAATCCGGGCTATGTGGAGACGTTAAACGCTTCGGAACTTGCCGGGGTTCTGGCCCACGAAGTGATGCATCCCGCACTCCAGCATCACACGCGCCGGGGTGGCCGTAATCCCAAACGTTGGAATATGGCCTGCGACTATGCCATCAATCCTTTGCTCATCGATGCCGGCATCACGCTACCGAAAGACGTTCTCATCGAACATCGCTTTCGAGGCATGAGTGCCAACAAATCTATAACCTGATCGAGGAGCAGGGACCTGAAACGTCTCAAGAAACGGTGCCTGCAGATCACGCCCCCAAGGGAGACTCTTGCGATCAACAGGCTTCTTCAAAAGATGGCGGTGGTCAGGTGGACGCACCGGTAACCCCAGGTGGAATTGGTCAGGTGCTGGACGCTCCGGAGCCGGACGGAGATGAAGGTGCTTCGGTCGCCGAACAGGCAAGGGAATGGAAGATTGCCATTGAGCAGGCTGAAAGCGTCGCAAGAGTTCCCGGGAAGCTGCCCGCCGGTGTTCCTCGCAGTCTCCAAGAATCAGATGCCGCGGGGGTCGATTGGCGCGAACTGTTGCGCCGCGCCTGGTCCGACACAATTCCATCGGATTACAGCTGGATAAGACCAAACCGGCGCCATGTTTGGTCAGGGTTGTTTCTGCCAGGTGTCACCTCCGAAGGTGCCGGCGAGATTGCCATCGCTGTCGATTGCTCCGGATCCGTCAGTCGTCGGCAGCTGGGGCTTTTTCAGGCGGAGGTTCGCTCGATTCTCGAAGCGCAGCGACCGAATCTGGTGCACGTGCTTTACTTCGATACCGAAG
>CAWBGO010000011.1:0-285617 GCA_963788475.1 Terriglobales bacterium
GCCCACGTCACCATTGCTCCGGCAATGCGACAATTTTCGAACGCGGGAACCTCAGTAGAGGACGCGAGATCCTCGGCGTTGCGACGAAGGTGATCAGCGATCCTGACCAGTTGCGCGTGTTTGATAACTGAGGTCCGCGTCATTACGGCATAGTGTCCCTTGTCGGTGTAGTGTTCAGTACGTTGGAGAGTGTCCATTTTGATTTCTCGCTTTCTGTCACCATTTAGGAAAGGAACATACACGCTGAGGAATGACGCTAAAGCTAATCCAGGTTCCCCATCATGGCCTCTGCTTTGAATCCTTCCGGGGAGAGGTGACCAGATGGATGACATTCTGGATCTTTTAGCGATCGGGCGGAACTCTGCATCGAGGGAAACGAACACCTATCTGGAGGCAAGTGGACGCCTCTATTCGCAGAAGAGACAGGCTTGTTTGAGGGGAGCGGCCGGCTTCTTTCGGGTGCGCCATTTACCTCTTGCGAGGCGTGGGCTCGATGCGCTTCCAGCCGAAAAGGCGAGCATCGACCGACCATAGACCAGGCCCTAACATTGCCAGGGCAGCGCCAACGGTTGCTACCAGGAGGTAGACCAACCTGTCTGCAGGTATGATGACGAACCTGCAGCTTTCAATCAGAGCCACCAGTGTTCCCACGATCGGGGTAAACAGCCCGATGATGAGAAGAAGCGCTACGGCGGTCAGGAGAACAGACAAAAGTGTCATGGGGATGGCGGGACTGCTGAGCAGGGCGGAGCCTGCACTACTTACCAAAGCAAACCCAACAACGAGCCGCATTAAGATGAGGCCAAGCCCGGGCCAACCGCCAGCGAAACTGGAATACAAGCGTCGCAATGGACGCACCTCTCATGTACGTATTAATTTTCGTCGATTTTCCAGGAGAAGAGAGCCCCCCGGAGAGGTCGGATCGAGCCTCTTTTGAGGCTTCGGGGCAGATAAATAGGGGGCCAGAATCTACAGCTCGATGATTCCTCGTCTCAGAGCGATGGTCGTGGCGTGGGTTCGGTCGCTGGCGCCCAATTTGGAAAGGATGCTCCTGACCCGGCTTTTCACCGATTCTTCGGTGGTGGAGAGCTGATCTGCGATTTCCTTGTTTGCACGTCCGGCGGCTATGAGCCGCAGCACGTTGATTTCTGCCGGCGTCAGGGCGTCGTCGGTAGCATGTTCGACAATCTCGAGGGAAGCCTCCGGGGAAATTGTTTTCTTGCCCGCATTTGCGGCGCGGATTGTCGCCAGTAATTCTTTGTGCAGAGCATTCTTCAACAGGTAACCCTGAGCACCTGCCCTGAGCGCCCGGACGATCTGAGCATCGCTCTTGTAGGTTGTCAGCATGATGATCTTCGCATCCGGGAACTCATTACGAATGGTAATCAGCGCATCGAGCCCGTTCATCTCCGGCATCTGCAGGTCCATCACCGTCACGTCGGGGCGATGTACCCGGAATTGCTGGATGGCTTCGCGGCCGTCGGAGGCCTCGCCTACCAGAATCATGTCCGGCTGAATGGCAATCAATGCGGCGATGCCCTCGCGTACGATGGGATGGTCGTCGACCGCTAGAATTCGAATGCGAGCAATATCACTACTCACGCAGCGTCTCCTGGTGATTCCGTTACTTTTTGGCCAGCAACTCTGAAATCCAAGAACGTTTCGTCACTGTGGCGTAGGCGGCGGCGGCAGGAATGCGGAGTTCCACCTCGGTACCCACACCGACTTCGCTCCAAATCACAAGCTTGCCTCCTATCAGTTTGCAGCGTTCCCGCATGCCGGGCAAGCCAAAGTGTCCCTCAGGCTCCTGCCCTGATAGAACGACTGGATCAATGCCTTTTCCATCGTCCCGTACGCGGAGCCGGAATTGTTGCGTGTCGTACCTGATTTCAACTTCGACCTGCCGAGCCGCGGCATGGTCAAAGGCGTTCCGGAGCGCCTCGGCGGCAATTCTGTAGATTTCGTCACGCAAGATAGGATGTAAATCTCGCGGATCGCCTTCCACTGTGACGCGAAATGCCGGAGACCTGTCGTTGGCGGGGTCAGTTGCGATTTCCTCACCGAGCGTATTGATGGCACGTGCGAGATCATTCGTTTGGACCGTGGAGGTGCGCAATCCCTGCACAGCATCCCGGCCCTCGGTAATCGCTTTGGCCGCCCGATCAATGCTTCTGTCGAGTTGTTCCTTTGCTTCCACCGGGCGCTCCGGCAGCAATTCGGAAACAATCTGAAAGCGGAGCAACAAACCATGGAAGCTCTGAAGCAGTGTGTCATGAAGTTCGCGCGCGATGCTTGTCCGCTCTCCGACACGGGCCTCAAGCTTCATTTCAAACTGATGATGCAACTGACGTAACCGCCATTGGTAGGCTGTCCACAGCAACGTGACGAAAAGAACCGCGCAAAGGATGCGAAACCAATTTGTCCTCCACCAGGGGGGCGTGATGACGACAGTCAACGATACCCCTTCCTCATTCCATATCCCATCACTATTTGATCCTTGCACGCGAAAGACATATTTACCGGGGTCGAGATTGGTGTAAGTAGCCAGGCGCTGCTTGCTGTCCACCTCGTTCCAGCCAGGTTCGAAGTGCTCGAGCTTATATCGATAACGGTTCTTGTGGGAATTTGCATAGCTCAACGCGGCGAACTCGAAGGAAAACACGTTGTCGCTGTAAGGGAGAGTCACGGAACCGACGTATGGAATGGCGTTCTTGAGCACTGACTTGGGGCCGATGGCCACAGATTCGTTGAAGATTTTGAAACTGGTGATCACGACCGGGGGTACGTAGGGATTGTCGCCGGCTTTTTCAGGGAAAAATGCATTCAGCCCATTGCTGCCGCCAAAGAACATCTCTCCGTTTGGGGCCTGATAGCAACCGGTGCTGAATTCATTGCTCTGCAAGCCGTCGGACGCGTCATAGTTTCTAAACGTTTTCCTCTGAGGATCGAATCGGGATATGCCCTTTTGCGTGCTGAGCCAAAGACCGCCACGTCCATCTTCCAGAATGCATCGAATCGTGCTGCTCGGCAGGCCCTGGTTTTCCGTGTAGCGAGTGAACGTTCCGCTTTGCCGGTTGAACCGGTAAAGTCCGTCCATTGCTCCCACCCACAGTGTTCCAGTCCGGTCTTCGTGGAGAGTGTTGATGCCACCGCCGTTGAGCTTGTCAGGGCTATGCGGATCAGGCGTGTAATTCGCAAAGGTCTTTGCCTTGCCATCGAAACGGACCAGCGTGCCGCCCCACGTCCCCAACCACAGGGTGCCGGAACGATCCTGATCGATGACCCAGACGGTATTTTCCAGACTGGCCGGACGGTCTGGAACGGGGCGGTAATTCGTAAATCCATCCCTCGCTGGATCGAAACGGCTGAGGCCGCCCACCTGACCCACCCACATTTGACCGTTCCTATCTCCGAAGAGGGTATAGACGTTATCAGAAATCAAACTGTGGGGATCATCGGGGTTGTGCCGGTAATGCTTGAAACGCCCCGTGCGTTCATCGAATCGCACCAGACCCGAGCCTCCGCCACCGATCCAGAGATAACCCGCTGTATCTTTGTAGATGCTATTGACGTTTGTGCCTTCACCGAACCCAGTCTGGCCGCCGGGGGTAGGAACAAAGTGCATGACTTTTCCCGTCTTCCGATTGAATCTATCGAGAGCGCGAGGAAACAAACCTACCCACAATACGCTATTGGAATCCTGGTAAATCGCCTTGACCCGGCCCGGCGAGAGACTATCGGGGTCGGCAGGGCGATGCATCAATCGGCCGAACTGTTCTTGCCGGAAATCAAGAATGTTGATTCCCGAGTTTTCAGTTCCCACCCACAGCACCCCACCCCTGTCGCGATAGACCGAGAAAATGGCATTGCTGTCGAGGCTATCCGGGTCGGTTTCATTGTGCCGAAACCGGAATGTGAAATGTTCACTCCGCCGGTCGAAGTAGTAGAGACCCTGGCTGGATGGCACCCATAATCCCTTTTGGCCGTCAGCCAAAAGGGTGCCGTTCAGCGACCCCCCGCTGCTCGTCGTTGCCAGGACGCCGACGTCGCGGGCGCCAAGCGGGTATGTCGTGAGGCGTTCAGCTTCCCGATCGTATTTCGCGAGCGCGACAACCGGAGAATCGATCAGCATCCACAGCTTGCCGGTTTCGTCTCCATATACGCTGTCCGCGCTGAGGCCATTCCGGGTTGCGGGAGGGCGAGTGATCTGTCCCGCCTGTTGATTCAGATGGAACAGACCGCGCTCGCCCACAAACCAGATCTCGCGATGCTTATCCTCGATCACCTGGCTGATCCTCCCGACAAAGTGGCCATCGCTGTCATTTCGATAGTGAGTAAATGTTCCAGTCGTTGGATCGAGCTTGTCGAGGCCGCCGTCTTCGGTACCAAACCAAAGAGAACCGCGGCTGTCCTGGGCGATGCTCTTGACCGATGCGCCACCGAGACTATTGGGATTCCCTGAGTCGTGAAGGTAGCGGGTACAGCGTTCGGTTTGGGGGTCGAATCTGTTCACCCCGGTGTTAGTCGCGATCCACAGATAACCGTGATCATCCTGCATCAGGTCCTGCAAAAAGTTGGAGCTCAAGCTGCCGGAGTCGTTGGGGTTGTTCTTATATACGACGAAGGCGTTGCCGTCATAGCGATTGAGGCCATCCCGGGTGGCAAACCACATGAACCCCCGGCGGTCCTGCAAAATGGCGACGACATACCCTTGAGAGAGGCCATCGTTGGTGGTGAGGTGGGTGAATTTGAGATCCCTCACCGGAGCTTGGATGTCCTGAGGATAGATATCGCGCGAGCGGCGAGGAGCGGCGTCAGCTCTGGCTTCGGGCTCCGGGCGAAAGGCGGCTTTCGCAGTCAGGTGCGCGAAGGCCGTGCTACTCCTCTGGGCAATTACAAGTTTGGCGGAATTGCGCTCAGCTGTTACGCCAGAGGAGCAGTAAATCATGCAGAGAAGCACGATCTTGCTCGCTCGTCGTAAGACCGGCGCGGAATCTCGGCGCATGGCGATCATGCCTTCCCCGCGAACTTTTGCGACAGCCAGGAGCCCCTCCGAGCTGTCGTGTATGCGGAGGAGGCTGGGACAATCAGTTCCACTTCGGTGCCGGCGCCAATTTCACTCCAAATTTCCAGCTTGCCCCCTATCAGTTTGGCGCGTTCCCGCATGCCCGGCAAGCCATAATGTCCCTCAGAACCCTGCCCCGATAGAAGGCCTGTAGCCATGCCTTTTCCATCATCCCGGACCCGCAGCCGGAATTGTTGATCGTCATAGCGGATTTCCACCTCCACCTGTCGCGCCTGGGCGTGCCGGAAGGCATTCCGCAATCCCTCAGCGGCAATTCGGTAGATTTCATCGCGCAAGATGGGATGCAGATCGCGCGGCTCGCCTTCGACGGCAACGCGAAATGCCGGGGATCCCTGGTTGGCAGGGTCGGCCGCCAGTTCCTCTCCAACAGTATTTACGGCTCTTGCGAGGTCGTTGTTCTGAACGGTGGATTCGCGCAATCCCTGTACCGCGTCCCGGCCCTCGGTGATGGCCCGGGCACTTCGCTCAATGGTTTTGTCCAGCTTTTGCTTTGCCTCAATAGGCTGGTCCAGCTGGAGCTGCGAAACCACCTCGAGTTGCAGAAGCAAGCCTTGGAAACTCTGCAGCAGAGTATCGTGAAGCTCACGTGCAATTCGCGTGCGCTCGCCGACCCGCGCCTCCAGGGAAACAGCGAACTCCCGACGCAATTGCCGGACGCGAAACTCGTAGACCGCCCAAAGCAGCACCAATAACAGGGCCGCGACCAGGGTGCGGAACCAATTGGTCCTCCACCAAGGCGGGGTGATGAGAATCGTCAGTGACACTCCTTGTTCATTCCACACGCCATCGCTGTTCGATCCCTGCACGCGGAAGACATATTTACCGGGGTCGAGATTGGTGTAAGTCGCGAGGCGCTGATTGCTGCCCACGTCGTTCCAGCCCGGGTCAAAATTTTCGAGCTTATATCGATAACGGTTCTTTTGGGGATTGGCGTAGCTCAACGCCGCGAATTCAAAAGAGAAGACATTGTCGCGGTGGGAGAGAGTCAGGGAGTCCACAGATGAGATGGCTTTCTTGAGAACCGATTTGGCGCCGATGGGAACGGGCTTGTTGAAGATTCTGAGGCTCGTGATTACCACCGGCGGCACGAAGAGATTGTCCCGAATCTTGTCGGGGAAGAAGGCCGTAACACCATTGCTGCCGCAAAACAACATCTCTCCGGTTTGGCCTTGCTGATAACAACTTCTCGAGAAGTCATTGCTCAACAACCCATCGGACACGTCGTAATTCCTGAATGTCTCCGTCTTCGGATCGAACCGGGATATGCCTTTTTTGGTGGAGAGCCAAAGCCTGCCGGCACTATCTTCGAGAATGCCCATGAGGTCGTTGCTGGGCAGGCCCTGGTTTTCCGTGTAACGGGTAAACGTTCCTTCTTGGCGGTTGTACCGGTAAAGGCCCAGTCCCGACGCCAGCCATAATGTGCCGGCGCGGTCCTCGTGAATAGCGCCGATGCTGCCGCCCTGAAGTTGGCGAGGATCGCGCTGGTCGGGTGGGTAGTTCACAAAAGTGTTTGCCTTTTCGTCGAAGCGGCTCAGCACGCCGCCCCATGTTCCCAACCAGAGCGTGCCGGAACGATCACGATGGAAAGCACAGACGGTATACGCAAGGCCGGCTGATTCATCCGGGCCAAGCGGATAATTAGCGAATTGCTCCGTCACCGGATCAAAGCGGCTAACTCCGCCATACTGCCCGGCCCATATCTGGCCGCTCGGATCTCCATAGACGCTGACGACGTTATCCGTCATGAGGCTGTGGGGGTCGCCAGGGTTGTGCCCGTAATGTTTGAACCGGCCAGTGCGTTCATCCAACCGGTCTAGACCGGCGCCCCAACCCCCGACCCAGAGATAGCCGCGTGCATCTTTAAAAATGCTGCTAAGATCACCGCCTTTACTGAGGTTGTTTTTGCCCTCAGGGCCGGGAACATAATGAGTGGCTTTCCCGGTCTGTCGATCCAATCGATCGAGGGCGCGAGGGAACAAGCCTACCCACAGAACGCCATCGGACTTCTGGAAGATCGCGGTCGCCTTGCCGGGGGAGAGAGAATCGGGGTCGGCCGGTCGATGCGTGTAATGGCCGAACTGTTCTTGTTGGAAATTGAGAATATTCAGCCCACCATTTTGAGTGCCCACCCAAAGCAAGCCGGCCCGATCGCGGCATAGTGCAACAACGCTGTTATCGCTCAGGCTATCCGGGTCGGTTTCATCGTGTTGAAAGAGTCGCGTCAAATGGTCTGTGCGCCGGTCAAAGTAATACAAGCCCAGGTTGGAGGGCACCCAGAATCCCTTCCCTCCATCATCGAGAAGTGTGGTGCTCTCCAGTCCGGCAGCACCCGCGCCAAACGGGTGTTTGGCAAGCCTCCCTGTGCGCCGCTCATATTTCACTAGCCCGACGATCGGGGAATGGGCCAGCATCCAAAAATCGCCGGCCTTGTCTTCGTACAAGAAGTTTGCGGCCAGGTCCTTGATGATTATGGGGTGAGTAATCTGTCCTGTCTGCAGGTTCAAATGAAACAGCCCGAGCTCGCCAACGAACCAGATGTCCCGATGGCTATCCTCGATGACGTGCGTGATCCTGCCGACAAACTGGCCAGTGTTGTCATTGCGGTAATGGGTGAAGGTTTCTGTCGCCGGATCAAACCTGTCCAGCCCGTTGTCTTCGGCGAACCACAGGTAGCCGCGGCTGTCGCGGGTGATGCGCCAAACTGCATCGCTACCAAGGCTGTTGGGATTGTTGGGCTCGGGAAGATAGCGGGTACTACGTTCGGTGGTGGGATCGAATTTGTTTATGCCGGGATGAGCGGCAACCCACAAATAACCGTGGTCGTCTTCTACCACGTCCCTAATGAAATTGTGGCTCAGGCTCGCGGGATCATTGGGATTATTTTTGTATACGACGAAAGAGTTGCCATCATACCGGTTGAGGCCTTCGCCGGTGGCAAACCACATGAAGCCCCGGTGATCCTGCAAAATGGCAACCACGTTGTCCTGCGCCAGGCCATCCCTGGTGGTCAGGTGGGCAAATTTGAGATCCCTCAGCCGCGCGTCGCCGCCATGCGCATAGGGTTCGCCGCGGGAGCCAGCCTTCGTCGCGAGGTGAGTAAGAGGTGTGTTCCTGGATGCGGCAATTGCAGCTTTTTCTGGGAGGGGTTCAGCTGCTACGGCATATGAAGTTATGCATAGAAGCACGATCCGGCTCACAGTTCGCAAGCCCCATCCTGCATTTCGTCGAATGGCGATCATGCTTTCCCCGCAAACTTCTGTGACAGCTTTGAACCCCTCCGAGCTGTCGTGTATGCGGAGGAAGCAGGAATGATCAGTTCCACTTCGGTGCCCGCACCAACTTCGCTCCACAGCACCAGCTTGCCTCCCATGGCATTGGCGCGTTCCCGCATGCCGGGCAAGCCAAAGTGCCCGTCGCGCCCGCGCCCCGACAGAACTGCTGGATCAATGCCTTTGCCATCATCCCGCACACGGAGCCGGAACCGCCGATTGTCATATCTGACTTCCACCTCAACCCGCCGCGCCTCGGCGTGGTGAAATGCGTTCCGAAGAGCCTCAGCGGCAATTCTGTATATTTCGTCACGCAGGATAGGATGAAGATCTCGCGGGCTGCCTTCTACTGTGACGATAAATGCCGGAGAGTCGTGGTGGGTTGGGTCATTTGCGAGTTCCTCACCGAGCGTATCGATGGCCCGTGCGAGATCGTTCGTTTGGACCGTGGAGGTGCGCAGCCCTTGCACCGCATCTCGGCCCTCGGTGATTGCATCGGCAGCCTGTTTCATCGCGCCGTCCAGCTTTTCCTTTGCCTCGACGGGGCGGTCAGGGAGCAACTGCGAAACTATCTCAAACCGCAGCATCAACCCCTGGAAGCTCTGAAGCAGGGTGTCATGAAGGTCGCGTGCAATGCTTGTTCGCTCTCGCACGCGCGCCTCCAAGGTCAGGGCGAAGTCGTGGTGCAATTGCCTGACCCTGATCTGGTAGATTGCCCACACGAGTGCCAGGACGAGAACTGCGCAAATGGCGCGAAACCAATTCGTCTGGTAGTACGCGGGCGAAATCGAGAACTCCCGCGAATCTCCCTGCTCGTTCCACACGCCGCTGTTGTTGCACGCGATCACGCGAAACCGATAGGTACCCGGACCTAGGTTTGAATACTGCACATCTCGGTCGTTGACCACCTCACGCCAGTCAGGATCTTGGCCTTCCAGCCGGTATTTGAAATGGACCCTTTCAGGCGCGACAAAACTGAGAGCGGTGTAGAAGATCTGCAGATCGTGAATTCGGGCCGGCAGATGCAGATTCGGAATCGATGCGCCTGGCAGGTTCTGCCAATATGTGTTGCCGTCGGCTGAGACCCTTTCGACGTGGACGGGCGGCGCGAGTTTGTTCAAAGCAAGATGGGAAGGATCGACCACCGCAATGTCTTCTCGCGTTACGAACCACAGTTTGCCATCAGCAGCTTTTGCAAAAGTTGGACCGAAGGATGAAGGTGATCCCCCGGGCAGGGCGCCGTCCGTCGCATCCCAAAGCGTCGGTTCAATCCGGTGCGCTCGGGTCGGCGATCCAGGCGTCCACCTGGCTGCGTGGTATGCGCACCAGGCCGCAGCCCGTGTACAGCCACAACGAACGATCGTCATCCTCTGTTGTCCAGTGAATTCTGTCGCACGGCAATCCGTTACTGGTTGTGAGGGTTGTGATCCGGCCGTCTTTTATGCGGCTCACGCCGCCATTCTGCGTTGCGGCCCACACG
Organism: Terriglobales bacterium; assembly: GCA_963788475.1. Lineage (GTDB taxonomy): Bacteria > Acidobacteriota > Terriglobia > Terriglobales > Acidobacteriaceae > Telmatobacter. Next base: position 9,836 of record CAWBGO010000011.1, read on the forward strand.
GCCCCATCCCGATCGAGGCGAAGGGCGGCAACAGGTCCCTTGGTCATTCCATTCGCGGCTGTGTACGAAAGGCGGACCTGGCCATCCTTGAAATACTCCACCGCCCGCGTCCTGCCAGAATCCAAGCCACAGTCCGCCGCGGTCCTGATCGAAGATGATCACCTTGGCCTGTTGACGGTGCCCGAGTGCTGTCCAGGGAAGATTCTCGATCAGGCGTCCTTCCCGAAGATGGGAAAGGCCTTTGTTTCCTGAAAGCCAGAGATTGCCTGCGTTGTCCCCGGTGATCGAATAGACCTCCGTGCTGGGTACCCCATCTACGGACACGAACCTGCCGTTGTTGAACCAGGCCAGACCATGACCTGTAAACACCCAGATGCGCCCGGCATGATCCTGGTACATGGACTGCACCATGTCATCCGGCAGTCCATCTGCTTTGCGGAATATGGTCGTTTGTCCTTTCTGCCATTCTCGTCAAACCATCGCGAGTGGCAATCCAGATGCTCCCATCAGTCGTCGCGATTACGGAATGAACGCTCATCGCTGGACAAACCCTGTTTCGTAGAAACAGTAGTGACGGGGAGTTCTCGAAACCGATCAAGTCCCCCAGCAGTGGACACCCAGATATTCCCTTCACGATCCTCGAAAAGGCCGGCGATGATGTTGCCTGACAAACCGCTCTCTGTCGTGAAGACATCCGTGCGACCGTGATGCACGTGGATCAGCCCCCGCTGGTTGGTTCCGATCCAGAGACCTCCATCGCGGTCCCGGAGAAGCTTATTCGCATCGATGTCGCGGTCGGGCAGCATCGCATTGGAGTTCATGGCGCTGCGAATCGGGTAGGCTTCGAGTTTGTCACCAGCGACCTGCCTGAGTCCTCCACCTCTGATCCCAACGATCAGCCGGCCGTCGCCGGATTGAGTCAGGTCGGCAAGCCGCGCTCCGGGCACCGCATAGCGCTTCGGCGGACCGGGCCTCCAGCGCCAAAGACCGGATTCTGCGCCAGCCCAGAGAGCGCCGGAACTGTCCTCACCCAAACTCCAGACGAATACAGCCAAAGGCGCCATCCTGTCCGTAACATTGTGTGCTGCCGTTTTGAATTGCGCACAGCCGCCCGGTAGGGGTTCCCGGTGAACCGCCCATCGCCCCCGCCCAAACCGTTCCCTCCCGGTCTTCGAGCAGTGATGTTACGAACCCAGCGCCTACCTCGGGATATTGGGTCAGCTTGCCGTTGTTCCAACTCGCGAGTCCGGCATACGTCCCAATCCAGAGAGTGCCATCGCGGGTGACGAGCAGAGCGTATGGACTTTCGGGGAGATGCTGCCCCGCCGGTGGTTGCCAGGGGACGAAACGAACGCCATCGGAACGAAACAAGCCAAATTCCGTACCAAGCCAGAGATAACCGTCCGGCGTCTGGGCCATCGCGAAGGCGGTGCCCGGAGCGAACCCGTCGCGGATCGTCCATGCGGTGTGCGCGTACTGGCTGATGTCCAGGGATGGATTGAGCGCAAAAAAGCTCGGGCAGCCCCCAAATACAACACCCAGGGCAAACGCGGCCATCCTCACTGTTTTCACGGACGGTCTAAATCGTATCACAGCAACAGCATAGACCAAGAATACTGATTTTGGGGCCAGTCAAGACGGTTTGAGGTTGACGTGCTCATGTTCCGCTGAGGCCCGCCTCAATACCAGATGACCCTGCTGCCCGGATTGCGTCAGTGCCCAAATGGCGGCATGCAGGCCTTGCCCTTGACCGATCTGGTTCGCTGATATGCAAGGACTTTTCGTCCGTTCGCATGTGCTCACCTCTGGCAGCCGGATTGCACATACGAAGTGTCGATCTGAACTTCAACTCGCTCCACGGTGACGCGCGATGAATGGAGAACTGATAAACATCCCGACGGATTCGCTCATTGACATGTTGTTCGTAATCCTGACCGGCGAACTCGCACTCAACGCAAACGATGTTACGGAAATCGAGCAGATTCAGCGAGAGTTGCAAAGGAGAGGCGAGGACCAACACTGGAGCTTTTGCACGGTTAACTAAGAGGAACGCGCATCAGACTCACGCGAATGCTGGTCGCTGCCCTAACCCAAAGTATCGGAACCGCTCAGACGGTAGCGTCGAAGAAGTCGCATGACAAAGCTTGCAACCCCGAGAACCATACCCGACGATGGACCAATTTTGGCGAGCTTACCAGGCAAAGGAACGCCCGGCCGATCTCGTCGCACGCGAGAATCAGACGTTGACGAAGTGAGGACAAGGAAAAGATGACAGTACTTACAAAAGCCGAAGAGTTGACGGAACCACTGAGCGCCCACGGCCCAGCACGGTCGACGGTCGCGGGAGCGCCGCTAAGCGCCGAAGAGCTGAACAAGATCGATGCCTACTGGCGTGCGTGCAATTACCTGGCTCTCGGCATGATCTATCTACAAGCGAATCCCCTTTTACGGGAACCACTGAAGCCCGAACATATCAAGAGCCGGCTGCTCGGTCATTGGGGATCGAGCCCCGGGCTGGCCTTCATCTATACCCACCTGAGCCGACTTATACGGATGTATGACGCCGAAATGATCTTTCTCGCCGGTCCGGGTCATGGCGCGCCTGGAGTTTTGGCCCCAATATATCTCGAGGGCACCTACAGCGAAATCTATCCGGAGAAAAGCCAGGACGAAAAAGGCCTGCGAGACTTCTTTAAACAGTTCTCATTCCCCGGCGGTATTGGCAGTCACTGCACGCCTGAGACTCCAGGATCCATTCACGAGGGAGGTGAACTGGGGTATGTCCTCTCGCACGCCTGCGGAGCCGCATTCGACAATCCCAACCTGATCGTGGGAGCCGTGGTCGGTGACGGCGAAGCCGAAACTGGCCCACTGGCGACGTCATGGCATATCAGCAAGTTTCTCAATCCGATTCGCGACGGGGCTGTACTTCCTATCCTTCATCTCAACGGATACAAGATCAACAACCCGACCTTGTTGGCACGGATCACGCACGAGGAACTGGAGAATCTGCTGCGCGGGTACGGCTGGAATCCCTACTTCGTTGAGGGCTCCGAGCACGACAGCATGCATCAGGCGATGGCCGCGACCATAGAGCGTTGCGTGAAGGAGATCAGGACACATCAGGCAGAGTGCCGGAAGACCGGCATTGCGACCCGGCCACGCTGGCCAATGGTAGTATTGCGATCGCCGAAGGGCTGGGGTGCGCCGGCGGAGGTGGACGGGACATCGGATTGAAGCCTTCTGGCGTTCGCACCAGGTTCCGCTGGCGGACGTTAAGACCAACCCGCAGCGTCTGCGGATTCTGGAGAACTGGATGCGCTCTCTCAAGCCCGAAGAGCTCTTCGACGAATCCGGAAGGCTGCGACCGGAACTCGCCGAAGTAGCGCCAAGGGGACCCCGGCGTATGAGCGCGAGTCCTCACGCCAATGGAGACCTCAGGAAGAAGCTGCGCCTGCCCGAATTCCGCGATTATGCGATCAAAATCGATCGTCCCGGGAACACCGAAGTCGAGAACGTGCCGCCGCTCGGCATTTTTCTGCGCGATGTCATGAAATCGAACATGAACAGCTTTCGGGTGTTCGGGCCCGACGAGAACACGTCCAACAAACTCGATGCTATTTACCAGGTTTCGAAGAAGTTCTGGATTGCTGAACTCTTTCCCGAGGACAGCAACGGCACTGAACTGGATTCGAACGGACGGGTGATCGAAATGCTCAGCGAGCACACGATGGAGGGCATGCTCGAGGGTTATTTGTTAACCGGACGCAACGGGTTCCTGTCGTCCTACGAAGCTTTCGTTCACGTGATCGACTCGATGTTCAATCAACATGCGAAGTGGTTGTCGATCTGCAATCAATTATCGTGGCGTCGGAAGATCGCGTCGCTGAATCTTCTCATTACGTCAACGGTGTGGCGCCAGGATCACAATGGCTTCACGCACCAGGATCCTGGGTTCCTGGACGTGGTACTGAACAAGAGTGCGGCCGTGACGCGCATCTATCTGCCACCGGACGCCAATTGTCTGCTGTCGGTTGCGGATCACTGCCTGCGCTCGGAGAACTACATCAACGTAATTGTCTCCGACAAGCAGAAACATCTGCAGTTCCTGGATATTGATGCCGCTATCACTCATTGCACCAAGGGCATCGGTATCTGGAATTGGGCCAGTAATGATGAGGGCACTGAACCAGATGTTGTGTTTGCTGCGGCGGGCGATATCCCAACACAGGAAGCGCTGGCTGCGACAGCATTGCTCAGAGAAAAATTCCCCGATCTGAAGATCCGATTCGTCAACGTTGTTGATCTGTTCAAGCTCCAACCCAGCACAGAACATCCACATGGCTTATCGGATTCGGACTTCGATTCTCTGTTTACGGCCGATAAGCCGATCATCTTCAACTTCCACGGCTATCCCTGGTTGATTCACCGCCTCGCTTACCGGCGCACCAACCACCGTAACCTGCATGTACGTGGCTACAAAGAAAAGGGCAACATCAACACACCGATGGAACTGGCCATTAACAACCAGACCGACCGGTTCAGTCTTGCCATCGACGCAATCGACCGCGTCCCGCAACTGCAGCGGATCGGCGCGCATGCCAAGGAGGAATTTCGCGACATGCAGATTGCCTGCCGGCGCCACGCTTACGAGCATGGCATCGACAGCCAGGAGATCAGTGGGTGGAAGTGGCCGTACGAGAAGAAATGAAGCTATGGACTTGTGCAGGCATGCCCACTGCAACAGAAAACGTAGGGGAACATCCGGTTCCGGTTCCAGGAACCGGCCGCAGCTTTCCCATAGGCGCCACGCTGGTCAATGGTGGCGCCAACTTTTCTGTGTTCTCCCGGAGTGCGGACAGTATCGAACTTCTGCTCTTCGATCGGGTGGACGACGCTCGTCCTTCGCGCGTGATCCCGATGGACTCGTCTGCGAACCGCACGTACCACTATTGGCACGTATACGTCCCCGGGCTCGAAGCGGGTCAGATCTACGGATTCCGGGCGTTCGGGCCGTTTGATCCGGATCGGGGACTCAGGTTCGATCCCTCCAAGTTACTTCTCGATCCGTATGGCCGGGCCATCAGCGTGCCGAGAAACTACAGCCGTGAGGCGGCCCGTCTGGAAGGCGACAACGCCGCGACCGCAATGAAAAGCGTGCTTGTTGACTCACTGGCGTATGACTGGGAAGGGGACGTTCCCCTCCATCGGCCGTGGGCGCGGACCATCATTTACGAGATGCATGTGCGCGGGTTTACCGCACATCCCAGTTCCGGCCTGCCGGAATCGAAACGCGGAACATACGCCGGCCTGATCGAGAAGATTCCCTACCTTCAGCAACTCGGCATCACGGCGGTCGAACTTCTTCCGGTCTTCCAATTCGATCCGCAGGATGCACCGCAGGGCCGAACGAACTACTGGGGCTACGCGCCGGTTTCGTTCTTTGCGCCACACGTGGCGTACAGTTCCCGTCAGGAGCCGCTGGCCGCGCTGGATGAATTTCGAGACATGGTGAAGGCGCTTCACCGGGCCGGCATCGAAGTCATTCTCGACGTCGTATTCAATCACACGGCAGAGGATGGGCATGACGGGCCCACGCAATGCTTCCGCGGTTTGGACAATCCTACCTATTACCTGTTGTGTGAAGATCGCTCGCGTTACGCGAACTTCACCGGCACAGGAAACACGCTCAATGCCAACCATCCGGTGATACGGCGCATGATTGTTGACAGCCTGCGCTACTGGGTGACTGAAATGCACGTGGATGGTTTCCGGTTCGATCTTGCATCCATTCTTGCCCGCGACTCGTCCGGCGCCGTCATGTCGAATCCTCCGGTGCTCTGGGACATTGAGTCCGATCCGGCCCTGGCTGGCACCAAGATGATTGCGGAGGCGTGGGACGCGGCGGGACTTTACCAGGTGGGTAGCTTCGTGGGAGATAGCTGGAAGGAGTGGAACGATCACTTTCGTGATGACGTCCGCGACTTCTTCCGGGGTGCACATGATTCAGTGGCGCACATGGCCGACCGCCTGCTCGGCAGTCCCAGCATCTACGCAGAGCGAGGGCGGGAAGCCGAGGAGAGCATCAACTTCGTAGCGTGCCACGATGGGTTCACGCTGAACGATGTTGTTACGTACAACCACAAGCACAACAGCGAAAACGGCGAGGACAACCGAGACGGCCACGACGACAACCGGAGTTGGAACTGCGGATTCGAAGGAGCGACGGACGATCCGGAAATAGAACGACTCCGCAATCGGCAGGTGAAAAACCTGTTGATTGCCACCGTGCTGTCGGTAGGTGTGCCGATGTTTGTGATGGGCGATGAAGTGCGGCGCACCCAATGGGGAAACAACAATGCTTACTGCCAGGACAATGATATGAGCTGGTTGGACTGGACGCTGCTTTCGAAACACGCGGATGTGCACCGCTTCGTTAAGTTGCTTATCGAGCGGCGTGTCATTCGTGACCTGGAACATGAGCACCGGCGGGCGAGCCTGACGCAGGTCCTGCGCGAGTCGAAACACGCGCTGCACGGCGTGAAGCTGAACCAGCCGGATTGGTCGCCTCTCTCACATAGCTTTGCGATCAGCGGTGAATTGAAGAACGAAGCGGTGTTCGCGCACATCATATTCAATGCGCACTGGGAGCCACTGGATTTCGAACTGCCCGTATTGGCGGATGGATCGCAAAGCTGGTGGCGCTGGATTGACACCGCGCTCGATCCTCCGCACGACATTTGCGAATGGAATGGGGAAACGCAAGTGCTGGGGTCAACATATCGCGTTGGCGCCCGCTCAGTCGTGGTACTGATTGCGGGTGAGGGCATGAATGGGCATAACACGCTATCGCCTACGCACAAAGCGGTTCGCGGTGTTTGCTGAGACCGCGCACTCTGCCCGTCCTCGTTGAGCAACACCAGGGCCGCGCAATTGCATCCGATGATCTTCGAGAGAAGCAGAGTCACGCTGTGAAGGATGGCATGCAGATCCGATTCAGAACCCGGGGCAGGAATCATGCTGAGCCGAAGAGCGTGTCTGTCAGTGGCAATCATTATTTCTTCTCTTGTTGTTGATGGGCTCGTGAGCCGGCAAAACCCGAAATGCGGGATTGATCCATTCAAAGACTTTCAGAGAGTGTTCCCCCGATCCCCTGCACACATACCTCAGGCAACCTGGATGCCAAAGCGCCCAAATGCCGATTCTCTTTGCATTTCCCCGAGCAGCTCGTCCACACTCTTGGTTCTTCAGCAATTACCCCATCGGTCGGCTGACATTGCCCGGCGAGATGGCGAAGTCACGCAATAGATAAATGTGACCGCATCGACGCTGCCGCGGCATGTGACGCGATAGCGGCACTCATTCTGCGCGTCAGGCTCGTTGAGGCTTTTCTATCTCGTTTTGATTCAGCGGATCGGCCGTTTCTCATTTTGGGCACCGAAATGCAAATGACAAGACGAGGCTAAGACTCCCCCTCGATATGAGAGACAAGGCAGGGTTGTCGACGTTGGCCGGGGTGAGGTTTAGCTGGCAAGAAGAATTCCCCGTGCTGCGGAAGCCAATTGGGATGAAGTCCAGGATGCTCAAACCTCTGTGCTGAATCCCGTCCGGAAACACTCCGAATATGTGAAAGGGACCAAGATGAACTTCTGCTCTTCTTCAAAATTCACCAGGGACGTAATTCGATCTCTCGCTGTCATCGGTGCTTCCGTCGGCCTGCTCGCCGGATGCATTCGAAATCCAAAGGTCGCGGCGGATCAGCCTGTTCCAGTGCAGCTCCGCGCGCCTCACCGCCTCCATGCAATCGGCGTCAGTCTCTGCGAGCGGCTCGGTGGAAGCCAATGTGACCGCACTCACGGCCTTCCAGGTTGGCGGGCGTGTGGCCCGCGTGTATGCCGAAGAGGGGCAGTTCGTGAAGCAGGGCCAGATCCTGGCCGAGCTCGATTGCTCGGACTATCGCAATGCATTTGAATCCGCCGCCGGTCAGGCCACGGCGGCGGAAGCCACGGCACTGCAGGCGCAGAACGGGGTACGCGCGCAGGAACTCGAGCAGGCGCGAGTCGATTTCGATCGCGCACAGGATGAGTACCAGCGGCAACAAATATCTCTACGATCATCAAAGCTTGCCGGCCAACGACTTCCACAAGATCGAAGCGGCATATCTTGCTATCGCAACAGCGTTACAACATGGCCCAGGAGGGCGCGCGAAACGAGGAGAAGTTATCCACGCAGGGGCAGGCGCACGCCGCGGTTGGCCAGTTGAGCGAAGCCAGGAAGCACCTCGGCGATTGCCAACTCAGGGCGCCCATCAGCGGATTCGTGGGAATGCGTCACGTAAATGTCGGCGACACCGTGGCAGCCGGCAATCCGGTCTACTCCGTGCTCGATCTGGATCCGGTGAAGGTGCGCGTCGGGATTCCGGAAGCGGAGATCGGGAAGGTGCACGAGGGCAAACGCGCCGTCGTTACCATACCGTCGCTCGAACAACCGGCAATTCGACGGCAAGGTGGAGGCGGTCGGTTATTTGGCGATTCCGTTTCGCGCACGTTCACCACTAAAATCGCCATTCCCAATCCCACCCACGTTCTGCGCGCCGGCATGATCAGCGAAGCGCGCGTCTACGATTCAGCGCGATGGTCGACGTGCTTGCGGTTCCTGCCATCGCCGTGGTTCGCGATCTTCGCGGTCTTCCTTCGTCTATGTCTACGACGCCACTCGACAATGCGTGCTTCGCTCGCCGCGTAGAAGTCGGTCAGCTGATCGCGGATGAGGTCGAGATCAAGAGCGGCTTAAGACCCGATGAGCAGATCGTGATTGCCGGCCAGCAGAATGTCCATGAAGGATCCCTGGTTCGCATTGCCGGAGGTGGCCAATGAACCCAGTACGTGCATCCCTGCGCTTCCCCCAGGTGACGCTCGTTCTCACCGCCATGCTCTTCATCGTCGGTGTCGGGGCTTTCCTGACAATGCCCCGCCGCGAAGATCCGAAGATCACTATACGCACCGGCCTTGTCATTGCGCTCTATCCTGGCGCCACTGCGGAAGAAGTGGAGAGCCAGGTTACGCACAAGATCGAGGAGCGGCTATTCCGGTTTGAGGAAGTGCGCCGGGAAAAGACCTATTCCACTTCCCGGAACGGAATGGTCATCATCAACGTGGAACTGAACAAGTCTGTGAAGAACTCCGACCAGTTCTGGTCGAAGCTCCGCCTCGACCTGGCGGTGTTGAAGCAGTCCGAACTGCCTTCGGGGGTACGTGGCCCGATCGTCGACTCCGATTTCGGTGATACTGTCGCCGCCCTCATCGCCGTGCGAGGGGGACATTATGGATATCGCGAGTTGAAGGACTACGCACAACGAGTGGAAAGTGCGATTCGCCGAATTCCTGCCGCCTCCAAGATCAAAAGAATCGGCGACCAGAAGGAAAGCCATCGAGGTAACGGGTTCTTTGGCGCGTATCTCGCAGTATGGAGTGGATCCAAACAAAATCGAGAAGGCCTTGCAAGGCCGAAACACCATCAATTTTGGCGGCCGCGTTCGCAGCGGAAACAGCAAGGTGCCCATCGAGGCCAATGGGCAGTTCCAGACCGAAGAACAGATTCGGAAGATCATGGTGGATGTTTCACAAACGGGGCAGCCCATCTACCTGGGCGATCTGGCCGATGTGAAGCGCGTCTACAAGGACCCGGACGAGTATGCGCGGATGGGTGGTGAACCGACCATCCTGCTCTCCGTCGAGATGCACGAGGGAAACAATATCGTCGAGTTCGGCGAGCAATTGCACCAAACTCTGGCGCAAATGCAAAACCAGTTGCCGCCCGATGTGCAGTTGGATTTCGTCGCCGACCAGCCCCGTGTTGTCCACGAGCGCGTGCAGGACTTCACTCGTGAATTCGGGATTGCGATCATCTCCGTCATTCTTGTCACCCTGGTGCTTCTGCCCATGCGCGTCGCTCTGGTCTCCGCAGTCGCTATCCCGGTCACGGTTTCGGTTACGTTCGCGATGCTCAATGCGGCGGGAATTGAGCTTCACCAGGTCTCGATTGCCGGGCTCATCGTCGTGCTGGGCATGGTGGTGGACGATGCCATCGTGATCGCCGACAACTACGTCGAATTGCTGGATCACAAGGTCCCGATCGCGGACGCCTGCTGGAGATGCGCCACTGAAATGGCGGTCCCGGTGCTGGCCGCGACCCTGACCATCATCGCATCGTTTCTGCCCCTGTTGCTGCTCACCGGCGCGTGCGGAGAGTTCATTCGCGCTCTGCCCATCGCCGTGGCGGTTGCTCTGAGCGTCTCGTTCGTGGTCGCCATGATGTTGACCCCGATGATCAATGGCGCCTTCATCAAGAAGGGACTACATGATCCGTCTGCCGACCAGAAGGACAAGAAACCCACGGCTCTGGACTACATGCAGCGCTATTACAACGGCATTATTGCCTGGGCCATGCATCACCGGAAGAAGGTATTGGTTGCGGCGGTTATCAGTTTTGTCGCAGGCATCGGGATTCTGTCCCTGGTTCGCCAGCAGTTCTTTCCCCTGGCAGAACGCGACCAGTTCGTTATGGACGTCTGGCTGCCCGAGGGAACGCGCATCGAAGCCACCGATGCCGCGGTCCGCCGCATCGAGGCCGTCCTGAGCAAAGAAAAGGAGGTTCGCAGCTATACCAGCTTCCTGGGTTCCAGCTTCCCGCGGTTCTATTACAACGTCAACCCGGTGCCCACGGCGGCCAACTTCGCGCAGATCCTGGTCAACACCCACACCGTGAAGGGAACACCAAAGCTGGTCGAGCAACTCCGCGAGGAGTTGCCGATCGTGGTGCCGGAGGCCAAGGTGTTCACAAAGGAACTGCAACAGGGCGACGTCATGGAAGCTCCCGTCGAGGTGCGCATCGTGGGCGACGACCTGGATACGTTGCGGAGCCTCGGCGACCAGGTGCAGAACATCCTGAATCACTCCCCGGGCGCGATCTACGTCCATACGGACTGGCATGAAGACCAGATGCTGGCCGGAGTCGACCTGCGCCAGGAGGTCGCCAATCGGCTTGGATTCACCAATACGACGATTGCCAACGAACTGGCCGGGAGTTTCGATGGCGAGACGGTCTCAACCTTCTGGGAAGGCGATCGCGATGTCGACATTAATCTTCGCCTCGATCCGGCGCAGCGCCAGAGCTTTCGAGAACATCTGCTGATACGTACATGCTTTCGCCGATAACCGGCGCACGAGTCCCGGTCAATGCGATGGCTTCGCTTTCGCCGGAGTGGCATCCGGGCAGGATCGTGCGCCGCAACGGGGTCCGCACGTTGACGGTACGCGCCTTCCCTGATCGAGGACGGCTTGCCAGCCAGATCCTGATCGATGCCAAGAAGCAAATCTCCAATCTGCAATTGCCGCCAGGCTATCGCATCGAGTATGGCGGTGAGGATGAAAACCAGCGCGAAACGTTTGGCGAGATGCAGTTTGCGCTCGGAATCAGCCTGGTGGCTGATCTTCCTGATCCTCTTGCTCCAGTTCCGCACGCTATGGCCGATGCACTCATCGTCATGGCCGCCTTCCCGCTGGCCTTGCCCGGAGCCGCATTCGGACTTATTCATTACACACAACCCATTCGGGTTCACCGCATTCATCGGCGTCATCAGCCTCGGCGGACTGGTGGTGCGCAACTCCATCATCCTGGTCGACTACATTCATGAGCGCATGAAGCACGGAATTGACCTGGAGGAGGCGACTCTCGAGGCCGGAGAGCGTAGGCTGCGCCCGATCTTCCTTACCACCATGGCGGCCGCTGTCGGAGTGACTCCGATGATCATCTCCCGATCCAGCATGTGGTCTCCACTCGCAAGCGTGATTGCCTTCGGCCTGCTCGGCTCCATGTTCTTTACGCTGGTCGTCATTCCCGTCTTGTTTGTGGTGGTGAACACGAAGAAAGTCGCCAAGCCGGCAGTCGCCGTGGCTGCCAGCGTGGCACTCCTGTTTGCGTTCGCTACGCCCAGCCAGGCTCAACAGAAGTCCATCACATTGGATGAGTCCCTTCAAATGGCGATGAACAAGAACTCCACCGTTCGCATAGCTGCGCAGAAGGCGAGGGAGGCGGATGCCAGGGTAGTTCAGGCAAGAGCCAATTATTTTCCTGTGGCAACAAACCAGACCGACGCCATTCACACCAGTCAAACGGACTCTATGACGATTCCACGCGGAATACTCGGAAGCTACCCTGGCACCGGACCTCTCCCGGGAACCGATGTGAAGATTCCGCTGAGTGAGCAGAATTGGGTGATGAGCCAGACCACCGTCGCACAACCGCTCACGCAGATGTTCAAGATTCATGCCGGCGTGAGCGCCGCCGAAGCCGAGGCGCGCATGGCTCATGCCGATCTCGAGCGGGCGCAAAACGAAGTCTCGCTCAATGTCAAGAAGCTCTATTACGGGCTCCTCTCTACGCAGGAACGCAAGCACGCCGCCGAGTTACGTCTCCAGGCCGGAGAGGAGCAGTTGAAGGAATCGAACGACGCCGCCCAGAGCGGAGTTGCGCTCCAGGTAAAGGTCCTGGAGGGCGAGGCCGAGATTGCCGAAGCGCGTCACACGGTGGGCTCGCTTGAAGACCAGATCGCCGACATGACTAACTCGTTCAACGATCTTGTGGGTTTGCCCCTGCCAACCGAAACCGAACTTGTCGAACCTGTTGAACAAGCGGACGAGGACCAGGCCATCGCATCTGCGGCCGTCGCGCCGGAGCCGGGGCTGCTGCGCTGGGCGCTGTGGCTGCGGTTCCTGAGAATGAAGCGATAAACCACAATCCAGAACTTCGCTCAGCGCAACAGGCCTTGGTGAAAGCGCATGCGGGACTGAATGCCGCACGTGCCGAGTACATCCCCGATGTTTCTCTCATTTTCGAGCACGTTTATCAGAATGGCGTAGCTCTCCTGCCGGACAGTTCTGGCGCAGTCGGCGTGCGCATGAATTGGACAATTTCAGAGTTCGGCCAGCGCGTCGGCAAGGTTCGGGAGCGCAAGGCTCTTGTTGCGCAGGCGGAAGAAAATCTTGTCTCAACGGAGAGAAGGGTTCGGATGGACGTGCAGTCGGAGACGCGCAAGGTTCATCGTTCCGAGACCGGCCTTGAAGCCGCGCGGGACGGGGTCGCCGCACGATCCGAACTGGTTCGCATCACCAATGACCAGGTTGTGGCGAAGACCGCGGACGAATCTGCACTCAAGAATGCGCAGGCCCAACTGGCCGATGCGAAGGCGCAACTCTTTGACGCGGAGATGCAGCGGGCCGTCGCCCGGGCAGAGCTCATGCGTACGGAAGGCCGCCAGTGAGCGCGATCTTTCAATTCGTCTTGAAGCATGGCTATTCTTTCCTGTTCGCTGTCCTGTTTGCGCACCAGGTAGGGATTCCCCTGCCCGGACCTTTGTTTCTGCTCGCGGCCGGGGCACTCGCGGCGGCGGGGAAGCTGAATCTTCCTCGCCGTAGTCGGTCTAACCATTACGGCCTGTGTATTGGCTGATTGGATTTGGTATGAGGCGGGTCGTCGGGGCGGAGACAAGGTGTTGCACTTCCTGCATCGATTGACGACGCGGGATCCTGACTTCCACGATCGCAATGCGAAGAGGATCTTTGCCCGGCATGGGTTGCAACTCCTGCTGGTGGCGAAGTTCGTCCCCGGACTCGACGCGGTAGCGCCGCCTCTCGCTGGGACATCTCGCACCAGCCGAGTCCGCTTCCTCGCCTTGGATGCGATTGGCGCCAGCCTCTATGCATGCGTGTATAGCGGACTCGGCTATATCTTCAGCCATAACCTCGATCGTGCCGCTGCGTACGTGTCGCGAGCGGGCAGGTTTTTTGTAGGTCTCGCGCTCGCCGCAGTCTTCTCTTACGTCATCTACAAGCTGGTTCAGCGGTATCGGCTTTTCCGCAGGTCTCAGGTTCTGCGAATCGCACCGATTGATCTGGTTGAATGCGGTGATCCCGTTGAGATCCACTACGGGATCATAGGAGGACAAGAAAATGGCGAGTAACGCCACAAGAGAAATGCACTCCCTGCCGGATTCAGACTGGCTTCTTAAAAAGCAATATGGATGCGGCCCGGTGCAATTCGCCGGAACGAACGATGCCCTGTATGAGCGGCACTTGCTCTTCGACAACGGCGTCGATCCCGCGGCGGCGACGGCCCGCGACCGGTTCGAAGCGCTGGCCAGGTCCGTGCGCGATATTCTGTCGCAGCGATGGCTTTTGACTGAGAAGACCTACGAACAACACAACCCGAAGCGGCTCTACTACCTCTCGATAGAGTTTCTCATCGGCCGCTCTCTGGAAAACAATGTTACGAATCTTCTGTTAAGCCCGCTCGCGAAGCAGGTTCTCGAAAACAAGAAACTCAGCCTCGTTGAGATCCTCGAGCAAGAGCCCGATGCCGGCCTGGGAAATGGCTGGCAGTCACGATTGACAGTGACCCAGCGGTACGCGGGCAGCTCAAAGTCGTGTTCCTGCCCGAGTACTGCGTCTCGGTTGCAGAACACCTGATTCCCGCCAGCGATGTTTCAAACCAGATTTCGACGGCAGGATACGAAGCTAGCGGCACAAGCAACATGAAATTCATGATGAACGGCGCGCTGACCATCGGCACACGTGACGGCGCGACGATCGAGATGGCCGCTGAAGCCGGCGAAGAAAACTTCTTCCTGTTCGGGCTTACGGCGGACCAGGTAATGGGCAGTCGTTCATGGTACAGCCCGCAATGGCACTATGAACACGAACCCGAAATCCGTGAGGCGCTGGACTTGATCGCGTCTGACCATTTCAGCCACCATGAACCCGGCGTCTTCGCTCCGCTGCGTGACGTCTTGCTCACCCAAGGCGATCACTACATGCACCTTGCGGATCTCACATCGTATCTGGAGGCAGACGAGCGATTGCGGGCGCTCTATGCCGACCCCGATGGCTGGGCGCGCAAAGCCATTTTGAACGTGGCGGGCTCGGGGAAATTCTCGAGCGACCGCACAATCGCAGAGTACGCAGCCAACATCTGGAAGCTACGACCGTGTCCGGTTCCAGAAAAGGCGTATTAGGCATATTGCCAAACGACATCGACACAAATGAAAGGAATAGTAGTGCGACTAACAAAGCACATGACATCTTTACCGGTTTTTTCATTAACAATCACTTACTTCACCGGCTGGATCGAACGACGGCGTCGAAGAAAAGCAATTGAAATGAGACTTGCGACGCTATTGGCACTCGTGTTGAAGTTTCCCGTCACCACCGCACTCGTCTATGGTCAGGAGGTTCACTACAACTACGAGCGCGGCGCGAACTTCTCTGCGTACAAGACCTATCAATGGGTCGACACCCCGACTGCCGCACCCAAATCCGATCCAGCAAGCGCGCCTAAGGCCGACGCGGGCGTTCCACCAAACCTTCCTGCTCTGCCAAACCTCCCGGCCCCTCCGCCCATCCTCCTCGGCGGCGCACCGAACTTTCCGGGCAGCGCCTCGGACATTCGGGACAATGCGTCAGAGGATCAGTTGATCAACCAGGAGATCAAGCGGGCAGTCGACGAGCAACTCGCTCAAAAGGGTCTTATCAAGGTCGACAAAAACGCGGACCTTCAGGTGGGCTACCACGCTGCCGTCCGCCAGGAACAGAGCCTGAATTTGTCGGGCATGGGCTGGGGCGGCAGAGGCTGGGGCGGCGGGTGGGACGGTTCAGTGCAGGGCCAGACTTCTAGCGTTCCAATCGGGACGATAGTCGTGGACCTGTATGACCCCGCACAGAAGCAGCTGATCTGGCGTGGAGATGCGACCAAGACGATCGACCTGAAGAAGGATCCGGATAAGAATTACAAGAACCTGCAAAAGGCGATGGCCAAACTTTTCAAAAACTACCCACCTGCGCCCAGTAAGTAGGGCAGAGCAAGAAACATCGAAGTTGCCTGCGGAACTAAGACTGGCCCCTGCTTCTGAGACCGCACGCGGGGTCAACGAGGGGAGACCATGGACTCACATTTCTGGGACATCGTTCGAGATATTCGCTCTCTCATACACAAGCCGGATGACGCGCTATTCATCGTTTACACGCCAATCGGAGCGATTACGGTGGATAGATTTGTCTATCGGGCTGAAGCCGGCTTCGTCTTCTTACAAGGGAATGACGAGAGTGGGAGGGAACGAACGGCTGGCTTCTCGGAACAGCAGCTTTCTACGTTTCCTTTCGAGATTCGGACGAAGCCCGGCGGCAAGGACGGACAGATCAGGTTCAATCCGTATGTCGCTGAGACCGTTTCTTAACGCGTTTCAATACGAGGTCAGCGATCCGACTGTGTTATAGATTCCTGGCTTGCGCAATTGGGCTAGGGATTCTTACCCGACCGGCGCTGTAGCCCAGGAGCATCGCGGCGCGGAATGGCCATCGATCGGGATTGCCTTGAGCGGCGGGGCCGCACTCGGACTGGCGCACATCGGAGTCCTTCGCTATTTTGAATGCCGGCGACCAGGTAACATGCCGGCATCCCGCTGCCAGGAATTCCATGCCGATACGCTGGTGACGGGCGGGTCTCGAAAGCACTCAACGACCCCGGCATAAAACGATTCGTTCAAAACCTGCCATTATTACCAGTAGTGACGGTTCATCGGCGAGGTCTAGCATCACTCCGGGTGACACCGTGGACCGCAATGCCCAGAACAGCGCGCAACCGAGCGAGCAACTCTTCCGCTCGATCTTTGAGAATGCCCAGATCGGGATCGCCTATTTCAGGATTGACACCCAGGAACACTTCTCGAACCGGGCACTCCACGAGATGTTGGGTTACAGCGGAGAAGAGCTGAGCCGCCTCGAGCAATGGGATGAGATTGTAGCTCCCGAGGAGCGTGCTTACGGCGCGGAACGATATGCCGAACTCATCCAGGGAAAACGTGATACGGACGAATACGAACAACGCTTCATTCGGCGGGACGGCAGCATTGTCGTTGCCAACGAGAAATTTCAGCTGATAAGAGATGCCGACGGCAAACCTCAGTACATTGTGGGTTTAACGGCAGATATTACAGAAACCAAGCGTGCCCAGGAGGCTTTGCAAAAGAGCGAGGAACTCTTCCGTTCGATCTTTGAGAATGCCCAGATTGGGATCAGCATCCTGGACATCGATGCGCAAACGCATCTCACCAACCGTGCATTGCAGGAGTTGCTGGGCCGCACCCAGGAGGAGCTCAGGGACGTTGAACAATGGAACGAAATTGTTCATCCGGATGAACGAAGCTCGGGCGCGAAGCGGTATGGGGAAATCATTGAGGGCGTTATAGATGCGGACGAGTTCGAAAATCGGTTCATTCGTCGCGATGGGCGAATCGTCATTGGCAATGGCAGGTTTCAATTGCTTCGCGACGCCTCCGGCAAGCCGCAATATCTGGTCGCGCTGACCGAGGACATCACCGAACGCAAGCGGGCACAGGGGGCTCTCCAGGAGAGCGAAGAGCTCTTCCGGTCCATTTTTGAAAACGCCCCAGTAGGTATCGGCCTTTACAACGTTGCCAAATCACAATATTTCACCAATCGCGCTCTGCACGAGATGCTTGGCCGCACTCATGAAGAACTGAACTCCGTGGAGAAATGGGACCAGATCGTCCATCCGGACGAACGCGCCTCGGGCGCCAAACGCTATGCCGAACTCATCGATGGCAAGAAGGACCACGACGCGTGGGAACAACGGTTCATCCGCCTCGATGGGCGCCTGGTCATCGCGGATGGGACCTTTTCGGTCATCAGGGACGCTGCGGGACGCCCGCGGTATCTGCTGAACATGACGAAGGACATCACCGATCGCAAGCAGGCGGAAGCGGACCTTATTACGGCCAAAGAACAGGCCATGGCCGCCACCGTGGCCAAGTCCGAATTTCTCGCCAACATGAGCCACGAGATCCGCACTCCCATGAACGCCATTCTGGGAATGACCCATCTGGCCCTAAAGACCGAGTTGACGGCGAGACAGCGTGACTATCTGACAAAAACAAAAGGGGCCGCCCAGGCCCTCCTGGGCATCATCAACGACATCCTCGACTTCTCCAAGATCGAGGCCGGCAAGCTGGAGGTCGAGGACACCGAGTTCCGTCTCGATAAGGTGCTCGAAGATCTGTCCTCGGTCGTCAGCCAGAAGGCCCATGACAAGAATCTGGAATTCTTGATCGCCTCGCCCAACAACTTGCCGCCAAGTCTGATCGGCGACCCCTTGCGTCTTGGTCAGATTCTGATCAACCTCGTCAACAACGCGATCAAATTTACGGAGCGCGGCGAGGTAGTCCTGAGCGTCACGCTGGAAGAGAGAACCGAGAAGCGAGTCAAGGTAAAGGTCTCCGTCCGCGACAGTGGCATCGGCATGACACCGCAGCAGGCGGCGCGCTTGTTTCAAGCATTCAGCCAGGCCGACAGTTCCACCAGCCGGAAATATGGCGGCACCGGGCTTGGCCTTTCGATTTCGAAACGGCTCGTCGAGATCATGGGAGGCGAGATCTGGGTTGAGAGCACCTCCGGTGTGGGCAGTACCTTCTTCTTCACCGTATGGCTTGGGATCGGGGCGGCCAAGCCCGAGGAAAGACGCTTCGTTCCGGACCTCTCAGGCATCCGGGCGCTGGTAGTCGATGACAACCCCCTGGCGTGCGAGATTCTCACCGAGGCCCTGAAGTCGTTCGCGCTCAAAGTGGATTCAGCTGCCTCTGGCGAACAAGCGATCCGCGAACTCTCTGCAGCGGACACCCACGACCCCTATCAGGTGCTTCTGATCGACTGGCAAATGCCCGGCATGGATGGCCTCGAAGCCAGCCGGACCATCAAGCAAGGTGGCTTGTTGAAACACATTCCCAAAGATCGTCATGGTTACTGGCTTTGGAAAAGAGGACATTCGCGGGCAAGCCGAGGCCCTGGGTATCGAAGGCTTCCTGCTCAAGCCCGTGAGCCCATCGACGCTGTTTGACACGATGATCGATTTGTTCGGAAGCGCCGAAAACAAGGAAGACCGTCTGCGCCCTACCGGAGACGCGGAGCACTCGCAGCCTGCAAATGGCATTCGAATTCTTCTGGTCGAAGATAACGAAGTAAACCAGCAGGTTGCGACTGAGCTTCTGGAGAGCGCGGGCGCGAGCGTGAGAATCGCCAATCACGGTGGCGAAGCAGTCAGTATTCTGGCGGAAAGCGATGGGCATCCACCATTCGACGTTGTTTTCATGGATCTGCAGATGCCGGAGATGGATGGCTACACGGCTACAAAGCTGATTCGGGCGCAGCCCCGCCTGGATGGCCTGCCGATCATTGCGATGACAGCGCATGCATTGGTCGAGGAGCGGCAGCACTGCTTCGACGCGGGAATGAGCGATCACGTCACGAAGCCCATCGATCCCGATGTTCTTCTTGCCACCCTGCTGCGCTGGGCCAAGCCAAGTCTGCTGCCGGCAACCGGAGGAGAAGCCATACCGGCAAAAAGAGTTGAAGAACTCACGCTGCCTCGGATTGAAGGTGTTGACCTTGAAGATGGACTGAGGCGGGTGGTCGGGAACAAGCGACTCTATCGGGACCTGCTCCTGCAGTTTGCGTCAAAGCAGGCCGATGCCCCCGCGCAGATCTCGACCGCCATCGAAGGCGGAGACCGGAAGCTGGCCGAGCGCATCGCACATACGGTCAAGGGCGTCGCTGGGAACCTGGGACTCCCGCAGGTCGCAACACTGGCGGAGAAGCTCGAAAAAGCACTCCGTCATGGAGGAGCAGTTGAACCTGCGCTGTTCGAAGAATTTGCCGAAGTTCTTGGCCGCCAGGTTCAAGCCATTCGACAGGCGCTGCAGGCGAGCATGCCTGCTCCGCTGCCAATCGAAGAAAGCCATGAGGGTTTCAACCCCGAAGCGGTGTCAGCGGCGATCGGGCGTCTGCGAGTTCTCCTCGAGTCCAGTGATGCGGATGCCGCCGAGGCATTTCTCGCCGTCGAAAGGATGTTGGCCGGTACGATCGCCAAGTCACGCCTCGATTCCCTTAGCACAACAATCGGCGAATTCGATTTTGAAACCGCGCTGAAGAGCCTAGATGCGATCGCAGAGGACGTGTACGAGAAGCACGCGCGTGATTAACAGAATCGTAAAGATTACAAGACGTTCCGTTATCTTGGTTGATATCGCTCTCTTACCTTTGCTGCTCAGACTCGCTCAAATTCCGGGCGCTGATATATGCACACTGTAATCGCTCTTGACACAGATGCTAAAGTCCATCCCTTTCAACAAGCTTCTGGGAAATCGAGATCCAAGTCCGGTGTCGCTTTCCAATGCTTTTCGCGGCAGGTCTTTATGCGCAGCGACGCGGGTCTGCCATTGGTAATCATGTCGGACCGTTCCGGTATAACCCAGAAGCAGCGCTATAAGTTTTGCCAGTATCCCCTAATGTCGAGTGGCTGCTACCCTCCGCATATTGTGATGTCCATTGACGGAACGAATGCCACACGAGCACCGCGAATGGCTTCTTCGGCAAGATACTGATCGCCGCCACTTCCCTCTTTGTTGCATGACTCCTGCTTGGAGCCCAGGAATAGGGCCACCTCCTTACGCACAAGTTGCGCGTTACTGCTCGGCGCCACGAGAGCAGTGGGCCTCAACTCTGTGGCGTTTGCTCCCGGTTACAAGTGGAACTTCATCCGCAGACGGCATCGCCATGTGGCACTTGCAATGTCATTCAACCTGCTGGATAACACGGGTGTCGCAAGTTTGAGCAATGGTTGAGATCGAAGCATCCTTCTGATGGAAGCTTTTGCAGGGCTCTCATTTGGGTTTCTTGTATTCAAAATCTCGTTCTCACAGGAAGGGGACTGAAATGAATCGGACCGTTCGGATTGTTGGGACGCTACTGGGTTTCGCAGTTCTGACTTGCGCAGTCGCTATGGCACAAGACGTGAAGTATAACTCCATGCCCGGTACGGATTTTTCGAAATATCACACCTACAAGTGGATCAGCATCGAAGGCGGAGCACACCCGAACCAGATCATGGACGCAGAAATCAAGCAGGCGGTCGATGCGCAGCTGACAACCAAGGGCCTCACGAAGACCGATGATGAAAAGGCCGATCTCTACGTCGGTTACCAGATCGCTGTCGATCAGGAAAAGCAGTGGAATGCTTACGGAATGGGCGGTCGTTGGGGCGGCGGCATGGCCTCCGCACAGCAATCGACGATCAGCATTGGAAGCCTTGTGCTCGATATGTACCAACCAGGGACGAAGGAGCTCGTCTGGACTGGAACTGCCACCAAGACGCTTAATCCCAGCAGCAACCAGGAAAAAAATCAGAAAAACCTCGACAAGGCGATGGCGAAGCTTCTGAAGAACTACCCGCCGCCGGCAAAGTAAAAGCCTTCGAATGCGAGACGGGCTGCCGATGAGAATTTCCCAGGCCCGACTCCGCGAGATCCAACAACCACGAGGAGGCAGTATGAAGTGGAGTCGTATCTGGGCGTGTCTGAAGAGCAAGCGCCTGATGACAATTGCCGTCGTAATGGTGGCCGGTATTTTGGTTGTGTCTGCGCAGAATCCGGAATTGCAGCAGAAGGTCGCCGAGGTGAAGGAAGCGATGGCGGCAAACAAGCAGGCTCTCGCCCAATACACCTGGCAGGAGCAGGTGACGGTCAGCCTGAAAGGTGACGTGAAGAAGCAGGAACACTTCCAGGTTCGTCTCGGACCGGATGGCAAGCCGCAAAAGCAATCGCTCGACGCGCCACAAGAGGCTGCCCCCAGCGGGGGCCGCCTCAAGCAACATATAGTCGAGAAGAAGAAGGACGAGTACAAGGAGTATGTCGATCAGATCAAGGACCTGATCCAGCAGTATGTTCCACCCGATAAGGACATGCTCGAACAGGCAGCTCAGAAGGGGAACGTAGCACTGGGACCGGCGGGCGGCGCGCCAGGAGAGATCCGTCTTGTGCTTTCCAATTACGTCAAACCTGGCGACAACATGACGCTGGTGTTTGACAGGGCACGGAAGGCCCTGGTCAGCGTATCCATTGCCAGTTATCTGAGTGATCCCAAGGATGCTGTCAAGGTTGCGGTTACGTTTGCCGGAATTCCCGGGGGACCGAATCACGTTGCATCGGAATCGATCGACGGCGTCAGTAAGCAGTTGACGATTGTGATCGCGAACAGCCTATACCAGCACCTGTGAAGCTGACGGTGAGGTTCTGCGAAACTTTCCCCATACATTAACCGATTCCTCGCGGTTGCGGCAGAGGCGGACCGTCTCCTCATTCTCTCTGCCGAATCTATCAACTTTACTCGGGCCCACTGCAAGTTCTGGCAGTTCTCGAAGACCGGATCATGCCTATGGTTCATGTCACGAATCGTAGTTCTTATTCCCCGAACTGAACGACTCGTTCGTGCTCCATCGCCAGTATCCCGCTGCAGACCCGTGATGACAGAGAACCTGTTTGAGCCAAGCACAGTAGAGTGAGCAACATTTGGGGATAGAGCACGCACGCGGAGCCCGAACGTATGAATCCTGCAAGCGGCCTCTTATGTTGTCTCCCGAAACTGATAGTCCTGCGGGAGGGATTTCCCCCGAGCACTGGAATAACTTCGAATATTTGAACACCGATGGCTCGGGCGATCCAAAGGGACTGCGCTGCCCCGTTAGTGCACATATGCGCCCCATCAATCCACGGGGCCAGCCGGTTACGGGGCAGGGCGTCCCTGGAGGCAGCAACAATACTCACCCGCTCATCCGTCGTGGTATGCCGTATGGGCCGGTCTATGATCCGGCAAACCCTACCACGGCATTGAACGCGGGCTCCTCGGCTACTTCATCAATTCGAGCATTGAAAACCAATATGAGTTCGTGCTGGGGCACTGGGTAAATGACAGCGAGTTCGCAGGAGCCGTGCGGTTGAACCCAAAATCAAAAGACCCAATGATCGGCACGCAAGATCCGGCAGAGAGTATATTCGTGATTCCGCAACCAAGTGGCCAGCCCCCGATCAAGATCACGGGGTTCTCAACCTTCATAACGAGAAAGGCGGCGGCCTACTGCTTCTTACTCAGCATCCCGGCGATCAAATTCATCTCCGGACTTTGATGAGGTTGTGATGCTATTTGTAACCAGATGGTTCGGAGTCGCCGGCAGCGACGCTGAGCGAGACCTCGCCCGGGAACAGGCCGACATTGAGGAGATCACTCGGAGGAATTTATTACTGCAGACCAACTCGGCTGCTAAACAACGACGGCCTCTCGCTCGCGGAACTCATGCTAAGGGTGTGTGCGTTCGAGCTCAATTCGAAATATTTGACGTTACTGCCGGACGCGACCCACGACTTGCGGCGCGGCTCGCAAAAGGGATCTTTTCGAAGCCCGGCATATATCCCGCGATCGTTCGGTTTGGCAACGTCGACCCGAAGAAGAATTCAGATTTCAAGGCAGACGTCAGGTCGTTGTCTTTTTCGGTGGAGTTAAATCGTGACGGCGCCGCCGTCGGCAACGGTGCCGTTGGCAGGCAAGATTTCTCAATGCAAAACGCCACAACTCTGCCCATAAACGACTCACCAGCATTTGTGGCGATCATGAAGTTACTTACGGCTTCCAACCCGGCTGCGGGTCTGTGGGCCCTCCCATTCAAGGACAAGTTGAGAGTGCTGAGGACCCTCGCATTGGTACAGGTTCAGGCACACCAGACGATCAAACCGTATCAACAACTGCGCTACTGGAGTAACGTTCCGTTTCGTCACGGACCGATCGACGTTGTGAAGTTCTCTGCGACACCGTCTCCGAACAACCATGCGGGGCCTCTGCAAAGACACAACCCCAACGGTCTGCGGGACGAACTGATCCGTCACGTTGAGGAAGACAGCGTCATGAGCGCCTTCGATTTTGGTGTTCAGTTTCTAGATACCGGAAGGATGACCTATTGGCGCAAGCATTACGACGCTAACTTCTGGATTGAAAACGCGAGTGTTGAGTGGAACGAATCGGAAGCGCCCTTTCATGTCGTTGCAAGGCTCACGCTGCTTCCAAAGTCGCACCTTCATACCGATGCCTCCAATGCCGTGTATTTTGATGTGACCGGGAACTCGACACCCGACCGTACGCCCGTCGGAAGTATTAATCGCGCCCGATGGCCTGCGGAAGTTGCCAGTAGAAAGGCACGCATGGCGTCGGCGCAATAAGGATGAATTGCCGATCGTAGTTCACTATCGTTTTACCTAGTTGTGGGTTTTGGTGCTCAGAGGCCTGCTCAGAAGGGCGAACCCGAAGGCCGGACAACAGCGCGCCGCCCTTTTCACCCGCCCGGCGCGGTGGTTTTGAAATTGCGAGCCCGAACGCAACGTACGTGTTCACTTCGCGAGGTCGAGTCCTCGAAACCGGGGCAGGTCCCGGAATACCAGTGGACGAATTTCGCTAAGGCAATCCACTTGTCTGCATAGTCGCCATCTCGGACAGGTCGGCACGTCGCTAACAAAACCGGCCATGATCTCAACTACTACTTGGTGCGTTCCGATTCAGAGCCCTTTGGCTTAGCCACTTTTCGTTCAAGTGACCAATTTCGTCGGGCAGATGCAATGGACAAAGCCGTCTCAGAATGTTTTACGGATTCGGTACTGACGAGCTGGCCATCCCCTCGGACCCTGGGGGGGAGGCCACTAAGCGCGCGGAAGCGAGATTGCCCGCAGAACGGAAGTCGGTCAAAAGGGCGCAACGTACAAATCACGTACAAAATTGCGTGTTCATTTTGGCCTTGGAAGATAAGCTGCTGAAAACAAGTAACTTGGAATTGGTGGAGGCGGCGGGAGTCGAACCCGCGTCCGAAATCGCTGTCAGCCAGGAGAATCCATGCTCAGTCCGGTTCCGCATGTTTTCGCCTCACGCGCTCAGAACGGACAAGATGCGCGTAAAGCTAGTCCGATGATCTCGTGGTTACGACACGGACCGAGCCGCAACCACCAGCCTACTGAATGACGTCCGATTCACAGCCCATAGGCGAAGCCATGAGGGACGGCTGCTTAGTTAATTAAGCAGCAAGTGCCAGATTATCGTTGGCAACTTTTGTTTTGCAGGCGATTACGGGTGCCCACACCCCGACATGCCTCCTGAGCCGCAATCGATCCCGTCGAAACCGTGACGCCCCCATTTGCCACCCCCAGCTCGATGTTCGAGGGGGTAGGGCGGGTGCGAGCCGGGCCTGGACTGGCTCGTGCTGCATCTCTCATTCTACGCTGATTTCGAATCGGCTGCGGCAGCCTTACCTACTGCTTCTCCAGGTCAATGCTCTCGTACTCATGGCGAGCAATCGCGGCCCGGATTTGTTCCGGCGTCTTGCCCAGCTTGGTCTGCTGGTAGGCGTAAAAGCCTTCCTTGGCGCAGGTTGAGCACTCGGTGCCATGTAGGGTCTCGAAGCAGCTTCGCAGGCTGGTATGGCCGAGGGCCCGGTCGCAGCGGCAGTTGCAGGGCAGCTGGAAAACAACGGTGCTGACCTTCGCCACTTGCTGGTAAACGTGAATCTGCCAGGAGTAGCGAAAGTTTTCACCGCTCAGCTGAGAGCCGCTCATGATCGGCGGCAGCGGAGCAAATTTAAGGGGAGCCGACGGATGATAGGCAGGCACATCGTCGGCGGGGTTCGACCATTGGGCGTAGCTGGCCACCGTGATCGTCGCAACCACTAAACCCAGGATCCACCGGCGCTTGATCGAGTTTTTCATACAGGCTCTCTCTGCACTTTATTGTACAAAAAAAAGACGGCACGAACTTTTTGCTGTTCGTGCCGGGAGGCCAGTGACGCAAACTACTCCCGGTTTTGAAGGGGTAGGAGTACCACCCTCATCACCGGAATATCTACACGATACTATAGATTTGGAAAAAAGCAAATACAAAAATTGAAATCTTGTTCGGACGCTGGCCTCCATCCGAAACCGGCCCGGATTTTCCCCGGCAAAACTGGCTTTTTATGCCTTTTCGTGCCATCCTAGGGCTTGGAAAGTGATGATGCTTAACGAGGCAAACCATTTGGAATCTGAACTATCCAACAAACCATCCGCGACGGACCGCTCGCGCCAAGCCTGGATTAAGGTCGGCGCCGTTGCGGCTGCATCCGCCCTCGCGGGCGGATTAGCAGCGGCCTGGTTCTACCGAAATACCCTCAATAAACTCCGGCAAGCAGAATCCCACCCCGAAAATTCCGATTTCGGGATTCAGAAAGAAGTGGTCGATAGCGATACCTGAGGGGGCTTGCCATCAGGACCTCCCTTGCCGGTTGGCGCCTACATTGAGCCGCGGCTCGCCGGGGGCACGATGCCGTTCATACGCAGGTAGACCACCAATTGGCCGTAATGGTCCATCATGTGGGCAATGCCGAAAGCGGCCATGCCGCCCCGCGTTCCATTGGCTGTCATCACCCACGCGTTCTGGGCTGTTGTGCCATCGATGAAGGTGTGGGCCTGTGTCAGGGAATCCTTAAACGCCTGGATAATCTCCGCCTTCGAAGAAAGCTTTTCGATTGCGTCGTGCTTGGCCTTGCTGTCGGCCTCGCTGATCGAGCCGCCGAAGAAGTACCAGTTGGCCTCTGCGACGTGCTTTACCTGTTCGCCAAACGAGCGTACGCCTTTGAAATCTCCTGCACTCTCGGGAGGCGCGAAGTTGAACTTGTCTTCCGGCATGGCCTCGGCGGCGTCGACGAACTCCTTGCTCATCCCGTCCAGCAGCTTTCCGTAGGTAGCGGCCGGCGTCATCACAGTGCCCACCGCAGGCTTTGCCGCCGCGCCCTGGGCATGGCCGAGAGTCACAGCCGCAGCGAGCAAACAACACGCCATGATCCTGCCGGTATTGCGAACAAATCCGTGCATTGGAATCTCCTCGCGCGGCATCGGTTCGCCGCGTGAACGAACTCTACCAGACCGCCCGAGGCCGCCGACACTCCGGAATCGTGAATCGGACTATGAATGTGACGAAACGGCGAATGGGACCAACCGGTGCGAAAATGCGTTTTGCCCGTACAATTAAGATAGGAGAACGCCACATGCGCCGAGTCTATATGGATGCCAATGCCACTACACCTCTGCTCCCAGAGGTCATGGAGGCCATGCGTCCGTATTGGATGGAGCACTTCGGCAACGCCTCCTCGATTCACTTGCACGGCCAGCACGCCCGCACCGCGGTGGATCGCGCGCGAGAGACCCTGGCCGAGTTCTTCAATTGCCACGACGCCGAGGTGGTGTTCAACTCCGGCGGCACCGAGGGCGACAACACCGCCGTTTTCGGCTTGCTGCACCCGGGCGATCACTTCATTACCACCTCCATCGAGCACTCAGCGATTCTCGAAGCCTCCAAGCGCATGGCGCACCACGGCGTGGAGACCACGTTCGTCCCGCCGCTGCCCAACGGGCTCATCGACCCCAACGACATTCTGCGCGCGATCCGGCCCGAAACCCGGCTCATCAGCGTGATGCTGGCCAACAATGAAACTGGCGTAGTGCAGCCGGTGGAGCAGATCGGCAAGATCGCCGCGGATACGGGCGTGTTTTTCCATATCGACGCAGTGCAGGGCGGAGGCAAGGTTCCCATCGACGTACGCAAAATCGGCTGTCACCTGCTCTCCATCAGCGCCCACAAAATGAACGGGCCCAAGGGCATAGGTGCCATGTTCGTGCGCCGGGGCACTCCGGTGGAGTCGCTGCTGGTAGGGGGAAGCCATGAGCGCCGCCGCCGCGCCGGGACAGAGAATGTGGCTGGCATTGTGGGTCTGGCCAAGGCGGCCGAACTCGCCCTGCACAGCCTCGAGGATGGAACGATCGACCGTCTCGCCGGCCTTCGGCATAAGCTCGAGAACGAGATCCTGCGTCTTCCCGGCACCGGGGTGAACGGATCTGACAATGGCAACTACGTTCCGCGCGTCGCCAACACAAGCAATATCTGGTTCGACCAACTGGAGGGCGAAGCGCTGGTGATCGCCCTCGACCTGAAAGGCGTGGCCGTCTCGGGCGGGTCGGCATGCCACTCGGGCGCTACCGAGCCCAGCCATGTACTGATGGCCATGGGGCTCGATAAAGCCCGCGCCCGCGCCAGCCTGCGCTTCAGCCTGCTGAAAACCGCGACCGAGGCCGACGTGGATTACGTCCTCGACCGTGGTTCCCGAAGCCGTCCAACGCCTGCGCGCCCTATCGCCAGTTGAAGCCGGCACATTGGGATAAGCCGGCCGAACCACAAACGTTCCGTGCCCCATCCTTTCCGCTTTTTTCTGCGGAAAGGGTGGGAGACCACAAAACTCCACCCGCTCGTGAGGCTCGACTTCCCGGCCCGGAGCATCGAATAGTTGAGCCATGCCAGACATTGACACCATCGCCGTCGCCATGTCCGGAGGAGTTGACTCCTCGACGGTGGCGGCGATCCTCGCCCGCGGCGACGACGGCTCCGCCGTTTCGCACAATACAGTCGTCGGCCTCACTCTTCAGCTCTGGGACCAGACCCGCCTCGCCGGCAAGCACGGCATTCCCGACGCGCCCAAGGCCGGCCGCTGCTGTTCGCTTGACGACGTCTACGACGCCCGCCGCGTGGCTGAACACCTCGGCATTCCCTACTACGTCGTCAACCAGGAAGAGCGTTTCGAGCAGGACGTTGTCCGGCCATTCGTCAGCGAATACCTCGCCGGCCGCACGCCGATTCCCTGCTCTCTCTGCAACGACCATATCAAGTTCGATCAGCTATTGAAGACCGCGCGCTCTATCGGCGCCAGCCGCATCGCCACCGGCCACTACGCGGTCAACGAGTACGACCCTGCGCGGCAGCGCTGGATTCTCAAGCGACCCGCGGATCTCGCCAAGGACCAGACCTACTTCCTCTTCGGCCTGACCCAGGAACAGCTCGCCCACACGCTGTTCCCGCTGGGCCGCATGACCAAGCCCGAGGTGCGCGAGGTGGCGCGACGACACGGCCTCGCCCTGGCCGAAAAGCCTGACTCGCAGGAGATCTGCTTCATCCCCGGTGGCGATTACAAACAGTTCCTCACTGCCTATCTCGAGGAACAGGGCAGGCCCATCCCCGAAACCGATGGCGAACTGGTTACAACCAGCGGCAAGGTCCTCGGCCATCACCAGGGCATCTCCAATTTCACCGTTGGCCAGCGAAAGGGCCTCAAAGTCGCGTCGCCATCGCCCCTCTACGTTCTTCAAATCGATCCCGCCAGCCACCGCGTCACGGTCGGCGCCGATGCCGAGCTCGGCCACGCGCACGCTACGCGCCAACCGCCTCAACTGGATCGCCATTCCCGCGCTGACTGGACCGATGCGGGTGAAGATCAAGATACGCCATCGCCACGAACCGGCGTGCGCCACGCTCGAGCCCGCCGCAAACGGCGAAGTGGTCGCCACGTTCGACGAGCCACAGCGCGCCGTCACGCCGGGCCAGTCGGCCGTCTTCTACGACCGCGACGAAGTGGTCGGCGGTGGTTGGATCGTCTGACTGAATGAACGCGCAGCCCCCTGCTCGTTATTGCGCAATCATGCGCGCTTTGCACTTTATTTCTAACGGTTTTGCCACAATAGAGGTGGAAGATAGGGTCGGAGTGCAGCCTCAGGCAAAACCGGGCACCGAAGCAATTCGGTGTCGTTTTGACCTCGAGCCGGAATGGTACCCCCTCCCCCCCATAGCCTGTGAAACTGTGAATCGTCTTCAGCGCTTGTAAGGAATCCAGACTAAGGCGCAATTCCAAAAAGGAGTTCCCATGGCCGTCGTTAGAAATTGTCCCTCTTGTGGGAAGCCGAATCGAATTCCAGCGCAACACCTGGCCGATACCGGAAGATGCGGCGCCTGCAAAACTCCTCTGCCGCCGATGGCCGAGCCCATCGCGGTTGGCCCAGAGGAGTTCGACGAAATTGTCCGTGACAGCAAAGTTCCAGTGCTGGTCGATTTCTGGGCCGCATGGTGCGGCCCGTGCCGGATGGCGGCGCCGCATGTTGCCCAGGTCGCGCGTGAACTCGCGGGCCGAGCCGTCGTGCTCAAGGTCGACACGGAGCAATTCCCTGAACTCGCCGCACGATATAAAGTCCAGGGCATTCCGAACTTTGCCGTATTCGCTCGCGGTACCCTTCAGTTTCAGCAGGCGGGCCTCGTCGACGCGAACACCATGAAGAGCTGGCTGGCGCGCGCAGCCTAGCTCCATGAAGTGAGAAAGCCAGCACCAGGGGCTTGGATTGCCCAAATCAATCAGTGCATTGGCATGTCCTTCTTGTCTTTTGGCTCCATCTTCGATTCTTCAGGCGCCAGCCCCGTATTGGGAGAACCGCCAGCCATCGCCTTCCACGCATCGGAAACCTGGGGAGGCAATTTGTCCATGTGACTCAGAAGAGTCGTCACTTGCCACATCTCCTGTTCGCTGAGGACTTGCTTCCAGGCAGGCATCCCGCTCAGGCGTATCCCATGCGCAATGATGTAATAGTTCTGATTCTCAGGCATGTCGGGCGCGTCCTCAACAAACTGGGGCGCGCGGGGATAGAGCGCCTCGGCGAGCGCTCCATGTGGATGACCCACGTCTCCATGACAGCTCGCACAGTTAGCCTGATAGACCTTGATACCGGCCGTTAGATTGGCCTCTGTCGGCTGTACCGGATTCTGGCCTTGGGGCGCCCGCCGATCGATGGCCGCATCCAGTGATGGCATAGCAATCTTGCTCTCAAGCGATCCCACCGCTATGTCCGCGCGTGGGTCAAAAAAGCCCAGGCGCACGTAGCAGAAACCTGCCAGCAAAACAACGACGATCGCCACCGCGAATCCGACAATAAATTTCCACATAGTAGTTCTCCTTCATTTTTTGATGCGAGCAAGGGCACTGCCTGTCCATCCTTGTGCTCGAAAGGCTAGGTCTCTGACCGCTTGTTCTTGTACTAAACTCTGGGTGCCCCAGGTTCGGCGCGTCTTTGTTTTTGCGCCTAACCTGGGATAGCGCGAAACTTGACCGGAACAAATTTATCCGGTCAAAGGCTAGTGCGTGGGTGTTCGCGCCATGCGTCAATGGCTTGGTGCGAAGGACTGAATATACTGGGGGTTCTTCTTGCCTTTGTCGATCCGGTACCCCCAGCTGAAATACCACTGACGATAGTTAAGAGTCGCCCCATTTACATAGGTGTAACCGCTTTGCAGATAGGAATGCCGGCCGATGTTGATGTCCAGCGAGTCGGCCACAAAGGTGGAGTTGTAATTGGTCGTAAACCGCGACAGCATATCCTGTTTTCCCAGCTGAACGTTCCAGAACATCTTGTCTGTCAACTGACGCGACAATGAAAGAACCTGGTAGTTGCCTTTCGCGAAGTTGCTGTCAAACTTGGAATAATGAAAATCAGCGCGCAGTCCGCTGTGAGCGATTTCGCTCCACGTCGCGCCGTACATCTGGTTCAACGAACTGTGAGAGTCGCCCGTCTTCTCGCTGGCTCCCAGCGTGGTATAGAGTGTGACATAACGAGTCGGCTTCAGATGAACCCCGCCGCTGATTCCCTGAAAGAGAAGCCTGTCCACGAGACCGGTGCCAACAATCGCGGTAGCAGCCGTCGGCACATCGCGAAAGTAGTTGTGATAAAGATCGAATGATAAGATCCGTTTCGGCTGATAGTGTGCCGTAAAGTAGCTGTGGCCCACTCCAGCGCCAGGCTTGTTCCCATTTGTCGACGCACCGAGTGGAGAGTCCGCGATCAAAGAATGGTACATCGAGAAAATGCCCTTGTAACAGAATTCGTTCTCGAAGAACGCGAAGGGACGGTCTAGCTTCCAATCAATAGTCGCCAGAGCGACGCCCGTCGTGCTGCTGAAATGGAATCCTTCGTAGCCACCCCGTTCAAAATTAACGAACGAACCCGCAATCCGCTGATTGGGTTTCCAATGCCAGGAGTTCAGATCGGGCGTCGAGCCCGCAAATACCCCTGAGGTCATTCCCAAGGCAGACCTACGCCCAAAGTATCCGCCATCGATGGTGTCAAGGCTAACCGCCCAGGGAAGGTACAGCCGGCCCACGCCAGCAACCCATTTAGAAGCCGGATTGTCGTAATACAACTGCATGGTATAGGTCTTGTTAAGTGAGTCCTCGATCGTTGGTTCCTGAAACTGAGAATGACGATTGATGCGGCCACGCCAATACCCCTGAAGATTCCAATGAGTCCCAAGTATGTGCGTCATATCGCTCTGGAAAGACATGCCCACTTGCGAACTGGTGCCAGGAGTGGAACCGCTGCTGGAAATCCCGCTGTAGTCAATGCCAATCCGCCCAGCCATTCTCGGTTGAACTCCGGTATCACCATTCTCCGCGGACAACAGGCCTTGCGACAATCCGCCATTCGACATACCGGTTGCATCTGCTTCTTCCCCGCCAGGCAACGGAATGACGCGAGATGCGGTAGCGGCAGCGTTCCGCGCATTTTTCGCTGCCACCGCCGCGTCTTTCGGCGTAAGCTCGGCAGAGTCGCCAGGTTGAATTTCGCGATCCGCGGATTCAACTTCGGTGATTGCTGAAGTCGTTGCCACTCCGATGACTCGGACCGACCCGACTAAGTCATCATTGTCGTTACCGCGATCTTCGTTGGTGGGGGAAGAGCCGCGAATGTCAAGATTCATCCCCACCTGGAGTCCCGAGTTGGAGCCGCCGTCGATATACACCGTTCTTCCCGCAATGTACTTGACTTTGAACTTTCGCCGAAACATGATCGTGGGTTTTGCTTCTGACTCGTCGATCACCGACTCTAACGGCAAAAGCTCGACTTCTGGCTGCGAGTTTGTCGAATCTGTTACAACTCCGCGCGCGGGTTCAAGCCCGGACACATCTTTCGTCAAGTCCGGCCCATGCGGACTGGCTTTGGCGCCGGTTGCGCCCGCTGTGGCTGGATGCGGAAGAATGCGCAGCACAAATTTATTTCCCGACGTTTCGATTCCAAAAGGCCGCACCGTGTCGATTCCGACTACCAAACGAACGCCGAGCGGATTACCGTGATTCAAACCCACTCGTACCTCGCTCACGCCATCCTTGTTCACTGGGATCGGTTGCGGCTGTTCCTTCAAAGATACATCTGGAAAATCAAGAATGAACCGGCACGGATTGCCGGTGGCCTTGATGGTCGGAGTAACCGGTGCGGTGAGTTCTACCTCAATACGCACCTCATTTTCTTCCGAAACTGCACGAACGCTCGTGATCTCCGTGCCCATGCCAAAGGCACTCGCGGCCGAAGCAATTATCGGGATCATCAAAAGACCACGTTGCATTTTAGTTTTCATTGTCATCTCACTTGGAAATGTTTCCGGAAGCAAAGACGGCTCCCGACCAGCTGTCCATCGATAAGTGGCACTCTTGGCAATCGGTAGAAAAACCCGAAGCGCGATGATTCGGAGCGGACGTCCTGTTAAACGCCGCGGCGTGGCAACTGATGCATTCAGTCGAGAGGCCGAAGCGATTGAACTGCCCGACTGTTCCCACTTTGTGACATGAGTAGCAGTCCACTACGGCATGAGCGCCAATTAGCGGAAAGCGATCCTGGTGTTCATTGATGTTATGAATTGAAACCTGCCAGCCGTTCGTGTTGTGACAAAGTTCACACTCGGCCCCATTTTTGCGGCGATGGAGATCAGCATGGCAATCCTGGCATTTATCCGGAGTATTCGCGAAATTCAGATCGGCGTGGCAGTCGCGGCATGCCACGGCGGTGTGACGCCCACGGAGAGGAAATCCTGTCTGGGCATGATTAAACCTGATCTTGTTCGGGATAACCTTCCAATCCACAGCGGTGTGACACGTCCCGCACGGAATATTGAGTTTGCCGTGCGGACTTTGGGTCGCCGCCACCGGCGCTGTCGACTCCCCGGCCGCAGCGCCTACCGATAGACCGATCAACGTCAACAAAAGGATAGATCGATAACAAAGCAATATAATTCTCCCGCCTCCGAACGCACACGGCTCGGCAGGAACTCCTTTCAAGAGTTCCAATCATCACTCCCACCACGAAAACGGGCATCATCGACGCGCAACGCGTGCGCCTTCGACCCCTTGGAATACAAGAGGAAGAGATCCACCCATGAGAGGTCCACGCCGTCTGCGATGCAGACAGTTGCTACTGGACCTGCCTTCCGCAACCTCGCACGAAGACTGTGGTTTCCGTTTGTAAGTTGATTTTTATTTGACGATGACTAAACGTCGGTCTGGAGGCACATAGTCCGCCATATCGCTTGGATAGGCGGGCCTTGGGCCGTACTGGGGGCAACTGGCGGTCGTTTGCCCTTCAAGGTTGGACACAGAAGGCGTTGATTCAACTGCAAACTGGGGAAGTTTGTAAGGTCTAGCGTTTTTCATCGATATTGGTTTCCTTTTTATAAAAGAGTCTAAAAACGCGACACCGCAAAGCGACCTTACTCATTCTGCGATGCCCCTGTCGATCCCTGCGAGCTACGGCCTAATGGCGTTTCACATCGCGGTGTGAGGCTGATTCTGCCAGCGGGTTATCGAGGCCACTGTTCGTTTCACAAACACGCCGCAGATATGTTTCGTCCCTTACTTGCACTTTCTGTATTAGTTGCTTGAATGCAAGCTATATTGCACACCCGCAATTGATTTTGCCGGCATGATTCGATAAAAGACAGATTGAATACCAACCCGCAATCGTCGAATGCGTGGATGCATGCAACTTCGATGCCAAATGCCTTATAGCTAGCGAGCTCCTCATGAGATGCGGCTTATAGCGCAAGCAACCTAAGCATGAATATGCTGCATCTCTAATCGTGTAAGTTTTGGCGAATTCGCCATCAATTTACGTGTAACTTTTTCCCACCAGTATAACTTTTTTCGTAATTCGCGCCTCACGGCCACGGTAGCGGACGGCGATTAAACTTCGAGTTCACAATGTGAAACGCGACTCCCTTCTGCCCGGGTCTGCCCCATCTCACAAATCCAAGTCGCTACCGATCGGCGGAGAAAAGCAAGTTATCAATCCACAGTAACTGGGAAGTAAACGTTGCGGGACGGCGCCCGGAGCATACGATATACTGGCGCGGCACCGAAAACAGGGAGAATCGCCCATGCCCGGGAAAACGTTTGCTCAGCTGCTAGCCTTCATTGCACTTGCTCTTCCGCCCACCGGGGCACTCGCCCAGGCGCCTCCGGCGCATCTCACCATTCACGCCGATCATCAAGTTTCCCCCGTCAGCCCCACCCTCTATGGACTCATGACGGAGGAAATAAACTTTTCCTACGACGGCGGCCTGTACGCCGAGATGGTGCGCAATCGCACGTTTCGGTCAGACTGGAGCGGCATCCTCTACTGGTACCTGCTAGAAAACGGAAACGCCGTAGCGAAGATGGACATTGACAAGGAGACCGGCCCCAGCGATGCGCTCAAGACAAGCCTTCGACTGGATGTCGAAAAGGCCAGCCCGGGCAACGAGGCTGGAGTGCTCAACGTGGGCTACTGGGGCATGCCGGTGCGGCCTAATACCGAATACAAAGGCTCCTTCTATGCCAGGGCTGGCGGGAGCGATATGGGTTCGGTGACGATGAGCCTGGTGGGCGATGAGAGCGGCAAGGCAGTTGCGACGGCTTCGGTTTCCGGAATCGGCACCGACTGGAAGCAGTACCAATTCACTCTGAAAAGCGGCCTTGTCCCGGTGTCGGCGGCCTATCACCTGGCCGTGACCGTTAGCCATCCCGGAACACTCTGGCTCAATCTGGTTTCGCTGTTTCCGCCCACGTATCACAACCGGCCCAGCGGCAATCGCATTGACCTGATGGAAAAGCTGGCTGCGATGCACCCGTCGTTCCTGCGCTTCCCGGGCGGAAATTATCTCGAGGGCAACCACATCGATGAGCGGTTTGAGTGGAAGAAGACAATCGGTCCCATGGTGGATCGCCCTACTCATCCCAGCCCGTGGAATTATCACTCTTCGGACGGCATGGGCCTGCTCGAGTTTCTGGAATGGTGCGAGGACCTGAAGATGAACCCGGTCCTGGCCGTGTACGCGGGTTACTCGCTCATGGGTGAACACGTGAACCCCGGCGCCGATCTTGGGCCGTACGTGCGGGACGCCATGGACGAGATTGAATATGTCACCGGCAGTACCGATACTAAGTGGGGCGCGGAACGTGCGAAAGACGGACACCCCGATCCCTTCAAACTCACTTACGTCGAGATCGGTAACGAGGATCAGTTCGACAAATCTGGCAGCTACGACGAACGTTATGAGCAGTTTTATCACGCGATCAAAGCAAAATATCCCGACCTGCAACTCATCGCGACCACACCCCTGAAGAACATGAAGCCCGACGTGCAGGACGATCACTATTATGTGCGCGCCACACAGAATTTCCACGACGCGACCCACTACGACAAGGTAGATCGCAATGGACCCAAGATCTTCGTGGGCGAGTGGGCCACGCGCGAAGGCTCGCCCACGCCCAACATGGGCGCGGCACTGGGCGATGCGGCGTGGATGACGGGCCTCGAACGCAACAGCGATCTGATCGTCATGGCTTCCTATGCACCGCTCTTGGTGAATGTGAATCCCGGCGGCATGCAATGGGAGACGGACCTCATCGGATACGACACGCTGAAGAGCTACGGCTCGCCGGCGTACTATGCACAGGTGCTGTTCGGCTCGTATCTTGGCGATCACACGCTCGGGTCGGAGTTACAAAACGCGGGACCAAAGTTCTTCTATTCGATCACTGCAAATTCCGCGAAAAAGCGCCTGTATCTCAAACTCGTGAACGGCGAATCGATCCCACAGCCAGTCGACATCGACCTGACCGGAGCGGAATTGGCGCCGACTGCGAAGCTGGTGACGCTGAGCGCGAAGGACACGCAGGCCGCCAACAGCATCGATCACCCCCAGCAGATTGTTCCAGTGGAAAGCGCGCTTCATAATGTGAGGGCCCCCTTGCATCACATCATGCCGGGTTATTCGATCCAGGTGATCGAATTCGCAGAGCAGTAGGGGGAACCGACACGATCATTCTCTTGGACCAGGGGGTAAGCTTTCTTTGGAGGTAAGAATTTGCTTCGCTATCCCTCGATTGCCGCTCTCGGCTTATCTCTGACCTCACTACAACCGCTTTCCTTGTTTAGCGCCGAAAAGGCAGCACTCGGCGATGTCCACTTCCCAATCTCGTGCCGAACTGAGGTTCAGTCGCGTTTCGACTCCGGTGTCGCCCTACTCCACAGCTTTGAGTTCAGAGAAGCGGAGGAAGTGTTTCGGCAAGTCGAGGGCGACGATCCAAGGTGTGTGATCGCCGCGTGGGGCATGGCTCTTGCAACGACAGAGCGTAGCGGCGCGGACGCACCTCAGAGGGATCTCGCCAAGGGATGGGCGCAGCTCCAGCCGTGGCTTCCCATCAAAGCCGGCACAGAGCGCGAGCAGATGTATTTGGATGCAGTGCGCGCCATGTATGAAAATCACGAAACAACATCTGGCGCCGAGCGATGGCACCAATACTTGAATCGGATGGACCAGATCCGCCAGAAGTATCCAGACGACATCAATGCAAGCCTGTTTTATGGGCTGGGACTGACCTGGACTGCGGGGTCCGGCAAGAAGGGGATCGAGCAACGGAAAGAGGCGCTGGCCATCTTTTTGCCCATATTCCAAAAGTATCCGGATAATCCCGGCGCGGCTCATTACATCATTCATGCCGCCGATACTGCAAATTTGGCCGCGGTGGCGCTGCCCGCAGCGCGCAAATATGCGGCGATTGCCCCCGATTCCCCGCATGCTCTTCACATGCCGTCTCATATTTTCAATCGGCTTGGTTATTGGCAGGAGTCGATCGAGACAAATCAGGCGTCGGCCCGGGTTGCCGCTGAATGGATGAAGATGGGGCGCAGCGACGGCATATTCGATGAACTCCACGCGCTGAATAACATCGAGTATGGATACTTGCAAGTAGGGCAGGACCAGCTAGCGCAACAGGTCATCGGACAGATCCAGCAGGTAACCAGGACCGGCGGCGATCCCTGGCTTGCACTGGACGCGAGAATCTACTACGACCTCGAGACTCACGATTGGCAGGATGCCGCAAAGATCGAGCCCCCTTCCACATCACGATTTGAAGAGAACTTCGATGCGTACTGGATCGAAACGATTGGAGCAGCTCGTTCCGGCGATGCACACAAAGCACAACAGGCGCTTGAACTATACCGAAAATCGTCCGAGGCCTGGGACAAAGAGCGTGGATGGGAACACACAGCGGGCGTGGCTTTGACTGAAGCCGAGGCATGGACGATGTTTTCTGAGGGACAGCAGGACAAAGCAGTGGCTCACCTCAGAACCATCGCGCAGTACGAACGCGATCACCCGATGTACTACGCCGACATTCTGCCTCGTCCAACGGGCGAGATGTTAGGCGATATGTTATTGCAAATGGGTAGACCCAGCGAAGCACTTGAGGCTTACAAAGAAGCCCTCGAACTTGCTCCCAACAGACTTGATTCTCTGCTCGGAACCAGGACTGCGGCCGCGCGCTCCGGGAACATTGAACTGGCGAAGGACTATGAGAGGACAATTCGGGCGGAAGGTGGCGTTATGGCGCCAAGACCTTGACACGTAAGTGGCCAGCCTGGGCGAGTCAGATTGGTTTGATCAGGGTCGCACGGCCCACGCCAATCCATCCGGCCCGGCAATCTCAATCTTTCCAACCATTTCCATTGTCTTCAGGTCGATGACAGCCACGTAGCCATCGCGTCCACACGCCACATAAGCCCGCGCACCATCCGGCTGCATCTGGATGCCGCCCGATCCGTGGACGTTAGGCAGACGCTTCACTTCTTTCTGCGTGGCCGAATCGAACACAACGAGGGCCGAGCCAGGGGTGATCAGTACCAGTTTGCCGTCCGGCGTGAATTTGAGCCGGTTGGCGCCGCGCGCATTGGCCGCCAGGGTGGCGGTCACTTTTTTTGCGGCGATGTCGATCACTGAAATTGTGCCGTCCCCGGCGTTCGCAACCCAGGCCTCTTTGCCATTGGGGGAAATATCAAACCCCTCCGAGCCGCGGCCCACCGGAATTACGGTCTCATTCCAGTCTCCGCCGGGAGGGACGGGCGGCGGGCCTTGAGGCATTCCTGGAGGGGGTCCGGATGGAGAATTCCCGTCTGGCGGCGGCCCGGGCGGCATGCCCGCCGGACCTTCGGTCTTTTCCAGAATCGTCACCGTCGCCGCATTGACATTGGTGGTCACGATGCGCTTCGCATCGGGAAACACATAGATCATGTGGGTACGGTTCTGTCCTGTTCCCATGATCCAGTCGATCTTCTCGGTGGCAGGATCATAACTTCCGATGGCCTTTGCGGCTTCGGCGGTGAACCACACCTTGCCTTGCATGAAGTCGAGCCCGTGCGGCCCGCGCAGAGCGCCAAGGTCAATCACGCCCTTCGGCGTTTGACCGGCGAGGTCGATGACCGTCAGAGTGTGAAACCTGCCGAAGCCGTAGTTGGAAACGTAGGCGGTGCGCCCGTCGGCGGAGGCAACCACTTCATGCGGATCGTCGCCCACAGGAACGCGCGCCAGCACTCGCAGGCTGGCTGGATCGACAATCGCCAGTGTGTGATCCTGCTTGGATAGGGCAAGCAGCGTCGCCGAGGGTGTTGCCTGGGCAAAGACGTACCCCCACAAGCCGGGCACTACAGTTGCAAACAACAAAAGCCTGAGCCGCGTAACAAGCATTCCTGGCCTCCGCACCCAGACTAATCGAAGACCGCCGGACTTTCGGACAATATGGCACCAGGGTGATCCGGTTCCCTGTTCACGTTCACCCTAGACGAAGAGATCCTTCTCGTCCGCCACAGACGCCGGATGGGCAGCGCGGCGGGGACGGGGCGGAGCCGACGTGCGCAGTGTCCCAACCACAGCCTTCGCTGCGGCGATCACCCCGCTCAGTTGCCGGACAGGCAGATTCACCGCTTCGTTGACAAAGCTGCCAAAGCGCTCCAGCCCGTTCAACGTCGACGTTGCCATTTGATCGACACGGTCCACCTGGCGCCGCGCCTTCAGTGCGACTTGGTCCACCGCGGCCTGCAGTTGATTTGCCTGCTGGTGGACATCCCGTGCCATGTCTGCCAACTCTGTTGCAGCTGATTCGAGATGGGGCTCGAGATCTGTGATCAGGGAACTCGCCGTTTTCATGAGTTCCTTCGCCGTCCTGATCACGTCTTGCCCCGACTCCATCAGTTCCTTCGAACCGTCCAGGACCGGGATGAGTTTGGCCCGGAACTCGGCGGCCTCTTCCTTCCCCGCGACGATGGCCTTGCGCATGATTAAAAACATTCCCAGGAGAACACAGGCCTGCAACAGCACCGCCACCGCGGTGATGCCGACAAAAATCATCAGTAGCATTTCGACATTGGAATTTGGCATCGTGATCTCACGTACAACGCGTGCTGGCCGGAACTGGTAATCATCTGGGTCAGGCACACTGGCCGTGAGCGAACCGGCCAGCATGGAGTTGCTCGCCCATGCGAGTCCCGGCCCGATGGCCGAGACTGCTGCTCCTGTTGGCGCTGTTAGAATTCCCCCGAGGCTGGCCGGCCGCTCTGGCCCGGCCAGCCTTGTTTGGTTCCGATCAGGTGAGGGTTCGTGACTGGACGCCCAATCGGACGATTGTGACTACGAGCCCGAGGGTGTGGCTGTCGGACTAGTTACTCCCGTCGCTCCCGCGGTGCTGGGTGCGCCCGGAGCACTGCCCGCCTTGTAAGCCTGGCGTCCCGCATCCACGGCCGCAGCTACGCGCGAACCCTGTTCACCGACCAGGCTCTTTCCCCGTTCCACAAAGTCTTCCCATTGGGCCCGTCCACGATCGACCGCCTCACGGCCGCGATCCACATACTCACCCACTTGTTCCTTGCCCTTGTCGACGATGGTACCGACTTGTTCAGCCACTTGCTTGCTACGATTGCGCAGATATTCGGTGCCCTCCCGGGCGCTGTTTGCAAGGTCGTCCCGGGTTTCGCGCCCGCTCTTGGGAGCATACAAAATGCCCGCCAGTGCACCTACGCCCAAACCCGCTAAAAACCATGCAATTCCATTGATTCTGTTGTCTTCTGCCATAACAAAATCTCTCCCTTCACTGTGCCCGAAGAATGCCTGAGCGTATCAAAGTCCCCCTGCTTACCGCAAACGTGCATGGCGGACGCGAAAACGGCAAAAAAAGGCAGCAGACGCCCCTCGGGGCTTGATTTGCGTTCTGCTATACCTTCTGGGGCATTGGACGCACGATCACTATCAGGAGTTGTAACTCGTCGGGATCGAAGATCCGCCGAGTGTGCAAGCGCCAATGAAGAGAGCGGCGTGAACTGAATCAATTCACGCCGCAGTATATTGATCAACGAGTTCGCATTAGAACTCGGCACGCACCGCAATCTGGCCGGTGCGGGCTCCGCCGAAGTCCGCCCCGATACTGGAGCTCACGATTCCGAAGTTGGACGCACTCAAGTTCGTGTACGGATCGCCGAGGTTGGTATGGTTGAGCACGTTGGTAAACGTGCCTTCAGCCTTCACGTGGAACCGCTCCGTGATCATAAACGACTTGCTGAGGCCGGCGGATAGATTCACCAAGCCTGGGCCTTCGACCGAACCGTTGGGAGCGTTGCCGAATCGTCCGATGGGCAGAGGATGGGGCCCGGAGCCGCTGCCGGTCAGGCAGGGATTGCCGAGCGACCACGTGTTATCGCCGGGACAGGTAAACGCAGCCGAGTTGATCCAGTTGAGGCGTCCTTTCCCCGTGGGATTGGTACTGACGCCGGTCACCCGGTCCGCATACTGGTTGCGGTGGCCGGGATCCCAGCCGGCCGCGGTGGTCGTGAGGCCAGACCCGGTTCCGGATGGGTCCTCCTGGCCGCCGGGGAAATACGGCGTAACGTAAGCGCCGGTTTGGGTAGTGAAGATGGCGGCCAGCCGCCAGCCGCCAATCGCGGCGTCGGCAGCGCGTGACACATTGGCTCCAATCAGCTTTCCGCGGCCAAAGGGCAGGTCATACAGGCCGGTCGTGTTCCAGCGCAGCCGGCGCGTTCCGTACACCTTGCCATAGTCGGCCTTGCGGCTCAGGATCGAGGTGGCCCTGTTCCCGCCGCCCTCGCCGCCAAAGCCCACATTCGCGGGTCCCTGGTTATCGGCATTGGCGTCGGCGTAGCTGAAGGTGGAGTGGAATTCGAGCCCCTGCTGCATGCGGTGACTCACTTCCGCCTGGAAAGACTCGTAGCTTGCGTTGGCGCCCGTAGCACGGGTATTGATGCGGCCCCAGTTGGGGAAAAGGCGCGCGGTGAAAGGCTGGTCAAACGCCGAAACGGTGGTCGAGAACGGCAGCGTGTTTTCGTCCGGAGCCCAGACCAGCTGGCGCGTCGCGGAGCCGATGTACGAAGCGCGCACCGCGTAGCCTGAGCCCAGATCGTGGTCCACCGAGAGCGACCATTGTTCCGTGTAGGGATCCTTCCAGTCCACGCTGTTGGCCGTGCCGAAGTAATCCTGGCCGTAATTGGTGGTGCCGCCCGAAGTGCCCGAACCGGAATAGACCTGCGGCCACATGAAACCGACGGCGTGGGTAGCGGGATCGTAGCTGTTGGCGAAGGCCTGGGTCTGGGCCTGCACCGTGCCAGTCAGAGAGTAGAAACTCGAACCAAGCATATTGATCTGGTAGATACCCAACCCGCCGCGGATGGCCCACTTGTCATTGTTCGTCGGCCGATACGCGAACCCGAAGCGCGGCATGAAGCGAAGATGCGGAACCTTCTTCAGGCCGGCGGGATAGTGCGCATCGGAATTGCCCACAACCGGCATGCAGGGTGCGCCGTTGATCACCGAAGAGTTGGTTTTGTTCACTCCGTCAGGATTGCAGGCATTGGCGCTGGCCAGGTAGCTCTGCGCCAGCAGCGACTCTGCTTGCCCTGGGGATAAAGTACGCGGCCCGACAAGGCAACCGTAGGATCGAAATTGCCGATGTCCCCGTAACGATCGTAGTAGCCGGGATGATATTCATAGCGCAATCCATAAGAGAGAGTCAGCTTCGAATTCAGCCTCCACTCATCCTGCCCGAAGAAGTGGTAGTGGGCCGAGAGACCGTCGTTGTCCTGTCGAACGACGTCGTAGAAGCTGGCGTTGGGAATCCCGAGCAGAAAGTCGGCGAAGTCCACTCCGGTAAACAAGCCGGTGCTGCCGCTGGTGTTGAAGTAGTACGTGCCGTAGTTGTCGGAGCCGTTGAACCCGAGAGGCGTGATGGCCTGGAGGGTCTGAATGTTGAGGCCGAACTTCATGGTGTGCCGTCCCTTGGTCCAGATCAGCACATCGGTATAGTCGTAGGTCAGGGATTTGCTGAGACCAGTGAGGCGATCGGCATTGAGGCTCTGAATGTTGTTGAAGTTCATTTCCGGAATGCCGTTGTAGAAGAGGTTTTGCAAACCCTGCCAGCCCTGCGCCGTGGTCCAGGCATTGCCGTCGAAGCTGTTGCTTGACCCCTTTGTGAAGCGCGTAAAGCCGAACCCACCCTCGTTGATCAAGCTGGGCGTAATCGTCCAGTTAGTGTCGATCTTCAACGAACGGTTCTGGTTGGTATTCTCCGCCGACGGTACCAGCAGAACCGTGGGGCTGTTAATAGGAAAGTCCTTCCACGTGAACTTGCCCCAGAGCAGGAATTTCCCATTGCC
Organism: Terriglobales bacterium; assembly: GCA_963788475.1. Lineage (GTDB taxonomy): Bacteria > Acidobacteriota > Terriglobia > Terriglobales > Acidobacteriaceae > Telmatobacter. Next base: position 53,466 of record CAWBGO010000011.1, read on the forward strand.
GCCAATATACTGATCCCCGCGCACGTCGAACTGGTCGGAGTGGCCGCTGGCATCGACGTTGGCCTGGTAGTTGGGATTGCCGTCATCAGTGTATGCAGCGGGATTTCCGATATTCGGGTCGGGATAGAACTGCTTGAGCGTGTTCTGGGCGATCTGGCTGATGCCCGACGATATCTTGTTCCCGGGATAGGGCGTGCCTGTAAACGGGTCGATCAGGCTCGTGAATCCCTCCGAGTTGTAGTTGGAAAAGTCGCCCTGCTTCATCGCCGTGCTGGGCACAACTTCAAAGACCGTCTGCTGGGCCGGATGCCGCCAGCCCTCGTAGGCGCCGAAAAAGAAGCTCTTGTTGTGGCCGTTATAGAGGTGGGGAATCACCACCGCGCCTCCCACCGATCCGCCGAATGTCTTGCCGGTAAGGCTGGCCTTGGTCGTGGTGGTCGGATATGTATAGGGAATAGCGTCGAACGCCGAGTCCTGGTAATAGAAGAAGCCGGAGCCGTGCAGTGAATTGGTGCCGCCCTTGGTGGTGACGACGATCTGGGCCGGGTTGCCGAACTCGGCGTTGGCAAGCACCCCGTCGGCGCGAATTTCGCTGATTGATTCAGTGGATGGAAAGGCGTCGAAGAGGAAGTTTCCCCCCGTGGCATCCTTGCTGGTGACGCCGTCAACCGTAACGTCGAGCTGGTAGGGAAGCGCGCCCTGCAGCGAAAATCCCTTTGGATCCGAAGAATCGGCCTGCACTCCGGGAAGGGTTCCGAAGATGGCTGCGGGCGTAGTGCCGGAGAAACTGGCCCGCGTGTTGACGGGAAGGTTATTCGCATCCTCCTCGGTGAACGACGCACTGATCGTCGGCGTCTCCGTCTGGATGGTGCTGACATCGCTGCCGGTCACCTTGATTTCCTGCTGCACCGCGCCCACCGACAGTTTTACATCGAGGCGTAACTCCTGGCGCACCTGGAGCCCGACTCCGACGGCTTCCCACTTCTGGAAACCAGAAGCCTCAATATCGATCTGGTATTGTCCGGCCTTTACATCGAGAAACTGGTAATCTCCCAAATTGTTCGTCTTCGTGGTGCGCTGGGCGCCCTCGTCCGTATTTGTCAGGGTTATGGTGGCGTTGGCGACCACCGATCCGTTGGGATCTTTCACGGTGCCGGCCACTGAACCCTGGGTGGCCTGGGAGTGGGCTGGCCTGAGGTTTAATGCAAGCATAAGCAACAAGGCGAGAGCGATACAGGCTCTCCGCAACCCTGGTTGCCAGTGGTAATGAGAATAATCACACATAGAGCATTGCCTCCGAAGTTGAGCGCATGGAAAGAAGTTGGATTAAAGTTCGTATTACCGCAAAACCGGGGAAAAGGCGTTTCCGCTCACCCGTCGGACTTGGGCCTGGTCTGACCAAACGGTATTTCCGCTGTCAGCCAGAATGAGGCATCCCCGGAAGAATTGCCTTGGAATAACGCTTCAGCATCGCGTCACTCATCACACCGATAGAGAGCTTGCGGCAAAACCCGCGGTCATGGCATTCGCAGGGATTTGAAACTAGCAGTCCCGGTTGCGCCTGCATCCCGATGCTGTTTCGCCAAAAGTTGGTGGAATGAGTCAAGCCCAGCGTAATTGGGTTTTATTACAGTCTCTTGAAAACAGGGTCAAAGACAATGGAATCTAGTCGGCATCGCGCGGCTTTCGCAGTTCCCTGGCCGAGTTCTCCATCTTTGTTCGAATCTCGTCCGCGTCATCCACGTCGCGTAGGGCAGCGGCCTCGCGCTTCGTCTTTGGCTTGGCGAGCCGTGCCTTGGCGGCAACGAAAACGCGTGGGTCGGCGTGCACTCTCGTGTAGGTCTCGAGATGCGGCTGGCTGTCGAAGATGCCCTCGATCTCCGCGGCCAGGGCATCTTCCAGGTTGAGCGACCCCAGCCCCAGCAACTCATCAATGGTGCGGGTGATCGAGCCCATACTGGTGTGCTGGTGCGAAACCGAGCCGCGCTTGACCCAGGGACTGGCCACCAGCAGTATGCTGCGATGCGCGTCCACGTGATCGACTCCGTCCTGCGCATCGTCTTCCGTAACAAACAGCGCAGAGTCTTTCCAGATGGGCGTTTTCGACAGGAAGTCGACGATACGCCCCAGCGCGAGATCATTGTCAGCCACGTACGAAGCGCGGTAGGGATAGCCGTCCCGCGGGCGCGGGTCCATGGTGTGGTCGTCGGGCAGGCGAATCACGATCAGCGCCGGCACGTTTTTCTCCGCCAGCCGGCGGCGGAAGTCGCGTTCAAACTCGCGAACACGATACTGATCGGGAATGCCCAGGTTGAACGTGGGATAGCGCCGATCCGTTGACTCGAACACTGGCTTGAACAAAGGAGCATTCAGGAACAGACGCTGTCCTTCGGGCGCGGCACCGTCGATTTCTGCATTGCCCTCGATCTCGAGCCCTTCACCGTAATTCAGCACCCCTTTGCCGCTGGCTGCGATGTGCTCCCATAGCGAACCGAACTGCGGCTCGTCCTCTGGCATGGGCGAATCGGCGCCCCCAAACAGCGCCCTGCGCCCCGGCTGCGTCGCCGCCGGGTCATTGTGCCGCCGTCCCCCGTAGCCCGAAGTCCAGGCGGTGTTGAAGTAGGGCGTGGGATGGATCCCGACCAGCCAGCGGTGGCCGTCGGCCGAGACATCCGAGTCGACATAGAAGTTGTCGCTGATCGCAAATCGCCCCGCGAGCGCGTGCAGATTGGGCGTCACTTTCAAATGGGTGGCGGACTTCTGTTCGGCAGCCCAGCCGTCCATTCCATAGCGTGCAAGATTGGCGTCTCCGTTGGCGCCCGCAAGGTCTCCCAGCACTTCATCGTAGGTGCGATTTTCGCGGATCACGAAAAAGCAGTGCTTCAGTTGCGGAAGAGGCGCCTTGCCCACGATCGCCGCGGTGTTGGCTGCGATCACGGTCTGTGTCATGACATCGGGCGCCGGCAAGGTGCCCAGCAGAATCGCGCTCAGGCTTCCCTGTTCCAGCGAACCGATGTAGGTGGGTGCGGTCGGATCGTGCTTGCTGCCGCCGTTGGGGCCTGCGCCTTTGCCCTTGGTATTGACTACATAGAGCGTGGTGCCATCGACAGAGAACGCCACCGCGGACGGGTTCCATCCCACCGGAATGTGGGCAATCACCTGCATTGTTGCGGCGTCCACGACGCCGACCGCGTTGATGCCCGATTCGGCAATATACACGCGGCCGCCGTGAAGTGTGAGGCCGCTCGGCATCACCCCGCGCAGCGACCGCCCCTCCGCATCCTGAAACTGCGGGCCAACGAAGGGCGAGAGCGCCGCCTGGTCGAGCACCTGGGTTCCATCGGGCGCGATCTTCGCAAGCGTGTCCTGGTGCGCCAGCGAAACGTAAACCGCATCGCTATCGCAGGTCACGCCCGTGGGAGCCGCGCCGCCCACGGTTCCTCCCGCATCTTCAGAGATCTTCGCGCCCAACCGCAGCTTCGCGGTGACCAGGGGGTGCGCCCGATCGCTCATATCGTACGTCCATAGCGAACTGCCGTGGTCGGAGTTCTCATCGCCCAGCCCGGAAATGCGCTTCCCTTCCACCATGGCCCCGTCCCGTGCTTCCTTGGAAGGGTAGGCAAACGGCGGAAAGTGCAGCCCGGTGGCCAGCTGGTTCGTTTCGCTGGCTCCAGGAACGGTGTTGTATTCAAACAACCCTGTGTTGGTGACGTAGAGCCGTTGCCCGTCGGGCGAAAGTGCCAGGCCAAAGGGGAAGGCTCCCGTGGCAATCGATGCGATACGCTCCATGCGCTCTGCATCGAGCACCACGACGCGCCAGTTGCCCTGGTCGAGCGCATACAACGTCTTGCCGTCCGCCGAGACCACCAACGTAGCCGCAAAACTCTCTCCGAAATTGTTTCCGCTCAAGGGCCCATCCAGCGAGACTTCTCTCACGGCGTGCCAGTCGGCGGTGCCGTACGTCCGGATCTTTCCCGAATCCCCCGTTGCTGCGTAGAGCAGTGTGCTGTCGGGTGAATAAGCCAGCCCGGCGTGCACTTCCATCTTCGGATCGTTCTCATGCCCGGCCGGCATCCGGGCGACGGTAGCTTTGGCAGTGTCGGGCAGATTAACGATGTTCAGCGCAAAGGGAAACCCAATGGACGGCACCGCCACCTGGGCTCCGTTGGGACTCACGGCAATGGCAAAGGGATACGGGGCCAGCGGAATCCAGTTGCCGGCCGGATGAATTTCGCGGCCATTGGGCAGCACCGCGGTCACAGCGGTCGACCCCGGCGTGGCCCCATTCTGGGCCTGCAGAGTCACAACGGCTGCAAAGGCCGTCGCAAAGAGCGGCAAGAGCCTCGGGAACGAGTGCATGCCCTCAGTATCCATATTCAGGGTGAATGCGCAATGCGGAAACGCTTCGACCGCCCGCCGCCAACCCGCACAATGACAGCTACTTGGGAAGCAGACTTCGCGCGATTGAATCGAGCATGCCATTAAGGAAGTTGATCGACTCGGGCGCCGAGTAGCGTCGAGCAATTTCGAGCGCCTCGTTGATCACGATCGGGAACGGCGTGGATTTGAAGCCCAGCATCTCGCCGATCGCCATCCGCAGCAGGTTGCGGTCGACGGCCGGCATGCGCTCGATCCGCCAGTGCTTGGAATTCTGTGCGATGAGCTCGTCAATCTTCTCCAGGTGTGCATTGGCGACCCGGAAAAGATCTTCGGCAAACCCGCGCACCTCCGGTGCCACTTCATCCCCGGCTTTCCAGAATGTGGCGCGGACCTGGTCCGGCGTTTGCTTGCCGATATCCGCCTGAAAGAGCATCTGCATGGCCAGTTCGCGCGACTTGCGCCGCGTCCCGGCGGTCAAGCGGTTCCACCTTCCAGCAGTTTGCGCCTCAGGCTCACCATCTCGATGGCGGCCGTGGCCGCTTCAAATCCCTTGTTGCCGGCCTTGATGCCGGCGCGATTGAGCGCCTGCTCCAGGGTTTCGCACGTCAGCACGCCAAAGCTGTGCGGAATACCGGTCTCCTGTTGCGACTGGCCGATCCCTCGCGCCACCTCGTTATAGATCGCTTCGTAGTGTGCGGTTTCGCCGCGCAGCAGGCATCCGAGGGTGATGATCGCATCCAGCCGGCCGGCAGGCTGGGCGCTATTCTGATGGGCAGCATCTGCCAGGGTTCGCGCCGCCGCCGGAATCTCCCACGCCCCGGGCACCCGGGCAATTTTGATATCATCGCGCGCGGCCCCGCTCCGCAACAGTGCGTCCAGCGCGCCTTCGAGCAGCCGCTCCGTGATCACCGCATTCCATCGCGCGACCACAATCGCAAAGCGCATGCCCTCGGCAGAGAGATCGCCCTCTACCGCCACCGGCTTCCCCCGCAACGGATCGGTCCACGCCCAGAAGGTGAACCCGTGCCCCGGCTCCGGCTCCGCTGTGAACAGGCGAGATTTCCAGTGCGTGTCGGTGATGGCCGATAAGCGCAGCGAAGGCTCGATCCCCTCGCCGCGAAGCCAAACCGTTGCCGCCTGGTGCACCGCATCGAGCGCCGTCACTTCCACAAATACGTCCGTAGTTCCCGGCATCTCTCCGTCCACGAATTCAAGATTTCCGATGGGAGCCAGGAAGGAAACACCGCGACTGGCGTCTTCATCCCACCCGAGTCCCGCTTCGAATCCCAGCGCCGAAAAGAAGCTCGCCAGGCGGTCATAGGCCGCGGCGCTCCCGGCAGGACGCAGGAACGAAATCCCTTTGATCATGTTCTGATTCTATCGTGGGAAATTGGCGGGTCTGGTACGGCGCCCCGTTCTCGCAGGGCTGCCGGGTGCCCCATCCTTGCCGCGTCTTTGTTTTTGCGGCAAGGGTGGGAAAGCACGGCTCTCAACCGAGCACAATAAAATTCTCTCGGTACTATTACGTCGTCGCGCGCGGCTTCACGGCGATCGCCGACGCAGGTACCGATCCCGTCACCGGCGTCGTAATCAGGCATCCCGGATCGGACCCCGGAACACACGCGGGCAGATTGGGATTGATCTGCTGCGTATCCGTGAGCGTGCTGGTGTTGATGTAGTGGATCAGGTTGTCGCCCGCCGTCGAGACAAAGAACAGCGTATTGTCCGGACTGAACGCGCCCGCAATGGGGGCCGTAATCGCCGAACCTCCCGTCAAGGTCAGGTAATTGATAGTCCCGGCAGTTGTCGAACTCCCCGTCGGCTGCTGGTAGTAAGGAAGGGTCGCGCCTGCGGTGTTCCCCGCATAGGTAATGAAGCTGATGTTGTTCGCCGCCACCCCCGTCCCCTGGCTGACGGCCGAGGGAGACGTGATCACCTGGTTGATCGCGGTGGCATTGATGCTCAGCGCAGCCTGGTTCAAATTGATGGTGTGGGGAATCGGGAGCGCATTGAGAATACCGCCCGTAGTCTCCGAACAGGCAGTTGTGGGAATCGTCACGCCGATGTCGGTAAAGGTCGCGCCACCGCCTGAGGATGCAGCTCCCAGGATATGCATGCCATCGGTGGTCGCCGCCAGGGCATCGGTACGCACCGGCACCGAGTCCCCTTCAGGGTAGAACACCATCGTGTTGTAGTCGCCCAGCGTTCCCGTCGGGCACCAGGTGTGGGCCACGGTCGGCTGCCCTGAGACATACGCGCCAATGCCGGGAATCGTGATGGCAAGGTTCACGGCGCCGTTCGACCCGCTCGCAGGCGGAAGCGGGTACGTCGTCCAGCCTGTATTTGCGTTGTACACGTAGAGCGTGTCGGTGTGGCCATTTCCAAGCGCGGAACTATCGGTCACATAGAGCGTCTTCGAATCCGGCGTCCATTGCGCCGCGTTGCCCAGCCCTCCAAAGGTGATCGGCGCCGCGCTGCTCGAAGTCGAGTTAAACAGGTAGAACACTTTGCGCACCTGGTCGTTGATCAGGACGGCCGAATTGTTGGGCGCCACGGCGAGAACCACCCCGGGGACATTGGGATTTTGCGCGGTCAGCGTATTGTTCGCGGTGCTGTAGATCATCAGTTCGTGCGACGAGCCAAAATAGAGGTTGGTACCGGTGTGGTCCATGATCATGGAATTGGGTACATAGGGCAGGCGAACCGTCGAGCCGAGGGTGCCGCTCAGCAGCTCCACGGGCACAAAGTATTGCGATTGCCCGGGAGCCGAGTACCAGACATATGCGCTGGCTGTGCCCGGCGTGGTCACGTCCACCGCATTGCTTGAGATCGAAAGCCCCGTGCCGAATTGTCCCACCTTGTTGATCGGCGCTGCGTTGCACGTGGACGGTTGACAAATGGCGTAGATCGACGCCGCACCCGGGAAGTTGGGGGCAATGCCGCCGGCCGTGCCCACGCCGATATCGAGCGGGTTTGTCGACTGGTAGTCGAGCGAGAGACCGGTAATTGGGTTGCCGTTCGTATCGATTACCTTGGTGACCAGGTTCTGAGGCACGCCCTGGGTGACGGTTCCACTGGTGCCGCCGTTCAGGGTGAGCGAAATGGATTGCGGAGGGCAGGTAGAGAAGTAACCGGCCGCCGATCCCGAACCGGCAATCGAAGCCGTGATCACGGTCGTGCCCGGGTTTTGCGCTGTGATCTGGTTCGTGATGGGATTGATGGTCGCAACTGTTGCCGTACCGGGCGTGTACGCTAGTGTGCCGATCGCCTGACTGCAGTTTGGAACCGAGGTCACGCCGGGCGCCAGCGGGCAGGCATAACTCGCGCTGGTCACGGTGGACGGCGCACACATCAGGAACTGGGTTCCGTTGCTGCTGTAGCAGGCCTGGGCATCAAGCTGCGCCAATTGTCCCTGCGAGAGACACTGCTGCGGCCCCACAAGAGATATGGAACTCACCTGGGAATGTACGTACACCGCGACCGGATTGGAGGTGACCGAATTTCCCGAAGCCGTAATGTACGCGACAGAATAGGGCAGGCCGCCGGTATCCGGCGCTGGGTTGGGATAATTGCAAATGGTGAAATCGGCAATGCCGCCGCCCGAATTGCGATTCCACGTGCCGGCGCAGATATTGCCGCTGGGCGAAATGTCCACCAGCTTGTTGTTAGAGGTGCCGTAGGTATAGCTGGCAATCGAGGCGGTAGTACCCTTGCAGGTCGCCGCGGTCGGTGTCGAGACCTGCCGCGTCTGGCCGAACGCCATCGACAGGCCGGTGGTCTCCGGCTGCAGAGTGATGGTCGCAACCTCGGTCACCTTCAGTCCGTATCCCAGGCCATTGCAGTAATTGCCGGCAGGGTTGCGCGTACAGCCGGAGATGGAGATCCCCGCCGGAAGCGCCAAAAATAGCAGACAGACAAGCGTCAAAAACCGCCGCATGAATCCTCCCCGTCCCACCAATCCCCAGCGTGGAACGGTCTCATCAAAGAACATCAGAAATTTGGAGTTGAATGTTAACCGCCGCCACGCCCCGGTGAGGCCTGCCTGGGGCGAATGCACTCAGGCGTCCGGCGCGATTGGGCACGAGTCGGCCGGTCGACATGCTCTTATTTCTCCAAAGAAAAGTGTATCAGGACGAGGTGGCCCGGCGGCCGGGCCGGCGGGCTCTCGAACTCCCTCTTCATAGACTCTTTCCATGCGCGATGGAGAGCCACCCTGCTCCTATTCCCGACTCCCTGTTTCCTGTTCCCTGTTCCGTCCTTTACCCCGCTCGGGCATATATCGGGCAAACCACTCCACGGCCCGGTCCATCACATCGCGCCGATGGGCGGGGTCAACGAACCCGTGCCCCTCATTTGGATAGACGACCAGTTGCGTGGGCACATGCTGGTCACGCAGCGCATGCCAGAATTCGAATGACTGCGGCGCCGGACACTCCCCGTCGCGATCTCCCACCACCACCAGTGTCGGCGTCTTCACCTGCTTGATGTGGTTGATCGCCGAACTCTTCGCATACACCGCGGGATCGTCGTACACCGAGGCCCCAAAGTACGGAATCATCCACTGGTCGATCGAGTTCTCGCCGTAATAGCTTTGCCAGTCCGAGATTCCGGCGCCCGCGACCGCGGCCCGGAAGCGATGCGTCTGCGTCACCGCGAACATGGTCATGAATCCGCCATAGCTCCAGCCGGTCAGCCCCACGCGGTCGGGGTCCACTGGGTATTTCGCCTCTACGACGTCCACTCCGGCCAGGATGTCGCGCAAATCGCCGTAGCCGAAGTCCTTGCGGTTGGCCTGCGTAAACGCCTCGCCCTGTCCGTAGCTGCCCCGCGGGTTCGGCAACAGGACGAAGTAACCCAGCGCTGAAAACGCGTTCGCGCTCAAGCCGCCTCGTCCGCCCCACTGCGACTCCACCGCCGCCGCCGGTCCCCCATGCACTTCCACAATCAGCGGATACTTCCGGGCCGGATCGTAGTCCATGGGCAGCATGAGCCATCCCTGCACGCGGAAACCGTCGCTCTTCCAACTCAGCGAAACCGCCTTGCCCCATGCGGGCTCGACGCCATCATTGAAGTGCGAGAGTTGCATCACGCCTTCCAGGCCCGAGGTCATCACCGTGCCCGGCCTGGCGCCGTAGATCTCCATCGGATGCTCGAATGTGCTGGCCCGAAACACGAACAGCGAATGATCGGCGGTCGAAGACAGACTCATCGACATCCTCCCATCTCCCACGCTGCCGGGAATGCTGAAAATGGGCGCGCCAAAACTGACCGCGCCATCGCCCGTCGGATCGCCCTGAAGATGGAGACGGATGAGTTGGTCGTTCCCTCCTGCGAGTTCGCTCACAAACAGGTGATCCTCGCCGTCCCACTCGATCCAGGCCGGCGACGTCGGCCTTCCCTGGGTCAGATCTCGTGGTGCGCCACCTGCCGCAGGCACGAGCCACACATCCCCGCCCGTCGAGCCCTGGTCGCTCATCAAGCCACCGATAAAAGCAATGCTCTTTCCATCGGGAGACCAGCGCGGAACCGCAATCTGCATTCCATGCAGCGGTCCTGGCTCATCCGCGGGCGCAAATATCGCCTTCGGAGCTTTGCCCAGAGATTGCTTATAGAGTTTGGCTACCCACCAGTTGTTCTCTCCCGGTGGGTTCGCGGCCGTATAGGCCAGCCCCTTCGAGTCAGGCGACCAGTCGAATTCGTATACGTGCAGATTGGCCGGTGTCGCCTGCTCCGGCGCCTCCGGCGATGCCGGATCAACCGCGGATACTGCCACTCTCTGGATCTCTAGACCGTCTTCCCCAATGATGCCTGAGGGCGGTTTCATGGCGGCCAGGGCTCCGGCCGGCCGGGTCGCCCCTTCCACGTAAAGGAAAGCGATTTTCGTTCCATCGGGTGAGAAAGCCGGCTGATTCACAGATCCGCGCAATTCGGTCAGCCGCCGCGCCGGGTTGCCGTCGAGCCTCGACAAATAAAGATCGACCTGTTCGCCCGGCTTGGCGCAATCGGAGAAGAAGGCGAGGGATTTTGCGTCCGGCGCCCACGTCATGTCATGGTCCGCGCAATGTTGATCGGGCTGTGCCGCTGCGGAAATGTGCTGCGTGTTCTTCAGATCGTTGAACGGCGCCACAAGAATATCGCCGCCGTCGCGCATGCCCTCGATCCACGCCACACGTTTTCCGTCTGGCGCAACCGCCACCTGCCCCACCGACCGCCCGCGATTCAACCCCGCCAGAATTTGATTGACGTGCGCGCGGTCAAGGTTAGCTGCAGGCTTGGTTTGTGCTTGAATCTTCGCATCGACAAAGACAGCTGTGACGACGATCGGAACAAGGAGCACGCCCGCCACCGATCCGCGACGTAGCGACGAACGAACCATCGACCAGAACATACGCAAATCCTAACCCGAAATTCTCACAGCCCACGGCTCTCATCTTCGTGATTGCTGCAAAAAATGCGCGCTCTCTTGCACTTTCTTTCTACCGGTTTTGCCACAATAGAGATGGGCCAGAGGATCGAAGTGCAGTCTCAATCAGAATCCAAAACACGGAAACAATTCGGTTTCGTTCTGAACGCTTTATGAATCCAAAACCGGTCCTCTTGGAGTTTACATTTGCGCCATATGCTCATATCCGCATTATCTTCAGCGACTTGCATGCGATTTGCAGCGACTTGCATGCGAATCTTCAGGGACTTGCAGACGATTCGCGGGAACCGTGTTGACCCCCCTACCCCCCACCCCCCCCTCCCCCTGTGAAACTGTGAAACTGTGAAGCTGTGAAACTGTGAAACTGTGAAGCTGTGAAAATGTGAGTCGATCACCTCGATCAAGCCGCGACTCAATCCTTCGAAGCTGGTGAGAAATCCAGACTGGCTGCCGTAAATGAAAATCAACCTCATTCGGAATCCTCCGAACTGCGCTTACGATCCCACACGCAAGGTTTGCATCACTTCTTGATTTCCGCAGACGAGTTTGCCGCCGAAGCAGGTTTGAGGTACTTGTCCCACCACGCCAGCCAGCGTTCATAGCGGTCGCGGATGAAGCTGGGGCGCGTGAAGCCATGAAACTGGCCGGGATAGACGACCAGTTCCGTAGGCACCCCAAGCGACCTGAGCGCCTGGTACATCTGCTCGCCGCCGAGGATGGGCACATTCATGTCCGATGTGCCGCCCATGAACAATGTCGGAGTGTGAATGCGTTTGTCGGCTTCAAGCAAGGGATAACTCAACTTGAGGTAGAGCTGGGCGTTCTTCCACGGAGGCCCGAGCTCGTTATCGTATTGCAGGATGTACTGGTCGGTGCCGTAGAACGAAAGCGGCGCGGCCACGCCGGCTCCGCTGATGGCGGCCTTGAAGCGAGGGTCGCTGGCGATTGTGTAGTCGGTGAGGATGCCGCCATAGCTCCATCCCGTAACAGCCAGCCGGTTGGGATCGGCGACGCCCATGGCCACCGCCTTGTCGACGCCGGCCAGCAGATCGATCACTTCCTTGTCGCCCCAGTCGGCGGCAATGGCCTTGGCATAGTCCTGTCCCCGGCCTGAACTGCCGCGGTAGTTGACGTTGAGCTCGGCGTACCCGTGCGCGGCAACAAACTGACGCAGGAAGTCGAAGCTGTGAGCATCCTGTCCGTTGGGACCGCCGTGGATAAACAAGATCATGGGAACCGGCGAACCAGCTTTCCAGTCCGCTGGCTTGGTCAGCAGGCCGTGGGCATCAGTGCCATCCTTACTCTGGAACTCGATGCCTTCAGTGGGCACAAGGTTCAACTCGGCCATCAGCGCATCGTTGTGTGTAGTGAGCTTGCGAAGCGTGCCATTTTCGAGTGCGTAGATCTCGCCGATCGCAGTGTCATTGGTGTAGAGCACCGCGGTGTGCCCGGCTGCCGCATCCCAGGAGGCGACAGAACCCGGCTGCGTCAAAAGCCGGCGCTCGCCATTCCCGGCCAGTTCCATTTCGGCCGGATACTCATTGCGATCGTCGCTGACGAGATACGAGAGATGGCCATCGGGCGAGTAGGACGGCTGGCTGACCGAGCGGTCCAGAGTCGCGGCAGGATAGCTCACCTTTCCGTCCAGAGTAACCACGGCCGGCTTGGCCTGCGAGTATTCGAGTAGTTTCAACTCCGCGTCCTCTGTAAACGCGATGGACTTCGAGTCGGGAGACCAGGCCAGGCGCCCACCATCCGGACCGTTCCAACTCGTGAGCTTGCGCGGTGCGGAGCCGGGCTTTGGCGGGCACAACGAACACATCGGTATTATTGGACCGGTCGGGATCAGCGTCCTGGTTGCTGACGAAGCCGATCCAGGCGCCGTCAGGCGACCACGCGGCGTTCTCCTCGTTGACGTTCTTGGCGGTTGTGAGTTTCTCCGTCTTCTTCGTGGCCAGGTCATAGAGATACAGTGCATCCCACGCGTCGTCGCGCAGATAGCCCTGAATGTCCTGCTTGAAATGGTAGCGATCGATCACGATCGGCTTGGGCGGCGCGGGAGGCTTGCCTTCTTCAGGGTCGGGCTCGGCCTTGGGGTGCAGCGTGAGGAGCAGCTTTTGGGAATCGGGCGACCACAGATAGCCTTCGATCTCCTGGTCAGTAATGCCGGTGAGCTGCTGCGGTTCACCCCCGCGCCGATCCATGACCCAGATCTGCGAGCCCTTGGCCGGCCCCGGACGCGAAGACAGAAAGCTGACGTATTTGCCGTCGGGGCTGAATTTCGGAGCCGATGCTCCTTCCTTGCCATAGGTGAGCTGGAGATGCACTGAGCCGTCCCAATTCACCATCCATAGATGACTCTGATTCTTGTCTTCTTTCGTATCGACCTGGGTTGCGGTGTAGGCAATCCACTGGCCGTCGGGCGAAACCACCGGTTGGCCCACGCGCACGATGCGAGCCAGGTCATCAAGAGTGATGGACCGTTTTTTAGGAGCGTCCGCCGCGTGGGCGGACCCGAGAAGAACGGAGCACAGAAAGACGGCGCAAAGAAAAGGCTTGAGAGTTTCACGCGGCATGGGCCGAGATTACCATTGCCGGCTGCGTGGCTGACCAGATTTTTCGACTTCAGACTCACCGCAGATGGGTGCGAACCTCGGGCCGGATGAGGTAGAGAAAGATCACGAGATTCAGCAAGCCTTGGACCAGCGATGGGAGTTCGCGCCCGCTTGAGAATCTCCACAGAAAAAGACCCATGAGTAGAACGACGGCGGCCATGGTGAGTGTCCACGCCCAGCGAAAGAGCAACAGCAAGCCTAGGCCCGCGGCGATGAACAGGGCAGCGAAAATCAGGTAGACGGGCCGGATATGTCCTCCGGCGACACCCATGATGTCGACAGCGGAAAGCATCAGCATATAGAGGGCGATGATAGCGAGGCCGGGCAGGGGAAGTAGTTCGCGCCGGACCGTTGCGGTTGGTGGATCAGAGACGCCGGGTTTCACTCCGGGCACCAATTGCCGTCCGGTGTCTTGTTCGCCTTCGCTGCTCATAGCGTATGCAGATACGCCAGCAGATCGTTGAGCTGATCGTCACTCAACGGAGTGGCAGGCATCATGTTGCGTCCGCGGATGATCACGCTTGTGAGGCGCTCATCGGTGGGCGGGGCGCCCGACGGCATTGCTTTGACCTTGGTGATGGCCTGCAGGCCCGGCCCGTGGAGCGAATGGGTATTGGTGGGGTAATGGCATTTGGCGCAGGCGTCGTGAAACACCTGCGCGCCGCGCGCCTCCTGCTGGGTCCATTCCGACTCGGGCTTGGAGGGTGGCAGCGAACGACAGCCGGCCATGGCCAGAGCAAAGCCAACCGAAGCGACAGCGACGGAGAGAAGAGCTCGAAACGTGCAGATGCGCATCTGTCCTCCGATGATACAAGGGCCGGGTGGAGTTTTCGATGGCTTCTTGGCTGGGTGCATGAACCACGTGTTTAGTCGGCCGCAATGGCTTCGCAGATCCGGTCGATAGCCTGGATCTCGACTTTGCTGCCGGGGCGATGGCCGTTGACCATGATCGAGAAAGCCAGCGTCTTGCCGCTCGCGGTGGTCAGGTAACCGGAAAGCGCGTCGCTTTCGTTGTGTGTCCCGGTCTTGGCCCACATGCGGCCTTTGAGCGGCGAATTTTTGAAGCGCCCGGAGAGCGTTCCATCGACGCCGGCTACGGGCAGCGAATTTCGCCAGGCCTCTCCCCACGGCTGCCGCGCCACATAGACCAGAAGTTTAGCCAGTGCGCGCGGGGCCACCCGGTCATCCATGCTCATACCAGAGCCGTCGTAAAGAAAGAAGTCATTATCATCCACGCCAACGCTGGTAATGAACTGGCGCACTACTCGCGCTCCCTCGGCAAAGCTACCGTCTGTACCATGAACTTTTCCTAGCAGGCGAAGAAGTAATTCGGCGTGCAGGTTCTGGCTCAGTTTGTTGGTCATCGTAATGTCCTCAGCCACTGGAACAGAAACGCGTGTGGCAAGGACCTTGCGGCCTTCGAGCGGCGCCGCGATGGTCTCGAGGTCGGCACGGGCAGGAGGGGGCTTGATGGGCATGGCGCGCTCGGCGGCGAAGGGCCCCGTTTCGATGGAATAACGGTGTGCCGACGTGGCTGAACCGGCAACGGTGATGCCGCGCCCGCGCAGGGCTTCCTTGAATGCCGCGGCGGTAAACGCCGCGGGATCGTCGACGGCAAGTCCCTCATGAAAGCCCTGGGCGGGAATGGTGCCATAGGCCCGCACCATCATGTTGCCGGGGCTGCGATCGAGGCCAGGGTGTGGAGTTTCGCCCTGCGTCGCCTGCGTGATGGTGTTGTCAAGCGTGTAGTACTCGATATTGGGAGACCATTCCGCCAACGCCGCGTTGGGGGAACCCGGATCGTGCGCAAACCTCAACTCCACAATGTTGTCGTTGAACGAGAGCGCCGAGACGGGGGCGCCATAGGACCACTGTAAGTCGTCCCATCCCCAGGACATGCCGAAGGGCTCATGAAGAAAATAGCTGTCGTCCCCCACCACGCTGCCTTCGACATTGCGAACACCTGACTCCTCTACTTGCTGGGCAAGCCGTTGCAGAACCTCCATGGGGTTGGGGCCAGCGGGGGGCGGTGTGTTCGCAGCCGGGCTGCCAGGCGGAGGCGTGCCCGGAGGAGGAGCAGGCGCGGGCGGCTGGTAGGGATAGTGGCGCATGCTCAGGGTCGGATCGCCTGCACCTAGCAGGATGAGATCACCATGCAGGGCGCCGTTGGCATCGATGGTGCCGCCGGCAACGATGTTGGTCGTCCAGGTAAGGGTTTCAACAGGAAGCAGGCCGTAAGCCGCAGTGGTTGTGAACAGTTTGGCGTTCGAGGCCGGCACGAACAGGCGGCCTTCGTTTATGCCGTAGAGTTGCTGGCCGTCGGAGGTGACGACGCTGATGCCGAATTGGGCGTGACTCACAGCGGGGTCGGCGAGAATGGCGTTGATACGGTCGGCGAGTGGGGTACGTGGCCCCGGTGGTCGGGCAGACTTTGTCTGTGATTCCAGGACGGAACAAGGGATCAAAACGCACAACAGCCAAAGCGCCCACGTACGGCGAAAAGGGATCATGCTCCGGAGTTTAGCAGGCACCTCAAAAGGGTGAGGACCCGCAGTATCCTCCTCCGAGCGGCTTAGAATCGAGTCACGCCTGAACCGGAACGCGAGGTCTGATGAAATCTCCGGGACGTACAAATATCGCGTGGCGTATGCGCACCCACACACTGGAGTTGGGTGGGCGCACGCTGGTGATGGGCGTGGTGAACATTACGCCAGACTCCTTCAGCGACGGCGGTTCGTTTCTCGCCCCGGAGATAGCCGTGTCGCGCTGCATAGAGTGCCTGGACGACGGCGCCGATCTTCTCGACCTGGGAGCGGAAAGTACGCGGCCGGGTTCGCGCGCTGGCGGCACGGATGGTTCACCCGATGCGCCGGCGGTGAGTGCCGAAGAAGAGCAGGCGCGGCTACTTCCCGTGCTCGAAGGCATCCTGAAGGAAAGGCCCAACACAGTTGTCTCGGTGGATACATACAAGGCTGCGACGGCGCGCGTGGCGATCGCGGCCGGAGCGGAAATCATCAACGACGTGAGCGGCTTCACCTGGGACTCTGAAATGCCGGTAGCTTGCGCCGAAACCATGGCTGGCGTAGTGCTGACGCATACACGCGGCCGGCCTGAGGAATGGCACTCCCAGCCGCAGCTGGCTCCGGACGCGGTTCTGAACCTGGTGCGCGATGGACTTGCCTCGAGCCTTGCCGTCGCCGTGGCTGCCGGCATTCGGCCGGAATCGATCGTCATCGATCCCGGCTACGGTTTCGGCAAACGCTTTGGGGAGAACTATGCCCTGCTTGCGCGGCAGGATCAACTGTTGTCGCTGGGTCGCCCGCTGCTTGCCGGGATCTCGCGAAAATCGTTCCTCGGACATACTCTGGCTCCGCTCTACGGGGGATCGCCGGCTCCCGTGGATGCGCGCGAAACGGCGAGCATCGCCGCCACCGTGGCGGCCATCCTGCATGGCGCTTCCATCGTGCGCGTGCACACCGTCAGACTCGCGGTGGAGGCGGCGCGCATTGCCGACGCCGTGCTGGCGGTAGGTTAGTGCGTTGGTCTTTCCACCACATCGCGTCCCGAATGCGATAGGATGCGGCCAAGGCAATCGGTTCGATCAAGCCGGCATTCTTCCCTTCTCTGCTTTGATTTCACGCGCAATTTTTGCGCTTTCAGGAGGCCTCTTGGATCAATTCCATAAACTGCTGCCCCACTACAGGCGGTCGGTACTTCGCCTGTTCCTCATGTGTGCAACGACGGGCGCAGCATTGAACGCTCAGCAGGTGGTGACCCCGCCTTCGGACCTGGTGATCCGGAATGCGACGGTGATGACCGCCAGCCATGGCACCATTGAGCATGGCTCGGTGTGGGTGCACGCGGGCAAGATCGCCGGTGTCGGCGAAACGGTGAATGCGCCTGCATCGGCCGTGGTGGTCGATGCTGCGGGCGAGTGGCTCACGCCCGGCATCATCGATCCCCACTCGCACTCCGCGCTTGATAGCGACGTGAACGAGGCCACCAGCCCGGTTACCCCGTCGATGCACATGATCGACGCGTTCGACAACCGAAGCGCCGATCTGTATCGCGCGCTGGCCGGCGGCGTGACTACGGAGTTGCTGTTGCACGGCTCGGCCAACATGATCGGCGGCCAGGCGGTGGTGATCAAAAACAAGTTCGGGCTGGACCGCGACGCGATGTTGTTTCCCAACGCTCCTGGATCCATCAAGTTCGCCTCCGGCGAGAATCCCAAGCGCGTCTACGGCGGCCGCGATCAACTCCCTTCCACCCGCATGGGCAACTTCGAAGTGATGCGCATGGCCTTTGAAGACGGCCGGCACTACATGGCCGAGTGGGACGCCTACAACGCCAAGGTGTCCAAGGGCGACAAGGATGCCGTCGCGCCCAAGCGTGACTTGAAACTCGAAGCATTGGCCGACGTGCTGCGCGGCAAGCTCTACGTGCAGATCCACTGCTACCGCGCCGACGAGTTTCTCACCGAGGAATCCATCGCCAAGGAGTACGGCTACAAGATTCGCGCTTTCCATCATGCGCTGGAGATGTATAAAGTGGCGGACGCGATCGCCACGGACCAGACCGCCATTGCCACCTTCGCCGACTGGTGGGGGTACAAAGACGAGGCCTGGGACGCCATTCCATGGAACGCGGTCATGTCGATGCGCAAGGGCGTGCGGGTGGCGCTGAAGAGCGATTCGGACGACCACATCCGGCGCTTGAACCAGGAGGCCGGCAAGATGGTCCACTATGGCGGAGCCACCGAGGACGAGGCGATCCGCATGGTGACTCTGAACCCGGCATGGATCATCGGCGTGGACGATCGCACCGGCTCGATCGATGTGGGCAAGGACGCAGACCTGGTGCTATGGAATCACGATCCGCTCTCGACCTACGCGCGTGCGCAGAAGGTGTATATCGACGGCGACCTGTTCTTTGACGCCACTCTTCCCGGCCTCGGCACCACGCATTTCACTGGCGTGATGCACGACGATGGCGGTTTCGGCGGTGAGGATGAAGTCGGCGAGGAGGACGGCCAATGAAGCTCACCTCGGTTTTCGCCATACTCCCTGACTCGCCTAAAACCGCCGTCATCACCCCGAAAACCGCTGGCATCCTGAGCGGGGGGCGCTCAGCGACCACACCCGAAGCATCTGCAGTTGCTTCTCGATCAGTGTCTTTACATACTCTCGGCGGCCAGGCAATCGCCCGGTTTGCGCTAGCCTTGCTGATCACTCCGCCTTTACTCGTCACGGCGCAGCCGCCGTCGGCTTCCAAAGTGGTCGCCATTACCGGTGGCCGACTTCTCACCGTAAGCCATGGAACCATCGAAAATGGCGTGCTGGTGATGGCCGACGGCAATATTGCCGCCGTAGGCGAGAGCGGCAAGGTGAAGGTGCCGCCGGGTGCCCAGATCGTGGATGCGAAGGGAATGACGGTCTATCCGGGACTGATCGATCCAGAGTCGAACTTCGGGTTGACGGAAGTCAGCGCGGACCAGATGTCGAATGACCTCATCGAGCGCTCCGACGAGATCATGCCTCACATGCACGTCTACGATGCCTTTCACTCTGAGACGGAGTTGATCCCGGTGGCGCGATTGAACGGCGTCACAAATGCCGTAGTGGCCCCGGCCACCGACGACACGATCGCCGGGCAGGATATCTTCATTCAACTCTACGGAGCCGACCGCGACCAGATGATCCTGGGTCGCGACGTGGCGCTGGCCATGAACTACGGCGCGGAGCAACGCCGGCGGGGCGGCCGCGGTGGCGGCGGAGGAGGGATAAGCCGGGAGTATCCTTCGACGCGGATGGGGCTGATCACGCAACTTCGGCAAACGTTTCTTGACGTGCAGGACTATGAGTCCAAGCGGGAAGCCTCAGTGAAGAAGGGCGAGAAGCCCAAGCGCGATTTGAAGATGGAGGCGCTGATCCCGTATCTGAAGGGCGAGCGGCCCGTGGTGATCGGCGTCTACGAGGGCTATGACGTAGAGACGATCATGAGCCTGGCGCAGGAATTTCACCTCAAGGTCATCCTCAACCACGTGACCCACACCCAGGAGATCCTGGACAAGATCGCGGCCTGGAAGGTGCCTGTGATCGTGGGCTCGATCTACGACTTTCCGCGCGCGGACCAGCGCTTCGACGCTGTATACACGCTGCCGGCTGAACTGGCCAGGCGGGGCGTGAAGATCGCCATTTCCTCAGCTGACGCGGGCGGCCCTGTGAGCAGCCACTCGTCGCGCAACCTGCCATACGCCGCGGGATTCGCCGTGGCTTACGGGCTTCCCTATGACGACGCACTCAAAGCCATCACTTTGAATGTCGCCGAAATGTTCGGTTTCGGCGACAAACTCGGGTCGCTCGACGTGGGCAAGATGGCTAACGTTGTCGTGGCCAACGGCGATCCGCTCGATGTGCGTACGGATGTGAAACAGGTTTACATCCAGGGCATCGCAGTGCCGATGGTGAGCCGACAGACGCGGTTGCGGGACGAGTACAGCAAATAGGAATCAGGGATGCGGGGCGCAACAAAAGCTACACAGTTTCACAGCTTCACAGTTTCACAGCTTCACAGTTTCACAGCTTCACAGCTTCACAGTTTCACAGTACGGGGGGGGGTGGGGGGTGCTCATTCAAGGTCCGCAATCCTACAACAAAATGGGATTGAAACGTCCTGCCCCCCCGTTTAACGGTGGCCAAAGTGCTTTTGATGCACGTGCTGTATTTCTCCGAGCCGCTCTTCTCCAAGAGGGAATTCGTGCGCTCTGAGTTATTTTCTCATCGTGCGGGATAATTTTCTGCAAGGCAGATGGGATAACTTCCATCCCCGGGAGCAAAAGGATGCGGCCCACCGCCTCGTTGCTCGTCCGGGTGTAGACTTTTCCTTCGCGCAGAGTTGCGTTGCTGCTCCACGCGTGTGGGAGATCCATGCAGAAGCATCGTCGTGTTTTTTTGCTGGTTTTTGTCGGGATTTTGGGAACTGCAGCAGGATACGCGCAGGCGAATCCCGCCAAGCGCCCCATGACCTTCGAAGACATGATGCAGATGAAGCGGCTGCGGGAGACGGCCGTTTCGCCGGATGGCAAGTGGCTGGCATACTCCGTAACGACGGTTGATTTGGAGCAGAACACCAAAACGCCGGAGCTGTGGCTGCAGGCCATTGGGGGCGGCGAGCCGCACAAGATCGCTGTTTCGCGGCCGGGCGATGGCGGGCCGGAGTTTGCGCCGGATGGAAAGCGGATTCTGTTTCTGAGCGGGCGCGATGGCGGGCAGCAGGTGTGGCTGGCGGATTTCGATGGAGCGACCGGCGCGACCATCAATGCGAAAAAGCTGACGTCGATTGCGACCGAAGCCGATAACGCGAAGTGGTCGCCGGATGGGAAGTCGATCGTGTTCACGTCGGCGGTGTATCCCGATTGCGCGCCGATTACGACCGCCGATCAGACGACGGGCGACAAGTGCAACAAGGACCGCGACGCGGCTGCGGCTGCGAGCAAGGTCAAGGCGCAGATTTTTACACACCTGCTGTACCGGCACTGGAACCACTTCACAGGGGACAAAAGGTCTCATCTGTTCCTGGTCTCTCTCGATTCGGGCGCGATGCGCGACCTGAATCCGAACGACACGCATGACGTTCCGCCGTTTTCGCTCGAGGGCGGAGGTGGCTTCGACATTTCACCCGATTCGAAGGAACTGGCGTTCACGGAAAATCTCGATCCGGAGCCGGCGATTTCGACGAATGCGGATATCTTTACTTTGGATCTGACTGAAGCTAATTCAAAACCAGTAAAAATATCGACGTCGCCGGGCGGGGATTTCAATCCGGCTTACTCGCCGGATGGCAAGTATCTTGCGTGGCGCTCGCAGGCGCGGGCAGCGTATGAGAGCGACAAGTTTCGGCTGCTGCTGTATGACCGTGCCGCGAAGACGACCAAGGATCTGCTGCCGAAGTTTGATAACTGGGTGGATGAGTTTGCGTGGGCACCTGATTCAAGGTCAATCTATTTCATTAGCGGCAATCAAGGTGAAGGGCCGATCTTCACTGAAATCCTTGACGGAGGATTCGTCCGGTTGACCGTGCAAGGTGAATTCAGCGACCTCCATCCCATTCCCGGCGGCAAGATGCTATCGGCAACAAAAATGACAGCATCCTCGCCAGGGGAAATAGTTCAGCTGATCCCGACGAGTGACCCAGTGATAGTTGAAGGAACGAACAAAACTACAGGTGAATTTGGTCCTTCAAACTTCATGCCCGTAAAGCACCAACAACTCACCAATCTGAACGATGCCCTCCTTAGCCAACTCGATCTAGCTCCACTCGAATCGTTCTGGTTTAATGCCAAGGATGGAGTCAAGGTCCAGGGCTTCCTCATCAAGCCGCCGGAGTTCGATGCGGCGAAGAAGTATCCGCTGAAATTCCTCATTCACGGCGGGCCGCAGGGGGCGTGGGGCGACTCGTGGTCGTATCGCTGGAATGCGGAGTTGTTTGCGGCTAACGGCTACGTCGTGGTGATGATCAATCCGCGCGGGTCGACGGGGTATGGGCAAGCCTTTGTGGATGGCGTGAACGGTGACTGGGGCGGCAAGCCGTTTACCGACTTGATGACGGGGCTCGATTACGCGGAGAAGCAATATCCCTTCATCGACAAGACGCGCGAGTGCGCTCTGGGCGCAAGTTACGGCGGGTACATGGCCAACTGGGTGCTCGGCCACACCGACCGCTTCAAGTGCATTGTGTCGCACGACGGCATGTTCAACGCCGAGTCGGCCTTCGGCTCCACTGAGGAGGACTGGTTCAACAACTGGGAATTCAAGGGGAATCCATGGGAGTACTACGGAAAGCCGGACAGCGAAAATCCGTTCCGCAAGTGGTCGCCGTCACTCTACGCCAAGAATTTCAAGACGCCCACTCTGGTGGTTCACGGGCAGCTCGACTATCGGCTCGACGTCAGCGAGGGCTTCCAACTCTTCGATACGCTGCAGTTGCTCAAGGTGCCGAGCAAGATGCTCTACTTCCCCGATGAAGGTCACTGGGTGCTGAAGCCGCAGAACTCGCAGCTATGGTACAAGACGGTGAATGACTGGGTGGACCAATGGACGAAAAACAGTGGACAGTGATCAGTGGACAGTGAACAGTGCCCTTCGCGCGCAAATCCGGCAAGCCTAAAGCATTCCTCAACGAGGGAGGCCTCTATGATTACGCCGTGAAGGCGCTGGGGCGCGCCATGCGCACCGAGGCAGAGTTGCGGCGGCTGATGCGCACGCGAGTCGAGCCCGGGGAGCGCGGGGAGGCTGTGGTCAACGCGGTTGTGGCCCGCCTCAAAGAGTACGGCTACCTGGACGACGCTGCCTTTGCCGAGACCTATGCGCGGCTGCGACAGGAAAACGAAAAGCTGGGCCAGCGAAACGTGCGGCAGAAGCTGGCGCAGAAGGGTGTCGCGGCTCAGGTCGTCAACGAAGCCGTCGAAGCGCGCTATAGCGGCACCGACGAAGAGGCGCTGGCGCGCAAGCACCTTGAGCAGAAACGGATTCACAAACCGGAGAATGAGAAGGAAACAGCCCGCGTGATGCGGCGGCTGGTGGCGGCGGGGTTCTCGACGGGAGTGATCTACAAAATCCTGCGCCAGTGGGATGTGCCGGACGAGGCGCTGAGCGCGCTGGAAAATCTGGGCGAGGGTGCCCACGAAGATTAGGAATTCGGCCAGATTTGCAGAACCGGATCGAGGTCGAGGGTCGTGCTATCCCACCCTTGGCGCAAAAACAAATACGCGCCAAGAATGGGGCACCCGGCGGTTTTGGCTCGAATGGGGTTCCGAAACGCGGTTAGCGGACGGGGTCGGGCTTCAGAGGATGGGGCACGGGACTCGCAATCGCTTCTCGGATCTGGGCCAGGGGCGCAGAAGAGACGAACTCGATTGGGCCGCCGGCTGTCCAATGGATCCCCAGATCGTCCCACAGCTTGGGCAGATCGACCGGCACTGCTTTGTCTTTCCATTCCGAGTACAACCGGGTGAGAACATGGGTACCCGTGGCGCGGTCGCCGATTGCCAGCGCCTGATCCAGAGGCCATTCGTGATCGATGGTGCCGCCCTGGGCCACGATGGCGCGGAGAGCGTCCTGAAGGCCCTTGTGATTCTGGGTTTCGCGGCGGATCTGAACGTCAGCCACCAGGCAGAAGAGGGCGCCGCCCCAGTAGGTGCGACCCCAGGTATGCGTCTGATCCAGCCCTGAATCGCCATCCGCCGGCTCCCCCTTGCGCATGCCATATACCATGTCCCGCCACACCTGGCGCGCCTCCAGTTCCCCGGCCTGCACGCGCGCGATGGGTTCGACGTAGGTGGCCAGACCCTCTTCCATCCAGTGCTGGTCGTCCGGCAGGGTGGGAAAGGCCATGTGCACCAGCTCGTGGGTGGTGGTCCAGTCTTCGGCCAGCTCCGACGTCGTGGTGTGCTGGCCGATGCGAATGCGCGTGAATCCCTGGAATCCGTTCATACCGGGCCAGGTGGTTCCCTGCAGAATGCCGCTCTGGCCAGCCACAGGAACCAGCAACAGCCGGGCTCGGGCAACGGGAAGCCGGCCGTAGTAGGTGGCGACCGCCGAGGCGGCCGCCTGGACATGCGCGAGGATGGTGGCCGCAGGAAGATCGAGATCGCCGGCAGCGAAATCCACCTGGAGAACGTTGGGTCCGAACCTGAGTTCGTGGGACGAGGTGGTTTCGACGTGTGGGTGATCGGGCGGACCATCCTGCGCCAGCGCGGAACAAACGGGGAGCAGACCGAGCAAAAGGGGGAAGCAGCAGCGCAGAGCCATGGATTCATTTGACGGCTCGGGCGCTCCTGCAGGTCTCAAAAATCTAGATCTTTACCTGCAGGCCTTAGGGTGAGGGTGACTTGGAGGCGAGGATTTCTATCTTTTCAATCTGGGGCGGATCGGCGAGAAGCTCACCGGCTTTGGCCATCAGCGCCTTGGCGATTGGGCCGTTGAGATGGGCGTCGCGGCCGGCTTCATCAGGGAAGGTATCGAAGATGCCGAAGCGGTCAGGCCCCAGCTTGATTGCGTACCACGACGTGGTGGCGGCCTCGGCGACGGCCAGGGGCTGAGCCGATTTGAGGAACTCTTCGAGTTCGCGTTCCTTGCCGGGCTTGGCGCGGAGTAATGCCAGCAATGCAAGTCGATCCACAAGACTCTCCTTTTGCTTCCGTTGTTGAGATGCGGGGCAGTTTCGCGGGATGCAATGAAATCTCACCGAGATGGGCGGCCGATTGGGCGCGAGGAGATGGCGCCCCGTGCGCGCCGCACGTCCGGCACCGTATTGGGCCGATTACACTGAAAATGACATGCAATATCGCACGGGGAACGAAATACGCGAGCTGTTTCTGCACTTTTTTGAGACGAAGGGGCACCGGCGCGTGCACTCGTCCTCGCTGGTGCCTGCCAACGACCCGACCCTGCTCTTTACTAACGCGGGAATGAACCAGTTCAAGGATGTTTTCCTCGGTGCGGAGCGGCGCGAATACTCACGAGCTACCACATCGCAGAAATGCGTGCGCGCTGGCGGCAAGCACAACGACCTCGAAAACGTCGGATTTACGCGGCGGCACCACACGTTTTTCGAGATGCTGGGCAACTTCAGCTTTGGCGACTACTTCAAGCGCGAGGCTGTCCAGTTTGCGTGGGAGTTGGTGACGAGCGAAGAGTGGATGGGGATTCCCAAGGACCGTCTCTATGTGACCATTTTCGAAGGCGCTGACGGTGTTCCACGCGACGATGAGGCCGAAGGTTACTGGCTCGAAGTGGGAGTTCCAAAGGAGCGCATCCGCGCCTACGGCGTGAAAGACAACTTCTGGCAGATGGGCGAGACGGGACCGTGCGGTCCGTGTTCGGAAATCTTTTATGACATGGGGATCGAGGCGTCGGAAACGGGGAAAAACTTGCCGTTTGGCGAAGACGACGCGCGCTACGTCGAGATCTGGAACCTGGTCTTCATGCAGTTTGACCGGTCAGCCATTCAAGACCCTCTCGGGAAGACCACTAGCTACAAACTGAGCCCGCTTCCCAAGCCGTCAATCGATACGGGCATGGGCCTCGAGCGCGTGGCGGCGGTCATGCAGGGAAAGTTGTCGAATTTTGAGACGGATTTGTTTACGCCGTTGATTGAGAGGGCATGGGAACTAATTCGTAGGGACAACGAGTCCTCGTTGATGATCTCGGTCCTTACGGAAAGTCACCAGGCTTCTCTCCGCATCATCGCCGATCATGCCCGCGCCGCAACGTTCCTCATCAACGACGGCGTCCTGCCCTCGAATGAGGGCCGCGGCTACGTGTTGCGCAAAATCATGCGCCGCGCCATCCGCCACGGACGGCTATTGCACCAGGAAAAGCCCTTCCTGTTCCAGATGGTGTACGCAGTGCGCGATTTGATGCAGGGGGCCTACCCAGAGTTGAAGGATTCGGCTGATCGCGTTGCCAAGGTGGTCGAGTCCGAAGAGAAGCAATTCTCGCGGGTTCTGGAGCGCGGCGCTGGAGAATTTGAAGACTATCTGGGGGGTCTCAGCGTACTTGGTCAAATTGCAATAAACCGGTTGGTCAATGGGAAACCTGAGCTGGCAGATCGTCTTCTGAAGGCGACGCGTGGGCTTCTGAACGACGAGACTGCCTATCGCTCGGCTGTTCTGTCGGAAACCAAGAAGTGCATTCCGCAAGAAGAATACGAAAGATTCAAGGAGGAATACGAGGCTTCAGCTCCCGAGAATCGTATCGTCTCCGGTAAAGATGCATTCCACATCTTTGAAACGTTCGGTCTTCCTCTCGATTTTATGGTCGATGCTGCCCGCGATGCGGGAATTGCCTTTGATATGGAGGGGTTCGAGCGTGCTAAAGAGGCCGAACAGGCCCGGGCCCGCGCTTCCTGGAAGGGAGGGAGCCAGAAGTCGGCCAGCCCTGCCTATCGCGATTTGCCCAAGACTGTTTTTGAAGGATATCGGAGCCTCACCGCGAGCAACTGCGAAGTGCTCGCCATAGTGAAAGACGGAATGGGGGTGCCAGCAGCCAAAGCTGGCGAGCAGGTAGATGTGGTCCTGGACCACACGAGTTTCTATGGAGACTCGGGCGGGCAGGTGGGCGATACCGGTTTTTTCTTGTCGTTGGATGGAAACACAACGGTTGCGGAGATTACCGGCTGCGTGCTGCCGGTGCAAGGTGTACGCGCCCACAAGGCGCTGCTCAAGCAGGACCTCGCTCTCGGCGATCTGGTCAGGACGGTGGTGGACGGCGAACGGCGCGACGCCATCCGGCGCAACCATACGGGGACACACCTGCTGCACGCGGCGCTGCGCCAGGTGCTTGGCACACATGTCAAGCAGGCGGGGTCGCTGGTCGATCCGACGCGGCTGCGTTTTGACTTCTCTCACTTCGCCCAAGTGGCCGACGAAGAACTCCAGGAAATCGAAAATATCGTGAACCGTGAAGTGCTGGCAAACGCCAGGATAGAGACACTTGAGGATGTGCCCATCGATGTGGCGGTAAATGAGTACCACGCCATGGCGCTTTTCGGCGAAAAGTACGGCGATAAAGTCCGTGTAGTCAAGCTGTCTGATGGCTTCTCGACCGAGTTGTGCGGGGGCACGCATACGACGGCGACTGGCGAAATCGGACTGTTGAAACTGACCAGCGAGAGCGCGGTTTCCTCCGGAGTCCGTAGAGTCGAGGCGATCAGCGGGCTCGGGTCTTTGGACACTTTCAGACGCGACTTCGAACTGGCGCAGTTCGCTTCGCAGGTTGCGCCTCCGCCGGCGGGGGCCAGCCTTTCCGAGGGACTTCGCACGCGCTTGACTGCGCAGGAAGAGGAACTCAAACGGCTGCGGCGGGAGTTGGAAGAGATGCGCATGAAGTCGGCCGCGGGCGGGCTTGACGAAGCGGTTGCGCGCGCCACCGAGGTCAATGGAGTCAAAGTGCTGGTGCACCGCGCCGACAACCTCGAGCGCGGCCAGTTGCGAACTCTGGTCGACAATCTGAAGCAGAAGATGGGCGAAGGCGTGGTGGTGCTGGCGTCGGCGCAACCGGAAGGAAAAGTTGCGATCATCGCCGGAGTAACGCCGGGACTGACAAAGCGTATCCAGGCCGGGAAGCTCGTTGGCGCCGTGGCGAAACTGGTGGGCGGATCGGGCGGCGGCAAGCCGGAGATCGCCGAGGCCGGCGGCAAAGACCAGGCCCAGATCGATGCGGCTCTGCAGGCGGCTCCGCGGATTGTTGGGGAGTTGCTGGGATAGACTTCAGCCCTATTCGACCATCCTTTGAAGGCCGCTTCTCCGACGGAGAGAAGCGGCCTTCAATCTGATGCGCAGGCTTTTTAATATATTGACCCGGGTCTCTTTATATATGGGCCCATTTCTATAATTTGCCAATCTATCGTCTGGTTGCGCTACCCAGCCCAAAGCTGTACGCCACACCAAAAGAAGCGATGGGATAGGTCTTCAGCGGTTCTACATCATGGGTCCACTTAGCTACCTGGGTTTGGAGGTTGCTCTGGATTTCGAGCGCTATAGGATCGGTTTTGCTGTTGATATCGGTGCAAAGGGTTTGGGCGTGGTCGTAGCAGGCCCAGCCGTTGAGGTTCACCTTCATTGAGGGCGCGCCGGTGAGGGCTACTCCGACTTCAAACGGGAAGGACCAGTGACCCTTGCTCGGCAAGGTGTTGCCCCAGCCAGTGGTGATGGAAAAAGCGGGGTTGGAAGTGTGGAGGCTCATCATCCCGTTGCCATCGACGGGCCTGGCTCCGGTAGCGGGGTTGGCGTTGGCGGAGTAATACGTCTGGTTGTTAAGGGTAAAACTCGTGCCGCCGGGGATACTGGCATCGGCGGTGACCTGGTTGGCGTTGTAGAACAACAACCCGGGGCTGATGCGGAATCCCTTGTGGAAGGGATAGATGTCCACGGCAGTCCCGGCGGACTTCAGGTTGAGCTTCGCGTTGGCCGGAATTCCATTGGTGGTGAAGCTGCTGGAGTAGCTGAAGAGATTGCCCGTGCTGCGTAAATTGAAGTGCTGGTTGAGGTTGGTAGTCAAAGCTATCTGCACCCCCAGGGGCGAGAACCCGGCCCCCATGGCCAGCCTCGAAAATGGCCGCGGAGACCTGGGATTGATGGCAGGGGCGGGAGCCTGGTCGGGAGCTACGGCCGAATCTCCCGCGCCTGGCATGGCTTCGGAATCAAGGTAGCTCACCAGAGAGGTTGAAGATTGTGAAAAAAGCGTTGAGGAAGCAGCAAGCAAAGCGATCGCAATCACGGACTTTGTAGTTTTCACCATCAGGACCCCTCCATTAAATAATCGGCCCGGCCTTGCTGCCCTTTAACTATCGATATGGACTTTTAGCCGGACGTGAGCGACCGAATAGCCGGCGGACACTTTTACAGCGCTTAGATGCGCTCTTAGATACTGTCCAAATCAGATATTTCCTGAAGGTTACCATCGGTCTGAACTTTGGGAATGAGCCGGAAGTTACTTTAACTTTCCCCGAAAGTTGTATTCGCCACCGTCAACGAACCCAGGCTGGGCTTGATGGGATCAGTTCCAGCCAGATCTGCCCGATCCGGGTGAGGGTATGACACGTTTTGCATTGCCCTCACAGTTTCACAGTTTCACAGCTTCACAGGGGTGGGGGGGGTGGGGGTGCCCGGCCGTTCACCGTTCACCGTTCACATGTCGGACTTCTGCCCGGCCGTTCACCGCGCTCGAGTTTCACTTGGATCGAATCTTCCACCTCTATTGTGGCAAAACCGAAGAAAGAAAATGCAAAAGCCCGCGCATTTGTTCGCAATCACGAAGACGAGAGCTGCGGGCGGCAAGAACGAGCGCTAGCTCGTATGCCCAGTCAGGCGCAGAATGCGTTTTGCGTTACTCGATGCGATCTGGATCCGTTCATCCTCAGCGATCTTCGCAGTTTCGATGAACTGGGTTGCCAGTCCTGTCTTTTCAAACGGGTAGTCGACCGAAAACATGACATTGCTGGTTCCCATCGAGTCGAGCGCACAGCGGAGAGAAATGTCAGAGCAAACCCCGGACGTGGTGATCGCAATATTTCGCTTGATATAGAAAGACGGCGGCTGGGGAAGCGTCATGGAACCTCGATGCGATATCAGCCATCGGCTATCGAATCGCCATAGATTCAGGGGAAGCGTCTCGCCCATGTGGCCGAGCACTAATTGGGCCTTCGGATAGCGCTCGAACACACCGGCAAACACGAGCCGCAAGGCGTGTGTTGCGGTCTCAAACGCCCAGCTGCAGACCGGGCCCCACAGCTCCGGGTGACCGGCGTACATCGCGGGATGATCCACGGGATTGGCGGGGTGCAGATAAATGGGTGCTCCAAGCGCCGCAACCCGCTCCCAGAACACGGAATACTTGTCCGCATCGAGATAGTTCCCATTCGTCTGCCCGTTAATCATCGCGCCCTGGAACCCAAGATCGCGCATGCAGCGCTCCAGCTCATCTGCTGCCGCGGCAGGGTTATGCATCGCCAGATGGGCGAAGCCGCCGTACCGGCTGGGACGCTTCTGAATTTCCCTGGCAAGAAAATCATTGACCGCTTTCGCTTTTTTCAGCGCAACCGCAGCGTCCTTCTCCACCTGAACGCCCGGGCCGGAGAGAGACAGAACCACGAAATCGATGTGGTGCTGGTCAAGGATCGCGATCCGCCTGTCGCCCAGATCCTCGAGCGCCTCCAGTCCCGGTTTCACGATCGCAGGGCTGATGTTTTGATACGTCTCTGCGAAGTACTCAATGAAATCGGGCACCATAAAGTGCTCTTCGAGGGCGACCTTCCCAAGAGGCTTTGTCCCCGATGTGTCCGGCACGGTTTGATTCCGCGGCGCGGCTGCGAAAACCTCAGCCGCACTCGCCGCGGCGATTGTGGCACTCTTCAGAAAGTCTCGTCGTTTCATTGCCCTTTTCTCGCAGTGTCCGCGTGAGGCCTTGAATTGTATCGTTCCCTGCGAGGGGCAATGTTGGGAAAGGTCAACGTATCCGGGAAGGCGCGCTCACGGTCTCCGGTGGGTCGTATCGCCGCGGCTGATACGACCCGGAGTCCTTGATCACAGCAACGACGAATGCCGCTAAAAATTCAGCGTGACTTTTGCCGTGAGCGCTCGCGGCGTCACGTAGTGCGTACCGCTGAACGTGGACAGAAAGTTATACAGAGCGAAGTTGTTGGTGAAGTTGATCGCCGTCACGGCAAGATCCACCTTGTAACGTTCCTTGTGGAAGAGATTGTCCTGGCCGAGGGTGGCATCAAACAGGCTGCGCGGGGCAATTCGGGGAGGGTTCTTGTCGTCGTTCTCCGTGCCGGGCGCGGGAATGCTGACCAACGAGGAACTGTACTGCGAAGGCAGGCAGGACGTGAACCCGGCAGTCAGGGTTGCCTTGACGCCGTTGCACGTCAGGCCGGCCTGGGCTTGCTGGTCGTTGGTGAGCCCGCTCAGATCGACAGGCGTTGTCGTATCGGCGGCGAAAGGCACTGCGCCGGCCACGAGGCCAGAGTCGTAGCGCCAGTTCCACCCCGCCCACGGACCCCGCTTCCCGAACTGATATTGCAGGTGGGTTGTCTGGTTGAACTTCTCGTCATGGTCGATGCGGAAGGGCAACCCGCCCGTCTGCGGGGCCGCTCCCGCCCCGGCCGACTGGGGCGGAAAGAAGCGCGCCGCCACCGAGGACATCACCACATATCCGCTGATGTTATGGACCTGAGGGACATTCACATTCACCGCATAGCCGGGAATCTTCGAGTTATGCCAGTCGATAGGGAAGAAGATGGGAGTGTTGCCCAGCACCCCGAAATCGAAGGCGTTGTGCGTGTACTTCCAGATGTACTCACCGCTGACCACGGCCCACTTGCCCAGGGCCTGCTGCAAGCCGGCATGGAATTCATTGCGGTAACCCGGCGCCAACGTGCCCGATACACCTGGAGTACAGGCGAGCAGGGGGGCCAGGACCTCGTTCAGGCACCCATTGCTCGAAAGTACCAGGTTCTCATTGAACGGCGTCTCCAGCGTCCGCGCGTAGGAAACCCTCAGCACAGTTTTGGAGGGCTTGACGTTATACGCAATCCCAACCCGCGGCTCCGCCTGCCGAGCTATCGCCAGGCCGTTGTACAGGTCGCCACGGATACCCAGGTTGAAATTCCAGTTGCCGGTCTTGATCTGGTCCTCGACGTAGAGAGACAGTTCCTTGACATCGGTGCGACCCGTGAAGGCGTAGAAGGTCCCCTCCCTGGTTAGATCGTAGGGAGCAAGGACGGGGAGATAGTTGGGGTTTACGCCAGAAGCTCCGCCGGGGCATTGGGATGGGTCCGAGTACCCGGCCAGGGGGTTCCCGCCAGCATCCACACAAGGGGCGTTGTAAGTGGCGTCAACCACGCCCAGTCTGTCGTTCTCGCGCAGGAAGGTTTGTTGATACACCGCCCCGGCCTTGATGTTCTGTATTCCCTTCGCGTAGGTGAAGTCCGAATGGGCTCCCGTGTTGGTCAGGGTGCGGTCCTGGCCGATCGATGAGGTTTGCAGATTGGGTGGTCCCAGATCGGCAAGCGGATTGTTGCTCGGATAGTAGTTATACAGATCCTTTCTCACGAATGCGCCAAAGTTAAAGACCGCATTGTTGCTCACCACCCGGGTGTAGGTTGGCGCAATATTGAACGTGCCGATCTTGGAGCGTTGGTCCGTGTTTCCCAGATTGCCAAAGACCGGATTGGGGCTGGTCCCGCCGTCTACCACGTTCTGTACGTTCAGGTTGTCGTAGGAGTTGGGCGTCTGGAACCACGACCGGCTGTAATTCAAATCCAGGTGCACTGAATCGGCCGTGGTAAAGCTGTAATCCACGCGATCGAAGATGTTTTCCGCGTTCCCCCTGGCATGAAACACCTGGAACTCCGGCGGATCGAGAAAGCGGCCAGTGTTCAGGCCGTCGGCCTCGAAAAAATTGCCCCACTTCTGCCCGCCATACGACAGATCCAGGCCGGCCGTCGCAGACCCGAAGCTTCCATAAGAGCTGCTGATGCTGCCAGTGGGCCTTGTCACTCCCTGCCCCGACCGCGTGGTCGCCACAATCACAAGGCTGGTCTTGTCGCCATACTCGGCCGGCGGGGCGCCCGATATCACTTCGATGGATTGGATTGCATTGGAGGGAAGCTGGTTCGAGAAGACCTTACTCTGCTGGTCGCTGATCCCCTGACCATCCACTGAAAACGAATTGGAAGCGTGGTCGCCCAGGCCATGAAAGAGTCCGTTGGAGTCGGCTGCAACGCCGGGCGTTGTGAGCGTGACCAGCGAACTGAGCGACGAAGACTGGCTCTCCAGCGGAACCTTGGTGAACAAGTCGCGATCCACGTCGGTGTGGAACGTCGGGTCGGTTTCAATCAGGTCGCCGGTTGCCTCAACCGTCACGGTGGAACTCGCCGCCTCCGATGGGGAGGACCAGCTTCAAGTTCGTTCCCACCGAGGACCTGAATCTCAAAATTCTGTTTGAGCTGCGAAAACCCGGTGGCGGTAACAATGACCTGGTAAGGATTGAACGGAACATTGGTGAACTCGAATTGGCCGGTGGCATTGCTGGTCGCGGTCCGATCGAGCCCGCTCACCTCATTCGTCAGGTGGACCGTGGCGCCCGGAATCACGGCGCCGCTTGGATCGGTGACCGTGCCGCGCACAGGGCCTGCGTTGCCGGCTTGTGCCCGTGCCAGCGAGCTCGACAGAGCAAGGACAATCAAAAGTGAAATGCGAAAATACAGGCCGCGTTTGTACGGCATAAATGAGCCTCCGAAGAATGGCTGGAAAGGTCCTGGAATTCGGGCTGCGCTCAAATACCGCGCTGCCGCCTCGAACGAGGGCGCCATTCCATTTCGGATCAGCTTTGTGGAGATGCAGCGGATGCCCCTCCCATCGGAAAGGCAACCGTGAATGAAGAGTATGAGCTGACTGAACGCAGATATGGCGCCGCTAGGAGGCGACGGGCGGTGGCCGCGTAAATAACGTCGGGTTCCAGTGTCGAATCACCGCGCGCGTTTCGAGAATCGGCGCGGGCGTTCCAACCTCCACCAGGATAATGGCCGCCGCGGTGACCGAGACCGGAGCCACGGCGTGCATGACGATGCACAGCGGGCAGTGGTCGGCATCGCTTTCCAGGGGATGAACGTGGGCGATCTGGACGACCGCCAGCAATGCCAGCAGCAGGAGGCACACGACCGTCGCAACCGCGAACGTTCGTGGTCTGGCGGTCCGCGGATCCATCGCTCCCGGCGCCGCCCGGCGCTTTCCCTGCCGTCCTGACTGAATTCCTGCCAGCAACATTCCTACCTTAAGAATACACAGATTTCGATGCCGGAATCCCGCGATTCGCTTAGGTATTGAGACTCGGAAACGGACGTTTTGAAAGCATCGCCCACCAACCGCCGGTACTCTCCGTCTAAACTGAGAGACGGCAATGAGCTACCTGGGCAAGTTACGGAGGGCGGTGGGAACTGCCTTCGCCTGCCTGTTTCTGGCGGCGCTGGCAACCACGGCGCAGACGCACAAGCCCTTGCCCATGCCTCAG
Source organism: Terriglobales bacterium (assembly GCA_963788475.1). Taxonomy (GTDB): domain Bacteria; phylum Acidobacteriota; class Terriglobia; order Terriglobales; family Acidobacteriaceae; genus Telmatobacter. The sequence continues at coordinate 87,461 of CAWBGO010000011.1, forward strand.
CCCATGCCCAACACGGGTTCTAATCATCGCCTGATCCTCAAAGACGGCTCCTATCAACTGGTTCGCAAATATGAGATCGTGGGCGACCGCGTCCGTTATATCTCGCTCGAACGGGGAGGCGACTGGGAAGAACTGCCCGAGTCGCTGGTGGACTGGGACGCCACCCGTAAATGGGAGCGCGATCACGTTGAGCAGGCTACGGCTGGCGACGACCCCTCCGACGCCATGAAAGAGGCCTCCGGCATCGACAAGGAGGAGGCAGCGGAGCGTGACGAGCAGGCCGCGCGCATGCCGGAAGTAGCCAAGGGGCTCGAATTACCCGACCAGGACAGCGTGTTTGCTTTGGACACATTCCACGGCACCCCGGAACTGGTCGAATTGCCCCCCAACCAGCTCGGGATCGATGCCAAGACCCATCACGGCCTGAGCACGTTGAACCCCCTGGCCGGCTCAATGGCGAGCATCGAGTTGCCGGGTGCCCATGCCAAAATCCACCTCCACGTGAACGACCCCGCCATCTTTGTATCTTTGAACGCCACCGACGCGGGCGAAAAGGTTCTGTCCCACGCCATGACCGTCAACACCAGCGGCGCCAAGGAAGCGTCCAACCGCAAGCACGGGGCACACTCGCCGCAGTCAGGCTTCGCCATCGTGAAGGTCGATGAACGCAGGGCGGTGCGCATCGTCGGCGCCATCCACATCAGCCCCACCGGCAACATCACGCAGAGCGAAGACACGATTCCGATGAAGGTTGAAGTGATGGCCGGCAATCACTGGCTCAAGCTCACGCCAGCGCAGCCCCTGCTCATCGGCGAATATGCGCTGGTCGAAATCATCTCCCCGTCCGACATCAACCAGACGGTGTGGGATTTCCAGGTTGACCCCAGGCTCGGCGACAACACAGGATCGCTGGGTCCGATCCTGAAATAAATCAGGCGGGAAAACAAACCTTGGGGTGCCCCACCCTCGCGACGTCTTTGTTTTGGTCGCCAGGGTGGGGAGACGCAGCCTAAGGCTCGGGCGCCGTGCGCCGCGCAATTCTCAACCGCCGCTGTTCCCATTCCTGGCTGTTGAAGATCCGCGGCCCGACCTCGATCAGGCGAGGCATCATGTTAAACACCGCCACCCGGCTCCAGGGCTTGCCGGCGCGGGTCCGATACCCCTTCTCGTTGAGGTCGCTCACGATGGCGGAATACGAGAAGTCCTGGGCCAGCAGGTCCATCATCAGCAGCAGGACCTTGTTCTCGGCTTCATCGACCTCCAGCCGCTTGCAGTCCATGGAGATGCGCAGCCCGAAAGGAATGTCTTCGCCGAAGGCCCCCTCCGGCGGGGCCTCACTGTCCGGCAGCTCGCGCCGCCATTCGATCGATAACATCTGCCACCCGGCAGCCATGCGCTGCTGGATCACGTCGGGGCTAAACGGCCCGGAAACCACATCGCGAACACGCTCGAAATACGCCATGAGAAGCCTCCGAAGACACTCTTGCAGCTAGGCTACAGGCAATTCTTCTGCCAACGGCAAGATTTCCATTTGCAAGCCCAACTTACAGGCCTGCAAGAAGATGGCTTTTCCAGTCCCGCTGCTGGTCTGGGGCCGAACCTTGTCCACAATCGTAATTCTCGTCCATTTATGAACAATCCCGCGGCCGGCGGCCCCCTGAGCCGAAACGAATGCCCTGTGCCCCATCCTTGTAACTCTTTTTGTCGCAAGGGTGGGAAACCACGAACCCGGACCCCCGGCTCGCTATTCCCGCACGCTGATCCCCAGCGCCTTCATCTTGCGATAGAGATGGCTGCGCTCCAGGCCCAGCAATTCCGCGGCCCGGCTCACGTTGTTGCGCGCTTCCTCGATTTTCTTCAGGATGTATTCGCGCTCGTAGGCGTCGCGCGCCTCCTGCAGCGACGAAAACTCCTCGCCGCCGCGGGAGCTGGGCTTTTGCGTCAAGGGCGGCAGTTGCTTGCGCTCGATCCGCAGCGTGCGCGGGTTCAGGATCAGCACCCGTTCGATCACGTTCTTGAGCTCGCGCACATTGCCCGGCCAGTTGTACTGGGCCAGGGCCTGCAGCGCTTCATCGCTGATCTCCATGCGCGGCCGCCCGTACTGGCGCCCGAAGTCGGCCAGGAACTCCCGCACCAGGGGCGGAATGTCCTGCTTGCGCTCGCGCAGCGGCGGCACGAAGAACGGCACCACGTTGAGGCGGTAAAACAGGTCCTCGCGGAAATTCCCCTTGGCGATCTCTTCTTCCAGATCCTTGTTGGTCGATGCGATCAGCCGGACGTCGACGCGCAGCGGCTGGGTGCCGCCGACCGGCGTGAACAACTGGTCGTCGAGCGCGCTCAGGACCTTGGCCTGGGTCTTGAGGCTCATGTCGCCCACTTCGTCGAGGAAAAGCGTTCCCCCGTCGGCGCGCTCGAGCGTGCCGCGCTGCTCCGGCGGACCTCCGGGCTGCGCCCCGTGACGATAGCCGAAGAGTTCGGCCTCGATGTGCGCTTCGGGAATGGCCGCGCAGTTCAGCTCCACGAAAACGCGGTCGCGGCGCAGGCTCTCGGCATGGATGGAGCGCGCGATCAGTTCCTTGCCCGTGCCCGATTCTCCGTAGATCAGCACCCGCCCGTTGGTCGGCGCCATCAGCCGGATCTGCTGGCGCAGCGCCTTCACCGGCACGCTGTCGCCGGTCAGCACCGAACCCACGCTGAACTGCCGCTTGAATTCCAGGTTCTCCGTGCGCAGGCGGCGCGCTTCGACCGCGTTCTTGAGCACGATCAGCGTGCGATCGAGCGAGAGCGGCTTTTCAAGAAAATCGTAGGCGCCGAGCTTGGTGGCCTTCACCGCCGTTTCGATCGTGCCGTGGCCGCTGATGATGACCACCTCGGGCCGTCTTTCCCGGGCCATCTGGCGCACATCGCCCAGCACGTCGAGCCCGTCGCGGTCCGGCAGCCAGATGTCGAGCAGCACCACATCGTAGGGCGCGTCTTCGATGAGGACCAGCGCCTCCGCTGCCGTGGCCGCGGTGGCCACGCCGTAGCCCTCTTCGCGCAAAATCTCTTCGAGCGACGAGCGGATCTCCGACTCATCGTCCACAACCAGGATGTGGTTCACGAGCGTATTTCCTTTACCGGCTCGGCGCTCTCGGCCTCGGGCAGCGCGGAGGCGGGAGCGACAGCCTCCAGCAGCGGCACGCGAAGAATGAAGCACGCCCCCTTGGGACTGTTCGACTCCGCACGAATCGAGCCGCCGTGTTCCTGCACGATCTTGGCCGCAATGGAGAGGCCGAGGCCGGTACCGCGGTGCTTGGTGGAGTAGAAGGGTAGAAATAACCGCTCGCGGATTTCGTCGGTCAGACCGTGGCCCGGTGTCGCAGACCGCCACTTCCGCCGACGTGCCATCCTCACTGAGCGAACTGGTGATGCCCAGCACCCGCAGCAGGCTGCCCTGCATGGCTTCGGCGGCATTATCGATCAGGTTGGCGAGCGCGCGGCGGATCGCTTCGGGGTCGGCCAGCACCGGCGGAAGTCCGGGCTCCAGCCCGCGCTTCACGGTGATGCCGTCCAGGCGCCCCGCAAACAGCGCCAGCGCCTCCTCGGCGATTTTGTTCATGTCGCAAGCGCGGGGCTGCGATGCGGGAAACTGCGCCAGGGCCGAGAACTGGTCAACCAGGGTCCGCAGCGTGCCCACGCAGTTCAGGATCACTTCGCTGCATTTGCGTATGATGCTGGTCGATTCGGGCGTCTGCCCGCGGTCGAGGTGTCTGCCGATCCGTTCCGCCGAAAGGGCAATCGGCGTAAGCGGATTCTTGATCTCGTGCGCCACGCGCTGGGCCACTTCCTTCCACGCCAGCTGCCGCTGGGCGCGAAGCAGTTCCGTGGTGTCCTCGACCACCAGCACGGTTCCCTGCTTGCCGCGGGTCAGGTCGAGCCGGGCGCTGGTCACTCCCAGGTGCATGGTCCGGCCGCGCATGTGCAGTTCAATCTCGGTGGAAGCCGCGCCCATGCGATGGCCGCGCCGGATCACGGCGAAGAACTCCTCCGCGCACTCGGCCGGCAACAGCGATTCAATAGTTTCACCTCGCAACTCGGCATCGAAGCGCAATCCCATCAGCGCCGCGAACGCGTGATTGGCCTGGAGCACCGATCCTGAACCGTCGAGCGTCACCACCCCGCTGGGGATTGTCTCCACGATGGTTTCGAGTTCCCGGCGTCGCTCTTCAATGGCCTGGTTGGCCGCGGTCAGCTGCGCCGAAGAAGTTTCCGCCAACTGCCGGCTGGTCTCGAGATCCGCGGCCATGTGGTTGAACGAGCGCACCAGGTCGGCCATTTCGCCGGTGGTGATCAACTCCACGCGCTGTTCGTATTTGCCCGCCGCAATTGCATCCATCGCGTCGGCCAGGGCCGACACCGGACGGGTGATCTGTTTGGAAAGAAACATGGCCAGCCAGACGCTGGTGAAAAACACAAACACCGTTACCAGCAGCAGCAGGAGAAAGAAGTTGGAACGTACGCGGTTGCGCAGGCGAAACAGTTGCCAGTACGATGCGGCCCCGGAGCGAATGCGGATCGCAGTTTTGCTGAGGCCCTGCGGCATGGGCAGCGCAACCACGACCACCTTGCCCGATCCCGTAACCGACATGCCAAGCTCGTAATCCTTGCCGCCGACTGCGAGGATAGGCACGTCGGTGCGTTGCGCCGTAGTCAGCAGACTCTCGGAAAAGTCTCCACGCAGCGGGATAACGCGTTCGCGCTCACCCTCATCCAGCCAGGACACCAGGTAGGAGGTGTTCGTCTCGCCCGGCTCCTCGAAGCTTCCAATTTTGCGCAGATCCTTGCCGTACACCACCGCGAAGCCGCCCGCCAGCGTAATGCGATGCGAACCCAGCACGCTGTTCAGAACAGACGGATCCGAATCGGGAGCGCCGGACGTCGCGATCGACTCCGCCTCCACGCGCGCATTGTTGGCCACGTACTGCGCCAGTTCCTGAACCACGCGCGTCGAGTCCTCGCGCAACTGCGATGCGTTGGGCGAAAACCAGCGGTCGATCGACCGGTTCATGAGTTGAAAGCTGAAGAGAAACATCAGCACCGCCGGCGTGAGCGCGATCAATGCGGCGCCCAGCACCATGCGCGTGCGCAAGCGGGCCCCCAGCGCGCTGCTGCCCTCGTCCGGCATAGAGCTTGAGGATGTTCCTCAACAGCAGCATGAGCAGAACGATCAGGAGCAGGAACAACACCACGGTCAGCCCGGTAAAGGCCAGCGTCTCGCCCGACGTTTCGGGATTGAGAAAGCTCACGCTCGAGGTATTGAACCACTGCAGGCCGCCGAGCAGCGCGAAGAACAGCACTACCCCGCCGGTAAGCAGGAACACGGCGCGCCGGCGACGATCTCGACCGAAGAACATGGGCCGATTATAGTGCGGCTGGCGATCCACCGGCAGGAATCGAGAGATCGAAGTGCCTCTTCGGAACCTCCGGATTCAAGAGGTCTCCGCTATACTTCCGTGGTGTTCGAGGAGAGGCATGAGACATCGCCGCGCATTAGTCCTTATGTTTGCCGCTACGTTTTTCGCTATGCATTCTTCATTGCTGCGCGCTCAGAATAGTTCGGCCCATGCCAGCGATGCACCCCGGAAAACGGCCCCGGACACAAGCCTGGCGCGCCACGATTTCTTCTATGCGGGCGAAGCAAAAGAAGAGCGCATGTTCATTGTCCGTAGAGGCCTGGTGGAGTGGTCCTGCACTTATCCCGGCCAGGGCGAAATCAGCGACGCCGTCCTGCTCCCCAATGGACACGTCCTCTTTGCCCATCAGCGTGCCGTCACCGAGATTGACCGTCAGCGGAACGTGATCTGGAATCACGATGCCCCGCCTGATACCGAGATTCATACCGCCCGGCCCTATGGCGACGACAGTGTCGTGTTTGTCCAGAACGGCAACCCCGCCAGGGCCATCGTGATGAACAAGAAAACCGGCGTCATCGAGCATGAATTCACGCTCCAGGTAGCGCACCCGGAAAACATCCATCCCCAGTTCAGGCGCATGCGTGTCACGCCGGCCGGCAACCTGCTGGTCGCGCACATGGATATGGGCAAAGTGGTCGAGTACGACATCACCGGCAAGCAGCTATGGAGTGTGGATGCGCCGGGACTGTGGGACGCCGAGCCCCTGGCCAACGGCAACGTGCTGATCTCGGGAAACAACAACAAGTATGCGCGCGAAGTGAATCGCAAAGGCGAAACGGTGTGGGAATTCACCGCCGCCGACGCGCCTGAATTGAACCTCGCAAACATGCAAACCGCCACGCGCCTGAACAATGGAAATACACTGATCACCCAATGGGTCAACGAATGGAGCGGGCCCATCGACAAGGCCGGCGCCCCGATTCAGGCCATTGAAGTAACACCGGAGAAGAAAGTGGTATGGGTGCTCCGCTCGTGGACGCCGCCGGCTGACCTCGGTCCGTCGACAACGATCCAGATCCTCGACAACTAAGGCGCCCAATTTGGTGCCCCACTGGGTGCCCCACCCTCGCGACGTCTTTGTTTTTGTCGCTAGGGTGGGAGATCACAAATGTCCGCGTCAGAAATTTACGCAATCACTTCCGCCGGCGCCGTCCACGCGCGCTCCTGGCTCTCGGCCACGCCGCGATGCGTCAGTTTCCCCATCCACGTATTCAGCCCTTCGGCCAGGCCCGGATCCTGCTTGAGCGCCTCGCGCGCTCCCAGGTTCGCCAGCCGCAGCAGGTAGGGGAACGTCGCATTGGTCAACCCCAGCGTGGACGTATGCGGCACCGCCCCCGGCATGTTGGTCACGCAGTAGTGCACCACGCCATATTCCGTGTAGCTGGGGTCGGAGTGCGAGGTAGGCCGCGCCGTCTCCACGCAGCCGCCCTGGTCGATGGCGACATCCACGATCACCGCGCCCTTCTTCATCTTGCTCACCATGGCGCGGGTAACAATCTTGGGCGCCGTGGCGCCGGGAATGAGCACCGCGCCGATCACCAGGTCGGCCTCGTGCGTGGAGTGGGCCAGGTTGTAGCTGTTCGAAGCCAGCGTATAAACGCGGCCATTGAAGATATCGTCGATTTCGCGCAGGCGATTCAGGTTCAGGTCCACCAGTGTGACCTTGGCCCCGAGGCCCAGCGCAATGCGCGCCGCGTTGGTGCCCACGATGCCGCCGCCGACGATGGTGACGTGCGCCGGCGGCACGCCTGGAACGCCGCCCAGCAGAATGCCGCGGCCGCCGTGCTCCTTTTGCAGATAGGCAGCGCCCACCTGCACGCTCATGCGCCCCGCCACTTCGCTCATCGGCGTCAGCAGCGGCAGCGTGCCCTGGCGATCGCGCACCGTCTCATACGCGATGCCGATCACCCCGGAGTGGAGAAGCTTGTCCGTCAGATCGGGCAGCGGCGCCAGGTGCAGATACGTAAACAGCACGAGGCCTTCGCGGAAGTAAGCGTACTCCGACTCGATGGGCTCTTTTACTTTGACGACGGTGTCCGCCTTGCCCCATGCGTAGCCCGCATCGCCGACAATCTCGGCGCCCGCGTCCTGGTATTCGTGATCGGGAAATCCGGATTGCGCCCCGGCGTGCGTTTCCACCAGCACTGTGTGGCCCGCCTCGGTCAGCGCCTTCGCCGCGGCCGGAGTCACCCCCACGCGCGCTTCGTGATCCTTAATTTCCTTGGGTACCCCGATAATCATTGCTCTTGCTCCTGTCATCTTATGGGTGCCCCAGGTCTCGCTTTTGAGACCTGGGATAGCACGAACTCGCACGGAATTCCACGGACAGAGACCTAATCCATCTTCTCCCGTGCGTCTCTCCACAGATCGATCCCTGCGTCCTGAGCGTGGCGTTCGATTTCCGCCAGTTCTGTATCGCTGAAATCAAGCTTCTTGAGCGCATCGAGCGAATCATCAAGTTGCTCCACGTTACGCGCGCCGATCAGCGCCGACGTTACGCGCCGGTCGCGTAGCACCCACGCAATCGCCATCTGCGCCAGCGACTGGCCGCGCTTCTTCGCGATTTCACTCAGAGATCGAACCCGCGCGAGATTTTCCCCGTTCAGGAAATCTTTCAGCAACGAGGAATTGGCCGCCGTCGCGCGCGAGTCTTTCGGCGTGCCTTTCAGGTACTTGTCAGTCAGCAACCCCTGCGCGAGCGGGGAAAACGCGATGCAACCGGCGCCCAGCTCATCCAGCGTGTCGAGCAGGCCTTTCTCGATCCATCGATTGAGCATCGAGTACGAAGGCTGATGAATGAGCAGCGGCACGCCCATGCTCTTCAGAATTTCAGCCGCGGCGCGGGTGCGTTCCGGGCTGTAAGAGGAAATGCCCACGTAGAGCGCCTTGCCCTGGTGTACGGCTGTGACCAGTGCGCCCATGGTTTCTTCGAGCGGCGCATTGGCCCATGGCCGATGCGCATAAAAGATGTCGACATACTCAAGGCCCATGCGCTTCAGGCTGTCATCAAGCGAGGCCAGCAGGTATTTGCGCGAGGCTCCGATGCCATACGGTCCCGGCCACATGTCCCAGCCGGCCTTCGTGGAGATAACCAGTTCGTTGCGCAGGCCGCCAAAATCCTTGCGCAGAATCGCGCCGAAGTTTTCTTCCGCCGACCCGTAGGGCGGCCCGTAGTTGTTGGCCAGGTCAAAGTGCGTAACGCCGCGATCGAAAGCGCGGCGAATCATCGCGCGGCCCGTTTCGAAAACATCGGCTCCGCCAAAGTTCTGCCACAGGCCAAGGGTAATGGCGGGCAAGACCAGCCCGGAGTTGCCGCAGCGGCGAAAGGTGGCGTGGTCGTAACGCGAAGGATTGGGGGCGTACGGTTTTTCCATGTCCCAGTTAGCTTACTGCTTCAGGCGCCTGGTCCAGTAGCCCTCGCGGCGTTTTGCGTGAGCGATGGCGACGATCAGGATGATCTCTTCCCTTTCCTGATAAATGACAGAGAACGGAAAAGAGCCAAGAACGCGCCGTCGCGTGTTCTTCGTATATGCAGGATAGAGTTGCGGATCTCTTTGAATCTTCTTTAGCGACGATGCGATCTCGTCCAGAAACCGGCCTGCGATGCGCGGGCTCTCGCCAAGGTAGTAGTCGAAGGCTTCCTCGATTTCGAGTTCGGCTTCAGAGCGGAGCCGGATGGGTTTCAACGTCATTCAGGGAGCCGGGCCCGCAAGCGTGCTTCGAGTTCCTCCCAAGAACGGGTGGGGGTATCCGGGGAGTTCGCATCGGCAACACGGCGTTCTACCTCGGCGGCCCACTGGGGATCGATTTCTTCGCTTTCATCGATCAACAGACCGTGCGCAACCCATTCGCGCTCACTCGGCGGAAGTTGGCGGGCTTCATCGAGAATCTTCTGGGCATCCGGGCTCATGGCAGAATTGTAGCGCGATTACAATGTTGCCACCATGCCAACAACCCACAACTCGGAGGTCGATCCTCAAATTGCCCTTGAAACCCTTCGCAAGCTGGCGCCCTACGGTTTTGGCGATGAAGAGTTTGAGCTGATTCATCATTGGGGCGCTAAGGGCAAGCTCGCCAAGTTTGAAAATCACTACAAATCGCTGATTGAACGCGGATACCTGTTCAGGGTAGGCGACAACAATCATTTGCTTCACCTGCGGCTGCTCTTTTCGCTCAAACGCTGCAATGAGTTGCCAACACCGGGAAAGGATTTCAAATCGTTCGCCGATGAAGCCGTGAAGGCACACCGTCCCATTGAGAAAAACGCGAAATGATCCTCGCGCGTTTGCTACTCCGCGTTATCAATCTGCGCCCGCTGCAGCTTATCGGAGTAATCCACGTACACCGCTTTCCACGTAGTGAAGAAGTCGATGGCCTCCGATCCTTCGCGATGGCCGTTGCCGGTGTGCTTCACGCCGCCAAAGGGCAGATGCACCTCGGCGCCAATGGTCGGCGCATTGATGTAAGTGATACCGGCCTCGAGATCGCGCATGGCCGTAAAGGCGCGATTCACATCCTTGGTGTAAAGCGCAGTCGAGAGCCCGTAGTCGATGGAGTTGGCGATTTCAATTCCCTGCTCGAACGTCTCGAACTCGATTAGAGAGACCACCGGCCCGAACACTTCTTCGCGCGCGATCCGCATGCCGGGCGTGACGCCGCCGAAGATGGTCGGCGCAAAGAACGTGCCTTTGTTCGTAGTCGCCATCCGTGAGCGGGCCGCCGCCGAGAAGCAAGTCTGCGCCTTCCCCCAGGGCGATATCGACATACTTGTTCGATGTCTCGATCTGACCGGCATTCACCTGCGGTCCCACTTCAACCGACTCGTCGAGCCCGTTGCCGACTCTTCAAAACCTCCGCTCGCTCGACGAACCTTTCGGTGAACTTCGCCGCAATTCCCTTCTGCAGCAGGATGCGGCTGGTCGCCGTGCACCGCTGGCCGGTAGTTCCGAACGATCCCCACAAGGCGCCGTCGAGCGCCAGTTCCAGGTTGGCGTCGTCGAGCACGATCTGCGCGTTCTTGCCGCCCATCTCCAGCGACACCGGCTTGAAGGTGGCCGCCGCCCGCTGCGCCACCAGCGATCCCACTTCGCTCGATCCGGTAAAACTGATCGCCCGCACATCGGGATGCTCCACCAGCGCGTTCCCCGCCGACGAGCCTCCGCCGCACACGATATTCACCACGCCCGGCGGCAGCCCGGCATCCACCAGCGCCTGCACAAGGTTGTAGACCGAAAGCGGTGTATCGGTCGCCGGCTTGATCACGCAGGTGTTGCCCGAAACCAATGCCGGAAACAGCTTCCACGACGGGATCGCCATGGGAAAGTTCCACGGGGTAATCAGGCCCACCACGCCCACCGGCATGCGCACGCTCATGGCGAATTTGTTCTGCAACTCGCTGGGGGTCGTCTTCCCATATAGGCGCCGCCCCTCGCCGGCGACAAAATATGCCTCGTCGATGGCCTCCTGCACGTCGCCGCGGGTTTCGGCCAGGACCTTGCCCATTTCCCGCGTCATGTCGCGCGCGTACTGCTCCTTGCGCTGCTGCAACAGGCCGCCGGCCCGAAAAAGAATCTCCGCCCGCTTGGGCGCCGGAACCAGCCGCCACGTCGCGAAAGCCTTCTTTGCCGCCGCAACCGCCAGGGCGACGTCCTCGGCGCCGGAGGCGGGAAAGTACCCAACCACGTCGGAATGATCGGCCGGGTTCACATTTGCAAAGGTTTTGCCGCTGCGGGCAGGCAGCCATTCGCCGCCAATCAGATTGCGATATTCATTAGGGGACATGGGAGAAACCTCAGAACAACGATCAGGGTCAGAGATCAGTTTTTTCGCCATCCTCAGCCCCAATCGGGATTCGGTCTGCTGGATGACGTAACTACGGTGCTACACCGCACTCTCGCGCCGCCTGCACATGCGGTATGCTGAACATAAGCGGCAAACATTAGAGTTTATAGCAACCGGCTAGCCCCTCAAGCGCACGCGCGGGCCTCCGTCTCGCTTTTGCTCACTGGGCCGTACAATACTGCGTAAGGTAGGAACCAGGCTCCCCATGTCTTTGAACGGCTATCCTTCGCGCTCTCCGCGCACTCACGGCCTGCGCTCGCTCTTCAGCATGTTTTCCAGCGACCTGGCGATCGACCTCGGCACCGCCAATACGCTCGTCTACGCGGCCGGAAAGGGCATCGTCGTCAACGAGCCCTCCATCGTGGCCATCAACAAGAACACCGGCGAGGTGGAAGCCGTAGGCAAGGAAGCCAAGGACATGCTGGGCCGGACGCCCGGCAACATCGTGGCCATCAAGCCCATGAAAGACGGCGTCATCGCGGACTTCAAAGTCACCGAGAAGATGCTGAACTACTTCATCCAGAAGGCCCACAACCGCAAGATGCTGGTGCATCCGCGCATCGTGATCGGCGTCCCTTCTGAGATCACCCAGGTGGAAAAGCGCGCCGTCGAAGACTCGGCCTACCGCGCCAAGGCCAGCGAAGTCTACCTGGTCGAACAGGCCATGGTGGCGGCCATCGGCGCCGGCCTGCCCATTACCGAGCCGGGCGGCAACATGGTGGTCGACATCGGCGGCGGCACCACCGACATCGCGGTCATCTCCCTTTCCGGCATCGTCTATTCGCGCTCCGTGCGCATGGCCGGCAACCAGATGGACGAGGCGATCACCAACTACCTCAAGCGCAAGTACAACCTGCTCATCGGCGAGCGCACCGCCGAACACATCAAGATGGAGATCGGCTCCGCCTTCCCGCTCGACAAGCCGATCAACCTCGAAATCAAGGGACGCAACCTCATCGAAGGCGTACCCAAGAGCATCACCATCGACGACAGCGAAATTCGCGAAGCCCTGGGAGAGTCGATTGCGGTGATTCTGAACGCGATTCGCGTAGCGCTCGAGCGGACCCCGCCGGAGCTCTCCGCCGATATTTCCGATCGCGGCATCGTTCTCACCGGCGGAGGCGCCCTGATCAAGAACCTCGACAAGCGCATCCGCGAGGAAACCGGGCTTGCCCGTCTCGGTGGCCGACGATCCGCTGGCCTCCGTGGTGCTGGGAACGGGCAAGATGCTGTCCGACTTCCGCCTGCTGCGCAAGATCAAGATCGATTGAAAACAGTGGACAGTGACCAGTGAACAGTGAACAGTTTTCGCGGCCACCCCTGCGGCAACACTGCAGAATTTCCGGCGCGGATTTGGTCGCTGACTTCAGCTGCCTGCCAGCCACTGTCCACTGTTCACTGTCCACTGTTCACTGACCCCATGGAATCCTTCCTCATCCGCTATCGCAACCTGATCGTTTTGCTGGTGCTTCTGCTGGTCCAGATCATCGGCCTTGCCATGCAGGTGCGCCGCGGCCAATCAGGACGCGCGACCTACGACCCAGCGGACAGTTCCGGTGTGCGGCTCATCCGCTTGTGGGCGAATTGGGTGGTCTCCCCTCCTGAACGGGCGGTCGAACACTCCAAGACCGGGTGTCGGCTGGATCTGGCAAAACTACATTGATCTGCGCCACGTCCGCCAGCAGAATAGCGACCTTCAGAACACCATCGACCGGTTGCGGCTTGAGCAGGCAGCCCTGCTCGAAGACGCGCGCCAGGGCCAGCGCCTCCAGGCTATCCTCAATTTTCAGCAGAAATACCTCTACAAAACGATGCCCGCCCAGGTCATCGGCGCCAGCGGCTCCGACCAGTCCCGTGTCTTCTACCTGGATAAAGGCAAAAGCGACGGCCTGGCTCGCGACATGGCCGTGATCACTGCGGAAGGCATCGTCGGCAAGGTGCGCGAGGTGTTTCCGCATTCCGCCCAGGTACTGGCCATCAACGATCAAAGCAGCGGGGCGGGAGTCATTCTTGAAACGACTCGCACGCGCGGTATCCTGCGCGGCAATGCCGACGGCCAGCCGCAGATCGTGGGGATTCTGGCCGACCAGCGCATCAAGCCCGGAGAGAAGGTGCTCACCGCGGGGGGCGACCAGATCTTTCCACGCGGACTGCCCGTCGGTGTCGTCGACAAGGTTGTGACCGATCCTGATCGGGACGGCTTCATCGACATCGTTGTGAAGCCCGCGGCCTACCTTGACCGCCTCGACGAGGTGCTGGTCATCACAGCGACGGAGCCCCAATTCGCGCCCGATCAGAAGAAGGACCTTGAAACCAGCGAGAACCTCAAAGGTGCTGAAGCCGCGGCTCTTGCCGAACAGCGCAAGGCGTCCGCCATCATGGCCGAGCGGCTGCCCGGCCTGACTGACGCGACCACGACACCGGGGAGTGCAGCCAAGCCCGGGGACAAGACTGCCAACCCGACCGGCGCATCATCGGCCCCCGGCACGGTTTCCGTCCCCAAGATCATCCCGCCCCAACACCCGGATCGGTTTACACCCGGACACGCGGAGCAGCCGGCCGGTGGATCGGGACCGGCCCAGGCACCGAGCCATCCGTCTGTACCAAAATCTGCGCCTGCCGGAACCCCTTCAACCAGGCCGGCATCTCCCACGGCCAAGCCCGCCGAGAAGAAGGAAAAACCCGCCGGTGCTGCCGACAGCCCCGAGCCGCAAACCAACCCACCGGCCCAGTCTCCAGCCCAGCCCAATCAGCCTCCGCCGCAGAGGATGCCATAAATGTCGGTGCTCACGGCCAACGCCCGCCGCGACCTTGAAATCCATCGCTACCCGGCGCCCCTCTACATCATCGCGCCCGTAATCGCGCTGGTGTTGCAAGCGCTGTTGCCGCGCGTCGTGGGCCGCTTTGCATACTTCGATCTGCCGCTCGTCGTCACTGTCTATTTCGCGCTGGGACGCCGCAGTCCCATCCAGGGCATGTTCATCGGCGGACTGGTGGGCATCTTCGAGGACGCGCTCACCCACCATGCCATCGGCATCAACGGCATCGCCAAGACCATCGCCGGATACCTGGCCGCCTCGGTCGGCATCCGCATCGACGTGCAGAACACCGCCATCCGGGTGATGCTGAATTTCGTGCTCTCCCTGCTGTGCAGCGCGATCGTGGTCTTCATTCATCGTGTGCTGCTGGGCCTGGAACTGCACTGGAACTGGCTGAGCATGCTCTTTGTCGCCCTCGGCAATTCGGTGATCGCGCTTTTCGTGTTTCCGCTCCTCGACCGCTTCCAGGTCAGGGACTAAGGCGAAGAAGGTGCCCTTAGCGGTCCAGGACCACGACTGATCTCGGTGATTACAAGCAAATGACATTTTCAAAACAATCGAAAACTGCGTCATGAATATCGTTAGTTTGGAACACAGTTTCCATTGGGCGACTGTTTCTCCTTCTGGGCATTAGAAAATCTCCCCTTCTGATCCATTGTCCAGCGCTTTTCAAAAGTTCATGGGATGCAAGTTGTTCGCGAAATCTTGGCGCGAAAAAACTGATGGGGAGATTTCATGGCATTCCAGAGGAGATTTCGTTTGTCTGATCAAGGATTGAAAAATTCAAACTCGCAGGTCAAGTATGCTTTGGGCCAAGGAACCGTCTTGGCGCCGTATACACGCCAGTTTCTTACCGAAGCGGGGTTAACGGCGGGGATGCGCGTGCTGGATGTCGGCAGCGGCAGTGGGGATGTGAGTTTCCTGGCCAGGGACCTGGTTGGGCCGAATGGATTCGTGCTCGGTGTAGATCGATCTCCCGCAGCAGTGGAGAGAGCCAGAAGAAAAGCAATTCAATGCAACATTCACGGCAATGTCGCTTTCGAGGTAGGCGATCCCGCTTCCATGAACTTCGACAGGCCTTTTGATGCCATCATCGGTCGTTTCGTCCTCATGTATCAGGACGCCCCTGCGCCAAGCCTGCGCAAAATGCTGCGAAACCTTCGTGAAGATGGCTTGGTGGCATTCCAGGAACTTGACTCGACTGCGTGCCGCTCATGGCCTGCCGTCTCCAGCTTCGACACAGCGGCGCAGTGGCTCACCGAAGCACTCCGTGGTAGCGGAGCCCGGCCGGACCTTGGACTTGAGATGCTATTTCTCGATTCCCATTTGCCATCGCCAAAGATGCGGATGGATGCCGTAGTGTCTGGCCAGGAAGATGGCTTTGTTTACAAATTACTTGCCGAGGCTGTACGTAGTCTGGTGCCGACACTGGAAAAACTGAATATTGCATCGACGGCTCAAGTGCAGATTGATAGTCTGGCTGATCGCATGCGCAAAGACGTAGCCGCAAAACGCGGGGTGGCTATCTCGTACGGGCTCGTCGGCGCTTGGTCGAGGAAGCCTTCGACTGAAATGACCGAAAGCCACCCGACCACAGGGCAAGATTGTTACGGCGGGAACTATTATGGCTGAACGGAAATCCCTTTTCGCATGATCTTGTCTCTGGCACTGCGACCTCATGAGGCACACGAAAGTCATGTCGTGCGTGGCTGGCATCGAGGTGCCGCCGAGAGCTTTCCGAAAGGTGACACAGACATGAATGAGGCAAATATCAGCCTGGTGCAACGAATCTTTGAGAATGCAGAATTCATCCGCTCAATCGGAATTGAATTGCACTCCTATGGTAAGGGTTGGTGCGAAACCCGAGTGAGCGGATCGCTCTTTCATCGGCAACAACATGGTTTCATCCACGCTGGCGTGCTGATGACCCTTGCGGACCATACATGCGGCGGGGCAGCGGCATCAACGGTGGGGGAGAATTTAGACGTGATTACCGTGGAAAACAAGATTTCCTTCCTTCGTCCAGCCTCGGGACCGAATCTGTTCTGTCGCGCGGACGTGTTGCGCGCGGGGAGAAGTCTCGTTTTCGTCGAAGCACAGGTCCTTGACGAACGCGCCGAGGGTCGCGTGATGGTGGCTAAAGCATCGAGCACGCTCGCTGTGATTCCGCTTGATAGACGAGACGATGGAAACTCGCTGCCATGAGTGGATGATCAGAATCCGCCTCGGCACTACAATTAGGGAGCATGGCAAACGAAGCTTCCCCATCCACCATTCCTACCTGCCGCTTGCTCCGTGCAGGTGAGCAATTTCAGGGCAAGCAGGCCCTTTGGTATTCTCCCGGCATCTCCGCCGAGTCAGCCGGGGCACGCGGCATTCATCTGCAGATCGTGACTATCCCGCCGGGCGCGAGAGCCAAGGCGCATAAGCATGCTGCGCACGAGACCGCCATCTACGCGCTCAGCGGCGTATCCGGCATGTGGTATGGGGAACAACTCGAGAACCACGTCGTGGTGAAACCCGGGGATTTCCTATACATACCGGCCGACATGCCACATCTGCCATACAACCCGAGCTCGACTGAGAACTGCGTCGCCCTTATCGCGCGCACCGATCCCAACGAGCAGGAGAGTGTAGTTCTGCTGCCGCACCTCGATGGCAGAGAGCTTATGCCGCCGGCTTCGGAATGACCGGCGAGATTCGAACCAGGTCAGACCTGCACCATGCCCCCGTCCACAAACAGTTCCACGCCGGCAACGTAGCTGGCGTCATCCGAAGCCAGAAACACGACGGTCTTGGCGATCTCGTCCGGCTGGCCGAGACGTCCCAGCGGCACCGCCGAAACCAGTTGATCGACGATCGCCTTCCGTTCCTCGTCCGTCTTCGCGAGGCCCGTTAACCCTGGCGTATCAATGGGGCCGGGACTCACGACGTTGACCCGGATTCCACGATCTTTCAATTCGTTCGTCCAAGTGCGGGCGAACGACCGCACCGCCGCTTTGGTGGCGGAATAAACGCCGAAGTTGGGCATTCCCTTCACTGAAACGATCGATGCATTCAGAATGATCGCGCCACCTTTCGTCATCAGTGGCAGTGCTTTCTGCACCGTAAAGACCACACCTTTGACGTTGGTGTCGAAGGTCTTGTCGAAGTGTTCCTCGGTAATCGAACCAATGGCCACGAATTCTCCGCCGCCGGCATTGGCAAACACCACGTCGAGGCGCCCCTTCTGCTGTTTGATCTGGGCATAGAGCCGATCCAGATCGTCCAGGTTCGATGCGTCCGCCCGAACCGCCGTGACATTGGATCCAATGGCCTCTGTCGCTGCATCGAGTTCCGACTGCCGGCGGCCCGTGATGTAGACATACGCGCCTTCCTGCACAAAGCGCCGCGCGGTCGCAAGACCAATACCTGTGCTTCCGCCGGTTACGAGGGCAATCTTTCCTTCGAGCTTTCCTGACATTCGGCCTCCTGAAAGTCCATTCGGGGGGTTTTACCCCATGGCAGAGATGTTGTGGTTGGGTTGCGCGTCGCAGAAATGGCAGCGCGACTGGTTTAATGACCATCGGAACCACGCCAGCAAACAAACGGCAACGATATGGCTGTATCCTAGAGCACAGAACCATGTATCAGGATTCAGGGAATCGCGGTGAAAAGCTCTCCTCTGTGAAATCCACAGTGGTGCAGTACGGCATTCTGGTGATGATGCTGGCACTGGGAGCCGGATTGTGGCGGCTGCAGGTGCTGGGAGCCAGCAACTTCCGCGAACTCGCCGAGCAGAACCGCATTCGCAAGGTCCCCATCCTCGCCGCCCGCGGCAAGCTCTTTGACCGCGAGAACCGCCTGGTGGTCGACAACTATCCTTCCATCTCCTGCTTCCTGGTTCGGGAGCAGAACAAGAATGTGGACGCCGACCTGCCCATGATCGCGCAGGGTCTGCACCTCGATCTCGAACAATTGCGGGCCACGCTGCGCCACTTCCGCGTCTCTCCCGGCTATCAGCCCATCCCCATCAAGCAGGACATCACCGCCGACGAGCAGGCATTTATCGAGGCCCACCGCAACGAGCTTCCGGAGCTGGAAACCATCGACGAAGAGCGCCGCCTGTATCCCCGCGACGGGTTCGCGGCGCACCTGATCGGATATGTCGGCGAAGTCAGCGAAGAAGACCTGAACCAGCCACGCTACGCCTACTACCAGCCCGGGGACGTGGTCGGAAAGGCGGGCGTGGAAGAGACCTACGATCAGATCCTGCGCGGCGAAGACGGCTCGCGCGACGTGATTGTCGACAGCCACGGGCGCGAGGTGGGCGTTCTCGGGACGCAGCACGCCAAACCGGGCCATGATCTGAAACTCACTATCGATCTCGACCTGCAGAAGACGGCCGAGATCGCCCTCGGCGATAACAACGGCGCCGTGGTGGCCATGGATCCGCGCAATGGCGAGATCCTGGCCCTGGTTTCGCATCCCAGCTATGACCCCAATGCGTTCGCGGTGCGCATCCATCGCGATGAATGGAACAAGCTGGTCACCGATCCCCGCCACCCGTTGATGAACAAGGCGATCCAGGATCAGCTCGCGCCCGGCTCGACATTCAAGATCATCATGTCGGCGGCCGGGCTGCAGGAAGGCGTCGCCCAGGACATGCGCGTGAACTGCGTCGGCGGGGGCTACGTTCTACGGGCGCTTCTTCCACTGCGACAAGCACCACGGCGTGCTGAACATTTCCCAGGCCATTCCCCTCTCGTGCGACACGTTCTTCTACACGCTGGCGCAGAAACTGGGCATCGACACCATCGCGCGCTACGCGATCTCGTTCGGCTTATCCCAGAAGACCGGAATCGACCTGCCCAACGAGATGTCCGGCATCATGCCTTCCACCAAGTGGGAAATGAAGAACTACCACCAGAAGTACTATGCCGGCAACACCATCTCGGTCGGCATCGGCCAGGGTGAAACTCAGGTCACTCCGATTCAGTTGATGCGTGCCCTGGCTGGGCTCGCCTCCAACGGTCACTTCGTTCGCCCGCATTCGGTCGCCGACGACCAGCTTCCCGCCGATTTTCGCCAGGCGGTGGTGGACTCGTTCCCCGGCTCGGGTGAAAAGAACGTCTCCTTGGACTCCGATACCTGGATGACGATCACCGACGGCATGGCGGCCGCCACCACGACCGGCACCGCGGCGGCGTCACACATCGAAGGGGTGGACTTTGCCGGCAAGACCGGTACCGCGCAGGTGGTAGGCGGAGGCGACACCCACGTGAAGGGCGGGGAGCGGACTCCGAACTCCTGGTTCGTGGGCATGGTGCCTCGGCGCAACCCGGAATTTGCCATCGTGGTCCTGCAGGAACACGGCGACTGGGGCGCCAATTCGGCCCACATCGCCCAGGCGGTCGTGACCACCTACGTGAACAAGAAGCGCCGCCAGGATCACAACCTCCTGGAGCAGGCCGGTTCCAAGGCGCCCGTGGAAGTGGGCGCGGTGTGGACTGCGCCCGCTGGTACCCGACTCCGGTCAGAAGCAGATTCCCGAGGGTGATGTCCTCCACGCCGGGCACTACTTCATTGACCCCGCGCAGACTGCCCAGGCGCTGGCCGCCCGGCAGGCCGGTCTGCCTGTCAGGTTAGCCGCCATGCCCATCGGCCTGCCGAAGAGACTTCCCTGATGCGCCGATTCCTGAGCTTCCGTGACTTCGACTGGGGACTCCTGCTTCATCGTGCTCGTCATGTGCACGGTTTCGGTGCTGGAGATTTACTCCGCCACCCTGCACACCAAGTACATCGGCTTCCACACCAAGCAGATCTACTGGATCGCCGGCGGAATGGTGGCCATGTTCTTGCTGGCCAAGATCGACTACCACAAGCTGATCGACTTCGCTCCCTGGGCCTATGGATTCTTCCTGGTCGCGCTGGCCGCGGTGCTGGTTCCCGGCATCGGCCACAAGGCGCTCGGGGCGCGCCGCTGGATCAGGATCGGACCGGTACAACTCCAGCCCTCGGAGTGGATGAAGCTGGTGATGATCCTGATGGTGGCCCGCTATTTTGCCAACCTCGGTGGCCGTTCCCTCTCGTGGAGGGAAATCGTCAAGGCATTCGCGCTGGTCGGGATCCCCATGCTGCTGATCCTCAAGCAGCCCGACCTCGGAACCGCCCTCACCTACATGCCAATCCTCATCATCGGGCTGTTTCTGGGCGGAGTGAACCTCAAGCAGTCTTTGGTGCTGGTGACCGCGGCTGCAGTTCTGTTGGTGGGCGGATGGAGCAGCGGCAAGCTGCTGAAGCCATACCAGAAAGCTCGGCTGACCGGCTTCATCAACCCCGACAATGACCCGCGGGGCGCAGGCTACCAGGTTCTGCAGGCGAAAATTGCGGTCGGAGCGGGGGGCATCTGGGGAAAGGGCGCTGAAAAAGGCACCCAGACCCAGGGCGCCTTTATCCCCATCCCCCATGCCGACTTCATCTTCGCGGCGTTCAGCGAGGAACACGGCTTCGTCGGCGCCATATTCGTGCTGCTGCTATACTTCCTTATATTGATGCGTTTGATTCAAAACGCTCAAACAGCCGCCGACCTGCCCGGGTCCCTCATTATCATGGGAATCGTGGCTGTGTTGACCTTCCAGATCGCGGTCAATGTAGGCATGGTCATAGGCTTTATGCCGGTAACCGGAATCCCTTTACCGCTTATGAGTTACGGTGGGTCTTCGGTCCTGTTTACCTTTCTGGCGCTGGGCGTGGTGATGAATGTCCGCATGCGCCGGTTCGTAAACTGAAACACAAAAGATTTTTGCCCTTGCCGGTGCCGGAGTCAGTCCAGACGGCAAGAGAGGTTTTCAATCATTTCGCCGGCCAAGGTTCCTGATGGATTCCCGGGCCCGGCAGGTTAGGTTCATGAGCACGCAGAAACGGGAAAGCCGTTGGCAGCGTAAAAGTTGCACCGAGCGCACGGGCGTCTTCGGCGGCCGATCTTGGCCGTTGGGGAGGACCACCAGGAACGATCCCCGCCCTACTCACGTCGCGCGGTTCGTCTGTGCAGTTGCCAATGGTCAAACGGCCCCGCTGATGTCGATCCTCTGGTCGGCATTCGCATGGATGGCCACAAAATTTCTGCGACCGGATCACCTTCTTGGACAGCTCGTTCGGCCGGTTTTAACGGCTGACCGCCGCGGCGCGCCGCCCCCTCGGGTTCGCAGCCGCGCGGCTATGGGCACGCAAGCGTCTCCCCGGTCATCCCTGCCCCATATTCCTTACCCTTCCGGTTCCGCATGTCTCCATCCAACCTTGCCGCATGCCCCGGATGGCCACCGCCGCCGGGCGGAAAGGTACGATGGCAAAAGAGATATGTATTTCCAGCACGCCGCATGAGACGCGGCTGGCTATTCTTGAAGACGATCAGCTCGCCGAAATTTACTACGAGCGCGAAAACGAGTACACACTCGCAGGATCGATCTATAACGGGCGTGTGACCCGCGTGCTTCCCGGCATGCAATCGGCATTCGTCGATCTCGGGTTGGAGCGCGACGCCTTCCTTTACGTAACAGATTTCCTGGAAATGGAAGATCCGGAAGAGTCCGATGAGCTCGAAAGAGCCGCGGCATCCGGGGGCAACCAGCCGCCTCGCGAAGTTCGCTCTCCTAACGGACATGCGGGGGAACGCAGCCCCCGCGAGTCGCGCCCGGAATCACGCTCAGAATCAAGCCCAGAGTCGCGCCCAGACGCGCGATCTGATCAGCGCGGAACTCGTGCCGATCGTGATCGTGGCGGACGCGACCGCCGCCCGGCGCCTGAAAGTGGCGCCGATATGACGCGTCCCGACCAACCAGGAGTGGATCCGGTTTCTCCCCAGATCCCCTCCCTGACGGGCGAGGTTGACACCGGTGAGGAGTCGGAGGGTGGCGCCAAGCGCTGGCGCGGACGTCGCCGCCGCCGCGGGGGCCGCTCAGCACCCGAAACCGTGGCCGATCCGGTCGAGACCGAAGCCTCGGCGGAGACCTACCTCGAACCGTCCCAAATCTCCCCACCCGAAATGGCGCCGGACATCCAGGCATCGGCTGGAATGACCGCAGAGGCGCCGACGCGCGCACCTCGAGCGGACCGTTCCGACCGGGCCCCCGCCCCCTTTGTTCTGCCGGGCGAGTCGCTATCAAAATATGGGGGTGAACCTGCAGCTGACTCCCCAAAGCCGGAATTCCAGGCTTCGCTTCCGACCCGCCCCGCCAGCGGCTTCAAGCCCGCCAGTCTTATTGAGAGCCCGATCGAGTGGGACGGCAGCGGCCTGCTTCCCGGAGAATCGATCTCGCGGCATCGCAGCCGCGGGCCGGAAGCCAACGCCTCTATCGAGCCTGCGCTCCAGCCCCAAGCTCCGGACACCGAACAATATCTCGACACCGAACAGGTGGTCCAGGAAGAGCAGCCGGAAGAATCATTGCTGGGCGCTTCCGCCCGGCCTCTCGTTCCCGAGGCGACTGTTCCCGAGCACGGGGTTGCTGATCCGTTCGCCTCTGATCCGTTCTTCGTTGAAAAACCCTCGTCAGGTTACTCGCAGGAAGAGCATACCGGAGAGCCGCAGGAATACTCCGACGATTTCAACTCCGGTCTGAGCCCGGTTGAACCGGTCATTCACGAGCCCGACGCCAATGAGCCTGTCGCCGAGCCGACCCATATTCTCAGCACCGATCCCGACAGGCCTGAGCCGGAATCCTCGGAGTCCGAAGGGCACGAACAGGAAACCGACCGAAGCGCCTCGCATCACGTGGATCCTCGGCCGCCGAGCGGCTTCCGCTTGTTTGGGTTTGGCGGAAAGAAGAAGGCCGACGCAGCCGGCCCCCGCATCGCAAACTCCCGCAGCCGCCCCCGTAACGGCGACCGTCTCTTCCGTCTCCGCTTTTGCCCCCGGCACGGGCCTCGTCGAGGAAGAGGTAATCGAAGGGGAAGAGTTTGACAGCCCCCGCCACATCCACGCCAAAGGCGACGATCCCGACCTCGACGAATACGAGGAAGAGGAGAAGCTCCAGACCCAGATTCGTTCCGGTGAACTGGGCGAGATGCTGCAGGAAGCGCACCTCGACCATCGAATCCAACGGGACTTCGACCAGAAGGGCGCGAATGTCGAAGGGGACGAAGTCTTCGACATCGAGGACGAGGAAGAGGAACCGGCCGAGAGCGAAGGCGTCCCTGCCGGAAACGGTGCGCCCGACACAGGCCAGCAACGCCGCGACCGCGGCGGACGTGGACGCCGTGGTGGACGCCCGCCGCAAGGTGGCCGTCGCGGTGGTCCGCCTCGCCGCACTGCCCAGACCTCCGATCTGCCCATCATTTCCGACCTTCTCAAGCCGGGCCAGGAAATCCTGGTTCAGATCGCCAAGGAACCGATCGCCAAGAAGGGCGCCCGCATCACCAGCCACATCGCCCTCCCCGGCCGCTTCCTGGTCTTCATGCCCACGGTCACCCACGTGGGTGTCAGCCGCAAGATCGCTTCCGACGAAGAGCGCCAGAGGCTGAAGCGGATTCTGACCAGCGAACGCGGCGATGCCCCGGGCGGGTTCATCGTACGCACCGCCGCCGAGGGAGCGTCGGAAGAAGAACTCCGCTCCGACCTCCGCTTCCTCATTCATCTCTGGGAGGAAATCAAGCAGCGTTCGGAGGCTTCCAAGTCGCCGGCCCTGATTTATCACGATCTGTCGCTTATCGAGCGCATCCTGCGCGACCAGATCAGCGCCAACTTCTCTTCCATCTGGGTAGATTCGGAAGCCGACTACGAACGCATCGTGCGTTTTCTGAATCGGTTCTCGCCCAGCCTGGTGCGGCGCGTCAAGCTCTACACCAAGGAAACGCCGCTCTTCGAGCACTTCGGCATTCAGGACGAAATCTCCAAGGCGCTTCGTTCCAAGGTGTGGCTCAAGAGCGGCGGCTCCATCGTCATCAACCAGACCGAGGCGCTGGTGGCGATCGACATCAACACCGGCAAGTATGTGGGCAAGACGGCGCGGCTTGAAGACACCATCGTCAAGACCAACCTTGACGCGATTCCCGAGATCGTCCGCCAGATTCGCCTCCGCGATCTCGGCGGAATCATCATCATCGACTTCATCGACATGGATGAACGCAAGAACCGCTTCAAGGTAATGGCCGCGCTGGAAGAAGCTCTCAAGAACGACCGGGCTCCGACCAAGGTTCTCCAGTTCAACGATTTCGGACTGGTGGCCATTACCCGCAAGCGCGTCAAGCAATCGCTGGAGCGCACTCTAAGCGTGCCCTGCCCTACCTGTCAGGCCACCGGCATGGTCAAGAGTCCTGTCACGGTCTGCAACGAGATCTATACCGAGTTGCGGAAAATGCGGAAGCACTTCGAAAATCCCGATGTGCTGCTGCGCGTGAATCCTGAAACCGTGAAGGCGCTCAAGGCCAGCAATGCGCGCTGGCTGACGGAGTTCGAAGAACTCATCGGGAAGAACATCCTGGTCAAGAGCGATGCGACCCTCCATCCGGAGCAATTCGATATCCAGGGCTAAGACGCAAGGTTTTGTGAAATGCAACCAAGGGCCGAAGCTCAATGCTTCGGCCTTTGCTTTGCGTAGCCCGAACGCAACCTGCCGGCAAAAAATGTGTCTAAGCCCTTAACGGAACTGTATCCAGAGTCTCCGCGTCCTCATAGAACTACCAGTCGAACGTGTCCAAAGGACGGTGTAAGATCGTCGCTCATCATGGTCGCAGCGACGTTATGGTTGAAGCCTCCCGAAGACTGGCCTTTCGTTTTGAGACGGGGCCTGATGAAATGCGGCCGTCATGGGGAACGACGAGCGTCCGGTACGAATGCACGCAGTAGTGCCAAATTCAAACTCTGAGGTCTTGACATGTCTTTTTTTGGCTGGTCGTCACACGCGCGGCAGACCGCTTTCCTGGGAGTCGCATTCCTTCTTGTTGCCGGCAGCGCCCATGCGCAGCTTACCTCGTCGAATTCATCCCATGACTCCGCGGTGTCGAGCACTGAATCCAGTTCCACCGACTACCTTCCCCTGACTGACTCGAGCGCAGGCGACGCTGCGTTGCCGGGAAATCCTGCCGGCCATGGCGCAGCCGGCGGCGGGCCCTACGACAACAAACCGAGAGCCTCGAATTTCAGCCGCTGGACCTTTGAGAGCGGTGCAGGATTCAATGCCCCCATCGGCAACGACATTCCCTATATCACCTGGGGCGGCAATTTCACCGTGGGCGGCGGCTACCGCTTGTCGCAACGGTTCGCCGTGCTCGGAGAATATCAATTCATCTTTGACAAGCTCCCCGGTGAGTTCGTCGCCGCAGGGGGTGGCCAAAACGGCAATGCCCACATCCAATCCATCACCGCCGCTCCGGTGTTCGATCTGTTTCCCAAGTCAACCACGAGTGTCTACCTCGTGGGAGGCGGCGGCTGGTATTACAAATCAACCAACTTTACGGTACAAGTGTGCTGCGACTTCTACGGCTATCCGGTGAATGTCACCACCAATTCGTTCTCATCCAATCAGTGGGGGGGAAGTGCGGGATTTGGCATCTCCCATCGTCTTGGAGGCGTGTACGGCGATGGCACCATGAAGCTGTTTGCCGAAGCACGATACCTCTTCATCAATACCCCGCCGATTTCCGAACCGAACGGCCTCGGCACAACCGGATTGATCCCGGTAACGCTCGGCGTACGCTTTTGAGCGCAACCATGCGGGCCGTGCCGATGGATAGCGCGGCCCGACTGGCCGGGAAAGTTCAAACCATTCCCATGACTCTCAACCGCACCAGTCCTCCCGCCACAACGCCCAGGGGCGCGAGAACCAGCAACAGCAGCTGATACCAGGCTGGCTGCCGTCCGCGCGCCTCCACCCCACGGACGAAGACCTGTCCGTGGGGACCCCGGGCCTGCAGGGCGCTGATCGCGCCCAGGGCCAGCACCACCACGGCCAGGGCCACGACACTCGGCAGCGGGCGCATCCCCGTCGCCCACGCCGTCACATATCCGCCGGCCGCTGCCGCAAGAAATGAGTAGCCCAGGTTGACAAAGACATAGGCCAGCCGCGGGCGTCGTCCAATTTCCACCCATTCCGGTGCGAATCGCCGGAGAAGCACGGTCACAACGGTCATAATCACGGCCATCGCCGCGAAGCCCGCCAGCAGCGAGAGAAACGCGCGCGCAGTCACCACGGCTTGCGCTCCGCCTCCGTAGCCGTGCCCACTTCGCCCTTTTCGATCCGGGCCAGGAACACCCGTGCCAGTCGCGGCTCGCCAGGATCGCTTTCGCCATGAATGGTGCAGAGGTCGAGAAACTCGTCGCACAACGCGCTTCGCTCGCCCGACTGCGCCAGGATCGATTGCAATGCCGCGGCGAGTTCGCGCAGGCGGCCGGCCTCAGGCCATCCTTGACCTTCCTCGCCGCCGAGGTGTTCGTATTCCGAAAAAAGCCCCCGCCGCCCCCGCGCACATTCTTCGAGCAGCGCCACCAACTGGTCGTGAAAAGCGCCCGTCAGCATCTCGATCTGGTCCGGCTCCATCGCCACTCCCTGTTCCCTGATCCCTGTCTTAACGCATCGCCGCTTCCACGTCATCCGCCGTGTGCGGCAGCGCCGCGGTCAGGTCCACCAGTTTGCCGTCCGCGCCGACCAGGAACACGCACTCCACGCGCACGCCCAGCTTTTCTTCCGGAATATAGACACCCGGTTCGATGGTAAACACCATGCCGGGCTCGAGCACCGCGGGATAGTCGGCCGGATCGTGGACGTCGATGCCCACCATGTGTCCCAGTCCATGCAGCCAGTACTGCCCCAGTGGCTGTCCGTGCGAATCTTTGCCATGGGTGTTGATGTAGTTGTAGGCCGCGGTGTCAAGCGAGTCAGTGTCTTTGCGCTCGCGATCATTGATCTTTGATTTGCCCGCGACGAATGCTTCGATGGCCGCCTTCTGCGCGCCCAGAACGATGTCGTAGATCTCGCGCTGTCGCGCCGTGAAGTGGCCATTGACCGGCACGGTTCGCGTGATATCCGAAGCGTACATCGAGTACTCGCAGGCTGCGTCCACAACCACCACCTCGCCATCCTGCATAGTGGCCGAGTTTTCAGAGTAGTGCAGCGTGGTCGAGTTGATCCCTGAGCCGACGATGGGTGCGTACGATGCACGCTCGCATCCGGCCTCGAGCCACGCGGCCGTCATCTGGCCCGCGATCGCTCGCTCCGTCACTCCCGCCTTTACGGCTTTCATCATCACGCGCTGCCCGTCGATCGACGCATCGCTGGCTTTCTTCAGCAGTTCGATCTCGCCTGCATCCTTGATCACGCGCAGTTCCTGCGCGGGGCGGCGGACGTCGTGCGCGGGAGGCAACGCACTCAAACCCAGCGTCGCCCCTGCAAATCCGAGAAGACTTTTTGCCGGCTCGCTACCGCCCTGAACCCAGATGCGAGTCGCCAGCAGTCGATCGCCGTCGATCAGTTGATTCAACACCGCGGGGACCTCGGTCATCGGCTTCACAGCGTCAACGCCCGCCGACGCTGCTGCTCCCGGCGTAGCCGCATCGAGCTTGACCCCGGTGAACTTCTCCTGGCGCAGGTTGCGGGTGGGCAGAAACAGGATCTCGGTGTAATGACGGGGATGCGCTTCGGTAACGGGCGAATTTTCCGGCTCCGCCACAATCAGCAGCGCCGCACCTGGCTCATTCCACCCGGTGAGGTAGTAGAAATCCTCATCCTGGCGGTACGGCATCAGGTCCAGTTGCGCTTCCTCCGCGGCAAACAGGACCGCCATCCCGCCGTGCAATTTGCCGGCCAGCGCGACGCGGCGCGCATGATAAACAGAAGCGGGCTGCTTTTCGAGCGCTCGCATCGACGGAAGCGCCGCAAAAAAGACCAGCAGGGTAACAACCGTGGTTCGCATCGGATTCATCCGGTTATTGTCGATGCTCGTACCCTTCCCGGCAAAACGGTAAGTCCATTCGTTAATCCGCGAACGGCAGGCATGCCTCGCCGACCCAGAAGCGATTACTCATGCGGGCCAGCGGGCCGGGACGCTTTCCTTGGAGCCGGTCCGCCGCTTCGTGCCATGGACCAATGAAGCGGATCATGTTCGGCAACCGGCGATAGATGCCGGGCAGTCGTCGTTTTGCCCTTTCAGCCGCCCGCAGATCGGCACTCCCGAAATCGAGTTGAAATTCCCTTCGGAATCGCTCCGGAAGCCACTCCGTCGTCAACGCCCGATACCAGTGCGGTGGCTTGATCCACGAGCCCGCGCCCGCCAGCAGATTGTGTGCCATGATGCGTGCTGTGGAACTCACGCCGAGCGCATTCGATTGTTCCATCTCCCGGCAATAGGCAAGGAACGCGCGCCAGTCGTCAGGCAGCGCTGCCGCCGGAAGTCCGAAAAGAGCCGCCAGGACTTTGCTCTCGGCATAGTAGTCAGCCAACTCCCGCGCCGAGAGGGCCGGCATCACGCACTCATGCGCCAGCACCGCGCTCTCCACCAGCGTGGCGTACACCCAGCGCAGAGCGGCGATCTCGTTGGCTTCGTAAGGAGAGCCGCGTCGATACGCTGCAATGTCCTCCGCCATCTCTCCGCGGATGCGCGTATGGAGCGCGTGGAGATTGCGCGACGCCGTCAGCGCCTGGTCGAGCGAACCAAAGATCATCGCAAACACAATGCGAAACGTATTGTGAAACCGCGCAATGGGTCGCGACATCACGGTCGAATGCTGTTCGAGAGCTGCGGCCACCCATGGATGCGCCAGCTGGAGCAGCGCCGCGCGGCCCGCGCCGAGAAACAGCGCCGCTTCGCGGTTGATCCTCCAACTCATGGATTGCGGTCCAAACACGCCTGCCCCTCGGTCGACTGTCGCCCGCTCGATGGCGGCAAGCAGCGCCGCGCTGTCGCGCCGTGAAACGACGGATGCTCGATCCTCATGAACGGAAAATTCCATTTCTCTTGGACGCAGGACCCTATTCCGCCGCTGCCTTCAGCATCGCTTCCAGGCTCCGATCCACATCTTCCTCAGTCGTGGCCCATGAAGAAACACTGATGCGCATGGCCGTATGTCCCTGCCAGACAGTCGATCCGCACCAGCAGGTTCCCTCCTGCTGCAGACGGGCAACCGTCCTCAAGGTTCGTTCCGCGCTGCCGAACGAAACCAGCACCTGGTTGATGACAACATCATTCAGCACTTCGAAACCGGCCGCGCACAATCCCGCGGCAAAGCGCCGCGCGTGACTGCAGGTGCGTTCCACGACTTCGGCCATGCCTGACCGGCCCAGCGA
This sequence comes from Terriglobales bacterium, assembly GCA_963788475.1. GTDB lineage: Bacteria > Acidobacteriota > Terriglobia > Terriglobales > Acidobacteriaceae > Telmatobacter. Next base: position 116,828 of record CAWBGO010000011.1, read on the forward strand.
GCGCAGGCCCGCCCACAGTTCCACGCCCCGCGCGCGCCGCGAAAGTTCGGGATTGTATTGCGACGGTTCTCTCTGTTCGCCTTGCACCAGGTAAGCCGCCTGCACCGACATCGCGCTCTTCAGTGCGCCTGGCTCGCGAATCAGGGCCACGCCGCAGTCATAACCGATGTTGGGCCACTTGTGCGCATCCGTCGCCCAAGAGTCCGCCTGCTCGAAGCCATGGGTCAGATGCGCGGTACTCCGGCGAAGTCGCCGCCCACAATCCGAACGCTCCATCCACATGAATCCACGCTCCGGCCGCCCGCGCCTGGGGACAAATCGCCCCCGCTGGATCAAACGCCCCGGTGTTCACATTCCCCGCCTGCAGGCAGAGGATAGTCTGCTCGTTCAGGTGCGGCAGTGCGTCTGCGCGCATGCGCCCCTGGCCGTCCACCGGCACGCGCACGACGCGCCTGCGTCCCAGTCCCACCATGCCCAGCGCCTTGATCAACGAGCTGTGCGCCTCTTCGCCGACCACGACAGTGATGGGAGGCGCGCCGAACAGGCCATCATTTTCCACGTCCCAACCCGTGCGTTCGAGCAGCGCATGCCGCGCCGCAGCCAATGCGGTGAAGTTGGCCATCGTGGCTCCCGTCACCACTGCGCCGCCGCATCCTTCCGGCAAACCCAGCAGCTGGCGAACCCAATCCAGTGCCGTCTCCTCCAACGCCGCGGCCGCCGGCGATTGCACTTGCATGGCCGCATTCTGGTCCCACGCGCTCACCAGCCACGCTGCGGCCAGCGCCGCAGGCAGGCACCCGCCATTCACAAAACCGAAGAAGCGGCCTCCGCTGTTGGCGACCGTCGCCGGCGAACCGAAACGGGTCAGTAGATCGAGCACCACCTCCGCGCACGCCGGATCATCCGGTACCGGTCCCCGCAATTCGCGCAAAGCGGCTACCGCTTCCGGCGGCGGGGCAACCGGCTGCGCATGCACGTTTTCAAGGTACTGCACGGCATGCCGCGCGGCATTCTTCAGGACGGCCGTTCGCGCGGGAGACGCCGGCCCGGCTGATGAATAAGGCCTCTGTGACTGAACAGGCATGGCTGAGTTTAGCATCGCGTCTGCTGCCCGCGTGTCACGGCCCGGTTCAGCCAGCCAGGTTCAGCCGGCATCGTTGGCGGTGATCCGCTTGAGCTCAACCACCACGCGCTCAAACTCGTCGACAATACGGCTTTTTCCTGCCGACTTGAAAACCTCGAGGACGGTTTCGAAATACCAGATCTGCAGGTCGCGTCCGCGCTTGAAACGGCGCCAGACTTCCGGGCCGATCACGCGATAGTCTTCCACAATAGATCGCGCGTTATACAGCTTGTCTGCGATAGAGATCAGGCGCACGTCCGCCGGCTCGCCGCGCAAACGATCGATGTATGCCTCCTTGCGCTGCTCCCACGGATCCTTCGCATTTTCGTCCTCGGCGAGGCTGTCCGATAGCCCTTCGACCATCCGCGCCACCTCCGGCCCGAAATTCTGCCGGATATCCTCGAGCCGCAACGCCCCGCCATGATCTTCCACGGCATCATGAAGCAGCGCGGCAACGACCATGTCTTCGGTGACCGGAAAATCGACTAGCCCCGCCTCGCCGATCACCAGCGAGGCCACCCCAAACAGGTGGGCCATGGCCGGAATCCCGGTTCCCTTGCGCCGCTCGATGTGCAGGTGCCGCGCGTAGTCGACCGCGCGCGTGAGCCTCTCCGTAAAGTGCAGGGTGCTGTCTTTGACGTCGGCATTGCCGCCGGGAGCATTCATGGCGCCTCACAGGCTGGTCGCGCGTCTTGGTCCATTCGAATGGAAGGCGCTCGCGACGTTTTAAAGTGTACAGTGGCTCTCCTGGAGCGTCTTTCTTGCAACAGGTCACACCGCTTGTCGTGCCGGAAAGGCCAAGCGATGAGCCCGAAATCATGATCGCCGGGCGCCGACGCCTATAAGTGCACTTGACCGCAACCGTTATAATTAGATAGGTCGGTTGCGTTCTAAATGATGCAGAAGTAAAGCGGTACCGGACGGCGGAGTTGACTCGCTCAGGTCCGGCCAGATGCCTTCCCATCTCGCGTAAATTGCCTCAATAGCCTTGCTCCAACAACAGGGGAACATGACGAAAACTCATCAACATGCTCTTGAAAAGATCCTTGAGAATCGCATTGCGATCATCGATGGAGCGATGGGCACGACAATTCGCGCATATGGCATGAAGGAAGTCGACATCCGCGCAGAGCGCTTCAAGGATGCAAAGAAGGACCTGCTGAACAACGGCGACCTTTTCTCCATAACTCAGCCGAAAATGATCGGGGACATCCATCGGCGCTTTCTTGAGGCCGGGGCGGACATCATCGAGACCAACACCTTCGGCGCGACGAGCATCACCCAAAGCGAGTTCTTTGTCGACGATCCACGCGAACACGGCGGCCGCAAGGATCCCGCGTTTTACGAGAAGATCGTTGATGATCCGTTCCTCAACAACCTGGCCTGGGAGATCAATGAACAATCTGCGCGGCAATGCCGCGAATGGGCCGACCGTGTCGGAACCGCGACCTTGCGCCAACGGTTTGTTGCGGGTGCAATCGGACCGCTGACAGTCTCTCTCTCCAACTCGCCCGACCCCGACGATCCAGGCTTCCGCGTAGTCACGTTCGACCAGGTAAAGACAGCCTACAAACACCAGGTGCGCGCCCTCATCGCCGGCGGGGTAGACCTCCTCCTGGTAGAGACGATCTTCGACTCGCTGAATGCCAAGGCAGCATTGGTGGCCATCCGCGAGGTGTTCGACGAAGACGGCCTGAGTGCGAGCCGGAAGGAATTGCCGGTGATGATCTCGGCGGCCGTGGGCCGCGGCGGCGAGACGCTGATCTCCGCGCAGACCACGGAAGCGTTCTGGAACGCGGTACAGCACGTGAAGCCTCTGTCGGTGGGGCTCAACTGCTCTCTCGGACCTGACCTGATGTATCCGTTCCTTTCCGAACTCTCGGAGAAGGCCGATGTGGCGATCTCCTGCTACCCCAATGCCGGTTTGCCCAATCCGTTATCGGAGACGGGATTCGACCTGGGCCCGCAGGACATGGCCCGCTACCTCGGCGACTTTGCTCGCGGTGGGTTGATCAATATCGCCGGCGGCTGCTGCGGCAATACCCCCGAACACATCGCTGCCATTGCCAAGGCACTGGACGGTATGCCTCCTCGTAGATTGAGTGCGACGCCGGGCGACGAAGCCTTCGCACTGCAGGGCGAGAGCAGAGCATGAGTCTTCTGGAAATCACAAACGTGGTCCAGGCCACGGATACGAAACCCCTCCGTCTCTCGGGATCGCAGCCGTTCACCCAGCAGCCGGGCGTCTACATCATGATCGGGGAGCGGACCAATGTGGCCGGTTCCCCCCAGTTCGCCAAACTGATCAAGGCGGGCAAGTTCGAAGAAGCTGTCAGCGTGGCCCGGCAGCAGGTCGAAAATGGCGCCAACCTCATCGACATATGCATGGATGAGGGCATGATCGATGGCGTCAGCGCAATGACCCGCTTCCTGCAGTTGCTGGGCAGCGAACCCGAAGTTGCCAAAGTGCCCTTCATGGTCGACTCGTCCAAGTGGGAAGTGATTGAGGCCGGGCTCAAGTGCCTGCAGGGTAAAGGAATCGTCAACTCGATCTCGCTGAAAGAAGGCGAAGAAAAGTTCCGCCATAACGCAGCCGCTGTACTCAAGTACGGCGCGGCGGCGGTGGTGATGGCCTTCGACGAGCAGGGCCAGGCCGCGACCTACGAAGACAAGATCCGCATTTGCGAGCGTGCCTACAAGATACTTGTAGACGAAGTCGGCTTTGCGCCCGAAGACGTGATCTTCGACCCCAACATCCTTACCGTTGCCACCGGCATGGAGGAGCATAACAACTACGCGGTCGACTTCATCAACGCGACGCGTTGGATCAAGGCCAACCTGCCCCACGCCAAGGTTAGCGGCGGCGTCTCCAATATCTCCTTCAGCTTTCGCGGCAACAACAAGGTTCGCGAGGCCATGCACTCCGCATTTCTCTATCACGCCATCGCGGCGGGCATGGACATGGGCATCGTTAACGCCGGGATGCTCGAGGTGTATGAAGAGATTGAGCCGGACCTGAAAGTGATGGTCGAGGACGTGCTCCTCAACCGCCGGCCCGACGCCACTGAGCGCCTCGTGGAGTACGGCGAAACGTTAAAGCACGTCGGCAAGGCCATCAGTGAAAAGAAGGCCGAAGAATGGCGCGACGGCACCGTGGAGGAGCGGCTTTCTCACGCTTTGGTCAAAGGCATCGACGCATACATCGAGATCGATGCCGAGGAGGCCCGCGTCAAGCTGGGTCGCCCTCTCCTCGTGATCGAAGGTCCGCTGATGGACGGCATGGGCGTGGTCGGCGATCTGTTCGGAGCCGGCAAGATGTTCCTGCCCCAGGTGGTCAAGTCGGCCCGGGTGATGAAGAAGGCCGTTGCCTACCTGACCCCGTTCATGGAAGCCGAGAAGGCCGAGATGGTCGCGTCCGGCCAGGTCGTCAAGGCGCAGGGAAAAATCGTGCTCGCCACGGTCAAAGGTGACGTTCACGACATCGGAAAGAACATCGTCGGCGTCGTGCTCGCCTGCAATAACTACGAAGTGATCGATATGGGAGTGATGGTCCCTTCCGAAAAAATCCTCGAACGCGCCACCGCAGAAAAAGCGGACATGATCGGCCTCAGCGGCCTGATCACGCCATCCCTCGACGAGATGGTGCATGTGGCCCGCGAGATGGAGCGCCAGGGTTTCAAGTTGCCGCTCCTCATCGGCGGCGCAACCACGAGCCGGGCGCACACGGCCGTCAAAATTGCCCCGCACTATAGCGAGCCTGTCGTCCACGTGCTCGATGCCAGCCGTGCCGTGCCCGTAACCACAAGCCTGCTGAGCGAAGATGGCAAGGCGCCCTTCGTCGCGCAGCATCGCGCCGAATATGAGGCTCTTCGCAAATCCCACGCCGCGCCGCGTCAGCAGGTCGTCCCGCTTGAAACCGCGCGCGCCAGGCGGACCCCGATCAAGTGGTGCGCGCGGGACTTGCCCGTCCCAGAGTTTACCGGCGTTCGCGTGCTCGACAACTTCCCCCTGGCAACCCTGCGCGAATTTATTGACTGGACGCCGTTCTTCCACACCTGGGAGCTTAAAGGCGTTTATCCCCGCATCCTCGACAACGAGATCTATGGCCCCCAGGCTCGCCAGATCTTCACCGAAGGCAATGCCCTCCTCGACACCATCATCGAGAAGAATCTGATCACCGCGCGTGGCGTGTACGGCTTCTTTCCCGCCAACGCCGTATGCGACGATGTTGAGCTCTACGCCGACAGCGCCCGCTCACAGGTACTCGAACGCTTCCACTTCCTGCGCCAGCAGGCGAATCGGGAAGGCGCCGAGCCATGCCGGTCCCTCGCCGACTTCATCGCACCTCGGGAAACAGGGTTGGCTGATCACATCGGCGCATTCGCGGTGACAAGCGGCATCGGCCTCAAAGAACTGTGTGACCGCTTCCGTGCCGAGAACGACGACTACAACGCCATCATGGCTGAGGCTCTCGCCGATCGCCTCGCCGAAGCTTTTGCCGAATGCCTCCATAAGCGCGTCCGCGATGAATGGGGTTACGGGCGCGATGAAGGCTTAAGCACTGACGATTTGATTCATGAGAAATATCGAGGCATCCGACCGGCCCCGGGCTACCCCGCGTGCCCCGACCACACTGAGAAAGGCACTCTCTGGCGTCTGCTTGATGTGCAGGCGAACACGGGAATGATGCTGACTGAGTCCTTCGCCATGTGGCCTGGCTCCAGCGTCAGCGGGATATATTTCGCCCACCCGGAATCCCGCTATTTCAGCCTGGGCAAGATCGACAAGGATCAGGTCGTCGACTATCACCAGCGTAAAGGAATGAGCGTTGCCGAGGTTGAGCGGTGGCTCGGGCAGAACCTCAACTACGACGCCGCCGAGTAGCTCTGCTTCCCCAGCCGGTCAATGCGCCGCTGGATAGCACGCACCCCCGAAACATTGCTAAATCGAGGGTTAGCTCCGAAGTGCGAAACCTCCTCGGCTCGCCGAGCGATAATGGAATCAGCATCGGGCCTGGGGCAGGGATCATTCTGCCCGGATTCCACTTTCCCCGAAAGGAATCTGCCTTGAGCGAATTCGACGGGCATTCGTACAACCAGGTCGGGCAAGACCCGACTCCCACTGAGAGCATGGATAAGACCTCGTGGCGCCGGAAGACCCTGACCCTGTGGCACACCATCTGGACGCCAAAGAAACGCAGCGGGACCGAAGGCTCCGCCGCGCCCTCTCGTTGGAGAAACTGGCCGGTCAAGGCATTGTTGCTGTTGCTGCTTCTCCCCATTGCGGGCGTGACCATCGGCTACTTCACCAGGCTGAAGACCGGGACAGGAGCAACAGTAGGCTCGGTCGTCGGAAATTCCATCGGAGCCCTCTCCCACGGGACAACCGCGAAACCGGCTCCAGGAAAGCCGTTAGTCCCGGTCACGGAGCCTCCGCCACCCAGCCCCGCACCGCGCATCCCGGCTGCGGCTGCACCACCAGCACCCGCCGGCCCGCTTCCGCGGTGCCGCAAATCCCACCGACTGCCTCGTTGAGCGCTCCCGCTCCACCCGCTGCCTTCAAGAATGCGCTGCCTCCGGCGCCCGCGGTAACCACCGGGAGCGCCATACCCGCCGGTCGTCTATCCGGCGCGGCATGACAAGCACTTCGGAGACGGCTGTTCGGGCCGGCTGACGCTGAATAGCAGCGGATTACAGTTTGACTGCCCGGACGATCCAGGCGGCGGCGTGCAGGTCGCAATCAACCAGATCGGTTCGGTGGATGAGAACGGGATCCGGCTCACTTCCGGGAAGAAGTACCACTTCTCGATTCCGGGCATGTCCAAGATCAGCGAACAGGAGTTGTTTGCCGACTGGTTCAGTCGCGTCCGCTGATCATCTGCCTGACGGCCACACTTCGCGAATGATCGCTTTCTACGCAATGCCCAGTGTCCGGTTCACATAGCCCACAATGTATTTCCACGCCAGGTAATAGCCGGCCAGAGCCCCCACAAAGAACAGCGCGATCACGACATATGGGATGTAGAAGGAGTGGAACCAGGTCACCCCATGGGCACCTAATGCCAGGATGCCGAGTGAAGTGGCGATGAGCGTGCCCCCCGGCAGCAGCAGCAGCGGCAGGAGCGCCCCATGCAACCCTATGGGGAGATGGGTGCGCCCATGCGAGCCAACCCACAACATGTTCCACAGCGCCCACAGCGACGGCACCAGCGCCATGGGAAAGACCAGTCCGCGCTCGAACGGAAATGGGACCTGTAACGCCAGCCGCAAGACGATGAATCCGACCAACAGCAAGGGCAGAAGCAGCGTGGGCACAAAGGCGCCGGCGAGAAACGCGCGCAGGTAAGGGTGGGAGTTCATCGCAATCTTCCTTTCAGCGGGCCGCATCGCCCGCGGTTTCACAGGTAATAGAGCAGCACAGGGATCCACGCCGGAAACGCGAGGACGAGGCAGGCCAGTCCGCCGGCAAGCACCCAGTCGAACCACGGCACGCGGACCTTGTGACCCTCCTCGAGCTTCCGCAGCATGGCGGGCCAAAGATCGCGGTCCAACTCCGCGTGCATCCTCAATGGGTGGCAGCGCCTGTCGCAGCAACCGCTGCACGATCTTCGGTTCCCTGTTCCCTGTTCCCTGTTCCCTGTTCTCTCATGGCCTGATCCCCTGTTCTTGCAAGTCTTTTCTCAGCAAACGAAGCGCGCGGAAGACGCGCAGTTTTACCGCCGTCACCGAGATTCCCAGAGCCTCGGCCACTTCCTTGTGCGGCCGCTCTTCAATCACGGCAAGGGTGGCGGCGATCCGCAGCCCCGGCCGCAGCCGCCCGAACGCTTGCGCCGTCTTGCGCCGTATCTCTGCGGTGACCGCCGGATCTTTTCCTGCCGGCGAGGGCAGATCCGCGAAGAACTCGGTGGTCATCGCGTACTCCGGCTTTTGCGCACGCAGCCAGTCGAGAGCGGCGCGCGTGGCGATGCGCCGCGCCCAGGGCTCGAAACCACGTTCGGGCTCAAAGCGGGCATGGGCCCGATAAATGCGCCAGAACGTCTCGAGGGTCAGATCCTCCGCCGCGGGCGCGTTGCGCACAATGCGCAGAATCCACCCATGCACGGCGCGTTGGTGGATACGAAAGAGCGCTTCGAACGCGGCATCGCGCGATGCGTCGTCGCCCTGGCGAAACCGGATCAGCCGCTCCAGTTCGCGGCTGGCGACCGGTTCCAATTCGCTGCTCGCGGCGTTCCGCATCGTTGCTCGTGCCCCTATCCGCCATTACGGGAAGGTCACCGTGAAGGTTACACCCTCCCAAAAGAGTCTTCCGCCCAGCTGATCCGCAACCGGCTCAAATCGCTCTGCACCACAGCGGCGGTCGCTGGATTCGTCCCCAATCGTGACACCCACTAAACCGATTTTTCACAGGCGAGCGCCGACATCCCATCCCGCTTGACAGACACTTCCGGAGCGCATTAGGGTTGGCATCCAGAGAGCGGGCAAACGATTTCTCGTCCTGTAATTCGAGGACGAACAAGGCTGAGCCCGCCATGAGGGAAGCGATGAAGAATTTCAGTTTACGGGTCGCGACGACAGGATTGATTTTCGGCGGAATTTTAAGCGTGGCTGCGGCACAGGACGCCAAGAAACCGGCCTACCTCGATACCAGCCTCTCTCCGGAGCAGCGTGCCGCCGACCTGGTGAAGCACATGACCCTCGAAGAGAAGGCCACTCAGTTGGTGAACCAGGCGCGCGCCATTCCCCACCTGAATGTGCCGGCCTACGACTGGTGGAGTGAATCGCTGCACGGCGTGGCCGTCGACGGCACCACCGAGTATCCCGAGCCCATCGGCCTGGCCGCCACCTTTGACGCTCCGGCCATTCACGAGATGGCGATCGCCATCGGCACCGAGGGCCGCGTCGTCTACGCCAAAGAAGCGAAGGCCAACGGCGGGGCCAGCTCGATCTTTCACGGGCTCGACTTCTGGGCGCCCAACATCAACATCTTTCGCGATCCCCGCTGGGGCCGCGGCCAGGAGACCTACGGCGAGGACCCGTTCCTTACTGCGCACATGGGTGTGGCCTTCGTGACCGGCATGCAGGGCGACGACCCAAAGTATTACCGCGTCATCTCCACTCCCAAGCACTACGCGGTGCACAGCGGGCCAGAGACCACGCGCCACACCGCCGATGTCACGGTCAGCAAGCACGATGAGCTCGACACGTATTTGCCCGCGTTCCGCGCCACCGTCACCGAGGCCAAGGCCGGCTCCGTGATGTGCGCCTACAACAGCATCAACGGCCAGCCGGCCTGCGCCAACGAATTTCTGCTGATAGACCAGCTGCGCGGCAAGTGGGGCTTCAAGGGCTATGTCGTCTCCGACTGCGGCGCCGTCATCGACATCTTCCAGGGACACAAGTTCAAGCCCTCGCAGCCCGAGGCCTCCGGCATCTCGCTCCAGCGCGGCATGGACAACGAATGCGTGGATTTCACGTTCAAGGTCAATGACGATCACGATTACAAGCCCTATGTCGACGCGGTCAAAGAAGGCTTTCTGAAGGAGAGCGATATCGACATAGCTCTCAAGCGCCTCTTCACCGCGCGCATAAAGCTGGGCCTGTTTGACCCGCCGGACATGGTCCCCTACAACAAGATCGACGAGAGCCAGCTCAACAGCCAGGAACATCGCACCCTGGCGCGCAAGCTGGCCAACGAATCGATGGTGCTGCTGAAAAATGACGGCGTGCTGCCGCTCAAGAAAGAAGGCATCAAGATCGCCGTGATCGGACCGCTCGCCGATCAGACCAAGGTCCTGCTCGGCAACTACAACGGCACTCCGACGCACACGGTTTCCATTCTCGAAGGGATCAAGGCGGAGTTTGAAGGAGCCACCGTCACCTATGTTCCCGGAACCCAGTTTCTCGGCCACGATGCCGAGCTGGTTCCCGGCTCGGCGCTCAGCACCGGCGGGCAGCCGGGCGTGAAAGTCACGTACGCCAAGCTGGACATGACCAACATCAATAACCCCGTATCTCCGACTCCCCTTGCTACCGGAATTGAGCCGAACATCGACGCCGCGGAAACTCCGCTGCCAGCCGCGGTCGCCGACGTCAAGCCGCTTGCCATCCGTTATGAAGGCAGCCTCACCGCACCGGAAACCGGGGACTACAACCTTGGCCTGCAGGCCAGCGGATTCTTCCGCCTGCAACTCGATGGCAAGAACGTGACTTCGGCCTATGCCGCCGATGGCACGACCAAAGTTGGCCGGGTGCATCTCGAAGCGGGCAAGCCCGCCCAGCTGGTTGTGGAATACACGCCCGGTGAAAAGTCGTCGCCCTCGGCTCGCCTGGTGTGGTCCAAGGTCGATCTCCAGCCTCAACCCGCTGCCATCGAGGCCGCCAAGGCAGCCGATGTCGTCGTGGCGGTGGTAGGAATCACCAGCGAGCTTGAAGGTGAAGAAATGCAGGTCAGCGAAGAGGGCTTCAAGGGCGGCGATCGCACCAGCCTCGATCTGCCCAAGCCCGAACAAGAGCTGATCGAGGCACTCGAGCGCGGCAGGCAAGCCGCTGGTCCTGGTGTTGACCAATGGAAGCGCCCTCAGCGTCAACTGGGCCAAAGAGCACGCGAACGCCATTCTTGACGCATTCTATCCCGGCGAGGAAGGCGGCTCGGCCGTGGCCGAAACTCTCTCCGGCAGTAACAATCCCGCGGGGCGCCTGCCGGTCACGTTCTATACCGGCGTCGACCAGCTGCCGCCCTTTGAAGACTACGCAATGAAGGGCCGCACGTATCGCTACTTCGACGGCAAGCCGCTTTATCCCTTCGGCTATGGTCTGAGTTACACCACGTTCAGTTACAGCGGATTGAAAGTGCCGGCTACCCCGGTCAAGGCCGGCGATCCAGTTACAGCCGAAGTTACTGTAACTAACACCGGCAAGCGCCCCGGCGACGAAGTAGCGCAGTTATATCTCAGCTTCCCGGATGTGAAGGGAGCGCCGCTGCGTGCCTTGCGCGGATTCCAGCGCGTGCATCTCGATCCCGGCGCATCGCAGAGTGTCAAGTTCGAACTCAAGCCCCGCGATCTTGGCATCGTGACCGATGCGGGAGAGCCGATCGTCGCGGAAGGCCAATACAAGATCAGCGTTGGCGGTGGCCAGCCCGGCACCGGCGCGCCAGCCGCAGCCGGAACCTTCTCGATCAAGGGGAAGACTACTCTGCCTGAATAACTGCGGATAAGTCGCCGGCGCGTCTCCTGTAGTTACTTCGGGAAGCTGGCCTTATTAGCTCGGATCTATCGATCAGCCAGCGAATTGGTTCCGGCCCTCGGAAGGCGCGGGAGCAAGAGGAGAAAGCGATGAAGCTGAGAGTACCCAGCACAGGGTCGAGCCGTTTTCTGTGGCTGGGTCTCCTTGTATTGTCGCCGGCGTGCAGTTGGGCTCAACCGAAGCCTTCCGTTGCTATTGACCCTTCCGCGATGCCGAAACTCTCCACGGTTGATGCGCGTTTCCTTTCTTACAACGTGGAGATGGTTGAAGTGACCGGAGGCCGATTCTGGAAGCCGTATCAATCCAACTCCGCGGACGCCGCCAAAACCGCCGGACCCCAATCAGCCGGTCGGGATAGATCCGAACCTCTATCAATATCGGTCGCCTATCGACTTGGGCAATCCGCGGCTCCGGAAATTGGCGGCGGCGCTGGGGCCGTCTACCTGCGCGTAAGCGGGACATGGCAAAACAGCACCTATTTCCAGGATGATGACGAGCCCGCCCTCAAGCAGCCGCCCAAAGGCTTCAACAGCGTCCTCACCCGGGCCCAATGGAAAGCCGTTGTCGATTTCGCCCGCCAGGTCGGCGCCGAGATTGTTACCTCCGCCGCCATCAGCCCCGGAACAAGGGACACCGAAGGTGTCTGGACTCCCGCTCAGGCCAAGGCGCTATTCGACTACACCAGGAGCCTTGGGGGCAGCATCGCCGCCGTCGAGTTCATGAACGAGCCCACATTCGCCATGATGGGCGGAGCGCCTCAGGGCTACGACGCTGCCGTTTACGCCAGGGATGTCAAAGTCTTCGCCGCGTTCCTGCGCAAGGAGTCGCGGGCCACCATCTTCCTGGGGCCGGGGAGTGTCGGCGAAGGCATCTCGCTCGGGCCGGCCGGCATGAAGTTGAAGCTGATCACGACCGACGACCTGATGCAGGCGACAGGACCCATCTTCGATGCGTTCTCTTACCACTTCTACGGTACCGTCTCGCGCCGCTGCGGTGGGAGCGTGAAGATCGACCAGGCGCTTTCGGCGGAATGGCTCGATCGCACCGATACGGTCGAAGCGTTCTATGCCGCTCTTCGCGACAAGTATCTTCCCGGCAAACCCATGTGGCTCACCGAAACCGGACAAGCGGCCTGCGGCGGCGATCCGTTCGCCGGCCAGTTTGCCGACAGCTTCCGCTTCCTCAACCAGTTGGGCACGCTGGCTCAGAGAGGCGTCAAGTCCGTCATGCAAAACACGCTTGCAGCCAGCGACTATGGGCTCCTGGCCGAAGACACGCTGGACCCGAAGCCGAACTATTGGGCAGCCCTGCTCTGGAGCCGGACCATGGGTCCGGTTGTCCTCGACCCCGGCGTCGCCAGGGACAAGGGCGTCAGGATCTATGCTCACTGCATGAAGGGAACGAAGGGCGGCGTCGCGCTCCTGGCGCTGAATACCGACACCAGCGGCGACCAGACAATCAACCTTCCACTCGGTGCAGATCGCTATTCGCTCACCGCGCCCGATCTCGCCAGCAGGAAGGCATTGCTCAACGGGTCCGAATTGCAGGCGTCGCCCGACGGTTCCGTTCCGGAGTTCAAAGGTCAGTCTGTCAAAGCAGGCACTCTGCGCCTGGCCCCGGCAAGCATTACTTTCCTGACGATTCCTTCCGCACGGAACAAGGCCTGCATGTAAGATCTCGCCTAACCTTCTACTTCCGCGGAGCTTTCATATCGTGGCCGCCCTGGTGCAGGATCAGTGCATTCACCTTCCCACCGGCATCCTTCACAAATTCGATTTCGGCTGAAAACTCCAGCGGAAAGAACCTCGTCTCGCTTTCCGCGTACACCGGAAACATCGGCTGTCCTGTAGCCTGCGTGATCAATTGGCCGTTCTCCACCGTCACCACCAGGTCGAAGCCAGGCCGAAGCTCGTAGGTGCCCGCATATTGCTGGAGCGTCTTCTCGTCCACCTTGATCGTGGCCCGGACCTCCGGCTTCCAGTCCGGCCAGCCGTACTCTGCAGCGATACTGTGCATCAACTCGTCCCCGAGTTGGCCTCCGTTATCGCCGCTGGTCATGACAACGGCGCCTTCGCCGCTCTTCTCGTAGGCTACGAAGAGGTTGCGGAATCCCTCATTCGCCCCGCCATGGGAGAAGTAGCGCATGGCTTCCGATCCGCCGATCTGCACGCCGAGTCCCCACTCACCCATGCCCGGCGTCAGCATCTGTCGCGTCATGTCCGCGTTCAGAACGTGGTTGGCCTTGCCCGCCAGCGATTGCTCTACTTCGATCGCGTACTTCGCGATATCCGTCGGCGTGGTCCACAATCCCGCCGCCGCCATTTCCGGATAGGTGTGCGCCCCGCCCTCCACCGGCTTTCCGTCTCCGCGATACGGCGTGGCCGCATTCTCCCGCAGCGCCTGCGGCAGAGGCTGTTCATAGGTACTGCGGGTCATGCCGATGGGCGCCAGCACCGAGTCGTGCAGCAACTTCGGAAACGGCTCCTTCGCCACGTCGATCAGCGCCTGTTGCATGATCGTGTATCCGCCGCCGGAGTACTTCCACTCCTTGCCGGGGGCCTGTTCGCTGCGGATCGCCGGAGTGTTGGCCGGCTTCTCCCCGTTCAATACCTGCACTAATGTCGGCACCGGTTCGTTGCTCGCATAACCCGGAAACCCATGGACGGTCGTCCCTGCCGTGTGGGTCAGAAGCTCCCGCAGGGTAATCGGCTTCCCGCCCGCGACGGGATCGCTTGGCAACTTCCAGCTTGTCAGATACGTGTTCACGTCCGCATCGAGCGACAGCTTGCCGTCCTGAACCAGCCTGAGCGCCGCCATCGCTGCCACGGGCTTGCTGATCGAACCGGCTTGGAACATCGTCTCCGTATTCACCGGTTCGCCCCCCAACTCCCGCACTCCGAAGCCGCGCGCCCATTCGATCTTCCCTTCGTGGATCACCGCAATGCTCACGCCCGGAACGTTGAGGGCCTTCATCCGGTCCGCGAGTGTATGCGTTGCGTGCTCCTGGCCACTCAGGACAATGCCCCCGATCAGCCCTGAAGTCACGTGTTGAATGCGCTGTTCAACAGGGACGGGGCCTGTGGTCGCGGTCTGCCCAACAGCCAGGTGCAATCCGCAACTCATCATTGCCGCAAGAATTACCAATCTGGCGCCATTCACCGGCATACACCAATCCTCCCGGGCCATAACCCTGCCACTACCCGAACGTTCTGAAGCCCGGTCCCTATTCTGTCAGTGCAGCCATAGAAGCCAAAAGCCGATTTTTATGTTCATTGTCGGATGGCGCCGGTCTGATGCCGAAGCAAGGAGTCAATCGCCCTGCGCACTCGCCTCGAAGAAATTTCCCAGGCCGGCACGATGGGCGTGGGCGACCATGGCCGATTGGATCTCGAGTGCCAGCGCCAGCGCTTCGCGGCCCTGGCGGAGGGTGACGCGCGGCGCGCGGCGGGTGCGGACGGAATCGAGAAATGATTCGATTTCCAGGCGCAGCGGCTCGCCCGGCGCAACCTCCGGCTTCACGAACGACAGGCCCGGGCTGGGATGATTGCCTCCCGCCAGTTGCGCCAGCGTAGCCGGGTCGGCCTTGCCGGACGCAAGCAGGGCGGCGATCTCCGGCGGAAGCGTGCCGGGCGTACCCGAATCAAGACGAATCACCAGCAACTCGCGGCGCGCGTAGTCGATGGAGACATACTGGCGCGGCTCGAAGAAGCGCAGCTTGCGCACCCTCTCGGTGGAGACACGCGAGGCGGTGAAGTTGGCCACGCAGCCTGACTCGAATTCCACCCGGACGTTGGCGATGTCGACTTTGGGCGACAGGATCGGCAATCCCACCGCGCGCACTTCGCGGACCGGCGAATTGGCGAAGGTGAGCACAATGTCCAGGTCGTGGATCATGAGGTCAAGCACAACGTCCACATCGAGCGAGCGCGGAGTGAACACCGACAGGCGATGGGCCTCAAAGAACATCGGCCGCTTCAGGCGCGGCTGCACAGCAAGTACCGCAGGGTTGAAGCGCTCCAGGTGGCCGACCTGCACGATCGGCGGTCCCTTTTCACCATGGCCGGTTGCGGCGATCCGGATCAGATCGTCAGCCTGCTCGAGGGTGGCGGCCAGCGGCTTTTCGATCAGCAAATCGAGACCGGCCTCGAGCAGTTCGGCCGCAACTGCATGATGATGCACCGTGGGAACTGCCATCGAGACGGCATCGAGGCGAGGATCGGCGGCCAGGAGCTCCGCCACGGACCCAAACACCGGAATGCCATACCGCTCGGCGGTATCGGCGGCACGGCCGCCATCGGGTTCGATGGCAGCGGCGAGCGACACCCCCAACCCCGCCGATTCAAGTTCGCGATACACACGAAGATGGTTTCGGCCGAAAGCCCCGGTACCGGCCACCGCAACCCGCACGCTAGACCCGCCGGCGATCTCTACGCCCCTTTGCCTTCAACTGCCTTCAGGCATCGGCCGTAGAGTTGCAGGAGTTCCGTGACGTGTTCGTCCGGCTTGGAACCGCCGGAGCTGATGAACCCGGTGGAGGACGTTGTGGCTCGTCCCACACCCACCGTGCCGGCTACGAATTTGAGCAGATCGAGAGCGATATCTTCGTTGCGGCGAGCGCCAAGGCCCGCGTTAGTGAGCGCGTCCATCCTGAATAATCTCCGAAACGAGATGCTAGCAGAAGTCCCCCGGTCGCTGCCTTCACGGCAATCCTGTGGACGGCTTTGGCGAGTGATCACTTACATTTTCATTCCGAGGATGTAGAATGCGCCTCAATTTCAAGACCTTGAGTCGGGGGCTCCATTCTTCGCGGCGAATCCATCTCCGCGCGAATTCGCGGCGTGAAGATCGGTGACGGAAGCTTCCTACTCTGGCTCATGGCGGGGGACAAGCTTGGCACACTTCAGGAGTTTGCTAGACGTTGATCTGTTAACGACCACACGGTACCGGTTCTCCCGAAGGGTTGAAGTCGATCTGACGGCGTATCGGAATACTGCCATCAAGCTCCGGCCAACGGCCAGGATTATCGGACAAGGCAAGTTGCGC
Organism: Terriglobales bacterium; assembly: GCA_963788475.1. Taxonomy (GTDB): domain Bacteria; phylum Acidobacteriota; class Terriglobia; order Terriglobales; family Acidobacteriaceae; genus Telmatobacter. The sequence continues at coordinate 133,238 of CAWBGO010000011.1, forward strand.
GTCGGCCTGACGTGGCCGGCTTACTGCCACGACAAAACTCTACTGGCAATCTGGGACCGTGGATCCCTGACGGTGACCTCTGAGTTCTACGTTTACACCGGCTGCAGAATTGTCGTCGATGAGGGTGCACGGCTGGAAATCGGATACGCTCATATTAATAGCCGCAGTACGATTATGTGCTTCAATCACATAAAGATAGGGAATGACGTCTTTATCGGGGAAAATGTAACCATCCGCGATTCCGACACCCACCATATCGTGAATGCACCTCGCGAAGTGACCGAGCCCATCATCATCGGCGATCACGTCTGGATCGGAATCAACGCGACCATATTGAAGGGAGCCACGATCGGCAGCGGATCGGTCATTGCGGCCGGTTCTGTCGTCACCAAGACCATCCCCGAACACGTGCTGGCGGGGGGTATCCCCGCCAAGGTGATCCGCGAAGGCGTGGACTGGGAGGAATAATCGCTCCGGGCGATTACTCTGGAATCGATGCATACCTCCTACATCGGCATGGGTGCAAACCTGCCCAGCCGGGCGGGCCCGCCTGAAGCTACGCTGGCCGCAGCGGCCTCGCACCTCGAGTCGCTGGGGCGTGTCGTGGCGCGCTCGTCGCTCTATTCCACCCAGCCGGTGGGTTTTGCCGACCAGCCGCATTTTCTCAATGCGGTGGTCGTCCTCGAGACCGGCCTCGACCCGCATGCCCTCCTCGAAGGTCTCCTCCGCATTGAACTTGAGTTTGGACGCGATCGCTCCGCCGGCACTCGCAACGGACCTCGCACGCTGGATTTGGATATTCTTGTATTCGAAGACATGAAAGTTAACGAGCCGGGCCTTGAGCTTCCCCATCCGCGCATGTTGGAACGCGGTTTTGTCATGATTCCTTTGGCGGAGCTTGCATCCAAATATAAGACGGCAAAGAGGCTACAGACCATCAACCAGTTGCTTCAAACGTTTCTCGAAAGGTCCCCGGGTACATCTGATGCTGTCGTTCCTGTCCAAAGCACTCTATGGAGCGCTCACGGTTTCCGCGACGCTGTTGATTCCGGCGGAACTTAGAGCCCATGCGCCGGTCCCGGTAACCGTCACGGTGGAAGACAGCGCTGGCGCAGTCGTTTCCGGAGCTTCGGTCAAAGAGGCATCGGGCGCGCTGCTGGGCCGCACCGATACCAACGGCCGCCTCACCTTTGACTGCAGCATGCCCTGCCAGATTCGCGTGGATGCGGAGGGGTTCAAAGGCAAAGATGTCGAGATAAGTGCCAATACCACCATTTCCCTGGAGCCGGCCGGCGCAACCCAGCAGGTGACCGTCACCGCCTACCGGACACCGCTCGGGGAGCTCGAAAGCCCTGTATCCACGCGGACGCTTTCGCCGGTCGAGCTCCAAACAGCGGCTCCCATCACCATGGACGGCCAGGTCCGCCAACTGCCCGGCGTGGAGCTGTTCCGACGATCGAGTTCCCTGGTGGCCAACCCCACCTCGCAGGGAATCAGCCTCCGCGGCCTGGGATCGACCTCCGCCAGCCGCACCCTGGTCACGAGCGACGATGTTCCGTTGAACGACCCGCTCGGGGGCTGGATTCACTGGGAAGAGCAGCCCGAGTTGGCGGTGAGCAGTATCGACCTGGTTCGCGGCGGAGCCAGCGATCTTTATGGATCGAGCGCCATCGGCGGGGTAATGAATGTCGGAATCGTCCGTCCCACGGCCACCATGGCCGAGTTGCGCTCCAGCTATGGCGGGTTGGGCACCTACGATGCCAGCGGGCTGGCAGAGACAAAGCACGGCCCCTGGGGCGTAATGGGAGCCGGCGGCGCGCTCGGCACCGACGGTTTTATCCAGGAAGCGCCCTGGCAGCGCGGGCCCGTCGATATCAACTCCAATGTGCACGCGCAGAACGGGTTGGTGCTGGGCGAACACGATCGCGGCCCGCTCCGGCTCTTCGTCCGCGGCAGCGGATTCAACGAAGACCGATCCAACGGCACGCCCTACCAGGTCAACGGCACCCGCCTCTGGCGCTATGCGGCCGGCGGCGACTGGCGGGGACCGCACGATGGCTCTCTGGCGGCTCGGTTTTATGGCTCGGACGAGCACTACCACCAGACTTTTTCCAGCATTTCGAATCTGCCCAATTTTGGTGATCCGACCTGCTCTTATCGCTGCGGTGAAATCCCCACGCGCTATAGCCAGGTTCCGGACAACGAACTCGGCGCCGCGGCCCTGTGGAGCCAGCCTCTCGGCGCCGGATTGCTTTTGCTCGCCGGCGCGGATGTCCGTGACGTCCGCGTGTGGGATCGCGAGCAGCTCTTCGGAAACTCCGCCGCGCTGACCAACCTTTCGGTCCATCAGCGCGACACCGGCCTTTACGGCGAGGCCCTGTGGATGCGGAAAGGATGGACTGTAGCGGGCTCCGTACGGGTTGACTGGTTCCGGAACTTCGACGGCTACCGAACGATTTGGACCGGAACCGCCTGGGTGCCTGCGCCTCCTCAGCCGCCGAACCTCGAACAGACCATCTTCGATCCGCGCCTGGGCGTCTCGCGCAAGCTGGGTCAGCATTGGGCCATCTCTGCTTCGGGCTTTCGAGCCTTTCGCGCCCCCACGCCCAGCGAGCTCTACCGCTCCACGCAGGTGGGCAACCAACTCACACGGCCCAACTCATCGCTCCTGAGCGAGCGCGCCACCGGATGGGAAACCGGCCTGGCCTCGCAATGGCGCTGGGGCACCGTGCGCGGCAGCTATTTCCTGACCCAGATCAACCGCCCCATTGCCGCGGTCACTATCAATCCCAACTCGTCGCCCATCCTGCTCATGCGCGAAAACCTCGGACAGATCGAGAGCAAGGGTTTTTCTCTTGATTTAGGACTGGTTCCGCTCCATTGGCTGGCCGTCGACGGCGGCTACCAGTACGCCCACGCCACAGTAACCAGGGGCACAGTCGACGTGGGCAACTGGATCCCGGAGGTGGCCCGCAACATGGCCACCCTCAACGTGCGCGCATTCCAGCCGCGGCTGGGCACACTGAGCCTGCAAAGCCGCTTGAGCGGAATCCAATACGACAACGACGCTAATACTTTCATGCTGCACGGCTTCTTCAAGCTCGATGCCTACGGCTCTCACGATTTCGGCTCCCATCTCGAGCTCTTCGCCGCCGGCGAGAACCTCTTCGACCGCACCATCGAAGTCTCCAAGACCCCGACGACTACCCTGGCCACGCCGCGCACAGCGCGCGCGGGGATCAATTTGAGGCTCGGGCCGGGCCGATAGAGCCATCTGGGAAGAAACAACCTTCCGTGCCCCATCCTTTCGACTTCTTTCTGTCGAAAGGGTGGGAAACCACCAAAAGCTGAACTAACAAGTCCTTCGTTCGCGAGTCGGCAACACCGGGCGCGAGACCATCCCGTTCGGAGATTCCTACGGCTCGACCAGAGGGATCCCGGCCGAGAGTTGCAGGTCGATCATCATGACCAGCCTGCGATCGAGTTGGATAAAGAGCGCTGTCTTCTTGCCGGAAATTACTTTCCGAAACATGGGGATATATTTCAGCCGGAGTTGCGCGACGGATTGATCTACTCCGAGGATGTCTGCAGTGAGTCTCTCGGCCTGGTCATCCGTAAGAGTGTCGTAGCTCTTCGCGAATTCCTTGATGGCCGCATATTTCTTGTCGTTGATCTTGATCAGTTCACCATTGTATTGATCGAAGATCGGCCAGAACTGCTCGGCTTCCTTGTCTGTCAACTTCATGTTGGCCGCAATGACCTGTCGCTTCTGAGACTGGATGTCCTTGCGCATCAGGTCGATTTGCTGGTCGATCTGAGCCGGGGACTGATCGGCAGCGGGAGCTTGCTGGGAGCTGTCCTGAGAAAACAGCAGCCGATTCGAGAGAGCTACCATCGACAGCAGCATTACGACAGCAATCCTGTTTCGAGATAACATTCATTCCTCCTGGCTGTTCGCGCATCCGCAAGAGAAGCATCGAGACGCGCTCATCGTGCCATTTTCACGAAAGTTAAGCACCTGAAAGAATTGCCAGTTCAGACTCGGTGATTTCCTCGCATTTAAAATCCAGTGGTGAGCGTCCAGTTTGAAATTATCGGTGAAACGGCCTCCGGCGGCCGTCGCGCGCGGCTCAATTTGCCTCATCAGGCCGTCGAGACCCCGGTCTTCATGCCGGTGGGCACGGCCGGATCGGTCAAGGCCGTCGCCCAGGACGTGGTCGAATCGCTGGGCGCGCAGATCATCCTCGGCAACACCTACCACCTCTATCTGCGCCCCGGGCATGAAGCCATCCGCGCATGGGCGGACTGCACCGCTTCATCAGCTGGCCCCGCGCCATGCTCACCGACTCCGGCGGATTCCAGGTCTTCAGCCTCAGCCAGCTGCGCAAGGTCTCGGACGAAGGCGTGCGCTTCCGCTCGCACCTCGACGGCAGCAGCCACTTCTTCACCCCCGAGCACTCCATGGACGTGCAGATCGCCCTCGGCGCCGACATCGCCATGGCCTTCGACGAGTGCACCGAGTACCCCGCCGAACGCAGCCGCGCCGAAGAGAGCCTCCGCCTCACCATGGCCTGGGCGCGGCGCTCGCTCGATCATTTTCGCGCCCATCAGCACAAGGTCGTGTGGCACGACGAGCTGGGCGGCCGCACCCAATCCTTGTTCGGCATCGTCCAGGGCGGCATGTATCGCGACCTGCGCCGCGAGAGCGCCGAACGCCTGGTCGAGATGGATTTTGACGGCTACGCCATCGGCGGGCTGAGCGTGGGCGAGCCGCGCGACCTGACCCTGGAGATGATTGCCGAGGTGCTGCCGCTGCTGCCCGCCGGCAAGCCCCGCTACGTGATGGGGGTCGGCTATCCCGACGAGATCGAGCAGTATGCCCGCATGGGCGTGGACATGATGGACTGCGTGCTGCCCACGCGCGCCGCGCGCCACGGCCTGCTCTTCACCAGCGAAGGACGGCTGAACATCAAGAGCAAACGCTACGCCGAGGACCAGGGTCCTCCTGACCCGGCCTGCGATTGCATGGTCTGCCGCCGCTATTCGCGCGCCTACCTGCGCCACCTCATGCAGGCCGGCGAAGCGCTTTCCGGCACCCTGAACACGATCCACAACCTGGCCTTTTACCTCGGCATCATGCAGCGCGTGCGGACCGAACTGGAGTCCCGCGAAGCGCAGCCGGCCGAACCCGCCGCGGCCGCCGGAACCACCGCCACCCCCCGATAGGCCTCGCGGATTTACACTGGCGTGTATCTCTGGAGCGATCCAATGACCACTGTCTCTACCGAGTCCCGCGTCCCTCTCGCCGAGCGCAATGAGGTTCCCGTCGAAGTTGCGATCCTGTACGACAAGCTGCTGGCCGATCGCGGTGTGGTGCCCAACATGTTCAAGGCTCTGGCCAACGTCCCCGACCTGGTACTGGGGATCGCCTCGTTTCTGCGCGGTCTGATGGGCGAGGGCGCACTGCCCGGGTGGTACAAGGAACTGATCGCCACCCGCGTGGCCTCGCTCAACAACTGCGAGTACTGCGTCAGCGCTCATCGTTACCTGGCCGCGAAGCGCGGCGCCACGCCCGAGCAGGTCGCCGCCTACGACGCTTACGAAACCGGCCCCTTCACCGAGAAGGCCAAGGCCGGCTTCCGTTATGCCGACGTGCTCCACGTTTCCGGCCACGCCGTTGACGACGAAGCCTTCACCGCCGTAAGCGAGCACTACGATTCGCAGGAAATCATCGAGCTCACCGCCGTAGCCGCGGCATTCGAATTCTTCACCCGCATGAACACGGCGCTGCACATCCCCGTCACGCCGCTTCCCCAGGGACGCTGAGAACGTCAACAAACAAGCGCGCAGCTAACTCAAATCCGAGAGGGTTCAATGAACAACTGGAAGAGTGTATTCACGGTCTGCTTTCTTATGTTCGCGGTGCTTCGGCCCGCCGGGAACGCCCAGACCTCCGCGGGCACGACCGGAACAAGCGCCGATTACCTGACCGGCCTGAACACGGCCTACATCGACAAGAGCGTTGATCCGTGCCAGGATTTCTACAAATACGCTTGCGGCAAATTCAGCTCCATCCATCCCATACCCGCCGACCGCTCCTCCTTCGGAAACTTCGAGCTGCTCTTCGATGAAAACGAGAAGATCCTTCACGCCATTCTCGAGAAGGCCGCTGCGGGAGGATCCGGCCGCACCCCCAACGAACAGAAGATCGGCGATTACTATGCCACCTGCCTGGATACCGCCGCCATCAACGGTGCCGGTCTGAAACCGCTGAAGCCGGAATTTGACCGGATTGACAACCTGAAGAGCAAGGCGGAACTGACCGGGTTGCTGGCACACTACCAACTCATCAGCGTGAATGCCTTCCTGGCCTTCGGTGAACAGCAGGATTTCAAAGATGCCCGCAAGCAGATCGCGGTTGCCGACCAGGGCGGCCTCGGACTGCCCGAGCGCGACTACTACCTGCGCGCCGGCGATGCGGACGAGAAGATTCGCAAGCAGTACGTGCAGCACGTGGCCGATACGTTCAAGCTCCTGGGCAAGCCGGACGCGGAAGCCGCGGCCGATGCGCAAAAGGTCATGGATCTGGAGACCGCCCTGGCCAAGGTTTCGCTCGATGTGACTTCGCAGCGCGATCCAAAAAACGTGTATCACATGACGTCCGTGGCGGACCTGCAGAAGCTGTCGCCCGCGATCGACTGGACGAAGTTTCTGGCCGCCATGGGCGCACCCCCGGTGACTGAGTTGAATGTCACACACCCGCCATTCTTCAAGGGCCTCAATGCTCTTCTTGATTCCACGGATCTCGACACCATCAAGGTTTACCTCACGTGGCAGCTCGTCAACTCCACTCCGTCCACAACGATGCCGCAAGCCTTCGATGTGGAGAAATTCAATTTCTACGGCAAGATTCTGAGCGGACAGCCCGAGCAGCGCCCGCGCTGGAAGCGCTGTGTGCAGTCGACGGACGGCGCGCTGGGCGAAGCGCTGGGGCAGGTCTACGCGGCACAGGCCTTTCCGCCCGCCAGCAAAGCCGCCACGCGGCAGATGGTCGACGACATTGAAGCGGCCATGGATGCCGATATCGACACCCTCGACTGGATGAGCGCCGACACCAAGGCAAAAGCCAAGGAGAAGCTCAAGCTGGTGGCCAACAAGATCGGCTATCCCGACAAGTGGCGCGACTATTCAAGCTTCTCTGTGGTGCGTGGGGATGCATTGGGAAACGCCATTCGCGCGACTGAATTCGAAAGCAAGCGGCAGTTGGATAAGATCGGCAAGCCTGTCGATCGTGGCGAGTTCGGCATGAGCCCACCCACCGTGAATGCGTACTACAACCCGAGCATGAACGATATCAACTTCCCCGCCGGAATTCTGCAGCCGCCCTTCTACGACCCCAAGGAACCGGACGCAGTCAACTACGGGCATATCGGGATGGTGGTCGGTCATGAGCTTACCCATGGCTTTGACGATGAGGGCCGGCAATTCGACGGCAGCGGCAACCTGAACGACTGGTGGACAGAAGAAGACGGTAAGAAGTTCGACCAGAAGGCCGACTGTGAAGTGAAGGAGTATGGCGACTTCACCGTGGCCGGCGGAGTCAAAGTCAACGGCAAACTGACGCTCGGTGAAAACACCGCGGACAACGGCGGCCTTCGCCTGGCCTACATCGCTCTGCTTGCCGATGCCAAGCGCAAGAACATCGAGATGCAGGCAAAGCAAAGCGACGGTTACACGCCGGTCCAGCAGTTCTTCCTCGGCTACGCCCAGAACTGGTGCGGCTTTACCCGGCCGGAGCAAGACACAATGGATGTGCAGACCAATCCGCACGCGCCCCTGCAATTTCGCGTAAACGGCGTGGTGAGGAACATGACCGAGTTCGGACCCGCTTTTGGCTGCAAAACAGGCCAGCCGATGATGCCCGCAAACGCCTGCCGGGTCTGGTAGCGCCAGGCTCAGTCCGAGAGCGTTCCGCGCCTCATTTCGCCTCGGTATTCGTCGCAGCAGCTGGGGGCCTCTTTCCCAGTTGCTGCACAAAGAAGTCAGCCATCATCTTGTTGGCTTCGATGGCTTCAGGCAGGCGCGGATCGTACCAGAACGCGTGCGGCAGCGCGTCAAACACCACCAGCCGCGCGTCCACGCCCGCACCCAGAAAGGCGCGGTGCAGATTGGCCGTGCCGCTCAGCAGCATGTCGCGGCCGCTGGTGATGAACAAGGTGGGCGGCATGCCGTGCAGATCGGCGAAAATGGGCGAAAGCACCGGGTCCCTGGCGTCGGTTGAGCCCACGTAGAACGGATCGTGCGCCCCCGGTTCGGGCGGATCGAGATGTCCTGCCAGGCCGCGCAGCCCATACATGGCGACCGAGTCGCCAGGCCGCGCGAAGTCGCCCATGCCGCTGAAGATGCCCAGTGCCGCCGGGAGAGGCAGTCCCAGATTGCTTCAGCTTGACGGCCACCTCGGCGGTGAGAATCGCCCCCGCCGAGGTCCCGTAGATCACGATATGCTCCGGCTTGTAGACCGTCAGCAGTGGCCTTGTACACCGTGACGGCGTCGTCGACGGCCGCCGGAAAGGGATGTTCCGGCGCCAGCCGGTAGAGCACGGCAATGACTTTGACCTTGGTGTAGCTCGCGATGGGAATCGATTCGGTCCAGGAACCCGAATCGGAATTGAATCCGCCGCCGTGCAGATTGATCAGCAGCCGGTCGTGACTCGAGAACGGCATGTTGTCCGGAGTGACGACATGCACGGGCACGCCCTCAATGGTCTGTTCCGCGATCGTCACCGGACAAATCTTGCTCCATGCTTCTTTGGCGCGCGCCGTGTATTCGTCCGTCCTCTTGCGGCGCTCTTCGAGAGACTGCGGCGGCCCCTGGTCCGGCTCGGCATGCGCCACCGCCAGTCGCGCCTGCTCGCTCAGGTTCTCGGGCACCGGCACCACGCGCGTTACGTGCGCCGTTCCCTTCTCGTCGATGTAGCTGGTGTCGCGGGTGGGCGCGTCTGCCGCGGTCGTTGGCTTCAGTTCTGGCTTGTCGGCGGGCTGTTGCGCGGCAATGGCAATGGGAGCCAACAGCACCAAAAATACGGGAAGATACTTTACATGCATCAAGGCGACCCTCTCCGAAGAGCACATCGATTCTAACCTTCCCAGGCTGAGCGTCTTGGACCGTGCTCCAACTCACAAACGAAATCCGGCCATCTCGCCGGATCGCACTTTCCTGCTGCCGATGGTGCTCTGGTTGCGGTACATTGAAGTTCCTATGACCACGCTGACCACGACTGAAATCCGCCATTTTATCGGGGGCCGATGGGTGGCCCCGACCAGCGATGCGGCGCTCGAGTTGTCCAACCCCGCCACCGGCGAACCGCTGGGGAGAACTCCAAGTGGCTCAGCGGCGGAAGTCGATGCGGCCGTACAGGCAGCGCACGCCGCCTTTCCCGCCTGGCGCTCCACGCCGGCCGGCGACCGCGTGCAATTCCTCTTCAAGCTCAAGACGCTTCTCGAAGAGCACCTCGACGAATTGGCGGCCCTGATCACCATCGAGAACGGCAAGACCCTGGGCGAAGCCCGGGGCGAATTGCGCCGCGGCATCGAGAATGTCGAGGTGGCTTGCGGCATGCCCGTGCTCATGCAGGGGTATTCGCTCGAGGATGTGGCGCCGGGTATCGACGAGATCATGGTGCGGCAGCCGCTGGGTGTCGCCGCGGTGATCACGCCGTTCAATTTTCCGCTGATGATCCCGCTGTGGTTTCTGCCCTACGCCATCGCCACCGGCAATACGGTGGTGTTGAAACCGAGCGATCGCGTGCCCTTCAGCGCCCTGCGCCTGGTGGAGTTGATTCACCAGACCGGCCTGCCCGCCGGCGTCGTCAACCTGGTCCACGGCGGCAAGAACGCTGTCGACGCCCTGCTCGATCATCCGCTGGTGCGAGCGGTCAGTTTCGTCGGCTCCACGCCGGTGGCCAAGTACGTTTACTCGCGCGGTTCGGCGAGCGGAAAGCGCGTGCAGTGCCAGGGCGGCGCCAAGAATCACGTAGTAGTCCTGCCCGACGCCGACCAGGAGACCACGACCAGGATCATCGCCGACTCCGCCTTTGGATGCGCGGGACAGCGTTGCCTCGCGGTCAGCGTAACCGTAACCGTCGGTGAGGCAAAGGACTGGTTTCGCGACTCGATTGCCTCCGCGGCCGCCGGCCTGAAGGTCGGCAACGGGCTCGATCCCGCCACCCAGATGGGCCCCGTCATCACCCCGGCAAGCCGCGACCGCGTGAATTCCCTGATCGGCCAGGGCACGGAACACGGCGCCCGCGCCATCGTCGACGGCCGGGAGGTTCAGCCTGCGGGTAAAGGCTCGTTCGTCGGGCCCACCGTGCTCGATGGCCTTCCCGCCGCCAGCCCCCTGATGGAAACCGAAATCTTCGGGCCGGTGCTCTCCGTGGTCCATGCGGGCACTGTTGAGGAGGCGCTCGAAATGATCGACCGCTCGGCTTACGGAAACGCCAGTTCGATCTTCACTTCCTCGGGCGCCGAAGCGCGCAAATTCCGCAACGCTGTTTCCACCGGCAACGTCGGCGTGAACATCGGCGTACCCGCACCCATGGCGTATTTCCCGTTCTCCGGCTGGAAGGGCAGCTTCTTCGGCGTCATGCACGCCCAGGGGCGCGATGCCGTCGAATTCTTCACCGATAAGAAGGTAATCGTGGAGCGCTGGCCGCGCGAGTGGTCGCGGAAATTCTAAGCCAGCTGGTAGCGTTGAGCTATTAAGTGGAACGAGTTTCTTGGTGACGTACAACAAGCTAAGAGCTAAATCTAATTGCTGGAAGCTGCAAAACAGGAAAGGGCGCTTATCGCGCCCTTTCCTGCTTTGCGTAGTTATGAACGTATCAATACGGTAACACCAGTAATCCCGCATCCAGGAGTAACTCCGTTAGCCGGTCAAGCGCCCGCGGAAATTTGTAGGAGATAGTGCGAACGCCCATCCCCAGCAGTGCCGCGGCTTCCACCTGCGTGTATTCCTGCAGCACAATCCGGCTCAGCATCATGCGATCCAGGCTACCGAGTTTGTTCAGGCACGACTCCACATCGAGGACAAAGATCACCGCGTCTTCAAAGGTGCGAACCGGCCGGCTCGATACCCATCCCCGGCCCACGGAATCCGCCAGCAGCGACGGCGCACGGCCCACCTGCATCGACGCATACAGGTAACGCCTCAGCATGCTCTCGGTATGCTTGCGATAAAAGGCCAGACTGGCGTCCGGCTCCGGCGTGCGGGCTCTCGATGAATTGCGCTGGCACGGGCTTTGGTTTGGACTTTACCTCAGACCCGGCGGTTCGCCAGATTACTGCAGACTGGAGGGCTGCGCTCATTCCGCACCCCCGGCCGCAACCGCAACTGCCCAGATACTCACCCCACGTTTACGGGCAGGACGCCCGCGCCGCTTGCGGCTCTCTGGCGATGGAAAATCCTTTAATTTTACTTCACACCGTTGGCAATAAACACTTCCATAGTTCACGGCTCGGTACCAAAGGCAACCGCAGCCCTCACAAATTTTCAGTTGCACGCGCAACTCCATGACTCGTTCTCCCTAACAGCATCGCCCGGCGTTTTTTTGTTTTTGAGTCTCTTGTGAGCCGGGGTAGAAGGAAACAAGCGTGTCTGCTCGGGATTCTTGCGTCCCGATTCGGGAGCTTCGACCGCTTTCCCTCGTTTAATTTCATGCTTTCGTCCGCGTAGATCTTGGAAATTCGCACAAGTTTGCCGTAGACGCCTCTGTTGAGCGCCTTAAGGCGGGAAATGAAACCCTGACCGGAAACAAGTCCGTCAACTCGTTGAATGGTGAGGGAGGCAGAGCCCATTCAACCGCAATAGAAATCGGAAAGTTTCCGACACAATTCCCACAAACAGTGCGAGGTAAGTACTGTCAATGTAGGTTTCTTTATCTTCTGGGTCAATCATCTTACCGGCCTGGTAGGTTAGTTATCTTTTCAACCCTGCGGTAAATCATGAAAATAAAGGGGAATCTGCCTCAATAATCTTGCCATTAGAAATGGACGAGCAACCGGGGCTATTGCTCGTGGCGGATTTTCCACAGATGAATTTCTTGCAGATGCACGAGCGTCTCCGCCTGGAGTTACTGCGCAGAATAGAGCGGGGAACGCTTAGCGTATCCCTGCTTGCGCGGCAAACCGGGTTTGGTCAGTCGCACATTTCCAACTTCCTGCGCAGCCGCCGCCAGCTCTCTCTCGAAGCCCTGGACAGGGTCCTGACCGCGCAGCACATGACCGCCGGCGACTTGCTGCCCGCAAAGTACACTTACGGGGATTGGAGCGGGGAAGATGAGAACGGAAGGATCCCGCTGGTGTCACACGCCTCTGCTCTGTTTGAGCCGTTCATCCGCCCCAACTCGATTCGAACCATGCTTCAATTCCCAGCCGCCCTTCTGGGAACCGCACGGACGCGTTCGCCCAACAGCCGCAAGACCTGGCAAAGGTTTGTTGCCATCTCCATTCCCGCGGCGGACGCTTCGCCCATGGAGCCCCTCGTATTGGCCGACGCCATCGTACTCATCGACCGGCATTACAACTCCCTGATGCCTTATCGCCTCAACCGGCCCAACCTTTATGCAGTGCGCAGTGGAGGACACCTGGCTCTGCGCTACCTGGACTTTCTTCTCAATCGCCTGGTGCTGCGACCGTACAACCTCGCATTTCCCGTGGAACTGATCGAGGTTGCCCCCGGGGAAACGCCCGGAGACCTGATCGCCGGCCGAATCGTCCTGATCCTGAACGAGCTTTAGGCCACCCGAGATCGTCTCTAAGCGGCTTGCTCAAAAAACATCGGCTGAGGATGCTCTGTAATAGGGCCCGACTTTCGTCGGGCCGTAAAAGCTGCAGAATGATCGCGGGTTTCAGCCCCTGAGGTACCCTCTTCGTTACAAGGACGTGAGGGTTTTTTCCGAAACCTGCTACGGAGTCACCTGGACCGGATTCACATTGGTTCCGTTGGGCCGGAAGATGAATTCCAGATTCCACTCGCTCGGGATAGCCTTGGAATTCGCCTGCGGGGGACGGAATCTCCATTTGCGCGCCGCTTCGAGAGCCTTGGCGCCAAAGTACCGGCTGCCCGTCGATCGGATCGAGGCGTCCGAAACGACCCCATTGGCATCGACTTTCACCTGAATTTTGACCAGGACTTTGCCGTGGATCGTCCGGATCGCGCCGGAGGAAACGTCGGGCATCACGCGATCCGTGACTTCGCCCGCCACCCGGGAAGCGCTCGAAGCCGGGACCTGCGCGACCGGCGGCTCCGGAACTGCAGCTTGCGGAGCGGGCGCCGTGGCCGCGGGAGGCTGCGCCACTGGCGGTGCCGGAGAACGGTGTCCTCGCGCGATTACAAATGCAATCACGGCCAGCACCACCACCCCCGCGCCGCTCGAGCCCGATCAGACCACGATTTAAACCCGCGCTCCGGCGCGGCTCTTCGACGGTTGCCTTGGCTGCCGGCCTGGGCTCGGGTCTTGCCGACGAAACTGGCGCGGAAGGGGGCACCGAAACAACCGTAAGCTTGGCCGCGGGCAGGGGCCCCGTATCGCGCTCCGAGGCCGGAACAGGAGAAGCTTCGTCACCCTCAAGCCGCGTCCTGATGGCGGCCAGTGTAGCCCGGTCGCCGGCATCGAAGCGCAGACAAAGGCGTGCAATGCCGCCAAACGGCTGAGGCAGGGATGCCGGCACCAGCGGCGCTTGGCTTGTCGATTTCTCCCAGAGAGGAGGACGCTGGGTCAGGGCTTCCACCACGGTCACCCCGAGAGACCACACATCCGACGCCGGGGTGCCGGGCGCCGTTTGCGGTTTCGGGCGCGTCATAGATGCCGGGGGCTTCCCGGGTCTTCGGCCCCACTCCGCCAGCCATGCTGTCGACGGGAAGTTTCAACAGGTTATCGACCACCATGATGTTCGATGGCTTCAGATGGCCGAACACCATGCCACGGCCATGGAGATACTGCAGCGCATCGAGCACGGGCCGAAGCATTTCCCGTACTTCGTCAGGCGTAAGCGGTCGCTCCGGAATGATCTGGGCAAGATTCTCTTCCGCGTATTCCGTGACAACGTAATGCAGCCCTACGCCTTCCACTTCGTCGTGCCCGCTGTGAAAGATCTTCATCAGGTGAGGATGAGACAGGCCGGCCGCCCTGGCCCAGTCCTTCATCAGCGACTGAGGATGCCCGGCATCCACCGGAACCAGACGGATGGCGGCTGTCTTCGCGGGAGGTTCCAAGAGTTCGGTGCGAAACACCACACTGGTTCCGGAGTCACCCAGGCATTCAAGAAGAGGAAATCTGCCGTCGACGGTGCGTCCTACCCAATCACTTTTGATCACTGCCGTATTCATCACCTGCACCATTCTATTCGACACAGCCGCCGCATCTTTCTCGATAGAACACTCCGTACCGTATCCTCTTCGTCAGGACAACCGGTCCGTGACGCCAAGGATACTGATCATCGCCGACGACCTCACCGGCGCAGCCGATTGCTGCTGTCGCCTGCGGCCCCGGCGCGGTCGTGCTGCTGGGCAAACCCGATGAGCACGTACCCGATGCCGCGATCCTGGCCATCGATGCCGACACCCGCTCCATGGCTCCGGAACAGGCCGCCCAAACCATCGCCGGCCTTGTGACGGATCTGGCTCGCCTCTACGACTCCGGGGCCCGGCGAACGCCGGCCTGTCCTGCTTTTCAAAAAAGTGGACTCCACCTTGCGCGGCAACGTCGGGGCCGAACTCGCGGCTGCACTGCAGGCCCGCCGCATCCAGGCACCGCCGGCCGAGAAAGTCGTGGCCTTGTTCGCCCCCGCTTCTCCCGTACACGGCCGCACCACGGTCGGGGGCCGCCACAGGGTCCATGGACTGCTTCTGGAACATGCCGATTTGTGGCCCGGTGAGTCCGTTCGCCCGCGCTCCGACCTCGCGGAGATTCTTCGTGAGTCCGGACTCTCGTGCGGGACGATTGAAGTCTCAACTGTCCGATCCGGTGCGCACTCTCTCGAAGATGCAATGATTCGGCTCGCGGCCGAAGCCGACGTCCTGGTCTGTGATGCCGAGACCGACGACGACCTCGAGGCAATCGCAAAAGCGGCCATGGTCCTGCATCCAAAGACCGTATGGTGTGGATCGGCAGGCCTGGCCCGCCAAATCCCGCGCGCCTGCGAATTCGCCCCCGTCGCTCCCCCCTCCGATTCCGAAACCGTCTCCGTATCGGGACCAACGCTTTTCGTCGTCGGTAGTCCCGCGCACGCCTCGCTCCAACAGGCGCGCGCACTCGCCGACGCGCCCGACATCATTGCAATCAACATCCCGCACGCCCTCGCTGTTATCGACCGAGCCGGCCGCCGCGGTGCAGGAATATGCGCGGCTCATCTCCGCGTGCCTTCAACAAGGGACGGACGTGCTAGCGCAGCTCGATGGCGCTGAACCATGCGCCGCCGAGGATACCCAACGCCTCACCTCTTCACTGGCCCGCTTGATTGCGCCGTGTGCCGATCATGCAGCAGCACTGGTGGCCACCGGCGGCGAAACCGCGCGCGCCATACTCGATGCATGGGGCATCCAGCGGTTGCGCCTGCTCGGTGAAGTCGAGCCGGGCCTGCCCTGGTCGGTCACCGAGGGCTGGCGCCACAACCTGATCGTACTGACCAAGGCAGGCAGCTTCGGCACTCCAGGCACGCTCCTCCATTGCCGCGATTTCCTGCGCGACGTCAGACGCGATACCGTTATGCCAGGACCGCTGCGCATCCCTGCCGGCGAGCAGAAGATCTGACATGCCCAAACCGATCATCGCCATCACCATGGGAGACGCCGCCGGCGTAGGTCCGGAAATCATCATGAAGAGCCTCGCCCACTCGGAGGTCTATGCCCAGTGCCGCCCCCTGGTCATCGGAGACGCCGGGCGCCTGCGCGAAGCCGGCCGCCTCTGCGCGAGTCAACTTCAAGTCCGCAGCCTCACCGCCGGCGAACTCGAAAAGGCCGCATACCAGTCCGGCACAGTCGACTGCATCGACCTGAAACTGATTCCCGCCGGTCTGCCGTGGGGCCGCCTCTCGCCCCAGGCCGGCGATGCGGCTTACCAGTACCTGGTCATCGCCGCGCGAGCTCGCCCTCGAGGGCAAGGTCGCCGCCATCTGCACCGCTCCGTTGAACAAGGAAGCGTTACAGGCCGCGGGCCACAAGTTTCCCGGGCACACGGAGCTGCTGGCGCACCTCACCGGAACGCCCGAAGTCTCGATGATGCTCAGCACCCCGAAGATGAAAGTCCTCCACGTCACCACTCACATCGGCCTGATCGATGCCATCGCCAGGATCGAGCCCGGCCTGGTGGAGCGCACCATCGCGCGCGGCCACGCGGCTCTCCTGAAATCCGGCATCGTCAACCCGCGCATCGGGGTGTGCGGCATCAATCCCCACGCCGGCGAGAATGGCCTGTTCGGTTATGGAGAGGAGGAACAGAAGATCGTTCCCGCCATCGCCGCCTGCCGTGACCGCGGCTGGAATGTCGATGGCCCGCTGCCCGCAGACACGCTTTTCTATCGCGCCCAGCGCGGCGACTTCGATCTCGTGATCGCCATGTACCACGACCAGGGCCACGGGCCGGTCAAGGTACTGGGACTGGAGTCCGGCGTGAACATCACCATCGGCCTCCCCGTGGTCCGCACCTCGGTCGACCACGGCACCGCCTTCGACATCGCGGGCACCGGCAAGGCCGACGAGCGCAGCCTCCTCGAAGCCCTTCGCCAGGCCGTGCAACTCGCCCCAGCCTGCGCAGTCCCCTAGATTCGTAAGAAGTCGGCTGAAAAGAAACCAACGCTCCGTGCCCCATCCTTTCCGCTTTTTTCTGCGGAAAGGGTGGGAGACCACGAAACCCAACCATCCCTCTTCATCTATCGCGGGTCGGCAACGCCGAGGATTTTATTGGCTCTTGCTTAACTGCCGGTAATACTCAGCCACCGAATCCTGGTAGCCCTCCGGCACGGCCTGCGGCTTCCCCGTCCGCGATGCGAGCGTGGCCGCGCTGCCGCGCTCCACCTGCAGTTCCAGCCGATCGATGGAGCTGAGAACCTCCTGGTGCATTTGCTCCACGATCGCCGGATTGCCGGGAAAACGGCTCGGATCGAGATGCTGCATCTTGCGCGCCAGTTCCTCTGCCTCTTTGGCCGCCTCCGGATCGCCCTTGACCATCTGGCGAAGCTGGTTCAGCTCCCGCATCCCCTGCTGGAACGTTCTTTCGGTATCAGCGTAATTGCCTGAAGGATCATCGGCCTGGGGCCTCGCTCCCCCTCGGCCATACTGATTGTTGCCGGTATTGACGTTGCCCCATGCGGTACCATCGGCGCCCCGCGCATCGCCGTCGCGAATATCGCCAGCCGGTCCGCCCACATCGCCCGACCTGCGCAATCCGCCGCCGCGCTGATCTGAAGCACTTCCAGCCTGTTGACTTCCGGCCTGCCCGCCGGCGCCGCGTGCCGCTTGCGGATCGCCCTGTCCGCCCTGCCCCCGCTGCAGACTTTCGGAACTGCGGCTGTTGCTGTTCCCGGGCTGCTGTCTGCCGCGCTGCCCATTCTGCTGATCCTGACCCGAATCCTGACCCGAACCCTGACCCGAACCCGGATTACGGCCACGCGCGCGGTTCATCGATTCGATCTGATTCCGCAGCCGCTCGATGGTGTCGAGCGCTGCCGTCTGGTCAGCTTCCTGTCCGGCTCCCCGACCCGTTCCCCGCTGATCGGTCGGCTGCTGGCCCATGGCTCGCTGCGCCTGTTGCAACTGCTCCTTCAGCCGCTCCAGCCCCTGGGCAATCTGCGCTTCGGTGCCATTCGAATTGGGGTTGACGCCGCGGCGCAGCCAGTCCGCCGTTCTCTGGGTGTGATTATCCAGATCGGCACTGTCCATCTCGGTAAGCGCATCCCGCAACTGCCTCGCCACCTCGGGCTGATTCGGAGCCATCTCCCGCGCGCTGTCGCGAATGTTCTTCCCCAGCTTCGATAAGTCGTCGGACAATTGTTGTCTCTCATGCGCCAGCCGGTCGCGTTCGCGCATCCGCGCCATCGTGTCGTTCAATTCCATCGGGCCGTTGTTCTGCTGTCGCGCGGCCAGCTTGTCGATCTGCTCGGCCTGGGCGCGCTCTTGCTCGGCAAGACGCCCCGCTTCGTTGGCCAGTGAATCCACCTTGCCCGAAGCCAGCTGCTGCTGCGTTCCGGCCATCAGGTTCGCGGCCTGCCGCAATTGTTCCGCGGCCTGCCGCGCCGCATCCGGATTGGGTTGCGCGCCGCTGCTCTTCTTCATCGCGTCAGCCGCTTCTTGGAGTCGCCGCAGCGCCTGTTGCACCCGCGGGTCCGCATGATTCTGCGCTGCCTGTGCCGAAGATTGCGAACCATCCTGACCCGACGAACCAGCTTGGCCCTGCGAACCAGCCTGCCCTTGCGAATCTCCCTTCGCCGTCGACTTCTGTTGTTGCGCGCTGCTGCCCTGGCCCGAAGCCGATCCTCCCGATGCGCTCGAACCCTGCTGGCCCTGCTGCCCGTTCTTGGCTAACTCCTCCATCTGCCGCTTCAATTCCTCGGCCTCGCGCCGCAACATCTCCTGCTGCCAGCGCTGCTCAAAGCTCTGCTGCGGATTGCGCTGGTTGGCTTGTTCCTCCTGCCGCTTCGCCAGCGCATCCAGCTTCGCCAGCGCATCTTCAACGTCCTTCTGGTGCTTCTCTGCGGGAGAAGCGTTCTGCGCGGTTTCGTACTGATTCTTTTCCGTGTCCAGTTCCAGATCGAACAGGCTGGCCAGGTCGCGACCCGAGTTGCCGCCGCCCCCTCCGCCGCCGTTCTGTCCGAACGCCACCTCGATCTTCCGGAACGTGGCTTCCGCCCGCAGCAGCGCCTGCAGCGCCTTCTGTTCCAGCGGCAGCGCGTCCTTCCATTGCGTGGCTTTCAGTTTGTCTGCAGAAGGCGCCATGGCCTCCGCGGCCATCTGCATGTCGTTATTGAATCCGCTGAATTCCTCGGTGGCCGCGGAAAGATCACGGCTTTCGATTCTTCTCGACAAGGCCATCACCTGGTCGCGAAGTTTCTGCTGCGCATCCGACAGGAACTGGCCCGCCACCGCCGCATCCTTCGCCGTGGCTGTCTTGTCGTTCTGCTGTTTCCACGTGGCGGCAATCAGTTCCTTCTCTCGCTTGGAGATTTCGGTCTGGTTGTTCTGGCCTCCACCTCCACCGCCGCCGCCCCCGCCCTGCTGCGATTGCGAAAATTCGCGCTCAAACGGTTCCACCTGGATAAACGAGATATCGGTGCGGGCTTCGGCGTGGCCATCGCGAGCGCTGGCATACACACTGACAACATCGCCGGGCACCAGCTTGAAGTCCTCCAGCGGCAGCACGTGCTTGCCGTCCGCATTTTTCGCGCCCGGTTTGTCGAGCAGGCTGATCGTGCGTTCCGGCGACCCGTTGACCGAGTAGTGCAGATGCACATCGTTCAATCCAAACTGGTCCGCGGCCTTCACCCCCACCGTGACTTCCTCGATTGGATTGGCCCGGTAATCCCCGCGCGGCCGGTCGACGGAGATCTCCGGAGGCTGCGCCTTATCTGTCGCGATGAAATAGTCCTCCGACAGCCGCACCGGCTGCCCTTCATCCAAAGCGGCCACGTGGTAAGCGCCGTCCTTGTCCATGTGCACCGTGGCCTGGTACTTGTTGCCGCTGCCGCCCGCGAGTTGAATCGGCTGACCGTCATCGAGGCTGAGCTGCCCATTTTTCAGCGGTCGATCCATTTCGAGCTCGATCGCGGCATCGGTGCCTTCAATGGCGCGCAGATCGCCGGAATGTTCGTCAGTCACCGGCTTCATCCCCGTCCACTTCGGATAGCGATACGTCACGCTGATGTTCTTGACCGACGGCAGATCCACCACGCGCACCGTGTAGTGCGACGAAAGCAGCGGGCCGGCCGCCACGTAATACTCCACGTTCTCCGGCAGCCCCGCCAGCACAAATTGATACGTCGAATCGCCGCCCGCATTGGGCTGCTCCTGCATGGCCACGGGCTCCCAGCGGGCTGCGCTCTTGTAATGCGCAAAGAGCTCGACCTTCGAAGGCTGCATCCCCATCACCTGCGCGGTGATCAACTGGTCGCTGTTGCGCCGCACCACCACATTCCCCGGCCGCACCGCGATGGAATAGAACGGGTGCGCATCCTTCGGCGGTCCCGTCCACAGCAGCGAAGCACCGTATCCGAGATAGCCCGGCCCCGCCGCGATCATCCATATCAGCACCACAAGGCACGCCAGCCCCGCGCCGCCCAGAGCAAACAGCCGGTTATCCGCAACCAGCGAACGCGGCTCCGCGTTCTCGGTCAGGGCCAGCGTATCGGCCGCCAGCAGTTCCAAAAAGGGGTGCTCACCCTTGCGTTCCGCGTCATGGAAGGTGGTCAGCCTCTGCTCCAGTTCAGGATTGGCCGCTTCCGCCCTGCGCACGGCGCGCTCGCGCGTCAGCCGCATCAGGGGCAGCGCCAGCCCGAATGCCGCCGCGCAACCGAGCGCCAGCACCAGCGCCAGGCGCGCCCCGGTGATTCCGTGCTCAGGAAATGCGAACCGGTTGAGCAGCAGGACCAGGCCGATGGTGACCACCAGCGCGGTGCCGGTGAAGATCGCCGCGCCGCGCAGCCACGCGCCGAGCCGCAGCCGCTCCTGCACTCGCACGATGTAGGAATTGAGCTCACTCTGCTTGCTCATATTTCCTCCCGCTGCGTGCCCATGTAGCGGCTGGCGAAGGCCGTCTCCGCCAGAGCCACTACCAATGCAAGCAGCATAACGTACCACCACAAACTTACGGAACGATAGCCTTCGTCTTGTGACGAAGCGGCCTCGGCCGGCACTGACCCGCTGCCCGCGCTTCCGCTCCACAACTTCTGCACATCTGCGGCAATCGGTTGAAGATCCGATTCGCGCCGATCCGGGTTGACGCCAATCAGCATGTCGCGTCCGTTGGCCAGCCGAACCTGGTAGAACCCGGCGCGTTCCAGGCGAAGCGTCTGCGCCGTACGCGACTCCGCAAGCGAAAGCGGCCTCTTTCCATCTGGCCCAATCACCTCGACGCTCACCGTCTCTCCCGCCGTATCGGCCGGCGCGCGCAGCTGCACATACGAGTCCACCAGCCTCGATCCGCTCAGCGCTTCGCTTCCCGAAAGATAGTGCGCCACCCGATCGACGAACGCCACAAACACAGGGTGCAGCGGCACGTCATTGGTCAGATTCTCGAGTCCCGAAGTAAACAGCACGATGTGCCCCTGTCCCGTCTGCTTGTCCAGAACCAGCGGCGTGCCGTCGCTGAGCCGCGCCGCAATCCTTGCGCCTCGCGGATCGACAACCGTCGCATAGAATACCTGGGCCTCGGCCCAGCCTCCGTTGTCGCGCCCCGGCTGTGCATCGCGAAGCGCGGGATGTGTGAAGTCCACCTGGCCCACCGTCGCGGCGGCGCGGTCGTGAGCATAATCGTGCGCCTCGGTCACCGTGCCATCCCACAGGGGGATCCGTGCATGCCGCGCCGCATTCGTGCCCAGCGCCACTAGAACGTTCCCGCCCTTTGCGACATACTGCGCCAGCGCGTGCTCAAAAATCGTGGGCAGCGCGACGCTGTCCGACAGCACCACGAAGGCAAAGCGCGTGGGATCGAAATCGGTGCTCTCCTCCTGGGCCACCGACTGCAGCTCAAACGACGCTCCTGCCGCTGCGCGCAGCGCCGTGCCGAAGTAGACCGGGGAGCGCATGTCGCCGCGCGCGTGCACAAAAAGCACACGTTCCGGATCGGACCGCCGAACCGCGAAGAAACTCGCATCATCGGCCGGCAATCCATCTCCGCCGTCAACCCGAACCTCGCATCGATTGAAACCATAGTTCACATCGAGAGGCGCGAAGTCGACCGTCGCACGACCGTTGGCCGGCACGTCAACCTTGCGAGTCGCCACCGTCTTGCCGTTCACCACCAGCGCAACACTCTTACTCGCCGCAGGCGTGCCGAATCCGGCCACGATCGCGCGCACCCGCGAGTGCCGCGGGTCTTTGGGATCGGAAAGCTCCGCCGGCGCCTCCACGCTTTCGATCGTCCAGTTAGGCGCCACGGTCCCGCTCGCCACCGGGTGAAGCGCAAGCGTGGCATTCGCGGGCAGCACCAGGTCAGCGAAATTCGCCGGCATCGCGCTGCGCTGCAGGTCGCTATAGAAGTGGACATCGACGCCCGTGCGTGAACTCTCCGCCAACGCACGAATCCCCCGTCCCAGTTCGCCGAAGTTCGAATGCCCATCGCCGGGTTGAATCCCTTCGAGCGCGGAACGCAGCTGTGCCTGGTCTGAAACTGCCTGCGTCAAGATCTGGAGTTGGCCGCCCAGCGCCATGACCTGCGCCATCTGCGACGCGGGCTTTGCGGCCAGGGCCGCAAGTGCCTGCCGCTTGGCGTCCGCAAAGCGCGTCCCCGCCCGCATGCTGAACGAGTTGTCGAGCACGATCAATAGAAGCCGCCCCTTCGCGTCCGCCGCCACCCGCCGCACAAATGGATTGGCAAACGCCAGCACGATGAGCACCACCAGCGCTGCGCGCAGCGCAAACAGGATCAGGTGCTTAAGGCGATGGTGGCGCGTCGAGCTCTGCAGGCCGCGCTCGAAGAACATGAGCGAGCTGACCGGCCGTGGCACCGCGACGTGTCGGCGCAGCAGGTGCACAAAGATGGGCACGCCCAGCGCAACGAGTCCGCCCAGAAACCATGGCGCCAGAAAGCCCATCAGTTCCGCTCCTTGCGCCGCGCCAGGTAGGCGCGCAGCGCAGCGTCGAGAGGTTGATCTGTCACTAACAGTTGATAATCCATACCCGCGGCGCGCGTGCGCGAGCGCAATTGCTCAATGTGCGCATCGATTCTGGCACGATAAGAAGTCTTCGCGTATTCTGGAACGACTTCGATCTTCTGCTCGGTTTCGAGATCGACAAGAACCGCCGAGCTTTTCAATACCGGCCTGATCTCCTGAGGATCGAGAACGTGAAACAGCACCACTTCATTTCCGCGAAACCGCAGCGGCTCGATAGCACGCACAATGGTTTCCGGGTCTTGATAAAAATCCGAAATCACGATCGCAATGCCCCGCCGATGCAGAAGCTCCTGAAAATGGCGAAGCGGCTGCGTGAAATCCGTCCGCGCATGTGCTTCCGCGCGATCGAGCGCCGCGAAAAGCCGCGCGAGCTGCCCCGGCCGCGTCGATGGTCTCACCACGTCGCGCACCTGTTCATCGAACACAATCATCCCCGCCGCATCGCGCTGATTGTGAATCGCGAGGTAGAACAGCGACGCCGCAACAAAGCGCGCGTAGTCCATTTTCTTGGGCGGCCCGGAGGTGTACTCCATCGAGTTGCTCGCGTCCAGCAGCACCGTGAGCTGGCTGTTGGTCTCGCCGCGATATCGCTTCAGATAGCAGCGCTCCGTGCGCGCGAACAGGTTCCAGTCCACGTGGCGCAGATCGTCTCCCGGAGTGTAGGCGCGGTACTCGGCAAACTCCTGGCTGAAGCCGAAGTCGGGCGACCGGTGCAGTCCGGCGACGAAGCCGTCCACAACCGTCTTCGCCACCAGATCGAGCGACGAAATCCCCGCCAGCACCGAAGGTTCCAGGAATCGCTGCATCAATTCTCCTTCGGCCTCGGCACGCTGGCCACCAGCCGGTTGAGAACTTCGTCCGTATCGATCGAGTCCGACTCCGCGTGAAAATTGAGAATCATGCGGTGACGCAGCACCGGAACAATCACCGATGCGACGTCCTCGTATGTCACGTGATAGCGCTTGCGCGACAGCGCCCGCGCCTTGGCGGCCAGCACGATGAACTGCGCGGCGCGAATACTGCCTCCGTAGTTCACATATTTCCTCACAAAGTCCGGCGCATTATCGATCGGCCGCGTCGCCCGCACCAGGCCCACCACGTAGCGCGCCAGCGATTCGGCGATCGGCACCATTCGCACCAGTTGCTGAAAATCAAGCAATTCCTCGGCCGAAGTCACGATCTCGATCTTCGCCGCGAAGTTAACCGTGGTCAGGTCGACCACCTTCAACTCGTCCTCGGCGCTCAGGTAATCGAGCTTCGCGTTAAACAAAAAGCGGTCAAGCTGCGCCTCCGGCAGCGGATACGTGCCTTCGAGCTCGATCGGGTTCTGCGTAGCCAGCACAAAAAACGGCGCCGGCAACTGATAGATGTGCCCGCGCACCGTGCACGAATGTTCCTGCATGGCCTCGAGCAGCGCCGCCTGCGTCTTGGGAGGCGTGCGGTTGATCTCATCGGCCAGAATGATGTTGCCGAAGATCGGTCCCTCGACAAATGTCCACTTGCGATGCCCGGTCGTGAGATCTTCTTCGATGATGTCGGTGCCCGTGATGTCCGACGGCATCAGGTCGGGCGTGAACTGGATGCGGCGGAATCGCAGTCCCAGCGCGTCCGCCAGCGTGCGCACCATCAGCGTCTTCGCGGTGCCCGGCATGCCGGTGACCAGGCAATGCCCGCCCACAAACAGCGCGATCAGCATCTGCTCCAGCACGTCCTGCTGGCCCACGATCACCTGGCGCACCTGCTTCAGAATGCCCTCGCGCACCGCGTGAAAGCGTTCGATGCGCCGTTGCAGCTCGACTGCGTCCGTGTTCAATTCGGAAACTGAAGCCATTCATTCCCTCTCAGTTCGGCTTGGATGGTTCCTGCAATTCCAGCAACAGCTTCTGCGCCGGACGATAGCCGGGGGCTGTCTCCAGCGCCGCCAGCACGCTCTCCTGCGCCTTGTCCTTTTGTCCCGCCGCAAAATACGCCTGCGCCAGCTTGAATTCCGCCCCCGCCTTGTCCACCGGATTCGAAGCCACCAGCGCGTTGTACTCGCGAATGGCGCGGTCGTATTGCTTTTGGCGAATACAGCAAATCGCCCAGCTTCTGATGCAGCTCTTCGTCCTTCACCGGATAGACATAGTTCAACCGCTCCAGCGTTGCCGCGGATTGATCCGGTTTTCCCGCAGCCTCCTCGAGCTTCGCAAGGCGCTTGAGCAGCGCCGGCATTTGTCCGCCTTCGCGCATGTATGCGTTCAGCATCGCGGTTTCAGTCTTCGCGTCGCCCCTCATCTCGGCCGCATCAGCGATCAACTCGTAGGCACTGGCATCGCCGACATATTCGGGATACATGGCTACAATCGCAGGTCCCTGCTGCAATACGGTTTCGAACTGTTTCTGCCGCGCGGCCTCGAAAAGGGCTTTCAACTTTTCATGCCACGTGTCGAAATGCGCGGCCTCCGCGCCATACTTGTGATCGATCCATGCCAGATACTGCTTGTCGAATTCGTCAGAAGTCACTCCCAGATCCTGCTCGATCGCCTGCGGCGTGGCCTTCGACTCTGCATAGGAATGCACCATGGCGAGCAGCTTGTCGTCTCCCCACTTCTCCTTCACGAAGTCGCAGATTGTGCCCGCCTGAAAGTAAGAGACCAGCACCTGCGTCGGATACTCGGGATAGACGAAGCCGCGATCGAGTTTCGCCACCGGCAGCAGCTTCTTGTCGCGAATGGCCGCCAGCACTTCCGGCGTGGGCTGGTCTCTCCATTCCGGCGAGCGCTCGCCTTCTTCATGCACCGCCAGCCCCTCAGTAAACCAGCGCGGCACGCGAAAGTCGGTAGCGGTGAGGATGAAGACGTGGCTCATTTCATGCCACAGCGTCGAGCCCCAGTTGAAATCGCCCGGCTTGCGCGCCGACGGGCTGTCCATTGCCACCACCAGGCCAAAGGTCACGCCCAGCGCGCCCAGCCCCGGCATGCCCATTGTGCGCACCGCGAAATCTTCGTGATCGGGATAAACCTCAACCTGCACCGGGGCGGGAAGTTTCATCTTGTACTTCTTCTCGTAAGTGGCAAGGATCGCGTGTAACTCCGCCTGAAAGTACGGCAGTAACAGGGCGGACTCCGTTTTGTTGAGCTTCAGAACGGTCCCGTCACCGCGCGTGATCACGAAATTCTTGTAGCTGTCGAGTAAGCGCAGGCTGTTCACTGTCGCGGCATCGCGATAGCCGTTTTCGTAACTCAACTGCAGTTCCTTGTAAGGCTCCTGTTCCTGCCCCAGCCGCATCAGCTCGATGCCCAGCGCCGAATGTGCAGCCCACAAGCGCGGATCGGCCTCGATGGCTTTGCGATAGTAAGTCACCGCATCCTGGTAGCGATAGTGCAGTTCCAGTTGATGTGCGACGCGCGCATACCCCTCGCCGTACTTCGGATTGATCGCCTGAATCTTCGCGAACCACGCATCGGGAGAACGGTTGGCGATCAATTCCAGCGCCGCGTGGGTCGCCATTGCATCCAAAGCATCGCTCTCGATCGCGATTGCCTTGTCGGCTTCGGATGAGGCCGTTTCCCGATCATCATTCGCGAGCGCAAGATCGGCTAGCAGTTCGCGGGCCGCGACAAGCTTCGGGTCGAGTTCGATAGCCGTCTTCACATAGACAGCGGCTTTCCCGTTAAAGCTTTCCGCGGACACCATGGCCAGCCCTACATACGCTGCCGCGTTCTTGTCGTCTTTCTGCAGCGCTTCACGAAACAGGTCAGCCGCTTCACCATCGTTAAACCGTTCATGCAGCAGCATGCCCCAGCGCACCTTGTAGAGAGCCGGGCTGTTCGCCGGCTGCGTGGCCAATCGGAATTGTTCGTTGGCTTGCTGCCAATCCTCCAGTCCCCAGAATCCCTCGGCGCGTGTATACGCATTAGCGCTTCGCGTCAGCCCCGTGAAGCAGGCCTGCGCCTCGGGGCCATGGCCGTGTTTACGCATTGCCCAGCAATCCGTGGGCGCGACGGCATTCGCGGTCCCACCGGCCAGCAGCAAACCCAGCGTCAGCAGAAGAGTCTGGAAGGACGCGCGCTTCATTTGTCCAGTTCCTCCTGCACCTTGGCCAACTCCACTAACGCCGCGGTCAGTTGTTGCTTGTAGTCCTCCGGCTCCATCGCCGCTTTCTTGTACTTCAGTTCGTCGATCTTCTGCTCCAACTCCTCTTTCTTTTCAAGGAGCGCCCGCTTGGCCGGATCGCTATTCGCCTGCGCGTTGGCCCCCAGGCGCACCACCGTGATGTTCGACATCAGAAGTCCCTGTCCGTTTTCCGCCGCTCTCACCGGATCGCCGTGGCCGATGTCATCGAAGACCGCATGCTCCGTGGCCAGCCGCTTCTGTGCGTCATAAAACGCGGCCGTCTTCTTCGCTGCATACACGAAGGCCTCCATGGCGCTCACCGAATCGCTCTTGTCGGTATCGGCAGCAGGATCCTGCAAGCGCTTCGACCCAGTAGCGCGCAAACACAGTCGCATTCTTTTCCGTGCCCGACTTGGTTGCAGCGATCACCGCGCGTCCCGGCCGCTCCAGCGCCGCCACGGACCCTCCGCTCGCGCTCGTCGTGTTCACCACCAGTTGCCGCCGCGCCGCGATGCGGTCGCACATTTGCGCGATTTCCGCTCCTGTCACATCCGGCCCCACGAGGTTGAACTTGTATTCGACGCCGTCGAATGAGCCGTGTCCGATCAGGATGAGCACAAAGTCGTCTTCCGCCTTTGCTTCGCTCGCCACCGTGCCTAGCGTCGCGCGCAGCTGCGCTGCCGTGGCTTGCCCGCCCGTCAACGTGACCACGTGCGCCGACTCGCTCGATTCCTTGAACACCTTGTCCAAATCCTTTGCCGCCCCAGTGAAGCGCTGCTCGTAATCCGGCTCTCCTCCCAATCCGGCAACAATCACGTAGTACGTGGCCGCGCGCGCCTGAAACGCGTGCAAGGCGCACAGACACAGCACAAACAGCATCAGGGCGGCGCGCTTCATACCACGCCCCACTTTCGCCGCAGCAGCCATTCGCGACGCGGGCAGGCCCACCAGCAGCGCAAACACGATCGGCATGTTCCACAGCTCTTTGGTGGTACGCACCGAGATCCCCGCCTCGGAGTAAGAAATGTCGCGCGGCAGATCCTTCAGGTCCCCAGGCTTCCAGTAGCGTCCTCCGGTTTGCGCCGCGAGTTGCTCCAGCAGCGCCCGATTCTGTTCGGTATGAAAACTCTCCGCGACCCCATCTTCGCGTTCAAAAGTCACCACGTCGCGCCCCAGTTCCCTCCTATCGCCACCCGCGGAGTCTGCCGTGATTTCGGCCAGATAGGCGCCTGGCTTCTCCGCCGTCCAGTCGGCCTGGTAAGTTCCCGGCGATTGCTGCGATGGCGTCAGGTCCAGAAATGCATTCACCCCGTCCGGCCCCATCACGTGCGCAGTCACATGCGCGTCCGCCGCCGGCTGAAATTGCCGGTCGCGCACTTGAGCAGTGAATTGCGCCCTCCCCTGGTCCATCAGGATCCGCGCCGGCATCGATGCCGTCACCTGGCCGGGCGTGCCGGCCACCAGCCATCGCAGCAAGCTGGCGCCAGAAAAGATCGTGCGATGGATCGCCCAGCGCTTCGCTCATCTGCCACCGCCAGGTCCCGCCGGTCGCCATCACCGCGGTGCGCCCATGCCCATAGCTCTGCGTGATCAGCAGCGGCAACTTGCGCCGTCCGGCATTCATGCTGGCCAGCACCGTCGCCCCGGGCTTGGGCGATCCGGCATCCTCATAGTCCGCCAGGTAGGTGAGCTTCTTCCACCGCTGGGCATTCTTTTCGGGATCGTCGAGAAGTCGCGTGATGGGCGAGTCTACGCCCGCCGAAGTCAACTCCACGGTCGCCGGATTGCGATGGAAGTTGTTGCGGCCGGCGGGCAGAAATGTGGGCAGCAGTTCGCTCAAAGTCGAAGCGCTCCAGCCGCCGTCACTCAACGAAGCCCGCCCGCCCAGAAAAAGAATGCCGCCGCCCCGGCGATCGACATATTCGCGCAGCAGTTCTTGTTGCAGCGGCGTAAAGTAGCCCGCGTCGACGGAGCCGATGATGATGCCCGCGTACCCAAACAGATCCTCCGGCCGCACCGGAAACCCATCGGCGAGTTCGCCAGGATCGCCGATTCCCTGCCGATAGATCTTGTTTTCGCTGGTGCGCAGCATCGAGACCACCTGCACGGTGGGATCATCGTCTTCAGCCCGGCGAATGAACTTGAATTCCCAGCGCGGTTCGCCCTCGACATACGAGAATCCGCCGCTTCGCATCGCTCACCAGCAGCGGCCGCGTCATTGCGTTATTGGCCAGGTTTTCTTCGCGATCCATCGGCCGAACCCCGAAGGTGATGCTCTTCGCCCCCGCCGCGCCGGCGGGAAAGAAGAGCGGCTCGGCCTGCACGCGTCCGTTCGGGCCCAGGGTGATCTCGTGCTCGGCGAGCGTCTTGTCCCCCTCGCGCACTACGAGCGTCGCTTTCTCTCCGGTGTAGCCATGTTGGCTCAGGGTGACAGTGGCTGCCACGCGCGCAGTCGCAACCGCCTTTTCCGCCAGGCTGACGTCTTCGATCTCGACATCGTGGGCCAGCTCTTCTCGGCCGAAGCCGACGGTATGCACCGGAAGACGGCGATTCCGCAGCTCCTGAATCGTGTCGGCTCCGATGCCCGATCCGCCCAGGCCGGTTGTATTTTGGCCGCCATCCGTCAGCAGCACAACCGCGCCGACCGGCAGATCGGACGTCTCCGCGACCAGCTGCTTCAGTCCGTCATCGAGGCGCGTTGCGGTTCCCGCGGGCGCAAGCCCTCTCGTTCCTTCCTGCCGTTTCAAGTCGCTGTCGATACGGTACAGCCGCGTCTGAAAACGCTTCTCGAGCCCGGCAAGAACTCCACCATCGAGCGCCGCCACCGCAGCGGCCTCGCGAGTGCGCCCGTCGCTGTCGCCCGTTGCCATGCTGCGCGAATCGTCCACCACCACCGCGATGATGTTCTGCTGCGAATTCAATTCACCGATGGTCATCGCCGGCTGCCACAACAGCAGAAGCAGCAGCGCCACCATGGCCGATTGCATGGCCCAGATCACCCAGACCCGCCAGTTGCGCAGCCTGGGCGCGGCCTCGCCGCAGGCGCCAGCGGATCACCAGCGCCAGCCCTCCCGCAGCCACCGCGATCAGCACCACCAGCACCCAGGCCGGCCACGGGCTCAGCAGCACGAAGCGCCCCCTGGTGAACACCGGAATCGGATACTTGAAGAGAAACTGAAACATGCACGCCCGACAGTCGTGAAGTACTGGTAACAAATCTGTTAAAGATTGCTGCGGCCTCTGATGATGCGGGGGCGCTTCAGTGCGTCATGCCGTACAGGATGTAATCGAGCCCCACCCGGAACGCCATCGAAGCAAACGTCTCCGGATAATTCGGATCATCGGCCCACTCCCACGCGTCGCCCAGGTGCATGTTGTGGCAGATGGCCACCATGATGCGCCCCTTATCGTCGCGAATGGCGCGCCACTTGGGCTGATACCCGTCCTTTTCATAGGTGCGGCCGGTCCAGACGTACTGTTCGCCGGGAATCTGCATCTTGTCGTCGATGTCGTAGAGGGTGTGAAATATCTCGTCCCCGCTCTCGAGATCCTCAATGGGACGATCGGGCAACACCTGCCGCATCCCGCTCAGAAAATTCTCCCAGTCTTCCGTGCCGTGGAAGTCGTCCACCATCAGGAACCCGCCCTTGAGCAGATACTCCCGCAGCCGCTTGGCCTGGGCATCACTGAACGTCCACGTCTGCACCTGCACCGCATAAATCCACGGATAGTTGTAGAGCTCATCCGTATCCAGCGTGACTATCTGTTCTGTGGGCCGGCCGTCTATCCGGGTAAGGCGATGCATGGCAATCAGAAACTGGCGGTCGGCCTTGGGATAGTCGCGCGACCAGGCAGTTCCTCCCCAGCCGCCGTGGTGATAAGCTCCCAGGCTCATCAGGCTGGTGGGATACGCCAGTCGCGACCAGTAGAACTCGGATTTCACATTGGAAGGGGTATCGTCGTTGCCGAATCCGAAGTCGGCGGTCCGCTGATAGGCCCACAACCCCGCGCAGCAAGCTGCGGCCGCGACCGCCGGCAAGGCCAACTGCGAGAACTTCATGGTGGACCTCCGCGGAGGAATGGGAACGCGAGAGAGGACCCGTGAACGCTTGCCCTTTAGACGGAGCCACCCTGCACTTGGTTGCAGTCGTTCATCCCGGATCAGGGCCGCTCGTAGGGCCATTTTACGGCAGTAGCGGAGCGTGAGACGATGCAGGTAAGGCGACCGGCCAGGAGGGGCACACGGTGAACAGGCGCAATCTCCTGCGGCTCGGCGGCCTTGCATTGGCCCAGGCCGGGACTACACGGCTCCCGCTTCTGGCCCAGGCGGGCCAGGTCATCGCCCCTTCAGCCGCCCCCGCGCCGGAAGCCAAAGCCGACTACACCCTCCGCATCGGACCGGTCACCGTCGAGCTCGACCGGTCCCACATCATCTCCACCATCGGCTACAACGACACCGCCCCTGGCCCCCTGTTGCGCATGCGCGAAGGCAAGCCCGTCACTGTAGAAATCATCAACGACACCGATACGCCGGAGTTCGTCCACTGGCACGGGCTGCTCATCCCTTCCGGCGTCGACGGCACCGAGGAGGAGGGTTCGCCTGTCGTCCCGCCCCATGGCCGCCAGCGCGTCCAGCTCACGCCCACCCCCGCCGGAAGCCGCTGGTACCACTCCCACGCCATGGCCATGGACGACCTCCACAAGGGCGCCTACACCGGCCAGTTCGGCTTTCTCTACGTCGACGGCGCCAACGGTCAGATCCAGGATGGCGGCCATTACGACCAGGAGCTCTTTCTCGCCCTGCGCGACTGGGAGCCCTTCTTCACCGGCACCATGGACGACGAGGACGACGACACCCACGACGGCCCCCTGCTCGAAAGACCGGCAACCATGAACACCGATCCCGACGGCCTCGAAGTCGGCTCCATGACCTACTCCATCAACGACAAGGGGCTCGGCTCCGGCGAGCCGATCCGGGTCCGCGAAGGCCAGCGCCTGCTCATTCACTTCCTCAACGCCAGCGCCATTGAAAATCGCCGCATCGCCCTGGCCGGCCACAAAATGAAGGTGATCGCCCTCGACGGCAACCCGGTTCCCACGCCCGCAGGCACTGGACTCGATTTTCATCGGCGCCGGCGAGCGCGTGGACGCGGTCGTCGAAATGAACCAGCCCGGCGTCTGGATCCTCGGCTCGACGGAGAAGCCCATCCGCGAATCCGGCCTCGGCGTGGTGGTCGAATACGCCGGTCAGCATCGCCCGCCGCAGTGGGTCGATCCCCCCAAATCCCGCTGGGACTACACCATCTTCGGCACCCAGGCCTCAACTTCCCCACAGCCCCAGCAGAACATCGAGCTGATATTCGAGAAGATCCCCGGCGGCGCAGGCAAGTTCAACCTGTGGCTGGTCAACGGCAAACCCTATCCGCATGAACGAGAATTCGTCCTCCAGCAAGGCACCCGCTACCGGCTCACGATGCGCAACCGCACCGACGATGCCCATCCCATGCACCTGCACCGCCACCTCTGGGAACTGATTGAAATCAACGGCAAAAAGACCGCCGGCATCCTCAAGGACACGGTCGTCGTGCCCTACTTCGGCCGCGCCGTCGTCGACTTCACCGCCGACCAGCCCGGGCTGTCGCTGTTCCACTGCCACATCCAGCAGCACATGGACTACGGCTTCAAAGCCCTCTTCCGCTACGCCTGAACCTGGGCGCCGCCTCAGCGCAGCAGCTTGCAACAGCGCAGCTTGCCAGGAAACGGGAAACCTTGGTCACCCAAGGCTTTCAGGCAACGGCGATCACGACTTTGCCGCGAACGTGGCCGGACTCGACGTAGTGGATAGCCTCTGCAGTTTCGCGCAAAGAATAGGTACGGTCGACAACTGGAATCACTGTGCCTCTTTGGACCAGGTCGGCGAGAATGGCCAAATCTTCGCGATTGATTTTGGCGTGCAGGCCGGGCATTTTCTGGCTGACAAAATGCGACCGAATCGCGTTCTGAAGCAATCGCGCGAGCAGATCATTGGTGCTCCGGTCTGGACCCCCACCACCGCACATGATGTATGTGCCGCGCGGCTGGACCGCGCACAGGCAATCGGCGAGCGGGCGATTGCCCACGAGATCAAAGAGCAGATCGTAGTGCTGGGTTGAAAGGGCGAAGTCCTCACGGGTGTAGTCGATCACTTCGTCTGCTCCAATCGACCGGAGCAGTTCGACATTCCTGGTGCTGCATACCCCTGTGACGCGCGCGCCAAGCGATTTGGCGATCTGCACGGCCAAGGTTCCCACACCGCCCGCTGCACCGTTGATGAGGACGGTTTGCCCTGCCTGAACTTTTCCTTTGTCGCGCACGCCCTGCAACGCGGTGATTCCCGCGATTGGCAAACATGCGGCTTGTTCGAACGAAATCTCTTGGGGCTTCATGGCAAGCTGCGACAGGGTAGCGCAGGCATATTCCGCAAAGGAGCCTTTGGCTACTCCGAAAACCGCATCGCCGGGCTTGAATGGTGCGACATTGGCGCCAACCGCTTCAACTACCCCGGCAACATCTGCACCGAGCCGCGGAGACTTCGGCCTGCGCATTCCGATGAACAGGCGAATGAACGATGGCGTGCCGCGGAGGAAGTGCCAGTCGTACGGATTCACAGAGGCGGCGTGAACCCGGATAAGGACCTGGCCTTCCGCGGGAGTGGGAATTGGGGTTTCCTCTAATTCGAGTACGTCCGGAGAACCGTAACGGTGATAGACGATTGCTTGCATCGACCGAATCTCTACTTCGAGAATCTTGCCGGCAATCATACTCGGAGTCGGCGGAGTAAGATGTGCGATCCCAGGTCTTAATCTGAAACATGGCTTGACGCCCGGTTGGTGGACGATTCCCTATGCCATCCCTTCGCCTACGCGGGTGTTGGCGCGGTTCCGTCGGGAAAATCCACCGAGGGTTGGGAAAGGTGGGGGGGTGACTCGACCGCGGTCCGACGACCACCCTTTTTTTGTGGATTCAGATCGCGCGAAACGCTCTATACTTAACGCGCCATGGAGTCGATCCCGCGCCATCACTGCCTGATCTACGAAGGGCCGCCATCGAGGCAACTCCCGATGCTGGCTGCAGTCATATGCCGGAAGATCGAGGAAAATTACCGTTGCCTCTACCTCAACAGTCCGACGATGGTTGCTGGGATGGGTTCGTATCTTGCCGCACAAGGCCGGGTGGTTTTGGAGGATACCAAACGGGGAAGCTTGGTATTGTCGTCTGAGCTGCACAGTTCGAGCGAAGGCCTCTTCGATATGGATGGAATGCTGGCTGGGCTAGAAAACGCTCTGGAGCAGGCGCTCAAAGATGGATACAAGGGGCTGTGGGCATCCGGAGACATGACATGGGAATTCGGCCGAGCGAAGGATTTTTCGCAGCTTCTCGAATACGAATGGCGACTGGAACAATTCTTTCAGAAGCATCCTGAACTTGAAGGTATCTGCCAATACCATGCGGATACTTTGCCACCAGAAGCCATGAAGCAAGGGCGCGATGCTCACCCGGCGATCTTCATTAGCGAAACGTTATCGCTTGTCAATCCTTACTACCTCGCGCGCAATACCTCTGCGATCGGCGCCTCTGTGTAGAACAGCTGCGGAGAGTGACCAGCTCAGGTTGCCGCGTCGTGTGGTGGCCAATCCTTCGCCTTTGACAGATCTTCGCCCGAAAATCGCTCCGACTCAAAACGGCTGTCCGACTGACGGTCTCAGGTCTTTCCTCGTTCCCCCGGAACACCCCACCCCTTTTCCCC
Organism: Terriglobales bacterium; assembly: GCA_963788475.1. Classification (GTDB taxonomy): domain Bacteria; phylum Acidobacteriota; class Terriglobia; order Terriglobales; family Acidobacteriaceae; genus Telmatobacter. The sequence continues at coordinate 168,003 of CAWBGO010000011.1, forward strand.
GTATTTCTTATCAATCTGATTAAGAATCTGACGATCGGGGCGTCATCCCTATGAGCAACCAGGAGCGTGGACCAGTGAGCGCCGCCGCCGCAACCCTTCCATTCACCGCAACCGAAACCAGCGACCGGCTCTCCCAGTTATTCGCCGAACATCATCGCCGTGTTCTGCTCGCGGCGTATCGAATTACCGGGAGCATGGCCGACGCCGAGGATGTCGCGCAGACCGTTTTTCTGCGTCTTGGCCACGGCGAAAGTGTTGACCTCAAAAACGCGGCCAGCTACCTGTATCGCGCGTCCATCAACGGCGCTCTCGACCTGCTCCGCAGACGGAAAACAGCGGCCGCCGAACCCATCGAAGCCGCTGCGACCATCGCGTCATCCGCGCCAGGCGATTCGCCGGAGGCTGAGATTTCCGGCCGCCAGCTCGCCCAGCTCCTGCGCCAGGCCATCAGCGAACTCTCCCCGCGCGCCGCGGAAATGTTCACGCTTCGCTACGTGGAAGAGCTGGGAAACCGCGAAATCGCCGCTCTCATGGGTACTTCGCAGGCCGTCGTCGCGGTCACGCTCCATCAATCACGATCGAAGCTGAAAAAGAGGCTCTCAGAGCTTGAACGGGGGAACCGATGAAACGCCACGAAGAAGAATTGTTAAACCGGGCTCTTGAAGCGGTGCGCGCCGATGCACCCGATCCCGAAGCTATGCATGTTTCCGCGGCCAGGATCTCCGATCGCCTGGGCATCGCGATGAAAGAAGATGTGGCCGTCCATCCCATCCGCAGTTGCAACGACATACGGGAATTGCTGGACTCCTATCGCCGGGGTACGCTCCCCGAGGCGCGCTCCCTGCTGGTCAAGGCTCATTTGAGCGACTGCGGCACCTGCCTGCGTTATTACCGCCAGGGCGAGCGGGCAGCGAAGCTGGATTGGTCGACGCCGGGCGCCCGCCCTTCGATCGTCCGTCATCCCCAGGCGCTGCGCTGGGCACTCGCTTTTTCCTTCGTTCTGGTGCTGAGCGCCGTCTTCGTTTACAAGGCGTACTGGCAGGTCCCGCCCGGCGTCCGTGCTGAAGTGCAATCGATCGACGGCTCGGCCTACTTGATTTCTCCCTCCGGCGACCGTCAGCTCGCGCCCGGCTCGAAACTGAGCGAGGGCGACCGCCTTCGCACCAACGGTGCATCGCATGCCGTCCTTCGTCTCTCAGACGGTTCCACCGTCGACATCAACGAGCGAACCGCCCTCGAAGTAGGCGCCCGGGGCCGCGACATGACCGTCGCGCTCGATGGCGGCAACGTCATCGTCCAGGCCGCGAAACGCACCTCCGGCCACCTGTATGTAAGAACTCCCGACTGCCGCGTCGCCGTCACCGGGACCGTGTTCTCAGTGAATTCGGGAATCAAGGGCTCGCGGGTTGCCGTCCTTCAGGGAGCGGTCCAGGTTTCGCACTCCGGCATCAACTCCATGCTCCATCCCGGCGATCAGATGACCACCAGCGACAACCTGGCGCCGGCGCCGCTTGAAGAGCAGTTCTCCTGGAGCCCCGATCACGAGAAGTATGTCGGACTTCTGGCGGAGTTGGCCATGGTCGAGCATCGCATTGGCCAGATTCCCTTCCCCCAGCCCCGCTACTCCAGCGACCTCCTGCCGCGCGTGCCCGCCGACACGCTGCTCTACATCAGCATTCCCAACCTCGGCGAATTCCTCAGCCCAGGCCAACCAGATCTTCCACGACCAGATGAGCCAGAGCCCGGCCCTGCAGCAGTGGGCGACTCAAGGACATAACAACTCGGCCGAACTCGATGCCCTGGTCGGAAAGATTCACGACGTCAGCCAATACCTCGGCGACGAAGCGGTCGTGGTGGGCGTCAAGCAGGCCGAACATCCCGGATTCGCGGTTCTTGCCGACGTCGAAAAAAGCGGCCTCGCCGATCTGCTTAAAACCCAGGCGGCCGATCCCGATGTGCATGGCGAGTTGACCGTGTTGGATGAGCAGTCCCTGGCCGCCAGCACCGCACCGGCCAGCACCGGACACGCGGCCTACGCTCTGGTCCGTCCCCATGAGGTCGTGTTCTCCAACGACATCGCCCTCCTCAAGCAGTTGAACGCGCAGTTGAATGCCGGCGCCAGCGGATTCGCCGCGTCCGACTTCGGCACCCAGATCGCCGCCGCCTACGATCGCGGCGCGGGCATCATCCTGGCCGCCGATCTCCACGAAATGATGGCCAACTCCTCCATGCACATGCGGATCCGGCCCGCAGCCCAGGGCACGCTTCAAAACAGCGGCATCGAGGAAGTCCGCTACCTCATCGCCGAGCATCGCGAAACCAACGGCATGCCGCAGAACCATCTCAACCTGCAGTTCTCCGGCACCCGCGAGCGCGTGGCTTCCTGGCTCGGCGCTCCGGCGCCCATGGGCTCGCTCGATTTCGTGAGTCCCAATGCCTCCGTGGCCGTTGCGGTGCTTTCCAAAGATCCCAAGTCCATCGCCGACGACATCATTGCCATGACCGCGAACAACGGAGGCAATTCGGGTCTCGACGAAGCGGATCAAAAACTCCAGATCAGCGTTCGCGACGACCTGATGGCCAACCTCGGCGGGGATTTTCTCCTCTCCCTCGACGGCCCGGTTCTTCCCATGCCCTCATGGAAAGCCGTGATCGAAGTCAACAACGCGGCTCAGCTTGAGAACACGCTCGAACGCCTGGTGCAGACCGTCAACAGTCAACCCCAGGGACCACATTCCCACCAGGCCGCCATCGACCCCAGCGACGTCAATGGCCAGCGCTTCTACGCTATCCGCGATGTCACATCGGGAACCGTGGTCGCCAACTACACCTTCTCCGACGGCTTCATGATCATTGCGCCCACGCGCGCTCTGCTCATCGAAGCGCTGCAAACCCACGCCAGCGGCAATTCGCTCGGCCGCTCCGCCTCTTTCCGGGCTCTGCTGCCGAAAGATGAGAACGAGAACTACTCCGCCGTGGCCTACCAGAACCTGGGCCCGGTGCTCAATCCGCTGCTCTCCCAGTTCAGCGGCGAGTCCGCGGATGCGATCCGCAAGCTGGCCGCCGATGCACGGCCCACCGCGATCTGCGCCTGGGGCAAGGAGAACCGCATCGAAGCCGCCAGCGACAGCCGTCTCTTCGGTTTCGACTTCCTTACCATCGCGTCTCTGCTCGATTCGCGGAACAAGTTCGCCGGCCAACTCGTAAGGAAATAGCATGAGCGTTATCGATCTAGACCGGTTGGAAGTGCGCCTCGGCGGCCGGACCGTCCTCGACGGTCTGACCGGCGAGTTGCGCGGCAACGCCATCGGTCTTCTCGGCCCCAACGGCGCCGGAAAATCGACCCTCATCAATACCCTGCTCGGGTTCCATCTGCCCTCCCGTGGAACCGCCCGCGTATTCGGCATGGATGCGGTCCGCGACCGCGCCCGCATCCGCCAGTCGATCGGCTACATGCCCGAGAACGACTCCTTCATCGGCAACATGAGCGGCGTGCACTTTGTCCGTTACATGGCCGAGCTTTCCGGACTGCCTTCAGGCGAAGCCCTCGAACGCGCCCATGAAGCGCTGTTTTACGTCGGCCTCGGCGAAGTACGCTATCGCAAGGTCAGCACCTACTCGCTCGGCATGAAGCAGCTCATCAAGCTGGCCCAGGCCCTGGCCCACGGGCCGCGCCTGCTCATTCTCGATGAGCCTACCAACGGCCTCGACCCCATGGCCCGCCAGCGCATGATCCAGACCATCCAGGAGATTCGCAAAGAGGGCAGCATCCGCATCCTGATCTCGTCGCACCTGCTGCGCGATATTGACCAGACCTGCGACGAGGCCCTGATCCTCAAGAACGGACGCATCGCCGCTCTCTGCAACATCGAAGAAGAGCGCCGTTCGCATCGCAACTTCATCGAGCTCGAAACCGTCGGCGCCGCAGAAAGCCTCGCGGAGAAGATGCGCGAACTGGGTTGCGAATGCGCCTGCTTCCCCGGCGGCCGCGTCAAGCTCGTCATGCCCGACCAGATCGAAGCCCGCGATCTCTACACCGTCGCTGCCGGCCAGGGCGTCCAGATCCGTCGCATGCACCAGCGCCGCGATTCGCTCGAAGACATCTTCCTGCGCGCCATGGACAACGCCATGGACAGCGAGACAAAGAGGGAGGAGCAACTTGTCGGTCTATAAGCACAATTATCGGGCCTACACCGGCAGAGTGACGCCCGCTCTGGACGCGCATCCTTGTGCTCGCGCGCTATGGCCTCGCCGAAGTCTGGTCGTCCAAGATCACCATCGGCCTGTTCACCCTTTCGTTCCTTCCCACTTTCGTCTTCATCATCCTTATTTATCTCGCCAACAACCCCATCGCGCGCGCACTCATCCTGCACGGAAATGATGCCAGGGACCTCAGCATCAACGCGATGTTCTTCCTCGTAGTTCTCGAAATCCAATGCTGGGCTGCGCTGGTCATCACCGCGTGGATCGCGCCCCGCCTGATCACCTTCGACCTGGCCGACAATGCCCTCCCCATCCTGCTCAGCCATCCCATCTCGCGTTTCGGCTATGTTCTGGGAAAGTTCGCCGCGCTGTTCGGCTCGTTATCGCTGGTCACGTGGGTCCCGTGCCTGCTGCTCTTTGTCTATCAGGGTTATTCCTCGGCACAGCCCTGGGCCAGCGCCAATCTTCAAATCGCATCCGGCCTTCTGTTCGGCTCCATCCTCTGGATCCTCATGTTGTCGATCCTTGGGCTGGCGCTCTCTTCCTGGGTCAAGTGGAGAGCCGTGGCGACCGGCATCATCTTCGCCGCCGTGTTTGTTCCCTCCGGCGTGGGCGGCATTATCACCGGCGTGCTGCGGACCAAGTGGGGCTTCCTGCTCAACATGCCCTTCGTCATGACCCAGCTCTGGCGCCGCATGCTCGGGGCGCCCGGAGTTGATGTGGCGCGACGAAACCATCCCCACCACTGCCATCGTCACCATGCTCCTGCTCGTCTGCCTGCTCTGTGCGGCGATGCTCAATGCGCGCATTCGGGCGCGCGAAGTGGTCCGGGGATAAGTCATGAGCGATCGCATTATCTTCGACAACGTGTCCAAGTTCTACGGCGAAGTCCTGGGCGTCAATCGCATCTCGCTCAGCATTCCCCCCGGCGTCACCACCCTCGTTGGCCCCAACGGCTCCGGCAAAACCACGCTCATGAACCTGATGACCGGGCTGGTTCAGCCTTCCAAGGGCTCTGTCTCCGTTCTCGGCCTCACCCCCGGCCATGCCACCGAATTCTTCCGCGAAGTAGGCTATTGCACCCAGTTCGATTCCTTCCCCCGCGGCCTCACGGGTTGGGAATTCCTGATGGACAGCCTCATGCTCCATGGCATGCATCCCGCCGACGCTTTCAAGCTTGCGCAGGAAGCTCTCGAGCGCGTCCGCCTCGGTGACGCCGCCGTCCGCAAGATCGCCGGATACAGCAAAGGCATGCGCCAGAAGATTCGCCTCGCCCAGGCCATTGCCCACCGTCCCCGCGTACTCGTTCTCGATGAGCCTCTCAACGGCCTCGACCCCATGGCGCGCGCCGAATCCCTCGCGCTGTTCGAGGAACTTGGGCCGCCAGGGCATGCACCTCGTCATCTCCAGCCACATCCTCGATGAAGTCGACCGCATCTCCGATCGCGTCGTGCTCATCACCGGCGGCTACCTTATCGCCGAAGGCAACATCCACCAGGTGCGCCAGGAAGTGCGCGACAAGCCCATGCAGGTCCTCATCCGCTGCGACAAGCCGGAGTTGCTGGCTTCCCGGATGTTTGAAGTGAATCATTGCGTCGAAGCCCGGCTGCACGTTGACGGACACGGCGTCTTCCTCCGCACCGGCGATATCGACCAGTTCTACACTCTGTTGAACGGCATCGCAGTCGAGGGGCTGGTCAAGATTGAAACCGTTGCTCCCGCCGACGACGACGCTTATTCCATCTACCAATACCTGATCGGTTCCGAAGGAGGAACGACGCGATGATCGACCAACTCAGAGCGTTCCTTCACCTCCTGGCACAGCAGCCGTGGAGCCTGTACTGGCTGCAGGCGCGGCGCGTGGCCCGCATTGAGGTTCGCCGCAATCTCCTCTCCTGGAAAGCAGCCTGGATTTACTTCCTCGCCTTCTGTCCGACCATCATCCTCCTTATCCACACGCTGTTCGCCCGCCACCCGCAGTACGCAATGGCCGAAGATACCCAGGTGCTGGCCGGGATCGTCCAGTTCTACTATCTCCGCCTGGCAGTCTTCTTCGGATGCCTTGGAATTTTCTCGCGCCTCATTCGCGGCGAGATGATCGAGCGCAGCCTCCATTTCTACTTACTCTCGCCGGTGCGCCGCGAGGTTCTGCTCCTGGCAAAATTCGCCGCCGGGTCCATCAGCGCCGTGATCCTGTTTGGCAGCGCCATCCTCGCCGACTTCGCGCTCGTCTACGTTGGCTTCGGCCCGGCCGGGCAGGACTACGTCTTCAACGGCGCGGGCGCAGGAGAACTCGAAGCCTATCTCGCCATCGCGGTCCTTGCCTGCCTGGGATACGGAGCGGTCTTTCTTCTTCTCAGCATGATGTTCCGCAATCCCACCCCCGCCGCCCTCATCGTCTTCGGCTGGGAAGCGATCAACCCGGTCATGCCTTCAATTCTGCAGAAGATCAGCGTGGCTTCCTATCTGCGCCACCTGATGCCGATCACCATCCCCGGCGACGGTATCTTCGCCCTACTCACGGTCGAGACCGAACCCGTCTCCGGATGGATCGCGGCTCTCGGCCTGCTACTCTTGATCGCCGTCGTGCTGACCTACTCCTGCTTCCGGATCCGCAAACTCGAGATCCGCTACACCACCGAGTAAACCGGCCGCCCCACTCCAGAAACAAATACTCCGTGCCCCATCCTTGCGATTTTTTTCTTTCGCAAGGGTGGGAGACCATGAACCTGGGTGCCCCCTTCGCGACGTCTTTGTTTTTGTCGCTAAGGTGGGAGAGCACGAACCGAAAGTGTGCCTCGTCAATCTCACCCGATTTCTCCACTGATCCCTCCGTTTGCTAGATTGGTCCGCGGAGGCGAAATGAAAACCTTATCACGCCGCGATCTGATCAAAACCAGCCTGCTCGCGCCCGCCGCCGTAGCGGCCGCGCAGATGGGCCCGTTGACTTCGGCCATCGAAGCATCCATCCCCGCGCCAGGTTTGCAAGCAGCGGCAGCCGCGCCCGATTCTCCGAACCCCGCCGCCGGCCGCGAGCGCCTCCTCCTCGACTTCGGCTGGCGTTTCCACTTCGGCCATGCTGACGATCCCACTCGCGACTTCGGATTTGGCAGCGGCCGCACCGGCAATTTCCAGAAGACCGGCAGCTTTCTCCCCGCCGGCAACATCGCCTTTGACGATAGCGAATGGCGGCCCCTCGATCTTCCCCACGACTGGGCCATCGAGCTGCCGTTCGAAAACGATCCGTCGCTTTCGAGCAAGGGCTATTACCCGCTCGGGCGCACATATCCCGCCACCAGTGTCGGCTGGTATCGCCGCGTATTCGAGCTCTCGGCCTCCGACGCCGGCAAGCGCATCAGCCTCGAGTTCGACGGCTCCTATCGCGAAACCATGGTCGTCTTCAACGGCTTCTACATCGGCCGCCACAGCGGAGGATACGATCCCTTCTCCTTCGACGTAACCGACTTTGCCAATCCCGGCGGCCGCAACGTCCTTCTCGTTCGTGTGGATGCCACCATGAGCGATGGTTGGTTCTACGAAGGCGCCGGCATCTATCGCCACGTGTGGCTGGTGAAAACACACCCCGTGCACGTGAAGCAGTGGGGCACGTTCGTCACCGCGCAAGTCCGCCCCGCCGACGCCTCCCTCTCCATTCGCACCGATGTCATCAATCACGCCAAGTCCGCCCAGAACACGCACGTTGTCTCGACAATCCTCGATCCCTCGGGCAAAGCCGTTGGCAAAACCGCATCCGAGATAACGTCAATTCCCGAGCGAAACGAACGGACGTTTGAACAGAAGATCGTCGTCAACCGACCCCAGCTCTGGTCGCTCGAAGAGCGCAATCTCTACAAGCTCGTCACCGAAGTTCAGGTAGCCGGCACCGTCGTCGATCGTTACGAAACCCCCTTCGGCATCCGCACCATCAAGTTCGATGCGGAAAAAGGCTTCTTCCTGAACGGCAAGCCCGTCAAGTTGAAGGGCACCTGCAATCACCAGGACCACGCCGGTGTCGGCGCCGCCTTGCCCGACGCCATCCAGTACTACCGCATCCGCAAGCTTCAGGAGATGGGCTGCAACTCCCTGCGCACCTCGCACAACCCGCCCACAGCGGAGTTACTCGACGCCTGCGATCAACTCGGCATGCTGGTCTTCGACGAGACCCGCATGATGTCGTCCAACCCCGAAGGCCTGAACCAGTTCGCCGACCTGGTCCGCCGCGATCGCAACCATCCCAGCGTCTTCATGTGGTCCATGGGCAACGAAGAAGCCCAGGCCAACACCGAAAAAGGCCTGCACATTCTCACCGCCATGAAAGCCGTCGCCGAGGAGCACGACGGTTCGCGCCCGGTGTCGATCGCGCCCATCCGCGCCATCGGCGTCGGCGGCCTCGTCGAATGCGACGTCATGGGCTACAACTACATGGATCCCGGCGCCGAGGCCTACCACAAAGAGCATCCCGACAAGCCCGTCATCGGCACCGAGACCGTGAGCGCGGTGGGCACCCGCGGCATCTACATTACCGACCACGACGAAGGGCTACGTCGGCTCCTACGATCCCTACACCACCACCGGCCGCGCTTCCGCCGAAGGCTGGTGGAGCTTCTGCAACTCGCGTCCGTGGCTCTCCGGCGGCTTCGTGTGGACCGGCTTCGACTATCGCGGCGAGCCCTCGCCCAACGAATGGCCCAACATCAGCTCCCAGTACGGCATCATCGACATGTGCGGTTTTCCCAAGGACACCTTCTTCTACTACCAGTCCTGGTGGACCGATAAGCCCGTCCTGCACCTCTTTCCCCACTGGAACTGGCCCGAACTCGAAGGCAAGGAAATCGCCGTGTGGGTCTATTCCAACCTCGAAAAAGTCGAGCTGTTCCTCAACGGCCAGAGCCTCGGCGCAAAGGAAGTGAAGAAGGATTCGCATCTCGCCTGGAACGTCCCTTACGCGCCCGGCGCCATCGAGGCGCGCGGCTACAAGGGCGACAAAGTCGTCATGACCGCCAAACGCGAGACCACCGGCCCCGCCGCCAAACTGGTCATGACCGCCGACCGCCCGCAAATCTCCGCCGACGGAGAAGACGTGGCCATGTTCGCGGTCGAGGTCCGCGATGCGCAGGACCGCATCGTCCCCATCACCGACAACGAGGTGGAGTTCAAAGTCTCCGGCGCCGGCAAACTGATCGGCACCGGCAATGGCGACCCCACCAATCAGGAACCCGACAAGGGCACCGCGCGCAAGGCCTTCTGCGGTCTCTGCATGGCCGTCGTCCAGTCCAGCAAGACAGCCGGCAGCATCACCGTCGAGGCAAGCTCTCCCGGTCTCACCGCATCAAGCGTCACCATCGCCGCCAACTCCGTGACGCTCCGCCCCCAGGCCGCGGTCTGGGAACGCGAAGTGCCCACCGGGCCGGGCGTCACCGGCCTGTGGCGGCCCATGCCGGCGCCCGGCCGCTCCAACCGCCTCGCCGCTCTCGCCGGCGACGCCAATTCGCTGTTCACGCTCCGCCAGGCCGGCGGCGATCTCACTGGAACCGTCGAGGGCGCCGGCACCGGCGGCTTCTTCGGCGGCAGCGATGTGCCCACGCCACTTACCGACGGCAAAGTGGACGGCGACCACGTCTCCTTCAAGGTCGGCAACAACACCTACACCGGAACCATCCACTCCGACCGCATGGAGTTGGAACGAACCACCGATGCCGCCATGCAGATGCCGCACCCGGCCGAGCCAACCGGCCCGCGCCCGGCCGTCGGACCTCCGCCCGATGGATCGGATCCGTCGCGCAATCCTTCCATGCGCCTTCCGCCGGTCATCCCCGTGATCCTCCATCGTGTGCAGCGCTGACCCATTGCGAGGTTTGGCCCGACAATCAAAGAATGATGACGCCTGCGACCCATCGCGATCCATCCTCGATGCAGGCCCGGACCCGCTGTCATCGATGCGTAAAGCCCGGCGCGCCGCCGCCGCTCTCTGCATCGCCTTGCTCAGCCTGCCTTCGCACCCGCAGTCCGCGCGAAAGTCCCCCGCGCCGTCCGAAGTCCAAACCCGACAGCCCCTACCCCCAACTGGTCGACATCACCGCTTCCACCGGCATCACCTTCGAGCATCTCTCCAGCCCGGAACAGAAGTACATTGTCGAATCGATGAGCGGCGGCGTGGCTCTCATCGACTATGACCGCGATGGCTGGCCCGACATCTACTTCACCAACGCCCAAAGCGTGGAGATGGCGCAGGCCGGCCAAAAGGCGCGCAGCGCTCTCTACCGCAACAATCACGACGGCACCTTTACCGACGTCACCGACAAGGCGGGCGTGGGCTATCCCTGCTGGGCCCAGGGAGCCGTCGTGGGCGACTACAACAACGACGGCTGGCCCGATCTTCTCGTCACCTGTTTTGGCGGCGTGGTGTTGTATCGCAACAATGGCGATGGCACATTTACCGACGCAACCAAAGCCGCCGGCCTCTCCGCCGACACCCAGTGGGCCACCGGCGCTGCGTTCGGCGACTACGACGGTGACGGCTGGTCCGACCTGTTCGTTTCCCATTACGTCGACTTCCACCTCGACAACATGGCCGCCTTCGGCTCCAAAGACACCTGCAAATACGAAGGAATCGAGGTCCAGTGCGGTCCGCGCGGCCTCAAAGGCGCGCCCGACAATCTCTACCACAACAACCGCGACGGAACCTTCACCGATGTCTCGAAGAAATCCGGCGTCTCCGATCCCGAGCAGCGCTACGGTCTCACCGCCGTCTGGTCGGACTTCGACAACGACGGCAAGCTCGACCTCTTTGTGACCAACGACGGCCAGCCCAACTATCTCTACAAAGGCGACGGCGCGGGCCACTTCACCGATGCCGGCTTCACCTCCGGCGTGGCCTACAACCAAAACGGCCAGGCGCAGGCCAACATGGGCCTCGCCCTGGGCGACTACCTCCACACCGGCCGCTTTTCGGTTTTCATTTCCCACTTCGACAACGAATATGCCGCCCTCTATCGCAACGAAGGCGCAATGAACTTCGCCGAAGTCTCAGTCGCCTCCGGTGTTGCCAAAGCCTCCCGGGGCTACGTCGGCTGGGGAGACGCCTTCGTCGATTTCGCCAACCAGGGCTGGCCCGACATCTTCATGGTCAACGGCCACGTCTACCCCCAGGTCGACACCGTGCCCACCGGCCCCCGCTACCGCGAACCCATGGTCCTGCTCGAGAACCAGCGCGACGGCACATTCAAGGACATCAGCAAAGACGTCGGCCCGGCTATCCAGATCCCGCGCGTGAGCCGCGGAATGGCCATCGGCGACCTGTTCAACGACGGCCACCTCGAAGCCGTGGTCGAGAACCTCGTCGGCCGGCCCACCATCCTGCGCCCCGAGGGAGGAGCGCTCCATCACTGGATCAGCATCCAGCTCGAAGGCGTCAAGAGCAACCGCCTGGCCCTGAACGCCCGGGTGCGCGCCACCGCCGGACGCCTGGTGCAGCTCGACGAAGTGCGGAGCGGGGGAAGCTATCTCTCCCAGAGCGACTTGCGCATCCACTTCGGTCTCGGTGACCACCAGAAGGTGGACAAACTTGAGATTCTCTGGCCGAACGGCAAGGTCGAGTCAATTCTCAACCTGGCCGCCGACCGCTACTACACGATCCGCGAGGGTGCCGGCGTGGTCAGGACGGACGACCCGAAACCTGAACACCCCATCCCGCCCCTGATCTACCCCGCCCTGTTCCCAGCAAATCCGTCCCGGAAATCGGTTACCTGATCCCTCCCCAATGCTCGCTCATACGTCGTTCCAGACACCTGCTTAAACGTATAAGTAAAGGGATTTTTCAGTATGTAAACGTGAACATTGCCCCAGCTTCAAATGACCTCGTTTCTTCGCATTGACAACCCTTATGTCGCGGAGTAAGAATTTCCGCGCCAAGTAAACGCTTGCTGGAGAGGCCCTGCTGACCCCGATTCGCAAAAAGCAGGACCACCCGGCAATCCGCCAATTGGCCTGACTCGTGTCCGGCATGCACTGAACCAAATCTGAACCACACCGGGTGGTCTGCCCGCCGTCGACTGTAAGACAGCCTTCTGCGCTGCTGTCGACTTGAGCACCCGGCCACAAAGAGTCGACCCATCGGTACGTGAGTACGCCCCAGATACGAGTTGGATATCGCTCGCTCAGCGAGAAACCGTTCCTTCAGGAGGCACTCCATGCAGCAATCCACTATTCCAGCGTCGCCGCGAGCCGGCACGCGCACCTGGAGTTGGACCGCAAGACACGTCTGGGCGTTCTCGATCGCCCTTGTCGCCATGCTCTTCCTTCTCGCCCCCCGCGCCGGGGCTCAGGACAACGCCACCATCAACGGAACGGTCACCGATGCCAGCGGAGCCCTCGTTCCCAACGCCAAAATCTCCCTCAAAAACCAGGCCACCAATCAAATCAGAGAAGTGGTCTCCAACAGCGCGGGTGCCTATCGTTTCGCCAACGTCGGCGTCGGCAACTATACGCTCGCGGTCACAGCCCAGGGATTCCAGACCTACAGCATGACCAACATCGTCGTGAATGTGGCCCAGACCCTGGAAGAAAATGTCTCCCTCGCGGTCGGAAGCCAGGCCCAGACCGTGACCGTGGCCGCAGACTCTCTGCAAGTGCAGACTGAGACCAGCGAAGTGAGCACCCTGATCAGCGGCCAGCAGGTCGAGCAGCTTGCCACCAACGGCCGCAACATAACCTCGCTGGCCGCCCTCGGCCTGGGCGTATCCAACAACCTTCCTCCCTTCGGCGGCGTCAATGCGCTGACCTCCGCCAATGGCATCAGCTTCAACGGCACTCGGACCACCCACAACATCTACATGATCGACGGCGGCGAGCAGAATGACCGCGGCTGCGGGGGTTGCTTCATGAACCTGCCCTCGCAGGATGCCATCGCCGAGTTCCAGACCCTCAACAGCAATTACAGTCCCGATTACGGCATTGGCTCCGGCGGCACCATCACCATGGTGCTCAAGTCCGGCACGCAGCACTTCCACGGTGAGGTCTACTACTTCAATCGCAACACCGCCTACAACGCCAACGACTACTTCCTGAATGCCAGCGGCAAGGCGCGGCCGAAGTTCCAGTTGAACCTGCCCGGCGGCAATATCGGCGGCCCGATCTGGAAGAACCGCACCTTCTTCTTCGTGAACGAAGAATGGCGTCGCCTCATCCAGGGCAGCGCGCCCTCCATCCAGAACGCCATCCTCGCCGACAACTTCCCCACCGCGGGCCAAAGTCTTGCTTACACTCCTCCCAAGGGAGTGGCTCCCATCGTTCCGGTGACCTCCGATCCCGCCAAGCTCGCCCTCTACGCCGCGGATGGATTGACCGCGGGGCAGCCCTTCCCAGGCAATGTCATCCCCGCGAACCTCATCGACCAGAACGCCGTCCTGCAACTGAACGCCGGCACCTTTCCGAAGCCCAACTTCAACAACGGCACCCAGTACATCGCGTCCATCGCCCAGCCGACCAATGTCCGCGAAGACATCGTGCGCATCGACCACAACTTCAACAGCAAATACCAGTTGATGGGCCATTACCTGCATGACACGTTGGACCAGAAATACTTTCCTCCTCTGTGGGGAAATAGCACCTATCCCACCGTTGGCACGATCATGAACAATCCGTCGTACTCTGCGGTGATCAAACTCACGCAGACGTATTCCCCCAATCTGCTCAATGAGACCGCCTTCCTCTACGCCGGAAACAAGATCACTCTCACTCCCACCGACGGCCCCGGCGGCACCTTCGTACAGCCCAGCGGCTGGACAGCTACCAGTTTCTTCCCGCTGGCCAACAACCTTATGAGCCGCATGCCTGAAATTCAGTTACAGGGCTCGCCGATCCAGGTTACCTGGAGCCCCAGCTACTATCCCTGGAAGAATGGATACGAAGGTTTCCAGTACCGCGACGATGTCTCGTGGACCAAGGGACGCCACCAGTTCAAGTTCGGCGCGAGTTGGCTGCACACCTACAAGAATCAGCAACTGCAGCACAACACCAACGGCGTTGTGCAGTTCAACTCCAGCCAGTTCTCGAAGGATTCGTATATCAACTTCATCCTGGGCGATGCCTCGTACTACGACCAACTCGAGTTCCTGTATGGCAAGCACTGGGTTAACAACAACTACAGCGGTTACGGAAACGACAACTGGCACGTCACTCCCCGCTTGACACTCAATCTCGGCCTTCGCTATGACGGGCTGCCGCACGCATTCGAGCGATACGACAAGTTCTCGAACTTCGTGCCCGCGTTATACGACTCCTCGCTAGGCAATCCGGTCCAATCCGACGGAACGCTCGACCCCGCCGCCCTCTCCACCTTCCCCTCCACCGGAACCGAGCAGTTCTATCTCAACGGTATCCGCGAAGCCGGAGTCAACGGATTCCCGCGCGGAGCCGTTCAGGATCACTACTGGACGTTCCAGCCCCGCGTCGGCTTCGCGTTTGATCTGTCCGGCAACGGAAAGACCGTGCTGCGCGGAGGCTTCGGTATGTTCTTCGAACGCGTGCAGGGCAACGATGTCTACAACGCTGCTCTGAACCCGCCCTTTGCGTACATTCCTTCCGCCAACAACGTCTATTTCTCCGACCCCAACACCAGTGCTCTGAGCGGGGCCACAACTCTGAATCATTTCCCGTCGAGCCTCACCAACATCAAGTACAACTATCCGTCTCCGGGCACATCAACCTTCAGCATGGGCATTCAACGGGCGCTTGCCCCATCGATCGTTTTCGTCCTGCAATACGTGGGCGCTTTGGGATGGGACCAGAACGACGACCGCCAGATCAATACGCTGCCTCTCACGGATCCGAATAACGCCGCCAATCCCTACGATCTGCGCCAGGGTGTTGCCACGGGTAAACTCAATGCCAACCAATATCGGATACACCCAGGCTTTGCCGCCATCAACCAGGAAGAGAACGAAACCAACTTCAACTACAACTCCCTGCAGACCGGCGTGCGTATCGAGAACCGGTATGGCCTGACAACCCAGGTTGCCTACACCTGGGCCCACAACATCTCCATCGTGAGCAACGATCTCAACGGTCTCTCCAATCCATTCAACGCCGCCTATGACCGTGGATCCGACACCGGTTTCGACCGTCGCAACATCCTCAACGTCAGCTACATCTATGCCTTCCCGTGGTTCACCAAGAGCCAGAACACGGCGGCTCGCATGGTTCTGGGAGGCTGGTCAGTCTCGGGCATTACCGTTGCGGAAGCGGGTACGCCCATTCGCATCAATTACACCGGGCCCGACGTGCTGGGACTGACCGCTGGATCCAGCCGTCCCAACCTGGTATCGAAGGTGGGCTATCCCAAGTCGTTGAACGCCTGGTTCACCACCAGTTCGTTCGCCGATCCCATCGCTCCGTGGAACGGCGGCCCCAACCAGGGCTTCGGCAGTGCCGGAAAAGATGCCGTCGTAGGGCCGGGAATCTTCAACTGGAATCTCTCCCTGTTCAAGACCATTCCCCTGCCTCACGAAACCGGACCACGTATCGAACTCCGTTTTGAGTCCTACAACACCTTCAACCACTTCATCCCCCAGGGCGTGAATACCAACAACCACGACGGAAACTTCGGACACATCACCAGTGACTACGGGCCGCGCACTCTGCAGCTCGGAGGACAATTCAAGTTCTAGCCTTGACTTCTAGCCTTGACGCTTCAACGTCATGGTCTCCGGGGCGCGACAATCAAAGCTGTCGCGCCCTTCTTTTTTTCTGCATCCATCCTCGTGTTGCGCGCCCTCGCGCCGGCAGGCGAGAATGCCCTTGGAGCATCCACGTGAAGCCGGCCGCGCCATGCAAATTTCTTTTCGCAGTGATGCTGGCTCTCACGCCATGGACCATCGCGGCCCAATCCGCTTCGCCCCCCAGTGAACGCGACGCCGCCTTCGCGCTCGAACAGCAAGGCAAATTCTCCGAAGCCGAGACCGCGTGGCGCACCATCCTCGCGGCCCACCCCAACAACGCCGAAGCCTGCGCCCATCTTGGCTTTCTTGAAGCGCGCCAGGAACACTACAAGCAGGCCGTCCCCTTCTATCGCAAGGCGCTGGCTCTCGATCCCTCCATGCCCGGCCTGCGTTTGAACCTCGGCCTCGCCCTCTTTAAAGGCGGCGAGTTGAAAGAGGCTATTCAGGTATTCGAGCCGCTACTCAAGAGTGAGCCCCCAGCCTCTCCCGATGCGCAGCGACTCACCGCGCTCATCGGAATTGCCGAATACGGCATCGGCGATTACGCGGCTGCCGTGCCTTATCTCAAGACCGCCGCAGCCAACGATCCCCAGAACCTGCAGTTCCGCCTGTTCCTGGCGCACAGTTGCCTGTCGACGCGCCAGTTCCAATGTGTCTTGGATACCTATCACGAGATTCTTACGCTCAATGCCGAATCCGCGGAAGCAGACATGCTGGCCGGCGAAGCAGAAGATGAAATGCAGAACCACGCCGCGGCCATCGAGCAGTTTCGCGCCGCCGTGAAGGCCGATCCCCGTGAACCTAACGTCCACTTCGGGCTCGGCTATCTTCTGTGGACGCAGAACCAATTCGAAGAGGCCGCACAGGAGTTTCAAGCCGAGCTAGTCAACGTCCCCGCCAACGCCCAGGCTCTCGCCTTTCTCGCCGACTCCGACATGCAGTTGAACCACTCCGACCAGGCCCTGCCGCTAATTCAGAAAGCCATCAAAATCGATCCCAACCTCGCCCGCGCCCATCTCGATCTGGGCATTCTCTATGCCGACAGCGGCAATCACCAGGAAGCCATCCGCGAATTCAAGACCGCTGCCCGCCTCAGCCCCGATGATCCCAACCCGCATTGGCGACTGGCTCGCCTCTACCAGTCCATGGGCAACAAGACCGAAGCTAATTTGGAATTCCAAAAAACCAGCAGCCTCCACAAAGCCGCCAACGACACCATCTTCAGCAAGCTGAAAGCCGCCCAGGAAAAAGGCAAGCCTGCAGACGCACCACCTTCGGGCCCAGAAAACTAACCCGGCACTTCAAGGCAGAACAAAACTCCGTGCCCCATCCTTTCGCCTTTGTTTTGGCGAAGGGGTGGGAGACCACAGAGTCACACTAGCCTGGGTGCCCCAGGTCTCGATTCTGAGACCTGGGAAACTATATTTACTTAATAACTCAACTCCACCACATTCACCGAGTAAGGCACAAAGCTATATTCAAACTTAGGCCCGGCCACCTGGATCGCGCGTTCCACCGGCTTGATGTTATCCGGACTGCTGATGGAGTTAGTCGCATTGGGCGACTTGCCGCTCATCGTCACCAGCGTTGCCTGACGCTTCACTCCGGGCGCTCCGTCCAGTGCAAATTGAAACCGCTGCGTGTCCGAGGTCCCGTTCACAAGCTTGATGAAGATCTTGCGCCGTTGTTCATCGCGCGTAACCGATGCAGCGATCCGCGGCCCTGCATTGGTCAGGGCGGCCGCAACCACTTCCGTCCCCGTGTGCGCGGCAAACATCACCTGTGTCCAATAACTCGGCGACCCATAACTGCTCAGCGCATCGTAGCCGATCAGGTCCGATGCCCACTGCATTCCGCCCGCATTCACGTTCACAAACAGCGGCGCGTAGCACTCCATGATCACCAGGTCGCTGTTGCGCTCGAGGCCAGTCAGCCACACCGCATCGCCCAGCGCCGATTGGAGGTTAGGTGTGGGTTCGCCCTCCCGCGTGGCCCACTCGCCCACAAAGATCTTCGGCCCGCTGCGATCGTACTTGTCATAGTGCCCGACGTCGGAGAACGACTTCTCCGCCGACATGTAGAAGTGCTCATCGAGCACGTCCGGCTTCACGCTCTTCACCGGCGTGGTCGCAATCAACTGCAGATCCGGATACTTCTCCCTGATGGCTTTGAAGAACTGCGCGAACCGCCCATCGTACGATCCCGATTTATCGAACCAATCCTCATTGCCGATCTCAACGTAGTGCAGCGGAAACGGCGCGGGATGGCCATCCTTCGCGCGCTCCGCGCCCCACTTGGTCGTCTCATCCCCCATCACATACTCGATCTCCTCCAGCGCATCCTTTACGAACGGCTCCAGCGCCGGCCCCGGATCCACATGCTCCTGCTGCAGCGAATACCCCGCATACACCGCCAGCAGCGGCTCCATCTTCAGGTCTTCGCACCACTCCAGAAACTCCAGCAGCCCCATTCCATCCGAAGAGCGATAGCGCCACGGACTGGGATGCGTGGGCCGGTCCACCAACGGGCCGATTGTCTTCTTGAAATCGTACCGGTCCGGAATGTGATCGCCCTCGAGATAATTCCCGCCCGGCAGTCGCAGAAACGCCGGACGCATCGCGGCCAGCTTCTCCATGATGTCGATGCGATTCCCGTTAGTTCGGTCGTGATACGTGGGCGGAAACAGCGACACAAGGTCGAACCACACCGTCGCTGGCCGCGCGATCGTCAGTTGGAAATGATTGTTCGCTGTCACCTGCACAGCGCCTGTCTTGAGCGTGAAAGTGTACTGTTTCCAATCCGTCGTTACGCCGCTCACCGTCGCGCTCGCGGCGGTTGCCCCGGTTTCATCGTTCACCAGGCTGGCCGTGATGGGCACTCCCTCGGTATCGGCCTTGGCATAGAACGATCCAATGTAAGTGGTGTCAGGCCGCACCGCGATGCCCCAGTATCCTTCGTTCTGCACGCCGGCCGGCGCCGAGTCGGTGGCCGCACTCACCGTCATCTTGATGCTGCGCGCCAGCGCCGTACTCGGCCCGCTTTGATCGTCCACCGTCACATCCACCATGGACGTACCCTTCGCCACGTGGGTCCAGTAGAAAAGCGGCCGGCGTCCCGGCCCGACCGTTCGATCGCGGATCAACTCCGCATACAGTCCGCCATCGTAAGAGAAATTGATCTCCTCCGTCATCAGCCCGTAAAACATCGGGTTGACCTTGGCGGTCGGATGATCCACCTGGATAGCAAGCAAAGGGGATTGGGCCGGCATAACCGTCGAAAATGCCAGGGAGGCAAACAGGGGAAAGAGAAAAAATCGTTTACCCATGGGAGCCAATGATATGCAATATCAATCTATCCTGGCAATGGAGAAACGTTTTCTCACCGCGCCCGCTCCGCCAGGCCTCGGCTCCTCGCGAGCCGATTCAGCCCGTGAACGAGCGCTGCCCTGCAACGGCCTGACGGAGAGCCGCGATCGCTCTCACCCAGTGTCGCCGCTGATTCGAGATCACGACTACCCGCACGCAAAGCGCGATCGCTCCTCCCAGCGCGGTGCAGAACATGCGCCGCGACGCAATCGTCGGGCCGGGAATCTCGTTCAGCGAAAGAAGGAAGACGATGTAGCCGGTGATGGCCGTAGAAAACAGCGCGTAGTTCACGTTGAGGACTCCGTAGGCGAGCCACGCAAACAGGACCGTAAATGCGGCAAGCCCAATCGCATGTAAATGCACGTGGGCGAGGATAAAGCTGATGGCAATGGCACCGCACATGGTTCCCACCATGCGCGCGATTGCCCGGCTGACGGTATCCGTCAACCCCGGCTTCAACACGAGCAGCGCGGTCATCGGAATCCAGTAGCCGCTCGGATAATTGAGCCGGCGATAGATCTCGGTGGCAATTCCAATGGTGACGGCCAACCGCAGAGAGTACGGCACCGCGGACTCCGAGAATCGCAGCTGGCGTACCGATTCCGCAGTCTCGATCAGCGCCGAGCGCAGAGCCGACTCTTCTTCCCGCAGATAACGTGTCAGCTGAAAAATCCGCGCGCGCAGATCGCCGAATAATTGAAACAACACAGACGACATCAATAGTTGCAGAGCTCCGCCCGCAAACAGCAGCAGGCCGCGGTCCATCGCCTCCCCCAGCGAGGCTGGAAACGCCGACGCCACCAGGAACGTAATCACGCACTGCTGGCCGACCCAGCTATATCCCCCGGGACGCGTCGTCAGCATACCGTATCCAAAGGCCCACAGCGCCGACACGAACACCAGCAGAAGATTCGCATGGCCAAGCAGTACGCCCAGGAAACCGGAAAAGGCCATCCCGAATGTGACGAAGATCATCGGCACAAGATGCGAGTCGTCGATGCACTGCTTCTGGCCGAACCCGGTGTTGCTGGCCCCGCCGGCTGCAATCATGCCCGCGGCAGGATGGCCCGCGGCGATCCCGGCTCCCAGGCAGATCGCGATTGGCAAGACCAGGATCAGGTCGCTGCGGAGCGTCTGGTTTTCCCATACGAATACCGTGCTGTCGGTAAGAAAAGGATGCGGGGCGGCCGTCCCGGCAGCAGGCGTCGACATTGAATCAGCATCGCATAAAACCCTCCCCTGCCGCGTTTCTCCAGCCGACGCGCGCCGCCGACCACCGCCCGGGTTGGGTGTTAACCTCGTGTGCAGACGAACCGGAGACCACCAGGCAAAGGTGCAGGGACGAAATGCTTCGAAAGATGCGAATGCCCCGGGCAAGCGATCGGACCATGCAAGTGGTCAACCACGTCCGTTCACTCCTCGAGAAGGGTACGCTCCGGCCCGGAGACCGCATTCCCCCCGAGCGCGAATTCGCCCGTGCGCTCAAGATCAGCCGCGCCAGCCTCCGCACCGGCATCGGCTTCCTGGCCGCCATGGGCGTCATCAAAATCAAGCATGGCGTCGGCACTTTCATCTCCGACGGCCCACCCGAATTCGGCAAGTCATCCCTGAGTCTGATGGGTGCCCTGCACGGTTTTCAATCCTGGCAGTTGTTTGAGGCCCGCATCGTCCTTGAAAGCAACTTGGCCGCTCTCGCCGCCAAGCGCGGAAAGGAAGAGCACCACGCGGCCCTGGCCGAGCAGGTGGCGGAGATGTTCGCTTCCCTCGACAACCCTTCCGCCTATCTCATCCACGACGTGCTCTTTCACCGCCTCATCGCCCAGGCCGCCGGCAACCCAATCCTCGCCGCCATCATGGAGACCGTCACGACATCGATGTACGACAAGCGCCGCAAGACCGTGGAACACGCAACCGACCTGCGCGAATCGGCGGAGATGCATCGCGAGATCAACCGCGCCATCCGCGCCCGCAAGGCGCTGGAAGCGCGAAAACTCATGGAGAAACACCTCGAAATGGCGCAGGCCGCGCAGGGCCTCGAGCATCCCGCCACCCCCAAGTCTCGATAATGACCCACTTCTCCCGGCGTGTTTCCCCGTCCTGCCAACAGAATGCCGAGTCACTTTGCCCTATTCAACCTCTATACAGGAACATGTAATTGTTTCGCTGGCCCGCAACCGCTAGTCTCGCGATGTAGTGACCTTTCGGAATTCTAGGATCACGACAGAAGCAGATGGGCATGACACCTAACACTTCAATCGAGGCGCTTGGCCGCAACTCCGAATATCTCGTCGAACGCGAACAGGAACACTTGCGGGACACGCATGTGGTCGAATGCCATGAGGCATCGCACAAACCCTCGCGAACGCCTTCGAAGGCCGGTGGAGGAGCGCACGGCGCGCATGCAGGACAACGGACAGAAGTACAACGAGCGCCAGGCAGGGCTGAGGAACGGAACAGGGACAGCCTTTTGCGATTCAGAGACGAGTGGGTGAGGAATCGGGCGCGGGAAATCCAGCAAGCGGGGAGCATTTCCTTCCATACCTGCTCAGATGACACGGCTTCGATCACAGCGCTGAATGAGTTTTACAGGTGGCGCGTCTCCGAAAAATTCAAGCCGGAACATCGGGACGAGAAAGAAGCGGAAATCGAGATGATACAAGGTTCACGCGATTTCGAAAGCTTCCCCAATGAGGTTGCCGCGGCCGAGAAGCCTCATATGCGCAGAGTTGTTTGTCGTGATACTGGCGGAGGAGTCTTTAGGAAGACTTGCCGCCAACGCGCAAAGTCCCGGGTCTGACTGGAGCGAAGAATGACGGGAAAGATTCCCCTGGTTGTTATAGTCGGCGGCGGTTTCGGCGGGTTGGCCGCAGCCAAGGCCCTTCGACGCGCTCCTGTCAACGTACTGTTGATTGATAGGTCGAATCATCACGTATTTCAACCCCTCCTATATCAGGTAGCAACATCGGTTTTGGCTCCCGGTCAGATCGCTTCTCCGCTCCGCGGTCTTTTGGCCAACCAGGAGAATACTTCAGTGATGCTCGGGAATGTGACCGGCGTCGACGCGGCCGCGCGGAATGTGATCGTCGACGCAGGCGACAAAAAAGCGCTACGGGTTGCGTATGACTACCTGGTGCTCGCGACGGGCGCCACCCACAGCTATTTTGGACATAATGAGTTCGCACGCTTCGCTCCGGGATTGAAGAGTCTCGCGGATGCTGAATCCGTACGCAATCACATACTCACGGTCTTTGAGAACGCAGAGACTGAGGAGAATCCGGAGCGCCGGAAGGCATTGATGACATTCGTCATGGTAGGCGCTGGACCGACTGGCGTAGAGATGGCAAGCGCAATCGCTGTCATGGTCCGGACGACATTGCGGAAGAACTTCCGGCGGATCGATCCAAAGTCCGCAAACATCATCCTGGTTGACATGGGGAAACGCCCTCTCGGAACGTTCGCGGAGAATCTCTCAGAAGCAGCAAGACTTCGTTTATTGCAATTGGGCGTAGATGTGCGCCTGGAGAAAGCAGTTCAAACAATCGATGCAGAAGGCGTAGTCGTTGGCGATGAGCGAATTCAAAGCAAGACAGTGATATGGACAGCAGGAGTTGCCCCATCGCCAGCCGGCAAATGGCTTGGCTGCGATGTTGATCGTGCAGGTCGTGTCCGCGTCAGGCAAGATCTCACGGTCCAGGATCATCCCGAGATATTTGTAATTGGCGATACAGCGTCCCTTGATCAGGATGGAAGGCCACTCCCCGGAGTCGCACAGGTAGCGATGCAGCAAGGACGCTACGCCGCAAAATCAATCTTTCGGCTGCTGACCACGAAATCACCGCTTTCCCCTTTTCGTTACTTCGACAAGGGCAACCTTGCCGTGGTCGGCAAGAATTTTGCCGTGTTGCAAAGCGGGCGTGTCATGATGAGCGGGTTCTTGGCGTGGCTCGTCTGGGCCTTGATTCACATACAGTTTCTTGCCGAGAGCAGCTTGCGGTTCAGCGTCTTGTTCCAGTGGGTGTGGACATACCTCAGTGCAAACCGCGGTGACCGGTTGATCATTGAGCAGCGCGAGAATACCTGACGCCCGCTGCTCGGTTCATCAGGCAGAAGAATCTTCGGTTCCGCACGAATGCTCTTGCTAGACCGGCCCTTTTTCTTCATTCCCCCTGAAAGCGCTGACGGATTTCTAGCACGATCTGCTCCCAGGCCAAGATCAGCGAGAATCGTTGTATAACGTCGTCGATCTCGTCCTTTGACTTTCTGGTCAGCCGGTTGAAAGGGAGAGCTGGATCACCCCTATCGTTTATCCAGCAACATCAATAGGAACACCGAAGGCAAGTAGACGATTGAAGCTAATAGCAGGCGGCGCGCTGCGGAATTGGTTCTGCAGAGCGCTAGGCGAATTGCAAAGCAATTGAATCCGATACTGAGCGCCAATGCCCCCGCCAGGTAAATCTTTCCTGCAACCCCAATAAACGACGGAACCATGCTGCACGGGACCAAAAGCAGAGCCGGCAACTCGGATTGAAGCACTGCGAATCGGAAGCGGTTCTGGCACCGTGGCAGGATCATGTAGCCGGCCCTGTGGTAGTCATCACGGTACATCCACGCGATCGCCATGAAATGAGGGAACTGCCAGAGAAACAGAATCGTGTATAGAGTCCAGGCGCCGGGATGACTTAGGGATCCGGAAGCCGCGGCCCATCCAATGAGTGCCGGGATCGCCCCCGAGGTAGCGCCGACGAATGTGCACAGTGGAGTCACGCGCTTGAGCGGTGTATAGAGCCCGACGTAGATCCCCCATGCAGCTGCGGCGAGGAATGAGGAGAGGGGATTGACGAGGATCTCGAGGTAAACGATGCCGACCGCTGATAAACACGTCCCGAAGGCCAAAGCAGCCTGTGGAGATATACCTCCCAGGACCACGGGCCTTCTGGCAGTACGCCGCATTAAGCTGTCGAACCTCCGCTCCATGAACTGATTCAGGGCCGAGGCGCCTGAAGAGACGAACAAGGTCCCCAACACGGCGTTCAAGAGCCGAGGCAATTGAAAATTCTGGGGGAGACGGGCCGCAAGACCGAAAGATAGAGATACGGTAAGGGCGATAAGAAGATTGATGTCCGGTTTGGTCAGGGCCCAAAACGAAGCTGCGGCGCCAGGGAGAGATTCACCGGTCCTTTGTGGAGGTGACAGTCCTCGCGGAGCTGGAATAGTCGATTCTGTAGCCATCCTATACCGCCTTTCGCTGAACGTATCCAAGTTGGTCAGCGGATATGTCGCAGCAAGCCGCCGATGAAATTGCCGAAGCTCGACGAGCCGACAGGACCTGCATGAAGATCGTTGCAACAGGGATGAGGAAAATGAGTGACCCAAAGACCCACATGAAAGAGCCGGCCGCTATCTGGTCGTTCAATGGGCTGATCGGCAAGGGGCGTTCGACACTTGCATAACTCGGGTAAATCAGCGTCCCGGAGAAGCAAAGAAAGGCGGAGACGGCGGTGTTAACAAGGTCCGCGCCTAACAAGTACGGCACGGCAGACAATTGCATTGGCCGTTGATGAGAGGGCCATGGGCGAATCACCGGCAGCCAGAAGAGAATACTGGTAAACAGAAAGCAGGCATGTTCAACGTTGTGCCAGGCCTCAGACCGCAGCGCAAATTCATAAGCCGCCGGAATATGCCAGCCTACATATGCTGCGTTCATCGCCATCCACGAAACTGAAGGCCGCATGGCAACACGAAAGAAGGAACGAACCCCCTGAGATCTGAAGAGCGGACCCAGGCACCCGCGAATCACGACCTGCGGCAACCCTCGAAGCAACGGCACGACCGGTGCGCCTAGGACGATCAGAGGCGGTGAAACGGACATGAGCACAAAGTGCTGTGCCATATGCATGAACAACAGGGATTCACTCAACGTGTCGAGCGGCGAAGAGATAGCCACGAAGATCGATACAATCCCGGCGAGAAACGCTACGAGGCGCCAGCGAGGGAGTTCCTCGATACGAGTCTTGCGGGCCCGATTCCAGCCAATCGCGTAAACGATCGCAACCACGGCAAGAGATAGACTCGTGACCAGAGGAATGTCCCATTCCATGATTAGCTCTGAGAACGATTGCTCCACGATTTACCTCTGTGCCTTGAGTGCCGGCTGCACTACGGAACTGCGAGCCTGTTGCTGCGAAGCGTCAACAGCCGGTTTTTCGCCGGCAGGATGAAGGGTCTGTAAAAAGCTGACCAGAGCCGTCGTTTCGGCCGGCGAGAGGTTCTTGCCATATGCCGGCATGTTTCCTCCGCCCTGCAGCACTTGGCGAATCATCTGATCTTCTGTCATGCGCGAAGCAATGGCATCGAGCGCCGGCCCTCGATCCCCTCCATGTCCGCCGATCGAGTGACAGTTCCTGCACTGCTTTGACTGAAAGACCGCGGCCCCTTGCCGTACAAGGGGAGTAGCCGTCCGCAGATATTTTGGAGGAACCGGATCACCGCTCCATGCCGCCATGTGCGGACTCCACGGAGTGTATGAGGCGAGATGAGTGAGCGTGCCCCAGGTAACAGCCACAGTGCTCAAAACAAGAATGGCAACAGGCCGACGATGCCAGCTCTTCTCGCCTTCCGCTGCGTAGAAGGGCAATGCCAAGAGAATTCCAATCCCGATGATCGGCGCAATCAGAATGCAAGGCGTCTCCATCGATGGCGGCAGATAGGCCAGCGCCGCGTAGATCCAGAGAAAAAAGAAATCCGGCTTGGGAACGGTTTGGACAATCGTGGGATCGGGCTGTCCACTGGGGCCGAATGGGCCGAAAGCCAGCGCACATACTACGACGGCCGCGAGAATAGCGCCGGAGAAAATGACATCCTTCCAAAGGGCCCCCGGAACAAACGGAATGTCATTCTTGTGAGTCAGGCTCTTGTACTCCTGGAGGTAAGTCGCCCGTTTCACCGCGCGCCCGGGCATCGGCCATTCATTGATGCCGAGTTTGAGCACCATCCACACGTGCAGAGCGGCAAACGCAAGCAAGGTGCCTGGTATCACGAAGACATGCAGGGCAAAGAATCGAGAAAGGGTGGCCCCGGCAATAATTGGTCCGCCGAGAAGCAGATGAACCAGGCTTCCTCCAACGAAAGGAATCCGGCTGGTAATGGAAGCTCCGATGCCGAGGCCCCAGTACGCGTCCTGATCAAAGCGCAGCACCTGGCCCGTGAATGCCATGCCCAGGGTCATGAGCAGAAGAAAGACGCCCAGGATCCATGTCAGTTCGCGGGGATATTTGTAGGACCCGAACATGAACACCTGAGCCATGTGTATGAGCACCACTCCCACCATGAAGTTAGAGCCCCATCCGTGAACTGCGCGAAGAAACCAGCCCAGGTCAAGCTGCTGGTTCAGAACGTTGAGGCTGCTCCACGCCTGCCCTGCGGAAGGCACGTAGACGATGGCGAGCAGAATCCCGGTGACAACCTGAAGAATAAGGAGTGTGAACGCGGCGCTGCCGAATACGTACCACCAGCTTGCCGTGTTGCGCGGCACCGGATGCAGCGCCGCATCCTTGACGGGCGCCTCGAGCTGGAGACGAAACTCCAGCCAGTTATATATCGTCTTCAGGATGCGCATGGCGGATTTCCTTTAACCCCATCGATCGTGACCAGCTTGGCGGTGTTGGACAGCGTCGGCATCTGGCCGGCATCAATCCTCAGTTCGCCGCCTGCAATCATGTAGTCGTATGTGAAGAGACCGCGTTCAGGTGGACCCGACGCACGCGCCCCGTCCGCATAGTAGGCACCTCCGTGACACGGGCACATGAAGAGCTGCGACTGCGGGAACCACCTGACAGGACAGCCCAGGTGCGCACAGTTAACAGCAAACACCTGGAACTGATCCTGAGCCGTCCGCCGCACGTAGCATGCGACTCCGGCGGTCTCTCCGTCCCACGGTCGCCGGAACGGATTTACGTACGTGGCGAGCCGGGTCTCGCCCACAGGAAAGCTTTCGACATTTCCCAGTGCGACCCACGATTTGTACGCATCATCGGGCTTGGCCGGCGATAGCAGATAGCGGATGATCGGTACGGCCATGACTGCACCTACGACGCCATTGAAGAGAAATCCGAGCTTCAGCAGGAACCAGCGGCGCGAAACGGTTTCGCCCTGCTCGGATTCAGCTTGCGCATCCGGAGTGATGATTTCGGTACTCATTCTTCTCCCTCTCGATGTTCGGCGTATGGTTGGCCTGGGGTTGCGGTACGCAGCGAAGCCAGATAGTGCACGACATCCGACACGTCCTGCTCGCTCAATGGCGTGCCCGGATTATCATTGCGCCAGTCGGGCTGGCCGATGTCGGGACGTCCGGCCACAATGATGCTGCGCAGAGCCTGGTCATTCAAAAGGGCAAGATAGTCCGGACTTGTAATCTCCTGCCTCGAAGCCTTATGACAGGAAAGACACGCTGTCCGGAACAATGCCCTGCCGCGGGTCGCATCACCGGTTCCCGGTTCTGCATACGACGGTCGTTCAAGCTGCGCAGCCGCCACGGGATGTGCCCAGCGCTTGCGCATTCCACTGACAAGAACTTCGATCTGCTTGTCAGTCAGAAATCCGCCGGCAGAAATCGCGAACGCCGGCATCTGTGTCTGCAGCATTCCGTTGCTGATCCACCGCGTGAGCGACGAATCATCGACCAGCGACTGGTACTCGGGGTTGGCCAGCTCCATGGCGGCGCCATTCTTCCCGTCCGCGCCGTGGCAACCGGCACAATTCTGCTTGTAGAGAACCTCGAACCTCGCCTCGTTTTCAGGTCTCGATACAGCAGCTTCTCTGCCTGGGGCGCCCGAATGACTCCCGCATCCCAGGCAGGCGAGAAGAAAGAGTCCTGGCGCCATCGACAACACCATCGGCCGCATCATGGCTTCTCCTCCTCATCCTCGGAGTGCATCAATCCTGGCGTCTCGACTCCGAGTCGCGCGGCCAGCGGCAACGAGGCGACGGTCTGGATGCGCTCCGTGCGGGCAACAACCAAGCCTGCGACCACTCCGAAGAAAATCTGCGAAGCGACAAACCATCCCCAGGCGATATGCGCGTCCAGGGCGGGATTGATGATTCCCATCGTCGAATGCAGAAGGCCCGTCCACAGCAGTGGAGCGATAATGCCACCGAGCAGAACAGGACGCCGCGGGAGCATGGGCAGCATCGCTCCGTACAACAGTCCCACCATCAGCGAAGCCAGAATGTGGATGATGGTGGCGACAATCAATCCCTGCCAGTGGAACGCGGCAATGTCCGCCACACTCGGATTGAGCCAATGTGCCACGCCGGCGCCGCCCAGCAGGTTCACGGGATACCAAATGCTGTGTTCGGCAAGATACCCATAGAGCATAGCGGGAATGATCATTGCGATTCCGCCTGCAATTCCGCCCTTGATCCCCGCCTTGATCGGATACGTTTCGACCGGAAGGTAAGACCGATGCCTCGTGTTCACGAGGATGTGCTGCACACGTTTGCGTGCGGTAGAGTAAACCACATCATCCGGATAAGAAGGTACAGAAATATGCCTCTCATGCGGGAGAACCTGCCCGAACCATCCAACACATGCGGCCAGGACAAATGCGGCACCCAGAATCGATACCACGATGTTGGTGACCAGTCCCGCTGCCCCCAGCGTCGCACCAAAAGCCAGCATCACGGGCCAGGCCGTGGGCGCGGGCAGGCGGACTGCACCTTTGTCCGAATCGGATTGATGAAATTGCGATTCGATCATCTCGTCACCTGCCCAGGATGTAAACAACCGTGAAAACCACGACCCATACCGCGTCCACGAAGTGCCAGTAGAGGCCGAGCACTTTGACTCGCTCTGCGTGTTGCGGACCCACTTTCCCCGCAAGTGCGAACCCCAGTACCAGTGACAGCATGACCAACCCCACGATCACGTGAGTCGCATGAAGGCCGACAAGCGAGTAAAACGTGGTGCCAAAAAGATTGGTGCGGATGGTGAGCCCGTCTTGATAAATGAGCTTCAACCACTCCTGGGCGGTGCCGGTGAGGAAGATAACCCCAAGGCCAATGGTCGCCGTCAACCAGGCGGTGAAGCGTGTGATTGCGCCGCTGGCGATCGCGTGTTCCGCACGCATAATTGTGAAACTGCTGGAGAGCAGACAGATGGTGTTGAACCACGGAACCTCCAGCACTTGTTGCGGGGTCGGCCCAGCGAGGCTCTTTCCGATGTAGAAGAGATAGGCAACCACGAAGATGGTGAAGATCGCCGACTCCCCGATGATCAGCGACACCATCGCCACCGGGCCGCGAGAAGGCAACTCCCACGCTTGCTCTTGCGGGTTTGGCGCGTATGAATAGGTGCTCATTGCTCGTACCTCCAGTCCGGATCCTCGGGATGCTTCAGGTCCCACAGAGGACGCCGGCTCCTGACTTCGGGCTCGGTCGCGAAGTTGTACTCAGGAGGCGGCGAAGGAATCGACCATTCAAGTGTCCATGCATCCCAGGGATCATTGCCGGCCGGTCTTCCGCGGAAGTACGAGACGATCAGGTTGTACGCAAAGATCAGGACGGCGATGCCCTGGATGAATCCGCCTATTGAAGTGACCAGATTCAACGTGCCCCAGCCCCGGTCCGCCTCGTAGGTATAGATCGACCGCGGCATTCCCAGGATCCCGGGGACGTGCATCGTGTCGAAGCAGATGTGAAATCCAATAACGAACAGCCAGAAATGCCACTTGCCCAGGGTTTCGCTCATCATGCGGCCGGTCGCCTTGGGATACCAATAGTAGATCGCCGCGAAGATACACATCACGATCCCGCCGACAAGCACGTAGTGAAAGTGAGCAATCACGAAGTAAGAGTTATGCAGCTGCCAATCCAGCGGAGAAACAGAGAGCACAATTCCGGTCAGACCCGCAATCAGGAATTGAAACAGAAAAGCGGTGCAAAAGAGCATCGGAGTTGCAAACCGGATCTTCCCGCCCCACATGGTCGCGATCCAGTTGAAGATCTTGATGCCCGTGGGAATGCCGACCAGCATCGTCGAAAGCGTGAAGAAGGCATTCGAGGAAGACGTCATGCCCACGGTAAACATGTGATGCGCCCAGACACTCACGCTGACAAAGGCAATGCATGCAGATGCCGCGACCATGGCCGGATAGCCAAAGATCGCCTTGCGCGAAAACACGGGAATGATCTCGTTTGCGATCGCGAAGGCCGGCATCACAAGTACATAGACCTCGGGATGGCCGAAGATCCAGAAGAAGTGCATCCAGACCACCGCAGAACCGCCTGCCTGAGTGTCAAAGAAGTGCCCTCCGAGGTAGCGGTCGATGATGAGCATGATCTGTGCCGCGGTCAGCGGCGTGATCGTGATCAGTGTCAGTCCGCTGACGACGAACATGAGCCAGGCAAACAGCGGCATGCGGAGAAGAGTCATGCCCTTGCACCGCATCGACACAATGGTGGCGATGATATTGATGGCGGTGCCGAGCGTGCCGAAACCGCTTACGATCAATGCCAGCGCCCAGTAATCTGTGCTGTGCCCCGGCGAAAATGCGCGTGCGGTGAGTGGCGCATACGCGAACCATCCCACATCCGGTGCGCTCCCCATTCCATACAAACCGAATCCGCCGATGAAACTGAAATACAAAAGAAGACCGCCAAATGCCGTCAGCCAGAAGCTAAAGGCATTCAACCGGGGAAACGCCATGTCGCGCGCCCCGATCATCAGCGGAACCAGGTAATTCGCAAAGCCGAAGAGGATTGGCATTCCGACCAGAAACACCATCGTCGTCCCGTGCATGGTGAAGAAGCGATTGAATACGGCGGGATCAAGAAAATGATTGTCAGGTCTTGCGAGCTGGATGCGTATGCAGATGGCTTCCGCGCCCCCAACCAGCAGGAAGAAAATCGAGTAAACGACATACAGAATCCCCAGCCGCTTGTGATCGACCGTGATGACCCAGGAATGGAGCTTCTCAAGGAGCGTCGCTCCACGCTCGGTTTCCACCGGTTCAAGCGTGCCAGGATAAGGAATGCTCTGGTCTGCCATATTTCTCCCGCCGTCTGTTATTGAAGAGTGGATAGATATGCGACCGTGGCATCGATCTGGTCGTCGCTTAGCTGCATCGCCGGCATGAGCGCGCCCTTTTTCAGATGATCGGGATCTTTGATCCAGTCAACGAGGTTGGCGCGACTATTGGGAGCGATCCCGGATGCGATCGTTGATCGGCTCATGAGATGGGTGAGATCGGGGCCGAATCTTCCCGTAGCCGCTGTGCCTTGGATGGTGTGGCAATTCATGCACGACTCGGTTTCGAAGATCTGTCGTCCAACAGCTGCCTGCGAATCCCGACGTCCTGCCTGCTGTTGATTACGCGTCCACTCCGCAAACTGCTCCGGAGTATCGACGTAAACGCGAAGCAACATCTTGGCGTGTTCCACGCCGCAAAACTGGGCGCACTGTCCGAGATAGAGCCCGGTCTGAAGCGGGTCAATCCACATCTCGTTCACGCGATTCGGAATGAGATCGGTCTTCCCGGCAAGCTGAGGCACCCAGAAGCTGTGGTCGACGTCTGCGGACATCAGCTTCAGATAGGTTGGTGCTGGATGACTCGCGCTGCTTACCGGCACGTGCAACTCATTGGCGGTCACGATGCCGAGCTTTGGATAGCGGAACTCCCACCAGAACTGATGCCCTATGACTGTTACATCGAGCGCCGAGCGAGGCTTCACCGGATCCTGAACCGCAAAGATGACCCGCGCGGTTGCCAGGAAAAGAACAATCACGATGAGGACAGGGATCACAGTCCATGCCAACTCGATCTGGTTGCTCCCGTAGACCTGGGGCGGTTCCGCGGACTCCTCTCCGCGGGTTCGATATCGGAAGATCACATAGCCGAGCAAAGCTGCGACGAAAAGAAAGATGGCTCCAGTAATGACGAAGACCAGGAATGCCAGGTGGCTGATCTGAAGCGCAGGCGTGGACGATGGTGTGAAGATGTTCATGTGACCTGGCACCGACGTATCTCCCGCGAACACGGCTGCCGGCGCCAGCAGCGTGAGAATGCCCACACATGAAGCCCTTATCCGGTTTGCGGTATGTTCGTTAGAGCGTGAGATCATTAGGGTTCTATCTCCATCGTTGGTTCACCGGCAAAAACGAAAGCTGCGAATTCTAACCTCAGTGAAGTTACTCAGGCATTCGGCCGAGGATGCCGCGACCGGCGCTGCAACCGCGCCGCGCCTATCGCCGCTGTCTTATACGGCACTGAGGCTTGTCTGACTACGTGATAGTAGCAACGAAATGAACGAGTCGAAATTACATGTTTCTGTTAACAACGGGCTGGGGAGAATCAGGACATCGATAAGGGTTAGGGTAGGACCAGGGGCTGCATACACAGAATGGCGCCATGCCTGAGGAGGACTGTGACATCGCGAGATAGATCGCGAAACTTTCGTAGCTCGGGAACAACCTTGTTGAAGAACTAACTGATCCCCTGAACCTGACAGACGATCGACTCTCCAGGCCATGATTAGGGATAAGGAGCAGGTTGAGTCGCACTGGTGGGAACTATTTGTTTTTCCAGCTTCCTCGCGTGTAGACCTCGCGAAGCTCCGACCGGCACTTAAGTGCGAAATCGTTGAGAGGGTCAGCGTGTTGCTCCAGAGCCACCGATTTGATTTGCTCGATGGTCATGTTCATCTCGCCATATTTAGCGACCAGTTTCTTTACAAATGCCTCGGCGGCGGCGAGCACGCTTGCGGATGCGAAGAGCCTGATTCGATTTACCAGCGCGTACATCGCCACAATCTCGTCGATGTTTTCCAGGCTTTGCGAAAGTGCTTTTGCGTAGCAACCCGTTCCCTGGCGTATGAACTCCGAATAGAGCTCTTCGCGCTGGGCGATTTCGCGATTGGTCAGCTCGCGTTGCGTCTGGCTTCGTTGGAGTACAAAATTGCTGAGAACGGGAGTCGAAGCGCCGATGACAGAACCGCCGAGCGCGGCCAGGACGCTGGTTAGGGTACTATCCATGGAGATCATTCCTACCTTCGTGCACGAACAATGCTGCGCGTGAAATCTCGTCTATTGCGGTATTTGGCCAATAGCTCTTTTCAAATCAGCCTCCGCCAGCGAAAGGCCACAGTTTGCCTCCAGCAAGGATGCCGTTGCGTTTGCAAGGTCAGCGTGAGTCTGGCTTCGTACGGAGCTGAGTGCCGCGTTCTGTTCAAACTGGCGATCAGCCAACCGGGCCCCCTCCGTTCGGACCTTGACAGCCTGTCCCGCAACGGCAACCATCTGCCGGAGTTCGTCAATTCTGTCGTAAATGCCTTGTACCTGCACCTCGATCTCAGACTGCACTTTGTCCACCGCGACTTCTGCAGAGCGCACCTCGCTCCGCGCCTCCCGAACTTTGGCTTCGCGTCGGCCGCCGTCGAAGAGGTCATATTGGAGTGAGAACCCAAACGTACCGAAATTGTGCACGAGAAATGGCACGCCACTTTGGTAGCTGTAGCGGGACAGCGCCGTGACATCGGGGATGTAGGCGTCCTTGGCTGCCGCGAGCCCTGCTTGTGCCTTTGCGAGAGTCTGCCTGGCTACTCTGAGATCTTCGTTCTGCTCGAGCGCGACCCGGACTGCGTCTACTCGTGATGGAATGTCAAGTGGAGCCGCAACTGCTCCAGGGTCGAGTTCAATCGCAGTATTCACTGGGAGCCCAAGAGTGTCCGCGAACTGACGCCGTAAGTCATTTCCTTGTAGCCGCAAAGTTAAGCTCTCCTGCTGCGCTTGCAGAATGTTGGCTTGACTCTGAAGCGCCGATATTTCCAAGGCATTGCCTC
This sequence comes from Terriglobales bacterium, assembly GCA_963788475.1. Classification (GTDB taxonomy): domain Bacteria; phylum Acidobacteriota; class Terriglobia; order Terriglobales; family Acidobacteriaceae; genus Telmatobacter. The sequence continues at coordinate 202,120 of CAWBGO010000011.1, forward strand.
GCTGTACGTCGCTGCGACTCTCCTCATCCTTGAGTTGCGAAGCTGCCAACTGATCCTGTGATGCTTGTGCCTCTTGTTGATTGACCAAGATGCCGTAATAAAGCTTGCGCACTTGCAACGCAATCGCGTCCTTCGTCTGGTCAAACTCTGTTTTGGCAATAAGCACATCCTGTTTCGCCGCAACATTCGCCTGGTGGATGCGGAAGAGTTGCGTGAGAGGCTGCTCTAAGCCCACTCCCCCTGTATACCAGGTAGCAGAGCCTTGATCGATCACGAGCGACTTCGTTGGTATCGGCCCGGTTGGGGGATAGCTCCCAAATGCGCCTGCTGGTATTTCGATACCTTCGAGTTCAGTCACATGGAGTACGCCGCCACTCGCCTTGACTTGAGGCAGATAGTTGGATCTTGCTTCGTCTTTTCTACTCTGCATCTGCTCGACGGAGACGGAGCGCAGTCGAACGGAATGATTCTGCTTCAGCGCAAGATCGATTGCCTCGTCGAGTGTTAATCGCATCGGACCCGGTGAAGATTGTTGTCCCGCCGCCTGCGTGCAAAACGCCCAACCCAGGAGTGAAAGAGGCAAGAGCACCCAGGCTGCTGAGCGAAGGCCCCATTGTGTGATCCAGGCCGACGTCATAACATGTCTCTCTTTTTTCAGTGTGCTTCTCATTTGGCCTCCACCGGAGCAGCGACGACTTGTCCATACTGCGTCGGCACCGTGGACGTGAAGGCAACTACGAAGAGACACGCAACCCAGCATACGGCGCCGAGAAGCCCCCCAAGATATACAGAAAGCTGTCCAATGAACATCATCGAAGCGTTGAACGAGGTATTGATCCACGAGGCTTCGTCGACTCCAAGGCGCAACGCACCACGGATGTCTACCCAGCCCACGCTCATCAACCGCCCGAAGCATGCCGCGATCATTGCGCTCCGTAGCACGCCGGCAACCCCGAGCAACGGGTGTGTTGTCAGAGTCGGATGGGCTTCACGCGCCTTGACGTCACGACTTGTCATTCATCACCGTCCGATCGGGCCTCGGCCTTCCCCGTATGAACGATGACAACTGCTGAGAACCCCGGCCGAAGCCGTTCCAGATATGGCTGCCCTGAGAGAAGCACGATCTTGACCGGCACTCGCTGCACTACCTTCGTAAAGTTCCCCGTCGCATTATCTGGCGGCAGAAGTGCAAACTGGGAACCGCTGGCGGGAGACAGCTGATCGACTCTGCCGTGAAATGCCCGATTCGGAAACGTATCGACCCGAACGTCTGCCGAGTCGCCGACTTTCATGTTGGTGAGTTGAGTTTCTTTGAAATTGGCTTGAACCCAAACGTCGTTTTGTACGAGATCGATCATCTGCGTCCCTGGTGCGACCAACTGACCAGCAAGTACATGACGCTCCCCAACAGTTCCACCTGTTGGAGCTGTGATGCGTGTGTAGGCTAGATTGACCTCTGCGACCACGATCGCGGCTTTCTTTGCTTCGATATCAGCTTTGTAAACGCCGTCCCTTGTGTTGAGCGCCTCTCGCTGGCGTTTGGTAGCCTCATGTTGACTCTGACTTGTGGCGAGGGCTCCCTCCGCGCGCGCAAGGTCCGCTTTGCGCGCCTCAAGCAGGCCCTTGAGCTGTCCTGCCTGAGCTGTGGCCGCTTCCAACTGCTGGTGAGTTGCCGCCTTCGTATCGAACAATGCTTGTTGCCGGTGCAGCTCAGTCAGAGCTTTGTCAAGTTCAGGCGAAACCGCTGCGATACCTGCCTGTGCTGCATTGATTGCCGCCTGTGCCTGAATAACTCCGGCGTATGCTGCTTCGATCTGAGCATCCTGTATCTTCTTGGCCGCCTGATTGTCTTCGAGGGCGGCTTCGGATCCGGCCAGGGCCGCCTGGGCCTGACTCAGAATCGCCCGATAGTCTTCGTCGTCAAGCTCGACGAGCGCCTGCCCTGCCTTAACGCTCTGATAATCGCCGACGTTGACTCTTTTGACTGTTCCAGAAATCCGTGTACTCAACGGCGTCATGTCAGCCTTCAGGTAGGCATCGTCAGTCTCCTGGTCACGGCGACTCCCTTGCCAGCCAGTCCAGTGTCCGGCGATACCGAAGAGAAGGCCCGCGGCAGCGAGCAAGACGATCAATGGAATGATCAGCGACTTTTTACTCATGCCTTAGGCCTCCTGACTTCGTTTACACTGCTCCTTCCAGTCCTCATTCAGTGCACCCCGAGTACGCTGCAAGTGGCGCCCTGAGCGAGGTCATAGACGGAACTCCAAAGACGGGACAGGTAGAAGTCGTGTTGATGCAACCCAACGACGAGCAAATCTGCGTTCTGTTCCTTCAGAAAGTTGAGAATTGTACGCACCTCGTTACCAACTACGATTGAGCCGTGTGCCTGAACACCCAGTTCCCGCGCCAGGTTCGCCGCCTTCTCGTGCATTTCCATCTGATGGGCACGTCGCTCCTCCATCATTGCGGCAGCAGCGCCTGGATCAACAACGATCGAGAACGAGGTGTACGCTGGAAGATCTCCCAGGATAGAAACTGTGGCCAACTCTGCGTTGCATAAACGAGCGAGGTCAAGCGCCGCACGCAAAGCGCGCTGCGACTCAGGTAGGTCATTCAAGGCGACGATAATCTTCGAGAACATGAGAGCAACTCCGCTCTATCGTATGAAGCATCTCTAAGGATCGCTATTACATGTTTCTGGTACCACGGGAAATGCGACCGCTATCGCAAGCGGGTTCGGACGCACACGGAGCTCGGTCTCTAGATATGAAGACGTGATCCATACCGCAGCGTAAATCAAGCCACGGAGAATCCTCCGGCAGTCAGAAGCAGTGCCTTACCGGGCGTCCACTGACAGGCAACTGTTACGAGGTGGAGTTGTGACGTGTTCGCTTCACTTGGACCTGCTTGCTATCCGACTCTATTTCCAACATTCGCGTGTGGGTAACATGCCGCAACGGCACAAAGAGTTAGACACGTTGCCGCTGCAAGCGCAAGAGCAAGAGAGTGTCTCACTAGCAACGCGCCCAAACCAGCACCGCTCAGCATGCAGACAATTGACAGGACTCGTCTTCTCCATCTTGGATTAGTGCCTCCGGCCAAAGACGAATCTGCCGCGAGTCCGGTAATAGTCAGTGTCAAGACTGTCGTCGTCAAATCTGGAACAGCAAGTTTTCGGACCGTGGCATTTCGGACACCCATCGCCAGGGCAGTGAGGAGGATAATCCCAAAGGTGCGCAATACCGCGCTCGTCTGCGATTGATAGCCGATCGCTGCTAGGGTACTCCCGAGCATGAATATCGATTCGCAGGCAAATGCGGTGGCGATCCACCGGCTGCTCGCGATAGGAGACAGCTTGGCTGCAATACGCCCGCCGATGAGCGCACCGATCAGGAATCCGGCGAGAGCCGTTAATGATCTCGATAACGAGAAACCCCGTGTGCCTACAGATGCGAAGCCCAGAAGAACAATATTTCCGGTCATGTTGGCAGTGAAAACCTGACCAATGCCGAGGTAGCTCACGGCATCCACTAACCCCGTACGAGCTGTGAGCAGGACTAGCAGAGAGACAGTCTTTCGTTCTTCCTGAGCATCTGGTGTCATTCTCGTTAGCCCTCATAAGGCCTATCGGTTGACCGTGGTGCCAGGTCGAGAAGCTAAAACTTATAGCCCGCCCATAGCGCCCAGTAGTTCAGATTGCGGCCGGGTTGCGTTTCCTTTAGAAAACGACCCGCATAGAAGATTCCGTAGTCTCCCTGGAACCACAGGTGGCGATTCGTTTGCCATCGAATCTCGGTGCCAGGTCTGTTTCCCACAAATCGCGCACGGCTACCATCCGCAGCTCTGATCAGGAATCCGGGTACGGCATAGACGCCGTCGTCCAGACTCTGTCTCCATTGGAAGATCCAATCAAAAGACAACGAGACATTGTGCGGAGCATATGCTTCTGCGTGAGGATGAACGTCAATGAAGTTGATTGGCCCTGGACCTGTTGTCGCCAGGACGCCGAAGTAGTTGCCCTTGGGATAAAGCGGATTGAAAGTGCCTAGCGTGTTCGTCGCTGGATGATCTCCACTCGAGATGTCCGCCTTTGCGCTGAACCGCGGCTTCAACGGAATCGTGGGGATCCTATAGCCCGTCTCCGTTGCGACGGTCCAGGCGCGGATGTCTGCCGCTCCGAAGCTGCCAAACTGCCAGAGTGCTTCATTATCGAAATCCCAGCCGGGATGTTCGCTGGCGACAGACCTCGATATTCGCCCGCCGATCGATTGGCGAACTTCGTGCGCGGTTCCTCGCTCGTATGTTGCTTCCTTGCGATCCTGGCCAAGATAGTAAAGATCCAGCTGCATCTTGTCGGGAATGGGACCGGTTGCATATGCGCCCCAGAAGCTCACGGTGTGATCTGGAGCGTTGTCGAAGAATCCAGGATTGTCTTCGTCGGGCCGCATCGCAAACCCATCTACCTGCCACGCATGGATATTTGTACGCACCAGGAATCCGTCGAAGCTGAGCCTCACGTTGGGACCTTCGCGCACGTCTACGAGCCGACCCGAGCCATACTCCAGTTCCTGGCGGCCGGCTCTCACCTGCACCGACCCTCGGGGAATCGCACCGCCGACCTCGAGAAACCCTGCCTGAAAATCGAGTTTTTTCTCGTCAATCGGCCGCGGGCCTCCAGCGCGCCACGAGTTAATGCCGCTCTTCAACTCTATGAACGTACGGACGTGGGGACCATAATGCAAATCTGCATAGAGCATGTACCTTTCGTTGAGATAGCCATTCCAAAAAGGAGCCTGGCCCCAATTGTCGTTGCCAATCTGCTCCCAGACTTCTCGCGCCTCTCCGCCGAACGTTGCAAACCAGTTGTCGTCTTTCTTACGAAGGGGAACGAACTTGATCGGGTCCCAGAAATCACTGCGCAGACTCTTATCGCGAAGAAAGCTCCAGTCTTCGTCAGATCTAAGCAGCCTGTAGCCGCGATCAGGGACAGGTGCGGGCACGATCTGCTGTGCTCGCAGCGCAATGAACGCTGGTCCGACGAACAGACTAATGGCTATTGCACAAAGAAACTTGGTCAAAGCGCCTTCTCACTTGGCTTGGGGTAAATCGAAAGCCTGCTGAGCGGCTTTGACAGGTGTATCCCAGCCCTTGCCGGAAAGGCACGTCGCCGCCGCGTGAGCCACATCTGCTTTCCTGGTGTGAACCCAACTGCCAACCTGCTCTCCTATCACCATGCCGAGCAGTCCAAGCAAGGCAATGATGGGCGGTGCCGGGCTCTTGACCTTAATGACTCCATACAGCAGGCCCACAAATGCTCCGACCGCAAATGATATGAACAAACTTTTCACTGCCTCTTCCTCCATTCTTGTGAACTGCGACTCCCGGGTTCATTAGGTCAGAACGCGAAACAGTCGCATCCCAGGCCCCAGATTGCTTCACCTAACTTGTGTCGACCTGGCCTGTCGTGCGAGTGTCCTTCGCAGCGATGAATAAGCGGCCCGGCGGTAGCCGCCTCTTCCTGGTGATAGCCCCCGTAATGCGCGGTTGGAGCCCAGTCCAGCGCTGACGGCAGCGGTGGCGGAGCAAGTGACTGAAAGTCGTGGCTCGCATGAACAACTTCTCCTCCCACAACTGTCAATTGAGACTCAAGATTCTTGATCTCTTCGGCCGGGATTTTGAAGTAGTCGTTCGTCAGCACGGCGAAGTCGGCCATCTGGCCTTCGTAAAGCCCGTCTTTCGCCCCATCCTCGGTAGAGAACCAGCTGCTCCCTTGCGTGTAAAGCCGCAGTGCCTCTTCTCGCGTCAGCCGGTTCTTATCCGGGTAGAGTTCCAACCCTCCAACCGTCTTTCCGGTTGCGAGCCAGTAGAGGCACACGAATGGATTGAAGCTTGCAACACGGGTCGCGTCTGTTCCGGCTCCCACAGGGCACCCCAGGTCCAGCATGCGCCGAACGGGCGGTGTCTTGCGCGCTGCGTCGGCACCATAGCGGTTCACAAAATACTCGCCCTGGTATGCCATGCGATGTTGCACCGCAATGCCGCCGCCCAGCGCAATCACTCGCTCTATGTTTCGATCGCTGATTGTTTCCGCGTGATCGAAGAACCAGTGAAATCCCTTGAATGGAATATCGCGGTTTACTTTTTCAAAAACATTGAGAAAGCGTTCGATCGATTCGTTATAAGTCGCGTGCAGGCGAAAAGGCCAGCGAGCTGCGGCGAGATGGCGAATAACCGCCTCGAGCTCGCCTTCCAGCACTCCGTTCAGCTCCGGCCGCGGCTCCAGAAAGTCTTCGAAGTCAGCACCTGAGAACACAAGCATCTCACCGGCGCCGTTCAGACGGAAGGTGCTGTCCCCCTGGTGGAGTTTTGTGCTGCCGGTCCACCGCTTGAAGTCGTCCAGTTCATGCTTGGGGCGCTGGGTGAAAAGGTTGTAGGCAACTCTCACCGTCATCTGATTGCGGCGATGCAGTTCTGTGATCACGCCATAGTCGTCGGGATAATTCTGAAATCCTCCGCCTGCGTCAATTGCGCTGGTCACGCCAAGGCGGTTCATCTCACGCATGAAGTGCCGCGTCGAGACAAGCTGATCTTCAAACGACAGCAGCGGCCCCTTTGCGAGCGTGGAATAGAGAATGCCCGCGTTTGGCCGTGCGATCAGCATGCCAGTCGGATTGCCTTGCTTGTCGCGTTGAATCTCCCCGCCTGGAGGATTGGGGGTGTCCTTCGTATATCCCACCGCGCGCAGAGCGGCCGCATTCAGGAACGCGCGATCATAGAGGTGCAGGACAAAGACAGGCGTCTCCGGCGCCACCGCGTTGATTTCGTCAAGCGTCGGCATGCGACGCTCGGCAAACTGAAACTCGTTCCATCCGCCAACCACGCGCACCCACTGCGGGGCCGGAGTGCGCGCCGCCTGTTCCTTGAGCATCCGAAGCGCATCGGCTAAGGAGGGTACTCCGTCCCACCGAAGTTCCAGGTTGTAATGGAGCCCGCCCCGAATGATGTGCAGATGCGAGTCGTTCAACCCGGGAATAACTGTTTGGCCGCGCAAGTCAATGGTCGCTGTGTCTGGTTTCTTCAAACGAAGAATTTCGGAGTTTCGTCCTATCGAAGCGATCTTCCCGTCCTCTACCGCAATGGCCTCAGCGAAATATGGCTTTGAGTTAGTCGCGATCTTACCGCTATGAAAGATTCTGAGATTTCCCATGGACGCCTCCGCACGTATGGTTTTGCCGGGAGATGCGGGCCGGCCGATCCACCGGCCCTGCGCTTGAGTTCGCTAGCTGTGAACCAGCTCCGACGGAACTTCCCATCCCGGATGAACCGTGGGCGGGGCGCCGTGGACCATGGTGTAGGCGTATTCGACGCCCATGCCGTAGCCGCCGGCATGGTGCTTCACGACATCCATCACAGCGTCATACGTATCTCTCTTTGCCCAGTCGCGTTGCCACTCGAGCATCACCTGAATCCAGGTGACCGGTTTTGCTCCGGCCTGCTCGGCCCGTCGCATCGCAGCGTTATGAGTCCTTTCATCCAGGTCTCCGCAGAGATCCTCAACGACATACACCTCATAGCCATCGTGGATCGCCTGGATTGAGGGGAATGCGACGCACACCTCCGTCCACAGACCAGCGAGCACGATCTTCTTGCGTCCTGTCTTCTTCACCGCAGCCACGAACTTCTCGTCATCCCACGAGTTCATGCTGCTGCGCTCAATCGGAGTTTGGTTCGGATAGACTGCCTGTAATTGAGGCCAAAGGTTTCCGCTGAACGACTTCGATTCGACAGTGGTCAGGATCAGGGGAACATCGAAGATTCTCGCGGCCTTGGCGAAGCCGACAACGTTGTTGATGAGCGTCTGTCTGTCGATGCTGGTGACACCAAACAGCATTTGCGGTTGGTGGTCAATGAGGGTGATGACACAGTTATCCGGCGTCAGTAGCCCCTTTTCGCTTCTTGGCTCCAGTTTCATCCATTCTCCTTTTCTCTTGCATCTTCCTGAAGGTGGCTCGCTGGCTCTTGCCTCAGCCAAGTCCACATCCTGCGTGATTTCTCGCGGTAATTGCGCTTCGACTGACACTCAAATCGAATCGAGGATTTTTTGGCGTCGATTCAGATCCTGACAGCCACATCAATGGAATGCGGTTCGACACTGGTGATTTTGGATCGACGACATACTGTCAACGAACGCGATAGTAACAAGAGAAAATGTTGCGGAGAATTACATGTTTCTGGTAATTACATCTGGGCATGAGTTTGGGAGAATGTTCTAGATGCTGCGAGTATGAAATGGGGCTCACTTATGCGCGCGACTTAGTAGATACTGCTCAGGAATTCAATCTTGTTATTCCAGGGAGTAAAGTACTCTCGCACTTATTGAGGAATGTTGAAGAAAGCCGCGTGCACTATCTTTGATCAGGAAAGCCCGCGGACCACAGCATCGTGAGGAGTTCCCCTATGCGAGCAATTCGTTCTGCATTTCACCTTGGCGCGGTGGCGATTTTGATCTTCGGCGTCTCAACCGGTCTGACGGAGACGCCCTCTGCGAAAGGGACGCCCGTTGTCGCCGTAGGTCCACAGTACGATACGACACACGTCTACGTGGCGCCGGAAGATGTTGACACTTTCACGAAGGCCTTTCTCGGTACGTTTGGAGGCTCCACTACAAAGCAGGTCGTGGTCACCGTCACGCCGACTCCGAGCAGCACAAGCTCCCAGCTTCTGCAGACGCCGGTAGGCACAGTGTCGTTGTTTGGATTCAAAACTCCCGTTCCGTACCCTTTCGGCGCGGAAAGGACTGGCTATCTCGTCACCGACTTCGACAGTGCTGTCGATTCCGCGAAGTCTGCGGGGGCTGATGTCCTCGTGGCGCCGTTCCCTGATCCGATTGGGCGCGATGTAGTCATTCAGTGGCCCGGCGGAATCAACATGCAGCTTTACTGGCACACGGCTAAACCCTCATATGCGGCATTTCAGACAATTCCGGAAAACCGTGTCTATGTTTCGCCGGACCGTGTTGCCGATTTCCTTCGAAGCTTCCTTGCCTTCTCTCATGGCAAAATCGCTTCGGATGATCTTCATGCGCCCGGGATTGAGATTGGCCGACCAAATGACACATTCCGGAGGGTAAGGGTCGAATCTCTATTCGGCAAGCTCACAGCCTTTGTTACGGATGGCCATCTCCCCTACCCCTATGGTCGGGAACTGACTGGCTACGAGGTTTCAAGCCTGGCAGATACGCTCGCGAAAGCTGAGTCGCTGGGCGTCAGAATACTTGTTCAGCCATATCACTCAGGTCGGCGGACTGCTGCTATCGTGGAATTTCCGGGCGGATACGTCGCAGAGATTCACGAGATAAATAAGTAGTATTCGCTGTCCCAAGTTCAGGTTGACTTCTCAAACTCACCCTTCGTGCGCCGGGTCTGGATTGTCAAAGCGCGTGAACCGCGAAATGAAGTTCAGATACACCGTGCCCGTGGGCCCGTTGCGCTGCTTGGCGACAATGATTTCTGACTTGGCCTTGTCCGACTCCGACATCTCCTCGTCGCGGTTGTAGTACGCCTCGCGATGAATGAAGGCCACCACGTCGGCGTCCTGCTCGATCGAGCCCGATTCGCGCAGATCGCTCAGCAGCGGGCGCTTGTCATCGCCGCGGCGTTCGCTGGCGCGGGAAAGCTGCGACAGCGCCATCACCGGCACATCCAGTTCCTTCGCCAGCGCCTTCAGGCCGCGCGAAATCGCCGACACTTCCTGCGTGCGGTTCTCATACCGTTTGCCCCCGGCCGAGGGCAGCGTAGCCGACATCAGTTGCAGGTAGTCCACCACCACCAGGTCCAGCCCGCCGCGCGTCTGCTTGAGCCGCCGCGCCTTGGCCCGCATCTCCGCCAGCGAAATACCGGCGGTGTCATCGATAAAGAGATGCGATTCCACCAGGTCGCCCGAGCGCCTTCTGCAGCTTGTCGTGGTCTTCGCGCCCCAGGAAGCCGGTCTGCAGCTTGCGCTGGTCCACCCACGCCTGCGACGCCAGCATGCGGCGCAGCAGCGATTCCTTGCTCATTTCGAGACTGAATACCGCCACCGTCGCGCCGTGATTCACCGCCGCGTTCTGCGCCATGTTGATCGCGAATGCCGTCTTGCCCATCGACGGCCGCGCCGCCACGATGATCAGCTCCCCCTTCTGCAGGCCGCTCGTCATGCGGTCGAGCTCGTAGAAGTCGGTCGCCAGCCCTGTCACTTCGCGGCTCTGCTTGTACAGATTGTCGATCGAGCCGAACGAGTTGGCGACAATCTGTTCCAGGCTCTGGAACCCGCCGCTCAAGCCCTTCTGGCTGACATTCAGCAGATCCTGCTCGGCCGCGCCGATCACTTCGAGCGCCGTCTCGCTCTGGTCCGCCGCGCGCGCAATCGCCGCGGAGCAGATCCCCATGAGCCGCCGCAGCAGGCTCTTGTCCTTGACGATCTTGATGTACTCGTCGATCACCGGCCGCCGCGGCAGGCCCTCGGTCAGGGACGCAAGGTAGGCCACCCCGCCCACCGATTCGACTTCCTTGTTCCTGGCCAGCTCGTTGGCCAGCGTCACGATATCCACCGCGCGCTGCGAGTCCATCAGCTCGGTCATGCGCAGAAAGATGCGCCGGTGCGAGTCGAGCGAAAAATCGTCCGCCTCGATCTTTTCAGCCGCTTCGGAGTGTGCCGCATTGTCGAGCAGAATCGCGCCCAGGATGGTCTTCTCGGCGTCGATGTTGGCGGGCAGTCCGGCGTCGAAACCCCTGAGGTCAGGAATGGTGGCCATCTCAGAAGTCTAGGCGGAAAGGTACCCTCGGGAAAGGACTGGAAAACCCGGCCGAAAGTGGAAAACAACGGACGCCGGCCACAACTCTTTGAAAGGCAATTCGATAACGGCGAGGGGCTGTGTTGGCCGACCAGATTCCTACCGAGAAATCACCATTACGGAAGCCGCCGCGCGCCGCACTCCTGGCCGGGTGCTGAAAGCTGTCCGCTGAACGTAGGAGAAACAACTCTCCGTGCCCCATCCTTTCGACTCTTTTCTGTCGAAAGGGTGGGAAACCACGAACCCAAACGTTCGTTTTATCCACCGCGCGTCCGCAATCCCGGTGGGGCACTGTAAAGTAGTCGCTAGCAGGTATTTGCTGCTTTTACGGCTTCCACCGCAGCACCGGCTTCCGCGCCGCCCCCACTTCATCCAGCCGCGAAACGCGCGTCGAGTGCGGCGCCGTCTTGACCACCTCCGGCGTCTCCTCGACTTCCTTCGCGATCGATCGCATGGCATCGATGAACAGGTCCAGTTCCTCCACCGACTCGCTCTCCGTCGGCTCGATCATCAGCGCCCCCGGCACGATCAGCGGGAAGCTGACCGTGTAAGGGTGGAACCCATAGTCGATCAGCCGCTTGGCAATATCGCCCGTCTTCACGCCCTTGGCCGCCTGCCGCTTGTCGCTGAAAACCACCTCGTGCATCGACGGCGTCTTGTAGGGCAGCTCGTACAGGTCTTCGAGCTTCTTGCGGATGTAGTTCGCGTTCAGCACCGCGTCTTCGGTGGTCTGACGCAGCCCGTCCGGCCCGTTGGCGAGGATGTACGCCAGCGCGCGAATAAACATCCCGGTATTGCCATAGAACGCGCGCACCCGCCCCACCGACTGCGGCCGGTCGTACTCCCAGTGCAACTCCTCGTTCCCTGTTCCCCGCCTTTCGCCGCCAGCACCGGCGTCGGCAGAAACGGCTCCAGAAACTTCTTGCACGCCACCGGTCCCGACCCCGGCCCGCCACCGCCGTGCGGCGTCGAAAACGTCTTGTGCAGGTTCAGGTGCATCACGTCCACGCCGAAATCGCCCGGCCGCACCTTGCCCACCAGCGCGTTCATGTTGGCGCCGTCCATGTAGAGCAGCGCGCCCTTGGCGTGCAGGATGTCGGCAATCTTGTGAATCTCGTTTTCAAAAACGCCCAGTGTCGACGGGTTGGTCAGCATCAGCGCAGCGGTATCTTCGTCCACCTGCCGCGCCAGGGCTTCGAGATCGATGCCGCCCTGCGCATTCGACTTGAGATTCTCCACCTGGTAGCCGCAGATCGCCGCCGTCGCCGGATTGGTCCCGTGCGCGGAGTCCGGAATCAGCACCTTGCGCCGCGCATTTCCCTGCGACTCGTGCCACGCCCGTACCAGCAGGATGCCCGTGAACTCGCCATGCGCGCCCGCCGCCGGCTGCAGCGTAATGGCCTCCATGCCGGTGATGTCGAGCAGGCATTTCTGCAGCAGCTCGATGATTTCGAGCACTCCCTGCGCCAGCGATTCCGGCCGGTAGGGATGCGCCTCCGCCAGGCCCTCGATGCGGGCCACAAACTCGTTCACGCGCGGGTTGTACTTCATCGTGCACGACCCCAGCGGATACATCCCCAGGTCGATGGCATAGTTCCACGTCGACAGCCGCGTGAAGTGGCGGATGATTTCAATCTCGCTCAACTCCGGCAGCAGCCCGGGCGTCTTGCGATGCGCGTCGCCCAGCAACGACTGCTGCGTCCACCGCCGGCACATCGAGCGGCGGCATCTTGTAGGCGCGCTTCCCCGGCGCGGACTTCTCAAACACCAGCCCTTCATTCTGCGTCTGGTGGGGACGAACCTTGCCCAGCGTGCGCGTGCCGTTTTGTGCATTCGTTGCCATTGATTTCCTACGCCTCCACCAGCCCCGCCGCCAGCACCTGCGCCGCTGTATCAATGTTCTCCCGCGTGACCATTTCCGTCGCGCACCACAGCGTCGCGTTGCCTAGTTCCGGATACCACCGGCTCAACTCGATCCCGCCCACAATCTTGTTATCGAACAGACGCTTGGTCCACAACACCGGCGACTCCTCGGTCCGCAACACAAATTCGTGGAACCGCGGCGCGCCCGTGAACAGCAGCTTCGTCCCTGCCTGGCCGCTCAGCGTCTCGGCGGCATACGCAGCCTTGGCCAGGTTGTGCTCCGCCAGTTCGCGGATGCCTTCTTTGCCGTACACGGTGAGAAATATCGTCGCCATCAGCGCCACCAGAGCCTGATTGGTACAGATGTTCGAGGTGGCCTTCTCGCGCCGGATGTGCTGTTCGCGCGTCGACAGCGTGAGCACGAATCCGCGGTTCCCGTCATGATCGGTGGTCTGGCCCACCAGCCGTCCCGGCATCTGCCGCACGAACTGCTCCTTGGCCGCAATCACGCCGCAGAACGGGCCGCCGTAGCTGAGCGCCACGCCGAACGACTGCGCCTCCATGCTGACGATATCGGCCTCGACCGGCGGCCGCACCACGCCCAGCGAAACCGCCTCGGCGATCGACACGATCAGCAGCGCGCCCTTCGCGTGCGCAATCTCCGCAATCGCGGGAATGTCCTCGATCACGCCGAAGAAGTTGGGGCTCTGCACCAGCACCGCCGCCGTCTCGTTCGTCACCGCGGCTTCGAGCGCGGCCAGATCGATCCGCCCCGTCTTCGCGTCGTAGCCGATCGCCGTGGTCGGCATTTCCCGATGCTGCAAATAGGTATGCAGCACTTCGCGATATTCGGGATGCACCGTCCGCGCGACCACGGTCTGGTGCCGCCCCGTCACGCGCATGGCCATCAGCACCGCCTCCGCCGCGCCGGTCGACCCGTCGTACATGCTGGCGTTGGCCACATCCATGCCCGTCAGTTCCGCAATCATCGTCTGGAACTCGAAGATGGCCTGCAGCGTCCCCTGCGTGATCTCCGGCTGGTAGGGCGTATAGCTGGTGAGGAACTCGCCGCGCTGCACCAGTGAGTCGATAATCACCGGCCGGTAATGCCGATAGCAGCCCGCGCCCAGAAAGCTGGCATAGTCGGTGGCGTTCTTCTGCCCCGCCGCGCGGAAATAGTCGATGATCTCGCTCTCCGCCTGCTGCCGCGGCACGTCGAGGTCGCGCGTAAGCCGGTACTCGGCCGGAATAACCGAAAACAGGTCGTCGATCGACGCCGCGCCAATCGCGGCGAGCATTTGCTTACGTTCGGCGGGCGATTTGGGTAAGTAGCGCATCGTTGCCTTGGTCCTTTATTAAATGGAAGTCGCAAATAGGGACTAGGGACTAGGGACTAGGGACTTCGATCGAAGAGACTTCATCACTGCAGCCAGCATGCGTCCCACCTCGCTGCATAATCTTCAGTCCCTACGTCCCTAGTCCCTATTTCCCTGCTGTTGTTCACTTCTCTTCCGATACAAACTTCTCGTACGTCGCCGCATCAAGCAGCGCGTCGAACTCGCTGGGGTCGGAAAGCTCGACCTTGATGATCCATGTTTCATGCGGAGCGGAGTTGATCTTGTCGGGCTCGGTCTTGAGAATGTCATTCGCTGCCGTCACCGTCCCGCTGACCGGCGAGTACAGATCGCTCACCGCCTTCACGCTCTCCACCGATCCAAACGTGGCGTTGGCAGTCACCGAATCGCCCACCTTGGGCATGTCGACGTAAACAATGTCGCCCAGCGAGTTCTGCGCATAATCGGTAATGCCGATGGTGCCGATATTGCCTTCGACCGCGATCCACTCATGCTCGCGGGTGTAGCGATAGTTCGTGGGATAAGCCATGCAGGCTCCTCGTTCATGAAATCGCACAACTCTTCAGTGTAAGGGGTGAGCCAGACTTGGGCCAATCGCGGCTGTGGAAGGTCGGAATCGCGGGCCAGGAGTTCCAGCGTAAGACGCCAGGGATGAGAATGCCTCGACACGCCAGCGGGAAAGGGTCAAGAATTGCATGATGAGAATTTTAGAAGAGCCTCCTGACACGCCCGGAGCCCAGAAATGAACCAACCAGTAGCCGTAATCACCGGCGCGGCCCAGGGCATTGGCCGGCGCACCGCGGAACTGCTCGCCGAGCGCGGTTATCGGCTTGCCATCATCGATCTCCGCGATCCCGTCGCGACCGTCGCGGCCATCGAAGCGGCCGGAGCCCAGGTCCTGGCCTACGCCGGCGACATCACCCGCGAAGAAACCGTCACCGACTTCGCACGCCAGGTCTTCGCCCGATTCGGACGCGCCGACGTGCTGGTCAACAACGCCGGCATCAGCCTGATCTCCCCGGCCGAAGAGACTTCCTTTTCCGATTACCGCCGCGTCCTCGAAGTCAACCTCGTCGCGCCGTTCCTTCTGGCCCGTACCTTCGGCAAGAAGATGCTCCAGGCCGGCCGCGGCTCCATCGTCAATGTTGCCTCCGTCGCCGGCCTCCTCGCCGTCTCCGACCGCGCCGCCTACAACGCTTCCAAGCACGGCCTCATCGGCCTCACCCGCACCCTGGCCGCCGAGTGGGGCGGCCGCGGCGTGCGCGTCAACGCCGTCTGCCCCGGCTGGGTCAAAACCGAAATGGACGCCGCCGACCAGGCCGGCGGCACCTACATCGACTCCGACATCACCAGCCGCATCCCCATGGCCCGCTTCGCCACCCCCGACGACATCGCCCGCGCCATCGCCTTCCTCGCCGACGACAAGGAAAGCGCCTTCATCAACGGCCACTGCCTCTCCGTCGACGGCGGCTGGGCCTCCGACGGCAGCTGGGACTCCGTCCGCCTCCGCAAACGCTGAAAAGAAATGAATGCTCCGTGCCGGGTGCGCCAGGTCTCGCTTTTGAGACCTGGGATACCGCTAACTCCGGTCAGCCACCCAACCCGCTGGCCCCCGCTTGTTAAACTAGACCTCGATGATCCTCCCGTTCGTCCGCGAAATTTTTGCGGACCTGGAGCACACCCCCGCCTTTGATCGCGTTCGCAGGCACCTCAGCCTTGCTTCGGGGCGTCGCCGTGTGTCCGGACTGACGGCCACCGCTCGCTCCCTCTACCTTCCCCTCATGGCCCACGCCGCCGCCGGACGGCCGGTCATCCTGGTCGTCGCCGACAACAAGACCGCCGAGGCCCTCGAGCCCGCGCTCAAAGCCGGCTGCGAACTCACCGGCGCCATCGACCCCGGCCGCGTCGTCCGTTTCCCAGCCCACGACGTGCTCCCGTTCGAGAACCTTTCCCCCCATCCCGACGTGCAGGAACAGCGCGCCGCCGCCCTCTGGAAACTGGCCACCGGCGCTGTCTCCATCCTCATCGCCCCCGTCGAAGCCGCGGCCCTCCGCCTCTTCGACCGCGACTACTACGCCTCGCTCGCCGTCAGCCTCAAACGCGGCGAAGAGATCGACATCGAAGTCCTCACCGGCCACCTCGCCAGCGTCGGCTACACGCAGATGGACCTGGTCGAAATGCCGGGCCAGTTCACCCGCCGCGGCGGCATCCTCGACGTCTATTCGCCCGAATCCGACCGCCCTCTCCGCATCGAGTTCTTCGGCGACGAGATCGAATCCATCCGCCGCTTCGACCCCGAAACCCAGCGCTCCCAATCCGGCACGCGATGAAGCCTGGCTCCTGCCCCTCACTGAAACGCCCGTCACCGAGCGCCTGCTCGCCGCCGTCAACGCCCGCCTCAGCCGCGAACGCGTCAGCATCGAAGGCGATGCGTCAGATCCGGACCAGGAGAATCTCGCCATCGAAGCCGCGGCCGCCGGCGGCGTCAGCGTCTTTCCCGGCTGGGAATTCTTCGCCAGCGTCGCGGGCGCCGAAAACCACCTCCTCAAGCTCCTCCCCAAGGCCGTCCTCTTCGTCGACGAGCCCGGCATGGTGCGCAACCAGATTGACCGCTGGTGGAACAAGGTCGAGCAGCGCCACGAGCGCTCCGGCATCGGCAATCTCATCCGTCCTGAAGACATCTATCTCCGCCCCGAAGTCCTGCAGGGCCTGCTCGATTCGCACTTCGGACTCGATCTCGACCAACTCGGCGCCATCGACGTGCTCGACGAAGACACCACCCTCGGCGAAATCGCCCTCAACACCCGCCCCACCCTGCGCTTCCATGGCTCCATCCCCGCGCTCACCGAGCAACTCCGCAAGCTGATGGAATTGGAGACGCACATCGTCCTCGCCGCCTCCAACCAGGGCGACGTCGAACGCATGGCCACTGTCCTGCGCGAGTACCAGATCCCTTACCGCTTCGGCAGCCGCGCCATGCACGGCAGCAGCGAAACCATGCTTGAAGAAGCAAGCTATCTCGCCGGCGACATGCGCGTCCCCGTCATCGTGCGCACGCAGCTCTCCACCGGCGTCAGCTTTCCCGACTCCAACCTCATCCTCTTCGGCGCCAACGATCTCTCCGACGACGCCGACATCGCCGCCCGCCCCGAGCCCAAGCGCTCCAAGACCGCGGCCTTCGTCTCCGACTTCCGCGACCTCACCATCGGCGACTATGTCGTCCACGTCGAACACGGCATCGCGCAATACCAGGGCCTCAAAGAAATCGTGCAGGACGGCCTCTCCATCGAATTCATGATTCTCGAATTCGCCGAAGCCGCCAAGCTCTACGTCCCTCTCACCCGCCTCGATCTCATCCAGAAATACCGTTCCACCGACGCCGGTCCCGCGCCCGTCCTCAACCGGCTCGGCTCCCAGCAGTGGACCAAGACCAAGGCCCGCGTGCGCAAGGCCATGCAGGACATGGCCGGCGAACTGCTCAAGCTCTACGCCGAGCGCCACACCGCCCAGGGCACCGCTTTCTCCAAAGACAACGAATTCCAGAAGGAATTCGAAGACGCCTTCGATTACAACGAGACCGACGACCAGCTCTCCGCCATCCGCGCCATCAAGTACGACATGGAATCCACCACCCCCATGGATCGCCTCCTCTGCGGCGACGTGGGCTACGGCAAAACTGAAGTCGCCATGCGCGCCGCCTTCAAAGCCGTGCAGGACGGCAAGCAGGTCGCCGTGCTTACACCCACAACCATCCTCAGTTTCCAGCATTTCGAAACATTCAAGCGCCGCTTCTCGCAGTTCCCCATTAACGTTGAGATGATCTCCCGCTTCCGCACCGCCAAGGAGCAGAAAATCATTCTCGAGAAAGTCGAAACCGGCAAGGTCGACATCCTCATCGGCACCCACCGCCTGCTTTCCAAAGACATCAAGTTCCAGGACCTCGGCCTGCTCGTCGTCGACGAAGAACAGCGCTTCGGCGTCCGCCACAAGGAGCGCCTCAAGCAGACTGCGCAAGGAAATCGACGTGCTCGCCATGTCCGCCACGCCCATCCCGCGCACGCTGCACATGTCGCTCGTCGGCCTGCGCGACATGTCCGTCATCGAGACGCCGCCCAAAGACCGCATGGCCATCCAGACCGTCGTCGCCAAGTTCGACGAAAAGATCGTGCGCTCCGCCATCGAGCTCGAACTCGAACGCGGCGGCCAGGTCTACTTCGTCCACAACCGCGTCGAATCCATCTACGAAATCGCCTCGCGCATTCAGGAACTGGTTCCCGCCGCGCGCGTCATCGTGGGCCACGGCCAGATGGCCGAAACCGAGCTGGAACGCGTCATGCTCGCCTTCATGAACCACGAGTACGACGTCCTGGTCGCCACCACCATCATCGAAAACGGCCTCGACATCCCGCTCGCCAACACCATGCTCATCAACCGCGCCGACCGCCACGGCCTCAGCGAGCTCTACCAGCTCCGCGGCCGCGTCGGCCGCTCCAGTCGCCGCGCCTATGCGTATCTACTCATCCCGCCCGAGCAGCAACTCACCGAAATCGCGCGCCGCCGTCTCGCCGCTCTCAAGGAATTCAGCGACCTCGGCGCCGGCTTCAAAATCGCCGCACTCGATCTCGAACTCCGCGGCGCCGGCAACATGCTCGGCGGCGAGCAGAGCGGCCACATCGAAGCCGTCGGCTTCGAGCTCTACACCTCCATGCTCGAGCAGGCCGTCAAGGAAATGAAAGGCGAGAGCGCCGAAGAACGTCCCACCACCCAGCTCAATCTCGGCATCGCCCTGCGCATCGACGAGGCCTATGTCCCCGAAGAAAACCAGCGCCTGCGCCTCTACAAGAAAGTCGCCGGCGCCAACAGCGACAAGGCCATCGCCGACCTCCGCGCCGAGATGGAAGACCGCTACGGCCCGCTCCCCGACTCCACCGTCTACCTGCTCGAAGCCGCGTCGCTGCGCCTCGAATGCGAGCGCATCGGCATCGCCCAGATCGACCGCAAGCGCGGCGAGCTGCAGATCCGCTTCACCGAGAACGCCTCCATCGACCCCCAGCACCTCATGCGCCTCGTCGCCCGCAACGCCAAGCGCGGGGCTCAGTTCACGCCGCAAGGAGTGCTCAAATATCCGTTAGCAGCCGCCCGCCCCGACGAAGTCCTGTTGGAAATCCGCGACCTCATCAACACCCTTGCCCCCACCCCCGTCAACGCATGACAAAAGGCTTGTCATCCTGAGCGAAGGTCGCCGCGGCGACCGCAGTCGAAGGACCTGCATTTAGTCTCTACAAATGCCAGAGAACGAAACGAGACAACATCAAATATGACCAGATCACTCACCCTGCTCGCCCTCGGAGCCTGTATGTCCACCGTCTATCTCCGCCCACGCCGCCAACGACGCCACGATGCAGCAGTTCCAGAAAGTCTCCGACGAGTACTTCGACAAGGTCTACTTCCCCAACCAGCCCACCGTCGGCACGCTCACCGGCTATCACCAGTACGACACCCAACTCGAAGACTATGCGCACAAGAAGATCGACACCTGGGTCGCGGACCTCGTCTACTTTGAACGGCGCATCGAGTCCATTCCCGCCGCCGGCCTCGACGAAACCACCCGCGGCGATCGCGAAATGGTGCTCGGCCAACATCCGCTCCACCCTCCTCACGCTCGACACCATCCGCACCTGGGAGAAGAATCCCGACGCCTACTCCGGCGGCATCTCCAACGCCGCCTTCTCGCTCATGGAACGCAAATTCGCATCGCCCAACGAGCGCCTCCGCTCTCTCATCGCCCGCGAAAAGCTGATGCCCTCGCGTCTCGACCAGGCCCGCGCCAATCTCAAGAACCCGCCCCACATCTCCACTGAAATCGCCATCGAGCAGTTGCCCGGCATCATCAGCTTCTTCGAGAAGGACGTGCCCTCCGCCTTCGCCGACGCCAAAGACCCAGCCCTCAAAGCAGAATTCGCGCAGACCAACGCCGCCGTCATCGCCGCGCTCAAAAGCTACCTCGACTGGCTCAAGACCGACCTGCTGCCCAAATCAACCGGCGACTTCCGCATCGGCGCCGATAACTTCGCCAAGAAACTTCAGTACGACGAAATGGTCGACATCCCGCTCGACAAGCTGCTTGAAATCGGCTTTGCCGACCTGCACAAGAATCAGCAGCATTTCAATGCGCTCGCCAAAGAGCTTGAACCCAGCAAAGCCTCCAGCGCCGTCCTTGAAGACCTCGGCGCCGACCATCCCGCGCCCGATCAGCTCCTCTCGAGCTTTCGCGCCACCTTCGACAGCCTGATCTCCTTCATCAACTCGCACCACATCGTTACCATCCCCTCCGAGGTGCGCCCCATCCTCGAAGAGACGCCGCCCTTCATGCGCGCCACCACCTTCGCCAGCATGGACACGCCCGGCCCCTACGAGAAGCACGCCACCGAGGCCTACTTCAACGTCACGCTGCCCGAAAAGACGATGACGCGCGAAAGAAGTCGAAGGCTACATGCACTCATTCAACAAGGGCACCATCATCTCCACCGCCGTGCATGAAGCCTACCCCGGCCATTACGTCCAGTTCCTGTGGGTGCCCCAGGCCCCCAGCCGCGTGCGCAAGCTGCTCGGCGCCAACACCAACGTCGAAGGCTGGGCCCACTATTGCGAACAGATGATGCTCGACGAAGGCTACGGCCAGCCCGGCGCGGGCGCAAAAGACGCGCGCGAAGCCAAATTCCTCCGCCTCGGCCAGTTGCAGGACGCGCTTCTGCGCAACGCCCGCTTCATCGTCGGCATCCAGATGCACACCGGCAAAATGACCATCGACCAGGCCATCGAGTTTTTCCAGAAGGAAGGCTATCAATCCAAGGAAACAGCGGTCGTCGAAACCAAGCGCGGCACCGGCGACCCGACGTATCTCTACTACACCCTCGGCAAGCTCGAGATCATGAAACTCCGCGAAGACCTCAAGGCCAAACAGGGCGCGGCCTTCTCACTCGAGCAGTTCCACAACGAATTTCTGAAGCAAGGTTTTCCGCCCATCAAGATCGTCCGCCAGGCCATGCTCGGCGACAACTCCCCAACGCTATAGCTCTTTGACTTCTTGTATAACGCTGGGTGCCCCAGGTCTCGATTCTGAGACCTGGGAAAGCACAAACCTCAACAGACGAAATCAGGCAGTGCTTAGAACTCCGTGCCCCATCCTTTCCGCTCCCCGGGGTCCCCGCGGACAGGTCTTCGTTCGCGGGGTGGTGTCCTGCGGAAAGGGTGGGAACCCACCACGCTCAACTTAATCTAGTAACCACCCTTCCACTTGATATTGCACCCCATCGAAGGCCTCTGGTCCCCTGCAACCGGCCTCCCCTCCAGCACATCCTCCATGGCCGCGCGCAGATCCTGTCCCGTCACCGGAACCCCATTCCCCGGCCGGCTCGCATCGAACTGCCCGCGATACACCAGCTTCAGATCGCCATCGAACAAGAACAAATCCGGCGTACAGGCCGCATGAAAGGCGCGCGCCACCTTCTGCGTTTCGTCATACAGGTATGGAAACCGGAACCCCATCCGCTCCGCCTGTTCCTTCAGGCCGTCCGGGCTGTCATCGGGATAGGCCTTCGCATCGTTGCTGCTGATGGCCACGATACTGACGGGCTCGCCATCATAGTCCATGCCCAGCGCCGCGAGCCCCTTCTCCACGTGCTTCACATACGGGCAGTGCGTGCAGATAAACATCACCAGCAGCCCTTTCTGCCCGCGAAAATCCTCCCGCCGCACCGTCTTCCCGCTCACCACATCCGTAAGCGCAAAATCCGGCGCCTCCGCTCCCAACTCCAACTCCATCGTCGATTCCGTCAGTGCCATTGCAAAAGTCTCCTCATTACTTGGGTGCCCATCCTAACGACGTCTTTTGTCGCTAGGGTGGGATAGCACGAACTCACGCGCTCGCCATCCTTAGAACAACCCCGGCTGCCGTCCCGGCAAGCTCAACCCGAAGTGTTCATACGCCAGCCGCGTCGCCACTCGTCCCCGCGGCGTCCGATCCAGAAATCCGATCTGGATCAAGAACGGCTCATACACTTCTTCGAGCGCGTCTTCTTCCTCGGCCAGCGTCGCCGCCAGCGTGCCCAGTCCCACCGGCCCGCCGTCATACTTCTGCATAATCGTCAGCAGCAGCCGCCGGTCGATCTCGTCGAATCCGTGCGCATCCACCTCGAGCATCGTGAGCGCCGCATTGGCCGTCGGCCGGTCGATCGCTCCCGTCCCGCGCACCTGCGCATAATCGCGCACCCGCCGCAGCAGGCGGTTCGCAATACGCGGCGTCCCCCGCGAGCGCAGCGCAATCTCCGCCGCCCCATCGGCATCGATCGGCACCTGCATCACCTCCGCCGACCGCTCCACGATGAAGCGCAACTCGTCCTCGGTATAAAACTCCAGCCGCAGCAGAATCCCGAACCGCGACCGCAGCGGCGAACTCAGCAGGCCCGGCCTCGTCGTCGCGCCGATAAACGTGAACGGCCTGATCTCCATCACGTGCGTGCGCGCCGCCGGCCCCTGCCCGATGATGATGTCCAGCTTGTAGTCTTCGAGCGCCGTGTAGAGCTTCTCTTCGAGCACCGGCTGCATGCGGTGAATCTCGTCCAGGAACAGCACCTGCCGCTCGCGCAGGTTGGTCAGAATCGCCGTCAGGTCGCCCTGGATCTGCAGCGCCGGCCCCGAAGTCTGCTGAAAGCCCACATCGAGCTCGTTGGCAATGATGGTCGCCAGCGTCGTCTTGCCCAGCCCCGGCGGCCCGAACAGCAGCACATGGTCCAGCGCCTCGCCGCGCGACTTCGCCGCCTCCAGCGCAATCGCCAACTGTTCTTTTGCCTTGGATTGCCCGATGAACTCGCGCAGCCACCGCGGCCGCAGCTTCAGTTCAAATCCCTGCTCTTCCTCAGCGCGCGAAGCGCTGACCAGCCGATCCGGAGAGTTGTCGCGCGCAATCGCCATGCTGACCAGAAGTGTAGCCGCCGCGCCCCCCCGCCGCAACCTCGTGTCGACGCGTCAGGCTGGGAAGACGATTACTCCGGCCACTAGCTTGTAGTGGAATCCTTCAAACGGTTCGCTCAGGCTGATTGTTAGAAAGGTCGTCGGTACCTTATCTTCAAAGAAATCAGCGTGCGGATAGATGCCAGGGGAGAGCGAGTGCATCCTCGCCATCCATTGTGGATCAGTCACTGCCAGATCATATCTGGCGCGCCTCCCGCCTCCCACTCGAAAGAGTGCTCGGCTCTTGCGCTTCCCTTTGTCCTCGCGAATCCACCACCAGAGGTCCTCGGGATGAATCAATTCCAGCGAACTCTCGAGTGCAAGACGATTGGCCGCCCTCTGAAAAAGTCTGTCACTGTAACTTTTCATCAGGGTTGGTCTTTTGTTTGAACATGCAAGGAGGAATCGGGCGTCCGTTGAAGCTTCGAAACGTCGGAGCAGATTCCACTTTCGCTCCATCACAATGACGTCTTCTGGATGATAGTTCGATCCGCATTCGTCGCCGAGTTCCGCTTCGAATACATCCAGCACCCTCGCTTCACTTCCATCGGCATAGCAGGTCTGGTGTCGTGTCACACACCCGGGAACATCGACTCCGACCAGCCGTACCCACTTCTTTGTGACCAGGCTGATTCCGGCAACACACCGATTGTCATGTTTATAGGAGTTTGCGAGACAAACTATACGATCCAGGCCCATAAAGCAGACCTTCTTCCAAAAGAGAATTCAGAGATGATGAACGATTATATCTCCCCAGTGATTCTGGAGATACTCTAGCGCCAGCCGCCGGTGGCAGTGCTCCGCTGTCGGCTCACTGCACAAGAGCACGGTTCTCTTCGCAAAACTATCCTTCGAAAGAGCCGACTCCACATTCCGTGATCGAATCAAATTCAAATACTCGTCTGTATAAACGTCCCAATCGCCCTTCTTTTTCTTGTATGTATCCAACATTTCCTGAGTCGGCGCAAGTAACGGCTCGTGCTCGTACTCAGCTCCGCAAATTTCCTTGAGAAAATAGACCAGATCGGCCTGCTTCGCGAACCCCGCGAGCTGTGACGTGTTATTCAGCCGCACATCGAGCAGGCGCTCGATCCCATGCGCCTTCAGAGTTTCGAAGAACTCGCTGGCGCTTTTTTGGGTAAAACCGATGCTGTAGATCTCCATTGGTCCTCGTCCAGTTCTGCAAATAGCGCAGGCTGCTTGTTCACGAGAGACTTGCCCGATTGGCGGGCCACATCCCCATCCGATTCGACGCGGCCATCTCCTCGAATGTGCAGAACGTCGTGCCCACGCTCCATCAGAATTCGAGCCACCAGCAGCCGGCGATGGCAGTGCGCCGGATCTTCCTCGCCGCACATCAATGCAAGCCGATATTCCGCCATTCCGCGCTCCAGCCTTTCGATCCCTGCCACGAATGCGGGATCGGTGGTCATGCGGCTGTACAGGGCATGTCCTTCCAGGTCGTAATACGCATGATTCTTAGGTCGTCCGCCCAACTCCCCGCCAAGAAACAAATATCTGATTCCAGCGGTATTCAGAGCACGCTGGAGAACCTCACGGTCGAATTGAGGCGCATACTTCGAATAAGGCGCCGACCGGACGTCCACCAGCACGACAACGCCGTGGCCGGTGAGCAACTCCGCAAATGTCTCAAAGGGATGCGAGGAGTGCCCGACAGTATAAACCATGCTCATGGCGAAGTCTTTGCCAAGCATACCACCGCTCGAACTACCGTCGGCCGTCCCCGCATCATCCCGCGTTCATCCTCCGCATCCCCGCCATTTAGACTGAGTCTTGCGCCTTCGATCGTGATGACCCACCGGTTTGCCCGCCTCCGCCGTTTCCGATTCAATCTGCCCCAGCGCATCGCGGCGGGACTTCTCGTCCTTTTTCTTGCTCAAGGTCTTCTGGCTCATTGGCAACCAGTCCCTCACCGACAGCGACTACCAGTACGCGCGCTGCGGCCGCGAAATGTGGGAAAAACCCTCGCCCCTGGCCGGCTACTTCACCACCTGCGGCAACATCCACGACGGCATCCTCGCGTATCGCGCCGCCGGCCTGCCGCTTACCCTCAACCTGCTCGTCCAGCGCGGCCTCGATCTGTTCCGCAAGCCTGAAGACCGGGTCGTGCAGACAGCCGGTCAATCCACCCCGGCTGAGTTGAGCCTCTGGGAACTCCGTCACCAGCTCACTCATGTTTCCCTCCTTCTGCGCCTGCCCTTCCTCTTCGCCGGCTGCGTTCTGGGCGGCGCTCTCTGGTGGGTCACGCGCCGCCTCTACGGCGACTTAGGCGGCTATACGGCACTCTCGCTCTATTGCTTCACGCCAGCCGTCCTCAAGGCCAGCATCGGCCCCAATCCTGAAATCCTCGCCTCCCTGGGCGTCTACGGCGGCATTTACACCTGCCTTGGGGTCGCCCACGCCATGCAGGGCCCTCGACGTAAGTGGCGCCCGCGCATCGTTCTGCTCACCGTCATCTTCGGCATCGCCGCCGCCTCGCACATGGCCGCTCTCCCCGTGGTGGCGCTTCTCGGCCTGTTCTTCATGCTCTGGGTCGCCGAGGGCCGCCGCGCGCAAATCCTCCCCGTCGTGCTCATCGCCGTTGCCGGAGCCCTGGTCCTGGTTTTTGGCTGTTACGGCTTCTCGCCCGACGCGTTCAGCTACCTGTTCCGCTCCGCCGTCGCCTTCGTCGGCATCTCGCTTGACCCCGCCTGGCGCTTTTTCCCCTCGCTCGGCAACGCAGGAATCACCGTGGCCGCCGCCGCTGCCGCCATCCTCTACCTCGCCCTGCGTCGGTCCCGCTACTTCGGCAACTCGACTCCGCTGCTTTGTTTTTTGACCGTGGTCCCCCTGATCACGCCGGGCGTCCGCTCCACCCCCTGGCTGTGGGCTCTTCCCTTCCTGCTCACCTTCATCGGCGGCGTTTTTGCCGACGCTTTCGAATCGCCCCGCCGCAACCTGGCCCTCGCCGCTGCGGGTGCCATCGTGCTTCTCCAAGCCGTCTTCTGCATCCTCAGCCTGCCCGGCCTACTGTGAAAACTCCGAAATCGGCCAGCCCAGACAGGATCGCGAGACCAAGAATCTTCTTTGCCAATAAATGGGGTAGGAAGAGAAGGACCGGGATTAATCAGATCGGGAAGTCAAGAGAAATCTGAATCATTTTTGCGAATATGTCACGTTTTCCCGATTTCACGGTTATACAGAATGGCGGGGGATTAGGAATCGACTTCGCGAACACGGCCTCAGGTCCCAACCCCGCCTTGGAAGTGCTTGACCCTGGCGATGAAGCAGCCAAAGGAGAAAGAAAGATGACCCGAAAAAGGTCCTTGAAGACATTAGGCATTGGAGAGCATAATGATCGAATGTGGGCGGTCGAGTTCCACGAAGATTTTTTGCCCGAGTTTCGTGAATTTCCGTCGCAGGTCAAAAAGGAACTTGCCGCTCGAGTGGAACGGCTTCGGGAACTAGGCCCTTTGTTAGGTAGACCCCACGTCGATAGCCTTAATGGCTCAGAGCACAAAAACATGAAGGAACTGCGATTTGAGGCTGAAGGCGGGGTGTGGCGTATTGCCTTTGCGTTCGATCCTAGACGGCACGCTGTTTTGTTGGTGGGCAGAGACAAATCCGGAATTGGGAAAGACCGCTTCTATAAGAGCCTAGTCGATATAGCCGATCAGAGGTTTGCTCGACACTTGGCCAAACTCCACGCCGTTAAGCAGGAAAGGCAGAGAAACAAATGACTATCCCATATGAAGATATTTTCAAGGAATTCTCCCAAGAGGATCAGGAGTGGATCAAGCGGCGCGCCGCAGAGTTGAAGGCTGAGGAGTTGAACCTTCGCGAACTGCGTCGTCTGCGCAAATTGACCCAGGCCCGGCTCTCCAAAAAGCTCAAGATCGGCCAGGAAGGCGTCTCCCGCATTGAGAAGCGTTCCGACCTTTACATCTCCACTCTGCGAAGTTACGTCGAGGGCGTCGGCGGCAAGTTGACTTTGGTCGTCGAACTTCCCGATCAGCCACCGGTCATTTTGGCTGGTTTGGGCACCGACGACGACAAAAGACCGGCCAAAAAGAAGGCTCGACCGGGCGTTAAATCCGCACCAAAATCCCGCCATGCGGCTTGACCCGGCCAGGGCATTCTCTGTCTTGCCATAACCTCATGCAACATAATGGAAATAAAAGGCTTATTGTAAGCCTATGGCCTTGCTTACACCCCCCTCCAGCGCGTAAAATAGATCTACAGTCCGCGGAACCCCGGCCCTGTCTTCACCGGAACCTTTTTGCCGCCTTTCTGCGCGCCTGAAAACCTCTATGGCAGACGACAAGAACCCCCAGCTCCCTCTCGATGGCGGCGTTCCGCCCGGCGGCAACCTCATCTCCATCAATATCGAAGAGGAGATGCGCCGCTCCTATCTCGACTACTCCATGTCGGTCATCATCGGCCGCGCACTCCCCGACGCCCGCGACGGCCTCAAGCCCGTCCATCGCCGCGTCCTCTACGCCATGAGCGAGATGGGCCTGGAGTACAACAAGAAGTACACCAAGTGCGCCAAGGTCGTCGGCCAGGCCATGGGTGTCTACCATCCCCACGGCGACTCCGCCATTTACGACACGCTGGTCCGCATGGCCCAGCCCTTCTCCCTCCGCTATCCCCTCATCGACGGCCAGGGCAACTTCGGCTCCGTCGACGGCGACCCGCCCGCCGCCATGCGTTACACCGAGTGCCGCATGGACCGCATCGCCGGCGAACTCCTCGCCGACATCGACATGGAAACCGTCGACTTCGTCCCCAACTACGACGAGTCCACGTTTGAGCCCACCGTCCTGCCCACGCGCGTTCCGAACCTCATCGTCAACGGGTCAAACGGAATCGCCGTCGGGATGGCCACCAACATCCCGCCCCACAATCTCACCGAAGTCATCAACGCCACCATCGAGCTGGTCAACAACCCCAAAGCCGGCCTCATCGAAGTCCTCAAGCACGTCCAGGGCCCCGACTTCCCCACCGGCGGCTTCCTCTATGGCCGCTCCGGCATCGCCCAGGCCTACAAGACCGGCCGCGGCCGCTTCCTCATGCGCGCCCGTACCGCCCTCGAAAACCTGACCAAGGAAAAGCAGGCGATCATCATCACCGAGATCCCCTACCAGGTCAACAAGTCCAAGCTCATCGAGCGCATCGCCGAGCTGGCCAACGAGAAGATCGTCGACGACCTCTCCGACGTGCGCGACGAGTCCGATCGCGACGGCATGCGCATCGTCATCGAGCTCAAGCGCGGCTCACAGCCTGAAATCGTCCTCAACCAGCTCTACAAGCACACCCAGCTGCAGGAAAGCTTCTCCATGATCTTCCTGGCCGTGCTCAACGGCCAGCCCCGCGAACTGGGCCTCGACCAGGCCATCCGCGCCTTCATCGATCACCGCGTCGACGTCGTCCAGCGCCGCACCGTCTTCCTTCTGCGCAAGGCCCGCGAGCGCGAACACATCCTCGAAGGCTACAAGATCGCCCTCGACAATCTCGACACCGTCATCCGCATCATCCGCGCCTCCGGCTCCCGCGCCGAAGCCCGCGAAAACCTCTACGCCTGGGGCAAAGGCACCGAGATCGTCATCAACCTCGATCGCGAACGCCTCGCCAGCGAAGAGCGCGGCCTCACCCTGCGCCAGGTCGACGCCATCCTCGAGTTGCAGCTCTATCGCCTCACCCAGCTCTCCGTCGATGAAATCCTCAGCGAACTCGGCGAGATTCGGAAGAAAATCGCCGAGTACGAAGAGATCCTCGGCAGCGACAAGAAGCTCCGCAAGGTCATCGTCAAGGAACTCGAAGACGTCCGCGACCGCTACGGCGACAAGCGCCGCACCCAGATCGTCGACGAGTCCGCCGAAATCCAGCTCGAAGACCTCATCGCCGACGAGCAGGTCGCGGTCACCGTCTCCCACCAGGGCTACCTCAAGCGCACCCCCATCTCCATCTATCGCCAGCAGCGCCGCGGCGGCACCGGCCGCATGGGCATGAAGACGCGCGAAGAGGATTTCGTCGCCCAGCTCATCGTCGACTCCACCCACGCCTACCTGCTCTGCTTCACCAACACCGGCCGCGTCTACTGGCTCAAGGTCTACGAAATCCCCGACGTCGGCGCCGCCGGCAAGGGCAAGAGCATGCAGAGCCTGCTCAATCTGCAGCCAGGGCGAAAACGTCCGCACCATCCTTCCCGTGCGCGACCTCGAAGAAGAAGGCAAGTTCATTTTCTTCGCCACCCGCAACGGCATCGTCAAGAAGACCCCGCTCAAGGACTTCTCCAACGTCATGGCGCGCGGCATCATCGCCATCGCCATTGACGCAGACGACGACTTGATTTCCGCCGATCTCACCAACGGCAAGCAGACCATCTTTCTCGCCACCCGCGAGGGCATGGCGATTCGCTTCGAGGAAGAATACGATCCCGAACGAAACCGGGGTCTCCGCCCCATGGGACGCAATGCGGCCGGCAACAAGGGCATTTCTCTCAAGAAGGGCGACTACGTGATCGGCGCGGCCATCACCAGCTCCGATGAAACGCGCGATGCGGAGCGCGATGAATGCGCGGCACGGCTTGGCCTCACCAAGAAGCTCGCCGATTTGAGAGCCACGTACGCCAACGCGGAGAATGCCTTACAGAAGGCACGCGAAGACCGCCGCAACGGATCGCCGGACGACGAGGCGCTGAAGGCCGCGGATAAGCTCGCCGAAAAGGCACTCTATGACGCGGAGAAGGCCTTGAAGACCCTTGACGAGAAGCTATGTATAAGTCAGTGCCTCATCCTCACCGTCACCGAGAACGGCTTTGGAAAACGTACCGATGTGGACGAATACCGCCTGACTTCGCGCGGCGCGCAAGGCGTCAATAACCTGAAAGCGACCGCCAAAGTTGGCAAGACCTCGTCGATTCTGCTCGTGAACGAGAATTCCGAACTGATGGTCATCAGCCAGTTCGGCAAGATCATCCGCATCGATACCAAGCAGGTCCGCGCCGCCGGCCGCGCCACGCAAGGCGTACGCCTGCTCTTCCTCGAGCCAGACGACAAGGTAGCCGCCGCCGTCATCATCCCCCCCGACGAAGTCAACGGCAACGGCAAAGACGAAGAGCAGGGCACGCTGATCCAATAATTGCGCACAAATTTGGGTGCCCCAGGTCCGCTTCGAGACCTGGGATGTGCGCAAACACAATGATGAATGGGTGCCCCACCTTCGCGACGTCTTTGTCTTTGTCGCTAAGGTGGGAAGCACAAACCTCCTTGCCCCATCCGTCGACCGCAACGCCTCAAGCGGCAGCCGGGACGCCAGCAAACGACAAGCTCAGCACAGTAATGTCATCCTCCTGTCCAAATGCCTGCGCTGCGCAAGCGATGGCTTCCGGTGTTTGGATACTGAGAGCCGCTGCTCGTTCAAACCCATAGAGAGCGCCGGACTTGTCGCGGGCCTCCACCACGCCATCGGTGAGCAACGTAAGCTGCTGGTTGGGGCTGAGCTGGAAGGTGGACTCGGCGTAGGTAGTTTCTGCTGAAAGGCCCAGTGGCAGGCCGTTTTCGAGGGCCAGTTCATTGCCCCCAAGGTAGGGAGAGATGTGGCCGGCGTTGGCGACGATAAGCTTCCCGTCCGTGTCGGCCCGTAGCACCAGGCAGGTCGTAAAGCCGCCGCTGCTGCGCGCGAGCATGCGCTGGTTCATGGCAGCCAGAATTTCACCGGGGCTCTGCGTATAGTGGGCAAGGGTGCGGACAGTACCCACCAGCAGCGAGACGGTCATGGCGGCGGGCATGCCCTTGCCGCTCACATCGCCAATGACCACAAGCACGCCGCCGCTCTTGAGTGGCAATATCTGGAAGAAGTCGCCGCCCACTTGTCCCGCGGGATGGTAGACGCTGTGCATCAGAAAGCCGGGAACGGTGGGGATCTCTTCAGGGATCAGCACCTGCTGCACCGTACGCGCGGCCACAAGCTCGGCGGCCGCGGTGGCTCTCTCCCGTGCGATGCGCACGGTGCGCAGAACAAGGAAGAGCAGCAGGGCGATATAAAACGCAAAATCGCCGGCACGATAAAGATCCACGTTGTAGCTCCCGATGGAGACACGAAACCCCAGATAGGGATACAGCGGGGTCAGGCGCGCATAGAAAGCCAACTGGAGTAGAAAGTTCCAATAGTCGGCGAAGCAGCCCAGGAAAATCGCGGGGAAGAGAAGAAGTGCCTCGCGGTTTCCGTGCTGCCAGCCACGGATCAGCAAGACCGGCAGGACAATCTTCACGGCCAGCACAGGGCCAAAAAATCCCACCAGGTAAACATACGGGGAAAACATGCGCAGGAATTCGGTCGAGTTCACCAGGAAAGCCAGGGAGGAGACAATCTCCAGAGCCAAAAGCCAGCGTCCTCGCCGCAGATGGAGCACAAGACGGACAAACTCGATCAGCGCAAAGTTCTCTACCGCCAGTGCCACGTACATTGCGACCCAGGCCGGAGTCGTGTAGACGACAAGGTTCATCCAGGCAGCGAGCGCCGCGTGAGTGCTGGCGGCAAGCAGAAGGATGGAGATCGCCAGGTACTCCTGATTGCTGCGCAGCGCAAAGTAGAGTGCGCACGAGATCAGGCACACCACAAGGCCGAGGCCGCAGGCCAGCAAAGCCGGCCCGGCGCTATGGGCCGCAAAATAACTGGCCTCGTGTGCAGCCGAGTCCCGGCCGATTAACGAGACGGAATGGGAGCCCAGAGGGTTGCTGATTCCGCGACCCATGTTCCCCACCGGGTTGACCGCGATCCGCATGGCCAAAACAAGATCGCCCCGCTCTCCAAACAAATCGTCAGGAACCGCAAAGGCCATCAAGGCTCCCTGTTGCATCACCCGCGATCCGGTCATGTTGCCAACGCCGCCGATGCGGACGCCGTTGGCGAAGATCTCGTACCGGCCAGACACAACCCTGGTGCCGACCATCAGGTCGTGCGTACGGGGAGGGAGATGGACGTGGAGGCGATACCAAACATATGGAACACTGCCGATGCCATATTCAAACAGTGGCTTTTCTGTGGAGACGGTCTTCCAGCCGGTGTCGTCAAACCCGGGCTCAGCCCAGGCCGGGTTGTCGCCAGTAGCGAAGAGCCAGTTGGGGCCAAGAGTGACGCTTTCGCCATATCCGGCGGCTTCGAAGTGGCGGGGGTCGGTACCTGGAACATCACGCTTGCCGGATTGGGCCAAAGACCCAATGGCGCACCCAACGATTGCAGAAAAGCCCAAACAGCAGAGAAACCGTCCGGCCATGGCACTGACCTCGTGCAGATGAAAAAACCACTGTTCGCACTATACTGATTCGCCATGTGTAAGGGGAGCCTTCCTCTTCCCTTGCCCGCTCTCTGCATTCCCGTTGGGCCGGCGCTCAAACCGGATCGAACCAAAACCGATGACGTTCCCGACTGGTCGCAGTATGGTAAAGCTAATTCACCCTGCAACCAGAGGTTCACCATGGATCGCAAGACCTTCCTAAGGGGCCTGGTCACTATCGGCGCTGCTATGCCATGCCTGTCCATCGCTTCCAGCGCCGACAGCGGCAAATGCGCCGGCACAGCCTGCATGTCCGACTCCGGCGCGGTTCGTCAATTCCTCTCCGATTTCCTGCTGAAAGAAGAGAACAACCTCGATCGTGAAACGCTTCACAAACTGATGGTGCAGCGCGGTCGCGCCTGCTGCCGCAACCTGCAGTTCCGCCAGGACCTCATCGAAAAGAGCGCCGGCAGTCTCGACAAACTTGTAGATCTGATGGGAAAGATCGTCGGCCCCGAAAACTGCACCCGCTCGGGCAACACCGTCACCCTGGTCTATCCGGTCACCAAGTGCGTGTGCGGTTGGAGCCCGCAGCGCCAGCCCATGCCCGACGACCCCTACTGCGATTGTTCCGCCGCCAATAACCAGGAGCTCTTTGAAACCGTCAGCGGACGCGCAGTCGACGTAAAGGTAATCGAGTCACCCCGTCGCGGCGGCGTTCACTGCAGGTTCGTTCTCCGCGTCAGTTGAATTCTCCGCAATCACGACCAGGCTTCTTGGCGTGTCCCAAGACGATCGACTCGACCTTCAGGTCTTGTCCTTCCCCCAAATTGTGTATATGCAGCGATCCGCCTCACCGGGTAGCGTCTTAAGTTATTGAGCCAGTCATCGGGGGTGGCTACTCAATGAGGCGCGTGCGGACTCCGCACGCCGCAATCCTGCCCCCTTCCCCACCCTTATCGAGGGGATTCTCAAGTCCACCTGCAGTGCATCTTTGGAGATGGAATGGGAACGCTGATCCAGTTGCCGAAGCAGCGTCGGCCCTTTGCTCTTTCTGCAAAGCCGTCGCGCCCGGGCAGCCTGTCGAGGTTCGTACTCACCGCCATGGCTTGGAATACCGACGAAACATCTACGCCTCACGGCTTTATCAAGCTGGCAGATCTGCTCGACGAGCTAACCGAACTGGGAGCCGATCGCGCCATCACGGGAAGCGTCCGCCGATCTTTGGAGGTGGGTCGAGCCTGCGTGATTCCGAAAATGTGGCTGACGCCGCCGCAAATCCGAGCTCTTCAAAAAGCCGGCCAGGCGAGCAGGCGTATTGCGAGTCTTCGCTCCCGCAGTCGACCGGACTTCCTTTGCCGATACTCAATCGAGCGACCAAATCGCGCAGGCACAGCGCACCAGATAACCGCCAACTCCACCGCAAATTGAGCCTCGCCGCCGCGGCTGGCGAAATCCCGCCTGGCTCCGCGATCCTTCGCGTCTCTCCTTGACAGTCTAGGAGAAGACGAACTACTCTCCTAGCCAGACTTGGAGAGACGGCCGAAAATGGCCAACGATACCCCCATCGATCTGTTACAGGGCACCCTCGATATGCTGGCCCTCAAAGCCTTGTCGCTCGGGCCGCTGCACGGCTACGGCGTGCTGCTCCGCATCCAGCAGATTTCCCGCAACCGTCTTGAAATTCAGCAGGGATCGCTCTATCCGGCGCTCTACCGTCTGGAGCACGAGGGCTGGATTGCCGGCGAATGGGGACAGAGCGAGAACAACAGACGAGCGCGTTTCTATCGCTTGACCGCGGCCGGGCGCCGGCGCCTCGACGCGGAAGCGAAAAAGTGGAACCAGTTCGCCGACGTTGTTGCGGCCATCCTCAAGACCGCCCCGGAGGAGCTATGAGTGTGCGCAGCCGTATTCTGACCTGGTGGAGAGCCGTGACCCGGCGGCGCGCAGCTCGATGCGCAGGTCGAAGAGGAGCTGCGCTTTCACATCGAAAGCTACGCCGAAGACTTGATGCGAAGCGGGCTTCCCCGCCACGAAGCAATGCGGCGCGCGCGTGCCGAGCTGGGCAGCATCGCGGCCCGCAAAGAGAATTGCCGTGCCGCCTGGGGCACGCGCATCTTCGATGAACTGGGTGGAGATCTGCGCTTTGCCATGCGCATGCTGGCCAAAGGCCCCGGCCTGGCCGCCATTGCCATCGGTTCCCTCGCTCTTGGCATTGGTGCAAATACCGTCATCTTTACCGCCGCGCAGCACATGCTGCTTGACCGGCTCAATGTGCCCCATCCGGAACAGCTCCGCCTCTTGTGGTGGTCGCAACCAAAAGATGGAGCGGTCGAGGATATGTGGGGCGAATTCGATTCCGACCCCGGAGGCGGACAGCGCTCGACCTCGTTCTCCTATCCCGTCTATCGCCAGTTGCGCCAATCGAATCGCGACCTTCAGGACCTGCTCGCATTCAAGCCGCTCGACCGGCAGACCGTCACCGTCAACGGGCATGCTGAAGCCGTGGGCGCGGAGATGGTCTCCGGAAACTACTTTCAGACTCTGGGTGTCCTGCCCCAGCTCGGCCGCGCCATTCAGGATTCCGACGACGGCGCGCCCGGCAGCGGCCCTGTGGTCGTCATCAGCGACAGGTTCTGGACCAGGCATTTCGTCCGCTCGCCGGACGCCATCGGCAAGGCGATACTCGTGAACATGGTGCCGCTGACCATCATCGGTGTCACTCCCGCCGGCTTCAGCGGTGCGTACTCCGCCCAGGGGACACCGGACATCTTTCTGCCTTTCAGCATGCAGCCCACCGTCGCTCCCCAGGATACCGGCATGCCCGGAGGGCCATCGCTGCTCACCAACATGGATCTGTGGTGGGTACTGGTGATGGGCCGAGTCAACGCCACCACCTCCGATCGGACCGCAGAGGCCGCGCTGAATGTCGATCTCAGTGCCGCGGTCCGCGCCACCATGCCCGCAAAGGCTACAAAGCCGGCGCCTCGCCTTATCCTGCTCGATGGCAGCCGCGGGCAGAATCCCGCGGCCGAGGGTATGACCAAGCCGATCTACGTGCTCATGGGCCTTTCCGGCTTCGTGCTGCTGCTCGCGTGCGCCAACCTGGCAAACCTGCTCCTGGCACGGGCCGGCGCGCGGCAGCGTGAAGTCAGCGTGCGCGTAGCCCTGGGCGCCAGCCGCCGGCGCATCCTTCGCCAGATGCTGACCGAGAGTCTCACCCTCTCGCTGCTGGGCGGTGCGGCCGGTCTCCTGCTCGCGTATCTGGTTCGCGATGCAATTCCCCATCTGCTGTCGAGTTCATGGGCGCCGCCGGCATTTTCCGCGCGCTTTGATTGGAGGATCTTGTCCTTTGCGACGGCCGTGTCCATTCTCACCGGCCTGGTCTTCGGACTTGCGCCGGCCTGGGAGTCAGCGCGGGTCGAAATCAGCTCCGGACTCAAAGACTCGGCCCGCACAGCGTCGCATCGTCGGCGCGGGCTCGCCGGCAAGGCCATCGTAATCATCCAGGTGGCTCTGTCGATGCTGCTGGTCGTGGGCGCCGGACTCTTTGTCCAGACACTGTCGCAGCTCGCACGTGCCCGCCTCGGCTTTCAACCCGATCATCTGTTGCTGTTCGGCATTGAGCCCCCGCAAACCACCTACGCGGGTGCGAAAACAACCCCGCTCTACCGCCAGATCGAAGCGAATCTCGCAGCTATTCCGGGCGTGCAATCGGTCACCCTGACTGGGTTGCCTCTCATCGGCGGCAACGTCAGCGTCCATACCATTATTCCCGAAGGCCAGCAGCGCAAGCCCGAAGGGAATCCGAGCGCTCTTTCCAACTACGTGGGCAGGACC
Source organism: Terriglobales bacterium (assembly GCA_963788475.1). Taxonomy (GTDB): domain Bacteria; phylum Acidobacteriota; class Terriglobia; order Terriglobales; family Acidobacteriaceae; genus Telmatobacter. The sequence goes on from CAWBGO010000011.1 coordinate 238,301, forward strand.
TTCTTTTCGACCTTCGCCATCCCCATCATCGCCGGTCGCGACATTTGATGCGACGGATACGCAAACCTCGGTGAAGGTCTCGGTCATCAACGAGAGCCTGGCCAGGAAGTATTTCGCCGGCCGAAGTCCGGTCGGGCGCACATTCGAGACCGGCTGGAACAACCCCACCCGGTGGCAGATTGTCGGCGTGTGCGCGGACGCCAAGTACGATAACCTGCGCACACCTCCGGAGCCCACGTTCTATATTCCCTACTGGGAAGAGAAGAACGGCGTCTCTGGAGTTACCTTCGCCGTTTCCACGCGCATGGACACGCAGGTGCTTCTGCCCTTGCTACGCCAGGCGGTCGGCGCCATTGACCGCAACCTGCCCATTCTCGACGTGCGCACCCAGAACGAGCAGATTGCATCGAGAATGCAGAATGAACGCAATTTCGCCGACCTGACGGCGGCATTCGGTGTCCTCGCTCTGGTGCTGGCCGCCATCGGGATCTACGGCATCATGGCCTACGCGGTTTCGCGCCGCACCAACGAAATTGGCATCCGCATGGCTCTCGGCGCTGAACCCCGCCGTGTTCTCGCCATGGTCCTCCGCGAAGCCTCATGGCTGGCCGCGATCGGCATTGCTGCCGGAGTTTGCGCCGCGCTGGCCATGGGCCGCCTCATCGCAAGCCTGCTCTACGGCCTGCGCTCCTGGGATCCCATCACGTTTGCGGCTTCGGCGGCACTGCTGATCGCTGTGGCCATGGCTGCCAGCTGGATTCCTGCCCGGCGCGCGGCCGGTATGAACCCCATGCGCGCCTTGCGCCACGAATAGACTCGCGCGCCACCCTATTTTCGAGTTTCCGTTCGCACGATAGCCGGTTTCATCTGGTACTTCTGCCAGTTTCCTCCCCCATTGAGGATTGGTACCTTGGTCGTCGCGCGGAGAAAACGGTGAAATCAGTGGCTGAAATCGCCACATCTGAATCCCCCACCATTGCACCTCGCGCACATGGAGGACAAGGTGAACATCGTATCCAGAAAGTTGAAGACGGGTATTGCCGCGGCCGCGATCCTGGCCATGACCGCGGTCCCGGGATTCGCTCGCGAGAAGTATGAAACCATCGATGCCCAGGCCTACGGCACGAGCACACAAATGGGGCAGACCCTCACAATGAGGCTCATCATCTATGAGTATTCCACTCCCGATGACCGGCAGATTCTGGTCGAGTCCTTTCAGAAGGGTCAAAACGACGGTCTCGCCAATGCACTTGAAAAGATGAAGGCCGTGGGCCGGATCTCAATGCCCGGCACCCTGGGATTCGACGTCTCCTACATCCGCGAGGTCAAGACTCCCACCGGACGGTCGATCCGCTTCATCACCAATCGCAAGATTGCCTTCGGAGAGGCCTACTGGAGTACCCAGTCGCAGTCCTTCAATCTGACCGCGGGCGAGATCAACATCAACGAACAGGACAAGGGTAAAAGCGGGGGCGTCCTCTTTCCGGCCACCCAGCTCACCATCAACAAGGATGGCGAGCCCCAGTGGGATCTCAGAATGAATTCCTGGAAGCTCAACAACATCATCGTCTGGCCGGGATCAGCGGACCCGGAGAAGAAGTAGATTGATCCGGCTGATGTCTCGAACCATGAACATGCCGTGCAACATCTTGCGAGGAAAGATTATGAGACGAAAGCTGCATTCATGCAGTGTGGCATTGGTGACGTCGATCGTGTTGCTCGGCGGCGCCACGACCGAAGCGAAGAGCAAGTACGTCTGTGATGAACCCAAACCGGCCGACATGTGCACAGCCGCCAACACCTGCGGATCTGGCTCCGAGGCGTGCAAAATCGATGTGCGCAAATCGGGCGGAGGTTCCACCGTCAAGCCGAGCATTCCCAACGCAAAGAACAACCAGTTCTTTTGCATCAAGGCCGGCACCTCGGTCACGTGGATGACGTCGAGCAAAAACGGTGGGTTCATGATCTCGTTCGGAACTGACTCGCCGTTTGACCCCGACGATCCCATCATCGGCGGCGGAGCCAAGCCGATCACCGTAAAAGCTCAGAACCCCGGCTGCTACAAGTACGACGCGGGCGCATTCTACTCGGGGGCAGTCTACGGCATGAGCGGCGGCAGCAAGCCTGAACTGGTCATTTTGCCCTGACACTTCCGTTGCGTTTTTCACTGACCTGCTGAGCTTGCGATGCCGCTTCTCCCACTCCCGCGGACAAGTCCTCGTCCGTGGGGTGGGAGAAGCGGCGCTGACTTGCTGTCTTTCGTTGAATCGGCTTCGCGGCGGCCCCCAGTCCTCCTCCATCATCGTTTCGCTATAATTCCCGGGAGTTTCCAAACGGGTTGCGGCTTTGCCTCTGAACGCTAAGGAACCGTCGAAAAATGGAATCCCCCGAGACAGGCGCGAGACCTTCGGATTGTCGCCGCAAAATCTGCGTACCTTGCGCGCCCTGAAGACTCCGGCCCGCATCCAGCGGTTCATTGACGCCCTGCCATACGATTACGGGAACACGGCGCGGTCTCCCCAGCGCGCGCTCCTCGAATGCAAGGGACACTGCCTCGAAGGCGCGCTGCTGGCCGCCGCCGCCCTCCGCCTCAACGGCCACCCGCCGCTGCTGATGGATCTGGAGGCCGTGCACGATGACGACCACGTGCTCGCCCTCTACCGCGAACGCGGCCTCTGGGGAAGCATCGCCAAGTCGAACTTCGCAGGCCTGCGCTTTCGCGCCCCCATCTACCGCACCTTGCGCGAACTGGCGCTCAGCTACTTCGAGCATTATTACAATCTCCGCGGCGAACGAACTCTGCGTTCCTACTCCCGGCCGGTGAACCTGGCCCGGCTCGACAGCCGCCACTGGATGACTTCCGAAGAGGACGTCTGGTGCGTTCCGGAATCCCTCATCGCGGCGAAGCATTACGAACTCTTTCCCCACAAGGTGGCGCGCGCACTGCCCCGTCTCGACCGCCGCAGCTTCGAAGCCGGAATGCACGGGTGGACAAAGCACTGAAGAGCCCAGCCGGAGTGCCCCACTGGGTGCCCCGTCCAAGCTTGCTTGGGCGGGTTTCACATTAGGCCGACCACAGACTATAAACTTGGCATCATGAAGTCTTCGCGCAGAGAATTCCTCAAGACCAGCAGCGCCCTGGCCGCTGCCTCTCTCGTGCCGCGCCAAATGCTGGCCAATGGCGTCGCCCCCGCGCCGCTGCAGCAGTTTGGCTACGGCGACGTCGAACTCCTCGAAGGCCCGCTGCGCCAGCAGTTCCAGACCAACCACGCCTTCTATGCCGCCCTCGACGAAGACGCCCTCCTCAAGCCCTTCCGCCAGCGCGCCGGAGTTCCCGCCCCCGGCGAAGATATGGGCGGATGGTACAGTTGGGCGCCTCTCAGCGATCTCGATGCCCGCCCCAACAACGGCTTCGCTCCCTGCCACAGCTTCGGCCAGTATCTTTCCGGCCTTTCGCGCGACTATGCCGCCACCGGCAACAAGGCCACCCAGGAAAAAGTCCACCGCATCGTCCGCAACTTCGCGCCGGCCATCTCCGAGCATTTCTGGGACGACAACCGTTTCCCCGCCTATACCTACGACAAAATCTCCATCGGCCTGCTCGACGCCCACCAGTTCACCGCCGCGCCCGATTCCCTCAAAGTTCTCGACAAGACGCTCGATTCCGTCTCCGCCCATCTGCCGCCCCGCGGTCTCTCCCGCGCCGAACAGATCGCCCGCCCCCACCCGCATGACGAATCGTTCTGCTGGGACGAGCCCTATACCCTTCCCGAAAACGCCTTCATCGCCTTCCAGCGCGGCGCCGGCGACCGCTACAAGGATCTCGCCGTGCGTTTCCTCGCCGACGACTGGTACTGGGATCCGCTCGCCAACGGCCAGAACGTGCTTCCCCACAAGCACGCCTACAGCCACGTCAACGCGATGAGTTCCGCCATGCAGGCGTATCTCGTGCTAGGCAGCGAAAAACATCTGCGCGCCGCAAAGAATGGCTTCGATTTCCTGCTCACCACCCAAAGCTTTGCAACCGGCGGCTGGGGTCCCGACGAGGATTTTCGCGAGCCCGGCAGCGGCGAGATCGGCGAGAGCCTCACCAAATCCCATTCCAGTTTCGAGACTCCCTGCGGCTCCTACGCCCACTTCAAGATCACGCGCTACCTCACCCGCGCCACCCGCGACAGCCGCTATGGCGACAGCATGGAACGCGTTCTCTACAACTGCATCCTGGGCGCCCGGCCCATCAAGGAAGACGGCCACGGCTTCTACTACTCCGACTACAACAACGACGGATCGAAGTTCTATCACCCCTACAAATGGCACTGCTGCACCGGCACGTTCTCGCAGGTCACCGCCGACTACGGCATCAGTTCGTACTTCCACGACGGCGATGGAATCTACGTCAACCTCTACGTGCCCTCACGAGTGAAATGGTCCCGCGCCGGCGCCGCTGTCGCCCTGACCCAACGGACCAGCTATCCCCACACGCCCTCGACCCAGATCGCCATTGAGTCGGACAAGCCCGCTGCCTTCCCGGTCCACGTGCGCATCCCCGCCTGGGCCGGCCCTAAGACCACCGTTGCGGTTAACGGCAAGCGTGTCGCTGACGCCATCGAGCCCGGCAAGTTCGCTCGCCTCAACCGCACCTGGAAAAACGGCGACCGCATCGAAATCGAATTCGACATGCCCACCACCCTCGAAGCCGTCGACCCCCAGCATCCCAACCTGCTCGCTCCCGTGCACGGCCCGCTTGCCCTCTTCAGCGTGGGCGCCGTCCCCGCCAACCTCCGCAAACAGGATCTGCTCGCCATCACGCAGGCATCCGCCGGCTCAACCAACTGGCAAGCCAAAACCGAAACCGGCGCCCTCAAACTTCGCCCCTTCACCGCCATCAGCGACGACCACTACCGCCTCTACCTCAACCTGTCATCCTGACCGGCCCTGACTTGTCTTTCGGTTGATCCTTTGCAAATGCCGGGTGCCCCATCCCAAGCGCGTCTTTGTTTTTGCGCTTAGGGTGGGAAAGCACAAACCTCCAGCGCGCGGGTGCCCCAGGTCTCGATTTTGAGACCTGGGATACCACAAACCTCAACCAACAAAGGAACTCCCTTTGCCCCTCACAGTTCAGGAACAGTTCGGCCAGATCGACATCTACGTCTTCGACCAGATCCTGCGCGGCAATCTCGGCCCCGGCATGCGCATCCTCGACGCGGGATGCGGCTACGGCCGCAATCTCGTTCACCTGTTGCGCGAAGGCTCAGAGGTTTTTGCGGTCGACCTGAATCCCGATGCCATCGAGCATGTCCGAAAGCTCTCCGCTTCGCTCGGCACCGGCCTACCGGCGGAGAACTTCCAGGTAGCTCCCGTTGAGCAGATGCCCGTTTCGGAAGCCTGCATGGACGCCGTCCTCTGCTCCGCCGTCCTCCACTTTGCCCGCGACGAAGACCAATTCCGCGCTATGCTCTCCGAACTCTGGCGCGTCCTGCGCCCCGGCGGCCTTCTCTTCTGCCGCCTCGCCTCCCGCATCGGCATGGACTTCCCGCGCCTTGAGGGTGGCCTCTTCCAGATGCCCGACGGCGAACAGTGGTTTCTCGTCGATGAAGACATGCTCCTCGACCTCACCGAGGAACTCAACGCCGTCCTGGTCGACCCCCTCAAGACCACCATCGTCCAGGACCACCGCTGCATGACCACCTGGGTTCTCCGCAAGCGCACGGCCTGATGCGCGAAAAACATTCACATTTGCTCGTTGAGTTATTCGCGGATGTCTGAGCAATTGTCTTGAGATTCACTCGGCCGATGAACTATAGATTGACGAGGCCCACAGAAAATGGAAATTCCTGAACGAAAGACACTCGAAGATTTCCCCAAATTCGTCGTGGCTGACGTGCGTCGCGGCCCTATGTCCGAGAACGGATATCATTCGTTCGAACTTGAAGGTAGATTCGACTCTATCCATGAGGGTCGTTGCGACGAGATCATTGAGGAAATGGGATCAGGCTGGTTTTGGTTCCTGTTCGGCCAGCGCGGATGTCTATGCGCCACGCTGAAGTCCTTTGATAAAGAAACAGGGACTTCGATCCTCGACTGCCTCGAAGAAGAGGAACCAAACGGGGTCGGATGGGAGTTGGCTTATCTGAGTCCCCCCTGGCAGGCCGCTCACGTCTGGATGGTGCTTGATCCAGGCTGGGGATGGGACAGAAAGCAATTTCAGGGAAACGATGCTGTCGCTCAAGATTACGAAGCCAGGGATGCATCCATCATCGATGGGCGCGAAGTAAGGGTCTGGACGAGAATGGAACCAACAGGAGCAGGCAGGGGGCAGAGTCGACATTATCCGGCGGCCGACCAGACCCTGCCTGTCCGCACTGGTACTCGCCTGGTTCCAGGGGGATGGGATCACGAGCACTGCGAGCTCTGCAACGAGCATATCGACGCTGGGACCTTCGGATATTGTGACCCGGGTGGGACCTGGATGTGCGAGAAGTGCTACGAGCGATATGTAGCGCGGCGCGATCTCGCTTTCGTGGACGGGCTCTAAGACGGCAGATCGTTCCGGCCAGACGAGCTTTATTGGATCAAAAAAAAGCCCCACCGTTAGGTGAGGCTTCCTCGACTTACTAACTCCGCTAACTTACGGTCTTTCGTAAAACCGGAAAAACAGCGACGGCTTCGCGCACGGCTCGGCCTTGGCCACCAGTTCTCCCGCCTGCTTGTCGTTGATCGGCGTGAAGTCGCGCGCCAGCTGCACATTCTCTTCAAGCTGCGCAACCGAATCGCACCCGATGATCACCGTGCTCACCGGCCGCGACAGCGTGTAGTACATCGCCTCGCGCATCGTCAGCGTGCCGGGCGATGTCGTCTGGATCGTCATGCCCTCCCACGACTTCTTCTGCTGCTCGACAGGCGGCGGATTCCACGACGACAAGATGCGCCCGCGCCCCGGAATCTTCATCCCGATGATGCCCATCTGCTTCTCCACGGCCAGCGGCAGCAGCGCCTCGTTAAAGCTGTAGTGGTGCGGATCGGCGGCATTCATGGCCATCAGGATGGTGTCGAAATCATGCCGGTGAATGCACTCCATCAGCGCCTCAGGCCGGTAGTGCCCGGTGATGCCGAGAAAGCGCACCACCTTCTGCTGCTGCATGTCCAGCAGCGCTTCCATCGCGCCGCCCTTGGCGAAGATCTGGTCGACGTCGTACATCGTGCCCACGTCGTGCAGCTGCCACAGGTCCACGTGATCGGTCTGCAGCAGTTCGAGCGACTTCTCGATCATGCGCATCGAGTCGTCGCGCGTTCTTTCCTTGGTTTTGGTCGCAAGAAACGCCTCATTCCGGCGCTTGGCCATCACCTTGCCCACGTACTGCTCGCTCCAGCGCGGCGGGCCGCCGTAGATCGACGACGTGTCGATGTAGTTCACGCCCATGTCCAGCGCGCGCTCGATGATCGGCACGGCGTTGTCGAAGTTGTTGGCGTGTTCCAGGGCGGCCTGCCCGCCCAGCGAAAAGATGCCCACCTTGTATCCGGTTTTGCCCAGGTTGCGCGTCGGCATGGCCTTCAAGGTAACCGGATTCGATGGCAGCGCCGGCAGCGCCTTGTTGGGCGTCACCGCAAACGCTGAAGGCGTCAGCAACGCGGCTGTAGCGACGCCGCCCACCTTGAGAAAGTCGCGCCGGCCCTGGCTCCACGCCGCTCAGCTTCTCACTCATAGGTTCTCCTCGCATCGATCGCAGTGGTGAAGCTCCATCATAGTCCTGCCCGTTCAAGCAGAGAAGCACCCCCAGCCGGGAGCTGGAAGCCAGCAGCTGCTTTTTACGGCCGCATGTTGTACATGAAAACGGCTCGCAGTTCGATGAAGGGTCCATGGAACTCGCGCGGCAACGGCGGATAATTCGAGCCGGTAAGTGCGCCCCACGCCGCACGGTCCAGAGCCGTATCGCCGGACCGGCCTTCGAGAACCATGCTGCCTTCCAGGATCCGGCCGTTGGGCAGAATCTTGAACCGGATCTGCACTTGCCCCTGTTTCAGGATGGGCGGATTCACCTCGTCCGGAATGAGCGGATCCCAGGTGTGCTCGGTTTCGAAGTACCAACGCCGCAGCCAGGGATCGAAATCCACTCCCTGCTTATCCGATAGGATCTCCGCTCCGCCTCCGGCGCCCGGATGCTTCGCCATCCCAGGACCGGATGGGGCATTGTCGGCTCCGTTACTGGCGCCGCGCGAACCTCGCATCGCGTCCCGCAGCTGGTCGGCCGGGTTCGCCGATCCCATGGCGAAACTGGGCCGCGCCGGAACCGCCTTGGGCTGCGGCGCCTCCAGCTGCGCCTGAGACTCCGGCTTCGGAGCAGGCGGCGGAGGCTCCGCCGGGGCTGGCTCCACTTTAGGTGCTGGGGTGGGCGGCAGCGATGGCGGCATAGCCTTGTTCAAGGCTTCCAGGGTCTTCTTGTCGATCTGCGGCTGTTTCTGCGGAACCGGCTTCACCGCCGTCTTGGGTTGAAGGCGCTTCACCAGGTCAGGAGGAAGATCAAGATATTTCAGATCGTCCTTGCGTTGCTTGATGGCGTCAAACGGATCGATCACCGGCGGAACTTTGAAGATGTATCTGGGAATCCAGGTCAGGGACGAGAGCAGTACCAGGTGAACCAGGATCGCAATCCAGAGACCTTCCCGCAGACGGGCCCAGCGGCGCTCGTCCTCGAGTTCGCTGATCATCTCCAGAAGTTCGTGGGTATCGTAGTCGATCCAGCGGGAACCGCGTACGACAGGAGATCCGTTACGGTTCGAGTCGATTTCGCGCGAATCCCGCTCCGAATCTGCCCCGGTTCCGTCGGAGTTTTCCGACGACCGGACCGAATCCGAGCCGCCTGGCCTCCCGTTCTCAGGGCCATGCGCCGCGTCTACGGGTTCCGGTGTGGCTCCCGTCGGCTCTTTAGGCTCGTTCACGCTGCTTGGCACTACGCTTAAGGGCATTCGTCCGGCAGGAACCGCGGCCCACACTCCGCCTGCGGCTCCGTTTCGAGTCCTTTCTTCGTATTCTCTCATCCCCTGCGAAAGCAGGAAACCTGCCGTCAGGATCGCGCGTCACATCCGTCGCAGCTCCGTTGGCGGTTCGCGCCGTGGAAACGCACGCACCGTACAATGGTCTTTCGACGTGGGTCTTTCTACATGGACGGATCAACTGCCGGAAAGGGACAGTGATTGAAGCAGTTTTTCGTGCATCTGTTGCAAGAATGGAAGTTTGTCATCCTGCCGGCCATCGTCAAGATGGGATTTTGGGGTGCCGGTGCCGTGGCCCTGCTCGATTCCTCCACGATCCCCGTCCCCATGGATGCCATCCTCGCCATTTACATCTGGAAGGATCAGAGCCATTTCTGGATGTACGCCGTGCTCGCCGCGGCGGGCTCCGCCATCGGCGGTCTGCTGCCCTACGGGCTGGGACGGGCCGGCGGCGAGCTGTTTTTGCGCAAGCGCGTCCACCAGGCGAGATTTGAGGCCATGCGTATCCGCTTCGAACGCCAGGAATTCTGGGCCATGGCGATCCCTTCCATGCTGCCCCCGCCCACGCCATGGAAGGCGTTCGTGTTCGCCGCCGGAGTCTTCGAAATGCGAATTCCGCTTTTCTTGTTCGCTGTCTTTACCGGCCGCCTGGTCCGCTGGCTCGTACTTTCGCTCCTGATCCTCAAACTGGGCCCCGGAGCTGTCGATGTCGTCGCCCACCACGCCCTGTTGGCGCTGGGAATCGTTCTCGGCCTGTCCGTGCTTGGCTTCGCCTGGTGGTGGCTGAAGAAACGTCGCGGCAGCGTAGCCTGAGCCCGCCGCGGAGAATTCCTTGCATCTGCGGACCTGCGAAGAAACAAATGCTTCGTGCCCCATCCTTGCGACTTTTTTCAGTCGCAAGGGTGGGAGACCACGAACCCAAACTATTCCTTTTCATTCGCCATGGGTCGGCTACACCGGTGAGAGACGAGGGTGGGGTTTCATCATCGGGTTGGAGAACCCGGTGTTCGACGAATCAGGACGCGGGAACCGCCTGCGCGCGGTTCATCCGCCGCACCAGCACGGGCACGCCGAACGCCAGCCCGGCCACGATGGCCGTCGAAAGCACGTCGTTGCGATAGAACGGAACCGCAGCGGCATAGCACGCCACCAGGCCGCTCATGGTGCGCGGATACATGTCTCCACCCACCCACACCGCGTAATTCGAAACCACAAAGAACAAAGTCGGGCCGAGAATCACGCCCGCAGCCACGCGCAGGAACGTAGTCCGGCTCTGCAGTAGAACCCGCCCGAGCGCCATCACCGCCAGGTACCAGGCCCACGTGGTCACATACGCCTGCCAGTGAAAGCTGTAGTGATAGGTGAACACCGTCAGCACGTAGTCGGTCGCCATGAGGGCAACCAGCGGAGCAACCATTTCACGCCACGAGCGCCGCGCGCCAAAGTACAGCAGGGCTCCTCCCACGGCCGTGAAGTTCAGCCAGTCGGGATGCGGAACAAGACGACTCAAAACAGCAGCAACCAGCAGAAGATAGGCGGGCATGACGACCTCGAATCTTGAATTTCCCTGGGCAGGCGCGACTAGGCAAGCAGCGCCGACGCATTTTCGTATTCTGAAAACGCCGTATATCCATTGTGGGGTGCCGAGCCCGGTGGGTCAACCCGGAACTCGCGAACAGCTTTGCCATTCGCCAGTCGCCAGGAGATTCTCCGTGCCCCATCCTTTCGACTTCCCTCTGTCGAAAGGGTGGAAAACCACGAACTCAAACCCTTGTTTTCATATATCGCGGGTCGACGAATGGAGGCTGAGACTCCTGTTCACTGTCCACTGTCCACTGCTTTCACTTCTGTTCCCGTCCTCCCATGCCTTCCGCAGCTTCGTCGCGGCCGTCGACGATGTAAACCCAGCCGCTCAGGCCGGCAGGCGGCCGCGCCTGCCCGCGCTGGATAAAAGCATAGGCAAAGCGCAGGTCGGTGAATTCGACGGTGGTCCAATTCGAGGCCCGCCCCGGCGGCAATTGCGGTGGGTCCACGCCCGCCATAGGCTGCTGGCCGATGTCGCGGACCACTGCCCACGATGCCCCAATCCAGGTACACCCGGCCCAGCAATGTTCGCTTGGCCGCCTCGACCGCGGGAGTATCGTCGGGCTTGTAGAGCACGTCGGTCTGCGGATCGCTGTCGATCGCGCCGGTATGGGTGTTCACTTCCGCCGTCTGGTAAAAAGCTCTGCGTCTCCAGAATCGCGTGCCACCGGAAGGGATTGATGGGATAGGGCTGGACTCCCATCCTCGTCAATGGAGCGGCGGTCACCTGGGTGTTTTCAAGCATCGCCCGCGCCTGGGCGTGCTCGGTCCAGCGCCAGAACCCGAGCGCAGCCGTTCCTGCAAGCGCAAAGATCGCCCATCCCCGCCCTCGAAACCGCGCCCGCCGCGCTCCCATCTCGCGATCCGCCAGCCCGAGCAGCGCCGGCAGGACAAAGGCCAGAAAGAACAAAGCCCACAGCACCGGCTCGGCGATGAACATGAAGCTGCCCGCATACCATCGCGGATTGAAGGGGAACATCGGCCGCACCCCGTAGTTGTTGGTCCAGTCGAGGGCAATGTGGGTGGAAGCAGCGATGAAGCAGGTGAGATACAGCCACCCCCAATGAACGTTGCGCGGTTGAAGCCGCAATGGAATCGGCTCCTCTGGACCAGCGTGCAAAGCCTCCAGTTTTCGCAGCCGCCGTCGTTCGTTCCAGCGATGCAGCAGCCACACCAGGCCCACGATCACCGCCGCCACCACCGGGATTGCGATAAAGGTGTGCGTAATCCCGCGATGGTGTTTCAGTTCTTCCACCGGCCCGCGAAAGCCCCAGAAGACGTCCATATCCGCCGCCTCCGCCGCCAGGGTGGCCCCCAGGGTCGCGTAGGCAGTTTTGCGGTTAAGTCCGGCGCGCCCGATGCAGGCTCCGGTGAAGAAGTGCGTAAGAGGCTCCATGCGTGCTGACCACCATAGTAACCGGTCGATCACCCCACAAACGAAGACCTGTTTGTGGGGACCCCGATGGTGCGCCGCATCCTATAATCCTGCCCATGAGCGGACCCACCGATCTCACCAAGCGCCCAGATTTCACCAGGCGCATTGACGAGTTGCGCGCACGAGCTTCGGCGCCATGAACACCTGTACTACGTGCTGGATTCGCCGGCAGATCTCCGACCAGGACTTCGACGCCCTCATGAACGAGCTCAAGCAACTCGAGGCCGACCATCCTGAATTGGTCACCCCCGACTCGCCCACCCAGCGCGTCGGCGGCAAGCCCGCCGAGGGCTTCAAAAAGGTGCGCCACTCGCGGCCCATGCTCAGCCTCGATAACGCCTACTCCGAAGAAGAACTGCGCGACTGGGATCGGCGCGTGCACGGCCTGGCCGGCAACCTGCCCGTCGAGTTCACGGCGGAACTGAAGCTCGACGGCCTCAGCATCGCACTGCACTACGAACCGGCGGAAGACGGCGGCGCCCGCCTCGCCTACGGCCTGACCCGGGGCGACGGTCAGATCGGCGAAGACGTCACCTCCAACATCCGCACCATTCGCAGCGTGCCGCTTTCCATCCCCGCCAAGACCATCGAGAAAGCTCGACCTTCCGCAGGCGTTTGAAGTGCGCGGCGAAGTCGTGATGCCCGAGACCGCATTTCTGAAGATGAACGAAGAGCGCGAAAAGCAGGGCCTGACGCCGGCAGTCAATCCCCGCAATGCTGCCGCGGGCACGCTGCGCACCGTCGAGCCCAGCATCGTGGCCAAACGCCGCCTCGACCTCTACGCCTACTTCCTTCTTAGCGGCGGCGAATATCTGCCCATCGGGCAGGAGGCCACGCTCGATGCGCTGACCGCGATGGGATTTCGCGTGAACCCCCATCGCGGCCGCGTGCACACGGTCGAAGAAATGCTCAAGTTCATCCACCAGGCCGAACAACGGCGCGCCACGCTGGGATACAACATCGACGGCGTCGTGCTGAAGGTGGATTCGCAGGCCACCCAGCAGCGCCTCGGCTACACCGGCCGCGCCCCGCGCTGGGCCCTGGCCTACAAGTTCACGGCCGAGCAGGCCATCACCCAGATGGTCGACATCATGATCACCACGGGACGCAGCGGGAAACTCACCCCGACTGCACAGCTAAAACCGGTGTTCGTGGGCGGAGCCAACATCAAGGCCGCCACCCTGCACAACGCCGACTGGATCGAGCGCATGGGCCTGCGCATCGGCGACTGGGTCAAGGTGGAACGCGGCGGCGACGTGATTCCCAAAGTGGCGGAGATCGTGTCGGACCCCGACCACCCGCGCGGCAAGGAACGTTTCGTCTACCCCACAAACTGCCCCGTATGCGGCAATCCCGCGGTGCGCGAAGAAGGCGAAGCCGACTACCGCTGCGTCAACGTCGACTGCCCTGCCCTGCTGCACGGCACCGTCGAGCACTGGGGCAGCCGCGGGGTGATGAACATCGAGGGTCTCGGCGAAGCAGCCGTAGCGCAATTGCTGGAGCGCGGCCTCGTACGCAGCGTCGCCGACCTCTACAAGCTCACCCTCGACCAGCTTGTCTCACTCGACCGCTTCGCCGAGAAATCCGCGCGTACCCTCCTGAAAGAAATCGAACAGTCTAAGCACGCCGGCCTGGCCCGAGTTCTGATGGGGCTTGGCATCCGCTTCGTCGGTGAGCGCACGGCCGAGTTGCTGGCCCAGGAGTTCGGTTCCATCGACGCCATCATGAACGCCACCGCCGAGGACCTCGAGCGCGTCGAAGAAGTGGGACCGCGCATCTCGCGCGCTATCCTGGACTTCTTTGCCCGCCCAGCCAACCGCGAACTCATCGAGCATCTGCACTCCGCAGGCGTAAAAATGACCGCGGAGAAAAAGCAGCGCACCACGCAACTGGCCGGGCTCACCTTCGTACTTACGGGAGCACTCCCGAATCTCAGCCGCGAAGACGCCAAAGCCAGGATCGAAGCAGCCGGCGGCAAAGTCGCGGGCTCGGTCAGCAAAAAAACGAGCTACGTCGTCGCCGGAGAAGAAGCCGGCTCAAAGCTCGACAAGGCCCAGGAGTTGAAAATTCCCGTGCTCGACGAAGCCCGACTTCTCGAACTCCTTGCCAATGGCCCGGGTGCCCCGTCCTAGCTCCGCTAGGGCGCGGTTCAGCAATGTATCCCACCGTCTGAAGGTTCCTCCCACCCCTTCGCAATAAGTCAGCGAAAGAATGGACCACGAATTTTCCCTCTCACGAACTCTTGCGCCTGCCCGCCATGCTCGAACGTCGCTCGCGTTCCCGTTCACGCTCCCAGGCCTCCGCTCGCCAGCGGTGGGACGAATAGTTCGGAGCATCGTCCATAATCGGCGCGGCGACCGGCGTTCGAGGCTCCTGGAGGACTCGCGTTGGCGCGATGGCGATGACTGCGGCGGGCACGACAGGAGCCGGAAATCCGGTCGGGGAAGACACCGGTTTCATATATGCAGCATTAGATGTCAGGCTCGTATCCGCGGCCACCACCGGCTCCTCGCCCACCCCGGCTTCCACCGTCGACGCGTGCACCTTGTTGGTCGCGCTGCCGGCGATGAATTCATCCACAAGCTTGTGTAAGCACGTCTGCCCGCACAGATGTTTCGAACCCGCCCGAATCTTGCCCTGCACGCCCCAGCCGCTGACCCGCAACTCGCCGGCGTGGGTATACGCCACGAACCAGTGATTGGTCTGCTTTTTCTCTGCCCCGCAGATGTCGCACGAAATAGCCTGCCGGATCATCGCATCTCTCCCGCGATCGTTCTTTCTATTTCATCGCGGAATGGAGGCAGTTGGACGCGACGGGACCAGTAAGAATCCGGAGCCGGACCGAATCAGAACGGCGCGAACCCGCTCGTTCGCAAACGGAACTCGCAGACCGGCGCGGCAAAAATTTCTGCCAGGGTTATTGCGTCGGCGCGAAGTAGCCCTTCCTGGCTCGAACCTGGTAGCGCCGATCGGTGCAGAAAAGATAGATGGGGCGGTAGGCGCCATTGGCTTTGAAATCGGCCGGCGTATACGTCAGCGCATACTGGCTGCGCAGTTCTGCCTGGATCTCGTGGAAGCTGTTGGTCATTTCCTCCACCGAGGGCGGGAAAAAAGTCTGCCCGCCGGTCGCGTCCGACATCTGCTGCAGCACCTGGTCCCCCTTGCCGCGGCTCGGGGTCCAGTTGGTGCTGATGGCGTAGATGATGGTCTCGGAGCGTTCGCACATCTTGATGGCTTCGTCGGGATGAACACGGCTCTGGTTATCGTCGCCGTCCGAGATCAGGATCATCGCCTTCCGGACCGGCTCCTGGCCGCGCTCCGTCAGCAGTTTGTCGCGGCAGGCGGTGTACACGGCATCGAACAGCGCGGTGCCGCCGCCGGGCCGGAGGCGGTTGATGCCGGTTTCCAGCGCATCGAGGTTGTTCGACCAGTCGGCGAAGACCGTAGGAGTCACGTCGAATCCCATGACGAAGGCGCGGTCGGCGCGCGATTTCAGCGTCTCGGTGAGAAACTCCGTTGCCGACTGCTGCTCGAAGTGAAACCGGGTGCGGATGGACGTGCTCGCGTCAATCACGATCCCGACACGCAGCGGAAGATTGATCTGCTGGCGGAAATCGTTGACCTTCTCCGGAGCCTTTTGATCATCGAGCAATGCAAAGTCGCTTTGCTTGAGGTCTGGAATATAGTGCCCGTGCCGGTCGGTCACGGTGAAAATCAGGTTGACCTCGTTGACTCCCAGGCGGATCGTGGGACCGGCGTTGTCGTCAGCCTGGTCGGCGGCCGGAGACGCTTTTTGCGGGGCAGGCGGCGCCGGTTGGGATGGCGGGGTCGCAGGCTGCTGCGCAGGCAGCAACATCCAGGGAAAAACGGCCACGAGCAAGGTGCACGCGAGAGCATACTGCCAGCGGCGGAGAACTTCCGCTGGAAAGAAAGTGTTTCTGATCATGACCTCTTCATTCTATCAATCGGACTTCAGAGCGCGGTGAAAGCAGCACGGGTATTCTGACTCCGGGATATAACTGCCTCTCCTTTGGACGTTTCAAGCCGCCTTATAGCATCAGCCGGCGACGCTTTCCAGCCGTTCCAGAAACGCATTGAGGGCTTCCGGAAGAGGAGATGCGAGCGACAAAGGCTTGCCAGTCTTCGGGTGGGTGAACTCCAGTTCCGCCGCATGAAGGAAGTTGCGACCCAGCCGCAGTTTCTCGGACGCAGCTTTGCGCCGGGCGGCTTTGGAGGGAGCTGCCTGCATCGCGGCCTGGTCGGTAAGCTGACCCGAGGCCCCGTAGAGGGTATCGCCCACCACAGGATGCCCGATGGAAGCCATGTGGACGCGTATCTGGTGGGTGCGGCCGGTTTCGATGCGCACCCGCACCAGCGTGAATTTGCCGAATCGGGTCGTGAGCCGGCGGTTACTTCGTAATGAGAAACCGCCGAGCGGCCGTCCTCCTGCACCCGCGTCGTCATGCGGGTCCGCCGCACCGGGTCGCGGCTGATCGCGGCCGTGATGGTGCCCTTCGGCCGCTCGACCGAGCCATGCACCAGCGCGATATAGGTCTTCTTGACCTTGCGCGTGGAAAACATCTCCGCCAGCGCGGCATGGGTCCGGTCGTTCTTGGCCACAATGATCAGGCCGCTGGTGTCCTTGTCGAGGCGATGCACGATGCCCGGGCGCAGTTCCCCGCTGGTCGCGGACAGCGCCCGAAACCGGTGCAGCAGTGCGTTCACGAGCGTGCCGCGGTTGCGCGCATCTTCAGTCTGGCCGGAGCCGGCGTGAACCATCATGCCCGCGGGCTTGTCGATCACTGCCAGGTCGGCATCCTCAAAGACCACCTGGAGCGGAATGTCTTCGGCGACGGCCCTGAGCGGCGCGGGCCGGGGCTCTCCGGTGATGACGATCGATTCGCCGCCGCGCAGCTTTGAAGAAGCTTTGAGACGCCCCCCGTCGACGACCACGTCGCCCTGCTCCAGCAGAAGTTGCACGCGCGACCGGCTCACCCCGTCCAACTGCGATGTGAGGAACTGGTCCAGGCGCTGGCCCGCTGCTTCCGCCGGCACAACGAGCATGCGGGACTCACTCATGAGCAGCCTCGTCCGTCGCGACCGGCCCATTTTCTATGGGCTCCTCAAATGTCCCGTGCCCCATCCTTTCCGCTTTTTCCTGCGGAAAGGGTGGGAGACCTCGACCCTTCTTGAGGTCCTTTCTCTGCAACAACACCACTCCTCCTGCCAGCACCATCACAATAGCCGCCAATTGCGGACCGTCGAAAAAGCCATTCAGCGCGTCCCCCCTGCCTTCCGGATCGCGCCAGAGTTCGCTTAGGTAGACGACCACTCCCAGACCCATCAGGGCCATGCCGGCGACATCTCCCGGTTGCCGCCGCGCACGCAGACGAGTCAGCAGCACCACCGCCAGCAGCATGTATCCGACAGCGGCGTAAGCCTGCACCGGATGAAGCGGAACGCCGAGCGGCGTGCCGCTCCAGCGCTGCGCGAGAGGGTCAGTGTAAACAATCGCCCAGCTCGCGGAAGTCTCCGTTCCGTAGCCAGCGCCGGCCAGCAGCGCGCCCCACTGCTCACAGGCCAGGCCGACGACCAGCGGCGGAGCAAGTGCATCGAGGGTAGCCGCCCATGGCATGCGCTCGCGGCCCATGTAGAAAAGAGCCGCCACCGCGCCCATCATCACTCCGGCGACGGCGAGCACCGGGCTGTGGATGGTGGCCAGTCCGAAAATCCAAAGCGGGTGGCGCAGCAGTTCCCCCCAGTTGAGCGCGGCCAGCAGCAGCCGTGAGCCCACCAGCGCCGCAAAGAGAGCGACGACACAGACATTCCACACATGGGATGGGGAAACACCAACGATGCGCGCGGTGCGCTGCGCAAGCACCAGCGTCAGCAAAACGCCCGTCGCTGCCAGCGCGCCATAGCTCGGAATGAGCAGGGCTCCGATGTGGAAAAGAACTGGATGCACTGGAGATGAGCATACGGCATCCCAATTCCCGGGCGCGAGTCGGCTGAAGACGTCTGGAAATAGAAATCCGACCCGCTGGGCCGTGAGTAATGCGCCGGTGAACCCGTCCTAAGACGGTGGAGCTCTCCGCGGTTCATTAGGCATTCCGGACTGGCGGACACGGCACACAGAACCGATTGTCGAGTTGAGCCCCTGTTCAATGAATGTTGGTTCAACCGGCGTTGATCACCCACCTGCTTTGCAGGCCGGTTTCTATTGCGGATAGTATGTGTCCTCGCGCGGAATTGCAAGTCTTGTGCGCAAGGAGCGCGATGTGTTAAAAAATTTCGCCGCCGTTTTCGTCGGGCATCCCCGCGGAAGATCCTCTCAAAACCCTGTTTCCGGATAGCAGGAGCCAGAACGAATTCCGGCGCTTGCCCCTTCCCGGCCGGCCAGCTTTGCCGTGAAATCGACTCTGGTGCTTGGCGAACCATGGCCTCAGCGCGTAGCGTAGGGGGCAAACCGACTTCACGGAGACGGCTATCGTTATGACTACCTCGGCAACCTCGCTCCCTTCGACCCAGTCGCCCGCCGCTCCCACAACCTTCCGCCGGCTGCTCTCGCTCGATGTGGTCCGCGGCATCACCATCTGCTTCATGATCATGGTGAACAACAACGGCGGCCCCGGCTCGTGGCACTTCATGAATCACGCCGAATGGAACGGGCTGACCCCGACCGACCTTGTCTTCCCGACATTCGCATTCGTGATCGGGGTCTCAGTGGTGTTTGCTTTTGAAGCGCGCCTTGCACGCGGAGCCACACGCGCGCAGCTTGCGAAGCATACGTTTGTGCGCGCGGCGATCCTCATCGCGCTCGGAATCATCACCAACAGCTTTCCCTTCTTTCACCTCGACCACATGCGGTTCTACGGTGTATTGCAGCGCCTCGCGGTCTGCTACCTCGTGGTCGGCCTGTTCTACCTCTATGACAATCGCGCATGGACCAAGTGGGTGGCATTGATTGCCGCACTGGTTGGCTACTGGGTGCTGGTGCGCTGGGTGCCGATACCAGGCGTGGGCACGCCGGGCCGCGACGTTCCCTTCATGGACATGACCCAGAACCTCGTTTCCTGGATCGACCGCCATCTCTTCCCGTATCACCTCTACCTCTATCCGCCCGATCACAACGTGCGCGATCCCGAAGGCCTTCTGAGCGACCTGCCCGCGATCGGCACATCCCTCATGGGCTGTCTCGCCGGCATCTGGCTGCGCTCCAAGCGAACCATTCCGGCCAAGACCGCTGGCCTCGCCGCGGCATGCATTGCCAGCCTGGTAATCGGGTACCTGTGGTCTCTCGAGTTTCCCGCTGAACAAGAACATGTGGACCAGTTCCTTCGTCCTCGTCGCGGGCGGCTACTCTCTGGCGCTGCTCACGTTCTGCTTCTGGGCGGTCGAACAGATGAACTGGCGCAAGTGGACCTGGATCTGGTTGGTCTTCGGCTCCAACGCCATCGCCGCCTACATGTTCAGCGAGCTGGTCCCCGGCATCCTCTTCAACATCCGCGTGGGTCCCGGGCATGATGCCAGTTCCAACCTGGTCGGCTGGCTCTTCATTCACACTCTCGCCCACATCCCCGATCCCGGCTGGGCGGCCTTCGCCTATTCGGTCTCGTTCGCGGCGTTCTGTTTTATTCCCGTGTGGATTCTCTACCGGAAAAAGATCTTCCTGAAGGTGTAAAACGGGGTGCCCCACCTTCGCGACATCTTTGTTTTTGTCGCTAAGGTGGGAGAATGCTTGCCCATGGATGGGAATGAAAATGCGCTCGAACTCCAGGCTTCGCTCTGTCTCTCTCGCTCTCGCATCGATCGTCGTTCTTCTCTCAGTTCACGCCGCCGGCCCCGATTCAGCCCGCCCCATTCCGGTTCCGCCTCCGCCCATGGGCTGGTCTTCGTGGAACAGCTTTTCGAACACCGTCAATGCCGAAATCGTAATGGCCCAGGCCAAGGCCATGGCGTCGAATGGAATGCAGAAAGCCGGCTACCAGTACATCAACATCGATGAAGGCTGGTGGCTGGGCAAGCGCGATGCGCAGGGCAACTTCGTCATTGACGAAAAAGCGTGGCCGGCCCTGGCCGAAGGCGAGAAGCCCGGCGACATGGCCAACATCGTCCGCTTCATCCACGGCCTCGGTCTGAAAGCCGGCATCTACACCGACGCGGGAAGCAACGGCTGCAGCATGTATCCCGACGTCGGTCCGGTCTATTCCAACGTGGGCAGCGAAGGCCACTACGAGCAGGACTTCCTGCAGTTCGCGAAGTGGGGCTTCGACTACGTCAAGGTGGACTGGTGCGGCGGCGACAAGGAGAATCTCGATCCCGCCGTGCAATACGCCGAGATCGCCCGCGCCATCGCCCGCGCCGAAAAGATCACCGGCCATCGTCTGTACTTCTCGCTATGCGAGTGGGGCAAGCAGAGCCCGTGGACGTGGGCGCCGCACGTGGGCGGAGCGCCTGCCGACGTCTGGCGTACCAGCGGCGACATCGTCGATCCCATCGTTGCGTCCGGCCCCCACGCCGACCGCAAGGCGAGCTTCGACAAGATGCTCGCCAACTTCGACCAGGGTATTCACCCGAGGCGCAGCACACCGGCTTCTACAACGACCCCGACATGATGGTCATCGGCATGCCCGGCCTTACCGACGCGCAGAACCGCGTCCACATGAGCCTGTGGGCCATCAGCGGAGCGCCCCTGCTGGTGGGCGCCGATTTGACGAAACTGACTCCGGAAACGCTGGCCACGCTGACCAACCCGGGCGTACTCGCCGTCGATCAGGATGCGCTTGGATTGCAGGCCGTAAAAGCAGCGGAGCCGGCCAACGGCCTGGAGGTCTGGGTGAAGTTCCTGGCGAAGTCCGGAAGCCGCGCCGTGTTGCTGCTCAACCGGACCAGCGCGGCACAGGAGATAAGAGCGGAGTGGAAAGATCTGGGGCTCGCCGAGGAGGCCAGCGCGACGATCACGAATCTCTGGACCGGCGAGCAACAGGCCCGCACCGGATCGTATGCCGTGCAAGTGCCGCCCGGGGATGCGGTACTGATCGTTGTGCAGGGCACGGAGATGCAATCGACCGCATACCAGCCTGACCCGGCATCCGGAAATTCTACGAACACGCCCCTCATGTGCCGCGACTGCGATCTGACCTTCTCCAAAGTGGCTTCCCGGGCGGCGTGGGCACAGGTCCGCATCACGTACAAGAATCCCGGCAACTCGCCGCGCTATGCTGAACTGCGAATCAACGGACAGGGCCCCACCAGGATCGCGTTTCCGCCCACCGGATCGGGACCGGGCTCGATCAGCATCATGGCTCTGTTTGACCTGCCCGATGCCAACGTCCTGCGCTTTTCCGCGTCAGAAGATACGCCGCCGCTTATCACCGCGATCGCGATGGACTGAGAGGCAGGAACGAACGTGGCCTCCACAATGAAAACTTCAACTTCCGTTGATGCGCTCGCAGCGAAGCAGCCATCATACCGAAGACCCTTGCTCGAACTAGCCATCGGCTACGGGCTCATCCTCGCCACCATCTGGACGCCCCGGCCTTTTCAAAGGTGGCTGTACCTGGCCGCTGTGCTCTGGATCTTCGCGACCATCGTATTCTCGTTTCCCGGATGGGCAGCGATGGGATTCCGCCGCGGCGGGTTTGCCTCATCCATGTGGGTCGTGTTGGCAGCCCTGCTGGCCTCGATAGGGGCGGTCGTGGTTGCAACCCATCTTGACACCCTGCGCCACCCCATCAGCACGCGCAGTTGGGTGATGACGTTCGGCGGCTACACCGTCTGGTCGTTTGTGCAGCAGTTTCTGCTGCAGGGATTCTTTCTGTTCCGATTGCTCCGCCTTCTCCCCCGGCGCGAATGGGCGGTGCTGGCCGCGGCGGTTATGTTTGCCCTCGCCCATCTCCCCAACCCCATCCTCACGCCGGTCACGTTCATTTGGGGCCTGTGCGCGTGCTTTGTGTTTCTGCGCTGCCGCAATGTCTATCCGCTGGCCCTGGCCCACGCCATCCTCGGCATCACCGTAGCCGTCACCATCCCCGGACCTGTAGTGCATAACATGCGCGTGGGCCTGGGATATCTGCGCTACCACGCGCCGCATATGCACCCACCGGAGCCAGAATTGGTCGGGAAATAACGACAGATCCTCGAACGGTGCGCCACAAAACCGTGAGTTCAACTAAGGTGCTCGACCAGCGACTGTGGGTGCCCCAGGTCCCGATTTTGGGACCTGGGATTGACAATCGCCAGGTTCGAAATCACGCGGTCAGAGACCTCGAACTGTCTTCAGGGTTCAACGACCTGTTTCCGTCGCTGCTCGCTTGCCTTGATGACGTCGCTCATGTCCCCGGCTGGCCGAATCTCGAAAATATTGCCGTACGTCATCGCCGGATGCTGCGCCATGAGCTGTACGGCATGATTCATGTCCCTGGCCTCAAGGACGAGAAGGCCGCCGAGTTGTTCTTTGGTTTCGGCATAGGGGCCGTCGGTCGTTACCACCTTGCCGTTCTTCCAAGACAGGGTCAGGGCGGTCTCCGGCCCCTGAAGAGCTTCTCCGCCGGCCCAGTGCCCGCTGGCGCGAAGATGGTCGTCATATGCAAAGCATGTATCGAACATGGCGTTTCGCTCGCTCTCAGTCATGCCATCGAATTTGTTTTTGTCGTAGTAGCCAAAACAGAGGTATTTCACTGTTTTTCTCCTTCCTCCGGAGCCGGATAGAAAAGAAGTTCGCGCACCTCTCCGGGCACATCGCAGAAGATGGCGCCCTTCTTCGCCCATGCCAGCGCCTCGTCCATATCAGCGCATTCGAGTATCCAGAATCCGCCCATGTGCTCCTTGGTCTCGATGTACGGCCCGTCGGTGACGAGCACCTTGCCGTCGCGCTGGGCCCGTATTGTCTTCGCGTTGGCGGGTGGGGCAATGCCGCAGGCGAACTTCCTCACGCCGGCAGCGATCATTTCGCGGTTGAGCGCGTGAATCTGTTCCATCATCGCTTCGGTTACGACGGACGGGTCGAAGTCGTCGGGCATGTAATTACAAACCAGATACTGTGGCATGACGTTTTCTCCTTGGTTCCTGCGGCTTGTTTCCGATGACCCGTTTCCTGTTCACTCAGGAACCGTAGATCATCGTTCTTTGTCCTATAGTCGTTGGGGAAGACGGAAAATCGACAGCTATCCCAATTTTTATTTCAGATCGGCAGATGGCCCACTCCTCCCGGTATCGAAAGCTGTGGGATCGGGAGCTGTGCCCCGTTCATCGCAGTCTCATCGCGATGAGCGGGTCCTCGGGACAAGGTCCCAGCGGAGTTACGATAGCACCATGCCATACGGACTGAAGCGGTTCCAGAAAGCCGAAGCCCTTCACTTCATTACGTTCAGTTGCTTCCACCGTCTTCCATTTCTTGAAACAGCGGAGCCCAAGGAAACGTTCGAAGCCGTTCTGGAGCAGACCCGCCAACGTCACGAGGCCAGGGTCTACGCTTACGTCCTGATGCCTGAACATCTCCACTTGCTGATCAACGAGCCGCCGCTGATCCTGCTGGCGCAATTTCTGAAAGCGCTCAAGCAGATCACTTCACGCAAACTGCGAGGCGTTCGCCGGCAGTTCTGGCAGGACCGTTATTTTGACGCGAATATTTATGACGAAAAAGCCCGTTCCGAAGTGATCCGATATATTCACCGAAACCCCGTGAAAAGGGGATTGGTCGCATCGCCCGAGCAGTACCAATGGAGCAGCTTCAACCACTACGCTACCGGAATCCGAGGAGTCGTTGAAATCGAGTCGGAGTGGACGGCAAGAACTCGCGGCCCACTCATCGCGATAACGCCGCGATGAATGGGGCACAGACTTCCCTATTTGCGAAGCTCAACCGGGTGGCTGGATCGGTGAGTGTACTACCTGCCGCTTGGCCATCTAGTTTACGGCTTCGCATCCCAGTCGGCAGTAGCCCACTCATCCCGGCATCGAAAGCTGTGCCCCGTTCATCGCGGTCTCATCGCGATGAGCGGGTCCTCGGGTGGGATGTGGGGACAGACGGGACGGCCTCCGTCTTTCGATGCGCCACCGGACGTTTTTTTACTTCAACTGCCGAATCCTCTCCTTCAGGAATTGCCTCTCCGGTTCCTGTTGGGTCAGCGCCAGAGCTTTCTCATAAGAGGACCGGGCCTCAGCGGTTCTGCCCAGCCTGCGGCACAAATCAGCACGGGCTGAATGCGCCAGGTAGTAATCTGCCAATTCGCCATGTTCCATCACCGCGTCAATATGCTTCAGACCGGCCTCTGGACCATCGCGCATGGCAATGGCCACGGCACGATTGAGATGGGCAACCGGCGAAGGATGAATTCGCACCAACTGGTTGTAAAGCGCAACAATCTGCCGCCAGTCGGTTGCGGCCGGCGATTCCGCCTCCGCATGAACGGCCGCGATCGCAGCCTGCAGTGTGTAAGCACCGAAGCGGCGGGAGTTCAGGGCTTTCTCCACCAAGGCCACGCCCTCCGCGATCTGCTCCCGGTTCCAGAGCGCGCGGTCTTGATTGTCCAGCAAAATCAGCTCTCCGGTCGGAGAGGTTCTCGCCGCGCGACGGGATTCCTGTAGCAACATCAGGGCAAGCAGCCCAATTACCTCTGGTTCTGGCTGGAGGTCGGTCAGCAACCGGCCCAATCGAA
The DNA here is from genome assembly GCA_963788475.1 of Terriglobales bacterium. GTDB lineage: Bacteria > Acidobacteriota > Terriglobia > Terriglobales > Acidobacteriaceae > Telmatobacter. The sequence continues at coordinate 262,970 of CAWBGO010000011.1, forward strand.
TCGCCTCGCCGGTTAGCTCGGCCCGCGTTACCTCCGCTCCCGCCGCAGCCGAGTAACCCTCGTTAAAGACGAGATAGATGACCCGAAGCACCGCGTCCAGCCGCTCCGGCAATTCCTGCGGCCCCGGCACCTCGTATGGAATCGGTGTCTCTCGAATCTTTGCCTTGGCGCGCACGATGCGTTGGGCGAGCGTTGCCGGCGTCACCAGAAATGCCCGCGCAATCTCCTCCGTGGTCAGGCCGCACACCTCCCGAAGCGTCAGCGCAACCTGTCCTTCCGGCGCCAGGGCGGGATGGCAGCAGGTGAAAATCAGACGGAGGCGATCGTCCTCAATCTCTTCATCTCCAACCTCGTCATTCCCGCTGGCAGCGTGATCGCTGCGCGATTCCATATGGGCAACAAGATCTCTCTGCGCCCCATCGAAGCGCGCGCGCCGGCGCATCGCGTCAATGGCCTTGAAGCGTGCCGTTGAAATAAGCCACGGGCGCGGCTTGTCCGGAATGCCGGCCAGCGTCCACGACTCCAGAGCGGCAGCGAACGCCTCGTGCATCGACTCTTCGGCCAGGTCCAGGTCGCCGAGGAGGCGCACGAGCGTCGCTAGGACCCGGCCCGATTCCGACCGGTAGAGTGTCTCAATGGTTCGGCTGAGTTGTTCGGGCACGGGCGGCGGCTGCGGCATCGGCATCTAGGCCAAACTAGCAAACGGAGTGGCTCAATACAACTGCGCTCAGTTTCCCCCACCCAAAATTCATCGGCGTTGTGATGTCTCGCACGTCGTCAATAAGTTCATTACCGCCAATGCACGTGCTGACATTGGATCAATACCGCGAACTATAGGCGCCCAGACTTGGGTCGAGCCCCGCCGGTGGACTGTACGCTATACTTCGACCTGCATTGTCATGCGATCCCGACGAAAACTTTTCAGCTTCGTGCTTTGCATGATCATTGCCCAGGTTGGCCGCTTGGTATTGGCGCAACCCTCCGATAAAGCCGCCTGGGAAGCAGGCGCCGCTCAGACCCATCCCGCCTCATTCTCATTCATCACCGATCGTGAGCCGATCATCAACCTGGATGGGATGTGGCGCTTCCATCCGGGGGATGATGCTCGATGGGCGTCACCGGCTTTCGACGACTCTGCGTGGCCCCTGCTGCGGTCGGACGAGTCCTGGACGAAGCAGGGCTACTCCAGCCTGAGCGGCTTCGCCTGGTACAGATTCAGTGTCCAGGCTCCCTCTTCGTCGATGCCACTCGCCCTTCTTCTGCCTTCCATTCTCACCGACTATGAAGTCTTTCAAAACGGCAGGAAGATCGGCGGATTTGGCCGCTTGCCGCCTCACGGCAGCCTGCGATTCAGCCAGACGCTTCTTTATCATCTCGATCCCGTGCCCGAGGGGACTACCGTCCAGTTTGCGATTCGCGTCTGGCATCATCCCATCTTTGCGACCTACCTCGGCGGCGGACCGCGCTACGCAGGCGCACGTCTGGGACAAGACGCAAAAATGGAAGAACAGTTTCGCCTCCTGCAGGGCGCTCGATTGAACCAGGTAGCCAGCTTCTTTGCCGTGGGCATTTTGAACGCCGTCATCAGTGTCACCGTCTTCGGCCTGTATTTCTATCGCCGAACGGAACGCGAATATCTCTGGTTCGCCGTCCTCTTGCTATCAAGTGCGTCCGGGGCGGCGCTTACGATCAGCAGTTTCATCTTGCACTTTCCTCTGGGCGCCAGCGACTTTCTCGCCGAGTGTTTTGGAGCGGTTGGAGTTGCCGCGTCGCTTCTTTTCTTCTCGACGGTGCTCGAGGCACGACGCTCGTGGATATGGCGTTTGGTCCTGTTGATAGCGGTCCTTGATCCTTTGAACGTAATTCTTTACGTGCTGCGTTATCTCTCTCCGGCAGCCTCCACGAGCCTTCGGGTCGTTTTCGATTTACCCATCGTGATCTACATCGTGGTCCTTCTCTGCGGGCGGGCCCTCGCCGGGAACCGCAATGCACGGTTGCTGTTCGCACCAACCATGCTTCTCTATGGAACAAGGATCCTGGGCGGCGCACTGCTGCTCGCATTCCAGATGGGCTGGCACTTTCCAGCGCTCGATTCCATCAATCAGTGGAATGTGGTTCAACGTCCCTTCCCGGTGCCACTCCAGGAGTTCGTTGAGCTGATCTTCATCGTGGCGTTGCTGGCTTTCCTCATCCGCAGGTTCGCGGCGTCGCGCGCAAAAGAGGAGCGCTACACTGCCGACATTGAGGCCGCACGCACGCTGCAAAGCCTGCTTATCCCCACAACGGTGCCCGCCATTCCCAACCTGGAGATCGGCACCGCTTACTACCCGGCGCAGGAGGTAGGTGGCGATTTCTACCAGATTCTTCCTCTGCCGGCCGCGATGCCCAACTCCCAGCCTGAGACCCTGATTGTGCTTGGGGACGTTGCGGGGAAGGGCCTTCCCGCTGCCTTGACCGTTTCGATGCTCGTCGGCGCGCTAGGCTCGCTCATAGAAACGATGGACTCTCCGGCGGAGATTCTGACGGGACTTAACCGGAGACTGATTAGCCGGGGGTCCGGCTTCACGACCTGTCTCATCCTGCGGCTTTCGCCTTCAGGCAAATTGATCTTGGCCAACGCCGGCCACCTCGCTCCCTATCTCAATGGGAAAGAACTCATGAGCCCACCCGAGCTGCCGCTCGGTCTCGACCCCCAGGTGATATTTTCCGAGCAACAGTTTCAACTTGTGCACGGCGATCGCCTCACTCTGCTCACAGACGGAATTCCCGAAGCGACCAATCACGGTGAACTTTTCGGCTTCGAGCGCACGGCCACCGTGAGTTCCTCTCCCGCCAATACCATCGCCGAGGCAGCCCTCCAATTCGGGCAGGCCGATGACATAACAGTGATCTCCGTTGTAGCAACCTATGCATGATCGACGGGTTACGACTTGAGATCAGCATGCTCCTGTGAAGTCTGCATCGCGACTGGAATCTTATGACCCGCCCTCGCGTTGACGGTCCTCAAGGCTTCGTGACACTGCGGCGTTTTTCAGGACGAATCGGATACCATTGCTCTTCACGGAGAATCCAATACTGAAGACCAATATCAGGATCAGGGCTTTAGCATTTGTTGTTCCGATCTTTTCGTCCTGGCTGGCCTGTTCACAAGCGCAGGTTGAGAAGGCTCCTTATCCGGTCATGGCTCCTCTCGAACAGTATTTGATTGCGGACGAGAATGCTGAGATCGCGCTGGCTCGAAGTGCCGCTCCGACATCGATTTCCAATGCGGCCGAAGTGATCGTGCCGCGACGGGACGGCTATACGACCACCATGAAAGGCTCGAATGGCTTTGTCTGCATTGTCGAGCGATCCTGGGCTAACGCGACCGACGATCCACAGTTCTGGAATCCCAAAGTTCGCGCCCCTCACTGCTTCAATCCACCCGCCGCAAGGACTTTTCTTCGTCTGGTCTGAAGGAGACATGGAAGTCATAGTTAAAGTCAGACTTGTAGGACGATACCCAGCAAAACTTCCATCCCATCCGATTCCGCACTATCTCGATTTCATCGATCGGCGCTCGCGAAACGGCAACATACGAAAAGTCGTGATGTTCGAAGTGCGGGAGGAGCCCATTGATATGGTCCGACTCTAACGAGCAACCTTCACACTGCCACTCCTGTCCCGGCTCCATCATGAAGTGTTTGACCATCAACTGACGGTGCTCCTTGAACAGATCAGCGAGCGTCAGATTTCCCGCGTGCTACCCCACCGAAAACCAGGGGTGAAACTGCGCAGTGGAGATTAAACATTTTGCAATCAGTTTCTCACGGTGGCAATAAAACGGTTGACACACATCATTTATTGCGCACAAGTGGGACAGCTCAACTTTTGGAGATCGTCTGCCCTAGGAGTCATATCTCCAGCCGGAAGCCATATGGGAACCCCCTTCTCATCTGATTTGAGCAGAAAAAGTTCACCACCTCTGCGAGATTGCCAGGAGAGGAATTTAGGCGTGTACATGATTTCAACGTCGAGCAGAGTTCCATCTTTTATAGGCCGTGGTGCTAGGGCTGGATAAGAGCACCACGCAGAGAAATTGCCATGGGGCCTAAGTGACGCGATAGGGAAGGGGACTACAGTAGCGTAAGCCGTCAGTGTAACTTCGGGCGCATGGGGAGGGATGTACTTGCAGGCATAGAAAACCTGATGTATATCGAAGGGACTTTCATTTGTGACGAGGAAACGCGTTCCGTCCGGGTTGCTTGTGTTTAAGGAGACATATGAGACAACAGAAACATCGAACCGAAGAGAAATGTAAGTTGCAATACCACCATATAGGGCGAGAAAGCCAAGGACGGGAACCCATATGTATCTGTAAAGGGGAAGAAATATCCGCCCGCGAATCCATTCTAAGTGTTTTCTTCTTTGCGGTGACGGTTGTGGTTGGGTTCTATTTGTTGCTGTTCCTGGCGAATTCGTCGTAGCCGTGTCCGCATTGGCTACGGGGCGCTCAACGTTCTTCACGCGGCGTTCGAGATCATGCACAAGTTTTAGTAACTGATCGAGTTTGTTGTCGACTGAAGCTTTACTCATGAGCGGTAAACTGAACGGTATGAAACACGAATATCACGAAGGCGTGAAAGCTGGCGAAAACTTCGAGCAATTGGCGCGAGCTGTTTTTCGGGCTCCGAAGGTCGCGGCCCAGAAGAAATAGCCCAAGAAGAAAGCTACGCGCCGCAAAACGAACGGCGACAAGGGCTAGAATGGTTCCTCTTGCCCCGTCCCTGCCTCCGGGGGTGGAGCGACTCACCTGACCCGTTGCGCAGCAAAATAACTTCCGAAGCCGGCTCTCACAGAAACCGTGAATCCGTGCAACCGCGACACGAATTGCGCGCCTCGAGTTAGAGCGATTTACAATCTTTGACATTTGGTTACAACGTTTTACACCCAAATCCTGCCACCGCGCAGCAAACTTGGAGTCTGTAAATACAGCGGAGCGGGGACTCTGGCAAAAACGGTAGCCCCGGTGCCGAATCAGTTTAAGGACAAACTCCATGATGCGAATTGCAGTAATTCCCGATCTGAACGTTGCCCCGGAGACAGTAAATCCAACCGAAGCTACGAATGCCCGAATCGTGCTCGAAGAATTATTCACACTGCTCGAAGACTACGCACCGGTCTGGTATGAGCGGAAACACCATGATCGGGCCATCGCCGCCCTGCTTGGGAAAGAACTCTGAATACTTCGTGGATTGCGCAGGGGTCGATCCCCAGCGCAAACACCTTGCAATTCGAGATGCGCACGAGGCGAAACTTCGTCTTGGATTGTTTGCGCTTTTCAGAGTCTGGAGAGCGCTGGTTCAGCATTTGCCGGGCTCATCAAACCAGGGGGCCATGTCGCTTTACCGGGCGGAACAACCACAAGTTCAGAAGCCCGAACAGCACACCCCCGACGGCGAACTTCAGCCAGACAGGCGCCGCCGATGGAGAGAAAAATCCCTCCAGGCACCCGGCAACCACAAGCAACGGAATAATGCCGGAAACCAGGCGGGTGGCCTCGACGCCGCCTTTCGCTAACGAATCCTTCCAGCGATATCCCCCCGGAAAGAGCATGGAATGCCCCAGGCGAAGCCCGGCGGCCCCGGCAATGATGATGGAGGGCAACTCGAGTGAGCCGTGCGCGGCCACGAAGCTCCACAGCGCCATGGACATTCCGTACTGGTGGCACGCGGCCCCGATCACGCCCAGCAGTAGACCATTGAAGTAGAGGTAATACAGAGTTCCAAAGCCGAAAATGATCCCGCTTGCGAACGTGATAAAGCTGACCGAAAGGTTATTGGTCATGATGGCGCTGGTGGCCAGGGGTGCGATGCCTACAATGGAGTGCGTCCACATCTGATGCCGCTCCATGGTGGCAATCATTTCCGGCCCGACGAAGTGTCGCATGAATTCGGGGCGGGCCGTCGTCAGGACCACCCCCAGCAGGCCGCATGCGACCGATATCAGCAGTGATGCCACGACGTAAGGGATGTGGCGCTGAAAGATGGCGGGGTAGTCGTCGCGGAGAAAACGAAAGAGAGTGCCTACACTCGCTTTGCGGCGGGAATAGATAATATGGTGGGCACGCGCCAGCAATTGATTGACATGCGCGGCATAGGTCCGCGCGGTTGCATCCTGGCGCAACACCGAGAGGTCCGAAGCCACCTGGCGATAGAGCAGGGCGAGTTCCTGCAGTTCAGCGCGTGAGAGGTGGTTGAGGCCGCCCTGGTCCGCTTGCGCGAGCAACGAAGCAAGCCGGTCCCAGTGCGGCCGGCGCTTACGAATCCAGAGGTTGGAGAGGGTTTGCGGCATGAACCCCGGTTCAGATCAGCTTAGCATCGAAACTCCGGAACTGGTGGCCATCGAGATGCCCCTCGCCGGCATCGGAAGCCGGTTCATCGCCTTGCTTGTCGATATGCTGATCTGGGCTGCCGGCTTGTCCGTCCTCTCTCTCCTTTTCTGGTTCATCAACCCGGCCATACGGGCATTCTCGCGGCTTTCCTACCAATGGGTGGTCGCGATCGTGTTGCTGACCCTGTTTCTGCTCAACTGGGGCTACTTCACTCTCTTTGAGGCATTCTGGAACGGGCATACACCCGGTAAGAAGATCGCCCGGATCCGCGTGATCCAGAGTTCGGGTTGTCCCATCGGTCTCTTCGAATCCATGGCCCGCAACCTGATCCGGTTTGTGGATCAGTTTCCCGGCTTCTACGTCGTCGGCATGATTGCCATGTTCGTCACCCGCCAGCATCAGCGGCTGGGCGATCTGGCGGCGGGCACTCTGGTCGTCCGTGACCGGGAGTCGGAACCGCCCCCCCGCAACGACTCCGCCAAGAGGACATTTACGGCTCAGATCTTTTCCACCCCCGAGCCGTCGCCCGAGCCCCACAGTTTCATCTCACTGCCCGCCGCCGCCATCGCAAAGCTGTCGTCAGCCGATCTCGAAGTCCTGGAAGGATTCTTTTCCCGCCGCCTCGACATGTCCCTCGAAACACGCCAGGCGCTGGCCGAGCGGATCGCCACCGCGATCCAGGCCAAGTCCGGGCTGGACCGTCCTCCAGGCGCCAGTGTCGAGACATTTCTTGAAGCGACGGCTCGCGACCTGAGAGACCTCAGTCGCATGCTGTAAGCGCGGCAACTCCTGTCCGCTCACCGGCATAAGGAGTCGGATCGCCCCGCTCCGGCCTACCACCATACTTTGAATCGTTCCCGCTGAGATGACACAAACAACAGCGGTTACCAGCCGGCATTTTGGCTTGTTTCGAATGCACCGAAAGTGGCAGGACTTAAGTCGATACGTCCCTTGACAACCATGACTTGAGAAGCATTTAATTGCTCCCGGCTCAAGGGAAAAGTTGACCAGCGCCTCTAACTTAATCGTTTGAGTGCCGGAATTCCAAAACCAGTATTTTTTGGAATTCTTTATACCATACCCTGGAGAAAATGGGCCTTACCGCGCTGCCTTCTGACCCGTATTCCGGGTTCAAAAGAGGCGAGAGCCAACGGCCCATTCGGAGTTTCGAGGAGCACTCCGAAGCACTAAAGTGGCACCCCGCAATGTAGGCGCCGCCGAGCGCCACCGGTTCCTTCCGGAAGGCTTTCTGGAAGCACCGATCGAGATGGGGCATCGATGGGGCGGATCGAAAGGTCGCGCAAGTAAATTGATTTTCTTGTTGACAATTGACAATTCGCCCGCATTAAATGGCCCGGTCGCTACTCAGGTAAAAACTGGTGAATCGATGCATAGCAACGCATCAGGTTCAAGTCGTCCGCTATCGTCGTGGCGCCTCGTCTTCGTACGAGGTTCCGGGGCGGCGGCATGTCGTTACTCGGGTTGCTACAAACCCGTGGAAACGACATCGAGGGCGAAACGAATCCAGTCCTGAAATGCCGAATCGGGTCCAGAATGCACATCGACCGGTCTCATTTCTGCCAGACGGGGAAGCGACACTCGCAAGAAACAACCACAGCAACAACTTTGAAAAGGAAGGTCACATGAGACAAGCGAGATACAGGTTCTTCCTGTTGCCCGTACTCCTCGTGCTGGCATGCGTGGGAGCATTCGCGCAGGCCAACTCCGAGCTGACAGGCATCATTACGGACCAGTCGGGAGCGGTCGTAGCGGGGGCGAAAATTACGCTCACCGATCCGGCCACTGGAAGTATCAAAACCACCGAAAGCGGCGCGACCGGTCTCTACGACATCAACGGTCTGAACCCCGCAACCTACAACCTGAAAGTCGCAGCCAAGGGCTTTGAGGCCTACGCACAGAACGGAGTCGTGGTCAACGTCTCCTCGACCCTCCGCGTGGATATCCATCTCACCGTCGGCGCCGAAACGCAGACAGTCACCGTGGAAGCCGACGCGCTGGCCGTGCAGACTGACTCGAACGTGGTCAGCACCCTGATCAGTTCCGAGCAGATCAGCGAGATCGCCACAGAAAACCGCAACTTCGCAGCCTTGGCTGCACTGGGCCTCGGCGTCAGCTCGGCCCTGCCGGACAGCAACACGCCCACCTCGGTCGCCGCCAACTTCACCATCAGCGTCAACGGCCTCCGCCAGAGCCACAATATCTGGCTGATCGACGGCGGCGAGGCCGATGACCGCGGCGGCGCGGGCGGCATGGACATCATGCCTTCGCAGGATGCCATCGCCGAGTTCAACATGATGACCTCCAACTATCCGCCGGACTACGGCATTTCCTCCGGCGCCACCATGAGCCTTTCGCTCAAGAGCGGCACCCAGAAATTCCATGGCGAACGTCGTGGGAGTTCAACCGCACCCCGGCTTACAACGCCAACCAGTACTTCAACAAGCGCGCCAACCCGGTCGTGCCCCGCACCAACCAGCACTACAACATCTTCGGCGGCAACATCGGCGGCCCGCTGTTCATTCCCAAGGTCTACAACCCAAACCACGACAAGACGTTCTTCTTCTGGAACGAGGAGTGGCGCAAGATTCTCTCCGGCGCCGGCTCCGAACCAGCAGGGCACGATGGACCCTGCCGATATTCCGGTAGCCGGCCAGGACCTGCACTATGTCGTGCCGCAGGTTTCCACCAGCGGCGTGACGGACTTCAAGCTGCGCGTGCCCAACGTCGATCCGACGTCCTATTACGCCACCCATGTGCTTGCGCCTCTCGGCCTGGTTCCGGGTGCCAATCCGGGCACCGCCGGCGGCTTTGCCCAGGACTCCTCGGGCCTCGCCGTCATTCCGCATGCGTTGTTTGACAACAATGGCGTTCTCTATCTCAATTCCGGCGTATTCCCGAAACCCAACGTCTCCGGAAAAGACGTCAACATTTCCAACAACGCCAACCCGATCGACGTCCGTGACGACATTGTCCGCATCGACCAGAAGGTCAACGACAAGTGGCAGATCCTGGGCCACTACATGCACGACAGCGTAACCCAGGGCTATGCGCCACCGATGCTGGGCTGGCTGTGGGCGAGCTACAACACCATCACCAGCACCCTGTCGAACCCCTCCAACTCGGCGGCCGTCAAGCTGAGCGGCACCATCACTCCGAGCCTGCTCGTCGAGGCCAGCTTCAACTACGACGGCAACATCATCGACATCACCAACAGCTCCAATTCGCACCTGCCCGCCGGCTGGGCGGCGAATCCGGTGGCGTCCAGCTTTGCCATCACCAAGAACTCGCTGCCGGGCATCGGCTGACATGGGACCCTATGGAACGGCCGAAGATACCGGTTCGGCGCCGTGGCATAACGCCGCTGAAGACTACGAGCCCAAGGGCGACATTTCCTACACCACCGGCAAACACGCCATGAAGTTCGGCTTCAGCTACAACCGCTACACCAAGAACCAGCAGATCTTCGGCGATCAGCAGGGCAACTACAACTTCGGCAGCCCTGAGCAACGACGGCGCCATGGACATGCTGATGGGTCTGTCCACCGGCTATTCGCAGTTCCAGGCCACCCCGATCCGCCACTACGTCAACCAGACGCCGTCGGCGTACGTGATGGATAACTGGCACGTCACACCGCGCCTCAGCCTGCAGATCGGGCTTCGCTATGACGCCCTGCCGCATGCCTGGGAACGCGATAACCAGGTGGCCAACTTCAACCCCGCCGCCTATATTCCCTCGTGCCGCGCCGATGTGGAAGAACGACGGCACCATCGACCCCGCCAGCTCCGGTATCGCAACCGTCAATTCGGTCCAGTTCTACCTCAATGGCATGGGTCTGGCCGGTGTGCAGGGCTTCCCGCCCGGACTGGTTAAAAACGACTACAACACTCTGCAGCCTCGCGTCGGCTTCTCTGACGATCTGATGGGCGACGGCAAGACTGTTCTGCGCGGCGGCTTCGGAACCTTCTTCGAGCGCATGCAGGGCAATGACATCTACAACGCCGCCACCAACCCGCCCTTCGCCTATAACCTGGGTCTGGGCAACAACTCGTTCAGCAGTCCCGGCTTCAACTGGGCGACTGGCCAGGGCATCACCGGCTTCCCGGTCTTCGCCGCGGGCGTAACCAACCTCCAGCAGGACTACAAAGCACCCGCCGTGGCCCAGTTCAGCCTTGGCGTGCAGCGTGAAATTGTGCCCTCCGTGGTCATGGTTGTGCAGTACGTCGGCAACCTGGCCTGGCATCAGAACGTCGAGCGGGATCTCAACAACATGCCGGTTGGCGTGACCTCGGTCAACCCATTGACCGGCGCCACCAGCGGCCCAGGCCAGCAGGCCATTCGCTGCCTCAATGGCGATACCGGCAACCACTATGGCGAGTCGGCTAACGGCAAGGGCGACGGACCGTATGACGCCGGCTGCAACCCCGGCTTCGGGCACACCAACAATGGCACACCGGTCTTTCCTGGCGGCTCCAACCAGTTCCGCACCTACCAGGGCTACACCGGCATCTCCCAGCAGGAAAACACCACCAACGGCAATTACAACGGATTCCAGACCGGACTCCGCGTCCAGAACCGTTGGGGCCTGAGCGGCGAGGTCGACTACACGTGGTCGCACGAGATCGATCTCACCACCTACGACCTGAAATTCCTGAGCAACCCCTGGAACCCGAAATATGACAAGGGTTCCGGCCAGCTCGATCGCCGTAACATCTTCAGCGCAAACTACGTCTACCACCTGCCCTTCTTCGCCAAGAGCCAGGGCCTCGTGAAGTCGATAGCCGGCGGATGGGAGATTGCCGGTACGATCATCGACGAAAGCGGCGTCATCGCCGGCCAGAATCAGGGGCCGGGCCTCTCGCTCGGTTATGACCCGATCGGCTTGGGCTTGGGCGGCAACATTGCCAACCGTCCCAACCAGAACGGCAAAGTCAGGTATCCGAAGACGTTCGACCACTGGTTCGACATCAGCCAGTTCTCGGCCCCGACCCCGTCGTGGCTGGGCGGACCCAACCTGGGCTTCGGCAACGCCGGCAAGGACTCGATCATTGGTCCGGGCCGCGTCAACTTCACCACCTCGCTGTACAAGTCGTTCTCGATGACAGAACGGATGCACATCGAGCTTCGCTTCGAATCCTTCAACACCTTCAACCACACCCAGTGGAACCTGGTTTCTACCTCCATGCCACAGTGGGCCGGCACCAACAACTTCGGCCAGATCACCAGCGCATGGGATGCCCGCACACTCGAACTGGGCGGCAAGTTCGTTTTCTAAACCGCAACCTCAACCGGGCGCGGCGGGGCACTCCCCGCCGCGCCCTTTTCTTTGTCGCGAGGTTTGCCCCGGACAACCGGAGCGAGCGACAATCAGTAAAAAGTGAACCAGCTAACCAGAAACGAAATCTCCGTGCCCCATCCTTTCGCTTTATTCCTGGCGAAAGGGTGGGAGACCACAAAAGCCAGGTCCACTTTTCATCCACCGGCGTCGGAAACTCCGGTGCTTGATTGACTGAAAGATAACGCGCACTGCCTTAGGCCCGACATGAGAGCCTTCCGAGAAACTCGGATCCAATCCCGCTTTGTAACAGGGCAAGACTTGAGTCTTGCCGCCAACGCCGCCAAATCGGGAAGGGCTTTAGCCCCTGAGGGAGGAGTCATTTCCTCATTCGCCGGCGGCTCCCTGCATATCCGCAGCTTGTTCAATCGTGCTGTGAGACCTTCCGTGAAACTGATTGTCACCATGGGGCTCGTGCTGACGGCCGGAGTCGTGTCGTGGGCGCAAGCAACAAAGGCTCAGGATCCCAGTCGCCAGGCCGCCCTGGCTCTCGAACAGCAAGGAAAGAACGCGGAAGCCGAGGCAGCATGGCGCGCCTACCTCAAGGTCCATCCCGCGGATCCGGAACCATACGCTCAGCTGGGATTACTCGAAGCGCGGCAAGAACACTACAAGGAAGCGGTCCCTCTCTATCGCAAGGCCCTGGCCATGAATCCGCACGTGAAGGGACTGCGCCTGAACCTCGGTCTGGCGTTGTTCAAGCTGGGAGACCTCAAAGAGGCCCTTCCGGAGTTTACGCAATCTCTCCAGGAGGCTGGCCCCGGATCGCCTGAGGCTCAACGGCTGACGATTCTCATCGGGATGTCTCATTACGGTCTGGCCGAATACGCTGAGGCAGTTCCATTTCTGAGGGAAGCTGCCGCCGCCGACCAACAGAGCCTTCCCCTGCGCCTGGCGCTGGCCCACAGTTGTTTGTGGTCAAAACAGTACCCGTGCGTGATGGACGTGTACCACGAAATCCTCACTCTGAATTCAGAGTCCGCCGAGGCGGACATGCTGGCTGGAGAAGCGCTCGATGAAATGAAGGACAACGAGGGCTCGACCAAAATGTTTCGGGCGGCCGTGGCCGCAAATCCCAAGGAGCCCAACGTGCATTTCGGGCTCGGATATTTGTTGTGGACGCAGAAAATCTATCCCGAGGCCGCCCAGGAATTCAATGCGGAGTTAGCCAATGATCCGCAGCACGTGCAGTCGCTGGTCTACCTTGGCGACACCTTGATTCAACTGAACCAATCCTCCGATGCCCGGCCGATCCTCGAAAAAGCGGTGCGGCTCGATTCCGCGCAGCCCCTGGCTCACCTGGACCTGGGCATTCTCCTGAGCGATGCCGGGGACAACGAGGGTGCGCTGCGGGAACTGACTCTTTCCGAAAAGCTCAATCCAAATGACGTGAACGTCCACTGGCGGCTGGGGCGGCTTTACCGGACGATGGGCAGAAAGGACGAGGCCAAGGTGGAATTCGACAAGGCCAGTACCTTGAACAAGGCGGCCGACGAAGATCTCTACAAAAAGATCTCGAACGGACGTGCCAGACCACCCGAGGGCGGGACCGCCCCGGAGAAGCCGTTAAACCAGTAGAGAGCGATCATTGCGGGTGGACAGGAGCCCGCGCCGCGGTGCTGCGGGCAAGAAGGTCAGACAATGCCCTCTCCGGGCAGAAGTGATGCGTCTCCAGTTGTTCCAGCTCCTCGACCGATTCAACCGCCGAGGCGACCGTCATGAAGCAGTAGAGGCAGCGCGTGTTGTAGGTGCCATTCTCGTTCTGGGTATGGCTGAACATAATGCCTCGGGCAAGCAAAGAGATTGGACGATAGTATTGCGAGCCGGCTCCGATGCTTAGTGACTGGCATCACGAATTCGCGTGAGCGAAAGCGCGACCTTGGCCTGCGTGAAATTATCCCTGCCGGTCGCACAATGGAATTGGAACTCCAGAATGCGGAAAACCGTGGCCACCCTGCGTCTATCGTTGGACGGTTTTTCATGCCTGGCATCTTCCGGGTTTTTACCCCAAAAGGGCACCCCCCACCCACCCCCTATGTAGATTCGCTTTTCTTTCGTCTTAAAAAATTCTAACGCTGATTCTAAATAATTTACCAACCAAAACTCCGGTGAAACAGCATTTTTTGTTACATTATGCCCGTTTTGGCTCCTCTGAATCCTCTCCTTTCCTTCGCCTCCGCGACTGTTTTGTCGGTACTAAATGTTGGTGACCTGGTTCTTGTGGCGGCGCAGATACCAGCAGGGGGCGTGACCGCTCTGCGGAAACAACGAGACGGAGCACGTCACCTCTTCCGAGCCGAGATAGTCGATTTCCTCCTTGTTGTTCTTAAGCGGAGCGGAGAGGAAATGGCTCACCGTCACTTTCTCGGTGACTCCGCCTCTCACGTTGAAGACCACCCAGTCGACCGCAAAGGCAACGACCACAGCAGCGGCCAGGCCCACGGCGAACCAACGCACCCAGCGCATCATGGTTCCGTGCTCCCCGCCGGGCTGTCCAGAAGCTTTCGGGCAGCCTCGGCCAAAGTGGTGCCCGTTACCTGGTGGCGTCGCGCTGCCGTCAGAAAATTCATGATCTGCCCGGCGGCGTCCCGATAGCCCAGACCTTCGGCGCGAATGTTCGAAATGCAATTCCGCTCGGCATCGGTCCTGCCCGGCCTTGGTTGCCAGGTGATGTAGGCGCCAAGCGAATCGGGCGAACTCAGACCCGGCCGTTCCCCGATCAGAATCAACGATAATTCGGCTCGAAGCAGGAAGCCGATCTCATCCCCGACGGCCACGCGTCCCTGTTCCACGATGCAAACAGGCGCCATTCTCCAATCGGCCAGGCAGGGCAGGAGTTCGGCTAACAGTCCGGGGACATGGCGCTCGACGGCGAGAGCGGAGAGGCCGTCGGCCACGACCAGGGCCAGGTCTCGCACCTCGGGCTCGATCCGGGCCAGGATCTGGCGGCTGTTTTCGTCGAGGGTGCGGCCAAGATCGGGCCGCTGCAGATAGGCAGCACGGTCCGGAGCCGCAGACTGCAGTCGGATCACGGAAGCGGGATGAACAAGGCAGCCAATCGCGGTTGCCACGCTTCCCGAGTCAAGGCAGGCATGCACGGCGTCTCGCGCCTGGGCATGCGCGAGCTGGAATCCGAGCACATCGCGGGTCGGCAGACTTACCCCGGTGCGGCCCAGGCCCACGCGCGCCGGCGTCAATGCGCGAAGCCGGGCGGCGAAGGGGGGCCGGGCAAGTTCGTTCACGCGCGAAGCAGCCTTTCCGGATCGCCGGACTCGAACTGCAGCCGGCCGAAGCCCTCACCGCCCAGCCAGGCTTCGAATTCCGGAGCCGGCCGGAGTCCGAGCACGCGACGAAGATAGAGGGCGTCGTGATAACTGGTGCTCTGATAGTTGAGCATCACGTCGTCTGCGCCGGGAACACCCATGATGTAATTCACACCGGCGGCCCCGAGGAGCGTGAGCAGCGCGTCCATGTCGTCCTGGTCGGCCTCGGCATGATTGGTATAGCAGACGTCGCATCCCATCGGCAGCCCAAGCAGCTTGCCGCAGAAATGATCTTCAAGGCCGGCACGCGTGATCTGTTTGCCGTCGTACAGGTACTCCGGTCCGATGAAGCCGACCACGGTATTCACCAGCATGGGTCGAAAATGTCGAGCCACGGCGTAGGCCCGTGCTTCAAGGGTCTGCTGGTCCACGCCGTGATGAGCATTGGCGGAAAGCGCCGAGCCCTGGCCGGTTTCAAAGTACATGAGGTTGTCGCCCATCGTTCCGTCGGCGCACACTTCGCCACGGCGGAGCGACCTCCCCGCATCGTGTGCCTCGCGCAACAGCGCCAGGCTTACGCCGAAGCTTCGATTGGCAGCCTCGGTACCGGCGATCGACTGAAAGATCAGGTCCACGGGCGCGCCCGCGGCGAGGGCCGCCATCTGCGTGGTGACGTGGGCCAGAACGCAACTCTGTACCGGGATCTGGAAGCGTCGGCGAAGGCCATCGATCAGGCGCAGCAATCGGGCGGTCACGGCGACGTCGTCCCCGGCGGGGTTGATGCCGATTACGGCATCGCCGGAACCGAGGAGCAGCCCGTCGAGAATGGAAGCGGCAATGCCCATGGGATGGTCGGTGGGATGATTGGGCTGAAGGCGCGCACTCAGGCGGCCCGGCAATCCCACGGTAGTCCGAAAACGCGTGACTACGCGGATTTTGGCGGCAGCGAGAATCAGGTCCTGCACGCGCATCAGTTTGCTGACGGCAGCCGCCATCTCCGGCGCAAGGCCGGGGGCAAGCGCGGCCAGCCGCTCTGAAGTGGCTTCATCGGAGAGCAGCCAGTCGCGCAGTTCGCCGACCGTGAAACTCTGGATCGGCGCGAAAGCCTGCGCGTCATGAGTGTCCGCGATCAGGCGCGTGACTTCGTCCGCTTCGTAGGGGACGACGTGTTCGGAGAGGAATTTTGTAAGGGGCAAGTCAGCCAGCACAAACTGGGCCGCCACTCGCTCTTCGGCCGACCGGGCTGCGACACCGGCCAGCACGTCTCCGCTGCGCCCGGGCGTTGCTTTCGCGAGCAGTTCGCGCAGGCTGGCGAAGGTGTAACGGATGTTGCCGATAGTGTAGGCGAAAGCCATAGACTCGGATTATGCCCCTTCAGGATAGCTGTAAACATCGCTCGAAGTGTGCCGCGTTATGCTGAAGGCCAGGACGACCGCTTGATGCCGCGTTTCGCGTTGACTCTGGAATTTGGTGTTTTTATTTATTGTCCTGCCCCTTGCATACCGCTTTTCGCCGGTGCGCTTTCCGGCGCTTCCGCTGTTATGGACGGCACAGTTTACGCGTGGTGGCAGTTGCTGCGTGATCCTCATTTCGAACGAAGCCGGCTGTGGAACGCGGGCGCGCTTCCAGGGCGCGTGAAGTGGTTTCTGTCCATCTTCGCCGTTGTGGCGCTGACGTTGTGGCTGGGAGTGCGCCAGTTTGCGCCGGAGCTGGAATGGAGTTTCGTCCGGCGGAGTCCGGGATTCTGGGCGCTGGTAATGGTGTTGTACCCGCTCCTGTCGGTCTTTCCGCAGGGCCTCTTGTACAGAGCTTTCTTCTTTGAACGCTATTCGGTGCTGTTTCCGGGAAAGTGGACGATCATCGTCGCCAGCGCGCTGGCCTTTGCGTTTATGCACATCGTTTTTCGGAACGTGCTGGCGCTGGCGCTGACGTTCGCGGGCGGTCTGCTGTTTGCGGCGCGCTACGCAGAGACCGGTTCGCTGGCGACATCATGCTTTGAGCATCCGTTATATGGGTGTTGGCTGTTCACGGTGGGGCTGGGGCAGTATTTCTATCTCGGAACGATTGCGACGGTGGGAACAGTGATGCGGCGGTGAAGGATTCCATCCCAGGTTTCAAAATCGAAACCTGGGGCAGCCGGATGATTCGATTCGCGACTCCCCAGACATACCTAGACTTTCACCGACGCAGCCCGGGGCGACATTCCGCTCATTTCGGCGGCGCGAGCTTCGGCGTAGGCGGCGGCGCCCGAGGACAGCAGCGCGGCTCTCGAGGATCACTCTCACGGGCATGTTGATGAGAAGCTGGCTCAGCCGGCCCTTGTCGGTGAAGGCTTTTATGAATGTTCCGTCCTTCAGTTTCTCGAGGATGCGCGGACCGATGCCGCCGCCGATATAGAAGCCGCCCACCGACAGCACCTTGAGCGCAAGATTGCCGGATTCGGCGCCGTAGGCGGAGACAAACATGTCGAGGGTCTTCTCGCAGATCTCGCTTTTGGCGGCAAGACCCATTTCGGTGATCACGGAATTGGGGTCGCCGGCGGCGGCCATTTGCTCCGCGAGCCAGGCAGGCACTTCCATCCCGCGCACGTCGCGCAGGAATTCGTAAATGTTGGTCATGCCCATGCCGCTGACCACGCGCTCCCAGCTGATGCGGCCGTTGTATTTCTGCTTGAGAAAACGGAGCAGGTCGATTTCATCTTCGTTGCGCGGGGAGAAATCGGCATGGCCGCCCTCTGAAGGATAGGGGACGTGCATGTGACCATTCCAGATCAGGAGTCCCTCGCCCAGGCCGGTGCCGGCGGCAATGAGGGCGCGATTGCCGATCTGGCCGGGATCGCCGTCACTGAGGGTGTGAATCTGGTCGGAGGTCAATTCGGCAATGCCATAGCCGTTGGCTTCGAGGTCGTTGATCAGGAACACGTGCTGGATGTGGAGGGCGACGGCGAGTTCGTGGCTGTCGAGTGTCCACGGCAGATTGGTGAGGCGGAGGCGTCCATGACGCACTGGGCCGGGCACGCCAAAGCACGCCGCCCAGGGCTGGTCGGCGCCCAGAAACTCTTTCACGATGGCTTCGAGTCCGGAATAGTCCTTGGCCGGGAATCGTTCTTCCCTTGTATGCGTCAATTTTCCGTTGATAAAGTCGTACAGCGCCAGGTGAACCTTGGTGCCGCCTACATCGCCGGCCAGAATCATCTTTCTCTCTCCAGAACGCCGCAGCCTTCCCCATCCGTTGCGGGTAGAAGTGCAGCAGCGGCCTTATCCAAAAACAGAGTGAGTATACCGCTTGAGGGCCATATGAGTTGACTGGGGAGTCGTTCGGGATCGCGCGGTCCTGTGAAAACTTCGTGAAGCGGGCCGGCCTTGTCGGCCCCTGCAATAAGAAAAAATACGGAGCGGGCGTGGTTGATCACCGGCCAGGTGAGGGTGATGCGCCAGGTATCCTTCTGCGGAACCTGGTTGGCGGTGACGAGGCGGCCCATCTCGTGGAGCGCCGCGGTATGGGGAAAGAGCGAGGCGGTATGGCCATCGTCGCCCATGCCCAGCGAAACAAGATCGAATCGCGGGCATTCCGCGCCTTCGAGGCGAAAGGTGTTGCGAAGCTCAGATTCGTAGCGGGCAGCTGCGACTTCGGGCTCCAGCTCGCCTTCCATGCGGTGGATCTGCTCCGGGCGAAGCGGCACGTGATCGAGCAGGGCTTCGCGCGTCATGCGGAAATTGCTTTCGGGGTGATCCGGCGGCACAGTGCGTTCGTCTACCCAGAAAATATCGAGAGCGTCCCACGGCATGCGCTGACGCCAGGGCTGGTTGGGATCGGCGAGCAATTGAAAGGCTGCCTTGGGAGTGGACCCGCCGCTGATGGCGATACGAACGCGGCCATTGGCCTCTTTGGCCTCGGATACCATTTCCACAAAATGGTGGGCGGCGCGGCGGGCAAGGGCCTCCGCGTCGGGCTCAACATAGTACTTGATGGTCAGCTTTCGGGACATTCGTGCCTCTCGAATCTACGTTACAGGGAGGGTTGCAGGACCGTCTCAACCGATAGGACAGCGTTCTTTTTGAGTCCACTCGACAGATTTGCGGCAAGAGACGTTCAGATTCGCAGATGAATGTACGACGCGGCTTCGTTACGTGAGGCAAGATGACGTGATTAAGTTGCCGAGGAACGCGACTTTGTGGTGGTTCGATCTTCGTGCCGGCCGTTATCGCCCCAGGTAGACGCGGTACTGCTGCTCGAGAATGCCGGCAGCGCGGGCCAGCGCCAGCTTGGAGACATTGTACTGGTAGAGGCTCTCGACCAGCACGGTTTGTGCATTGGCTAAGGTGGCCTGGGCAGTCACCAGGGGCAGGTTGTCGTCGACACCGGCATTGACGCGGTCGGTTTCGTCGCTGAGGGCGCGGGTGGCCAGCTCGACATTGGACCGCGAGACTTCGACCAGTTTTGCGGTGGCTCCGACATCGAGCAAAGCCGAACGCACCTGCTGGTCGATTTGTCCGCGCAGGCTATCAAGCTGGGAGTTGACCGAATCGAGTTCGGCACGCGAGGCCTGTTCGTTGCCGCGCAGACTGGCTTCGCGAAATATAGGGACGCTCAGGGTGCCCTGAGCGACGAATGTTCCATGCGTGCCGACGCCACCGACCGTACTGACGCCATAGTTGCCGGAAAAGCTGAGGGTGGGCAGGCGCTGGCTGCGGTAGGCGTTGTAGATGGCCTTGTACTCGACTACCTGGTTCTGCAGGTTCTGGTAATCCTGGCGATTCTGGTAGGCAACGGCGCGGACTTCTTCCGGCGTTTGCGTGGCCAGATCGCTGTAGGGAGCGCGATCGGTCAGGTTGATTTTCTGGCCGGGATCGAGGCCGATTTCGCGCTTGAGCAGGATCAGTTGCTTGTCCAGGTTGTTCTGAGCATTGATGAGAGACTGCTGCTGCGCCTGGAGCTGAACCCGGGCGCGGAGTTCGTCAAGATTGGAGGCGGTGCCGGCAGCGTGCGCGGCGCGCGCCTGGTCCAGGAGGACCTGGGCTTCCTGTACGAGCGCCTGGGTGTTGTCCACCTCGCTGGCCGCGGCAATGGCATGCAGGTAGGCCGAGGCGACCTGCTGGACCACTTCGCCGCGAGCAGACATTTTGGCAAAATGGGCGGCGCGCGTGGCCGCTCCCGCAGCTCGCCAGCCGGCGATGACCGGGCCGGAGAATAGGGTCTGCTTGAGCTGGAATTTGCCCTCGGTGAGCGTGTCCTGGGTGATGAGGGAGAAGCCGGAGTGGAAGACCGCCGGGAAATAAGTCACCTATCTTGCTGATGAATCCCGAGCCAAAGCCCAGCGCGGCCAGGTTGTGCTGATAAAAGCCGGTATCGCCGATGAGTGTAATGGTGGGCAGGAATTCCTGCAGGGCCTACCTTTTTCTCGCCGTCGATGGCTTTTTCGCTGTACTCAGCCTGCTTGAGTCCGAGATTGTTCTCGAGGCCGCGGTGCACGGCGTCATCGAGTGAAAGCTTCAGAACGTCATCGGTGGCCGGATGCGCGGTGACGCTGCCGAAATACGGATTGGCGGCGGACGACGGATTCTGACCCTGGGCGAACAAGACAGCTCCAGCCCACGGGAACACGGCACACACGAACACGGCCGACCGCAGAACGGCAGAATGTAGCTTCGGATTCACCAACATCATTCTCTCAGATGTATCTGAGGGGCTTAGAGATTCCGTCGATCGAGCAAGAAATCGAGGCCGGGAAGAACTTCTTCACGGCCTCGGCTGTTCCGGCCTATTCAGATGATTTGCTTCTTCCATCGACCTTGCCGAAACAGGATGATGCCGGCGACAGCCATGGAGCATTCGGCTATGACGATGGCGAGGAATGCACCCTCGGCGTGGAGGTGGAGGTTGACGGCCAATATCCAGGCGAGGGGCAATTCCAACACCCAGAAGCCGAAGAAGTTCACGATCGTCGGGGTCAGAGTATCGCCAGCGCCGTTGAATGCCTGCAGCATCACCATGCCATAGGCATAGCCGATATTTCCGCAGGCGAAGGTTCGCAGAGCGACCGCGGCAATCGGAATCACTGCCGGGTCGGAAACGAAGAGTTTGACCACCGGCGTGGCAAAGATGACAAAGAAGATGCCGATGGTGCCGAGAAACAGCATGTTGTAGAAGCCCGTACGCCAGACGGCCTGGGCAGCCCGATCAGGCCGGCGCGCGCCGAGGTTCTGGCCGACAAGCGTGGCCGCGGCGTTGCTCAGCCCCCACGACGGGAGGACGAAGAACACCACGATGCGAATGGCCACGGTGTAGCCGGCGACCGACGCCGAACCGAAGACCGAGACGATGCGGACGAGGAAGATCCAGCTCGCATTGGCGATGGCGAACTGCAGCATGCCGGCGAGCGAAACCCGCAACAGGCGCAACATGACACCCACGTTGAGGCGCACGTGGCGGACAAGGACGCGGATGCGCTCCGAACCCTTGAGCAGCCGGTAGAACTGGTAGAGCACGCCGATGCTGCGGCCGGTAAAGGTCGCCAGCGCCGCGCCGGTTACGCCGAGGTGCGGGAATGCGACCGGCCCGATCCTCAGGCCAAAGATGAGGCATGGATCGAGGATGAGGTTGATGATGTTCGACACCCACAGCAGGCGCATGGCGATGGCCGCATCGCCCGCACCGCGGAAGATGGCGTTGTTGAGGAACAGCAGGATGATGGCGCCGCATCCGCCCAGCGCGATGCGAGCGTAGCCGGAACCTTCGGCGACGATGGCCGGCGATGCGCCCATCAGGTGAAGCAACTGCGGCGCAAAGATGCCGGCCGGGATGCCCATGCCGAGCGAGATCACGAGCCCGAGCACGATGGCCTGCACGCCGGCGATGGCAGCGTCCTCGGGATCCTTCTCGCCGATACGGCGCGCCACCATGGCGGTGGTGGAAAGCGAGAGGCCGAGACCGATGGCAAAGACCAGCGCCAGCAGCGACTCAGTCAGGCCGACCGTGGCGACAGCGTTGGCGCCCAGGCGGCCCACCCAGAACACATCGACAACGGCAAAGAGCGATTCGAGCACCATCTCCAGCACCATGGGAATGGCGAGCAGGAGGATGGAGCGGTTGAGGCTGCCGGTGGTGTAGTCCTGGTGCGAGCCTTTCAAGGCTTCTCGCACCGAAGACCAAAGCTGCGCAAGCGGCCGTCGGCCGGCTGCGGCGTGGTGGTTTCAAGAACGGACATGGGGAAGCTCCACATGCCACGCGGATGCGCGGGCACGAAGCGATGGGGTTACGCTGCGGTCAATCTGAGATGTGCAGTGCAATCACCCGGGGCTGAGTCATCCTCGGGTTGCCGCAGGGAGCGGCAATGGCTTAAAAGCCCGAGGCAATGTTCAGCGAGAAAGTCGAATTCGTACGACGCTGGGCTGGAACATTGTTCTCCTCCATAGGCCGGAGTCGGCGGGTCTTTAGAGTGTAGCGCGGAATCGAAGTGAAACGCCAATGAAAATTGCGGCTGCCGTAACTCAACCGACAATTGCTCGCGAATGCGGATGAATCGGGCTGCAATTGGATCGCGTCTAAACCGCAGGAGAGGAAATGCTGCGGATTCTTGACATCCTTACGACTGGTTGCATTGGCCTGCTGATCGGCACCGAACTTGCCGTGTCCTTATTCATCAATCCGATTCTGTG
>CAWBGO010000012.1:0-258305 GCA_963788475.1 Terriglobales bacterium
GTGCCGCCGCTGGGTGACCATCCTGACCGCAGTGAGACGAGTTTGCACTCAGGCAGACAGGAGTTCGCGGGCGGAGAGATACAGCCGTAATATCCGACGCAGGGGACATTCGAATCAAATCTCTCCTGGTCGCGAACGCCATTCTGCGGTCCGCACAGCAGGAAAGCGATAGATATTCACGCAGATCGGCGGCTTGGACAGAGTGCTGGACACTTCGCCGATTGCCGTTTCCTTCACTTCCACCTGCGGCGATTGGCCGAGTTGGTCGGCAGCCGCGAGTTCTTTGCTTGTCATCTGCCAGATTGTTGCAATGCCGGTCAGGCGCACGCCGCTACCTCTACACTGAACTTCTGCTCGGAGTCGGTCGCGTTCACCACGGTGAGCGTGAGGAATTTGTCGGCCGCACTAAGCGCGGCGACCATATCCAGCGGATATGTTGGGCTGCCTGCGCTAGTTCGCGGCAGGTCGCCCACGATACGTTGGGTGGGAGCGGGCTGTGGGGAGTGCCCGTAACTGCAACCGGAATGGAGCCCGCACCCAGTTGCTCGCCGTACAGCTTGAAGAGCAGTCCGTTCGTGTTGGGGGTTGCGGACGTCTGGTTGTAGTCCAGCGTGGAGACGCCCATGATGAATGCAGTCATGCGAAGGAAGTCGGTTTCGCGGAGCATCTCGTTGAAGACCATGGCGTAGGCGAGAACCGTTTGAGATCGGTCTGTCCGCCGGTATAGGCATATTTCTCCTCGGCTCGAGCCTATATCCCCTCATCCGTTTCGACCCCTCCGTTGATTCTTCAGCGCATGCACAAGCCGCACCCCAGCTTCGTTCATTAGCTCCTGCAGTTGATGGCCATTCTTGATGGCCTGCTGAACCGCCGCGGCCCCAACGCTTATCATGCTTGCATGAAGATCTGCGCTGTCCTTTGCCAGCTCGGAATGGTGTTCGCCAGTGTCCTGTTCATCCCTTCCGTCGCCGCTGAACACAAGATTCGCGTGCTTATAGTTGACGGATTCAGCAACCACGATTGGAAGCAGACTACGGTTCTGTTGCGCGGCGTCTTGCAGGCCGCCGGTGGCTTCGAGGTTTCGGTCAGCACCGCGCCGATTGATCCCAACACCGCGGCTTGGGCAGCGTGGCGGCCACGGTTTGCCGACTACGACGTCGTGATCCAAACCTGCAACGAGGGAGCAATGAATGGCCTTCTGACAGGGGTGAAGCCGAAACCGGATTGGCCGGATGCTGTGAAGATGGACTTCGTGGACTTCGTCCGCAACGGCGGTGGCGTGTATATCTTCCATGCGGCGGAAAATGCCTTTGTAGGTTGGAAGGAATATGAAGACATGGTTGGCCTTAGCTGGCGCGATGCGAATTATGGTTCATCGATTCGTGTGGGCAAGAATGGAGAGTTGGTGCGGATTGCACCCGGCGAGGGCGGAGGACACGAGTCATGGCCCGCGTGCCGACAGGCTGATAACGCGAATGGGCGATGACCCAATCCACGCTGGAATGCCGAAAGCGTGGCTTACCCCGGATTCGGAAGTCTACGTTTATGCACGCGGTCCGGCGGAGCGGGTAAAGGTGCTCGCCTACGCCGAGGACACTGTGCCGAGATTGGGCATGTTGTGGCCTGTGGAATGGACAACCACTTACGGCAAAGGCCGTGTGTATGTTTCGGTGTACGGCCATGTCTGGCCAGGGGATGTGCAACCGGCGGGAATGCGCTGCGCCGCTGTGCAGACCATTATTCCACGCGGGCTGCAATGGCTGGCTAGGCGGCAAGTGACCTTTCCGGTGCCCAAGGATTTTCCTGGGATAGCCGCCGTTTCGGTTCGGAAAGAAATCGAGATCCAGTAAATCTCCCCGTGTCACACCGCAATCTGTGCGCGGATAGCGGACTCTGTTGCGCAGGCTTCAGGCAAACGAAACTTGAGCACCACTCGCACTCAGGGATGAAGAGAGCAATGAGCTTCGTCAACAGTCCGCACAGGCCCGGGGGCAGAGCCTTTGCAACTTCGGGTCCGATCGGAGACTGGCACTGTGGCACATGCAAGCGGAATTTGAACATAAGATGGCAGCACTTCAATGGATAGCTTTCCACCATCGCTCGAATTGGATTTTTAACCGCTGCTCACCGGAGTGTTTTCGCCCCCCCCGCGCAGAAGAACCCCACATCAACCGCCAAACCAAAGTCTCGGAAGAGGTTTTATGACGCGGGAACCAAGAAATCTAAATCCACGGCGTAAGTTTCTCAGGCTGGCGGCATTTACCGGTGCGGCAGCGCTCACGGGAGTAGGAGTGGCGGCCGCAGGGAAACGAAATACTGGCGTACAAGCAGCAGACAGTCATGAGGGGGATGACAAGATGGAGTTCCTTCGTGTCAGCGGCCGTCAGATAGTCAATTCGAAAGGGAAACAGGTTCGATTGAGGGGAACCTGTCCGGGCGGCTGGATGAACATGGAGGATTTCATTAATGGGCACCCAGGCTCAGAGCATACTCTTCGAGCACAGATGGCGGAGGTGCTTGGTCCGGCCAGAGCACAGTTCTTCTTCGAGCGAATGCTGGATTACTTCTTCAACGAAGACGATGTGATCTTTCTCAGGATGGCCGGCGCCAGCGTCGTCAGGATACCTCTTAACTATCGACACTTCGAGTACGATGCCGCTCCTTTCAAATACATAGAGGCGGGTTTTGCCCGTCTCGATAAAGTGTTAAGCCATTGCGAAAAACATGGTCTTTACGTCATTCTGGACCTTCATTCGGCGCAGGGGTGGCAGAATGTCCACTGGCATTCTGACAACGCATCGCGCATCAGCCTTTTCTGGGAGATTGCGCTCTATCAGGATCGCTTCGTTGCCCTTTGGCAGGAGTTTGCGCGGCGCTACAAGAACAGGCCTGTGATCGCAGGCTACGATGTGCTGAACGAGCCTTGTGCGAACAACGCCATAGGCGACTATCCATGGAACGTGGGCTCCAATTACAGGCCCAACTTTGACCGAATGAATGCCGTCTACCGGCGCCTGGTTACAGAGATCCGCAAGATCGATTCCAAACACATTATCTTCCTTGAAGGTGACGACTACGCAAAGGACTTCTTGGGGCTGGAGAAACCGTTCGACGATAACCTCGCCTACAGTTCACATAACTACACTGTGCCTGGGTTTGGGCCCGGCCGATACCCTGGCACCATCCATCCGCGATCGGCTGCGGCGGGCAGCGCTCAGGATTGGGATCTGGCAAAACAGGAGCGCAACTTCCTCGATGCCGAGGGAACGAAGTTCACCCAGCAGCATAACGTTCCGCTGTGGGTTGGCGAGTTTGGGTCTGTCTTCAACGGACCTGCCAATGAGAGTGGTGACCGGCTTCGCGCTCTAGATGATCAGATTGGCATCTTTGAAAATCACGAGACGCACTGGACAACGTGGAATTACAAAGATGTTGGTGTGATGGGTATGCTGACACTCAACCCTGCCTCTCCGTACATGGAGCGCATCAGCGCTCTTCTTCGTAAGAAGGTTGCTCTTGGCACCGACGATTGGATGAAATGGCTACCGTCAACGCCGGTAAAGGACGCAACGGCTCAGCTTGCTGACCAGATCCGTCAAGTGGTTGGTGATCCGCAGTTGGATGCGCGACTCAATGTACGGTGCATGAGTCAGACCCTGTTGTGCTTCTACACGGGAACCCTGATGCAGCCGCTCTACGCAAGCCTCTTCAAAGGCCTGTCCGAGAATGAGCTGGATCACATCCTATCTTCATTTTCGGCAAAGCTGTGTGTGCCAAACCAAGGTCTGGTGGAGGTCCTCAGTAAATACATGGCCACGCCGGCTCAGGTGCCGAGTACTGGCGGCTGATTCCCAGCCGCCTCAATGCCGAGATCACTATATTCAATTGGCCGAGATTCGTCGCAAGATTGAGAAGCGCCTTTGAATATAAATCGTTCACGATCGGTCTCGTGGAAACCGAAGCGAGAGGTTGAAGCAGAGACAGTGGCGGGCTACATCATGGCAGTCATCCAGAGGATGTATATTCTGGCACGCGATGGAGCGCCGCGGCAAAAACTTAATTCAATGGCTGCTCCAGCTATGCTGGCATGGCCGAACCAGCCTTAGACTAACCGGAATCAGGCGTAGCGACTTGACGATTGTTAACACAAGCGCCCTAATTTAGTGTTCGTATTGAACGGTCAATGCCGCCGACCGACAGCACCTGAGCCACATGTCTGTATAGTCGCAATCTCGGACACTTGTCATCCTGCAGATAGCTTATGTCTGATCGGGCTCGAGCCAAAGCTGCGCCCAAAAGCCAATTTCCGCGACTAACTATGGCGCCGTTAGTGACGATGCTGCCGGCAACACTGAACCACCGCCGCAGCAGTCGAGCGTTGGCATTGCGGAGGTGCGCGCCCTGACTGGATTTGGATCGATGGCAAGGCGATGTACGATGTTGTTGTTCCGCGCGGATCCTTCGGCGGAACACACGAGTTGCTTCCGTGCGGGCTGCTTGGGGGTGATCTCGTGAAACTGTTCAGAAAGAGCAAGTCGAAGTATTACTGGTATGACTTTACGGTGCGCGGCGAGCGCTACCGCGGGTCGACCAAGGAGACCAACGAAACGAGAGCGCAGAAGGCTGCCGCTCTCAAACTCGCTGCCGCGATCAAGGGCAGCGACCCGCTCGACAGGAAGCCGCCCACGCTTCGGGAATACTCCAGGGATTTCCTCGAATGGGTGGCAACGGGACGGCTCGAGTCTGACACCCGCCGGTATTACAGAAACGGCTGGAGGCTTCTGGTGCAGACGTAGATCGCCGCAATGCGTATGGACCAGATCAGCAAAGACGAGGTCGAGAAGCTACAGTTTCCCGGATCGGCCTCGAACGGCAACAACGCGCTTCGGACGTTGCGGAGGATGTATTCCAAAGCCAAGGAACACAAGATGATCTTTGAGGTTCCCGACTTTGCGCTCTTTAAGGAATACGGGCGGTCGCTCCGCCTCAACGACGAAGCGGAAAGGAGGCTGTCAGCGGTGGCCGGCCAGCCGCTGAAGGACATCATCGTGGTCATGCGCGACACCGGAATGCGCAACGCCCGCGAACTCTACTGCATGCGGGTGGAGAACGTGGATTTCGATGCCGGGACGATCTTCACGCCGGACAGCAAGACGGAGTCCGGCCGCCGGTTCATCCCTATGAGCAGCCGCGTGAAGCAGATTCTCGAAGCGCGCTGTGAGGGACGGAGCGAGGGCTGGGTGTGGATGTCGCGTTATAAGGGAAAGCAGATTGGGGAAGGGATGGTATACCGGCAATGGGCGCGGGCGAGGCAAGCCGCACGGCTGCCGCGCGAACTCGTCCTCTACTGTGCGCGCCACGACTTCGGCAGCTTCGTGTTGGCGAAGACCGGAAATCTGAAAGCTGTCATGAACGCAATGGGCCACGGTGACGTAAGAAGCGCCATGGTCTACCAGCACCCGGAAGGGGAAATCATTCGCAACGCGCTAAACGCACGGCACATTCCGCGGCCACCGTGCCCGACGACAACCGGCAAGTGCTTGGACCTAACCTGGATTGGTCCCCAGGCAGCCTTTCGAGGATGCTGATGCCGGATCAGCATATCGGAGCTCGGACCGCAGGGGAGCATCACTATATCTCCAACTTCGTGCGTGCCGACGTAGGCCGGGTTCGGCGCTGGTGATCCCGCGTCCCTACCACGGATAGGGATAGCCCTGTGGCAGCACCTTTTCGAGTTCCGCGTCGTGGCCGTAGATGTCGTCGTAGAAGTGTACCTGCCCGCCTTCCAAGACGATCACCGTCGCATAGACAATCAGCACCGGAATTGGATGCACCAGGTTCACTTGTTGTGTGGTGGTGCCTTGCATCGCCTCATGAACTCGCTCCGGCGTCCATCCGGGATTGTCGCGCAGCACCCAGGCGGCAAGTTCGGCGGGCTTCTCGAGCCGAACGCAGCCGTGGCTGAAATCGCGCCGCGACCGCGAGAACAGCTGCGTGGCCGGCGTATCGTGCATATATACGTCGTAGCTGTTGGGGAAGAGAAACTTCACCAGCCCCAAAGAATTCTTTGGGCCCGGCTTTTGCCTTACGAAGAGCTTTCCGGACCGCAGTTGCTCGATCTCATCGCTGCTCACCGCTGCCGATGCGATGACATTCTGCCTGCCGTCTACAATTTCGAGATTCTCTCTCGCCAGGTAGCCAGGGTCGCGAAGAATGTGCGGAACGATCTCTCCCGTGGTAATCGAATACGGCACCTCCCAATAGGGACGGAATACCACGTATTGCATGTTCTCGCTGAATACCGGCGTGCTGTGGCCGAAGGACTTGCCCACAACCACATTCATGGTCACGCGATGTTGAAGTTTTCGTCGTAGGCGCGGATCCGGAACTCTGGAATATTAGCCACGATCGACGCTCTCTGATACGACTCCGGCAGCCACCGCCATCGCTCCAGCGTGAGCTGCATCTGCCTGACCCTGCTGCTAAGTGGAACATTCAGATCGGCCACTGTCTGTGAGTCAATACGCCCTGTGATGTCACGGCCCAGGCGACGCTGGAAGTTCTTCACGGCATCCACCAGCGCGCCCTTGTAAATCGGGGGATCAACGGGAACATCGGTGCCCCGCGGCAAGTCGCCCACCAGGCGTAGCCGCTGCGCGAGTAGCGGAACGCCGGCATAGGTATCGCCGGGCATAGTCGGCATCTTCACCGCGGGAAGAGGCTCGCCGTCATCCTTCTTCGCCAGCTGCAGATAGGTTTGCAAAGCCTGAATCGTACGCCGGTATCCGGGATACGGTGGTTCCACCGCGGCGAGCAGACCGGCAACATCGCCTCCGTTTACGACGCGGTCCCTTAGAAACTCTGGCAGGTCGTATTTCTTCGATTCTTCATCAAGGGCGAAATCGAGATGCTTTGGATTCACTCTCCCGATGTGCAGGTCGGAGATGTAGCGCATTAGGCAGACGGTCAGGTCGAGGTCGAATTTCACCACATCTATTTCGGCCGGTTGCCGCGTCTCCGGTTTCAGCTTTGCGAGCCGCGCATCCCAGCGCGACCCGTCGTAGTCTTCCGGGGAGAGCCCCTTCAGCTCCGCCTGGCGCAGCACCGCAATCACCTGCCTGGCCGGCACCGTGGGCTGCCCGTCATTCACCCACCACAGGGAGTACCGGTTGAAACCGTAGAACTTTTTCAGGTGTTGGCTGTAATCGATGAAATTTGGCCAGCGCAAATCGGCGGAATTGCTGCTGTCAAGCGCCTGGTGCAGCCACGTCTGACCTTCCGCACTCAGCCCCGACGTGGCCGTCGATACGCTTTGGGCTATAGCGCCCACACTGCAAAACAGCGCCCCGAACACCACCGCTGCCAACCATCCGGCGCTACGTCGAGCCCCAATTGATTCACTTGCCTCTCCCGAACCCACTGCAATTCCACGCTCGATTCATTGCATTTTGCTAAGGTCGTTGAAGGTGATCTTGCCTGGCCTCAGTAGCAGCATTATGAAGAGAAAAGCAATCACTACCCACACGATGAGGACGAATCCATCTGACGTCGCCAGTGTGTATGCCTGCGCCCGCACTTGCAGGCCAAGAAGAGTGCCTGCACGTCGCAGTGCTTCCTGCCCACCACTGGACCGCGGCAGTGCTCCGCCCGCCAGCATTCGTACTCGCTGATCCGTAAGCCAGCTCGTCGTTTGTATATAGAGGCCCAGCATGTTCGAGTGAAACTGTTCCCGCACGGCAATAAAGCGAGTCATGGCAGCTACGCCGACCTGGCCGCCGAAGAGTCGCATAAGGTGCATGAATCCGGAGAATGTGGCGGCATTGGCGGCGCTTGTCAGGGCACCCGCTTCGAGCGCCTCCAGGACGATGCTGCCCACCAATCCGATGTATGCGCCTGCCAATCCAAGAGACAGTAGAAGCTCCACTATCTCGAAGCTATTCCCTGACCATGAAGTATCCACGTGTGACCAACGCAAACAGCATATCGCTCCCACGGTGAGTCCAAGCGCCAGGACCAGCCGCGAGTTCACGTAGATGATGATTGTGGCCACGAGCCACACCACCGCGAACATCGGCAGGGCCACCCAGGCAAGCGTGTGCCCGGTCTCCAGAGGACGGTAGTGTTGAATGTTGGCGAGGAAGCCGGGCACGAGCACAATCGCGGCCAGGTGCATGAACTTGAACACGAAGATGGATGTGGCCAGAATGATAATGTTCCGAGTGTTCAGAAATTTGAGATTCACGACTGGGTTGGGCTGGACCACACGTCTCAGGATGGTTGCCCCAAGCAGAATTAGTCCTGCGACGAGCATGCCGACGATAGTGCTGGAGTTCAGCCAGTCCAGCCGCTGTCCTTGATCCAGAACCCCGTATAAAAGAGCGAGGCTCAAGCTGAAGTAAATGAACCCGTGCCAACTCGGCCTGGGTTCTGCATTGGTCCGGCGCGGAATTCCGAAATGGACACAGACCATCATCAATGGACTGAATAGTGCGGCAGTCCAGAAGATCCAGCGCCAGGAAAGATGGTCGATGTACCATCCCTCCTGCAAAGACGCGATGTTACTGACGAAGACGATGTCCGCTGCATACGCCGCGATCCCGAAGATTACCAGCCGCTTCGGAAGGTTGGTCAAAACGAAGGTCATCGTAAGAGAGTAGAAGGTACCTGACGCGAGACCTGCGATGATCACCAGCGCCATCATCATCTGATAGTTCGGTGCAAACGGCAGCAGGAAAGATGCGACCGCGAAGATCGCGGCAGCCGGTAGAAGAATTCTGCGCGGACCCCAAAAGGCGTTCACGAACACGACAAATACGCCGCTGAACATCGTCGCCATGTTAAATGCGGTTGGAAGCCAGGATGCATCATCGAAACTGATGCCGAGGGCGCCTCGCAGATCGGGGAGACCGACGCTAAGTAATCGGCTGGTCAGCGTAGCGAGCCCCGCGCCCATGAAGACCGCCAAAATTCCCACAAATGGGTTGGTGGTGGATTGGGGCTGAACGGATTTTGAGGGGGGAGATTGACCTGGCGTTTCTGAGGTCGTCATTTAGGAAGTCTTCCTCACGGATCAGCTCCATTTTTCGAACATTTGCGATCCGTTTATCCAGTGTGTAGTCGTTCCGCCCCCTAGACTGTTCATACGGACCTTTCTTTGCACTTCACACAGCGGAGTAGTCTGTTCGAATCCTGCTGTTCCCACTACATGCCAGTCCGGCCTAGTTTTGATGAACCCGGGTCATCAGTCTCTGCTTGTTGCGATATTAGATACAGGGAGCAACTGCGCCAATTACATAAAGCTGGTATCGGAGTCACCGCTGAACGTCAACACGGTTGGGCATCTGCGAGCATCGACGTAAGAGGCTCGTTGAGTTGATGGACGATCGAAGCGGACAGCTCATCCACAGCAGGGAATTTCGTCGATTGATTGAGCCTCAAGCACGTATTACGAAGATGTTCTTCCGCACATGGAAGATGATCGATCTCGGCCCCCACTTCATGCGTTTTGCTCCCTGCGCTTCGTTGAATGATGGTTCCTGATTCGTAACAATCCGGTGCAAGACGGACGGGGACGGACTATATGTTGGTGTATCGGCCCGGTTGATTGGGCGTTCGTACAGAACCCGCGCGGAAGTGGCTGAATGTCTGCGGACAAATTGGGCGCTTCGGGGATGGTTGTAACAGACTTCCGCTATGACATTGTGTTATGCTTCAAGCGCTTCCGGCTATGAGTAACTGAGCGAATTCCTCCGCACTGCTCGACTTGCAAGAAACGGGCGTAAGGGATGGCTTCGCCCATCGTGGCTACTCGCCGACTGCGCGTCCTAATCGGGAGAAAGTCGCATGACTCTGTCAGGCTTTGTTTCGGGCTCCGTTTTGCCTGGTCTCTTCGAGCCAACCCTTTACAATCGGTCACGCAGAACGCGTGCGGCGGCGACATGCTTTGTCCTGTCCGCGTTGATCTGCACATTCGCGGAACTCGCCACGGCTCAATCGAAAACGGCCACAAGCACCACCATTGGCATCGCTTCAGGCGGCAACTCGGTGAGTTCGGTGGCCGCGGGCACCGCGGTGACGCTGACGGCGCACGTGAATGCGGGCGGAACCGCGGTCACGCCCGGGCAGGTGAATTTTTGCGATGCGTCGGCGACAACCTGCACGGACATTCATCTGCTGGGAACGGCGCAGCTGACCGGCGCGGGGACGGCGACACTCACATTCCGCCCAGGCATTGGAAGCCACAGTTACAAGGCGGTGTTTGCGGGCACGAAGACGTATGCCTCAAGTGAGTCGGGCGCATCGGCACTGACCGGCACCGGGAGCATACCGCCGCTGGCGACGGCAACCGGGATCAATCAGACGGGAAGCTGGGGAGCGTACACTCTCGCGGCCACCGTGACAGAGACGGGGAACACGACCCCGCCCTCCGGCACGATGTCGTTCCTGGACACGAATCATGGGAATTCAGTTCTCGGCACAGGAACGCTCGGTGGTGCCTCGCGCGGCGTGGCTTTCAGAAACGTAAGCACGAGTGCCCCCAATCTTGCCGGGGTCTCCTATGCGGTTGCAGACCTGAACGGGGACGGGATTCCGGATCTGTTCGTCAAGGACTACTTCGGCACCTATAACGTGTTTCTGGGCAACGGAGATGGAACCTTCACCCAAAAGGGTTCTGCGTTCGGTCCCACCAGTCAAACCGGCCCATTCATCCTGGGCGATTTCAACAATGATGGAATCCCCGACGTCGCCGCGATCGATGGAGTCATTTACGCGCCCAGTAACACCATCAGCATTTTTCTCGGCAATGGCGACGGCACGTTTACCCTTGCCGGAACCAGTCCGGCTCTTGGCTACAATCCCAGCGCGATTGCCACCGCCGACATGAATGGAGACGGCAACGCAGACCTGGTCGTAATGCAGCAGGGCACGTCGACGACGTCCGGCGGACAAGCCGTGGTCTTTTTCGGCAACGGGGACGGGACGTTCACGCAGGCGCCCTCCTCGACTTCGACACCCTCGACGCCGGCGACAGCCATCCCGGCTGACGTCAACAACGATGGCAACAACGATCTCGTCCTTAGCGGAAATGGACAAAGCGGAGCCACCATTCTGCTGGGCAAAGGCGACGGAACGTTCACGGTTGTGGCCGGCCCCACGCTGTCGGGCGAAGCGGCTGTGGCCGTCGCAGACGTAAATAGCGACGGTATCCCCGACCTGGTGTTCGGTGCCGCTGCCACTTCGTACCTGACGGTATTTCTGGGCAATGGCGACGGCACATTCACCCAGGCGCCCTCGGGCCCGAATGGGGACGTAAAGATAGGGAATTCCGCGGTCATTGCGGACTTCAATCAGGATGGGATTGCTGACGTTGCGTATTCCAATGGGAGCACGACCGGGTTCCTGTTTGGAGCCGGAGATGGCACGTTTGCTCCATCTCCGGCGAGACTCACGTTCTCCACATACGGCTTCGGCACCGCATTTGTGGTTGAAGACTTTAATGGAGACGGCTGGCCGGATGTGACGGCGATCGAGGGAAGCGGCCGCACGATCACCACGTTGCTGACGCAGCCCACCGAGACCGCAACCGCCTCGGCGACTGTGGCCATTGCTGCCGCGGGCTCGCACGTTGCCGAGGCCAGCTACCCGGGCAACTCGCATTACAACTCCAGCGTCTCCGGGACCATTGCGTTGTGGGGAGTGCCTCCCACGACGGGCACTTCACTGACGCTCACCTCGGGAGGAAAAACGGTCACATCGGTGACCCCCGGTACAGTGGTTACGCTCACGGCAACCGTCCTTGCCGGAGGGAGTCCGGTCACAGGCGGCCAGGTGAATTTCTGCGACGCGTCTTCGACCTTCTGCTCCGATATCCACCGCGTCGGAAGCGTCGCCCTTTCGAGCCATGGGACAGCGGCCTTCAAGTTCGTACCGGGACCCGGATCGCATCGCTACAAAGCCGTATTTCTCGAGAATGGGTACGGGCTCAGCAGTTCGTCGTCGGCAGCGTCGCTGGCCGTCGGCCCGGCTCCGGCGCCGGTGTATTCCTACACGGTTACAGTCGGCGCTACCGGGGTCCCGGGAGATTACACATTAATCGCCGCTGTTGCCGGGTATGGTGGATCGGCGGCGCCGACAGGAACCATCTCCTTCCTGGATACAGATTTCGGAAACAAGTCGTTGGGAACCGCTACCCTGGGAAGCGCGACCGCGGGGATCGGCTGGCGAATCTCGCAGACGCCGTCCTTCGGCGCGAATCCGGCCTCCGAGGTGACGGGCGACTTCAACCAGGATGGAATCCCGGATGTTGCCGTGCTCTGGACCAGCAGCGGTCCATATTCCGTCACCATCCTTACCGGTAAAGGCGACGGTACCTTCAGCGCCGGGACACCCATCGACACGGGAGTCAACCAGAGTGGCCCATTCATGGTCTTCGGCGACTTTAATGGGGACGGTAAGACGGACCTTGCAGTCGTGAGTTCGAATGCGACGAGCAACGTAAGCTCCTTCACGATTCTGCTGGGCAATGGCGATGGAACCTTCGCTGCGCCCCTGACCAGCCCGGGTGTCGCCGGTCTCCCGACTTCCGCAGTCGCGGCCGACTTCAATGGGGACGGCAATCTCGATTTGGCTGTCGTAATAGCTAACAGTTCACTATTCATTCTTTTGGGGAACGGCGACGGAACCTTCAACGCGGAACCGACCGTTGTTTCAGGCCAGGACCTCGGGTTGATTGCAACGGGGGACTTCAACCGCGACGGTATTCCGGATCTCGTCGCAACCAATTACTCCAGATTCGGTGGCAGCCCAACGATTTTCATCGGCAAAGGGGATGGGACATTTGCAGAAACGACAACCTCAGTCACCCTGGATTACTTCCCCACATCGGTTGTGGCCGTAGATTTCAACGGGGATGGGCTCCTGGACCTGGCGTTCTCCGATCTGAATGGCGTTGAGATCGCCCTGGGCAACGGAGATGGCACTTTCAAGGAGACTTCAGCCAGCCCCATTGTTGTTACCAGTGAGCTCTATAGCCTTCAACTGGGGGACTTCAATCATGACGGCAAGCCGGATATTGCGGGAGTAGACAACTACAACGATCGGGTGGTTCTTCTCATCGGGGCCGGCGACGGCACGTTTACGGTGACAGCGACCACTCCTGCTGTCAGCACGAATTGGCTTGGTCCTTTTGCGCTTGCAGCCGCGGATTTCAACGCGGACGGCGTCCCTGATTTGGCGATGCTGACCAAGAATCAGGCTACGGCATCGATCCTTCTGACCGAGCCGACTGAGACAGCAACGGCGACGCTGGTCGGCGTCGCCCCGGTGGGCGCCGGTACGCACAATGTGGAGGCAAGTTACCCCGGCGACAGTCACTATCCCGCAGCGGTGTCTGCGATGTACCCGCTCACCGCCGGCCTCAAACCGGTCACAATTACGCCTGCCGGGGGAACGTTCACTTCCGTGCCGACAGTCACCATGACCGAAGCGATTCCCGGCGCGACCATTTACTACCAGGCGTACGGAGTGATGAATACCACCGGGTTCGTGCAGTACACGGGACCGATCTCGCTGAACATCGGCGGACAGGAAACCATCACCGCCTACGCTACCGAGACAGGCTACGTGCAGAGCAGCAATACGACAGTAACGTTCGCGCTGAATTTCCCCGTTGCTTCCGCTCCCGTCATCTCTCCCTCGGGCGGAGAGTTTGCCGGCTCGCAGACCGTTACGATTACTGACGCAACATCCGGCGCCACGATCTATTACACGACCGACGGAACTCCGCCCAGCATCAACTCGGCAATCTACGCGGGGCCCGTTACGGTGTCCACATCGGAAACGGTTGCGGCCATGGCGGCCGGCGGCGGATACAGCCCCAGTCCGCTAGCCACGGCCCAGTTCTTCATCCAATCGGCGCAGAGTCGCTTTATCTACACGGTCGCGGGGAACGGATTCTGGGGATTCAGCGGTGACGGCGGTCCCGCCCCGATGGCGACCCTTAATAACCCAACGAATGCTGCCATCGATGCAGCAGGCAATGTGTACATCGTCGATTCGGGCAATCAGCTGGTGAGGAAGGTCGATGCGGCCACCGGAACCATTTCGACTGTCGCGGGCACGGGTGTGGGCGGTTACATCGGCGATGGCGGTGCGGCCACCAAAGCGGAACTTTATTATCCGTTTGGCATAGCGGTCGATTCTTCCGGAAATCTTTATATCACCGACGCGGGCAACTACGTTGTCCGCCGTGTGGATGTGGCCAGCGGCATTATCACCACGGTAGCCGGCACTGGGACAAGCGGCACGGGCGGCGACGGCGGGCCCGCTACGCAAGCACTGCTGACCTATCCGCTGGGCGTTGCCGTAGACACCGCCGGCAACCTCTATATCGGCGATCAGGCGCGGGTGCGCATGGTGAACAAGAGCACCGGGGTCATCACCACGGTTGCGGGGAGCGGAAGTTTTGCGTTCTCCGGAGACGGTGGTCCGGCCACTAGCGCAGGGATGGGGGAGGCCGAGGGCCTTGCTTTCGATACCTCCGGGAATTTGTACATTGCAGACATATCGAACCAAGCCATCCGCAAGGTCACGACCGCAACCGGCATCATCACGACGGTGGCCGGTCTGGGCGGTTCGAACAACATGGGGTTTAGCGGAGATGGCGGCCCTGCGACGAGCGCGAAGCTCAATTTTCCCTCGGGTGTTGCGGTCGACGCCGCCGGCAACATCTACATTGCTGATAGCAGCAACTATCTGCTTCGCGAAGTGACCGCCGCCGATGGAAAGATCAATACAATTTCGGGCCGTCCAGGGTCCTGTACCACTCTGAGCGGAGACGGCGGACCGGCGAACCAGGCCGCGATCTGCTTTGCCCAGGGCGTTGCGCTCGACGGACATGGCAATCTCTACATCTCCGAGGAGGGGTTTGGCCGCATCCGCAAGATCATTCCCGCCACCGCACCCCCGTCGAATATCACGGCGAAGCCGGCCTTCAGCGTTGCGGCAGGCAGCTACGCTGGTCAGCAGATTCTGACCATCACCGACGCAACGCCCGCAGCCGAGATCTACGTTAACGTGAATGGAAGCGGAGCCACCGCTGTAGGCCAGGGTTACTTCGGCCCTATCGGGATCACGGGCTCCGCCACCATTCATGCCCTGGCCGTTGCGCCCGGATACCTCCCCAGCGCTGCGGTCTCCGCTGCCTACACCATCACCACGCCGCCCGCCGCGATCATCGATACGTTCGCAGGGAACGGCTCAACCATACCCTCTGGAATCGGCGGCCCTGCGACGAGCGCCGGGATAGCTTATCCCACCGGAGTCGCATCCGATAACGCCGGCAACCTCTACATCGTCGATCAGAGCAACGTCGTCGTTTGGAAGGTTTCCGTGACAGGAACAATCACCGTGGCTGCGGGGATCCCCGGCGTGCACGGTTACCAGATCCCTGCCGGTCCTGCCGCGAGTACGCCGCTGGATTATCCTCAGCAGGTTGCCGTGGACCAGGCCGGTAACCTATACATCTCCGACTTCGGTTTCCAGAGAGTGCTGAAAGTGGACGCGAACACTGGCACGATGACGGTCTTCGCGGGAGGCGGGCAACCGCCGTCAGTTGGCGACGGGGGACCGGCGACGCAGGCCTGGCTTTCTCCCACTGGCCTTGCCTTCGACCAGGCCGGCAATCTCTACATCGCGGACACGGCGACCGGCCGGATACGCAAGGTGACCCTCGCCACCGGGATCATCACCACCGTCGCGGGCGGAGGCACGAGTGGTGTGGGCGAGGGCGGCCCCGCCACTTCGGCAACGCTGGTCTATCCCCAAGCGATCGTCTTCGACAGCAAGGGAAGTCTCTACATTGGAGACGAGACAGGGCGCGTGCGCGTGGTCAACGCCCAAACCGGCATCATCACCACCTTCGCCGGCAACGGAAACCGTGGTGCAACGGGCGACGATGGCCCCGCAACCAAGGCTGAGGTATATGCAAACGGTCTCGCCGTGGATTCGGCGGACAATTTGTACATCTCCAATGCGGTGGGCGTCCGCATGGTTCCAGCGGGGGGAGGCACCATCACCAGGGTCATCGGCAGCGGATACTCCGGCTTCGGTGGAGATGGAGGAGAGGCGAGCATGGCCGAACTCTGCGGGCCCGACGGCCTCGCCTTCGGCAAGGCAGGAAGCCTCTACATCGCCGATTCGTGCAATGCCCGCGTGCGCCAGGTCACCTACTCTGGTCGGGCCGCGCCGCCCGCATTCAGTCTCGCGGCGGGAACGTATTCCGGCGCGCAGACCTTGACCATTACCGATGCCACGGCTGGCGCGGCCATCTACTTCACTACCGATGGATCTGCACCTAGTACGGGCTCGGCCGCATACACCGCGCCCATCACCGTCTCCTCGTCAGAGACCATCAAGGCTATCGCCACGGCGGCAGGCTACGCCGTGAGCGCCGTCGCCTCGGCGGATTACGTGATCAACCAGAAAGTGGCGGCTGACGTGAGCGCTGTGATGTCGTCGTTGAATCCCTCCATTACAGGCAGCGCAGTCACACTTACGGTCACTGTAAGCGCGAGCCTTGGTTCGCCGTCGGGAATGGTCACATTCATGGATGAAACGGCGCAATTAGGCTCGGGAACACTAAGTGGCGGCTCCGCGTCGTACACCACCTCGACACTTTCCGCCGGCTCGCATTCGATCACGGCCGTCTACCCCGGAGACGTCACGTTCGGCTCAGCGACGAGTGCCGTACTGACTCAAATTGTCGAGAGCTTCTCGATCGCGCCGTCGAGCGGCTCATCGTCCACTGTAACCACTTCGCCGGGAGGACAGGCCAAATATACTCTCGCCGTCACTCCTCCTGCGGCGGGCAGTCCGCTCACGTTTTCTATAAGCGGCCTGCCACCGGGCGGAATGGCAACGTTCTCGCCGTCCACGGTAGCCGCAGGCGCGGCGGCCACCAATGTGACTCTGACGGTTTCCGTTCCGGCGAGCGCCGCGATGCATGCCGTCGAGCGCCCGTTCGAGCGCGGCACGTGGCCCATCGCGCTGGGGCTGGTGCTGCTGCCGTTTGCTCGCAGGCTTGTCAGAAAAGGGAACGGCTGGATGCGGGTGCTTCTGCCCGCGGCCGCCGGGTTGACGATCGGCCTCGTCGTCACCGCATGCGGAGGATCCGGCAGCAAGACGCCGCCTCCTCAGCAGAGGTATACGCTGACGGTCACTGCTACTTCGGGAGCCCTCACGCAGTCGACGACGTTGACACTAGTCGTTCAGTAATGAGTGGGCGCTGGGGGCCGAAGAACCTCGAGCGCATGGCTCAACCGAGCCTCGCGCGGCCATACTGCCGGGTTTCGAAGATTGCGACAACTTCGGGCCTGCGTTTCTTCCACCAGGTCTTTGCGTCGCGCACGGGTTTCCCATTATTGAAAGTTAATGCATCGGGTAGCAAGTAGGTGCCGACGTGGTCTTCGTCGTAGTGGACAGGAATTCCTGCAATTGTATCGGGCGAATCATTTCGAGCTTGCGCAAAAAAAGGAGCGGTGGGAACAAGCATGCCAACAGCAATCCAAAGCATGAAGCGCATGATCTTCCTTCGCCAGAAAACGTGAGGATCGAACACGTTCAGTAAACGCAACATTAGTGATCGAATCATGGTGCTGTCAAAATGGTTCATTGGCGATCTATAGCCAGCCCGAATCTGACGCGTGACATTCCGCCGTACAATTCGATGGCCCGCGGACGGCGCAGGATTACAACACCCTGCGGATCCGTCGCTGCACGACTAGTTCGAGACCAGCAGCGAACCATCGGGGAAGAACCGTTTTCCGCCGCCGACAACCGGGTCTGCACTCCTCAAGACGCGTCACGAGCCGCAATCAGACCGCGGATGAACTTCAGGTTACGGCGCATATCGCCCTCTACCGATGCAGGACTGTCGGTTTCAAGCTGTGCCCACCCGTCAAATCCCACGTCAGCCAGCGCGTCGATGACCGCTCTGAAGTCGATTCTGCCTTCTCCAAGGTAGTGAGGGTTGTCCTTCAAATGAACTTCACAAATTCGTTCGCTGCCCAACCAGCGGATCTCCGTCACCACGTCGAATCCATTATTGGTGGAATTTCCAACATCGTAGTAGGTAAGGACGGCGGAAGACTGGGTACGGTCCATGATTCTCACATTGTCTCGTGCCGAGATCGTGTCCTCGAGGCCGAGGATGACACCGGCCTTTTCTGCGGCGGGGGCAAGTTCCTTCAGGATGTCGCCGACTCTGTCCATCTCCGCCGCCGTCTGCAACGAACACCTTCCAAAGAAAGGGAGAAGCACCACGCGCACGCCCATAGCCTTCGCAATGCGAATCGAATCAGCGACCCAGCGCTGTCCCAATGGGTCGGATTTAAGGCAGTTCTGGTGAAGGATTTCGAGGCAAAGCGATGCGATTTTCAGATCCTCTCGATCCGACTCGGCCAGAAAGGCCTTCTGAAACGTGTGATCGGCGAGAGGAAGTTTGTCTGTTCCCTTGCCGATGCTGATCTGCACCCCGTCAAACCCCAGTTGTTTGGCCATGGAGATGGATTCGATCTTGCCTTCCAGCTTCAGGTTCCAGTCTGTAACCCCAATCTTGAACCTCACCTTCGTCGCGGAGGCAAGTCCGGGCAATCCCAGGGTCGCGAGGGTCGTAGAAGCTCCGGCGCCCATAAAAGCCCGCCGCGTAATCAATTGCATAACCATTCCTCCTGGACGTTCGTCGCTCCCTGTCTCATCCGCGCCGACTTGAACGTGAAGCCACATACAGCATTTCTTCTCCTGCTAGAACGCCTGTTTCACCGGTCGGGAGACGGGTAGCGAGGACGATCACCAAAATACTCTGGCGCGAGGGCACCGACATTAATGTTTTCGATGCAAATAAGCCAGATGCCTCTCGATTCGACAGCATCCTTTGGAACTATGTCTACAATTTACCTCTAGCTCGCTGGCAGAAGCCCGGCAACTAACGGCAGGCAGTTGCCTCGGAGCTATAGGCATAGGCGTCCCGTGCGCAGATGTGAGTAGCGGAACAGCAGACCAAAGCGACCCAAGAAGCGGCGGCAGCCGCCCAACGTCAGGCGGATCTGGCGGCGGCTCAGATTCCCCAGGACCGATCACTCCAGTTTGCGCGGTCATCGCCACCGTCACGGAAGAGAAAGTGACTGGGTGCCCGATTGGAGCGGCCACACTTTGCTCTTCCACGTGAATTGGCCATCGACGCCAGGGGGCAATGTCACTGTGGCATTCCAGTGGTCGCCGTCCAAGCGGTACGAGGTCTCGATCATGCCGTCCGGATGCGGCAGCGAAGCATTGAGTTGATGCAATCCGTCCAAGTGTGGTTCGATGTGGACCTTCTTGAATCCCGGCGCACCCGGATGAATCCCTGCCACTATCGTGAGCAGATCGTAATTCGGGCTCGCGCTCCACGCGTGGCAATCGGAACGGGTCGGTTCGGGCGTTTCAGCCCAGGTGCTCAGACCCAGATCGAGCATGTTATACCAGGGTGCCAGTTGCGGTAAGTAAAGATTCCCTAGGGAACCTCTGAAAATACTCCTCAAGCACCGCAATCACGGTTAGTTTTGGGTTGAGGGAGATGATCGCGGCATGCGGCAGATGACATTGGCCCAACAGGCAGAATTCCAGCGGTACTCGAAGAAGACGCGGCGTGAGCGGTTTTTGGAAGAGATGGACGCGGTGGTGCCGTGTGCAGAACTGATGGCGCTGGTGGAGCCGCATTATGCAAAGGGCGAAACGGGCCGCAAGCCGGTGGGGCTTGAGATCATGCTTCGGGTCTATTTCCTGCAGCAGTGGTTCGCGCTGTCGGACCCCGGGGTGGAAGATGCGTTGTACGAATCGCCGGTGCTGCGTCGCTTCGCGGGCATCGATCTGGGCCGCGCCCCGGCTCCGGACGAGACGACGATTCTTAACTTCCGTCATTTGCTGGAAGAGCACGAACTGTGCGGCCAGATGCTGGACACGGTGAACCATTATCTGGGGAGCAAGGGCATCCGTATCACCACGGGCACAATCGTGGATGCAACGATTATTCACGCGCCTTCGTCGACCAAGAACGAAAAGAAGGAGCGCGATCCGGAGATGCATCAGACGAAGAAAGGCAACCAGTGGTACTTCGGAATGAAGGCGCATATCGGGATCGATTCCAAGGAAGGCGTTGTGCACTCGGTCTGCTCGACCGCGGCCTCGGTCTCCGATGTACACATGTTGCCGGATTTGCTGCATGGCGATGAAAAGAAGGTCTGGGGTGATGCCGGCTATCAGGGGCAGAGTGAGGCCATTCATGCAGTCGCGCCTGAGGCCCAGGACATGACCTCGCGACGCGTGAAGACCAAGGCGGGCGTCGATGAAGCGGAGAAGCGCAGAAACCGCACCAAAGCCCGCGTGCGCGCCAAGGTGGAGTGGTCCTTCCGGATCATCAAGCGTGTATTCGGTTTCACCAAGGTGCGCTATCGCGGCTTGAAGAAGAATCACGAGTGGCTGTGCGGGAGCTTTGCCTTGGCCAACCTCTACCAGCACCGCAAGCGGCTGGCTCGGATCAATCTCCGGACGGCCCCTCTGGGGGCATAGTGTGCCTGCGGAGGGGCACCCCCCTTCCGGCGGACAAACACTCACGAAACACTGCCGCAAGAACCTTGATCCTGAACAGATACGAGCAAAACCAGGCTCCGA
This sequence comes from Terriglobales bacterium, assembly GCA_963788475.1. Classification (GTDB taxonomy): domain Bacteria; phylum Acidobacteriota; class Terriglobia; order Terriglobales; family Acidobacteriaceae; genus Telmatobacter. Next base: position 20,707 of record CAWBGO010000012.1, read on the forward strand.
GTCCTTATAAGTCGCTGTTGTTCAGAGGTTCCCTAGGCCGGCGTGCGCGATTGCCCGGTTGAGATAGAAGCGAAAATAGTAGCTCATCTCGGACATAGGCGGCACGGTTTTGTCGTCTACGACTGTGCTCTCATGATCCTTTGCTGCCAGCAGTCTCTTAAGGATTGCCTGTTGCTGATCGCCCGGCGCCACATCGAGCAGTACAGCAAGTACGTTCGCCTGCTTGCTCCAGGAGTTTTTCGCAGGTGTATCGGCATAGAGACCGCGCTCGGCGTCCCAGTTTTCGCGGTTCAGGGCTTCAGCTGCCCGTCCGACGATTGCTTTGTATTCCTCGACTCTCTCCTTGCTTCCATACTCGGATTCCATCTCCTCGGCGGCCTGCAAAGCTCCGACAAATTGCAGGGTAAGAAATGTCGACCCACCATCGGGTTCCTGCGGCGGAACGCCGTACTTGTAATTTGCTGTCCAGTCGGCAAACTCCCACCATTTCATTTGGCCCAGAAGTCCATCGGGACGAAGGTGCGCCGCATACCAATCAAGAACTGTGCGGGTATGGGGCAAAGTTTCCTTGACCAGCGGTAGATCGTCAACATACATCCAGTAGTCGTGGAGCATGTTGACCCAAAGAAGCGAAAAGGTGGGTATAAACTGCGGCAATCCGGAAGGATACCGGCTTTGGGTGATGCCCTCCGGGGTGCGCGAGTTATCGATGTTCGTAATTGCCTGGCCCGCGAGGCGAGTGTCGCCGGAAACGACATACGAAACCAGGGCCTGGATGCGTGTATCTCCGACATACTGAAGCTGCTCCCAATACGGCGCGTCCATATAAGTCTCGTGCGCATCAAGCCGAGCGGTGCGCCAACCGGTTTGCCAGATGCGGTCCAGGTCGCGAATGTCGCCTGCGATCTTCGCCTTCTCTTCAAACGGGTATGCGGAGAACCAGGCACGCAGGGAATCGAGCTTCAATGGTTCGGATTTGGTGGTCACTTCGATCTGCAGATAGCGCCACGTGCGCCACCAAAGGGTCTCAAAGATCTGTCTTTCTCCCCCGCCGGAAATGAACTGATCCCGGATTCCTTCGATGTGACGACCAGTGATCTCATTGCGATTGCCCTTTTTCCCGTGCGCGTCATAGAGGGCTTCGGAGTATGTGAGCCGGATCGCGGAGTCGCGGCCGCCGCTCATTGTCAGCTCCGGGTAAGCGGTTTGGAGAGTGCGATGGTCAAGGAGCAGGGTAACGTGCGAGTTAGCCGGAATCTCCAGGGGCGCGGCAGGGAATGCCGGAGTGGACGGCATCCCCTCCACACGAACGGGAACACCTGCATCGACGAGTCGATGCTCCATTGGCGGAAGTGAATCTTGAACGAGTTCCCAATGACTGGGTGAATCCAGGGCCTCGCGCGTCGCTGCACGGCCCACCAGGCGCGGAGTCTCCCAACCGGAAGTATCGGCTCCGGGTTGATCCCATGACCAATCGAGCTGGCGCCCATCAATTTTTTCGGCCGGACCTGCGGCGTAATAGCCCCCTGCACCTTCGTGCCCCAGGGCAGCGCGACCGGTCTCGTGCCGAACCCTCCAGTCCTTCCCAGTGTTCACCGCGGCCTCTACTTCGGTATCCCCTTGCATCAGAAATCCGGTGCGATTGCTCATCTGGGCTACGGGAGCGAGTTCGCCGAAGTTCCAGACTATGGCAGCAAGGACGTTCTGCCCCTGTTGAAGCAGTGGTGCTAGATCGACCGTCTCGAAGCACCAGTGGAAGAGATCTCCACGCGCCGGGCCCTCAGCGGCGTACTTGCCGTTGACATGCAGGAGAAATCGATTGTCCGCACTTATGTGGACCCAAAAGTGCGTCGGAACGGAGGAAAGAGTGATCTGCCTGCGGAAGTAGAAGACCCCGGGCTCTCCTCCCGTTACCGAGGCACTCGCGATCCAGGAGGCCGACCACTGCGCAGCGACGAGTCTGGGGTTCAGAGGATTGGCGCCCGACTCCGGTGACAAACCAAGGCAACAACCGGTTAACAAAAATGCACCAAGGGCCAGACTGGTATACGAACGCAATTTGAGATTGATACGGCGAACTCGACTCATGAATTGATCACCAAAGGTAAAATCGGCAACCCAACACCCTGCACCAACGGGGAGCGCGCAGACATTCTGACTGGAAAATGGCTAGGGAACGCTCTCAGGTTTCGCGCGCGGCGGCTTCCAGAGCGGCCAGGTCCATCTTGATCATCCCCATCATGGCTTCCATGGCTTTGGGGTGACTGATCAGCTCGCCGATATTGCGTGGTACTATCTGCCAGCATAGGCCGAAGCGGTCTGTGAGCCAGCCGCAGGCCATCGGCTTACCGCCCTCGATCAGCTTGCCCCAGTAGCTGTTGATCTCCTCCTGGGAGTCGCAGCGGACGAAGAACGAGAAGGCGGGGTTGAGCTGATGTGCAGGGCCGCCGTTGAGAAACACCATCTCCTGGCCTTCAAGCTCGATTGTGATAGTCGCAATCGAGCCCACAGGCCAGGGACCGACGCCTTTGGAGCGCAGTTCATCGAGCTTGCGCGCGTGCGGGAAAACGCTCACGTAAAACTCGGCGGCTTCTTCGGCGTTGTCATCGAACCAGAGGAATGGCGCAAGTTTATTCATGGATAGCATGGTACCAACGGCCGCGGAAGATGGGGAATTGCGGAGGGTCCGTTGGGTTTACATTCTGAGATCATCTCTCTGGATCGCTACCGGAAAACGGGCCAGGGTCTCAACCGTTACCTACCAAGTCCCGATCCGAAGTCTTTTGCCTTGCCAGTCTCGCCTCACAACGGATATGGATCACCAGGACGAACGATCCGTATGTCGTGATCCGTGAAGCTGCCGTGGAATTGTGGATCTTCGAATTTCGGCATGTGGCAGGAGACGCAGTGCTCTGTACTCACCGGACACGTAGATGGTCTGCTGTGCAGTCGATCCTGCGCAATGCCGGCGGAGGTGTCAGCGGCAGCAGTGCCATGGCAAGCAAGGCACTTAGCATCATAAAAGGCTGCGTCGCGCACGAGCGGCACATGCGGATCATGAAATGCGATGCACGTGATGCGCGGGTCGGGCCGGCTCCAGCATCGGCTCTTTGACAACCGGTAAGGCTGGAAGCGGATATTGAGCGGATTGTTGATTTTTGCAGCAGCGACATCCAAAGGCGCGCAATGACAGGCGCCACAAAAATCTACCAGGTCCACCGGTCCGAAAGATCCTGGGTCAAAGATTGCCTCAGCCGCGGTTTTGAGTTGTTTAGCCTCAATCGCCTTCACGTGCCGGGCCCCTGGGCCATGGCAAGCTTCGCACGTGACTCCAGGCGTTGCGTGGTCCGGGTCGAAGTGCTGCCGCACCGACGACGCGGTTGTGTGACATGCGAAACATTGCTGCGCTGCCAGCTCTGTCTGCGGCGCTCCGAGAGCGGCCTCCAGAAACTCCGGAGGAGTTCGTGGATGTTCGGGCGTGATGTCGAGGCCGCCGATCGACGGGAAATAACTGAGCTGACTCTCGAACAGCGTTCCGAGGTAGCTCAGGATGAAAGTCTGACCTTTCACACCGTCCCCGATGGCCCACAGAACCTTGGCGCTGATTGAATCGCCGCTTCCGCTTACAACATAGTTTGTCGATGAGCGATCGTGCGTAATCACCGTTTGGAACGGCGGCGTAGACAAGGAGAGTTTCGGGTTCGACCGCAACGCCTCCGTCTCGGAGGCCCTCGACGCAGCATGCGCCATTGGGGTCTCCTGCTGGGTGCGAACCATCTGCTGGTGGCAAGCGGCACACCTTGCGGTGCCGACATAATCTTCGCGTGCGGCACCGGTCTTGGTAGGCCACCAGCCCTCCCCGCGCAGCCGTTGCGTGGTCAGTTGGGGCGCCTGGTGGTTTTCTTGCTTTTGCGCGAGCACCCGATTCCACTGAGCTCCAACGACAAGCAGAATCATCAGGATAAGAAGTCTGGATGCAGGTTCAGGCATTGCTTGGCGTCCGATCAGCGGAAATCACTCCGTCGCTTCCCTCCTTCGGTCTATGTTTGACCTTATCGCAAAATCAAAGTCAACTGCATTAAGGAGCCGCTACCGCAACGTGCTTTTTGTTTCCGCGTTGTGCGCTTCCATGTCCACGATCACATTCCCTCGCGGCCCTTAATCATGTGATCCTGCAAAAACTGCTGGACTTCAGGCAACGTGGGCATCGAGGTTTGGGCTCCGGCGCAGGTTACCGAGATAGCAGCTGCCGCTGCTGCAAAAATGGCGCTCTCTCGTGGAGACTTACCCCGCGCCAGGCCGGTTGCAAACGCGCCGTTGAAGGCGTCTCCGGCCGCGGTGCTATCGATAGGCGTGACCCTGAATGCAGACACGAATTGACCGGAGTGTCGAGAGGTCGCGAGATAGGCGCCGCGTGAGCCCAATTTCAGCAACACGCCGCGGCACCCTTTTGAGAGCAGGATTCGCGCTGCATCCTCCGGCGACGTTGTCCCCATTGCGCCGTCCCGGGCATCGGCGTAGAAAGCAGCCTCGGTCTGGTTCGGAGTAAACCACTCGAGACTCTGGAAAACCCCTGGAGGAAGCTCGTGTGCCGGTGCCGGATCGAGAATCAACGGGATGCCTTCTCGCTGGCAAAGCGTGCCTAGACATTCAACTGTCTCCATCGGGATCTCGAGTTGCGTGAGAACCATCGCGGCCCGGCGAATGATCGGCAGACTTGATTCAACGTCTCGAGGCGTGACTTTCGCGTTCGCGCCCGGAACAACAACGATGCAATTCTCGCCTCGATTCGAGACCAGGATTACGGCGACCCCCGAGGGCCCTTCGCAGGTAGCGACACCTGAGCAGTCCACGCCTAGGGCCTGCATGTTGGTCCTGAGTTGCGTCCCGAAGCTATCGTTTCCCAGCCGGCCGATCATTTGAACCGGGTGGCCCAGTCGCGCAATGGCGACAGCCTGATTGGCCCCCTTGCCACCGGGATGAATCTGGAAATCTGTTCCGAGAACCGTCTCACCGACTGCCGGAATCCTGTCGGCGATGGCGACCAGGTCGATGTTAATGCTGCCCACGACGACGATTGGCCGTTCCTCAGGCACAGTCTCCCCCAATCCAGAAGCGAGCCGTCGTTGGGTGAACGAACAATGTGGGCCGATCGCATGGGGCAAGCGGCGCTTCGGCCGCGTGCCCCAAAACGATGAGCAGATCAGAAACTGAAATGAACCCCGAATTGCGCCGAGCGAGGAAGGTTCTGGGATGTGGAGAATCCAAACGTTCCGCTGGAGAGATCGCCGTCAGGCGTGGTTAGATTCACCCGGTTGAACAAGTTAAACAGATCCGCCCGGAACTCAACTCCGTATCGATCCCAGCTGAATTCCTTGGTGAATTGTGCATTGACACTCGCCAACCCCGGACCGTTGTAGGTGTTTCTACCCCCGTTGCCCTGACTTCCTAGCGGTGGGGTGGGAAAATCGGAGACAGTCGCAATCCCTTTCAAGAAATCGCTTCGCTCTCCTGTCTTGACGACACCGGAAGCGGGTCGGTTGGGAACGTCGTAGCCGTAGCCGTCGGCGTTGAAGTCCCCGCTTCCGGGATTCAGGCCAATCACGTTTCCATTGGCGTCGAAAATCGGATTGAAGGCAGCGCTGGTGTAAACCGTGAACGGTGTTCCACTCTGCAGCACGACAATGTCCGACATGCGCGATCCACCCAGGAGCCACTTGCTCCATCCGGATTTGAAGATGTCAGGGACCTGAACCAGTCCATCGATGGTGAACCTTTGCGCCACGTTAAAGTCGGATAGTCCGTGTTGCGACATCGGGTCCAGCGGGTTGAAAATTGCCTCGCGATTCGCTGTTCCGTTGTCGTTGCTGCTCATCTCGTCAGTTGATTTTCCAAAGGTATAGATTCCCCGGATCTGCCAGTTGTGACCCATGCGCTTGGTGAGCATGAACGAGCCGAAGTTTCCATCAGCAATTCCGATGCCTCTGCCAAAGATAATGGGCCCGAATTCTCCTTGCAGGCGTGTCTGCGTACCCCCATGTTGGATCAAATCGCCGGGAAATCGATTGACATCGGTCTGGAGATAAAGGTTTCGGCTATCGGATCCGTTGTAGTCGGCTTCAGCGATAAGGTTGTGGCCGAGGTCTTTTTGAATGGCCAGCATCCACACCTGGGTATGTGGCTGACTCATATTTGACTGAACTCCTGAGGTCAGAACCGGCAACCCAACGATTCCCCCGGCAGGCGTGGTTTGGAAGGTAAGACCAGGTGGAATCGGCCAGGTCAGGCCATCCTTGCTACCCAGCGACTAGGAAAATGGGTGCGAACTGTTGGAAAGACTGAAGGATGGGTTGGCCCATGTCGGGGGATTGGCGCGGGAGGGAAACGACCAGGAACCGTCAGCGACATTGTTGTAGTACCAGCCATATCCTCCGCGAATCGCCATCTTGCCGTTGCCGAACACATCCCATCCGAATCCCAGGCGCGGGTCAAAACCCCACGGCCGGTTGTCCGTTACGTACGCATTGTTGCCGCCGCGAAGCGACATCGCGCCGTTGGCAACCTGCGTAGCAAAGTCGGCTCCCGAGCCGGGCGTGAAGAACGGAAAGGGAGTCCGGGAATTGTAATATGTTCCCCAATGTCCGAAGTAATCCCACCGGAGTCCGGCGTTCAATGTCAGGCGGGATGTGATTTTCCAGTCGTCCTGGACAAACACCCCGGCGTAAAGCCAGCGAAGGATTTGGTACAGGTCACTCGCCAGAGAACTCGTGGCTGTTTTCATCGCCGGGCCGCTCTGACTGTAGACTCCGTCCTGCGCAAAATCGAGCAGGTTGCCGAAGTTGAACGTCGGTCGGAGCAGAGGAGAAGTGAACTTGTCATCATCATGGTGGCGGTCAATGTCGAATCCGGTGCTGATGGTGTGCTTCCCGTGCGTTGACGTCAGCACATCGTGCCAATTGAAGTTCTCATGCACCCAGCCCGCGGAGCCCCACTGGTTGAATCCCCAAATGCCTGATACGTTGACATCGGGCAACTCCTTATTATCGGCAGTGCCTGGGTTAGAGCCGACCGCTCGAACCAGTGTCATTCCGGCTTCGTTAATCAGCTTCGGTGAGAAGGCGCGAGTCCAATCGACCTTGGCGTAGACCCCTGTATTGGGCAGGACGACGCGATAGATTGATCGGGCATCTGACTGCAACTGGTCCGAATAGGTCCTGAAAAAGCTGAAGAAGATGCGGTCCTTTTCGGATGGGTTGTAGTCATTCCGGATATGCCATTGATAAGCATTGTGAGTCAGACTCAAGGGAACATCGATCAGGCCCGCTACAGGCAGATCGGACGGGAATGCGTTCGACGGATAGAATCCCGGATTCTGCTGTTCAACTTGTGCGGCGGTCAGAATATCCGAACTCGGGTAGACCGAGGGCGGCGCTTGCGAGAAGAACGTATTGGCAAGGCTGTTCGGAAAGTTCTGCTGAACATATTGCACAAAGTCCTTGGTTTCAACGTCGGTGATGATTGTTGATGCGTTGGAGGAAAGCAGCCCGAATGCACCAACGAAGAAGAACAGCTTGTCCTTAATGATCGGACCGCCAAATGTTCCGCCGAACTCGTTTCGCTTAAATCCAGGAATAGCCTGGCAACCCGTTGCGTCCGGCGCACAATATTGGAACTCGGTCCGGGCCGTGAGGCTATTGTTGGTGAAGTATTCGGACGCTGTGCCATGGAAGTTGTTCGTCCCCGGCTTCGTGAATACCTGCACCCACGCACCGCTGTAGCGGCCCTTTGACGCGTCAAAGGTTGCGCCCGAGACGCGGATCGAGTTGATGAAATCTGATTCGGGCGACAGGCTTACGACTCCATCACGAGAAGCGCTGTTCAGTCCAGATCCGTCGACATCGTATTCGTTGCTCTCCTGGCGCTGGCCGGCGGCATTGATCTGGTACCCGGCCTCTTGCTCGAAGCTGTCATTATTGGCCGACCCTGACCCGAGGGCGCCTCCGCTGAGAAGGCCTGATCCCGTGATGCCTGGAGCAAGCTGGATCATACTGGTGTACACGTTTCTGCCGACCAGGGGAGCAGATTCGATCGTTTGCTGTTCTATTTCCCGCGACGTATCGCTCTTGTCGGTCTCTACCGAAGCCACGGCGCCGGATACTTCTACTGAGACGGATTGAGTCGGCAGCGCTACCGATGGGTGGAGCGTCTTCGTTTCGTTGGATTCAAGCTTGATCCCGGTATCCTTCCAGGGCCTAAATTCCGCGGCGCTGACCTCGACCGTGTAGACACCCCCGGGCAACGACGGGATTCTGAAGTTACCGCTTTCGTTGCTGACGGCAAAATTGGAGATGTGCGTGTCTTCGTTGGTTACAGTGATTTTCGCGCCGACCACCACGGCACCCGTCTGGTCGACGACAATGCCCGTAAATCCGCTGCTGAATTGCGCGAATCCGCGGGGTACTGCCATCAGAAGAACCAGCACAAAGAGCGTGAGCGCCAAAGCTGTCGTTCTGAATCCGCTGCGGTGTGTCATCTTACCTCCTGAGTTGGCCCGGCTTTTGAGCATCTCCTCTTGCGGTCCACCGCCCTTCTAGTTCTGTGCGACTTCAATTCGAAGCTGCTTTTGTTGTTTAAGCTCTTCGGAGCGTTGCTGAGTTTTCAGGTGCGCCAGCATTTCCTCGCCGTCCGCTCGTCTTCCCATGCGAAGGTAGAGCCTGGCAAGCGCGTACTGCGCCGCGATATGACTCGGATCGAGCTTGAGGCATTTCTGAAGAGCTTGTTCAGAGAGCTTCGGTGAATCAGCCATGTACAGACCGGAGAGCTGATAGTACGAGTCCGCATAAGCTGGGTTGAGTTGGATGGCTCGTTCAAACGACCGCTTTGCAGTCTCTTGCATGCGAGACACATCCGGCTTGTCTGCCCCAAATTGCATCAGCAGCTTGCCCTGGAAGTAGTACATGTAGTAGTTGTCAGGGAATTGCCCGATCGCCTGCGCGAGAGTCTCTTCGGCCTCGCCCGTCCTTCCACTATGCGCCTGCACAACGGCCAGGCTTAACAAGGCGATGCTGTTGTCCTTCTGCATGCCGATCGCTTTCCGGAGTGTCTCCTCTGCATCGTTAAGGTGCCCGAGTTTCTCCTGAACAACTCCCTTCTGAACCGTCAGCTGATATGAGTCGGGCACGTGCTGGAGCCCGATCCCCGCCGAGTCGAGCGCGAGTTGATCATTGCCGTGATCCGCACAAATGGTGCTGAACTCGAGGTAACTCTCTTCGCGGCCTGGTTCGATCTGCGACGCACGCTTCAAGGACTTCATCGCAACCGCGAAATCGCCGCGTTCCTTGGCGATTTTCGCTAGCTCCAGCAGCGAGTCGTATGTCTGCGGCGACGCAGTCTCGTCTTCAAGGAGTTTCTGGGCTTCGTCTAGGTGATTCGTTTTCTCGACCGGGCGGGCCTGGTTCAAGACGGTCGGCGGTGCATCGTCGTTTCTGGCTTGAGCTCTCTTCCGATCTTGGCTCGCCTTCTCGTGCAGCCCAAGATGCGCATACAGAACTGCTGCCTGACGATACTGCGCAGGGCTGCTTCCTGTGAGCTGTTCAAATGCGGCAAGTCCGTCCGACGCGCGCCTGGCATTGCCTTTCTCATATTCACATTCCGAGTACGACAACAGCGCATCGGGATACTGATAGAGCAGACGGCCTGAGGCCTCGAGGAGCGGTAACGCCTCTGTGCAATTCGATTGCTTTCGGGCGATCAGGCCGAGGAAGAGACTCGCAACCTCCTGCATTCCCGGCGCGTCGCGGATAACCGCGAACTGCTTTGAAGCGTCTTCGTACCGGCCGAGACTGAACAGCGCAATCCCGAGGTTCTGCCTTGTCGATACTGAGGCCGGGTCGATCTTCAGGCTCTCGACGAAGTAATGCCGTGCCGTCTCCAAATTGTTCCTGAGGGCATAGGCTCCGCCGATCGCATCGAGCAACCTTGAGTCCTGAGGCGTAATCTGCAGACCGTGCTCGAAGCTCATAATGGCCTTGTCAATGTGCCCGCTGGCAACCTGGGAAAGGCCTGCCTGACGAAACTGCTCGGCCTGCGGTCCCGGACCAGTTGCCACCTGAGCCTGGGCGATGCCGATTGCAAGCGCAAGACACACGCCGCCAAGTAGCGGCATATGGGCTCTGCGAGGGTTTAAGGCGATTCCAGACAGGACACGTCGAATCGGGGAATGATTGAAATAATTCATGATCATCGCGGGTACCTTTCTGAGAGCGCGGTTCAGCGCGCCGACATATGGTCTTTGTCTTTGGCCGGAGAATCTTGCCCGGATTCACTTCAACCCAGGTTCGAGCTTGGTGTTCACAGATCGGGGGCGTTTGGGGGAAGTAGATGAAACGTTTCAAAACTGCGCTCTATTTGTCCTTTTGCCAGGATTGGCGCGGTAATGCTGCATGACTAGCTCTCTCCCCACACGGGAAGATGCGCAGCACTTTGGAACGTTTCAAAACTGGCTGTCAAAAAGATTTATGGCGGGGGCGCTCCCGCACGATCCGAAAGCCTTCCGACCCTGCCTAAACCGTAAGCGTACTCGCAGGAAAGGACGAGTGGTGGCTACCCGCAACTAAGGATGCCCGACCATTGAGACGCGGCGCCGCACAGCTCGCGCGGAGTTCGCGTGCGATTCCTGTACAGGAGCTGTAACAGAGTTGCGAAGAATCAGAGTAGTAGGAAGCACGATGTGCTTGGCCGGTGATCGATCGCCGTGCAGCCTCTCAATGAGGATGTGCGCGGCCGTTGTTCCAAGCTGGTAGCCTGACTGCGATACCGAGGACAGCGCGGGGTGCGTCAATTCGGCGAAGTCGAGATTGTCAAATCCCATCACCGAAACATCCTCGGGACAACGTAGTCCCGCTTCTCGTATGGCGCGCAGTGCCCCCAACGCGATCATGTCGTTTCCTGCGAATATTGCGGTTGGACGAGGAATGAGGCGCAGAAGCAGGTGAGTCTTGGAGTAACCGCCGTGTTTGTCAAAGCTGGTTTCCTGAACGTACTCGGCGGCGATCGGGATCCTTGCTTGTCGCAATGCGCGTCTGAAACCATCGAGTCGATCGCGCGCATTGGTGAGATGCAGAGGACCGACAATCATGGCAAGTCTCTTGTGGCTCATGTCAATCAGGTGGCGGGTTGCGTTTAAAGCTCCTTCTTCGTTGTTCGCTGTTACGCTGTCGCCGACCCAGTTCCTGGGCAGGCGGTCCACGCACACAACGCCTGTGCCGGCCCGCCGATAGGACTCCACTTGCGTCGTCAGATCGCTGAAGTTGGATGGAATGACGATGAGTCCCGCCGGCAAGTACGTGCGCAGTTCTCTCAGGTGTACCAGTTCCTTGGCATGGTCATTGTCGGTATTGCAGAGAACGAGTCGGTAACCGTTTGAAAACGCAATGTCTTCCGCGCCCCGAACGACTCCCGGGAAGAAAGGGTTGGTGATGTCGGGAATCACCATACCGATCACGTTGGTCTTGTCCCGCCGCAGCCCGCGTGCAAGCTGGCTTGGCTGGTAGCCCACTGCCTGTACCGCATCGAGAACGCGCTTTCGCAGCGGAGCACGAACGTTCGCCGTGTTGTTCAGTACATGGGAGACGGTGCCAAGAGAAACCCCAGCAATCCTGGCAATGTCTTTCATGTTTGCCATGTTTCTTCCTCTGAGGCGAATTGAGGACTGCACATTCCCGAGACTATACGCGTGGAAGTCAAATCGAGTATAGCCGGTGAAAGCCTTCAAAAGCCCGTCGACACTCTTCCAGGACGTTATGAGAACGAGACCTTACCGTCCGTATACCTCGATCGAATTGACTTCTATCGCTGCGCAAACGCCCAATGCTCGTTTGCTCCGCTGAAGATTCATTCTTGACAATGCCGTATGGTGCCCGCTATTTTGCTTCCGGCAGATTTGAAAGCATTCAAGATCGAGTCGGGGAGAGAGCCTGGGTTCCGAGTGAAGGGAGCAGTCGCGATCGCCCCGCTTTTTTTCTGACCTGCACCCCAAAGACAGGTCGCTATGAGTTCACAAGAACCTGCAACCTATCGGGAGAAGGAATTCATGTCAGTAATCGTACGTATCGGACGCCCGATTGTCGCACTCATCGTCCTTGCCGTCTCGGCGCATGCACAGGACTCCCAATTTGTTCCTTCTGCATTTGCCGAGCAGTTGCTCAATTCTCCTCCGTGCCTCACGATGAGCAATGCATGGGAGGCCCCGAGCATTCCTTGCTCACCCCTCACGCACCAGGAGTGGCTCACCGACCTGACCCACTGGCGGGCCGAGCGACGGATCCGGATCGGCTATGATCCGGCGCGCTATTCGCTTCCAACTCTCCAGTGGACTCAGTCAAGTTTTATCCAGCCGCAGATGATGGTGCATGACCGCTCCTTTTACGATCCCGTTCAAGGCAAGTACACGGTCGACCGTTACCTCGACGATCTCGACAGGCGTTATGGCGGGATCGACAGCGTGTTGATCTGGGCGACGTACCCTAACATGGGCATCGATGACCGCAACCAGCAGGACATGGTGCGTTCGATGCCGGGCGGCATCGACGGGCTGAGACAGATGGTCGCCGACTTCCATCGCCGCGGTGTCCGTGTTCTGTTTCCGATGATGATGTGGGACCAGGGAACGCGTGCTCCGGGTAAGCCCTGGCCCGATGCTGTCGCTGAGTTGATGAAAGAGATCCACGCCGACGGCATCAACGGCGACACCCAGGATGGCGTGCCTCTGGCGTTCGCTCAGGCCGCCGAGAAAGTCGATTATCCGCTCGGCTTCGAACCGGAGGTCGGGCTTGCGGACGAGGCTCTGGCCTGGGATGTGCTTTCCTGGGGCTACTATTCAAAATTTCCATTCGTCCCCCAGGTGGACCGCTTCCGGTGGCTGGAAACGCGTCACATGGTGCATGTATGCGACCGTTGGAACCGCACCAAGACCGATAATCTGCAATTCGCCTTCTTCAATGGAGCAGGCTGGGAGAGCTGGGAGAATATCTGGGGTATCTGGAACGGGATCACGCCGCGCGATGCCGAGGCCACGCGTCGTATGGCCACCATTGAACGCGCAATCGCGTCATTCCTTGTGAGCCCCGGATGGGAACCGCTTTACCCGATGCACCTGTACGGCGTATTTGCCAGCCGCTGGCCGCTTGGCGAACAAACTGTCTGGACCATCATCAATCGCAACGAATACGAGGTTGATGGCCGGCAGATGACGGTGCCTTATCAGGCCGGCATGCGCTACTTCGACCTATATCACGGTGTCGAACTCAAGCCCGCGCAGGAAAACGGGCTTGCCGTTCTGTCATTTTCGACCGAGGCCCGCGGCTTCGGTGCGATCCTCGCCACGCCAGGCGAGCCCGAACCAAAAATCAAGACGTTGCTCGACAAGATGAAGAGCATGTCGGCCAAGCCGCTCTCGAGCTTTTCAGCCGAGTGGCAGAAGACTCCACAGACTCTTGTGGAGATTCCTTCGACAAAGCCTGCACGCGAAGCGCCGCCAGGCATGATCCGCATCGACGGAGGCGACTACCTGTTTATCGTGCAGGGCATTGAGATCGAAGGCACCAACGATGTGGGTGTCGATGTGCAATATCCCTGGGAAGTGAGTCCGCGCCGATATCATGAGAACCGGATGCAAATCAAACCCTTTTATATCGACAAGTATCCTGTCACAAACGCCGACTTCAAGAAGTTTCTGGACGCGACTCACTACCATCCCAAAGACGACCTCAACTTCCTCAAGGATTGGAAGAACGGCGCCTTTCCCGAGGGCTGGGCCAACAAGCCTGTCACCTGGGTTTCCATTGAGGACGCGCGCGAATACGCCAAGTGGGCCGCCAAACGGCTGCCGCACGAATGGGAGTGGCAATACGCGGCGCAGGGGAACGATGGACGTAGATTTCCCTGGGGCAACTGCGACTGGACCATCCCGCTGATCCTTGCCGGTCCTCTGGCCTGCCCGGCGCCGGCCAGTCCAGCGGATGCCATGGCGCCGGTTCCAGACAAAGAGCGCGTGATGCTCGCGGCCAGCGATGTCGATGCGCATCCCAAGGGAGCCAGCCCTTTCGGCGTGATGGACATGGTGGGCAACGTCTGGCAGTGGACTGATGAGTATGTCGATGAACACACGCGCGCAGCGATTCTGCGCGGAGGCAGCCACTACCAGCCCCAAGGCTCGGTTTGGTACTTCCCGCAGGCGCACAGAAACGATCACCACGGGAAGCTGCTGCTGATGGCGCCGAGCTACGACCGATCCGGAGCGGTAGGCTTCCGCTGCGTGCGGGACGCCGAATAGCGCTGCAGGTCAGGATCCTGCGGCAGCTACGAGCCGGATAGAATCAGAAGTCAACCAAATCTTGCATCTCGAGGAGGGAAGCAAGCCAAGAATAAAGCTTGAGGCGCATCACGCTCAGATATTGCGTGCCCGTTTTGGCCTTCGAGGCCAACTGCAAAATGGCAGCATCGGCTCTCCTTCTGAACTTCAACGTTGACCGAGCCTCTCACGAAGACAAGCTGATAGGGTGTGCGAATAGAAACCGGTGGAGACCAACTATCAGGTCGCAAGCGCCTAAACAATTTGCCCACTGGAGTGCCTTGTTTTCGCCTTTCCATGATTGTAGTAGGGCAGCGGAAGAGCCGCATCAAGCCAACCCTGACGGGATCCGCTTCGCTCCGGGCTTGACCCGGCTGCTCCGCCGTCCGGAATCTATCATCAGGAAGGCAAAACAACAGAATCAAGGTATGCAAAAACAATCCCCAAAAACCGTTGACATGTCAGCACTGACGGCGACGTATAGCTCTCTTCCGCCTACATCAATACCGGCTGCGTCCGGATCCAATATCGGCATAGTGTCGCATCTTCTCTAGCCCTTCTTGGCCATTTGCCCCTCCATGGACGCCGCTCGGATGCCCGGGGCGCGGAAACAGAGCAAACTCCCAATCGAGATCGTTGCCGGGGACCGGCAGCGTCATCACACGTCTGTACGCAACCCCAAACCCACGCTTTTCGGGCGGGCTTCAATCCAGCACCAATGTCGGCGCGGGCTATAGCTGCCATCCGAGGGCGTCAGGAATATTCTTCGGTCGACTCGGGTTCCTTTACATCCTGTCTGACTAGGGCCCGTCGAACGCTTTCGGGTAGTAATCTCTGTCGGTGAGTGCATTGGCGATTTGGCGTAAACCCAGAAGAGCCGTGATCGCATGCTCGTTGCCCGTTGTCGGTTACGGCTGGCCTAGTCTGAAACGCGGAGTGTTTCGATCAACGCTGCCAAAGCGGCAGGCTGATTTCGGCGGCTCGGGTAGTAGAGGAAGTATCCCGGGAACGAGGGGCACCAGTCCTGTAGCACTTGCACAAGGCGTTTTCGATTCAGCAGCACCGCGAGATTTTCCTCCATGGATGTGCCAACGCCGACTCCGTCCAGCACGGCCTGGATCACCAGGTCGGGATCATCGAATGAAACTGGTCCTTGAGGACTGACGGTGAGCGCTTTCCGGCCCTTCTCAAACTCCCATCGATACATGCCATTCTTGAAACGGAAGCCGATACATGAGTGGTCTTTCAAGTCTTGCGGGTGCCTTGGAATGGGATGCGATTGGAAATAAGCCGGCGAGCCGACGACTGCCAGACGCATCTCTTTCGTCACGCGAACGGCAATCATATCGCGCTGTATGTACTCCCCCAGCTGAACACCAGCATCGTACTCGCCGGCCACGAGGTCGACTGGATCATTGGAAGAAGTAACTTCGAGCACGATCTCCGGGTATTTCCGAGTGAATGCGGCCAGTTTCGGCATCAGCACCATCTCTGCGGCCGAGCGAGGGATGATGAGTCTGATTCTGCCCGCCGGACGTTCTCGGAGTTGCATTGTTTCAGCTACAGCGCGTCCGATCCTTTCCAGAGCAGGTGCGAGTTCCTGTAACAGTGCGGTGCCTGCCGCTGTTGCTGAAACGCTGCGTGTTGTCCGCGCGATCAACTGTACGCCCATGCGCTTTTCGAGACTTCGCATGGAGTGGCTGAGTGCAGACTGCGAAACGCCAAGCCGAACCGCTGCTCGAGTGAAACTACGCTCTTCGACGACGGTCGCAAATGCAGCTAAATCCGGCAGGTCGGTCCTATCCATTTATGAATGGTACTCATGTCTCTTTGCAGAAACAAGCGGATCCTGAGGGTAAATTGTCCCGTCTCATAATCAGTGGATCAGCCGACCTAATCTGGCGAGCTGGAGGAAGGTGAGAATGAGCAACTGGACCGAAGCCGAATTGGCGCAGATCGCAACAGCCGACGATCTCCATATTTCGCCCTTCCGCGAGGATGGAGTGACCTACGGGACGCTAACCTGGATCTGGTCCGTTGTCGTGGACGGCGCTCTTCATGTCCGCGCGTACAACGGACAGAACTCGCGCTGGTATAAGGCGGCAATGGCCCAGAAGGGTGGACGAGTTCGCGTGAGCGGGATCGAGAAAGATGTCCTCTTTGAACCCGTCGAGGACATGATCAACGAACAGATTGATGCGGCCTATCGGGCGAAGTACGCCAGTAGCCCTTACCTTACCCCGATGATCAGGGACTGTGCCCGTGCGACAACGGTGAAGATCAAACCGCGTTAAAGACGTAATGAAAGGAGAAGGATAGTTGGCAGCAGACAACATATTTCGCTCTTCGATAACGCCAGCCGACGTACAGGCAGTGTCACCCGCTCTCGCCAGCTACACCAAGTTCGACGGCGTTTGGAATCGGCCGGGACTATCACGACGCGATCGGAGCATCGTCGCCGTGGCCACGCCGATTGCACGCATACAGACGATCGGGATGGAGCACTACTTTGCAATTGCCCTGGACAGTGGCGTGACTCCTGCGGAGCTTTCAGAGATCGTGACGCATCTCGCCTTCTACTGCGGCTGGTCGAATGCCTTTCAGGCGGTAGACGTCCTGCAAGGCATCTTTGCAAAACGCGGCATCGGCGGAGACCAGCTTCCTGAGATCCCGCCCGAACTACTGCCCCTGAACGACGAAGCTGAAGCAAAGCGAGCTGCGCAGGTGAAGAAAAACTTCGGAGAAACGTCACAGGGTGTAGTCGAGAACACCGCGAAGTTCCTCTTTCGCCACCTCTGGCTGCGGCCCGCACTTGCACCGCGCGATCGCAGTCTCATCACGGTGGCTGCGCTGGTTGCGGCCGGTCAGGTCGCACAGACTCCATATCACCTGAATCGGGCTATGGACAACGGTCTCACACGCGATGAGGCGTCGGAAGTGCTTACTCACATGGCCTTCTACTCCGGCCGGCCGACAGTCTCCTCGGCTCTGCCAGTCTTCAAAGACGTGCTCACGGGACGAAAGATCAGTTAAGGTATCTGCGCACAGGAGTGAGTGATGGAAAAACGAAAGCTTGGAAACAGCGGTTTGGAAGTGTCGGCGCTCGGCCTCGGTTGCATGGGGATGAGTTGGTCCTATGGAGAGGCGAAAGACAAGCAGGAGATGATTTCGCTGCTCCATGCTGCCGTCGAGCGCGGCGTGACGTTCTTCGACACGGCCGAGGTCTATGGTCCGTTCAAGAACGAAGAACTGGTCGGTGAGGCCCTTGCGCCATACCGCGAAAAGGTTGTGATCGCAACGAAATTCGGCTGGGAGCCCAATCAAGGAGACAGTGATCGCTGGAGCGCGCTCAACAGCCGGCCCGAGCACATCAAGCAGGTGGCCGAGGCCTCGTTGAAGCGTTTGAGGACAGATGTCATCGACCTCTTTTATCAGCACCGCGTCGATCTCAACGTCCCCATTGAAGAGGTGGCGGGAGCCGTTCAGGATTTGATCCGGGAAGGCAAGGTGAAGCAGTTCGGCCTTTCTGAAGCGAGTGCGCAGACTATTCGCAAAGCCCATGCCGTTCAACCCGTGGCTGCGCTTCAGAGCGAATACTCGCTGTTCTGGCGCGAGCCCGAGCAGACTGTGATGCCCACGCTCGAGGAACTCGGTATCGGGTTTGTGCCTTTCAGTCCGCTTGGGAAAGGATTCCTGACCGGCAAGATCGACGCAAACACCAAATTCGACAGCGCAGATTTTCGCAGCAGCGTACCGCGGTTCAGCGAAGAGAATCGCAGAGCGAATCAGGCGCTTGTGGACGTGATCAGCTCATTCGCAGCAAAGCACCAGGCTACTCCCGCACAGATCGCCCTCGCGTGGCTGCTTGCAAAGAAACCGTGGATCGTTCCCATTCCAGGGACCACAAAGCTTTCGCGCCTCGAGGAGAATCTTGGAGCCACGCGGGTCAAGCTCACGCCAGAAGATGTGCGTTCGCTCGAAGAGGTTTCCTCGAAGATCAAAATCGAAGGCGCGCGGTACCCGGAGTTCCATCAGAAGCTTGTCGGGCGCTGAGCCAAGGAGAACATCGATGAAAGCCTTGCAATGGATTTTGGTTGTAATTGCAGTGAGCGTTACCGGAGCTCAGGCGCAGTCTCATCCACGTTCTTCGGGGCGAGATGCCCTGGTCGGCGCATGGCATCTCGTCCGAATCGATGCGGCCGGCCCGGACGGAAAATCAGTTCCGGCGCCTCAGCCGAAAGGCATGCTGATCTACACGCGCGACGGTCACATGTCTGTACAACTGATGTATCCAAAATCGGCGAACTCGCCTGACAACGAATATGTGCTGGGTGGATACGAAGCTTCTTTCGGCAGCTATGACCTCGATGAAGCAAAGCACATTATCACGCACCATGTGCTTGGTTCCGTCACCCGAGATCTTCTCGTCGGCAAAGATTTGTCCCGCTTGTATCAACTGACCGCCGATGGGCATCTGATCATCCGTTCAGCGGATCCACGGGAGCACTGGTCCGTGATCTGGGCGCACTACTAAGGGAATCAGCTACGGTGCTGGATATCAGAATCACTGTTCAAGAGCCGAACTCAACCATCGGACGCAAGCAATGCGAGGAATTTTTCACAGGGGATGCGCAATACGAGCCTCGGATGTTTCAGTCAACACACGAGCGACGAGTTGCACATCCTCCCATTTTGTTGCGCGAAGTCAGCTTGTAGTAAGCGACGTCCGTTCTAGGGATATCAGTTGGCGAGAACAGTGCAAAGTGCTCATCGACCTATCCAGGTCGACCAGTGTCCTCGGCAAGTGGACGCAAAAACCGCCTGCTCGGACAAGTGAGGGCCTAAAGAATGCCCGGACATCAAAGCGGGCAGGAGAGCATGAATTTCCCAGCCGCGCTTGGATTACGGCCGTTGCGGGGTCCGAAACCTAAGGCCTCAATGCACACTGAACGAAATCGGGAATCGATCATTGACCGCTTCACTCAGCTTCTGCTCGCACCCGATGTAGCGCTCTGTCGTTTGCACAGATGCATGGCCAAGGAGAAACTGAATCTGTTCGAGTTCTCCTCCCAATTCATGGCAGGGACGGGCGCAACTGCGAAGTAAATCGTGAGGCGCCAGGTGATCGATGCCTGCATTTGCGGCACAGCGTTCACTACATCCCAGACTACATTGGGCGTGACTCCAGCATCTTGCCGAAACCCATTCCCAGAATCCGCCTGAACACCCTCCCTTCAGCGACCCCTGAGTCCCTGAGCCAGAGGTCGACCAGACTCTTGCACCATGCTGGAATCGGCACGGTTCTCAATCGCCCTCCCTTGCCGGCTAAATCGACGATGGCTCAATGACGTTCCCTCAATTGCAACTGATCAACTCGGAGGCGCACGGCGTCTGAGCGGCGCAAACCACATCCAAGAATTAGTCCCGTCGCGCCCGCCAAATCATCAGGCCACTCGCTCCGGTCGTTACAGGAGTGTTTTCAGGACCACTTGTCTTCTTAATCCCCAGAGACGCGTACTTGTGGCGACGAAGTGCGGTAGGGATACCGCGGCCACCGCAATCTTCATTCCGCCACCGTCGCAAGAAGCGGAGTCAGAAGGCTGCCAATGCCGAAGCCGCTCACTGCCGCAACTGCACCAGCGACCATGGCTACTATGAAGACGGCGAAGTGAAACGCCAAGTGGGCCATGAAGATGTAGTTGGCCTTCAAGTCCCGAGGGAGGTCGGACCTCAACCCTTGTAGTCGAACAGAGACATGAAGCCGTAGTCCATGTGAAGTTGCTGGTGACAATGGAAGAGGGTGAGACCGGGATTGTCTGCCGTGAAGTCGACCTCCGCTTCCTGGTAGCCTCCGACCATGACCACGTCTTTCAAAACACCTGAGGTGGGCTGGCCAGCGATTTTGGAGAGTTCAAAGGTATGACGGTGCAGATGAATTGGGTGGATGTCATCACTCGCGTTTCGCATCCGTAGCCGATAACGCTTGCCTTCCTTTAGGTGGAAGGACGGCGCCGCCATCATCTGATCCATGGGATACGAGACACCGTTGATCGTCCAACGATTGAAACCTTCAAGGGCAGCGTTGTCTTTGGCGAAAGTCATGTCGATCACTTCGTCGGGTGTTTGCGGAGGAGCTTCCGCTTTGCCAAACGTGGCGTAGTTCCACTTGAAAGGAGCACGAGCAATCCATTGCGGTTTGCCGATGCGCCCCGCATACTCAATGACGATTCCCATGCCGTGATGACGATCATCGTCGCCCGTGTCTCCCATGATCCAGACACCCGGATGGCTCATCTCGACGATTGCAGAAATCCGCTCTGCGGTTCCCATCCACAGACCGGGGACGCGCACCGGTTTCGGGAGGGGATTTCCATCCATCCCAACGATCAGGAATGTATGCCCAGGCAATGCGAGGCTGCGAATCTCGCCCGCGCTGCCATTCAAAATGTGAAAGAGAACCCGTTCCCCCTGCTTCACACGGATGGGATCGCCGTGCCCAAGCATCCGGCCATTGATCGTGAATGCATCGTACCCAACCTCGTAGCCCTTGGGCATTCCCTTTGCGAGCGACGCCTTCATGGAATGTTCGCCAGCTTCCTTCAGCTTTGCATCGGCTGCACCGGGCGACAGAAAGGTCATATCCATATCGCCACCGCGACTGAAAGTCGGCTGAAACTCCTTCAGCGTGAGGAACACTTCACGGTCGTACCTGCCGGGATTGTCTTTCGGTTCGATATAGACCGGCCCGACCAAACCGCTGTACTGGCCTCGGTTCAAATCGGCGCCTGCGCGCACGTGTGTGTGATAGAAGCGAAAACCTGAGGGACGCGGAACGAAAGAGATTGTTCGGCTGCCGTGCGCGGGAATGAACGGTGTTCCCTCCTCGGCTGCACCGTCAACATCGGATGGGATTGATTGCCCGTGCCAATGCAGCTGTTCCGGTGTGTCCGTCTCATTGTGAACGTCTACCGTGATTTGGACACCCTCCTTGAAACGCAGAAGAGGACCCGGGAATTGGGTGTTGTAGGTTGTAACGGAGACGATTCGCTTTGGCGCCAGCTCGATGGGCTTAGTAGCGATCGTGAGCATGTAGTCAGCCTTTGGTTCGGATTGCTGATCGCCCTTCAAGACTGATGCGAATCCAATCTGGCTCCGAACGAGACCTACCCCCGCAAGGGCTGCTGCAGATGACAGAAATTTTCTTCGAGAGTGTTCCATATGCCTCATCACCAGTTCGTCGCGTTCCGCTTTTGGTCACCTAGAATTCTTCTCGTCACTCGGCTTCACAACTTTCCTTGGGTGCTCCTCGTGCAACTCATGATGCAGCTCGTCAACCTTGGCCCTGGCCTTTACCAGCGCTTTTCTGCCCGCCGCCGTGATCTGGTATATCCTGCGTCTTCGCCCTGTGAGGTTTTTCAGTTCCGACTTCAGCAAACCGCCGCGCTCCATTCCGTGAAGGAGCGGATAGAGCGTGCCTGGCCCAATGCGATAACCATGATGTTCAAGTTCCTCCATCATGGCGAGGCCAAAGATCGGTTCCTGCGCGGCATGAATGAGCACATGGATGCGGATAAGTCCGGTGAAAAGGTCCCGCTGCTGTGTTGAAACGACCAAATGATGCCTGCCTGTTCCGGGAGAATCATACTATCGCAATTCGATGATATGATTCAACGCAATTGAGAAGATCTTCCCCGACGTGGAGTTGAAGGTTCCCTCTATGCGTAGATCCTCTTTCATTCTCTGCAGCGCGATAGGCTCGCTCTGCATCGCGTTAGCGACGGTACCTCCCAATACTTTCGCCCAGGCGACCGAAACTGCCGGGTCCAAACCATTGATGCTTGCCCAGGTGATCGAAACGGCAAATGCCAACTACCCCGCCATAAAGGCGGCACACGCTCAGGAAACGGCAGCCCAGGGAGGGATTGCGGTCGCAAGAACGGCATATCTGCCCCATACAGATGTGCTTTGGCAAACGAACCGGGCGACAGCGAATAATATCCTTGGGCTGTTGCTTCCACAGTCGACGATTCCAAGCGTCACCGGCTCACTTCTTCCTACCGATCCGACCCGCAGCGCCTGGAACAGTGCGGGAGGTGCTTTGCTGAGCTGGCAACCTATCGACTTTGGAGCACGCGGGGCGAAGGTAGAAGTCGCGCGCCAAGGCGGCGAAGCGGCCAGACAAGCCGCGGCTCTAACCAGATTGGAGGTCAGCACGAACGCCGGCAGTGCGTTCTTCGATCTTGCTGCGGCGGAGCGGCTGGTCATCGTCGCGCAGGCCAATGTTCAACGATACGAGTCGTTCGACAAGGCCGTCCATGTGCTCGTAGACAACACCCTTCGGCCAGGGGCAGACGCCTCGCAGGCAGATGCGCAACTGGCGCTCGCACGAAGCCAGTTCATTCAGATACAGACGCAGGTGGCGTTAAAGCGATCGGCACTAGCCGAGTACCTTCAGATCGCAAAAGCGAACGCTGCCATCGACGCATCTCAGATTCTCTCAGCATTGCCTCCGAGTGATCTTCAACCTGCAGGAGCAACGGACCACCCTGCGATTCTCGAAGAGCGCGCGCTCAGCAAGCAGCAGGAGGCGCAGAAGCGGTTCCTGGACCGGAGCTATGTTCCGGTGTTCAGCACCTCCGGCATGGTCTTCGGGCGCGGTGCAGGAACTGACGCGAGTGGCACATTTCCTGGCGGCACTGCAGGACTCGCTCCCAACGTCTTCAACTGGGGAGCGGGAATACAAGTGTCCTTTGCCGCCTTCGACTACTTCAACATCCGCGATCAGCGACGAGTCCAGCAGGCAAATGTTCTAGCCGAACATGCTCGGTACGACCAATCGGTCAGCGACATCAACGCTAGCCTTGAACGTGCACAGGCCACGCTGGCCGGCGCGCGCCAATTGGCCGCCAATACCCCCATCGAACTCTCGGCAGCGCAGGCGAGCGAACAGCAACAGCAGGCCCGTTATCGGTCGGGCCTGGCCACAGTCGTCGATGTCGCAGCTGCCGAGGGCGTCCTTGCTCAAGCCGAGGGAGACGACGTAATTGCCCGCCTTGGTGTCTGGCGGGCAGAGCTTGTGGTTGCGGCTGCGCAAGGCGATCTGCAACCTTTCCTCCATCTGCTCGAGAGCCAGGCGAAAGGAAACTGACGAACCATGTGGCTCATTCGCATCGCTCTCCGGCGCCCCATCACTGTCATCGTCTTCGTGGTTGCTCTCGCATTGTCGTCAGTGCTCGCAATCATGCGCACTCGGGTCGACATATTTCCCAACCTCGATCTGCCCGTCATCTATGTCGCGCAGCCCTATGGGGGTATGAGCCCCCAGCAGATGGAGGGATTCGTCTCGTACTACTATGAGTACCACTTCCTCTACATCAACGGCATCGAGAGCGTCGAGGCGAAGTCGATTCAAGGTACCGCGCTTCTCCGGCTCACCTTTCACCCCGAGACAAATATGAGCGACGCCCTCGCGCAGACGATCTCCTATGTGAATCGGGCACGGGCGTTCATGCCTCCGGGGACAGTGTCTCCGTTCGTCATTCGCTATGACGCGGGGACCTTACCCGTAGGCTACATGGTCTTCTCCAGCCCGTCACGGACGCTTGCCGAAATCCAAGACCTTGCGCTGAACCGCGTCCGGCCTGTCTTCGCGACGCTTCCCGGTGTGTCGTCTCCGCCGCCGTTCGGAGGGAACCAGCGGACTATCGTCATCAACGTTGATCCGCAAAAGATGCAGGCTTATGGCCTCTCCCCAGAGAAGGTCGTTCAGGCATTGAGCAGCGGCAACAGCATCCAGCCCGCGGGAAATGCAGACATCGGTACCACTCACACGCTGGTCACGACCGACTCTACCGTGACTCAGATCAGCGATCTCCTCAGCATCCCTCTCAAGCTCGGTTCTGGAGCTTCGGTTTACATCCGGGACGTCGGCAGCGTGTCGGATTCCTCCGACCTTCTGGCGGGTTATGCGCTGCTCAACGGCAAGCGGACGATTTACATTCCAGTGACCAAACGGCCGGATGCGTCTACGCTGACGGTGGTCCAGGAAGTTCGACAGAGCCTCGCTCGCTTTCAGTCGCTCGTACCCGAAGACATCAAGATCACGTACGAGTTCGACCAGTCACAATATGTCCGCGATGCGTTGATGTCGGTACTGCGTGAGGGCATCATTGGAGCGCTTCTAACGGGCCTCACCTTGTTCCTGTTCCTCCGGGATTGGCGATCTTCTCTGATCGTTGTAATCACCATTCCGTTCGCATTGCTCACCGCTGTGGTGCTGCTCAAACTGGCCGGGCAGACAATCAACATCATGACTTTGGGCGGTCTGGCCCTCTCCGTCGGCGTTCTGGTCGATGAAGGAACGGTGCTTCTCGAGAACATCCATGTTCACCTGGACAGTGGGGAAAACACGGCCCGAGCCGTACACCTTGCCAGCCGTGAAGTCGCACTTCCTCGCCTGTTGGCCATGCTTTCCGTGATGGCGGTTTTCATCCCATCATTCTTTATGACTGGCCCAGCCCAATCGCTCTTCCTGCCGCTCTCGCTCGCAGTTGGTTTCGCAATGGGTGCTTCCTACCTTCTGTCCAGTTCTCTTGTTCCGGTGTTGGCGAATTGGATGTTGAAGCCTAAACCTGCGGCTCACGATCAGCGCGAACACCCGGAGGGCAGCTTCGCTCGCTTTCGGCAAAGATTCGAGCGCGTTCTTGCGCAAGCGATGACTATGCCTGCGATACTCCTCAGCGCATATGGAATTTTTGCCGTGCTCTTCCTCCTGCTGGTGACGCCCCACATTGCCGAAGAGATTTTCCCGTCTGCCGCATCGACGCAATTCCGGCTTCGCATCGACGCACCGGATGGGACCCGTGTGGCAGTCACAGAGGATCTAGTGAAAAAGGTGCTCGCATCCATTCGCGAAGTCGCTGGCGAGAAGAACCTCGACCTGAGCTTGGGATATGTCGGAACACAGGGTTCCTCGTATCCCATCAACGCTGTCTTCCTCTGGACCAGCGGGCCCCAACAGGCAATTATCAACGTCGGATTGAAGCAAGACAGCTCGATAAAGCTCGCTGAACTTGAAGACCAGTTGCGAAAGAAACTGCCCCGGCAATTCCCGGATGCCCGCTTCTCCTTCGACCCGGGCGATCTTATTAGCCAGATTCTTAGCTTCGGCTCTTCTTCCCAGGCGGAAGTCACGATCTCCGGGCCGCAGTACGGGGACGTCGCAAGCTTCGCGGAGCTTGTGCGACAGAGACTGGCGGCTGTCCCCCAGTTGCAGGACCTTGAATACGAAGAGCCGCAGCACTACCCAACGGTTGACATCCACGTGAACCGAACAATGGCAGGTCAGCTCGGAACAACCGCCGATGCGGTGGGTTCCGCTATCGTCTCCGCTACCGCTTCCAGCCGCTTCGTCGCACCGAACTACTGGCGCGATCCCAAGTCCGGAGTCAGCTACCAAGTCCAGGTGCAAGTGCCTCAACCCAAGATGACTTCGATTGGGGACATCGGGAACATCCCGGTGGGCAGCACAACGACGGCTCAGCCACTGGTGAACCAGCTTGCAGACCTCCGCCCCAGCACAGTCCCAGGTGAACTCGACCGCCAGAACGGACAGTGGATGCTCATGCTGTCGGCGAACCTTGGAAATCGTGACCTCAGGATTGCAAATAAAGCCATCAATAAGGCAATTGCAGATGCCGGGGCACCACCTCGTGGCGTTGTAACCCAGGTTCGCGGGCAGGTAAGCGCGATGCAGCAGATCTTTGGCGAGCTTTCCATTGGATTGTTTGCCGCGATTGGCGTCATCCTTCTGCTGCTCACGGCAAATTTCCAATCGCTCAAGCTGGCCCTTGTCGTCCTTTCTACGGCGCCCGCTGTCCTCGCAGGGTCTGTGCTCATGTTGCTTGTGACCGGGACAACGTTGAATCTCGAAAGCTTCATGGGAACGATCATGGCGATCGGTGTAGCCGTGGCCAATGCCATCCTGCTCGTCAGCTTTGCCGAACAGAATCGTCTCAAGGGAGCAACCGCATTCGAAGCTGCACGCGCCGCGGCCGCCGAGCGGCTGCGTCCGGTTCTAATGACCAGCCTCGCCATGATTGCCGGTATGATCCCCATGGCGCTGGCCCTTGGTCAGGGGGCTGAGGAAACTGCACCGCTAGGTCGCGCAGTAATCGGCGGTCTATCTGTAGCGACGATGGCAACGCTGTTTCTTCTTCCCATTGTCTTCGGCCTCGCACAACGCAATGCTTCAACGAGCTCGCGTTCTCTCGACCCGGAGGATCCGGACAGCCAATGGTTCGAACAGTCTTTGGAGGTCGCGCGATGAAACGATTGCTGCTCCTTTCTACATTGATGATTGCTGCCTCGGGATGCAACTCGACGTCCTCGACTCAGGGCACGCCCGCTTCGTCCTCCCCAGGTGCAGCTACCGCCGTGAGCACCGTGCCTGTGATCTCGAAGAAACTTCAGACGACGATCTCGCTACCCGCGCAGCTCACGCCATATGAACAGGTGGATATCTACCCGAAAGTGACCGGCTTTGTTCAAATGGTCACGGTGGATCGCGGGTCTCGTGTGCAGCGGGGAGAGGTTCTCGTTCGCCTCACTGCGCCTGAACTCGATAGCCAGCGTTCCCAGGCTGAAGCCGCGCTCCGGGCCGCCGAATCCCAGCTCGCGACAGCTCAGGCCAAGCTCGCATCAGACAACGGAACCTATCTCCATATGGTGGCCGCGTCGAAAACTCCCGGGGTCCTGGCAGAGAATGATGTCTCAGTTGCGGGGCAAGCAGTCTCTGCGGACAAGGGCCTGGTCGCCGCGGCGGAACAGAACGTTGCAGCGGCTCGTGAGTCCCTCAAGAGCGCCAGCCAAACAGCGTCGTATCTCACGATCACCGCACCGTTCGCCGGAGTGGTCACGACGCGCAATCTACACCCGGGTGCCCTGATCGGCCCGGCGGCTGGCAGTGCCGGTGCCCAACCGATCTTGCAGATCGTCGATGACAAGCGTCTTCGTCTTGTCGTGCCAATCCCAGAAGCTCAGGTCGGCGAAATGAAAACGGGTCGGCCCGTCTTTTTTACCGTGCCCGCTTATCCTGGACAGAGATTCGAAGCTCCTGTGCAACGCATCTCGCACGATGTTGATGAAAAGTCGCGCACCATGCCGGTTGAGCTTGAGGTGGCGAATCGTGACGGCCGGCTCTCACCCGGCAGTTTCACCTCGGTCTCCTGGCCGCTCGAAAGGGGCTATCCCACACTCTTCGTCCCAACATCGGCCGTAACCACCGATCAGCAGCACACCTTTGTTATTCGAGTTCGCAACAACATGGCGGAATGGGTGACAGTCCAGACTGGACAGACGCTCAACGGCGAGCTCGAAGTCTTCGGAGATATCGCAGCGGGCGATCAAGTCGTAAAGATCGCGTCCGATGCCATTCACTCGGGAGATGCGGTTCGATTACAGACGTCGGAACCAACATCTGGCAAGTAAAGGCACAGCAAGGGAAACGGGGAGCGATTTACCATTTCTTCGCCTGGATAGACGAGCGGAAGTCACGGATTGTTTGGTGCTTTTGGGCCAGCGGTTCTCAAACTGGCGAAGCGACGCTGACAAGATGAAACGAACTCTGTCGCTCGTGCACTACCAAGCAAGCCTCCGCTTCCGCTTTCCACATCCTCGGCGCGCGTCAATCTTGCAGGGATAATCTGCGTTCTTTTTTACATGGTTGGCATTCATCCTCACTATCGTAACTGTTCCACTTGTCCACGTCACTCGTCGTTCGTACGCCGGTCATTTTGGAAAGTGTCTCTACTCAGATTTACTCACCCTGTTCCAGCGATCCGGAGGATTCTATGCACCCAGTAGCCGAACGCACCACCTTGCCGAGCGGTTTTGTAATCGACCACGTCGCCGCTCGCGCCCATGTCATGCAGCCGTTCCATACCCAGTCCATTGTCAGCTCGCGAGGGCTTGAGGAAGGGATCACAAAGTTCGCTCCTCGCCCGATGCCCGCCGGCGTCCCACTCTCCTTCAATACCGACGGCTTTGTCGCCGCCCTGAATACGGCGCTCGCCAACAACACCGCCGGGTACGTGATGCAGCTCCGCCACCAGGGCCAGCCCATCGCCTCCGCCCAGGTCGGCTGGGCCAAGGAGCCGTCCGATGGGTCGGAGTCTTGGGCGCAAACGGTCCGAATGCACATCGCGAGCTGCAGCAAGCTGATCACCGCCATCGCAATGACGCGCACGCTGGCCGCACACAACCTGCCGGCTTCGACGCCGATCATCGATTACCTGCCCACCTACTGGGCCAAGGGCCCGAACATCGACAAGATCACTTTCGCCCAGCTTATGACGCACACGTCCGGCTTCCGCGTCCCAGGGTCCGATACGTTCTATGGCATCATGCAGACACAGGTCGCCGGCGGAGTTACGAACGCCAACCTAGGCGTGTATTCCTACCAGAACATGAACTTCAGCCTCTGCCGAATCCTGCTGCCGGTCATGAACGGCGTCATCCCTGCAAATACGACGATCCCTGCGCCGTTTGAAGACCTGTTCTGGGATTACGTCACGATCACCGCTTACGCGAACTATGTTGCGCAGAATCTGTTTCAGCCCGCGGGGGTGTCCGGCCCTACGCTGACGCACCCTGACCCCGACGCGCTTGCCTACGCTTTTCCGGTCGGCGCGGGATGGAACTCCGGCGATCTTACTTCCGACTCCGGCGGCACAGCCTGGCACATGTCGGTGAACGATCTGCTGAACGTGATGGGTTGTTTCCGACGTGAAGGCACCATCATGTCGCCGGCCGCTGCGCAGGCCATGCTCGATAACAGCTTTGGCATCGACCTCACTGAATCCACGAGCCTCGGTACGCTCTACAACAAGAATGGACTCTGGCAATCGGGCTCCCTCCAGACGGAGCAGAGCCTCACCTACTTCCTGCCCCGCGACATGGAGTTGGTTGTGCTCGCGAATTCTCTCATCGGCGCACCCCCCCAAGGCTTCCGTGATGTTGTTACCAACATCTATCTCGATAACATCGCCCCCGAATTCCCCATTGGCACCTGGATCGCCCGCCACGGCCTCACGTCGGAGAAATATCAGGAGGCCTTCAACGACTATATCGGCAACGATGGAATGCAGTTGATGGACGTCAGCGGGTACGGCACGTCCTCCCCGCTGTACGCCGCGCTGTGGGTCAAACGTGCCTCCTCGCCTCCCTGGCAGGCTCGCCACGGCCTGACCGCCGCAGACTATCAAACCACTTTCAATCAGCTCACTTCCCAGGGCTATTACCCGGTGCTCGTGAACGGCTACGCCACGTCCGGCGGCCCCCGCTTCACCTGCATTTTCCAGCTGGGCCCGACCGATCCCTGGATCGCCCGTCACGGCCTCACTTCCGCGCAGTATCAGGCCGCGTTCAACCAGTTCGTTGGTGAAGGCTACCTGCTCGACTGGGTGAGCGGCTACTTCGATGGCACCCAGGATCTCTACGCTGCCATCTGGCGCAAGCCCCCCAGCGCCCTAGCTTGGCAGGCTCGCCATGGCCTCTCGTCCGCCCAGTACCAGGCGGCTTTCGATCAGCTCGTCGCCGAGGGGTTCAAGCCGGTAGTGCTCTGCGGTTACAGCGATGGTGCGCAGGACCGCTACGCCGCCATCTTCCGCCAGCTCGCTGGAGTGCCTGCCTGGCAGGCCCGCCACGGCCTCACGTCCGCGCAGTATCAGTCGACCTTCGACCAGCTCGTGGCCGAGGGCTACCGGCTGGAGTTGGTCAACGGCTACAGCGTCGCGGGCCAGGACCGTTTCGCAGCCATCTGGACGAATTAGCATCGTGAACCGCGAATTCATGGCTTGGTCAGCTCCGACTGAGAACAACCGTGCCGAGCCGCCCGGCATCCCGTCTTCCGGGGAGCGGCCTGCGAAGGACCTCCCTGCCGTGACCAAGAGGGTGGCCGCGGCGAAGAACGCCTAACGGCATTCCTAAACCCTGCTCTATTTGACAGGAACAATTGTGAATTCCAGTCCTTCGATATCGTCTCGATACTCTGGGAGAAATCTTACGGCCGGGGTTGGACGGGCACTTCCTGCGGATTCAGTGCCCATCCTTCGATGGATGCGCGGTGTCGATTTGGGCGAGATGATAGCGAGTTCGGGATCACTATTTGCATGATTCGCGAGAACCTTGGAATCGACCTTCGCATCATGAGTCCGGTGGCGCAAACAATCCGCGACATGCGGGTCATGCGCAACTATAGTCTTAGAGTTGTTCTGCCGCAGACTTTCGCGTATAAGTTGGCGGAAGCGCGTGTGAGTCGAACACACCGTCGCCCGTTAGGGACGACCGCCGGTTTTGAAGACCGGGAGGATCACCGGAGCCTAAGCACTTCCCTATGAGTTCTCTTGCTACAGAGCCCATGTTACACGTCACCTTCCGGATGCCAAGGAAATAAGGAATCGATTTTGGATCATCAAGAATCTATGCGTTTGACGCAACACGTAAAAGCTGGAGGCTGCGCCAGCAAGCTACCTGCTGGATCTCTTCGGCAGGTGCTGTCCGCGCTTCCGGCGCAGACTAACCCTGAGCTGCTGGTGGGATTTGAGACTTCGGACGATGCGGGAATTTACCGCATCAGGGTGAACCAGGCGCTGGTGCAGACAATCGACTTTTTTACTCCGCTGGTCGATGACCCCTTCACATTCGGTCAGATCGCGGCGACCAACGCTTTGAGCGATGTGTATGCGATGGGTGGCCGACCTTTGACCGCACTCGCGGTCGTCTGCTTTCCGCACGATGCCGATTTAGGAATCCTCGAACAGATCATGCGCGGCGGCCTGGCAAAGATGTCCGAAGCAAACTGCACTGTGGTTGGAGGCCACTCGGTACGCGATGCAGAGATGAAGTTCGGCTACGCGGTCACAGGTCTCATCGATCCGGCGCGGATTTACACCAATGCCGGAGCGGTCTCGGGCGACAGGCTCATTCTCACCAAGCCGATCGGTACCGGGGTGATTACCACAGCTCTCAAGCAAGGCAAGTCAGAGCCAGCGTGGGTAGACCGAGCCATTCTGTTAATGACGACACTCAACAGCACAGCATCGGCGCTTGCCAGTGCTTGTCCCGGCGTTCACGCAATGACGGATATCACCGGCTTCGGGCTCATGGGGCACGGCCGCGAGATGGCCCTGGGAAGCGGAGTCGCGCTGGAAATTGATACCGCTTGCGTGCCTGTGATTGAGGGGGCTCTGGATGCGGTTCGCGCCGGCGCGATCCCCGGCGGTCTGCTTTCCAATCGCGAATTTGCCGAGTGCCTGGTCGAGGATTCTCCAGACATAGACATCCCGACCGACCTTCGTGCGCTGCTCTACGATCCGCAAACATCGGGCGGACTGCTTGTCTCGGTTGCCTCTGTAGATGCATCGGAATTGCTCGCTTCGCTTCAAGATGCCGGCCTTCCAGCTGCCATAATCGGACGCGTCTCAGGTCCATTTGCCGCCGGTGCTGGTGAACCGGCCATCATTCTGCGATGATGTCTTACTCCAGGGTTTCTTTACCATGGCGATGCATGAGCTTTACAACAAAGACGAAGAACAAAGCCGGCTCTTTCGCAAGCTTCCGGCCGTAAACGACCTGCTGTTGACGCCTGTGTGCACGGCGCTTCTCAACATTCATCCGCGCAGTGCTCTGCTGCTCGCAGCCCGCAATGCGCTAGGCCGGCTGCGCCTCGAGATCGCCTCGGGGCAACTAACCGAAGCCAGCCTGCAACGGAGAATCGATCAGTTGCTCGACAAAATCGGCAATCAGCTCGAATTGGGAAGGCGTTACTCGCTTCGCCCGGTCATCAATGCGACTGGCGTCATTCTGCACACCAATCTGGGTCGCGCTCCATTGAGCGAAGCGGCGCTTGGTCATGTGGTCGACGTCGCGCAGGATTATTGCAACCTCGAACTCGATCTTGAAACCGGATTGCGCAGCCGCAGAGATGTGCACGCCGAGTCCCTTGTGCTGCGCGTTCTGAACCGCGCGAGAGCCGAAACTTCAGATCCCGATCGACACGGCGTGCTCATCGTCAATAACTGCGCGGCCGCCACGCTCCTCGCGCTGAACTCTCTCGCCGAGAAGTCCGAAGTCATCGCGTCGCGCGGAGAACTTGTCGAAATCGGCGGCGGTTTCCGCATCCCGGAAATCATGGAGAAGTCTGGGGCAATCTTGAAGGAGGTTGGCACCACAAATCGGACCCGCCTCGCGGATTACGAGCGCGCAGTGGGCCCGGGGACCGGCCTCCTGTTGCGGGTGCATCAGTCGAACTTCAGCATTGAAGGGTTCTCGGAGCGGACCTCGTTGGCGGACCTGGTTGAACTTTCGAAGAGCACGGGCGTTCCGCTATTCGAGGATCAAGGCACCGGCCTTGTCTCCTCGCTCGAGCGATTCGGAATCAACGGAGAACCCAGCTTGCTCCAGTCCTTTGCCTGCGGGGTGGACCTGATCGCCGCCAGCGGAGATAAACTGCTCGGCGGACCGCAATGTGGCATTCTCGTGGGAAGGAATGATTTGATCGAGCGGATCCGAATGAATCCGCTGTTCCGAGCCTTCCGTGTTGACAAACTGACCTATGCTGCATTGGAAGCCACTCTGCTCGAGCACCTGTCACAAGACCCGGTGTCCATCCCGCTGGAACGGATGTTGAGCATCCCGCCCGACGAACTGATGCGTCGGTGCCGCGAGATCGCCGGCCAGGTCGCATCATCCAGGGTAGTCCTGGACGTGGTGCCGGTCGCTAGTCTCATCGGCGGAGGAACCGCGCCTAAAGCTTCCCTGCAAAGTTGCGCTCTGTCGGTGCGGCACGTTTCTCTAACCGCTGCGGAACTTCTTGCAACTCTTCGGCGGCTCGATCCACCGATCATCGGCCGCATTGCGGACGAGTCGGTTCTGCTAGACCTGCGTACGGTTCCTCCACATTTCGACTCTGAATTCGTCTGCCTCTTGAGCAGTCTGTAACTCCAACGAACGTAAAGTGCGTTTTAAATGGGATCTCTGTGAATGACGAACACCACCCCCAGATCCATCGTCATCGGGACCGCCGGTCATATCGATCATGGCAAGACGACGCTGGTGCGTGTCCTCACAGGAATTGACCCGGACCGCCTGCCTGAAGAGAAACGCCGCGGCATCACCATCGACCTCGGCTTTGCATCGTTCGAGACCCAGGCCCCTGACGGATCGCCATTCCGCTTCAGTTTCGTCGACGTCCCTGGCCACCACCTCTTCATCCGCAATATGCTCGCTGGCGCCGGTTGCGTTCCTGCAGTCTTGCTCGTGGTCGCAGCCGATGAGGGCATAATGCCGCAGACGGTGGAGCACCTGGCCATCTGCCAGATGCTCGGGATCTCACAGGGCCTCACCGTCATCACGAAGGCCGACGTCGTCAGCGTGTCACATTTGAAGGGGGTCACGTCTTCCATTGAGACCTTTCTGAAAGGGACCTTCCTGGACAAGGACCGCGCCCCCGTGTTGCCGGTTAGCGCGGCAACCGGTGAGGGCCTTCAAACCCTGCGCGCAGAACTTATCAAGCTTGCGATGCGAGCTCATCCCATCACTCCGGAAGCCTTGCTGCGCATGCCGCTTGACCGCTCGTTTGTGATGAAAGGGTTCGGCACAGTTGTCACCGGCACGCTCATTTCGGGAACAATCCACGAGGGCCACACGTTGCAACTTGAACCGCAGGGCCGCGCTGTCCGGGTGCGCGGACTCCAGACACATGGCCACGCGATGCAATCCGCACCACCCGGCTCACGCGTTGCCGTAAATCTCGCCAATGTGGATGCAACTCAAACCCGTCGCGGGCAGACGCTGGTTTCACCCAGGACGATTGCCGCCGTGGACACGATCGACGTCGAGGTCAGGCTCCTTCAAAGCGCGCCCGCGTTGAAACACCGCGCCAGCGTTCACTTTCATGCCTTCACGGCCGAGACCATGGCACGTGTTTCTCTCTATGGCTACGAGGCGATGCGGCCGGGAACTGTTCGTCTCATGCGCATCAAGCTTGCCGAGCCGATCGTGCTAGTCCCTGGCGACCGATTCGTCCTCCGCCAGCCATCGCCTGCCGGCACCATTGGCGGGGGCAGTGTTCTCGATGCCCATCCTGAACCTCGCCAGCGAAAGGCCGCAACGTCTGCGTGGCTCGAGCAGTTGAGGACGGCCCCTGGCACACAACAAATCGCATTGCGCGTGGGTCGCCGGAAGTCAAACGGAATCACTATGCAATCACTCTCAGCCGAAACGGGATGGACAGTCGGCGCGGTCCGCCGCCAAATGAGTCCTGCTCTTGAGTCCGGAGAACTGCTGCTTCTCTCCGGCGATCTGGTTGTCACCCTTGAAGCTTTTGTCGAAGCGACCGGCGCGATCACCGCGTGTTTGCAAAGCAGCCCGGCTGTAAAGGCTTCCGAGTTGCGCAGTCAGACCGCGCTCAGCCCTGAAGTCTTCAATTCTGCGTTGCGCGCTCTCGAACGGGAGCGAAAGGTCAGGGTCTGTGCCGAGACCGTTTCGATCTTCAACGCTGGAGATCAGTCGCAGGACGCTGAAACCGTTAGGCTGGAAAGCGTCGCACAAGCGTACGAAGCGGCCGGCCTTGCTCCACCTTCGGTCTTGGAAGTCGCTCAACTGCTTAATTTAAACGAAGCCGAGATGCGCCGCCTCGTCACAGCCCTGCAACGCAACAAGGCGCTCGTGCGCATGGGCAGCGATAACTTGTTCATTCATGTCGCTGCTCTCAAGCAACTCACCGCCCAGCTGACGCCACTTCGCGGCAGCCTGATGGATGTTGCTCGCTTCAAACAGCTCACGGGACTCTCCCGCAAATATGCGATACCGCTACTCGAGTATCTTGACCGTCAGCGCATCACCCGCATCGAGGGTGATCAGCGCCTGGTCCTCTAGTTTCCAGCTCATCCCACGGATGGATGCATGTCCTCGCTAGCTCATGCTATATTGCTTTTACTTCGCAGTGAGAAGTGCGGAAAGATGCCTGACCATCAGACCAAAATCAAGCTCATCGAAGATCGCGACGCGACGGGAGATGTCGCCCTGGTCTACGACGAATGGCGCGCGAAATCTGGCCGCCAGCAAATGCCGGGCATTTTGAAGTGCTTCAGCCATCGCCCCGACTTTCTGCGCGAAGTAATGAAATTCAGCGACACGGTCCACTTTTCTCAAGGTCATCTCGACCGCAAAACCAAGGAAGCGATCGCGAGCTGGGTGTCGTGGCTCAATCGCTGTCCATATTGACTGGACTCGCATGCATACTTCCTGCGTGTTCAGGGAGCCGAAGAAGAAACTGTAAAGGCCATTGCGGATGGCAATCTGGAACATGCGGGCCTGAGCCCGGCGGAACGCGCACTCCTCGACTACGTAACCAAGGTGACGGAAGCGGCGTATCGCACCACCGATGACGATGTGCAAGCACTGCGGGATCACGGCTGGACGGAGCCGCAGATCGCTGAAGCGGTCTACATCACCGCGATGTTCGCCTTCTTCAATCGGGTTGCGGATGCGTTCGGGATCGCGCCGCAGGGCTATCTTGAGATGAATGGACTTACGAAGTAGGAGAGGCATGGACGTCACAAAGAAGAAGCGGTTGCGTACGTGGGTCGTGACCATTGCCGCTGTCTGTTTCGTCGGCTGGCTCTCACTCGTTGCGTATGTGAACTGGGCGATGCACCAGCCTCCCGAAGTCTTCGGCCATGTCATGGCGCGAATGCCAATGCCTGCGTACTTCGTGCTTCCCTTTGAGACTCTGTGGTCGCGGGCGCGCAAGGGGCAACTGAGCGTCGGTGATACCGCTCCGGGCTGACCGTTAAAAAGCTGGAAGACCACACTCCTACCGAACTGGCGTCATTGTGGGCAGAGAAGCCGATCGTCCTGGTCTTTGGCAGCTACACGTGACCGCCCTTTCGGCGGGAGGTTCCCGCCCTGAACAAACTCGCCGAGCAATTCCGCGACAAGGTCGGCTTCTACGCCGTTTACATCCTTGAGGCCCATCCCACGGACGTGTGGCAGATGCAGTCCAATGTGCGCGATGGCGTTCTGTTCCGCAGCCCGAAAGACGAAGCGGAGCGCGCTTCCGTTGCCGGGGCATGCGTGCGCAAGCTGGGCATCAAATTTCCCGCGCTTATCGACAGCTTCGACGATCGGGTCGAGTCTGCATATACAGGCTGGCCCGACCGGCTCTACCTGATCGGGCAGGGCGGCCGGATTCTCTACAAAAGCAAGCCTGGACCCTTCGGCTTTCATCCCGAGGACCTGGCGCAAGCAATCAAAACATCGGTAACGGCGAACTAGGCTGGACACCGTTCGCGCCAACACATCCCCAAAGCCGCTCCCTTGTCTCGCAGACGCCGGCCCTCTCTTTCGATCGGTTCTATCGTCAATTGGGCCGCGGGCGAATGTGACCATTGATGGCGCTGACAACAATGACGACGCCGTCGGCGGCAACGTGACTGCCTTGATCACTCATGAACACGCAGAGTTCATTCGGGCTCCGAGTAGGCCACTGGGCATTTCCGGGAGTGATCGCTACCTCCTCGTTTTGACCGGTTGACAGACCGAAGCATCCAGTAAGTTCACCTTGGCTTAATGTGAGTGCGTTGCTATCGAGACTTCCTGCTGCAGTGTGAAATCGAGCAGGGTCTCGCTTGGCACCTTAACCTGGTCTCCCTTCGTGATCGTTTCGGATCCCGCTCCCACGCCAGCGCCAACGCCGGCACCGATTGCTGCTCCCTGGCCGCCCCCGGCGAGGGCGCCGATGAGCGATCCAATGGCTGCGCCGCCAACGGTCCTCTTTGCGGTGCTTGCTCCGCGCGACTTGCCGCTCAGTTCGTATTCTCCTGTAACCAGCGGCAGGGTTTGTCCGTTGACTACAATCCCTGTTAATTCCAACCGGAGTTGCGATCTGCCGGTGAATGTCCCTGACTCCTTTGACTCCGCCAGTCTGCCATATACCTCGGCGCCCTTTGCGCCTGCCACATTGCCATCAACGATCAGTGGTTCTTCGAGGGAAGCTTCAAAACGATCTCCCACATGATTCTTAGCGGAATCGATGCCATCGATGGTACGTACCGAAATGCGCGTTCCGGCCGGAATCGTGATGCTTGCTGGTCTCTGCCGGCGGGCAGGTTCTATGTCCTCGGAGTTATTGAGAGGCAAACGCTCTGGTCCGTGGGGCGTGTCACTCCTTGCCGCATCGGAGTCAAACTTGATTGAGACGATGTCAGAGCGGTTGAACTTCTGCGCGGACGTTCCGACTTGGAAGCTGATCTCATTCTCCGAGCCACCTATGAACCTGCCGTTGATCAGGCTTCCATTCTTCAACTCCAAGGAGTCGGCTCTCGCGATCATTGCGGCCGTTAGGACTGTTATGAGCATTCCGTAATTTCGTCTGAACTTCTTCATGAATTCTCCTCTTTAAGGTTTCCGCTTAACTCGTGCGTCCGCCGACCAGGCGAGCGCCCGGGACACCATCACTGCTGGACCAGGAACCGGCGAGGGACTTGCGGTTGATCACAGCGGAAGTCAAGTCCAAATACTTCCCCAGCAACAGCTTTGACAGTCGCACCATCTCCCTGCGGCCAGCGCCAAAACGGTCAGGATTTAGTACACAACGATGCAGCGTCTGAAACTTCTCTTCAGTGAGCTGGTTGCCCTGCTGATGATGAAAACCAGACGCCGACCAGGCCGAATCCACTCCAGTTCTCAATCGGGGTCCAATCCCGATGCGGCCGCGGCACGGGCTTTTACCAAGACAGAAATCCCACACTATCTTTGGATCGACGTCAGTTCATTGCGGCCTGATCGATTGGGCTTCTCAACGAGGAGAGACGCGAATCAATGACCAGTGCAATTTGGTTCCACACGCGGACGTCGTTCTCGATCTCATGATGGGGCTTGTTGAACGTTCGAGCGAACCAAGGATAGTTTCGACAATCGACGCGGTGGCCTTCATAAGTCATATGAAAATTGCCGATAATCTCCGTCCGTCCCGGATCTTCGGCGACGACCTGTGTTCGCCCGTGGAGTGGCCCTTCCGATTGGTAGAAATTGATTGCGGCTTCAACATTGGAAGATATGAGGATCGGATTTTGACCAGGTTTTGACACGATATCGATTTGAATGGTGAGCAGCACGGGAATCCCAAGCTGTTTCAGGTCCCTTGCAAATGCCGAAGCTTCCGATGCTCCCCAGCTATGCCCAAAGACAATGATCTTCGCTTGACCTCTTTCCGTAGCCGTTAGATCACCATCATGATCAACATCAAGTAGCCGCTGAACCTCCTCCCTTGCTCTTCGCGACTCGTGATTCGAAATGATTGAGACTTCAATCGCCGACGAGTAATGTTCCCGAAGATAGGTGCCGAACCAGACCTCGGGGTGTCTGGCGTCCTCATTCTTTGCGAACCCTCCGAGGAATCCAATGACGATCAGCCTTTGTGCGGATGTAAGCGCCTCGTCCGACCCTCTCTGCGCACAGACGAGTCGCAGGGCTTCTCTGACCTGTGCCGTTACATCTGCGTTCTCGCAAACGGAAGGTGCGGGGGCCGTTACCTGACGGATATCCATCAGGCCTTTGGATAATACCTGGGCCCGCACATGCGCGCTGGCACCGAATACAAAGCCGACGAGGGCAACGAACACAATCAGTTTGCTATTTCGTCTCATCCGAGCGTCCCTGCATGGTCGCGGAATTCATTACCGCGACCTTCATTCTTCATTACATGTATCGATGCGCAGCGAGGCAGGCGGTTGCGGCAAATATTTCCGAGCGCACTATACCAGATGGTCCGTATCGAATCGGTTCTTTCTGATAGCGAAGCGTAACAAGCTCGGGTACGTCGTGCATGAGATCAGGATTGAACAGGCGCGGGTCGGTCGATCTGCTCTCGCGGAGAAGGATTCCGACTAGGAGGCATGGCGAGCCCTATTCAAGCGCATAAATTTCCGATCTGCGATTCGGAGCCCACCTCCGTGGAAAGGATAATTGCGGCGATCAATTCGGTTTAACGGGACAATCGGTGGAGTAACGGTGAAAATCTGTCGCTGGGATTGCATGCACGTTACATCCCTGCGCGCGTCCCGAAGTGGCCAATGCGGGCTTTTGCGTCACGAATAGAATCCGAAACGCCGAAATCCGCCTTAGATTTTGGTGCGATTCGTCACCGATTAATCCAGACGCTGATGCGATGATAGGGTTCGATCGCTCTCTCGAGCCAAGGGGCAGCCAAAGTGGACAGGCGTACGTTCAATAAGCTTTTCGCCGGAGCCGTCACGGCGGCCGGCATACAGAGTTCAAGCGCGGAAGTCGTTCCGCCCACCGCGCCTCACACACAAGGCAAGCTCGAAACAGCGGCCGCGCCGCCGCGGCACAGCGCCCGCAGCGATGCCTGGGAACTGGTGATTCTTGACGCGGCGCCTCCGCACATGACCGAAACGGCCGGAGATGCCGCCGCCGATATCGACAACGACGGCAAAACCGAGTTTGTGGTGTGCGGCAATGGGGCGCTGCTCTGGTATCGGCCTTCAACAGCGGAGAAGGGGGTGGTGGCGCTGGGTCGTTTTGGCGTCGGCATGGCGCTGGAAGATGTCGACCACGATGGTCGTAAGGAGATCGCGGTAGGCAAGCTTTTGCCGGGAGAGAAGAATGCCGCCGAGAAGTGGATTCTGTGCTGGTATAAGCCGACGACCGATCTGCGCGAATGGACCGAGTATGTGTTGGACGAACAGACCGCGGGGCATCCACACGGCGTTTTATTTAGTGACATTGACGGAGATGGTCAAAGGGAACTGATCGCCAATGCCATGTATTGCGATCATCCGGGGTTGTTCGCTTACAAGATTCCGGCCGATGCCAAGAACCCATGGAAGCGGTACACGATTCAATCCGGTATTTCTGCAGAAGGGACCGCAGCAGGCGATCTGAACGGCGATGGCAAAGATGAACTGGTGTCGGGGCCGTATTGGTTTTCCGCGCCACCCGAAGGCGCGTTTTCAGGCGAACTCTGGAAGACCCATCCTATCGCTCCAGGGTATCGCGAGATGTGCCGCGCAGCGCTGATCGACGTGAATGGCGATGGGCAACTGGATATCGTGCTTGTGGAAGATGAGTATCCCGATGGGCGCCTGGCCTGGTTTGAGAATCGGGTCAAATCAAATCCCGACGAGGCGTGGATCGAGCATCCGATGGATGGACCGCTGAACTTCGCACATACATTGAGAGCCTGGCACGACCCGAAAACCGGCCAGGTGCAGATTCTGGCCGGGGAGATGAATGAAGGCGGCTGGGAGGCTCCTTACAACTGGAACGCGCGGCTGATCAAGTACACGCCGATCGAGGGCGGCAAGTCATTCATGATAGAACTCATCTACCAGGGCGAGGGCACGCACGAAGGAATCTATATCGACCTGGACGACTCCGGCGAGCACGTCATCCTCGGACATTCGGGCCAGGTGATGGCCAAGGCGGGCAGTTACACCGGATGGGTCCACATGTTTCGCCCGCGCCAGGCGCCCGGGGCATTGACGCAATACAAACACACGTTTGTCGATCGGCAGAAGCCTTACACGGGCATCGATATTCACGCCTTCGATGTGGATGGCGACGGCAAGACCGACATTATCTGCGGAGCCTGGTGGTACAAGAATCCCACCTGGGAGCGGCACACATTCCCGGGAGTGGCGCAGGTCATCAATGCCTACGACATCGACAAGGATGGAAAGCTGGAGTTCATCGGGATCAAAGGCAAACCCAACGCGGACGGATTTTATAATGCGCTGAGCAGCGATCTGGTGTGGCTAAAGGCTGTCGATCTCGTCCAAGACCAATGGGAGGAGCACGTCATCGGAACCGGCGACGGGGATTGGCCGCACGGCAATGTGATCGCGCCGCTACTGCCAGGCGGCCAGGCCGCGCTGGTTTGCGGCTTTCACGAGCACAAGGGAAGTCCGCCGCAGATCTTCGAAGTGCCGGACGATCCGCGCCAACCCTGGCGCAAGCGCGTGATCGCAGATGTCCCTTATGGCGAGGAGATGCGGGCGTTCGACCTGGATGGCGATGGCAGACTCGACGTGGTGGCAGGCCCGTATTGGCTGGAGAATCGCGGTAACGGACAATTTGAACCGCACCTGCTCATTGATGCGGGGTTTCTGAAGTCGATGGGGCTGGAGTCGATTTCACGCACCGCCATCGTGGATGTGAACGGCGACGGACGGCCCGACATTCTCTTCACCGTTGAAGACGTGGATTGGAACGTGCACAAGTCGTTCTTCTCGCTGGTGGGTTGGCTCGAGAATACCGGCAACCTGCGCGATGGGCAATTCAAAGTGCACATCATCGACCGGGTGCGCTCGCCGCATTCGATTTCAGTGGCCGACCTAGATGGCGACGGCAAGTTGGAAGTGATCGTGGGCGAGCATGATCCCCTCAAACCCTATCGCAGCCAGTGCCGTTTGTACGCGTATAAGCAGGCCGATCCGCATGGGATCGCGTGGGCACGGTTCCCGCTCGACGATCGATTTGAACACCACGACGGCGCCAAGGTGATGGAGCTAAATAAAGGAAGGTGCGCGATCATTAGCCATGGATGGATGGAACAATCATATGTGCATCTGTGGGAACTGGAGGAAAAGGGAATCTAACCGATAAAACCTCCGCGGTGATGCCGATCAGACTTTCCGCACCCGGATGTCCCTCGCCTTGATTCAATGTCTAGAACGTGGCTCCTTCGTGGGGAAAGGAAAACGTTCGTGCAAGATAATGGATAACCGGCAAGAAAATCTGTAAGAAATCTTCTTAATTCTATTGAAATTTTTCCGGCCGGTCCGGCCTTCTTTAAACGAGCGTTTCGGTTTACTATTTGCGCGAGCATGAACCGCGGAATCAGGAAATAAGAAGGGAAGCCATGAGAACTCCGCCCGCCGCGATTTCAAGAGAAGATTTCGATGAGCTGTTCCAAAAAGTTTCGAACTGGGGAGTCTGGGGCGAGGACGATGAGCGTGGAACACTGAATTTCATCACCCCCGAATGCGTGCGGTCCGCGGCTGGATTGGTGCACTCAGGACACACGGTTTCAATGGCAGTGCCGATTAACACAGTCGCAGGGCCAGATAACCCCCATCCTGTCTCACACTATATGTCCATGGCCTTCGACGGTGACCCCGCACTGGGAGAGCCAGGCTTCAGCCTCGATTACATGGCCGGAGAAATTCACGGCGATTGCCACACCCATATTGACGCGCTCTGCCACGTGGCTTACAGGGGACGCCTGTATAACGGCAAGCCAACCTCGGAGGTTACGACCCGCGGACCGCGTCTCCAGGACATTACAACGTATGCGCACGGAATTGCCGGGAGAGGCGTGCTGCTCGACATACCGCGTCTCCGAGGTGTGAAGTGGCTCGAACCAGGAGAGGCAGTTACCCGTGGGGAGTTGGAGGATTGCGAACGGGCGCAAGGTATCCAACTTCGTCTGGGGGACGTTCTTGTCTTCAGAACCGGCCATCACCGTCGTCGTCTGGAATTAGGACCGTGGAACAATGGATACGACGGAGAAGGCAAGGCTGGCTTGCACGCCTCGGCCATACCCCTTCTGCACGAACGAAAAGTTGCGGCTTTCTTTCCTGACGGCGATGGAGAGACAGTCCCCAGTAACGTCGAAGGAGTCGCTTATCCCATCCACGCCCTTCAAATCGCCGCAATGGGAATGATTTGTGCCGATAGCCTGAACCTCGAGGATCTATCGGCTCTTTGCGAGAAAGAGCAGCGTTGGGAATTCTTTGTTGTGGCTGCACCGCTTCGCCTTCCCGGAGGAACGGGCTCACTTTTTAACCCCATCGCAATCTTTTGATTGCGCGAAGAAACCGGTCGCAGGATAAAGCGGAGTAACCCGCGGATGAAATCAAACAGCAGTCAGTCCGCCGTCGCACATGAATAAGCCTCCCGTGCAATACGCTGACTCATCTGACGCCAGGAAGACAGCAATCCCTTCGATATCCTTTGGAGTTCCAAGCCTTCCCACCGGGACTGCTTCACGATACCGTTCGCGAGCAGAGGGGTCGCCCAGAATATAGGCGTTCATAGGAGTATCCATGGTGCCGGGCACGATAGAGTTGACGCGGATGCCATCACGGGCATGGGCGGCGGCCATCACGCGGGTGAGCCCCATGATGCCCGCCTTGCTGGTGCTGTAAGCGGTCAGCGCGGGAGCGCATCCGACCAGGCCGGTAGGCGAGCCGAGAAAAATGACTGATCCGCTCCCATTCTGGAGCATTGAGGAAACGGCGTACTTTGCGCACAAAAATGCTCCTCGCAGATTGACGCCCATCACGTAGTCCCAGGTCTCAAGGCTGACTTCGTTCACGGGGAGATCGCGCCCGGGAAGGAGGACGGCCGCGTTGTTATATAGCACATCGACATGCCCATGGCGGGAGAAGCGTGGTTTCGTAGAGAGCCTTGACCGCACACTCCTGGGATACGTCCGTCTGGACGAACATGGCATCCAGGCCCTTGGACTTGAGTTGGTCAACAAGCGCCGACCCATCAGCCTCGTTCGTGTCCGCCGCCACTACAGAGGCGCCTTCCTGGGCAAAGCGGGCCGCTACTGCGCGTCCCAAACCGACAGATGCTCCCGTCACAATCGTTACTTTCCCAGATAGTCTCATGAATTCCGTCCATTCGTATGTTGGTCCGCTTGGGGATTGGCGAGGGGAATCTATCTTGCATGCTGCCTCAGCATACTAGCCGTCAAAAATTACCAACGTCTCTGAGAATT
The DNA here is from genome assembly GCA_963788475.1 of Terriglobales bacterium. GTDB lineage: Bacteria > Acidobacteriota > Terriglobia > Terriglobales > Acidobacteriaceae > Telmatobacter. Next base: position 64,872 of record CAWBGO010000012.1, read on the forward strand.
GAGGAAACTTTTGTTGAAGCAGCACGATCCAGGAATAGAAATCGGCGCGGGACCGGAGTTTTACAACATTCATAGAGCGGATTCTTTATAGCCAATTGGCCCGTCTGTATAGGAATATGGGGAACATTCTCAACGGGTCTTTTCCCCCCTGGGACCGAACAGGAGAATCGCATGCGGCTTCCCTCTCAGGTTGCGCTGATAACCGGCGCTGCTTCCGGTATATCCCGAGCGGTGGCCATTCGCTTTGCCCAGGAGGGCGCAGCAGTAATGGTAGCCGACACCAGCGAGCGGGCGGGAATGGAAACCGTCGATCTCATTCGCGCCGACGGCGGAAAAGCCAGCTTTGTCCGGCTCGACGTATCGCTGCCGGAAGAGGTGAAACAAGCAGTGCAAACCACGGTTCAGGAACTGGGCGATCTGCACATTCTCTTCAACGGGGCAGGGATCCTGGCCTACGGAACCGCTCTCGAGACCACGGAAGACGCGTGGAATCGCATGATTGCTGTTAATCTGACAGGAACATTTTTGTGCTCCAGGGCCGCTCTAGCGCACATGGTTTCAACAGGCCGGGGCACGATTATCAACGTGGCGTCAACCACCGGCTCCCATGATGCGTGCGCACATGCGGCGGCCTACGTAAGTTCGAAAGGCGGAGTGACGCTGCTGACGCGATCGATGGCCATTGACTACGCGAAGCAGGGAATCCGAGTGAATGTGATTTGCCCCGGACCAACCGATACACCCATGCTGCGTGCGGCGCTTACGCCTCAAGAACTTGATAGCTTCGCTAAGACATTTCCCATGTGCCGGCTTGGAAAGCCGGAGGAGATTGCCTCTGCGGCACTCTTCTTTGCCTCTGAAGATGCCTCGTTTGTAACCGGCGCCGTACTGCACGTGGACGGCGGACAGACGGCCCAGGTGTAAGAGGTTTGTCGCATAAAACGGCAGAATTGTGGATTTTCGTGAGAGACGGTTGGAATCCTGAGCAGTCGGTTGCGCTGCAACCGGAGTGGTGGCGATGGTGGAGCAATGCGGAAACTTGAATTCCCGATGGCAGATGGCACGTTCGCGAGGAGCCGCATGAACCTGCCTGACGTCGCCGAGATGCCAAAGCTGAACCGGGTATTGTCTTTGCGGGATCTGATCTTCTATGGAATTGTGGCGGTCACGCCCAGCGCTCCGGCAACGGTCTTCGGTCTCGCGGAGGTGAAATCGCGCGGGCACGTGGTGCTGACGATCCTGGCCGCGATGGTGGCGATGGTGCTGACCGCAATCAGTTACGGGCGCATGGCAGCCTTGTATCCGTCGGCAGGCTCGGCTTATGCCTACGTGAGCCGCGGTATCCACCCATACCTCGGCTTCTTCGCCGGCTGGGCCATGCTGCTTGACTACGTGTTCATTCCTCTGTTCTGCGTAATCTATGGAACGCTTTCGTTGCAGCGCGCAGTTCCCGCACTGCCGTTTGCCGCGGGGGCATTGCTTTTCGCGGGTGGAATCACGCTGCTCAACCTGCGCGGAATCCGTTACACTGCGCGCGCCAACGATGTAATGCTGGTCTTCATGTTCGGGGTCTTGATCTGTTTCATCGTGCTGGCGGTCAAATACATCCTTATTCGACAGGGGCTCGGCGGACTATTTTCCATGCAGCCGCTTTACAATCCGGCGACGTTTCGCGCCGGCGATGTTGCTTCGGCGACTTCGTTTGCGGCACTCACCTATCTAGGTTTCGATGCCGTAACAACACTCGCTGAAGATGTGAAGAACCCGCGGCGCAATGTCCTGCTGGCCGCCGTGTTCGTTTGTCTATTCACCGGGCTGTTTGGTGGATTGCTGGTATACCTTGCGCACCTGGCATGGCCCAACTACGCGACATTCACCAATGTGGAGACTGCGTTTATTGACGTAACGGGACGCGTGGGCGGGCCGTGGCTGTTTCAGGCGATGGCGATTCTGCTGGTCGTGGCGAACATCGGCGCGGGACTTACCTCCCAGGTGGGGGCCGCGCGGCTGCTCTTCGGGATGGGCAGAGAGAATGTGATTCCGCGGCGCATTTTTGCACGGCTTCACCCGGTGCGCAATACGCCATGGATCAACATTTTGCTGCTGGGCGTGCTGGCCTTTGCTGGAGCGCAATTCATGAGCTACGAGCTGACCGCGGAGTTGTTGAACTTTGGTGCATTCCTCGGATTCATGGGCGTGAATGCCGCGGTGATCTGGAATTTCTGGCTGAGGCCCACACATCCCCGTTCCCGAAATCTTGTGCTCGACCTGGTCGCGCCCGCTGCAGGCTTTCTGTTTTGCGGTGTGATCTGGCTGGGGCTCAACTGGCCCGCAAAAGTTGCCGGAACCATTTGGCTGGTGATCGGCTTCTTTGTGCTGGCTGCCCATACGGAACGATTCCGCAAGCCGATGGTGATGACCGATCCGTCGGCTTATGAGTAAGAGGAGAGACGCGCGATGCGCATGAAGAAGTTCATCAACGACCCGAAGCACCTGGTGCCGGAACTCCTCGAAGGCTTTGCGCTGGCGTTTCCGGATAAAGTTCGGCTGAACGGAACGAATACGATCGTGCGGGCGACTCCAAAACCTTCGGGCATGGTGAGGCTCGTGACGCTTGGCGGCAGCGGTCATGAGCCGGGATTAAGCGGATTTGTGGGCCGCGGCATGCTTGACGCGAGCGTGGCCGGCGAGATATTCGCTGCCCCGGGTGCGGTGAAATGCATCGAGGCCATTCGCAACGCATGCGCGGGCGGAGAAAGTGCCTTGCTCATCGTTCTCAACCACGCGGGTGATGTGCTGGCTGGGAACATCGCCATGCAGGCGGCGGAGCGTGAAGGGCTGAATGTGAAGATGGTGCTGACTCAGGAGGACATTTCGAGTCCCCAGGGAGATCGGCGCGGGCTCGTGGGTTGCGTTGCGGTGTACAAGGTGGCCGGGGCGGCGGCGGAGAAGGGCGCGCCGCTCGATGCGTGTTTCGAAGTGGCACAGCGCATGGAACGCAACATGCGCACGTTGGCCGTTGCGATGCGTACCGCGACCCACCCTGCCACAGGGCAGCCGATCTTCGAACTTGGCGACGACGAGATCGAGATCGGGATGGGGCAACACGGAGAAGCGGGAACCGGCCGTATGAAGTTGAAAACTGCAAACGAGACCGCGGAAATCATGCTGGAGCAGCTGCTTGCGGACCTGAAGGTAACTGAAGGAGAGGAACTGCTGGTCTTGTTGAACGGAGCCGGCGCGACTACGCTCATGGAGCTCTATCTCATCTTCCGCAGAGTGACACAAGTGCTGCTGGCCAGGAAAATCAAGCTTGTGCGCAGCGCCATCGGGGAATTTATTACAACGCAAGAGCAGGCGGGATTTCAGATGATGATTGCGCGCATGGACGGGGAACTGATCGAACTGTGGGACGCGCCGGCGGATACGCCGTTTCTTGCCAGGCCATGAGTGACGTGATCTCCATTACCGACTTGCGGTGCATGGTCGCTGAGGCCGGTAAACGAATCCGAGCGGAGCAAGACCTGTTGTCGCAACTCGATTGCATTGGTGGGGACGGCGATCATGGCAGCGCAATGATGCGCACGATGGAAGTGCTTGAGAGCGCGATGACCGGGGACCGTCACGAAACGCTCAGCGTCCTGTTGAAGGATGCAGGCTGGAGCGTGCTAAGCGTGGACGGCGGCGCATCGAGTGCCATTCTGGGCACGTTTATCGCCGGAATGGGCGATGCGGTGATGGGCCACGAGAGTGACTGCAGCCGTCTCGCCCTGAGCTTCGCGACCGGGCTGAGCGCAGTGGAGAAACAGACCAAGGCCCGGCCCGGCGACAAGACCATGATGGATGCCCTAGTGCCGGCTGTGGAGGCATTTGCGACGGCAGCGAACTCCGGCGAGTCGATTGCGCACGCAATGGAGTATGCATCGAATGCTGCGCGCAAGGGGGCCGAGGCGACGAAGGATATGATCGCAAAATACGGGCGGGCCAAGTATCTGGGCGAAAAGACGCTCGGGTCAGCCGACGCCGGTGCGACCTCAATAGCTCTGTTGTTTCGCGGATTCAGCGCCGCCCTGAACATGATAAGGAGGCTTGAGATGGCCGATACCCAGCATACATGGAAGAGCATCTATGTCGAGGTGCCGCGCCCTTGAATGCACAAAGACAGGACGCCTGAAATACCTTTTGATTTGTATCAACGCACTGAGACCCACTGAAGAAAGAAGGCAATATGCCAAATAAGAACACTACCCAGGTGGTTTGCGTCGCGGAGTTCTTCGCCAAGGATGGCAAGACCGAAGAATTGATCGACGTGCTGCACTCGCTGATGAAGCCCACGCACGCTGAGGCAGGCTGCATCCGCTACGAACTGAATCAGCGAACGGACCAGGCTAACGGCATTACGTTTGTCGAAAAATGGATGGACAAGAAGGCATTCGATGAACATTGCGCAACGTCCGTACATCGCGAACTTTTTCAACAATGTGCGGCCGGGACTGGTGGACCGGTTTGAGGTGAAGCTGTACGAGGAGATTCTTCCCTGACCAGCATGAAGGTGGAGCAGATCAAAACGCCGGCCCTGCTCGTGGACCTCGATGCCATGGAGTCGAATCTGCATGGCATGGCGGATTTCTTTCGCGAACGGCGATGCAAGCTGCGGCCACACTTCAAGAATCACAAGGTGCCTCTGCTGGCATGGAAGCAAATCCGCGCCGGCGCGATCGGGATGACGTGCGCGACACTGCGCGAAGCCGAAATCCTGGTGGAACACGGAATCGGCAGCATCCTCATAGCGAATGAAATCGCGGGTCAGGAAAAGCCGGAGCGTCTGGCCGATCTGTCACGTCACGCATCGGTGATGGTTGCGGTGGACAACTGCCATTCGGTGCGCGATCTGGCAACCGCGCAGCGGAATCGAAATGCACAGATCGAGGTGCTTGTGGATGTCAACATCGGCCTCAATCGATGCGGTGTGGCGCCCGGCGAGGCGGCTCTCGACCTTGCCCGCTACGCTGCCGAACAGGGACTTGAGGTGCGCGGAATCATGGGCTATGACGGCCACCTGCAGGCGGTGCCGCCAAGCGCGGAACGGGACGAGATCGTGCGGCAGGGGAGCAGGACCGTTGTTGAATCCGCAGCTCTGCTTGAAAGCGCGGGGATCGATGTCTCGACAATTCGCTCCACGGGAGGAACCGGCACCTATGCTGTGTCGGGCGACTATCCCGGTATCACTGAAATCCAGGCCGGGTCGTACTTGCTGATGGACAACATCTATCGTCAGCCGCGGTGCACCGTTTCAACGGTCACTCACGATGCTGGCCACGGTGATTAGTACACGCGGGGCAGAACACGCTGTTCTCGATTGCGGTGTGAAGGCGATCAGCGGCGAGAGGGGTCTGCCGGCGCTTAAGGAGATGCCTGGCGCGCAGCTAACGGCGCTGCACGCCGAACACGCGCTGGTCGAGCTTGATCCGCAGGTGCCACCGCAACTGACGCCCGGGCAAAAAGTTCAAGTATGGGTACATTACAGCGACGCGACCGTGAATCTTCATTCCCAAATGTTTGGAGTCCGCCATGGCGAACTTGAAGAAATCTTCAAAATCGAACATTGATCCGATCGCCCGCGGGGTTGCTGTCACAAAACAATCCTCGCCCCGGCGCGCCGGTCTACCGCAACGGATGAAACTGCCGAAGACCTCTTACCGCGACCACTTCGACCTGGTGGAGCCGCAGATCAATGCGGAAGGGGTTCATAAATGGCCCTTCGATGTGCCGTGCCCGGTGGATGTCCTATTCCTGACTGTCGACGACCGGCATCGAGTGCGAATGAATCGCCATGGATATTTCGAGGTGCTCTACCTGTGTTCGGGCTCTGCAAATTGTCACATACAGGATCGCCTGTTGCCTTTCAACGAAGGTGATCTTGCGATTATCGGCAGCACGCTCTACCACCGTATCGAATGCCAATCCTCGGCTCCCGTCACGCTGGCGGCGCTGTTCTTCGAGCCGGACCTAATTCGGTGCGATGGCGCGAGCGACAGCGCGGAGTACCTGACGCCGTTCTTGCTTCAGGATGCAGATTTCCCCCACGTGATTGCGGCAGAGACAGGCGTACCTCGTCAAGTTCTGGATTTGATGCTTCGCATTCGATCGGAACTTCCCGCTTCATCAACGCGCGGCCGCCTGGCTTTGAAGACCTATCTCAAGATGCTGTTGATCCAACTCGTGAATCACTACGCTCCCTACGCGGGAACCGTAGAGACGTTTCAGCGCCAGCAGCACAATCTTGAACGGCTTCGTCCACTGTTTCGCTATCTCGGCGAAAACTGCGGCGACTCCATCCAGGTGCGCGAAGCGGCACGCACCTGCGGCATGAGCGAGTCGCATTTCATGAGCCTGTTCAAGAGAGTGACCGGCCTCTCATTTGTAACTTACTTCAACCATTTCCGAATTGAACGCGCACAGGCCTTGCTTGCGAAGACTGAAGAGTCAATGGCGAGCATCAGCCAGCAGGTGGGCTTCTGCGATCAGAGTTACTTCGGTACGGTGTTTCGCCGGATTGTCGGGATGACACCGGCAACCTATCGGCGGCGGGTTCGTAATGATTCGCTTACGGATCAGCGCCAGCCTTACCACATGCCACGATTGCAAGCGGAAAGCCCCGGTGGTCTGGAAACATCGAAAGCCAATGGGCGGCTTGCCCCATGGCCGCCAGTGAGCGCTTCATATTCTCCGCAGCGAAGGCGGTGAGGAAATCGGCTTACACTGTAACGCGCCGAAATTACCAGGAAACTCTGGGAGTGCGACTTGCGCGTCTGAGGTTTCAAGGCGGAGCGGTGGAGTCCGGCGTCGAGTCGACGGCCGCGCCACCGGGGCCTTCAGTCGTGCGGGGTGAAACGCACAACATCAAGACTTCCACTTATTCAATCAATATAGCTTTGAGAATCAAAGTTGCAGTGGCGCGGGTATCTGAGAGGGATGTCGATCCGCGGCGATATAGCGGCTGACCTTGTATTTATCCGTTCGTTTGGGCACATTCCTCGTAGGTTTCCACAAAAAAACAATGGGAATCCACTATACCGTGATCCCCAATTGACGGACGATGGTGGACACTCCGCAGCCAGATCCATGCTCGGAGACGGGCGACTGTTCCAAGTCGCTATTCCCCGCTGAGGAATGGATCGATCGCAGACAAGCTAAATTTGCGCGCCGGCTTCCGCTGCGTTCAATGCTTACAGGCGAGCGACATGGAGATGAGGGTGAATCAAAGAATGGTCTGTGCCCATTGCCGCATCCGAGTCTGCGCGAAGGCAGCGCTTCTTCCAGTCTTAGTTTGCCTGGTCTTGCTGCTCCATGTCTCACCTGCGCGTGCGCAAACGCAGAGCGGAATCAGCGGAACTGTGACCGATTCGAGCCAGGCATTGGTCAGCCAGGCGAGGATCACGATTACCAACACGTCAACCGGTGTTGTGTCGCAGACTGTCACTTCTTCGGCGGGAATCTTTACCGTGATCGGACTTATTCCCGGCGAGTACTCAATCATCGTGGATGCTAACGGGTTCAGGAAGAGCGAAACCAGGGTCGTGGTTGAGATCGCGAAAATGTCTACCCTCACCCTTACACTCGTCCCCGGCGCGGCCTCCGAGACGGTCAATGTGAAAGGAACCAGCATCTCTCTGGATACGACCTCGCCCGAGATTGGCACCACGCTGGAGCCCGAACTGGTGGATGCTGCGCCGATCGAAATCAGCGGCTTGGCCCGGCAGATTGACGCATTCAGTTATCTTGCGCCGGGTGTGCAGGGTACGGCTTCGTCGCACGCCATCAACGGTGGAGTTACGTTCGAAAACGAGGTGCAGTTCAACGGCGTGCCGGTCGCTTTTGTGCAGTTTCAGGGTAACCAGACTAACATCAATCCGCCCTACGAAGCAGTCAACGAGTTTCGCGTGAACACGTCGACATTCAACGCCCAGTATGGACTAGGCCAGGGCGCGGTCACCTTCAGCCTGGCCTCCGGGACCAACGACTTTCACGGGGACGCATTCGAAATTCTGCGCAACCAGCTCTTCGACTCAGCCGGATTCTTCCCGACGCGCTTTTCTTCCTCAGGAGAGCCGGAGGCTCCCATCAACCAGCAGAACGATTATGGGTTCACGATTGGAGGCCCGGTCTGGATTCCTCATCTGTACAACGGGAAGAACCGGACCTTTTTCCACGTCAGCGCGGACTGGTTCCGGCAGAACCAGGCACAGAACTCTATCGGCACCGTTCCAACCGCCGCAATGAAAGGCGGTGACTTTTCAAACTTTGTCGATTCGTCCGGCAATCTGATTCCGATCTATGACCCAATGACAGGACAGCCTTTTCCGGGGAACAAGATTCCGCAACAAAGGTTCAGCGCCCTGGCGCAGTCTTTGCTTTCCGATATACCTGACCCTGACACGGCCGGCGTCAACGGAGGCCTTGTCAGTAACAAACTGCCGGCGATTCACTCCGTTCCCATCCGCCAGACACTGTGGGATTACACCATCGACGAAACCCTGACAACGTCGCAAAGCATTCACTTTAGCCAATGGCGCGACTCAGTCAATTCACCCTTCTTCACCTCTGCCCCCATCGTGCCGGCATCGAATCAATTGCAGAGCGAGGTGACGAATGAGAATGTCGGCAACGGCTTGGTGCTCAATTACGCCAAAACCATCACGCCGAATCTCGTGGTGACGGCAGGAGCGGACGCGATTGGAAACGTAATTGGCCAGCATAATGCAAATAACAACGTCACTTTCGACGCGGTAGCCGGAGGGACGACTTTTCCCCTGGTGGACTTCGACGGGCAGAATTCGCCCTCTGCATGGGGCGTGAACGGAGGAGCATACCTGGAATGTTGCTCGGGAGGGCTCACCGTCAACAACAACCGCATGCTGGGCATTGTGGGAGTCAACAACTGGTTGTGGACCAAGGGCCGCCATTCGATCAACTTCGGCTTTCAGGTACGGCACACCGCGCAGGATGTGATCAACTGCAACTTCTGCAGCGGAACCTTCAACTTCAGCCAGAGGACCACCTCAACCCCCGATTCGAATGATCCGAACTTTGGCTTGTACGGCAGTTCCTTCGCAAGTTTCCTATTGGGACAGGTGGATGCAACCGAGCGCAATTTTGCCAGCGAATCAAAACTCCGCAACAATGCATTCGCTTTTTACGCGCAGGACGACTTCAAAGTGAACGACCGTCTTACCGTAAATGTCGGCTTGCGATATGACATCCTTGTCCCGTTCACCGAGGCGCACAACAACATCATCTTTGTGGATCGCTCGGCTCCCAATCCGGGAGCGGGCGGTTTACTGGGCGCTGCCACGAAGTTCGGCGATTGCACCGGGTGCGCTGGAATCACGCGTGCGGCCATTCACTGGAAGAACTGGCAACCCCGGTTCGGAATCTCTTACCAACTGAACCATAAGACGGTCCTCCAGGGCGGCTTCTACCTGACCTACCTCAATGGAGGCGCCTACGAGTACGGGACGTCCTTTGCCGCCTCGTTCATGTCAAATCTTCAGAATGGCTCGTTCATCCGCTCCTCGACTGGCAGCAGTACACCCGGCTACGGGAGTTGGGATGCCCAGACTCTTCCTTACCCGCAGCAACTGCCGTTTTCTCCCTCCCTGGGGAATGCCGCCGTCATTTTCGACTTCCCTTATAACAAGGACAATAAGTTCCCTGAACTCCCGAATGCTCGTTCGGTGGGAATTGCTCCCTACGACCAAGCCTGGAGTTTCGGCGTGCAGCGCGAACTCCCCTGGGATATGTTCATGACCGCCTCCTACGTCGGCAATCGCGCAATTCACCTGCCAACCACGCTGGAGCTTTCTAACCAGCCAAATCCGTCTGTGTTGCAATATGGCTCGTTGCTTGGCGATAACATCCTCGATCCTGCAGTAGTCGCAGCCGGATTCACGCCGCCCTATCCGGAATATGTGGACCAATTCGGCGGCGCCGCTACCCTTGAACAGGCGCTAACTCCCTATCCTCAGTTCGCCGGATACTTTCCCGTGTACGAGATGGATGGCACCGCACTTTACAACGCTTTTCAGTTGCAGACAGAGAAGCGCTTTACCGGCGACCTGAGTTACCTCGCGAGCTATACGCAGTCCAGGATCACCGCGAACACCGCGATCGGCTCTGGCCCATACTCCCCGAACGGGATGAACGCCTACAATCCGGCTCCGGAATACGTTCCTTCCTATCTCGATCGGCCTTACAGCGTGAAGGTAGTCGGATCGTATGAGCTGCCCTTCGGGCCGCACAAGAAATACCTGACCTCAGGTGGATGGATGTCGCAGCTGGTCGGCGGCTGGCAATTCAGCGCCATCCTGAATTACACCGGGGGGAATGCTTTCGGCGCACAGAACAATTTCAATCCACTGCTTGTCAACAGCTTTGACCGCCCCGACATTGTCTCGGGTGTACCGCTCAAGACTTATAGCTACAATCGGTCAATAGACTACTTCACCGGGAAAACGGCCGCGCAGCCAGTGCAGTTTTCTACCAGCTCCTTTGCCAACACTGGCCCTTGGCAGCTTGGCTCCTCGAAACGCGCCTATGCAGCCCTGCGTACCCCATCCCTACGGTACGAAAGCTTCGATGTTATCAAGACCTTTCATTTCGGAGAGCATGTGCGTGCCAGCGTTCGTCTCGATTACTTCAATGTGTTCAACCGCACTCAATTGCAGCCGCCGGACAACAACTCGCTCAATTCCACGTTCGGCCAGATTACCAACCTGAGCTCGCAAATCAGCAACAGGCAAGGCCAGGCTACGTTTCGCGTTGAATTCTGAAGCGATATTTCGAGTTGACAACCGGAGGCGGGTGAATCGGTGACAAAATGCGGAAAGTTGATACTTCGCAATGCGTCTTTGTGGCTTTGTATTGTTGTGGCAATCTGCATCGGGTCCGGTGCACAGACCGCCGGCGCGCCGGTTTATCCACTGAAGCTCAGTGAGAACCACCGCTACCTGGTTGATCAGAACGGGACTGCGTTTCTCATGGTCGGAGATACGCCGCAGGGATTGATGGGGCGCTTGACCGAGCAGGATGCGGAGTATTACTTCGCCGATCGCGAATCGCACGGGTTCAACACCCTGGGATGGATCGACGTGGCCTGTGCCGGCAACGATTACCCGACTAACAAAGATGCGGTAACTCCGGATGGGATCAACCCATTCACGGCCTATGTTGCAGGAGGCACCGACTTCACGCATTACGATTTGAGCAAGCCGAACGAAGCGTACTTTGTTCGCCTCGATCACATCCTTCAGCTCGTCGCCAACCACCATCTGTTGGTCTTCCTTGACCCGATCGAGACCATCGGATGGCTGCCGGCGTTGCGGAACAACGGTATGAAGGCCGCTTATGCATACGGGCAATTTCTTGGAACCCGATACAAGCGCTTCTCAAATCTAGCCTGGCTCAACGGAAACGACTTCAACCTATGGACTGTTCCCAACGACGACAGCCTGGTGCAGGCGGTGTCAAAGGGCATTCGATCCGTCTCTCCCGATCAGTTCCAGACCGTGGAACTCCACGTGCGGACCAGTTCTTCCTTCGATGATCCGCGCTGGATTCCGCTGATCGAGCTGAATGGCACTTACACGTATTCACCGACATACATTCAGATGCTGCACAGCTACAATCAGAAGCCGGTTGCGCCCGCTTACCTGGTCGAAGGGCACTATGATCTCGAGAATGTCGGGGACCCTCCCGATTTCGGAACCCCGCTGGTGCTGCGTAAGCAAAACTACTGGACGATGCTCAGTGGCGGCATTGGCCAGTTTTACGGGAATAAGTACACCTGGTCATTTGCAGACGGGTGGAAGAATCAGATCGACACGCCGGGAGTGGAGCAACTAGGGTTTTGGAAGACCTTTTTTTCGTCGTTGCCCTGGCAGGACCTTGTGCCCGATCAGGACCACTCGGTTCTTACTGGAGGTTACGGGACCTACGGCAACGTGGATACGAGGGTCAGTGAAAGCGACTACAGCACCGCCGCGAGCACGCCGGACGGCTCTCTCGCTGTCGTCTATATGCCAACTGCCCGCACTATCACTGTGAACATGGCCACCCTGCATGGCGCCGCGAATGCGAGATGGTTCGACCCGGCGAGCGGAAGCTATCAGGACGCAGCGAATGGACCTGTTCCTAACAGCGGATCTCATGAGTTCAGTCCCCCGGGAAAGAATCACGCCGGCGATGGCGATTGGGTATTGTTGCTTCAGGCACCCGCACGATAAGAATTCTGACATGTAGGAGTAAGCCAACAGCCAGCCGCTTCTCTACTCCGGTCTGACCAGGATCTTCACGTGCCGGTCCTTCTCGTGCAGCAGCCCGTGATATCCCTTGCCAACGAGATCATCGAGTCCGATGCGATCGGAAATGAGGACGTCTCCGCGAAATCGAGGATCCGTCATCATCTGAATGGTCTCGTCGTAAAGGCCGTAGCCGCTCATGCTACCCGAGACGGTCTTTTCGCGAAATACGATATCCGTCAGGTCGAGAGCTGCCGGCTTTTCAAACACTCCCATGATGACCAGCCTGCCTCGCGTCCGCGTGAGACGGCCAGCCATCAGGACGGTCGCCGGCTGCCCGGCGCATTCAATCACCACGTCGAAACCTTGTCCGTCGGTCATCTCCAGCGTGGCCTGCAGCGCATCCTGAACGGCGGGATTGATCACCGCATCCGCGCCACAACGCCGCGCCGCTTCTATGCGCTTCTCTGCAACTTCGAAGGCCACCACCCGTTCGACGCCGACGATGCGGGCCGCCATCAGCGACATTAGTCCAATCGGACCCGCGCCTACAATGGCGACGTTGTCCCCAGCAACTGCACCGCTTTGGACCACCGCGCGAACCGTCGCCGAGAACGGCTCCACCAGCGCCCCGATTTCGTCGGAGATTGCATCGCCGAGGCGATAACACTGATACGCGTTCAGGTTCAGCCGCTCCGCCAGAGCCCCGCCGGTCCACGAGGTTCCAAGGAATGCGACGCGATCGCACTGGGCCATCGATCCGCTTCGGCACCAGCGGCATTTTCCGCACCCGATGATGGGACAGGCGGCGATGCGATCGCCGGGTGTGAAGTCTTCCACGCCGTCTCCGACTGCCGTAACCTCGCCCGACATCTCATGGCCGATGATGACCGGAGCCTGCACCCCAGTGAACGAATGAGGCCTTTCCAGTGGGATATAGAGCGGACCGCCTTCGTATTCATGCAGGTCTGTGCCACAGATTCCGCACCACGCTACCTTTACCTGCACCTGGCCTGGGGGAGGAGGCGGTGGTTCGGGCACGCTCTCGATGCGTACATCGCGCCTGCCGTGCCAAATTGCGGCTTTCATCTCTGATTCTCCTGGCGCGGGCCCAACGGCCTTCACTTACCATAACGCAGTTTCCATCCGCGCGTGCCTGCTTCGATGAACTTGCGACGCGCTTGCCGAACCGAAATCCTCGGCCAAGGCCTGATCTACGCTCAGGCTGCCTGTCCGATCCTGCCGGGCACGAGCGTGGGGCTGACTTATCTCTTGAGGACTTGCTCAAGATATGCCAAGGCGCGGGGATCCTGGGATTGACCCAGCCAGAAGAATGCTTCTTTGCGGACTACGAGATTGGAATTTGTGTCGGCTACGCGAATCAGCTGCGGGACGCTCTCCTCTTTGGGCAACTGGCTCAACGCAAAAACTGCTCGCTTTTTGACATCGGTTTCGGGATCGTTCTGGATAGCATCGGTGAGCGCCTGGGTTGCCCGTTTTCCGGCTTTCTGCGCAATCCAGAAAAGAGCCTGCCCGCGGACCTTGGCGTCCGGATCAAACTTGGCCATGTGAAGCAGTTCGTCCTCGGCGGCTTGATCGGAGTTTTGCGAGAAGTCGAATGCGAGCTTCTCCCGGAACGCGGCGTCGGTGCTGTTGTTCTCGAGCGATTTGAGAGCCAAAAATCCATCGTGTCCGCGCTGGACGCCGAGCCAGAAGGCAGCCTGTTCCCGGCCGTGCGGTGAGGTAGAGGAAGAGGCTATGTGCTCAAGTGCGCGCGTGGCTTCGGGCGCGGCATGGAAGCTGATTGCCAGCAGCGCCCCCTCAACCGCCCTCGAGTGATCCGACTGCTGATTCACCAGGTAGACGAGGAACGCAATGCTCTCTTCCGGCTTGACTCCCGTTATCCAATCAAAGTTGATGCCGCCGGCGTTCAAATGACATCCGGCCGCAACCGATTTCACCTTGACCAGACCTCCCTTATCGAAGCGAATAAGGACGTAAACATTTTGGGTAGCCTGTCCGTTGCTGCTGCGATGTGTACCATGTTCGTCTTCCAGGCGAAAGTCACCGCAGCATCCATCATCGGACTGCGAGGAATCCGACCAATCGGAACAAGAGGACAAATGCGTGCCCGGCAGAGCCGGAACTTCATACCCGATCCAGAGTTGGTCTGTTGAGTGACGCACTCTATCCACCGTGGCAGCAAGATTTTGCTCGACCGGCTCGGCTTTGAACTGGGTGTCGCTTACCTTCGGTTGCTGCGCAGGCAAGACCGCCGCAAATGCAATGAGCAGGGACGCTGGGTAAAGGTTTCTCATGGTGGCCTCCTATTTGTTGAGAATCTCAAGCATGTAGTCAGTGGCTTCCTTGTTCTGCATCACGGCAAGTTTGTTTACGATGTTTCTTCTTGCCGCAGGGTCCTTCTCGCTGCGCGCCAGGGCTACAAGGTCGTGAGCGTCGCCAGCAACGAACAAAGCATCGATTACGGCCTTTTTCGATTCCTCGTCACTGTTCTTGGAGTAGATGGACAGGAGCACGGGGATGACAGAGGGACCGCCGCTGGGGCCCATGTTGCGGATCGCCTTACGGCGGAGGTCGGGATCCTGCTCGTTGGAAGCGATAGCGCCCAGGGCATCCGCGCCATTGGTCCCAGCGGCGACATACGCGTTGAGAATGGCCAATTTCAGTTCTTTGCTGGACGTCGCCTTATAGAGTTGAGAGAGGCGCGAGACGGCGCCCATGGCTCCGAGCTCGGAGACCGCATGACGAGCAAGTTGGGGATCTGATTCATGCTGGGCGGCCTGCACCAGCATCTCTGGCTCGTTCATCACAAGATAGGCATCCAGTACCGCCTTTTTCACAGCGGGATCGGCGGACTTGGCGTAGATGCTCCCCAGGGTCTCGGAAGAGCCTGATCCCTGTGCGACGGCGAGGAGGCGGATTGCCTTGATTTGCAGGTTGGGGTCTTTCTCTCCACGAACGATCTGACCCAGGAGGTCGCGTGCCTGCTTCGACTGGTCCTGGGCGAGGACGAAGAGGGCGCGTTCCTTGAGCCGTTCGGAATGCTGTCCTTCGAGGATCTGCTGAAGGATAGGCAGCGCATTGGAATTGCCGCTCTGCATGATGGAGCTCAACGCGAGGAGCTTGAGTTCTTCATCCTGCTCCGCTTGAGGCTGAACTGGGCTATCGCTCTTGCCTCGAATTTCAATCTCGAGGGCACTGCAATCTTTGAGCCAGGAGCTTTGGGGATAGTTCTGGCGGAGATTCGCGCAGGCTTGGAGAGCATCGGAGGTGCGGCCCTCCTTCACCTTCACATATGCCTTCCAGTAGAGCGCGGCATCCGATCGGCGACCGTGCATGCTGAAGACCTGATCGAGGAGTGGCTCTGCTTCGGACCATCGGCCATCATTGATTGCCTGTGTGGCATCGGAATAGAGCTGGTCCTCGTGCGTATCATCGGCCACCATTATGCCCTCGAAACGGAGCGCCACGGCCTTTGCAGAGGGCAACGCAAGCAACAGGGCTCCATACAATCCCAACCAACACATCCATCGACTTATTCTCATTTAGATCGATGCTCCTTTCCGGGAATCAACTTTGGTTTCGGTCCGTGACGTTCGAGCGCGCAGCACCCGAATCTGAAACAGGAGGGAATCCGTGTTCATAGCCTGCTCGATGCGCGCGAGGTCGGTACGGTTCAGCTTGTCCGGCGAGTTGGCAATTTCGAGAAGAACGCGTTCGAGATGATCGAGCGCCGCGGTCATAATCGGATCGTTACTCGTGGCGATGGCCTGCCGGTAAAGGCGATTGTCCGGCAATAGTTGCCGCGCTTCCGCCTGGAGGGAGTCATCGGGATCTCCAGTTTCCGCGCCGGCGTGATTGAGCTGCACGAGCAGACGCTCCGAGCGGTCGAGATGACCTTCGAGGATGAAGAGAACCACTCGCTGTTTTGACTGAGCCGAATTGGCCGCCTGCGATGGATTGGTGTGCGACCGTTCCCAGAGCGATCCGCCGAGAAATGCCGCGGCGAGGAGGAGCATGCAAGCGCCGGCGAGGGCGAGGCGAGGCCAGGAAACGAATCTGCGCTTCGGCTTTGCCGAGTAAGACAGCAACGGCCCCTGAATGGATTGCCAGACCCGTTCTCCGTATCCACGTTCACGGGCCGGCGGTTCCGGCGCGCGGACCTCCATGACATTGGAAATCTCTTCGTAGACCTGTTCGCAGCGGCTGCAAATTCGAAGGTGCGTTTCCACCATGACTCGGTTGGCGCCTTCGGCAAGGAAGTGTTCGATGAGTTGTTCGTCTGTTAAGTGACTCATGACTTTACCCAAAGCGGCGCCAAGGAGCGGCGCATTTTTCGCACGGCCCGAAACACCGCTTGCTTGGCGTTGTTGGTGGTTATCTGGAGAGCCGCCGCGATTTCTTCAGTAGAGCGGCCTTCCAGATGCCTCAAGACAAAGGCGAGCCGCTCATCCGGCGTCATTTGTTCCATGGCTGCGTGCCTTCGATGTTCAATTTCCCCGTCAAGCAGGAGACGTTCGGGTCCGGCCTTGCCGTCTGCCAATTGAATTCCGGGATGCTTGCCGTCAAATTCCTCGACGATGGGCACAGCGGGCGCCGACTTGCGCTTTTTCAACACCTGTAACGCGCAGTTCACCGCGATCCGGTAAATCCAGGTGCGGAAATCGGCGCGGGCATCGAATTCCGCGAGACTGCGGTAGCCGCGCAGAAACGTCTCCTGGACAATCTCTTCCGCGTCGGGTTCGCTTTCGGTAATACGATATGCCACGCGAAACATACTCTCCCCGTGACGCGCGACAAGAACGCCGTAAGCGTCTTTGTCTCCGGCGAGAACCGCTCGGATCAGCGCGTGGTCACTATTTCCCATGCGCGTATTAGATCGGACGATTCCTCCGCGGTTAGGAAGATTTTTGGGGTCGTTCACGTTTTTCTGCCTTGGATGAGAAATCTGAAGTTCCTGCAACATTCGAATGCAGGCCACAGGCTGACGGTGGGCAGATCCACGCCGGGCGATTCTCGGATACAGAGACCGACCCGGGACCGATCTGGACGCAGTAGCCGAATGTTGATGAACGTGTGGGGCTTCCGATGGCATTGCTCAAGGCGGTTCCGAGCAACGCCAGCGACTATTCGCGCAGGTGGATTGCTCCAGTGGTGCGCGCTGAATGGGGCTGCGCGGGTTCCTCCACGTGCAGAATCTCGTCGACCGCAGGATGAGCGATACGCTGGACGATGCCGCTGGGCCAGCGAATCTCCACATGATCGATCCTGGACTCTGCACCAAGCCCGAAGTGGGCGCGGCAATCGCTGGACGACATGAATCCCACGCTCGGGGAGACATGGTGATAGAGAGAGCGGCCGGAAGCGGTTACGAGCTTGATAAAAGCGCCGATGCCATTGCGGTTGCTGACCCGGCCCTTCAGATCGAACGTGATCCAATGATTGCCGTTGAGGGCGTTATTCATCAGGATGCGCGGACGCTCGCCCAGAGAAGTCACCACCAGATCCATGAATCCATCATTATTGAGATCAACAAACGCGGCGCCGCGCTGATAGCCGTTGAAGGCGAAGTCGGGCCCCATGGTTTCGGTTACATCGACGAGGGTCTTGCCGTCGATATTGCGAAACATGGTGTCGTGCTGGCGGGAGTTCGCGGCGAGGTTGTCGACATCGCCATTGGCGGAATAGATATCTTTCCAGCCATCGTTGTCGAAGTCGATGAAGCCGATGCTCCAGCCGGAGAGACTGCGCGTCAGCGTGCCCAACTTTGAGCTCCACGTTGCATCGGTAAACGCCTTTCCCGATTCGTTCTTCATCAAGCCGAAGACCTGGCCGGAGAGGTCGTTGTAGACAATGTCGATCCACCCGTCGTTGTCGAAGTCGGCAGCATCGCAGCCCATGCCGGAGACGGTACCGCCCTGGAAGTTGTACGCGACACCGAGTTCCAGCCCGGTCTCCTTGAATGTTCCATCGTGCTGGTTGATGAAGAGGAAATTCGGTTCGGTATCGTTGGCAACGAAGATGTCCATCCATCCGTCGCCATTGAAGTCCGCGATGGAGATGCCCATGCCTTTGCCAAGCGCTTTTCCGATACCGCTGGCTTCGGTGACGTCTTCAAACCGGCCGTTTCCCAGGTTGCGATAAAGGTTGGAAGCTACGCTCTTATAGACCGTGGGGCTGCAGTATTCTTCGCGCTTTTCGTCCATGCGGCAAATCTTGTCGACCTGGGGAGTCCAGACTGTGTAATTGGTCACGATGAGGTCAAGCAAGCCGTCGTTGTTGTAGTCAAACCACCCGGCTCCGACGCTCAGAACATTCTCGCCTTTGCGATTCAACCCGGAAGCCGCTGTCACGTCGGTGAAGGTGCCGTTGCCGTTGTTGTGATAAAGCGTGTTGGCCCCTGCATTGCAAATGAAGATGTCATCGAAGCCATCGTTGTCGTAGTCGGCAACGGCAACTCCGAAGCAGAAGCCAAGGCCGCCTCCCGTGAGTCCAGCCCGGGCCGTCACGTCCTCGAAGGTTCCGTCGCCTTTGTTGCGCAACAGACAGTTGTAGAAGTCGGGTGTGGTCTTGGTCAGTTCGGGAAGGCGGGCGCCGTTGGTAAAAAAGAGGTCCATGTGGCCATCCTTGTCGTAATCGATGGCCGCGACTCCGCCGCACATGGGCTGGGGAAAGTACTTCCTTCCCTTAAAGTTGTTATTCGTGCGGTATGAGAAAGAGGAACGTCCGGCGACATCGGTGAACCAATGGGCGGGCTTCTTCGAGGATTGAGACGATGTCTGAACCGAAGACGCTGCGTCTAGCGGGGAAGAAGTCGCTTCCATGTGCTGGGTCGAAATCCGATCAGAGCCGAATAGCGAGAAGAACGTGCGTCCGAAGGCCACGCCGGGAAACAAGGCGTACAAAGCGGCAAGCAAGGTTCTTCGGGTCAGGTGTGCCATCGAGTGAAAAGATTTTGAGGGGCCGGCAATGGTCCTTGGCCCACGGTCCATGGTACCGCGGCGTCAAGGCATCGGCGGATGGGATAAGCCAGGTCAAAAAGTCTAAAAAGGGGAGGGAACGGTGGGTCGAGAAGGCGATGGCAAAGGATCTTCCCTTCATGGAAAAAAGATTGACAGTTGAAATTTGATTGGAATACTCTTCGGTGGAATTACCTCGGCATTAACCCCAGGGTAAGGTGTGAAACCGGTGCCCGAATCACTAGACGGTTTGGGATAATGACGGCTGTAAACGTTATCAAACAATCAGCGACCCGCCAAGCCCATGCGTCCTTGGCGAGGTTGGGCTTTAGGCGGCGGCAACCAGCTTCGTGAATGCGCGACAAGTGCGATTCAATGAGGAGCTTGCCAGAATGTTCACCAAAGCGAAATACTTCAACCTATTCCTTACTCCGGCCGAGAATCGCCAGATTGAGGACCGTGCCAAACTACAGTTCCACGGCGAATCTGGGCGGAAGGTGACCACGCCTCCCACAACTGGCGCGCATCTAGGTGCGCTCCGAATCGACGGACCAAATCATTTGACAGGAGACGCTATGCACACAGGGCGAAGATTTTTCATCCACAGCCTAACGCTGGCACTTCTTGGTGTATTTCTAATGGCCGTGACACAGCGGAGTTTTGGGCAGGACACCAACGCCTCCCTGAGTGGAACGGTCACAGATCCAAGCGGTGCGGCGATTCCGGGGGCAAAACTATCGTTGACCAACCAGGCAACAGGCTTCCAGTCAAACTTCGTATCGGACGAGACCGGCTCCTACAACTTCCGCAATCTGACCCCGGGCAAGTACCGGCTTGAAGTATCGGCGGCCGGTTTCAAATCCACGGCGCAAGCGGGCGTCGAACTGGCGGTCAACCAGGCGGCCCGCGTGGAGGTGCACCTCGAAGTCGGCAAAACCGACGAAACGGTGACAGTGACTGCCGACACGTCGCTGTTGAACTACGACAACCAGACGCTGGAGGGAGGCGTGAGCCCTGAGGCACTTCAGAGCTTTCCGCTCACGGTATCGGGAGCCCCGCGTTCGTCTGTAGCGGTGGCCATCATGATGCCTGGGGTGACCTCGGCCGGCGGGGGGAATGCATTCAACGCGCGCATCAATGGCGGAATCATCACCGGCGATGAAGCCCTGGTCGACGGGGCCACGACAATCGAAGGTTTCATGAACCAGAGCGGCATGGTTGCCCTGCAGACCGACTTTGGCATGTCGCCCGACATCACCAGCGAAGTCAAGGTGCTGACCGCAAACTACGATGCGCAATACGGAGACACGACCTCTGGCCAGTTGATCATTTCAACCAAGAGCGGCGGGGAGACGTTCCACGGCGCGGCGTATGAATATCTCCGCAACGATGCATTCAATGCGTTCCAATATGGCGCCTCCGGCAAGAAACCGCCGGACAAGGAGAATGACTACGGCGCCAATATCGGCGGTCCGATTCTTCTTCCCAAACTGCATGGGCCAAACTCCTTCTTTAAGGGATACTTCTATTTCAACTGGGAAGGTTTCCAGGATCACGGCAGCGCCAACAACCCGACTTTGTCGATCGCTTCGGCGAAGGCGCGCAACGGCGACTTCAGCGGCTGGGGTTCTCAGCTTTACTACCCCGCCGACCCCACGAAGTATGGAGCGCTGGCCGGACAGCCCATCCCGGGCAACCAGATCGATCCCCGGTTCCAGGATCCGGTGGCTCAAGGTTGGATAGCGGCGATGCCGACCCCCACCAACGGCGGAGAGATTAACAACTACTTCGTTCCGCACTCGGGCCAGGGCTCGCTGACCAACAGCGAGAACGTGTGGTTCTGGCGTGTCGACATGAACGTCGGCCAGAAAGACCACTTCTACTACACATACTGGTGGCAGTACGCCGGAGCGAATACGCAGTCGGACCTGCCGGTCGACCTCTCGACAAATTCACCGGCGAACCCGGAGAACGCACCGATTCAGCGCCTGAACTGGGAGCGCAACTTCTCCCCGGTCATGACCAACCACCTCACCCTTGGTTACCTGAATCGGAACGAGGGTTATTACGCGCTGAATGGGCACGCGCAACTTCCCACAGTGCCGGGAGTCGCCATCCCCGGCCGGCTGCCCCAGATGAGCTTCGGAAGCTTCTATCAGCCAGTTAGGCAACAGTCAAACGCCGACTCCTAACACGACAACCCGAGGGACCTACGCCTTCAATGACGTCTTCACGCGCGTCTTTGGCCGTCACACGTTCAAGGCCGGATTCGAGTACCATTTGGCGGGCACAACAATCCACGAGGCCGGCAACGAGGGCGGCACTTTCACGTTCAATGCCGATACGACGGGAAATACCAGTTGTCCAGCCACCGCTCCCTGTCCGGGCGATCCCATGGCCAGCTTCTACCTCGGAGCCGCCGGGAACGCCAGCTCGGATTACCGCAATGTGCATGCCACATATCCTCGCCAGTACGCCTACGCGGTGCACGCCGGAGACTCGTGGCGACTCAGCCCCAAGCTCACGCTGAACTACAGCCTGCGCTGGGACTACATCACCCCGTTCAAGGAGAAGTACGACAACCTCTCGTTCATCGACCCGCTCGGTGCAAACCCCGGTGCAGGGAACCTTCCCGGGAGACTTGCGTTTGCGGGAAACAAGTGGGGAACAGCGAGCTACGGCAAGGACTATCCGGAAGAGCCGTTTAAGTCCGCTCTCGCCCCACGCGTGGGCTTTGCGTACACGATCGACAACAAGACAGTCGTTCGCGCTGGATACGGCATCTACTACGGTCAGGCTTTCTATCCTGGCTGGGATGGCGGCATGAGCCTCGAAGGCTTTAACAAGCACCTCGACATCAGCGAAACCGCTCTGCGGCGGCCTGCAGATCCCAATTGTTTACCTGAACACGGGTATTTCACCGAGCCAGGTCGGCGACACGCAGCACATCTCTTCCGACTTCGACAACGGGGTCGCCCCGCCAAAGTATCGCCCGCTGGACGGCAACCATCGGCCCTATTCGCAGCAGTGGAACATGACCATCGAGCGGGAGTTGCCCAGTAATTTCTTTGTCGCACTGTCGTACGTCGGCACCAAGGGGACCCACCTGCCTTCGTCGCTGAGCCCCTTGAACGTCATCGACCCGCTCAACCCGGCGATCGCCGCGATGGGAACGGACCTCAGGAGAAGCTACAACGACCCACTTGGTCCGGCCACATTCGCCAAGTACGGTGTCAGTACTCCCTACGCGGGTTGGGAAAATCAGATGACAAGCTGCGCTCCCACGCTCGCCCAGGCTCTGACGCCTTATCCGCAG
Organism: Terriglobales bacterium; assembly: GCA_963788475.1. Lineage (GTDB taxonomy): Bacteria > Acidobacteriota > Terriglobia > Terriglobales > Acidobacteriaceae > Telmatobacter. Next base: position 87,467 of record CAWBGO010000012.1, read on the forward strand.
TATTGCGGAAACCTGCAGGGCCAGAACGAACAACACGCCACCTCCATCTACAACTCCTTCCAGTCCAGTGTCCAGAGGCACTTCAGAGCCGGGCTGTATGCGCTCTGGTCGCTGACGGTTCAGAAGATGTACACGGACGCTTCCGACACGACGCAGGCGGGCAATACGAACGGCACGGGAAACCAGGGGAACAACGGCCAGTTCTCGCCCTTCCACCTGTTCCCGCGGGCGTGGTCCATCGTTCCGGACAACGTTCCGGTCACGACCCAGGTGGCAGTTGTATATGATCTGCCTTTTGGCGCCAACAAGCGCTGGCTGACCTCCGGCGGAGTGTCGAATGTGCTCGTGGGCGGATGGCAGGTGTCGCCGCTGTGGCGCTGGGAGTATGGCACGCCGTTCTCGTTCTACTCGTCGAATTGTAACCAGGTTCCACAGTTCCGGCAGGGCTGCGTTCCCGGATTGCGTCCAGGGGCACAAGTTCAAACTCATGGCCGGAACGGATTCAATCCGTCCGAAGGAACCTATTTCAACATCAATGCGTTTGAGACCGACTTCTCGCAGTTCGGATACACGGGAACGGGAAAGGCGGTCACGACGGTCTATGGTCCGTATTACCAGAACTTCGACATGGCGTTCACCAAGGACACCGCGATCACGGAGCGGGTGCACTTCAAGCTCAGCGCGAATTTCTTCAACACCTTCAACAATCACTACCTCATCAACTCGCAGGGCGGAAACTACGGCGGACCTTCGGTTGCGTTCACAACGGATGTCTCCAGTTCTGACTTTGGAAAGTGGAATGGGGCAGTGACAACTCCGCGCACAATCCAATTTGCAGGTCGTATTGAGTTCTAGCTTGTTGGAAGTTGCACAGTAACCATGGCGCCAGCCGGCCACCCTCGTATAGCCGGCTGGCGCTCCTCATGTGGAATAGACCCGTGCTTGCGTTGAAGTTCAGGGCGTCGAGTGCGGGCGGAGTCGGACGTAGGCGCTGGCCTCTTCACGCGCCGCCTCTTCCTGTCCGAGTCTGCGCAGAACGCGCGCCATGGCCATATGGGGCTCCGGGTAGGCGGGGTCGAGGCGCGCGGCTTCACGAAGTTCAGTTAAAGCGTCATTCAGCCGCTGAAGGTCTTCAAGGACTGTTCCAAGCTGGAAATGCGCCCTGGCGAATGCGGGGTCTAGGCGAATCGCCTCGCGAAGATTCTTTTCGGCATCAGCGTCGCGGTTGAGAAATTGCTGGGTGATGGCGAGGTTCAGATACGGCCAGGGAGAAGGATTAGGTGATTTGCGGCCCAGTTCGATTGCCTTCTCGTAATTAGTCACCGCTTGATCGTTCTGGTTCTGGTAGTAATAGCAGAGCCCGAGGTTGTCATAAGCCCGGGCCATGTCCGGGTTGAGTTCGATGGCGTGCTGAAAATGTCGAATGGCGTTGTTGTACTGATGTCCGTCGTAGTCCAGGCGCCCGAGCCAGTAGGGATAGAGAGCCTCCTTCTCATTCTGTGCCGCCAGGGATTCGAGCACCGGGCGAGCCCACTCGGGATGAGCTGTTCGAATGTAGTCCATGGCCAACAAGAACCGGATATTGGGATCAAGCGGTGCGATGGCTTCAGACTTCTTCCACGCAATGGCCGCATTCAGATAATCCTGATTGCGGAAGTAGATGGTGCCCGCGAAAGCGAGGAGTCTCGCGGTGCGGGGAGAATGAGCGTCGCGGTCGATCTCCGACAGCAGCAGTTTCTCTGCTGTAATGTAGTCGCGCCGGCCGACAGCTTTCTGCAGTTCATTGGCCGCTTCGGGGGCCAGTTGCAGCGATGCGATCGCGGGGGTCTCGGGGTACGATTCGTCGACTGTAGACTGGCACGACATGGGGTGCGGAAGAAGGACGAGCATCCACGTAATACAGGCCGCGCACGTCAGTTTTCCGCTTCCCCGCGTCATGGAGTTTAGTGTAGTGCAGTCATCAGACCAACCAACGGTGGCGCGTCAAGGTGGAGGACAAAGGCATCAGCGATCGATGCGATGGCTGCTGCGCGGCTGCACGCTACTGTACGCGGCGCTCTTGCCGGCATTTGCAGCCGATTCCTCGACCTACGAGCGCACCATACTCGAGATTCAAAAGCAGATCGAGGCAGGCAACTTTGAAGCCGCTCGCACCTTGGTTGCGGAGGCGGCGCGTCAATATCCACACAACGGGGGAGTGGAGAATCTGCTTGGGGTGGTAGAAGTTCAGCAGGGGCATCCGGCGGCGGCGAGCAAGGCCTTTTCCGAGGCCATCGTCGACAATCCTCGCCTGACTGCAGCTTATCTGAACCTGAGCCGCATCAAGATGGAGTCAGCTTCGAGCGATCCGGCTGCACGATCTGAAGCGCTGCGGCTGAGTTTGAAAGCTATCCAGCTTGAGCCTTCCAACGATGAGGCGCACTTTCAGGCTGCCACGATCCATTTCTGGAACAAGGACTTTCACGCTTCACTCGATCAACTGGCGAAGCTCAGCACTGAGTCGCGCGCCAAGATCGGAGCCCAGGCCCTGCTCTGCGCAGACAAGGCCGCGCTCGGGGAACGCAGAGCGACAGACGAAGCGACTCAGGCTCTCGCGGCGAATCCCGACTTGAGCGAGCCCGACGCGAATACCTGCATCCCCATGTTGCGCAACGCCCGGAGAGCAGACCTCATCGACATGCTTTTGACGGCAACCCAGACGCACCAAGCCCTCTCGCCCGATGCGTTGCGCATTCTGGGTCTTGCCCAGGAAGCAGAGGGCCAGCTGCAACTGGCGCGCGCCACGCTGGAGAAGGCCTTCGCTGCGAAAGATACGTCGGTTCAGATTCTGCAAGACCTGACCAGGGTTGCACGGGCAGCCAATGACAACCAGGCCGCGCTCGGTTACCTTGCGCATGCACGGGACCTGGCTCCAGACAATGCGGAACTTCCTTATGAATTCGGCGCCGTTTGCGTGCGCATGGGACTCTACGCAGAGGCCCGCAAAGCCATCGCGGAAGCTCTTCGCCTCGACCCAGACAATGCCGAGTACAACCTTGGAATGGGGATCGTGGTTTCGTTTTCAGCCGATCCTTCGCAGTCTCTCCCTTTTCTGACCAAATACCATACTTTGCGCCCCAAGGATCCAGAGGGCGTGCTGGCCCTCGGAACCGCCAATTTCCGCGCCAAGGATTACGACGCCGCTTCGCGGTGGCTGACGGAGGCCGTATCCAGCCAGAAGACCGCGGCGGATGCCCACTACTATCTTGGCCGCATCGCCCGACAGGAAGGTCATCTGGACGAGGCAACCGCTCAACTGAAACAATCGCTGGCGCTCAAGCCAGATCAGCCGGATACGTTCGCAGAACTCGGAGAGATCGAACTGCAGTCTCGAAGTTTCGCACGTGCTGCTGCCTGGTTCGACCAGGCATTGAGCAAAGATCCTGACAACTATGTGGCCAACTTTGGATTGCTCCAACTTTACGCACGTACCGGAGATGCCCGCCGCGAACAACAATCGCACCGCTTCGAAGAAATCAAAAACCTGAAGGAAGAACATGACCGCCAGATGATGCGCAACCTCGAGATCCGTCGCGACGATATTCCAGACCAGCCGAAATAACTTCGCAAATCCAACTGCTTCACGCCATTGCTCATCGCACGAGGAGAGAATGAATGACCATTACGACTGTTAGTAAGACAAGAAAGGCAACCTTGCTGGCCGCCGGCATAGCCGGACTGTTTTTGGCCATGGCGCTCACGGCCTGCAAGTCGGCACCGAACCTGACCGGGAGATGGTTTGCAACCGGAAAAACCCTGGCTAACGGAGAGCAGCAACAGGCAATCCTGGACCTGAAGCAGGACGGGAGTCAGCTCACCGGCAATGTGCGCGGCCTTGGTTTTCAAACCGACGTGAAAGGCACGGCCAACGGCAGCCACTTTGAGCTGTTTGGAGTCGACTGGAACGATAAGAAGCCGTTCCTCACCGGAGACCTTGTGAACGGGAACCTGGAAGGAATGCAATGGGACGATAAGTTCACCGCCCGGCCGGCGACTGCGGCGGACGAGTTTCCGAAGCTGGCCTACATCGACCCTCCCCCGCTGCATAAGGTGCCCTATAACGGGCTGGCCAAAACACCTCCAATGGGTTGGAACAGCTGGAATCTCTTCGCAGAGAAAGTCGACGACCAGACAGTGCGGACGATGGCCGACGCAATGGTGACGAGCGGCATGAAGGACGCTGGGTACGTCTACGTCAATATCGACGACACCTGGGAAGGCGTGCGGGATGCGAATGGTGTGCTGCCCACCAATAAGAAGTTTCCCGACATGAAGGCGCTTGCCGACTACGTGCACTCGAAGGGTCTGAAGATCGGGATTTATTCATCGCCCGGTCCACGCACCTGCGGCGGGTATCCCGCCAGCTATGGGCACGAAGAGCAGGACGCCAAAATGTTCGCGGCTTGGGGCATCGATTACCTCAAGTATGACTGGTGCAGTGCGAGCACGATCTACAAAAACGATCAACTCCAGCCGGTTTATCAACGCATGGGTGACGCGCTGCAGGCGACCGGCCGGCCGATTGTCTACAGCCTCTGCGAATACGGGATGGGCAATGTGGAGAAGTGGGGGCCGGAAGTGGGCGGCAACCTGTGGCGCACCACGGGAGACATTCGCGACGAATGGGACAGCATGCGGGACAACATCGAAAAGCAGGTGCCCACGGCTCCTTATGCGGGCCCGGGGCATTGGAATGACCCGGATATGCTTGAAGTCGGCAACGGCCACATGACCGATGATGAGTATCGCACCCACATGAGTCTCTGGGCCTTGACCGCGGCTCCTTTGCTGGCCGGAAACGATATCCGCAGCATGTCTGAAACCACACGCTCCATTCTTCTTAATAAGGAAGTGATCGCCATCGACCAGGATCCGCTGGGCAAGCAGGCTTCTCCAGTCACGAATGGAAAACTCGAGACCTGGGTGAAGACATTGAAGGACGGCAGCGTGGCTGTAGGCGTTGTGAATCTCGACTCCGCTCCGGCAAGCGCGACCGTCAAGGCGAGCGATCTCCCTCTCAAGGGAGCAGTGAGATCGGCGCGTGACCTGTGGTCTCACTCGGACGTCAAGTTTGCCAACGGGGAGTACACCGCTTCGATACCCGCGCACGGTGTTCTTTTGCTGCGCGTCTCTGCACATTAAGAGTTCGGCTGACAAGTCTCATTGCAGAAGTGGACTTTGACTGATCGGAGCCTTTCGACCGTCCTCGAAGGGAACTCCGGGGCCTCGATCAGTTTCAGTCAATTCTCGATCCGATCCGGATAAGTCGCCGCTCTCGACGCAAGGCTGCGAAGTACCGGAAGCAGCTACCGCCATACCCGCCACGAGTATGGCGGAAATTATCTATCGACACGATGATCGAAGAATCAGAGTCGTGAAGACACCATCAGTTCCGCCCCCATAAAGTAGCTCCGGCTTCCGCGCGATAGCTGCGTTGTGAGGTTAGGGGTCGCGACGAAGCTGGGAAATATGGACCGCGCCAATCATCGGGTTTGCCAGGCCGAACAGAGAATCGTGCGGCAAGCAAGCGTGTCCTTTTCTGTCCGATTATTGTCCTTTACGGGCCTTTTGACCGCCCCCGACAACTGCCACACTAAAGAGCACCAATGGCGAAAGAGGTCGGCAGATGGATCAAGGCCAGGTAACACAAACAAGAAACTCCAAATGGAATTTCAATTGGGTTGCAGCTCATCTTTGTGTATTCATGCTGCTGGCATCAATCGCGATCGCTCAACGCACAACCGGAACTTTGAGTGGTCAGGTTCTGGATCCGCAAGGCGAGACGATCCCGAACGCAAGAATCAGTGTTACTGACCAGGACACCGGGGTGGTTTCCAGCACGGTCTCGTCTTCAGCGGGCACCTGGAATGTGCCAAGTCTGATCCCGGGAAGATACTCGCTGAGCATTCAAGCACAGGGATTCCGGACGTTGGTGCGGCGTGACGTCGTAGTGCTCGCCGACCACGACAACACAGCTAACGTGCAACTGCAGATGGGCGTTGCTTCTGAGGTCGTCGAGGTGGTTGGCTCCACCGTTGAGATGGATACGTCTACTTCTTCGCTCAACAACGACTTCAGTTCGCAGGACGTGCAGAATCTGCCCAATGCCGGCGGAGCTCTGAATGGTAGCCCGCTGAACCTGGCAGTTTTGGCGCCTAACGTAGTAGCTCAGCCAGGAGGCGTCACTGGAGTCGGTGGGTCCGTGGGCGGCACGCGCCCGCGCGAGAACAACTTCAACGTGGACGGCGTCGATGATAACAACCTCGCGGTGACGGGACCGAATTCCACGGTAATCCCGGATGCGGTGGCTGAGTTTACCTTGCAGACAAATCAGTTCAGCGCCGACACCGGGCACTCTTCCGGTGGGCAATTCAATCTGGTCACGAAAACCGGAACAAATACGTTCCATGGAAGCGCCTACGAGTATTTCCAAAACCGGAACCTCAACGCGATGGATAACCTGACAAAACAGGCCATTGGCGCTGGCACGATTCCTGGCCAACCCGCCTACGACAACAACCGTTTTGGCGCAAATCTTGGTGGGCCGATCATCAAAAACCGGATGTTCTTCTTTGGCAATTACGAATACACAGACTTGCACGGAGCCGGGAACGCCACATTCTTGAATGCTCCGACTGTCGCAGGGCTCGCTACCATGGAGAGCCTCGCAGCCGACCAAAGCGTAAGGGATGTTCTGAAAAATCTTCCGGTAGCGCCTACGGCCGATCCTGCCCTGGCTATATCAGTGAATGGAACTTCCGTACCAGTTGGTCCGCTCGTGATAATCAGTCCCTTGCTTCAGCGGGAGCACGACGCGATTGCCAACGTCGACTACTCGGTAAGTAAGCACCAACTCGGTTTCCGTTTTCTCTTGAACCAAACGAAGTTCATTGTTCCCGTGAATTCAACCCAACCGGAGTTCAATCAAGATAACCCGGTGCATAATCGTAAGATCGGCATTACCGACACCTGGACGATCAACGATCACATCGTCAACGATCTGCGTTTGCAGTATTCATATTTTTCCTTGGCGCTGGTCAATCCATGCAAAGCCTGTCCGCCCGACGTGACGATTGGTGACCTGGGATCAATCCCCATCGGTCCGTCGGACGTTCAGAATCAGAAACAGAACTCCGACGAGCTCAAAGATAGTATTTCGTGGGTGCTTGGCAAGCATACAGTTAAGTTCGGCGGGGAGTTTACTCACTATATCTACCCGCAATTCTTCCTCCCGCGTAGTAACGGGGATTACTGGTACAACCTCGCGCAAGATCTGGTGAACGACTCTTGGCCCTCAGTGCCGGGGCGCACCTTGAGGGGTGCAGGCAGCGGGAGTTTTCTCGGAACCCAAAGCCTTTTCGCGGGATATGTTCAGGATGACCTGAAGTTAACACCGCGGCTGACGCTGAACCTGGGGCTGCGGTACGAGTACTGGACGAACCCGCTGGGAACCGAGACACAGGCACTCAACGCTATCTCCAGCGTGCCCGGTGTTGTCACGTTTGGAAAGCCGAAAACGGACGCGAATAATTTTGCACCACGAGTCGGTTTTGCGTACGACCCCAGGGGAGACGGAAAGACGTCGCTTCGCGGCGGCTTCGGTGTCTCCTACGGATGGAAGTTCCAGAACTTCGCTGCTATCACGCTTCCGCCCCAGATACAAAGCGAGATGGATCCGACATCGGCATGCAGTTTGAGCACGCCGCCCGGCTGGTGTGCGAACTTCGGCACGAACGGAAATGGCAGCGGGTTCCCATTCCTCGCCGACGGCGGGCTGCCTTCCGTATATCTGGCTCCCGCAAGTCAGGCTGAGGCAAGGGCGCTGACGACCAGCTACATCGACGACACTGTATTGCCCAAGAGTCTCACCTGGTCGCTTGGTGTCCAGCATGAGATTTATCGAAATGGCGTGTTCGAGGTGCGCTACCTTGGAACGCGGGGCTTGGAATTGCCGGTTCAGATCCGCCGCAACAACATCAGCGCGTTTGACGCCGGAATCGCACCGCTACCTACTTTTCTCAGTGCTTCCGATGTCCCGACTTCGTGGACCGAAACCACACCGACGGACACGGCGTTCAATCAGTTCAACCCCAATACCTGGGCCCAGTATGGGTTTGCCGGCAACGTTACCTCGGATCCTCCGTTAGGAAGCAGTGTCTATCACGCCCTGTCGTGGAACTATATTCAGCACGCATGGCGTGGTGTATCGTTCAACACAAACTACACCTGGTCGCACGCGATTGATGACGCGACGAACGAGTTTTTCACAAGTCTGCTGAACCCTCGCCGCGCGCAAGACTGGAATCGGCTTGGCGACGATCGATCCAACTCAGATTTGGATGTCCGTCATAAATTCGCTCTGGCACTGACCTACGAAACACCGGCAATCCATTCCGACAGGCGCGCCATAAAGACGCTGTTGGATGGGTACGGAGTCGGAGCCGTGTATCTGGCGCAGACCGGTCAGCCAGTTACGATCCAGTCCGGTTCCGTCGCTGATGCTAACGGTAATGGTGACACCGCCGGGGACCGTGGCGTTCTGAATGCTTCTGGATCTGCGCAGAAAGGATCCGACGTGATCCCGATTTGCGAGGGGGCCGGTGGTATGACTTTCCAGGGTACAGATGGGCCGCCGACAGTGGGAGGTACCTTCGCCGTCACGTCCCTGGGTGGAGGCGGAGCCTGCTACGATCCGAACGATCTCTCCGGCAATACGATACTCCCATCCATCGGTTACCTGGCTGCCGATCCGACTGCCAGATACGTTATCGCGGGGCCCGATGTGAAGGCGACCATTGGACGCAACAGTTTACGGTCTCCCGGCTTCGGGGTCATGAATCTATCCATCGGCAAGAAGCTTCAGCTGACGGAGTCTGCCTATCTTCAACTTAAGGCCGACTTCTACAACGTGGTAAACCATAAGAACTTCACGATCAGCAATGCCAATGTCTTCAGCTCCGCTGGAGTAACGGCAGCGACTTCCAACCCAGGATACGTGCAGATCGCTGATCCGAATTTCTTGAACTCCAAGATCTTCAGCGGCGGCAATCGCCAGGTGACACTGACGGCAAAAGTCGTTTTTTAACGCTCGGTAGAGCCTGTCCCGCGAGCAAAGAACACGAGATTCCAATGGTTGACACACGGTCCAGCGTAATTTCACGGCGCAGAGCTTTCGCTTTTCTGAAGGCTTTGCCCTTTATGGCAGGCGTTGTTTTGATGCTGATCGTGCGATCAGGTGCGCAGGATCCTGGGAGGAACGCAAGCGCGGGATCTGCAGTCGTTTCCCAATTACCCAGCCAATTAGGGGGCATCGATCCATCCGTCAAGCCAGGCGAGGACTTCTACCGCTATGCCAATGGGAACTGGCTCGCAACATTAGTGGTTCCCTCCGGCCGGCAGAGCTATGACACACGCGCAATGTTGAAGGAGAGAACAAGCCGGCAAGTCCGCGAACTCATTCAAGACGCAGCCGCAAGCCATTCTGCTAAAGGCAGTCTTGCACAGAAGGTTGGCGACTACTATGCGAGCTTCATGGATGAAGCCGGCATTGAGGCGAAGGGCTTGACCCCACTGGCTGAGGAAATGGCCGCGATTGCGGCGATCACCAACAAAGCCTCTCTGTCAGCCTATCTCGGGAGCACGTTGAATAGTGAGACTGATGGGCTTACCGCGAACGCTGACCATGTCTTTGGTCTGTGGATCAACCAGGGATTCGACGGCTCGGAACATAATCTTCCCCATTTTTGGCAGGGCGGCCTGGGACTGCCCGACCGCGACAACTACCTTGATCCTTCTCCCAAATTTGTCGAGCTACGCGCCAAGTATCAGGCTCACATTGCGGCCATCTTGAAACTCGCGGGATTTGCCGACGCCGAGACAAGGGCAGCACGTATTTTGTCGTTCGAAACCCGAATGGCGCGCACTTTTGCGCCAGACTCGGATGCAGCCGATGTTTTCAAGCAGAACAACCCGTGGAAACGCGCCGATTTCGATGTCAAGGCGCCCGGCATGCATTGGGAGGCGTATTTCAAATCTGCCGGTTTGGCTGGGCAGTCGGATTTCATTGTCTGGCAGCCGTCCGCGGTGACCGGGATCTCCGCTTTGGTGGATAGCGAGGACCTCGATCAATGGAGGGACTATCTCCGATTCCACTTAGTCGAGCACTATGCGAGTGTCTTACCCAGAGTTGCAGCGGCTGAACACTCCGCCTTTTACGGCAATGGCTTGGGAGGCATGCAACAACCCGCGAACCGTGCCGAAGAGGCAGTCGACGCTACAAACGGCGTCCTGGCCCAAGCCGTCGGCCAACTCTATGCGCAAGTCTACTTTCCCCCTGAGGCCAGGGCCACTGCTCAGGCCATGGTCCGCGACCTGATAGCTGCCTTTCGTGCTCGTATTGCAAATCTCACCTGGATGTCACCGCAGACGAAGGAAAAGGCGTTGGCCAAACTAGCCGTCCTTGAGATCGGAATTGGTTATCCAGACACCTGGATCGATTATTCGACGCTTGATATCGTGCGAGGCGACGCATTCGGAAATGCGAGGAGGGCGGAAGCGTTCAACCGTAAGAGGAACCTCGCCAGGTTAAAACAACCTGTCGATCCGATCGAGTGGCCGATCAATCCACAAATCCCTGGTGCGGTCATCATGTTCAGCCCCAACGCCGAGTTTTTTTCGGCCGCCATTCTGCAGCCTCCCTACTTCGACAGCAAGGGTGACTCCGCCTCCAATTATGGCTCTGCGGGCGCTGGCATCGCTCACGAAATCAGTCACAGCTTCGACGAATTGGGCAATATTTACGATGCCCACGGTGGACTCGGCAATTGGTGGAGCGACGAGGACCTCGTTCGATTTCGCGCGGAATCGGCGAAGCTAGCCGCTCAATTTAAAGCCTGTTGCCCGTTTGCCGATCTTTGTATCAAGGGCAGGCAGGTATTGAGCGAAAATGTTGCCGATCTGGCAGGTTTGCTTGTGGCGCATGACGCCTACGTGATGTCTCTCAAAGGACAGACTGATGTCGTGCTCGGCGGACTCAGTGGAGGACAGCGTTTCTTCCTTGCGTTCGCCCAGCGCTGGCGGAGAATCCAGAGCGAAGCCGCCTTACGCAAAGAGATTGCAACTGACACCCATGCGCCGGGGGAATATCGAAGCGATACCGTACGCAATGTCGATGCCTGGTATAGAGCCTACAATGTCGTGAATGGCGACAAACTGTATCTGGCTCCCGAGAATCGCATCCAGATATGGTGAAACCTGGTGCACCTCCAGTTATCATTTAAGCCGACAAGAACCATGGTCGGTCTTATGTCCGCCCTAAGTTTGGCTGGCACTGAATGCTTTACTCGTCCCGAAAGGTCATGTTCATGCCCAGTGGAGAAACAGCACTTCTCGTGATTGACGTCCAGGAATCGTTTCGGCATCGGCCATATTGGAGCGATTCCGATGTGCCTTCCTTTATCGAGCAACTGGAGATGCTCATTGACGGTGCAAAATCCCTTGGCATACCCGTCGTGCAGATCTTCCATGTGGAAGACTCCGGACCCTTCTCCCTTGCATCCGGATATGTCGTTCCCTTAAAGGAGTTATCCTTTCAACCTGATGCAGTTTTCTATAAACGTAGCCACAGCGCACTTGTCGGCAGCGGACTGGATGTCTGGCTGGTACAAAACGGAATCCGAAGAGTGATCGTCTCCGGGATCCGCACCGAGCAGTGCTGCGAGACAACCACGCGACATGCGGCGGACTCCGGCTACAGTGTGGATTATGTAACGGATGCCACCTTGACGTTTTCGATGACGGATCGTCACGGACGAGAGTGGAGTCCGGACGAGATCAAAGAACGGACCGAACTCGTCCTTGATGGACGCTTTGCCCGCATCGTCAGCGTCAAAGAGGCTTTTGCCGGCAGCACCGGGCAACTTGTAGGCTGATGGATACATCGGGGATTGAACTTCGCGGTTCCCCTTCAACTCGCCGACCCGCAATTGCCCGAGGCTGTAGGTTGGAAAGGCTTGATGAAGAAGCTATACGAGCCACGATTCCCTGAGAAAGACTTAGCCGGCGCGGGAATTGCGGACATTCGAGATTTCACAAAGAGTCAAATCGCAGACAATCAGGAAGCGCGGCGGATTCCAGTTTTCGTCGTGCTTCCTCCTCGCCTCCTGCTGCTGGACATTGCGGGGCCCCTCGAAGTGTTGCGTCAGACCGGCCGGGTGCAACCGAGGGTGCGGTTTCACGTGCGGTACGTTGGGCCAACCTCTGAATTATTGACTTCGATCGGTCTCACGCTGACTGCGATCGAGCCACTCCCGATCACACTACCCCCGGAAGCTTGGATCGTACTCGCCGGTGACGTTGAAAATGTGATGCTATGTGGAGGTGAGACAGCTCCCGGCAAATCGCAGAAGGATGAGGCTGACGAAGAAGCCATAGTTGCGTGGCTGAGGCAGACCATCCATCCCGGCCACAAGCTGATCTCAATTTGCACCGGCGCGCTAATGGCCGCACGCGCTGGCCTTCTTGACGGACATGCATGCACAACACACCATCTCAGCTGTGCGGAACTTGCTGCGATCGCTCCCAAAGCCAGAGTCTTGGAAAACCGTCTTTATGTCGAGGACGGCGATCGCTACTCGAGTGCGGGCATTACGGCCGGTATAGACCTGATGTTGCATTTGGTTCATCAATGCACCGACCAATCCTGTGCAATTGCGGTGGCGCGATATCTGGTCGTTTATTTGCGCCGCAGCGGGGCCGATCCTCAGCTCTCGCCGTGGCTGGAAGGCCGAAACCACCTCCATCCCGTCGTGCACCGTTTACAAGACACGATCGCGAGCGATCTTACAAAATCGTGGACTCTTAGCGCGCTGGCAAAAATTGCTGGTGCCAGTAACCGTCACCTGTCAAGGCTATTTCACGAGCACGTGGGTATGACGATCGCCGAATACACAAACCTTCTTCGCGTTGCATTTGCGCAAGAACTGCTTCGCGAGACAAACCTTGATATGGAGCGCGTGGCCGAGGAGGCGGGCTTTAGTTCCCCCCGCCAGCTACGTCGTGCCTGGCGAAAGGTTCACAAGACGGCTCCCCGCGAGGCGAGAGTGCACGCGCAGCTTAGACAGACTCCTGCCAGGCATTCTTCCGGGATTGAGGCAAAATCGTAGAGCCTTCCAGCGCACGGGTTGAATCCGGCTCTCACTTCAATTCCGCGTATTCCCTCTCCCTAATCTTGCCTTTACCAGCTTGGCGGCACCTCTCTTCGTTAGAATCTGTGCAGCTTTTTGTTACTACGGCTCGTGCTAATGTAGCCCGAGGAGGATATGACTCGAGAATCCGCAGGCGTCGATTTTCACTTGAGGCACTTTCTGTTGTGGCTCGCCCTGTTCACATGGTTACCTCTTCCGTCTGTTGCAGTGCAGAGCGCATCGGGATCGTGGCCAATGGTTAACCTCGACCCCGGAGCCACGCGCTATTCTCCGCTGACCCAGATTACGCCTGCAAATGTCGGCCGCCTAAAAGTCGCGTGGATCTATCACATGAAGCCTCCGCCGTCCGCAGGCGGCACTTCCGGCAACACATGGCGTCTCTCTGAAGATCAGCCTCTGGTCGTCGGAAACACCATGTTCGTTGTCACGCCCTATAGCCGCGTGGTGGCCTTGGATCCTGCCACCGGCAAAGAAAAGTGGGTCTTCGTCATTCCCGGATACGATCAGGCATCGCTGCGCGGAGCCGCATATTGGCCCGGAGACACATCTTCCGGCCCCGCCCTTTTCTTCGGCTCCAATCACGGCTTCCTCTATTCGATTAGCGCGGCAACCGGAAAGATCAACACCACCTTCGGCAACAATGGTGCCGTAAACCTCCGCACTCCCGAAGTGATGAGCACGGGCACAGATAAGCTCTACATCCTTCCCTCGCCGCCGGTTATTTACAAGAATCTAGTCATCACCGGCGCAGGAACCGGAGAAGGGCAACGGAGGCGCGGGTGGCGGACTCGGCCCCGCCGGAGATACGCGCGCATGGGACATACACACCGGAAAGCTGGTATGGACATTCCACTCGGTCCCGCGCCCGGGAGAAGCAGGCTACGACACCTGGGGTGGCGAAAGCTGGAAGCAGCGTTCCGGCGTCAATGTCTGGGGCTACATGACCGTCGATCAGGAGCGGGGTATTGTCTACATGCCCTTTGGAGCTCCGAACTACGATCGCGTCGGAACAGATCGTCCCGGCGACAACCTCTTCGGCACCTCCATCGTCGCCGTAGATGCCTCCACCGGAAGATTGCTCTGGTATTTCCAAGTGGTCCACCACGATATCTGGGACTACGACACCGAAGCGCCGCCCACCCTCATCGATCTTCATCGCAACGGCAAAACCATTCCTGCCGTCGTCATCGTGAATAAGACCGGGCTCATGTTCGTGCTCGATCGAGTTACCGGAAAGCCGCTGTTTCCGGTTGTCGAAAAGCCCGTGCCCCCCAGTGATGTTCCCGGCGAGCATGCTTCCCCCACCCAACCCTTTCCCGTGAGTCCAGAGCCACTCGCCCAGACGAGCGTGCAGTTGTACCATGACCTGCCGGAGCACGCGGCATGGTGCAAGGCCTATGTCGACGATAACCACATGCAGCTGGCGGAGGAGCCATACACTCCCCCTGCATTCAATCGCTATTCAGTGAACCTGCCCGGAACACACGGCGGCGTGAACTACTCTGGCGGGGCCGTCGATCCTGCGCTCGGCCTCTTCATAGTGAATGTGAACAACCTGGGCCAGCCGATGCGGATCGTGCACGACGAGACTGGAGGCTACTCCAATTCAGGCCCGTTCGCTGGAACGGTGCGTTTCTGGAACCCGGAAAAACATCTTCCCTGCAACGAACCGCCGTGGGGAGAACTCGTGGCGGTCGACGTGAATAGCGGAAAGATTGCCTGGCGATCGATCCTGGGTGTAACCGACAACCTTCCCGAAGGACATCAACACACCGGCCGCCCCGGCTTAGGCGGTCCCATCGTCACCGCCGGAGGCTTGACATTCATCGGTGCCACTGACGACGCCCGCTTCCGGGCCTTTGACACAAAAACGGGTCAGGAACTCTGGAACTATCATCTGCCCGCGTCCGCCGAAGCCATTCCGATCACCTACGCCGACGATCATGCGAAGCAGTACGTCGCCATCGTCTCCACGGGTGGAGGTTTGCTGCGTGCACCGTTGCTTAGCGATGAGCTCGTCGCATTCATACTCGATGAGGGGGCAGGTGCGGCACCCAACGTCGTTCAGGCAAGCCCCGATCCCGCGTCTCAGTCTTTACCCTCATCATCCGTGCCCGCTGCGACAATCCAGGATCAGGGCCCGAAAAACAAAGCGATTTTCAGCCGCGCGGCCGCCTTGCTGCCTCCCGGACCTGGCCGTAACGTCACCATTCGCGCTTGTTCCCCCTGCCACGCCCTCGACATTGTGACCAATCAACGCCTTACCCCGCAGGAATGGGCCAACGTCGTGCAGACCATGTCCGCAAAAGGCGCGCCAGCGAGTCCCGCCGAGTTGAATATGATCCAATCCTATCTCGCCAACGCATTTCCGCGAGCAGGTGGTGAGAATAAGAGGTGAGGTTTCCCCATGGCAATTGTTCCTAAGCCGGTTTTGCTTCGACTATCCCGACGTTCCGAACCATCAGATTGTCGCCTCCAACTGGGTATACCGCGGTCAGAACGAACCCCGCAGCCGCTAGGAGCGTCCGCCATTCGCGCTCGCTACGCTCTTTACCGCCGGTGACGGCAAGCATGTTGAGGTCACTCATCAGGCGGCCTTCCAGTTGCGGATCCGCATGTGAGACCAGCGCAGGGAGGATGAATTCAACGATCAACAAACTTCCGTTCTGCGGAATCACCGCGCGGCAGTTCCTGAGAACAATTACAGCATCCCGGTCCCGATAGCCGTGCAGTACATGTTTGAGCATGTATACATCAGCGCCCGCAGGGACCGATTGCATCAGATCTGCAACAATCAGTTCGCATCGGGAGGAAGTATCTTCCCTCGCGAAGCGGGCCCTGGCTGCCTCCACGCTGGCTTCGCGGTCGACCAGCATACCTCGCAAGTGCAGGTTGAGTCCAAGCACTGCAAGAATTAGCGATCCACCACCGCCGCCAAGGTCGGCAACTACCTTCGCTTGGGAAAAAATCCACGCGTTAGCAATAGGCGCGTAATCTTCTGCGGGAGCGGTACCCATCACCGCGCGAAAAATGGAATTAGCTTCGGAATCCTGTGACCACCGGGAAGGTATTCTGGGATCGCGGACTTGAGAGGCTGGCTTGCCGGTCCGAACACAATCGGTAAGCAGGGACCATTCGTCGGCAAGCAGATCCGCCCAGAAGATGACGGCCGGCCAGGCGGACTGAGGCACATCCCTCCTCAGCGGTTTGCCAAAAGAAGTCAGCCGAAAGTGTTCAGGCGCCGTTTCTTCCGTCACCCCGATGCTGGCGAGAGCGCGAAGCAAGCGATACAGAGCATTAGCATCTGCCTGACACTCTCCCGCGAGGAAGTCAAGGCTACGTTCCTGATCTCCAAGTGCATCCGCAACGCCGAGGCGCGCAGCCGCGCAAAGAACGCGGCTGCGGGAATATGCCATTGCTATTTCGACGAGTCCCGTATTCGTAATGACATTGCCGATGCCGCTGTTAGGTCGGGCCATAAGACACCTCAACTCCAATGTACTGATCGCGCACCCGGGCTGCACAATCCCGATCCGAATTCTTACCAAAACGCGGCCGTGTGACATGGTCTACAGGAATTCCGCTATCACTTGGGGATTCCAATCGCAAAACCTGCCCAGGCGCAGATTTATCCTGTGATATCGATGTTGAGAACATAGTCCTGCAGCTCACGAAACCGTGTAAGTGCATTCTGCGCATACTCTTTGTATCGAGGATTCGCAAACAGGGATGAGTCGACGAATTGGGATGGGTCGGGTGCGACAAAGGCTTTCGTCTGCTCTACGGCGTCGGCCATGTCATCCATGGTTACCGCCAGTCTATGTCGCAAGTCGACCAGCCGCGGTTCGTTGAGAAGATCGCGATCGCGCTTGTTGCGCAGAAAGACAGACTGGTTCCAAAACAGCGCCACAGCCGTAAGGGCGGCGCGCAGTATCGTCTGGCTCAAATGGATGTGCGGCTGCCGGTCCACTCCAAACTCATACTCGACTGTATCGTTCATGGTCCGAATGGCGGCGACTGTTTTGCCTACCTGGTCACGCAGCGCATCAGCTTCTTTGAATACGTTACCCCGGCGCGAGACGGCCTCAGGCAACCGGAACAGCCTGGCTCCATCTCGGAGAACCACGGCAAGTGCATGGCGCATAGCGTTGACCGTGCGCACCGGCCAGATTTGATCGAAGACAATCCACATGACGAGGAGGGCCAACAGGATGCCGATCAAGCGGTCGCGCGCCGGGGCCAACTGCGTCGGAGCCGAGGAACCCTCGAATGCAACCAGGTAAAAAGAAAACGCAATTTGCAGACCGACATAACTGAATTGGCGTCCCTGCGCACACCAGCCCGAGATGAGGGCAATGACTGCGACGAGAACCACGAGCGATGTAATCGAATCCATATGGGGGAACAGGAATACGGTGGCTCCCAATCCGAAGATCAGCCCACCAATAATCGCGCCCACCAGCCGGAATACAAATTTCTGCTTAATCGCGCCGGTGGTGCTCAATCCGGTGATGAATACGGTGGTCACACACGTGGATATGCCCGGATAATCGAGTGCGTGGTAAAGCACATAGCAGAGCGTAGCGCAAAGACTAAGCTTGAGACCGAAAGCAACGGTCGTCCGATCGGTCAGAGTCCCTGGACTGAAGAGCGGCACCCTCTTCGCTGGGATGGCGACCAACTGCTTGTCCTCAGCGCCGGCGTCGGTCGGCATGGATCGAATTGCGTGAAGCATTCCCTCCACCCGCTCGAGAAGCGTCGGATGCGGACCCATTCGGAATTCGTGGGTTGCGGGTTCTTTTGCGGCAGAGCCCGTGAGGGCGGCTTGTGCCTCTTCGGCGATCCGCTTGTAACGCAACAGGCTCGCAGGGTCATCGGCGTAGGGAGCGGAGCCAACAGCGGCGCCCAGATCCATCAATTGCGCCAGCATGGTGATGCGGACCCGGGCGCCAACCAGCAATGAGCCAGTATCGAGGTTCCGCTCCACCATCTTGTTGTAGAGTTGCTGCATTCCGTCCTGACCCGTTATGGCGAGGCGCCCGACTCGCGTCACGGCTTCCGCCCGCTTTTCGGGGTCTGTTTTTTCACTGAAGCGAGTGAACATCAGAATGAACGCCTGCCACCGAATCGTGCGTTGTTCGTTCAGCAAGTCGGCAGGATGGCGCGAACCGAAGATGTACTCAACGGCTATTGAGGACAAGATCGGTATCGATAGAGCGCCGATGATCCAGAGCGAAGTTGTGACCAGGCGGTTGGCAGGCGCGTGGGTCTCCCAAAGGGCAATCAGCGTAGCAAAGATAAAGCCCCAGGTGGAGCCCAGCGTCGGTTGAGTCGTCCCAACAACGAGTATGCCGGCGAAGAAGCCCACCGCGGCAATGCCAAGAACACGGGCCATAGGATCATTGTCGGTCAAGATAACGATTCCAAGTTCCGTCGCGACCGCGGCAACTAGAGGAACCATGGAGAAGAGTGAGCGCAGTGAGACCGCAGGACTGTCTCGCCCTACGATGAAGACAAAATACAACGCTACCGAGGCGAACGGCGCCTGCAGGATTAACAACGCCAGCAACGTCAAGACGCTGGCAAGCACAATTCGCAACGTCCCGCTTAAACGGCCCGGCCCGGGCTGGAGATCCTGCCAGACTCTTTCTGCCCATGCCGCCAGCGTGTTTGCGCGGGAAGGCAGCGCAAAAGGCGGGAGAGACGAAGCAAGGGCCGGGGAGGAGGGCTTTTCCATTGCGCTTATCTCACCACGGTCACGGCCGTCTCACCCATCCGGAAAAGTGCAGGATCGGGATCCTGCACGCGGACACGAACAGGAAATCTCGCCGAAAGGTGCACCCAATTCAACGTCCGCTCGATGTTGGGCAGTCCATTCGTCACCGCTCCGTCTTCGGGAAAGACGCCGAA
Source organism: Terriglobales bacterium (assembly GCA_963788475.1). Lineage (GTDB taxonomy): Bacteria > Acidobacteriota > Terriglobia > Terriglobales > Acidobacteriaceae > Telmatobacter. The sequence goes on from CAWBGO010000012.1 coordinate 106,621, forward strand.
GCCGATGCTCTCCACGACACCATTGAACCTCTGGTCCGGATGACTCATCAGGTAGACATCGACATGCATCCCGGGACGGATAGCCTTGAGCTTGGATTCCCGATAGTTGGCAATGACCCACCAGTTGCGCGTGTCGATCAGGGTGAAGAGCGGGCTGCCGGGGCGAGCATAGGCGCCTTCCGAAATATTCATGTTGGTTACGTAAGCATCGAACGGTGCCACCACGCGGCAACGTTCGAGGTCGAGCTGGGCACTGAGAACTTTGGCGGCTTTGGCCTCACGCTGTGAAAGAAGCGTCTCAACCCTGTCGACGGCATGCACGGCTTGGCCGAGCTTGGCGGCGGATTCAGACGCAGCCGCGTCTGCCTGATCCTGATTCAGGATGGCCTGCGTGTATTGTGCCTGCGCCTGCCCCAGCGCGGCCTCGGCTGCGTCGAAGTTGCCCTGCGCCACCTTAACCGCGGTACTCGCCTGGTCGACCTGATCGGCGGTCACGTATTTCTTCTTCAGCAGAGGTTCAATACGGTTGAGGTCATTGGTGGCGTACTTGAGTTGTGCCTCGGCGGCCGCGGTGGAGGCTTGAGCGCGCGTGACGGTAGCCTTGGCCAGATCGACGCTGCTGCCCGCGGTTTTGATGCCCGTCCTGGAGCTGTGCAATCCAGCGCGGGCCGCGTCTTCAGCGTTATGTTGCGCTGCAATCTTGCGCCTTTCGTCGATGATCTGTTGTTCCAGGGAAGCCTGGTCCGAAAGGGCCTGCTGAAGTGCGTATTCATAGGGTCGGGGGTCGATCGCGAAGAGCACACCGCCCTTTTTCACAAAGGAATTGTCCTTGGCGGGCAACTCCACCAGGCGTCCGCTGACTTCGGGCGCAATCTCGATAAAGTTGGTTCGAACGCTCGCGTCATCGGTGCGCGGGTTGCGATCTGTCTCCAGAATCACCAGGATCAGAACGAGAACAGTAGCCGCGATGACTCCGTTACCGATCCTCCGGCCCCAACGTTTGCGATCGAAATTTTCAGCCCTTGGCTCCATTTGCCTGCCCTCATCGGAAGAAGATCAGCCAAAGCAAACATGTCGAGAGTACAACGACACACGGATAAAAAAGCGCTAGCGGACCCACTTCTGTCTCGAGGCGATAGCGAAGCAGGATAAAGCGCGCTATGAACGCCAGGATCACACCCGCGGTCAGACAGATCATCCACGCAGGAAAGAAAGAACCCAGAATGTTGATCGCGGGCGCGCGTCCGCACCCGGTAAACCACAGGCAGGCACTCGCGCCGCAGGCGAGACTTTTCAGGGTCGTCTTCATTTGTGATCACCCACGATTTGGGGCGTTGTTGCAGGGGACTGGCTGCGCAGCAGATTGCCGGTCACAAATTCCAGGTCGACCGCCTCAAGGAATAGCTGCGATCGGGCGGAGACGCCGGACAGCCGGGCCTGCGCCAATTGCTTCTCCGCGGTAAGCACATCGACGAGATTCTTCACGCCGTATTGATATGCCTCCAGTGAAGCGGAATACGAAGTACTTGCCGAATTGAGCAGAGCCTCTGCAGCCTGCTCCTTTCTCACTGCGGTGCGATAGGCGATATATGAGGTCCATACTTCGCGCGTGGCCTGGTCTCGTAGTTCGGTCATCTCGTCCTGGGCTTCGCGCCGCTTCGATTGGGCGATGGCTAGCTGGTTTTTCCGCGCGCCGCCATCCCAAAGCTGCCATTCGACGCCGAGGGTGACTGACCAGGTTGGCTCACTGGCCGGGCCCAGTTCGCCAAAGTCCGCCGTAGGCCAAACGCTGGTCTGGGCGCCAGATCCCTTGAGGGCGATCTGAGGGCGGTACGCGGCTTTGGCTTGCCGGATGGCATCGTCGGCGGCCCGGATCTCCGCGGCCTGAGCCTGTAAGTCGGGCCGGTTGGCCATGGCCCGATCGATAAGCGACTCGATGGAGAGAGTCAGCGTTTGGGGCAACGGAGTGTCTCTTTGCCCGTCGATCGTGATATCAGGCGAAGGATCCGCCCCGACAGCCTCGGTGAGTTTGACGCGGGCGATCTTTTCGTCGCCATCCGCCGATTCGAGGTCGAAGAGAGATTGCGCCGTCTCCGCACGTGCGTTCAGTACGTCGGGCAGTGTTGCTCGTCCGTTGTTCATTCGATCTTCCGCGGCATCCTGCGTTGTCTGTGCGGTTTTCATTGTCTCTTTGGCTGCCTCCAGCCGTTCCTGCGCGGTAAGCAACTGATAGTATGCGGCGGCGGCGCGGAAGGCGACCTGCTGATTTGCGGCAATGAAGTTGGCGCCGGCGGCGATCTTTTGTTCGGCGGCTTCATCCACCCGGCCTTCGCGTTTCCCGAAATCGAAGATCAGGTATTGCAGCGTGATCTCCGGCTCCACCACCGGTATTTCGATCATGGTGTATCCACGCGGCGCGAAAGGCTTCGGGAAGGGTGCGATGCTGCGCGAATCGCCGAATGCGGCGAGCCCGGCGAGCACGGGGAAGTAGGCGCTTTTCTCGACACCCAACGCCTCCGCGCGTTGCCGGGCGCGCTCCCACAGGACTCGCGTGTGGGGGTTATTCCGCTCGGCGATATCGATCAGCTCAGCCAAAGTATACGGGTGGCTGGGATCAATCGTGGCGGTGCGGTCTTGCGGAAGAGCGTGCCCGGCACAGTCCGCGGCAGCGGCTGGGGTGGTGGCGATTCCCGCGCATTGCGCCGCTGCGCGCAACACTGCAAGGCTCCACAGGGGAAGGAGCCAAGAGACGAGGTAGAAGCTGGACATCGAGCGAATGTGCATCGTGCCCCTCGTTCGCTTCGGTGCGTACGCGGTGGAAGGCAGCTAGGGCTCGCGGGTGGGGAAGAGAGCCGCGGCTGCCAGTCAACAATACTTTATCGTACGCAGTAGCTACCAGGCCTTCATGTGATCAGGAATTCTTGAACAGGAAGCTGGGCGTCCAGGCTTCGCTCTCGGCAGCGGAGAGTCCCTCGATCTCTCGAATACGCGATACGATGGCGGCGATCCTCAATCGCGGGTATGTTCTAGCGGGTAGCTAAGGTGGTCAGCGTAGCTGAAACGTCGTCGGAAATGGTTGCGCGCCATGAGCGATCTGAAACTCATATTTGGCAAAATCGATGGTGAGCGTTGCGATACCGCCCAACCGAACCTTTGTCACCGTTGTGTTCTGTTTTGGCAGCCAGAAATCTCCCACCTTTGAATAGAGATGCCGGATTTCTGTATTGCGTATCCAGAATGACAAATTCTCCGACGGCTCAGCTTCGACCCTCTCAACCGCATAGTCTTCTGCGTCAACCCGGATTTTTCCGCGAAACAGGAACTTGCTCGGCGTCTTGGGATCTACCCGGAGAACAAAGCGCCGGCGGCGGTCTTCGATCGCAGTCTCAAGCAGCGAAAAATTGTAGTTTTCGGGCGTGAGGGCATTTTTGGGCTGTTCGCTGGCGGCATCCTGTTCAACTTTCAGGAGTTTCTTGAGCACATGGTTTATCAACTTCGGCGAACCCGACTCCGACAGGACGCGAAAGCTCTTGGAGGGAGCGCTATAGACTGCCTCTACGTCCATTGCGGCATCGGCCGAGTGAGGAAACCCGTGATATTCCAAGTGGTAATGGCGCTGAGACGTGTAGTACCTGAGCCGGTTCGCGCGGTCCCGATTATGTTCCACCAGTTGATTTACCACTTCAGAGAGTGTCACCGCCCGCGCCGGTCCCTGGTTGGCTTGGCCCGATGCAGCAACTCCACTCCCCACCATAACCAAGCCGTATGTTGTCAGAAGAAAGCGTCGGAAACACGCGAACCATCTTGAATTCATTCTCTGTTCCTCACTGTTCGACTTCGGCTTAGTCCCCGGCCATCGCGAGTTGGTAGGGATCCTGCTCCTGTCGCTCCAGTGAACGCCGAAGCGCCTCGAGGCGGCTTTCGATCTCCTTCTCCTTTCTGTGCCGCTCGATGATGTCTTCGCGATAGCGTCGCAGGAAATAGTCGATGGTCTCGACGCGAATGCGAATCGAGCCGGAAGGCTTGTTCTCGTCCAGATCCTTGAATGAGAAATAAGGTGTGCCCGACTGCTCGATGATTCCCTCGATGACCCCGTAGATCGGTGCGTCGTGCCCGCACTTGAAGCTGGAGACTTCGAGAGCGACCAGGCTTGGGTGGCGCGCGGTAAACTTCGCTGCCCAGACCTTGTGATTGGTGCTGGTGGAATAGCGGTTCTTCCACACGTCGCTGATGTCAAGAGGATGGGTAATGAGGCCAGCCCGCAACTCATCGCCAAACAGGCGTTCAAGCAGATCTTCATCGAGGGGGAGCGTGCTCTGGGAGAAGACCGGGTAGCCCAGCTTCTGGAACTCCTCCATGATCTCGTGGTTGAGGCCTGGATCGTGATGATAGACGCGGCCGAGCATCACAATGCCAATGCGGTCCTCACGCTCCAGTTGATCGAGCGTCTCGCGCGCCTGGCGCCGGATCTCGTTCTCGGAATCTGCGAGTGCTCGGAATCCGGCCTCGAGCGCCCGATCACTCTCTTCGCGTGAAAGACCCAGGATGGGCGCCCACGCTTTGTGCATCTGGTCGGCGCAGATCGTGCGGTCCTGCAGGTTGAGAATGGGGTCGAGATAGACAAGGCCGTTCTCAGAGAACAGGTCGCTCTCCTTCGTAAATGCGGCTTTCACGGCGTTCGGAGTTGCCGTCACGGTGGGACAAGCATTGGATCCGGTCAGGTTGACCAGGGGAGTGTGGAGCACGTCGTACATCGGGAACCAGATCGCGTGGAGCGGCTTCTTCGAGTGCTTCACGGCCAGCAGGTTGTAGATGTGCGCGATGCCGATCTTCGACCGATAGCACGGATCGACCGCCCCCCGGCTGGCCCCGGCGCGATAGAGCTCCGGCGTGGTGTAGTCGGAGTAGACGATGTTCTCGCCCTGAATTCCGAGACTAGAGAAGTATGCGTTAAACAGGGGCGCATACGTGTAGGTGTTCAGCAACCGCGGGATGCCGATACGGAATTCCTTGCGTCGCTCCATGAGGGCTGCGCGTTCCTTCGTCGACTTGGAAACGAGGAGACCCTTTGTGCTGGGGGTAGGGTCCGCAACGCTCTCTACATCGAGCATCCGGAACACGTCTCGCGCGGCGATGTCGACGAAGTTAGGGTTGGCGGCCTTGATCTTGTCGATGTCGGCCTTGATCCCCTTCATGTCATTCAGATCTTCGACCGCGCCCTTTTCGCACGTGGCGATGATCAACCGTTGCTCGCTCACCCGCAGCGGAATTTTCGTCTTGCGGGGCTGGAACTCGCCCGTGGGCTTGGGAGCCTCGACTGGTTTCTTCGCCCCCGGAGCGGCGAGGATCTGGATCAGCGGCTCTGCTTTCGCACGGAAGGAGGCGTTGGAGGAGGACCCGCAGCCACAGCCGCCGCTCCCCAGATCATGTGCATGGCCAGTGCTGCAGGATGAGCCATGCGCCGCGGCCTGCAGATTGGATTCGATCTGCTCCAGGCTGGGGAGATTTGTTACCAGGGCTGCAACTTCTTCAGGCGTGGCGGCGCGGTCTTCCACGGCCGGTGCGGCTACCGCCGCCTGAGACGTCGCAGTGGAAACGTTGACGTCGATAAATGTGCGCAGGCAATTATTCTTGCAGAAGTAGCAACGAGTGTCTTCGTTGCGCGTGGTGCGGTAACGAATCTGCCGGACAGCGTCGAGGCCGATAAAGGTCGTTTCCTTGCCATGTTCCTTGCCGTTGGCCCGAAAACTCGAGCGAATGAAGTCTACTTCTGCCTTAACGACCGCGAGATTGTTCTGCGTGCCGCCCTGCAAAACGAAGCGCGATCCAAGAGCGGCAAGATTGGGAATGCTGGCCACGTAAAGGAACACGTTCTTCGGCAGTACGTCGGCAAGTCCGGCGAGAATCTCTTCCGACCGCCAGCCCTGGCGCTGGAAGTTCACGATATCCGACTGCATGAATACCGCGCATCCGTATCCAAACGAGGGCATCGATTTCGCCGAGAATGCGATATCAGCGAATTGCTCCACCTTCATGCCGAACCCCTCGGCCGTCGACTGGAGGAAGTAACCGTTGCCCGCCGAGCACTGGGTGTTGAGTTTGAAATCCTTCACCCGGCCGTCTTTGAGCACGATGAGCTTGATGTCCTGCCCGCCCACGTCAACGATCACGTGCGGATCCTTGTAGAACTTGAGTGCGGACTCGGTGTGGGCTACGGTTTCGACCAGCGCCACATCGGCGTGGAGAACGTCTTTCAAGATGTCCTTGGCATAGCCCGTCGTGCCGACACCGAGGACGTCGAGCGATGCGCCGCGAACCTCGACCTGCTCGCGGATCTTCTCAAACATCTCGATCGTGTCCTGGATTGGATTCCCGTTAGAAAGCTGATAAGCCTTGCAAAGAAGTTCGCCCTCTTTATCCAGAAGCACAGCCTTGGTGGACGTGGATCCGCCGTCGACGCCAATAAACCCGGAGACGACCTGGCCGGCAACGAACTCCGCCGGAACGAATTTCTTGCGCCGGTATGCAACTCGGAATTCGTCCAATTCTGACTCACCGGTGACCAGGCCCCTTCCTCCAGACGCCGCCTTTTCTTCCGCGCGGCCGTAATCGATATACCATGCAAGCTTGTCGGTTCCTGCATAGCGGCCGACTTCTTTGTCTTCATCCTTGCCAAACTCTACCGAGCCAAGCGCGGCGAAGTACTGGGCATTATCCGGCACCTTAATCAGTTCCTGGGGCGTCGCTCCTTCGGGAATCTGGACCTTTCGCTCCTTCCACATGCGGGGTATGTTCGCCTGCCAGGCTTCCTTCATGCCGCGAATGAACGAGTTCGGTCCGCCCAGCAGCAGGACGTGCGGACGCAGTGTGTTCCCTCGCGTCAACACGCTCAGGTTTTGCAGCACGATCGCTTCGAACAGCGATGCCATCAATTCGTCAGAAGGCGTGCCGGTCTTTTGCAGGCCATTGATATCAGTTTCGGCGAAGACACCGCACTTGCCGGCGACCTTGTGAAGCTTAATGCCGTGGTACTCCTGGTTGGCGAGTTCCGCCGTTGGGATTTTCAGCTTGGCGTTGATCTTGTCGATGACGGCGCCGGTCCCGCCGGCACACGTGTCATTCATCGACGGGATTTTCTTCTTGCGGCCCGTTTCTTCGTCGTCCTTGAACACGATGATCTTTGCGTCCTGGCCGCCAAGCTCGATGACGGAGTACACCTCTGGATGAAGCTTCTCGACTGCGAGAGCCACCGCATGTACTTCCTGCACAAACTTTGCGCCGATCATCTCGGCGATTGGTCCACCCCCCGACCCGGTAACGAACACACGCGTGTTTTGTTCGCTTATCCCCGCCTCGGCCCCATGCGCTGGAGGAATTCGAGCATTTTTTCCGGCTGCCGAGTTTCGTGTCGTTGATAATCCTGCCAAAGAATTCGATCTGTGGCCGCTTCAACCACCACTGCTTTCACGGTCGTCGAGCCGACGTCGAGCCCTACCAGCAGCTGCTGCATCAATATCCTCCTTGGGTTCAGTCAACACCGGATGCGATTCCGGCGGTCCGAAGCTTTGACATCAATGGCTTTTTCCAGGGCCTCCCAGGTGATACACAAGCCCGACGTCCACGTTCATTACATCCAGCGCAGGATTGGCCCGGACCACGAAAGCATTGGAGAAGTGAAGATCGCTGAGTAAACCGAGGCGGAGATCGTAGCGGCCGCGGAGTTTCACTTTCACTCCTCCCGTGAGATGAAAACTCCAGTTTTCATACGTCCCTTCTGAAGAGAGCGCTTTCTGCGAGAATCCGATTACGGTTCCTTTTGTTTCGAAGAAGGGCATGATCCCTTTCCCGTCGCGCCACAGCAACCGAAATCCAATCGGAGTAATGCCTCCACCCGGTACGATCTTTCTCTCTCGCGTTAATGGGTTGCCCCACCTGTCATCCCTTTCGGGTTGAGTCAACAAGACGACAGGAAGGATCTCCACAACACCGTCAACCCGGGTGTGAAACAAGTTAGGCCAGAACTCTCGATCGTATTCGACGCCGGCCGCATAAAGTTTGGCGTTTTCCGCAGCGCCAAACAACCTGTAGTTCCCATATGAAACCAATCCCTCATAAATGATTTCTCTTTGCGGATTGTGCTGGGCTCGTTTCCCTGGATCTGTAACTTCGACCTCCTCCGCGCCGGCATGCCGGCAAGCAGCTGCGATCGCCACGACTACCAGACTAAGGAAGAGCGTCCGGAACGTGAGCCTGAAGTGTGACCTCCTGCGGGGGTGAGATTTCGGCAGCAGGGAATCTGCATCCTTTCATCCTGAACAAGGTATTGTTAATCACCGATGACGTAGCGGTTGACCTATCTCCGGCACGGCTTCCCGTTGGGTCTTCTCCCCTACAACCGGACGTGGTTCCGCCGGCCTGAACGTGAGTAGACTGGACGATAGTGCTGGCCAGTGAACAGCCCATGAAAGTGGTTTTCGAATAGCGTGAGCAGAGACGAGTGCAGTACAAGCTGAACGAACGCACTGGTCAGCATGATGCCCAATTCCAGAACGTTTCTACCCGCTGCCCGCATCATGCCATCCGCTGGGCCGACACGGCCACACGCGACTGCCGGCGATACGCAACATCTCTATTCATCAGGTCGCTCACATGCCATGCAAACTGAGCTGCTGTTCCGGCAATCCCCTCGCGATGCGGAACTTTGTACAAAGCGCGCCTCAGGTGCGGGTGATCGTCAACGTATCCGCGAAGATCGTCCATCGTCTTGCCCGTCGTGCTCAGTACGCTGTCAAATTCCGCACGCGCCTTGGGTCGTGCTTCAGCCAATGCCATCTGCACCCGGCTGTGGGCGTTTACTTCGCCTTCGCCGGAGGTCTCAATGGGCAGGAAGATCATGTCCTTGTATTTGCTGACTACACCGGACTGAACGGCGTCCGATTGCGTGGATGGCATGCAGCCGAACGGTTTTAGCGCCAGTACCATGTGGCAAAGGTGATTGACCGTGTAATAGACGTTCTTGCCCACCTCCATGAACCCTTCGCCTCCGCGTGCGAGTTGGTGGTAGAGGGGGTGAGCGAGCCGCGACAATTCCTTTTGCGGTACAAGACGGTGCGCCGTGTCGCCCATGTGTCGGATGGTGCGGTGGTAGAAATAACCCCACACCGCGCTCCCGGCGCTCAGACCGCCGGTCTTCTTGAACAACGCAAATTCGTTCACTAGGTGTTTCTTGACTTCGTACCATTTGGGATTGCGATGAGGAGCCTGCGACTCAAAGCGCGCCTTTGCTCCCTCCTTTGCAACGTACATCATGTACGCGATCCAGGTGGCGATGGGTTCGACCAGTACCTGCGCACCTTCCTTCTCAAGGAAGGCGAACATGTTGAAGTTGCCGTCGCCCTCGGTGGTCTGCGCCCAGAATTCGCCCGTAATTTTGATGACCGGCTTCACACGCAGACGGTCGACCTCGATGGCGTCAATGCTGTCGCGGCAGGCGTGCAGTGCATCGACGTATTCGTGCCCGTACAAGTTGTGAGCTACTTTGCCAAGCGTGCAGCCGATGCCCGCGATTTTGTCGTGTCTCTCCAACCACGGGCGCGCCCACGTCGGCGACGCATCCATGATGTGCCACCGCTTACGATCGCGCAGCGTGTCCGTAAGTGTCGTCACGGACTGGCGGATCACGCGGTCGGTCTCACCCTTGGTGGTTTCGAAGGGCCAGACCTGATACACGAGTTCGTTGATGACGTCGCCAAGATTCAGCGCATTGAGCATGCCCATGCCGAAATCGACAGAGAACTTCAGGCCTGGTTCGCCGCTGGCGGCTTTGATGCCGTCGGTCTGCTGGAATAGCAAAACTCGAAAGCCATCGAAGCCGGCATTCTGCAGGGCGAAGCGATATTCCGCCTCATACATGCCAAACCGGCAGGGACCGCACGAACCCGCGGTGAAGAAGACGTAATTGTCGATGATCTGTTGCCGTGTGAGTCCCTCCTGCTCCAGCTTTTGCAGGTGCCGGACCAGGTTTCCTACCGTGAAATAGGTAGGATTGCACTGCCCGTTGTTGCCAAATTCTTTGCCCGCCTGAAAGTCCGCAACCACCGGCGTGGGAATGTTCTCACATCGGTAGCCGCTGCCGCGGAAGACGGCCTTGATCATCTCCTCGTGTTTCCATGTCAAGCCGCCAAACAAAATGGTTACGTGGTCGCGCTCCGGTGTGGTGAATGTGCGTTCCACGGGCTTCTTGAACTCGCGCATGCGCGCCAGTCCTGCATCGGCACGAAGCCGGGCCCGCTCGGCATCGATGCGGGCCTGGATTTCCATCTCAAATTCCGTCTGAACGACCTCTCGATTCGGTGCCGGCATAAATTCTCCTTGGGGATAGGATGGGTTTACGGCAATTCCCGAGTTACTGACTCCTGCGGGATCGGCGGCTTACATCTGGCCTTTGACTCCCTGGAATCCGTGCGCAAGTTGCCTGAAGAAGTACTTGATCACGCGCTGGTCGTTGTAGCACCAGCCGAGGATGTGATTGAGAGTGGAGAAGCAGTGCGTCTGGCAGCTCTCCTTCTGGTGATCGAGCTGTTTTGTATCGAACTTATGGTCCCCGACCACACCCCAGTCGTAATTGGCCGTGTACATCGGGAAGCAGGGGGCGAGCGTCCCGTCGACACGGATGATCATCGAATTCTGGCCGGCGCGGCAGTTCCACGGGAAGTGACTGCCCTTCATGAAGTCGACCATCTGCCACAGCCGCGTATTGGAGTTAACCATCTTGTAGCCGGCGTCCTGTTTCTCGGTCAGCCATTGGATGGTTTCTTCCACCGCCGGCCAGTCTTCCTTCGTGATGTAGGTGACGTTTCCGTCCGCGTGTTTGAAGTGCTCGTCCTGAGCGAGGAGAGGCGATTCGTTGATGTGATAATCCGTCGCGATGCCGAGATCGTGAGCAATCTCGGTCAGTTGCCTCACGTCGTCCAGGTTGTTGCGGCAAATGTTGATATTGAGAAAAACCGAGGAGCGATATCCGTACTGCTTGCGGATCAGGTAATCAAACTACTTACGGATAGGCGCGAGAGCCTTGGGCAATCCGGGCTTGATGTCCACGGCGATGTTGAACGTGGATAGACCTGCGTCGGCCAGCTTGTCGATCACATCGATACGCAGGAGGCGCGCGTTCGTCGGCAGGTAGATCCAGAACCCGAGCTTGGCCGCATAGTGGGTGATCCGATGGATCAGATCCGGCCGCAGCAACGGTTCGTCGCCCATAAAAGCCAACACCCTGCATCCCGTGCCATGCAGCCAATCGACGGAGCGCCGTGTCCTCCGTCATGCCCTTGACCTTGTTATCGAATGCCCAGCAGTAATGGCAATCAAGATTGCATTTGAACTCGGTAAACAAATACGCGATCAGGGGATGGAAGTCGCCCGGCGTCACACGCGATCGTATGTACGGGAAGAGCCCCCCTTGCATTGCGTGATAGATCTGACCTGGCGCGCAGTGGCGCTTTTCGGGCGGTGTCCAGCCATCGTCGGGGTCGATCGGAGCCAGGAGTTCGGGTCTTTGCGGGAAAACCGGATCGGGAAACGTCTGTGGTTTGCCGATGGGCGGCAGCGGAATCGTCCGCTCTTGCGGTTTGGTCAGCAGTTCATGAAGCTGAACGTCAAGGCGAAAGGTCGACCGTTGTTCTGCTTGCAGCTGATGCATGGGGAAGTTCTCCGCGTTGAGGAAACACACGACCAGCACTGCGCACGGCGCAACGATCTCTTCGGCCGAGCGGGCATTCCGGATGTCTTGTTTGTTATCTAAGACCGCCGAACCAAATGCTGGTCTTGCCGTTCAGCAGCTGGTTTGGCAGAGAGTGAATTCATTCACGTCCCACGGATCATGAAAACCTCCACCTGAGGTCCGCGTTCTTCAATGATTCGAATTCTTGGCTGCGCTCGGTGTCAGCTTACGCAGTAGAAACTCTTGCGCGAGGCTGCTTGCCATGCGCTCGCACGTGCTGATAAGAAAATTGCCGAATATCAAACCTGGTCCGCGATTGGACGCCTGATAATAGGTCTCCGAAATAGCGGTTGATGCGAGATCGCCTCCAAGGCTGGAATAGTTCGGCTGCCATTTCCCGTTGTCGCCCCTGCATACGAAAGGACTGAAAAGCGCGTGAAGCGCCCGCGACTTCCTGGTACCCGTACCTTGATAAAAATAGCGTGGATACTGATCAAGCAGGCTTGGCAAAATAGCGCCTCCGATCATGAGATCCGTGACCCCGTCCGCATACAGAGCTCCCGCACGCTGCCCGTATCCCTTCACGCCCTCGACATAGTTCGGTGTACTTGCTGCTTGATTAATCGCCGCGAGACCGGCCACTCCGATAAACGTCACTGGATCAACCGCAACTCGAAAAGCCAACTGGAATTTCAGCTTCGCCGTCAGCGGTGCGGGATTACGATCGTACACCACCATAAAATTGGGAATAATGCCAAGAACACGCTGGTGTTCGGCGATCCGAACCTGCTCCGTTGCAATTTCTTGAGGTGAAGCCGTCACAGTGACGGAGACCGCACCGCTTTCGACTTTCAGCTTGATATTGTCAACGATCAAAAACTGTCCTGCATCCAGGTGCAGGATCTCAGATTTCCAGGTGACGAACTCATTTCCGGTGACAATCAATCGATAAGAATCGCCCGGCCGCACATTCCTGAATTCAAAGAATCCAGTGTCGTTTGAGGTTGTCTTGCGACTCCCGCCATCATTGTCCAGAACAACCTCCGCATCCGGAATGACGTCTCCGTTTTCGTCGGTTACCACTCCCGAAATGTTGGCGTCCTGCTTTTCTTGAACTGGCCACTGAGGGTCTTCTATTGCGTCAGGTTCACTCGAACCACGTCCCGGGCATCCCGGACCCGATTCAGTTCCCACCCGGAGGCACGATGGTTCTTGATACGGACCACTGCACACGACGCGCCCGCCAGGCACCCCGGATGAAGCGTTGGATTCTTCTGTTGGCCGATGGTTGCAGTCTTTTTCTGCAGCGGCCATGAGAAGAACCGTATGAAGAATGATGAATGAGCCCAGAGCCATTGTTTCCTCGGTTGACAAATGATCGGCGGCGATCATACCGGGTTACAGCTTCCAGAACCACTCGCCGCGATCATTTGCGAACCGTAGGCGGCGTGATCCTACTCGAAGATACAGTCCGGGAACAATGAGTCGCAGAGGTGACATAACGCCACTCGTTCGTTCTCGAATGCCAGTATTGATGCGCCTTCGAGAACGCGGTTTCAGGATTTTTAAGAAACCGTGAGGCCTTAATCTAGCGACGCCGCCCTACCCAGTGATATCGCGTCTCATGAGGGACGGCTACCGAACAAACAAACAAAGCTCCGCGCCACGTTATGATTTGCGGGGGACCAGGCCCGAAACGAGTTTCTCTAATTCAGCGATGCGCCTTTTTAAATCCTTCACCTCGTCACTGTCTGGTGGCTCTGGGGGTCTCGGCTCAGTTTCTGAATTCGATTCTGACGCGGGCCCTTTCCTTCCCTCGACAGGCACGCCTCGGTCTGTTCCAAAATTCTGCATGAAATCGAATGGATTGAAAGGTGGAGCCATGGCGCGGTAGGTGTTCTGATAGATATCTAGCATCGCCTTCATGTACTTCAAGGCACTTTCCTGGCTGGCTTTTCCCGACGCGATAACCATCTGGCGCAAGAGATCGAGCGGGAAACTGGAGTTGGGCGCCTTGGCATCTTCGACGATGATCTGGGTCAGAATCAGTCGCGTAATATCTTCGTTCGTGGCGGCATCAATTACCTGGACATCATTTCCCTGCTGCAGGAGCTGAGCCACCTCTTCGAGGTTCAAATACCGGCTGTTGGTGGTGTCATAGAGGCGCCGGTTCTCGTATTTCCTGATGACGACCGTTTTCTTAGCCATTATCTGGCATTTTACGCTTGACAACACCAAAGAGAGGGAGCCTCATAAGTTATGCTGCAATGCAGCAGGTATTGCAGCGCAGAAAGCCCCCAAAGGAGCATGATATGAAGGCAACGGAAAAAGGGCCTGAGGGACCGGTTACGGCTGCCACAGGCGAGAAACCAGACTTTGTCGAGGCGGCTGTTCACCTTTATACAACTGGGATTGAGCGGTTGGCCGAAGCTCAGAAGAAGGCCATCGATCTAACCATCGATCACAACGCCGAGATGGTAAATACCTGGAAGAAACAAGCTTGGGCCGCTCCGGGATTTTTCATGTTTGACCTGGCTATCACTGCCTTCGACCGTTATGCCGAGACCCAGAAGGAAATGATCGACCTGGTCGTCGAGCAGAGCCACATGCTGGCAGGAGTGGTCAAGGAGCGCAAAGTGAAAACCGGCAAGATCGTGGACTTTGGGGCGGCGAAAGCGCAGGAAGCCATCGATCAATCGATAGCCGCGCAAAAGTCGGCGCTCGACTATGCGACCAGGCAGACCAGGGCGGCATTCGAAACCGCCAAGAAGCAATTTGGTTATGCCGGCACGCCCGCGGGAGCGGCGGCCGACTCGATGCAGCGCGGAATCGAAGTCGTGGTTGATGCGCAAAAAGAACTGCTTGACGTGTTGAAGGAACCCCTCAAGGTCCATTGATCCTGACGGCGCCAGGCATCCGTGCGGGACGAGGGCTAGACAACCCGATAGCGTTTGGAAGCGCAATAAGGGAAGCCCTCGGCCCCATAGAGGTATATGCTTTTTGTGACATTACAGTCTGGAGTTGCACCGATGGCTGCAGATCACAAGGATGGAAACCCTGTCGATCCTTTTGAAGCCTTTCGCGGAATGCGGGATAGCTATCTCGACGCGATGTCGAAGGTGATGATCAACGCAGTGAATAGCGAGGAGTATGCGCAGGCCTCGGGCGCCATGCTCAATAGCTCACTGATGGCTTCCGCGCCATTCCGCGAAGCGTTCGACAAAGCTACCGCGGCGGCTTTGGAACAGGCATCGATGCCCTCGCGGCAGGAGGTGGCTGCCTTGGCGGGGCGGTTCACCAACATTGAGATCCGTCTGGACGACATGGAAGCCAAGCTCGATCGAATCATCCAACTATGTTCGGTGGCGATACCGGCGCCCGCCGGTGCCGTTTCCCATGAGAACGCCAAAGGCAAGACTCCGCGACGCAAGAGCCCGAGAAAGGGCTGACCGCGTTTCGGAGAAGAGGTCGATATGACAGAGGCAGCGGCATCGCCTGATCAATGGTCGGTTCTCCAGCAGCGTTTTCAAACTCTCAACAAGGTGATGACAACAAAAGCTGCGATTGCGCAGACGCCGAAAGAGATTGTCTGGACGCTTAACAAAGCCAAGCTCTATCACTATATCCCTGTGGTCGCTCCGGAGCTACGACATTCCGTACCACTTTTTCTTATCTTCGCCCTCATGAATCGGCCCACGATTCTCGACCTTCGTCCCGGGCACAGTTTCATTGAATACATGGTGCGGCGAGGGTACGATGTGTACCTTCTCGATTGGGGAGTGCCGGGGCTGGAAGACAAGGATTTGAAGTTCGATGATTACGTTCTCGACTACATGACGCGGGCGATCCGCAAGGTTAAGGCACTGTCTGGATCTACGGAATTCAGCCTGCTTGGCTGGTGTATTGGCGCGATTCTTACTACCATCTATGCGTCAATGCGTCCCGATGAGGGATTGCGCAACCTGCTTCTTTTAACCGCGCCGCTGGACTTTTCGAAGCCGCGGGCGTTGACGTTTGCGCACTGGACGGATGAGAAATATTTCGACGTGGACCGGGTGTTGGCGGCCTTCGGCAATATGCCGGGTGAAATGATCGACTACGGCGCCAAGGCTCTCAAGCCAATCGAAAACTACATTTCCAATTACCTGAAGCTTTGGGATAACCTGGACAATGCCAGGGCAGTGGAATCGTGGCACGCCATGAACACCTGGGTGAGCGATATTTTTCCCATGGCAGGCGGAGCTTATCGCCAGCTCATTGTCGATTTCTATCGCAACAATCGGCTCATGAAGGGCGAATTGAAGATCCGTGGCGAGTTGGTGAATCTGAAGAGACTGCGCGCCAACCTCCTCACAGTGATCGCGGAGGGCGATCACATCACCCCGCCCTGCCAATCAGAAGCGATTCTCTCGAAAATTTCCAGCAGGGACACAGAGATCTTTCGTGTCCCCGGAGGCCACATCGGCATCATGGCCGGGAGCGGGGCGCAAAAGATGACCTGGCCGCATATCGACCAATGGCTGGCCGCTCGCTCCAGGTAACTCGAATTCGCTCGCTACATATAGAGCCCGCCATTAACACTGATCTGCTGGCCGGTGACGTAATCCGCATCGCAGATCAGGTAAGCTGCCGCTTTGGCGATCTCCTCGGGCTCTGCCAGGCGGCGCATGGGAATTCTCTCCTTGATTTGTTCCAGGCGGTCGAGCGGAATACCGTTTAGCATGTCGGTTGCGGTAAAGCCTGGCGCAATGACGTTCGCCGTGATGTTATATCGCGCCAACTCCAAGGCCAGCACCTTGGTGAATGCGACCAGGCCGCCCTTGCTGGCAGCATAGTTCGCTTGACCGAAGTTGCCGGCCTGGCCGACGAATGACGTCACGCTCACGATGCGGCCAAACTTCTGCTCGATCATCGCTGGTATGGCCGCGCTGGTGCAGTAGAACGCGCTATTCAGATTGGTATCGATGACATCCGTCCAATCGTCGTCAGTCATCTTGCGAATGCTGCGGTCGCGGGTTATTCCTGCATTGTTCACGAGAATGTCGAGCCGCTCGTAGGTTTCGAGCACTTGCCGGACGACCCCTCGAGCCTGCATTTTATCGGAGATGTCCCCTTGAAAGATTTCGCTTGAGCTGCCCAGTTGTTCGATCTCGGTTCGCACCACTTCCGCTCCGCTAAGACCGGTGCGAAAGCTAATGGCAATCGTAGCTCCACGATTGGCCAATTCAAGGGCTATGGCGCGCCCGATGCCACGGGACGCTCCGGTCACCAATGCGACTTTTCCGGCAAGCGGTTTATATGTCGGAATCATGACTTCGAATAGAGTTGCTGTCGCCATTTGATTTCTTCCCTTCTTGATTCGCCTCGTTTGTGTCGCTTAGTTCATCGCTTCAAAAATGGCGGCGATGCCCTGGCCGCCTCCGATGCACATGGTGACCAGCGCATACCGGCCGCTAATGCGTTGCAGTTCGTGCAGTGCTTTCACGGTGACAATCGCACCCGTTGCTCCCAGGGGATGGCCCAGAGATATGCCGCTGCCGTTGGGGTTCGTCTTTTCCGGTGGAAGTTCCAGATCGCGTTGAACTGCGAGTACCTGGGCGGCGAAGGCTTCATTGGCTTCGAACACATCCATTTGAGCGTTGCCAAGCCCGGTACGCTTGTAAAGCTTCCTTACAGCTGGCACCGGGCCGATGCCCATGACTCCGGGCTCGACCGCGGCCACCGCATAGTCGACGAACCTGGCCATCGGCTTGAGTCCGCGTTCTTCTGCCGAATGACGCTCCATCAGGACCACGGCGGCAGCCGCGTCATTGATACTGGAGGAGTTGCCGGCAGTGATAGTTCCCGCTTTATCGAAGGCCGGCTTGAGCCGGGCAAGATTTTCCATGGTCGCATCGCTGCGCGGAGATTCATCGGTAGTGAAGAACGTGCTACCCGAACGGCTCTTGAGTTCGACCGGTATGATCTGGCTCTGGAATCGTCCCGCCTCAATCGCGCTGAGGGCGCGTCGGTGGCTCTCGACCGCGAGTTCATCCTGGTCTTCCCGGGATATGTTCCATTTGCGGGCGATGTTCTCAGCTGTCGCGCCCATGTGGACTTCATCGAACGGGTCAGTCAAAGCGGCGACGAGAGCGTCCACTGCGCTTGCATCGTTCAACCGCGCGCCCCAACGCAATGCATTCAACCAGTAGGGCGCCCTGCTCATCGACTCGGCGCCGCCACCAATCGCGGCATCGGTATCGCCATGGACGACCGCATCCGCCGCCGACACAATTGCCTGAAGTCCACTGCCGCACAAACGATTCAGCGTAAGAGCCGGCGTGTCTACCTGAAGGCCGCCGCGCAAGGCGGCCACGCGGGCAAGATACATGTCCTTGGCATCGGTATGGATGACGTTGCCGAAAACCACGTGACCGATGTCGGCTGCCGATAGGCCCGACCGTTGCAGGCTCTGGCAAACGACCTTAGCTGCAAGTTCGCTAGGGGGAATGTCTTTGAGCGCCCCGCCGAATTTTCCGATGGGGGTTCGTACCGCGCTCAGAACTACGACTTCTCGATTTGTCATGAAGACTGGTCCTTTCGTTCCCTCCATGATGGCGGAGAGGAGAAATTTGAAAAGGGATACCCTGGAAGTGCACGGCGATCCTGAAAACGTGCCCGTTTGGCAAGAGCAACGACGCAAACCGGGGCCGCATCTGTACAGTTGTGCGTTGCAGCATTTATAATGCTGCAACGCAGCGTACTTAGAAGCTGCAAGGTGTGAGAGATGGAATTGGAAAGACTTGCATTGGAAACGGAAAGTGCGGCAGAAATGCCATTCACGCTGGAAGGAAAAACGGCGCTTGTGACCGGATCGGGCCGGGGGATCGGGCGAGCCATTGCCAGGCGCCTGGTCGCAGCGGGTGCGCGTGTGATGATCAACGACCTCGATGAGGCCATGCTGCTCGAGTCCGAGACCGAGTTGGCGCGGCCGGGCCGAGTAAAGCATGTCACTGGGGACCTGACCGATCCGATGGTGCCGGAGAGGATCGTCCATACTACGGTCGCCGAATTTAATTCAATCGATATCATCGTGAACAATGCTGGCTACAGCTGGGACAACGTGATTCAAAAGACGACGGATGAGCAGTTTCAGGCGATGCTCGAAATCCACCTGGTAACTCCATTTCGAATACTCCGCGCCGCCTCCACCTATATCCGGGAGACTGCGAAGAAGGAGATCGCAAACGGTCAGCGCGTCATGCGCAAGGTGGTCAACATCACGTCAATCGCCGGCACAGACGGCAACCCGGGACAGGCGGGTTATTCATCAGGCAAGGCCGGAATTATCGGCCTGACCAAGACCATGGCCAAGGAGTGGGGCCGCTATAACGTGAACGTGAACGCCGTTGGATTCGGTCTCATCGGCACGCGGCTGGTACAGCCGCTGACCGACGCCACCGCCAACATGGAGATGCACGGTCACCAGATTCGCCTGGGCGTCCAACCCAGTCTTTTGGATTCGGTCAAAACCGCATGTCCGCTTGGCCGGTTGGGTACTCCCGAAGAGGCCGCCGGTGCGGTGCTGTTTTTCTGCAGCCCGCTGTCGGACTATGTCACCGGAGAGGTGTTGATCTGCGGCGGGGGACTTCATTTCTAGCGAAGCCCTCCTGGCCGCGTCTTAGTGGGTAACTAAGCAGTCCTCGAAGACATAACCTTCGAGCTCTTCTTCGTCTTCGTGTATCACGAGCCACGAAACTTCCAGCCAATGTTCCAGGCTGCACTCGTGCCCGGAGTCAAAGGAAGCCAGGTACGGTCTGCGTTCCGCCGGTACAGGCTGAGACGGGGTAGTAGGGGAGTATTGCATGCTTCCCTCCGAAAGGGGGGTGAATGGGAGGTGTAGTTCCGAGGGAGACTTTTCCCTGGAGGCTTGGGGCCCCGAGATTCATAGATAAACACACGCGCTATTTTTGAACTGTGACCGCTGTCACGATTCTGTAATTACCAATAAGATGGGTTCGATTCCGCTTCTTTTAACAACTCGGCTTCATCAGAGACGGATTACTTCACTCGAAATCTTGGCCGGGCACGGCTGAACTGGGTCGCTTACTCCCAGCTGATGGTTCGTCCCCGCCCTCGCGGAAGGACGCAGCGTCAACGCGATCTCGAATTCTGAATTCTCGACACGTGAACGAAATCAACATCTCCAAAAAAATTTTGTTGCGAGGCCGCGGCATGTGTCATTAGCAGAGGTTGGTCCGCGGTTGTTTCGCTGTCCATCCGGTGCGGTTCCGATTTGCGGGAGAAAGCGAGACGTGTCGTGCTCACTGGCGGCGTCACTTTGGGTCTGCCGCAAGCTCCCGTTGAGGAGTATTTCTTTGGACGCGCCAGATTAGTCAGCCCTTCTATTGCTTTGCGATCTTCTTCCAGATTCCAGGCTGTTGAAACTGGCGGATACCTAGACCGACCAGCGCTACCTGTTCGTTCGCCGTCAGATCGCTGAAGTTTTCTTGGGCGCTCTTGGGAAAAGACGTGATGGGAAGAAGCCGCTTTTTATCCCAGATATCGTGGTCCCAACCGAGGGCTTGAAGGCGGCCTTGCTCGTCGGATTTCAGGTCGTTCCACTGGATTCCCTCACTTAACAACTCGTCCACGCTGCGCCGCTCGAAAAATCCGGGAGCTTCGCTGAAGAATGAAATCAGCGTGTCCTCTCGCACCCCCTGAAAGCCCAGCCCGATGTATATTTCGGCTTTGCCTTTGGCCTTGTCTCCGAAAAGCTTTTCCAGCCCGAACTTGAAGCCGGCACCAAACTCGCCGGTCTCCGGGTTAACTTCCGAGGTGGCACCATTGGCAAGAGTAATCTTTCTCGTCCCGTCATCCGCCACCTCGATCTTGACGGCCTTCAGGTCCACGTTCACAGTAGTCTTTCGCTTCCCTGTTACCACATTCACTTCCTGCTTTACCCCAACTTTTCCAAGCTTTCCGGATCCGCCGGTCATCGGAATGGTTTGGGCTGTGTCGGGGGTCAGCCCTGAGGTTATCGAGCCCTGAAGGACGGGCCCCTTGGTCAACACGCCATCCGTGCCGATGTCCAAGTTATCCTCCACCGCGATCTCGCTGATGTACGGAATGGCATTTTTGAACGGTTCCTTCTGCTCAAACGGTTTAAGCTTGAATTTGACGCGGACGAATAAGGCCCCTTCGGCGTGTTGATTCGCCAGTTTGTCGAGCTTATCGGCAATGGCTACCCAAGCCCGCAGACTCGAGGCGTGATTGGCGTTGAAGATGTCGGAAACTTGAAAATCGGTCGCGCCCGCAGGGATGGGAAACGTATAGGGATTAGCCGGGGGGCCAAGCCTCCGTATGTCATCTTCTGAAGTGGCCTTATTCACGGCGTCAATATATCTATCCAAGACTCCGAATGTGTAGACCCTCTGGACGAACCGGGCCGCAGCAATGTTGCGGTGATGGATGTGATCGTTGATTCCCGAATCGTTCCCATAGTTTTCGAGCACACCCACGCCGCCCACCGTGGCGATCATTGCTAACTGACTTGGAGTCGGAAAGCGATAGAGAATCTCCACCTTTGGCACCTGACCTTGACGAACCGCCTCGAAGTCATCCCTCTGTGCCTCAGCGACAATCTCCTCGAGAGGCACCAGTCCGTGTTGATCGGTTGGCAGTTTTTCCTTGACGCCAGCGGCGAAACTCTCGGATGCCATGTCGACGAAAGCGGGCGAACCAACCTCCTCAAAGATGGTGTAACCGCCGAACCGCATTGCGGGAGTTGCGGACAGTTCAAAGGGTCCGCCGATCGAAGTGCCGCTAGAGGAAAATGTCTGGATGGTTTTGTCCATCAGAATCTGTACGATGTAGTCACGCCCGCGAGCGGAAGGGTGGTAGTCCGAGAGCCAGTTGGAGAGCTCGGTAAAGAAACTACCCATGTCGACGGTGTTGTCGCGCTTCAGTCCGGCCGTCAGTGTCAGATTATCGACTGCCAGACCGAAGGACCGAACGGTCTGCGTTTGTTCTTCCGCCTGGTTGGGGACTTCGGTATTGGGGTCGGCAGTTGCCGTTCTCCCGGTTACCATGCTGCTTTCCCCCTGCGGCCGGGAATGTAGATCGATAAGTTGATCACGCTGCTGGCGCTGCTCGGGCGTACCGTTGTGACTTACCACGAGCATGGTTACGGTGAAGGCGGCAAAATCCGTTTGCAGCACCGCATCGGTCTCTTTGCCGTCAAGGAGATAGTGAACCTGCGTAGTGCCATCTGCGAGCGTCACCTTCAGCTCGCCTTGCGGAATATCCAACTCGCGCCGGTATCCCGTCGAGTCCGTGCGAATTTGGCGTTTGCTGCCGTCGGGCAGGAAAAGTACCAAGTCGAAGTTCGCTACGCGGTGGCCGAATTCGTCGACCGATTCCAGATCTATCCAAACGTTCTTACGCGCCCTCTCGCATGGTGAGCTGTCGGTCAGCCGCTGGTAGAACAGGCAGGCGAACGTATCGGCAGTCGATTCGAACAGTCGGCGATCGTCCTCTAACTGTGTGAAGCGCCGCTTATCGCCGTCCGACCAAAATCGCTTGACACACCCGCTATAACCCTCTTTGGCGCGTGGACAAGGCCATTTAGAAGCAGTGATCCGCGTCCCAGGGCGGAAGAGCAGCGCCATGACGCGCCGGTTAGAAGCGTTTTCGTTGTCCCTTTCGGTGTGATCCGTCGACTGGTCAAACCTGTCGGACTCTTTTTTGGAAAAGATGAGCGTCGGGTTGAATCGGCTGCATCCTTGATAGTCCCCCTTGCCATCCGCGTCTGTACCAGCCAGGAAATCTTCTTTCTTGTCAAGGACGAAGTCTCGGCCGCAGACCGCGTCCATGTACAACTTAAAGAGCTGAGTCAAATCTCCGGGATCGGAGCCGACGAAATCAACCATGGTCGCCCTGGCCCGGGCCTTGGTCCAGTCGTCACCAACCTCGGGAGACGAATACAGCGTATTCCAAATCGAGGTGGTACGGGTCAACAACCCGTAAATGGCCATGGCACGGTGGCCGCTCAACGTTTTGTTCAGCGTGTCGCTGCCGACTGGATCGGCGTGACCGAAGATGGACAGCGGAGGATAAACATCCACTCCGTTTATCGTTTTTCTGTGTTGCTCGCGTAGGTCCTTGAGGCGAGCGATCTCGCCCGCCGTTTCGGGCCGCACAAATGACGAATTGAATGCAAAGCGTAAATCGTCCACTCGCCAGCAGGCGACGGGGATAACCTCCAATGAAAACAGGTTTCGCTCGTTAGACGTTGACGACCCAACCAACAAGGGCTGGACCTCGTCCTCGGGTGGCTCCCCGCAGCACCACCGCCTGATGAACGAGCCGCGCCTGGAGAAAGTGAAGGGCTCGCCGGAGCGCCCGGAGGAACGCCGCTAGCAGCCATGGACGTCTCTCAGCTTCGCTTGCGTTCTGGGTCCGCAGTCACCGTCGACCGTCAGACCGTGGTCACTTTGGAACTCTTCCACTGCCGAAACGAACTCCGGATCGTCGAGGATGTCCGGATCTCCCCGGTAATAGCCGAGATTGGATAATCGCGCAACCTGTCCCGAAAGCTCGGACTCGGGGTTCAAGTGGCCGATCTTGATTGGGACTTCTACGTCGGCGGGAAGGCTCTGGCCCTTGGCAGTAATCTTGTAATGGACCGTAAGAATGGCATCGTGAACACTTTTCGGGATGATCACTTCCACGATTCCGTTTGCATCCGAGGTAGCCTTTACCAAGTTACCTCCCATTCTCAGCTCACATGGTGCGGAAGAAATGGGGCTTGAGTAAAACCTGTCCAGTTTAATCCGGAGTTTGAGAGGCGTCGTCGTAACCTGGAATTCGTGGCTCTGCCCTGTCGGCTTTGAGTAACTCGTCGCTTCTTTGTCCGGTATGAACAATTGATCACCGGGAAGAAGCACGTTAGGGTTTTGGCGCTTACGCTTAAGATCTGCATTTTCGGGATGGTTCCAGATCCTCTTGTAGTCGGAGAACCCAAACTGATCGGCAATCGACGACACATAATCGCCTTGCTGGACAGTATAGTTACAAGCCACGATCTCCTCCGAAGCTTTAGCATTGAACCCACGAGTCGCCCGCTCAGCAATACTGAAAATACAGTCGCCTCATTCAAGTGTCTGGTTTCCCATCGCGCACGGGACAAGACTCCTGCCTCATGCATTCGCCGGCGATAACATTGTTCACTTCTCGCCAAGCAAACTCGATCTTCACTTAGGCTTCCAGGCCTCTTTATCCAGATTCGGAAATGTCACTTTGCAAGACCCCGGATCGATTCCCTCGACGCGGGCTTTCCCTTTTTCGTCCAATGTGCCCGACGCGACTGTGCTGCCATCGGGCAGCGTAACCTTGTATTCCTCACCGGGCACAGGCTTTCCGTCCTCATCGACTAGGGTGATTTCGATCCAGTGCGTTTTCTCTTCAGCGCCTTGTTGGCCCGATTGGCCGGGCGCCGGAGGCTTATGTGGGGTGAGTGAAACCAGGCCGTACTTTCCCGTTCCTTGCTGAATCTGCTGCTGCTTGATCTTATCCATTTCGCCCGGATCGGCCTTGTCGGCTTCGTCGGCGGCCTTGGGCTTCATCGGAGGAACGAGCGAACCGGCCTGGCCCTGGGCGGGCGGCGAGCCGGGACCGGAATTGATCATCACCATCGATCCCTGGATAGTAACCAGGCCGCTGGCCGCAATCGTCACACCGGAGGGGTCAAGCACCACCGAGTTTCCACCGCATTTAAGGGTGATTCCGGTGGGCGCTTCAAGCACGATCGTCATGCCGGCTTTCAGATACGCAGCCATCGAGACCTGACTGGAATAGTTCTGGCCGAATTGTTCGGCCACATCTCCGCTCACCTTCAGCGACTGGCTGCCGGCTACTTCCATGGCCTGCTTGCCGCTCACTTTCAGGTGGTGATCGCGCCCGACCACCTGTGCGTAATCGCGATCAATGGTCTCCTGGTGGTCGTTCTTTGTGTGCTCAAACTTGTCCTGTTCGACGATCAGGTGAAAATCCTTGGTTACGGTTTCGTACTCGTTGTTCTTCACGCGGATATCCAGGTTCTTCTCCGCGTGTATGAAGATCTGTTCTTCGCCCTTTTTGTCTTCGAAGCGAAACTCGTTGAATCCGTCGCCACCCTTGCTGCTGTTGGTCTTCAGAACCGTCTTGGTCATCTCGCCCGGCAGGGTATAAGGCGGCATCTCTTCGCCGTTGTAAACCCTGCCGGTGATGATCGGCTGGTCGGGGTCGCCTTCCAGGAAGTCAACAATGACTTCTTGTCCTATGCGCGGCAGCGATACGGCGCCCCAACCCTTCCCAGCCCACGCCTGCGACACGCGAATCCAGCAGGAACTATCTTCGTCGTACTTGCCGGCGCGGTCCCAGTGAAACTGCACCTTCACGCGCCCGAACTTGTCGGGGTAGATCTCATCCCCCTTGGGGCCAACGACGAGCGCCGTTTGCGGACCCTGTACAAACGGCCGGCGCGCCCGTCGTGGAGGATGGAACGGGACGTCGGCAGGTATACAGACAACATGATTGCTATACCGTGACGGTTCCTCGGTCTGGCCTGCGCGGTAACCACTGGCCGTGGCTTCGTGGTCGACTTGTGTAATCAGCCACTCGCGGTTCTGGGATTGATCCGGATGATCCGCCAGTTCGAACTTAAAACCGGGCAAAAAGGCGCGGCACGTCGTCTTCGAACGGGCCACCTGTTGCCACGATTCCTCCGCTTCCATGCGCACCCGGGCGATGGCTTCAGTATCGTTTTTGGAGTCGCAACCGGCGGGATAATCGTAGATTTGCAGTTCCTTTTTCCAGGTTTTGACGAGGCTGTCGACAGAAGCAGACACTGTTGTCAACGGCGTCTCAAAATTGAAATCGGTCAGTGCCCATGAACCGGATCGCAGTTCCTGTTCAGAGAGCCAGGTTTGAACGACATCGAGGTCGTCCTGGTGTGTGTTCTCGACGCCCTTGTACTCCGCCTTGTGCTGCACCGGGCAGGGCTGTACCGCGGAAGGCGAGTCGGCCAGCACCATCACGTGTTTTTGGGCTTCATGGCGGAAGAAGTAGTAGATTCCGTGATACTCCATGAGTCGCGATACGAAATTGAAATCGGTCTCACGGTATTGAACGCAATACGCCCGCTTCGGATAGGTCTTGGTCAGGCTCAACTCGTAATCACTAAAGCCCAGACTCTTGAAGACGTCTTCGATAATTTCGGGGGTCGTTTTGTTCTGGAAAATCCGGCAATCGGCTCGCCGCGTGAGTAGCCAGAACCAGGGCACCACCTGTGCGGAGTAGTGGCGAAAATTAAAGTCTCCCCCGGTCTGTCCAAAACGGCTGACCACACCATTGATAAACCGTTCTCCGCCTCCCAGAGCAACGGTAATGGTCACGGGCTTGCCGACTATATCCTCGAAACTGATAGCTTGCTGCGAGAGTAGCTCCAATTCAAACGAAAATGGAGCAGATATACTCTCCGAGCCACTGTACCGGAGCAGCAAGAGCTGGTCCGCGCCAAGTGGGGTATCGATGGCAATCAATCGTCCCATCTGCCCTGCTGTCGCCACGTTTCACCTCGCAAGTGAACGATGCAGGCGTTTGGCGCCCACTCAAGCAATGGCTCGCACGCGAACACGCGGGAGAAATAACAGTATTCTCTCGCTCCTTGAGGAACTGGGTCCCAAATTCTGCGTCTTGCCGCAGTCTCAAATCAGCTGACCCAATGCGTCGCGAGGTGCGTAACTATCTCAATCCACAGTACCACCAGAGTGATTCATCGTACAGCTACTGCAGGTCTGCGTCAACGCGCAGTTTTCCGAATGAACCGCTCGATGTTCACCAGGAGATCGTACACCTCTGAGCAGAGGTGTTTACACGTGAAAACAAAAGGGGAGTTGCACTCAAGATAAGTCTCGATCCAATCCATGGTGCAACACACGGGTCCGATTGTGTGTGAGTGCAGCGGCCGTCGTTCAAAAGCGAAAGAGCTGAGCAGGAAGCTAGTTGGATCCTCTAAGGACGATTGCAGGAGTGGCATTCAACAGGTCCACTATCAGGCGCTGAACATTGCTACCAGTCCGCATCGCCCAACGCACGGGCGGGTCCCCGACTTGCAGGCCGTGCTCCCCGCCAGCCGCTTCCCAGATCGCTTTAATCTGCATCAGTTCGCGATAGATGGGTGACCCTCTGGGACGCCTGACTGAAGCAAGTAATTCAGGAGTTCGGCGTGTTTGGTAGTGGACCGATGAGTGCATCAATTGATCGAGGGTGATCGAGGGCGCACGTGCTGACGAACCTCCCGTCGATTGCTGGAACTAATCGCGGGAGATTACCCACCCGATCACAATTCCGATGACGATGCCCACCGCGACGGACCCTACGACCGTCTCCACCGGATGCCGCTCGAGGCGCTTGGTTGTATCGTCAAAGAACTCTTCTGCCGCATCACCGGCCTGTTTTGCAACGCGCCGCGCTGCACCCAGACCCTCTTCAACGGCATCCGCCATAGTAGACGTCAGGCGCGATGCGGTACGTGCTGTTTCGGCGATCTGTTCGCCGGCCCGGCCAACAACTGTTTCCGACATTGTGTCTCTCCTATTCGATTGGATGTTGATAAGTATAGGGCGGCGGTATGCAAAACGGGTGACATGCTCGAGATTTCGGGCAGGAGCGCACACCCAAGCGAAGCCAGAAGTTCTGAAATATTCGTACCATGAAGAGCAAGTCGTCACGGCCGGTGATGCTTGCCTGTTTACGTCGCTCTCAAACGATGGCTTATACCAAGGGAATTTTTTCAAATCATTTATATTCTGCGCCATATCGACGAGACAATTGGCGAACCACCGTTCGAACTGAAAATGACGCAAGTTATTGATTCCATTAATCGACCAGAATGTCAGAATCACCTAAGCCGATACGCCTGCCCACAATCTGGGCAAAAAATGACTGGGATGATCCCTCGGTAGACTATCGAGCCACAAGTGGCCGCATTTCTGAGAGCTGCAACTGATCCAGGAACAAAGTTCAGGGGGCCGATCCAAGAAAGCGACAGAATGCCCAACGCTAACGAGAGTAGGCTTGGCCCGCTGGGGACGACTTCGGAGACATTTATGTTCGACCCATCCCTTTCCTGAAGGCGAGCGCTTTCGGCTTGGCTGCTTGTTCTCGCTGTTTGCGCGAGACTAAAAGCGATTTTGTTCGTAGTTTGTCTACACAAACGCGCCACGAACACGGCGGTCGGCAGGAACCTCGCATGCGAAAAAGCGTAGATTCCTACTGCTGCAGCAGGTAGATCTGCATCGGCGTGCCGCCGAGCCGGGCGGCCCAGTTGTAGGTATTCACGAAGATCGCGTACTTGCCTTCGGGATTACCGGCGACCGCGATCCCTGAGAACCTGCAGGTGTTGTACCCTTGCGCGTCTATTCCTGAAACCGGCGCTACCCCCGAAGGATAGCCGGTAAAGTTGGCGCAGTTTTGAGCGGGATCGGATACCGTGACAGAGGCGTTCAGATAGAGGCCGTTGTAAGTGGTGTCCTGCTTGCCGAGTGTTATCGAGATATCAGAGTTGGGGGCCTGAGTGACATCGTCGTTTGGGAAATCGCCTCCGGTGAGCGTCGTCCCGAATGAAACGGGGGAAGTGATGGGCGGTGTCGGAGGGACTCCGTTTAGACCAATCGAGGTTGCCCCCTGGTAGACGAAACCCAGGTACTGTTTCGATTCGATATCGTTAATACTGAGAGCCGATGCGGGCTGAATGACTCCTGCGACGGAGGCGCCTGTGGGCTGGGTCATGGTGACGTCGCTTTGATCCGCGACGAATAACCCTGTAGGGCCAATCGAGATAACCGAGCCGGTATTAGCCGTGGGGACGGTCGCGGGACTGGGCGTCCACAGACTGTCGAGCAAGCTCTGCTGGCCGGTAAAGTTGATCGCCGTCAGACCGCTGGCGCTGCCGCACATAGCAGTAAACGAAGCCGGGCCCGAGACAACATTTCCCTGCATGTTTTCAAATTGCCAGGATTTGCCGGTCGAGTCGGTGCTGGCGACAACGCTTCCATATCCGAACGTCGGAGGAGTTGTTACGACTTCCGCAGCTCCCGCCGGAACTGCCGCGTACTGAAAGCGGGACCGCCCGGTAATCTGATAGCAACTTGTTTGAGGCGCTGCAAGGACGGGCGGGGTATTCAAGCCTCCGGGTCGGAGAATGACAAATCGGCCCATCACTTCAAGCGCATATCCGGCAGAGGTCCCGTTGCTTGTGAGCACCGTAAAGCCGTGGCTCGACTGAATGGTTCCGCTGACGGCAGCGTTGAGAGGAGCAGGGTAAGTCACGGGCTGATAGTTGAAGGTGTTCTTGGTGTTATCCAGGGTGAGAGTCCACGTTCCGGGGCTCTGCACGCCGGAATAGGTATTCACCGGACCCGCGGCTGGGGGAGCCGGCAGTCCCAAAGGTGCGGACGGATTGGGGACGATCAGTGCAGGTGTACTGCTCGAGCACCCACTCACAACCGCTGCCGCCGCTAGAGTCAAAGCCAGAAATGTCGCGGTGCCGATGTAGCCGGATGGTCTGATCACCTGTTTCTCCCCTCAATCTTTCTGAGCGACGATTATTGGTCCATGGACTGCACTTCGGAATGAAGTTGACGAATCCTTTGATCAGAACGACACCTTGAGCGCCAGTTGGAAGGTCCGCGGACGATGGGCATCGACCGGATGGAGGAAGGAACTCCCCGTCAAGCAATCGACTCCATCACCGCCGGCAGCACTGTAATATGCGGCGTTGCCTCCGTAACAGCTGACCTCGTTCTGCGCCTGGGTTCCGAGAGTGGGGTCGTAGATCCGAAATTGGGTGTTGTTGAAAATGTTAAACGCTTCGGCGCGGAACTCGACATTGGCACGTTCAAAGATCGGAAGATTCTTCTGCAGTGCGACGTCCCAGTTCCACCGTTTGGGATTGTTCAGCGAGTTGCGGCCTGCAGTTCCAAACGTAAGACCGCGCGGCGCGACAAACGCCGAGGGATTTAACAGGAGCGGACCAAAACTCTTGGCATTGTTGCCCCCAAGCGGCCGCTTCGAGTGGGCCGAGATGCCGGACAGGTCCGGATAGGAGCCCGATCCAACTCCGTTCGCGACGCCCGCGTTGTCAAGTGTGCCCACGCCAGTTGGGCTGCCGTTGTTTACGACTGTAAAAGGAATTCCAGTCTCGAAAAGGGTTACGCCGCTCAGTTGCCACCCTCCAAGGACCGCTTTCACGCTCTTCGATTGCGCCCAGTTCGCCGACGTCCGCACACCGTTTGCATCGTGCGAGGCCAGGTTGGTTGGATCATCATCGGCAAAGTGCAGGAGGTTATCGAAGGCACGGATCAAGGGCAGATCGTAGATGTAGCTAATGTGCAGCAGGTGCCTCTGATCGAAGCTGGAACTGGCTCGATTGGATTTCAAGTCGAAGGAGTTGACGAAGGTGGAATCGGAGCGGTCCGATGCATCGTCGAGCGAGTGGCTGTATGTGTAAGCTACGCCCAGCGTGAGCGGCCCTTGCACCTTGCGCATCGTTGCCTGGAGGGCGTTGTAACTAGAATTGGCCACATTCTGGAGAGCGAAAATTTCGCCGATGCCGGGAGCATAGGTGCGGAGCGCATTCGGAGACAGGGAATTGGCCGTGTTCTGGCCGAAAAAGTTCACGCTCCCGATAGAAGCGTAACAAGCCGCAACCATGTTGTTGTATGCGGGGTCTCCATAATTGAGCGTGGTTCCATCTGTCAGAACGAAGGTGCCTGCAGGTGTCGCACTGCAGTCGCCTGAGGATGAACCGCCAGGAATCGCCGGGTTAGCTCCGCGTGTGAGCAACGGTTGATGGGCCGGAAAAGGATTATCGTTCGAAGACAACGGCGCCAACTGGTTAGATTCCAATTCAGCCGTGAGGTGCGTCCCTTTGCTACCCACGTAGGCGACCGAGGCGAGGGTGTTACCCGGCAATTCATGCTCCACGCTCATGCTCCACTGTTGTACATAGGGCCAAATCGCCTTGGTAGGTATGGCGGTGACATTAAGGGGGAAGGCGGTGCTGACGAAGCCCGCACCGGCTGAGTTATCGAGGCCGATCGTGCTCCATCCCGTGGGATTGAGCTGAGTCATGCTGAGCACGACAGGGGCGGATCCCTCGAGAGAGCCGGTGTTGGCTTCATCCGCCGTTCCGTGTTCGAAAAAGATGCCGTAGCCACCGCGCAATGCGGTCTTGCCGGTACCCATTGGGTCCCACGCGAACCCGACTCGCGGCGCTGGGTTGAATCGATGGTCGGACATGCAACTGGCCGGTACTCCATTCTTGCCACATTGCACGATGCCATTCAGGATCAGCGGATTGACCTCGCCGCTATTTGTATAAATCGGAATGGGCGTGCCGTCACTTGCATTCCGCAGGCCGCCCTGACCATCCACCGTTACCCCTTGCGCCGCAGTCTGACTGAAAGCGGATTGCTGCCAGTTATACGCAATGTGATTCGCTTCGTAAAAGTTGCCGAAAAAGCTCACGCGGATGCCCAGGTTGATCGTCAATCGAGGCGTTACCTTGAAATCATCCTGGAAGTACGGCTCGAGGATCTGATACCGCTGCCGGTATCTGGCCTGCGCGCTGTCCTGCTGGAAACTCGAAACCGCTCCCGATCCGCCCGGAGGTGTGCTGGCAGTTGTTTGCCCATAGAGATAGTCAGCGAAGGCATTGCCAGTCGAACCTTGCACGCGCACATTGCTGAAAGTCAGCAGGCCTTGTGTATCGCCGGTGGCCGCGCCAATGGGCCCGTTGGTCTGATTCCTCTGGAAGATGACCCACTCCGCCCCGAATTGAAGATTGTGCCTCTTGAATGTCTTGTTCAGATTGTCAGTGAAGATATAGGTGGGGTTACTATGCTCCCATGGCATGTAACCCGGATCTACCGCGAATCCCAGACCTCCATACACAGAATTGTTTCCCGCAATCGAGATGCCTGGCATCTTCGTTGCGCCCCCGAAGATGGCGGTCATTCCGCAATTGGTTGTCGTGGTGCTGCAGGGTTGGTCGAGGATCGCCGGCCGGTCAATGCTGACACCGGGGGCTGCGAGATCATTCAATGTGATATGGGAGTTCGTGTAGCTGGCGACAAACTCGTTTAGAAATGACGGAGTAAACGCGCTGGAGAGGCGAGCCACAAGACTGATTCCCGGGGCGTAAAAGTTGTTCTGGATGGTAGGCAGACTGTTCTGCGTGTAAGCGTACTGAGGAACGGGAGTGGTCTCGCTCCATTCGTCATGAATATAGCGAAAACTGGCCTGGTGCTTTGGGGAAACGGCCTGATCGATCCGGAACAAATCCTCGCGCCAATTTGTCGGTAGGGATACGTCGCCAAGATAGCAGGAGGATCCAGTAGAGTTACATCCCGTGGTTGAAGTTGGCAGGGGGAAGATACCGTTATTCAACAGGGCCAGGGCGTTTGGGTTGAGAAACACTCCATTGTTTCCTGGATAAGTCATCTGATTATTTACAAAAGTATACGGAGTTGGGTTAGCAATGTTTTCGCCCAACTGAGAGTCCGGGCAGTCAGGATATTGTGTGCGGGAGAATGAAGTGAATGTGCCATTCGCTACTGCCGGGCATACATCGCTGAAGTCCCCGTTTCGCTCGGCAAGCGACGGAACCGCCTGGCGGTATGCGTAGGGATCTTTTTCGATGCGCGCTTCCTCGGAGACGAAGAAGTGGGTCTTTCCTCGAGCATCGTAAAGATGGGGAATCGAAAGGGGCCCTCCGATGGTCCCGCCAAAGTCGTTGCGGCGGTAAAGAGGCGCGCTGTTTCCTACGTCGAAATAGCCCTTTGCATTCAGGTCTTCATTTCGGAAAAACTCGTAAACGCTGCCGTGGTAGGTATCCGTGCCGGACTTAGTGGTTACAATGGTCGTCCCGTTCCCGGTGCTCGGGTACATAGCGCCATAGTTTGACGTAAGTACTTTAATCTCCTGAATCGCGTCAATACTGGGGTACACGATGAGTGTGCTGTGGTTCTTGTTGATGCCGACGTTCAAAGTCTCCGACCCGTCCACCTGGAAGCTGTTGTACTCAGTTCGGCCCCCGTTCACGCTGTATGACACGCTTCCAGCCATGCCAACTCGGGCTTCATCCTGTTGGGTCTGATTGCTGACCCCCGGTGTCAGGGTGATGAGTTGCGTGAAGTTCCGCCCGTTGAGTTGAATGTTAGAGACCTCCTTGCCGGTGATGGTGCCGCTTATCTCGGCAGTTTCCAGGTGTGACTCGGTCAGTTCAGAACCGCCTTGAACGTTGACAGTAGTCGCCTCGGCCTCTCCGAGACTGAGCTGGGCGTTGAAGACGAGTGTCTGTCCCATGCCCAACGTAACGTCGTGCGCCGACATATTGAATCCGGGGGCTTGTACAACGATGCGATAGTGTCCCGCGGTAAGGTAGGGTACGGTATAGGACCCGGAATCATCGGTTTCGGTATGTAGCTGTACGCCCGTTTCCTGGTTCGTGATCTCGACGGAGGCATGGCTTATAGTTGCGTTCTGAGGGTCTGTTACCTGACCTGCGAATCGAGCATTTTGCGCATAACCCGCAGCCGTGAGGACAAAGAACACAAATAAAGACGAGACAACGGTGAGGCTGTTCTTGAACGAAGCACACATTGTCATCTTCCTATCTACTCGTGGTGGGGAGTGGGAAAGATCGGGGAAACCTCTGTGCGGATGGTCGTCGATTGAGAAATGCGGGGGATTGCTGCTTGAATGTCCCGGGCCGATGTCGCCAATTCTCGTAGAATGAGGGATGCATCTCTGGCGTTTCCATCGCTTGCGTACACAAGTTCTGTTGCCAGCCGGAGATTTTGTTCCGCTAGTTCTCGCAGCTCAGGTCCGAGGTTTTCGGGCGAAGATGTCCCGGATGCTGAGTCCAGCTCCAAAACTGGAAACGAACCTTCCTGCTCGCCGGCCGCGGCCTTGAGGTGTTGGACATAGAGCGCGGTCAGCTCATCGAGCAAATAACGGGCTTCCCGGGTCAGCGGCTTAGATGAGGGGAATTGCCTTGCGAGGTCACGAAGGCGCTTACTTTCACGCACCAGGTTGGTCGAAGAGCTCAGGATTTGATGGGCAGACTGCTGGCAGCGATCGCGTGTCAGGTGCCGGCTCTCACAGTACTTATCAAGCGGACTGTCTTCCGCCGCGACCGACATGGCCGTGACATTCACGCTCTCAGGGCCATTGCGCGACCTTGCCTGGATGTCGCGATAACTCAAGATACTGGACGATATATGAGGGATGGACCGCAGGCGCCGGGATATTTCGAGCTTGCGGCTCTCGCTCTCCACGATGCCGGTAACAACAATGCCGCTTGGGGTCCGGGATTCCTGCAGTCTTTCCGTATCCGCGTGCAGTTCCTGCAGAGCCAGGATGACCCCTAGTTGAGCCATGTCAAGCTGATCTTCACTGAGCTGCGGAGAACGCACAGACAGGACCGGCGCGCCTGGTCGAGGAGAAGCCTGCGGCAGGTTCCCCACTGAGGTCTCGAACCAGCCTTCGCTTGCCGGTCCCCATGAAACTACTTCATAAGAAAGTTCTGCCACCTGAACGCTTTCCTGGTCGCGGAAGAGGAGGCTTCTGGCCACAGGATGAAGGTCGCCGAGCCTGATGGTGATCGATTGCCGCAGAACCGGCCCAGCGCTTGCCGTGGTGGTTACGGTAAGAAGATCGGTACCTCTCCTCTCAACATCCTCATGCTGCCGCGGGATCCGATCGCGCCATGCCTCGAAGTTGGCCGCCGACAGCGGGTCTTGCCAATCGTACTGAGCCTCGGCGAGCTTGGCCCTTAGTAGCCGCTCGTTGGGATCCATGGGCTGCGGCTTCGGAAGCCGTCGGCCATCCAGGTCGCGGTAGATGTCACGGTGGTGCGCCAGTCCTGAGGCGCGTATCTCAAGTTGCTGGTGAACGACCCCGGGACCGAACGCAGCGCGCAACCGTCCTTCCGACCGCATTGCGTCGCGAAGCACAGACCCAGCATCCATCCTCTCCTTCGAGTGGTTGAGTGCGACCCAGGCTACGACGGCGGAGATCAAAACGGAGACTGCAAACGGGATTAGTGCTCCGCGCCGGCCGATAGCAGACTTAACTCCCAGAAGGAGACGTCGCCAGCGGCCCGCTCGGTGCGTCCGACGGATGTTACGGGACGGAGGAGCCTCAAGCAGCTCAGCGGGCAATACCTCGTCAAGGCCGATGCTGTCTTCTTGCAAATCGGCCAGTGCCTGTGATTCGTTTGCATCCGTCGGAAAATGCGGATCGAGATAGGTGGTCTCGATAAGCGCTCCCTCTTCGGTGAAACGGACGCAGAGTGTTAAGGTTCTGTCGCCGCTTAGTTGAACCTCCTGTTTTAGTTCCGGCGGCGACAGTGGAGGGTGTTGAGTAATTGGAAGCATCAGCAGGAGTATTCCCTGCTCGCTAAAGACCTCAATCAACTCTAACTGAGCAGCGGAACGAGTCTCCACTCTCAAGACCGCTCGCGATGAGCTGATATCCCTGACCGCGACTATCTCGGCATTCAGCGCAATCACGAGGTCCGAGGGGTGATGGTCGAGCGTTTCACGCATCCGCCGCTTGCCGTGATCGAAGATTCGCGCCAGCGACGTTTTCTGGGACCGGGTCACTGCTTTCTCGGACCGGGTCGCTGCCGTGATCTTGATGGAGCGGCGGATTGATCCGAGCGAAATTCGCTGCGGCAGAGAAGGCGGCGACGACTTGATGACTCTCGCGATTTTGTCAAGGCAGGTTCTGC
This sequence comes from Terriglobales bacterium, assembly GCA_963788475.1. Lineage (GTDB taxonomy): Bacteria > Acidobacteriota > Terriglobia > Terriglobales > Acidobacteriaceae > Telmatobacter. The sequence goes on from CAWBGO010000012.1 coordinate 142,164, forward strand.
AGCCGACGAGATGCGCCAGCAGGTCGTTCTCGAGCGGACGCAGGGTAAGCGCGCGATAGCGCTGCTCCAACTGATCGTCGCTCGGACATGCGCCGCATGCGGATTGGAAGATATCCGACATCATGTCGTTTGCAAACTTGTCCGACGGAACCGCGGTATTTTGCGGCTTGAATTCCGGCGCATTGCCACGCCCTAGCACGCGAATCTGCTGGGGATCGGCAACGTAAGCCTTGAGTTCCTCTCTCGCGCGCGCAAGGGCCAGATCAACGGCATGTCGCGAGACGAGGCAGATCCTCGCAATGTCTTCATGGTTGAACTCATGGAAGAAACGGAGAAGGAACATATTGGCGAACTTTGCGGCGCGCCTTCTCCACAATAGAAACACGAGAATTTTACGCAGCTCGTTCTGTACTTCGATCTGATCAAAGGCCGCGGTCGTTCTGAGGCTGATCGACAACGTGTCAAAATCGACTGCGGCCAGGCTCTGGAAGGAATGATTACGTCCCCGTCGTCGTTCCGTAAGATAGGCATAACGCAGGTGTGAGTAAAGCAGCGGCTCGATGTTATCCAGGTCGCTCAATGCGTTCTTCAGCAGCAGGACGCGAACGAAAGTCTCCTGGACCAGGTCTTCGGCGGCGGCAGGATCATTTTGCGCAAAGTGCAGCGCCCACCTAAGTAGCCATGGATACTTGGCGGTGAACATGCCTTCGAGTGTTTGCTCTAAATGTTTGTTGGGACGGGGAAGTTGCATCATGCTTCTATATCTATAATCCGCGCGTCCGGCGCCAAATCTCTCGCAGGTTTACCAAACGTTTATCATCAATTCTTTCGTATGTAATTCATCTGAAGTTAATCGAGTTGTAATGAACGGGGCTCCCATCGGGCGATACTGTCTCGGCCAGAAGCGACATGAATCTCGAGAGGCATATGGTCTAACTCAAAGGCCATCTGGATACACTTCCCAGTAGCTTTAAGTAAACAACTCACGGCCCTGAGCGCTAAGAACACGCGCTCCTGAGGTTTCGCGCGCCCGCAAGATGCCAAGCAGCACGTGCGCCGCAGCGAGCCTACCGCTAGATCCCCCTCCCCCTTAGGGAGCAACTTCAACGAAGTAACTTCAAGGAGATGCAATGAAAATTCTGAAGGGATTGTCCATCCTTCCCGTACTCGTGCTCTCAGCCGCACTGGTACAGAGCTCCCCAGCCCAGACCCTGCAGGTGCTTACCGCCGGTTCGTCCGCACAGTTCGGACCGTTCGCGGTGGCTGCCTGGCAACTCGCGAAAGCTGGCAATGTCGCCGCTTTTCACTATACGCTCAAGCCTAGCGCGCCCTGCCCCGGAACTACTTGCTATGTCTGGATCAACGACAGCCGCACCGTAGGCAGCAACACCGTTCCGCCAGAGCCCGGCAACCTGTGGGTAGTGTGGAGCACGAACGGAATCTGGGCATACCTCAGTGTCGACTCGACGGTGGGTGTTCGTGCTGTCGCGGCCGTTCCGCGGACAAAGCTGACCATGGTCGCGCAGGCTTCGCTGCCGGCCGCCGGCGCCACCAAGTTCACGTATTGGCCAGACGGCGGAGCCAACGACACCGCGCTGACCACCGCGGTCTACACTGCCCTGCAAAACGCGCCGATCATGGCCGGCAACACCGACATCCGCCCGGAGGACGCGCTCTGGGCGACCAACCATGCTCTCCAATTGGTCGCCAACGGTGGCCTCGGCTACGGTTCGGTTGCTGACCCCCGTTCAGGCCACTCCGGTCAGTTCCTGATCGGCAACCCGATCAAGAGCCACTTTAGCGGCGCGATAGCCAACCCGGTTTCCTTCGCGATCGCGGGAGGCGCGGATCCTATGTCGGGCACGGTGGGCCCTGCTTTGGTCACCATCCCGATCGGTGCCGCTCCGATCATCTTCGTGGCCAGCACAGCCACCGGTAGCACGGTTGCCGCCGCCACCAACATCACCTCCGCCAATGCAGCGTCGCTCTTCAGCGGCGTGGGCAACTGCGCTGCGGCCCTCGTCACCGGCGCTACCGGCATCATCGATCCGGTTCTGCGTGAATCCCTCTCCGGCACGATGAACACCACCGAGTTCACGGTGTTTCGTCCCGGCTCGCCTTCCGGCGGCACTTCGCAGGAAACGGGCATCAGCGCAACCACTGACAACCCGCTTGCGAAGGCTTGCGGAACCGGCTTCCGTTATCGCGGCGTGGGTACCGGCGACGTGGTCAACAACGTGATCGCTACGCCGAACACTCTCGGGTACGCCTTCTTCAGCTACGAAGGAACGGCGGGTGGCAAGACAGATCGCTACCTCAAACTGAACAGCATCGATGGCATCTCCGGAACCTACAGCAGCGGTGCCCTGCCCACCTGCCCCGTAGTGAACGGCGCCTATAGCTGCCCGATCGCCAACGGCAAGTCGTTCCCGACCCTGCGCAACGGTACGTATTCTGCATGGTCCATCTACCGCATCGTCACCGACTCAACCCACCAGGCAGCCGTTCAAAAGCTCGTGACCCAGGCGCAGCTTTCCGTCAACGCGAACATTCCTAACTTTGTTCCCTTTACGCCGGTTTGCGGGACCGCCGTCGGCACCACTAACGATCCCGGCCTGGCCGTATGGCGCGAGCATTACGTCCCTTCCACGATCGCCACTATTCCCGACACGATCTCGATTACTCCCAACGATGGCTCAAAAGGCGCGACCGTCACCTGCAAGGTTGTGAAGGGCACTTACCCGTCCCTCACATACGGCGGCGGAACCGAAGCCGGCGGCGACGTGGGCGGTTTGATCCAGGTCAATCCTGCTAGCCCGCTGACCGAAGGGCAGCCTCACTAAACCATTGCTTTGCATGCAAGCCTTCTGGCGGGCGGCCTTTTCGGGTCGCCCGCCCAGGTGGTCAACCCGAAACCACGGAGCAGGAGCACAGGACACGCCGAATGGGACAGACCGCGAAAGATCAACCTAATCATTTTTCGGTCATGTTTTCGGCCATGCGTCTCTGCTCGACGATCCGTTCGCTGACGACGTGCCTCGCTCTGTTCCTGCTCGCGATGATGTGTTACGGCGCGCCGAAAAAGACAGCGGCGGCCCACACGCGCGCGGTTCCCGCTGCGGTTCCCGCGGATGTGCCATCCGGCTTCTTTCCCGGACCTATCCACTACTTTGCCGGCAACGGACCGGGCCTGAGCGGGGATTATGCGGATGGCTCATTGCCGACGCAGGTTCCATTGCCGCAGCCAGTTGCCGTGGTGAGCGATAGCAAAGGAAACGTCTACGTCTCGATCGTCGGCGGAGCCCTCTACATGATTTATGCGGGCGGGGCTGTTCCCGCCGCGCTGGCAAACGTGACTACCAATGCCGTGCCCGCGATAACGCCCGTAAGTGGCCGCATCTACCAGATCGCCAGCTTTGGATCAAGCTGTGGCGAGTGTGCGGGGATGCCGCTGAATCAAGTGGGCATCGGCAGTTTGTCCAGTTTGGCCATGGACGCCCAGGACAACCTGTATTTCTGCGACGAAACCTATTTCGTTGTTCGCAAAGTTGACGCCGCCACTTCCAACGTCAGCACGGTCGCCGGAATCTGGGCATCGGGGCCGCTCGGTGCGCCAGCGAGCGGAGGGCCCGGGACCAGCAGCTCGATAGTTCCAACAGACATCAAGCTTGACCTTTGGGACAACCTGTACATCAACGACGCCTACAACGACCTGGTGTACGTGGTGTACTCAGGCACGCAGGCTCCTCCGATCCTTGCAGCGGAGAATACGACCGTCGGGCCCAGCCAGAAGAACTATATCTTCACGATTGCGGGCCAGTACTTCGTCTATTGCCTCACCACGGGAGGTTGCGGGGACGGTGGTCCCGCCGTGGCCACGGACGGAACCTCTGGGCTGGGATACCAGACCTCGATCGCCGTTGATGCGAATGGCAACCTCTTCATCGCAGATGCGACCGTGGATTCGACGACGACATTTGCCAACCCGTACGTCCGCGCCGTCTACGCGGGCGGGGCAGTCCCCCCGCTCCTGAACCTCTACCTCAACCCCAGCGGCGGAAATGCCGTGACTCCCTCGCCCGGATACATCTATCCGGTCACCGGTTATAGCCTCAACTCGCCATTTTCCCAGTGCACTGCTGCCCCTTGTGGAGACGGCGGCCTGGCTGGGCAAGTGCAGTTCGGAGGGAACGGCACGAGCCAGGGAGCGCAGTTCTTTCTCGCCTTCGACAAGCTCGACAATCTGTATACCTCCGACACCTATGCCCACGCCGTACGGAAGATCGACACCTCCGGATATGCATCCACGGTCGCAGGCATAGACGACCCCACCCAGACCGTGCCAGACATGCCCGCTCCAGATGGCAGTCGGGCGGTTGGGACGCCCCTCGGGTACCCGCTAGAAGCATTATTCGATCCTCAAAACAACCTCTATTTTGCTGATGAACAATATGACCTCGTTTGGCAGGCGCTGGACCTACTCTCGCAGACCATCACGTTCGCTCCTCTCTCCACCGTCACCTATGGAACGGCTCCTATCCCCCTGACGGCGACGGCGAGTTCCAGCCTGTCAGTAACGTATACGGTCAGTTCCACTCCGAGCGGCATTGCAAGCCCGAATGGCTCCGATCTGGTGATCAAGGGGGCAGGCAGCGTGAAGGTGACCGCCTCCCAGCCGGGAAATGAGAGCTATGCGACGGCACCGGACGTGACCCGATCGTTCACGGTCGCTCAAGCTCCGCTCACCGTTACAGCGGACCTGGCCTCGAAGATCGTTGGGAACGCCAACCCGGCTTTCACCGCCACCATCACCGGTTTTGTCAACGGAGACACTGCCCAGACTCCGGGAGTCTACTCGGGTTCTCCTGGATTCTCGACGACCGCGACGACCAGCTCGCCTATTGGTATATATCCGGTCACGCCTTCATTGGGAACCCTGACCGCAACCAACTACACTTTCCCCAACGCAAACTTCATTCCAGCTACTCTGACCGTCACCGGGACTACAGCACAAACCATCACCTTCGCGCCTTTCTCGCCTGGGACAGTCCCCTACGGACAGGCTCCGATCACGCTGAGCGCGACGGCAACCTCAGGCCAGCCGGTGACCTTCCTCTACGTGAGCGGGCCGGCTCACCTTTCCGGCCCCAATGGCTCGACCCTCACCATCACCGGGGCAGGCACCATCGTGGTGAAAGCCGTTCAGGAGGGATATCAACAATACAAGGCAGCGACGCCCGTCACCCGATCATTAATGGTAAGTCCGGCCGTGCTGACTGTGACCGGACCGACGGTAACAACGACCTATGGCTCAGCCATCGATCCCGCGGTGTTTCCCGCTGCCACGATCAGCGGCTTCGTGGGCGCCGACACGCAAAGCTCGACCCTTACGGGTGCCGCGCAATACACCATTCAGTCGGCAACACCGAGCGTCGGCACCTATCCGATCATCGTTTCGCTCGGGACCTTAACCCTGGTCGCTGCAGCAGCACCGAACTACGTCTTTGCTGCTCCTGTGAATGGCACCCTCGTCGTGAATGGGGCAATCCAGACCATCAATTTCAATCCCATCCCGGCGGGTCAGACTTACGGCCAGTTGATCAACTTGACGGCAGACTCAAGCTCAGGTTTGCCCGTGACCTTCATTGCGACGGGTCCATCCACCTTCTACAACAACATCAATAACATTCTCCAACTGAGAGGAGTCGGCACCGTAACGGTGACAGCAACGCAGCCCGGGAATGGCAACTACGCCACCGCCGCACCGGTGATTCAAACCGTCACGGTGGCGCCCGCGCCGCTCAACATCACCGCCAATAGCTTCACGCGGGAGCAGGGCGCGCCAAACCGGGCCTTAACTTACATTATCGGTTGCCCGAACTCCATCCCCCTGCCCGGTTGCTTCGTGCTCAACGACTCCGACATCCCGAGCGTGATCACCGGAATTCCCGAACTCTCAGCAACTGCGACAGATTCCTCCCCTCCGGGGACCTATCCGATCGTGATCAGCCAGGGAACTCTTTTGGCTCCGAACTATGCGTTTGTGTTCGTGAATGGCACCCTGACGGTGACGCCCCCCGGCAACTTCGCTATTACCGCGAACCCCGCGTCACTCACCATCCCCCGCGGGCAAAGTGGGCAGAGCACTATCACCATTACGCCTTCGAATAACTACCAGGGCAGCGTAACTATGAGTTGCGGACAAATGCCCCCCAACGTGTCCTGTGTAGTGAGTCCATCCACCTTCACGTTCCCCGGCAGCCAGAATCCCGATGGAAGTGAGAACCCGGCGCAGGGAACCATCACCATCAACACTGCGGCGGGCACGATCGTCGGGGCTCTGGCTGCGAAAAATTCGAACACGAGGCTGGCAGGGCTCCTTCTGCCCGGAGCATTTTTTGGACTGCTTCTTCTTTTCGTGCGCCGAAGAACAGCATCGTGGCTTGGGGCCGGCCGGGCCTGCGTCCTGATGCTTCTTGGTCTGGGCCTCTTCTCACTTATCTCCTGCGGCGGAGGAACGAGTTTTGTTACCGCTGCTCCCGGGACCATCACAGTTTCGATCAACGGAAGTGGAACCACCCCCTCGGGAACCGGAGCCGTCACTTCTACGGCGCCGCTCACCGTCGTCATCCAATGAGTTTGCCAGCGCTGTTCCCTGCGGACGGGGTCACTACTCGTCTGCCTGACTTGTAGCCCTCATCAACGATCAACAGCTGACTCCCCGATTGCATGATGTTTCCCCATGGCAAGGCGACTTGGTCAGACCGTAGCTTGCCACACGATCATTGCTTCAGTTAGGTAAGTTCAGCCATCTGCCTTCGCCCGGCAGATCCAACGCAAGGCGACTGATCCTGACTGCGCCACCAACCTGAATGGAGAACGAATCCGATGCTGAACAATTACGCGAAACTTCTCGTCATGTCGGTCCTCACTGTCTCAGCCGTCGCCGTGAACGCGCAGACAATCAAAGGAACCGTTGCCCTCCCCGGATCCCCTATCGGAGTGGCCGTTAACCCGCTCTTGAACCGCGTTTACGCGGCGGTTCCCAACTACAACGGAAGCTACGATTACCTTTCTGTCATCGACGGCAGTAAGGATAAAGACATCAAGAACATCAAGATTAAGCCGATTGCGTTTGCTGTTGCAGTCGACGCGATCCGTAGCCTGGTGTATGTCGGTGGAGTCAATGGCTCGAGCACAGCAGCTGACGCAGGAGCTAGCGAAGTCACCGTCGTGAACGCGCTCACGAACACCGTGCTCACGACCGTCACCGTCACAACCACGCCGGGCGCCGGAGTCGTAGCCCTGGCCGTCAATCCGGTCACCGGGACTGTCTATGCAGCCAACTCCAGCGATGACGAAATCGACGCGATCACCTTGTCCACGAGCAAAAAAGGTATCGTCACCGGCGCGGTGACGGCCCGGATCTCCGTCGGAGCCGAAGTGGTGACCGCAGGAGTCACCGTGAACTTCGTCTCGAACACGGTGTACGCCAGCCTGCTGAACGGGACTGTCGATGTCATCAGCGGAAAGACCAATACGATTACGTCCACGACTGCGTTCGGCACATTTAACCAGGCTATTGCCACGGATAACGTCAACGGCAATGTGATCGTAGCCAGCCAGCCGGACAACGGCGAGATCAGCAGTGTTGGTGTTTTGACCTCCGCCGGCGTCGTATCAGCAACTCTCACCGTCGGTAACGCCGCATTGGGCGTCGATGTCGATCCGCTGACTCACCTTGCGTTTGTTGCCAATTCCGGCGATCCTTCGCTTTCCGTGATCACTGAAGCGACCGCACCGCCGGCTGTGTCCGCGACAATTCCCGTTGACAGCTTCTTTGTGGCGGTTAACCCTGTCACGCGGAAGGTCTATGTGACACCCGCCTCCAGCGCTACGTCGCTGACGGTCGTTACCGAGAAGTAGTCCTTGTTGCTCGAGCCGTTAACGGAAGACACGCTGAATAACCAAAGGGAACCACGTTCTTCCTATGGCATGTTTATGCCGCCCCCTGCCGCGTCCCGGTGCAACTCACCTGGACGCGGTATGGCGTAACCGGGCGCAACCTCGAATGCAGGCGGCAGATCTAACTTCGCCGCGCAAATTAAATGGAGACCGAGTTCGATGCTCAACAACTACACGAAGCTTCTCGTCATGTTGGTCCTTTTAAGCACAGCCGTTGCCGTAAATGCACAGAAGGTAGAGGGAACCGTTGCCCTCCCCGGATTCCCTGAGCAAGTGGCCGTTGATCCAAAGATGAACACCGTCTATGTCGCGATTCCTAACTTCGGCGTCTTCGGCGACGGAAGTTACGACTATCTCACCGTTGTCGACGGCAAAAAAGATGTAGTGATCAAGAACATTAAGATTAATCCGATCGCCACTGCCGTGGCCGTCGATTATGAACGCGGCCTGGTGTACGTGGGCGGCCAGAACAGCGTTACCGAAGCAAGCGAGGTTGCCATCGTAAACGCGCGCACGAATAGAGTGCTGAAGACCTTTACGGTCACGTCGACCACAGATGGCAACGGGATTGTGGACCTGGCGGTGAATTCGTCCACCGGGACCGTCTACGCCGCCAATGCGAGCGACGATGAAGTCGACGTGATCAACAACGGCGAAGTTACGGCCAGAATCGCGACCACGGGCTTGCCCGCCGCTGTCAGGGTAAACATGATGTCGAACACTGTGTATGCGAGCCGTATCGACGGGTATGTCGACATCATCAGCGGAACAACCAACACGGTCACGACGGCTGCGGCTTTCGGCGCCGTGAACCAGGGAATTGCCGTGGATATCAAGACTGTTAGCGTGCTGGTCGCAAGCCAACCGGCGACCCCCGGCGCCAGCAGCGTCGGCATTTTGAACTCCACGGGCAACACCGTAGTGTCGACCCTTATTGTCGGCCAGGGCGCCGTGGGCATCGATCTCGATCCGTTCACTCACCGTGCCTTTGTAGCCAACTCGACCGACGACACCCTCTCAGTGATCAACGAAAAAACACCCGCCGTCACCAAGACGATGCCCGTTTCCAGCCTTTTCGTGGCTGTGAATCCGGTGACTGAAAAGGTCTACGTTTCGCCCATCGACCCTGTCATGAGGCTGACGGTGGTCGAGGAGGATTAGCTGTTATCGCTTTCAACGCGCGAACGTAGCCGGCCATTGATCTCGCCCGCGCACAGTTCGAAACTCTCGATAAGGAATCTCATTTCTATCCCAGGTAATCGAGCATGTTCAAAGGATTCGTTTGCAGTCTGGCCCTATTGGTTATCACAATCTCGCATCAGCGCACCGTTGCCCAGGAGGCGAGCGCGACAGCTGCCGGGCCATCCGCGGCGATGACGTGGCAGTCGCTCGATCCCGCTCAGCGACACAGCGGTCCCCCCAGGTTCGAGAAGTGGGACACGCTTTCCCTCCAGGGCGGCGACTTGCGCGCGGATTCGCCCATCGTGGGACAAACCGACGACTTTCCGGAGTTCACCCGCGAACTGGTACGAGTCCAGTGGCGCGACGCAGATCCGATCGATCTATATATTGTTGTTCCCAAGGGTGTATCCAGGCCGCCGGTGGTTCTCTATCTTTATGGGTATCCCCGCGAGGCTGTCCGCTTTCTGGACCCCGACTTCTGCAAGACTGTCACGAAAAGTGGTTATGCGGCGATCGGCTTCTCGTCGATGCTGACTGGCCAGAGATATCACGATGTGCCCATGAAGGAGTGGTTCGTTAGCGACCTGCAGCACTCGCTGGTCGGCACCACCCATGACGTGCAAATGGTGCTTAATTACCTGGCAAGCCGGGGAGACTTCGATATGTTGCGCGTCGGCATCTTTGGTGAAGGCTCCGGTGGAACGGTTGCTCTGCTGGCTGCCTCGATCGATCCTCGAATCAAGGCAGTCGATGTACTCGATCCATGGGGAGACTGGCCGTCTTGGCTGGGTGGTTCGCGCGTGGTTCCGCAGGCGGAACGGGCTAACTACCTCAGCCCTGATTTTCTGAAAGGGGTCGCTCCGCTCGATCCAGTAGTGCTGCTTCCGAAGCTGAATTCGACTCGGTTGCGCGTCCAGCAGAGTCTATGGGACCCGGGAGAAATACCGCCTGCCTCGAGGGAGCGCATCGCCGCGGCAGTGCCGGCCGGCGCGCGGCTCGCACAGTACCGTGACATACACGACTATTCTGAAAAGGTCGGAATGAATGGGAAGATGCTCGACTGGATGTACACCTCTCTGGCTCCAGTCGCCGATCAATCGGCGGTTAACCCGTCGACGGTCGCACATCAGGGCAGCCACCCATGACCATGACAATCGCGCTGCACCGCTATCTGTAAATTTCATCGAGACTGATGGGAATCTGTGATTTGATTCACCGCGGTGAGAACTCCGGTTTTCCGGGTGGATTTTGCCAACAATCGTTTTCGATCGACGCGCAAATTGCGTCTCGATCGCACCACCGGATAAGGTTCCGCATCGCCCCGGAGTCCGGCCCAGAGTACGCGGTTGAAGCGGTTGGTGTTGGCATGGTCGCTTCGTGTAAAGTCCAACCCACGTGTCCGATCGCCCCAATATGCAGCGTCGTGCGCAGCCCGCGCGAAAGCCTTGATCCGCGCGGTTTCCACCAGGGTGTTGGCGGCGGTCGCCGGCGGCAGGGGCAGCTGCGTCGTCCGTAACACGTCCGGCACGATCGGCGTATATTTCCAGGGCTTGCGCTCACGCATAAATACGTCGGTCATCGGCGGCTGCAAACCGTCGTTCAAACCCATGGGTTCAAGATGAAGAATGTCCTCGATGGTCCGCAGCATGTTGACCGTGGAGTAGCGCGTCGATACCACTGCGTTTCGCTTCACATAAGGGCCGATCGCGTAAGCGATGGTTCGGTGCGCGTCCATGTGGTCTGGTCCATCCTGGGCGTCGTCCTCAATGATAAGGATCAGGGTATCGTCCTTGTACCTGCTGGTTGAAACCTTTTCGACGATCCGGCCTATGGCATAATCGTTGTCGGCCATTTGCTTCTCGATCGTATCGACGCCATCGATGGCGCCGCCGCCGGGGCCAACGTCGCCGAAGTGGTCATGCGGGAGCGCGATCAGTTCCAGGTTCGGTAAATCGCCGTTGGCCGCGAACCCTTCGAACTCCCGCTCCCACTCCTTTTCGAGCCAGTAGTCGGGAATTGCCATGTCCCAGCCCCGATAGTATGGGTCGGTGTTGGCCTCCAGGGAAGGTTTAGTCGCGCGAGAAACCACGACACCCGCTTTGAACGGTTCTCTCAATACGGGGATGTAAGCCGGGTCGCTGGGATCGAGAAAGTAGCGGTTCTCGTCGATGTACTCAAAGCCGTAGTTCCGCACTGTCTTTCCGGCTCGGAGCGCCGCATCCCAGAGGTAACCCGCGCCCGGTTCGTCTTCACTGTCGTGCTCCGCTACGTCGCGTGTCCCGGCCAGAAGGTTGGGATCGTCCGCCGTGTCTGGATTAGCGGCGATCCGTTCCTGCAGCGTCGGCAGCCCCACATTGATATTGCGGTTGGTGCCGTCAAAATCATAGATCGGCGCGCGCGTCGCGTAGGTGTAGTCCAACTGGATCGTCTTCTGCTCCATGTCGGTAACTCTTGCGGCGGAACTCCAGTTCCACCCATCTCCGCTCACTTCGCCGCTGCAGTATGTGTTGTCCAGAGTTACGAACTTCCGGGCCAGGCTGTGGTGGTTTGGCGTCCACACTTCAGGAAGAGAAACAAGGTTCGGATCGCCATTGCCCTTTTCAAGATCGCCCAGGACCTGGTCGTAGGTCTTGTTCTCTTTCACGATGAACAGCACGTGGTGAATATGTTGGTGAAGGAACGCCATCATATCCCCGTCGCGAGCCGCGATCTTGGGCGCCGACGCATTACCCATATCGTCATCGTTGTTTTCTCCCCGCAAGCGAAAGCCATCGTTCTCGGCTACCTGCCTTGTCAGCCGCTCCAGTTCTGCCTCTGTCGGAACCGGAAACGCCGCAAGCCCCGCGTGCATGATCTGGTAGATATATTGGTTGGTGCTCGCGCACGAATAGTCGTCATAGTCGCTGGTCACGGCGGCCGTATCGATGCAGGCCTTCGGATTCGCGCCGGGCATGCTCTTGCCGTTTACCACGTACAGCATCGAACCATCTCGGCTCGCAGCCACGGCATTGGGGTACCAGGCCGTGGGTACAAGACCTGTGGTCCGCGGTGCTCCCTGCGTCCAGGGATGATCCTCGACCGAGCCGTCAAACTCACCCAGCCGGATCACGGCGAGAGCATTTGTGCCTCCATTGGTTACGTAGAGCCATTTCTCATCCGGCGACAATGCCAGGCTATTCGGTCCCGCGCCCTTGAACTTCTGCGGATTGAGAAACACTCTCTGCGGCGCCACCGTATCAATCTTTGAGATAACCTTGTCATCCTCCGTACGGATCACCGCAACCGAGTCCGTATTGTCCTGGACAACAAACAGCCGTCTCCCCGACCGGTCAAGAATCATCTTGTTCGGCTGCCCGAGCAGTTGAATCCGGTCCGTCACCCGCAAAGCCGGCAACGCTTTCAGATCGAGCACCACGACTTCCCGGTCGCGCTGGCTGGAGACATAGGCCCGATCGTTGCCCTTGACTGCAATCCAGTACGGATAGGTCCCTCCGGGCTGTCCGTTCTTCGATGGATCAATGATGCCTGGCCGCAAATCAAGTTCGCTTTCGACGCTGTGCGAAAGAAGGTCGATTGCGCTTACTGAATCGTTCTCGTAGTTCGCGACCAGCAGGTGCTTACCGTCGGCGGTGACATCCAGGCCGGCGGCCACGGGCAACATGCCTACCCCAAGTCCGACCATGTTATGGTTCAGCGGAATAGAGGTGATTTCCGCCCAGCTTCCGCCCGCCGAGTCAAACACATGCACAAGGTCGTCTGGACCGCCTGAGACGTAAAACTCCTGCCCACTTGGACTCCAGGCAATTCCGTCAAATGCATTGGTCTTGATTTGCAAGACCTGCTTCTGCACAGGCTGTTTGGCGGTCACGTCATAGACGAAGACATACTCATTCGAGGTTGCGGGATCGACGTTACCGCCGGCATCAAGATTCTGATTGAATCCGCTCGTGAGCACAAGCAGCGTGTGCCCGTCGGGACTTAGGGAGGTCGATACTGCCATGCCCGCCTCGAAATCGGGAAGAGTTGGCAGTCCCGGGTTCAGAGCCTGGAAGGAGACTCCGCGCGGAGCACCGGGAGTGATGCTCATTCCTGTCGGGAGAAGCTCCGATGGCCCCTGGGCAAGGCTGGAAACAGGCTGCCCGACGGGAAGGAATGTGACTACTGATATCCGTACAAGCCGTAGAACCCGGCACAACTGGCGAAAACGCATGGGGAATCCTCTTGGAGCAGCATTCTCTCCGTTCGTTCCGAGCCCCCCGTAACAGAACGGTGAATAGAATGTGAATTAAAAGTGACGGTCACTTCACGCGGGATCGCCGGACCGCTCCTCCATATTTCGCAAGGAATTTATGAAGCGGTAACGATGCAGTAGCCAAATAATCTTCAAATCCAATTCATCGTCGCGGCTTGAACAGAGCCGCATGCAGCTAATCGCGAAATGTGTTCATCGCCCCCGGAACACAATTTCAGGGATAGGTGTGCCTTCTTGTCCCGTGATCAACTTCTGGAAATCGCGATCAAACACACTTCGCAAGGCCTTCCCCCCTCAAGCCTCGGAGCGTGCATGATGAAAAAATGGATTCACGAAATTGAAATTACGATCAGTCTGGCAGTGCTTGCGTTTGGTTTAGCCGCGTCTGCGCAAGTGGTGGGTCAAACCAGCCCTGCCGCACCCAGCGCCCAGCCGCAAGACAACGACGTCAAGAAGTCACCTACACCGCCGGGCCTGTATATAACACCAAAGGCCTTGTCAGACGCGGTCCAGCAGGACCTGAACCCCGGTCTCACCAACTATCCGAATTTCGTCGCAGGTCAGGCAGTCAAGGCTGTCGTAAGCCCGAACGGCAAAACGTTGGCGATTCTGACCGCCGGGATGAACTCGCTATATGACTCGACTGGTGTGGTCGATAAAGCAGCTTCCACACAGTTCCTGTTTCTCTACGACATCTCGGGTGCGAACAAGACCAGCCCCGTCCTCAGGCAAGTGATCCAGCAGCTAAATTCGCACGTGGGTCTGGTGTGGGCGCCTGACAGCCAGACGCTGTATGCGGCAGGCGGCTGTGACGACGCCGTGTATGCCTACAGCAACAACGGCACCAGTTTCGTGCCGAAGGCGTACCATCAGCCTTGGGCATGCTCCGAATGGCTGCATCGCCAATGCCGCCAATCGGACCGGCCTCGGTCTCGGCGTCGAGCCCAACGTGGCTGGACTTGCCATTACCAGCGACGGCAAAACGCTCGTGGCCGCCAATAACTATAACGATTCGATCAGTGTGATCGACACGGCTTCCGGAACCGTACGCTACGAATACGACCTGCGGCCCTTTGCCACTTCGGGCGCGCCGGACGGCACCAAAGGCGGCACGTTCCCCTATGGTGTGGTGTTGAACGGCACCATCGCCTATGTAGGCGCCGATCGCGATCGTGAAGTCATCGCCGTCAGCGTTGCCAACCCGACCGCTGGCTCCCTCGTCGCACGCATCCAATTGGATGGCAATCCGAACGGCATGACGCTTAGCCACGACGGTTCAATGCTCTTTGTTGCGCAGGATAATCAGGACCAGGTAGCCGTCATCGACACCGCAACCAATTCGATCACTCACAAGATCGACACCCGCGGCCCCGCCGATCTGGATCTGCCCCCGAACACCACTGGCGCGTCCACGACCGCGGTCACCATTAACCGCGCTACAAAAACGCTCTATGCTGTCAACGCGGGATCGAATTCGATCGCAGTGATCCCCTTGACTGGCCGGAACGCATTCCGCACCGTCGGCCTTATCCCCACCGCCTACGACCCGACCGATGTCGCCTTCAGTGCTGACGGTAGCTGGATGTACATCGTTAACGGCAAGAACGACACGGGTCCCAATCCAGGTTATGGATACGGCAACCTGGCTTTTGTGCAGTACATTACCTTTCCGGGCGGCAACGCGGCAGAATCCGCCAAGCTGAATGCGAACAACCAATATCAATTTCAGCTGGAACACGCATCACTTGTAAGCGGCCGCGTGCCAGAGAGGGACGACCTCTGGGATATGACCTCCCAGGTCGCCTCCAACAACGGATACTCGCGTGGTCCCTCTGCATCTGACAATCAGGTCATGCAGTTCCTTCATTCGAAGATCAAGCACGTTATCTACGTGGTGAAGGAAAACCGCACCTTCGATCAGATTCTTGGCGATCTAGGTAATGGTTCCAATGGCGATCCGTCGCTAACTCTGTTCGGCGAAGCTGGCCACACCCAGCTTCCATCGCATGGCGCGGGACTTCGTGACCCTGGACAACTTCATGGATCCGGGTGACGGATCGATGGACGGCTGGTCCTGGTCCATGCGCGGACGGGTGACGAATACCGAGACGATCACCCAGCAGGAAAACTACGCGCGGGTAAACCGCGGCCTCTCCTATGAGGGCGAAGGCCAGAACCGAAATATTCCAAGCAACCTGAAGACCGTTGCCGCGCGCGACTTCTTCTTCGACCCAACCGGCGCAACCACGCCCTATACCACCGCCACTGCGTCGCTCAAGGGCGGCACGCCCAACATCCTGGCGGGTGATGGCGACCATGCTGCAACCGACGGCCCTACGGGCTACCAGGAAGGTTACATCTTTAACGCCGTTCTGAACGCTGGTGGAACGGTTCGAAACTACGGCTGGATGGCCAACACTCCCGGCAGTATCGGAACCATCGCAAATCCTATCTCCGATCCGTTCACCGCCGGTGTTGTCCAGACCACGGCAGCCAATCAACTGATCTATGAGAACGGATTCTATGATCCGTACTTCCGCGCTTACGACCAGGCCTACCCGGATCTTTGGCGCTTCAATGAATGGAACCGCGAGTTCCAGCAGTTCGTGAAGAACGGGGATCTGCCGTCGCTGGAGATGATCCGTGGCCTGAGCCACGACCACACCGGCAGTTTCAGCGCGGCCCTGGGCGGCGTCAACACTCCCGAAATCCAACAGGCTGACAACGACTACGCCGTCGGCCTCCTGGTGCAGACTGTCGCTCACAGCCCCTACGCGAAGGACACCCTGATCATCATTATCGAAGATGACTCCCAGGACGGGGCGGACCACGTCGATTCCCATCGCGCTACCACCTACTTCGTTGGCCCTTACGTCAAGAAGCATGCTGTCGTGAGCACCCGCTACAGCCAACCCAGTGTGCTTCGCACCATCGAGGACATCTTCGGCACGGAACACCTCAACCTGAACACGTATTACGCGCGGCCGATGGCGAATGTTTTCGACATCAAATCGTCGGGCAAGTGGACATTCAATGCTGTCGCTTCGACTCTTTTGAAATCGACCACCCTGGGACTGAACCCAGCCACGACCGTTTATGCCAAGGGGCCGGATCTGAAGCCGACTCATGACGCGCAGTACTGGGCAGCGAAAACCCACGGCTTCGACTTCTCGGAAGAAGACCAGGTTCCGGCCGAACTCTACAACAAGATCCTTTGGGAAGGCCTCAAAGGAACGGCTGCCCCAGTTGTCCCAACCCGCTCCTCCGCAACGGTTGCCGACAGTGATCGCGACGGAAGATAGCCAACATTTCTGCGCAAGTTGGTGGGACCGGGCGGCCGGTCCCACCGGACCTGCTGAACCGCCGGGGCCGCAGCCATGTCTTCGAGCAATACCGCCAGCGCAAAATAGCGCTCCCGTCACGAGTTCAATTCGCTCAGCTTCTTACCAACCGCGCCGGGTCCGAAATTGATATGAGCGTCCTTAATCGAAAGTCCGACGACTTCGATACGCTTCAGGTCCCGTGTGCCGATCCCGGCTTCTTCCGCGAGACGCAGCGAGTTGTCGCCTCGGATGAACGGAGGAGTGCCGCGCTCCGCATACGGATCGTAGCCCATCACGGCCATACCGACAGCGTCCACGCAGACGGCGTTGCGGCCGGCAATGATCACGCCCGGTGTCATCTTTTCCAGGCCGGGAAGCCACGGACCTTCCCCTCCCCGCACCGTCTCGACGCCATCCACGATCGCGATATCAATTGGCCGAATACCGTTCTGATCGACCAGAATGCGCGGAACCCGATAGCCCGGATCGCGCGGCGAATCAGGATGCAACTCGGCATCGACTCCTGAGGGCGCGGGCGTCGTTCCGTCGTGCAGCACCTGTCCGCGCTCTTTCGTCGGCCGCTCGTTCCCGCTCGGTCCGCAGTCCCCGCCATAGAGCGAGCAGGGCGTGTTGCCGAAGTTGTTCTTCATCGTCATGGTCACGCCTGCAATCCAATGGTTCTTCAGCTTCGCCATTGAAGCGTATACGTCGCACTGATAGAACGCCGGGTTCAGGTGGTATGCCGGATAGGCGTACCCGCCCCAGGGCACCTTCGTGCGCACATATTGCTTGTAGTTGCCCAGGTTCTGCACGTTTTCCCAAACCACCGGCACACCCATGTTGTTAATCGCGTTTACGTCCAGGCCGTAGCGTGCCCAAAGCGAGAGATCCTGATCGGCCGGGAAGAAGCTTTCAATCATGCGAACGCGCCGCGCACCCGCCTTGGCAAACAGATGCACTGTCGCCGCCACCGACTGCGGATCCGTCCGATAAGGGAGCTCGGGCGTCAGCGGGAAGTTCTTCGGATTCCCCGTGAGATTTAGCTTGAGCGCAACGGTCTTTCCGCGCACCAACTTCTCGATCCCGCCGATCTGATCGAACGCGCGAGAGAGTTGCTGCCCATACTGCGCGTAATCGCGGCAAGGTACGATCGCAACCCGGCTCGCTGGAGCCTCGGCCTTGATCAGCTTCGGTATGCAAAGTGCCGCAAGCGTCGCAGCACCCGTGGTGGCCAGCATCTCTCGTCTGTTCATATCTTCGACCTCCTCAACGCTATGCTACTCGGATATGATCGATTGCGCGTGCCTGATTTCATATCCAGACGATCGTTTGCCAAGCTGCTCGCCGCGGCCCCGCTCTCCCGAGCTTTCGCCGGCGAGCGCAACATGTTCCTCTCCCTGAACAGCGTTCTTTTGCAAGGTCGTGTTCACTGGCCTGACTTCGCGCGTCTGGCCGCCAAAATTGGCTTTCCCGGCACGGACATCATGCTAGGTCCCGCCATGCAGGCCGGCGTCAGCGCGACCAACGACCTGCTTGCCGGCCTTAAGATCAGGCCCGCCGTCATCGATTTTCCGGTCGAATTCCGGAAAGACGATGCAACCTTCAATGCCTCGCTCACCCAACTCGACGCAGCCGCCCAGTTCGCTGCCGCTATCCACTGCCCGCGCATGATCACGTACATCATGCCGTCGAGCGATACGCCAAAAGACGAACTGCGCCAAACCTATAAGAAGCGGTTTACAGAAAGTGCCCGTATTCTGGCGCGTTCCAAAGTTCGCCTCGGCCTCGAGTTTCTAGGTCCGCTCGAACTGCGCAAAGCGAGCAAATACGAATTCATTTGGCGCATGAACGATATGCTGGCGTTCGCCAGGGAATGTGGTCCTAACGTCGGACTGCTGCTCGATTCCTGGCACTGGCACCATGCAGGAGCCACCACAGACGACATCATTGCCGCCGGCCGCGATCGCATCGTGCACGTCCATTTCAATGACTCGCCAAACTTGCCTCCAGAGCAGATCCACGATAATCAACGTCTGCTACCCGGCGAAGGTGTCATCAACTTGACCGGCTTCTTGCAGGCGCTCCAAAGCATCCACTACAACGATGCGCTCAGCGTAGAAGTCTTCGGGCGAACGAAAGACATGACACCGGAAGCAGCCGCGAAAGCCGGCCTCGATAGCTCACTTGCTGTCTTTCGTAAGGCCGGAGTTCCCGAAGGCTGAAGGAACATACAACCTCGCAAAGTGTTTCGATCGGTGGCATTAAACAACTCTCGACCCTGTCCCGGTCAGCCGATTGCCGATCCTCTGTTTGAGTTGTCTTACTCCCTCGCCCCCTCGAATTCCAGTTGCCAACTCGGGACTCAATCATCCGCTCTCAGCGGACTCATCGGCCGATCGCCGGATCGCAGAAAGATGAAGATTTATCGTAGCGGCTGAAAGTGAAGACGGCATTTGCGGGTGATGATACCGATCATGGAAATCCCTGTCTTCATCTATCTAATGCCCAGATTTCGGGCTGTTGCGCATGTCTACCAAATCTAAAGCCACGCGAACGGCGCCCCGCAATTGAGCGTCCGCTCCCAGAGAACTGACGGTCAGCCTGGGAACTCCTGGCCGGTCCCACTGATTTAAAATCTTCCGGGTCGCGCCCCAGAGTGCAGGATGCGTACCGACGCTGCCGCCCAGCACAACAAGCGAACAGTTCAGGACCAGGGAGATGTTGTAGATGGCCTGCGCGAGCATGGTGGCCGATTGTCGAAGGACCGTCTGTGCTTCGGAATTGCCATTCAACGCGTAGTCAAATATCTCGGTGGCGTTCAGCTCTTTTGGCAGCGATGTTCGTTCCGCGCTCCATCGTTTCTGCCATTGCGTCCGGATGCCCTCGCCTCCGATCATGCTCTCGAGCGGCCCCGGATCGTTAGGCTTTCCTACGCCCTCCGTTAATCCCGGCACCAGCATGTAGCCGACTTCGCCGGCGGCCCAGCAGCTTCCGCGATAGAGCCGGCCGTCGAGAAATATACCGGCTCCGATCCCGGTTCCGATCGCGAGGAAGACGAAGTCTCGTACACCAATTGCAATGCCGGTCCAACTCTCTCCCATCGCCGCGAAGTTCACGTCATTATCTACAACCGCTGGTATGTCGAGTTCTTTTTCCACGAGCGTACGCAGGGGTACATTTTGCCAGCCCATCAAATACGAGGTGGCCACCACGATTCCGTTTTCCACATCTGTAACGCCCGGTACACCAATGGCAATCGACCGAAGCGCACTCGAGGACGCCTGGAACTGCGACAAGAGGCTCCTCACGCCGTCGAGTATGAGGCGGATCACCTCTTCGGGTTTGCGCACGCCGACCGTAGAGGCAAACCACTTTGCCGCGATATTGCCCGACATATCAGCCAGCGCCAGCCGCAAATTCGTTCCGCCGACGTCGACGCCGACCACATAACAGGGAGCCTTCTCCTCCGGCCGCTGCTGCTCGACTGCGGTTGTGCCTGTCTGTTCCTGCAACGTCCCTGAAGCTGCTGGATAGTTACATTCAGGCATGATCGAACGTCCCCTGTTCACTGACTCGGGCCTTCGGTGCATTGGCCTCCGAACTAATGGTCTCCAGTTCACGTCCCCGGGTCTCCGGGACAATGAAGCGCACAAACAGCAAGGTGAGCACGCAGAAAATCGCATAAATCAGGAACGTCAACGCAGAGCCGGCAGCTTTGATCAGCGAAAGAAAAGTCATTGAGACCAGAAAATTCGCCGCGCCGGAGCCGAGCGATGCTGCGGCCACGCCGCGCCCGCGCACGCGCAGGGGAAAAACCTCCGACACCAGGATCCACGCGATGGGCCCCATGCTGAAAGCGAAACAGGTAATGTAAACCATCAGGCAAATCGTCGCAACCACCCCGGGCCCCGCCCCGAATGCGGCCGGGGAGTGAAATGAATACGCCAGCAGAACCAGGCACATCGTCATTCCGCACAGGCCCGCATACAGCAGCGGCTTGCGTCCCACTCGATCCACCAGCACAAGCGCAATGACAGTGGCCAGCATGTTCGTGACGGCCACCAGTAGGGTAGCGAAGATCGCGTTTCTGTTGGATGTGATGCCAGCCAAGGCAAAAATCCGCGGCCCGTAGTAAATGATCGTGTTAATGCCGGTGACCTGCTGCAACACGGTGAACCCCACCGCAATCAACAGGGAGGTGCGAACGGCCGGACTCCACAGTTCGCGCCAGCGCTGCTCCACCGGAATGGCAAGAGCCGCGCGAATTTCCTCGATGAGCGATTGCGCGCCTGCCTCATCGGTATAGCTGCTGAGCACCTGCTGCACCTCGGCCATTCGGTCTTGCGCATAAAGCCAGCGCGGACTTTCAGGAATGGTGACGACGAGTACAAGCAAGAACGCTGCGGGTACGGCTCCCAATCCGAACATCAATCGCCAGGCATGCTGGGCGGCCAGCCAGTACCCAGCGAGATCGGCCAGCACGATTCCGATCGTGAGGGCGAACTGGTAAAGCCCGATCAAGAGGCCGCGCGATTGCGGTGGCGCCAACTCCGAGATATACACCGGTGCAGTGACTGAAGTGAAACCGATGGCAATCCCCAACAGCCCGCGAGCCAGGATCAACGTTGTCATGTTGGGTGACCAGAATGCGAGCAACGAACCGGCCAGAAAAATGGCGCCGCCCCACAGCAGCGTGGCGCGCCTTCCAATGCGATCTGCGATGCTGCCGCCGGCGGTAGCTCCAAGCATGGCGCCCACCAGCACCACGCTCACCACGATCTCCTCCATGCGCGTGGAAAGGGGAAAAGATTCCTGCACGAAGACCATCACGCCGGCAATCACTCCCATGTCGAAACCGTAGAGAATGCCGCCTAGTCCGGCAATGAACGAAACGCGCAACAGAAAGGCGCGTTTCACCCGCGTCCCCGTGACGCTTCGATTGGCTGGATTGGATGCGCGGTTCACAAGGCTCCTACTGTTCCATCGGGCCAAACTGGAAACGTGGCGGCAACCGGCATCCGCTTCTTTCCACCATTGCCAGCGTAAGTGCCTGCGGCACCAGCAAAGCACTGATTCCTTCCCACGTTTCCGGTACGGCATCCACGCGAATCGGCAAGAGCCTCTCGGCGGCCGAGCGGTCCTCCACAGATACCAGCACCACTTTTCCCCCACGCCGAATGCACTCATCGCTGAGCTTGAATCCCAGCGAGGCCGCGCGTCCGATGGCGAAGATGATGGCCGCATGCGTAGCATCCACATCCAGGTTCGGCCCGTGTTTGAAGCCTGCTCCCGTGTGGGCCGTCGCGCGAAAGCCGCTCATCTCCCGGATGCACAGCGCGCTCATCACAGCGCCCCCATAGGCCGCGCCCCGGCCAATGATTTCAATGTTAGCCGCGCCTCGGCAGAACTCCTCCAATAAGCCCCGCAAGGCGAAGATTCGATCCAATGAGCTCGCAAAGGCTTCGACTGCGCGCTCGGCGTCTTCCTGCCAGGGCAGTTCCAGCATCTCCGATGCCACCACAATCGAAGCAGCAGCAGTGTTGGTGTAGGTCTTGGTTGCGTTGCCGTATTCCGGTCCAGCCAGAACGGGTAGCCGGTTTTCGGCCAAACGCCAGCAGGCGCTGTTCGTGTTATTGCAGATCAGACCCAGCGGTTCGTTTGTACCTGCGCGGAACAGCTCGACCAACTCGGCACTCTCACCCGACGCAGTCAAAAGCACCGACACCGCAGCTTCCTTCCAGGCCGGTCGGGCATAGTGCAACCATTCCCCCGCATCAACGGAAAACGATAGTCTGCCATTACTCTCCAGAAGAACCGATGCGCTGAAGGAACTGCAGTACGACGCGCCCATTCCGATGAAAAGCACCGGTCCATCACGACGCGCGAGGTGACGCAGTTTCATGAGTTCGGTACGTATGTCCCAATCGCTGCGATAGGCCTGAATCAGCTCGCGAAGCCGGCCTGGCTGCTCCCGGCATTCGATCTCCAGAATCTGGATGCCGGTTGCGGTGAGGAGCGCGGCTGGAGGCTCAACGCCTCCGATCCACCGCGGTCCATTCTTCTTCGCTTCTTCCATGATCGCGTTTGTCGACTTTGAAACGTCTTTTTGCTTCTGCTGTTGTCCAATAAACAGTGAAATTTGCGCCTCTCGCTATCAGACATGGAAAGAACTTGATCTCAGTTCCTCCAACTTCGTAATGTTTATTTAGTATCATTCCCGTAGACGCTGCAGGCAAGACTTTCTTTGCGGTTTTAAAACCGTGACCTTCTACGCCGTGCGGACTCGGCATGACTAAACATGCTGGCTGGATTCATCGTAAGGCGTATATAGTTGCGGAGAACAGTGAAGAAAAGACCCATTCCAATCGGCAGACCTTCGGTCCTCCGTCATACCAATGCCCACGGTATTCTCAAGTTGCTGCGCGAATGCGGCTCCTGCTCGAAGGCAGATCTGGTGCGTGCCTCCGGGCTTAGCGCACCGACGGTCACCAACGTTGTGAAAGACCTCCTTTCGGCCGATCTGGTTGAGCCGCTCGGCGAGGGCTCGTCGAACGGCGGACGGCCACCAGACATGATTCGGTTCAAAGCGGATCGAGGCTGCCTGCTCGCCGTGGAAATCACCGCGAAAAACATTTCCTTTCTTCTAACCGACCTGAACGGCAGCGAACTCGATCGGGAAGAAATATCGCTCGTTAAGCGGAAGACCACCCCGGAAGTGGTCTGCGGCTTGATTGGCGACGAGTTGAAGAAACTTCTGCGCAAACACGCGAGAAGCCGGGACAAGCTGCTGGCGCTGGTGGTCGGCGTGCCTGCCATCACAAACGTGGATGAGGGCAGCGTGCTTTCGATCAGCACCCTCGAGGGCTGGCGCTCGGTTCCACTGCGAGCCATGCTCAGCAAGATCGCTGGCTGCCTCGTGATCGTTGAAAACGATATGAATCTTGCCGCGCAGGGCGAATTTTATTGCGGCTCCGCGCAACACGTCAGGGACTTCGCCCTCATCAATATAGGTACCAACGTCGGCGCCGGCATTTTCGTCGGCGGACGAATACATCACGGTGCCGATTGGTCTGCCGGAGAAATTGCCTATCTGCGTCTTCCCTCGATCTCTCGCCGCCAGCCAACGATCCATGAGTTCGGAGAGTTGGAAACTGTGCTGTCCGGTCCCGGAATCCTGAAGAGCTGGCGCGAAGCGTGTGCCCGGTCTTCGCGCGGGACGGGCAATAAAGACATCGACGTGGTCGGGGTTCTGAATCTGGCCCAGGCGGGCGATCCATGCGCCGTCAAGATTGTTCGGCAGCGTTCTGCAATCGTTGCGGACATCATCGTGAATCTGTCGCTCATCTTGAATCCTGGCCTGATCCTTTTGGGCGGAGAGATCGGCAGCCATCCGGTGTTGATTGATTTCGTACAGAAACATCTGGAGGGAGGAGAGTTTGCGGTAACCAGAATTGCAGCCAGCCCACCCCGACAGCGTGCTGTGCTCTGGGGCTGCATCTCCCTTGCCTTGGAAGCCATTCCGTCCGTCTTGCTCCCGCAGCCGACGCTGTGAGCTTTCTCAGCGCAGAATCTTGGTCCTTGCAGACGCGACCGACTTTGTAATAAAACGTTATAAACGTCTAGCGGGCCTACTCGTTGCCCGGCAATTGGAATCTGCCAATCCTGTGGACGTTCGCGCGGGAGGATTATCATGCGAAAACTGTTGACCTCCGTTTTGCTGTCGATCATGGCTGCGCCTCTCTGTGCCCAATCGCACCCAATTCTCGCTCTCGGATCGGCCGCACCCCCTTTCAGTCTTCCGGGCGTCGACGGAAAGATCCACAAGCTTAGCGACTATGCCGACAGTCCGGTGCTGGTGGTCGTCTTCACGTGCAACCATTGCCCGGTCGCTCAAGTGTACGAGCAGCGTATCGAGACGCTCTACAAAGACTATGGCCCGCGAGGCGTTGCTGTTGTGGCCATTCAGGGCAACGATCCCAAGGCCCTGACCATCGATGAACTCGATTCCTCCGATTTGAGCGACACCCTCGCTGAGATGAAGATCCGTGTCGCCTGGAAGCATCTGCATTATCCCTACCTTTACGACGGCGCCACTCAATCGGTCGCACGCGCCTACGGCCCGCAGGCTACGCCGCATGTATTCATCTTCGACACAAGCCGGCGCCTTCGCTACGAAGGTCGCTTCGACGACAACTTTCGCATCGAAAAGGTGACCGTTCACGACGCGCGCAACGCGGTCGACGCTTTGCTAGTCGGTAAGCCCGTGCCCGTTGAGCACACGGCCGTCTTCGGCTGTTCGACCAAGTGGCAGGAGAAAGAGGCTCTTCGCGAGGAAGCAGAACGCAAGCTGAATGCGCAGCCGGTTACGCTTGACATGGTAGATGCCGAGGGCCTTAAGAAACTGCGCGCCAATGCCGGCGATACTTATACGCTGGTCAGCTTCTGGGCCACATGGTGCGGCTCTTGTGTCGCGGAGTTTGCTGACATGCAGGACACCCTGCGCATGTACAGCGATCGCGGGTTCAATCTCGTGACCGTCTCGGCCAATGCGCCGGATGAGAAGGATGGCGTGCAAAAGTTTTTAGAGCGCAAACACGCCACCAGCCGTAACCTGCTCTTTGCCTCCGACGACACTGCCGCGTTGCAGAAGGCCTTCGATCCGCACTGGGAGTCGGCTGTGCCTTACACCGTGCTCCTCGCTCCCGGAGGCCGAGTGCTCTTTAGCACTACGGGCTCAGTGGATATGCTCGAATTACGTCGGAAGATCCTGGCTTCGGTACCGGCTGCATATATCGGATTCCAAAAATACTGGGTTGAAGACTAAGTGAGCGCACGGAGAGGATCTTGCATATGCAATGAGCCTTCTCGAGTCCTAACAAATAGACCAGCGCAATTCTCACTGAGCCGCCGACTGCTGCGCAGCCCAGAAGATAGAATTGCGGAAGATTGTGGCAAACGCCGGGTTTTCGAACAGATCCGCATGATGGCCCATAAAGATATAGATGTTTCTGGCCTTGTAGTGCTCATTGGTCCAGATCACCGGATGGTCGCCCATCTTGATCTTCGAATCCGGGCGATAACTGTTCTCGCTTACGCTGGCAAGCACGTGAACATTGGGTCGCGGCGACTTGTCCCATGTGTACCATTCCTCGTGCACAACCGGAAATGGACTCGTTACGCCCTGCATCGCGGGATGCGACTTGTCTTCGACCGTCACCACGCCGTCGGCAAATGTGGAGATGTACTCCTTGAACCGGATCCCGCCCATGAACTGCGAAAACCATGGCCACATCTGGAAGCCGTCAAACTCGCCCAAAAGCGTAGCGTGGTGGAAGCCAATCCATCCGCCACGGCCCTCTTCGATGTACTTGATAAAGGCGGCCTGTGCTGTCGGCGTCCAGTTGTAGGGCGGATAGTTCAACTGAATGAAGAGCTGATAATGGGAGAGGAATTCGTCGTCGATTTTATCTGTGTTCTGAATGTAATCGACTGTAAAGTGGTTCTTCGCCGCAAGCTGATTCAGCCATACCTTCGCGGCTTCCACGAACGGCGCATGAATCCCTCCCGCCTCCGCTATAGCCACTACCTTGAATCGCGGGACGGCGGTATCCGGCGTGGCTGCTCTGACGCCTTCCGCTGAGACCAACAACACTCCCATCCACATGAGAATTGCCCTGCACGATAAAGCCATCCCTGCGATCCGCATATTCTCTCCAGCCGATATCTTCGTTCCCGCCCTCCCATCCAGCAATTGCATATGGGGTCATTTCGCTCGTGGCGGGGTCATCTCCAGCGCCCAGATGGCCATCGGGCGCATGTACATTCCCGCGCGGAAGTTCCCCGTGACGTCCCACGCCTCCGGCGTCCGGAACCAGTAGCCCTTGCTCTCATAGATCACGTGATAGAGTCCCCAGACCGATTTCCACGCCTCGTCCTGAATGCCTTCGCTCATCAGCAACCCGGCATAGCCCTCGGTTGTGCCGACCCAAACCTCTTTGGCTTCTGCGTTGGTCAGGATTTTGCCGTCGGCCGTCATTCCGTTGGCCGCGCCCATCTGCCCGTCTCCGAACTTCATCACGTTGAAGTCGAAAATCTTCTTCAATGCCGATTGCTCCATCGCGTGCGGCACAATGTCGCCCAGGCCCGTCAAATTCCCGTACCACTGTCCAGCAAGCTGGTCCGTTTGAATATCATCTTTGGACTCGCTACCAGTGTCGTAGCGGAAATATTCACCGTTCCACAACTGGGTCACGTAAGTCTTCTGTCCCTTCAGAAACAGCGCGTGATATTCGCCTGCGGTTTTCACATCACCAACGATGCGCGCCGTCTCTTCCCCAGCTCGCAACGCGGCAAGCCACAACCCACCGGAGTAGGCGCTTACGCCGCTGACAACCCAGTCATCGTAGGTCTGGTCGGGATAGCCGCTATTCTCCGGCACACCTCCGCCGTGGTCGAACTGCCGCAGGTATTCAATTGCAGCCCGCATCGCCGGCCAGCACTGGCGAAGGAATTCTTTGTCCTTCCTACCAGTCAGCACGTAGTCGCGGTATACCATGAGCACAAACTTCGAGTTCAGATCCTTCCAGTCGTTCGTATCCTGCCAGCCGGGCTCGTTGACGGCGACGAAGGGATCGCCCTCCGGCACGCCGAGATCATGGGGCACCGCGCCAATCTTTTTTCTCTTGTGCGTAACAGGCGTCCCTGTCTGCTGCGACTTCCAGACCCACAGGCCCTGCTCGGGCCATTCCTTCTGCACGGTGACGGCGAACGCGCGCAGCACCTGCTTATCGATCTGCGGCCAGAACTTTAACAGCGGAAGCGATCCATAGAACCGCACATCGAGTGTCCCGTAATACGCATAATCGAAGCACTCAAGAATCGCAAACGTGGCCGCGGCCTTCGGATCGGAGCCGGCCTCGCGGCCCCAGAACGTTCCGCCGTCAGTGATCGCATACAACTCGTTGAAGAGCATGCCGCGATACCACAGCGGTTTGCTCCGGTCATTGATATACGCAGCCTGCCAGCGATCGATCGCCTCGCTCCACTCCGCGGCATCCAGCAACCCATCGCGCGCGATCTTCCAGGCATTATTGCCCGAGGTTCCATAGAAATCCGTGTACCGGCGATCCCACTTTCTTCCCTCGCCGAACTGCACCACGGGGAAATCCCAGGCCAGCACCATCGGGATGATTTTCTTTTCGCCGGGACGCAGCGTGAATCGTAAGGCGATCGTGCCTGCCAGTTTTTCCTTGTCGCTGACCCACGATTTTGTGTCATTGGCGAGCCGCCCGTCTTTGGAGAATGGCGCCCATACTTCCTTCCCATCGCCCGACGCCAGCCATGAGGTTTGATAGGTCACTTCCACGCCGGGATTATCGAGCGCCGCAATCGCGAACTGGCCATCCCACTCGTTGGCCGCACCCGCATGGTTCCTGCTGAACACGATGCCCTTCATTGTGCCTTCGCCTGCAATTGGCTCGCTGTTGTAGTCATTATGGTTTCCCTGGTTCGGCGTTCCCGAGAAATCTCGTGTAAACGTTCTGAACCATCCGGCCATATTGGTCCATGACAGCAGTACTGAGACTGTCACCGTCTTATCTGTGGGATTGTCTGCATGCCACCGATAAACCGCCACGGGGTAGCTGGACTCGCGGTAGTTCTCAGGCATCACGGGCGAAAACTGCTCCAGCGTCACGTGAGCAGGGAAGCGCTCCCACTGGTAGTCAAACCAGGCTTTGGGAAAAAGCGCATAGTAGTTGCCCGCGCCGACCGGGTAATTCCACTGCCATGCGGACAATTCGCTGCCCTGTGGCTGCCCGTTCATAAGCACCTGCGCCACCCCGCTCGCGTCTCCCTCAGACTGCTGGAACATCGCGAACTGATTGGCGTACACCGGCTCATATTTGTGGACCGCCGCCTTGATGTGCCAGCGTGCAAAGTCGCCGCGGTAGCTGCGAGAGAACGTGCCCGCTCCCAACCCTCCAACCGGAACGCCCTGCCAGTAGCCGTCATCGATGTCGCCCGGCGTCCGCGTCTTGCCCGGGTTCTCGAGCGGCAGACCCAGAGGCCGTTTCCAGGCGGCTTCCGGAATTGTCGCCTGTCCCCATGCTGAACCAGCCGCTGCCGCACAGAGCAGCACCATCATCGATTTGCGTTTGAAGAATTGCACCAACGATCTGTTCAGGGTGCACCCCGGCATTTCAGCCCCCCGGCATTCAGCCCTGCGTGCGGGCTTGTTTGTAAATGCATAAGCGACTCATGCAAGCCGGGCAGTTCGATCATGGTTCGCATCTCAATCACGTGCACCGGGAAACGAACTGATATCGTCAAGTCTGGCCGCCGAGCCACAACACGGCCTTTTCGAAAAACAGGTTCTGCGTTGCGCTGTCCAGAATCTTGCTTCCGTGCCCCATGTTCGTGTACAGCATCTTGTATTTTGTATTCGTCCAGGTCACTGGGACATCGCCGCCACCCAGAGTGTCCTTGAATCCCAGCGGAAAATTCGACGAAGCAAGTGTCATGAGAACCTTGATATTCGGATTGCTGCGCAGAGTTGGCTGCCAGCTATACCACTCGTTGTCGGGGGATACGAAGCTGGCCGGCAGCCCCTTCACCGCCGGATGCGTCATATCGCTTACCGTGAGCGTCGCCGGCAGCGGAGGCCAGCTATTGCCAACGAATACTGTGCCCAAAAAGTCTGAGAACCACGGCCACACTGCGCGATTCTCCGTCCAACCCGCAATATGGAAACCCATCCAGCCACCGCCGTGCTCCATGTATTCCTCAAACGCTTTGCGCTGTGCTGGCGTCGAAGGAAACTCGTCGAGCCACATTACTACCTGGTATTCCTTCAGTACCGTCGGGTTCATATCGTCCCAGTTCGACGTTGCCTTAAACTCGAAGTGGTCGCGCTTCGCGACCTCCTGAAAGAACGGAATTGCCTGCATGGCGAAATCGACGTGATCCTGCTCCACGTGCATCGAGTAAAAGGCGAGAACGCGAAACGGCTTTGCCTGGGCAACTCCCGCCAGACCGAAAACAATGAGGCAGCAGACTAGACGCACGTGCCGAATCATAGAGAAGCTTCCCTCCGGACATGCCGCGATTTCACTCGACCCGAAACTTTGTAATGGTTAATAATATAGTTCCACCGAGGTTCAATCACAATATGATTCCGCGTGTTTTGATCTTTCCTGCAGGCTTTTTGCGCCGCTGCATTCGCGCCGCTGTCCTGCTGGCGGCGTTAGCGCCTCTCGCATGGGCCGCTGCGGAAGAGGCTTCGTGGGGGCGCCTCATCACCAGCGCCGCCATCGTATGCAATCCTTCCACCCACAAGATCTATGCGGTCAACGAGGGAACGGGTTCTGTCACCGTCATCGATGCTACAACCGGCGCTATGCACACCGTGCAAGTCGGTCGGGAGCCGATCGCGATCGCAGTCAATTCCATCACCAACAGGATCTATGTCGCCAACGACGGCAGCGCATCGGTAAGCGTAATCGACGGCACGAATGATACCGTGGTCGCCACCGTCACAAGCGCGCCGCTTCCTTACACCTTAGCTGTGGACGAGACGACCAACACAATTTATGTGACCCACACCTACTCCGGTTCAGTGACGGTCATCGATGGCATCTCCAATACCGCTCGGGAACTCAAAGTCGGCGACGCCGACGGCATCGCTCTCGATCCTCGCACCGGCACGGTTTTTCTCTCCACTTACGAAGATCCCTCGATCCGCTTTGTGGACGAAGCAACCGGCGCAGTCACCAAGGCCAGCGTCGGTCCCCATGTCTGGGGCATGGTGTTCGATCAGCCCTCGGGCACGCTTTTCCTCACTCACACTGCAAGCGCCGAGATTGTCGCGCTCGACGAGAAGACCCATGCCGTCCAGCACTCTTCCTGTGGGCAGAATCCCCTGCGCGCTGGCCATCAATCCCGTCACGCGCCGGCTCTACGTGGTGAACTACGGCGACAACACCCTTAGCATCCTCGATCTGCAAACAAGAAAGACGAGTGCGACTTTGCCCGTAGGGCTGCACCCGCAAGGGCTGGCCGTCGATTCCAAATCCAACCGCATCTACGTCG
Source organism: Terriglobales bacterium (assembly GCA_963788475.1). Classification (GTDB taxonomy): domain Bacteria; phylum Acidobacteriota; class Terriglobia; order Terriglobales; family Acidobacteriaceae; genus Telmatobacter. The sequence continues at coordinate 172,974 of CAWBGO010000012.1, forward strand.
CCAATGTACAAGGGAACAGCGTCACGGTTATTGACGGCGCTACGAATGCCGTCGTCGGCGTTCGAAACGCGGGCAGCCACCCCTACGCGGTCGCCGTCGATCAAGGCTCCGGCCATGCCTACGCCGCAAACTATGCCGCGCCCTGGGTGACGCCGCTTTCGGACGAACCACAGTCTACCCCGTCATCGCCTGTCAAGTGACAGGTGCAATCGCTCGTTCTTGCGAATCTAGCGAAATCGGCGAATGAAGAGAGAGTGGCGATCTGATCGATAAAGGCCGAGGACGTACAACCCCGGTCTGCCCGTCGTGAAGTAAATCTTCTGACGAATCCGAAGAATCGCGGCATTCACGGGAATCTCAAGTAGCCGGGCTGTTTGAGCATCGGCCGTGGTGGCGTCCACCTCTTCGTCGGCATGGCCGATCTGAATCCCATACTCGTGCTCCAGTATGGAGAACAGCGAGGCACGGTCCAGCCGGGCTTGCTTGAGGCCTGCAAACTCCTCAGCAGAAAAGTAGCAGGTCTCGATGGCACACGGTTCAGCTCCGCTGAGCCTCAGGCGTTCGAGCTTCACGAGCGGCTCTGTAGCTGGCAACGCGAGTCGCGCTGCAATTTCGTGCTCCGTATGAGTGATACTGAGCGAGAGCATCTTTGAAGCGACAGTCAGGCCTCGGCCCGACATCTGCTCCGTGTAACTCATCAACTTGTTGAAATGGATCTTTGGTGGAGCGACAAACGTCCCGGCGCCGCGGCGGCGCACAACCATGCCTTCCCGCTCCAGAGCGGTGAGAGCATGCCGGGCGGTCATCAAGCTGACTCCGTGAATCCGCGCCAGTTCGCGCTCCGAGTCTACAAGATCCCCTGGCCTCAGGAGGCCGCGCTCCAGTCGTTTCACAATCGCGCTCTGGATCTGCTTGTACGCGGGCAGCCCGTTCTTCCGGACATGTGACATTACGAAATGCTCCCTACGAACGTGCACCTTACTACAAAGTGCTCTAGTGCTCCAAGAAGAATCGTATAGGTGTACAACCAGCCGAATCCAGACGAGGCATTCAACCGCGGCGTGGACTGGCGGGTGATGGCGTGTGTCTCGCGTGGTGTGTATTTAATGTCTGAAGTAAGGTGTAAAGCACTGACATTAAACTAATTATATATACTATTTGGGCTCTGAATGCCTAGGCGCGAACCTCGTTACTCTCAGAGTTGGACCCGGCGAGCAGTAAATCGTTCTAGTGAAATTTTGGGTTCACAAATGCAGTTTTTGCTTGACTGGGCGGCGCAATCCGCTATATAGCATTGGCTATGAAATTTTGTTGAAATTTTGGGAGGCAAGTAATGAGGAGTTTTTCTGGGTTGTTCCGTTCACTCCTTCTGTTTGCGGCCATAGCCGGAATCTGTCATTCCGGCTGGGGTCAGGAAGTAACGGCTTCCATTACCGGCACGGTAACGGATCCAAGGGGCGCCGCTCTGCCCGGAGCCACGGTGACGGCGACGTCACAAGAGCGCGGTCAGATTTACACCGCCCTGACGAACGACAGCGGTCTTTATCGGATCGCCCAACTTCCCGTTGGCGGCTATACCGTTAAAGTCGAGAAGAGCGGATTCTCCTTGGCCTCCTACCCCACATTTGTGCTTACGTTGAATCAAGTAGCCCGTGTCGACGTGGCGATGAAAGTAGGTCAGACGAGCGAGACGGTGGAAGTAAGTGGCTCAGCGCCCGTTCTTGCAACAGAGACGACCCAGGTCGACACCGTCATCAATGCTGCTACCAACGACAATCTTCCGCTGGCTTCACGCAATTACGTGCAACTGACGCTGCTCGCGCCGGGCTCGGTTTCCACCGATCCGAGCAGTTTCAATAACGGTAACAACACTGGCGGTTATGGTGGCCGTCCGCTGATCAACGGCAATCGCGAGCAGGCAAATAACTTCATGCTCGACGGCATGGACAACAATCAGGTCTCGGATAATTTGCTGGGTTACACGCCGGCTCCGGATGCAATCCAGGAGTTCAACCTGATTACGAATAACGCGCCGGCGGAGTTCGGCAATTTTGAAGGCGGAATCGTCAACGCGACGATCAAGTCCGGCACCAATGCCTTTCACGGCGATATTTGGGAGTTTTTCCGCAACGACGTTCTAAACGCGAACAGCTGGTCGAATAATCTGGCCAGTCCTGCGCTTGATAAGGCTAAGCTGCGCTGGAATATGTTTGGCGGCACCGTCGGAGGGCCGATTATCAGGAATAGACTTTTCTTCTTCGCCGACTATCAGGGGCAGCGATTTGACATCCCAAGTTCGGCGAGTTTCAACACGGTTTTCACCGCTGCTGAGCGCGGCGGCGATTTTGGCGCTCTTTGTAAGGGCGGATTCTCCAATGGAGTCTGCAACGGGTCAGGACAGTTATATAATCCGTGCGCGTCTTTTACGGCGCCATGTACGCCGTCATCAACACCGGCTGCGGCGCGTCAACCCTTTCCGAACAACGTGATTCCGGCTGCCATGATCAGCCCGGTAGCGGCTGCGTTATTTCAGTCAACTTTATATCCGACTCCCATCAACACTGCGCTGCAAAGCAATGCAGTGAATACGACTAATTCAGCTCAAAATGTGGACCAGGGCGATCTGAAGATAGACTTCAAGGCTTCACAAAAAGACAATATCTCGTATCGGTTCACCAGGGCTTATCAAAACAATCCATCTTTCAACTCACAGGTACTGTTGTCGGATGGCTACTCATCGACGCCGATTTACAACACGGTTGGCGACTGGACTCGCACCATCGGAAACAATCTGGTGAATGATGCCCGCGTTGGTTGGAGCCATATCACGCTGAATAGTGGCAACGCATGGGCATCCGGCGTTGGGCAGTTTGGCAACACGCTGGGTATCGGGAACGGCAATCCTTCAAGTCTCGACGGCTTGCTTGCGCTTAACTTCAGCAATACAGCGGTTAGCAACTTAGGATCCGCTGAGCAGACCCAGAGCTTCGATGACCACGTCTGGCAGTTTTCGGATGGGTTGAGTTGGAGCCACGGACGGCACAATTTCAAGTTTGGCGGTCAGTTGTACAACCAGACTATCAAGACTTTTTACGCCGGTAACAACGGTCAACTTGGTCTCATGGACTTCGACGGAAGATATACCAGTCCCGCTGTTGGAGGTTCTGGTGGTGACGGTGGCGCCGATTTTGTTCTCGGCCTCAACTTTCAATACGGTCGCGGCGTAAGTACCGGGAAGACGTGGCAGCAATTCAGCAACGTCATCGGGGCTTATGCGGAAGACACGTGGCGCGTCACGGACAGCTTAACCTTGAATCTCGGTCTGCGCTACGATGCGCACACCCCCTGGACGGAAACCAACGACCAGCAGGCGAACTACAACATCGCTACCGGCAATATCGACCTCGCCGGCAAGAACGGGGCCAGTCGCGCTCTCTACAACGGCTTCTATGGAGGCAGGGATTTCCAGCCCCGCATCGGGTTCGCGTGGACTCCGGGGGCATTGGGCGGGCGCACGGTGATCCGCGGCGCCTTCACAATTTCGTCGTATCTCGAAGGTACGGGCACGAATCTTCGTTTGACACTCAATCCACCTTTCACTCCGGCAGAAATCAACGCCATCTATAACGGCACTCCGCTACCTCTGACCAATACAACGGATGGCATTGCGGGTTCGGCTTCGACCGACTCTTGCGCTCCGCCAGCTTATGCTTGCTACGCTCAGGCCTTCCTCAGGGTTTGGGATCCCAATGTGCAGCCTGCCATCGCGGATGAATACAACGCGACGGTCCAACACCAATTTGGTGGTAATACGACGGTCCAAGTCGGGTATGTCGGGCAGAGGGGAACTCACCTGATGGTGCCATTCGACTATGCGCAGAGACAGTTGCTGTCGAATTCATCTTGTGACACTCCTCCCTGCACGGCACCCAGCCCCTATTTCGCAGCCAACCCGACGCTCTACAACGTTTTGGGCGACCCTGCTCAAGGCGGCGAAGGAGCGACTGTTTCAGGCACCAAGTCCAACGGCAACATGAGATACAACTCGTTGCAAGCCGTGCTGCAGAAAGAGATCAGTCACGGTTTGCAGTATCAGGTCTCGTATACCTTCTCCAAGTGCATGTCTGACAACACGGGGTATTACGGCGCGTGGAACAATGCCCTGAGTGCCTCAGCATATTGGCAGAACGTCTACGATCAGCGGTCGGAGTGGGCGCCCTGCTACTACGATGCCACTCACGTCCTTTCAGCGTATGCGGTTTACGACCTTCCTTTTGGGCGCGGAAAGATGATGGGGAACGGCGTCAATGGCGCAGTCAACCAAGTGATTGGAGGATGGGCGGTTAGCCCTATCGTTTCTTTCCGCACCGGCTGGCCATTGCCGGTTTATGGAGCCCAGGACGAGTCTGGTACATTCGGGCGCGGAGCGCGAGCAGACTGCAACGGCACCCCGTCGATTACGAAGACCGCGATACCGGGAATAGGCGTTCAGTGGTTCAACAATACTGGTCAATTCACTAACCCAGCGGTTGGCACCTTCGGCAACTGCTCACCGCAACTCGATGGGCTGCGTTCGCCCCATTACACCGACGTCGACATGAGTGTGCATAAGGATTTCCCAATCACCGAGCGATTCCGGTTGCAGTTCCGAACCGACTTCATCAACGCTTTCAACCATGTCCAATACAACGCACCCAACATGAGTCTGGGATCCACGATGGGACAGATTACCGGTGCCCAACCCCCAAGGAACATACAGATGGCGCTGAAACTCTACTACTGAAAACAGGACACGTATAATGATGCAGGCGAGTCTCCTCGCCTGCATCATTTTCGTTACTTTTCAAAGAAGGATCTTCGGAAATCTACTTCCAGATGTTTAGATACTTGGCGAAGGCCGCGGCAATTCCCGCCTTACTGGGTTGTTTCTGGCATGGGTCGATTCTGCTCGCTCAGCAATCTCCAACTCCCGGTTCGCGACCTGTTCTAACTCCCGAGAAAGCAATCGCTCTGGCGGAGCAGGGACGCTGCGGCGAAAGCCATCTCTGCCCTGAAACATGCAATGGCGGCCACTGTCCCCGCTGAGGTGCGGAAACAGGCTGGCGTGCTCGGCGTTCGCTGCTCCCTGGCCATGGATGACCGTGACTCGACTGATGAATTCATCCGGTTGTTGACCAGGCAATTTCGCAAGGACCCGGACGTCCTCTTTGTAATCGTCCACGCCTATTCGGACCTATCAACGCGAACAGCCCAGGATCTTGGTCGCGATGCTCCGCAATCCATCGCCGCACATAAGTTGAACGCTGAAGCCCTCGAAATGCAGGGTAAGTGGGAACCTGCTCAGCTTGAGTACGAAGCGATAATCCAAAAAGACCCGAATCGTTCGCGGCATCCACTTCTTGTTGGGCAGGCTGCTTCTCTCGCGGCCGGATGCAGGGCCCGAAGCCGCGGAACGTGCCAGGCAAGAGTTCCTCAAGGAAATTGCGATCGATCCGAGTAATGCCGGCGCGCACTACATTTTGGGAGAACTTGCGCGTAGGGATGAGAAATGCGAGGAGGCAATTCCGCAATTCTCTGAGGCGATCAAGTTCAATCCCAATTTTGCGGAGGCCTATCTCGGCGAGGGGCTTTGTCTCGTGAGTTTGAAAAAATATGAAGAGGCAGTTCCCCCACTGCGCAGCGCGGAGCGCCTCACGCCGGGAAATCCGGAGGTCCACCACACGCTTGCTACGGCACTCCAGAGATCCGGGCACAAAGAGGAAGCAGAAAAGGAATTCTCCATTCACCGCAGTCTCACTTCTGGGCAAGGCTCTGAAAGCCCACAATAGAGATAAGCTCAATACCCGCGCGGACTGAACACAGGTCGGAACTTATCTTACCTGCGCCGCTACTTCTTAACGAGCCTAAGCAACCCAAATCGTTCCGGCACATGAAAGCTGTCGCTCATCGGGGAGCGCCACGCGATCTCATGCCGGGCCGATGCCGGCCCTTGGCTCCGAAACAGGTTGATCCGAAGCATATTGCCCTGCGCCGCCTGACGATTATCGATGGCAGAATAAGGAATTTTCATCGCCCCATACCAAACATGGGCAGCCTCATCGATTCGCGCTGAGACCTGAAACCCGGAGTTCCACTTCCAACCGTCCTCGTGATGCGGTTTGCTGAGATCAATCTCCAAATCAACCCACTCGCCCTGCGGAGAAATCTCAAATTCCTTGTAACGCCGGATGTCTGTGAAATCGGCTCCGATGAAAACTTCCGCCACATCCCAGTTCCAAAGTTCGTTCGTCTCGGCCGACCGATTTGGATTTGGCTTCAGGTTTAGCTCTTCGTATGGGCATACGAACAGGAAGTACAGATTCTTTGCCGTCCACCGTGTTCGAACTTCCGTACGATACCTCGGGTCAGGCTTCCCATGAGCGATCTGCGTCCATATAGGTCGGCAATGAATCTCGCCAAAATAAAGATGCGGGATTCGTGTCAAGACGTGGATCCGAATCGGCCCAGTTGCTCTGAATGATCCGATCATCCACGAACACTTCGCCGCAGCAAGTGAAGATCATCGTCGAGACGCAAATGAACCCAATCACGGAGATTTTCAATCCCAACATTCTTAACTGCCTAGGGATTGCTCGATACTGCGAGCCGCGTCAAGTGATATGCCATCAGGTGGTCAGGCGCCAAGAGTGCTTCTCGAAATTCTTTCTCGCGCCTGCTGATCATCGCCCACAGAGCTATCGAGCATCGCCCTATTGTAGAGCCACCAGGCGCTCCTCTCGCCATCATTGTTCGAGCGCTCGATAATGTCGTTCAGTTTCTGTTTGGCTGCGCTTTCATCGAAATTCGGAAGTTCCTTCGATGCTTTCCACGACCAAACTGCGTTTTCAAGACCAGATTGTTGAGCGCTGCGTTCGAAGCTGGCTCGGGCTTTTTCGTGTGTGCCGCAGACCTTGTACACATTCCCAATAAGATAGCTAAATCTGGCGGACCGCACGAACGGCTCGAGACCATCATGCGTAAACGGCAGATCTGGTACCGGTTCCGCGAGATGATCAACAAGTTCAACTGCCTCCGCGCATCGTCCGCTTCGTGCGAATGAGGTGGCGCGTTGCACTTCTAGTTCGAGCCAGACTTCCCGCACATTGATGCCGCCTTCTTCGCGGGGAAAGAAACGATTATGGAACAGTGCTTCTGCTTTCTCGAACTCTCCGGCCTCGGCGAGATTTAGAATCAATTCGTAAACGAGATTGGACGGAATGTGGGCATGATCGGGATATCGTTCCAAGGCCGCCACACGTTCCTGCGGTGGGCGTTGCAGGATGCTCAGCGCCTGATCCATCCCCGTGTAGAGTTCGATATTGGCAGGATCCGCGCGCAGACCTTCCTGAAACACGCTCAAAGCCTTTTCGGGGTCGTCCTCTTCAAGTAGTAATGCGCGCCCCAGACTGGCATGCAGGACCGGAATCTGCGGATTCAGAACGCGGGCCTGCTCCCACTCAGAAAGACCTTCTCTTGTTAGACCTCGTGAAAAGTACAGGGTTCCGAGCAAATAATGCGCGTTCGCATCCTGCGCATTGAGACGGGCAGCGGTCCGCAAAACTTCCAGATCTTCTGGGCGGCTGGGAAATACATAATTCGTTGGAAGGTGCCGCGGCAGCATTGAAATCTGCCGAGGAGGATTGGCCGAGTTTCTCGCGACAATATGCGCGGAAGTAGGCGACCATTGGATGTTTGCCTGGAGCGAGCATCCCCGGTTCAGTTTCATCCGGTACCGCTGGGGGATAGTTGCGCGATAAGACTTCAAGAGCCCGGGAATACATGCCGAGACGCATGTATTCAGATGCGACATCCAATACACGCTCAGCGTCGTCACCAAGGTGTTGCAGATCAGGCTTGCCGATTTCCTCCAGCAGAAAATAATGCTGCGGAAATCGCGCCAGCCATTCGCTAGCGAGGGTCTGAGCCTCTTCCTTCTGTCCTTCAGCCTGCAAGACCGCCGACAACTCTTCTGCAGCGCGCGGATCATCCGGAGCAGCGCGTGTTGCCGACCGCAAATAAGACTCCGCCTGCTGCAGATTTTCCGCGCGTGCTGAAAGTTCGGCCAAACGCACTCCCGCTGCCGCACGAAAATACGGCAGTAGCTCGGCTGCTTCATAGGCTTCCCGCGCCTCGCGATTCTGCCCCAGGCCTCCGTAGGCAATCCCGAGGTAATAGGAGACTTCAGCATCGGTGGGGTCTCGAGCCGCTACTGGCTCCATCAGGGTTTTGGCTTCGTCGTAGCGCAACAAACTCGCGCACAGCCGTCCTGCAGCTTTCCGTCCTTGCATGCTCCCTGGAAATTGAGCCAAGGCATCGTGATACGTTTGCAGGGCTACCAAGAGCCCACCGTCGAGTTCCTCTTCGTTTCCCAGTTGGAGCCAGTCATCTTCCGTGCGATGCTCTCGGTCTGGGATGTTGAAGGAAGGCTGTGGCCCGGTTCGTATTTGTTCTGCCGGCGTCCAGTCGTATAGGCCCTCGGTTTGCCGCAGAAGCAGAGACCCGTTGCTGTCGCGAAGCTCGAATGTGTACTTCTGTTGGTCGTCGGCCCTTTCGAGTCGATGTGACCAGGTCTGCTGCGGACTGAGGTCAGTCTTCTGTTGAAAGACCTCGTGATCCCCGGCCAGGATGCGAAGCGTGGCGTGGGGAACTGCCTGGTTCACGTTCAGTCCGACAACAATCGCTTGTTGCTGCCGGTCGAGATGGACGACTCCGGTCAGGTTGGCCCTGGAAATTCCGCCAATATCCCGAACCGGCATCCAAAACTCAGAGAATTTGATGGTCTGTCGCGGTTCGAGAAAAGCATAGGTTTCCTGATTACGGAAGAGCCCCGCCTGCACTTCGACGTATGCGCTGTTGTTGTCCGACAGAGCCGTCCGCCAGTCCAATCCGTCCGGGTCGGTGCCCCATGACCAGATCTTCTTCGCAGGAAGTTGCGCGTACTCGGCGTAGTGGACAACGCCCGTGTTGGTGTGCGGGTTCCAAACGCCCATAAAGGGCTCGCGGCTTCCATGCACGAATAGCGAAACAGGGCCATTCGTTTGATTCTTCACAATGCTCAGATCGGCGCCGTCCTTCTCGATCGGCCAGGGCTCGACGTCTCGAAATCCGTGGCTCGCCGTGAATCGCATCGGATACTGAATGCGCGAGTCATCCCAAACTTGCACGCCCGCGTTGTTCCACCAGTAGAAGCGATGCCGAACGTCGCTGCGATTGTTGAGAGTGACTCTCTCCTCGAGAACGGTGGAATGAGGCTGAAGCACGAGCTCCACCGACCACTGCATTCCGTACACGCGGTCAACATTGCCGACCTGAACGAAGCCGCTACCGTCGTCCTTTTGACCGAAAGCAAAATCGACAGGAGAAAGACTCACCCAATTATGGGAAACCGGAAAATTGAACTCGATGCCAAACGCCGCCCAGGCGCCCCGATACGATATAGCTGCCTTCTTAATGGAGGGATTGGCGTAAAACATGGGCTGGCCGCTGATCTTATCGGTGCAGGTGTAAAGATGGCCTCCGAGGTCGGGCAGCACCGAGCACTTCAAGTACTCATTTTCCAGAAAGACAGCGCGCCAGGCATGATCGGTCCGTTGGTTGGTCAAATTCGTGCGAAGCGTATAGGGATAATTGAATCGGCCGTTCGCATATTGATCAAACGGCGGATTGGGATCGGGTGCCGCTTCTTCGTAGGTGGGTAGTGTAAGAGTGCCTTGCCAGACCTGGACTTGAGCAGTTGCCTGGCATAAAGGAAGAAGCAGGAAAGCAGAGAGTAATTTTAGGCGCATCATCTTGGCAGGCGTGCTTGGAGCGCACCCTGCCATTATCTACGCCAAACAACAAGGGTGTCAGATTTATTCCAAGGGAAGAAGGATATTTGACCGATCCGTTCTCCCCATCCTTACGGGCGTCGAGTTGCGACCTGGCGCTCGAAAGACGGTTAACAGGAGCCATTCCGCTCCGGAAGAATTTGCGTGCAGAGCATGCACGACCTTGTAAAGTTTAGTTATCTTGCTTGAACGGCTGCGGTTAGTTTGCAACCCATTCAGAAACAGGAAAGTTCATGCGAAACAGATCTGAACGGTTCTCCAGTCGAACCAGGGCACTACAATTCAGTCTTGCCCGGGTGCTGTTTTTTCTTTGTCTCACCTCATCTCTCAGGGCACAAGAGACGGAGCCCAACATCCCTATGCGAGCGCAGTCTGAAGACGGCGCCGAATTTCACTGGCTCCACAAAAAGGTATTGGATTCCCGCGAACTCGATAATATGGAGGACCTTTCCTCATGGTCGTTCGCAGGCGATGGCGAGATGACGCTAACCACGGATCGAACCAAAGACGGAAAGTACGCCCTGCGGATCCGTTCAACCACGAATTTGGCACGAGCCGGTGGCGATGAAGAATGGGAAGACCTGGTGGCCACGCGGAAGTTCGCAAATGAGGACTGGTCTCTGTTCAACCGCATTTCTCTGTGGGTATATCCCGACGTGGTCGGCGCTCCCGCGATCTCCTGCACGCTGGTGCTTCACAATGACGGCAAGCACAAACTGCCTGACAGCTATAACGAGGGCCGGCACGAATCCATCATTGTCAAGAATCATGAGTGGAACCAGATCGTGTGGGAGATCACCCCTCTCGCACGCGACCGTGTCACGGCCATCGATTTCGCTTACAGCCTCCCCAGGAAGTTTCCCGAACTCGGCGACCGCACGTCTCTCGATCTCGATCGGCTCGAGTTGCAGACCGTAGTGCCCGATCACGTCGAAGGCTGGGACGTCGCCGCCGGCAAAATCGCTTTCAGCCACAGTGGATACACAGTGGGCACGCAGAAGTCAGCCATAGCCACTGATCTATCGGCCCGTCAGTTTTCACTGGTTGATCAGCAAACAGGTCAGGTGGTTTTCACAAAGCCGGTCGAAGAGTCAAATACTCCGCTCGGCAAATATCAGACACTTAATTTTTCTGAGTTTCGCCAGCCGGGCACCTATGCGATCAAGGCCGGAGACACGCTGACTCGTCCTTTCCGAATCGGCGATGACGCATGGCGCAGCAGTATCTGGAAAGCAATCAACTTCATGTACAGCGAGCGCTGTGGAACGGAAATTACAGGCATCCACAACCGTTGTCACCAGGACATCTACACAACACATGGAGACCAGCGAATCGTGGTCAATGGCGGATATCACGATGCCGGAGACCTGAGCGCGACCGGACATACGCCCGCGATGGCCTATGCCTTGCTATCTCTGGCCGACTCCCTCAGACGCCAGGGCGAAGATCCCGTTTTAACGGCTCGTCTGCTGGAAGAAGCGCGGTGGGGTTTGAATTGGGTTCTGAAAACGCGTTTCGGCGATGGCTATCGCAGCACCGGCCAACTCGTGAGTTATTGGACTGACGGCATCATGGGAACTGCGGATGATCGCTTCGGAAACGCCGTCAACGATCCAGAATGGAATTTCCGGGTGACCACCGTCGAAGCCTTGGCGGCGCGGGTGTTCAAAGACAGCGACCCGGAGCTGGCAACCCGCAGCCTGGCGACCGCCGAAGAAGATTGGAAGTTTGCGGTGGAAGGCCTGAAAACCGCGGCTCCACTTCCTGAAGTGTATGGCGCATCCGACGAATTGGAGAGAATTGCATACGGAGTCGTTGCATCCGTCGAACTCTACAATGCAACCGGGGAGCAGCGATACGCCGATGAGGCCGTGGCTCTCGGCGATCAAGTGCTGGCGTCGCAGGAACGCATGTTGCAGCCGTGGAGCGTTCCCCTAACGGGATATTTCTATACCAGCCCCAAACGGGAGAACCTGTTTCACCGTTTTCATGTCGGTCAAGAGCAGGAGCCGATCATGGCCCTGATCCGGCTGTGTGAAGCATTGCCGAACCACGACAAATGGATGAAGTGGTACTCGGCAGTTGTCCTGCACTCGCAGTATTATCTAAAGGCCGCGGCAGCTGTCGATGAGCCGTACGGTGTGTTGCCCGCCGCAGTCTATCGCGACAGTGAAGTCCGCCTCATTCCCGAATCCAAAAGCTGGACCCCGCTGCGCGCCGCCGATCGCGATGCTTACGTCCAGGAAGTCCACAAGGGGATTCCGCTCGGAGGCGAATACTATCTGCGCAGATTCCCGGTTTGGTTCGATTTTCGAGGCAATTCCAGCGTTCTGTTATCACAAGCCAAGGCACTCTCAGCCGCCGGACGTCTGCGAGGTGATCTGGCTGCTGAAGATCTGGCTCAAAAACAGGCGCAATGGTTGGTCGGTCGCAATCCTTTCTCAGCCAGCCTGATGTACGGCGAGGGATATGACTGGACGCCGCTCTATAGTGTGCGTTCCGGCCAAATGGTGGGCGCGCTTCCTGTCGGAATCGAAACCAGGGGCATGGACGACGCCCCCTATTGGCCAACACAAATCTGCTGGACCTATAAAGAGGTCTGGACGCAGCCGGTCGGGCAGTGGATTTGGTTGATGCAGGATATCGCGGTGGCCGCCACCGTCAGAGGAATAGTTGCCCCGTCTAACCATCAACCGGTAGAGTTCCGTGAACAAGGAAGCGGCCAGGTGGTGACGACGATACCAAGTCCGATTGACGGCGCCTTCAGCCTCCACTTGCCGGAAGGCCGCTATGATGTTCGGCAAGGCTCAATTCATACCAGCCTTACGGTCTTACCCGGTGGTTACGACTCGATAGATCTACGCCCGGACCACTTCCTCGATTTCAAAGTTTCCTTTCAGGATTTAGGTCAGAACGAAATTCTGGTGCGAGTGTCTGCTGAAGGGGCAGGTCCGCACGTGTTTTCGATTCGAAGCGATAATCTCGCCGTGCGAGAGCAAGCAGCCCTGAAAGTTGATCTGACGGCCGGCAAAGTTCAACAGGCCGTCTGGCACGCTCACGTTCTCTCCGCAAATACGCCATGGGTCGCGGTAGTGATACCCGATGATGTGCTGGCTGAACGCCGCGAGGTCACAGGAGCGGAAACGCGTCACTGAGCAAGAGAAGCCCGCCATACCCGTCAGAGGTCGGATATCATTTTGAAGCACCGGATTGCGGAGACATCTCGGCAGACGAACCATCTGGACCATTCACTCATCATGCGTTTCATAACCGTGATACTTGCCGTCAGTCTGCTCGCCGCGAATGCCCCCGCACAAACATCGGGCATTTCGGGGACCATCCGGTTTGAGGACATTGCTGCCAAAGCAGGCCTCCGCTTCACGACTCAAAACTCCCCGACTGCAAATAAGAACCAGGTAGAAACCATGGTTGCCGGAGTCGCGCTGATCGACTATGACGGAGACGGGTGGCTGGATATCTACCTGGTGAATGGCGCGGCCATACCTTCGCTGCAAAAAGAATCTCCGGCATACTGGAACCGTCTATATCGAAATAATCACGACGGCACATTTACCGACGTCACCGAGCGTGCCGGGGTCGCCGGCGCGGGCTACGGAATGGGCGTTGCTGTCGGCGACTTTGACAACGACGGCAGGCCCGACATTTTTCTTGCGAACGTCAACGGCAACCAGCTGTTTCACAACAACGGGGATGGAACATTCACAAACGTAACCGCGAAAGCAGGGCTGAGCGGCGCCGAGATGAATGGCAAGAAAATGTGGTCGGTCGGTGCAGGTTGGTTCGACTACAACAACGATGGCTTGCTTGACCTGTTCGTGGTGAATTACTGCGGCTGGGAGGTAAACAAAGATCCCGTATGCCTGCTGAAAGGCGGAGTGCGCGCCTACTGTCATCCCAAGAACTACACTTCTCTTCATAACACCCTGTACCGCAATAATGGCGACGGGACCTTCACCGACGTTTCGCAGGAGACGGGGATCGCGGCGCATATCGGTAAGGGCATGAGTGTCTCCTTTGCAGACTATGACGGCGACGGATTTCTCGACGCCTTCGTGGCGAACGATACAACTCCGGCGTTTCTCTTCCATAATCTTCACGGCAAAAAATTCGAAGAAGTCGGGGCGACGGCGGGCGTGGCGTACTCTCCGGAGGGGTTCACGCTTTCAGGAATGGGGTCGGATTTTCGGGATGTAAATAATGATGGGTTGCCTGATATCTGGTACACGGCCGTGGAGCACCAGATGTTTCCCCTGTTGATGAACGCCGGGGGCGGAGTTTTCGATGATGCAACTCACACGAGCGGACTGCAATCGACCAACGAGATGTCGGGATGGGGCAATGGCATTTTCGATTTTGATAATGACGGATGGAAGGATCTTTTTGTCGCACGGGCCAATGTGCTTGATAACGTAAGCGAGTTGACTCCGAGTCGAAAATATCCGGAGCCTAATTCACTGTTCCGGAACCTGGGCAATGGAAAGTTCGCTGATGTGGGCGTCACCGCTGGGCCCGATTTTCAACTCGCAGCCCCTCACCGAGGGGTTGCATTCGGCGACCTATTCAACGATGGACACATCGACGCCGTGGTGACGGTTCTCAACGGGCCGGTCGAGCTTCTTCGCAACATTTCCAATACAGGAAACCATTGGATCCTTTTGAAACTTGTAGGAACCAAAAGCAATCGCATGGGAATCGGAGCACAGATTCGCACTACAACTGAAGATGGGCGCCAGCAGTGGAATGAAGTGACGACAGCGGTAGGTTACACGTCCTCAAGTGACAATCGGGTGCACTTTGGCCTCGGTCGCAACCAGCGGATTAAAGATATTGAAATCCGTTGGCCAAGCGAGATCCGTCAGGTCTTGCACAATGTTGCCGCTGACCAGATTCTCACCATTGAGGAACCCCAGCACTAGCCGCTTCTAACCAAGGATGGTGGTGCAAAATTTGCGTCAATCATGGCAAGCATTCGACGTCGCTTGTGTCGAATGTATCGCCGAATTCGGCCGAGATTATTTGCCGCCACACTCCCTTGAGCAGCTGATAAGCCGCAGTGGGATCGTATCCCAAGAAATGAACGTTCTCGCATGCGAGCAGCACTTGCGCGGCAGTTAGTTCTCGGGTTCGGAGTGGACCGGCTCCGACGGCTGGTACGGAACTCCGGGATACGGGGCGATTCTCATCACCGATCTCATGATCTGCGCTATGAACCCATGGCGGCGGTTCGGAAGCTTACGCCAGCGCCAGATTCATGTTGCCGATGGCCTCGTCGATCTCCTGCGTGTTCTTGAAGCCGATCGTGGCGCAGTCCACGCCCGCATTCTGGAAAGCGAACCTCATCGCCTTCACACGGTCGTCGTGACTGCTCTGGAACTGACCTCCACCGCAAAGCTTCATACCGATCACGCCAAGCCCTTCTTTCTTCAGCTGGTGGATGTGACCGACAACTTCGCTCACGTTGGCGGGGTGGTTGGTGTCCTCATAGGTCGGCCCGTCCATGCGCGCCCCGTTGTGGTTGATGCGGATCAGTCCCACGTCGAGCCAATTGGAGCCCGGCATTTGCCGGAGCGCAGGCAGTCCATGCACTGAGGCGCCATGCGTGCGGATGGTCTTTCTCTGCTGCGCTTCGAGGATCGCATCCTGCCAGCGTTTCGTGGTCTCCGGCCAGTCGGCCGTGTGCTGCCAGTGCAGCAGCATGATGTCAAAGTACTCGGTCTGCGAGATCCGCCGAAGCTCGTCGAACTTGGCCTGTGGGTCAATGCCCTCATGGAACGTCGTCACTTTGCTCATAAGTTGATAGCTGTCGCGCGGCAAGCCTTTCAGCGCCTCGCCGAGCATTGTCGGCGTCTGGTAGGCCTCCGCCGTCTCGAAGAAGCGGATGCCGTGGTCGTACGCATAATGCACCAGCCGCGTGAACTCCTGCTGCCCCAGCGCGGCCTGCACCGCACCGCTGTCCGTCCCGGTTCCGAAAGCCAGCCGCGACACTTCCGCCTTGGAGCGGCCCAGCACCACCGTATCTGTTGCGGTGCGCTTGGCGGCGCCCAGGGGAAGGGTTCCTACGGCCGTCATCGCTCCGGCGGCCAGACCTGTTTTGAGGAAACTACGCCGTGTGGTTGAACTCATCTCGACCTCCGCGGCTCTAGCCGGTTGGCGAGCCGGATGAGTGGATGTTAGCACGCGCGGACCTATAATTCGATCTCAGGCTGGCGTAACACTTCCGGTATGCTGGATTCCGCAGTTTGAGACCTCATCTCCCGGGAGCCCTATGAAAAAAGCTGTATTGACCGGTGTCATGCTGTGCTTTTGCCCGGCGGCCTTCGCCGAATCCACAGCGAACAACGCGTGATGCGCAGGTGCGTTGATGGGCCCGAGGATTCCGGCGCGGTCGCAGATAACCTGCCGAGGAAGCACCATACGCGGCGCGCCTGAATGTGATTGACTGGATGGGAATCTTGCGAGGAAAACCACGTGGACCACAGCAGAAGGGATTTCCTGAAAGCATCCGGTTTGGCGGCGTTGGGAACAACCGTTGTGAAAGGCCAGGGCTCTGAATCGCCAGGTGGGACCGCGGCTGTAGCCAAGCCGAATCCGCCGGATCTGGCGGCGCTCGTCGACATTTTGCAGGGAACGGATTCGAATTTCTATTTCTCGCGCGGCAATACACTACCCATCGCCGCCATGCCCTTCGGCATGGCCCATTGGACCCTTCAATCGCGCAGCGGCACTCCGTGGATGTTCCAACCAGGCGATCGGCGCATTCAAGGCTTTCGCTGCACGCATCAGCTCAGTCCGTGGTTGTCTGATTATGGACACGCGATATTTCTGCCCTTCTCTGGGGAAACGAAACTTGAGCCCGATGCGCGCTCATCGTCATACCGGCCGGAGGAGGCTGAGCTTCGCCCGTATGCGCTGCGGCTGAACCTGCTTCGCTACCGGGCTGACGTGGAGCTTGTAGCAACGGAACGATGCTGCGTGCTTACAGCGAAATTCGCGGATAGCGGTCCGCGTGGGCTGCTGTTTGAAGTCCCGGGCAAAGGCGGGACGATAGAGCCGGACGCTTCGCGCAGGGCGGTACGGTTTACGTCCACCGCCAATGCCGGTGGAGTGCCTGATAATTTCGCAACTTACTATGTGGTGCAGCTTTCAGAGCCATGGCAGAACTTCGAAGTGCGCGAGGTGGATGGAAATCGTATAGGCGTCCTCCGGTTTGAAGCAGGTGCAAGCCGTCCGCTCGAGGCGAGGATCGCGACTTCGTTCATTTCCTTCGAACAGGCCTTTCGTAATCTGCAACAGGAAGCCGGAAGTCGGCCGGCTCCCGAACTCCTTCAGCGCGGCAAGGAAGCGTGGAACACCGCGCTGGCGCGGATCGAGATCGAAGGCGCGACGGACGAGCAGCGGCACACATTTTACTCATGCCTGTACAGGGCGCTTCTTTTTCCACGCACCTGGCACGAGCCGGATGAAGCCGGGAATCCTCACCACTTCAGTGCTTTCAATGCAAAGGTAATGCCGGGGGTCATGTACGCCGACCACGGCTACTGGGATGTTTATCGGGCCTGGTATCCATTCATGTCGCTGGTCTTTCCCGAACGGCTGGGTGAGATCCTTGAGGCATGGGTAAATGCCTATCGCGAGGGCGGGTGGATGCCCCAGTTCCCCGCGCCGGGTTATCGCGCCTGCATGTCCGGGAGCCTGATCGACTCGTTGTTCGCAGACGCGATTGTGAAGAATATCTCCGGCTTTGATCGTGAACATGCATATGAAGGACTGCGCAAGCACGCCACGGAACCAGGCGATCCAAGTCGCGGCTACGGGCGCCAGGGTATCGAGTACTATCTGAAACTCGGCTACCTTCCGGCAAATCGCGTGGATCAATCGGTGGCCGAAACAGCGGATGCGGCGTATGGCGACTTCTGCATCGGCCAGATCGCCGCCGCTCTTGGCAAACGCGACGATGCGGAACTGTTTCGAAAGCGGTCAGAAAACTGGCGCAAGATTTTCGACTCCCAGACCAGGTTCTTTCGCGGCAAGAACGAGAACGGCTCGTGGCTCGAACCCTTCGATCCGTTTACCTGGGGCAGTCCTTACGAGGAAGGCGCGGCATGGCAACATCGATGGAACGTTCCTCACGATCTGCCGGGGCTGATCGCTGCCATGGGCGGTGAGCAGGCAACGGTGGCTGCGCTCGAGGAGATGTGCACCCTGCCTCCCCGATTCAACGTGGGCGTGTATGGGCAAGAAATCCACGAGATGTCGGAGATGGCCGCGCTTCCGTTCGGGCAATACATGCACAACAACCAGCCTGTCCATAATGTGTTGTATCTGTTTGCCGCGGCGGGGCGGCCCGATCGAACGCAATACTGGGTCCGTCGCGTCTTGAACGAAGCTTACTCTACGAACAATTTCTGCGGCGATGAAGATACCGGATCGATGGCGGCGTGGTACCTACTGAGCGCGCTGGGCTTCTATCCGATCTGCCCGGGCAAACCGGAATACACTTTGGGCGGTCCTCTCTTTCCGCACGCAGTGGTTCATACCGGCAGTGGAAAGAAAATCGTGATCGAAGCACCCCGGAATGGGCCCGCGACCCCATATGCTTCCCGCGTTTCGGTGAATGAAGCCGAGTGGCGGTCAAGCATTATCGAGCACGGAACACTTACCCGCGGCGTCCGGATCCAGTTCGAAATGCAGCAATCTTCGCCGCGGGGTTGAGGTTGGCGAAAGCAACATTGCCGGGTTACCCATCGCTTAGTAGCTCCGCTCCAAAATCCTCACTCCTGGGAACAAACGGTGCCCAGATCGTGTGCAGGTTATGTTAGGTCGGGGCAAAGGAGTAATCTGATTCCAATCTATGCTCACCCGAATCAGAGTGTGTCTCCTTTTTGCCCTGACCTCCAGCCCAAGCCTGTTCGGCGCCGATTTTGCCATGAAGGTGACCGACAAGAATTACCTCGATACTCAAGGTTTTAGCGTATTTCTCTACGACAGCACGTACCATCCCGTCTTCGTAGACCAAAAGAACACGGCCATGGAGATGATTCTCCACGGCCAGCGCATCGCCACGAACGGCGACGTGCGCCTGATGCCAACGCCCGAGCAGTGGGACCTGGTGGCAACCCTCAAAGGGCGCCAGGCCGACAAGGCGAACAACCGGCTCACCGCCAACCTCGCTTTCCCGACCTTCGATTTCAGCTACACCCTGGAAGTCGCGGCGGAACCGGGCGGCGTGAAGGTCAGCATCAATCTCGACAAGCCGCTACCGGAGAAACTGGCCGGGCGGGCGGGCTTCAACCTGGAGTTCCTGCCCTCGATCTACATGGGCAAGGCTTACCTGGTGGACGGAACCAAAGCCGGCATCTTCCCGCGAACGCCTGACGATCCGATGGTCAAGGTGTTGCCGCTGGCCGATGAACCGAAAAAGGCGTACTACCTGGAGGACTGGGACAAGGCCAAGGGATACACTCAGCCGCTGCCGTTCGCCGAGGGCAAGAGCATCACCCTGGGGGTCGACGACGCGCTGGCCCGGGTCAACGTTAAGTCGGATACGGCCGACCTCATGCTGTTCGATGGACGCAACCGCGCGCAGAACGGCTGGTTCGTGTTGCGTTCGCTGATCCCTTCGGGCAAGACCACCGGCGCCATCGTGTGGCACATCCGGCCGGACGTGATTCCGAACTGGACGCGGCCGCCGATGATCGCGCACAGCCAGGTCGGTTATGCGCCGGACTTCTCCAAGGTGGCGGTACTCGAACTCGACCCGAAGTACAACGGCCCGAAGACGGCCAAAGTGCTGCGCCTGATGGAGGACGGATCTTACAAGCAGGCGTTCGAGGGCCCGATCACGCCTTCAACGCCCTGGCTGCGCTACGTCTATTCGAAATTCGACTTCACCCCGGTCAAGGACCCCGGCCTTTATGTCATCGAGTACGCAGACCAGCGTACGGCGCCCTTCCCCATCTCCAAGGACGCTTACGCGAACATCTGGCAGGACAGCCTGGACCATCACCTTGCGGTGCAGATGGATCACGTTTCCGTTCGCGAAGCCTACCGCGTGTGGCACGGCGCTTCGCACCTGGATGATGGCCGCCTGGCGCCCGTGGTTGGGGAGCAATTCGACGGCTGGAATCAGGCTACGGCAACGGACGGGAAGTACAAAGGCGGCGATCACATTCCCGGGATGAACGTGGGCGGCTGGTATGATGCCGGCGACTTCGACCTCGAGGAGCCTGCGCAACTGAGCGTGATTCAGAGTCTGGCTCTGGCGTATCGCGAATTCAATCTCAAGTACGACGAGCTTACGGTGGATGAAGCCGCGCGTGAGGTTGAGATGCACCGTCCCGATGGCGTGCCGGATACGGTCGAGCAAGTCAAGCACGGCGCACTGCTCATCCTGGCGCAGTTTCACAATATCGGCCACTCGATCCGCGGCACTCACGAACCGGATCTGCGCCAATACACGCACCTGGGCGACGGAGCGTCGAAAACCGACGGCCGCATCTATGACCCGAAGCTCGGTCCGAACGAAGTGAAGGGCGACTACTCCGGCAAGCCGGACGACCGCTGGATTTTCTCCACCACGAATCCGTTTTTCCAGTGGAACGCCATCGCAGCGCTGGCTGCAGCGGCCGATGTGCTGAAAGGCTATGACGACGCATTAGCGAAAGACTGCCTCGAGACCGCGATCAAAGCATGGAACGACGAGAAGGCTCACCCAACGCAGAATCCGGCAGGCGGCGGCTTGGGCGGAGCGGCTCCGGCAGGTGCTCCCGGAGGTGGCGTGCTGGCTGCGTCTCAGGGTGCGGTGTCTGGCGCTCAAGGCGGTCGTAACGGACAGGGCCAGCTCGGGCGCTCCGACAAGTCCTGGCACGACTAGCGCACCACCAGCCCCACCGGCCGGCTTCGGCCGTGGCGGCTTTGGCGTCGGACAGGACTGGGCTGCGGCTCTGGAATTGACCATTGCCACCAATGGCGCCGAGCCCTACAAGTCCCGTCTGAAGGAGTTGTTCCCTCAGATGATCACCCCGCAGCAGATGGACTTCCGTGGTTGGACGGCAGTCCGGGCATTGCCTTATCTGGACGCGAGCGCGAAAGATCAAATGCGGGAAGCGGTGAAGACCTACATGGCGGGTCTGGACAAGCAGTTGGACGCCACCCCGTTCGGCGTGCCCCCGAGCCTGGGCACCTGGGGCGGATCGGGCGCCGTGGTTGACATGGCCATCCGGATGTACTTCCTGCACAAGGCGTTTCCGGATCTTGTGGGCCCCGAATATACACTTCGCGCCGTCAATTACATTCTCGGCACGCACCCGGTATCCAGCACTTCGTATGTAGCTGGCGTCGGTACGGTCTCGAAGACGAAGACGTACAGCAACAACCGCGCCGACAACGCCTACATTCCGGGCGCCGTGATTCCGGGATACATCATCATCAAGCCGGATTTTCCGGAGTGCATCGACGACTTCGGATTCCTCTGGTTCGAGGATGAAGCCGTCGTGGCCGGGTCGGCAAGCTGGGTCGTGGCCGGCAACGCTGCGGACGCGATCACTAAGGAATCGAAGTAGGGCCAGTACTGAAAGCGCCCGGCGGCCCCGAGGGTGCCGAGCGCCGCAACAGGCGCGACGCAATCGAATGTGTCAAAACATCTTTTTCTGCTGTCATCGGCAGGAATCGTGACGCGCCGGAAGGAGGGCCAGTTCGTTTACTACGGAATGAGCAATCCGCTGACAATGAAGTTCTGCGAACTGGTGCACAAGGAACTGCTGAACCAACCGTGAGCGCCACCTTGTAAGAGCCGCTTCATTCATCTAGCCCCGAGTTGCACGGCCTGGCCGTCGAGTTCCGGCGATTCGTCACCGCACGAGTGGACCTTCAGGGAGCATCTACCAGGGCCACCCGCAACGGAACTGGGAGCCAATAAAATTAGCAAATAGGCCATGATTACTTCTGCTTGGACGCGATAGCTCGCTTCGGGAATACTTGTACTATGTCGAAGATGAAAATAGGTGGCAAAGGAATCGTTGCCGGAGTGGTTGTATTTGCATTCCTACAGGTATTGCGGCCCGGTATTCCAGTGAAGCCAGCGACTGCTGAGTTGCAGGCCCCGCCCGAAATTAGGCACATTCTTGAAAAAGACTGTTATAGCTGTCATTCGGATCAGCGGCGGCTGTTGTGGTTCGACCAGATCGTGCCTGCCTACTGGCTCGTACGACGCGACGTTCTAACCGCGCGTGAGCACCTCAACTTCTCGACGATAGGCAGCAAGCCCGCCGCCGCGCAAAAGGCAACGCTCTACGAGGCAGTGAACATGATCCAGCTTGGCGCTATGCCTCTGCCGCAGTTCGTTAAGCTGCATCCCGAGGCGAAGGTGACAACCCAAGAGTTGGCGACGTTGAAGGCATATTTGGCCCCGTGGGCTCCCAGTCCCGACCATTCTGGCAATGTGGCAGGAGCTGTTTCCGCTGGGGCCA
Organism: Terriglobales bacterium; assembly: GCA_963788475.1. GTDB lineage: Bacteria > Acidobacteriota > Terriglobia > Terriglobales > Acidobacteriaceae > Telmatobacter. The sequence continues at coordinate 195,328 of CAWBGO010000012.1, forward strand.
CGGAAGCTGGCTCTCTCACGGCCGTACAGGCAGAGTTTAACGGATTTCCCTTTGATCCTGGCTTCAAAGATTGGAAGGTAATCAGCACGACTGACCGCGGCGACAATAATACCCTTCGTTTCGTGCTCGGAAATGATACGGCAGTGAAGGCGGCCATTTCGGGTAACATCTCGCCTTGGCCGGACGGAACTCGCTTCGCCAAGGTTGCATGGCAGGAGGAGCTTGGCCCCGATGGACTCCTGCACCCCGGCAAGTTCTGGCAGGTGGAATTCATGGAGAAAGATGCCAAACGTCATAAGGACACTGAAGGCTGGGGCTGGGGCCGATGGCGCGGAATGGATCTGAAGCCTTATGGCAAGGATGCGCACTTCGAGAACGAATGTACGGGCTGCCACCAGCCGGTTCGCGGCAACGACTACGTCTACACCTTGCCAGTCACAGCAGCAAAGTCCAACCGCGATGAGATAGTGAACAACCGGGCTGCCGCATTGCCCACAAGTCTCCCGTATCAGCCGCTCGGCTGGAGCGCAATCACAATGTACGTTGACCCAAAGACTCACACAACTGCGACGCTCTACGGCAACGACATGGCCATGCAGGCCGTATCTGCACGAGGCTCTGCAATGGGCTTACCAAAGGCTCCGGCGTACTCCGTGGACGCAGTGTTGGCGCTTGTTACATGGGCGCAGCGCGACGACCCGCACTGGTTCGGAGCACGCATTCCCGACAAACCGCTGTCTGTGGAGTTCGTGCAGGTGGAGGCTGTGGGACGGTCGAGCCTTTACAGGCGCTTTGCGGGCCCGCAGTTTCTTGAGGACCACCCGGCGGCAGCCTTTGCGGCGCAGCGAGCGAATCTGTTGCAGGGTCTTCCCCCCGCACAATTGCCGTAGTCTGCTCGGCTCTTTTGCTAATCAAGAAATACTTAGCGGCATATAGAGAGCGCTGTCGGGCGCGGCAATCATCTTCGATGGCTCAATTCCCATCCACTTCACGATCGTCAGGGTCCCGTTATCAGGATTCAGATCCTGCAGGTGACCAATTTCGCGTTTGGCGCGTCTTAAATGTATGGGTGTTAGACTCGACCTATGCAGGGTAAGAGCTTGATCCATCGCTGGCGCCTCATCGTTATCGGTTCCGTGCTCTGCCTGCTCGCGGCGGTCTTCTCATTTGAGGCAAAAATCGCCTGGTACGGCACAACCGCCGCGGACGCGCACATCAGCGCCGCCAAGCTGCAGCCGTCCGAGGCCCCAGATCTTGTTGCGCAGGTTCTTGCCTCGCCGGCTCATCCCATGCAGCCGGATTCGCAATTCGCATGGCTGGCAGTATTTACGCTTCTCGCTGCCCCGTTAGCGCCTCTCCGCCGTGCTGATTCCGAACTCGCTGGGACCGCGACTTCCCCTGGCTTTTTCACCTTCCGCTTTTCCCGTCCCCCTCCCACGCGCTAGTTTCAATCAGCCTCGTGCTGCAGCGGGCGTGTTCCGTCTGCATCGCTGAGTGCATCCCAGGCCGAGCATCTGAATCGGCCAGCCGGGAACTAAGCCGCGATTGAACTTCCCAGCCCTCCATGAACACGTGACCATCAGCCATGCGGTTTTACATGCCCCCTATTCAAAGCGCGCAACCTGTCCTGCGCACAGGGCCAACGCAAGCTGAGCAGGAGCAATATGAATATCCAGAAACCAACGACGGGTGCTCGATTACCTGCCGTCCGGCTGCTCGCCTCCGGCGTCTGTTTATGCGCTGCCACATTCGCGCTCTCCGCCTGTCATGGCCGCGGCGACGAGTCCGACGCCAAGGCAGCGTCCATCCCAACCGCGCGCGTCGCCGTTGCGCAACGAGGCGACATCAGTCACGTGCTGACGCTCGCAGGGCAATTCCAGCCGTACCAGGCGGTCGACGTCCACCCCAAGGTCAGCGGTTACATGCGGACGATCAACGTCGACATAGGCGACATCGTGAAAGAGGGTCAGACCCTGGCTACGCTTGAAGTCCCTGAGCTCAAAGCGCAGTTGCAGCAGACCGTCTTTCAGGTCGATCAAAGCAAAGAAGAGATCGCGCGCGCGCAGCACGAAATCAATCGCGCAGTTGCGCAATACAGCGCGCTCCATGCGCAGTATGAGCGTTTGCAGCAGGCATCCGAGGGCCACCCGGGGCTGATCGCCGAACAGGAACTCGACAACGCCAAGGCGGGGGACCTGTCCGCTCAGGCTCAGGTCGACTCGGCCAAAGCGGCATTGGCCGCCGCCAAACAACACTACGGAGCCGCACAATCGGAGAACCAGCGTGTTCAGGCGCTGCACGATTACACCAACGTGGTGGCGCCCATCTCCGGCGTTGTCGTCTGGCGTTATGCGGATACCGGTGCGCTCATCCAGGGCGGCACCAACTCCAACAGCCAGGACCTGCCCATCGTCCGGCTCTCGCAGAGCACGACTCCTTCGGCTGCGCTTGCCTGTTCCTGAGAACGATGTCCGCTATGTCCGCGATGGCGACCAGGTCACGGTGCGCGTAGACGCAATCAATCGCTCACTGACAGGCAAGGTGGTGCGCTTCACGCGCGACGTCGACTCTGAGACCCGCAGTATGGAAACGGAAGTAGATGTCGAAAACAAGGATCTTTCCATTGCGCCTGGCATGTACGCGAACGCCATGCTGCGCCTGGCCCACGTGGATAACGTAGTCACTATTCCCATCGAGGCGCTGGTGATCCAAGGCAGCCAGCAAGTGGTCTATGTGCTCGGACAACGGCAATCACGTGCATATTCGTCCCGTGCGACGTGGGCATTGAAGGATCAAAGCTGGCTGAGATCAAGAGCGGGCTCCAGCCGGGCGATCGCGTCATCCTCGGCGGTCAGGACAAGTACCAGGAAGGCGAAGACGGTCAACCCCGAAGTGTCGCAGCAGCCCGCGTCCGAAACAGAGCAGGAAACCGGCGGCACGATCGATCTGAAAGCAGATGAACAGTCAGACACAGCGGGCAGCGATCCATCAGCCAGCGTCGACGCTGCAAAGAGCATCGTGCCGGGCCTCCGCTCTGCGAGAGAACAACGCCAACGAGCCGGCGTGAAAAAGCACGGTGAGCGCGAGCGAGACGCAAAGCACGTCGGCGGAGGTGCCCGCTAATGCCGAAATTCGCACTCAAATATCCATACTTCATCATCATGCTTTGCCTGGTCGTTGCGCTCATTGGCACGTTTACCGTGGCGCAGCATGCCCGTCGACCTGTTTCCGCAGATCGACATGCCGGTCGTCGTGGTGGCCACGTTCTACAACGGCATGCCGCCGCAGCAGATCGAGTCAGACATCACCAACACCTTCGAGCGCTTCTTCACTCTCGCCGCCAACGTCGACCACAGCGAATCGCGCTCGCTGACCGGCGTAAGCCTCATCAAGATCTACTTCAAGCCCGGCACCGATCCCAACGTCGCCGTCAGCAACATCGCCAATCTCGCCATGGCCGACCTGCGCCGCCTGCCGCCCGGCACGCTGCCGCCGGTCGTGCTCGGCATGGATGCCTCCACGCAGCCGGTCTGCCTGGTCACACTCAAGGGCCAGGGCCTGAACGAAACCAGCCTCAAGGACCTTGCGCAGTTCCAGGTGCGCAACCAGATCTCGAGCGTGCAGGGCGCCTCGGTTCCGCAGCCCTACGGCGGCACGTATCGCCAGATTCAGATCTACGTCGATCCGCTGAAGCTTGAGGCGCGCAACCTGAGCCTCAACGACGTGGTGCAGTCGGTCAACAGTTCCAACCTGATTCTGCCTGCCGGCGACGTGCGCATCGGTTCGAAGGACTTCAACATCTATGCCAACTAGCCAGTTTCCCGATGCCAAATCGATGAACTCCATGCCGCTCAAGACGGTGGGCAACTCATCGGTGCTGGTCGGCGACATCGGCAAGGCCGTCGACTCGGGCGCGCTGCAGTACAACATCGTGCGCATCGACGGCCAGCGTTCCGTCTACGTGCCCATCTTCAAGCAGGGCGGCAACACCAACACCATCACCATCGTCGACGGCATCAAGGCTGCGATCAAGAAGCTAGTCGACATTCCCGAATCGCTCAAGACGGCCGTGGTGTTCGACCAGTCGGTCTTCGTCAAGCTGGCCATCAGCAACGTGGTTCGCGAAGCCGGCATCGGCCTGGTGCTCACCGGCATGATGATTCTGATTTTCCTCGGCAGCCCGCGCGCCACGGTTGCGGTGCTGCTCGCCGTGCCGCTGTCGATGATCGTCTGCCTGACTATCGACCAACTACATGGGCGGATCGATCAACACCATGATCCTGGGCGGGCTGGCGCTGGTCTTCTCGCGGCTCATCGACAACGGCGTGATCGTGCTCGAGAACATCTTCCGCCACATGGAAATGGGCGAACGCGCCTGCGGTCGCCGCGGAGAAGGGTGGGAGGAAGTGTCGATGGCCGTGCTCGCCGCCACCTTCACCACCTCCATCGTCTTCTTTCCGGTCACGTTCTTCCACGGGGTCAGCAAGTACATCTTCACGCCGCTGGCACTGGGCGTGGTGCTCTCCATCTTCGCGTCGTACTTCTTCGCCATGACCGTGGTGCCGCTCTACTGCGCCAAGTTCATCAATGTGCACGACGAAGAGGGCGACCACAAGAACAAGAAGACAGGCATCTTCGCCCGCTTCGATCGAGCGTTCAACGCAAAGTTCCAGTCCATGCTGAACTGGTACGAAGGCATGGCCATACCGCGCCATGCAGCGCCCGGGCTTTACCGCCGGTGTCATCCTGGGCGGCGTCGGTCGTGCTGCTCGCCGTCACCTTCCCGTTCCTCGGTCGCGCCTACTTTCCGCGCACCGATCCCGGGCCAGTTCGTCATCAACGTGCGCATGCCCAGCGGCACGCGTCTCGAAGTCAGCAACGACTACATCGCCAAGGTCGAGCAGCATCATTCGCAGTGAAGTCAAGCCCAGCGACCTGGACATGATCGTCTCCAACATCGGCGTCTATCCCGACCTCTCCGCCATCTACACCACCAACGCCTCGCATGGACACGGCCTTCGTGCAGACCAGCCTGAAGGAGGACCACAGCATCGGCAGCTACGAATACATGCGCCGCGTGCAGACGCAAGCATCGCGCGCGAGATGCCGGAGCTCTCGGCCTACTACCAGGCCGGCGGCCTTGTCGATGCGGTCATCAACCAGGGACTGCCCGCGCCGATCGACATTCAGATCAAGTCGCAGAACATGGATAAGTCCTACGAACTGGCGACCGCAACTCGCCGCGAAGATTCAGGCGATGCCCGACGGTGCGGAACGTCTACATTCCGCAGAGCATCGACTATCCCGGCCTGGCGCTGAACATCGATCGCGAACGCGCCAGCCTGGTCGGCCTCACCGCCAAGGACGTCGTCGACGACGTCATCACCGCGCTCACCTCCGACGGCATGGTCGCGCCCAGCTACTGGATCGATCCCAAGCAGCGGCAACAACTATCTGGTCACCGTGCAGTATGCCAATCACTGGATCAACCACATGTCGATGGAGGATCTCGAGAACATTCCGCTGCATGCCAAGCGTCCGCCGGGCTACGGACCCATGCAGGATGCGCGCCAGGCCGCTGTCGATGCCAGCAGCGCTTGAAAGCGGCGGCAACTCCAGCGGCGTACGTCACCCTCGGCTCGGTCGCGGACATCCACCAGATCAACACGCCCACCGAGGTCGATCACAACCAGATCCGCCGCGTGATCGACGTTTACGTTTCCCCCAAAAGCGAAGCGCTGCAGGAGCATCGGCAAGCAGATCGACAACCTGCTCGCCCACACCCAGCATGACAAGAACACGGTCATCGACGTGCGCGGCGCGGTGGTCAGCATGAACGAGTCGTTTAACGACTTCGGCTTCGGCCTCATCATCGCCGTGCTGCTTGTCTACCTGATCCTGATGGCGCAGTTCACGTCGTTCATCGATCCGTTCATCATCCTCATGGCCATTCCACCGGGGCTCGTCGGAGTGGTCCTCTTCCTCATCCTCACCGGCAGCACGCTGAACATCATGTCGCTGATGGGCGTCATCATGATGACCGGCATCGTGGTGTCGAACAGCATTCTCATCGTGGAGTTCTCGAACGTCCTCCACAGGCAGGGACTGCCGCTGCTGCGAGGCCACGGTGCAATCCTGCAAGGTCCGCCTGCGCCCCATCCTGATGACCTCGCTGGCCACGCTGCTGGGCATGATCCCCATGGCGCTCGGCCTCGAAGCGGGCAGCGAACAGTACGCGCCTCTGGCGCGCGCCATCATCGGCGGCCTGGCGCTCTCCGTCGTCGTCACCATGTTCCTGGTGCCCGCTGTGTATCTGGCCATTCATGGGCGGCGCGAAAGCAATCACACGACCGAGCAAGGAGAAATGGCATGAGCAAGGTCAACCTTTTCGCCACCATTCTCCTGATCGCGAGTGCGTGCTTCGCGCAACAGCCAGCGCCCTTGCCGGATGCGCCTCCCTTAGAATCGGGGGCTCAAATGCTCGCACAGGCCGCTCCGCCGCCGGCTGGCTCACATCCGCTTACAACAGCACTTGTCCCATCCCCTTCGCCATCGACAGACGACCGGCGTCTCACCCTCGCCGACGCCGAAAAGATGGCGCTCGATCACAATCCCAACATCAGCATCGCGCACCTGCTTCAACTCGCCCAGGCGCAGGTTACGCGCGAAGCCCGTGCCGGTGAACTTCCCGACGCAGACGCCAACCTCACAGCCGCGGGCGCGCACGACAACAGCCGCCTCACCGCAGGCGCTCTTAACAATCCCATCGTCTACAATCGCGCCGCCGCCGGTCTCACCGTTCGCCAACTCATCACCGACTTTGGCCGAACACATAACCTTGTCCGCATGCGCAATCCACAGCAAAGGCACAGCTGGAAACTGAGCGCGCGACGGTCGAAGACATTACGCTCGCCGTTGACCAGGCGTTCTACCAGGCGCTCACCGCGCAGCAGGTGCTCAAGGTAGCAGAACAAACCGTCGCGACTCGTCAGGCCACGGGCGAGCAGATCGGCGCACTTACCAACCAGAAGCTCCGGTCCACGCTCGACCTCAGCCTCGCCAACGTGCAGGTCTCGCAGGCACAGCTCCTCGTGCTCGACGCGCAGAACTCCGCCCAGTCTGCTATGGCAAGTCTCAATGCCATCCTGGGGTCTGAAATAGATCGAGCAGTACGAGCTGGTCGACGAAACCCCGCATGATCCGCAGCACGCTCCGACCAACACGGACGATCTCGTGCAACTTGCCTTCCGCTCCCGTCCTGACCTCGCTGCGCTCAACGATCGTTCCGTCGCGTCCAGACAGTTCGCCGCCGCCGAGCACGATCTGAAGCGTCCCACCATCTCCGCACTAGCCGCGGCCGGCGGCACTCCCGTGCGCGCAGACCAGATTCAGTCATCCTGGTATGGCGCCGCGGGAGCCAACGTCAGCATCCCGCTGTTCAATGGCTTCGAATACTCCGCTCGCGCCAAAGAAGCCGATCTACGCGCGCAGGCCGCGTCCGAACAGGTACGCAACATGCGCGACATGGTGGCGCGCGATGTCCGCAGCGCCGTCCTGAACGCGCAGATCGGTTTCCAACGCATCGGTGTAACTCAACAATTGCTCGATCAGGCCAACACTGCGCTCGAGCTCGCACAGGTCCGCTACAAGGTCGGCTTGAGCGGCATCGTCGAACTTACGCAGGCGCAGCTCGCGCAAACGCAGGCACAAATCGAGTTCACCAATGCGCGCTACGCCTACCAGACCGCGCTTGCTGTCGTTCGCTACCAGACTGGGCAGTAAACATTCTCAAGAGCAACCTGATGTCATGGACGGAACTGCTTGGTGTGGAGGAGACTGCCGTCCGGGCTTTCGCGGCAACCCGCAGTAATCGGCTTCATCCCGCCCATCGAGCGACAGCATGTGCTGAGGCGCGGAACTCACCAGCTAGAAGCTTGCGAGGAGCCGCTCTCGGACTGTGCCGAGAATCGCTTGCCGCACGGCTAATTCCGGCATCGTTCGAGCAATGGCGATCGTTCCGACCATGGACGTGAAAATCATCAAGAAATTTGAACTCTTTTCCTCCACTGTTTGGCCAGGCATAAAGGGAATCAGTTCTTCACGAAATTTCAAAATGGCCGCGGAGAGGCGCTGTTTCATCGCCGGAGGGGTGCGAGCTATGTCCGGCGAAAGTGCGGCAATCGGGCAACCTCGGTCTGCACCGTCGCACCGCTTCAGCGACAAATACGTGTCTATCATCGATTTCCACGGGGAGCGCATGCCCGACTGATTCGCAGCGTCGATCATCGTCTGAGTCAGCTCGCGAAGGCTTTCCTCAATAGCCTCGACGACCAGGTCGTCGCGGCTTGAGAAGTGCTTTTAGAAGCCGCCATGGGTAAGCCCGGACGCTTTCATCAGTGTCGCAACCGCTGGTCCGTTCAGACCGTTCTTCCGAAGTTGACGAGACGCGCCCTTAACGATCCTGCGATGAGTTCTTGCTTTGTGTTCAGTGTCATAACGCATGACATAGGAGTACTTATGTAATCTTATTCCTGTCAAGGTCCAACGCGACCGGTTTTGTCTTGGGATTGAGTCTCGATCTCTGCCGACTTTGAGACCTTCATCGTACGGCCAACGCCCAGGCGATGAAAGGGGAACGCTATCGAATTTGAACCATCCATTCGGGCTCGGGATCTATGTCGCGATTCATTCACGGGAGGCAGTGGCGTTCTACCGGGTACGTAAAGAATGCCTGGGCCGGGAGTAAGTGCCAGTACAGCTGCCGCACTTATGAAGAGAGCTAAGCCTGTTCCCGCGATCAATGTTGGCCACCTTTGGGATCGTGGCCGTTCACAGATTCCATTGAATATTGGTCGGTACGGGGATGCCTCAAACTCATTCCCGCCTCAAGACTGCGGACAATAACCCGATTCGGTCCTCACGAAGGTTGCGGGCTAGATTGCGTGCCATTTCCGGCATATCCGGACCCATCACGACGCCGAGGCTAAGCCCGTTTGGAGTCGGTCCAGTCATCGTTGTCTTGAACCACTCGATCGCGATGTCAGTGTCATCGCACCAGAGGAGCGCTGTGAATCCCGTTTGTTCCAAAGCCATGCGCGTATCGCGCTCGCTCAGCAGAAAGCTGGTCGAGGCATCGTGTGCCCAAGGAACGGGATACGCGACATCGCCCTGGCGAAGGACCAGGTCGTAGGTGACGAAGCGGCCACCGGGCTTGAGGACCCGATAAGATTCATCGTAGAGGGCGCCACGATCTTGAATGTTCATCGCCACGTGCTGCAGAAACAGCACATCGAAAGCGGCGTCATCAAAAGGCAAATGTAGGGCATTGCCAACCTGAAATGTCACCCGACTCGAGAGCCCGCAGCGCTGGGTTAGATACTTGACTGTCTCAATAAAGGCTGGACTCAGGTCGACGCCGGTCACATTACACCCAAAAGTGGCGGCCAGAGACCGTGCTGGGCCACCAATACCGCAGCCAATGTCCAGCACCTGTGTTGACGGGTCGACCCCGGCTGCGTTTGCCAATTCGGCCGTGGCGAGCATGCCTCGGATGTGGAATTGGTCGAGGGGCGCGAGTTCGTCTACGGTTAGCAGTTGCTCGTCAGGCACGATTGTGGTGAGCGCCGACTTGATCCGGCCCGTTAGTCCCGTTGCGCTGTAGTGCTCGCGCACTCTGGTCGTTGTATCGATCATGAACGTCTCCTTTGAACGGTCCGCAAGGACGACCCATGCTTGGGAACTACGAAACAAGAAATGGTTTAGGAAAGCAACTCAGACCGCAGCCTGAGTTACATCCGATTGACGGCGAAATAGCAAATAGAAAGATATGAAATGCGTGATCATCAATATGGGCACATACACAATCACGATCGCGTATGTCGCGCCCAACGCACCTGAAAAAGCCGGGAGGCCGAGTCTAGCGCCGTGGTAGTAATCAATGATGATGTCGATTGCTCCCGTCAGATTGAAGGCAATGACGAGCGGCCAAAAGAGTGGACGTATCCTGATCGTGAGGAGTGCCAGAATTGCAAGCAATCCAGTCGCCAGATCGCCGTATGCAGCGAAAGGTGCGAAACCGACAGGCAGATTGTGACCGACGACGCCCGGGAGGATAAATACAAGCCCGAAAAATCGAAAACTGTGCAGCGTAGCAATGGCGCGTTGTGCATCGATCCGGTTCATCGCCTTGAGCTTAGGCAGGATATACGCGCCCGTGCAAAGGAGCCATGCAATGTATCCCAATATGAGATGCAGGTTGAAAATGACTTCCGGCGACATGTAACCTCCCCATTCAAAGTTGGTGATACTGATCAATGAACTCGTGACCAGCGGCGTCGATTAATTTGGCATTTGCTCGGAAGAACTCTTCCAGCGTCTGTGAATTTCGGCGCGATGACGCGTCCGGTTGAGCCCTGCTGACCGCCGGCTGCACCAGTGACCAAGATTGGGTGCGACATTAATAGTTCTCCTTTGTCCTGGTAAGATGACGGATATCATCCTATAGATTCGATTTGTTGGTTAGCTCGGCCGGAAGCATCATCAATCGCTCCTGGAGCCCAGTTATTTCGCGAGGGGACCGGCTTCGGCCCATGCAAGCGCCTTTCCGATCGCTGCTTGGGAGATCGTCAAAGGGTTTCACGAGGCGTCATCTCTCCTTCATTTACGATCCGCGGTCGTCGTCTCGGCGCGCCTTGGTGCAGCCGGGATGGCGGGATTTCAAGGGTTCGGCAGCGAGAATGCTGCCCGTCTCTTCTGTTGCGTCAGTCGCGATGATTCCTAAGTTGATCATGATCCGGCTCCTTCTAGAGTTTGTGTTTTGCAGCAGTAAGGTCACAAGAACCGTCACTGCTGCGCCCCTGGGCCTATCAATACCCGCAGCGGCGTCAACGGTCCGACGGGAATGTACTGGCTATCCATCAACTGCCCTTTCGCGAGCGGTAGGTCTTCCACTATCGCTCGCGCCTCGTCCACGGACTTCGCATCGACCAGCAGGATGACCCCCTTGCCATCGCCTCGTGAATACCACTCGCGGATCTTCCCATCGAGGTAAAGCTTCACAGTTGCTCGAGCCTCTTGCGGCATGACGGCGAAGACTTGTGGAAAGGTTACCCCCTCCTTTGGGGTTTCAATAACGAGTACAGCGGTGGTTTTGGGTATAGCCACACTTGGCAGGCCGGAAGAGGCCCCCGGCTGTGATTGCGCTACGGACGCTACCGGTAGCATGGCCATAAGAAAAGGGATCACGAAGTTCATTGGTTCACCTCTCAAATCAGTCTTTGGTATTCGTTCCTGTTTCGTGATGAAAGAGCACGACCGTACTCTTTACGCACCAAAAAAATTACCCTTCAGCGAAGCACTTGATGAAAAAGTTCCTCGCCTCCATCAGCATCTGCTCACGCCCGTGGGTGGACAAGGTCATCCGGGCCGAAGTGAGCACTCCAGCCATACTGGGGAACAACAACTGAAACTTCGCCACTTTATCTTCTCGTGTCGGACCAGGAACAAATGGCAGTATCCGCTCACGATACGCTTCTCGCGACGCCTCAATCCGTTTTCGCACGGCCAGAGGCTTTCGTGCGAGCTCTGGCCCGAGGGCGGAAACCACACAACCCATTCCTGGCGAATTCGCGTGGCGTGGACTCAAATAGTGTTCGATGATTGCCCGCAGAGCCTGACCTTCGGGCGCGGACTTTGCAACCTCCAACATGCCTCTTCCCATCTCGTCGAATGCTCGTGCCACCGCTTCGACGAACAGGTCGTCTTTGCTCTTAAAATGCCGGTAGAAGCCCCCTTTCGTCAGGCCTACCTTCTTCATCACCGTGCCGATGCCGCTACTGTCACTGCCGTGCTCGCGGAAAGAGCGAGCGGCAACGGAAAGAATGTTCTCGTGATTCTGCGCTTTGTGTTCCAGCGAATACCGCATGTCATGAGATTACGCGCGTAATCTAACGCATGTCAAGGCCAGAATTCGTGAGCTTCATGACTTTGACTCCGTACAATTGGCCATATGCGCAATCCCGGGTCGGGAAGGCGAAGCAGGTCCTGGCGGCTCGCGGCGTTGACCGCCCGCACGGTCATGCCCTGAAAGGGGGAAGTGACGTATGGGGCAGTAAGATCGCCAATTGATACCTTGGCATCAGATTTGTTGCATGCCGTGAGGGAGGAAATCTTGCGCGGTCGATCTGCTGAGGCGGCTGGTCTCAGCCGGCCTGTGTCATTCCACTCCGCCATCGGCTCCTCCAGTCGTTCTTTTCGTCGCTCGAATAGTTCACGACGATGCTGGCACTCAGCGAAGCGAATCATTTCTCCATACTGGGCACGTCCCGGCCTGCTTGAGGGAGCAGTGACGCCGACATCATCTTGGCAACTGTATCGTTGAAGTCCCTTACCAAGGCGTTGTAGCCCTCGGTTCCACTTTCAGCGGCAAAGCGTTGCGGCTTGACGTTTTCGACTAGGACTTCCGCGACCTCGGGCTGGGATTGGAGGATCTGCATCGACTCCGCGATGAAGTCGCTGAGCGGCATCGCCAACGGATCGCTTGCTTGACGAGAACCGGTAAGCTCGGTCTGAAGATAGGGTGGCACCAGTTCGATGACCTGTACTCCAATCCTGCTCAATTGGTAGCGGAGCGACTCTGTCCAGGAGTGAAGTGCGACCTTGGTCGCCGAATACACAGGTGCAAAAGCCAATGGCGCGAACGCCAATCCAGACGTCACGTTCATGATGACCGGGTGGGTCTGCTTGGTGAGGTGAGGAAGCAGGGCCGAGGTGAGGCGGATAGGTCCCAGCAGGTTTGTGGTGATGGTGGCCTCGGGCACCGAAAGATCTTCAGGGTGGTTGACCAGGTCTTCCAAACGCATGATGCCCGAATTATTGATCAACACATTGAGCCCAGGATGCTCGGCGACAATCTTCTTCGCGAATGCGAGGATGGTTGCTGGGTCATCAATGTCCAGGGGAATCGAACTCATTCCGGGGTTAGCGCTGGTCGTCTGGTCCAGAACGTCCTCCCGGCGCCCTGCAATGATGACCTTGTTTCCGACCTTGTGGAAGGCTTCCGCGAGGCCGCGCCCGATGCCCGAGCCGCCTCCGGTGATGAGAATTGTATTGCCGGTCGACTGCATAAATGCTGTTCTCCTTCGTAGTGGTGTGGGGGTTGAGGGGCGAGGACTATCAGCCCCTGTTGAGCGCAGAAACGAAACTGTGCTTAGGCAGACTTGGGTATGGCGATGTCGAAAGCGTTGTCTTCCGGGAAATGTGACCGCAATCGACAACGATGGTCGGGATATCAGCTTACGATCGGTGGTTCCGCAGCTTCCTGTACCCCATGGGCTGCCTGGAGTTTGAGATTCTCTGCTACAGCCTGAGAGTCTTCATATGCGTCGATATCGACGATTTTGAACCAGCGCATCTTGAGGATGTGTACGCCATAATTGCTGTAGGGGGAACCGTCGATATGGGTGTCTTTTGCGGACCATCGCATGATGATCGTGGTGGCATGGGGCAGTCCCTTCACCCCAACGTCACTGACGGCAAGAGTAAGTCCCGGGCCCAGGCGTCCGAGACGCTCGAACCAGCGGCGGACTGCCTCACGGTCATGACGCTCACCGCTCAGGGCGTGAGACCCGTAAAAGTGATGATGAATGTTGGGGACGCAGTCTTTGAGCAACGCGCCGAAGTCCTTCTGATTTACTCGTTCAAAGTTCTTTATGGCAATCCGCTTCACTATGGCGTGATACATGCTGCTTCTCCTTCAGAATTCAATGTCGACATTGATCAAGGAACTCGTCGCGGAGAGTGCCTTGCCGCTAATCTGGAAAGGACCGTTGACGATTCTACGCTGCGGATTTTCGGGATGAGACGGGTTTATTGATTTTTTCTTTTCACCGCATTTCATGCGGTATCGTTGGCGAGCAATACCGACATCGGAGTCCGCGGATGTCGTCGGTAAGCGCTACTATTCTTCTTCGCGAGGCGCCGCAAGCTGCTGCCTGAGCCGTTCGTTCTTCTCAAGCAGACAGGACACCAGACACTGCAACCGAAGTATCTGTTCTTCAAGTGTCGCTCTGTGCTGCTGTGCAGAAACCTCGGCCTCACCTGTTCTGCCCGAAATAGCTGTCTGATACATGAAGTTCCACCGAGTACTCTTCATCAGTGCGGCGCTCGTCCAATAAAAGACCGAGAGCGGAAGGCGGCCCGGATTCTTCTCGGTTTTCAGCATCAATGCTGGAATCGCGGCGATCAAAACGACCTTTGCCATGCGCTTCTGTCCGTGTCGACTCTTGGTTTTGGTGCAGACTGCGCGCTGAGCCGGCAGGTTTTCAGGAGGCGACGGGAACATAGGGAAAGGTTTTCGACGGCTTCGAGGTCACTGACTCCTTGCCGATCGCGAGGCTGACAGGAGTGTTCGCAGCAATCGAGAACATGACATCCGGCGCGTTATCGGTGAGGGAGCGACCATTCCACTCAGCAAAGCCGAACGTGGCTGGAGTACCGACCTCGTAAGGAAGGATGTTGGGGAAGAGCCGGTGCGCAACTTTCTCCGCATAGGCCCTGGGGTCTTCCGCCGTTCCATACGCCGACACGACGCCTGCTACCTCCCGGATGACGGTCTCTCCATACGTTGCGAAATCTTCAGAAGGGGAACCAGCGTTGAGGCGGTTTCCGAGATCCTCGTTGAACTGTGTGAACAAGGGGTGGATCATTGGAAGACCCACGCGATTGATGGAGCGCCATCCACCAGCGTCAGTAGCGAGCGTGGAGACAGCCCACACGCCACTACGGCGCCTATCACCCGCGCCGGAGAGCAACTCGCTATCGGGAACCTCCAGCACAATCGCATAGACCGTGTGACCGGCAAACAGGTTCTTCGCTTTGCCAGGATCCCACCCGGAGAGGTTCACGGTCGTGCCGTCCTGAAACGCATGGCCAACGGCGTGAAGCACATCGGGCTCAATCCAAAACGGGTCACCGGCCTTACCTGCCCAGACCTGCATTCCGGATGGTGTGGTGACAGCCTCTCCGGTTGTGCCCTGAGCGACGACTGTGCCCGGCGCATGCGGGTCCGCCGCCTCGGTACCCCTGATACAACGCACGACGTAGCCCTGTTTTCCGTCCTCGTCACGTTCCCTGAATATAATGCGGTAGGTAATATCCTCGACCGCATCACCGTTGAGATCGACCTTGAATTCATACATTCCTTCCGGGTGGTAGCCCGGGGTAGGAATGGGACCGAAGATGGAATGGCACACGTTGATAACAAACACAGTGCCCGTTTGCCCGCGGAACAGATACAGGTCAGTGATATCGAGACGAATATCTTGCCGAGCGATGGGTGAGTCGAGATGATGTGACATAGCCTTCCTTCTCGCGATTGATGCGGACTTTGGTTTCAGCTCCGACAGTGATCGCCGGCGACCTGCATCTGGCTTGGTGAGTCATGGCGGGCGCCGGCATGGGTTCAGCGACTCAATGCTTCACGAATCCCGTCGTTTGCCTGCTGAAGAGCGGCCTTAACCGGCGGAGCGTCCCGAATGGCGTTGAGCAAGACAAAATCATGGATCATCCCGTCATAGCGAGTTGCAGCCACTGGAACGCCGGCATCCATGAGCTTGCGCGCATAGGCCTCGCCTTCGTCTCGAAGCGGATCGTTTTCGGCAGTGATCACGAGAGCAGGAGGCAGTCCCTTGAGTTCATCCTGGCTAGCGCGAAGCGGGGAGACGTACGGGCTGTTCCGCGTCTTCTCATCCGGAGCATAGAGGTCCCAGCCATATTTCATGAACGCGCGTGCTAAGAAGCGTCCGGTACCAAATTCGTGGTAGGACTCGGTATCGACGCTGGCATCTGTTGCCGGAATCAGGAGCACCTGGTAGGCGATCTTCGGTCCATTCTTGTCTTTGGCCATGAGCGCTAAGGCTGCCGTCATGTTTCCGCCCACGGAATTGCCGGCGACAGCAATGCGAGTGCCATCAGCTCCAAGCTCCGAAGCATGTGCCGACACCCACTTCAGTGCGGCGTAGCACTCGTCCAATTGCGTGGGATACTTCGCATCGGGGAGGGGCGTGTATTCGACGAACACACCAATCTGCCCGGAACCCACGACCAGGTCACGCATAAGCCGTCGATGGTTTTGGAAGTTACCCACGATCCATACCCCACCGTGAATGAAGAGGAGAATCCCAGGGTTTGCGGCAGGCCGCATCGGTGACATGACGTAGAGCTTTACGGTGCGTCCATCTTCGGTGATTGTCTTTTCGACTGTATTGATGCCAGACATATCGACTGGGGTTTCGTTTTGCAGTCCGGTCAGAATTTCCTGCGGTTTGGGCTGAGGGAGCTCCCAGAAGGGGCTGGCGTCCTTGTTGAGTTCCCCAAGCAAGACGCGAACTTGCGGGTAAATTCGCGGGTCGGTCGCCGCGTTCGGTGTCTGCGCTGAAGTCATTTGAGCCAACCCGATGGTTGCCCCCAGTGTCAATGTGAACAAATTCCTGAAATTCTTCATGGACCTCCTCCTTGCATCCTTTCGCTCGAACATCGCCTAACCTCCGCGAAAATATTGGTGCCGCTATCAGACTGTTTTGGGGATTTGCCTGATAGCATCCCGCGCAGTTACGCGCTAATCGTCTCGAGCTTTCTTTTTTTCTGCCTGTTCGCGGAACATCCACTCACGGATGTACGGCGAACAATGCAACACAGAGATGCCCTCTGCTCGGCAAGCGTTGAGAAAGCAAATTCCTTTGAGATCGACCAGGTCCACTTCTTCGAGATCCAACACGACTCGCGGTCCTCCGCGTGCGATCTCACCTCTCAACTGATCGAGGTGTTCGCACCGCAACTCCCCGCTCAGCCGAATTCGCGTTCTGCGCTTACCAGAAATCCGTTCAATCTTTAGCGTCATGGATCCTGGGTTCGAAACCCGCGTTGGCAGATGCAATCAATCGGCCATTCTGAATTTGTTGAGGGAATGAGACTTAGACGAATCGAAATTGCTCAATTTCGAGCAAATGCTGATCTATGAGCAGTCAGCTGCCGACAACAGCTGCTGCCCGACCTTACCTGGATGCTTCAGCCTTGAATTTATATTTATCGATACCGAGGCGCTTGATCTTCGCTTCCAGGGTCGCCCTCGGCAGCTTCAGTTTGGCTGCAGCGCCCATGGACCCTGAGATGCGACCGCAAGTCTCTGCGAGTGCGGCTTCGATCATCTCTTTCTCCTGCCTGAGCAACACACCGCTCAGTGCGCCTGTGGGGCCCGTGGTATCTAGCTGTTTTCGTTTGATCCACGTCTCATCAACAACGAACATATCTCCGTCACTCAGGATCACCGCCCGCTCGATGACATTCTGAAGCTCACGAATATTCCCCGGCCAGCTGTACTCCTGAAACTGTCTAAGGGCTTCTTTATCGATTGATCTAAATTTCTTCCCCAATTTTTTTCCATAGCGATCAACAAAATACTCGACCAGCAAAGGAATATCTTCTGCTCGTTCCCTTAACGAGGGCACGTTGATCGGCACGACGTTGAGCCTGTAAAGGAGGTCTTGCCGGAACTTTCCCTCCGCAACCAGTTGATCCAAATCCCGATGGGTAGCGGCCACCACTCTTAGTTCAACAGGAATAGGCCTGTCGCTGCCGACTCGTTCGATTTCACGCTCTTGCAGCACCCGTAACAGCGCAACTTGGATCTCTGGCGGAACGTCGCCAACTTCATCGAGAAAAATCGTCCCCCCGTTCGCCGCCTCAAAGCGTCCCAGGCGCCGCTGCGTGGCGCCGGTGAATGCGCCCTTCTCATGTCCGAAGAGCTCTGAAGCTATCAAGGATGGTGGGATTGCGGCGCAGTTCACAGCGATGAATGCCCGTTTAGCGCGCGTCGACCGCTTGTGAACGGCGCGTGCAATCAACTCCTTGCCTGTACCCGTCTCGCCGTGAATCAATACTGTGGAATCTGTAGGCGCCACCTTCCCGACCTGGGAGAGCACTTTTCGCAACGCAGGCGAAGAGCCGACGATGTCCTCGAACATCGACGTGCGCTCGATCTGTTCCCGCAAAACCAGGTTTTCATTCCGCGACCTCTCCTCGGCTTCAGCCAAACGGCTATTTGTTGCGGTCACCTCTTCGTATTCCAGAGCGTTCTTCAATGTAATGGCGATCTGGATTGCCACCTGGTTGAGAAACTCGACATTTTGCCCTGCGAAAGCATACTTCCGCCGGCTGATCAACTGAAGAACACCCAATACATGACCGGAACTCATTAAAGGCAGAAAGCAACCGGACTCTGTGCCTTCGTTTTGGACAATGGTCGAAAAGATAGTGAAGCCCTCAGAGTTCCAGTTAGCCCGAACTTCCGAAAAGCTATTGAGCACAACTGCCTCGGCCGTACGATACGCGCGTCCGGCAGCCGAGCCTTCCACAGGAAAGATCGTGCCCTCCTTAAAGTGCCCCCTGCCTTCAGGGAAATCGATCAAGTGCTGGCGCAGATGTCCGCCAGACTCCTCAGGCAATGCCAATCCAACACACTCGCATTTGAACAGCCGTCGAAGCTCACTGGATATTGTTTGGAAGGCTTGGCGAAGCCCGCAGTGGGCCGCGACTCGATTGTTGAGATCCAGCAGCAATCGAAGACGATCTCTTTCCTGGAATGCGTATTCGAGATCGTTGCGCGTACTTTCCGCCTGCATCTCGCCCTTCTGTGCGCGATCGACGATCTCACGGAAGACTATGTACCTGAACACAGGCTTGCCGGCAATGCTCAGAGCGCCTTCGAGCAGAGCGACCTCGAATCGCTGCCCTCCTTTGCGCACGCAAACTGATTCGCTACAAATCGCATCCGCAGGAGAACTTGAGGCCGCTAAGGGCTTGGCTTCGCGGAATTCAGCGGGAACGACGAGAGACGAAATCGCCGCGCCGACGGTTTCCTCCAGCCCGTAGCCGAACATGTGGACAAACTTATTGTTTGCCCGCACGACACGACCCCCTCCGTCGACAAACACAATCGCCTCGGGCACATGCTCGAAAAACTCGTTGAGGAGTGCACAAGGTCCCATCGCCGTGTTGGTTTGAATCTGAGCCGGAACCTCAGGTTCAGTCGAGGACATACTGCCTCCGGGGAAGCCATAGCTGCAAGCTAAGCAAAAGTTTACTCCAGAATAGTAGGAGCGGTTTCCACGGAACCGGCGTCATTGCAATCCGAGGTGTCCAGGGCGAATGAAAGGGGGGCCAGGGTTCCCGAAGGCTTCGTGCGGTCTCAACGCGCGCTAGAGGTCAAATCGCGAAGGAACTCATCAAGAGGTCGAAGGTGGAGAACGTGGGCGCTTAGTTGCTAGCCTTATCGGAACCGCCTTGCGCGTTGCATGTGCGGCATCTGGGTCGCGAAGGACTTCGGTGTACTTGCCCGATTTGGGGAGACGGATACATCGATGTAACGTCGGCACTGATCATTTGGAGACTTCTAATAGTAAGAAATAAGCAATTGCGGGCCTCAGTGTGAACGGCGATTCACTTGGCCATGTAGTCGCCTTTACGTCCAAGTGGCTAACGCCGAGCCTGCGATTCGCGGCGGAAGGATGAAGAGAGCTACCGCCAGCTTCCCAATCATTGCGGAAAGTCTCCCCGAACAACGGGTTGTTTGGCATCGCTCCATTCGTTGTAGGAGCCGTCATACATCGCCGCTTCGAAGCCCAGGTAACGCGCCAGCATATAGACATACGTAGCCTGATATCCGACTTCGCAATAGGAGACGGCCTTCTTCTTGCCGGTGACCCCTGCCGCGGTAAAAAGCTGCCGAATTTCCTCAGGTGATTTCAGCAAGGGATCTTTTTCACTGACCAGCGCGTTCTCCCAATAGATCGATCCAGAACCGCGCAAGTGACCATTGCGATATCGCTTCGACGGACGAGCGTCGACGATCACAACTCCATTTTCGGGGGCATTAACCAGCTTCCTCATATAATCCATGTTCACGATGACCTCGGGATGCAGATGGACTGTCAAGTTGCCGGGTTTCGAGTCGCCGGTCTGCGTGGAGGTGGGCCGCTTCTCTCGCGTCCATTGGTCGAGGCCGCCATCGAGCAGCGCCGCCTGGTTGCCGTGTCCCAGGTAGTCCATGGTGAAGAAGAGACGGGTTGCCATCGGATCCCAATCGGGCGAGTAATACACCACGCGGGAGTCATCTCCGATCCCGATCTCTTCCAGGTTCTTCTTCAACTGGTCTGGCGGCAGCAGTTCGGTTCCAGGCGGGGTTTGACCGGTGGCAAATTTGTTCATCGCCAGGTATCGGGCACCCGGGATATGGGCCGCGCGGTAGTCGCTCTCGTCATGGCCGATATGCACGATCACCAGGTTTCCATCGCCCAGGTGGTCTGCCAGCCAGTGAGTGGAGACAACCAGCTCCGGATGAGCAGCACCCGCAGAACTCTTTGGCGCTTCACTGGCAGCCAGACTGAGAAAGCTCACCAACAAACACGCGGCGGCTATCGAGAGAATGGAGTTGCTTTTCATGGTTACCCTCCTGAACTGGCGAGATGACTTATTGATGAGCCTTGCTCGCGCGTCGCGGTGCGGACGAGGTCACAAGCGAGTTGCCAGCTGTGTGAACCCACTCGTATACCGAACCGTCGTACATGGCGGCCCGGTATCCCAGGTATTTGGCGACGAAATACGTAAACGACGACTGCATGCCGGTGCGGCAATAGGTGACAACCGACTTACCCGGTCCGGCGCCAGAGCGTGTGAATTGCTCTCGCAATTCTTCCGGATCAAGCAGCTGCGGATTTGCGTCGGAGCGAATCAGCCTCTTCCAATACAGACTTTGTGATCCGGCAATGTGCCCTGCCTGCGGTACAGATTCTGAATTCACGACGCCGGTGTGTTCAGCCACTGGCCTGGCATCGAGCAATACGTAGTCCGGATCGCCCATCCCGGCAGTCAGACTCAGGTGTCGCATTTGCGCCGTGCTGACCAGGATGTTTGGATGAACGCGTGGACTGAACTCCGCGCGAGCGACGGAAGGTTCTTCTTTCGACGTCGCTCGCGATTCTGCAATCCACGTTTTCAGACCGCCGTTCAGTAGTGCCACCTGATCTCCATGCCCGAGGTAGTCGAGAGTGAAGTAAGCGCGCGCCGCCAGGACGCCTCCGGCATCGTCGGACAGAACAACGCGCGATCGGTCGCCCACTCCCAGGTTTTCGAACGTCGCTTGCAGATCCGCTACCGATGGCAGTTCATTCAGCGAGTCCTTGCGCTGTTCAACCAAATCGTCGAGCCGGACAAAACGTGAGCCCGGTATATGGCCGGAATCGAACTGGCTTCGATCGCGTCCGACGTACAGGACAATCAGATCCTTATCTTTCAGGTGTTGCTCCAGCCACGCAGTCGATGCGAGCATCTCCGAGCGCACTGCCGGCCGGCCTTGCTCTTGCGCACAAATGCGTTGAAACGCCCCGCTCAGCACCGCGGCTCCAATCAACGGAAGAGCTGAAGCCCTGCTCGCCACATCCTTGAACATGATTTCCTTTTCGGACATGATTTCACTCGGCCCTCAGCAACATAACCGGATCGAGTTTGGAAATTCGGGTCAGCGGCACGAACGATGACACGGCTGCCACGGCAATCAGCAGCGCTGACGAAACTGTAAAGGTGATTGCATCGCGAGGCGCGATACCGGAAATCACATGCGACATCGAAGTTGACATCAACCAGGCCGCGCCGAATCCAGTTCCCAACCCAATCGTCATGAGAACCAAAACTTGTTTCATCATCGACAGGATGACGGAGCCCGGCGTCGCTCCCACGGCCAGCCGCACACCGATCTCATGTTTTCGCTCTCCCACGGTGAGTGCCATCATGCCACTGATGCCTGACGCTGTGATACACAACGCAATCACCGCGAAGACACTCAGGAGCAGGGCGGTTGTGCGCCTCAATGCAAGCCATTCCTTGCGCACTTGCATCATCGGGCGCACATCCGCTACCACCGCCCTCGGATCGATGTCATGGGCGATCCACCTAAGCTGCGCTTCGAGCTCGGGAGTGGTCTGCGGACTCCGGATGACTAAGCTCATTGCAGCCTGGGGCGACTCGGCCAGGGACCCGTATGCCTCATCAACGGGATCCTGATCGAGGCCGAGGTGCCGGATGTCACTCACCACTCCGACAATTGGAAGCCACTTGCCAGGCGAGGTGGCAATCTGCTTACCCACCGCGCTGCCATCCGGCCAGTAGTGATTGGCCAGGTGCTGGTTTATGACCACCGCCGGCAGCGCTTCGTTCGCGTCCTGCTCGTTGAAGTCGCGGCCGGCCAGGATGCGTGCGCCCATCGTGCGGAAGTAATCCGGCGTGACGATTCGAATCACCGGAGGACTGGGACTGGTTTCACTGTGCTGGATGGGTTTCGCTTCGCGAACCTCGATCGGTACCGGTGCGTCCAGGGTGGCCTCGTGCAGCGGTATCGTACTCGCCATTCCGGCAGACTCCACTCCGGGCAGGCGTCGAATGCGGACCAGCAGTTGCTTGAAGAATTCCTGGTGCGTTCCGTTCAAAATGTATATTCGCGCCGTAAGAACCCCGCTCGGCTGGAACCCGGCATCAACCCGCTCCAGGTGGAATACGGTACGCAACGCAAGCCCGGCCCCGACCATAAGAACCACGCAAAATGCAAGCTGCACGGCAACCAGCGCGCCTCGGGTCTTCGAGGTCATTCGACTGGAAACGCTGACATTGCCCCTCTCCATTGTGAACGGCGGCATAAAACGCACTCCGATTGACGGAGCCATACCAATTACAACTCCACACGCCAAAGACAGCAGAAGGCAGAAAGCGATTGCCTCGGGCGTAAAGCTGAGTTGCGAGGCCAGACTAGTGAGTTTCGCGGTAAGACCTACAATCAGCCCCAGGCTCGCGTACGCGAGCATCAGTCCGGCCAGGCCGCCGAAGATCGCGAGCAAGATCCCTTCCGTAACCATGCCGCGCAGAATTCGGTTTCGACCCGCACCGAGGATCGTTCGAACCGCCAGTTCGCGAGTCCGCGAGAGCATTCGCGAAACCATGATTCCTGTCACGTTTGCGCATGCCAGCAACAACAGCAGGCCAACAGCTGCCGAGAGGACAATCAACACAGGCCGAATATTGTGGGAGAGTTCTTCATGGACCGGCCGCAACCCAATCTCATAGCCCTTCGCACTCGGATAATCATCCGGGTACACAGTCTGCAGACGCTTCGCAATCTGGTTGAGGTCGGCTTGCGCTTCAGCCAGCGTTACTCCGGGCTTGAGCGTTGCATACATGCTCATCATGTGCCACTGGCGTTCATGCAGCGCGTGCTCCCCGGAACGCGTTGGGCAGGCCACGGTGGGCATGTATACATCCACTTCGGAGGGGAACTGCGGGATGGGCGGCAGGATGCCCACGACGACATGCTCTTTGTCGTTCATGGAGTACTTCTGTCCAACCACGTTGGGATCGCCGCCGAAACTTTTTTGCCAGAAGTTGTAACTGAGTATCAGTACCGGACGCGCATTCGGCGTATCGTCCTCATCTATAAACGTGCGGCCGTAGAGGGGCGCCACACCCAATATGCGGAAGAAGTTTGCCGAAACGACTCCGGTATCCACGCGCGCCGGCTCTCGACCGCCAAGCAGGCTGAACGTCATCTCGTGGAACTCAACCACCGATTCCAGGGTGCGATTCTGCGAGCGGTAGTCTTCAATTTCCTTCACGGAGAACGGCATGTTCTCCACCCCCACTCCCGGTCGCCGCTGTTGCAGATGGATGAGGTGATCGCCTCCGGAAAACGGTAGAGGCTGGATGAGAATTGCATCAGCCGCGAGAAAGGCCGCAGTACTTGCCCCGATCGCCATCCCGAGGATCGCGATCACAACGATCGTGAACGAAAAATCCTTTCGCATCAGGCGGAGGGCGTAGCCCGCGTCCTGAAACAGGATGTCCCGATGCTCTCGGAAGGCAATGGCAATCAGGCCCCGGGACGTGTCCAGGAAGAACCGGACGTAGGCCAGTCGGCCCGCATCGCGCACATCCCGCTGCTGGTCGCGAAAGAGTGTCAGCATCTCACCCGCAAAACGGTCCTGGAAGTCCGCAGGAAACAGGCGGAGGAGCGCGCCAACAAATCGCTCTTGTGGTCTCGTACCTGGATCAGTTCTGGCTCCCATGTATACCTCAGGCGTTCTGCGGACCCAGCACGTGCTTCAAGCGTGCCAGGGCCAATACCCGTTCCATCCGTTCTGCTTCCGCTTCCGCCACCGCCTTGCCTAGCTTCGTCAGGCGATAGTAGCGGCGTCGCTGGTCGTCGAGACTGAAATCCGGACGCTCCGGGGACTCCTCAATCATGGCCTCGTCGAGCAGTCGCTTGATGATGCCGTACAACGTGCCCGTGCTCAGAATGACTTCGTTGTTGGTCCTTCGCGCAATCTCCTTGCTGATTACGTAACCGTGCTTCTCACCATCGGCCAACGCCAGCAGGACATGGAAGAGCGCCGGAGTCAGCGGCAAATAGGATTCAATTGTTCGTTTCTTACCCAATGGACCATCCTTCATTTGGAAGTGAGGCGCGATCCGCAACCCAATTCCAAACCCTTGTCATATTACCGTTGCATTCCCATGCCATACGGTGTACTACTACGCAATACGACGTATATGCTCGTTTGCAGACTGAGTCAAGAAGAAAGTGGAGGATCCCATGAATTTGCTGATTGCCCTCGCAATCGGAGCAATGATCGGAATCATTTCCGGAATGATTGGACTGGGAGGCGCCATCTTCCTGATTCCGATCCTGGTGTACGGCTACGGCATGGATCAGAAGAGCGCTCAAGGAACCTCTCTTGCGACATTACTTCTCCCCATCGGCGCCCTGGCGTTCTGGAAGTATTACAGTGCTGGCCACGTCAACCTGAAGCTGGCGGCACTGTTGGCGCTGGGCTTTTTTGTCGGCGGTTATTTCGGAGGCTCTATCGCGCAGTTCGCGACCGGGCTCCAACTCCGACGTATCTTTGCTGTGGTCCTGGCCGGAATAGCCATAAGGATGTTCCTGCAGAAATAATGCGCACGATTTTCTCTTTGCGAGGCCGAGTGCAATATTTTCTCATAGGGAAAGAACAACAGGCAGGAACTCGTTTTGGGCGCGCCGCTTTATGACAATATTGGGAAGACGGTCTAGTGTGGTCAGATCGAAAGGACATGATGAAAGCACTTGAGTCGCAGGTAGCTGTGGTGACGGGCGCCGGCCGTGGCGCCGGTGAAGCCATTGCCTTTCGTCTGGCCTCCATGGGAGCGCACGTAGTTCTTGTGGCCCGTAGTGCCGACCAACTGATTGGAGTCCGCGACCGGATCGTAGGGGCTGGTGGAACCGCGTCCGCGTTTCCCTGCGATCTAACGAATGCGTCGGCCGTGGCGGAATTAGGAACTGCCGTGGCAGAGCAGCATAGTCGCTGCGATATTTTAGTGAACAACGCCGCCATCGGCATGGATGGAAAGCTTCTGCACGAAACCAATTACGAGGAATGGGACCTGATCTTCGACACAAACTTGCGCGGTCCTTACCTTATGATTCGTGCCCTCGCACCCCTGATGATTTCCGCCCGCACTGGCCACATCATCAATATCTCGTCGCTGGCCGGCCGGAACCCGCTTCCGAAAGGAGCGGCGTATGCAGCGTCGAAATGGGGCTTGAATGGCCTCACCTATTCGGTGGCCGAAGAACTACGTCAATTCGATATCCGCGTCAGCGTTATTGCCCCAGGCTCCATCAATACGGATTTCAGCGACCACTCCGGCAGGGGTGCGGCTTCAGGAAAGGATCCGAAAAAGAAGCTCCAACCGGACGATATCGCCTCGGTTGTCGCGACCCTGGTGGTGCAACCACCGCAGTCCTTTATCAGTGAAGTCCTGATGCGCCCCACTCAGAAGCCTTAGTCTATGCTCTTCTCCGATCACGCGCTGTCCTGTCGCCTCGAAGCCGCCGAAGGCTTCGCATGCAGAGGATTTGCGATGGCCCGCCGCCGGCTTTTCCGGAGAGCGGCGCCGAGGCCATTCGTGTAGCCGGGGCCGATGTTGTCTTTGACGGCCCGGATTCTGCTATTACCCAGACGTTCGGCTCGGGTTTGTTCGAGCCGCCTGCGTCTGAAGATCTTAACGCGATCGAGGAATTCTTGCAGACCCGCGGCGCACCGACTCAGCACGAAATCAGCCCATTCCCAGGGGCGGTCGCTCTGCAACTACGAGGCTCTCAGCCTCGAACTTTCCTCTCCTGATGATGGAATGCGTCGCGGATAGTCGGTCCGCTACAGCTTTTTTGACGCCCACGCAATGCCCGCATTTACCCGCCTACCGCTTGGGTTCAACACGCTAGGGAACCTCTGAACAACAGCGACTTATAAGGACTCGGAGCCTGGTTTTGCTCGTATCTGTTCAGGATCAAGGTTCTTGCGGCAGTGTTTCGTGAGTGTTTGTCCGCCGGAAGGGGGGTGCCCCTCCGCAGGCACACTATGCCCCCAGAGGGGCCGTCCGGAGATTGATCCGAGCCAGCCGCTTGCGGTGCTGGTAGAGGTTGGCCAAGGCAAAGCTCCCGCACAGCCACTCGTGATTCTTCTTCAAGCCGCGATAGCGCACCTTGGTGAAACCGAATACACGCTTGATGATCCGGAAGGACCACTCCACCTTGGCGCGCACGCGGGCTTTGGTGCGGTTTCTGCGCTTCTCCGCTTCATCGACGCCCGCCTTGGTCTTCACGCGTCGCGAGGTCATGTCCTGGGCCTCAGGCGCGACTGCATGAATGGCCTCACTCTGCCCCTGATAGCCGGCATCACCCCAGACCTTCTTTTCATCGCCATGCAGCAAATCCGGCAACATGTGTACATCGGAGACCGAGGCCGCGGTCGAGCAGACCGAGTGCACAACGCCTTCCTTGGAATCGATCCCGATATGCGCCTTCATTCCGAAGTACCACTGGTTGCCTTTCTTCGTCTGATGCATCTCCGGATCGCGCTCCTTCTTTTCGTTCTTGGTCGACGAAGGCGCGTGAATAATCGTTGCATCCACGATTGTGCCCGTGGTGATACGGATGCCCTTGCTCCCCAGATAATGGTTCACCGTGTCCAGCATCTGGCCGCACAGTTCGTGCTCTTCCAGCAAATGACGGAAGTTAAGAATCGTCGTCTCGTCCGGAGCCGGGGCGCGGCCCAGATCGATGCCCGCGAAGCGACGCAGCACCGGCGATTCGTACAACGCATCTTCCACCCCGGGGTCCGACAGCGCGAACCACTGCTGCAGGAAATAGACCCGAAGCATGATCTCAAGCCCCACCGGCTTGCGGCCCGTTTCGCCCTTTGCATAATGCGGCTCCACCAGCGCCATCAGTTCTGCACACGGCACCACCGCGTCCATCTCTTCCAAAAACCGCTCACGCCGCGTCTTCTTCGAGTACCGCTGGAATTCTGCCTGTTGGGCCAATGTCATCTGCCGCATGCCGCGATCATCTCCCTCAACCCAAAACTAACCGTGATTGCGGTGCTTGAGGAGTATTTTCAGAGGTTCCCTAGCTGCTGGACTCTTCCAGCTCTATGGCAAGCCTACGCGGCCCATGCGCTCGCATTGGGCGCAGGAGATCCGGTTTCGTTTGCAAAAATTTACGAGCTACTCGATTTCCTTACGAAGCCGCCGCCTACCGCGGACGAACTCCTGGCCAACGCGCTAGCAGTAGGCGAGCTGAACTATCGCGTGATGGAAATTTTGGATAAGGCCCATACCGAGACTTTTGGTCGTCCCATACCATCAAAAGTCAGGCTTCATGCCCGAAGAGGCAAGGCCATCCTTGTATCCGGCCACGACCTGCACGACCTCTACGCGCTCCTCGAACAGACCAAGGGGCTTGGCATCCAAATCTACACTCATGGGGAAATGCTACCTGCGCACGGTTACCCAAAGCTCAAGGCCTATGAGCATCTCGCCGGCAATTACGGCGGAGCCTGGACAGACCAGGCCGACGAATTCGCGGAATTTCCAGGCGCAATCCTGATGACCTCAAACTGCATTCAGCAGCCCAAAGTCAGCTACAAAGAACGCATCTTCACCTCGGGCGCAGTCACTTGGCCAGGCGTTCTGCACATCGCAGATCAGGAATTCAGCCCGGTGATCGCCGCCGCACTTCAGGCGCCAGGCTATGCGGAGATGGGACCGGCGAGGAGATCACCGTCGGCTTCGGTCACAACGCCGTACTCACGGTTGCCGACCGCGTGATTGGTGCGGTGAAGGCGGGCGCTATCCGGCACTTCTTCCTGATCGGCGGCTGTGATGGTGCACGTTCTGGTCGAAGCTACTACACGGAGCTGGCGGAATCCATTCCCGCTGACTGTCTGATCATGACGCTGGCCTGCGGAAAGTTCCGGTTCAACAAGCTCGAATTTGGAGAGATCGGCGGCCTGCCTCGCCTGCTCGACATCGGCCAATGCAACGACACCTACTCCGCGTTGCAGATCGCTCTGGCTCTTGCCAAGGCACTCGAATGCGGCGTCAATGACTTGCCTCTCTCGCTCGTTCTCTCCTGGTATGAGCAGAAAGCTGTAGCGGTGCTGCTCACACTCCTCCACATGGGAGTGCGCAACAATCGCATCGGGCCGACGCTTTCGGCTTTTCTCTCGCCTGGCGTGCTTGATCTTCTCCACGATAAGTTCAACCTTATGGCAATCGGCTTTGCAGAAGAAGATCTCGCAGCAATGCTTGTATGAACTGTCTTCGGCCGGGCGATGGATACTTCGCCCGGCACTTTCCAAGACAGAGTTGTAGAGTTACGCCCTTTCAAAAGGGCAAGTCGGTATGAACATGGAAATGATCGCGCCACCCCACAAGACAGGAAGCAGCTCGTCCGCCGCTATAGCCCCTGACCTAGCGAAAGCTGCCAAGTTGATCGAGAAGCTACGCAGCGAAATGTATGCCCATATCCTGAAGGAAGAGCAGGTCCTGTTTCCGTTCATTTCGCAAATGGACTGGAGATTCCATCGCTTGAAACAATGCCGCAGAGTGAAGCAAGCCGACTTCTCTGGTTCTCAGGCTTTTGCGGAGTCCCAACTTAGGGACAAATAAGGGCGCCAGTCGACCGGCGCCCTTCCGATGGATCACATCCGGTGTTGCTACTTCTCGATGGTCAACGCCAGCACGGCATTCTTAGGAGTTGTTCCAGCCACGCTTGTTGCTATGACCGTAATGGCAATTGGTTTCTGGGAAACCGCCGCCGCCGCGCCGACCTTGAGAGTCAGAGCGGTGGTGACCGGATTGATGCCGTCAAGTGTGATGGTCGACTTGTTGAACTTGCATGTGACATCCGACGGCAGATTCGAGCAGGTTAGCTGCACGGGATTCGTGAAGCCACCTTGTGGAATGAGATTCAGAGTGACGCTTACCGAACTACCTTGCTTGACGGCGACTGTCGTGGGGATGAGTTGCAGAATGTAATCGGAAACGATCTCTGCCAGGGGGGCTGAGACTGAAGGCGTTAGGACAGCATCGCCTGAATAGCTTGCGGTCAGGTTGTTGATGCCGGGCGAAAGTCTGTTCGTGACGAAAACGGCGGTCCCACTCTTCGGAAGCTTGACTCCCCCAAGCGCGATCGAACCGTTGAAGAAAGTCACAGTGCCCGTGGCAACATGCATTGGCAAGTTTGAGCCCACCGTTGCGCTCAGAGTGACAGGCTGTCCGCCGAACGAGTTTGTGACGTCGGTGCTCAAGCTCACGTAGGAATAGTCGTTTGCTGCGAAGGGCACGTGGTAGATCTGTGACACGCCTTTGACATTGCTGTCGCCGCTATAGTCGAGCCGGAGGGTATGTGTTCCTGGAGTGGGAACGGTGACAGTGGCGGTCCAGTATCCGCCATACATCGAACTGTCAACCTTGCCCTTGCCGAGGACGATTGGCACCCCGCTTGTGATATCTGAGACAGTAATGGTTCCACCATAAGGTGCGAATCCTGAGCTTGCGAAACCGACCTGGGCCGCAAGCTGAACAGGGGTGTTGGCGACAGCGTCTCCGATGGGAAAGAAGTCTTCGATCACTCCTTGCGCCTTAGTCACATTGTAGGTATAACTTCCCTGGCTCGCACGGAAGCTCGGATCGCCGGGGTATTTGGCCACCAGTTGGTGAGACCCGACGCCGAGCATCTGAGTGGGCAGAACATAGGAAATCGTGCTTGACTGGCTCGTTGGAAGGCCAGCTTTCGTAATGCTCTTCTCGCCGTAGTTCAGGGTCAAGGTGCTGGCGGTGAATGTGCCGCTCGCGTAGTCGTAGACTCCACCAGTAGTGATCGGTGTTCCATCTGCCGTCATGGTCAGTTGGCCAGACGGAAATCCGTATCCGGAATTTCCCGCCACGATGACCGCGACCGGCCAGGACTCACCATATCCCACCGAGATAGGACCCGTTGCGAACGTACCGCCGCCCACCGAGCCTACAAAGGTCTGGCTCTTTTCCGGGGAGACAGTCACGGAGACAGCATCGGAAGTACTGGGCCCATATTTGTCGTCGCCGCTGTAGCGGGCGCTTACGTTGTATACGCCTCCGGGGACGGCAGAGGTCACAACGTCTGCTACGCTGGCGTCGCCAAGAGGCGTCAGCTTGCCTGAGCCTACTCCAACCGTCGCTGCTGTTGAAGATGCGGCCAAAAGAGCTACCGTTCCACTCGGAGCCGAGCAGGTTGAGGTGACGGAACAGGCCACGGTCGCCTGGAAGGCAATCGGCTTGCCGTGAACTGCGGTGGCGCTCTGTCCATTTCCAAGTTCGAGGGTTATCGTGGTGCCGGCTCCCTTGGAGGCAGCTTTCCAGTTATTGACCAAGGCTGTGACATCCATCGAACCCAGTCCAGTTGCCAGGTCATAACCTTTGCCAGCGGCGTAGCCTACCGTGTATTGACCGTTTGGATCGGGTACTTTGTTGTTGCCCTTTACGGTGTCGTGATAGACGCCAGGGACATTGGCCAGCTTGTAAAGGACGTAGTTGGCTACGCCTTGCGGCTTTCCGCCCATCTTTTGATTCACCAGCGCCATGATGCCAGCAGCCGCCGGGCTCGATGCCGAGGTACCACCGAACGTGTAGAAGTAGTCGCCGTAGCCACAATTGCCGAACAGGCATACGAGATACCCGTCATGAAGGGAGGCGGACAGAGATATATCTGGAAGGTCGCGAAAACCGTCCTTTGGAACTCCGACGCCGGTCTGCCAATCAGGTTTAGCGTAAAGGCTGCTCAGGCCGCCGCTGCCGGCATAAAGCAAAACGTCGTTCGGATCGTTGCTACTCTCGTTCCAGGCCATCTCGGGAATGTAGCTAAGTGCGGATTCACCAGTAGCTGGATCGTTAGTGGCGCTCCAGTACTTGCTCGGATCCTTCGTATCATTGAACTGCGTACCGCCGACCGCGACGTTATAAGGAGTTGAAGCAATTCCGTTGACTGCAAGAACGCCCGATGAATACACCCCGCCCGCAGGCGCATCGCAGCCCGCTCCGCCGTTGTCGCCCGACGATACGAATGAAGTAATACCTTGCGCGGCGGCCTGCTGCCATAGCGAATTATAGAAAGCATTCTCAACCGGACCCAGATCGGTCTCGCAGTTCCCATAACTTGTGCTCATGACTGGCGCGATGTTGTTGTCGACAATGTACACAGCGGAGATATCCACGCCATCGGCGAAATTGCTCTCGGAGACTACGAATTCAATTTTCGCCATGGGTGCGACGGCGCCCGACCAGGTCACATCGAGGGTGGCCTCGTAGACGTCTGGCGTAATCCCTGGGTCGTCGCCATTGACGATGATCTCAGGATCATTCGCTGGAAGACCAAGGAGGTTGCGGAAATCTCGGATGTCTTGAATATCGATGTTGCTGCGCCCGACGATCGCGATCGATTGGCCGGTTCCGTTGATCCCGGCATCATAGAGGGGCTGAACGTTGTAGATCTTAGCGAAATCCGATGGCGCCATCCCGTGTGATCCGTCGTCGAAAGTGAACTGGGCGCCGGATTTCTTGAAATGGACTTTAGGGCCGGCGACCGCTTCCGGCGAAGACGGATTGCTATGCAACCGAACCACTCCCTTGACGACATTGCGTAACGCCGCGGGAAGCTGGACCTCGCTGGAGTTTGCGATGAAACTCTTGTTCTGCAAACTGTAGGAATGCATCTGCGTCGAGAATGCAGTCTCAACCTGAGCGACATTGCCGCTGAAGACGATAAAGCGACGGCTTTGCGACACCTGGTGAACGGTGAGACCTTGGCCCTCCAACCACTGACGCACCTGGGATGCATCGGGCTCGGTAACTCCGAACTGTTGGCCAAATTCAGCCGGTGTCAGCCACTTATGGAAGAGGGGAGAGGAAGCATCGTGCTGGGCAGCGATCAGATCGGCTGCGGCTTTATCTTGCGCTTCGGTAGGCGCCAGCAAGAGCACCATTCGACCGAGCTTTTGGCCACCGGAAAGACGGCCGTTATCTCTGCTCATTGCGATGAGGTGGTTCGGACTACTGCCTTTCACTGCGACGCGCTGCGTGCTCTGGATGGATTCGGCGATTCGCGATTGAGCGTTGGCGGACCGACCGAAAAAGGAGACCATCGCGATACATACAACCAAAGCGAGGTTTCTACAACCGTTATGTCTTTGCATGAGATTCTCCGTGTGAGTGGTGGTCGTCTTCTATCGATGTGCCGCCAAGACCGCAGTCGCGGCTCGAGCGCAGGAGCACAATCGAAAGACAGTTGTCTCGCTTGGGGCATGACCACCGCTCCAAGGGACACAACATCGAATCGCAAGGCTTTTCTGTTGAGATTGCCGAGGGGAAAAGCTATGGATGACTGGCACTCAAATATAACCCGGCGAGCGCGAAGTTACTTGACTATAATGGACAACTAATCAGACATTCGGGACAACAACCAGATGGATCGGTTCTACCGGTGGACCAATCTGTCGGCGAGGCGAAGAAATGCTCACGGCTAATTTTCCCGAGGATCTCCAAAGAGTTGGTTTCCTGCAGTACGTCCCTCAGCTTCTGCGGCGTGTTGGTGTCGATCCGCGAGAAGTACTCGCTTCCGCCGGTCTCAGCCCGCACGCGCTCGACGATCCAGACGGAACAATCCCCTACAAGGCCATGGGATTGCTGGCTAAGGTATCCTGCAAAAGAACGGGACACCCTAATTTCGGGGTTGATATCGGTCGGGAAGTCCGGACCACGACCCTTGGAGTTCTGGGTGAACTCATGCGGAATTCTCCGACCCTCCGCACAGCCCTGCAGGATTTCGTTCTCCATCAGCATCGCCACGCACACGGAGGCGCCGTCTACCTTCTGGAAGATCAGCTGCAAGCTTTCTTCGGCTATGCGGTGTATCAGCCGAACGTCCCCGGCAACGCCATGATCTGCGACGGCGCCGCCATGGGCATGTTCAATATTATTCGCGAGCTTGCCGGCGCCGCATATACTCCAGCCCTGGAAGTACTGATTTCTCGGTCCGAACCACGGAATGTGGCCCAATATCGCCGCTCATTCGGTGTGAAGGTTTCTTTTAATGCGGATCAAACTGCGGTCGTCTTTCCCCGAAGGATGCTGAACCATCCCATACTGGGAGCCGATCCTCGGCGTCGCATCGCGCTTGAGAGGCAGGTCCGAGCGATCTGGCACGCCGGCGATAACGACATAGCCATTCAATTGCGACGAGAATTGAGAATTGGACTTATAAGGGGGCACGTCTCAGCGGTCTCAATTGCGGGGCAGCTAGGCATGAATCGTCGCACGTTTGACCGACGGATAAACGCCGTTGGGCTACCCTTTCAAAAGGCGCTGGACGAAACGCGCTGCGAGTTCGCTCAACAACTGCTGGCCTCCACTAGGCTCGAGATCGCAAAAATTGCGACAATAGTGGGTTATGCCGATCCAGCCATTCTCACTCGTGCGTTCGTGCGATGGTCTAGGATCACTCCGAGCGCTTGGCGCGCGAGCCGGGCGAATGAAGCGAACGACTGCTAAGACTCACCTCCTTATTGGGATAAACTACGTGACCTGTAGGTTGGAGATTTAATGTATTGCGAGTAGACAAAAACAGGCTACCGAGGAGACTTCCGAAGCTGAGCACGCGTTGGAAACCATGTGGACTAACAGGCGACTACACGACCATATGGACGTGAGCCTCCGCCGTGACAACTCGTGATCATCAGGCATTGCGGCGACTAAACCTCTTTGAGCAATTCAGTGCGGTATCTGGGAGCAAGTGCCTCTGCCCGCTCGAGAAAGGCGGCCATCTGCTTTTCGTCTAGTTTGGGCGGAGCGGTCGTGCGTGTTGCCACGGGCACACCAACTTCCTGAAAGAACCTCTCCTGCCCTGCCGGAGAGCAGACGCAGATCAGACGCGCAGGACTTGCGGCTGCATTATGGAACTGGTGGGGAGCATTGGCGGGAATGTTTATGGTCTCGCCTGCGTGGACTACAGATTTGCTTCCTCGAAATGTTGCTTCGATCTCTCCATCTAACACGATGAAGGTTTCTTCAAAATCATGACGATGCGGGCCCGGGCCGCCACCCGATGGGATGTGCATGTCGACCACGCAGAAGCGGCCATTTGTATCTTCTCCATCGACAGTGATGGTGTAGGTATCGCCGACGAGGCCGATATGTGGATGCTTTCCTGTATGATCGGCGTTCGCGGTGGTCAAAGCACGGTTGAGATTGTCTGGCGGAACAGGAGGGAACCCTGAATGAGTATCTGGCACGTTGCATCTCCTTGAGTCTTACGGTTGTGCACTGCGGGTGGAGGTTGTGAACGGTGAAATGCCCGTGCTCTTGCGATGACGAAAATCTCGCGGTCACCCACGGTTACCGTGATTCAGACTGCAACCGATTCTCCTCTTCATTGCGGCGTGTTTAGATGAGTCCCGCCTTCCAAAACCTGGCTGTTTCCGCGGCGAATTCTTCATAGCTGCGGGACGCGCGGCCAAAGAGCCTTGTGAGACGAGCAACCTCTGTCTCTGTCGAAGCGAAGCCGCGGTCGAAATAGCCCTGGAACATCATACGAAGATCGTATGCGCTCCAACTCGGCATATTGGCGCGGATGCTTTGCTCCCATTGATCGAAGTTGTGTCCTGTGTACTTGATCTCCTTGCCCAGCAGTTTGCTCCACAGGGCGGCATTTCCCGGGCCGGTAATCAACGTCGGTCCCACGATGTCATAAGTCTGCTGCTCGTGGCCTGGTTCGGTCAGTGAAACCGCCGCGGCTTCGGCAATGTCTCGCATGTCGGCAGTGGCGACGGTCATGTCCTGTAGAGGCAGGACAGCGAATGCCCTGCGCGCATCGTTTGCCTCCGCGACGTTGCGTCACCCAGTCCGAATGCGCCATCTCCATCCGGTCCAGAGCATGGTCAGAATGTAACCCGCCATCGCGCGCTCCAGAACCGCCGAGGACACGGGGCCCCGGCGCGAAAGGACTCCAACGATTCCACACATACGTTCGCGGTCCTTGTGTTGTTGTGCGGATTTTTGCCCTGTAGGAAAGGTGAGATTCGGGGAAGAAATGCCGACCCTCGGGATTGATATCACCAAGCCTCAACGAACGCAATGACTTTCATGCGCGCCCACCGCCCGCCGAGAGGGCTCACCGCTCAGAACACGAAACCTCGAACAGATTCTGAAGCTACTTCCCGTTGACGCACAACCTCGGCTTCCCCGGCAGTTACCCTGTAGTCGCCCTACTCAGAATCGCCGATTCTTGTTCGCAGATAGCCTGCGGCTCGGTACCCTCACGCCGCGCCTTCTGCCGCAGCCCCGGAATCATCAGCATCCGCACCGCCGACCCCGCCCAACACACCGCCATCGCCGTATACCCGCTCGCCAGCGACCCGGTTCGCGTGTGCAGGTACCCAAACGCCGACGGTCCGAGGAAGCCCGCAATATTCGTGATCGTGCTTGCTACTCCCAACGCACCTGCAGCCGCCGTGTCGCTCAGAATCTCCGTTGGGATCGCCCAGAATATCGGCAGATAAGCCAACGTGACCATCGTCAGGCTGAACAGACAAAGCGTCATCGCCAGCGACGGCGGAAACACCAGCAGTCCCACCGTCCCCAGCCCCGCCAGCAGCAGCGGAACTGCCGCGTGCCACCGCCGCTCCAACTTCCTGTCCGAATGCCATCCGTTGAACAGCATCGCCACCAGCGCCACTCCGAACGGAATCGCCAGCAGCGATCCCACCCGCACATCGGACAATCCCGTCTGGCGTTTCAGCAGCGTCGGTATCCAGAAGATCGCCGCATACCCCGGCAGGTAGGCCAGAAATGACACCGCCCCCAGCAACAGCACTCGCCCCGACCGCAGCGTCTCCAGCACCGACACGCCTCGGCGGTCCGCAGGCTTCTCCGACTCCAATTCTCGTGTAATCCACTCTTGCTGCCCGCGCGAGAGCCACGCCGCATCCTTCGGCCAGTCCCGCAGCGAGGCGAACGCGATCGCGCCCAGCATCACTGCCGGCATTCCTTCCAGCACAAACAGCCACCGCCAGCCTGCGAGCCCCAGCCAGTGATGCCCCACAATCCATCCCGCCAACGGCGACCCAATCATCAACGACAGCGGAATCGCCGCTATGAAGTTGCTTGCCGCCTTCGCCCGGTCTTTCTGAATGAACCAGTGGCTCACATAAACCATCACCCCCGGAAAAAAGCTCGCCTCCGCAAGCCCTAGCGAAAATCGCGCCAGGTAAAGCTGCATCGGCGTATGCACAATCGCCGTAAGCACCGTCAGCGATCCCGACACCACCATCGACCCCGAGATCGTTTTTCGCGCGCCTCAGTTCTCCGCCAGCAGCGACCCCGGAATCTGCAGCGCCAGGTAACCGATAAAGAAGACGCCCACGCCCAGGCCAAAGACGCGGTCGCTGAAGCCCAGATCGCGAGACATTCCGATCGCCGCATACGCGACGCTGGTGCGATCAAGATAATTGACGATGTAGAGGATGAAAAGAAACGGCAGCAGCCGCAACGCGGTCTGGTGACGGGTGCGGTCCACCAGTGTTACATCGGCGAGCACGCCGGCTCGTGAGGTACCTGTTGCCATTCAAGGGCCCCCAGAAGCCACGCATGCGACAAGCGGAGTTTAGCAGGTATGTCGATGACTTGGCGGCATTCCGGTCAAATGTATAAACGCATCGGCGAGCGCATCCCTCCTCGCTCGTCACCCGCGGCGTCGAGACTGTAGAAGTGTTTCGCTGACGAAAGATGGGTCTCGCTTGGATCGTGGGCCAAGCGCTGCCTTCCGCCAGCGCTGGGATGGTATGGCTGCGATACCACGTGGCCGTGCCGCCGGACCGAAGCCCACTGGCTGTCCGCCTGGATCGGGACAAGGGGGCCTGCTCGCTCGGCGTGTTTTGGCTGAACGGAGTCCATGTGGGAAGCCAGGGACGTTTCCCGCCGCAGCCATTCGCCACCGAGCGTTGTGTGACGGGCGTTTTCGAAATGCCCGGCGGTGTAGTGGTTCCCGGCGGGGCCGCCCGGTGGATGTGCCGGGCTTCAAACTCGAAAGCGTGTATGTACCGGCCAAACACGTGGGTGAGGGTCAGCACAGTGATGTCATCCTCCTGCCCAAACTGCTCCGCTGCCTTGGGGATTTGGTAAGCGGATTCGGCAGAAACAGCACGCGTCCGCCCTCAGGCGGGTGCTCGACTGCGACGGTGTATCGATCACCGCCTTTGCAGACCGATTGGAGATTGGACTGACACCCCACTCATTAACAATCCGGCACCAGCGAACATACTCATTCAAACAATTACGCTTACAAAGTTCGGTTAAGACTTATTTGACCGGGTTCTGTTTACGAATCATGGCAACAGACGCCCACTCTACAGGTGGTTCCTGACCGGTTTCGATTTCTGCTGTCGACGGAGCATGTGGTCAATCCACTTGGCTGTAAAGCCGCTTCGCTGCCGATTGAGTCCGGGTCAGTTCCCGCCAAACCAGGTTGACGCGAAGGCGACTATTCAGCCAAGTGGATCACATAAGAACTCGAAGCTGAGTTTACTCCGGGTTTCTTAGAACTGCTCCATTACGGGACTGATCCTTGAAGCTCTCGGTCGTGAACAAAATGGATTGCCGCCCGAAGTCATCCTTTGCGTTCGACAACTGAACCGTCGGTTGGAGCAACGTTCAATCTGAAGTGAAGACAAATCGGCGCAGAATTGTCTCCAATGATTTCACATCGGGTTTTGGATCTCGAACTGGATTCGATAACAACCTTACTCTAACAATCGCGCAGAATCGTAGAGAAAGTCCGGAAGGAGCGATCGGAGTGCAATCGGCGACGATCAGAGACATCTTTCATCGGCCTATCAGTTTTGGCAGTTACGCGTGTGCCCCGGCTTCTATAGCCTAACGTTTCGTCAAGGCGCGTCTTGTCAGAGATGCCGTCTGCGGACCAACCGCACACGTTACGAAATCCAGGGAGATAACGAACACATGTATAGTCGATCGGTCTGCTCAGTAGCGATATTGAGCCTTTCCCTGTCCCTTTGCGGACAGACCAACTCTGATCAAAAGAAAGCTCGCGTCGATCCGGCTGCGTTGGCCGCGATCGACAAGATGGGCGCCTACCTTCGTACCCTTACCACCTTTCAGGTGAAAGCCGTCGAGACGATTGACGATGTACTGGACAGCGGCCAGGCGATCCAGTCCGGACGCGTGGTCGATCTCCTCGCGGCGCGCCCAAATAGATTTCGCGCCAGGGTCACGAGCGATGACATAGATGCGCTCTTTCTGTACAACGGAAAGGAATTCACCATGTATGGCCAGCTGGTTAACTATTACGCAACCGTGCCGGCCCCACCTACCATCGCCGAGCTGATCGACAAGTTGGACGAACGCTATGGCATCGAGATGCCGCTTGTGGATCTGTTCATGTGGGGCACGCCAAGATCAAAATCTGCCCAGGCAATCACCAGCGCGATGGATATTGGTCCGGGATCTATTGAAGGCACCACCTGCGAGCAATATGCTTTCCGCCAGGATGGGCTCGATTGGCAGATCTGGATCCAGTTGGGAGATTATCCTCTGCCAAGAAAGTTGATCCTGACCACAACGGATGTGGAAGCCCGGCCGCGCTTTACACAGGTTTTGACCTGGAACCTCGCGCCGTCCTTCAACGAAGAAGCGTTTGTGTTCGATCCCCCGCAAGACGCACAGAGGATCACGATTGCGGAAGTCTCCGCGTTGTCCAGCACCGACAAGAAGTCAGAACAGGGAGGCGCGAAGTGAACCGCTCTATCCGGAATATGCTTTCCATCGCCGTGATTTGTCTACTCTCGAGTGCGTCAATGATGGCGCAACATAATAGCGCTACGAGAACCAGCGTTAACAAGACCACGACCACGAGCGTCAACGCGAATAAGAGCACGACCGTCAATGCGAACAAAACCACGAACGTTAACGTCAACACGACCCAAAACGTCAACGTGAACGT
The DNA here is from genome assembly GCA_963788475.1 of Terriglobales bacterium. GTDB lineage: Bacteria > Acidobacteriota > Terriglobia > Terriglobales > Acidobacteriaceae > Telmatobacter. The sequence goes on from CAWBGO010000012.1 coordinate 234,791, forward strand.
TAACAAGACCGTACACGTCAACAGCAGCACCAGCTATAACAGCGGCTGTTGTTACCACCCGGCCCCGGTGGGGGTTGCAGTGGTTGGGACGTCAACCGTTGTGGTCGGAACGAGGGTTACGGTGCTTCCAGCCTCATGTACCGTTGTGCGCGTGAACGGGTTTGCCTACTCGCACTGCGGGAACACCTGGTACCAGCCTCAGTTTGTGGGTACGAGTACGACCTACGTCGTGGTGAATCCACCGCGGTAGGGCCGCCTGCGGTCGCCTGTCAGGACCTTGACCGCTCCGACCACTGACAACGCTGCCGCTGCAATCGAATCGTCGTAGTCATCGATCCATCACTCTTGCCCAGTTCCGCGGTCGGCAGGGATTTATAGCCTGCATCGTTCACCCGAGTGCGTTTGCTCACAGACAACGTATGCCGCCCGTAGCTAAAAGTTAAATCATGCCAGATCAACGGCCGTCGAATTACTTCGAATACATCATTACGGACGCCGACTCCTACCGGGCGGTTCTTTCCGGGGCCAATGTGGAGATTTTCCAGCTGGACCCCGGCCCGCTCAGCGGCCGGCATGTCCGCCTCGACTTGCCGGGCGGTCAGTTCTCCTACGTTGAGACCAGCCTTTCCATGCGCGGCACGGGTACCTTCCCAGACATGTGGACAATCTCGGTGATATTGGAGAGCGAAGGCCGGTCATTGCAGCATGGGATTGACGTCGAGGCCGGGTCACTGCTGATCCACGGGCCAGGGGCGGAACACGACGGGGTTTATGGCCGGAACTTCAAGATTGCCTGCTTCACCCTTCGCGATGAGGTTTTTGCACGACATATACAGCGACTTTCTCCACCGCTCCAGGATGCAATGCGCCGGCCGTGGTCGGTTTTTGAGCCACCACCGGCCTCGCGAGCGGAAATCATCGCGCAATTTGCGGAGGCGGCAGCAATTATTCTGTCCGACCCGAAGGTACGCGACTCCGGTGCCGCGTTGGCGACGTTCGAGGAGGAGCTAACGTGTGGCTTCGTGAAAGCAGTCGCGCAGGCATTTCCTTCGCGTTCCCGTGGAATGGATCAGGGGCCGACTGCAATGGTGCGACGCGTTGATCACGTCGTGCAGGAATCGAGCCTGGTCGACCCGACGGTGGGCCAGCTCTGCGATGCCTGCGAAGTGCCGCGGCGAACTCTGAATCGCGCTTTCCAGGACGCGCTCGGGATGGGACCGGCGACCTACCTCCGTCTTGTCAGGTTGAATCGCGCCCGTCGTACTTTACAGGGAGAGAGGGAGCGCTCGATCACGGTAACCGACGTTGCGCTCGAGCTGGGCTTCTGGCATCTCGGTCGTTTCGCTGAACAGTACCACCAACTGTTCAACGAATCGCCCCATGAAACCCTTCGCCGCGCATATGGCGGAGTTGAAACAGTTTGAAAGCAATCGCCACCCAAAGTATGCCGTGATCCAACCTGACTGGCCCAAAACGGATAGCCGATTTCTTCGGCGCCGTCTACCGTAGTCATAGGAAAATCCTGACCAAATCATGAACGCGAGCATCGGCTGGTGACTCGATCGAGAGGAAAACCGTGAACGGGAAAATACGAGTGTGTAACGCAGCTTTGGCGGTTGTTTGCGGCATCAGTCTCGGGATGGTTGGGGCATTTGTGGTAGGGTGCCATTCATCCACGACCGCAACTCCGGCGCAGCAATCGTCCAGGCCGACACCTCCGACACCGGCCCCGGTCCTCGGTGGCGGACAATATTCGCCAAACGTGGACCAGAAGTTCTCCACGCGCGTCTACTGGGGTGTCGCCCACGTCCACACCGGCTACTCCTTCGACTCTGGAATGTTCGGCGTAACCACGACTCCCGACGACCTCTTCAGGGTTGCCACTGGAGGGGAAGTTGTCTTGGACAACGGGACGCGCTTCAAGCAGGACCGGCCACTGGACTGGGTGGCCATCACCGACCATGCCGAGTATATGGGCATATCCGAACAGATTCGTGCTGGCAGCCCGGAACTCCTGGCTAACCCCCAGGGCAAGCGCTGGTACGAAATGTCAAAGACCAGCCCGCAAGAGGGTGTCAAAGCTGCCATCGAGGCGGTCGTCTCGATGCAGAGCGGCAAGCCTGTCTTCGACGCCAGCAAGGTCACAGCGGCGGCCTGGGCGCACGCTACCGAGGCAGCAGAGAAGTGGAACCAGCCGGGCGTTTTCACCACCCTCCATGGCTTCGAATGGACCTGCGCGCCCGGCGGCAACAACCTTCATCGCACCGTTGTTTTCCGCGACAACATTGACCGGGTGAGCCAGGTCGTTCCCTTTTCTACCTTCGACAGTCAGGATCCGGCGGACCTCTGGAAGTACATGGACGGATACGCGCAGAAGACGGGCGGCCAGGTGCTGGCCATACCACACAACGGCAACCTGAGCAACGGCCAAATGTATTCTGCCGAGACCTTTGACGGAAAGCCCATGGACCGGGCCTACGCCGAAGCGCGCGCCAGCCACGAGCCGCTCTTTGAAGCGACGCAGATCAAGGGTGACGGCGAGAGCAATCCCTACCTCTCGCCCAACGACGAGTTTGCCAATTTTGAGAAATGGGACATCAATTTTGCCAAAATGGAGCCGGCGGACAAGAGCACGCTCCACGGCAACTACGTGCGGTCGGCGCTCAAGCTCGGACTCGAACTGCAGGCCAAACTGGGAGCCAACCCCTACAAGTCCGGCCTCATCGGCGGCAACGATGCCCACATTGGCGTGGTTACCACGCGGCAGGACAACTTTTTCGGCGAGTTCGCCAACGGATTGCCGTCGCCGGACCGTTGGAAGACTCCGCTCGCGATGCTCCACAATGACCCAAAACAAGGGCCGCTGATGTCCGTGTGGGGCGAGCAGGCCGCGGGTCTAGGCGGCGTATGGGCGCGAGAGAACACCCGCGAGGGCATTTTTGATGCGCTGAAGCGCAAAGAAGTCTACGCCACCACTGGAGACCGGCCGGTCATTCGCGTGTTCGGGGGCTGGGACTTTGCGCCGGCGGACGTCAATCGCACCGACTTTGCCGAGAACGGTTACGCCCACGGCGTGCCCATGGGTGGAGAACTGACCCAGGCGCCGGGTGGCAAACCGCCGGTCTTCATGGTGTACGCGATGCGCGATCCCGACGGTCCCAACCTCGACCGCATCCAGGTGATCAAGGGCTGGCTCGACAAGGACGGCAAGGCGCAGGAGCGCATCTTCGACGTGGCCGTCTCCGGCGGCCGCAAGATCGGCCCCGATGGCCGCTGCAAAACCCCCGTGGGCAGCACGGTGGACATTCCCAACGCGAGCTACACCAACACCATCGGCGCGGCGACGCTGTCGGCGTACTGGAAGGACCCTTCATTCGCTGCGCAGCTGGCGTTTTACTACGTCCGCGTGATTCAAATCCCGTCGCCGCGCTGGACGGCCTATGACCAGAAACGCTACGGCATCAAGATGTCCCCGGAAGTTCCGATGACGGTGACGGACCGGGCCTACACGTCGCCGATCTGGTACTCGCCGGCAAAGTAGTTCAACAGCAGAACACGTTGCCACGAAAGAAGTGAACCAGCATTTGCGGGCATCTGATCTCTCCAATCCGACCACCGCAAACTAACCCAACTTAGTAGGTCTGGGTTGCCAACGGTTAAGTCTGGCAAATGGGAAATGGACAATGCAATGAGTTCTTACCGCAAGTTCTATATGGCGCTATTCCTGGCGGCAATTCAGACGCTTTTGGTAGCTCCCATGGCTCCGGCTGAGGAGGTGGCTCAGGAACCTGCCGCGCAATCACAGCCTCAAGCAGCGCCAACGCCGAAAAAAGCAGCAGCCGATCCAAAGGACGGCTGGCACTTCGCTGTCACGCCTTACCTGTGGTTCGCGGAGATGCATGGAACGGTCGGCGCCAACGGTCACGATGTAAGCGTACATGCCGGTTTTGGGGACATATTCAGTTACTTGAACATTGGATTGATGGGAGCCGGGGTAGCCCGGTACAAGAAATTCGGAGCGCCTGTCGATTTCCTATGGATGAAGCTCTCCGACGACAAAAGTCTGCCGTTCGAGCGGGGCCCGAGTTCGGTCAAAGCAAAAATCACCCAGACTCTGTTTGCCCCGAAGGTCTCCTATCACCTGGTCGATGGCGAGATGGTCAAGGTCGACGGCAATTTCGGAATCCGTTACTTCCATCTCGGCACGACCCTGGACTTTGTGGGCACCGGGCCTCAACCGAGCTTTCATCAATCGGCAAATTGGGTCGATTATACGGCCGGCGCAAGAGTCGTAGCAGCACTCTCGCGCAAGACCCTCGTGACAGTCCTCGGCGATGCGGGTGCGGGCGGGGTGAATCTGGATTATCAGGTTGGTGGCGCCCTGGATACAAGCTCAAGCCGAACATCATCCTGCAGGCGGGCTACCGCTACCTGGACGTGGATTACCGTCCAACGTCAGGCTTTGTCTACGACACAGCCACCAGCGGCGTGTTGATTGGAGCGACGTTCAACTCGAAATGAGCACAGACATGCAGCCCGGTTTTCTCCATTAGCTGCTGATCAATTCTTATGAAAAGAATCCTAAAAGAACCGTTGCTGCACTTCCTCCTTCTGGGGATGGTAATTTTCGCAGCCTACACTGTCGTATCCACGCACACAAGCGGCGAGCCAGGGAGGATTGTCGTCACGCAGGGCCAGCTCGCGTCTATGTGGGACGGCTTTACCAACACCCGGCAACGGGAACCAACGGCCGATGAGTGGCAGGGTCTGATCCGGGACCGGGTTCGGCAGGAAGTTTTTTACCGCGAGGCGCTGGCTCTGGGCCTCGACCAAGACGACTTGATCATTCGTCGGCGTTTACAGCAAAAGATGGAATTCATCTCCGACGATGCCGCCGCGCAGGCGCAACCGACCGACGCAGAACTGAATGCCTATCTGCAGGCGCATCCCGATTCGTTTCGCGTGGATCAGAAGGTCATATTTCGCCAGGTGTTTCTCAACCCCGGGAAGCACGGCAAGAACCTTGCAAGCGATGCCGCTCAGTTGCTGACGGAGTTGAACCGGGAGGGCGGCAAGGCTGATATCGCGAAACTGGGTGACGCGAGCCTGCTTGATCGCAACTTCGATGCACTCTCTGCCGGCGACGCTGCAAGGGTGTTTGGAGATAAGTTCGCGGCGGCTTTGAGCGGACTCTCGCCCGGCCAATGGCTAGGACCGATCGAATCCGCGTACGGTGTGCATCTCGTGTTCGTGAGCCAACGCCTGCAAGGCCATGTGCCCCCTCTCGCCGATGTACGCGACGCGGTGCGAAGAGAGTGGGACGATGCCAATCGGCAGGAAGCGAACGAGAAGTTCTACCAGGGTCTGCTCAAGCATTACGCCGTGACGATCGAAAACCCGGAGCGTTTGGAAGCAAAAAACGTCCCAGCCAGGAAGTGAAATGAAACGCGCGCTAATCATCCTGGTCCTTCTCGCGACGTTGGCTGGCGAGGCATTTGCTCACGAAGTACGTCCCGCGTATCTCGAAATGCGCCAGACCGGGCCTGAGACATACGACATGCTCTGGAAGGTGCCAGGCCAAGGAGACCTGCGCCTCGGACTCTATGTGGAACTTCCCGCGACCTGCACTCAAGCCACCGAGTCGCATGGTTCGATGGCCAACAGAGCCTTCACCGAGCGCTGGACCGTAAAGTGCCCCGGCAGTCTCAGCGGCGGCAGAATTCACATCGCCGGCCTCAGTGCGACGGCCACCGACGTGTTGGTGCGTTTGGAACGTCTCGACGGCAGCTCAGAAGTAACCAGGCTGACCCCGTCGTCTCCCTCATTTCTGGTTGCCGCGGCGGCGAGCGCAGTAGGCGTCGCCCGCACATACACCGTGCTCGGCATCGAGCACATCCTGTCAGGGGTAGACCATCTTCTGTTTGTGCTCGCGTTGATTATCATCACTCGCGGCGGATGGAAGCTGGTGAAGACCGTTACCGCCTTCACCGTCTCGCACAGCATCACGCTGACACTGGCGACGCTGGGCTACGTTCACATTCCGCAGCGGCCGGTTGAGGCAGTTATCGCTTTGAGCATCGTTTTTGTCGCGGCGGAAATTCTTCGCGGCCGGCAAGGGCATGTCGGCGTCACGGCACGTGCTCCGTGGCTCGTGGCCCTGATGTTCGGGCTCATGCACGGCCTGGGGTTTGCCAGCGGTCTCAAAGACGCTGGTCTGCCCGACGGACATATTCCCACAGCACTGTTGTTCTTCAGCATAGGGGTTGAGACGGGACACTTCCTTTTCATCGGTTTCGTCCTGTCGCTCTTCGCACTCATGCTTCGGGCGGCCTCGAGATTCCCATCGATGAACCAACAACGATTAGCGATTCTGGAACTTGTGCCGCCCTATGCCATCGGCAGCGTGGCGATGTTCTGGGTCATACAACGTATTGCCGCCTTCCGAGGGTAAGGCGCTCCAACCTGAAAGGACACCATGATGATGAACACTAACGTCACAAAGTCACAGCAGCAAAACCCCGAGACCCGGAGCGCAGGCGGTTCGCCTTACGCTGGCAATAGACGCACGTTGCTCATCGCTGCTGCTATGTTGGCGGCTGTAATGCCGGCAATCGCTCAGGCCGGAGCCGGCGCAGACCTACAACAGAAAGTTGCGGCTGTGAAGCAATCGGCCGCAGAAAACCAGCAGAGGCTACACCAGTACCAATGGACGGAAACAACGCAGCTCACGCTGAAGGGCGATGCCAAGTCTCCCACCCAGGCGATGTGCCAGTACGGTCCAGACGGGAAGGTACAGAAGACACCGATCGGTCCGCCGCCCGCACCTCCAAGCGGAGGAAAAATGAAGCAGAAAGTAATCGCGAACAAGAAGGAGGAGATGCAGGACTACATGGGACAGGTCAAGAGCCTGCTCGCCCTGTACGTGCCGCCTGATCCGCAACGGATGCAGCAGGCCTTCCAGTCCGGGAAAGCTCGCTGATTCCCAATCCGAGTAGCGGCGTGGTGCAGATTGCGTTCAAAGACTATGCCCAACCCGGCGACCAGTTCACGCTCTCTTTCAACGCGGCAGCAAAAAAGATCAGTTCGGTGAACGTGAACACATACATGGATGATCCCAAAGATACGGTCACGCTCGCGGTTCAGTTTGCCAGCCTGCCGGATGGCACCAACTATACCCAGAAGACCGTTCTTGACGCCACCGCCAAGAAGCTCGTGGTGACGACCACAAATTCCGGCTACACGGCGCTCGGAGCGCACTAACTCGGCAAACTAAGTAGCACCAAATTCCGAAAGAGGGAGATTCTCAATGACAAGACTTTCTCACATCGTATGGGCGGCAATAGTGTCGCTCTTGTTGGCGACGAGCCTTACCCTGGTAATCGCTGCTAAGGCATCGCCTTTCAATCCAGCGCCATCGTCGGACGCATCGTCACAAGACAAGGCGAAAGCCTGCAACGACGCAGCGGACAAGCAGCACCTGACCGGCTCTGATCGCCAGAAATTCATGCAGAGCTGCCTCAACAAGGCTGCGGATTCCGGCTCTGGTGGAAACGTCAGTGAGCAGGACAAATCCAAAGCCTGCAACAACGCCGCAGACAAGAAGGGCCTGACGGGTTCGGATCGGCGTTCGTATATCAAGGATTGCATGAAAAAGGCCAACCCCAATTAACTTTGCGGGGTTTCTCTTCGAGCTCAAGGATGTGAGCCGGCTGAGTTCCATTGAACTCTAGGAATGACAAACTGAATCGATTCCGATTGCCGGCTTCAACCTTCTTCTGAAAGTCGCTAGGTGAAGTAATGTCGATCGTCCGGACGGGAAGCTTATGCGGGCTCGGGATGGCAATTGCTTTGCTGTTTTGTACCTCGCGGGCGGTCCGTGCGCAGGATCTGTCACCCCGCGCATACCTCATCACCGCATACCACTCTAATGCCGTCAACCTCACTTGGTCGTTCTACGATGGCAGCATCAATTTCAACGGTGCCCTCCCGAGCAGCGACGCAAAGGGAAAATACAACATAGGTATCGCCAGCTATTACCACTCCTTCGGCATCTTTGGCCGCTCCGCCAATTTTGTCGCCGCGCTGCCCTATGCAGAAGGAAACTTTCAGGGAGCCGCATTCGGCGTTGAACAACACCTCTACCGTTCCGGGCTTGCGGACTCGGTCTACCGCGTCTCGGTAAACCTCAAGGGTGGCCCGGCGATGCAACCACGGGATTTCATGAAGTGGCACCAGAAGGTCCTGCTGGGCGCCAGCCTGAAGGTGAATGCTCCGACGGGCCAGTACGACCCCACCAAGCTGATTAACTGGGGCACCAACCGCTGGTCATTCAAGCCGGAATTGGGCTATTCCCAGCGCTGGGGCAAATGGATATTGGACGGATACTCCGGAGCGTGGTTCTTTACCGAGAATCACGACTTCTGGTCGCGCAATGTGTTCTATCCCGGGACCCGGTCTCAAACGCAAAAGCCGATGGCAGCCTTTGAAGGACACCTGAGTTACGACTTCAAGAAGCGCGGACTATGGGTCTCCCTTGACGGAAATTACTGGGTGGGCGGAGCCACAAGCGTGAACGGTATAGAAAACTCGCTGACTCAACAGTCGAACTCTCGCCTCGGAGGTACGGGTGCGATTCCGATCACCAAGCACCAGTCCCTGAAACTCAGCTACAGTAACGGAAGTCGCATCCGCTATGGCGGCAACTATCAGAACGTGTCGGTTGGTTGGCAATATGGATGGCTGGGGAGACCCAACTGAGGTGTATTCGGACAAGCTCCCCGTCGCAATCGAATCTCAGCGCAGCCGCCTCACTTTGCTGGTTCGATTTCCGCCTTAACCTTCCCTTCGCGAATCGCACGTGCGAGCGCGGCATGGTCTTTCTCGTTCTGGTCGGCGTAAGCACCCGAGAAGGAAGCGAGAGCTTTGTCGAACGCGTCGCTTTTTCCCAGGTATCCACTAATCACTGCCGGGGCCCCGGAGCGTGCGTGGGAGAGCGCCAGTGTGTAGCCGCAACAATCGGCGAACACGCTCATCCTCGCGGCGTCGAATGTCTCGACGGGAAACTTCATTTTGATATCCCGGAGTTGGCGGACGTAGTAGTGACGTCCCAGTCTGCCCTCGGTCCAGCCGAGGAAGATGTCGCTGGCCGGCTGCATGAAGCGGTGGCCGTTCACAACCCGCTGTCCGTGGTTCGGGAATACGCTCTTGCCCGCGTAGGCCTCGAGGACCGACGCGCGCGCCTCCTTGAGCTGGAGAATGAGAGGGTCTCCTTTGTCGGCCATCAACAGCATCATGGAGCAGGCGGTGCCGACGCTCCCGACGCCGACGACCTTAACCGCGGCATCCTTGATTTCGTAGCGGTCGAGCAACATACGATTGGCAGGTGCCAGAGTTTCGCGGTACTGGACGAAGATCTCCCTGACGATCGGGTTGATCTCGCCCGGAGAGTGACCTTTCCAGTGGAAGATCGACGGGAGCTGGTCCTTGAAAATCGGCGACCCACCAGAATCGCCTACAAGCTTCGGGAAGAGGCCTTCCGAGGTGCTGCTCGCACGCGCCTTGGCCAGGTTCTTGATGGCGCCACGGCGGATTCCAGAATCCTTGACGCCGGCAATTAACATCTCGGCCTCGACGGCGAAGTACCACAGGTCCAGCACCTTCATTTCGGCGAACTCAGCCATGTGCTCGCGGTACGACCGGACACAAGTGAGGACCGCATCCTTGGCGACGGATTCGCTGAGGCCGTTGTCGCGGCAGGCGATCACGAAGCTCGCGGCAAGACGCTTGAGGTCCCACTCCCAGGGCGCCGGGAGCGTTTCATCGAGGTCGTTGATGGCGAAGATGACTTGCCTCTCCGGGGTGGCGAGACCGCGGAAGTTGACCAGGTGGGAGTCTCCGCCGCACTGCACGCGGACTCCTGTAGACGGCGTGCCCGCCAAATCATCCGCCATGGCCAACGCCGAGCCCCTGTAAAAGGTGAAGGGAGACTGCACCATGCGCCCGTGTCGAAGGGGAAGGAGATCGGGGAGTCGCCCTTCATCGGCCTTCAGTACGAGGCGAACCGGGTCAGGCCGGTTGTGTGGCGGCTTCCATTCGGCGTGCGAAGCGCGCGGGCACTTGTCCCGCAATGCTTTGCCCATTGCTAACTGATCAGCACGCGAAGTGTGCGCCTTCAAGGCCGGGATCTTGTCGTCGAGGGTTTGCCGGGACTTCGGCCTCTCGAGTATCTGTGCATGTGCCATGGTCGTTCTCCTGCACCCACAGTTGAGATCACAGAAGTTTTGGCTCCGTGTGTCCCGCGAGTCGGAAGCATTCTATCTGCGTGATTATCGAATCATAGGATGCCCAATCCATGCGATTAGTCTTCTGTAAGTTTTACTAGGAGTTGCGTTTCCGAGGGGAGTTGCAGCCGGTCTTTGACGATTATTTCGCAGGAGGCAACGGAGTAGCGAATGGCTATATGATCGGCTGTTTTTGGGACGACTAGCGAAGCTAGTAACTCCGTCAATGGTCATGTGCGAAAGTCGCCTCAGCGTAATCGGCGACATAAACCTTCGCAGTAGGCAAACAGGTGAGCCAAATGCGAAATCCGCAGGCTGGGCGCAGGCTGAGTGCGGCGTGGCGGTGGCTTGAACTGATTCATGGTTTGCCTATTGAGGTAAATCCTAGAGTAAACGGGGGGCAACAGATGGGCATGACCTTCGGAATCCCGTGTCACTCCTCGACCCGACCGCCCAGTGTTTTACGAATCATAATGACAGACACCGACTCTCCCGCTGGACGGCTGAACCTATTTCGATTACTGCCGTCGACGAGTGGTATGCCCAAACGACCTGGCCGAAAAACCGGCACCTCGGACAAGTGCCAATTATCTGCGGCGACTCTCGCGATGGTGGATTGCCATTGAACTCATCAATCCACATCGGTAATTGAAGTCGGCTCCGCTTTACAAATCCTTCGGACTCAGCGGAATCGCATTTGGTGGGTGCGATGCCGGTTAACCCATATATGGATGACGGGCAGCGCAAGGTGCTCGTGATGCCTATGTGTCGTGGAACGGTAGCCGCTATTCGGTGCCCTGGCGGTATGCAGGCAAGGAAGTCTCGGTGCTCGACCACTGACCAGCGGTTGAGATCCACGACAGCACCAGGCGCATCCGCGATCCACGAGGAGCGCAAGCAAGTACGCTTCGACAATCGCTCCTGCTTCGAGACCTCAGTGGTCGAGACGGGGAATCACGTGACACGGACCACGCCAAACGTTCTGCTCATGGGCTCGAGAAGGCTGGAGCGACGACGATCAAAATCAAGGACGCCGCCGGGCACAATACGATGAGTCAGGCCGCTCGGTACGCGCACCTCTCTCCTAAACACAGGCGGTCTGTGGTTGCCGGGATCGCTGTCACTATCACCGAATCGGAAGATCGCAGGATGTCGCAGGAGTCACCACACTCAACATGCGCCAGCCCTCCAAGGGCGAGAAAGGAGCAAAGCGGAATGACGGATACAAAACAGTGTAATTTATTGGATTTGCTGCATTTAGGTCTGGTGCCGGGAGGGGGGGTCGAACCCCCATGGCCGCAAGGGCCGGCGGATTTTGAGTCCAAATCTCGGAATGTTGCAGCAGGCTGCAGGTTAACGCACAGATTCGCACAACCTACACATAATGAAGAGCCTGTACGCCAGTTCTATATTGCAGGATGTCGCGATAGATGGCAGTTCCGTCGAATTGGAACATGCACCAAAACATGCACCGAATTTCGGCGCTCCGAGGCGAAATCAATCGCAGACCGTTTGCAAACCTCGCACCCCGAGAGGGTACGTATCTGCTTTGGGAGCAGAGGTGTTGATCTTTGGTGAACCTTGTTGAACTCTGTTGTTATCGGATGAGTAAATGCCGGACAGAGATTCCGGATCGAACCGGCGATTCCGGCTCCGGGGCAACACGTGCTTTTCACGTAGCTTTTTGAGATCTGTAGCAACGGCGAAATTCGGCGGAATGCTGTGTCCGTGCGAGCATTGGATCCGAAGAGAAACCGTCGGCCGGTCAGCCGTCACAGCTTTAGAATCTATTTTCCCTTCGGGCCCGTTGGATAGTCCTTCGACAGGCTTTGAATGATCCCTTCTGGCTGCATTCCGCCCTTACAAGACGGATGGCCGAACCCGCTCTGGCTCAGGCCATTGTTGAAATCCAATATCATGTTGTCGTTGTGATTGGGACTCGGGCCCATTGGCACCGCATCCAGGTGCAGTCCATGCCTCACCTTCCATGCGATTACATGGTCAGCGCACGACGTATCGCCGCTCAAGCCGAGCCCGCCAACGATCTTCCCGTCATTTGAATATAGAGGCAGCCCGCCCGCGAACACGATCACTCCGCCGATTGCCTTGCCTACCATTGGATCTGTGGGCGTGCCAAACGTGGTCGGATTTCCGAATACTGCTTCGGGATTCGGCGGCGCGGAGGTGGTCAGGCTGTAAAGGCTTTGGCCTGGCTGAGCGGCGGCGTACACGTTCGCAGTCGAGAGCGCGTAGTCGCGTCCGCTCAGCGCATTCGCGGTGTTTGCCTTCTCCGCTGCGATCACGCGGCTGCCGGGCCACTGATCAGAGCGTGTTGTGCCGCTGAACACGATTGCGCAAACGATTCCGTCACGATTCACTATCGCGGCCCACTCCTGATTTCCCATGCCGCTGTTCTTTGACGCACCTTCCCTCACCACGCTCTGCACCACACTGCGCAATCTCCCGGCATCAGGAAGTTCCGCACAGTTGGGTTTCATCTGGGAGGACACCGGCAGTGCACAGCATCCTGCCAATACGGATATAACGAATCGAAAGGCATGAATTCGGAACTCAGCAGCGCACATCACGTTCTCCTCAAACCGAGATTTATTGAAGCTGGCGAAGATAGGCGACCAGGTCGGCCAATTGCTCCCCCGTAAAGTCTGTAAGGTTTGGCATCTGTGCTTCCGGTTTCAGCGACTGAGCATGCGTGATCCATGCTTCCAGGTACGCGTCGTTGTTTCGGTAGTAGTTTGCCGCGATCATCTGGCGGCTTCCAATATGTGTCAGATCAGGAGCTACGCGTCCGCCGGCCACCGTGCCTCGCACTGTGTGACACATCGAGCAAGGGCCCGCAAGAAAAATCGTCTGGCCCATCTTCGCAGCATCGGTAGTGGGCTCGTGACCGGTTTGTAATTGTCCCTGCAGCCACGCCTCGTACTCGTCCGGTGTCTGCGCAATCACCAGGATGCGCATGCGTGCATGTTCTGCTCCGCAATACTCCGCACATTGCCCCTGGTACTCGCCCGGTTGTGATGCCATGATGCGCAGATAGTTCGGCTGGCCAGGGATCAGATCAACTTTGCCGTGCAGTGCCGGCACCCAAAAAGAGTGCATGACGTCGCGGGTCTCTAGCCGGATGTTCACCGGCTTGCCCACTGGGAGATGCAATTCGTTGGCCGTAGTCACTTCTTGAGATGGATCCTCGTTGAGATAGTGAATTTCCCACCACCACTGATGGCCCACGATCAGGATGTCAGGCTTCATGCTCTGCGCCATCACTGCGTGGTTCGGACCGCCGTGCATCCCATGAATGGGAAACTCGCGCAGCAGCCGCAGGCCGAGCACGAACAATATTGTGAGCACAATGAGGGGGAATGCAATTCCGCCCACGGCGATCCACATCTCTCCGCCGCTTGAGTCGATGGGCGCATGCTCCTTCAGGTCTCCGCGTCGGCGATAGAACGCGTAAGCGAACAGGATCCACATGATCGCCGTGATCACCAGGAACAGAACCGTCATGAACAACGAGAGGTGCGCAATCTTCTCCGCTGCCGGTCCGTGTGCCTCAAAGGTGGACTGCGCAGAGCGGCATCCGGCCAGGGCTATGGCCCCGGATGCGGCGAGCGCACTCAGTGCGAAACGCGCCATCAGTGCCTCTCCGCCATTCTGGTTTGTGTAGCTTTGCTGGGCTTTTCTTCCTGCTGCGGATTGGGCACCTTCTCGTTGGCCGGCTCGACAGGTGGCTCAGGCTCCTCTGGAGATCCCATTGACTTGATATACGCGACGAGTTCCCAGACTTGGTTCTGCGGAATCTTCGAACCCCACGCCGGCATTCCTTTTGAACGGCCCTGCACGATCGTGTTGAAGATTTGATCGTCGCGATTTCCGTAAATCCATACGGGATCGCGCAAACTCGGGCCCATGCCGCCGCCCGCGTGCCCGCCATGGCATCCCGAGCAGTTGTACCAGTTGAACAATCTTCGCCCATCCTGCAGCGCAACCGGATCGTGCGCATAACGATTTGTCGGGTACGACGTATCCTGCACGCCGCCTGGAACAGGCCCAACCGGGCTGCCAGTGGAGGCGAGCCCGCTGACAGCTACCGAATTCGCGTTGGAGGAGCGACGACAGGCCGCGGCACAGACCAGCAGCGTTCCCGCCAGGGTTAGTAAGGCGATGCGCTTCATTTTGACCTCCCCCGGCCGAGTGCGTTCTGTGCTGTTTCGGGTGGCGCGTCGGCTTGCGGAATACCGTAGGAACGAAGAATCTGTTTGATCTGTGGCCGCCGCAATGCGAGCTCGCTGTTCAGCATCTCGCGCAAAGCCCCATCGCGGGTTCGCACGCCCATCGCTATATCGAAGTGCATCGGGATCTCTGGATGCTCGGGGTCGTCCTCAATCGGGGTAACCTCCAGCGGTACGCGCGACCTTTGGCTGAAGTACCCGCCCAGCGGCCCCCACACAATTGCGACATCTACCTTGCCCTCTTCAAGAGCGTGAATTACATCGGCCGGTGGATCCTTCTCGTTCAAATTTCCGAAGATGCTGAAGCCGACCAGATTCTTTACGATGCCGCGGCTGAGGAGCGCATTGACCGGCGGGAGATTGTCGTTCTCGTCTCCCAGGATGTGCACTCCTATCCGCAGTTTCCTCAGGCGCGGATCGTCGAGAGACTTGATGTCGAGGTGGCTCGCGCTGCGCGTGATGAATACGTACGTGGATCGATAGTACGGTTGCGTAGTTGCGGCTTCATTAAAACCTGTGGGCACACCGATCACAACATCGCACACTCCCCTGTTTAGGGTCTTGGTGAAGAACTTGCTCCGCTGCGGAAACCAGAAGTACTCCACTGTACGGCCCATATCACTCGCAATCAGCTCAGCGATCTGATTCTCAAAGCCCTGCCTCTGCTCGTTGGAATACGGCAGGTTATTTGGGTCGGCGCACACTCGCAGCGTGGCTGCCGAAGCACCTGCCGTTGCCATCAAAAAAAAGGCTGCTGCGAATTTAGAGACTGAATACATAGAGAAGGTCTCCAGGGCTCGTGGCCGTTTTGATTTTCTTCATTGTGCCCACTACCCCGAGCGCGGCGTACGGGTCGTCGGTAGACATGTCCGGAAAATCCACCGCCCCCATCCAGCCCCCGATTCCCGAGTAGACGGCAACGTATTGTTTCCCGTCTGGTCCTGTGAACGTCATCGGATTCCCGACGATTCCCGAAGCTGTTTTGAACTGCCACAACACCTTCCCGCTGTGCGCGTCCACGGCGCGGAACCATCCATCCATCGTTCCGTAGAAGACAAGATCACCGCCCGTCGACAATACGCCGCTGTATACAGGGAAGTCGGTCTCCTTGATGCCCCATACCTTCTTGGCTTGCGCTACATCCCAGGCAATCAGCTCGCCTTGGTATCCACCCGGCCCGGGGTACATGCGCACGCTGGCGCCGAGGTAAGGCGTGCCCGCGATGTAATTCACCGCCGTCCCTTCGTAATCCATGCAGGTGTTGTGCGCGGGAATGTACAGAAAACCAGTGCGCGGCGAGAACGACGACGGTATGAAATCCTTGGCACCGGTTGAAGACGGGCAGATGTCGGTCGCGTATTTGCCGAAGTGCGTCTCCTTCTCCTTGTTTACGGCCGGCTCTCCAGTCTTCAGATCGAAGTGATCAGCCCACGTGACCGGCACGTATTTTTCAGCGGACAGCAGCTCGCCGGTTTCGCGATCGAGCACGAACATAAATCCGGTGCGGCCGGGGTGAAGGAGCAGCTTGCGCATCTTCCTTTTCCAGGGCATATCCACCAGAATGTTTTCCATGATCTCGTCGTAGTCAAACCCATCGTGCGGCTCAACCTGATAGGCCCACCTTGCCATCCCGGTCTCCGGATCGCGTGCCCAGATCGTGATCGACCACTTGTCTGAGCCCGGCCGCATATCAGGGTTCCACACGCCTGGATTACCCGTGCCGTAATAGATCAGGTTGAGCTCCGGATCGTACGAGATCCAACCCCAGATGGTTCCGCCTCCCAATTTCCACTGATCAGGGTTCCACGATTTCACGCCGAGATCTTTGCCGCGGTCCTTCTCGTAGAACGGCTTGAAATCCGAGCCGATGCGCACATCCTGATCTGGACCGGTGCTATAAGCAGTCCACAGAATCTTTCCCGTCTTCACGTCGATCGCTGTCAGCTTGCCACGAACGCCGAGTTCTCCTCCGCTGTTTCCCACATATGCAATGTTCTTCACGACTACGGGCGCCATCGTAACCGTTTCGCCATAGTGAACGTCCCCTACTTGCGTGCGCCAAACTTCGCGCCCGGTCTGAGCATCCACCGCGATGGTGTAATCGTCGAGCGTGTTGTAGATGATCTTGCCGTCCGCATAACTGGCGCCGCGATTCACTACGTCGCAGCAGGCCACGCCCTCTGAAGTCACGTCCGGATGCGGCTCAAATTTCCACTTCATCGGGAAGTTCGGTTTCGTGAGATCGAATGCGATCAGGTTGTCAGGGAACGGAGTCACCATATACAGCGTGGTGCCCACCATCAGCGGGCCGCCCTCATGGCCGTGCGGTATGCCGTCTGCCATGTTCGCAATCACATGAAGGTTCTGCACGTTGCTGGTATTGATCTGAGACAGTGGCGAGAAGCGCAGGTTTCCATAGTCTCCTGCCGGCATGGTCCACTGACCGTTCGCGACCGGGGAAACGAGGTGAATGTTCGGAAGCGCGCCGGCAACATTCGTCGTCATGCCCTTGCCGGCGGTACCTTCCTGATCTTTCTGGGCCATTCCGCCCGCGGCCACAACTATCGCTCCCGCAAGGGTTGCAGTCCGGAGAATTGGAATCAGTCGATCCATGATGTTCCTTCCCGTCCGTTTAACGTGTAGAGATAGGCTGCGATGTCATTCGCCTCGTCCTGACTCACTCCCAACTCCGGCATCGCCGTCTTTGGTTCCACCGACCGTGGGTGCTGAATCCATCTCGTCAGATTTGAGGGTGTGTTCGGCAGTTCGCCCGCGATCATCGTCCGCTCGCTGAAGTAGAGCAGCGGTGGGCCGACTTTGCCGCGCGCCGCATGCACGCCGGGAATCATGTGGCACGCCCCGCATCCGTACGCAGCAATCAGTTGCTTACCGTGCTCGGCATTGCCGAGATCTCCTATGCCCACCTCACGTGTCGTTTTACCTGCGTCGCATGCCCCTAGAGATATGCAGAGCAGTGCCAAACCAATGGAAGCGATGAACGGCCCCAGCTTCATCTCGCCCTCCAGCAGAGATCGAGAAACAGCGGCGGCAGCGCCAGCCACAGGATGCCCATACCCATCGTGATTGCGACAATAACCCCGCATATGGCCATAAACTCGCGCCGCTCCACGCCGTGGGAATGCAGCATCACGCGTTGCGCGGACAAGTATCGCCACGTCCGGTAAGAGGTGAACCCCGCAAAGACGGTTACCAGCAGCAGCAGCAGCGCGAGCACGAAGTACACAATCCGCACATCCGGGCGCGGCGCGGGAATACCGTAGTCCTCCTGCACCATGCACGAACGCCAGGTGATCACAAGGTCCGAGCATCCCAGCAGCACCCACGCCACAGCGGCGGTTGCGGTGCCAAACCACAGCCGCCGCGGTGGAATCGCCTTTCCTTCGTGCATACTCGGATTCTGCTCAGTGGTGGACATGCATGTACCTTTGAATGTTGGGGATGATGTAGAGCAGCGCCACGATGAGCACCCAGACGGCGTCGACGAAATGCCAGTACAGTGCCACCGTCGTGTAAGGCTTGTGCGGCGTGCGGCGCGTCCATCCGTAGCGCGGCCTCACGCCGATGTACATCAGCATCAGTAGCCCGGCGATCACGTGTAGCGCATGCAAGGTGGTGATCGAGTAGAAGATGGATCCGTAAGAGTTGCTGTACGGCGTCACATCCTTCCACTCCACACTGTACTCATATCCTTGCAGTGCAAGGAACCCAAGCCCGATCAGCACGGTGACCCAGCAAGCGATACGCGCCGCGCCGAAGTGCTCGGCCTTCGCCTGCTTCTCCCCCCACGCGACCACAAAGCTGCTGGCCAGCAGAATGGCGAGAAGTATCAACGCGAGCCCGTACTTTGGACCCTCGTGATCGGCCCATCGATCCTTATTCGAACCCAGATAGTAGTAGGCGCCGAACATTGAAACAAACAACATGAACTCCGTGGCGATCACGCACCACATGCAGTTCAGACCGCGCCTCTGGTCAAGCGGCAGCGTGGCCAGGCTCACCTGCGGCGGAGGAATCTGCACGGTGCTCATTCCACCACCTCCTTCTCCGTGCGCGGCCACATCCAGAAGCACCCAAGGACGAATGTTGCCAGCAGCGAAAGAAGTGACGACCACAACATCTGGTAGATGACAGCTAGGAACAATCCAAATAGCGCCAGGCTAACGAATAGTGGCAAAAGGGAGTCTTCAGGGATTGTCGCAATGCCAACCGGCACGGCATCCAGAACCGTCGTTGTCGGAGTCAGACGTCCCCAGTCCAGTACCCGCTCGTTCTCCGGATCTGCTTCCTCGTCGAAGTCGTCCCAGAGCGGATGCCGCGAGGTGACAAGCGGAATATGCTCCGATCCGAACACCTGCGGCGGCGAAGTCGTGGACCACTCCAGCGTGTCCGCATTCCACGGATTCTCGCCTGCGAGCTCGCCGGCTCGCCGGCTAAAGAGGAAGTTGATGATGCTGAGTAGAATCCCCACACCGAGCAGAAACGCGCCGAACGTCACAACCTCGTTCAATCCATCAAAGCCAGCGGAAGCCGGAAATGTGTAGATACGTCGCGGCATACCGAGGAGTCCAAGATTCTGCATTGGAAAGAAGCCTACATTGAAGCCGACGAACATGACCCAGAAGCTCCACTTGCCTAGCGGCTCGTTCATCATTCGACCCGTCATCTTGGGCAGCCAGTAGTAGAAGCCTGCAAATACCGGGAAGAGGTTCGACCCGATCAGCACGTAATGAATATGCCCCACGACAAAATAGGTGTTGTGCGCCTGCCAGTCGGCGGGAATGACGCCTGTGAACACACCGCTCAATCCGCCGATCACCAGCATCACGATGGAGCCCACCGCGTAGTACATTGAGGTGGTTGCCACGACGCGCCCCCGCCAAATGGTTGCCAGCCACGCAAACACCTGGATCGTCGTGAAGATCGACACTGTCATGCTGCCGGCCGAGAATATGCTCATCGCGATGTCCGACATTCCAACCGTGAACATGTGGTGTAGCCAGACACCGAAGCCCACTACGCCCGTAAGAATGGTGGCCATCGCCACGAACGGATAGCCCACGATGGGCCGTCGTGCAAACACCGGTACGATCATCGACAGCATGCCTGTGGCCGGCAGAAAAATGACGTATACCCACGGGTGCCCGAAAAACCAGAACAACTGCTGCCACAGAAAAGTGTCGCCGCCGCTGGCGATCTTGAAAAAGTGCGTGCCCCACCGTCGATCAAGCTCCAGAAAGATGCAGTTGGCGGTTAGCGATGGAAGCGAGAACAAAATTACAAACGAAATCGTGCCGGTGCTGTAGAGAAACAGCGGCGTGCGACTGACCGCCATGCCGGGCGCTCGCAGTCGCAGGATCGTAACTACGAAATTCACCGCGCCGCCGGTGGTGGAAATTGTCAACAGCACGAGCGCAGCTGCGTAGTAGTCCATTCCCATCCCTGGTGAATACTTTGTTAGGGTGTAGGGCACATAGGCGAACCAACCTGCATGCGGCGCCTGGCCGAGGAACGGCGAAATATACAGCAGGATTCCTGATAGGAGGTACGTCCAGTAGGTGAATGCGTTCAGTCGCGGAAAAGCCATGTCCCGTGCACCGATCATCAGCGGAACCAGGTACACAGCAAATCCCGACAGAATCGGCGAAGCGTACCAGAAGATCATCGTCACACCGTGCATGGTGAAGATCTGGTTGTACTGTTCGGGCGTCAACACCGCGAGATCGGAGCGCGTCAATTGCAGCCGCATCAGCAGCGCTTCAACTCCACCGATGATCAGGAATGAAAACGCCGTGACAAGGTAGCGAATGCCGAGTGTCTTGTGATCGACCGTCGCGAACCACCCGTAGACGGTCTCAGGTGTCTCCCATAGTGTCGTGAGACGACGTATTGTCACAGTGCTCGAAGCCATTCGAGTATCCGTTCTTCTTACAAGAGAGTCAGGCTTAACCGAGGGGACGTCTGCGAGGCTATACGCAATCGCCCGCAAACACAGATACCGTGATGCCCGTCCAACCATGTGAGTTGTCTATTGCCACAGCCATTCAGAATTCTCATGACATCTAATTACTTGCGGCGGAGCAATCACTCTCACTATGCTGTCGCGACAAATCGGGAGGCCCATCAAACATAATCAATGCGCGCGTACGCGACGTATGATTCAGCGAGAGACCCACGCCTTCGCATTGAGAACGAATTTTGCCGGCGTTCTTGTTCCCGCCAATCTCTATCCGAATTGGTCGAGACAAACAAGTCATTGCGACGGCAATCGAGAGTGGCGCGACTAGCACGCGCTACATTAGTCTTACGAACAGCGCCGTCTGGTTCCCGTTTTTTGGGCTACTGACGATGCGAACGCGGTCTCCTCTTTCCACCCGCAAATCCGAGCCGTCTACAGCGCCGGAGTATGTTTCAGCAACAGTGTCGGACCCAACCTTGAACGAATGTTTGGCTCCGTCCTGGCTGGTCACGACGAGACTGTGGGTATTCCCGTCCCAATCTGTAACCTTTCCTCTTGTTGAGGAAAACGGACCTTGGCCCAGACCTTTCAGAGCGACCGCTGTCCTGTTTTGGTCCATGCCGTAGTAGAAGAGGATCGCGTAAGATCCTTGCTTTTTGAATTGATTTGCGGGGGTAGATGCTTCAGAGACTTCTTTATCGAACGAGATTCTGGTCTTTGCAGATGTCATCACCTTGAAAGTGCTCGCTGAACCGCCGTCCTGAAAGACGGTGATCGTCTTGTTTGCAGGGTCGATGCCACTGACTGTGCCGGTAAGGGCATGGACGATCTCCTGAGCTATCGCCGGGAACGTGATCGCCAAGAGCGACCCCACCAAAACGCAAATCCGCAGGGAGTTCTTCATGTGACTTCCTCCGATGCTCATCCTTTTGTTGGTTGCGAGTTTTCCCCAATTGCATCCGTGGCGTATTCACTGAGGAAGTGCTTATGTTCGTGAGCCCACGCCTCCATTTGCTCTGGTATGATTTGCAGGCTTTGCAGCGGCACACCGCGCACGACTCTCTTCTTTCCGTCTCTCGATAGAAGAACCGCCGCGCCTTGGTTGAGGTTTATACACAACACGACATACTGCCCTTCCATTTCGGAAGCTGAAACAATCCAACCAGGTTCTACTTCTTTCACAGTCCATTCCTTTCGCAGACACACATGATCGCGTACTCGGCATGCCTGCCGAGCCAAGTCATCGGTTCAGCGTATTAGGACTGAGTTGAGGACGGGGGAGGTCGGGGACTCCAAATCTGGTGGGCGCAGATCGCTTGAGTTCTGATTGCAATCGGCTCGCACTGCACGCGGCTGCCAGTGTCCACGGGGTCTGCACAATCTACGCTCTGGGGCAAAACGCGCGTCTTGTTCTCAGAGGAATTCGCCTTCGTTGAATCGCCGCGAGCGATCGCGACTCCTGCCACACGGCATCGGACGCCGTCTCCTGGCTGGAAGAGCGACGCTTTGCAACCGAAGACTAGAACAGCAAAGAAGAAGCAAAGTGCAATCGCTAAATAGGCGCGAAGGCGAACCACGACGGTGCAGTGTTGCACGTGAACGATCGCGTGGCGTTCGGTCGTAGATGGACTTCGGGTTGACACTGGATAGACCTGCCTACTAAAAGGAGCGTGAATCAGTTCATCGGATCAACGCTGGCCCCGGGAAGAGTAAGTGTCCGTAAAAGTGAGTCAATTGCACGGCGGCCAGAGAAACCACTCCCATTGGCACCTGAGGAACGCCGGCTGGTTTCCCCCAAGCTACTATGAAGGTTTAGATCTTCATTCAGTTGCCCGCCGGTGACTTTAATTTGAGTGGAGCATCTTATGGAAGAGAGCAGGCGACGGTGCCATTCGACTACCGCTCTGAGGGGATAATCCTACTGCTCTCTCACAAACCCTGACGACTAGTAGGCTGCTCTGAGCCGGTATCGACTCAGAGCAGCGAAGCTGACCCTACTCGATTATCGTCGGTCGCCTCGCGGGGGTTGCATCGGGTTATCTGTCGCTGGTGGTCGCGGGTGCATGGCGGGCATTGCCGGTGTCGAGTACCCGTGCGCGAGGGGTATCGGAATCCAAAAGTGTTGGGGCGTGCGGTCCGCCGGGATTTGACGCGCGTGGTCAACAAGCTATTCCCCCAAGGCTCTCAGCCCGATCCTCTGGACCGGGAAGCCGCCGAACACGAGGCCTTCGCCCGCAGCCGCGCTGTCGTCGAAGTCAGTGCGGACCGCTCGGTCGGGGTCTACATCGGCCGGCAAGCCTATTTCGACCTGCTCTCCCAGGTCCAGCCAATCGCAGTCTTTCCAACTACACACCCTGGTATTCAGTGGCCGTTTGCGGCGTGCCGATGAATCTATGGTGAGCGATATTTGAACGCCATCTTGCTCGGAGCACGTGCTTGAGTCACCTTTAATTCATGACAGAACATGGGTCGGGACTTTGGGAGAAGTGGCGTGCGATCGTGTCCGAGCAGATCGCGAGTGGTCAGAGCGTGGCGGCATTTTGCAAAGAACGCGGGGTGACGTCGTCTCAGGTGTTTGCCTGGAAGAAGCGATTGCGAGAAGCGGAAAAAGCACAGTTTGTGGAAGTGCAGATCAAGCCGGCCGAGGCGCTGCGCGAGATTGGGAGTCGGCAGCAAGCGAGGGCGATTGAGGTCAGGCTCTGTGGAGGTCGCAGCATCGCGGTTGAGCCGGGATTCGACGCGGATCATCTACGTGCACTGCTGGCGGTGTTGGAGCCAGAAGCGTGATCGGGCTGCCGAGTTTGCGCACTCTCGATGGTGCGCAGGTATCACGGATATGGCTTGCGGCTGAGCCCACCGATATGCGCTGTAGTTTCGATCGATTGGCGGAACGAGTAAGGACCGTGATTGGCCAAGATCCTTTGGGCAACGGTCTGTTCGTTTTTCGCTCGCGCAGTGGCGACAGGCTAAAGATTCTTTGTTGGGATCGCGACGGATTCGTACTTTGGTAC
>CAWBGO010000013.1:0-574513 GCA_963788475.1 Terriglobales bacterium
AACAGCCGAATGCTCTGCCATTGAGCTACTGAGGAGTGATGGGCCTTAAATTGTTCTATACCAAGGTAGCAGACAGGGCAAATCGCGTCAAAATCCCGTGGATCCGCGCCGAATTGATGGCCAGAAAAGCTCTCCATCGCCGCTCCGCCGCTGCAATACCATTATGAAGCGGATCTTTGATCCCCGGAGGCTGGCGTGTCACGAATTTCCCGGCTTGATCGCGGTGATGTCAACCCAGATATCGCTCCACTCTACGACAAGATCTTTGCTCAGCGCGGAAATGTGCCGAATATGTTTCGCGTCATGGCCCACCGGCCGGAGATCTTCTCCACCATGCAGGCCCATTTTGCCGCCGTCCTCAACACCGGCACCGTCCCGACCAGGCTCAAGGAGTTGATCATCGTCCGCACCAGCCAGTTGAATGAGACTCCCTATTGCCTCGCCAGCCACACCATTCTGGCTCGCAACCTGGGATGGACTGACGACCAGCTTTCCCATCTCGCAGACTGGCCCCGCCGCATCGATTTCACTGCGGCCGAGAAGGCGGCCCTGCGGCTCGCCGAGACCGTAACCCGGGATGCTCATGCCCTCAGCGACGAGCAATTTGCCGAACTGCGCGGCTACTACTCTGAAGGCGAAATCGTGGAACTGCTCTGCGCCATCGGCCTTTTCAACTACTTCAACCGCTTCAATAACGCTCTTCGAATGGAACCCACCCGGCCGGGCGAAGGCGGCTGCGCCTCGCCCTCAATCGCAGCGGCCTCGGTCAAGTAGTTCGATCCAACGCTAAAATAACTCAGGCTCCCACAGGAATCGCATGAAACTGGAATTGCCCGCGCGTTCATTTCGCGCGTATCTCTTTGACTGCGACGGCACCATCGTGGATTCCATGCCGCTGCACTACATCGCATGGAAGAAGGCTCTCGCGGAATGGAACTGCTCCTTTGAAGAACGGCTCTTCTACGCCTGGGGCGGGCGTCCCGTCACCGAGATCATCGCCGCGCTCAACCAGCGGGACGGGTTGAATATGCCCGTGGATGCGGTCGCAAAGCGCAAAGAAGATCTCTACTTCGAACTCCTTCCTCAGATCAAAGCCATTCCCGAGGTGGTAGAACACATCGAGGCGAAGTACGGGCACATCCCGTTGGCGGTTGTCTCCGGAAGCCGCCGCGATTCGGTCCTTGGCTCACTGACCGCGCTTCATCTCATCGACAAATTCGATGTACTCGTCTGCGCGGAAGACTACGCTCGCGGCAAACCTGCGCCCGATTGCTTCCTGGTTGCAGCCGAACGTCTCGGCGTGCCGCCTGAAGACTGCCTCGTCTTTGAAGACACCGACCTGGGCATCGAAGCCGCCACCGCAGCCGGCATGGTTTCCGTGCGCGTGCCTGCGCCTCTGGAGCGCGCCTGACGCGCGGACCGCTTCACGTGGTCTGGCCGGCCGCGCAGTGTATAACGGGGGAACCGGAAACGTGCCGCCGGCGTAGTTTAACCGAGATTGGAATCCCGTCATGCCTCTCCCAGCGAATACGACAGCACCGGTCAAACCGCACAACGCCGAATCTGCGGGCGAGGAGCCTCGCACCCATCACGCTCTACTGCTCGTCATCGCAACTGCGATCGCAATCCTTCATCTTGCGACCAACAGCCGCTACGGCTTCCACCGCGATGAGCTGCAATTCCTCAGCGACGCTCGTCACCTCGATTGGGGATTCGTCTCTTACCCGCCAATGACGCCTTTTCTGGAGCACATTGGCCTCAGCCTCTTTGGCATTTCACTCGTGGGTCTGCGCTTGTTCTCGGTGATCGCGCAGGCCGCGGTCATTTATGTGAGCGGGCTCATGGCCCGCGATCTCGGCGGCGGGCGCCTTGCCCAGGTCACCGCGGCTTTGACAGTCGCACTGTCGCCGCTGCCGCTCTTTGAAGGCACAGAGTTTCAATACTCCTCCTTCGATTTCCTGTGGTGGGTGCTGATCGCTTATTTCACGATCCGCGTGCTCAGAACAGAAGACCCGCGCTGGTGGCTCGGCGCGGGCGCGGCGGTCGGTCTCGGGCTCCTCACCAAGTACTCGATTGTCTTTTTCATTGCTGGACTACTGGGCGGTCTCGTCCTCACCCGGGCGCGGCGTTATGTCGCAAGCGGATGGTTCTGGGCGGGCATCGGCGTCGCGTGTCTCATCTTTCTGCCCAACTTGATCTGGCTGGCGCGTCACGACTTCATTTCCTACCACTTTCTTCAGCACATCCACGTCCGCGATGTCGATGAGGGCCGCGCCAAGGGCTTTTTCAAAGGCCAATTCCTGCTCAACGTCAATCTCTTTGCAACTCCCTTGTGGATCGCCGGGATCGTGTTCTATCTGCGCGACCGGCGCTTTAGCCTGCTGGCCTGGATGTACCTGATCCCCCTGGCCCTGTTCTGGGTTGCAAAAGGCCGTTTCTACTACCTGTCGCCGGCCTATCCCATGCTGCTGGCGATGGGGGCGGTGGCCGGCGAACGCTGGCTCACGCGCCTGCGGAGGCCGGTGCGCCTCACTGTCGAAGCGGTCTTTTTTACCGGGCTGGCCGGTGTCGGCGCCTACGTCTGCGCACTCATCATTCCCTTTGCGCCCAGCGGTCCCCTTCGCGACTTCACACTCAGGAACAACGGCGACCTCCGCGAAGAGATCGGTTGGGATGAACTCGTCAAGACCGTCGCCGGGATCCGCGACTCGCTTCCCCCGGATCAGCAGGCCAGCGTGGGGATCATCGTGGGCAATTATGGCGAACAGGGCGCCATCGAGATGCTCGGGCCCGCCTACCATCTCCCTCCACCCATCAGCATGACCAACTCGGCGTGGCTGCGCGGCTATCCCGTCCCGCCGCCCCGGACGCTCATCGTCCTTGGATTCCGGGAAGAGCAGGCCAACCACGCCTTTTCCAACTGCCGCCTGGTTGGACACAACGGCAACTCGCTCGGCATCAAGAACGAAGAGAGCCTGTACGATCCCAACATTTACCTCTGCGGTCCTCCGCACAAGAGCTGGCCCGACTTCTGGAAGGCGTATCAGTCTTACGGCTGACGCGGCGCAGATCTTTTAATACAGCAGAACCGCGAACCTGTACACAGTGAACGACCCCTCCGCATCGCGCGCCGGACAACTGCCCACCGCCGCCTGTCGGTATCTTCCCGACGACAGGGTCTCAACCAGGCGAGGCGGCAAAACGTCGGTATCGGCACCCTGCCAGCGCATGACGAACTGCGGAGAATCGGCACCAATCAGAGACGGTAGCCCATGATCAAGGCGGCAGGCAGCCCGCGCATCGGTCGTATCGCGGCGGATCACCACTCCTTTATTCCGCAACAATGAGGCCACACGGCTCTCCTGTTCCGCCGGCGTCAGCACTGCCACAGCTTTTGCGTAGTCCGCCACCGCAAACAGCACACCCTGGGCAGCCACCACCGCTATGCCCACGCGATCAATCTCCGGGTTCAGCAGGTTGGCCCGATGCCCCGGCGAGTCGAGCCATCCCTGGTGAATCCGGTTCGGATACGAGCCTACGGCGATGTTCTCCTCGATCAGGCTGAAGTGTGCGCCAGCTTCGCCCGCTCGCGCAGAAAGGTCCGGCTCGCCGCCGTAGCGATGAGAAATTGGACCCTCCGCCGCCATCAGCATGCAGTGCTTCATTGCGGCATCGGCCAGCGCCTGGTCCCACTGCAGCCTGCCTCGGCCCTCCTGCGCCCGCGTCTCATTGGCCATCGCGAACAGCTGCTCGGCCTTGGCCGGCTGCGGCACGCGCTCGCGCGTTTGTGCGTGCAGACTGCGCGAGCCCGCCACGGCAAGCCCGAGCAGACACACCGCGACAAATCGACCCATGTTTAGATCCAAACTCCCCATGTATCCATTAAACCCGAGTCATCCGTGGCAGTCGCTGTATTCTTTTTCATATTGATGCCGCCATCCGCCGCAGTCGCCAACCGCATCCGCCGCCAGCCGCTCGCCCTTGTGGGAGTCGTCCTGCTGTCAGCCTTTGTGCTCGGCGGCATGGGCGCACCCTGGATCGCACCGCGCAGCCCCGCGGCGATCGATCTTCTCCACCGACTCGAAAGCCCTTCCTCCGCGCATTGGGCGGGAACAGACGAACTGGGCCGCGATACGCTCTCCCGCCTGCTGTGGGGCGCGCGCCTTTCGCTGACCGTTTCAGTAACGGTTGTCGCCGTTTCGCTCGCTCTTGGCCTCGCGATCGGAGGCCTTGCCGGCTATCTCGGCGGCTGGATCGACACCGCCCTCACCACCTTCGCCATGAACACATTTCTGGCCCTTCCCGGCATTCTTCTGGCCATCGCGTTTGCCGCCTTTCTCGGTCCTGGCTTTTCCAACCTCGTGCTGGCGCTGGCCATCGGAGGCTGGGCCGGCTATGCCCGCCTGGTCCGGGCACAGGTGATGTCGGTTCGCGATCGCGAATATGTCGACGCCGCCCGCGCCCTCGGGGCCAGCGGTTTGCGCATCTTCTTCCGCCATATCCTGCCCAACATCCTGCAGCCGATTCTCGTGCAGGCCGCCATCGGCATGGCCGGCGTGATCCTCGCCGAGGCCACGCTGTCGTTCCTGGGGCTGGGAATTCCTCCGCCGGCCCCCAGTTGGGGCGCCATGCTCAACGACGCCCGCGCCCACCTCTTCGACTCCCCGCATCTCGTGCTCTTTCCAGCCGCAGCCGTTGCCGGCGCGGTGCTCGGCTTCAACTTCCTCGGCGATGCGCTTGCGCGACCAGCTCGACCCCCGCACCCGCCTCGAGATGGGGCTATGAAAATCGGCGTGATCAGCGACACCCACGGCCTGCTTCGTCCGGAGGTTCCGCCCCTGCTAGCCGGAGTCGAGACCATCCTTCATCTTGGCGACGTCGGAGACGCAAAGATCCTCGAGACCCTCCGCAAAATCGCCCCGGTCACTGCCGTCCGCGGCAATATCGACAACGAGGGCGCCTGCGGGCGACTCCCTGAAACCGAGGTTCTCCTCATCGAGGGCGGATATATCTACCTGCTCCACGATCTGGGAACGCTGCACCTCGACCCGGCTGCAGCCAAGTTCGCTGCCGTCCTCTATGGCCACTCGCACAAAGCCACCATCTGGAACCATAAGGGCGTGCTCTACTTCAACCCCGGGTCCTGCGGCCCTCGCCGCTTCAACCTCAAAGTGACCATCGGGTACCTTCACGTCGCGGCGGACGGATCGCTCCAACCGGAAATCGTCGATGTTGGCTGCGACTAACCGGGGTTAACGATGAGCCTGCGCAGCGTTTGATCAGCCCTTGGCGGGCGCTTTGAGCCCCAGTTCGCGCATAGCGATCTGCAGGTCGGCCCACGCTTCCTTTTTCTGGCGCGGATCGCGCAACAGGAAGGCCGGATGGTACGTCACGATCAGCCTGGTGCCGCGAAACGAATGGACACGCCCGCGCAGGCCCGCCAGGGGCTGGCGCTGCCCCAGCAGATAGGTGGCCGCGGTCGCGCCCAGCGCCACGATCACTTCCGGTCGCACGACGTCGATCTGCCGAAAGAGAAACGGCGAGCAGGTGTTGGCTTCTTCCGGTTCCGGAGTGCGATTCCCGGGCGGCCGGCACTTCACCACGTTGGCGATGTACACGTCTTCGCGCTTCAGGCCCATGGCCGTGATCATGTTGTTCAGCAGTTGGCCGGCGCGGCCCACGAAGGGCAGTCCCTGCGCATCTTCATCGGCTCCTGGCCCCTCGCCGACAAACATCAGCCGTGCGTTGGGCGAGCCGTCGGCGAACACCAGCTTGTTCCGGCCCTTATGGAGCGCGCAGCGGGTGCAGTCTCCTATGTCTTCGCGGATCATGCGCAGAGCTGCTGCTTTATCGGCGGGCTTCGTCGCCGCTGAAACGGCGGGCGGGGCGGGAAACGGCGTACGCGGTGGGATGGCTTCGGTCTCCTGAGTGGTCTGCAATGAGGGAACTGAATCAAAGGTCTCAGATGCGATACCCTTCGACAAGCTCAGGGCAGGCTCTGGGGCACCCGGCTGGGTAGCCTGATCGAGCGCGGCCAGCAATTCCGGATCGACTGGCCGGCGATACAACTCGACCAGCCCCAGGTCGCGGTAGAAGCGCAGCCGGGCAGCCAGAGCCTCCTTGATTGCTGGATCCAGCGCGGACGGCACCCGGGCTACTCCACGATCAGCTGGCGCCGCGACGCAGCCGGCGAAGCAGATTGGTTGAGTACCTCATCCTGCAGCGAGTCGCCTTCCAACTCCACCATGACCGGTCTCGGCCTGCGCAGGGAAAGAATCTCATCGAGAATGCGATCCGCAAGTTGACGCTTGGGCATCTCCGGCAGTTCAATCGCCGTCGACAGGGTCAGAAACGTGGCAGCATTGCGGTCCGCGTCGATTCCGACGTTATCGCCGGCAACGTCGTTCACCACGATGGCGTCGGCGCCCTTGCGCAGCAGCTTGGCGCGGCCGTTTTCCATGCGGTTCTCGGTCTCGGCGGCAAACCCGACAATGAGCTGCCCGGGACGCCTCTTCCGCACTACCTCTGCCAGGATGTCCTCGGTCGGCGCGAGTTCAAGCGTGAGCGGCCCGGTGCGCTTGAGCTTCTGCTCGGAAACACTCAGGGGGCGATAGTCAGCCACCGCGGCAGCCTTGATCACGAGCGTGGCTTCCGTCATGCGCGCAAGCACGGCCTGCCGCATCTCTTCCGCGGTCGTCACCTTCACCAGTTCGCAACGAGCAGACGGATACAGCGCCGACGGGCCGCTGATAAGAATCACCTTCGCGCCGCGGGCCTGTGCCGCTTCGGCCAGCGCGTATCCCATCTTGCCGCTGGAACGGTTGCCCAGAAAGCGAACCGGGTCGAGCGCCTCGCGCGTGCCTCCCGCGGTCACCAGCACAACCTCGCCGGCAAGATCGTGGCGGCGCCCAAGAGCGTTGAGTACCGCATCGGCAATCGCTGCCGGCTCCGCCATGCGTCCTGCGCCTACCATGCCGCAGGCCAGGTCGCCTGTACCGGGCTCGATCACGCGCACGCCACGCTGGCGCAGTATCTCGAGATTTGCCTTGGTCGCCGGATGTTCCCACATGTTCACGTTCATCGCGGGCGCAACCAGGACCGGCGCCGTCGTCGCCAGGTACATCGTGGTCAGAAAATCGTCAGAGATGCCGTGGGCAAACTTGGCCAGGATGTTGGCGGTGGCGGGCGCAACTACGAGCGCCTCGGCCCACTGCGCTTCGCCGATGTGTTCGATACCACTCTGTTCGGGTGAGGACTCGTACCCGCCGTCCGCGCTGCCCGCTTCATCCCACAGGCTGGTGATGACCTTGTGCCCGGACAATGCAGCAAAGGTGAGAGGCTGCACAAATGTCATTGCCGCTGCCGTCATCACCACGTGCACTTCGAGCGCCTGGCGCTGCAGTTCCCGCACCAGCTCTGCCGCCTTGTAGGCAGCGATTCCGCCCGAAACGCCAACCGTGACCCTCATGGCTCGATTGTAGAACGAACAGTGGACAGTGGACAGTGATCAGTGGTCAGTGTAGTGCAAAACAAACTCGGCTCAGTGATCGGCGAACCTCTGTTCACTGTCACCTGTGCACTGTCTAGCTGATGATGGGCAACGCCGCCCTCGTCCACCGGGGGCTTGACGACGGGGATGTCCTTCTTGACGTAGGCGATCTTGCCCGCTTCCACTTCTTCCTGCGCGATGCGGCAGGCCTTGGTGGAGTGCGTAGCAACGAGTGCCTGGGAGCCGCTCTGGATCTGCCGGGCCCGGCGCGCTGCCACGAGAACCTTGCGATAGTTGGAATCGAATTTGGTTTCAATCGTCATCTGGATCCTCGTCAAAGTTCAGTTGCTGCTGGCCGCTGGGGTGGAGAATCCCAAAAGCCTCGAGCACTGGTTTGAGCCGTTCCTGCGAATTGGATTGGCGGCATGCCGCGGCAACTTCCAGCACACGGCGAGAACGATAAGCGATCGGTTCGCTGTTGCGATAGTATCGCTCAGCAAGCACGATTGCTTCAAGTTGGGCCACCGCCCGGTCCAGTATGTCGTTGACCAGTATGTAGCTGTAGTCGCGATAGTTCTCGATTTCCTTGCTGGCCTCGCTGAGCCGCCGGTACAATTCGGCCTCGTTCACCTGGCCCTCGGCGCGGCTCCGATTGCGCAGCCGGGTCCGGAGCACCTTGGGATTGGGGGGCAGCACAAAGATGCTGACCGCCTCTGGCATGGAGCGCCGCACTTGCGCAGCCCCCTGCACATCAATGTCGAGAAGCAGGTCGTGGCCTTCCTTGCGCGCATCGTCGAGCGACTTGCGGGCCGTTCCGTAACAGTGACCGAAGACTTCGGCATGCTCCAGAAACATGCCTTCCTGCACCATGCGGTCAAATTCGGCCTTGGTGGTGAAGTAGTAT
Source organism: Terriglobales bacterium (assembly GCA_963788475.1). Classification (GTDB taxonomy): domain Bacteria; phylum Acidobacteriota; class Terriglobia; order Terriglobales; family Acidobacteriaceae; genus Telmatobacter. The sequence continues at coordinate 8,394 of CAWBGO010000013.1, forward strand.
TCCCGCCCATGCTCCTCTGACCCGCGCGGGCTGCGCGTGGTCCACGAAATGGAGAAATCCACTCCGCTCACCTGCTTGCGGAGTTCGCTCACGAGCGTGCTTTTACCCGAGCCCGAAGGCGCCGAAATAATAAAGAGAATTCCCGCCACGATCGCCTTTTCTTAAGTCATCAGCTTTCAGTTGTCAGCTTTCAGTCTCCGGTCGATGTCTCCGGGCTCCTTGGTTGCTAAATGAAGATCTTCGTCTCATGCAAGAAGGAACTGACAACTGAGAACTGAAGACTGACAACTATTCTCATTCCACGTTCTGAATCTGTTCGCGAGCCTTCTCGATCTCCGCCTTCATGGCCAGGCCCAGTTCGGTAATGCGTGTTCCCTTCCCGCCGACGCCGCCCGTCTTCGACAGCAGCGTATTGGCCTCGCGGTTCATCTCCTGGAGCAGAAAATCGAGCTTCTTGCCCACTTCGCCGCTGGAGGCCAGCAACTCGCGGAAGTGGCCGATGTGCGTCGTCATGCGCGCCAGTTCCTCCGCGATGTCGCTGCGGTCCACCAGCACCGCCACTTCTTCGAGCAGCCGCTGCCGGTTGAACTCCGTTCCTGTGGCCGTAATCAGCCGCTGCGTCAGCCGCTCCTGGTAGCGCTGCTCGACTTCCGGCCGCAACTGCGCCACGCCTTCGACGGCCTCGGCCAGACGGCCAAGCGAGGCACGAAGAATGGCCTCGAGCGACTCTCCTTCCCGGGCGCGCATGGTTTTCAATTCGCCCAGCAGGGGAACGATCTGCTGCTGCACGCTGTCCGTCAGCGCGGTGAGATCCTCGTCTCCATTGCTGCGGTTGTCGCCTTGCAGGGCGCCGGGAAGACGGAGAATCGTGTTGAGATCCGGTTGTCCGCTGAGCCCATGCTCGTCGCGCGCGGCATTGAAAGCCGCCAGGTAGCCGGTGACCAGGTCGCGATTGTAACCGGCCGTCTGTTGCGCGGTGCGATCGACCGAAAGCATCAGTTCCACGTGGCCGCGGACCAGGTGCTCTTTCAGGAGCGCGGCGCAACTCCATCTCCAGGGCGTCAAGACCAGGGGGCAGGCGCAACTGCACATCGAGGAACCGATGATTGACGCTCTTGAGGGTGAGCGTATAACTGAGCTGGTCCTGATCGCGGACGGGGACACGCACCTGAACACGTGCAAACCCCGTCATTGAGTAAATGGGCATCTTGCTATTCCTCGGTCTCCCCTGAGAGCGCGGGCTCCAGAAGCTGGGGCTCTTGCGAAACGGCGTCCGGCTCCAACTGCTGCAAGGCGCGCGAATCGGATCCATCCATGAACTGCAATTGATAAAGCCGTTGATAGGTGGGCGAATTGGCCAGCAGTTCCTCGTGCGAGCCAACCGCGGTGATCCGGCCATCTTCGAGCACCGCGATGCGGGTGGCGTTGCGAATCGTGCCCAGGCGATGGGCAATCACGAGCACCGTGCGGCCCTCGACCAGGTTGGCCAGGGCGGCCTGCACTAGCGACTCGCTCTCGGCATCCAGCGCCGAGGTAGCCTCATCGAGGATAAGGATGGGCGCGTTCTTCAGAATGGCGCGGGCGATGGCGATGCGCTGGCGCTCCCCGCCGGAAAGACGGAAGCCCTTTTCGCCGATCACCGTGTCATAGCCCTGCGGCATCCGCAGAATGAAGTCGTGCGCCAGGGCATTGCGCGCCGCCTGCTCCACCAATTCGGCTTTAACATCGGGCCGGCCGTACGCGATGTTATTGCGCACCGTGTCGTTGAACAGAATCGTCTCCTGCGTAACCTGGGCAACCTGCTTGCGCAGCGACGACAGGGTCAACTCGCGAATGTCTTTGCCGTCAATTTGGATTCGGCCAAAGGTCACGTCGAAGAAACGCGGAATCAGATTAACGAGCGTCGATTTACCAGCGCCGCTGGGGCCAACCAGCGCCACCACTTCGCCGGCCTGCACTTCGAGATCGACATTGTGCAGGATCTGGTGCTCGCCCTCTTCTGTCGAATAAGAGAAACCTACGTTATCAAACCGGATCGACGATTTGAAACGATGCAGCGTCCCGGCGTGCACCTTTTCTTTCACATCGTCCTTCACGTCGAGGAATGCAAAGATGGAGGACGACGCGCCCAGGGCCTGCTGAAAGCTGTTGTAGTAATAAGCGAATCGGCGCACCGGATCGTAGAGTTTGAACAGCGCGATGATGAATGTGATGAAGACCTCGGCCGTCATGCGTCCGTGCTGGATTTCGTTGCGTCCGATCCACAACAGCAGGGCGATGGCGATGGCCCCGATCGTATCCATCAACGGCGAGCTGATCGACTGAATGCGAACACTGCGCAGGTTGGCGCGAAACAAGCGCTTGGCGGCCTTCTTGAACCGAAGAATTTCCCATAGCTCGGTGTTGAAGGCCTTCACAATGCGATTGCCCGTCACTGTCTCATGAAGAATGTTCTGGATCTCGGCAAGTTTGTCCTGGCCCGTGCGAGTGCGGGTGCGCACCGACCGGCCAATCCGCCGCGCCGACGTGATCACCACCGGCACAAACAACAGCAGCGCCCAGCTCAGCCGGCCTCCCAGCGCAATGACTAATGCGACCGTCGCAATAAAAGTAAAGAACTGCTGCAGGAAGTCGCCCAGAACCGAGCTCACCGCTACCTGCACGCGATCCACATCATTGATGAGAGTGGATAGGATCGTCCCCGTCGGATAGCGATGGAAAAAGCTGGCCGACCGGCGCATGATGGCCTCGTACAGGTGATTGCGCATGTCGGTCACCATGCCGTAGCCGGCGTAGTTGACCAGGTATGTTCCCGCGTAGTCGCAGAGACCCTTGATGATGGTCGACCCGACCAGCGCAACGGCGACCACCGTCCAGGCGTTGTGCATCCACGACGGAACGAAGCGGTGGATGTCGAATTGCCACTGCGGCGGAGCGAAAGGGAACAACGGCAATGCGCTCGAAGGATTACTCGGCCTCAGCACCACACCCAGGATGGGCACGAAGAAGGCCATCCGCAAGGCTTCGAGCAAGCCAACCGCGGCCAGCAACAGCACACCCGGGAACCAGTGCAGCCAGTACGGCAGCCCGAAGCGCAAAAGCCGGAAGAATTGCCTCATGCAGGGATGACCGCCTTAGGTTTCCACGATTCAGCGACGTCGTCCCGTTGGGCGCATGAGTCCATTGAAGTATTGTATCTGGCGGTGCCGGAAAAATCCCGCTGCAGCTTTAGCAGTCTTTCTTTTGGAGAAGCGATTTACCTCGCATGCCGGTCAACTAGTCAATAGGCCTTCAGGTCCAGGATTGCCTTCAGGATAGTTTCCGGCTGCGGCAGGATTACATCTTCCAGCACCGGCTGGTAGGCGACGAACGTGTCCATCGAGCCCACGCGTTTGACCGGCGCATCGAGATCCTCGAAGAGCTCGTCGGCGATGCGCGCGGCGATCTCGGCGCCATAACCCCAGCTCAACATATCCTCATGTGCCACGATCACGCGGCTTGTTTTTCGGACCGACGTGGCAATGGCCTCCCAGTCGTACGGATTCAACGAGCGCAGATCGAGGATCTCCACATCGACGCCGTGCTGGCGGTATGCGTTTTGAGCCGCCTGCAAAGCCCGCGGCACCACGGCACCATAGGTCACCAGCGTCATATGTTCGCCGGGGCGCACCACCCGCGCCTTCCCAAAGGGAATGGCAAAGTCCGGCCCCGGATAAGGCGCCCGCCCGTAGGTCTCGCGATAGAGGCGCTTGTGTTCGAGAAACAGCACCGGGTCGTCGCAGCGGATGGCCGTGCGCAGCAGACCGTTGGCATCCAGAGCGTTGGACGGAAAAACGACACGCAGTCCCGGGGTATGGGTAAAGATGCTCTCCCCCGATTGGGAGTGATAAATAGCGCCCCCGGTCAGGTAGCCGCCAATGGGCACGCGAATCACCGCCGGCGAAGCCCATGCATCGTGCGAGCGCCACCGCATCAGCGGCAGTTCGTTGCGGAGCTGGTGCATGGCAGGCCAGATGTAGTCGAAGAACTGGATCTCGACCACCGGCTTCATGCCGCGCACCGCATAGCCGACCGCGCGTCCCACGATATTCGCTTCCGCGAGCGGAGAGTTGAACACGCGCTCGGATCCGAACTCGGTCTGCAGGCCGGCGGTGAGTTTGAACACCCCACCCTTCCCTTTGACTTCATTCAGGGCATGCTCGCGGCTCGCGTCGGCCACGTCTTCGCCATACACGACAATGCGCGGATCGCGGCGCATTTCGTCCCGCATACAGGCATTGATCAGGTCCGCCATGGTCCGCGGCCCGGCGCTCTTGCCCGAAGCCGGTTTGCCCGATTCTGCGCCCTGGGCTTCCTTCTGCTCAGAGTCGAACGCAGCACTGGTCGGATCAAGATCTTCGGAGTAGACGTATTTCCCGATCTCCGCGATGGGCGGAAGCGGAGCTTCAAGCGCCCGGTCAGCAGCCTCCGAGGCCTCGCGGTCGAGCGACTTCTCTAATGCATTGATCTCTTCGGCGCTGAGAATGCCCTCGCGCAGCAGGCGCATCTGCATGCGGGCGAGCGGGTCGCGCATGCCGTCGGCCTCGCGTTCGGCGGCGGACCGGTACAGCTTGTCGTCGTCGGAAAGCGAGTGCGAATAGGGGCGAACAACGTGGCCATGAACAAACGCCGGGCCAAGGCCCGCGCGGCAATGTTCGGCAGCAGCCTGAAATGCGCGCAGGCATTCCTCCGCATCGGTGCCGTCGATCTCGGCGAAATGGAAGTTGGGAAAATTGGCCACCAGGCGCGAAATATTGCCCCCCGGCGTATTCACCTCGACCGGCACGCTGATCGCATAGCCGTTGTCTTCCACGCAGAAGATCACGGGCAGCTTCTGATTCGAAGCCGTATTGATCGCTTCCCAGAACTCGCCCTGCGAGGTCGAACCCTCCCCTAGGCAGGCAAGCGCCACTTCATCTCCATGGAACGTCACGTCGCGGAATTCGCGGTAATCTCCCGGGACCTTCTTGGCCGCTTCAGGGTGGCGGCTGAAGTAGCGGCCGGCCTCCGCGCAGCCTACCGCGTGCAGCAGTTGGGTAGTTGTCGAGGACGACGTGCTGACGATGTTCAGTCTTCGGCTGCTGAAGTGCATCGGCATCTGCCGGCCGCCGCTGGCGGTATCGGTGCCGGCGCCCACCGCCTGCAGCAACATCTCCGTCGGCGTTACCCCCAGCGCCAGGCACAGCGCCCGGTCGCGATAATAGGGAAAGAACCAGTCATACCCGGGACGCAGGGCTAGGCCCGCCGCCACCTGCAAGGCCTCGTGCCCTGCACCGGACACCTGGAAGAAAATCTTCTGCTGGCGCTTGAGCAGTATCTCGCGATCGTCCAACCGTCGGGAGAGGTACATCAGCCGGTAGATCTCGACCATCTCCTGCGTGCTTAGACTGCCGTTGAAGGCTGCCGTTCCGGGCACGCGGGCGCTGGAAACCGCAGATTCCATGACCGTGACTCCCTATCGCGGTTCCCGTATCTCCCCGGGAAAACCAAAAGTGATTGTATCAATCCCGAATGCGGAACCTCTGCCCCCTCAGCAATCGATTTTCCGCGTGTTAAATAGGCTATTGGTTATCGAAAGTCGGGGGACCTTTCAAGCCAGGATATCCCCCAACAGTGAACATCATCTTCTCTTTGATGCTCCGGGCCAATTTAGCGATTTCCGCCACTTTGCGCAACTGGGCATCGGTCATGGCCGCCGCGTTGGCATCGGATACCTCGGCATTGAGCTCTCGCGCCAACTGGAGCAGCTTCTGCGTATCCGAAACCAGTTCCTTCTGCCGCTCGGCATTGAGCACCCGCAACCGTTTCGGATCCGCGGTCGGATCCGCGCCAAACTGCGAATTCGTATCCGGATAGTTCCGGCCTAACTTGCCGTTGCTGGTCGAAGGAAATTGCGGATACGGCGATTGTCCCGCCACCGGCATTCCCAGAACCAGTGCCAGCCCAAAGGCAAAGCGGATTGCTCGCCACTCCCGGCCGTTGCCAGCCCTTCCACGGATTTGAGGCTGTTCATCCACCGCAAGCATCTCTCTCGAAAAACCAAGCGCATCCAGCGTTTCGCGGATCAGTTTGAGGCCATGGTCAGCTTCATCTTTTCTTTCACCGTGTGTGCAAGCTTCTCGATCTCCTCTGCCTTGCGAATGACACCCAGGGAGAGGGTATCCTTACTGGTCTTGTCGACTTCGGCTTTCAAATCGCTCGCCAGCTTCAGTAGTTTGGCGCTGTCGTCGGTAATCTGACGCTTGCGCTCCACGTTGGCCGCATCGACGTTCTTGCTTTTCGCTTGCTGGTCGTGCATCGCCATTTGTTGGTTGGCATCAGGAGGACGATTCGCATCCGGCATCAGCAACGGCTTGTCCGGGTTTTGTATCCCCGATTGGGACACTCCCTGCGAACTGAAATTGGAGAGGGTCGACAATAAGCCGAGGCCAATCAAGCACGGAAGCCCGCGTACCCGAACTACGTTCCGGAAATTCCAACGGAAAGCTGCGGGGGGAGGGGAGTTATCTCGATTTCGATGGATTCGGAGCAGCATGGGAACTCTCCTTGGCGTGAATCGGTGGTCGTCGCGACCTTGCGGTTAACCCGCAGCCGCCGTCAGTTTCATCTTTTCTTTCACAGTATGCGCCAATTTCTCGATAGTTTCCGCCTTGCGAACCGCCGAAGGCGGCGGCGCCTCGGTTCCGGCCATTTTCATTTCGGCCTCGAGTTCTGCCGCCAATTGCAGCAGAAGGGCCGAGTCTTTTTCCAACTGGCGCTTGCGTTCGGAATTTGCCGCTTCATAGCGCTGCATTTGAGCCCGTTTCGCGTTTCTGTCCATCTGCATGCGTGCATCGGGCTGTCGGTTGACGGGATTGACTGCAGTGGCCTTGTCGGGCCAGAATCCGGCCGGCCGGGAATCCTGGGCCGGACACACCGCGGCGACCAGGACCGCAACCCAGACGCCCGCCCGGACCTTCCCGGCACGATGCGCAATCCAGCCGTGGCTGAATGAGCGGAGGGAATCCGGAATCCTCAGACACCGCATGGATAGTTCTCCTCGAACTCGACTTCGTCGCCTGGGCAACAAATGGCGCGGCTGCGCCGCAATCTTACCTTCGCAGTCAGTTTGGTCTCACAGTAAGTTCCATCCGTTCCTTTACAAGCTGGGCCAGTTTCTCGATCGTCTCCGCTTTGTGCATCGCGTTTTCCGAGAGCCGGGCGGAACCGGCGTTGTCGATCTCCGCCTTCAGAGCGATGGCCATCGTCTCCAGCATCTCGGTAGCCTTTGTCATCTGCCGAAGACGTTCCGCATTGGCCGCATCAAAGTTCTGCCGTCTCGACTTCTGTTCGCGCATTTCCATCTGCTGGTTCGCATCCGGAAGCCGGTTGGCCTCGGGAAGAATAATTGAGTGGGGCGGATGGGAAGGTAACTGCCCAGGTGGAGACTGGGCGAAGCTCAGCAGCGTTGCCGCAGCGAGAACGACTGACCCGGCTAAGGTCGTTGGAAGAACCCATGAACGCTTGCTCACCCACGAGCCATGTTGTTCCAATTCAGAGCCCGGTGACGATTTGAATCGCATCGTGACCTCCTCCGAGAGCGGCTTGTATGCACGTCAAGCAAAGACAGATCTGCGGGCCCATTTACCTTGTTTCAGAACCGATCGCACCGGTAGCAATGAATGCCGTAGAGGAACCAAGCCCAGCGCCTCGATTTACGAGACCATCTTGCTTGGATTGCGCTCGGTCGCGGAGAGTGCGCGTCACGGGGAAGCTCTGCTTTACGTCCTCTACGCAGGCGGTGCCAGCGGATCTGCCGCTCCGATTCCTGCCAACGCCGTGTAGGGTGAATTCTAATCCCACCCCTGTAATCCAGTCTTGTTTCAAAGCAAAGAACTGCAAAACCCTCAATCGCCGGAACACCGACTATCCAAACCGCCGGCCCGGACTCTGCAAATATAGATAGATAAAGAGGTGTAGCGGGATGTATTCATTCCTTCTCTTCGCTCTGCGTACGGGTGTCTTTGCTGAAGGTCGCTTCATGGGCAAGTTGCTCGATGAATGGATCTTCGATATTCAGGAGTTCATCCGCACCAAGCTTCCCCGCCTAATTCTGCTGGCGATTTTCGCTTTCATTCTCAGCCGTGTCCTGCAACTGGTGACCGACAGGGTCGTCCGGCTGGCGGAGCGTCACTCTGCCGGATTGGCCCGGGTTTCCCAGATCAGGACTCTGGCAGGAGTCGTTCGGACGACCGGATTGACCATACTTATTGCCATCGTGGGCCTGCAGTTCCTGGCAGCCATGGGGGTGAACCTGGCGCCGCTGCTCACCTCGGCGGGAATCGCTGGCGTGGCCATCGGCCTGGCCGCACAGAATCTCGTGAAGGACATGCTCAATGGAACTCTAATCCTGCTAGAAGCCCAGTTCAGTGTGGGGGATGTTGTGACCGTAGCCGGCCTCACCGGCACCGTCGAAACGATGACCCTGCGCAAAACCACGGTGCGCGGAGGAGACGGAACCCTGTTTGTGGTGCCGAACTCGCAGATTACGACAGTAGCTAACCAGAGCGCCGACTTTTCCGTCGCCACCATCCCCATCAGCGTGGATTTTTCGGCGGATCCCAACAAGGTCATCGAGGTTCTCCAGTCCATTGCGACCGACGTGCGCAACAGTCCCGAGTTCAAGGATCTATTCGTAGCCGACCCTCAGATCCTCGGCGTCGACGCTGTGAGGGGATCACAGCTGATCTTTCCCGTGGTCTTCAAGACCAGGGCGCAAAAGCAGTTCGGACCCGTGCGGGAATTCCAGCGCCGCGTCCGCCTGGCACTCGAGGAACACCATATGCTGCCCGGCGATCCGTTGCGTGTCTTCAACGCGTTCGACAGTCCCGGTGGAAGCGCCCAGAACCCGCCGGCCACTCCCGCGGCGGAACACCAGTTGCCGGCGCCCCGTGACCCCACCACCATCAAGCCGCATGAAAGCAACCCGTTTACCGGCGAGTAGGTGTTTTTCCAAAATCGTGTCTGAGACTCCACCGGGAACGACTTCGCGGGCACCACAACTGCCCCATCCATTTCACGGTCCCATGGTGAAATGGGTGGGACGCCACAAACGTCAACCACGCAGTCACCAGGAGTTGAGTTCCCCTAATATGCAATCTTGATTGGCGATGCCATCCAGGCATCGAAGCTTGCCCAGGCCTCGTCGCTGAGCAGTTGCACAGCCGGCAACGCACGCGACGCCGGATCCTTCTGCATTTCCGCATAAAGAAACGCGTCGTCGAACCCGGCACGCGCCGCATCTGCCGCCGAACAGCCGTAATAAATGACATCGAGGCGCGCCCAATACGATGCCGCCAGGCACATCGGACAAGGTTCGCAGCTGGTATAGAGTTCGCATCCCGCCAGGTTGAACGTTCCCAGCGAACGGCATGCGGCGCGAATCGCATTCACCTCGCCGTGAGCTGTCGGATCGTACGTTTCCGTCACCGAATTCGCGCCTTCACCGACGATCGCGCCGTCGCGCACAATGACGGCGCCAAACGGACCGCCCTTGCCGCCAACAACATTCTCCGTGGCCAGAGTGATCGCACGGCGCAAGAATTCCGGATTGGGCGCATTTGCCATCGTTGACTTGCTCTACCCCTCCCCGAGCGGCGAAAGTAAACACAGTATGGCACAGGCATTCCGTTCCACCCGTGTACTGACGCCTGCGGGCCTCGTTCCCGCCACTCTGCTCATAGAGCAGGAGCGCATCACCGGCGTCTGCGGGTGGGATGAAGTGCCGGCCGTTGCCCGTCTTCACGACTATGGAGACTACGTGCTCCTCCCCGGCCTGGTTGACTCGCACGTGCATATCAACGAGCCCGGCCGCACCGAGTGGGAAGGTTTCACCACCGCGACCCGCGCCGCCGCAGCCGGCGGCGTGACCACGCTCGTTGACATGCCGCTCAATTGCATTCCCGAGATCCTCGACGTGGCGTCCCTGGAACGCAAACGCGACGCCGCTTGCGGCAAGGCCTGGGTCGACTGGGCTGCGTGGGGTGGATTGGTGCGTGGCAATGTCGACGCGTTAGCTCCTCTGGCCTGCCGCGGGCGTCCCCGGCTTCAAATGCTTCCTCGTTTTCTCCGGAATCGATGGTTTCTCGTGGGTGGATGAGGCCCATCTTTCAACGGCGCTCACCAGCCTGCGCGGCAGCGGACTGCCGGTGCTGGCACACGCCGAGATTTGCGGCCCCATCGACGCCGCCACTGCGGCTCTCAACAAGGCTGGCGCCGACTGGCGCAAATATTCCACCTATCTTGCCTCGAGGCCCGATGAGGCAGAAGTCGAGGCGATCGCTTTGCTCATCCGCCTGGCGGAAGAGTATGAGGCGCCCATCCACATCGTGCATTTATCCAGTGCGCAGGCGCTGCCTCTGCTGGCGGAAGCGCGCCAACGCGGCTTGCCCATCACCGTCGAAACCTGCACCCAATATCTGTGGTTTGCCGCGGAAGAAATCCCCGATGGCGCTACCGAATACAAATGCGCTCCGCCCATTCGCGGAGCGGCCAATCGCGAGGCGCTTTGGGGCGCACTGGCCGACGGCATTATCGACATGGTGACGACCGATCATTCCCCGTGCCCGCCGGCCTTGAAGCGCCGCAGACCCCAACGGCGGACAGGCGCGATGGGATCTCGCCTGGGGCGGTATCAGCAGCCTCGGCCTTGCCCTTCCCGTGATGTGGACGGCCATGGTCCGGCGCGGCCTCGGTTCCGGAGCCGGACTCGAGCAGCTTGGCCGATGGATGGCGGCCATGCCGGCACGGCTGGCCGGCCTGGAGGCGCATAAGGGCGCGTTCACCGAAGGCTCTGACGCCGACATCGTCATCTTCGATCCCGACCGGCAATGGACCGTTTCTCCAGCGAGTCTGCATTTCCGCCACAAGCTTTCTCCTTACATGGACGCCGATCTGCGGGGCCAGGTGCAGGAGACGTGGCTGCGCGGCGCCCCGGTGTACCGCCGATCCGATGGTACAGGCAATGGGGACAGCTTCCTCGGCGATCCCCGCGGCAGGGAGCTCGTTCGCTCATGAGAGACCGCGCCCGGCGCGCCATAGCGGAGTGCCTGCACATCGCCACCATGACCGAAGAGCCGGGGCGCATCACCCGCCGCTTCCTTACGCCTCCCGTGCATGACGTCCACAGCCACCTCTGCCGCCGGATGGTAGACTCTCGGCATGGAAGTCCGCACCGATGCGGCCGGAAATCTGCGCGGCATCTGGCCGCCGGCCTCTCAGGGTCATCGCCGCCTGGTCATCGGCTCCCACATCGATACGGTTCCCGACGCTGGCGCGTACGATGGCGTGCTGGGCGTCACCCTGGCCCTCGAATGGGTCCAGCTTGCCCAGGAAGCCGCCCTGCCCATCGCGATTGAAGTCATCGCCTTTTCAGAAGAAGAAGGCGTCCGCTTCGGCCTTCCCTTTATCGGAAGCCGCGCAGTTGCCGGCCGCTTCGATCCCGCGCTCCTCGAACTCAAAGACGCGGACGGCATCTCGGTCGAAGACGCAATTCGCGCCTTCGGCCTCGACCCCCATGCAATCGAAGACGCCCAGGTCGAGCGCGATGTGATCGGCTTTGTCGAAGTCCACATCGAACAGGGCCCGGTCCTTGAGGTCGACGGCTTGAGCGTCGCCGCGGTCAGTGGCATCGTCGGACAAACGCGGCTCATCCTCGATTTTTCCGGCCACGCCAATCACGCCGGTACCACCCCCATGCATCTGCGCCGCGACGCGCTCGCCGCTGCCGCAGAATGGATCGCGGCCGTGGAGACACTCGCCTCCCGCACCGACGGCCTTGTCGCCACCGTGGGAAAGATCGCGATTGAACCCAACGCAGTCAATGTCATCCCTGGCACGGCCCGCGTAAGCCTGGATGTCCGCCACGCCCGTGACTCCCGTCGCGAGAGCCGCAGTGGAAGAGCTGGTCGCCCGGGCCCGCGCCATTGCTGATCGGAGAGGCATTGCCATCGAGTTGACGCGGCACATGAACGAGCCCGCCGTTTCCATGGACGAGCGTCTCACCGCGTACCTTTCCGATGCGATCGAGGCGGCGGGATTTCCACCCAGGTCCATGTCCAGCGGCGCCGGTCACGACGCCATGGTGATGGCCACCCGCGTACCGACCGCGATGCTGTTCCTGCGCAGCCCGGGCGGCATCAGCCACCATCCCGCCGAAACAGTCCGCGAAGAAGACGTCGAAGCCTCGCTCCACGTCGGGCGCAGGTTCCTTGAACGGCTCGCCGCAGAGCACACTTTGTCTTCCTGAGCGAAGTCCGCCGCGGCGGACAAAGCCGACGGATCCGCAGTTGCTCCGGCATGACTTGCATTGACTGGGTGCCCCATCCTAGCTTTGCTAGGGTGGGGTCATCATCGGGTCCGAGAAACCATCGCGACTAACGAGTATTGATTAGAATCGACCCACGCGCCGGTTCAACTTCCCTAAATAACGAGGTCAAGCGTGCATCACCTGGGAGCTACACGAAGCAGCCTCAAAGCCGATCACCTGTCTGCAGACGCCCGACACGTTCATCCGCACGCCGCTTCCAGGCGCCGAGAGCGTCGACTTCATCATTCATACGGCGCCCCAACTGGGCGCCGGCTTCACCCAGATGACCGCGGAGTTCTCTGCCGGCGGAACGCTTGGCCCTGCGCTCGCACAGCGATTTATCTTTGTGCTCGAAGGCGAGGTAGCCGTCCAGGTCGAGGCTGACAGCCATCTCCTCGTCGACGGAGGGTTTGCCTATCTTCCGCAAGGCATTCCGCACAGTGTCCGTTCCATCGGCACGGCACGCGCGGTTTTGATCGAGAAGCCCTATGAGGCGAGCGACGGCGCCCCCGATCCCGAAGTAGTGATTGGCAACGAGTCCAGCGTGCTGGATATGCCCCTGAAGGGAGATTCTGCCTTGCGTGTACGGCCGCTTATGCCCGATGGCCCGGCCTACGATTTCGCTGTAAACACCATGACCTACGATCCCGGCGCGGCCCTTAGCATGGTGGAGATCCACGTCATGGAGCACGGACTGCTGATGCTCGCGGGCGGCGGCATCTATCGTCTCGGAGACTCGTGGTATCCCGTCGAGGCCGGCGATTTCATCTGGATGGCTCCCTATTGCCCGCAATGGTTTGGAGCGCTCGGCAAGGTCCCCGCCAAATACCTCATCTACAAAGACTGGCGCCGCCATCCGCTCGGAGTGTGAGCACAATGACCACAACCCGCCCCCGGCTCAGAATCGATGGCGTGATCGCCGAACTTCAGGCGCTGGCTCAAATCTCCGAAGCCGAGCCCCCGGTCGTGACGCGCGTCGTCTTCAGCGAGGCCGACCTGCGCGCCCGCGCGTACGTGAAAGGCCTGTGCACCGACGCCGGTCTCACCATCACTGAAGACGCCATCGGCAACACCTTTGCCCGCTGGCAGGGCTCAGTCCCGGACCTTGCGCCGATCGGCACCGGCTCCCACATCGACGCCATTCCCAACGCCGGCCTCTACGACGGATGCGTGGGCGTTCTGGGAGGCCTTGAAGCAATCCGCGTCCTCCAACAACTTGGATTCAAGCCGCGACGCTCCATCGAACTCGTCATCTTCACCGCCGAGGAGCCAACCCGCTTCGGCATCGGCTGCATGGGCAGCCGCATGATGGCCGGCGCGCTCACACCCGCGCAGGCGCTCGCCCTCCGCGACAAGGAGGGCCGCGGCCTCGAAGAGCTGCGCACCGCCGCCGGGTTCACGGGCACTCTCGAGTCAGTCATTCTGCCCGCCGGCCGGTTCGCCAGGTTCATCGAGTTGCATATTGAACAAGGCCCCCTCCTCGAGCAGGAGGGCATCGACCTCGGCCTGGTGACGCATATTGCCGCGCCGGCCAGCATGCGCGTTCTCATTGAAGGCGAAGGCGGCCACGCCGGCGCGTGCCTCATGCCAGGCCGCAAAGACGCCCTTGCCGCCGCTGCTGAACTGATCCTGGCTCTCGAAGCCGCGGCAAAATCAACCGGCGCCATCGACACGGTGGCCACGGTCGGCATATGCGAAGTGTTTCCCGGGGCGGTCAACAGCATCCCCTCCCGCGTTCGCCTCGAAACGGACATTCGCGACATCGACGCTGAGCGCCGCGATCGGGTGCTTGAGGCCCTTCGCACCGCGTGCTGCCGATGTTTCCGCGCGTCGCGGCGTCACGATTACCACCGAGTTGGTAAACGCAGATCCGCCTGCCACCTGCGATCCGGAGATTCTCGACGCGCTCGAAGACTCAGCTAAGGGCGCAGGCAAGAGTTACAAAAAAATGGTCAGCCGCGCCTACCACGATTCTCTCTTCATGGCCCGTATCGGTCCTGTGGCCATGTTGTTCATTCCCTGTCGCGCCGGCGTAAGCCACCGGCCGGATGAATACGCCTCGCCGCATTGGATCGGAAGCGGCATTCACGTGCTGGCGCGCACCCTGGCACAACTGGCGCGCTGAAATCCCCGCATTGCCCCTGCTTGCTTCATCCCCTTTGCATCGAGCCCGCCCCGATGTATCCTAACCCTCAACCTGTACGGCTATTCGGCTTCCCCAAATGAGCACGGTTGCCAAAACCCGCATTGTCAGACCACCGATTGTCGGCACGGCCGTCTTCCGCAAAGAAGGCATCGACAAGCTGCTCGGCCGCGCCCGTTATGTGGACGACCTCGAGCGCGAAGGCATGTGGCACGGGGCCACCGTTCGCAGTACCATCCCCCGCGGTCGCATTCGCTCCATCCACTTCGATCCTTCGATCGACTGGACCCAGTTCACCGTCGTCACCGCGTTCGACATTCCCGGCCGCAATCATATTCACCTCATCTTCGACGACCAGCCCTGCCTTGCCGATGAACAAGTGAATCATTGCGATGAGGCCATCCTGTTGCTCGCCCACCCCAGCAGGCAGAAGCTGCGCGAAGCCGCCGCCGCCATTCGCATCGACTACGAGCCGCTGCCGCCCGTCTTCACCATCGAAGAGAGCGAACGCCAGGACCCAATCATCTGGGGCGAAGACAACATCCTCAAAAGCTTCCTCCTCGAAAAGGGAAATGTTGATTCTGTATGGGGCAGCGCCGCCCACATCGTTGAAGGTGAATACGGCACCGGCGCCCAGGAACATCTCTACATCGAGAACAATGGCGCTATCGCCGAGTACAGCGCCGAAACCGGCATCACCGTCTGGGGCTCGCTGCAGTGCCCGTTCTATGTCCACAAGTCGCTGATGGCGGTGTTCAATCTGCCCGACGACAAAGTGCGCGTCATTCAGACTGAGACGGGCGGCGCCTTTGGCGGCAAGGAGGATTATCCTTCCACGCTTTGCGCGCACGCCGCGCTGTTGGCGATGAAGAGCGGTCACCCGGTCAAGATGGTGTATGACCGCATGGAAGACCTGGCCGCCACCACCAAACGCCATCCCTCCCGCGTGCGCCATCGCACCGCTGTAGACGCCCACGGCAAGTTGCTGGCCATGGACATCGACCTGGCCACCGACGGCGGCGCCTACTGCACGCTCTCTTCGACCGTCCTGTCGCGGGCCACGCTGCACTCGCCCGGTCCTTACGTGTGTCCCAATGTGCGCGTTCGCTCGCGCGCCTGGGCTACCAACACGGTGCCTTACGGTGCCTTCCGCGGCTTCGGCGCTCCGCAGGCCATCTTTGCCATCGAGCGCCACATGGACGAGATTGCCGTCGCCATCGGCCTGGACCCGATCGATCTGCGGCGCCGGAATTTCCTTCATGATGGCGACACTACCGCGACCGAACAGGTGATGCGGGATCCGGTTATCCTCGACAAACTTCTCGATCGCGCGCTCGCCGAAAGCGACTACCACGCCCGCCGCGCGCGCTTTGCCGAAGAGAATCAGACCAGCCCCGTCAAGCGCGGCCTCGGCATTGCCGCCTTCTTTCATGGCTCGGGTTTCACCGGCTCAGGCGAACGCTATTTGAACTCCCTTGCCGGGGTCGATGTTACTCCCGAGGGCAAAGTCCGCGTGCTCGTATCGAACACCGAATTCGGCCAGGGCACCGACACAATTCTCACGCAAATCGCGGCCGAGGCCATGGGTGTCGATTACAGCGATGTGGTCATGGCGCCGCGCGACACCGGAATCATTCCCAACAGCGGGCCCACCGTCGCTTCGCGCACCTCGATGGTGGTGGGCCGCCTGATCGAGCGAGCTGCAGCGCAACTGATCGAGATGCTCCGCAAATACTCCAGCCTGCCCGAAGACTTCACGCGCGACGAATTTTTTACTGCCTGTGAACACTACCGCTCCGAGCACGGCCAGGTTGTCTCGTTGTGCCGCTATGAAGCACCGCCCAACATCTATTGGGACGACCAGACCTATCATGGCGAAGCCTACCCGGCCTTCGCGTGGTCCGTGCAGGTTGCGCAGGTCGCGGTCGACACCGTGACTTACTCGGCGGAGGTCGAAGAATTCTGGTCGGTGCAGGAAGTGGGCCGCGTGCTCCATCCCGTCCTCGCTGGCGGCCAGATTGAAGGCGGCATCGCCCAGGGCATCGGCTACGCGCTTTATGAAAAGGTGATCTGGCAGAACGGGCACATGGCCAACAACCAGATGACTAACTACATCATGCCTACCGCCGAAGACGTCCCGCCCATCCACATCTACTTCGAGGAGATTCCGTTCGCCCACGGCGCCTTCGGAGCCAAGGGTATCGGCGAGTTGCCCCACGACGGCCCCGCACCCGCCATCCTCAATGCCATTCGCGCCGCCACCGGTGTAGGATTCAATGCCATTCCCCTGCTTCCTGAAGACCTCTTCGCGAAGCTTGGAGCAGTCGCTGCCATTGAGGAGCCCGCCGCGGTATGAGCGCAAACTGGCCTGCGATCCGGATGACCGTGAACAGCATCGAACGCGAGGTTCACGTCCCTCCCATGAAGCGGCTGCTCGATGTCTTGCGCGAAGACCTTCGCCTGACCGGAACCAAGGAAGGCTGTGGCGAAGGCGAATGCGGCTCGTGCTCCGTGCGCATGGATGGCGAATTGGTGAATAGCTGTCTCGTTCCGGTGCTGCAGGCGCAAGGCTCGCGCGTCGAAACCGTTGAAGGATTGCAGCGCGACGGCGGCCCTCCATCCGCTGCAAGAGGCCTTTCTCGCCTGCGGCGGCGCGCAATGCGGCATTTGTACGCCGGGCATGTTGATGGCTGCCTCGCATCTGCTCGAGCGCAACCCGCACCCCACTATGGCGGAAATCCGCGAGGGGCTCGCCGGCAATCTCTGCCGCTGCACCGGCTTCGTCCGCATCTTCGAGTCTGTCATTGCCGCCGCCTCCCGCCCGGAGCAGGCCACTCATGCGCGGTGATGCCGAGGCACACGAGTTCGTCGCGCCCGGCACTCTGGCCGCGGTTCTCGAACTGATTGCGGAGTCTCCCGGCAAGTGGACCCCGATTGCCGGCGGCACCGAACTGATGGTCGCCCACGCCGCCGGCCGGCTGCCCGCTTCAAAGCTCGTCAGCCTGTGGGGCATTCCCGATCTGCGCTTCATCGAAAGCACTTTGCAGAGCATCGCCATCGGCGCGGGCACGACGTTCACCGACATGCGCGTCCACGGTGCCATCGCATCCGATCTTCCCCTCCTTCGAAGGGCGGCCGCATGGATCGGTTCCATCGCCAACCAGACACGCGCCACGCTGGGCGGCAACCTGGTCAATGGTTCGCCCGCCGCTGACTCCTCGCCTGCCTTGCTGGTCTACGATGCCGAGATCGAATTCATCTCCGTGCGGGGCCGGCGCCGCATCCCGTACAGCGACTTTCACACCGGTTACAAAAAAAATGCGCTGGCCGCTGACGAGCTTCTCTACGCTATTCATGTACCGCGCCGGTTCAACGCGCATCAACAGTATCTCCGCAAAGTAGGCACCCGTCGCGCCATGGCCATTTCAAAAGTTGCCCTGGGCGCAACCGCCCTGCTCGAGGGTGGATCCATCTGTGAACTGCGCCTAGCGGCCGCCAGTCTCGCCGCCTTCCCCACCCGTCTCTATCGCACCGAAGATGCGTTGCGCGGCAAGTCTGTCGACACAGATTCGATCGGAGCGGCACGCGCCGCACTCCTGGCCGAGGTGCTCCCCATCGACGACATTCGCTCCACCGCCGAATACCGCAGGCGTGTCGCCGCTAATCTCCTCGAAGAGTTCCTGACCGAATTGCGACGGCCGGAAGGAACGCGATGAACCCTGCTCTCGCAGCGTGGAATGAGGCCGGCGAAGCATTCGCACTCGATGCAATGCTCGCTTGTTGCGCCGCGAGCCGATGGGCTGAATCCATGGTCGCCCTGCGACCGTTCGAAACCGTGGAGACGCTCAGCCTCACCGCCGACGAAGTATGGAGCACAATGGAAGAGGCTGACTGGATGGAGGCGTTCTCGAGCCATCCCCGCATCGGCGAGCGCAAAACCGCACCCAGGCCAACTCAATCGGCCGCGTGGTCCACGCAGGAACAATCCGGTGCGGCTAGCGCGACTAGCGATGTGTTGGCACAACTTGCCGAGGGCAATGCGACCTACGAGCAGCGCTTCGGCTTTACCTATATCGTGTGCGCCACCGGCAAGAGCGCCGACGAAATGCTCGGGATCCTCGAACGGCGCCTGGCCAATGATCGCGCCGCGGAGTTGCGCGAAGCGGCAGAGCAGCAGCGCCAAATCACCCAGATACGCTTGAGAAAGTGGCTGATGGAATGAGTGGAATCACGACCCACGTCTTGGACATAACGCTCGGCAAGCCGGCCGCGGGCGTTGGCATTCGCCTCGAGAAACTAGACGAAGATTCGTGGCTCGTGCTCGCAGAAAGTGCAACCGACGCCGACGGTCGTTGCCGTAATCTCGCCGCCAACGCCTCGGCCGGCTTGTACCGGCTGACGTTCGCCACCGGCGCCTACCTCACACAGCAGGGGCGCACCAGCATTTACCCCGAAGCATGCGTCACGTTTAATTGCCGCGGCGAAGCTCACTACCACGTGCCTCTTCTGCTGAGTGACAACAGCTACACAACCTATCGAGGAAGCTAATTAGAATCAGCCGCTTAAAGCGAGAGCAACATGTGATAAGTGAACAATTTATCGAGAGCATTTGTACAATTTGTGCGCTGAAAGCCTAGGAAACCGGGCATGAACGTCTCCAAAGAATCTTGTGAGGCACCGGGGCGGGACGCCGCAGGTGTGTCTAAAGTACCCAATCCCGTCTGAAAGAATTCACATCCAAATCAGGCATCTCCGTTGGATCATTACCGCACGGAGATTTCCTCTGTGGAGGCACCCCCATGCCTAAGATCACTTGCGCGCGGTTCGTCCGCGACTGTGCCGTCCGGATGTTCGTTCTGGCGGTTGTCCTGTTGCCAACTCAAGGAGCTTTTGCAGCCACGGACTGGAGTGGAATCCAGGCCGCGATGGGTACCGACGGGTACGTCTTCCCGGGAGATGTGCTGCGTTTCCAACTGTCCCGGCGCGACCTGGCCGTTTCAGTCGATGGAGTGCCCCTGCCGCAACCCGGTTTTAACGCGGCAGTCGCGAATGGATTTGTCGCCTTCAAGGAAAAGCGCCGTAATGACTTTTTTGCCGACGGCGCTCTTCCTGCCCAGGAATCCGAGGTTGCGGCGCTTGAGGATTCGCTGCTCTCGCATGGCCGCGCGATCCGCATCACCGCCGTTTACAGCCACGTCACGAACATCTCCCCGAAGCTGATCTGGGTGCACTTTGAGGCGACCGGCCCGGGTGCCGATCTGGCAACCTTCCTGGCCGCCGCGCTCACGACCATCCATAGCCCCCAACTCGGCGGGGTGTTTATTCCAGGCACCAATTTCGTGTTTGACCCCAGCCTTCTGCCGGGACCGATCCTCGATCTGTTCAACGAAGGGTTCATCGCTCAAGTGGATAACATCTTTGCGTTCTGGCTGCCGCGGCCCGATGAATGCTCGATCTCTCTGGATAGCCGGGTCGGGGCCAAGAGCGGCCTGGGCGTGGGACAGACCTTCTACATCGAGGTGGACTTTTCGGGTGGCGCGGATATCACCATCAACATCGACTTCGCGCTGCGGCCACACGAACTACCCGGCGTGCAGTCGATCTTGCGATCCGGCGGCTTTACCCTCCCGTCCCAGAGCAACAACTACGTGAGCGACAACCCCCGTCTCCATTACCTTCATGCAACAGCATCCGGTAACGGAATCCTCATAGGCGCCACCCTCTTTAAGGCGATCAAGGTGATCGGAGTGGGCAACGGCGGCAATGGTAACCACTGCGGCATTGGCGGCGGTAACGCCATCGGCAACGCTGGCGGTGACGTCGGTGGTAACGGCGACGGCCGCTAGGCATTCCTGCCGTCTCTGATCATCGGCAGAAGCAAAGAGTTGCTTTTGTCCTGGGGAGAACTGTGCCTCCTTGGAATGAAACGTTGATAAAGCCAGAATCGGCGGGCCTCCTGCTGTAGGGAGCCGCGGGGCGCCTGCTATATCCTGTAGTTCCTTCTCAGGGACAACAGCGACACAACCTATCGAGGATGGCGAATGGCACGATTGGGTGAGAATCAGTATGGAAAATCGCGTGTGCGGCTCTCGCGCATCACGCGGCACGGCGAACGGCACGAGTTTCAGGAATGGACCGTGCGCATCCTCCTGCAGGGAGATTTCGAATCCAGCTTCACCCAGGCGGACAACAGCAAGATCCTTCCCACCGACACGATGAAGAACACCGTGTACTCCATTGCCCGCGACTCAACCGCCGCCACGATGGAAGAGTTCGCCGTGGAACTTGGCGACTATCTTCTCACGAACAATCCGCAGGTATCGAAGGCCAGCATCGAAATCGACGAGAAGGCGTGGGAACGAATGCATTGCGACGGCGGGGCGGCCCCGACCACGTTCAGGCTTTGCGGCCCCGAACTGAACACCGTGTCCGCAACCGGCGAAAAGAACGGCCCGTGGGAGATCGCCGCGGGCATCGATGGGTTAACGATGCTGAAGACAACCAGGTCGGCCTTCACCGGCTACATCAAGGATCGGCTGACTACGCTCAAACCGGCCACTGACCGCATCTTCGGCACCAGCGCTACGGTGGTGTGGACCTACGCATCCGGCAAGCCGGATTACGCCAGCGTTCGATTACGAATTCTCGGCTCGCTGCTCAGGACCTTCGCCGCCCACGACAGCATGAGCGTGCAGCACACGCTTTTCGACATGGGCAAAGCGGCCCTGGACGCGGCGCCGGAAATCTCCCGGATCAAGCTCACCATGCCCAATCTGCATCACCTGCTGGCGGACCTGAGCCCGTTCGGTAAGGACAATCCTAATCACATTTTCGTGCCCATCGACGAGCCCCACGGCTACATCGAAGCCACCATCGAGCGATAGGCGCTACTCGAGCAGCGCCAGATCCTCAGGTGAATCGATGTCGACCTCCCCGCCAGGAAACTCCATCGCAACCACCGGGCATTGCGCGCTTTCAATCACCGAACGCGCTCCCTTGTCGCCGCCAAGTGCTCGCAATTCGGCAAAGGCGGCGCGCGGAAAAATCGCGGGAACCGCCTGAACCCCGGCATATGAAGAAGCAGCAATTGCCCCTGCGGCTTGACCTTCGAACGCCGAGATGAGAGAACGCAGATGATCGGCAGTAAGCCGCGGTTGGTCGCAGCCCATCAGCAGCACTCCCTCAGCCTCGGCCCCGCACACACCGAGTGCGCGCACTCCCGCCTCGATCGAGCTCGCGATTCCCTGCCGCCAGCGATCGTTGTGAACGGGAATCGAATTGGACGACTGGACGGCACTAAGGATGGTTGCAAAATTCGCACCCAGTACGACAAGCACTGGCGAAGCGCCCGCTTCGTTCGCCAGGCGGATGGCGCGTGCGAGCAGGGTTTCGCCACGATAGGCCAATAGTTGTTTCGGATGGCCCAGGCGACGGCTCTCCCCGGCAGCAAGAATGATTGCGGCTACAGGCATCGACCTCAGTTTATCCCTTCTGCCTTGACCTGCGCCGGGAGACGCGCAAGACTAGAACAACCTGAAGACAAGCAAGAGGGAGACGAGTTGACCGAACAGGCAACCACGACAGGCGCGGTGTATACCCAAAACGCCGAGCCCGAAAACTACGGGCTTCACGCAGGTGCGCTGGGTCCTATCGAAACGCTCGCACAGTCAGTCTCCGCGGTGGCGCCATCGACAACGCCGTCGCTGACCATTCCCCTCGTCTTCGCGCTGGCGGGCAACGCCACCTGGTTTGTCTATCTGCTGGCTACCGTCGCGATGCTTCTGGTGGGTTTCTGCGTGAGCCGGTTTGCGCGCCTCTCCGCTTCGCCGGGATCGCTCTACACTTACACGGCCAATGCGCTGCCGCCTGTTTTCGGCGTCACAGCTGCGTGGGCGTTGCTGCTCGCCTACCTGGCTACCGGCGCTTCCGTCGCCGGCGGAGCGCTCTACTACGCGATCGTCCTTGCCCAACAGTTTTTCCACTGGGCGCCGCCGGCCATCCCCACGCTCGCTCTTGTGTGCGCCACTGCCGCATGGATTGCCTATCGTGACGTCAAGCTTTCCGCCGAACTGATGCTGTGGATCGAAGTGATCTCGGTCGGCCTCATCCTGATCGTGGTGCTGGTTCTGGTCTTCCATTTCGGATTGCAGTTCGATCTCGATCAGTTTCGGCTCAAAGGCGTGACTCTGTCTTCGCTGGGACCGGCTCTGGTTCTATCCATCTTCAGCTTTGTGGGTTTTGAAAGCGCCACCACACTGGGCGCGGAAGCGCGCAACCCTCTGCGCACCATTCCGCGCGCCGTCTTGCAATGCGCTCTGCTGGCGGGCGTCTTCTTCATGGTGTGTTCCTACTCTGAAGTGCTCGGTTTTCGCGGCATATCCGGCAAACTTAGTGAGACCACGAGCCCCTTGCACCTCCTGGCCGGCAGGGCCGGAGTTTCGCCGCTCGGCGTAGCCATCGACGTGGGCGCGTTCATCAGCATGTTCGCATGTGTCCTGGCCTGCACGACGGCCGCGGCCCGTTTGCTTATGCGCATGGCGCATGGCAGACTGCTGCCCGCCCTGTTTGAAAGCACCAGCAGACGGCACCGGACCCCTACCGCCGCGGTACTTGCGACGGCGGGATTGATGTTCGCCGGGACTCTACTTATGGCCCTGCGCAATGTCCCCGGCTCCGACATGTACGACCTGCTGGGCTCCCTCGCCGTCTTTGGCTTTCTCACCGCGTATGCGCTGGTCGCCTTGGCTCTGCCCTTCGCGCGCTCAGCGCTCGGCCAGCACTCCCACACGGTCGCCGTGGTCAGCGTCACCACTGTGATCGTGATGATCCTGATTGGCGTCTTCGATGTTCGCTCCAGCACCGATCCCGCACACGCCCGCATTCCCTACATCTATCTCGCCTATATCATCGCGGGTCTCGCCGTGTATCTCCTACGACGCAAAAAAGCCGCGCTGCCAGTTGACTGACGCTCAGTGCCCCATCCATTTAACGGTCTCATCGTGAAATGGGTGGGAAACCACGAACCTCCGAGGGCTCACGGCTGCCCCTCGCTCTCCGACTGCATCAGAATCAGCAACACCAGTCCGACAACCGCAAACGTCCGAAAGGCCGCTTCCTGTCCGTTCCAGGTGTGGGACTGCCACATCAGAAACCACTCCGCGCCCACCGAAAGAAACGCCACCAGCCACATCAACATGGAAAGAGTCAGAGCCATCACTGCCGTACGCTTGGCCACGTTGAAGGCCGCGGCGGGAAGGCGAAGCGCGCGCAGCAACCGAACCGTGCCCCACCAGAGCAGAATCATCGTCGCGCTCTCCCACAGAATGATGGAGATGTAGAAGACCATGTGAAATGCCGGTGAAGGCAGCGCCCGCCACATGCCATGATTGCCGGGAAACGTTGAGTCCATCGTCATCACGTGGCGCACGAACTGGTAGTTCGAATTGAAGTCGGTGAGATTGTTGAACACGACCAGCGTGTAAAACAACGCGATGCCGGCCAGCAGCATAACTTTCGCAGTGCGAGTGATCATGGCGTCGAATCTTTCCCCGGGCGATCGCCGTGGCTGGGAAGCATAAAGGCTCTGAAGTACTCGGTCAACGCATGCAGCGTGGCGTCGTCGTAATCCTTGTGCGCCGGCATCTTCGCGCCCGGTTTTACCGATTTGGGATCGCGAATGGTGTACTCGAACCGCGTTCTATCGAATCTCGCAATTGCCGCCAGTTGCGACCACGAGCGCCCGGCCATGGTTCCTCCTTCGGAGCCCATGTTGTGGCAGCGAAAGCAATCCTGCCGGGCGATGATATATCCCTGCTCCACGGGCGAGTCCGCAGGCCAGTTTCCGTGCGGACGAATGGCTCCGAAGACTTCCGCCTCGCGGCGAAACTCGATCCGCGTTACACCATAGGGAATCTGCGGCTCATCTTCATGCGAGAGCACTTTGAATGATGGCGTGAACACCGGATGCGAGATGAGATACGGCGCCATCGATCCACCCTCGGCGGACGTGGGCCAGCGATCGCGTTCCTTCCCGTTGATCCGCAGCACCAGCAACGGATGATGTGCGCTCAGATAATCGGCCGGATAGTTGGTGCGGTAGTGGTCGTAGCAAATGGCCACTATCATGTCGGCCGATTGTCCCAGGGTCTGCGCCAGTGTTGAAAGTGCAACCCCGCTGATCTCCGTCGTCCCGCGAAAGTTGGAATCGTCGCTCACGCTGTATGTCTCCTGCGGCAGTTGCAGAAGGTCTTCGTAGCGCACATAGCGTGTTGACCCGGGTGCGATTCCGGCAAGGTCGCCGCCCACGTCCAGGTCTCCTGGCGATGACCGTTCCACGCGCAGAATCGTCTTTGGGTCGGCAGCATGAACGGTTGTAACCGCGGCGGCAACCGCCACTAAAGCGAGCATTCGAAACATGGCTCATCCTACCTTGGTCCATCCGCCCCTCCCAAGCGAAATCAGTTGTCCGGCGTGCTACATTCAATGCAAATGAATCCCCCTTCGACACCGGAAGAAAATCTCGCTGCACTGGGTTTGTCGCTACCCCAGCCGCCGCCTCTCGGCGGCAATTATGTTCCCGCCAAGCAGGTCGGCGGCGTTCTCTACCTGTCCGGAGTTATCTCCCTCGGGCCGGAAGGCGTGATCGCAGGACTCGCCGGCGCTGACCGTACCCTCGAGGATGGCTACGCGGCAGCGCAGGCTTGCGCGCTGACTCAACTCGCAATCTTGAAGCGAGAGCTGGGCTCGCTCGATCGCGTGGCGGAAGTTCTCACGCTCAACGGTTACGTCAACGCCGCACCGGGCTTCGGCGATTCGCCCGCCGTCATCAACGGTGCGTCGGACCTGCTGGTGCGCGTGTTCGGTGAATCCGGCCGTCACGTTCGCGCCGCAATCGGCGTGAGTGCCCTCCCTCGCAACGCCCTCGTTGAAGTTCAGATGAGCGTCCGGGTGAAGGAGTCATGAAAGAGCATCACCTCAGCGCCGAGCCAACCCATTCCGTCTGGGATCGCTCGCTCCCGCCGCGGCTCCACGTCGATTCAGGCGATGAGGTGCAGATCGCGTGCGTCGACGCCAGCGGCGGCCAGGTGCATCCCGGCATGACCACCGAACAATACCTCGCCATCGACCGCACGCGGATTCACGCCCTCACCGGACCTATCTGGATTCACGGCGCCGAGCCAGGCGATGTGCTTGAGATCGACGTATTGGCAACGCGTCATTCCGGGTGGGGCTGGTCGAGCATCGTCGAGGGTTTGGGCTTTCTGAAAGATCGCTTCCGCGAGCCCTGTCTGCTTCACTGGCAGCTCGACGGTGAATCCACCAGTTCACTCTACCCCGCGGTCGTGCCCGTCCGCCCGTTTCTCGGCGTCATGGGAGTTGCGCGCGCCGAGAATGGAGCCTTCCGCACGCGACCCCCCGGCCCCTTCGGCGGCAATCTCGATGTGCGCGAATTGTGCGCCGGATCGCGCCTGTATCTTCCCGTCTACAATCCGGGCGCGCTCTTCAGTTGCGGCGACGGTCATGCCGCACAGGGCGACGGCGAAGTCTGCATCAACGGCATTGAGTGCCCTCTGGATGTAACGCTGCGGTTCCATCTCCACAAGCGCTACCGCCTCGCCGGCCCCATTGTCGAGGCCAGCGATGCAGTCGCGCCCGATTGTTCAGCCGACGCCTGGGTCGTAGTCGAAACAGGAACCGATCTTGCCGAGACTGCCCGCGCCGCCACCGGTAGAATGATCGATCTGCTTGTGAGCCGCTGGGGATTCACCGACGTACACGCCTACATCCTTTGCAGCGTCGCCATGCGACTGCGATTGAGCCAGGTGGTGAATGAACCTGTCCACACCGTGAGCGCCGCCATCAGCAAACAAATCCTTCCCGGGCGGGAATTATTCTCCAGCCATGACCATCAACGACCCTGAAGTGATTGCCGAGCTCCGCGAGCTGTATCCGCAGTACGAGCGCGCACTCGTGACCAATGATGTGGAAAAGCTGGTAAAAATGTTTTGGGCCGATCCCCGTGTAATGCGCTTTGGCGCCACTGAGAATCTTTATGGACATAAAGAAATAAGCGACTTCCGCAAGGCGCGCCCTTCCGCAAATCTTGCTCGCACCGTAACGCGTCTCGACATCGTCGCTTTCGGTAAAGACTTTGCGAGCATCACGTTGGAGTTCGAACGCGAGTCACAGCGGGGCCGGCAGAGCCAGGCATGGGTGCGGTTTCCAGAGGGTTGGCGCATCGTCGCGGCGCATGTTTCCCTTATACCGTCCTTATAAGTTCAATTCATATTCCGCGTGCGGTTCGCAACATAGCATCCAATATTTTTCGTTGAAATCTATTTCATTGCCGTTATTCTATTTGTAACCCCGATGTTCCAAGCCGAATCCAACTCACCTGAACAGAAACACTTGAAACGGCTCCCTTCTCTCTCTTTTTGAGCGCTCCACGAACGGCAGTTTGTTTTGCTCCCCCGAAGGTTTCTTGAGACATTCAAAAGACCCACGGGAAATCCCTATTCTGAGGCCTGACATCTTGAGGTATCCCATGCGATTTGTTTCTTCCCGGTTCGTGCGGCTGCTCGCAATCGCGACAGCTTTCGCGCTGTGCGGCTCGTTTGTATTGGCGCAGCAAACGCTCGGCGGCATCACGGGTGAAGTCACCGATGCGTCCGGCGGCGTGATTCCCAATGCGACAGTCACCGTGGTGGATGAGCAGACCTCGCTGACGCGCACCGTGAAGACCAATGGCGCAGGGGTCTATTCGTTCGTGAACCTGCCCATCGACAGCTACACCTCACCTACACGGCCGACGGATACAGTGTGCAGAAGACGCAGCACATCACTGTGCAGGCAGACCGCACTGCGACAGTGAATGCCGCCCTCAAAGTAGGCCAGACCAGCGTGACGGTCGAAGTGGAAGCCGTGCCGCTGATGAATGCCGTTGATACCACCAATGGCTACGTGCTCGATACGGCGCAGATCGAGACCGTACCCCTGGCCACAGGGAGCTTCACCGGAGTGGCCATCCTTTCCGCCGGCGTTAACGCCGAACTCTCGGGCGGCACAGGCGCGAACAGCGGCCTCGGCAACGCTCCCATCTGGGCCAACGGCCAGCGCGATACATCAAACAGCTTTCTCCTCAACGGCGTCGACGCCAGCAACCTCTTCAACGGCAAGAGCACCAGCCAGGTTCCCTCCGCGCGCGTCATCAACAGCACCGGCGTGTCCTCCAGCACCGGCGCCGGCGGCGTGATTCAAACCCTGGCCTCTGTCTATCTCTCGATCGGCAACGCCATTCCCACCCCGGCCCCCGAAACGCTCCAGGAAGTTCGCGTCAACGCTTCGATGTACGACGCTCAGCAAGGCTCCACCTCCGGCGCGCACATCGACATGAGCACCTCGTCTGGCACCAATGTCTACCACGGAACGGGCTACTTCCGCCGCGGCACGGACTGGATCAATGCCGCTCCGTTCTTCTTCAATCAGGATCCGGACATTCCCCAGGCCAACAAGGTCCCCCAGCTGCACCGCTACGATTCTCGGCGGCAATGTCGGCGGCCCAATCATCAAGGACAAGCTCTTTGGCTTTTCTCTCCTATCAGCACATCCACGTTTCCGACCAGGAAATCGGCGACACGCTTACCGACGTACCCGTCGGCCTCAACGACACCAACCGCGACGCCGGAGGTCTGGCGACACTCGCCAACAACTCCTTCGGCACCACCATCACCTCGGCGCAGATCGATCCCATCGCACTGGCCCTGTTCAACTCGCCTTCGCTTCCCGGCGAGCCAGGCAAGTGGCTGATTCCGAATGATGCCCGCAATGGCACTCCGCCCACTGTGAACAATATCTTCAACGCCTTCCTGCCCGGTACCGGCCGCTTCACGGCGGATATGGCGGTCGCCGATCTCGACTACAACGCCACCAGCAAAGACACCATCGCGCTGAAGTACTTCTACCAGCACGATCCGGCCATCGCGCCCTACTCCTACTCCAGCGTTCCTGGATTCTCCGAGCATCTCGACTCCGGCGCCCAGGTCTTCTCCATCATCAACACCCTCACCCTCAAATCCAATCTCAGCACCACGCAGACGCTGGGCTTCATTCGCGAGAAGATCTGGGGCACCAACGAACAAGCCTTCGGGCCCGATTCCATTCCCGGAGGATCGGCGGGCAACGCCGCTATCAATGTCTTCGGTTCCAGTTACTTTCCCGGCGTTTCCGTCTACAACGTGCTGGGCAACAATCAGCCTCTCGGCACATCGACGGCCATCCTGAATATCGGCCCCAACGCTGAAGGACAGGCTCCCAACACCGGCGTCTTCCAGAACCGCATCTCACCCTCCGGCAACGCCATCTGGATGCTGGGCAAGCACACCGTGAGCTTCGGCGCGCATCTACAGCTACACGCAGCTCAACACCATCGACAAGCGCACCGGCACAGGCACCATTGCGACCGACGACTTCAGCCAGTTTGTGCAGGGCCAGGTCACCCCGGGCAGTTCCTCCACCGGCTTCTACGTGAGCTCGTTCCTGCAAGGCGACGCCAACCGCTACTATCGCGCCAACCAGCTCGGCACTTACCTTCAGGACAAGTTTCAGATCACTCCCTCTCTTTCGCTCACCGCCGGTGTTCGCTACGACTGGGACGGCGGCCTCACGGAGAAATACGGTCGCCTCTTCAACTTCGATCCCACGAGCTACAAGTACGACGCTGCTACCGACACCATCGTGAACTCCGGCCTCATCATCGCCGGCAACAATGCCAACGGCACTCACGGTGTAAGCTCCACGACCCTCACCGGCCGCCAGTGGGGCATCGCTCCCCGCCTCGGCGCGGCGTGGCAACCCGGCATTCTTCCACAACAAGGTTGTCGTTCGCGCCGGCGGCGGCATGTACTACGATCGCGGCGAGCTCTTCAGCTACTTCTCGCCCGGCTATGCCATCGGCACCGTCACCGGCGGTCCCTTCGGCGTCAACCAGCAGCTTCCCTTCGTGAACGTCTCCAGCTGCCCCGTCGAAACACAGTACTACTATCTGGGCTACATCCCCACCTGCGGCGGCAGCTGACGCCGAAGGCAATCTCGAAAATCCCTACGGCACGTCTCTGCTGCCTCCTCCCAACAACCCCAAGGCTTCAGACCTCAACAACTATCTCCCCAACGCCGGCAGCATCATGAACTTCGGCCGCCCGGTTTCGCTCGGCGTCTTCAGCCGCAACAACAAGCTGCCCTACACCATCAACTACACGCTCGATTTCCAGTGGCAGCCGCGCAACGATCTCGCGGTCGAGATGGGCTACGTCGGCAATCGGGGCCGTCACCAGGTCATCCCCGTGCCCTTCAATCAGTCCACCATCGCGTCCCCGACCAATCCCGCATTGGCCGGAACTCCGTTCCAGCAGAACTACACCTACGGCTACACCGTCAGCGAGCCGGACTTCGGTCCGCCCCTCATGCTTCCCGACGGCACTCCCTACCTCGCCAACTACGAGGGCGGCAACGTCGACCTTCGCGTTCCTTACATCGGATAGGCAGCCGAATCCATCACGTACACGGCCGCCGGCGTCAATGCCTACGACGCGCTTCAGGTTCACGTGGACAAGCGCATGAGCCACGGCATCCAGGTCGGCGCTTCCTACACCTGGTCCCATACTCTCGACGAACAAAGCGGCCTCGGACTCTTCTACAACGGCAACAATCCTCTCAATCTGCGCGAGTCCTACGGCTCGGCCGACTTCGACCGCCCCCAGGTGCTCAATTTCACCTACGTCTTCAGGATGCCCAACCTGGGCCACCAGTCCTCGTTGATGGGCAAGATCATCAACGACTGGTCCTTGCAGGGCCTCACCGTTCTGCAGAGCGGACAGCCCTACAGCGTCATCGACTTCTCCGGCGCTGTCGGCAGCATCTACTACTCCACCGCCGACGGCATTACCAATCCCATCGTTCCGCTGGCCAAGGGATGCACCGCCAAGAGCGCACTCACCGGGCATTCGGGCGCATGGTTCCCCTCCACCGGCATCAGCGCATTGAAACCCGAGTGCTTCACGCTCCCCCTCCTTAGCCCGGGCGATCTGGATGGCGCTATTCCCGCCAACGACCCCTATGAAACTGGCTTCACCACCGGCCAGCGCAATATCTTCCGCCAGTCGTCTCAGAAGCGCGCCGATATTTCGCTGGTCAAGGTCCTCACCCTCAAGGAGCGGTATTCCTTCAAATACACCTTCGACGTCTACAACCTGACCAACACCACCAGCCTCGATGTCCCAGGAAACGAAGTCTCGCAAAACCAGTACTACGACGCTTTTCCAGCAACAGGCCTGACACCGTTGCCTACCGGATGCGCCTCGGACGGCTCCCAGACCAACAGCAGCTTCTACAACTGCCCCGGCGGCCTGGGAATCGTGACTCACACCATCGGCAGCCCACGCCAGATCCAGATGTCGCTTCGATTCGATTTCTGATTCGGGCACAGCGTTGACAACGAAGGGCGGCTCCGATCAGGGCCGCCCTTCTTATTTCGCTTGACGCGTCAGCCATGCCCGCGCCGTCATTCAACCAGAGTGACGGAAAGCTGCATCTTCTCTGCAGCGGAATAGGCCTTATCCAATTCAGCCGACGACCCGAAGACTCTGCCCTCGACGTGCTTCGCCGGGAACCGGAACGTAAGCTCGCTTTCTGCGAACGGCCATGGCGATAGCCGGAAGTGACGCGGGCGCAACTGGCAGACACCTTCACCTCGGCCGTCGATCCATCCTTCAACGGCAGGGGATGCAGCAGATGCGCCGGCTGACCAAACGCCACGCACGACAACAGCGAAAGATTGTCGCACGCCTGCAAAAGCCGGAAGTGTTCGAGGATTGTCTGCTCTGATTTCTCGAGCGGCGTCAGCGTCGGGTCGGTTGCGATCGCCGACCGCAGTTCGGCCTGGTATGCTCGCTGGCGCACTAGAAATTCGTCCAGCAGCACGAGGCCGTCTGCCGCAATCGTGGCACGGTCCGCGTGCGCGGTGAGCAGGTTGTACGTGTGCATCGAAATCAGCAGCCCCGCGTATGGGTCTTTTTCTGCAATGATGCGAACCGCCCGATCGCGCACGGCCAGGTACTCCGCGAGGTCGATCTCTTCAAAGGCGGAATACTTGCCCACGAGCTCACTCGAAAAAGCCGAGGGCTTACCCTGGCGCGTAATTGACGGATGCGCATCGCGCTCCGCCCAGCCATCGTCGTGCGTAGCAATCCCCAACAGAACGCGCGCCCGCGGCTCCGGCTTGCGAAAAAGCTCATTTCCCCAGGCCGCGGCAAAATCTCCCGCCAGCTGCGCGTGGTCTGGATGCCGGATCAGCCACCACCCCGTCTCCGATTCCATCCTCAACATCGACTACCTCAAACCTGGGTGCCCGGGTCTCGATTCTGAGACCTGGGAGACCTCGACCTTCGTATAAAAAATCATGCCGTCAGAAATCCATCCGTCTCATTCCGCAACCTGTGCCCGGCTCGACTCGTGCCAGTTATGCAGCGCCAGCCACTCCAGAAACATCACGATAAAAAAGAAACTGAAACCCAGCACCGTGGCCGCCAGCACCAGTGCAAACATATAGCTCGTTTCCATCTGGTTGTTCGCATAGATAATGGCATAACCGAGCCCTCCCTCGCCCACCCGCGTAGAACCCGCGAAGAGCTCGCCGGTCAGGCCTCCGATCACGCTGATGCCGGCCGAGATTCGTATGCCGGTAAACAGGTTGGGCATCGCATTCGGCAATCGCAATTTGAAGAGCACCTGCGCTGGTGTCGCCTTGTGCATCATGAACAGGTGAATGAGATTCTCGTCCACGCTGATCAGTCCCTGGGTGGTGTTGGCGATGATCGGAGCCAGGCAAATCACAAACGTTACCACCATCACCGCTGGAATTCCGGCTCCGATCCACAGAATGATCAGCGGCGCAATCGCCACGATCGGCACCGTCTGCAGAAGTATCGTGTACGGATAGAACAGCTGCCGCAGCCAGCGCCATTGGGCAAAGATCATTGCCACAGCCACTCCCACAACGATGCTGGCCAGCAGACCGCCCGCGGCTTCTTCCGTGGTGATCCAGAGCGAGTTCAGCAGCGACGGGTAACGCCCTCGCAACGCCGACGCCACCGCCAGCGGTCCGGGCAGGATGTATGCCGGCACCTTGTAAACACTCACCAGCGCCTGCCACAGTCCGACCAGGCAAATCAGCACCATCGCGCTCTTGAGGGCCAGCCACGCCTGCTTCTTCATGCGTGATGCACTCCTCGCAGCAGGCGCGCCGCATGCGTCACAGCCTCCTCAAATTCCATCGACTCGCGCGTCTCCGCGGTCCGCGGCCACGGCAGATCGATGGGAATCTCGTGCGCCACGCGTCCCGGATGCGCGGCCAGGATGACCACCCGCGAAGACAGAAACACCGCCTCCGCCACTGAGTGCGTCACAAAAAGCACCGTCCATTTTTGTTCGGCGTACAGGCGCAGCAGTTCCTCGTTCAGGCGGTCCCGCGTCATTTCATCGAGCGCCGCGAAGGGCTCGTCCATCAGCAGGATGCGCGGCCGGTTCACCAGCGCGCGCGCGATCGAAACGCGCATCTTCATGCCTCCGGAGAGCTGCCGCGGATAGCGATGCGCAACCTGGCTCAGCCCCACCAGTTCGAGCATGCGTGCCACGCGCTCCTTGCGCAACGGGCGCGCCGCATGCTCCAGTTCCGGGCCCAGGCCGACGTTCTGCTCCACCGTTCGCCACGGCATCAGCGTCGCGTCCTGAAAGATGAAGCTCATCATCTCGCGCGCATTCTCGGGCGTCATGCCGTTCACGCGCACCAAGCCCTCGCTCACCGGGCTCAGCCCCGATACCAGCTTCAACAGCGTCGATTTGCCGCACCCCGAAGGACCCAGGAAAGTCACGAACTCGCCCCGTTTCACGGTCAGCGAAATGTCTTCGAGCGCCGGCGCCGCGTTGCGGTAGCGCTTGCTCACTCCCTGCAAAGCAATCTCCGGAACAGGGACGG
Organism: Terriglobales bacterium; assembly: GCA_963788475.1. Classification (GTDB taxonomy): domain Bacteria; phylum Acidobacteriota; class Terriglobia; order Terriglobales; family Acidobacteriaceae; genus Telmatobacter. The sequence goes on from CAWBGO010000013.1 coordinate 41,949, forward strand.
TCGCGGGCGTCGTCACCATCCCGGCTCTCCCTTCACCGGCAGATACACACAGGAAGGATGCGCCGCGCTGTGCAGCACCTGCTGCGTCGACCGCGCCCAGTTCCAGTTGTCCGCCAGCTGCGGAGCCACCTCCGTCGATGGGTTGCGATCGTACAGCGGAAAGGCCGAACTCGCAATCTCCAGCCGCAATCGTTCGCCCGGCGCGAGTTCGAATGCAATCGGCTCCAGCGTGAATTCCCATGCATGAATCTCATCCGCCGCATAACCGCTTTCGCGAAAGAGCCACGAACTGCGCGCAATCCCGATGCACAGAAACTCCGCGCGCCCGTTCGTCTTCACGCGCACCAGTTTGGCCGTGAAATCTGCGTGCGCCGCGGAGGTAGCGGCAAACAGCCTCACGCGCGGCTGTCCGAAAACTTCCGTGGCCCGCGCCACCGGCTCCGACGTATACACCAGCAGGTTGTTGCCCAATTCCAGCGCGGACTGGTCGAAACACCCGCTCAGTGCCTGCGGGCCGCCCGGCGCCATCACTGGCACTTCCGGATCGTAGACAAACACATCGCGCGGTTCTTCATCTTCCGGAGCGGCCACCGTCAGCCGCCCATCGCCCTTGCGTGAATTGGCATTGCCCCCGCTGTGCAGATAAAGCGCGAACTCAGCCTCCTCCGGCCATTCTTCCGCACTGCGCCACTCGTTCGGACCCATCGCAAAATAGCGAACCCGCGGCTTCCGATTCGAACTCGCGCGAGTCCTTCAGCCAATGATTGAACCAGCGCAGCAAAATCTCGTCCGTGTTCAGGTTTGCAGCCTCGCCGAAATCCACTTCGCCTGCGCGATCGCCCCATGGAATATGCACCCAGGGCCCTGCGATCAGGATACTGATTCTCACGCGCAAACTCACTCCCCGCATGTTTGCGCAACGCGACGATAGCCAGCGATCGAACCCTCAAGGTAGGTATCGAACCAGCCCGCAATGTGCAGCGCCGGAATCCGGATGCGCTCGTAACTGCGTGCTGATGTCCTGGTCCGACCAGTAATCGTCCGCTGCTCGCGATGTGACATCCAGTCGCGCACATAGCTGGGCAATTCCGGATCGGTGATGGCTGGGTGCTCCGCATAGGGAACCTGCGCGGCCTGGTTGCGAATATTAGTCCACGCCGCCTCCAGCCTTGTCGTTCGCCTCTCGCAGCCCCGTGCGCCGCGCATCTTCGCGCAGCATCTGGATTCCCCAGCCCAGCGTTGAGCTCAGCCGCAATGCCCCGTGGTGATAGAACCAGCCGTGATAGAGGTCCGCGGCCGTCATGTGCGGCGCAATGCAGACCAGTCCCTCCGGCTGCTCGACCGCCGCAAGCAGTTGCGTCGCGCCCTGGTACGAGAAGCCATACATCCCGATGCGGCCGTTACATGCCGGGTGCCTGCGCAGCCACGCGATCGATTCGGCGCCGTCGCGGCCCTCATGTCGAAACGGATAAAATTCGCCGCTCGAACCGCCGCGTCCGCGCACATCCTGGATCGCCACGTGATAGCCGTGCCGCGCAAACCACACCGGATGCGCATAGACAACGGTCGACGCGATATCGCGCCCGTACGGCTGACGCATCAGCAGCGTCGGCCATGGCCCTTCGCCGGCTGGATAGTAGTGATCGGAAACCAGCATCGTGCCATCGCTCAAGCCGGCATTCCACGCCGCGCTCCAGCCGCACTCCGTTTCCGCAATCGACCAACGGCATGCTCAGGCACCATGCCTCGGCTCGAAGTTGTACATCGCCACCAGGATCTCCGCGATTCGCGCCGCTGCTTCGTTGGCCCAGCGTTCTCCGTTCTCCGCCGTCGCCGGCGAAGGATCACCCATCACGCCGCTCGGCGCAATGTCCTTCGTCAGCCACGCAAAGTTCGCCGACGAACCTTCCGGCTTCAGCAACTCCGGCTGATCCACGCGCGCAATGTAGTTCGACGTGTACTCGCCTCTGTGCACCAGCTCCGGCGTCGCGTGCAGCAGGAAGGCCGTTTCGATTTCGCCGGCGTGAAATCCATAGGTCCGCTCCTGAGCGCTCACGCCCTCAAACGCCGCTCCCGCCGAGCCAAACAGCGAGAACGTGCGCAGTCCGAACTCCGCGCGCAGATCGCGCGCCAGCACATCCACCAGCGAGGTGTTTCCTCCGTGCGTGTTGTACAGAACCAGTCTTCTTGAAACCCGCCGCCGCAATGCTCGCGCCCAGGTCGCGCACTACGGCCAGAAAAGTCTGCGCGCTCACCGAAAGCGTCCCGGGAAAACCGATGTGCTCATTGCTCTTGCCGTAGCAGACCGGCGGCAGTGCATAGATCGGCATCTCCGCCGGTAACCGCTCCAGGGCCTTGCCCAGCAGCAGGTTGTTGATCAGCGTATCGGTTGCAAGCGGCAGATGATGGCCCATGCTGCTCGATCGCCGCCGTCGGCAACACCAGCAAAGTCTTCTCGCGCGGCAGCGCATCCACCTGCTTCCACGTCAGATACGCAAAGTTGCGTTCATCGGGAATCCAGGTCTTCACCGCGTCACCGCCTCCTTGTGGAAGCTGATCATCTTGCCCGGATTCATCAGCCCGCGCGGATCATATTTTTCCTTTGCGCGCAGTTGAATGTTGTCGGCGCGAAAACGTCCGCCATCTTCGAGGTAATTCACATGCGGATTGGCGACGAACACGCCAATCGACCGGCAAAACGTCGATCATGTCGTTCAGCCGTTCCTCGGTCGTGAAGCGGACCACGGGAATAGCGCCCGGAATCACCACGCCGTCTCCGTTCTTCATGAATTCGATGTGGAATAGAATTTCGTCGCCATAGCGCTCGCGCAGATGGCGGAATTGTTCCCGGCACTCGGTCGGCGAGAATCCGCATTGCAGATATGTGTACGCCGCGTCTGCCTTCATCGCCCACAGCGTGGTGTGGTTCCAGGTGTAGTCGCTCAGCAAGCGGCTGCGTGCGCGGCCCATCGTACGGCCCAAAGAACGTCACTTCCCCGCCCGACCTCTCCGCAGCTTTGCGCAGGTGTGGTGCCTGCTCTTTCGCAATCATGACGAGCACCAGGGCTTTGCCTTCGACGTACAACCTGCTTCACCGGCGTAAAGAACGAAGGAATGGGCCACTCGAACACCGTAACCAGGCGCTTCGTCCACCCTGGATCCCCGGCGATCGATTCGCCAAAGCTAAACGCTTCTTCGTAGGTATCAAATGCCGCGGTGAACTGCACCCACTCCACCGCCGGCGCAAGCGCGAACCAGATGCGCGTGAGCACGCCATTCGTGCCCCACGCATGCAGAATCTCGTGCACTGCCGCGCCCTCATGCAGCACCACGCGCGGCTCCTCTTCCATGGTCACCACTTCAAACCCGCGCACAGTGTCGAAATCACGCAGAGCCGCCGTGCGCCACCGAACCAATGCCGCCCGATCCGCCGGCAAGAAACCCGCCCACCGACGCCTTCACCAGCGTCGAGGGATACATGCGCAGTTCCCAGCCCTTCTTGCGCGCTTCCGTTTCCAGCGCGCCCAGCCGCAATCCCGGCTGGCACACCGCCACTCCATCCGCCGTGATCTCCTCCAGCTTGTCCATCAACGAGAGGTCCAGCACGATGCCCCCGTGGAGCGGAACGCACTGGCCGTAATTGCCCGTGCCCGCGCCGCGCACCGTGACCGGAATCTCATGCTGTCCCGCAAAGCGCATCACCGCCAGCACCTCATCCACGTTGACCGGCTGCACTGCCACATCGCCTTTTTTTGCCGCCAGCTGCGGACGCAGAATGGGCGAGTACCAATAGAAATCGTGCGACAGCCGGTCGAGAACCGCAGGCGCCGTCAGCACGCGCGCGGGATCGGCGATGACTTGTGACAGTGCTGCTGCGATTCCGTCCTGCATGGGGAGAACCTCATCAAGGAAAAATGAATCGGGCCGAGTGCAGATTAGTTGCGCTTGCGAGTGGACCATAGCCGAAATGCCCGCAGCATGCGAGGGTGGGTAAAAAGAGCATAGCATTCGTCGCGCAGAATGGGGCCTTCCACGACGCAGGTCATATCGCTTCGCGCCGCCACCTCGGTCGCCGGAATCTGGATCTGGTTGCAATGGCGGTTTGCGTCGGCGATCGTCGCGCCGTACACTACGCGATCGAGCCCGGCCCACAACGCTGTGCTCATGCACATCGGGCACGGCTCGCAGGTTGTGTAGAGTGTGTAGCCGGCCAGTGAGAGCTTTTTGAGCCGCTTCGTGGCTAGTCGAATGGCGCGCACCTCGGCGTGCGCGCTGGGATCCCATTGCTGCATCACCGCGTTCAGCGCCCGCAACAGCAGCCGGCCTGAGCTTGTATGAACGATGGCAGCGCCGAATGGTCGCGGGCTGTCGGTTTGCATCGACCGCGCCGTGAACGCCGCCAGCGTCGCCATCTGCGCCAGGTCCCCGCTCCGGTTCACGACTCGGCCCATGCGCTCTTTGTGAGCTTTTTAGAGAAACCGCGTTCAGAACCGCCCGCCGCTTCCCCGCAGGCCGGCGCACGGCTGTCAATTCAACTCCCATATCCGAACTTAGCACGGCAGCCAATGGCAGCGCTCAACAAAATGAGCGGGCCCGCTCCGCGTTTTCTTGTCCGTCAATTCTTCTCTACAATCACCCTATGGCCGCTTCCCCCGCGACGATCTCAAACTCGGTCCCAGTCACGATTCGAGCGCTGCGTAGCGCGCTCGCCAACGGAATCACACAACCTTCGCGAGTTGCCAGCCAGGCCCTTGCCAACTCCAATCAGAACCCCGGTCGCAACACTTACCTCTGGCAGGACCACGAATGGACGCGTGCCGAGGCCGCTCGCGTTGAGGCCATGCCGAAAGGCGACGGGGGCCCCTTCGGCGATGGCCGCGACACGCTCTGGGGTCTGCCCATTTCCGTCAAGGATTGCTTTGACCTGGCCGGCGCGCCCACCACCTGCGGTGTCAGGTTCTATCGCGATCGCAACGGCATCGCGGCGCGCGACTCATGGCTGGTTGAAAAACTGCGCGCAGAGGGCGCTGTGATCACCGGCAAGACGCACCTTCATCCTCTCGCCTACGGCATCACCGGCGAGAATCCCGAATTCGGCGACTGCCTTCAGCCTGGCGACGCTGGCGCTCTCACCGGCGGCTCTTCATCTGGCGCCTGCGCCAGCGTGCTCGAAGGATCAGCGGTTGCCGCCATCGGCACCGACACCGGCGGTTCCATTCGCGTGCCTGCCGCGCTTGTGCGGCCTCGCCGGCTATCGCGCCTCGCTTGGCCGCGGTGATTGGCGCGGCGCCGTCCACCTCGCCCCATCCTTCGACACCATGGGCTGGCTCTTTCGCGATCTTGAAGAAGTCCCACTCCTGGCCAGTTTCTTCGCGCCGTCCGAACCCGCGTATACGCCCGCCTATACTCGCTTCGGTGTCGTCGACGACAACTTTCTCCACGACTGCGAACCGGACGTCATTGTTAACTACAAAAAGACCATGGTGGAAATGGAAGCCATTGGTCTGCGCTCTACGCGTCTGGATGTCTCCTGGTGGGCCGAATCCTCAGAGATCTTCGCGCCCATCCAGGCCTGGGAAGCCGCCGGCCTTCACGCCGGCCATTTCGATCGCTTCGAACAAGCGATTCGCGAACGTCTCCAGTGGGGCGCCAGCATCACTCCCGCCGAGATCGCTGATCTTCGCCAGCGTCATGTTGAATTCCGCGCACGCATGGACGATCTGTTCGCCGCCCACGAACTCATCCTGCTTCCCGCTGCACCCGTCGCGCGCCTGGCCGCCGGCGCCGATCACAGCGACACGCGCAAACGCCTCCTGCGCTACACCACGCCGTTCAGCCTTGCGGGCGTTCCCGCAGTCACGATTCCCTGTAAGCCGGGCGGAATGCAACTGGCCGCGGCCCGCGACGCCGATGACGCTCTGCTCGCCATCGCAGCCGTGATCGGAGCGCACAGAAAGGCGTCTGTTTCGGTTTCGAATGCCTGATTATCCTGTTTAACAAGGATCCTCATGAAGCCATCCCTTCGATCGCTCGTCATTCGTCTTTCCTCGGCATTTTCATGCGTGATTGCCCTTGCCTTGTTGCTGGCTGGTTGTCACTTCACCAAGCAGTCTCAGCCCAACGGCCTCACGCCGGTGAGCCTTCAACTCGACTGGTATCCTCAGCCTGAGCACGGCGGCTTCTTTACCGCGCAGTTACTCGGCTACTACAAGGCGGAAGGTCTCGATGTCACTCTTCTGCCCCTGCCGCAGTACGGCAGCGTGGCCCAGCAGGTGGCCAGCGGCAAGGCCGACTTTGGCCTCGGTTCCAGCGACCAGGTCCTTGAATGGAACTCCAACGGACTTCCGCTCGTCGCCGTTTCAGCCACCATGCAGCACGATCCCCAGGCCATCATGGTCCACAAGAATTCGCCTATCCACGATTTCAAGGACCTCGAAGGCCACACCGTCGCGGCGCAAACCGGCGCGACCTGGCTGAAGTATGTCATCAGCCGCTACCACCTCCGCCAGGTCCGCCAGATCCCCTCAACGCTCTCAGTCGCAAATTTCCTCGCCGACCCCGATTACGTCCAGCAGATCTTCATTACCAGCGAACCCTTCTTTGCCCACCAGGGCGGCGCCGAAGTTCGCACCCTGCTTATCAGTTCCTCAGGCTACGATCCCTATCGCGTGCAGTTCACCACCCGCGACTTCGCGCTTCAGCATCCCGACGTGGTTGCGAAATTTGTGCGCGCCAGCATTCGCGGCTGGCAGGAATACCTGCGCAACCCCGGCCCGACCAATGCTCACCTGCTCACGCTCAATCCCGCGCTCAACCCGGCACAGGAGGCCTACACGGCGCAGGCGCTGCGCGACGGCGGATTCGTCACCGGAGGCGACTCGAGCGGCGCACAAGTCGGTCGCATGACGGCCGACCGCTGGCAAACCAGCTTCGATCAACTCAAGTCGCTCGGCATCCTGCAAACCACCTTCGACCCAGCCACGGCGTACGCTCTCAAGTTCACACAGTGATCGTGAGCGCTCAAACCTTGGGTGCCCCATCCTTGCGACGTTTCTGTCTTTGTCGCAAGGGTGGGAGACCACGACAGCAAACGAGGTTTACACCACACTACTTCTCGTACGTATAAAAACCACGCCCCGATTTGCGCCCCAGCCATCCCGCATCCACCATGCGTACCAGCAGCGGGCACGGCCTGTACTTGCCATCGCCCAGCCCTTGCTGCATCACGCGCATGATATCGACGCACACGTCAAGCCCGATAAAGTCTGCCAGCGTGAGCGGTCCCATGGGATGGGCCATGCCCAGCTTGAACACCTGGTCGATCGCTTCGGGAGTCGCAACGCCCTCCATCACCGCGAACGCCGCTTCATTGATCAGCGGCATCAGCACCCGGTTCGAAACGAATCCTGGTGCGTCATTCACTTCTACCGGCGTCTTGCCCAGCCGCAACGCCAGCGCGTGCACAGTGTCGTTCGTCGCATCATCCGTGGCCAGGCCGCGAATCACTTCCACCAGCGCCATCACCGGCACCGGGTTAAAGAAGTGCATCCCGATCACCTGCGCAGACCGCCGCGTCTGTGCCGCCAGCTTTGTAATCGAAATCGACGACGTATTCGTCGCAAGAATCGCGTTCTGCGGCATGATCCGGTCGAGCGCCGCAAAGATCTCAGTCTTGATCTCAAAGCGCTCGCTCGCCGCCTCGATCGCGAATTCCACCTCTCCCAGCATGTCGCGATCGGTCGTGGAAACAATCCGTTCCAGCGCCGGCTCGATTTCGCTCTCCTGCAATTTGCCCTTCGTCGCTTCGCGGCCCAGGTTTGTGCGTATCTGCGCCAGGGCGCGATCGAGAAATCGTTGTTCCACGTCGCAAAGGAACACACGCATTCCGGCCCGCGCAAACACATGCGCGATGCCCGAACCCATGGTGCCTGCTCCCACTACTCCCACGGTCTGAATGTCACTCATTCGAAGTCTCTCTGAACGCAATTGGGAGTGTATCGCAAAACTGCGCGTTCAGCCGTTCTCATCCTGGTTGTCTACGCTTTCGCCGTAGACCACCTGGCCATACTCCAGAATCGTCACCAGCCCCACCCCGCCGCAGATATTGCCCAGCACCGCGGGAAAGAACCACTCGGGATAGGCGATCCATGGCGCTTGATGCGTCAGAACAGCCACAAGTATCTCGCCTGAAGATGCGATGCAGTGTGCGAAATCACCCAGCCCGACAATGTAGGTCAGCATCCAGATCACCGCCACCGAACCGGTAATCGAATGCGAACCCGACACGAGCCAGGCCGTCAGGGCGATAATCCATCCGCCCATGACCCCGGACCAGAAGACCGTGGCTGCCGGATGGTTGATCGCGTTCAGCCCCAGCTGGCTCATGGCCGCAACATAGGCGGGATTGATCGCAGTCGTCCACGACGCGAGCACGGCAAATGCAAACGCGCCGGCGACATTGGCCGGCAGCACCACCGACCAGAGCCGCAGCGTATTCCAGATCTCGCGCTTTTCGGCCAGCACCAGCGCCACCGGGTACAGCGTGTTCTCTGTAAAAAGCTGCGCCCGTCCGATGATCACCACGATGAAACCGATGGGATAAAACATGCGCGAGATCATGTGCGCGCCATCGGAATTGCCCAGCATCGACACTGCGATCGAAGTGCCCAGCGCCGACAGTCCCATGAACGCCCCGCCGCCAAACCCCGAGATACCCAGCGATATATTCGAGCGCTTCAGTTCCTGGCGCGCATTGGTGGCCACCTGCCGGTAAATATCCTCGGCGGATGGCCGCGCCAGGTTCTTCTGATGCGTACCTCCATCCGGTTTTGATGTAACTTCTTCGGTGCGTTTGCGCCGAAAAGGGGTCGCCATCCGATCGTTCCTCCGGCTTCGCGAGCAGTCAAGGCCAATCGCGGCTCGTTCTCTCCATAGATGCAAATTTATCGATAAAAGAGATGTTGGCCTGAACCGCAGGAACCTCCACACTCCCTGATTCGTATCGAATCGGACCAGGCTCCATAAAACCGCCGATCCACGGAGCGTCCTCATGACCGAACACAGCATCGAATACGGCCCGGAAACAACACGCGAAACCGGACTCAAAAAGCCCACGAACATTCCGCTTTGGGTAGGCGTGCTGGTCATTGCAGGCGCTTTGCTCACAGCGATGGGAGCAGTGATCGCGCTTGTGCGTCCGGCGATGCTTGTCTCCCCTCAGGACCAGATCAATGGAGCGGTTCACATCTATGCGGGATATCTGGCCGCGCGAAATCTCGCGCTCGCGTTGATGCTGGGAGGACTTTTGGCCCTCGGTGCGCGGCGCGCTCTTGGAAATGTAATGGCATTGGTCGCGCTGGTCCAGCTGCTGGATGGTTGCATCGACTGCGCGGAAGGGCGTTGGGCCATTGTGCCAGTCGTACTCGTGTTGGGGGTTTTGTTTTCAATTGGAGCCGCCCGGCTGTCAGGCAGTCCGTTCTGGCGGCGCGCGGCATGGGTCAGCGAATGAGTCGGCTGCCTCCACCCGGCGTTACAGGCGATCTATAACTCGCGCGCCCGCTCCACCGCCCGAATCACCGCTCGCGCCTTGTTCATCGACTCCTGGTGCTCCGACTCCGGCACCGAGTCGGCCACGATGCCCGCCCCCGCCTGGATATAGCCTTTTCCGTCCTTCGCGAGCAGCGACCGTATCGCGATGCAGGAATCGAGGTTGCCCGAGAAATCGGCGTAGAGCACCGCACCGCCGTACGTCCCTCGCCGCGTAGGCTCCAGTTCCTCGATGATTTCCATGGCCCGCACTTTGGGCGCTCCCGAAAGCGTTCCCGCCGGGAAACAGGCGCGCAGCGCATCCACCGCGGTCAGTTCCGGCTTCAGCTTGCCCTCAATGGTGCTTACCAGGTGCATGACGTGCGAATAGCGCTCGATGAACATCAGCCGGTCGACTTTCACGCTGCCGTATTCGCTCACCCGTCCCACGTCGTTGCGGCCCAGGTCCACCAGCATCACGTGCTCCGCGCGTTCCTTCTCGTCGTGAAGCATCTCGTCTGCCAGCGCATGGTCTGCTTTTTCATCTGCCCCGCGCGGTCGCGTGCCGGCAATGGGACGATACTCCACCTTGCGTCCATGCACGCGCACCAGCAACTCCGGCGACGACCCCGCCAACTCAAGCGTCTCCGACGCCTTTGACTTTTTGGACAACTTTTTCGACTTGGCCGCTGGATCTCCCAGTGGTCCGTCGCCAGCAAAGCGCAGGAAGTACATATACGGGCTCGGGTTCACCGTACGCAGCGCGCGATACACCTGGAATGTGTCCACGCCGGGTTCAAGATCGAAGCGTTGCGACACCACGGCCTGGAAAACATCTCCCGCCGCGATGTACTCCCTGGTACGCTCTACGGCTTCAAGGTAGTCCCGTTTGCGGGTGCGATGCTCGACCTTCAGTTTCCCATGCGCTTTGCGGGCGGCCAGTTTCGGCAGCGGCCGCGATAGGCGCTTCTCCAGCCGCCCCAGGCGCTTGACTGCATCGGCGTAGGCTTTGTCGGGAGAGTCCAGCGTCACATCCGCGGTCACGATCAGCCAGATCTCTTTCCGCACGTGATCGAAGGCCAGCACTTCGTCGAAGAACATGAGGCACGCGTCGGGAACCCCCAACTCGTCCTTCGCCAGTTCCGGAAGCCGCTCGATCTGCCGCACCGCATCGTAAGAAAAAACGCCTACCGCACCCGCCGTGAACGGCGGAAGCCCCGCGATGCGCGCCGGGCGGTGTCCGCTCAGCGCATCCCGCAACACCGCAAAGACGTCGCCCGCGATGCGAGTCGTGCGCTTGCCCTCTGTAATCTCGATCTGACGCCCATGCGCCACGATCCGCTTGTACGGCGCAACCCCGATAAAGGTGTATCGGCCCACCTGCTCGCCGCCCTCCACCGATTCCAGCAGGAAACACTCCCGCTCCTGCCATGCCGCTCGCAGGAAGGCCGATACCGGAGTTTCCAGGTCGGCAGTCAGCGTGCGATACACGGGAACGAGCGTGTGTTCCCGGGCCAGGGCCAGGAACTCCTTGCGGCTGGGTTGGACAAGTCGGTCAGAGGGCTTCACAGGGACAGTGTAACTGAGCAGTTGTCAGCAATCAGTTGTCAGTTGTCAGCAATCACACTGCACGTCGATCGATCCAAAACTGAAAACTGACGACTGAAGACTGACAACTATATCCGCCGCGCCGGTCCGATCAGGTGATAGTGCACAGCACACCAGCTCAGGATCACGCAGGCCAGTGCCACCAGCGTGAACTTCACCTTGGTGATCCAGCGCGTATGCGGCCGCCACCAGATTCGAATCCCCGACAGCACCCCCAATAAGCTCAGAAGCAGCGCAAATCCCGTCACCCAGTTGATGACTGTGAACCACTGGTACCATTCCGGCGTCGGGGGCATCAGGTCGTCGCCAGTCACCCGGAAGAACACCTCCAGCGATCCTCCAAACAAAGCCCACAGTATCGCCGCCCAGCGGGGGAAGAACGTGAGCCAGAGAGTGCCTTGCTGGGGAACCAACTTCGGCCGTCGGCGCAGGAAAATGCGCCTGCCCAGGCGAATCAGCGTTGCCAGCAGCACCAGCGCGCAGATGCCCAGGCTTGCGTAGATTGCTGGCCGTACGAAGAGCGCATTCTCATACCACGGCATCCGCTCCCACTGGGCCCCCGGAAAATCAAAAGCCATTCGGACGATGCGATTCTTGCCGTCGCGTATGGCAAAGATCCGATTCTGATCCTCCTCGGCCTGCCACAGGTCTTTGCCAATCGGCTTCCAACTGATGGCGTGGCCACGCAGATCTTTTAAGCCTCCAATCGTAAGCACACCGTCCTTATCCACCTTGACCCTGTGCTGATTGAACACATTGAAGAGGCGCAGCTTGGTGCTGTCCGCCCGCCGGGTCGAAAGATACTGCCCTTCGATGTCTTTCAGCTCGTTGGCCGGTATTTTAAGGAAGTTCGGCTTGGCAACTGCCGGAAAATAGCGGTCCGAAAAATAATTGATCATTTCCGGCCGCGGCTGGCCCCCGCCTCCGCTCGAGTTGTAGGAGGCAAAGAGCACCAGCTTCTGCTGCGGCTCGACGAAAAACAGGCTGTGAAAGGCAATCAGATCCCCTTCATGGCCGATCCAGCGCAGGTCGTTGCGCCAGGTCTCGTAGAACCCCATGCAGATGGGCGGAAGCTGGTCGCTGGCACGAAATTGCGGTGTCCACATCTGCGCCAGCGTCTCCGCTTTCAGAATCCTCTGCCCGTCTAGTTCGCCGCCGTTCAGCAACGCCTGGCCAAATCGGCCCATATCGCCTGCCGACGAAGACACCCCCCCCGCGCCCACCGGGTTGAATATCTCAAATCCCACCGGCGGCTTGGTCGTGTCTCCGCGATACCCCAGGGAATCGCTGTATTCCAGCCGCTTTTCCAACGGCTGATAGAACGACGAATGCGTCATTCCCAGCGGCGAGAAGATATGTTGCTGCACATAGTTCTCGAACGACTCTCCGCTCACGCGTTGCACGATGTAGCTTGCCAGCCCTACGCCGTAATTGGAATAGGCCGGAATCTCGCCCGGAGGGAACAGCCGCATCGGCTGGTTGTGCATCAGGTCGTCGCGCAGCGAAACCGCATGCTTCGGATCCGTAACGATGATGTCGTCCACCACCTCCTCGAACCCGCCCGTATGGGTCATCAGGTTGCGAAGAGTGACGGGCCTGCCAAACGCCGGCCTGATCTGAAAATCGAGATACCGGTTGACATCGGCGTCCAGATCGAGCTTTCCCTGCTCCTCGAGTTGCATCACCGAAATCCACGTAAACAGCTTGGAGATGGACGCCAGCCGGAAGATCGTTGTAGCCGGGTCAACCGGCTTCTTCGATTTCATGTCGGCGTATCCGTAGCCCTTTTCGAGGAGAATGTTGCCATCCTTCATCACGAGGACCGAAGCCCCGGCCACGTCGCTGCGCTCCAGTTGCAGAGGAAGAATCCCGTCAAAAAAGGCTTCGAGATCGGGAGTGGTCAGCGGGTGCGCGCCGGTCGGATTCACGGGCGCTGTGGGAGTCGCTGGAGGTGTAGCCGCGGGGGGCGGAACCGGAGCCGCGGTCGGCGGAGCCGTAACCGGGGGCGCTGCCGGCTTCGCTTCCGGTGCCTGGGGTTTTGCCGCCGGCGCAGCCGGAGAAGGCGCCTGCATATCCGGCGCAGGCGCCTGCGCCTGGCCCAAAAACAGCCCGCTCACGACAGCGATCATCAAACCCATGCGGCGCGCGACTTGCATTGCTCCCCCCAACAGCAGACTACAACCGCCAAGTGAGTTAAGCCTGTGAAGTGTTGCAGTTTGACGACGGGTTGTGGGAATCGAAAGCCTGAAAGGACCCTAGCTGCAAGAGGGCCCATGGACGTCCTCTTTGACCGGGCCCTTAGAACCAGGCAGCCAAACACCGGGAACCTCGTTGTTACAAAGGTTCCGCCTCGCTTGACGAGGGTGTTTCAGAGGGCTAGACTCTTGTGGGTTTGGGCTAATTGGGATCTTTCTGGGGGTCCAAACCGCCGTTAGCATCAAAACGAGCAGATGGCCGGAGTAGGAAACCCTCCGTGGAAACGGAACAAACCCTGCTGCGTCTTTCTTTTGCCGGCTACCCGGGTTCCCAATGACAGGTCTTCGTCGTTGGGGTTGAATCGGAAGGCAGACCCCGGTTTTGCAGGCGAGGCAATGCAGGTATTTGGAATTGGAGATAGATATGGCTGTAATTACCCCAACCGTAACTCTGGACCAGGAGATCAATCCCTGGGAGGCGCAAAGCGCCCGCTTCGAGTTTGCGGCTCGCAAGTTGAATCTCGACGAAGGTTTGTGGAGAGTGCTCAGCTCTCCTTCGCGCGAAGTAATCGTGCATTTCCCTATCACCATGGACGATGGCCGCATCCAGATGTTCACCGGCTTTCGCGTCCAGCACTCGCAGGCCCGCGGTCCCGCCAAGGGCGGTATTCGCTACACGCCAGAGGTGACTCTGGACGAGGTCCGCGCGCTGGCCAGCTGGATGACCTGGAAGTGCGCCGTCGTCAACATCCCCTTCGGCGGGGCCAAGGGCGGCATCATTTGCGATCCCAAGAAGATGAGCCAGGGCGAACTGGAGCGCATGACCCGTCGCTACACCTCAGAGATCATCGAATTCATCGGTCCGGAAAAAGACGTCCCTGCTCCCGACGTCAACACCAATGAGCAGACCATGGCCTGGATCATGGACACCTATTCCATGCACATGCGCCAGACCGTCACCAGCGTCGTCACCGGCAAGCCGCTGAACATCGGCGGCTCCCGCGGACGCCTCGAAGCCACCGGGCGCGGCGTGATGGTCGTCTGCGATGAGAGCCTGCGCTACCTCAAGATGCCCGTCGATGGCTGCCGCGTCATCATCCAGGGCTTCGGCAACGTCGGTTCCAATGCCGCGCGCCTCATGAAGGAACATGGATACAAGATCATCGGCGTTGCGGAAAAGGAAGGCGGCCTCTTCAATCCCAACGGCATCGACGTCCATCAATTGATCGAGTTCAAGTACCGCAACGGCACGTCTGCTGGGATTCCGCGGCGCCGAGGCCATGCCCAGCGAAGAGCTGATCGTCTCCGATTGCGATGTGCTCATTCCCGCGGCCACCGAGAACGTCATCACCAGCCGCAATGCCGACCGCATCAAGGCCCGCATCGTTGTCGAAGGTGCAAACGGCCCCACCACCGCCGTGGCCGATGAGATCCTTGCCGACAAGCGGGTCTTCATCGTTCCAGACATCCTCGCCAACGCCGGCGGCGTCACCGCCAGCTATTTCGAGTGGGTGCAGGATCGCCAGGGCTACTTCTGGAAGGAAGCCGTCGTGAACGAGCAGTTGGAGACCATCCTCCGCGACAGCTTCGACGACGTGGTGCGCTACGCCGAAGCCCACAACGTCAACAACCGCATCGCCGCTTACATGCTGGCCATCGATCGCGTCGCCTTCACCATCAAGCAGCGAGGCATCTACGCCTGACCGGAACGGCGGCCTATCCTCTCGGATAGGCCGCGTCGGCCCTTGAGTTTTACCCTGCCGCCACGGATCTCGCACGGCAAGCTGCAAGCGCCTGCTCGTCTTGTGCCAGCATGACTTTGGCTGGACTGAGCTCCGTCTTCGTAAACTCGAGGATGTCCTGCTCGATTTCCTTCTTCTGGGATGCCGGCGCCTGGGCAAGTTCCTTCTTCATTTCCGCAAGCTCGGCTTCCAGTTGGGTGACCACCACCTTGTCCTGGTTTACGGCATCAAGTTCCGCTTCGCAGGTAATGACCTGGAGCGTCAACGCGGCATCGATGGTATAGAAATTGGATTGATTGTCCGGCGTGTTTCCGAACGTGAGTTGAAAGGTCGAGTTCGCGTCCGTGGAAACAACCATGTGAGCCGTATCGATCACGGTGTCCGGGACGAAAGTGCCCAGCTTGTACTCGATCTTTTCAATATCGCTCATCCGGGATTCGACCGCGTCCATGACCTGCTGGTGCACGCTCGCGTTGATGGCATCGATAGCCTTCTGGTTGTCGGTCGGAGCGGGAGAGGCGAGGCCGCCGAGATTATTTTCGATTGCGCCTTGCAGAGCGTCCGCAAAAACGAGAAATCCCCCCAGGATTTCGTCGTCTGAGAGGTCTCGCTTTTCGAGCAGTGCCACGATCGCAATGATCTTGAAATGCGCAAGATCCTCATCAAAGCGGAAACCATTCACGCCTACCGCGGAAGGGATCGGAGCGGTATCGCCGCTCTTCATTCCGTTCGCGAGGATGACGCGGGCCAGCGAGGGCGCTTCCGACCCGACCAGGTTCACCTTGGCATTTGTCGTGTTGATGGCCACCATCGCCGGCCAGATAAACGGATAGGACCCGTCAGATCCGCGGTCCTGTCGTATGCAGTTGAGGTTCTGCAGAGTAATGTTTACGTTGATTCCCATAGGGTTCACTCCTTCAAGGGGGATAGATGGCGGCATTTACCTCGGTGCGCTCAGGCGGATCGATAGTGTTTGTCACAATCGAGAGAAGAGCCGAGGCTGTCCGCTATACGAGGGAATGGAGAAACTCGAGGAATGAACGCTTCAGAAACCTTCGGAATTTTGCTTTCTTTACACTCTTGTCCAAGACAGGAGTTTTTGCGGGATAAATGATGCGAAGAGGCAGGCTGCATCGTTCTGACAGGTTGGGTCTAACGAGAACTTGACCATTCAGAGGAGGACGCAGCCTTGTCCATAGTATCGAGGCCGCATTGGGGCGCACGCGTTAGCAGATCCCAGCAACTTGGAACGACTGATCCGCCAGACCGCCTTGGAAGAAGAGCAGCTGCCGGACCTGGATTCCCATGGTGTAGGAGACCGGGCCGGGAGTGATCTCGACCGTGGTAGGGGTGTACGGGACGCTCGTGTTGACCGAGCCACGAGTAGCGATCGTCGTGCAGGCAGTCAGGGCTGCGTTTGTGACGAAGACGTAGTTGCCTCCCGAGCTGACGAACGAGCTGGTCAAGGGAGAGCCGCGCTGTGCCACGCCGTTGCTCGCGACGACTAGGACCCTGGTGAAGGGAGTATTGGGGCAGACGACCGCCAGGTGGAACGGGATCCCGTCCGTCAGGCCGCCGCCCGGGTTCTTGGTCTCGATGTAGACGGAGTTGGCGGTCGAGCCGCTGCCTGTGTAGACACCTGATGGGCTGTAGACGAGGCTGTTGCCGGGGTCACCTACTGTGGCGAGGTAAGCGCACGTCCCGACTCCGGAGGTGAAATTGACATCGTATCGGCCCACGCCCAAATGGCTCAACGTCGCGCCTGGCGATGAGCGGACCAGGTCGCCGCTGTAGCCGACGACGGCGAAAGCCCAACCCGGCTTATTGCAGGCGACGGCGAGGTCGAAGGGCCCGTCGGTCAGTCCGCCGCCCTGGTTCTTGACCTCCACGTACACGCCCTCGCTGCTCATGTGGCCGCCAGCGGTGTAGCTCTGGATGGCCTGCGAGTAGGCGTTGTGCGTGGTCGAGACGTAGCTGCATCCGCTCACGACAGAGGTGAAGGTCACCTCGTATTGCCCGGTGCCGAGGTGCGTTACGAGATTGACGCCGTTGCCGTTCAACAACGTGCCGTTCGCCGCCACAGATGCGAACAAGTTCGGGGAGGCCGCCGAGGCGGTCGGTGCCACCAGCGCCGCTACCACCAGCGCCATCCCGAACGAGAGTATCCGAAAGGTTAGTGACTTCATAGTGATTCTCCTTAGTGAATTGGATCGGGTTAGATGAAACGTGAAATGTTGACAACAAACAGAAGACCAGCGCACTGATTGCTGTATTGCGATATTTGAGTTGAAGTCTTCAAGGTGATGCGTAGATTCGTTCTCCTGAATTCCCGAATCGAGTTGTTCTTTCTCTGGACATGCACCTTTACTCCTTCTCTTGGTTGATGTCAGATGGTACCGTTGGTCAAGACTGCAAGACGGCAGGGCCACACGCTATTGAACTCGCGTCGCGAAGTGTTCAGAGTGGCCAATTTTCAGCCGAGTGTCCTGACTGATATCGGAAGATACCCAGTCAGGCATTGTGGTTTCCGTTGGTACCTCGGAGCCGTGGGTTGAATCGGTTCAGACGTTGACCAACGGTTGCCCTCGGTTGAGCAGCTCCTTGTAAAAGCGCATGCGCGCAGAAATTCGGATCAAGTGTCAGGTATTTTTCCATTGGTGCCTCGAGCCGTTAACCAATGGTTGCCCTGGGTTGAGCCGCTCTACTTGTAAAGGGCGCACCGGTGCAGAAATTCGGGACACAAATTAGCTGTCGGCGGCAGGAATGGCGAGAGGTTGCTTAAGGATTCTCGACCCCGCAAAAAGGTCGCAATTGACAACGGAATATCTTTCTTTACATTTAACCTGCGTAGTCGCACACCAACACTGTTAAATCATCATCCTGTAACGGTGCCCACCCTTGTACCTTGCCCACGATGCTGTCCGCCGCTGCATCCGGCCCAACCGTCGCAGTCTCTGCAAGCGCCGCAAACAACGCGGCCTCGCCGAACATTGCACCCGCCGAATTGCGTGCCTCCACCATCCCATCGGTGTAAAGAAGCAGCCGGTCGCCGGGTTCCAGCGGAACCGCGACCTCGGTATAAGTGATGCCATCCACCGCCGCCAGCAACAACCCGTTCTCGGCGATCTCACTCACCATTCCATTCCGCAAATGCATCATCGACGGATGCCCCGCCGCGGCATACCGCAGTTCCTTTTTCTCTCCATCCACGAAGACATACGCAGCGGTCACATATTGTCCCTGCGTATTGCCGCACAACGCCCGGTTCATCCCGCTCAGCAATTGCGCCGGATGCGCGGCATTGTCCCGCTGCGAAATGGCTGCCATTTTCACCATCGATGCAATCAACGCCGCCGGCACGCCATGCCCCGAAACATCGGCAATCAACAAGCCCACATGATCCGCATCCGCGGCAATCACCTCGTAAAAGTCGCCCGCCACCGACTTCATCGGAACATACCGCGCCGCTATCTGGAACGTGTCTGTCGAGGGACAGGTTCCCGGCAGCAACGAGAGTTGGATGCTGCGCGCCAGTTCCAGTTCCTTCTGGATCTCGCCCAGTTCGTGGTCACGGCTCAAAGTCCGCCGTGCCGCGACGTACCCCAGGCAGCCGAGAAAGACCGCGAAACCGTACGGCTCAAGACTCCTGCGCAGCCAGAAGTCTCCGATCGTGTTGTCCCACAGAGCGAGAATCACGAAGCACAGAAGGCCCCAGCGCATGATGACGAAATCGCGGCTCACCCTGCCCTGAAGATAGGTCCGCAACAGCAGCCAGGGGAGAGCACCGATCACCAGCACATTGTTGATCCAATGAAACAGCGGAACTCGCCCCACCATGAGCGTCGCGATCGCAAGGCTGAGAAACAGAAAAACAAGGGCGAACATGAATGGCCGGCCACGGCGCGGAATCAGACCTGCCGATTGAAAGAAGAAAAATGCCGGAACCGGGGTGAGGAAATTTATGGCCCAGCGTAGACGCAGGAACGTCTCTTTCCCGGCCAGCGTGATGCCCAGCAGGTTGGTCTCGAGCCACAATCTCTGACCATAGAGGAAGGCAAACGCCGCGAGCCACAGCAACAACGGATCGAATTTGCGCCGCAGCAGCGAAAAGGCGGCGCACAGCAGCGCCACCGTCGTAAAGGCGGCGCCCAGGAACAGGAAGGGCTCATCGCTATGAAATAGCCGAAGAACCTCGTCGGCCGTCAGGGGCGCGTCGATCAGGCACATTGCCTATGGATGGTAAAGCATCGGCTCTCCCTCTCCTCCATCTCCAACATCAGTTCCTCCAATTGAGCCGGAACCAACACTCATCACAACGACCTTCGGTATCCGCTTCCCCATGGCGATTTCCAGCCACCGGCGTAGAATAAAGATGGCATGATCACCACCACAGCCAGACCCTCTCAGCAGGCCGGGGTTGCCGCGATGCAAACGGTGCGGAGCATGCCCTCCGGGCGCCTGAGGAGCGTGGACCTGGCCGGTCCCGCCGGAAACCTCGAGGCATTGGTGAATGAAGGTCTCCCACAAGCCCCCGTCGCTGCGCTGGTTTGCCACCCCCACCCTCTGGGCGGTGGCTCCATGCACAACAAGGTGGTCTATCACGCCATGAAGGCGATGAACGCGCCGGAATGGGGTTTGGGCTGGCCAGTACTGCGCTTCAATTTTCGCGGAACCGGACTCAGCCAGGGCCGGCACCACGGCGCAGCTGAAACAGCCGATCTCGAGGCCGCCCTTCGCTGGCTTGAAAACGAATACAAACTGCCCATCGTCGTCGCCGGTTTCAGCTTCGGCGCCGCCATCGCGCTTGACGCGTGCTGTCACAGCGGATCGCCCGGCGTCGCGGCCGACATACGCGCACTCGCCGCCATCGGCCTTCCGTTCCGGTCGGGAGCCGCCGGTTCTAAGACTTATGACTATTCCTTTCTTGCCGATTGCCCCATTCCCAAGCTGTTTTTGAGCGGCGATCGGGACCGGTACACCTCTACAACGGAACTCATCCAGGTAGCCGCGACAGCGGCTCCGCCGAATCAAGTGGCGCTGGTTCCGGGCGCCGATCATTTCTTTACCGGCCACCTGGAGAGCATGCAGACTACTCTCTCCGCCTGGCTGAAGGAGAATGTCCTATGACCCCGGTCAGCGACCTCGTGTTTGAAACCCTGCACTCTGCCGCCACGCAGATCTTTACCGGAGCCCTCGCCGGCTGCAACATCGAATCAGCGTTCGATCGCCGCATTCGCTTCGAAGGCACTGTCCTTCGCCGCCTGCTGCCCGACGGCAGCGGTCCTGAGACCATCGATCTCTCCGCCTACAAGCGCGTCTTCGTCATTGCCCTGGGAAAAGCCGCCGATCCCATGCTGACCGTCCTGCTCGACAGGATGAACCGCCGCAAGGGTCTTCGCGGCATCTGCTGCACGACCCAGCAACCCAAAAGGCGCAACTGGCGCTTCCGCTACTTCGAGGCCGGCCATCCCCTTCCCAACGAGGAATCCTTCGCCGCCGCACGCGCCACCCTCGCGCTCCTCAAGAAAGCTCGCAAGGATACGCTGATCTTCTTCCTCATCTCCGGTGGCGGTTCGGCCATGTTCGATCTGCCGCTCGATCCTGGAATCGGCCTTGAAGACGCCATGGGCTTCCACCAGGCACTGCTCGCTTCGGGCGCGCCCATTGGAGAGATCAACACCCTCCGCAAGCATTTCTCGGCCGTCAAGGGTGGCCGCCTGGCCATGGCAGCGCCCGAGGCGCTCAAGGTCTCTCTTCTTTTGCCCGACGTGCCCCTCCGGTCGCTCGATGCCCTCTCGTCCGGTCCCACTTCTCCCGATCATTCGACCGTCGAAGACGTCCGCTTCATCATCGACAAATACCAGCTGGGGACGAAGCTGCCCGCCAAAGTCCGCACCTTCTTCGAGCGTGAGGACCTGCCCGAGTCGCCCGGCAACAAGACGTGGCGGCCTCCATTCCTGTCCAAAATGATGGCCAAGCCGGACCCGGTCCTCGCCCGTCGCGTCACCGCCGCCGCTACGATGTTTGGCGAAGACGGCGCGTTTCGCGACTCGGTCTTTGAAATCCTGCTTTCGAGCCACGATATGGTCGAAAACGCACGCCTGCGGGCACAAAATTCCGGTTACTTTGTAGCTGTCGATAACAGCTGTGACGACTGGGATTATGCCGACGCAGCCCGGTACCTGCTGGAACGATTCCACTCCCTGCGCGCCGCCCATCCCCGCCTCTGCCTGATCTCCGGCGGCGAAGTGACCGTCACCATGAACAGGGCCCCCGGGGCAGGCGGCCGAAACCAGCAGTTTGCCCTCGCGTGCGCCCTCGAATTGGCGAAGCATCCCGGCGAGCGCCTTACCGTCCTCAGCGCCGGCACCGATGGAATCGACGGCAACACCCGCTCCGCAGGAGCCATCGCGGATCCCACCACGGTCGCGCGCGCCCGCGCCTTCGGCTACGATCCCGAGCGGTCACTCGCCGAGTTCAATGCCTGTCCCCTGTTCACGGCCCTGGGCGACTCCGTCGTTACCGGTGCGACGGGGCATAACCTCCGCGACCTGCGTCTCCTGCTCGCCGACAATTCTTAGCCATTTGCAGTTCCTTGCGATCGAACCCTAAGGCCGGCTGGCAGATGATCGATGAAATGATCGATTCCTCTGGAGGTGATCTCATGGACCAAACTCCCGACCAGATCTTGTGGGCCGCCATCCGCAACCGTACCAGGGCCGTTGGCTTCAGCCGCTACCAGCAGTTCGTGAATCGGCTCTTGCTGCAAGATGAAAAGCAATGGCTCGAGAACCCCGTCCGCGAAGGAACGCCGAAGGAAAAAGAATCGCCGTTGGACGGCGAAGAAACATACAGAGCCCTGAAAGTTGCGACCGAATCGATCCTTCTGCTGGAGTGCGGGGGCGGAATCGAATGCGCCAACTACGTTCACAATTCTTCCCGGAGCGAGACGGCCACTTCAGATGAACCAATAAGCCTCGATGACGGCCCCTGCCTCGTCGATCTGATCTGGTCATACTGGCACGAAAAGGGGCTGCTGGTGCAGACCATGGACGCGATCACCAGCCATCTTCAAGACAAGCGCGGACCAGGGGATCCAGACCCTCTCGCTGATCTGAGCGCTGCTCCATTGCGTCCGCTGAACAACCTGCTGTGGGGTCTTATCGTCGACGACGTTCATCGGCTTTCAGCGAAACGGCGGGCCTATGAATACCAGCACCAGTATGGGTTGACTCTCTTCGGCAAGGCAAACCGGGATATTCCCCGGGACGCCAACCCTTCAAGGTTTCCGGAGACATTTCGCAATCTGCTGGTCATTTCCTCCCGATTCTTCAAGAGCGAGAACAACACGACCGTCGTTACCGATGGCGCCCCGATCCTGCAGGCATTGAAGGAAGTAAACCTAGCGCTCGCGGAGGGATCACATAACCAATTCGGAGACCTGCCCTGGACCGCCCGTGCCGAGATGATGCTGCAGCAATGGCTATTGGCGCGTCCAGAGGTTCACGCCTTCCTGGGGAGCCGGGAAGGGGCTCCCTCCTCGGAAGCCTGGATGCCGCAGGTCGAGACCATGAAGAGTTTGCAAAATTGGCCGGGACTCCCTGTGACTCACTTTCATGACCTGGCTGTCTATGGCGAGCAGATCGTGCTTTCAGTCCGCTACAGTGACTGGATCAGCAGCGACGAAGACTCAGCCAGGAACTGGGCCCGCTACTGGCGGCCCGAGATCCAGGGCTATGTGCATTCCTACCGCGCGGTAACCGGCGATGACTTGACCCATGCGTGAACACCAGCGAGTCCCGGACGATCGGCGAGCAAAACAGCCGTGTGCGTGTCAACGTAATCGCGGTCCTCGAGTTAGGCAGATGGGGAAAAGGCGCTTCTCCGCACAGAGCTAAAGCGCTGCTTTTGGAGGTTCTGGCGGACTGCTATTGATTCTTGCACCGGTGATGCTGGATCTGATGGAGGGCGTGTTCGAACTGGCCGGGTTCAAGCGGATCGAACTCGGCTTCGGTCATGCAAATTTCACAGATCAGGATTTGGAGGTGGGGCGACTTGGGGTTGCGCTTGACGAGGGCGGGAAGAGCGAGCTCCTGGAGTGGCATCGGATACCTCCTAGGGCCAGCATAGCAAAAGATCAATGTTCAGCCGGAAATGTGTGGAGGCTGTGGAAAACGAATCGTGAAGAACCCTCTCCGTCGACTTGAAAGGGCGTGCTACAGCCCAGGTGACTTCAATCACCCGGGCCGTGGCACCGCGCTAATTGCACAGCGCGAACGTTGCGTGGATCTTGGCGCGCATTGTGATCAACGCGAGCTTATCCTCTGACAGTTTGCACGGCTCGCTGACTGTTACCGAAGCCACGTGGTTGCCGAGGTTCAGGGGCGCATCGCGCTTGGCCACGATTCCAACTGCAAGCAACACCTTTTCACCTCGTTCGATACATTCCCTTAGGCGCGATTCCTCAAACCGATCGTGATACTTTCTCGACCACAAGCCGTTCTGGGTTACGACGCACCAGCCGGACGGCTCGCCGGACAGCCCAGCATAGCGGCCGGGTTCTTTCACCACGGCCTCCTGCGCTTCCTGGCGGCACCGTTCCGCCTTCGCTACAGTTGTATTCGCAAGAGCAATGACATCATCTAAATGTTTCACCTTGGCTCCTTCATTGGGGAGATACAGAAGGGTGTGCTTCTGCTTCGAGCGTATTCAAAATATGAAAATCAGGGTTCTAGATCAGCTTGCGCGTTGAAGCACGAATCGCCTGGAAACCTGTTCAGGTGAAGAATCTCGTGGCGGGCTCTCGATTTGGCTGTGTTTATCGCTTTGCGTCGGGCGCAAAACCTGTCAGCTTTTATTGAATATTCGTTTATCTAACCAAGGACTTATACAAGGATATACCGCCATTCTCGAGAAAGCACCTGGTCCTGCAGCACCAGATCAAAGATTTCAGAGCAGCGGAGTTATCGATTTCAGTTGGTTACTTGCGTGCCCCAATCTGGCCTCTGCCGGAACTTCGCTTCCACTTCTGCCCCGAAGTGCTTTAGGATGAGTTCGTGGCCCGAAGAGGAACCCGGAAGGCCGTCGCCAAGGCGCCAGACATCCGCACCGTCGCTGCTCTTGCGAAGGTTTCCATTGCCACCGTCTCGCGCACCATCAACGGCTCGCCCGCAGTCAGCGACCGGCTCATGAAACGTGTGTGGCAGGCCATCGAGCAGTTGAATTATTTCCCCAACACCCACGCCCGCAGCCTGGTCTCGGGCCGCAGCCGCATCCTTGGCATCATTGTTGAAAACATTACCAATCCCTTCTTTCCCGAGTTGATCCAGAATTTCGAGGAAATAGCCGTGGCCCACGGCTACGAGATCCTGGTCAGTTCTTCCAACAGCGATCCCGCCATCCTCACCAACTGCGTGCGCCGCATGCTCGAGCGCAAGGTCGAGGGCGTCGCGGTCATGACGTTCGGCGAAGAAGAGCCGGTGCTCGACCAGTTGACCCACCGCGACATTCCCATGGTCCTGGCGGAGTTCAGGCTCGACGACCCCAAGACCAGCACCATCCTGCTCGACTACACCACCGGCGTGCGCGCGGCGGTCCATCACCTGATGGACCTGGGGCATCGCAGGATCGGGTTCCTGGCCGGGCCGCACAAGCTCCACTCCGCCATCACCCGGGAAAACGACTTTCGCACCGCGATGCGCGAGGCGGGACTCGATGTGGATCCAGCATGGGTGATCGAATGCGACCACACGCTGCGCGGCGGCGTGGCCGGATTCGAACGGCTGCGCGCCCTCGCCTCCCAGCCCACAGCGGTTCTCTGCTCCAACGACATGACCGCCATCGGCGTTCTCCGCGCCGCATATATGAGCGGCTTGCGTGTCCCGCAGGATCTGTCCGTGATCGGACTCGACGACATCGATTTTGCCGAGTTCACTCTCCCGCCGCTGACCACCATCCGACTTTCCCGCGCCGATCTGGCCCGCGCCGCGTTCGACGCCCTCCGGTCCCAGACCGATGGAAACGTCAAGATCCAGCGCGAGTTCCTGGTTTCCACCAGCCTCGTCATCCGCGGCTCAACGGGAGCGCCATCGGCGTGAAAGTCAGCTTTCAGCTCAAAAGTGGCAGGTTCATAGACTGCGGAAGGAGTCGTCCGCGTGCTTCACCGGGATGAGCCTGAAAGCTGATGGCTGATGGCTGATAGCTGTTCCTGCTGTCCGCATCGCCACGACCTCATCGTGCGTCGCTTCGGCCGCCGCGCGCCGGTCGGGATAGTGGCGCGGTTCTCCGAATGTGACCTCTGCGTAGAATCCCGCCGACCCCAGCGTCTTCCAGAGGTGAGGAAGGAAAGCTGTGTCGTCAAACCAGCAGAGATCGCGCTCCTGCAGTCCGGCCTCTAGCTCATAGCGGACCGCAGCGGCAGTTACGGACGCCCCCGCCGCAATGGCCGGCTCAAACAGCGACGAATGAAAGCGCAGCACCTGCGCGCCGTCCGAACTAGTGCCCTCCGGAAACAGCAGCACCGGAATGGGCAGCTTCAGGCGCTCGCCAATCTGCGCGGCGACCTCGGCCGTACTGGCGCGGCTTTTGCGATCGATAAAGATCGTTCCCCCGCTGCGCGCCGCCTCGCCGAAATAGGGCCACCGCTGCGATCTCTGCCTTGGAAACGAAGAAACACGGCATGACCGAGCTGATGATCACGATGTCGAGATAACTCAGATGATTCGACACCACCAGGCCCTGGGAGGGCGGCTGGCCGCGCACGGTGCAGCGAATGCCAAGAGCTTTCCGAACGCGGCATGCCGCTCCGTGGAGCCACTGGGCCCGCTGTACCAGGCTAAGCGGACCCCGAACCCTCGCGATCCAGTAGGAGAGAACGCATGCCGCCAGTGCGAACGCCAGCGCCACAGCGCGCCGGAGGGCACGCAGCCTCACTGCGTGAGAGGCGCGAGAAAGCGGCTCCGTGCGGCAGATGAGAGCAGCTTTAAATCGAGCAGCGTAAGAAAATCGATGGTGCCGAATCCGCGATCCCAGGCCGGCTGCGCGGCGATCCGCGCGCCAATGGCCAGATAGGTCTTGAGCAGCTTGGGTACTTTCACCTGGACGGGCTCTCCCGCTTCCGAGCCTTGGCCATCAGCACCGGCACAATTCGATTCCTTGAGGCAGGTTGACGGCTGTGCGTGAGCGCCCGCCTGCTCGATGGGACAGACATACGCCTCGGTCGGCCACGTCTCAAACTCCGGCGGAACCCGGTAGTGCTCTAGCTGGCGATACAGCTGCCAGCCTTCAGCCGGATCTTTCGAGGTGAGCGAGGAGCAGCCGATGAGATAACGCAGTCCCATGTCCGTAGCATACTGCGCAATGCCGCGCCAGAGCAGGGTAAGCACTTCGGGCGTGCGGTGTTCGCGATCGATCGAGGCCCGGCCCAGTTCCAGAATGCCAGGACGCAGGGGCTCATATGGCGCCAGGTTGAATTCCTGCTCGGAGTAGTACCCATGATGCCGCGCCGCGGTCTCGCCCGTCTGCATTCGATACGTGCCGACTATCCGTCGCCCGGGATTGTCCTCCCGTTCGTCCTCGACAATCAGGTGTTCGCACACTTCGTCGAACTGGTCGGTATCGAGTCCGGTCTGGTATGAGCTTTCCAGACCCTCCCCCAGTTCAATGTTGAAGACTCGAAAGCGAAGGCGGCAGGCCGCGATCCGGTCTTCGCTCGACTCGGCCAAACGAAGACGGTACCGCCCTACCTGGGCGTGAATGCGATTCGATATCGAACGTTCTGGAAGAGACGGAGCCAGTGAGGGTGAGGAGAAATTCACCAGCGTTTCGGAACTGCCGGCTGACTCAAGCGAGGCCTTGCGCAACATATCCGGAATCACGCCTTTAGTATCTGGCGCGGATTGTAAGAGGACTGTGAAGCAGATGCAAATACAACGCAAATATTTTGATCTGGCTGTAAAACGAGAGTAACAAAATGGCCCTCGCGGGGGGAGGGCCAGATCGTTACTCGCAAGTGATGCAGCTCACTACAAAAGCAGCTCTTAGCTATCAGCGACTAACTAGGTTCCGAGAAGCACAGAAGCTGAGAGTGGAATGGCGATAGCTCTTCTCAACAGCACCCGCCCGCGATCGATGGAATCACAAGCACTTCATCCCCATCCTGAAAGCTGTACTTATCATTTCCAAGAAAGCGGATGTCCTCTTCATTCACATAGAAATTAATGAAGCGGCGTATCTGACCGTCTTCGCCGCGAAGGTGCGGACGAAGCGCCGGGAAACGTCCCTCAATGTCAGTTACTAACTCCGGCAGATTGGCAGCCGTACTGGCGATCTCGCGCACGTTGTTGGTGTGTTTTTGAAATGCATTTGGCAACAGTACTCTAACCGACATAGTTCACTCCTACCCTCGCCCTGCCAGGGTCAATTCCTGCTTCCCGGCGGCATGTTCTTCCACAAAGTTTTCGAAATCGGCAAGGCGCGGGCGGATAGCCTGGCTCTGATCGTAGGCTCCCTGCAGTACATCGGTTGTCTTCAGCCCGTTGCCGGTAATGCAGGTAACCGTGAGTTCGTCCGGCTGAATCCGGCCATGCGCATACAGGCGGGCCGTCACAGCGGTCGTCACTCCGCCTGCGGTTTCGGTGAAGATGCCTTCGGTCTCCGCCAGTTCCTGAATAGCTGAAACAATTTCCACGTCCGACACGTCTTCGGCCCATCCACCCGTCGCGCGAATGGCGCGCGCAGCATAAATGCCATCGGCCGGATTGCCAATCGCCAGCGAGCGGGCAATCGTATGCGGCCGCTGCGGCTCGATCAGGTCGGTGCCGTTCTTCACTGCCTTGGCGATCGGCGAGCAGCCCGTGGCCTGCGCGCCAAAGAACTTCACCGGCCGGTCCTCGACCAGGCCAAGCGCAATCAGCTCATTGAACGCCTTGCGGATTTTCGTGATCAGCGACCCGCCTGCCATCGGGACCACCACGTTGTCGGGCAAGCCGCCAGCCCAGTTGCTCGGCGATCTCGAAGCCAACCGTCTTCGAGCCTTCGGCATAGTAGGGCCGCAGATTCACGTTCACGAAGCCCCAGTTGTAACGATCGGCGATCTGGCTGCTTAGCCGGTTGGCGTGGTCGTAGCTGCCCTCCACGCGCACCAGCGTGGCGCCATACACCTGGGTGTTCAAAATCTTCGCCGGCTCAAGATCGGAAGGGACCAGGATGTAGGTCTTCAGCCCCAGCCGCGCGGCATGGGCGGCCACAGCGTTGGCAAGGTTACCCGTCGACGAGCAGCCCACGGTATCGAATCCGAATGCCTGCGCGTTGGCCAGCGCCACCGCCACCACGCGATCCTTGAAGCTCAGCGTGGGCATGCAGACGGCATCGTTCTTGATGTAGAGATTGCGGGCCCCAATGCGCGAGCCCAGCCGCGGCGCCGTCAACAGCGGCGTGAAGCCCGAAGGCGTCTGCGGCGCATAGTCGTCAGCCACCGGCAGCAGGGCGCGATAGCGCCACATGTTGGCAGGGCCCTGGGAGATCTTTTCGCGGGTAAAGCGGGTGCGGGCGTAGTCGAGGTCGTACACAACCTCGAGAGGGGAAAAACACTCATCACAGATGGAAAGCGGCTGGACCCCGAAGGTCCGTCCGCATTCCCGACATCGCAATTCGTAAGCAGTCGTCACCAGATCCCTCGCATGTGCGCGAGCGACGGCGGATACGGGTACGCGTGACCGGCTCAAAAAGAGCGAACGTGAGTTGACTCGAAAACCCTTGCGAAGCCGCTTGAGCTATGAGCGCTGAAGCGACCCCCGAATCTCATGTTCCCCGCACTTAAGCGAGCGAGAGTTGACACCATACTCCTGGTTTGCCCAGGCAGGTTGTCGTGGCGTCACAGGGCCCGTCCCTCAGCCACTCTGCATGAAACTCAGGCTTGCCCTTTGGGGGCAAACTTGAATGTTCTACTTGTATCACAGCGGCTGGGGGAGCGCAAGCCGGAGCAGCAAAATGCGCGTATCCCGGCCTGAACTGCCAGAATTAGCCGGTGACCGGGCCGCTTCTGAGACTTCAATCCAGGCGCAGCACCATCAGAGCGCGTTATTTCATTTTGAATCGTCAACTGGCGCAATGATCGCCGTTTTCCCTTTCGGAAACGTACATCGTGCCTTAGTTAAGTCCTTTTGCACCGCCATTTCTTTGCCGCCAACCCGACGCAGGACGGTAATGGGGATTGAGCCGTCAGGACGGGGCGCGACCTTCCAGGAAAGCTCGTCGCCCGTCATCTCGAAAGGGCGTACCTGCGCAGTGTCATCCTGATTGGGAAAAGAAGACCGGTCGATGTGGAAGGTGATCGTGGCTTTGGCGGGATCGATGGTGTAACGGCCGAAGTGCACGCTCGTGCTAAGGGATGCCTCCTTGTACTCATCCGAAGTTCCCTTGAGTTTGTCTCCGGAAGCGAACTTGAGGGGTCGGCGCGATAGATCTGCACAGAGTAAAAACCATCGCTGGTGAAGATGACGAGTCCGTGCGGATTGTCGCCGTAATCCGGGACACGAGTGCCGTCTGGAAGCAGTTTCTCGGCTCTGGTAAGGGTCCATGTGCCTGCGATGGAAGGTGTTTGTGCGGAGGCCCTGAGGGCGCCAACGAGCAGGATGATAAGAAGCGGACGATACTTGATCTGCATGCGGCCAATGTAACAATCAAACAGCCACCCCACAATTTGATTGTTCTCAACACACTCGTGAGCGCGACTTAGGCGTTTCCGCCCCTCTGACGGCTGTGCCGGCGATGCCTTTATGTGCGCTGCGCAGACCCTTCCCCTTCGGCCGGGATACGAGCATCAATTTCAGAGCTTCGACGAAAAGCACGGCCATTCGATCGGCAGCGCCCCCGGTGGAGTGCCCTGCGCGATGCAGGGTGACAGGCAGAGTTCCCAGCGAAGGCAAACCATAGAGCGATCCGGAGGACAGGAGGCCTTCGGAAAGGTTGAACGGGGTGCGCGCCGTGATACCGAGGCCGCCAAGCAACGCCGCCCACAAGCCGTCGAGACTGGGGCTGCTGGCAGCGATACGATACTGCACGCCGGCCGATTCGAGATTTTGAATCGCGCATTTCCGGAAGGCGCACTGCGGCCCAAGCACGGCGAGTGGCAATGGTTGTCCCTGGGGCGGAACGAACGTGGAAGAGGCGATCCAAACAAGTTCCAACTCGCCGATCGTCTGCGCTGCGGAGCGGTCTTCGTGGCCGATCACCACGGCGAGGTCGATCCGCGATTTTTCAACCGCATCGGCAAGAGCAGCGTTGCCCTCAACGAGCAGCTCGACTTGCATGCGCGGATATAGCGAAGCGAATTGGGATAAGACCGAGGGTAAAATCGGGGCAATATCCTGAGGACAGCCGATCCGGACGTTGCCGGCGAGGTTAGCTCCCTGGATGGTGTCGAGCAGCTCGTCATGCATCGCGAGAATGCGGCGGGTGTAGGAGAGTGCAACTTCTCCAGCCTCGGTGAGAGCGAGACCGCGACCGCGTTTGCGAAAGAGCGTTGTTCCGAGATCATCCTGCAGCCGTTTCATCTGAAGGCTTATCGCGGAAGGAGTACGGCCAAGACTGTGCGCCGCCTGCGCCAGGCCGCCCAGGTCATGCGCCACAGCCAGCGTGCGCAGCGTATCCAAATCGAGGTTGATGCGCGTTGCCACGGGGTGTGCGTAGTGTAAACGATTGGAATCGCTCGAGGCGTATCTGAGTTGTAGACCTTCAGGGATAGCGCGCGATCCAGACGATCTCTGATAACTTCTTCGTGTCAGCAACTGGAGGCACTCACGGAAGCGCGCATTCAAAATCGCCGCGAAGCAATCAAGGGCCTCGCCGGCGCAGCCGTATTCAGCATCATGAAACCCATTGCGGCGACGCCGGGGAAGGTTATCCACACCGTCTCAGGGCCAATCGCGCCGTCGTCATTGGGCTTCACGCTGCCGCACGAACACGTCATCGTCGATTTCGCCGGGGCGCAGAAGACCGGCCGCGATCGATGGAATCCGGATGAGGTCGTCGCTCGCATGCAGCCGTATCTTCTCGCCGCCAGGCGGCGGGGCGTGCACGGGTTTGTGGATTGCACACCAGCATATGTGGGCCGTGATCCGCGCATTCTGAAGAGGCTGGCGCAAAGTACCGGGCTGCACATCCTGACCAACACTGGCTACTATGGCGATGCCCTGGGACGTTATCTTCCACCCAGCGCACAGAGCGAGACTGCGGCGCAAATCGCTGCTCGGTGGCTGGCCGAGTGGCGCGACGGCATAGAGGACACCGGCATCCGGCCGGGCTTCATCAAAACCCGGGTGGACGGGCTCGCCAATGATCGATCGCGGTTGTCGGAGATGGATGGCAAATTACTCGCGGCCGCTGCGGCGGTAAGCCGGGAAACCCACATGGCGGTCACCTGCCACTCGCCGGGCGCGTCTGGTCTGTCAGCCGCTCTGCGCTTTGCCGCGGAGGGTGGCGACGGGGGCAAATTCATCGTCGCTCATTGCGACGACAACGGATTCGAGCTGAATCAGAAAATTGCGGCCGCCGGTTCCTGGGTGTCGATCGACGGAATTGGACGCAAGCCCGCAGCCGACCATGTGTCGATTGTGGCCGCGCTTCTGCAACGATCGCCCGATCGTTTGCTCTGGTCGATGGATTCCGGCTGGTACAACGTGGGGGAGCCGGATGGTGGAAAGATCAACGGCTTTACCAACCTGATGGACGAATTCCTGCCCGCGCTGCGTGCGGCGGGAGTTTCGGCAGCCCAGATCAACCACGTCACCGTCGAAAACCCGGCGCGTGTCTTCGCTGCCATGGTCTAACGGTTGCCCGAAATCTCGTTGAGCAATGTGGCACTGTGAACTCTCTCGTGGGCTACCCGTTGCCGTCGGAGGAATTCGTCTCTGTTTCGGCGTTCTTTCGTGACTTCCAGGCCGGCCACTCGCTACCTTTGGACTTGACGGGCGAGGCTGCTTGCCAAAATGCTGCGGCTCTCGCCCACGCAGGATCTGCTGAATCGATCACGAACGCATGGAGACAACAATGCCCAAGACACAAAACATTCTCGATCAACATCTGAAGTCCTTCAGCCAGAACGACCTCAACGGCGTACTCGTGGATTACTCACCGGATGCTGTCTTCTTTATGCCGGGCGCAATGCTGAAGGGCACAGATAGTATCAAACCGTTCTTCGAAACTCTCCTCTCCGAATTCGCAAAGCCTGGTGCTTCGTTCTCGATGCAGCACCAATGCGTTGAAGGTGAATACGCATACATCTTGTGGAGTGCTGAAACTGCAGACAATTCGTACGAAGCTGCCACCGATACGTTTGTGGTGCGGGACGGAAAGATCGTAGCGCAGTCATTTGCCGCCAGGATCATTCCAAAGCGCTGAACAGCCGGCGGGGTGCCCCAGGTCTCGCTTCTGAGACCTGGGATCGAAGCGTCCTCACGACTA
The DNA here is from genome assembly GCA_963788475.1 of Terriglobales bacterium. Classification (GTDB taxonomy): domain Bacteria; phylum Acidobacteriota; class Terriglobia; order Terriglobales; family Acidobacteriaceae; genus Telmatobacter. The sequence continues at coordinate 74,482 of CAWBGO010000013.1, forward strand.
CTTTGTCGCCTCGGCCGAATGAATCCAGATCGCATTCCCGCCGCCCGATGCCATCTTCACGTCAAGTACAGTCGACCGGTCGACGTCCTGCTTGGTGAAAGTCGTATGCGTCGCATTCGTCCCCGCATCCGGAGCATCGGCGTAAATCTCGGCTACATACTTCCCTTCTCCCAGAAAATTCAGCGGCACTTGCACCGCGCGCGCATCCCAGTTGGTAATCGACCCCACATACCAGTCCTTCGCACTCCGCCGCGCCACGGTGATGTTCTCCATCGGCCGGCCGTTGAGGACCCGCACCTCATCCCACGTCACTGGCACCTGTTTGATGAATTCGAAATCGTGCTGCCCCGCATAGTGCTCCGGGTAATCCGACACCATCATCAGCGGGCTCTCCAGCACCACGTAGAGCGCCAGTTCGTGCGCCCGCGTATTCGGCGCCATGGGCTCCTTGTCGCGGGGAATGAACTGGTCGCGCGTGGCATTGCCGAACGCGCCCGGCGTGTAGTCCAGCGGCCCGGCCAGCATGCGCGTAAACGGCAGCGTGGTATTGTGGGTCGGCGTGACACGCCCGCTCCACTTGAGGTACTCCTTGCCCATCACCCCTTCGCGCGTCACCAGGTTGGGATACGTCCGCCGCAGCCCGTCGGGCTTGAATGCACCGTGATAGTCGATCATCAGGTGGTGCTGCGCCGCTAGTTCGACCACGTGCCGATACCACCGCACCATCTGCTGATCATCCCGATTCATAAAGTCGATCTTGACTCCCGCCACGCCCCATTGCTCGAACAGCGGAAATGCCTGGTCCATGTACTTATCAACTGAGGTCCAATGCGACCACAGCCAGATGCGTACATTCTTCTCTTTCGCGTAGCGCAGCAACTCCGGCATGTCGATCTCCGGTGTCACCTTGGTGATATCCGCCAGTGCGGAGTAGTCCTGCGGCCCATTCCGATCCGCCTGCGCCCAGCCCGCGTCGATCAGCATATAAGTAAAGCCCGAAGCCGATGCGAAGTCGATGTAGTGCTTCATGGTCGCGGTGTTCATGCCCGTCTTGAAACTCACGCTGAGCGCTGCCTCCCCCGACCACCAGTCCCAGGCCGACTTGCCCGCCTTGATCCACGACGTATCCGCAATCTTCGACGCCGGATTCAGATTCAGAATGATGTTCGATTCGATCAGCCGACCGGGCTCGTCGCCGATCACCAGCACCCGCCACGGAGTCGTCACCGGCGCATCTGTGTCGACCGCAATCGCGGTCTGGTCCAGTCGTGGCGAAAGCTCTGCCCGCAGCGCAAACGGCGCCTCGCCCTTGCACAGATACATGCCCGCATAGTTGTCGATGTCCGCTTCCGTCACCGCCACCCAGCCCACCCCGGGCACAGTCGCTAGCAGTGGAAGAGCGACCAGCCAGTCCTTATGGATGCCGCTCACCTGTCGCATCTGGTACTCGTCCTCGTAGGAGGACTGAAAGCCGTCGAGGATCAGAGGATAGAGCGTCGCGTCCTTGCTGTAGCGGAACTGCGTCAACTCATGCTCGATACGCACATCTTTGAGCGCAGACTGTTCGGGAAGAATGTAGCGGAACGCCACTCCATCGTCATAGGCCCGAACCTCAACAGAAAGCTTTCGCCCCGTCGCATCCAGGAAATCGGCACGCGCCGAGTTGTAATGATCGCGAACCGTGCTGGTCTTGCCCACGGGGATTGTGTAGCTCTCGTCCGCGCTTCCCTTCTGTTCGCTCACCTGCCGCATACCCGGCCCAATGGGTGATTGGCCCTGCAGTTTCAGACCCAGCGCCGAATCTTCGAAGAGCCTCTTGCCATGAAACTCCACCGCATACCGCAAGCTGTCGACAATTGGCCTGGGCGGCCCGGGGGCCGGCTCTGGCTGTGCAGGACCCGTCGACAGAATCACAACAATCTGTTCGTTAGGTGAAACCACTCGAATCGATTTGGTTTCGGAATTCTGGGCAATCGCGAAAGCTGTCACGAGCAACATCAACGAGACAAGCAGAAACAGGCGTATACGAGGCATGGCTTCTCCGAAAGTGGGAATGGTATCACGGCCCCCTTCCGAACCGCGGTGTCGCCGGCTCTCCAACTCAGTTTGTATAGATCCGCACGTAGTCCACGAGCATCTCTGATGGAAATGGCGTGGCCGAATTCGGCGGCCCAGGCCAATCGCCGCCGATCGCCAGGTTAAGCAGAATGAAATTGCTCTGCCCCGCGTCAAACGGCCACACCGCGCTACTTAGTCCTTTTAAATCATTCGTCGAATAAGTCACATACGGATGACCCGGATCATCCACGTAATAAGCAACGTTGCCCTTGGTCCAGATCATGCCGTACGTGTGCCAGCCTGCAGCCGTCTGCCCGTCCTGGAAGTTATATACAGTTCCTAAGCCCGTGTCGCCCGTGAACCCTATCCCATGAATTGAACCTTCATTCCAGTCGGGAGACTTAGACGCGTTCACCCGCTCCAGCACATCCTGTTCGCCGCAGGCCGGCCAATCAACGGTTGTGATGTTATTCCCCAGCAGCCAGCCCGCCGGCCAGAATCCCTGCGCCTCGGGGACCTGCGCCCGCACCTCGAACCGTCCATATTGAAAACTGAAGAGGCCCTGTGTCTTCATTCGAGCCGAGGTGTAGACACCGGGTGATGGCTGTTGCGCCGCAATGTGCAGATAACCATCAGGTCCCACGTAAGCACTCGGGCTCGCGGCGGAGCACGGCGCTACATTGGAACCCCACGCGCAGTAGTTCTCCAACTCATGATTGCCGAAGCCGCTGTTACCCGTGTCATACGTCCAAATCAGGGGATTGGGCTGGCTTTTCGAGCCCGTCGAGTTGAATTCATCGCTCCATACCAGTGTCCCCGCCGGGATGTTGGGCGCGAAAGCCTGCGTGGTCACGCTGCTCGCTGGACTTCCCGGAGCGGTTGCGATTGCTTTAACGGTCACATTCCCTGCCACCAGGAATGGCGCCTGGTATGTCTGCGAGGAAGAGGTGGGCGCGGAGTTGTCGAGCGTGTAGTAAATGATGGCGCCCGAGGTGGCTGATTTGAGAGTCACAATCATCGCGCCGTTCTGCGCCGGCGTCGTCGAGATCGTCGGCGCAGCCGCGGGCGATGCTGCGCTTGAACCAGAACCGCCGCTGCCCCCACACCCGCACAGCAAAAAACCCGACAAGACAAAGACGCTCAGCACCACGGCACCGGCCCTCACAGGAATTCTCCAGCCAGGCGAGATGTGTTCTGACACCTCGCCGCGTCTCCATCAAAGCAGCGAGAGCTCTGCTACGTCAAAGGCCGCCGCCACACTGTCGTGTGATGAGTGCGTCCGAAGGTAAGTCGCAAATGAGGATAAGAGCAGGCTTGATCGAAAGACGTTCCAGGGGCGGCAGGCAATTCAAAGTCACGAAGGGCCAGGCAAAAAAGCGAACGGCCGGAAGCGCAATTGCGCCCGGCCGTTCGAAGGAGGCCCATGTGTTCTTCCCGTTTTGCTCGTAATTCCACTCTTGCACAATCGGCATTAATTATGCGCAAGTGGTGCTTGATTATGTTTTCTGGCTCTGCGACGCACACTCGCGCAGTGCCTTCTCGAGCCGCTCGCTTCCCGTTGCCCCCACCGCACGCTCCAGGCGCGCCTTCAATTCCTCTCCGCCGGCCACCCGGCTCAGAGCCTCGATCGCGGCGGGCGCTTCTCGTTCTTCGCGCTCGATCATCCCCAGCAGAAAATCAATGGCCTCAGGCAGGCGCGTCAACGCGATAGCGCTGAGCAGGACTCCCGCAAACCATGGGTCTGCGTTTTCCTTCTGCCTCCCAAGCAGCACGGCCAGCGCCGCGGGGTTACGCATCTCCGCCAGCGCGAACGCCGCTTCTGCCGCTGGATCATCGCCCGCCTCGAGGAACCCCGCTACAAACGGGATCGCCCCATCGCGCTCGACTGCCAGCAGCGCTGTGAAACATTGCCCCAGCACCTCCGGGTCCTCTCCGGAAATCAGCGCGCGCAGCCGCAACACGGCCACCGCCATCGCGCCCAGTTGAGCCAGGGCTCGCACCGCTTCCACGCGCACGCTCTTGTCCTTGTCGACGAGCGGATCAAGAAGAATGATCAGCAGTTCCTCGTTGTCGACCCCGTTGCAAGCCACCAGCGCGTGGGCACAAGTGCCGCGCAGGGTTCCGGCCGAATCCGACTTGCCGCCCCAGGTCGGCTCCATCTGATGATGGCGCAGGCCGCGGAGAAACACATCCTTGTCGCGGCATTCAAGCTTCGCCAGCGCGCGGCTCAGCGCATTCTTCGCCCAGCACTGCGGATCGGTCTTCTCCGCATTGGTAAAGAAGCGGTCGTATGCGGCGACCAGGTCCAGCACCAGGTCGCCCAGGCCCGCATCTTCGGCGAGCCGGGCCGCCTTGGCGACCAGAAAGTTGCTGCGGTTGGCGAGTGACTTCTTGATGAGTGCGACAGCATCGGCGTCCAGTTCGCAGCCCCGGAGCGCCTCCAGTGCCGCCATCTGCTCGTCGAATCCGCGATGCGCCATGGCTTTACAATACGTTTTTGGCTCGTCCGAATTGGTTCACTGATACTCTATTTTGCTTTCACGAGCCCCTGGAGCGAAACCAGCATGTCTTCTTTGCGCATCACCAGGTTGGTGGCGTTCAGCGTGGCCAGCTCAAACCCGTGCCCATGCGTAATCGCATCGGTCGGGCAGGCCTCCACGCAATAGCCGCAGAAGATGCAGCGGTTGTAATCGATGTTATAGACCTTGGCATAACGCTCCGATGACGAGATTCGCGTCTCCTCGGTGTTATCCGCCGCCTCGATGTAGATGCAGTTCGAAGGGCAGGCTGCGGCGCAAAGAAAACAGGCGACGCATTTTTCCAGCCCGTTCTCGTCCCGTTGCAGCACGTGCGCGCCGCGGAACCGCTGCTCAAACTTGGCGCCCTTCAGCGGACCCGGACCGTCGGGATAGTTCTCCACCTCGGTGGGGCGGAATATTTCGCTGAAGGTGATGCTCATACCTTTGGCGATGCCGGCGATGTTGCGCACGATCGACATAGGGGTAGTATACGAGCGATTCGCCAAAAGTGAGAATTGTGCCGAAGAACCTCGAGCCTCTGGGACGAAGAAGTCTCCCTTGCGGTGCGCGTTGCCGACGCAGACCTTATTTATATCAATGGCTTAACTGGCCTAGCGATGACTGTTCGGCGGCACAGACCGGCCCTGATTATTGGGCGGGGGACTGGTGGTCGGCCGACGCTCCGTCCGGGGATGGATCGTTTGTTCGCACAGAATGGAATCCTGCCCCCGCGCCAGCCCTCCCGCGCCCCCCTGCGCCAGGCAGAGCCGCTGCTTCATGGCTTCGGCTTCCTTGCCGCTCAGCAGCTGGGTGCGCTCGAGGCCGCTGAACGAATCCAGATCATAGCGAAAAACAAAGTTCTCGGCCGGCTTCTGCTTGCCATAATCGAAGTGATTCCAGGTTCCCACCAGCTGACGTCCGTCCGGCTCCGCGAGCGCCGCGTAGACATGTGTCACCGTCACACCTTCGGGCGCAGCCGCGCTCCAGATCGGCACAGCCTGCCCTCCGCGCATCCAATGGGCATTCCAGATATGTTGCGACCGGTCATAGTACAAAGCGGTAAAGTAGGTCGTCGCCGCGCATTCGCCGCAGTCGTCATAGAGTAATCCCAATTCCCGCTGCGAATTCCCCGAGAACTGCATCCGGTCGAGCCAGCGCAGGTTGACCCCCTTCAGCAGTGGAGTCAGCGCATGCGTGGTGAGAGAGACGCTCCACACGTTGAAGGTATCCGAGCTGGGCGAAGCCTCGGGATTGGTTCGCAGCGAGGTCACCACCAGCGCCGCGTCGTAGAGCACCCCGATCTCGCGAATGGAACTCCACTTTTCCGCTTCCAGCGCGCGCGTGACCCACACAATTACGTCCTGGTCCTTTGCCGAGTGAAAGTCCATCCAGCGAAAGGAATCCTCCTGCGCGTGAAGCGATCCGTAGTTGAAGAGCGCAACCAGCATCCAACCCAATGAAAACAGGAACCGAGATAGGGTACCGCGCATGGTTTAGATATAGCAGACTTCACCTTGCGCGAACCGGTAGCCGTCGCGAAGTGGCGGCGGTGCTCCGGACCTCCAGTATCTCTGCGTCGGCAACGCGCATTAACTTGACTTTTGATTCCGAATCGTCGAGCATGACTAACGCGCCGGCGGCGGCGGTCATATGACTGTGTGATCGCCCCGTTCGGCCCGAGAATCGACCACTGCTACTCTGAGCCGCCGACACAGCGACAAGAGCAAAATTCGCAACGCACCTCGAACGTGCGCTGCTCTCGGTTGCCTTCCCGTTGCGCACACGACCGAAGCAAAAGCTGACTTACTTTGGAATTTGCGGAAACGCTCGGTCGTTTTCCCACACTATCCCCCGACTGCGTGGCAGTTCGCAAAGTAAGACCGCGAGCAATTTCCCGCTCACCAACTGAATCCGGTTCACCAACGACACCGGAGAGCAGTTGCTCCTGACCTCGCGTACCCCGGGCCCCCAATTGACGCATTGCCATGACTCACTCGAGGAGCGCGAAGTGGACGTTCGCATTCGAATTCTCTTGAGGATCATTGAAGAGCGCGCCGGTGTGCTGCATATGAGTTCGAAGCAGATCGGCAACTTGTTGGGACTCGGCGAAGCCCATGTTCTCCGCTTGTTCAACGCAGAAGTCGGAAGAACACTGCGCAGCCACACGCGCGAAGTTAGAATGGCGCGGGCAGCTGAATTGTTAAAAGACTACTCAATCCCCATTAAGACCATTGCATCGAGGTGCGGTTATACCATCGTGTGTAACTTCTATCGTGATTTCAAAATTGTCTACGGGATCAGCCCAATGCAAATGCGCTTAATGAAAATGCATCATGCGATGCATGACGGAGGATCGCGCAATTTCGGGAGCGGACGCTTTTCGAACTTGTCGAAAGCAGTCGATATAACCAACGATGCGAGCCTTAACGTGCATATCTGTTAGTCGGAATCTAATTACCTCGATAGCTTGCTTGACCTTAAGTGGAGAAGTTTATCCCCGATAGTTTGCTTGAACCACTTATATATTTACTGTAATTAAGTTAGAGAATCTTTCTTATAAAATCAGGATCTTTTCCACACCATGTGCTCCTCTGATAGCGAATATCAGATTCCGATAATTGCGGTGCGGCCTCTATCGGATTAGGTTTGGAGACTCGTGGCAGGCTTGTTGGTCCGATCCCCGGCAGTAAACCCGGACCGATAATCGCCCGGCCACCCTCACCGACCTATGCAGCAACGATCCGAGGAGAAGACTTCTCCTGAAAGAGGTATGCATGCAAGCGACATATCACGAAGTCCGCACGAATCGGGGCTGGACCGTCAGTCTATGCCTCCTGACAGTAATAGTACTTGCAACCGCATGTACGGCGGCCCAGGCCCAGACACTGATCGGCAGTTCGTCAGCAGGAGCTGGCTGGCAAACCTGGACCGTCACGCCCATCAGCTCTGATCAACCCGACCTTAATGACAACGGAGCGCCATGGTGGGATCTTCAATGGAACTCTGCCGGCAACTATGGAACTGCAGACTCTCCTACCGCCGGAGCTGACAAAAATCCGGGGTTCTGCATGACTGCGACTGGCGATTGCGTGGGAGTGGCCAGTGGCGCCTTCGCTCCCGGGACCCTGCCATTTTGGGCAATGCCCTACGACAAGGTAGGCGACACGGGCGGCGAGCGCGACGATAAGGTGTATTTCCGCAGCTTCGGCTCGACACTGCGGGCGACCTTGTATCTCAATGCGACTGCTAGCCCGAATGAGGTCAACGAGTTTGGCTGGTTTTCGACTAATTCGACGGGCACCAGCGTCGGGACCCGGCACAAGCTGTTCGGCGGAACCGGGGTAACGAAAGATCAGATACCTACCCCTACCGGCACCACCGTCAGCTTCACGCCAACGAGGTATTTCGGGTTTTACTATAGCGACGTGAGCGAACCGGCTTGCCCCGACGGTACGAGTGTAGATGACCTTGACCCCTCATGCGGAAATGCCAGCCTGCCATGGCACGGGTGTTACGCCTATTCGATTTTTACCCTGAATGACAAAAAATGTGTCGAGTCCACCGGCGGCCAGGGGGATCACGACTTCGTCGTGTTCAGCGCGAATGCTCAAACCTCTTCCTCTCCCGTTTACTGGGTCGCCGGTGAAGATCCGTCAGATTGCGCCACCAACGATGGTGATTGCAACCTCACCCTCGTGAGAATTTCTCACTAGCCTGGTGCTATGCGCCTCTTGCGGTTCTGAACGCTATGTCAGGTTGACGCGCAAACGGCTTCAACCTGACATAGTCCCAATGCCGAAACTTCATTACATATCACAGCCCTAATTTTGCCCAGATCGCATCCACCCGCGCCTTGGTCCCCGCATCCATTTCGATCATCGCCGGCCACGGCCGCTCGAATCCTTCCGCCTTCCATTTGCGCGTGGCATCAATACCCATCTTCGAGCCGTAGTTCGGCATCCGCGACGCGTGGTCGAGCGAGTCGACCGGCCCCAGCGTGAACTGGATATCGCGTTCAGGATCGATGTTGTTCGCCACGCGCAGTACCACTTCGCCCACGTCCTGCACATCGCAATCCTCGTCGACCACGATGATGCACTTGGTAAACATCGCCTGCCCCAGCGACCAGATGGCGTTCATCACCTTGCGCGCCTGGCCCGGATAGCTCTTTCGGATCGACACGAGCATCAGGTTGTGAAATACCGCTTCCACCGGCAGATGAATATCGACAATCTCCGGAATCGTCATCTTCATCGCCGGCAGAAAGATGCGCTCTACGGCCTTGCCCATCCACGCATCTTCCATGGGCGGCTTGCCCACGATCGTGGCCGCATAAATCGGGTCGCGGCGGTGGGTGATGCAGGTCAGATGGAATACCGGATAGTCGTCGGTCAACGTGTAGAACCCGGTGTGGTCTCCGAACGGACCTTCGCAGCGCAGTTCACCCAATTCCACGTAGCCTTCGAGAACGATCTCCGCGTGCGCGGGAACTTCCAGGTCGACCGTCTCGCATTTCACGATCTCCACCGGCTTGCCGCGCAGAAACCCGGCAATCATGAACTCTTCCACTTCCGGCGGCGCGGGAACGATGGCCGAGAATGTGGTCGCCGGATCGGTTCCGATCGCTACAGCGACTTCAAATCGCGAGCCTTTCTGTTTGCCCAGCGTAACTTGCGGCAGGCCGCCAATCGGCCCATCGGGAATGCTAACCGCGCCCTCCCGCCGACTCTGCCATGATGGCCACGCGAGCAGTCCTCTCGCTCATGCTGCCTGAGCCCGCCGCATCTCCCGCCCCCGCGTTCCGCATCGCTTCGCGGTAGTGCTCCGCCGCCACCTTCTGCCGCTGCCAGTGCATCCCGGTGGTCTGGCCGTCGTACACCTGCATCCGATACATGCCGATATTGCGTTTCCCGGTGCGCGGGTCGCGCGTATGCACGCACGGAAGCGTGATGAATCTCCCGCCATCGTGAGGCCAGCACTTCAGAATCGGAAACGCATTGAGGTCGAAGCCATCGCGCAGAATGACTTCCTTGCACCGCGCCTCTTTCGCGTTCACCGTCTTCGGGAACGCGCTCGTCAGCGCCCCCAGTTGGGGCAGCATCTTGAGCTTGTCGAACAAGCCCTCCGGCGCCTTCAGATGCATTAGCCCCGAGATCCGGTCCGCAATTTCTTCGATCCTTTCCACGCCCAGGGCCAGCGCCATGCGTCTTTCGCTGCCGAACTGGTTGATCAGGACCTTGTGCCCAGGATGCCCTTTGACGTTCTCGAACAACAGCGCCGGCCCGCCCGGCGCAGAGTTGTTCGACCCGGAATTCCCGCGCCCCCATTTTTGACACCCGGTCAGTAATCTCGGTGATTTCCAGTTCCGGCGAAACCTCTTCGCGGATTCGCCGCAGCTCGCCCTGCTTCTCCAGCGTTTTGATCCAATCGCGCAGATCATCGTAAGCCAATGTTTTCCACTCCACGAAGTGTGACTATGCCCCAACCCATACTAAGGCTTCTGAAACGGCAGGCTTTTGCGTATCACAATGCAGATGTGGCATACTCGCGCCCACAGCAGCTGGCGGTTGATTCAAACCATGTTGTTGCAGCTCCGGCCTCGGCCACCGAAAATAGTGGCAAGGAGAAACTCATGAGCCCATCCCCAGCCATTCTCTGCAAACCCTATTTCAAGCGCCGTAGATTATTTACTGCCTTTGCCCGGGCGGTCGAGCGGGCTGCCACTGCCGGCCCCTGGACGGTGCCGAACCTCTGCGCCGCATACAACTGGCCGACAGGCCTAGCCGGCGGCGGAGTGATCGCTATCGTCGAGTTGGGCGGCGGTTGGGTGCAGTCCGATCTGGACGCGTTCTTCAAGTCGGTTGGCCAACCCTCACCACAAATCACCGACGTGTCCGTCGACGGCACCCAAAACGATCCTAACCAGAGCCTAGGATCATCCGACGACCCGGATTACGAGGTGGCTCTGGATATCGAGGTCGCCGGCGCCTCCTACTTCGCCGCCACCGGACGCCCCGCCACCATGCGCGTCTACTGGTCGCAGGATATCGCTTCCGCCGTAAACAAGGCCGCCGCTGATGGATGCGACGTGTGCAGCATCTCCTGGGGCGCTGACGAAGCCGTGTGGGGCACCGCCGCAGCACAACAGATGGAGCAAGCAGCGGCCGCCGCCACCGCGGCCGGTATGGTCGTGTTTGGTGCCGCCGGAGATAACGATTCCGGCGATGGCGGCTCGTCCCCGGCCAACGTGGATGTGCCCGCGTCCTGCCCTCATGTGATCGGCTGTGGAGGCACCTTCAAGACAACCACCACCGAGACGGTGTGGAACGACACTCCAGGCCAGACCAACGGCCAGGGAACAGGTGGCGGCTATTCCACCATCTTTCCCGTGCAGGCCTTCCAAATCGGCGCTCCACCTGCCCCGGCAAGCACCAAATTTGGCACTGGCAGGATGGTGCCCGACGTCACTGGCGATGCCGACCCCAACACCGGCTATACGATCAGCGTCCACAGTGCGCAGACAGTGGTCGGCGGCACCAGCGCAGTGGCCCCGCTGTACGCGGGCCTCTTTGCTGCTTTTGGAAAGAACCTCGGGTTTGTGACCCCCAAACTCTGGCAGAATCAGACTGCCTTCACTGACATCACCGGGGGAAACAATGGAATCTATAGCGCTGCGCCTGGTCCTGACCCATGCAGCGGAATTGGTGCGCCAATCGGAACCAGGATCGCCGCGCTGTTTGCCCCACCGGCGTCGGCCTGACTTTCATCGATCGATAAAGCCCGGTGCCCCATCCTTGGCGCGCTCTTGTTCTTGCGCCAAGGGTGGGAAAGCAGGAACCCTGATGCGCCGGACGGTTCTGGCGGCATCGGTCCAGGCGCAGACCCGTCGCTTCAGTTCTCTAATTGAACCAGTGCCGGCGTCTCGGGGATGACCGGCTCGATGGCGTCCAGTGGGTACCCAAGCCGCTTCCACTCATCGAATCCGCCCCGAAGCGGGCGCACGCGCTTCACCCCCAGCTTGTGCAGCGTCAAAGCCGTTTTGGCAGCGGTCGCTTCGCTGGGGCACGTGCAGTAGAGCACCACGTCCCGATCTCTGGGGATTTCGTGCGCCCGGGCCGCCAGGGCCTCGGGTGAAACGTGGAATGCCCCGGGCAAAGTGAACGGGTCCGGCAGCAGTTCGAGGGGATGGCGCAGGTCCACAATGTACACGTCGTCACCGGCGTCGAGTTGGCGCTTCAGTTCCTCGGGTTCCAGGCGCGCCGCTACCAGTTGACGGAGCACCATGCGACGGCGATACATGCGCGCGATGACAAACCCGATGATCCCAAGAACCAGCAGGGCTCCCGAAAATTGCCCCACCCAGTTCAGCAGACCGGGATTCCTTTTGAGCGCGTCTCCGAACAGTCGTCCGACACCGAGGATCGCCCCAACCCAAAGAGTCGCGCCGATGGTATCGAAAAACAGAAACTTCGGATAAGCCATGCCGTTCTGCCCGGCCACTGGGGCGGCCAGGGTGGCGAGGCCGGGAACGAACTTGGCGAACATGAGCATGACGCCCCGGCGGCGGCCAAAGGAATCTTGCGTCTTGCGCACGCAAATCGTAGGTTCCATCGACAGTTTGCAGAGAAGCCGCAGCACTTGGTGTCCATAGCGCTTGCCAATAAAGAACCAGGAAGAATCCGAAATCATGCATGCCAGCAAACCAGCCAGCATTGCCTCAGGAAAACTGATTTTGTGTTCCGCCGAAAGAGCCCCTGCCGCGAGCAGCACCGGCGTGGCCGGCAGCGGAATCCCGAATTGCTCCACCAGCACCCAGGCGAACAGGAGTAAATAGCCATAAACGAGAAGTATCTGCGTGGGAAGTGCCATTGGAGTGAGACCCCGGACTAGAGAAATTTGAAAAACAGGAGGAATCCGACCTCGCCGGAGAGCAAACGGGGAAGAGGGGGGAAGCCTCATCTTATGGGATGAATTTAACGCGAAATCGTTTCAGGCGTATTTCCAAATTCTATGATTCCACGGTCATTGTGGCTTGGTTGGCCGTTGGGAAACGCCGGATTTGGGCGGGTCGGCGTCCGGAATTTCGTCGAAGCCGGTGAGCATGCGGGATTCGGACCCGAATTTGTGGAAGTCGTTGAACGAAAAATCGTTCACCAGCGTCTCAAACGGAGCATACACAATAAAGTTCATTCCCCACTCGTGCAATTCTCTCAGGGTTCGGCCGCGCGAGAGTGACACGCTTCGCACGGGACAGATAAAGGGCTTTCCGCCGATCTCGACCGGCCCGTATTCGACCATCAGCGCCGACCGGATGAGGGGGGCACGAGGGGCTCGATCCTCATCGAGGTCCGCTTCGATCACTAGGCGCATGACCGCCCCGCTCGTCGGATCGACGGCGAATTCCCCGTGTCTTCCAGTCATATTCCGATACAGTTGGGTGCCGTCTCCCTCCGGCAGGCAGCAGTAGGTGATCTCGAACATGGGAGTGGTGGAGGGAACAAGGAAGCGGAAGACCGCCAGGTTGCCCTTGTCGCTCCTCTCCCAGCGGCTCCACCTTACGGTGCTCTTGCCCTGGGCGGCGGCGGCAAGCACATAGGCGAGCACCGGGCCAAACGTTCCCTGGGTATCGAGCGCATGCTCACTGCCCTTCAGCAGCCGTTTGCGGTTGGTCTTCTCGGCATCCACGACCTCGGCGCCATTGCGGTAGAGCACAGTTCCGCGCGCGGTAAACGCCACCCGCAACGGCTCCTCGGTGGAAGGCATCTTGCACGAGTCCTCGTCCCGGACCTGGGGCTCCTGGTAGGAGACAATCGTTCGCGCAGCGAAGAAATCGGGCAGCTTTGGAATCGAATTGGCCACGTAGTCATACGTGCGTTTGAGAATCTCCATTTCGCTTTCGAGGCCCGGAAATGGATCGGGGAGCGCGTCCGAGGGAGCCGGAGCCAGGAACTCCGCAACGTCCGCGACCGCCTTCAGCGCCTCGCGCTCCCGCTCATCCCGAACCAGCCCCATTAATTCGGCGCGCTTCATCGTCCGTGAGGCGCTCGGTGAGTTCAATGTTGCCCAGCCGCCGCGGAAAGCTCGACTTTCCTGCTTCCCGCCGGAGGACCTCCTCGAGCTGTGAGACGGTCACAAGTTCGAGATCCGGCCTGGGATGGTCGAAATAGACCGGCTGATTGTAGTAACCGGCGACCGTCCGGGCGCCCAGGCCTGGGCGCGAAAGCGCCACTGCAAGGTTGTTATATTCGTTGGGGTGCTCGGTACGCGGTGGATCGAAAGTCAGGCTGTAAAAGGCCCGCGCCTCGGCGGCACAGCGGTCCACAGAATCTTCGCGTAAGGAATCGAACACGAGCCCACCGGTTTGGGTAGCGATCGTGGACATCGCGAGTTCCGCGGCCCCGAGGGAGCCGCGATCACTGGGATTCCACTCGATGTTCGGCAACATCGAGACGACATTAACCGTAATGCGCGCCTCGCGCAGCCGCGTGGACAACTCCGCCACTTCGTTGTATCCACAACTGATATTGGCGGTGACCGACTCGGGGACGCCGAACCACACCAGGACTTTGCGCCCCGGAATGCCCCTCTGGTCGATGGCAATCGTGCCCAGCGCGCGCGGCGAAACGACCTCGCGCCCGACGCTGTGAGGTTCGCGCCCAGCCCGCCATACAAGGCGTGGGTCCTTTCTCTTCTCTACTTCTTGGGCAAGAACATTCCCGTTGATCGTGGCCTGGGCGGACGAATACAGTCCATCTTTCGCGAAACGGTACAGCACCACGGGTTGAGCCAGGAGACCACCGCCTTTACGGAGATACTCCGCGACGACCCTTTTTGCCGGTTCAATCTGCCGGGATGACAGGTTCACCTCATCGAAGACAAAGATCAGCTCCGGCAGGGCTTCGGATTTCTCCGGTGTGCTTGAAGACTCCAGGCTAAATATCGGGGTGGGCCGACCGTCATCAAGGAGAGTGAAGTCCTTGGCGTCAAGATCGGTAACCGGCTTGCCGGCCACATCGGTCACGACCACGTCAATGCGAAAGAGGCCCTCGCGGTTAGAAGGGCTGATCGGACCGGCCAGCGGTTTCGGGTACAGGTTCGACCTGGCCGCATCCTGCTGGTTGCCGGTCTCCCGCGGCGTCTGAGAATTCGCGGCTCTCACGCAGGCGCATGCAACAACAAAACAAATCGCAAACACCCGCAAACAATTGCGCGAACTGTGGAGTCTCGCCACCATTCGGAGGGAGCCTGATTCCTCCCGGCGAGGATAGCACGGGTATTGCCCGAAAAATGTGATCCGGGACGCTAGCAACGGCAGCAGGGCCGCGGCGCTCTGAGGCCTTGCTGTGATCCATGGTCAGCGGGTCACTGGCTCCAACGGTCGGCCCCTGGAAAAAGCACGAACCCTAAATAATCATGAGCGAATTGGTGATCGGCCCGTTCCCGGTGGCGACGCACTGCGCATAGATGTGCCACGCGCCTCCCGTCCGCAGGCCGAGCACGTACGCACGCGCTGGATAGTCGGGAAGGCCGAACACGTGCGTTACGCGGCCTCCGCCGCCGGGAATTACGAGGTGGCCCATGAGCTTGATGGTCTGGCGAAGCATCTGACCTGTCTGCCGGCCGCCGCCCGGCTGAATGTGGGCCACAAGCAGGCGTCCCGGTTCCTGGCGAATCGCAAAGATGCACGCACTCAACTGTCCGGTAATCATCATGTCCGGACCGCCTCCATCCAGCACGTAAGCAGGAATGGCGGAGATGTCGAGCGGCTCTGTGTTCGGATTCATGCGCACGTTGTGCACATTGAATTTGGTATACAGCTTGTTGTCTCCGCCCACGATGGACCCCGTGGGAGCGACGGTGTCGAATTTGAAGTATTCGCCCATCCCCGTATGGCTCGCTGCGCCCTGGTGGTGCGAAAAGTAGTACGGATACACCTGTGAATTGGGAGAGCCTGCCATGGCCAATAAGTGGGTACCGAGGAACGGCACCGGCCCCGACTTGAGAAGGGTGAGCGCAGTATCGAGCTTCATTGTGCGCTGAGACTAGCACACCGGAGGCGAGGGACTCGTGCGAAAAAACAACTTGGGATTAATCGAAACGCTGAGCCGCGACTCGTTTGACTTCAGGGAAATCATGCTGCCGATTGACGTGATCGATCAGAAAGACCCGGCCCTGGCGGTGGCTTACTGATCGACGCCCGAGGCGACCGGCTGCGCGGCTGGTGTGGTCGAAACCGGAACAACTGTGGAGGAAGTCTGGGCTTTCGCCGCGAAGTACTCGTGGTCCCACAGGTTGCGATAGAAAGCGCCGGTCAGTTCCGCGGCACGGGGACCGAAGGTCGGCCGGCCGCCCTCGAGGAAGAACACCGTTACCAGGCTGCCCTGCGGCGAATCCGAGTACGAGGCAAACCACCCATAGCGCGTCCCCTCGTTGGAGCAGGTCCCTGTTTTGCCGAAGACCGGTAGTTCAGTAAAGCTGGCCCGCAGGCGCCGCGCCGTTCCGTATTCGACCGCGCCGGCCATGCCGTCCTGCAGGTCAGGAACGAAGCGGGCGATGTCGAGGGTGCGCTTGACCCGCGGCTCAAACGCCGTGATCTCCTCGGCCGTGGTCGGGTGCTGCAGGTAATACAGGGTTCCACCATTGGCCAGCGCGGCCACGTAAGCGCCCAGTTGCAGCGGCGTCATGGAAACGCCCTGGCCAAAGCTGCACATCCGCCCCACGCCACCTTCGGCGGCCGAAATTGCCTGGTCAGGATAGACCCCAAGTTGCTCGCCTTCGATGTTGTATCCCGGCCAGCTCGCCCAGTCCAAACTGGTTGGCATAGTGGCGAACCCGCTCGAAACCCAGTTCCCGGCCCAGTTCTTCGAAGTAGAGGTTGTTGCTCTTGGCCAGCGCCTGGGTCATGTTCATGCGGAAGCCCGGCAACTGCACCATGGTGTCGCGCGTAACCAGTCCCTCGGACAAGGCGGCCATGGCCACCGTGAGCTTGATCGTAGAGCAGGGCTCGGCGCCCGGCGAAAGAGCCAGCTTCTGGTTCACCATCGCCAGGATGCGCCCGTTGGCGGGGTTGATGACCACCGCCGTCCCGTTCATGTCGCCAAGGGCATCGATGGCCGCTTGCCGGATCACCGGGTCTTCGCCGACCGTGTTGTCTGCGCCAAAGATGTCTCCCGCCGCGAAAGAGCTGGCGGTGAAATGTTCGTAGTAGTGGTGGCGGCGAGCGACGAGGCGTGTACGGCGAATGGTGGCGGCGCCGCTTCCAACCTTGGCCGAGGAATGACTTGTGGCCGTCTGGCTGTGAACTGAGGTCTTCGAAGGGGAAGTCCGTGTCGTTTCATGCGCCGCCGAGTGCTTCACCGCGTGATGCGGCTCGACCAGATGAGGCGTCGTCTTTGTGTGATGCAGCGAGTGAGGCGCATCAAGGGCGCCCGCGCTGGCTGTGGCTCCCAACCCAACTAGACCAAGGTTCAAAAGCAAAACGCGAGACAGTCTCATCCAGCCAGCTTCCCCTCTACGTGGATTCGTGCCGTGCTTCTGCCTCCACGGAGGAGTCGCACTTCGTACTTATCGGTCCATCTTGCCGGCAATGTCCACTCATTTTCAACGGCGACCAGGTTCCCCTTCCGAGTCCTGGCCCCTTCGGGGGCAAATTCCCCTTTTGAAAATCCCGCCGCATGATTGATAGTGGCGGCGCAAAAAAAAACGTTGCGGCTTCAGAAACATCGAGAGCCGGAGTCGGAACAGCCTGCAATGGAGAACTTAAATGAAACTATACAACCAAAATGTTTCAGCATGATCCAAAACCATGTGACGGGAAGCACATGACCTTGGTACTTGGACCCGGTTCAAAACCGATCGTTCTGCCCGGGTCCTGTGGAAAACCATTTCCAGCTTCCATTATGGGACCAACCTGCCCATTTCTGAAAGCCCGAACTTAGAATTGCACTCTCCGCATAAACGCCGGCACGTCCAGATCCCGTTCGGCGTTGGCCGCCGCCTCTGCGAACAGCGCCCCTGCAGGCTGCGGCCGCCGTTCTTCGACGGCTTTCGAGGCGTGGCTTCCGTTGCCCGTTTCGGAGGCATAATCCCGTGGCGATGGCGTGTACACCGGTTCCTCTTCCATTTCCGCGAACTTGGGACGGGCGGATGCGGTCACGAGTTGCCGATCCGTCTCCACATGGGATTCATCGAAGGCCGGCGCCTGGGCCACCAGGACCCGCGGCGCTGCAGGCCGGGCCGGTTCGGGCTCCTCGTCTTCGCTCAGGAACCGGGGAACTGGCGGCGGCGCGGGGGCTTCGAATTCGATCACCGGCGGCGCCGACATCTTCACCACGGGAACGCCACCCTCCTGCATCCAGCCTTCTGCCGCCATGACCGGCACCGAAACCACCGGAATATTTTCCACATCGAGCATGCGGGCCCGGCGCGCGGGCATCTGGTCGCGGAAACCGGTGGCGATCACCGTGATCTTGACTTCGTCGGCCATCTTCTCGTCCAGCACTGCTCCGAAGATGATGTTGGCGTCCTCGTGAGCGGACGTCTGAATGAGCGAAGAGGCCGCGTTCACCTCCGAAAGCCGCAGCTTGCTGGAACCGGTAATGTTGATCAGGATGCCGCGCGCGCCGTCGATAGCGCCCGCCTCGAGCAGCGGAGAAGCCATGGCCGCCTGCGCCGCCTCGACCGCGCGATTCTCGCCCGAGCGGACCGCCGTGCCCATGACCGCATGCCCCATACCGGCCATCGTGGTCTTCACGTCGGCGAAGTCGCGGTTGATGATGCCGGGAATGGTAATGATGTCCGAGATACCCTGCACGCCCTGCCGCAGCACATCGTCGGCAATGCGGAAACTCTGGAAGAATCCGGCGTCCTTGGCCACCGCCAGCAGCTTCTCGTTGGGGATCACGATCATGGTGTCGACGCTCTCGAGAAGCTCCTTGAGCCCGCGCTCGGCCTGCTGCAGCCGGCGCTTGCCTTCGAAGGCAAACGGGACAGTGATCACCGCGACGGTCAGAATTCCCATCTCGCTGGCCAGCGAAGCGATCACCGGAGCCGCACCCGTTCCCGTGCCGCCGCCCAGCCCGGCCGTAACAAAGACCATGTCGGCGCCTTCGAGGGCTTCGATGATCTTTTCCGAGTCTTCAAGCGCCGCGCGGCGGCCCACGTCAGGATTGGCGCCCGCGCCCAGGCCGGACGTCAGCCGCACGCCGAGCTGCAGTTTGACCGGCGCCTGGCACAGTTTCAGCGCCTGCACGTCGGTGTTGGCAGCGATGAACTCCACGCCTTCCATCTTGGCCTGGATCATGCGGTTCACGGCATTGCCGCCGCCTCCGCCCACGCCGATGACCTTGATGCGTGCTCCGCGCGGCGTTTCGTCGTGAAAGTGAATGCGCATTTCTCCGGGCTGTTGAATCATCTGCTCCATGGCGGCCTCCTGAACCTGGGTCGAATCCGGGTTGAATGACATGTGTGTTCCTCAAGAACTCAAAAACTCGATGCAAAAATGGCGCGCAGCTTGGCGCGCAGTCCGTTGTTTTCCGAGTCGCGCATCACCCTCGTGCGGTGGGCGTACAAGAGCATGCCGATGACGGTCGAGAAAGCGGGATGAGCCAGTTCACCGGGCATGTTCGACAGCCGGACCGGCATCCCCGTCCGCGCCGGCACCCGAAGTTGGCTCTCGGCCTGGTCGAGCATGCCGGGCAGCATCGCCCCGCCTCCGGTGAGAACGCAGCCTGCTCCCAGTGCCTCGACCACCCCGCCCTGGCGCAGGCATTCTTTGACGAAGTAGAAAAGCTCGCGCGCACGAGGTTCAAGAACCTCGGCGACCCGCCGCAGCGACAGCATCTCCGGCGTCGGATTGGCGATTTCGATCTCCGCGTCCTGCGGCACCGCGGTCACCACTGCATGCCCGTACTGGCGCTTCAGTTCCTCGGCTTGCGCCACCGGCATGTGCAGGCAGATGGCGAGATCGTTGGTGAAGTGCGCTCCACCCACCGGCACGGCGGCCGTATGCGCGACGGCGCCCTCAAAGAAAACCACCAGGTCGCTCGAGTGGGCGCCGATATTCAGCAGGCACACGCCCAGTTCGCGTTCATCGGCGGAGAGCGTGGCCTCGGCCGCGGCGATCGATTCGAGAACCGCTTCGGTCACTTCGAGCCCGGCGCGGTTGGCGCACGTCACCGTGCTTTGAAAGGCGCTGCCCGAACAGGTGGCAATGTGCAGGTCGACTTCGAGACGCGCGCCGATCATCCCCACCGGATCGAAGATTCCCGGCTGGTCGTCCACGATGAACTGGCGAGGCAGCAAGTGCAGAATCTCGCGGTCCGGCGGCCGCTCCACCGCGCGCGCGCGTTCCACCGCGGTGCGCACGTCTTCCCGGGTGATTTCGCGCATCCGGCTGCCCAGTTCAAATCCGCCGTTGGTATTGATGCCGAAGATATGCGGGCCGCCCACGCCCACGACGCACTCGTCGATATTGGCGCGGGCTACGCGTTCCGCCTGCTCACTGGCAGCCTTCACAGCTTTGGAGGCGGGCCCGAGCTCGGCAATCAGACCTTTGCGCATCCCGGCCGACTCCATCAGCGCGTGCCCGCGGTAGCGCAGCGCCCCTTCATTGAGATCGGCGGCCAGCACCCGCGTCGACATGCTGCCGATGTCGAGCGCAACAATCAGGTTGTCTTCCTTCTGGCTCATCGTCTCCGCTCAGGTTGCCCTAGCTGGAAGTCCCACTTGCCGCGCTGCACCCGGCGCCGCATTCCGCGTGTCCGCAACAGCGGCGTGTTTCTTGCTCTTGTCTTTGCCTGGCTTCGGTTTCACGGGAGCCTTGTGCACCGGCGCTTTCGATGCCGGTTCAGCCTTCACTCCCGCCGATGGTTTCGCGGGCGTCGCATTGCCGGCAACATCCGTCGCGTTCCCTATGGGCTTGCCGTCATCGCCGGTCGTCTGCGTTGCCCCTGCACCGGGCGCCATCTCCAGCACAACCTGCTGTTCATAACGAAGATCGACCGACGCCAGCTTTGGATACTGCTGACGCCACTCGGCGATGTGCGCCTTGTAGCGCTGATAGCGCGCCAGGAACTGATCGTCCCCGAAGTGCACGAGAAGGTCGGCTCCCGCTTCGGGCATCACCACGCGGGCGTCCTCGGGATCGGTCAAGTCGATCTCCGAGATCTGTTCGGAAAGGTGCTGCCCGTTGCTGTCCAGGTCGGCGACGAGGCGCCCGTAGACCGCCATGCGCGCCTTCCGCGAGGGCAGGGGATCTCCCCCGTCAATGCCCGTCACCACCGGAAACGAGTAATGATGCTTGGTCATCGAACCCGCGGACATCGACAGCAGGACTCCGTTGGCGTCCACCAGCCCGATCTGTTGCCCATGGCGGACAAACGCCACCGGCGTCCTCTCCACCACCGAGATCCGAAGCTGATCGGGAAGCAGCCGCATCACGGTCGCCTTTTCCACCCACGGAATTTTTTCCAGCTGCTTGCGCCGCTCGCTCAACGGAACAAAAAAGATGTTGCGCCCGATATCCTCGCCGAAGACGGGCAGCACGTCGGCGCGCTTGACCTCCGTCAGCCCCGAGGCCTGAATATTGCTCCCGCCGCTGACGCGAAAGCGCGGATCCCGCTCGAGGTATGTCTTGAAAATATAACCCGCCGTCACCAGGACACCGGCGACAGTCAGGATGCCCAATCCAAAGAAAATACGCCCCCATTTGGTCGTGGGGCGCCACCACGAGCCGCGCGTCTCCTCGAATCGTTGCCTGCCGGGGTACGGGTAATCATCGTCGTCCCGGTCCGGCATCGCGAGCGGCAAGCCAGGACCGCCCCGCCGAACAGTTCCCGGCGGAGGCGCAACCTGCTGCACGCGCCGCACGCGGGGTTCCGCGGACGCATCTTCTTCCCATGGCAGGGAACGATTTTTCGTGCTTCGTTGTGTGGTCACGCCTGAGCAGGGTCCGGAGAATCGCCAGCCTCAATTATGGGATGGATAGGAGTGGATTTCCGGGCCGCTCAACGAAGGGGAACCCGGGGGGTTAATGGCCGTGAACCACAATTTTTCCAACCGAAATTTAAAAAGCTGTGACATGGAGGGTGGCGAAACGAGCAGTGGATGGCCGGGCGGCCATCAGTTGCCTCAATGCCATCAGTCGTATGGCTTCCAAAGCCGGGAGATCCAATCGGATGAGGGACAAAAAGAAGGGCACCATTCGCGATCGCGCCGATCTGCCTGGATTTTCGTGATCCATCTGCGCAGGGGGAGACAGCGCCGCCACGACCCAGTAAAGGCGAACGGGCACCAGATGGATGATTATCCCTTTGACACTTGCATGATTTGGGCGCAAACAAAAGGCATCACGACTTTAATGGAGAACTGACCACTGTTCACTCTACTGTTTCACCAGTTCGACGCGGCGGTTGCTCGCCCTGCCCTGGTCTGTGCTGTTGTCTGCAATGGGTCTTGTATCGCCCAATCCGGCCGCTGCCAACTGCGATGTCGGGATACCCTTCCCGTTGAGCCACGCCACTACGGCCTCGGCGCGCTTTTGCGATAAGACAAGATTGGCCGCCTTTGTGCCGGTCGCATCGGTGTGCCCTTCGATCTTCATCTTCCAGGTGGGTTGTGCCTCCAGCATGCCCAACACTTCGGCAAGAACCTTTTCCGATTCGGGCTTGATCGTTGCCTTGCCGGTATCAAACTCGATGCCATACACCGCCACGTGCCCGCTCTTGTCGATTTCGTCGGCCCATGCCTTGGCATCCGAGCTCATCTCCTGCTGCATGGCTTGGGTCAGCACGGTAGTCAGCATATAACTGCTATCGCCCGTCATCTCCGACGCAACAATCGCCACCCACTGCGGGCCCTTGTGCGCTGTTACGTAGCGGTCGGGAACATCGTATCCTGAAAAGTCCTGCGTAAATCCCGCCGCGCGCAGAGCCTGCTCGGTATTGCGCTGCACCTGCAATGCTGACTTTCCGGTGCAGGTGTAGTGGATCTTCTCCACTTTGCCTTCCACATGGCTTTTGCGAGGGTCCTTGCTGAGGGAAACCTGTATCTCCGCGGAATCAAAATCCGACTTGTCGCAGTCCGCAATGCTGCATCCTGCGAGTCGCGTCAACAAAGGAGAATCCTTGCAGCCTTGGGCATCCTCCTGCCCCACGGCCTCCAGCGGCAAGGTCAGCAATGACAAAACGCCCAGTGAGAGTAGACACAACTTCATGGCGGGTTCTCCGATCCGGCACAAGCCACCCGCGCACACTAACAAAAAATCCTCGCGCTGCAATGTGATAGCTGGCACGTTGAGTCGGTCAAATGGCTTCGGGCCCGCACAACTGACGCCCTGGTCCGGAGTTGAAAAGTTGGCCCCACGAACCCCATTCCGGGGATGCCCGTGCCAGACCAATCTCGCGGCGCCGTTCGCTCTGCCGGAAGAACCCTTTTGCCGAAAATTCCGATCTCCTGCTGCACACTCGGAGTTGGGAGATACCAAAGTGCCTCGCCGAGCAGCGTCAGCAACGCCCCGGTTCACGTGTCAAGGTATCCGCTCCGCCTTATATCCCCAGAGGCACCCCCACCCACCCCCTATGTAGATTCGCTTTTATTTCGCTTCACGAAATTCCAAGCACTGAATCTAAATGGCTTAAGAGACAAACTTCCAGATGTAACAGCATTTTTTGTTACATTATGCCCGTTTTGTCCTTCGCAACTGTGCGGGTAATCCCATTCCGCGACTGGCGCGGCCAGGAAACTGGAGTTAGGGAATAAACCGCGACGGAATCATCGGATGAATGAGAAATCCGGGCTAAGCTGCTTTACATGTGCACCAATCGGATGTTGGGGCTGATCGCGATCTTGTTTGCGACGACGGTAACCGCTGCAACCTCGGCCCAGTCAACATCCTTCCGCTATTTCCGGGTGGGAAATGCGACCAATGCATCCACGATTTCACCGCGCGCCGGATTCGCGCTGATGGGCGGTGGCGACGATCTCGATGAAGCGTTCCGCTGGCTTTGCGATCGTGCCGGCGGCGGAGATTTTCTTATCCTTCGCGCCACCGGCGACGACGAATACAACCCGTATCTCCAGAAACTCTGTCACCTGAACTCCGTTGCCACGCTGATCATTCCCGATCGAGCCGCCGCGGCCGATCCTGTTGTCGCGCGTACGATCTCCGCCGCCGGCGCCATTTTTATATCCGGAGGCGACCAGGCCAACTACATCAACTTCTGGATGGGAACTCCCGTGCAGGCCGCCCTGAACGACGCCATCCAGCGCGGCGTGCCCATCGGAGGCACAAGCGCAGGACTCGCAGTGATGGGCGAGTACGCCTACACCGCGCAGGGCGACAAGCCCGACGATCCCAATCTCGACAGCAATACCGCGCTGGCCGACCCGTTTCATCCCCGGGTAACGCTATCGCATGGCTTCCTCGATATCCCGGTCCTGAAGGGCCTCATCACCGATTCGCACTTCGCCCGGCGCGACCGCATGGGCCGGCTGCTGGTCTTCCTGGCGCGGCTCGACGGACACGATTGCAAAGCCCTGCCCCAATCGGCGCCGAGGGTGCGAGGGCTGGGCGTCGAAGAGCGAGCCGCCGTCCTCGTCGATCCGGATGGAGATGCGCGCGTGATAGGGTCCGGTGGCGCCTGGTTCATTGACGTAAGCGATGCTGAGCTCTGCGTGACGAAACCGCTGACATTTGGCCTCTACAAGGTCGCAAAGGTCGCCCCGGCCCGCACCTTCAATCTGAAGAGTTGGCAAGGCGAAGCGATTACTTACACGCTGTCCGTCAGAACGCGGAAAGGTGGTTTCGACTCAGCCGGGTGGTGCGATCTACTAACAGAAACTGACTGGGTGCCCATCCTAGCTCGGCTAGGGTGGGGTTTCATCCATCAGGAGTCGGAGAACCAGGTGTTTGACTGACCGGCGATTTGCATCATGCCCATTCCAAGGTGTGGACCGAGTCCGCGGGAGCCTTGAATTCCATACAATTGCCTCCCACCTGCACCTTGATCGATCTCTCCGCACCCGGATTGGCCACAACCAGCGCATAGCCGCCGTCGGGATTGCGGAACGCAACATAGGATGGCGATCCCTTCGTCACCTCCGTGGCTCCGCCCGACGAGATCACCTTGGCGCCGCGCTTCACATGCCGCGAGTAATGCGCGAAAGCCCAGTACTGGCCGCTGCGAGTCACCTTGTGGGTTCCGTTTTCAACCGTAACCACGCCGCCGCACGAGAACGGCCCGATGTTGGGACTTCCCTTCTCGTCTAGCGCAACGTTCCAGCTGGTGATCGACCGCGACCAGTTGTTGAGAATTCCATTGAAGGTATCGGCCCACTTGGTCCAGTCGGTCTGGTAATCAGGCAGCGCGATGTCGGGACCTCCTTCAGTCCAGTACGCGCTCTTGGCGGGAAATGCATCGTGAACCCGCGTCATCGCCGACGGTTCGCCGACGTATCCGTGCCAGGCGATGCCGTCGATGGCTTCGTAAACTGTCGGATCGCTCAGTTCGTCGAGTGCGCGGCCCCACAGGCTGTAGTTGTGGTCCAGCACCCAGATCTTCGTGTTCAGTCCCGCCTTGCGCAGCGCGGGGCCGAGATACTTGGCCGCGAATTCCATCTCCTGCTCCTGCGCCCAGAGGCAGGCTGGCATCCTTCCTTCCTGTTCGGCGTCGGTCTCGTTCTGCACCGTGACCGCATCGATGGGGACGCCCTCGGCCTTGTAGCCTTCGAGGAACTTCTGGAAGTACAGTGCATAGGGTCCAAAGCTTTGCTTGCGCATCGCGCCGCCCAGCATCGAGTTGTTCGGCTTCATCCACCCCGGCGGGCTCCACGGCGACGAGAACAAAAACATCTCGGGATTCAGCTTGCGCGCCTCGCGCAGCATGGGCAGTATGTAGGCCTTGTCGTGATCGAGGGAAAACTTCTTCAGTTCGGGATCGGGCTCCGGACTGTCGTCGAAGCTATACAACGTGCGCGAGTAGTCGCTCGCGCCGATGCAGGTGCGGCACACATTCAGAGCCATTTCTCCGGGCGCAAACAGGTCGTGCATCACCGCCTGCCGCTCATCGTCCTTCATCTGGCTGAGCACATAGCACGAGGCGTCCGTCATGGCCGCGCCAAAGCCGAGAATCTCCTGCTTCGTCGAACCCGGATCCAGAACGATGGCCCCGGACGACGCCTGTGCACCAGGCTTCCATTCGGGCCCCGCAGCCTTGGCATGGCGCTGTTCGTGATCGGTGCTCCACATGCGGACAGGTGACGGAGACTCACCCCACGCCGCAACCCGGCTCGTTAAGGAAACAGCCGCCGCCGAGGCCGCCGCCGACTTGAGAAAACTCCTGCGCGAACGCTTCGCCATACAGGCTCCTTGCTCCATGGATGTTGGAAGACGCACGCATGATACCAGCGCTGGAGCCTTCAAGTAAAACGTTTGCGCGGGAATTCCGGCCGGCTGCCCCGGCACACTCCGGGGTGCCCCATTTTGCAACGTATTTGTTTTGCCGCAAGGGTGGGAAAGCAAGAGATTAAACTTGCCGAACTTCGGCCTCCAGCGCCGCAACGATCTGCGCCGCTAATTGACTCACGCTGCCGGCCCCGAGAGTGAGAATCAGATCGCCTTCCTTCGCCTTGCTGGTAACTCCGGCCAGGGCCGCGGCGAAATCAGGCGCAAACTCAACCTGCGGACCCTCGATCTTGTTGGCCAGCAATTCGGCCGTTATGCCGGGAATCGGCGTCTCGCTTGCTGCATAAATCGGAAGCACCGTCACCGTGTCCGCATCAATGAACGCGCCGCTGAACTGGTCCAGAAGATCAGCAGTCCGGGAGAATCGGTGGGGCTGAAAGACGACATGTATATGGCCGTACCCGCACTCGCGCGCTGCAGCGAGGGTGGCGCGGATTTCGGTGGGATGGTGCCCGTAGTCGTCCACCACGGTCACGCCTCGCGCCTGCCCGCGATGATGGAATCGGCGATCCACACCGCGGAAACGGCTGATGCCCTCGGCAATCTTCGCCGGGTCGACCTCGAGCTGGTGCGCGATGGCTACCGCGGCGGTCGCGTTCAGCACGTTGTGGCGGCCCGGCACGTGCAGTTCAAGCGGCCCGATCTGCCCGGTGGCCGTCGCGACGACGAACCGCGAGAATGATCCCTTTTCGGTGCTGACAGACTTCAGACGGTAATCAGCCTCCGGCGCGGTCCCGTATGTAAACACGCGCCTGTGCGCCCGAGGCAGAATCGCCGCCAAGGTGCGCATTGTCGATGCACGCCGTTACGGCTCCATAGAAGGGCACCTTGTCCATGAACGCGAGGAAGGCGCGCTCCACGTCGTCCATGTCGCTGTAGCAGTCCATGTGCTCGCGATCGAGGTTGGTCACGACCGCCAGGATCGGCGACAGCTTCAAAAACGAGCGGTCGCTCTCGTCCGCTTCGGCCACCAGGTACTGCGAGGCGCCCAGCCGCGCATTCGATCCCATCGCGTCCACGCGCCCGCCCACCACCACGGTCGGATCGAGTCCGCCCGCCCCCAGAACGCTGGCCACCATCGAAGTGGTTGTCGTTTTCCCATGCATCCCGGCGATCGCGATGCCGTACTTCAGGCGCATGAGCTCGGCCAGCATCTCCGCGCGCTGGATCACGGGAATCTTGCGCGCATGGGCCTCCATAACCTCGGGGTTTACGGCGCTCACCGCGGAGCTTGTGACCACCACCGTGGATCCCGCCACATGTCCGGCTTCGTGACCTTCGTAGATCACCGCGCCGAGTTGCGCCAGCCGGTCTGTGATCGGGCTGCGGCGCAGATCGGAGCCGGAAACCTTCATCTTCTGGTTGAGCAGGATCTCGGCGATTCCGCTCATGCCGATACCGCCGATACCAATGAAATGAGCGTGCTGGGAAGTGGCGAACATTCTGTGATCGAAAGGTTAGGGTAGCATTCGCGACTCGTGCCCCGCCTCCGGCGGGCTCTATCCGAAGAATGCAGCGCAGAAACGGCCGTGTTGAACCCGTCAAATCTCAAAAAGTTGCGCCCTTTATTTTTTGCTCTAACGCCGCAACCTTCTGAAAAGCCGGTGTTTGATCAGGACATAACCGGCGACGTGGAGAGGCGGCAGGAACCAAGCCTCACCAGAAAAGCCGGACAGATTCTCGCCCTTTGGGCGCGGGTCGGGTGGGACGGAGGTCCTATGAAACGCATGGCGAAATGGATTCTGGGTGCGGCAGTCGTAGCAGGTGGGTTGGGCTTGGGATCAACAGCAGCCCAGGCAGCCGAGTTTCGGGTGTACGTCGGCACACCGGTGGCCTATGTTCCTCCATGCCCGGGGCCGGGATATGAGTGGGCTGCGGGCTATTACAGCGGCTCTTATTGGGTGCCGGGACGCTGGAACTTCGTGGGCGTCGGGTATGGCAACAACTATTACCGCGTGCATCGCGACTACCGCGACCGGGACGATCACCGCTACTACCGCGATCGCGATGACCATCGCGACAGAGACCGCGATCACGATCGCCATGACCGGGATGACCGGGGCGACCATTTCCGCCGATAGATTAAATTAAACCCCTAAAGTTCGACCCCCCAGCGGCCCCTCCCACCCGGGAGGGGCCGCTTTTTAGGTTGCGAGCGGCGTAAATCCAGCCCGGTCCCACGAAGACTCTGCCGGCCTCGCACGCCCTGGATTCCCGCGCAAAACAAAAGTACTTGCCTAAACCGCGCCGCCGCGCAATGCTTCCTTTTGACCGCAACTTAATCGAATAAATGATGTCTTAAGAGGTGGAAGCCGGATGAGGAGAAAAATCCCGCCGGCAAAGTGCTGAAGACGGAGGAGAAATCCTTCGGGGCCCAGGTCGAAGCGAAGTGGGCGGCACGAGGAGGATCTCATGAAGAACGTTCGCTTGGTTTTGCTTGCAATGCTTTTGGTTGTGCCGTTTGCGGCAACCTCGCATGCCCAGGTCGCGGTCGGAATCGGCGTTGGGCCGGCGGTCGTGGCGGCTCCCTACGCCTACGGTCCCCCGGTCTGTGACTGGGGCTACTACCCTTACTATCCTTATTCCTGCGCTCCCTACGGATACTATGGCCCGAGTTGGTTTGCGGGCGGCATCTTTATCGGCGCAGGCCCCTGGTATGGCTGGGGTCATGGTTGGGGCCACGGCTGGGGCCATTATGGATACGGATATCACGGCGGATACGGCCACGCCGGATACGGCTACCACGGCGGTGGATACGGCTATCGCGGCGCCTATGGCGGCGCCAGGCCCATGCCTTATGGCGGCGGAAATCGATATGGCGGCGCGCACACCTTTAATGGCGCCGGATACGCGGGCGGCGGCCATGTCGGTGGTGGATTTGCCGGCGGCGGCCACGTAGGTGGCGGATTTGCAGGCGGCGGCCACGTCGGCGGCGGCTTTGCAGGCGGCGGCCACTGGCGGCTGGATTCCACGGTGGTGGTGGATTCCACGGTGGTGGCGGATCCCACGGTGGCGGCGGTCACCGCTGATTCTTTCTGACCTTGAACATAAGCCCGTCTGCTTCAGCAGACGGGCTTTTTATTTTCAACTCTTGGCGCGGTCTACTCCGGCCTCATCCAGCGAGTTCAGCCAGCCTGTCGGCAATGCGCTCGGCGGCGTCGGGGTGTGCCTGGGTACGGGCGGCTGAAGCCATCGCTGCAAGTGTTTGCGGAGCACAAAGCAGGCCGGTCAGGGCATGAAGCAGTTTTCCAGCAATCTCCAGTTCGTGTTCATCGAGCATGAAAGCCGCTCCCGCGTCGACCATGACCTCCGCGTTGCGCTTCTGATGGTTGTCGGCAGCCGCCGCAAAGGGTATGAGCAAAGCTGGTTTGCCGGCGGCGGCGAGTTCGGCGACTGTCGATGCCCCGCTGCGCGCCATCACCAGGTGCGCCTGGGCGAAGCGGGCCGGCATATCGTTTAGAAACGGTTCGACTCTCCATCGCGAACGGTCGGCGCCGCTGGCAGTATAGGCGGCTTCGGTCGATTCAAAGTTGCGCACGCCGCTCTGATGAAGAATGGTCAGCCCGGGGACCGCGGCTAGAAGCTCTGAGACTATTCTGGGCATACTCTGGTTGAACAACCGGGCACCCTGCGAGCCTCCGAAGACGAGCAGGTGCGGGGGCCCGGGCGGGGGCGGAGAAATATTGAAGAACTCCGGTCGCACCGGAATTCCTGTCACCTCGGCGTTGCGGAACCACCGCGCGGCCGCCGGAAAGTTGACCGCTGCAGCCTGCACCCGCTTCCCCACCAGCCGATTGGCGAAGCCAGGCATGGCATTGGGCTCAAAGGCAAGCGTAGGCACCCTCATTTGCAGGGCAGCCGCCATGCCCGGACCCGACGCGTACCCTCCGACGCCGAACACTACGCCCGGCTTGAATTCGCGGATGAGACCGCGGCAAGCAAGAATACTTGCGGGCAGGTCGGTAAAGGTTCGCAGGCGAGTCAGGAGGGAGACATTCTTGAGCGGGCCCACATTGATGAGGCGGAGCTGGAATCCGGCCTCCGGCACCAGGCGGGTCTCCATTCCACGTTCCGTCCCGATAAATTGGATTTTGGCGGAGTGACGCGCCACGAGCTCGCGGGCCACCGCCAGGGCGGGAATGATGTGACCACCCGTACCTCCGCCGGCAATGAGAACGCGTAATTCGGACAAGTCGCCGCCTTTCATTCAATACGAGCTTCCAGCCAGCCAGCTTCCAGCCACCAGGTCTGGATTTCTCTTCCATCCCACGGCGCCGTCCCGATTCGCTTGCCCTTCGCCAGCCCGTGTTTTGTAAAACGGACCAAATGTAACAAAAAAACGTTGTTTCAGGCGAAATCTGGTGCGTAAATCATTTAGATTCAGTTCATTTTTCCCGCAACAAGAAAGAAAAGCGAATCTACATAGGGGATGGGTGGGGGTCCCCCGTCAAAGGGCGAATAAAGAGAGAATAAGCTCCGGGCAAATGCCGGACATCGAACCGGGCGCTGCTGACACCGCGACAAAGGACATTTGGGTTATCTGCAACTTCAAGTTTGGGGCACGAGGCCTCAATTTTCTGCAAGACCGACGCGACGCAGGAGGACACCCCGGAAGACATCCCCCAGCGGCTAAAGCCGGAGTCCTCTTCAAGCCTTTACGGCACGACTGAAGTCGTGCCCCTTCAAAACGCCGCGGCCAGTTCATACGGGACAGGACATTAGAAGTTGCTTTTCTCACTCGACTTGCTGGGAGATGTTCAGCAGTACGCCGATACCGGCGAGAGTGAAGAAAAGCGATGTCCCGCCCGAGGAGATGAGCGGCAGCGGAATACCCTTCGTGGGCACCAGCGAGAGAACCACGCTGATGTTGAAGAAAGCCTGGAGAAGAATCGCGACCGTGATGCCGAACGCGATCAGACGCGCGAACGGATCCTGGGAGCGAAACGCCACCCGCAGTCCGCGGACTCCGAACACGACGAACAGCAGCACGATACAGATCGCGCCAATGAAACCAAGTTCCTCGGCGATGTTGGCAAAGATGAAGTCGGTGGAGGCCTCGGGCAGGTAAAACAGCTTCTGCATGCCCTCCATGAAGCCGCGGCCGGTAAATCCGCCCGTGCCCACCGCGATCAGCGACTGGTTGATGTGAAATCCGGCGCCCTGGGGGTCGGAGTCGGGGTGCAGAAACACGAGCATGCGCTGGCGGCGCCACGACACCCAGAACAACAGGGCCGCAAGCGGAGGAAGCGCGGCGGCGATGGCGGCCGCGAGCCACTTCCACTCCATGCCGGCCAGGACCATCATCAAGGCCGCAATGCCCGCCAGCACCAGGGCCGTTCCCAGGTCGGGCTGCTTCACGACCAGAAGGATGAAAACGACGGGAATGATCGCCGCGCGCAACAATGTGTTCTTCCAGTCGCGCATCTGGTCAAGTCGTGTATGCAGGAACCAGGCCAGGAAGAGGATCAGGACCGGCTTGGCGATTTCAGAGGGCTGAAACGTGAAGAGGCCCCCGAAGCGGATCCAGCGATGCGTGTTGTGGCGATTGATGGACGAAGAAGACCATCACCAGGAAAATGGTCGCCACGCAAAGCGCCGGATAGATGAACCGCGGCGAGTTGTAGCGGGTGTAGTCGACGCGCATGAGAAACATCATGCAGCAGGACGCCGGCGAGAGCCCAGCCGGCCTGGCGCCCAACCGAGGCATACGGTGTGTGGTATTGTTCCTGGGCAACCACCGCGGAGGCGGAAAAAACCATCGCCAACCCGGCCACGACCAGCAGCAGGGTGGTGAAAAAGATCCACTTGTCGACGCCTACGCGTTTTGCCATACTTTCCAACCTCGCCAGTCGTGCACGAGTTCTTTGAAAATGCGTCCGCGCTGTTCGTAGTTTTCGAACTGGTCGAAGCTGGAACAGGCGGGAGCGAGCAAGACCACTTCACCGGGATGGGCGGCGGCAGCAGCGGTGGTGACGGCGCGCTCCAGGGTCTCGCACGAGTGGATCGCGACCACCCCGCGCAGGTGGGATTCGATCTTGGCCGCAGCCGCTCCAATGGTGTAGACGGCCCGAACCCGCGAGCGCAGAAGATCGGCGAGCTGCGTGTAGTCCGAGTTCTTGTCCTTGCCGCCGAGGATCAGGTGAATGCCGCCGGGGAAGGCCGCGATGGCCTTCGCGGTTGCATCGACGTTGGTGGCCTTGGAGTCGTTGTAGAATTCGACTGCCGTTGACAGTTGCGACGTATTCCAGGCGGTGCTCGACGGCCGGAATTTTTCAACCGCGCGACGGATGATCTCGGGAGACGCGCCGGCCAGCCGCGAGGCGCACACCGCGGCCAGCACGTTTTCGACGTTGTGCTCACCCTTGAGCGGAATCCCGGCCAACGGCATGATGGTTTCCGGCTGCGCATCTTTCGATGCCCGGTACACGATCTGGCCGTCATCGACCCACGCTCCCTGGCTCACCGGGTTCTCGAGCGAGAACCAGTACACCGTGGCACTGGAACGCGAAGCCGCGGCAGCCGCGCGCGCGTTGTCGGCGTTCAGCACCAGGAAGTCGCTCAGGCTTCTGCGCGGCAAAGATGCGCTCCTTGGCCAGCGCGTAATTCTCAAAGGTGCCGTGACGGTCGAGGTGGTCGGGAGTGATGTTCAGAATGACGGCGATGGCGGGATGGAATTGCTCCGTGGTTTCCAGCTGGAAGCTCGACACCTCGAGCACTGACCAGGTTTCGTCGGTGCTTTCCTCGATCAGCCCCACGACCGGAACGCCGATATTTCCGCCGACCAGGGTGGGCAGTCCGGCGGCCTTCAGGATTTCACCCACCAGCGATGTGGTCGTGGTTTTGCCGTTGGAGCCGGTGATGGCCAGCGTCTTGCCTTTGAGGAAGCGCGCGGCCAGTTCCAGTTCGCCGATGACGGGAAGCCCGAAGCTGCGCACCTGGGCCAGTTCGGGCGTGTCGAGCGGAACGCCCGGGCTGACGACGATCAGGTCCTGGCGGCGAAATGTGAGCAGCCCGTGCCCGCCGGCTTCGACGTTGATGCCCTCCTCGAGCAGGGACGGGATGTCGTTGGCCAGCGCTTCGGCGCTGCGGATGTCGGAGACGGTGACCTGGGCGCCGCGACGGCGCAAAAACAATGCCGCGGCCAGGCCGGATTTACCCAGCCCGACGACCAATACCTTCTTGCCTTTGAGTTCCATCATCGTTCTACCTCAGGCATGTATGATCCGCGACTCCTCTATTCTGCACTGCGGTCGCCGCGCCAAAACGAGGGTCTGTTATCTAGTTTGAGACGTCGGTTTCAGAAATGAAAGCGGGCGCTTCAACTGAAGCGTTCTGCGAAACGCTCCCTAACGCAGTTTCAGAGTCGTGAGTGCAAACAGTGCAAATATCAGGGCGGCGATCCAGAAACGAACAATGATCTTGGATTCGCTCCAGCCAATTTGTTCGAAATGATGATGGAGCGGCGCCATCTTGAAGATACGCTTTTTGCGCAGCTTGTAGCTGCCCACCTGCAGCATCACCGAAAGCGCTTCAATGACAAAGATGCCGCCGATGAATGGGAGCAGCAATTCCTGGCGGATGATCACGGCCACGGTGCCGATGGCGCCGCCCAGGGCCAGGGAACCCACATCGCCCATGAAAATTTCGGCGGGATGGGCGTTATACCAGAGAAAGCCGATGGAAGCGCCCACCATCGAGCCGCAGAAGATGGTCAGTTCGCCGATACCGTCCATATGCTTCAGTTCCAGGTAGTCGGCAAAGACGACGTGGCCGGTCACATAGGTCAAAACCGCCAGCGCGCCGGCGGCGATGATCGTGCAGCCGATGGCAAGACCGTCCAGGCCGTCGGTCAGGTTGACCGCGTTCGATGAGCCGGTGAGAAAGAAGACGACGAAAATGATGAAGGGAAGATAGATCAGAAATCCCAGATGAGGAAACGACGCGGCGCTGTGCCATAGCAAGTCTGGCCGCCACGATTTGATGAACGGCACGTTCATCTGGGTCGAGAACATCTTGAACTGCTCCAGGACGATCAGCGCGACAGCGACCGCGGCCGCGGCCAGCGCCTGGTATCCCAGTTTCGCGCGCGCGGTGAGGCCGAGGTTGCGGCGCATCACCACCTTGATGTAGTCGTCGGCAAAACCGATCGCGCCGAACGCCGCGGTGGAGAAGACGGTGATCCAGACAAAGGGGTTGGCCGGATCGGACCACAGGACCGTCGGCAACAGAATGGCAATGGCGATCAGCACGCCTCCCATCGTGGGAGTGCCTGACTTTTTCTGGTGCGACTGGGGACCGTCTTCGCGGATGTACTGGCCAATCTGGAATTCACGCAGCTTCTGAATGACGTAGGGGCCGATAAAGAGGGCGATCAACAGTGCCGTGCCGGAGGCAAAAGCGGTGCGAAACGTGATAAAGCGGAAGATGCGAAAGGGGTGAAAGTACGGATAGAGCTTTTGATAGAGCAGCCAGTAAAGCAAGTGGCCTCCAGAGCCGGATTTGAGGCGGGTTTCATGCTGATTTTACAGGCCTGGACGTAGCGGCGGGGGTGGAATTGCTCTGTCAGTGCCCGCCCGATAACTGGCGCTGCAGTTCCGTTTCGAACGCCTGCTCGCGATCGGCGATGTAGCGCTTGTAGCCGTCGGGATCGATGAATGCGCTGCGGTCGCCGGCCTTCCAGCGTTCGTATTTTGCCTTCATCCCGAAGTAGCCGCCGTGCGCGCCGAGGAAGATGTCGCAGGGCAGCGACTTCAGGACCTGAAATTCGTGGCGGTAGTCGTCGGCGATCTGCGGATATTCCTTGTTGCCCACCAGTTTGTAGCCGGGATTCACGTTGGGGCTGCCGACAATCACCACGTGCAGGGTTTTGCCGTTGTCGGTTTCGTCGAGGGTCCAGGTTGTGGTGCCTTTGGTGTGACCGGCGGTCATGTGCGCGGTGAGCACGGTTCCACCGAGCCAGACCGTATCGCCGTCGTGCAGCGCGCGGTCAACGTGGGTGGGCGGAAACCAAAACTCTTTCGAGTGGGCGTAGTGAAAGTCGGTGCGACCGCCCGACTCAACCACCGGTACATCGGCATCCATGACAAGATATTTGGCCCCGGTCATCTTCTTGATCTGCGCGCTTCCCGCGCAATGGTCGAAATGACCATGACTGATGAGCAGGATCTTGATGTCGCTGAAGTGAAAGCCGAGAGCCTCGACGCTATGTTGGATCTGCGCGGGCGATGATTCGAGATTGCTGTTGATGAGGATATCGCCGTTGGGTGTCGCAATCAGGTAGGCGGCGAGGTCTTCGCTGCCTACGTAATAAAGATTGCCGGCAATGCGAAACGGGGGAAAAGCTCGCGTCCAGGCGGGATCGTTCGCCGCTGTGAGCCGCAGCGAAAACACCAGAAGCAACAAAAGTACGGCACTGAATCGCAGGCGTTGAATCACTTCTCCTCCGAAGAAGCGGCGTGGCTCCTGGCGATTTCAACCGCCTGCTCCAGGCGTACGCCGCGCGAGCCCTTGACCAGGACAACATCTCCCTGGCGAAGATTCTTCGCGAGCCAGCGGCCGGCGGCTTCGGCGTCGGGCAGGAACAGTGAGGCGACTCCGCCCGCGCAGGCGGCCGCGGCGAGGCGTTCCGCGTTTCCGCGCACGCCGACGACGATATCGATTCCCGCTTCGGCGGCGGCCTTGCCGCATGCCGCGTGCAGTTTTGGCCCGTATTCGCCGAGTTCCAGCATCTCTCCGGCTACCAGGATGCGGCGCTGCGCGGCGTGGGCGGCCAGAGTACGAATCATGGAGCGGAGAGCCTCCGGGTTGGAGTTGTAGCTGTCGTTGAGAATCGTGATTCCGCCTAGATCGATTACTTCTCCCCGTTTGTCGCCGGGCGTGAGCGACGCGAGAGCGGCGGCGGCAGCGGCGGTGTCCACTCCGGCTTCGCGAGCCACGGCCAGGGCCGCCATCGCGTTGTGCGCGTTGTGACCGCCTAGCAGATGGAGAGTTACGTCCGCCTCGCGGTTGCCGCTGCGATACCGGACCTGCAAGCCGTTCTCGTCTTCACCGACGACCAGGATCTGCGGATCGGCACAGGGACCGGAGCCAAAGTAAACCGCCTTTCCCGCAAAATCGCGGCCGAACTGCGAAACGTAGGGATCGTCGCAATTGAGGAATGCGACGCCGTTGGCCGGCAACGAAGCCACCAGTTCAAACTTCGCGCGCGCAATGCCGGCCTGGCCATCGGCAAAATTCTCCACGTGGGCCGTGCCAACATTGGTGACGACGCCCCAATCGGGCGTGGCAATCCTCGCCAGGGCGGCCACTTCATCCGCGTGGTTCATGCCCATTTCGACTACCGCAAATTCGTGTTCCGGCTCCAGGCGCAGAAGCTGCAATGGCAGTCCATAGCCGTTATTGAGATTGCCCTTTGACTTGAGCACGTTGAACTTCGCGCCCAGGGTGGCGGCGATTGCTTCCTTGGTGGTGGTCTTTCCCGCCGAGCCGGTGACAGCCACCAGGCGCTTGCCCCATTGCCGGCGCACGTGCGCGGCCAGCCCCTGCAATGCAATCAGCGGATCGTCCGCGATGAGAAGCGGCACGGCCAATGCCGCATCGGGAAGCGTGGCCACGCGGGCCCGCGAAACCACCGCGGCAATGGCTCCCCGCTCCACTGCACCCGCGACAAAATCGTGGCCGTCGAAACGCTCGCCCCGCACCGCAAAAAACAATTCGCCCGGCGCGATGGTGCGCGAGTCAATGGAATAGCCCCGGGCCACAAGCGCGCCGGCGTGGGGCACGTTGGCCGAAGCCTCCAACATTGCACCTGTTCCTACCGCGGCTTCAGCAAGAGTCAGTCTCATCGCCCTTCACCATATCCCAACTCCTCCAGTTCCGACAGCGCGACCTCGGCGTCATCGAAAGGGATGGTTCTGTCTGCGAGGATCTGCACTTTCTCGTGGCCCTTGCCCGCCAGAAGCACCACGTCATGGGTCCGCGCTTCCTTGAGCGCCAGGCAGATGGCCTCGGCGCGATCCGGCTCAACCACATAATGTACGCCAGTGTCCTTCAAGGCAGGCTCGATCTCGGCCAGGATCGCCCGCGGGTCTTCCGATCGCGGGTTATCGCTGGTGGCGATGACAAAGTCGCTGCCCTGCCCTGCAACCTTGCCCATCTTGGGTCGCTTGGTGCGGTCGCGATCGCCGCCGCATCCGAAAAGCGTAATTATGCGCCCGCCAGATTGCGCGGTCATCTGCCGGGCCAGATCGATGAGATTGCGCAGCGCATCGTCGGTGTGGGCGTAGTCCACAATGACCGTGAAAGGCTGCCCGGCATCGACGGGCTGAAATCGTCCAGGCACGGGATTCAGCTTCGGCACGGATTCGACGAGTTGTTCGAAGGGCACTCCGCGCGCGTGCGCGGCGGTTAACGCCGCAAGAAGGTTGAGGATATTCACCTCGCCCGCAAGACGCGACACAACCTGCGCCGAGCCCGCCGGCGTATTCAGTTCCAGGGCCGCGCCGGCAGGAGTAAGCGAAAAGTTCGCCGCGCGCCATTCGCCCTTGCCAATGCCGTAGGTGCGAACTTCCGAGCCGGCCTTGCGCGATGCATTCGCCAGTTCTTTTCCGCGAGGATCGTGCGCGTTGATTACGGCCACTCGTGGCGCGGGATAAACGGTACCATCGAAAAGGAGGCGCTTCGCCGCGAAGTATTTTTCCATGCTGCCGTGGTAGTCGAGGTGATCCCGGGTGAGATTGGTGAAGACTGCAACATCGAAGGGCACGCCGGCGGCGCGGCCCTGGTCTAGTCCATGAGAGGACACCTCGGTGACCAGTTCGGAGGCTCCCTGGGCCAGCCCTTCCGCCATCAGTTCAAAAAGATCGCGCGACTCGGGCGTAGTGTGGATCGACGGGCGCACTTCGCCGGCGACATGGTATTCAATCGTGCCCACAAGCACGGTTTTGCGTCCCGCACTGTTCATCAAAGCTTCTGTGAGAAACGCCGTCGTGGTCTTGCCGTTGGTGCCGGTAATGCCGGTGGCGGCGAGGGTGCGCTCGGGGTGACCAAAGAAGGCGCCCGCAGCCTGGGCCAGGGCGCGCCGGCCGTGTTCGACTTCGAGCACGGGCAGACCAGCGCGATAGACGAGCAAATGATCGAAGGTCGGCGCGGAATCAGTAATGATCCCGAGCGCCCCGCTCCCGATGGCCTTGTCGATGTAACGATTGCCGTCGGTCGAGCCGCCCTTCATGGCGACGAAGACCGCGCCGGGCTTGATTCGGCGTGAATCATATTCAATGGCGGTAATGACCTGCGCGGAGTCACCTGAGGAGCCCACGGCCGCGATTTCGGCGATCAGTTCGTTCCAATGCATGTTGTGATTAATTTTAGTTGGAGAGGCGCAGCGGATTGTATTCCCATCCGATATTGCGCGTTCTGCCACTTGTTACAATCGACTTCAATTGACGGCTACAAGCCCTATTCGCTTTCTGTTTCAAATCGGCAAGCCGGAATGCCAATCGAGATTAACCTTTCGCGAATACTCTCAAGGGTGTCGGCATCTCCCGACACAAACAGAAATGGCGCGTGCGACACATAGTAGAACGAATCCAATCCATTCTTTCTGAGGAAGGACCTTTTGAGTTTCCGTTGGTCGGCCTTGGGTAGATCGCGATCCCTATGATGGCTCTGGTCAAAGCAGATCAGGTAGGTTGGCGAATCTTTCTTGAACGACTCGACAATGTAGCTCAAACTTGCATGCTTAAGGTTTGTTTGCTGCCCCGATGCATTGGGCATAGATATTCCAGTGTTCGGGTCGAGGAACAACCCAAAGCGCGAGACACGAACTTTCTCTGATCGATCGAAGAACTGCATCGTTGTAAGTTGGATGAATTTCTCGCGCAGTTTCTCGGGAATGAACTTTCCATCAGCGTAGAGTTCCCCAATGGGGTGAAGCGACTCCGCCCAGAACCGTTTTACGAGATCATAGGAGTCCCCGAGAAATCTTTCGTCCATCGCGGCCCCCACAATATCCAAGAATAGACCATCGACGGCAGCCAAATATCCGATCCGAATTTACCGCGAGCAGCGCACCACGATGCGGGTTCCGGGGCCGACCATACTGCCGGCCGCGGGAGCTTGTTCGCGCACGGTGCCGCTGCCCATGACCTGCACCTCGAGACCGGCCAGGGCGGCGGCTTCAATGACTTTGCGCACCGGCAGGCCGATGAGCGTCGGAACCTTCAATTGGTCAGTATTCACCACGACCTGGGACGCGGGGGAGAGCGGAACTTGCGTCGAGTTCGCGGGTAGTTGCAACGCGGCCGTTGTTGCGATTGCCTGGGTCGTTGCGGGGCTGCCGTCTGCAGGCGTTTGAGGTACGGCAGGCTGCGGTACCGGGTCGCGCAGAGGATCGTCCGCAGGCAGATCGTTAAGCGCAGCAAACAAGGCGTTGATGTCCGGTGCATTGTCCTGGTCGTCTTCGTGCGCGGGCTTGGCAGGTTTGGCGGGAGACTTCGGCGCGCGTATGTCTACATCGTGCGGA
Organism: Terriglobales bacterium; assembly: GCA_963788475.1. GTDB lineage: Bacteria > Acidobacteriota > Terriglobia > Terriglobales > Acidobacteriaceae > Telmatobacter. The sequence continues at coordinate 114,044 of CAWBGO010000013.1, forward strand.
ACACCCAGGTATTCGAGGACCTGCTGGGCCACCTCGGCAAACACGGGCGCCGACACGGCGGCACCATAGTAGGACCCGCCCGCCCTCGGCGTATCAATTACGATCGCAACCGAAATAACTGGATTGTTTACCGGGGCGATGCCGGCAAACGATGCCACGTGCATTGTCTTCGAGTAGAGATGCGTACGCGGATCAACTTTTTGCGCAGTGCCGGTTTTGCCGCCGGAGGAGTAGCCATTGAGTTGCGCGGCTTTGCCAGTGCCGTAGAGCACGACGCCCTCCATCATCTTGCGCATCTCGGCAGCCGAGAGCTCCGAGATCACTCGATGCGCACCCTGGGGAAGCGGGTTGGCGAGTTCGCCGCCCGGGCGGAATGGCGACGGCTGCAGCGGCGCCTGCTCAGCAGCGGCCACCTGCGATGGGGCAGATTTCTGAACTGCGCCTTGCGCATTCGCCATGAGCACGTGCGGCGGCAGGTAGATGCCGCCATTCGCGATGGTGGAAACCATGGAGACAAGTTGCAGGGGGGTGACACCGACTTCCTGGCCAATCGCAATCGAGCCGATCGAGGTGGAACCCCACTTGCCCACGGGACGCAGCAACCCGCGGGTTTCACCGGGCAGTTCGACGCCCGGCCGGCTGCCAAATCCGAAATCCCGAAGATATTTGTAGAAATTGTCCGGGCCCATTTTCAGCGCCAGCTTGACCGCGGCCACGTCGCTCGACACCTCGAGGGCCTGATGGACTGGAATCACGCCGTAGTGTTCGCCCTGATTGTCGTGAATCACGCGCCCATTGAGCGTGATCTGGCCGCCCTGGCAGTCAATCAGATCATCCGGCCTGGTCACTCCCTGGTCGATCGCCGCAGAATACGTTACCAGCTTGAACGTCGATCCCGGTTCGTACACATCGCTCACGGCGTGGTTGCGGAGAAGAGCCGGCGTCGTGTGACGGAACTGATTGGGATTGAACGTCGGACGAATCGCAAGTGCGAGGATCTGGCCGGTGTGGACGTCCTGCACAACAACGGTGCCGTTGTCCGCGTGAGTCTTTTCCATCGCGTGGTCCAGGGCGCGCTCGGCAAGGAACTGGATATCGGAATCGATCGTCAGGACAAAATTCTGGCCTGGCTGGGGATCGCGCTCGGTTGAGCCCAGTACGCGGCGGCGCGCATCCATGGCCGTATACATGCGCCCCGACACGCCATGCAGCTTCGGTTCGAATTTTTGCTCCAGGCCGCCGAGCCCCGTATCATCCACGCCGACGTAGCCCAGGACCTGCGCCGCAATTTCGTTGTCGGGATAGAAACGCTGAAACTCTTTCTGAAAGTAGATGCCCTTCAGGCCGAGTGCCTTGACCTTGGCTGCCCTCTCCGGAGTTACGCGACGGGCAATCCAGGCAAAGCTGTGACCGGTGTTGAGCCGGTTGGCAATCTGTTCTTCGCTGGTTTGTGCGTCGTCCGGATCTGCATGAACAATGGCAGCCAGCACCCGCGCCGCTTGATTTTTGTCGCCAATCTCAGAGGGGTCGGCATAAATGGAATCGGCCTGTACGGTCATGGCCAGTTCGTGCAGGTTGCGATCGTAGAGAACACCGCGGCGCGGCGCCACCTCAAAGGTGCGCTGCTGCTGCTTCTGCGCCCGATCCATGTATTCCTGGTGGCGAACAATCTGCAATACAAAAAGGCGGCCCGAGATCGCACACACCCAAAGCATAAAAAAAAGGCTGATAAGCCAGAAACGCGCGACCCGCATCGGGACTACGCGCGGCATACTGCTGCGATTGCGGTTGGCCCGGACGGCTGACTGCATGGCGAATCTGTCCCCGAAGGAGTTTCGTGCTTAAAGGGTCATTGTACGGGCGCCGGTGGGACAATTTGTGCGAGCGAAGGCGCGCCCGCATCCGGATGAGCACTGGGATGCACGACCTGTCCCGGCTGAGGCGCGACCAATCCTAGCTCGCGCGCCATTCCATCGATACGGCCCGGCTGCGTGAGTTGCGCTTCCGACAGCCGCAACTGCCGATTCTCCTCCCGCAACTGGTCACGCACCTGCTTCTCCGACTCCACGCTGTACGAGCTCTCGATGGCGCTGAAGTGCTGCACGGCGTAGACCATGATGAGCGAGAACAACACAGTCAGAGCAGCCGCGAATACGCGCATCTCGCGCACCCGGACGGGGTCCGATGCTTTCACCAATCGTGAGTTGTCGAAACGGCGGGTGAAGTAGAACTCGGGTGTGGGGATACCGCGGCGGCGTTCCGGCTGCTGCGCAAGGATTTCCGTGTTCCGCTCGGCTACCCGCGCACTCAAGCTCCGGCCAGCTTCAAAGTAGGTTGTCGTGCATGCCGCCATGTCTGTCTCCCGAGCTATTAGCTTTTACCTATCAGCTGTTAGCTTGCCGTGCTCCAGAACTGCCTGTCACCCGTTATTTGCATTGATGGCCCACATTCGCCACTGCACTTCATCGGCTAAAAGCCAATAGCTAACGGCTGATAGCTGTCTTCGTTCTTTCCCCCGCTCTCAGCTTCGCACTGCGCGAGCGCGGGTTTTGCTCGATCTCTTCTTCGCCGGCCACCACCGGTTTTTTTGTCAGCATCGTCCAGATGCCGTTATGCGCTCCCTCGCGGAGACCGTCCTTGACGATGCGATCTTCGAGCGAGTGGAAACTGATCACGACCAGCCGGCCGGAAGGCTTAAGCAACTTAGGTGCGGCCTCCATCAAAGCCTTGATCTCATCCAGTTCCCGATTCACGTGAATGCGGAGAGCCTGAAAGGTACGCGTCGCGGGATGAATCCGATCCTGTTTCATTGCCGGGGCGGCTGAGGCGACAATCCGTGCAAGTTGCCCGGTGGTTGTTACCGGCCGCCCGCGAACAATGGCTCTGGCGATTCTCCGCGATCTCCTTTCCTCTCCGTATTCGTAAATGAGGTCTGCCAATTCTCGTTCACTCGCCTCATTCACCACTTGTGCGGCGGTCGGACCGGAACGCGTGTCCATCCGCATGTCCAGAATCCCGTCCGCCATAAAACTGAAACCCCTCGATGCCTGGTCCAGCTGCAGGCTGCTCACCCCGATGTCGGCCAGCATTCCGTCTGCTGACACCGGCTTAAGGTGCAGCGGCGCCGCACTGAATGCCTCCCCAACCAGCTCGACTGCGGGCGCCCGGCCGCCCAGCTCGTCGCAGATCCGGTTCAGCTTCTCTTTCGCCAGCGCCAGCGCTTCCGGATCGCGGTCAAACCCGATCAGCTTGCCGGACGGTCCCAGCCGCCGGACGATTTCCCCGGCGTGACCCGCAAGGCCAAGCGTGCAGTCCACGACCGTGCTTCCCTCGCGCACCTGGAGGTACTCCATCGCTTCTTTCAAAAGAACCGGCACATGGCGCTGATTCGATCTCGTCATGCGCTCCCCCTGGGGGGAATCTCACCCCAGCGACGAAGACCTGTCGCTGGGGACCCCGGTGTGCGGCTACTTACAAGCCGTATCCGCTCAGTGAATCCAGCTGCTCGGGAGTAAACTCGCTCCCGTCCACGTTCTCTCGCAGCCTGCCCAGGCTCGTGACCCGCAGCAGGTTCCCTTCTCCTGACACCTTTACGTCGCCCGACAAGTCCGCTTTCTTCCTCAACTCTTCCGGAATCTGCATCCGCCCCTGCGGGTCCATGTCCGCCCGATCACCGTAGAGGTTGTAACGCATCAGCAGCATCTTGCGAGCGGCGCTGCTCTGCGGCATGGCAAATATCTTCTTCTGCCGCTCGAGCCACTCCGGCAACGGGTAAATTTCTGCGCTCTCCCCATCCATGCTGGTGATATAAAAGGCGTTGAAGCCTTTGCCGTACTTTCGTTCCGTGAATGCCTTGAACTCAGCAGGCATTTTCAGGCGGCCTCTCTCATCGAGCTTGGTTTTGGGATTGCCGCTGTACCCATAGTTCAGCTCCGACCAGGCGCCCGCATTTGGTCCCGTGGCCTCGCTGTTGGAGGTCTCAGGAGTTTCGGGTTCCTGTTCTTCACTCATTGTTTCGCCGCCGTCGCCAAGTTTCACCGGAATTCGATTGGTAAATGTCCCACCTAGTCCCAAATCGACCCATGCAGACCCAGTATGGCGCAAAATACCGCGCGACGGTAGAAGGAAAAAGTCACGTCTCTGTGAAGAACTTGTGGACTTTTGCGGCAAGAACTGGGCGAGGGAAGCCGAAAAGCGCTATATATAGACCTGAAACGCACGAATCACCCCAGCAATTGTGAGGGGTTATGCTTTTGATTCCCGGTTACCTCGACCGGCTTGCGGATTTAGGCGGCATGGTGTAAAGGCGAATGAAAAGCGAAATGACGGCCAAATTACCGTATTTCACCAGGCACCCACCTATGAGTTCGTGTGCCTCTGGCGGTCGATGACCATCTTTGTCAGATAGATGAGGACCAGCACATTGCCTACCAGCAGGGCAACCTTTGGCATCGTGAGCCGGTGCAGGATCTCGAGAATCTCGATGGGCAGAAACGACGCGGTAATGATCAGGGTGAGATACTCGGCCCACGCTTTCTCGAGATACAGGCCGATCCCTTCCAGGATGCCGATGGCGGCATAGCAAAACGCGCCGAAACCGATCCGCCGGAGAAGCGGATCATTGAGGAGCGAAGCCCGTTCGAGCACAAAATCCACGAATCGCGATTCGGTGTTGAATCGCAAGTCATGTGCCACCTGCATAAGGACATCATCGATGTCTTTGTGCAGGAGGCGAAGGGCTCCCACCCCGATGGCGACAAACAACAGCGCCTGGAGCAGTTTGTAGACCGCGATCAGGACGAGGTACTTGTTGTGACGGCGCGGCGTCTTCGTGACTTGCAATGAGGAACCCGTCATGATCTCCAGCGACTGGCGACAACCGCGCGCTCTCTCTAATCTTACGTTAGCCGCCGCGAACAAGTTCGGGTTGGAGCTGGGCCTTTCCCACGAATGTACCCAACGGCGTCAAGCTCTCCAGCTATGCCACAGAACTCTCCCAGCTGCTCTTGCCGATGGAATCGCGTTATCCACGAACAGCGGGGACGCACCGATGTGCGTCCCCGCCCCAATTGCTTGTTTTACTGGACGGTGATCGTGACCGGTGCGGTATGGCTGAGTGCGCCGGATTTACCTGTGACCATCAGCGTCACCTGCTGCGGTGTGACCATCTGACCTTTCGAACCGCCACTGCATCCCACGGCGAACAACGAGCCGACAAGGAGCAATCCCAGAATGCTGACCGACAGAATGCCTCTTACCGGTAAGCCGCTTCCGCCTCCGATTGGCCAGAACGGTCCCAAACAGGCCGAGTCCAGGCAACAGGGCGATAGTGCCGAGTACGCTGTAGCCTCCACCCCCCGGTGGAGTCGCAGCGGCCGAGACGGTCAAGGTGGAGGAGGCCGCGTTCGACCCGGGCGAGATCGTGGCGGGATTGAAGGCGCAGGTCAAGCCCGGGGTCGCAACACAGGAGAGCTCAATCTGGCCTTTGAATCCTCCCACCGCGCCGGCGTTGATCGTCAGACTCGTTGAGCCGCTCGGCGCGACCGTTGCGCTTTGGGCCGACAGGCTGAGCGAAAAGTCCGCATTGGCGACCACGGTCGCCGGGACCACGCTGGCGAACACGGCGGTGGTGCTGCCTCCCGCCGGAAAATTCGGCTGGTTGCCGCCGCCAGCGGTCAGATAGAGCGTGCCCGGATCGCCGGACAGACCGCCGCCGCCAAACTCGATCTCCCAGAGTCCGGGATTCACCAGGGGGTGGTTCGATGCGTCGGTGAGTTGCCCGAGAAATTTTCCGGTAGGGTCGTAGGCGTTGATCGTGCCATCGCCGAAATTTCCCACCAGGATCGCGTTGGGGAACGAGCCAAAGCCAGCCGGCGTCTCGGTCACGCCCCAGGGCGCATTGAGATGGCCGCCTGCCGCGACGAAGGTGCTGACGAAATTGCCGTTGAGGTCGAAAATATCCACCTGTCCCAGGCCCGCGCCGGGTTGCGAATCATGCTTTGCAGTATCCTGCATGGCATACGCGACGAAGACCTGGTTCCCGATGACATGGATATTATGAGGAGCATAGCCGGCGGGAAGGTTCGGGTTGGTGAACGAACCACTCAACGAAGCAGGGTTAAAGTTGCGATCAAAAACGTCGATCTTGCCGCTGTTGAAGTTCGCCGCCAGAAGAAATGTGCCGTTGAGCAAGGCAAGGCCTTTGTAAACCGCGCCGCTGGCTGAGTTATCGAAGGCCACGACAGCTTTGCTGCCGCCGGTCCAGTTGACGATGAGGCCATCTTCGGTATCAAAAATGAAGGTTCCACCGCCGAAGTAACCGCCGATGGCGTTGGACACCGTTCCCGTAGGACAGCCGGGGCTGCAATTCCCGTTGGGATTCTTTGTGGCTCCGGGAATGGTCACCACCAATGCGTTTTTACTGCCTTGCGGGTCATACAGCGTGGAGGTGCCGCCGTTATTGTTGGCGATCCAGAAATCCTGCCCGGGTAGAGCGGAGATTCCCCACGGATTCAAGAGCTGGGGGTCGGTGGTATTGGCTACACCGGCAGTATTGGAAACCAAGTTAGTCTGGGAATAACCGGCCTGTTGGCCACGAAGTACAGAGCTGCTTGCCAAGGTCACGAGCAGCCCGAATAACAAGAGTGTCTTCTTCACAACGTTCTCCGTTTCGTCATTTCCGGGATTCTTGTATGGACTCTGAGCCGGTTGCACAGTTCCGGCACGAAGCCATTGGTAACTGGATGATTGATTGAATGAATCATTCGCAATTGATAACTGCGCCAGCGACGTCTTATTCCATTGCCTTGTTTGTTTGTTTCGACTGCGGCAGATTGTTATGACGCCTGTAAGTTAGACATAGCGGGTCAACGAACGCAGGCAGCCAGCGTGTAACTTGATTGTCAGATCTTTGTCTGCAGTAAGTTTCCTCTGCGCAACAATCTCAGACGGGGTTTGTGGTAGCCTTCGCGACGGCTGTAGTGCGGCGCGATTCCTGCCGCAGGTCGAAAGAGTGCGGAGCGACTTCACAATCCTTCCCTGCGCAGCATTCAAGTATTCATCGCGCCGGGCGCGATACCATCGAACCGATGACACAGCGATTCGAAGTCAGCCAGTGGGTGCCGTTCCCGGTCGAGCTTGTGTTCGCGTTCTTTGCCAATCCGTCGAATCTGCCTCACCTGATGCCGCCGGCGCAGAAGGTCCGCATCGAAGACATCCGCATGCAGCCTCCGCCACCGCGACCCATGGCCGCGGATCCGTCGCGGCGGTTTCGCAGCATCGCCGCCGGAACAGGGTCCGAGATTCTCATCAGCTTCTGTCCGGTGCGCTGGTTGCCCCAGCGCGTGAGTTGGATGGCGCGCATCGTGGAGTTCGACTGGAACAGCCATTTCGTCGATGAGCAGGTGCGCGGGCCGTTCCGGCAATTCCGCCATCGGCATGGAGTTGGCGGCGAAGTTCGCCAAGGCGTCGAGGGCACAACGGTGACGGATGTGATCGAGTATGAGTCGCCAGCTGGCGCGGTCGGCTGGCTGGCGCACGGCCTGATCCGCCGCCAATTCGAAGAGGCGTTCGCCTATCGGCAAAAGCGTTTGCCCGAAATCCTGGCGCTGCGGCACAACAGGCGGTGCGGAAACAGTGAAGGCTGGCCGCGATAGGCCAGGAACCTCTGAACAAGTGCCTTTCGGCGACGGAGCCTTCCCTCAGGGGCTAAAGCCCGCCCGAATTTGCCGCGTTTTATGTACGGGAACGCGCATCTTGGTCTGTCCGCGACAGCTTCTTCAGGCCGCTCTTTTTCAGCCGTTCCAGGCGGCGCGGCATCTGGGCCAGAGCCTGGTTCAGTTCTCCGATAGCCACTTCCAGGCCGCCCGGTTCCTGATCGTCGCGATCGGCCGCCTTCTGCCAGGTCCGTACCTGGCGCCGCAGTCGCGCCCGGGTGTCGCGCAGCGCTTGTTCGGTGTCCACGCGATCCCGGCTGGCGTTGGCCTGGATGCGGGTGGAGTCGATAGCTACCCGGCCCAGCTTCACCATGCGCTGCGACTGCGCCCACTCCAGCACTTGCGTAAACGCATCGTTCAGCGCCCGGCTATGGCGGCGGCGAAACGCGCTCAGCGCCCAGTTGTCCACCCGCTCGTGAGCCGCCAGATAACGAAACGCCAGATCTTCCACCAGACGGCGCTCGACCTGCCGGGCGCTGGTGATGCCCAGCGCGTAGGCGTACAGCCACACCCCCAGCATCAACTGGGGCGCGTAAAGCTCTCCGCCTTCGGCACTGTAGCTCTGCTCAAACACCCTCATGTCCAATCGCTCGATCACCCCCCGGATGAAGAAGCAGAGGTGATCCGGCCCCAACTCGTCCCGCACGCTCGGCGGCAGCAAATACGCCTGATCCGGGCTGTACTTCTTGAATCGCGACATAACTTCCTTGTCGCCCAACTCTGCGTGGAATACAAGTGACTAATCGAGTTCTCACGCAGACACTAAAGCCCGTACCCTTCAACATTTCGACTTATGCAGAGGTTTCCCCAGCGATTAGTCTTGAAATGAGGAGCTTGAACACAATGGCCAGGATCTCCATCGACAGCAATGATCGTGTCTTTGTGCTCACGGGCGCGGGCATCAGCGCTGAGAGCGGGCTTGCCACGTTCCGTGCCTCCGACGGATTGTGGGCCGGCCATCGCATCGAGGACGTGTGCACGCCTGAGGCGCTCGAACGCGACCCGGCACTGGTGTGGAAGTTCTACTCAGAGCGTCGAGCTTCCTGCGAGAAGGCCGAACCCAACCCTGCGCACCTGGCCCTGGCGGAGTTGGAGTCCAAACTCGGCGACCGCTTCTTTCTGTGCACCCAGAATGTCGACGACCTTCATGAGCGGGCCGGCTCCATTCATCTTGTACACATGCACGGAGAATTGGCGAAGTCCCGCTGCGAAGCCGAGTGCGGCCGGGCGCCGGTCGAGGATCGCACAGTCTATCGCGGCATTGACGAGGTGCCCTACTGCTCGTGCGGCGCGCGTTTGCGTCCCCACATCGTCTTCTTCGGCGAGACGCCGCTCGAGATGAGCCGCATCGAACGCGAGATCGGCAAAGCCACTGTCATGCTTGTCGTTGGCACTTCGGGCTCGGTATATCCGGCAGCCAATTTCGTCAACTGGGCTCGCCACGCCCGCGCCCGGACCATTTATATCGGCCCTGAGCGTCCGCTCAATGCGTCTTCTTTCTCCGACATTGTCGAAGGCAAAGCGGGCGAGGTGATGCCCGGGCTGTTTGAGGTGGCTAGTTAGAAGGAACTCGCGAAGTTAGTAACGTGGAGTTGGCTGACGCGGAACCCAGGTCTCAAAATCGAGACCTGGGGCACCCAGTTGTTGCTCTAGAAATGGAACCGGTACCGCACCTCCGCCGAGATCATGCGTGGATCGTTGTAGTGGAATCCACCGATCGTCACTGAGTTGTCGAGCAGCACGCGATGATTGGTGGCGTTTATCAGGTTTGCGGAGACATTCCAGTTTTCCCCGAAGCTGTGGCCGGCGGAAACATCAAAGGTCGTGTGCACGGGCAGGTAGGGTCCGTTGTATGGACCTTGATCCGCACCTGCAAGTCCGTTCACAAAGCCCGAACCATAGTAGACGTTGGTCGCAAACCACGTATGAAGCGGCAGGTTGGCATTGAATCCCGTGTTCAGCGTGTGACGCTGATCGTGATCGACCGGTTCATACGCGAAGTCGGGCGGATTGCAGGCCTCGTCGCCCGGAAGGCTGCACGTGAATCCACCAATGATGGCCCCACGCTGTTCTGCAATCTGATTCGAGTAAGTGAGGTGGAACTGGCCGATACGGAAAAGCTGCGGCGAGCGCAGTGTCATCTCCCACGCGCGGACCAGGGCGCCGTCCACGGCGATGGGGAAATACATGTTGGATTCGCCGAGGTTGGAGTGGTCGAGGAAGTTGTTGACGCGGCTCTTCACATTCGCAACATCGAGAAACCAGCCCTTGAAGGGAATCTGGATGCCGAATTGGTGCTCTTCGTCGCGCTCGGATGGCAGCGGCGTAAAGGTGTTCTCGCCCGAGGGAAGGTTCGACGCGTAGTTCAGGACGGACGAAGAGACCGTCTGCAGCGGCGCGGGCTGCAGGAAGCGGCCGTAGAATCCGCGCAGAACCCAGTGCAGGCGGGGAATCTCAACAGTGGCCCCGATGCGCGGATACATGGCGGACTCGTTGAGACTGGCGCGATAAATCGAAAAGCGCTCGCCGCCGAGGATGGTTACGTAGCGGCCGAGATGGAGGTGGTCGGACACGTAGAACTCCACCAGGCCCGCAGTCGCGTTGGCTGCCGTGTTGGGTTGCGAAGGAGCGGAATCGTCGTTGACGATGGTGCCGAAGAGATCGTTTTCGTTGGAGTAGAAGGAGTAGAGCCCGGCGGAGAAGTCATTGTGGGGGAGTTGGGCGCGGAAGTCAGCTTGACCGCCTCCATAGTTTGAGTTCTGGTGCCAGGTGGTCGCTACCGGAAAATCGTCGGCGGGCGAATCGTAGTTCGCCAGGTTGAAATGATAGAAGGGCGCTACGGACAGGATCGCCTTGGGATTGAACGTGTGCACCCAGTTCGCCAGAACGAAGGCGTCGCGTTCTTTCTGAGTATCGCGCAGGCCAAAGGACTCGTAATACTGGCTGGCCTGTTCCCAGTCGTCAGGATTGGGGTCGTACGGAATCTGGAAGAAGTCCTGGCGATACTGGCCCGAGAAACGCAGCTGGTCTCTGGCGCTCTGATTGCGAATGACGGAGACAAAGGCGCTCTGGGAGTTTGTGGCGTCGTGATAGATGTCCGGCACGGGAGTGGCCAGGCCATAGTTGGAGCGGCCGCCCGTAAGACTGGCATACCAGGCAGTGGCGGCGGAATGATCGCCGAGCGAGAACTGGGCTTCGCCTGAATACAGGCTTCCGGCGAGAACGCGTACCTCGGCATCGCGGCTGCGCTCGAACCCGTTGCGCGGCACTACGTTGAAAACCCCGTACGTCCGATCGCCCACGTCGGATGAGTAGCTGCCCCGTTGAACCTCAAGGGAGTCGATATCCTTGGGATCGATCTGCGGGCCGACATTGGAGGCGATCTTCAGGTTGGGGATGGAGACGCCGTCGAGAAGCCAACTGGTTTGATGGCCGCCACGCATGTGCAGCATGTCGTGGGTCATGTAGGCCCCCGGCACGTAGTTCGTAATCATCTGCATGCCAAGAGTGCGGCTGGCGCCGGGGGTGCTATCGATGTCGGCGCGCGTGATGAGCGTCGTGGGAGTCGCCGAATCTGTGGCCGGAGTGGTGTTTTCCAGGCCCTGGACCGTAACCGTCTGATTCGTGGCCGCTACATTCAGCGCGATGTGCAACACCGGGTTGGTGCCTGACGCCACAGTGACAGGCTCACTGAAAGTCGCGAAGCCAGTGGAAGCTATTTCCAATTGATACATGCCCAGCGGCGCTTCGGGCAGATCGAATTCACCGGTAGTATCGGTCTCGGAATGCAGGGCGAACTGGGAATTCATTGCCTTCAGGGCGACGTGCGCGCCCGCAACCGGCCGATGTTGCGGATCGTGGACTACGCCGTGCACGGTCGCAAACACCGTGGCTCGAGCGTGAAGAGATGAGGCAACTAATACCGCAGTGACAACATAAGCAGAAAGGCGCATAACAGCGTCGGACCTCCTTGGAGGAAAGCGCGAGGCAGATGGCACGTGTTCGCACGCGCCGTCGCCGCATTCACAGCAACCCGATCATTCCTCAACGGGACTAACTAACATTCAATCGCGTTCAGGATTCGGAAGACGTTCGGGGAAGGATTCAGGCGATGAAGGAAGGAGGTCCGCGGTCTGCTTCCGTGCGGAGTCGGCCCACGCGGGCGGCATCCCGGCTGGCGCCGGGTGAATATAGATGAAAGACCGGTGGCGGGCCGGCGCGTCCAACAGCGGGCGCGAAGGCCACGGTTCTCGCTGCGGCCACGGTAGCGGGAAACTGCGGGCAGCGGGACGAAGCGTTGAACGACGGGCCAGGATGTGCGCTTTGGGGGGCACCCATATCCGCGTCCGCGCAGTGGTGTGTTCCATGGCGGCGGCAGCAGAGAGGGAGGCGCGACTCGTCGATCCCGGGCAAGACAGCCGCAAACGGCCCGAGCCAAAGAAGCAGGATCAGCGAGATGGAAAGTGCGCGTCGCATTTGTCCTATCGCCTAGAAGTATCGTGGCATCAAAACACAAACTCGACAATCCCTAAATGTTGGTCGGGTATGATCGAGTCATAGCCTATTTTCATACGCTCATTTCGAGGGTACGACTTTGTCAGAGGTCAACGTGTCTATTCCGCCGCAACCGTTACCGGCCTCCGCCGCCCAGGAAACGCAGGGGATCAAGCCACTGCGCATCGCCATATTCGGCTTCGGCACCGTGGGCAGTTCTGTAGCTCGCATCCTGACGGAGTCTCAGCCCGAAGGGCTGGAATTGACCCACGTATTCAACCGCGGAGTGGGCCGCAAACGCGTCGACTGGACCGGCGCCGCCGTGGAATGGACCGAGGATTATGAAGCGGTGCTGCGCTCCGACGTTGACGTCGTCGTAGAGCTCGTGGGCGGCCTGGACCCCGCCGGCACCTGGGTGCGCCGGGCACTGGAATCCGGCAAAAGCGTGGTTACGGCGAACAAGAAGCTGATCGCGTTCCACGGCGTGGAACTGGAGAAGCTGGCCGCGGCTAAAGGCGGACATCTCAAATATGGGGCGGCTGTGGCCGGAGGAATCCCTGTGATCCCGGGCCTTGAGCAGGGCCTGGCCGGCGACCGCATCGAGCGTCTGGAAGGCATCCTGAACGGCACCTGCAACTTCATTCTCAGCCAGATGGAAGAAGGCGCCGAGTTTGCGTCGGTGCTGGCGGAGGCGCAGGCCAAGGGCTACGCGGAAGCCGATCCTACCGAGGACGTAGGCGGTTTCGATGCCCGCGCCAAGCTGGCGATTCTCATGCGCCTGGCGCTGCGGGTCGAAGTCAACCCCGAAGAAATTGTACCCCGGTCGATCACCTCGATTTCGGCAGTGGACTTCAGCTATGCGCAGTATCTTGGGTACACCATCCGCCAGGTATCGCGCGCCCAGAAGAGCGATGGGACCGTCGCGGCGACGGTCGGCCCCATGCTCGTTGATCAGCGCTCGCCGCTGGCGTGGTCGCGGGGAACGGAAAATATGGTGATCGCCAGCGGTCACTATGGCGGCAACGTCGTCTTCTCCGGTCACGGCGCGGGAGGGCATCCCACCGCGGTGGCGGTGGTCAGCGATCTACTCGCCCTGGCGCACCGCTCGCGGCGGGTCGAGATTCCGTCCGCGCGGGCCACGGTGGCAGCGGAATTCGAGGTGCCGCACTACATCCGGTTCCTGGTCGACGACCGGCCGGGCATCGTGGCGGAGATCACCGGTTCGCTGGCCCGGGAGCGGATCAATATTCGTGCCATCGTACAGAAGCCGGGTTTTCCCCAGCATGCACTGCCGTTTGTGGTTACGGTGGAGCCGTGCCGGTCTTCGGCTCTGCACCGGGCTCTCGAACGGATTCAGACGATGGAGTGTCTGCTCGAGCCTCCGCTCGATCTGCAGATGCTGGAATAGAACGAGGGAACAGTGGACAGGGAACAGTGAACAGGCGGGGGTTGGAGTGATTGGCACAATTTATCGATGTGAGATTTGCGGCGAGGAGACTCAGCGTCCGGTGCGGTGGGTAGTCATCCATTGCAGCGACGAAAAATTGACGGTTTTCAAGTGGACCCAGGAGGCCGCCGACACGCGCGGCGCCCGTCATTACTGCGGCGAGGCACATGCGCAGGTGTATATCAGCCGCTGGTTCGAATCGTTCTGCGGTAAATAACCTGGCTGGATAACCGTCATTTGCCGGGGGTCAGCTTGCAGCAGTCGCCCGCCGCGGCGGGTTCATTGGCCCCGGCGTCGAGAACCACTTTCCAGTTTCCGTCCGGCTGTTTCCGCCAGATGGTCATGAATCGGCCCGACGTGGTCACCGGATTGCCGTTGGCGTCCTTGCTGTGGCCCTCAAAGTGGCCCCATGTATACCCCATGTCTCCGGACGGCCCCATCATCGCGTCCGTCGCCGTCCAGGTGAGTTGGTAGGCCTTGGGCGACCAGCTGGCCGACTTGGCGATAGCCACGCGCCCGATCTTCGGCGCCTCGCCATTGCCCAGGGCGACCCCGTCGTCGGCAAACCACTCGGCGAAGGCGATCCCGCCGCGCTCGAGCACATCCTTGGCAAAACGGGCCTCGAGATCGAAGAGCAGGATTTTTCCGTTGTTCACTGTGGGATCGGAAAGCGGATTCGGCGCCGCCGACGGCGCCACGGGTTCCAGTGACTGCGCCCAGGAGGTGCGTCCGGCAATTCCGGCCAGTGTTGCGGTCACGACGATGGTGCAGAGAACGCTCTTGAATGAAACAGCCATGACAAACTTCCCCAGTTCCCTCGCAGTGGACTATAGGCTAATCCTACAACCGATCGGGTGGGATTCGCTGCGGGCGCCCACATGTCACGGCTGATTCCTCAGTGGCAAGAAGACGGAGAAAACGGTCCCATGTCTTTCGGCTTCCGTGCTGCTGCGGAAAGCAATGGTCCCTTTGTGCTTTTTCACGATGTCCTCGGCCACCCAGAGGCCGAGACCGGTCCCGAAGCTCTCCTTCGACGATACAAACGGCTCGAACACTCTTTTCCGCAACTCCAGGGGAATCCCGGCCCCGGAGTCAGCCACCGTAATTCGAATACCCGGCGTCTCGCTTCGATGCCACGATCTTCCGGCCGCCACGCGAACTTTCAGGCGTCCGCCCGTCTTCATCGAGTCCAGGGAATTGCTAACCAGGTTTCCGAAAATATGGCGCATCTCATCGCTAAAGCACAGCAATTTCTGATGGGTCAGATATTCAGTCTCAATATGGGCGAAGTTCGGTTTGATGTGCAGCTGGTATAGAGACAGCACAGAGTCCATCAACTCACTCAAATCAACGAAAGACTGAGCCGTCGATTGCCGATGAAATCGTAACGTCTGCCTGACGACGTGCGTTGTCCGCGCAAGCTCACGTTCAGCGACTGCCAGCAGTTCCCGCGTCGCGATATTCAGGTCATTATCCCGCAGCGCAAGATAGACACTATTCATCACCGAGTTTAAAGGATTGTTGATCTCGTGAGCCATGCTGGCCGCAAACCTGGCCGCGGTATTCAGCTTTTCGGTTCTGCGAAGCGCGTCTTCCGCGAGCTTCTGGTCGTGTACGTCTGTTGAAGTGCCAAGCCACTGCAGTATGCGCCCGGATTCATCGCGCACAGGCACAGCACGCGCGAGAAAGTGCCGGTACTCTCCGTCGTGTCGACACAGGCGATATTCATTGGTATATTCTTCGCCTGTTTCCATGCTCCGCTTCCAACTCGCAATTGTCTTGCTCACATCCTCGGGATGAATCGACTCAAAAGCGGTCGTTTGCAGCGATTCGGCTGAGACACCCAGAAAGTCGTGGAGTCTTTGATTGCCATAAACGTATTGACCCTCTGCATCTCTAATCCAGACCAGTTGAGGCAAACTCTCGGCCAATGCCCTAAATCTCTGCTCGCGTTCACGGAGTGCGGCTTCGACCTGCTTTCGCTCCGTAACGTCGACCGTTACCGCAACACCGCCAACCACATGTCCACCTTCATCCCTTACGGGTGCCCCGTAGGCCTCTGCCATCCACCGCCGGCCACTCGGCAACAGGACTTCCAGTTCCATGCACGGAATCTCCCGGTTTTCCGTGACTGCCCGCTGAAGAGGAAGCTGGTCAGCTGTAATGGGCTGGTTGTTCTGGAAGAAGCTAAACTTCCGGCCAGGTGCGTCTGGTTCCACTGCGGACGCGGATAGATTCCCGTCCGGCCTCACCTCAAACTGGGCCAACGCTGCGGGGTTGGCGGTAATACGTCTGGATGTGGCGTCATCAGAAAAGCTCACGCCGACGGGGAGCGCTTTCATCAGTGCCTCGAGTCGCTGCAGAGCTTCCAGGCGCTCGTATTCCGTCCGCTTTCGTTCGGAAATGTCCTGAATGGTTCCGCGCAGACTTGCGACCTGGCCATCCTGCCATTCGTCCACTTCCCCGCGGCCAATGATCCAGCGCGTTGAACCATCCGGCAAGCAAATCTCAACGTCAACTTCATAAGGCGTGCCATCTGTCAGGGCAAGGTTCACAGCAGCCTCGAGTCGCATGCGGCTTTCGGGCGTGTGCATCGCCAGGACGTCGGCATACGACGGCATGCCCAGTTCAGGATCCTGTCCAAATGCGCGGAAGACCTCTTCGGACCACTTCACCTCGCCCGATTTGAGCGACCAGTTCCATGTTCCCAGTTTTGCAATGCGATGAGCTTCTGTCAGATCGCGCTGCCGCTGCAGGAGAGCGACATCGAGCGCCCTGCGATCAGTAACGTCGCGCGATATTCCCACGATTCCAATTACTTCGCCATTGAGATCCCGGCAGAGGCTCTTCACGGTTTGCAAATAGCGCTGCTGGCCTTTTATGAAGACTTCATTTTCGTATCTACTGGGGCCTCCCGAGGCAATCGTCTCCGCATCTTCGCGCTTGAAGCGTTCCGCGATATCTCGCGGAAAGATCGCGTAATCGTCCTTTCCAATAATCTCGTCAGCGGCCAACCCTAAACTGTTAGTCACTGCGCAGTTGACACTCAGATACCGGCCGTCGCGGTCTTTCATGAAAATGAAATCCGCCGTGGCATCCATCACGGAATGGAGAACGGCTTCTCGCCGCCTCATGGCCTCTTCAGCGCGATTCCTTTCAGTGACATCAATGAACGCGCCAACCGCTCCCCTGACCTCTCCACTATCTTTCAGCAACGGGACGGCGTGGCCGAACATATCCCGCGAGGTCCCATCTTCAAATACAACCGTGACTTCTTCGTTGTAGACCGGCTTTCCGCTGATTGCTGCCTTCTGAATCGGTAAGTCATCGACGGAAATCTCCTTTCCGTCTCGAACAACCTTGAATGTGGGCTGTTCATCAACAGGCGCGGATTTCGAACTGTTGGCTCCATGGGGCAGTCGAAGAAGTTCGTGGGCGAACCGGTTGCTGGTCATGGTGCGGCAATCGCGGTCGTGAGCGATGAAGGTTGCGGTTGGCATCGCATCGAGAACGGCACTTAATTCAGCCGCGAGAGACGCAGCCTCGGCCTCCGCGCGCCGCAGTTCTTCAAATGCGAGCTTGGTTGCGGTGATATCGGTGGAACTGCCCATACCCGCCATCGGCTGGCCATTCGCGTCGCGCAGCAAAGTCCACTGGCTGAACACCGTGATCGGATCGCCCTGCTTGGTGCGGACGGTGATCTCGCCTTCCCAGTGCCCCTCGCGCAGGTACTGATCCCAAATGACTTCGTAGGGGATCGCGAAATCCCCTTTCAAAACTTCGTAGGAATCCCTGCCCAGAACCTCGGAACGCTCCCAGCCGTAGAGGCGCTCCGCCCCATGATTCCAGTAGGTGATCTTTCCTTCCAGATCGATCATGAGAATCGCGTTGGTCGAAAGATCCAGCAGCGCGGATTGACGGCGCAACATCTCTCTGTCCCGAATGCTATCGGTGATGTTCACGGAGACGCCGCCCACGTAACGATTGCCCTTCGTATCTGTCATCGGGAATTTGACAGTAAGGAACGAACACTCCTGCCCATCCACCTCCAGCGTTTCGATCGTCTTGATCGGATGGTCGGAGGTCAAGACAGCGATGTCGTGGAATCGGTGAGCCCGCCCCGTCTCGGAGCCAAAGAGTTCTTCGTCCGTTTTGCCGGCGTAATCCGCGACACCTGGAATTGCTTCCCTTGTGGCGCGATTGTTAAACAGATACCGTCCCTTTTCATCCTTGACATAGGCGCAGACAGGCAGATTCTCAAGGAAACGTTCGAGGACATTTCCATTCACGCGAAGCTGCTCCCATTGTTGCCTTGCCTCGTCTTCCGCGCGTCTGGCGGTCCTGCGCCTTTCCGCTTCGTGCTTGATTCTGTCGCTTGTATCGCGAATCACCATGCTGAAGCCGATTTCCCCGTTTGCCTCGTCTCGCAGCAGCATAATTTCGGACTCAACAAAAATCTTCCGGCCATCGGCAAGGATCTGCTCACACTCTCCCGACCACTTGCCGGCCTCCCTCGCGATTCTCAACACGGCTTCTTCACTCCGCACGCCCTCGTATTCGGAGCGGAAGGCGTTGGAGAGTGGGCGGCCTATCATCTCCGCGGAGCTGCGGCCGTACATTTGCTCCGCTCCTTCGTTCCAAAAGAGAATCCTTCCGTCAAGATCAATGGCCACCGCCGTAATCTGCGTGAAGATTTTTGCCGCCATAGCTTTGCCGGAAGTGTTCACAGAACCTCTTTTGGGCGACACTGTCGCGGAAAATGATCGATCAGAATATGGAAAACAAGGGGTGTGGTGAACCGATGCGAGACCCTGGTGATGGTAACGAGATTCTAAAGTTCGTTTTAGACCCAGGTCCAGACAATTCGCCCAGGGCAATCGCCGACATTGCCGTATGGTCAAAACCGCCTTATCAGCACATTAACGGGACGTCCAATGGAAGCCGGAAACCGGATCTGGCGCTGCAGACGTCGCCACCGGTTCGGCAACTGCGCCCCGGCGACGTGTCGATCCGCTCCAGGCCGCGTTGCCGTCACGACATGGCGCAGAGAACCTAGAGGCTCATCCCCATAACCGATCGGGAAGAACACTCTTCGCCCCAAGCCGGCCAGGAACCAAGCCAGACGCCCTGGTTGACATTGCCGGCGAGGGGCTTGCATGATGGCCAGCGCGAGATTCTGCTCGATCTTCTCGACGCCGCTTCTTCCCTCTAGTCAATGGGCGACAAGCAAACGCGATCCACCCGTAAGCAAATTCGCATCTCACTTTAACAACAGCCTGCCGGATCCGGCAGCTGCGGAGAATCCATGATGACAAGTCGTTTCCTTCCCCTTGCGTTGGTTCTGGGCTCGCTTAGCCCCATGCATGCGCAGTACAAGGCGATCTATAACTTTGGCGCTTATGGCACCCCCTCGTGCCCCTACGGCGAGATCTTCGCGCAATCGCCCGGGGGCAACCTCGTCAGCGCCAACTACAGTTCCTGCTCCAACAACGTCACCGCGAATCCTCCGGCGGCCTACGAGATTGGCTTCCAGGGAGCAAACTTCACCATGCTCCAGCAATTCACCGTACCGTTTGCGTGGCCGGTTGGCGGTCTTACTCTGGGCACCGATCAACGCTTTCACGGGACGATTAATGCGGCCGGCGCGCGTAACCACGGGGCGGTCTATCGGCTCTCGCCGTCTGGCGCTATCGTGTACGAACACAGTTTCGAAGGTGGCGCGGACGGGGGCTACCCGTCGGCTGCTCCCATCCAGGGCGCGGACGGGGCCTACTACGGAACAACCGTAGGAGCCTCCTCAGCGTATGCCGGCACGGTGTACAAGATCGATACTTCGCAGCGGTACTCGGTGCTGCATCTCTTCACTACCACCGATGGAAGGTCGCCCGGCTCACCATTGGTGCAAGGCACCGACCTCAACTTCTACGGCACCACCTCGAGCGGTGGTCAAAACGGGTTGGGCACGTTCTTCCGCATCAGTTCTACGGGAAACTTCGCGGTGTTGCACGACTTCACCAGCGCGGAAGGCGGTTTCGCGGGACCCCTCATCCAGGCCAGTGACGGCAACTTCTATGCGCCGACCTACGGGAATCTACCGGCGAACAACGGCACAATCGTAAAAATCACACCCACCGGAACCGTAACCACTTTTTACAGCTTCGCAGGGGGTCTGGATGGATATCAGCCAGGCGGAGGGCTGGTCGAGGCCACGGATGGAAATTTCTATGGCTCGATCAACCAGGGGGGAGCCGCTGGGGGTGGGACTCTCTACCGCCTCACGCCTGCCGGGGTCTTTACGAAGCTCCGCGACTTCCGTGTCGCGTCCGGAATATATCCGGAGGGCACTCCTTTGCAGCACACGAGTGGGAAACTCTACGGTACTGCGGAGGGAGGCGGAGCGTATAACAACGGCGTGATATGGGAGTACGATCCGGGCCTGGCGCCGTTCGTTACCTTTCTGAATGTGTATGGGCAGGTGGGCGCGAACGTCTTCATTCTCGGCCAGTACTTCGCCGCCGGAAGCGTGGTTTCTTTCAATGGAGTGCCCGCGCAAAATCCGGTGATTCATTCCACTTACATTCAAGCCACGGTGCCCGCCGGCGCTACCACCGGCTACATCACAGTAACGACCAGCAAGGGCACGCTGAAGAGCAATAAGCCGCTTGTCGTGCACTAACGCTGGAAAGTCTTCGTCAACATCGCAGATTACGCGGACGCCGCCGCATTCCGCTCGATTAGCTGTCTCGAAGAGCGATCATGGGATCGATACGGGTTGCTCTTCGCGCGGGCAGAAGGCAGGCGACGGCCGAGGCGACAAGGAATACTCCGGCGATGACGGCGAGCACGGACGGATCGCGCAGGCTGCTCTGGGTCCAGCGATGAACGGCATCGCTGAGGCCGATGCTGAGGAGAATGCCGAGAATAAGTCCCGTGCCGGTGGTTCGTGCGGTTGACCCCAGGGTGAGCAGGAGAACACTCCACTGCGGGGCGCCGAGGGCGGTGCGGATACCGAATTCGCGGGTTCGCTGCTCGACCGAGTAGGCCACCACGCTGGCCAGGCCGATGGCGGCGAGACCAAGGGCTACGAAGGAAAAGACGGCGAAGAGGACGGCGATGAAGCGCTCGTGCGCCCAGGTGAACATGGAAAGAAACTCGTCCATCGAATAGACGAAGCTGACGGCCTGGTTCTGATTGAGGGCGCGAATATTGGCGCTGAGGTCGTGGAGAAGCGCGGTGGGACTGCCTGTGGTTCGAATGAGAAAGCCGTTGCCCCCAGTGGCGAAGATCGTGGAGGGGACATAAGCCTGGGGAAGAATGGGACGATGCAAACCATCGTTCCGCACATCGCCGACGACGCCGATGACCTGGTACGGCTGCTCCATGTTGGGAGCGCGAAGCAGCGTGGAGGGAACTTGCGCCAGCTGGGTGGGGAGTATCTGTCTTCCGATGGGATCGGAGTTCGGAAAGTACCGCTGGGCAAAGGTCTTGCTGATGACGGCAAGGTGGGCTGCGCGAAGCACTTCCGCGCGGGTGAAGGTTCGTCCTTCGAGAAGCGGGATGCGAAGAACGGAGAAGTACTCGGAGCTGACCAGATAAAGTCCGCTTTGGCGGCCGCTGTCGAGAGCGCTGCCGATGACCTGTATGGGCTGGCGCCAGTTGTTATCGGGTGGTAGGCCTATTGCGGAGATCGCGGTGTCGGTTACGCCAGGCGTGGTTTTGATCTTCTCGATAAGCGCGTCATAGTAGTTCACCCTCTCCTGCCAGGAGGGGAACGATTTCTCCGGCAGGCTGATCCTGAGGGTGAGTATGTTATGGCTGTCGAATCCGAGCGGCGCCGCGTAAGCCTCGAGGAAGTTGCGCATGGAGGCGCCGGCGCCGGCGAGCATGAGGACGGTGAGCGCGGTCTGTCCGACGATGAGGGCACCACGGGTTCGCGCCCCGCGAGACGTCGTGCTGCGTGAGCCGAAGGACTGGACCATCTGGCCGATGTGCGGACTGGAAAACTGCAAGGCGGGGGAGAGGCCGGCGAGGATTCCAATGACGACCGAGACGGCGGTGCTGAAGAGAAGGACCGGTATGTTCAGCGTGATCACGACTTCATGCGGGATAGAGTACTCGGGGATCAGGCCGGTGATGAGCCGAATGGCGCCATAGGCAAAGGCGATGCCCAGCGCGCCGCCGGTGACAGACACGATCACGGCCTCGGTAAGCAGTTGCCGCACAATGCGGGAACGGGAGGCGCCCAGGGCGAGGCGGGTAGCGAGCTCCTGCAGGCGGGCGTTTCCGCGAGCGAGCATGAGGATGGAGACGTTGCCGCAGCCGATGAGCAGTAGAAGAGCGACAGCGACAAAGAGGAGAATCAGGGTGCCTTTGAACTGGCCGAGTATCCAGTCGTTCAGGCTCTCGACCTTGATGCGATAGCCATCGCGCGGCAGGAGCGATGGTTCCGCATGGCCGACCTGCGCGACGAAGCTGGCCAGTTCGCCCGCGGCAGAGCCGGTTGAGACACCGGGGCGGACGCGTATCAGCGTCTGGAAGCGGCTCCTGGGGTCCATGCCTGCCGGCATCGGCAGGTAGACCTCGGAGTCATGCCAGGTAAAGCGTGGGCCGACGACGCCAATGACGGCGTATTTCTGATGGTTGAGTTCGAGGACCTTGCCCAGGACGTCGGGCCTGGAGGCGAAGTGGGTCTTCCAGAATGGGTAGCTGATCACGGCTACCGGGGGAGGAGCTACACCCTCGGGAGCCTCAGCCGCGGTAAAGACCCGGCCCATGAGAGGAGGCGCGTCCAGGAATTGCAGGCCGTTGCCGGTCATCTCCAGTACTTTGACCGACTGCGGTATTTCGCCATCGGTGGCGACCATGCTTGCATCATTCTGCGCGATTGCGTCTTCGACCGACTTGGCCTGGCGAAGCTGGTCGACTTCAGCGAGAGTAAGGGGAATGTCCCCGCCGCGGCCTTGCTTGTTCTGAATGGTGATGAAAGCAATGCGATCGGCGTTCCGATATGGGTAGGGGTCGATCAGCACTCCGTAGAGGACGCTGTAAACGGCAGCGGTGGCTCCGATGCCGAGGGCCATGGAGAGGACGGCGGTGAGGGCGTAGACGCGATGCCTGGCAAGCTGCCTGCCGGCAAAGGATATATCCCGGGACAGTGTCGACATGACGCCTTCGTCCTCCGATCCGACCCAACTGTTACCAAAAGAAACATGCAATTATGCCGCCGATTAAGGACGGGCTAAATCCAGCAAGATCAGCACCGCCGCCGGGAAAGGTCTTGGATGAGTGCCCAGACATGAATCTGGTCGTTCAAATCCGGACGGTTGATTGCCGGAATCAGGCCGGCGCGAAGTGGTATTCGAACTCAGCCATCACGGGCGCAGGTCGATGATTCAGAAAGACTCGTCGGGCGCGATGGTCACGCAGACATGCGCGTGGCACTCTTGGTCTCTTGACAAGGGTGCCTGCGTGTCGCAAGAATCCGCCTGCATCGGAAGGAGGTCTCATGTCGGGCAGGAATTTGTTCGCTTTTTCGTTTCCTCACTTCGGCGGTTCGGTCCTGGTGCTGGGGATGGCTGCAATCTTCCTGGGTCTGTTCAGCCCATCCACTCTGAGAGCGCAGGGAACGCCGTCCGGCCCATACCGGTTCCATAACGTCGTGATTGGCGGAGGCGGCGGGTTCATTCCCGGGACTGTCTTCAGCACCAGGGAATCCGGCCTGGTCTATGCCCGGACGGATATCGGCGGCGCCTACCGGTTTAATCAGGATTCAGGCCGCTGGATTCCTTTGCTCGACTGGATTGGCTTCCCCGACTGGAACCTCAGCGGTGTGGAGAGCATCGCCATCGATCCGCTCGACTCGCATCGCGTCTATCTCGCTGTCGGGACCTACACCAATGAATGGGCAAGCCAAAACGGCGCGATCCTCCGTTCATCCAACCAGGGCCAGACGTTCCAGAGGTTTGACCTGCCATTCAAAGTCGGCAGCAACATGCCTGGCCGCGGTATGGGCGAGCGGCTGGCCATCGATCCTAACAATAACCACGTTCTTTACCTGGGAACCCGTAGCGGGAACGGGCTATGGCGAAGCACGGACTTTGGCGCGACATGGTCACGGGTCGCGAGTTTCCCTGATACCGGCCCTTACCACGAGCCTTCAGGCGGCCCCTCAGACACTTACGATAATGACCCGATCGGGGTCGTTTGGGAAACGTTTGATCCCCGCACGACTGTGACCGTCGGCCATATGAAAGTTTCGCAGAATATTTATGTTGGCGTGGCCGATCCTGCGAACAGCCTGTGGCACAGCGCCGACGGCGGGCAAACATGGTCGCCGGTTGCCGGGCAGCCGACCGGGGTGATGCCCCATCATGGGAAACTCGCGTCCACGGGCGTGCTGTACCTCAGCTACAACAACAACGCCGGACCGTATGACGGGTCGGCCGGCAGCGTATGGAAATTTGATACCGGCTCGGCGGCCTGGACGGACATCACGCCGCCTGCGTCGCCCCTCAACGGAGGATATGGATTTGGCGGGTTGAGCGTGGACGCACAGAACCCCAACACGATTGTTGTCGCCGCACTCAACCAATGGTGGCCGGACACGTCAATTTCTTCCGCACCCGGGATGGCGGAAACACCTGGAGCCTGATCTGGAACGTAGACTTTGCCGATGCCCTGGCCCAACATCTTGGCCCCGAGCTACACACTCGACTACACTTCGGTCGCTCCATGGCTCACGTTCGGCGCGACGCCGGCCACGTGCACGTGCGGCGGCGTCCGACCAATTCTTTGTGCCCGCAGCCAACACCCAAGCTGGGCTGGATGGTCGAATCGCTGGAGATCGATCCCTTCAGTTCCAACCATATGCTCTACGGCACAGGCGCAACGATGTACGGCACGAACAACCTCACTGCCTGGGACAGCGGCGGCACGGTCGACATCTCCGTGGCCGCCGTGGGGATTGAGGAAACGGCGGTGCAGGACCTCATCAGTCCTCCAGCCGGCACTGCACATCTCATCAGTGCGATTGCCGACAACGGCGGCTACACACACAACGACCTCGGCGGTTCCGAGCGTGATGGATGCGAACCCGGTCTTCACTTCCGGCAGCAGCCTCGATTATGCGGAGCGGAACCCCGGCTTCATCGTTCGCGTGGGAACCGGCGGCACAAACGGGATGAATATCGGCTTCTCCGCGGACGGTGGTCAGACGTGGGCTCCCGGCGCCACTCAGCCTTCGGGCGCCGTCCGGCGGGACCGTGGCTGCGGCCGCTAATGGCAGCCGCGTCCTATGGAGTTCCGGACCGGGTGTGTTCTTCTCTGCCGACAGGGAAGCTACCTGGACGGCGTCCACGGGCGTACCGGGCGGCGCAAGCGTGCGTTCCGACCGCGTAAATCCGCTGAAGTTCTACGCCTTCGCGAATGGCACGTTCTACAGCAGCGGCGATGGCGGACAGACGTTCACCGCTACGGCCGCGAGCAACCTGCCGCCGGCCGGCACTTCAGCGCAGTTCAAAGCCACCCCGGGCCACGAGGGAGACATCTGGCTGGCGGGCGGCAGCACGACAACCACATACGGCATCTGGCATTCCTTGAACGGCGGCAACTCCTTCTTCAAACTGTGGGACGTTGACGCGGCCACCACGATTGGGTTCGGCAAGGCCGCCCCGTTCCGCAAATACCCGGCTCTCTACAGCAGCGCAGAAGTGTCGGGGGTCTGGGGCATTTATCGCTCCAACGATGGCGGAATTTCCTGGAAGCGGATCAACGACAATCAGCACCAATACGCACTCACCAACACCGCCATCACCGGCGACCCGCGTATCTACGGACGTGTTTACTTCGGCACGAACGGCCGTGGAATCATCTACGGTGATCCGGCAAATCCCGATGATTGAGGCGCCGGGTTACGCATGACGAATGGGCCTCCATACGATGGAGGCCCATCGCATTTCGGGCGCCTCGCTGGTACTAATTTCGGGTTTTTGCCGGTTCTTCCCCCGATACATCGTCGAGGCAAAACCCGACTATTCATCGCGCAGCAGGATGAGCGGATCGGCCGCCAACGCCCGCCGCGCTGGAATCCAGGTGGCCAGAAGTCCGAGCAGGAGCATGAAAAGAACCACCCCGCCCAGCACCACCGGGTCGCGAGGCGTAGCCTGGTACACGATGAAAGACAGGACCTTTGTGGCCGCAAGTCCCAGCAGCATTCCTGCCACCGACCCGAACGCAAGCAGGCGCAAAGCCCGGCCAAGCGCGGCGCTCAGGACTTGGCGTCGGCCTGCTCCCAGAGCGATACGAATGCCCAATTCGCGCAACCGCTTGCTTACCGAATAGGCCGCCATGCCGAAGATTCCCGTTACAGCGAGCATCGCCCCCATGACGCCCAGCACTCCCAGCGCCAGCGATGCGGCGCGCGCCGCGAACAGCGCCGTATCTAGTTCCTTCGTCCACGTGTTCACCGTGAACGGCAACCCGGTGTTCAGTTCGCGCAAGGCCTGTTGAACAGCAGTGCCGAGTTCAGCCGAGTCGCGATTGGAACGAACGATGAACCACGAGTAGCCCGACGGCGATTGAAGAATGGGGAAGAACATCGCGGGTTGCGGGTCTTCACTTAAGGTCCGATATTTCCCATCGCCCACCACACCCACAACCTTGACCCGCGCGCCGCCCCAGATTTTGAAGGCGTTGCCCACGGCCCCGGCTTCGGAACCGAACATCTTGCGGGCAAACTCCTGATTCACAACCGCAACCCGCGGCGCGTGCGCATCGTCATCCCACGTGAAACTGCGGCCGAGCAGGAGAGGAGTTGCGGCCGCCTCAAGATAGCCTGGCGAGACGTCGTACTGCATGGCGTCGGTCGCGATATTGGAGGGCCGGTAATCGGTGGTGCTGTCGGAGAATACCGATGCATCGCTCCAGCCCACATTGAGAGGAACCCGGTCAGCGTATCCGGCCGCGGTGACGCCGGGAACGCGCGCGAGCGCATCGAGGATCCGGCGTTGCATGGCCCTCGCCTGCTCGCCGCGGTAGCCGCCCATGCCCACATCAGTGTTGGCCAGGCTGGCATGTTCAGGAATGAACCCGAAGTTGCTGTGCAGCGACCGCACCATGCCCCGGACGGAGACCAGCGATGAAGTCACCAGCACTGCGCATACGGCGATCTGACCCACCAGCAGGACATCGCGCAGCATGAGGCGGCGGCCGGCCGCTGCGATGGAGGCGCCTGCTTTCATGGACTGATACGGGTCCGCTTTCATTACTTGCCGCACCGGCACGAGGCCGAAGAGAAGTCCGCTCACGACCGCCAGGATCAGCGCCAGCGCGTAGGTATGCCAGTCCGGATTTACCGGCACGTTGACGGGGAAGTCGGGGATGGGCTGCCAGGCGCTCAATGCGCGCAAAAGAGGGATGGTCGCTGCCACACCCACCACGGCTCCGGCGAGGGCTATCAGCATGGCCTCAACCAGCATCTGCCGCAGAACGCGTGTGCGGCTCGATCCGAGAGCCAGGCGGACGGCGATTTCACGTCCGCGGTCGGCGGCGCGGGAAGCAAACAGACTGCCGAGGTTCGTGCAGGCCGCGAGCAGGATCAGGCCCGAAAGCAGCATCAGGCCGGCAATGAAGGCACGCACCGGTCCGCCGAGCATGTCTCCGACAAAGCCGGGCCTGGCGAGTGAAAAAGTGGTTCCGTCGTCCTCGTGCGGATAGGCCTTCGAGAGCCATGCTCCGACATTGTTAAGGTCGGCGGTCGCCTGCGCCGGGGTCACGCCGGGACGGAGGCGACCAACCAGCCACATGCCCCGCTGTCCGCGCGAGCCTAGAGTGTCGGAGCCTTCGATCTGCTGGACATTGATCTTCGGCGCCCACAACTGGGGCGCATAGAACAATTCCGTTCCGCGAAAATCGGGCGGGGCCACGCCCAGAATCGTGTAGGCATACCGGTTGAGTTCAACCACCCGGCCCACGACGCTTCGATCGCCCTGAAAATGGCTTTGCCAATAGGCAGTAGCTGAGAACGAGGTACGGAGCGCTATTCGGTCCGTGTTCATCGGAGTCATGGAAGAAGCGTCCGAGCCAGGGCTGAATGCGCAAGGCGTCAAAGTAATTGCCGCTGGTCTCATACAGCCATACCTGCTCCGGGGTGCCGTCGGTGTTCAGTCCGGCGGGCGCGATCTCGTAGGCGACAAGCCCGTCAAAGGCTCGGTTGCGATCGCGCAGGTCGATGTAGTCGGGATACGAATTCGAGGGAGCCCGATCCTTCCCGCGCTCGATCATAAACAGATTCTGGGCTTGGGGAACATCGAGGGGGCGCAGAACCAGGGCGTTCAAAAGACTGAACACCACCGCGTTGGCGCCGATGCCCAATGCGAGGGTCAATATGGCCACGAATGTAAACCCAGGCGACTTGCGCATCATCCGCAACCCGAAACGGAGATCCTGAAGGACGGCTTCAAGCGTCTGCCCTCCGGTCGCTTCATGGCACTCGACTTTGAAGCGCTCATATCCACCCAACTCGATGCTGGCCCTGCGTTGCGCCTCCCGGCGCGGAATGCCCGACCGTTCAAGGTCATCGGCGCGGTGCTGGATGTGGGACCGGAGTTCGTCGTCGATTTCACGATCAATATGCCGACGACGAAAGATGGCGGATGCCGCGGAAGTGATCGAATGCAACAGTTTCATAGACCCTCCGGCTGACCGTAATCGTGCAAAGGACTCAGAGGGACCGTTCGAAGGCTGAAGGGATCGAGCGTGCCGGGAAGCAGACGAGCCTGGATCGTCAAGACGCCCCCTCCTAAATTGATTAGGAGTATGAGGTTCTTCTCCTAAGCTGTCAAGGAGAATATTCCTATAAGAATTCCGGCTTTTCCGACGCAGTATCGGTGCCAGACAAAGGGTTGGCGTTACGGAGCCGGGTTTCCTCAGGACCGTTCAATAACTGCAATTCCATCGAACCGGAACGGTGTTGCAAGCGTCTAATTTTCAGCGTGAAAAGGTGCGCGCGATTATACTTAACTCTGGCCACCCGGTAGGGGAAGTCCACGGCAAGATCGGGGCTTTTTTCTTTGATTCCCCGGCATTGATCCCGGGAGAGGACATACATGGGAGCATTGCTGGACACCATACAATCCCCCGCCGATGTAAAGCGCCTTAGCTTCACTGAACTAGCGGACCTGGCGGAGGAAATCCGCTCATTTCTCATACAAACGCTGTCGAAGACCGGGGGCCACCTGGGCCCCAACCTGGGTGTAGTCGAGCTGACGCTGGCGTTGCATTACGTCTTCAACACGCCGCAGGACAAATTTGTCTTCGACGTCAGCCACCAGGTGTATACGCACAAGATTCTGACCGGGCGCCGGGAGCGTTTTGGAACCATCCGCCAGCCGGGGGGCCTGAACGGCTTTTCGCTGCGCACCGAATGCGAGCACGACTGCTACGGCGCGGGCCACGCTGGGACGGCGCTCTCCGCGGCGCTGGGCATGGCGGCGGCGCGCGATCTTGCCGGCGGTACCGAAAATATCATCGCGATAGCCGGCGATGCCGCTTTCACCAACGGCATTTCGTTTGAAGCGCTCAACAATATTGCCGATCAGACCAATCGCCTTATCGTCGTGCTCAACGACAACGAGTGGTCGATCGATCGCAATGTCGGCGCGATTGCGCGCTACTTCCATCGCATAGTCACCAACGAGCACTACCAGTCGCTGCACAACTCCGCGAAGAAAATCGTGCAGAAGATCGGCGGCAAGACCGCGGTAAACGTGATGCGGCGCGCCGAAGAAGCGGCCAAAGGCATGCTCTGGCCGTCCATGCTTTTTGAAGAGTTCGGCCTGGAGTACTTCGGGCCCATCGACGGACACAATCTGCCCCAGTTGATCGAGACATTCAAGTTCCTGAAGGCGGCGGACCGGCCAGTGCTGCTCCACGTGCTCACGCAAAAGGGCCGCGGTTTCCAGCCGGCGCTTGATCTGCAGAAGAAGTTCCATGGCCTGGGGCCGTACGATCCTGAAACCGGCAATACAAGGCCGGCCGGACTGGCGACCTATTCCGAATCGTTCGCCAACACGCTCGCCGAACTGGCGAACAAGGATGAACGCATCGTGGCCATCACCGCTGCCATGCCCAACGGGACCGGGCTCGACCTCTTCCGGCCCCATCATCCCAAGCGCTACTTCGATGTGGGTATCGCCGAAGAACACGCGGTCATCTTCGCCGCCGGCATGGCCACGCGCGGCTATCGTCCCGTGTGCGCCATTTATTCAACGTTCTTGCAGCGCGCCTTCGATCCCATCGTGCACGATGTGGCGCTGCAACAGCTGCCTGTGCTCTTCTGCATGGATCGCGCCGGGCTCTCGGGCGACGACGGCCCGACGCATCACGGCCTGTTCGACATCGCTTATCTTCGCGGCATTCCCGGCATGGTGCTGATGGCGCCCAAGGACGAGGACGAACTTGCCGACATGATGGCGACCGCGCTTCAACTTCCCGGGCCCAGCGCCATCCGCTATCCGCGCGGTGCGGTGGTGGGCGTGACCCGCAAGCCTGAACCGGAAGTATTGCCCCTCGGCAAAGCTGAAGTGCTGGCCGATGGCTCGGATGTTGCCCTGCTCGGCCTCGGCCCGATGATCTCGATGGCCTCGGAACTGGCCGGGCGGCTGGAGCGCGAAGGCTATTCCGCGGCAGTCATCAATCCACGCTTCATCAAGCCGCTCGACCGCGAGATGATCGAAACCTATGCGCGCGGCGTTGCCGCCTTCGTCACATTTGAAGATCATGTGAAAATGGGCGGGTTCGGTTCCGCGGTTCTTGAGGTTCTCGAAGAGATCGGCAGCAAGGTCCCCGTGGTGCGCATCGGCTGGCCCGACCAATTTATCGAGCATGGCAAGATCGACGATCTGCGCGCCAGGCACGGAGTCTCGGTTGATGAAGCCCAGGCGCAGCTGACGCCGTTGCTCGCACGCCGCCAACGACGCACCCTGGTCGCGAGCTAGTTGCGAGTCAACTGGTTCCTGCATCTTAGTCGAAGACGTTGGCTCAGCCGGCTTGACGGGGCGTCGTGGAAGCCGAGCCTTGTCACATGGCTGCCGTTCTTTGCTGTGCGACAATCCACAGAAGACTGATTTCATTATGGGACTTGTTCGTATTCTCCTGCTGTGGTTGGGCGGGACGATTTCTTCCTCGGTTCTGGCGTGGTCGCAGGCGCCGATGCCGCCTGGGCCACCGGCTCCCCTGGTGCTGGCCGGCGGAACGATCATCGATGTGACCGACTGGGGCCGTTCGGCGAAAGACCTGCCGGACGCCATCGTGATCGTGGAGAACGGCCGCATCACCGAGGCGGGGCCGCGCGCAACCGTTCCTATCCCTAAGGGCGCGCGCGTGATCGACTGCACAGGCAAGTTCATTGTTCCTGGACTGATCGATGGCTTTGCCGGCATGAGCAGCCAAGCTGAAGCCAATGCCAATCTCTACATGGGCGTAACCACGGTGGTTGCCAGTTCAGATAGCCGCCGCGGACACGTCGACCTCACGGCCAATCCCACGCCGCATATCTACCTTCTCGATTCGTTGGGCAGCAAGGACGATTGGAGTCTATTGATCGGCCGCCCCGAATGGACTGACAAGCTGCGCGAAAATGGCCACGCTGTGGAATTGAGCCCTGAAGATACCGCACGTCAACTCGCCGACACTGTCAAGCTCGGCACACGCGTGGTGTGGCTGGGGCACAACCTGACCGCGGCGAATACGCAGTGGATCATTGCACGCTCGCACCAGGCGGGGCTCATAACTTACGGGGAATTCATTTCCACACCCTACAAGGTGGGAATCGAAGCGGGTGTCGATGCCCTTCTGCACATGGGCCGTTACGAACTGGGCGTGATTCCCAGCGAGTTTCAAGCGCCTCTGGTGGAAGATCCTGAAGGATCGGCGGCGACGACCGCGTATGACTATATAGACCATCTGCCGCCTGGCGATGCGCACATGCGCGAATACGCCCATTTTCTGGCCTGGCATCATGCGGCCCTGATGCCGACCTTCAGCCTCTTTTACCTGCGCCTGCCGGGGCATCGCAATTTGTGGACAGAGCCGGTAACAAAACTGCTCGACCCGTCTCATATGTTCAATCCTTCCGACCGGGCCACCGGGGAAATGATCTATCCCTTGCCCACGTGGGCACGCCACCTGCCGGGGGTAACCACGCGCTGGCTGGAAACCAATCTGCAAAAGAAGGCGGACCAGTCGGCGATGCGGCTGTGGCGGATTGATCAGACCATTTTCGCCGCCTACCCGCACTACCTTGCGGCTTCTGGAGCGCCGGTTTTCGGAACCATGGCGGGGATCTCCATGCATACCGAGCTCGAGATGATGGTGCGGGTCGGGCTATCGGCGCGCGAAGCTCTGGCAACCGCTACCAACAATTACGCCATCCAGTTCAACTGGAACGAACTGGGACTGGTCACGCCGGGCCGCCGCGCCGATATCCTGGTGGTCGATGCCGATCCCACGGTGAGCATCTGGAATGTGCGCCGCATTTCCACGCTGATCGTGGAGGGCAATGTCATCGACCGCGACGCGCTGCTGAATCTGAAGAAGTGAAGAAGGCAGCTTTCAGGTAATAGCTGTCTTTAGGCAGTCTTTACGGCTCCAGCAGAATCTTGCCGGTGGTCTTTCTTGACTCCATATCTGTGTGCGCTTGCGCCGCATCGGTCAATGAATATACATGCTCGGTGCGGCACTTGAGGTCGCCGTTGGCGGCCCAGCCGAGCACGTCTCCCGCGCGCCACTCGAGTTCTGCACGCGTGGCAACATAGTGCCAGAGTGTGGGGCGGGTGACAAACAGCGATCCCTTGCCGCTCAGCTGGATGAGATCGAAGGGAGGCACCGGCCCGCTGGAGCCGCCAAACAAGGCCAGGAGTCCACGCGGGCGCAAAGAGTTGAGGCTGCCCTCGAACGTTGTTTTGCCGACGGAATCATAAACAACGTCAACACCTTTGCCGCCGGTAAGACGCTTGACCTCGGTTTCGAAATTCTGTTCCGTGTAGATAATGACCTCGGAGGCTCCCGCCTCGCGCGACACCTCGGCCTTGGCCTCGCTGGAGACTGTCGTGATGACCCGCGCTCCCTGCCGGCAGGCCATCTGCGTCAGCAGCAGGCCGACGCCGCCCGCGCCCGCATGCACCAATGCGGTTTCCCCGGACTTGAGCGGATAAGTCGAGTGCGCGAGATAGTGGGCGGTCATGCCCTGCAGCATCGCGGCCGCGGCTTTTTCGGGACTCACGCCGGCGGGCACTTTCACCAGTTGAGCGGCGGGCACCAGCGCGTATTCGGCGTAACTGCCCAGCACGGACACCGAAGCCACGGCGTCCCCGTGCTTGAAACCGCTGACGCCGGAACCGAGCTCTTCGACAGTGCCGGCCGCCTCGCTGCCGGGGATCATCGGCAGCGCCGCCTTGTATGTGCCCTTGCGAAAGTAAATCTCGATAAAGTTGACGCCGATGGCCTCAATGCGGATCAGCACCTGGCCTGGCCCAGGCACAGGAATAGGCAATTCGGCCAGCTCAAGAACCTCCGGCCCACCCGTTGCACGAATCTGGATCGCTTTCATGACAGGTGCAAGGATGCACTGAAAGGGTCGGGTACTGCAAGTAAAACAGGGACTGACGGACTAGGGACCAGGGACTAACGTTGGAGAATTAGCACGTCTCGACTCGGTTGCAGTCCCTAGTCCCTCAGTCCCTGTTCCCTGCTTTTAGTAGTTCCCGTCGGTCCGATCCGTCAGCATGCTTGGTTCTTCCGGGACGCGCAGGCGTACAAGGCGATCGATGGCATAAGGCGTGCGCTGCTGGCTGGTGTAGTAATGACGCACCTGCAGTTCGCCTAACAGGCCGATCGCGAGCAACTGGATTCCGGCCACGATCAGCACGCCGCCAATCACGAACATCGGCCCGTGCTCGTCCATCACGCTCTGGTGGGGATACATCGCCTTGAGCACCAGCAGCATGAACGATATGATGCTGCCGGCCAGGATGCCCAGCGCACCGAAGCTGCCAAAGAAGTGCAGCGGACGGCTCATGTACTTGAGCAGGAACCGGATCGTGAGCAGATCGAAGAACACGCGGAAGGTGCGCCCGATGCCATAGTGGCTTTTGCCGCGTTCGCGCATCACGTTCTTGATCGGAATCTCGCAGATCGACGCGCCATACCAGCTTGCCAGCGCGGGGATGAAACGGTGCATTTCGCCGTAGAGAGGAATGTTCTGGATCACTTCGCGGCGATAGGCCTTGAATGTGGTGCCGAAGTCGTGAATGTCGACGCCCGACAGCTTGGCCATCAACCAGTTGGCGCAGCGCGAGGGAAAGCGCCGCAGCACAAAGTTGTCGATGCGCTCTTTGCGCCACCCGGAGACGACGTCGTAGCCCTCTTCGAGCTTCTCGAGAAAGTTGGGAATCTCGTTGGGATCGTGCTGCAGGTCGCCATCCATGGAAAGGATGTATTCGCCCGAGGCGTGGTCAAAGCCGGCGGCCAGTGCCGAAGTCTGGCCGAAGTTGCGGCGCAGTTTGACGACAAGAACACGGCTGTCGACCGCGGCGATTTCTTCCAGCAGCTTGTAGGAACGGTCACTGGAGCCGTCGTCGACGAGAACCAGTTCAAAGCTCTCGCCGACCTGCTCCATGATTTGTTTCAGGCGCGCATAGAGGGCAGTCACGTTCTCTTCTTCATTGTGGAACGGGACGACGATAGAAAATTTCGGCATACAAATATTATAGATGCGGGGCGATGCAAAAAGAGAGCAAAAGATTGAGGAAGCAGGGACTTGGGACGACACAAGCGGGCAAATCTGCGGCAGAAGAGGGTTGCTTACCGGTCAAGCTCGTCGAGCATGCTCTGCATTTCGCTGAGAGCATGGCGATTGTCGGTCCGCGCAGCGCAGCTGATGCCCGACTTCAGGCGCGCAATGGCTTCGGCGGTGCGCCCGTGCTTGGCCAGAGTCTGCGCAGCCATGAAATAGCCGGCGGTGTAGTCGGTATCGAGGTCCAGCAGTTTGTCAAACTCGGCGATTGCGGCGTCGATTTCGCCCCGGTTCGCGAGTTCCACGGCTATTCCATAGCGGGCAAAGCTGTTCTTGGGATCCAGCGCGAGAATCTCTTTTAATCCTGCGATCTTGTCAACAGTATTCATTGATTGAAGAGCCTCACCCCGGGAAGGATTTGCGTATTTCAGGGCGATTGCCGAAACTGGAAAGGTGTGCCCCCGCTCGATCGGCCCCCGCCATCCCCATTGTAGCTGGAAGGAGGCGCTGCGTGCTTCAGTTTGATGACGACGGTATGACGAGCCCGCATAAAGAGGCCAAACACGAGTCCGGCCCGTTGGCCGCAAAACAGGGAGCGAGCAAGACATGAGTTCCACCGAAACCACCATCGAGCCACGCCTGGTCACCGATTCGCAGTCGGAAATGACCGAAATCATCCTGCCCAATGACGCCAATACGCTCGGCAACCTGCTGGGCGGACGACTGATGCACTTCATCGACCTGACCGGAGCCATGGCGGCTTACCGGCACTCGCGGACGCACGTGGTGACGGCGGCCATGGACCACATCGATTTCATTCAACCGGTTCACGTCGGCGACCTGCTCATTCTCAAATCGAGTGTCAATCGGGCGTTTTCAACATCCATGGAGGTGGGCGTGAAGATCTGGGTGGAACACCCCCAAACCGGCTCGCTTCTTCACGTCGCCAGTGCCTACCTCGTGTTTGTGGCGATCGATGCAAACGGACGGCGGGTGCAGGTGCCGGAATTGAAGCCGGTGACT
Source organism: Terriglobales bacterium (assembly GCA_963788475.1). Classification (GTDB taxonomy): domain Bacteria; phylum Acidobacteriota; class Terriglobia; order Terriglobales; family Acidobacteriaceae; genus Telmatobacter. The sequence continues at coordinate 149,514 of CAWBGO010000013.1, forward strand.
GCCGATGAACTGCGCCGCCATGAAGGCGCGCTGCGCCGTCGCGAGTATCGCGAAGCGGAAGCTGTGAGGCGCAAACAGGCCAGGCACGCATACGCGGCACAAAAAGAAGCGGAGCTCGCGAAATCGTAATCCGATCCAGAAAGATAGAAAAGGAGCACTAAATACTATGGCGCATTCTCATGCCATGCCTTCGCCCGTGGCGTTGCCGGGCGTTTCAAAGATCATCGCCATCGGCTCAGGCAAGGGCGGGGTGGGCAAAACCACCGTGGCGGTCAACATTGCCATTGCGCTGTCGAAGCTGGGCCAGCGCGTGGGTCTCATCGATGCCGACGTCTACGGGCCCAACGTACCGATGATGATGGGCTCGTCGCAGCAGCCGGTCGTCGGTCCCGGCAACCAGATCATTCCCAACCTGACGCACGGCATCAAGACAATCTCGATCGGCTACATCTCTCCCGGCGACAAGCCGATGGTCATGCGCGGACCGATGCTTCACCAGATCATTCGCCAGTTTCTGCAGCAGGTGGACTGGGGCGAGCTCGACTATCTCGTCGTTGATCTTCCCCCTGGCACAGGCGACGTTGTCATCTCGCTGGTGCAGACGGTGCCGTTGACGGGGGCCGTGGTCGTTTCCACTCCCAGCGACGTGAGCCTGCAGGACGCGCGCAAGGCGCTCGAAATGTTCGCCCAGGTAAATGTCGAGGTCCTGGGAATCGTAGAGAACATGAGCCACTTCACCTGCCCCCATTGCCACCACGAAATCGACATCTTTTCCAAGGGCGGGGCGGAGCGCACGGCAAAGCAGTTCAACGTTCCATTCCTCGGCTCGATCGAGCTGGTTCCGGCCATTCGTGAAGGCGGAGACCGCGGCTTGCCCGTCGCTCTTGCCGGACCCAAGAGCCCGCAGGCGGCGGAGTTCTACACCGTGGCGCAAAAACTGATGGAACGCGCCGAAGCGGCGGCCGCGGCCAGCAATGATGTGATCGAGATCAGCTAGTAAGACTCGGGAGGCGCTGTCTCATTGCAGAGTCACTAGGACCTGGATGACGCCGGTGCCTTTCGCCAGAGAATCCAGCGCCTTCCCCACGACCGCACCCAGCATCCGGGTTCTGTCCGTCCCTTTCATCGCATGACCGGGAATGGACGAAGTGACCAGCAGGTCACCCACTTGGATCGGACCGTTTTCGGCTGTGGCCTTGCAGGGAACGATGCCCACGACTGCGAGGGGAATTTCATTCGCTGGTGATGATTCGTCGATTGTGCGGGTGGTGCCCAGCATTCCCGGCCTGGTGGAATAAATGCCCGCCACAAGGGTCGAATAAGGCTGCTGTGCCAAAGCCACACGACGACTTGCACTGGGGTCGATCACCAGCAGGTCTCCGGCCGCATACTTGCTCCGATCTCCTGTCGCTGCCACCGATTCGGCAAAGTCGGCTCCGCCGGGTTGGAACCCGCCGTCGGCAAAGACTCTGCCGGCACTATTGACCCTGAATACTGTGGTGGCTGTCGGTCCCGGCCCTGCGGCTCCCTGAAGGATGGTTCCGCCCGCCTCGTTGATGAAGAGGGCTCCCAACGAATTGGGGCTCGAGGCAATGCCAAACACCGCGGCTCCGCCACCTGCCGTGCCAACCGTCAGGCCCCTTACACCCACTGAAAAGCCGCTCGTACCATAGGAAACACCGGACAGGCCGATGCCTCCTGCCGAGTTATTGTTCTGGAAAAAGCCGCCGCCGCCGTCGGCACTGAAAGACTGGCCGAAGACGCCAATGGCAGTCCCCGTCGAACCCAGGGCATCTCCCCTCGTGCCGTAGGAGAAGCCGCTGGTGGCCGAAGTCAATCCAATGACCCCGCCGCCCCCATCGACCGCGGTAAGGGGTTGATTGCCGAGCACACCGTTACCCTCCGGACTGTACGTGACTCCGTCCACACCGATGTTGCTTCCGCTCCCGGCGCTAGCCAATCCTTCTATGCCGATGACGGTGGTCGAGTTTGAAGCACCGGATCCTTCAACAAACAACGCCACCGGGAAGTCCTGCCCGGCCGGCGGTGCAAAGCTGTTACTGAATACATGCACGGGAAAGATAGGGGCGGTGGTCCCAATGCCGATGTTGCCGCCGGGTGACTGGAAAATGTTGGACACACCGAGGCTACGCGGACTCGTGAACTTGGGAATGAAATTGACTGTCCCGCTGCCATGAATTGCAGCGTTGTCGTCATGACTCGGCGCCTTCTGGGCCAACACTGTCGAGGCCAGAACCATCCACGCGACCGCCATCGCGGTACCCTTGTATTTCATAGAACCTTCCTCAGCTTCGAATTTTGCCAGAAAGAATCAAGCCCGAAATGAAGCGAACGGCCGATAACCCGGTTTGTCCCAAAGCCGAGGCTGCCTCCGGAGTTTGGCAGAAAAGTATGCGGGGCGTTTGAGAGTTTTGTCAACCTTGCTTTTGTTCGAAGCCCATCAGCTAAGCTCTGTGTACAAAGGAGAGAAGAGATTGTCTGGGTTGAAAGGCAACGTACTCATTCGAGCCGTCGAACCGGAAGATTTCGCCAATTGGAAACCGCTCTGGGACGGCTACAACGCCTTCTACGGCCGCAAGGATGAAACCGCGCTGCCCGAGGAAATTACCGCAAGGACATGGGCGCGATTCTTCGACGCGTACGAGCCTGTCCACGCGCTGGTGGCGGACCACGACGGCCGGCTATTGGGACTGGTGCACTATATATTTCATCGCAGCACCATCGCTTTGGGAAGCAACTGCTATTTGCAGGATTTGTTCACGCTGGAATCGGCGCGTGGCCACGGCGTGGGGCGGGCATTGATCGAGGAAGTCTACCGGCGCGCGCAAGTGGCCGGATCGAGCCGGGTCTACTGGCACACGCATGAAACCAATGCGACGGCGATGCGGTTATACGACAAGGTAGCGGAGAATTCCGGATTCGTGGTGTATCGGAAGATGATCGAATAATGCATGCCCTTACTCGGCGAGGATATTTCACACTCGCAGTGAGGTCGCCGCTTCAATCTCTTCCGTCAAGGCTTCAGCCGCTGTGATACACGCGCCTCGATTCACATCGTGATGAGTGACCAGGCGAATCGCGTCGGGGCCGACCGTGCTGGCCAGAATACCGCGGGTTCTAAGCCGTGCAACCAGGTCCGACGCCGTCAATGCGCCCGTCAGGCGGAAAATCACGATGTTGGTTTCGACCGCATCGAGATCGATGGAAACACCCTCCATGTGCGACAGCGCCTCGGCCAGCAGCCGCGCGTTGGCATGGTCTTCATGAAGCCGCGCCGGCATCTGCTCCAACGCCACCAGTCCTGCCGCGGCCAGCACGCCGGCCTGGCGCATGCCTCCGCCGAGGGCCTTGCGATAGATGCGTGCCCTCTCCATCAGTTCGGCCGAGCCCACCAGCATGGAACCGACCGGCGCACCCAAACCTTTCGACAGGCAGAACATCACGGTGTCGAATCCGCGCGTCAGGGTCTTGATGTCGACACTGAGGGCCGTGGCCGCATTAAAGATGCGGGCTCCATCCAGATGCACCGGAAGTTTGCGCTCTTTCGCGTTTTCCCAGATCTCTTCCATCACCGTGAGCGGCGTGCAACGGCCGCCGGCAAGGTTGGCCGTGTTCTCAATCTCGATCAGGCCCGTGGCCGCGCGAAAACTGCTCCGGCCATAGATGACCGGCTCGATGTCCTTCCACGTCAGGATGCCTTGCCCGGTTGTGACTGCGCGAATGAGGCAGCCGGAAAACACGGCCGCCGTCGCCATCTCCCAATCGAGAATGTGCGAGCGCGATTCGCAGATGATTTCCTGCCCCGGTTGGGTGTGCAGGCGAAGAGCGATCTGGTTGCCCATGGTTCCGGTGGGAACAAAGAGCGCGGCTTCGCGGCCGAATGTTGCCGCAGCCCGGCTCTCCAGCAGGTTGATCGTGGGATCCTCACCATAGACGTCGTCGCCCACCTCGGCGGCAGCCATCGCGGCGCGCATCTCGGGCGTAGGGCGGGTCACAGTGTCCGAACGTAGATCAATGATCTCTGCCAATAGCGGTTCCTCCCAGTTCTCAGTCGTCAGTTTTCAGTTTCAGTTACCGCCGATTGCCTTTATTGGCTGACAACTGAGAACTGACAACTGCCGTCAAGGTATTTGCCCCATGGGCAGTTCCATCACCGGGGACGCTTTGCCGCCCCGGGAGGCATAGGCCCAGAGGCCGTGAAAATTCTGTCGCAGCGACGGCTGAACCCGCAGAAACGCGCTCAGGACGGCGGTCGCTTCGGTGCGCAGGGCGGCTGGATCGGTTACGCCGGTCGATTCATAGGTCACGGCCAGGTCGGCCTGGCGCAGCGAGGCGTCCAGGTGCACGGATTCGATCTTCCAGGTGCGCGCGCCATCGGGCACGGAATACGGAAATGCCTCGGCGGGCGACTCCTTCACCTGCGCCTGTTCCTGGCCCAGCTTTTCCAGGTTGGGCGAGGAAAGAAAATCCACCGGGACCAGCAGATAACGGGCCGTCTCGTACGAGAACCAGGCGCTCCACGCCAGGTTGGTCTTGGCAAGTTCGCGGGCCCGTTGCCAGTACCAGACGCCATCATGCCCGTCCAGCATTCCCGGCCGCAGGAATACGCCGCCGATCTTCCATGCATTTCCGTCCAGCCCCAGGACGAAAGCCAGCTGCGCCGAGACCGGAAGGCGTGGCTGCGCCCGGAGTGGGAGAACCCATGACATAGGCCATGATCAGCGCGTATTTCCCCGGGGGCAGCGAGCGCATGGAGATGGTCACAGTAAGGGAGCCGTTGGCATTGGAGCAGAAAAATTGCGTATCGGAAGGACCGGTCAACGCCGTAGCGTCGAGCAGATAGAGCGCGTTCAGTTGCACCTGGCCGCCCTTGACCAGTGGCGCGCTCTGTTCAACGACCCCGCGAATCCCCTCCCATTGCTGCGCCACGGCCGGCAGCAGTGTGGCCTGCAAGGCCGAGAAGTCCTGCTGAATCACGGCAATGGTCAATTGCTGACCGGCGGAGGCCAGGGTCTCGCGATCCTGCGCGTTCATCTCCCCCTGGGTCGTGCAATTGGCCGCATGACCGGCCGCCGGAAGGCCAGAAGAACAGGCACAAAATGAGTGCTGGTACTCGATCGCTCCAGGTCGAACTTCTTCGGCCCCAACGGCTTGCGCTATGGCGCATCGATAAGGCTTCCTCTCCGCCCGGAGCGTGCTCGGGTCCCCAAAATGCATTGGGGTGATCGCCGCTGCGAGCGTCCCTGGGTCACTGATAGTCTAGTACACAGGAACGATGCCGTTCCCCGGCGGGAGCCGAGTTTCCATGAGCAGCAACGAACCCCACGTTTCAGCTTTGCGCCTAAGCTCAATCGGCGCGCGGGTGTCATTCAGGCTGGCCCTGCTCGCAGCAGGCGCACTCCTGTCAGCCGGGATCCTGGCGGCGCAGTCCGCCCCGCCGACGGGAACGACGGCCCCAAAATCCACCCACGCGCGGTACAAACCGTCTCCGGCCCACGCACCTGTTCCCCCAGGAACAGCCCGAGGCAGTGCAGCCCGCGCCCGAGCCTCCGCATTGGCCCGTCAACGAATCGCCGGCCAAGCCATCCGTGACCTGGGACAGCCAGGGCTTGAAGATCGATGCCACCAATGCCAGCCTTCACCAGATCCTGAATGATGTTTCAACCGCGACCGGCACAAAGGTGGAAGGGTTTGCCGCCGATGAGCGCGTTTTCGGCGAATATGGGCCCGGCCAGGCGCGCGACATTCTCTCGCAACTGCTGCACGGATCGGGATACAACGTGCTGATGATCGGAGACCAGGGCGAAGGAACACCGCGGCAGATCGTATTGAGCCCGCGCAAAGCGGGCGGCGCTCCCGCCGCCGCGGCCAATCGTCCGTCGTCCCAGGACGCGCAGGACGAAGATGTGCCGGAGCAGCCGGAGGTGGAAGAACAACCACCCCCGCAGCAGCTGATCAACGGCCGCCCGCCGATGCCACCGCAGGGACCGCCCGGCCCTCCGCGCACCCCGCAACAGGTGCTGCAGGAACTGCAGCAGCGCCAGCAGGAGATGCAGCAGCAACAGCAGCAGCAGCAACCGCATTGAGACTGAATCGGCCGAGACTCAGGTCGCCGGCGCAACTTGCCGTGGTGTCCGCCTCGATCGTGCCGTTGTTCATCCGTGTGCCCATGATTACAGACGCCCCGGGCCGCCATGCGGAATAATGGGTTGTTCGGCTTGTGAGTCCACCTTATTCCGAGGTAATTTCCGGTGAAGCCCCTCATTTCGCTGCTTTTGCTTTCCACCGCGGCGCTTGCCCAAACTCCCGACAGTCCCCGCATCGTGACGTTCAACCGCGCGGATACGGAACACTGCAAGGTAGCGGTTATCAGCGGAAAACCCCTGCTCGAAACCACGTACAACGGCACCACCGTGGCCATCACACTGCCCCAGAACTGGGGCAATGGGGAGTTCTCGGTGTATGTCGCCGTCGCCCAGATCGGAGAAGGGGAAGCTGAAGTCAATCCCAGGGAGATTTCCGCCCTTTTCTCCGACCCTGCTCACACCCGTTTCCGCTGGTTCGACAAGGCCCATGATCTGGACACGCTGGCCACCATGCGCGCGTCGGGGTTGGGCGGCGGTCCTCCCGCGGGACCGGGCGGTCAGGGTGGATCCGGCTCCCTCGGAAACAGCAACAGCGCCGACCCGCCGCCGACTCACCCTGAAGCCATGGCGCAGATGGACCCACATGTGGGCACTCGATCTGAGGAAGAAGCGCGCCAGCTGCAATTGCGGAACGGAACCGGAACCGCTTCCACACCTCCGCCACTTGATCCGGCACATCCGCCCGCCTTTCTCCGCATCACCAGCGTAAAAAAAGGATCGAACGCCACGGGCTACGTCTTCCTCCGCAGGCCAAAGGGCTCAAAAGTGGATATACCGCCGGCGGCGATGCTCGACGAGATCGACATCCCGATCAACGGCGTCATCTTCCGTTTTTGACCCGAGCGGGGTGGTCAGTTTGCAGTCGGGGTTTTTGCTGCCTGGTCCACAACCAATACGGTCAGATCTTCTTTGCGGCTTTCAATTTTGAGCCCTAACTGATCCTGCAGCGCTCTCTGCCAGCCCGCGAACATGTCGGTACCCAGTTCAGGGTGCATATTCACGCTGAAGTCAAAAATGCCGGGCATCCCTGTTTTGTCCACCACCGGGATCTGGGATTTACTTGCTACCGCCGGTTCGCCGGGATTGTTTGAAGCCGGTATCGATAACTGGACAGCAAGGAGGTCCGCGAACTGGCGCATATCTCCGTGAAAATGAAATCCGCCTTGAGCGCTCGTGGTTTCTGCGCCGTTCACGGGGTGGATTTTAGCGCCCGATTTGTCGACCACGAGTTCATACACGCGCATCTCCCGCGTTTCGCGGTGCTGCGTCAGATTGAACCGCTCGGCGACCAGGCTTTGCAGCATCAGGGCCATTTGCTCCTTCGTGACGACTCCTGCCGCTTTAGCGTCGATATCGTATTCGTTCTGGTCAAGCCAATTGGGCCCCCATACCTGATTCTGTTGCAGATGGTATGCCTCTGCCAGCAGGCGCTTGAGAGTCACATTTCTGGCGCTGATCCCGGTTGGCTCGTATGTCAATTGGTTGTTATAGTCCGGTCCGACTGAGCGCTGGCTCGGCTTCACTGAAGCAACGTCAAACGCCGGTGCCGTTGTTGAGGCCTGTCCCAGGGCCACTGAAGTCGAAAGCGCGAAAGAAATAAGGAGGGGGAGCGCTCGCATGGGCTTCAGCATATCCCCGGGTAGACGAGCGGGCAAATTGCAAAGGAATCCGCACATCCCGCATCGGCCAGTTTGCGATGAGTGACAGGGCGAGTCGGCCCAGGCACATGAATTCTATGGCACGATGACAATCCTTTGTCCCTTTGTTTTATGTTGCCACGCTTCGGTTACGCGGCTCAGATTCGCCTTCTCAATGTCCATGGTCAGCTTTCCTTCGCGAACCCATGTCCAGATCTGCTCCAGGGCCTGAGGCAATGCCCCGGGAGGAACATTGCCCACCCCGCTCAGTTCCAACCCCGATGTGCGGAGCGCTTCGGCAGGAAATGAAATGACCGCACCGGCGGATTGTCCGATTTGAATGTAGCGGGTTCTGTGCCTGGCGAAACCTGCCTCGTTCGGCGTGATCGCCCGGAAAAGCAATTCGGTGGGATGGCCCCACAGGAAATCTAAAATCACATCGTAGCCGTCGCCGGATTCACGAACGAACGCATCGTAAACCTCCGTATCCGGCTGTTTGAGGTCAATGATGGCGCCGGCTCCCATTTCTCGTAAGGAGTCCAGAACAGACGCTTCTCTGCCGGCAGCTATCACCTTCCCCGCGCCAAGAAGCGATGCTATGCGGACGGCCAGTTTTCCGGAAACTCCCGTGGCGCCGAGGATGAGGACACTCTGCCCCGGCTCCAGCTTTGCTCCCCACTTGAGCGGCAAGTACGATGTGAGCGCCGATGCAGGCAGGGCCGCCGCCAATCCTGCGTCTACGCCCTGCGGGACTGGACTCACATACCCCGCATATTCCCTGGGGACGACTGCTATCTCTGCCATCGTTCCATGCGGTGGCCGGCTACCGCCGAAGGCCACGAGCGTCCCGTCCGCAAGAGTGCCGACGCCACTATGGCCGGCAATCGCAGGAAACTGCGGGAACAAGCGTTTGCTCGCATAGTGAACACCCTGCGCTGCCATTTTGTCGAAGTTTTCGAGGGCAACGGCCTTGACGTGAATCAAGACATCACCGGCGCCGGCTGTTGGCTCAGAGAAGTCCTCGTAACGAGGCAGAGACCCAAACTCGTGCAATACTGCGGCTTTCACAGGTGCGGACCCCCAACGCTGAAACGCTACTCGTGCGATGTACGAATAAGTTAATCGTATGATGTACGAAGATGTCAAGAACCAAAAAACATGACCTCATCTGGCTGCGGCCAGAACCGAACGATCGGCGGCCTCGTTTCAATCGTGAGCTGATCACGGCTGCGGTCTTGAGAATCGCCGACAGCGAAGGATTCGAGGCCCTGACCATGAAGCGCATCGCCGACGAACTCGACTGCGGAACCATGACGCTCTATTACTACGTGCGCACCAAGGCCGACCTCGTGACACTGATGCACGACGCAATTCTTGCGGAGATCCTTCTTCCGCAATTACCCTCCGGCTGGCGCGAAGCGGTGAGTGCGATTGCGCGCCGAACGCGGGATGTCTTGCTCGCCCACCCCTGGTCCGTCGCGTCTTTGAACGGCGCGCAGTTCGGGCCGAACGCGATGCTTCATGTGGAGCAATCGCTGGCTGCGCTCGATGCGCTGGACCTTGATCCAGCGGAAAAGCTGACCATCTGGGGAATCGTGGACGACTATGTTTTTGGAAGTGCTTTGCGCACAGTCGAATCGCTCACCCACGTGGCCGCGGCGGAAAACAATCCCACACTTCTGGCCGATGCGATGACATTCGGGCGGCAGCAACTTGCGACTGGACAATTTCCGCGGCTCGCCGCCCTCGACCGGAAACAGACCGCACTCACGCAGGTCACGCGTGACAAAAAACCAAACCCGCCGATCTCGACAGTCCTGTCAAATCAATTCGAGCGGGGTCTCAAGGCAATTCTTGACGGGCTGGCCCACAGTATGAACACCGCAACCGGATTCAAATCAAAATTTTAGAGTGAAGTCGCCGCTTCGGGTTGGGTTTTGACGGGGACAGCTTTGCGGCGGGGCCGCATCATCGCAAACCCGACACGGAAGATTCCGTAAGCCGCCAGGACACCAAACGCCATCGAACCGATGGTCGCGCAAACCAGCATTACTAAATTGAATAAGTCAGCCATCTAATCCGCCTTCAACCGAGGACCCGGGGTAATCGAACAGCTGGTGCATGGACTGCGCCCGCATGCCTGGCGCAGACTGGCATCTCTGCGATTCTCGCAGAAAAGCCCCTCCATTGACCCTTGATTCTATTGACAAATAGAATACCTCTAGAGAGTGAACCAAGCGTAACTCCCCAAAGTAATGTCGCGGGGATCCTTCCCTCTTTTCCCAAAATGGCAATCACGCACATTTCGGTACGCGGTGCGCGCCAGCACAATCTTCAGGATATCAACGTCCGCATCCCCCGCAATACGCTGACGGTGGTCACGGGATTGTCCGGCTCGGGCAAGAGTTCCCTGGCCTTCGACACCATTTATGCCGAGGGCCAAAGGCGGTACGTGGAGACGTTGTCGGCCTACGCACGCCAGTTCCTTGACCAGATCGAGCGGCCCGATGTGGACTCCATCGAAGGCCTGAGCCCGGCCATCTCGATCGAGCAGAAGACTACCAGCCGCAGCCCGCGATCGACCGTGGGCACGATCACCGAGATCTACGACTACCTGCGCCTGCTGTACGCGTCTGTGGGAACGCCCCACTGCCCGAACTGCGGCAGGCCCATCACCCGCCAGACCGCGGAGCAGATCGTGCAGCGCATCCTGCAACTGGGAACCGGCGAGCGCGTCACAGTGATGGCGCCCATGGTCCGCGGCCGCAAGGGCGAGTTCAAGGAGATGCTCGATCAGCTCGACCAGCAGGGCTTCCGCGCCCGGGTCGACGGCGAGATGCGCGACCTTTCCGAGCCGGTGCTCCTCGACCGGCGCAAGAACCACACCGTCGAGGCCATCGTCGATCGCATCCTGCTGAAAGTCGAGCCAGCCCCCGCGTTGACGCAGCCGGGTGCGGCAAAGGCGGGAGACCACGAATCGCAGCCAGCCGCGGCATCGGGCGCCAAGTCATCCGTCGAAAAGCGCCTCGAGGCCGCCGTATCCAAGGCCCTGCAGATGGCCAACGGCCTGGTGCTCGTGGGGCTGTCGGGCGGCGAGGAACAGTTATTTTCGTCGTCCATGGCCTGCCCCGACTGCGGTCTCGACGTACCCAAGCTTGAGCCGCGCAGCTTTTCGTTCAACTCCACCTTTGGCGCCTGCCCGGAATGCCACGGCCTTGGATCGCTGTATGACCTCGATCCCGCCAAGGTCATCACCGACTGGTCGAAGCCACTGCTCGATGGCGGTCTCGGCCCCGGCTCGGCGTCGCAGTACCTCCTCAAACTCATTCACCTGGCCGCCGAGCGCTACGACATCGACCTGAAGAAACCGTTCGAAGATCTGCCCGCCCGGCAGCAGCACATTCTTGTCTACGGGCCGCCCAAGAACGAAACATCACGCACGGGTTTCCACGGCATTCTCAGCTATCTGCGCGACACCATTGAAGAAGCGCGCAGCGACGGGTACCGCGATTACATGATGAACTTCATGTCGGCGACTCCGTGCCCGGTGTGCCGCGGCAAACGCCTGCGTCCCGAATCGCTGGCGGTCAAGATCGGCGGCCTCTCCATCGCCGACTTCACTTCCCTGCCCCTCAATCGCGCCCTCTCGGCGGCCATCAATCTCAAGTTCAACGCCCGCGAAGCACTCGTCGCCGAGCGCATTCGCCGCGAGATCGTCGAGCGGCTGGAGTTTCTATGCGAAGTGGGCCTCAGCTATCTTTCCCTGGCGCGCAACGCGGCGACGCTCTCGGGCGGCGAGGGCCAGCGCATCCGACTGGCCACGCAAATCGGGTCGCGGCTGCGCGGCGTGCTGTACGTGCTCGACGAGCCCTCCATCGGTTTGCACCAGCGCGACAACAACCGGCTGATTCACGCGCTCGAACAATTGCGCGACCTGGGCAACACAGTGCTGGTCGTGGAACACGATGAAGAGACCATTCGCCATGCCGATTACGTGGTCGATCTTGGACCGGGAGCCGGGCGCCTGGGCGGCCACATCGTCGCCGAGGGAACGCCAGACCAGATCATGTCGTGCCCGCAGTCGCTTACGGGGCGCTACCTGTCCGGCACGGCGGGCATCCTGCACCGCGACAAGCCGCGCAAACTCACCGGCAAATGGCTCATCGTCAACGGCGCGCGCGAGCACAACCTCCAGGACGTGAACATTCGCATTCCGCTGGGCGTCATGACCGTGGTTACAGGCGTAAGCGGCAGCGGCAAAAGCACGCTGATCAACGACATTCTTTATCGCTCCCTGGCGCAAACGATCTACGGTTCCCGCGAGGAGCCGGGCGCGCATGAATCGCTCACCGGCGCCGAGCAGCTCGATAAAGTCATCCGCATCGACCAGTCGCCGATCGGGCGCACGCCGCGATCAAATCCGGCAACTTACACGCAGGTGTTTTCGCCCATCCGCGACTTGTTTGCCATGCTGCCCGAGTCGCGCGAGCGCGGCTACAAGCCGGGGCGGTTCAGCTTCAACGTAGCCGGCGGGCGCTGCGAGGCATGCCAGGGCGACGGGCAGCGCCGCATTGAGATGAACTTCATGCCCGATGTTTACGTGCAGTGCGAAGTGTGCAACGGGCGCCGCTACAACCAGGAAACCCTGGCGGTGAAGTTCCACGGCCACTCCATTGCCGACATTTTGGAGCTGACCATTGAAGACGCCCTCACCGTGCTGGTCGACGTGCCGCTAGTCAAGCAGAAATTGCAGACGCTGGTGGATGTGGGGCTGGGCTACGTCCACCTGGGACAAAGCGCGACTACACTATCCGGCGGCGAGGCGCAGCGCATGAAACTGGCGCGCGAACTCTCGAAACGCCAGACCGGCCGCACATTGTATGTTCTCGACGAACCTACCACCGGATTGCACTTCGACGACGTGCGCAAGCTGCTTGAGGTGTTGCACCGTCTCGCCGATCTCGGCAACACGGTGATCATCATCGAGCACAACCTCGACGTGATCCGCAATGCCGATTGGATCATCGACCTGGGGCCGGAAGGCGGCGAGGACGGCGGACGGCTGGTGGCCGAAGGGCGGCCGGTCAAAGTGGCGGCGACGCCGGAGTCGTACACGGGACAGTTTCTCAAGCGCTACTACGCATCCAGCAACGGACATCTCGAACCGCTCGAACCAGAAGAGAATGCGGCGGAGCTAGCCATCGTTTCCGGCGCCGCATTCCCTTGTTCCAACGGCTCAGATCCAAATGGAACGGTTGCAAGTTCCGAACCGGCTCCCAAAAAACGCGCACGCCGCAACGGCGCCAACGGCAACGGCGCCCCTGCAAAGAAGTCCACGAAACGCAGACAGCCGGTGCGCCCATGAGCGGTTTTCCCGATTCCCTTCCCGGCGAGGCGGAGAGCGAAGCCGGGCAGCGAGAGGCGGATGAGGCGCTCGCAACCGGCTCCGTTCCTCAAATCCCGGTACTGGCGCCCGTGGTCATTCCGGACGAGGAGGAGGCAGTCGCTCCACCGCCCGTGACTGAAGATGGCGACCCGCCATCCTTCGCGCAGCCGGAGGTTCTGCAGAACGATATTCCCCCCGCCGAAGAGTCCCTGTTTTCGCACTATGAATTTGTGCCTCCCCGGCCGGCGGTCCAGCGCATTCCCAATTTTGGCCATTTTGTCGTGTTCATCCTGCTGGGCGTTGGCGGATATCTCAGCTCCGGCCTGGTTATCCTGGCGGCAGTGCACCAGCACATGTTCGGTGTCGCGACCTTCAAGCAGGCCGAAGAGGAAATCCATTACCGGCTGGGCAGCCAGGCCGTGTGGTATCTCATTACTCTCGTTTTTTGTGTCTGGATCTTTCCACTTCTCTGGCAACGGAGTTTTTTCGATGGACTGGAGTGGCGTGCCTCTGCTGCCGTGCGTCAGCGCTGGCGTCTTTTTGGCGCGGCGCTCGCCTGCTTCGGGGTCGCCATCATCGACGAGATCGTGCTCCCGGGTCCGACGAATACTCCCATCGATCAGACCTTTCGCATGCCAGGCGCGGTGTGGCTGCTGTTCTTTTTCGGAGTCACCCTGGCGCCGCTGATCGAGGAGATCGCTTATCGCGGTTTCCTTTTGCCCGCTCTGTGCACGGCCTATGACTGGGTTGTCGAACAAATTACCGGCTCGCTGGCGCCGAGTGTGGATACGAACGGCCGGCCGCGCTGGTCCGTGCCCGCGATGGTGGTCGCTTCCGTCCTCAGCAGCGTTCCCTTCGCGCTGATGCACGGCGACCAGACTGCCTATTCGCTGGGGCCATTTCTGCTCCTGGTATGTGTCAGCCTGGTGTTGTCGTGGGTGCGGCTCGGCACCCGGTCGCTTGCCGCCAGCGTGCTGGTGCATTCGAGTTACAACCTGCTGCTGTTCTCGCTGATGTTCCTTGGCACCGGTGGATTCAAGCATCTGGACAAAATGTGAGAACCACAGGGAACAGGGAGTAGGGAACAGGGAACAGAGCTTCTGTGGTTCGCTGAATCATTTCTCCGCGGGATATTATCCATGCTTGAAAGGAACCGGCACGTGGGTGATTCTTTCAAAGACCTAGTGGTGTGGCAAAGAGCGGTTCAATTGAGCCTCGCCGTTTACAAACTCACTGCAGGATACCCGGACTCCGAGCGATTTGGCCTGACCAATCAACTCCGGCGCGCATCGGTTTCGGTTGCAAGCAACATTGCCGAAGGATACGGCCGCTCCACCAAGGGGGAGTATCTTCTTTTTCTGGGCCATGCAAGGGGTTCAAATTGCGAATTGCAAACGCAACTCGTTATTGCAGAGGGGCTTGGTTTCGGTTCGGCGTCTTCACGCCAAACCACCGCTGGCCTGTCGGAAGAAGTGAGTCGCATGCTGGTTGCGATCATGAACAAACTTCGGAATAGGCGTTAGCTTCTTCTGTCTTTCTGTTCCCTGTTCCCTGATCCCTGTTGCCTACTTCGTTAGAATCGAAGCAATGACACCCAGCTACGCTCAGCAATTGCTCGCCCTTCTCGCCCGCACAAGTTTTCGCCTTGGTCAGTTCAAGCTTTCGTCGGGCGGCACCAGCGACTACTACATCGATTGCCGCACTACCACGTTGCACGCCGAGGGAGGCCGCCTCACGGGTGAGGCGATCCTTGAACTCCTGACGGAACGGGCCATCGATGCCGAGGCCGTCGGCGGGCTGACCATGGGCGCCGATCCCATCGTCTCCAATGTGGCCACGGCGAGCGCATGGCGCGCCATAGCGCATCCGGGCGCGCCCTTGCTGCATGGCTTCCTGGTTCGCAAAGCCGAAAAGGCGCATGGAACCGGGCGCCGGATCGAGGGCTTCTGCCGCGAGGGCGCGCGAGTTGTGATTGTGGATGACGTTTGCACCACGGGAGCCTCGACCATCACGGCAATCGAAGCCGCGCGCGAGGCGGGCATGATCGTCGCCGCCGTAGTCTGCATCGTTGAACGAGAAGAAGCCAACGGCCGCCCGGCCGTGGAGGCTGCGGCTCAAAGCGCACCCTTCCTGCGGCTGTTTTCGGCCAATGAAGTCCGCGCGGAACACGTGCGGCAATTGGAAACAAAGGCAACCTGAGGGCGCCGTGAAGATCCGGCCAAGATTGGCTTTTGTGGTCTCCCACCCTTTCGCCAGAAAAAAAGCGAAAGGATGGGGCACGGAGCATTTTGTTTCCTAAGAACGATGGCCCCGGTTAGCGCCGGGGCCATGTTTCTTTCAGGCGAGAGTCTATAACGGTCTAATCTAATCTATCTAACCAAAACTTATTTCAGCCCACCGGCGTGACGGACGGTCCGGCACTATCCGTCGAATTCGACAGCAGGCGAATCTCAACGCGGCGATTCTGCTTGCGCCCTTCCGCGGTGTTGTTCGGAGCCACTTCCTTGTCCTTGCCAATCCCGATCAGATAGAACCGGCGGGCAGGCACGTTGTACTTCGTGGCCAGGTACTGCACCACCGCATCCGCGCGGCGGTCGCTGAGACCATAGTTGTATTCGGCTGATCCGATCGAGTCGCATCCCCCCGTAACCTCGAGGATGTAGCTCTTGGCCGAGCCCAGTTGCTGGGCAAATCCATCCAGTTGTTCCTTGGTGCCCTTGGTTAGGTCGGCTTTAGCGAAGTCGAAGTTGACAGTCACATTTGCCAGGGGCTTGTAGCTATCCAGATTCTTGATCACGCTCTCGAGAGAGTCGGCGCGATGGACCGCATCGTTGGCCGCGGTTTCCGCGTCGCCGGCTGCTTTACTTGCGTTCTGCGCATTCTGTGTAGCGGTGTCGGCCGCGCCCTGGGCCGTTTTGATTCCGGCCTGCGCGCGATCGTCCACGTCGTGAAGAGCGCGATTATTGGCAGCCGTCTTTTCGTCCAGCTGATTGGTGTGGTCGACCAGGGGCGCCGTCTGCTTTTTCACATAGTTCTTGGTGGTACAACCGGTAATACTCGCCAAAGCCAAGGCCGCCGCGCACAACCCAAATCCAGTTTTCACCATCTTTTTTGATCTCCTATCACCGGTATTGGGGGCCGATCCCACTAGCCACACCCCGGCACAGTCATCTCTGTCTAGACCAGTAGGATGCACCCCAAGGACCAAACCGAAGCCGAAATCATAAGTGCAATCATTACAACTGGTTATGCCTTGCCCTGATGACCACCGATCTGCCCCGACCGTGTAAACTTTACCGAAACCCAGTAAGGTTTGCGTGAATTTCACCAGGGTCCGCGCCCTTACCTGATTCCCGCTAATCTAAAGATTGAGCCGTTAACGTCCTGAATGGATCTCCACGAGAAAATCCGCGTTTTGCCGACCCAGCCCGGCGTCTACCTCTACAAGAACGCCGAGGGGGAAGTCATCTACGTCGGCAAGGCCAAAAACCTGCGGTCGCGGGTTCGCTCCTACCTCCTGGAAGCCTCCCAGGCCAACGCGAAAACCGGCTCCCTGATGCGGGAGGCTGTGGACATCGATTACATCCTGGTGGCCAACGAGCACGAGGCCCTGGCGCTGGAAAACAACCTGATCAAGCAGCGCAAGCCGCGCTTCAACATCCTGCTCCGCGACGACAAGACGTACCCATATGTGAAGCTGACTCTCAACGAGCGTTTCCCCAAGGTGCTTGTGACCCGCCGCCTGCGCAAGGACGGCGGCGCCTACTATGGACCCTACTTCCCCGGCAATCTTGCGTATCGCGTCGCAGAGCTGATCCATCGCAGCTTTTTGCTGCCCAGCTGCAAGGTCGACTTATCGCGCTCTCACCCCCGCGCCTGCCTCGAATACTACATTCACCGCTGCCTGGGGCCGTGCGTCGAAGGACTCACGACGCCCGAAACCTACAAGCAAGCCGTGCGCGACGCGCAACTCTTTCTCGAAGGACGGCAGGCAGAATTGGAACGAGCCCTGACGACGCGCATGATGGCTGCCGCGGGAGCGGAACAGTTTGAGGCCGCGGCACGATTGCGCGACCAGCTCACCACCGTTCATCAGCTGCAGGAAAAGCAGCGCATCGCCACCGCCGAGCAGGACGATGATGCTGACGTGTTCGGGTACCACTTCGAAGCCGGCAGCCTGGCAGTGAACCTGTTCCACATGCGCGGCGGCAAGATCGTGGATCGGCGCGAGTTCTTCTGGGAAGACCTGCCGGAATTGCTTGAGAACCTTGCCCCAGAAGCACTTCAGGAGCCGGAGCCCGGTCAACCCGATGAATTCCGTGCCCCATCCTTTCCGCTTGTTTCTGCGGAAAGGGTGGGAGACCGCAACAGCCAAACCGAAGACCCCGTCTTTCGCCCGGGTCCAATTTTCAGCGCGCTTCTCAAGCAGCTCTACATCGACCAGCCCTACGTGCCGCGCACCATCCTGGTGCCGGTGGACTTCGCCGACCGCGAAGCCCTGGCCACGTTGCTGAGCGAGCAGGCCGGCCGTCGCGTCGAGCTGGCCGTTCCCCGGCGCGGAGAAAAGCGTTCGCTCGTCGACCTGGCCGGACAGAACGCGAAGCAGTCCTACATGCAGCGCTTTCGCGTGCTCGAACCTTCGCGCAAGGCCATTCAGGAAGCGCTTGCCGACACACTGATGCTGCCCGAGTTGCCGCGCCGCATCGAGTGTTTCGACATCTCCCACATCCAGGGAGCGGAGACGGTAGCGTCCCTGGTGGTGTGGGAAGACGGCAAAATGAACAAGTCGGCTTATCGCAAATTCAAGGTGATGACGGTGCTTGGAGTCGACGATTTCGCATCGATGCGAGAGGTGGTCTATCGCCGCTATCGCCGGCTCAAGGAAGAGAAGAAGCCCATGCCCTCACTGGTGCTCATCGACGGAGGACTGGGGCAGCTGCATGCGGCGGCGGACGCGCTGGAAGAGCTGGGATTCACAACCCAGCCGCTGGCCTCCATCGCCAAGCGCGAAGAAGTGATTTACCTCTATGGCAACGAATCGGAGCCGGTGGTGCTCGATCGCCGCTCGCCGGTGCTGCATCTCATCCAGCTCATTCGCGACGAGAGCCACCGCTTCGCCGTGGGCTATCATCGCCAAAGGCGCGCCATGCGCGACCGCGATTCGGAATTGCTCAACATTCCCGGGGTTGGGGCACTTACCCGGCAGCGCCTGCTGGCCCACTTCGGCAGCCTGCGCGATGTGCAACAGGCGACTGCGGAGTCGCTTGCCTCGGTCGTCCCGCGCAAAACCGCGGATACCATCTGGCGCCACTTCCACCAGGAGCAAGCCGCGGAGTCTTCACAGTCGCGCGCATAGAAAACGCCGCCGCACAACGAAGACCTGCCTTTCAAAAGCGTTCTTATTCCCATCCGTCCGCGACCGGCGAACAACCCGGCCGCGCGCGAGGCGCATCCCCCCATTCGGCAAGATTACAGGCCGGCTCGAACTTCGAAGGCTGCGCATGTAGAAAAAGATTGGGAGACGAGACCATGAAGCACACATCGACACGCCTGGGATGGCTCGCACTGGGTGCGGTGCTCCTTGTCGGACTGATGGCTCTGGCAGGCTGCCAGGGGCACCCAGACGACAAACAAGCGATTTATAACGCGCTCAACGCGCACGACCTGCGCAGCATTGAAGTCTTTCAGGACCGGCGCAAGGGGGAGATCACCCTGCGCGGAATCGTTGCCGCACCGGAACTGAAAGCCAGCGCGGAGTCACTTACTCAGCAGGCTGCCCCGGGGTATGCGATCAAAAACCAGATCCAGGTGCAGTCGGCCGGATTGGAAGATCTGCAGAAGTCGGCTCAGAAAAACGCCAACCTTGACAGCGCCATCGAAGACCAGTTCAAGGCGTCCATCAAGGCCAGCAAGAGACTTGCGCAACAGATGATTGAGTACTCGGCGGACAACGGCACTTTGTATCTGAAAGGAACGGTGAACTCGGAGAAACAGAAGCAGGAGGCCGAGGAGCTGGCCAAAAAAGTGCCGCAGGTTCAGCACGTAGTAAATGACATTGCGGTCAAGCCCAGTTAGTCAGTCGCTGCAATCTGCGAGGGCTGCGCGCGGAGATTAGAACGTCGCTGGAGCGGAGCCCGAGCAGGGCTTATTCTGCACGCTTGACCGCCCCCTCCACCGAGGTTGACGATCGGGCGTAAGAACGCTGAAACCTCAGATGGCTTTAGCGATCGGATGCTCGATAAGAGCAAATTCACCGTCGCATGAAGGGCAATAGTGGGGCTGTCCGTCTGTGACGCTGACCACGTGCACACCGCAGCATGGGCATTTGCCCTGGTGTTCGTTCAAACCCATCAGCGGGCCGGCAAGAGGTGAAACCAGGCCCGCGATAATCATCGGGATCCCCAGAATCGCACCCAGGCCCGTAAGGCACAGCAAGGCTCCGAAGATGACGAGGACCGGGGCCATCACCACTCCGAAAAACAATCCACCAAATGCGCCGGGCATGGAACTTTTTTCGTGCTCTGGCGCCGGTGCTGTTGCGTGGCTTTCACGGGTAGCTGTGAGTCCGCAGTGTGGACAGAAGCTCCACTGCAACGCGAGTTGCGTTCCGCATTTCGAACATTGGGTGTTCATGGGCGTACCGCTCCTGACGGGTCAAACACCAGACAAGCCCGGCTGCGGCCTCGAGAAATAGGCCCGGAAAACCCGCATTTGCTGCTCGCGTCTAGCTCCGGCGCATGCACGGGATAGCCTGCAGTCCGGAAGTCTAGTCTGAAAAAAACAGAGTTGCCGGTGACAGGTGTCACAGTCGGGCTTTATCGTTGACAAGTCACAAAGAACTCTCATTCAAGCGGCGCCATTCTTCCCTGGTTCACCGTTCCTCGCCGATCAAGGAGTCGCATGAGCAACATCAATGGCAAGGTCTATGCGATGAATGCCATCACCCCCATGAAGCCATGGAAGACCCTGGTGGTGAAAGCATTCTTCCTTTTGCTGAGACTTGTGAAGCCGCTGCAAAAGGATTTGATCAACCTCTCCTTCATCGAATTCGCACGCTGGGTGGTGATCCCGCGCGCGCGATTCCCGTATGTCGGACACGGGCAGGTGAAAGATGAAATGCAGTACGACTACCTGCTGTTTTTCAGCAACTTCAATGGAACGTGGAACCAATATATCGACGCATTTGCAGATGTGCTTGGCAGCAAGTTAAACCTGATCTGGCGATGGAGTGAAAAGTTTCCTGGATCGAATCCCGTAACCGGTTTCAAGGAATACATTGCCAAGGTGCAGTTCGATACCGACTATTACTTCACCGCCTACCCCCAGGCAACCGCGAATGACTTGAAGTCGGCTCACATCGTGCAAGCCTCGCTGGATGACCTTGTCCAGCGCGCGCGGAGCTGCAGTCCTGCCGAATTCAGCACGGCCTATCTCAACTTTGTAATTCAAGTGCAGGGCCACCTCGGTGAAACCGGTGAGGCTCCAATCGTTTTCTAGGTGAAGACCCATCTATGCCGAATCAAAACGGTAGCGTTTACGGACTTACGATTCTCTCGCCTATCATCGACGATGAAAAGGCCACGCCATCGCATGATCTGCAGATCCGCAAATATCTCGCCACCTTGCCCACCGGCCCGGAAAGCCCGTTTGCGCAAGCTCCCGGAACGCACCTGGCCCGGCTGGTGGTGATGGACGATGTCGTCTTCGTCGGCTACCCCGCTATCGAAGAACATCTGCAGTCGAAGTATCTTGTGTTTGAAACCAACTGCGACGCCGATCTGGACGAATATCTAAGTGGACTCGCGAAGGCAGTTCCAGAACATCTCGACGCCATCTGGAGTCACTGCATCGGATATCCTGGCACGGCCAATCCCAGCGCATTCATCGAATACATGAAAGCCTGTCAGCTTGAAACCACTTTGTTCTTTGCGGCGGTCAATGACAAGTCCGTCCCCGTGACCCTTCGCGCACTCCAGACGCAGCGCGCCGTCACCGACTTCATTGCGAATCACCAGGGCATGGAGGCCGCACGGCTTCAGGCGGAATTCCTCGAGTTCGTTCGCAAGCTGGAATCCGAGCCGGTTCCGAAACCCGGCACCATGGGTCCGCAACGCGCACTCAAGACTGGCGGGCGAAATGAGTAAGCTCAACGAGACCGATATTCAAGGGTTTGTTCTGCGCGGTTACAACCTTCCTTTTGCGCGTTATGTTTTTCTGCACTTCGAAGACGCCGCGCGGGCACGCGCGCTGATTGGCCGTTTGCTTCCGATCATCACGACTGGGCAACGCTGGGACCATGGTAAGCCGCAAAGAACGGTGAATATCGCATTCACGCACCGCGGACTGGCAGCGCTCGAGCTCCCGTTAGCGACACTGCTGAGCTTCCCCGTCGAATTTCAGCAGGGCATGAAGAGCCGCGCCGCCATTCTGGGCGACACTGGCCTCAACTCTCCAGAGCGTTGGGATGAGCTGTGGCGCGAGAACCGCGTCCATGCCTGGGTCGCCATCAACGGTCAGTCAATCGCCGCGATCGAAGCGAGCAGCGCGTCGCTTCGATCTTTGATTCAGGAGACGGCCGGTGCTGTCGAGCTGGGATCGCAGGATGCCGCCGCGATTATGGATGCCGGAAAGGCAACAACGCGGGAGCACTTCGGATTCACCGATGGCTTTGGCAATCCCGATTACCTGGGCGTGGAACGAACCAAGCAGCCGGGCCAGGGCAAGCTGATGCCGGACGGCACATGGGCTCCGCTGGCCACTGGAGAGCTTTTGCTTGGCTATGCCGATGAAGCGGGCGAGTTGCCGGTCGCGCCGATCCCGCACATCCTGGCCACCAATGGGACATTCATGGTCTATCGCAAGCTCCATCAGAATGTGGGGACCTTTCGGGCTTATCTCAAGGAACACTCCGCACAATATGGAGGCGGCGAGGAAAAGTTGGCCGCCAAGTTTATCGGGCGCTGGCGAGATGGAACTCCGCTCGAGCTTTCGCCGGATAAGCCCGATCCATCGATCGTCCAGGATCGCGAACCGCAATGTGAATTTCACCTATGGTTCTGACCCCGAGGGAACGCGTTGTCCCATCGGCGCTCACGTCCGCCGCGTTCATCCCCGCGACGCATTTGGATTCAACGGGAGGCTGATCAATCGGCGACGCATGACTCGTCGCGGACTTCCCTACGGCCGTCCCGTAGCGCCGAATGAGCCGGTCTCCGATCGCGAGGAGCGCGGCGTCATTTTTATGGCTCTCAATGCCAGTCTTTCCCGCCAGTTCGAATTCGTTCAGCAGCAGTGGATCGAGTACGGCAACGACGCGCACCAGGGGAACGACAAGGACATGCTCATGGGCAACCACGGCGGACAAGGCAAATTCGTGGTGCAGGGGGACACCACCGCGACGAATCCACCATTCATCTGCAGCCATCTGCCGAACTTTGTCGAGTTGCGCGGAGGAGATTACTTCTTCCTGCCCAGCATCACCGCGTTGGGAATGATCGCGATGGGCCTTGTCGATCCCCGCTGATCAAAAGCTTGCTGGCTGATGCGGGTGGAATTCATTCTCGACCGTGCTAACCTCTCTTAACGCATGAGCCAGACGGTCTCTCCCCAGGTGCATCCAACCCCCGCCGACCTGCCGCGCGTGCTGGGCGCAAGCCAGGCGATGGCCATCGTCGTCGGCACCATTATCGGCAGCGGCATTTTTCTTGTTCCCCGCGAGATGATGCGGGACGTCGGCTCTTCTTCGCTGGTTTACCTCGCATGGATCGTCGGCGGCCTGCTTTCGCTCTTCGGGGCGATGACATATGCCGAACTGGGCGCCATGATGCCCTACGCGGGCGGCGAGTATGTCTACCTGCGCGGCGCTTACGGCGACACGCCCGCTTTCCTTTATATGTGGACCTGGTTTGCCGTGGCCAAGCCGGCCTCGATCGCCGCCGTGACCAGCGGCCTGGCGTAGAACCTTGGGCGTCTTTCCGGCCTTTCATTGGCTCTCCGCGTCGGTTCCCGGCCCGTTTCCGCTGCTCTGGTCGCAGGTGTTTGCCATCGCGGTCACCTGGTTCATGACCGGGCTGAATTACCTTGGCATCAAGAAGGCTGGCGATTTCCAACTCGTCTTCACTGTGCTCAAGGGCATCCTGATTCTGATCGTGGCCGGCTCTTTGCTTTGCTTCGGCAACCGGCTCGTGGGCCAACTTCACCACTTCGGTTCCGCACGCGGTTGGCGGGATCAACGGCTTCATGGCGGCGCTGATTGCCACGCTTCTGGGCCTACGATGGCTGGAACGACTCTGACCATGGTGGCCGGCGAGGTGCGCCGCCCCGAGCGCAGCCTGCCCTTCGCTCTCATCGGCGGCCTGTTCGTCGTAGGCATATTGTTCATGGCCACCAACGCTGCCATCCAGTACATCCTGCCCGCGGCCCAGATCGCAGCCAGCGAGCGGCCGGCGGTCGCGGCACTTTCGGTGGTCGCGGGACCGCGCGGGGCCGGATTCGTCGCAGCCGCAATGGCGCTCAGCATCTTTGTCACCCTGAACGGGACAGTCATGTCGGGAGCTCGGATTCCGTTTGCCGCGGCGCGCGACCGCCTCTTCTTCCCCCAGTTTGCGCACATCCATCCACGCTTCCAGTCCCCTTCCACCTCGCTGGTCGTTCAGGGGCTTCTGTCGACGGTGCTGCTGCTTTTCCTGAGCCAGTTCCAGCAGCACTTCGAACTGGCGGTGTTCGCGGAGTGGCTTTTCTACATGCTCACGGCGACCACGGTGTTTGTCTATCGCCGGCGCCATCCCGAGTATGCGCGGCCCTACCGGGTGTGGGGGTATCCGCTGCTGCCCGGCAATCTTCGTTGTCTGCGCCGCTGCCGTGCTGGTCTCGAGTTACGCCTCCAACCTGGAGGGCTCACTGCTGGGAACCGGCCTCATCCTGCTCGGCCTGCCGGTGCTGTGGATGGTGCGGCGGAGATACGGCGCCTCGCGTCCGGCTAACCAGGACCGCTGACGGTTCGGACTCCGAGGTCACCGATTCCGCATCCTGTCACAAACCCGATTCATCTGACACATATGCCGAATCAAGAAATGATGGATATGCCTTCTCCGACGCTTGAAATCGATCCGGCAGAGCACCGCGCTCGCACGGCGTCCGTCGCGCACCCCCTCGACAACCCCATCTGGAATTCGCTCCTCACCGAGCACAGGTCGTTCGCGGTCTCCAATGCGCTGGCCCGGCGCTATCCCGCCGCCATCGGACCGCTTAGCGGAATCGCGCGCCAGTCCGCAGCCAATTACGAGGCTCTGCGTGAGCTGGCGGGGCCCGGCGGAGTCGTCGTTCTGTTTTGCCAGGAGCAGCCGGCGCCGCCGCCGGGCTGGACACTGATTCGCGGCGGCGTGCTTTCCCAGATGGTCTGTGCTCAACCCGCGGATCCCGGTCCCATGACGCTCACTCGCGGCGAAGAATTCCGCCAACTCGACGGCCGCCGACGTGCCCGCGATGGTTGAACTGGCCGAGTTGACCGAGCCAGGCCCGTTTCGCGAGCGGACCATCGAGCTCGGCCCGTTCTTCGGCATCTTCGAATCGGGACGACTGCTGGCCATGGCCGGGCAGCGGACGCATCTGCCCCAGTTCGTCGAAGTGAGCGCGGTATGTACGCATCCCGATGCACGCGGCCGCGGCTATGCACGCATGCTGATCGCAACCGTGATGGACGAGATTCGGCAGCGCGGCAAGACACCCTTCCTGCACAGCTTCGCGCACAATCACTCGGCAATCCGCGTGTACGAGAGCCTGGGATTCACGCTGCGGCGCAATTTCGAGCTGGCAGTGCTGAAGAACGACGGCTGAGGTCTCACGGCAGGGCCTGGCGTTTCAACTACCATCAGAGGAATGCCCTCCAAGCCCAGGCTCGGCCAGAACTTTCTGCGCGACTCGCAGGCCATTCAGCGCATTGCCAATGCCCTGGGGGATCTCACCAGCGAAACCGTCGTTGAAATCGGGCCCGGGCAAGGCGCGATCACCCGGGCGCTGGCATCGAGAGCGGCTCAGGTCCTGGCCATCGAACTGGACCCCAACCTCGCCGCACACTTGGGAAATCAATTCTCGCAGGACCGGGTAACGGTGATTCAGGCGGATGTGCTGGGGTTCGACTTTCAGCGCAGCCTCCCAAGACGGCCGGAAGACGCCTGGTGGTCGCCGGGAATCTGCCTTACTACATCACTTCACCGATTCTGCTGAAATTGGCCGCCAGCCACGCCGCGCTCGACCGCGCTGTTCTGATGGTGCAGCGAGAGGTCGCCGATCGCGTCGTCGCCGTGCCGGGAACGCGCGATTACGGACTTCTCTCCGTGACGGTGCAGATGTATGGGCCGGTTGAGCGCTTGTTCACGCTTCTGCCCTCCGCATTTTTTCCGCCGCCGGACGTGCACTCGACGGTCTTTCGCTGGCGATTTGCTCCGCGCTTTGCTGAATTCGGAGTTGAAGAGGCGGGATTCCTACGGTTCGCGCGGCAAGTGTTCGCGCAAAAGCGCAAAACCCTGGCCAACAACCTTCGCGCCGCCGGTTATGAATCCACCGACATCAAGACCGCCCTAACGGCAGCTTCGATTGGTGCGCAAGCCCGCGCCGAGGAATTGCCGCTTGAGAAACTTACTGCGCTCTGGATTTCCCTGCCCAAAGAAAAGGCCGCTTCAGCTGGCGAAGCGGCCCATTCGAGCAGAGAGTCTTAAATTAGCGATGCGGGGCGCCCCCGCTGGGGTGTGCGCCGCCACCTCCTCCACCACTGGGAGCCGGGTGGCTGACTGGCGGCGGAGGGGGCGGAGCCATGTGCACCGGCGCCGGCGGATGGTAGACCTGTGGCGGCGGTGTGTAGACATTCCCACTCGGCCTCGATGGGGGCGGTGTATACGTGCTGCCGCTCGGCCTGGATGGAGGCGGCGCATAGACATTGCCGCTCGGCCGAGGCGCGGACGAAGGGCTATACGTGTTGCCTGGATGTGCCGGCACAGCGATGGCCCGCGGGCCGCTTCTGCATTCCCGATCTGCCGTTATAGGAATTCGCAGGCGCGTTCGGCGCATTGTGCGTCGGAGCGACCGGCGCAAAACGGTTGTAGGGCTCGCGTGTCGGCTGCACCGGCTTCAGCGGGTGAACGATGTTCCCGGCTATCATCACCGAGCCGCTGCGATCCCGCGGAGCAGGAGAGATATTTCCTGCCAGCGCGTGACGATTCACAACAACCATCGGCGCCGGACCAGTGCGGTGCGCCACCATCGGCCGCGGATTGTATGGATGCGGGCGAACGGGATAACGATAGCTATGCGGTGCTACGCCAATATTGACCACAAAGCCGCCACGACCTCGCCACCAGGGATTGCATCCGCCCGGTGCCCAGCCCCAGCCGAAGCTGTTGTAGTAGTTCCAGGCTCCGCACTGATATGGCAGGTATCCCCAGGGATATCCGGAAACCCAGGTGTAGCCATACACGGGCGTACTCACCCAGTACCCGGTTGCCATAGGGGTCGAACCCCGGCGTGGCTGCTTCGTTCGGGGACCAGACATAGCCCTGGTCGGGAACGTTGTACCAGTTGCCGTTGGCGTCAAGATCGCTCCACGCAGGGTTATTGTTGTCGGGCTCGTTGTTAGTGGCCGCGGTACGGCCCGCAGACGCACTGGTCAGAGCCTGATCGCGATCAGAATTCCACGTATCCCAGGAGTCGGGTTCTATCGATTCCGCCACGTTGTAGTTATTGGGATCGTTGGCGTTCAAAGCGACGCTTTCGCCGCCGTGCAGGTCGAGGGCGGCGCTGGAGCCGACTTCCAGGTGGGCATTTCCCGAGAACACGGCTACCTCGCCTGGGCTCTTGTCCAGGCTGATCCGGATCACCGTAAACCCAGCGGCGGTCACCACGGTGTCCCCGAAACGAACCTGCACGCGATTGGAGTCACTGTCGCCCTGGAGTTCAAAATAACCAAGGCCGCCGTTGAGCTGCAGTTCCGCATCGCGGTCGCCGCCTGTTGCTGACCCGCGCAGAAGCGCCAGCGTGAGCGAACTCTGCGGCGAAATCCTGGCCACGCTGCCGTCCTCAAACTGGATTTCTGCCTGTCCGTCATTCCCGGTGTTGATGGTGGTTCCTTCAAACAGGGGCGTATTGGCCACCGCCTGGTCAGCGAGAGGCTGGTTCCCCTGGGATAGATGCACTTCCCCCTCAACATTGCTGAGCCGGACGGCGCGAGACGCCTGCGAAGCATCGGTGTCTTCCGCCTTCAGATTTGGAGCAAGCGCCAGGGTTCCCAAAATCAGCGCCGCGACCCCCAGAATTCCCATTCCCCGCCGAACCAAAGCCTCGTTCATTCGTTTCATGGGGTCCACCCCCTGCCGTGCTTCATAAAACCCCAACCACATAGATAAGACACTCAAAGTACACGAAAAGTCGCGCCTTGGATCGGCAGGCAGCTTGCTTTATTCGCTGGCCCGGGCGAGCAGCGCCTTGGCCCGCTTCCGAACCCGCTCCATCACCGCCGGATCCTCCGAAAGCCGCTCCAGAATGTCCCGGATGGAGCAGATTTGCTGGGCCCGCCCGTCGCCGGCCGCTTCCTGTACATTCTGGATCTCCTGGTCCAGGCCGAGGGGATCGTGCTGCAGCAGGGCTTCGAGCCGCGCTCCCTCGATGATGGTCGTGGCCACAGCGATCAGCGAGTCCCCGAGCGACTGGATGTCGGCATCCCGCGAATAGTTGAATTCACAGGAACCCTCTCCCTCGGGACCGGTGTAGGTCAGCTTCTTCGTGCCCTGGAACGCCACCTTCAAGTGGCTCTCGCATTCGGACTTGAACAACTTGTGCCGGTGGGCCACCTGGAAGGCGTGTTCGGCAAATTTCGCGCTGACCTGGATGTCGCGGTTGATGTTGGGCGGTTCAAGGACTTTCAAATCCTGCGTCGCAGCACTGCCCCGCACCGACTGAAAGTGACCGCTGCCGTCGGGGTGAAACTCGAGAGTCCACTGCGATGGAGTCAGGCCGGGATTCGAGAAGTCGACGCGGAAAAGCGGGCCATCCGCTCCATGGGCAGGCATCGGGAATGCCGCAATAGCAAGCGCGAGGATGAGAGCCTTCATCGGCCCGCTCCCTGGAGCGCAAGCGTCTGTGCGGTGTGGATGTGGCAGATGGCGATGGCCAGCGCGTCGGCTGTGTCCGCTGGTTGGGGCAGTTGGGAAAGTTCCAGCAGCCGCGCCACCATGAACTGCACCTGTTCTTTGCTGGCCAGACCGTACCCCACAACGCTCGACTTGATCCGCAGGGGTGCGTATTCGGCAATCGGAAGCCGCTGGCAGGCGGCGGCCAGCAAGGCCACCCCGCGCACCTGGCCCAGCTTGAGCGCCGACTTGGCATTGACCGAGTAAAAGACCTCTTCGATCGCCACGGCATCGGGCCGCCAGCGCTCCAGTTCGGCGGTCAGTTCCCGATAGACCTGCTCCAGGCGCTCGGGAAGAGATTTGGCCTTCGAAAGCCGGATTTCCCCCATGGCGATCGCGATCAATCGTGGCCGTCGGTCGGTCTCGCAGGTCTCCACCACTCCGTAGCCCGTAATTTCCGTGCCACAATCGATCCCGAAAACCCGCATGGGGGCAAGTTTACCGCAGTTAGGCTTGCGCCTGAAGAGGGAATAACTGCTGGGTCATGGATATCAAAACCCCCTTTCGGAAAACCACGGGATCGCGGTTGCGTTTTTTCGAGGTACGGGCGATTCCAGTGGGAAACTGCCCCTTCCGATGGCGTTGACTGTCATTTTTGCGAGTTGCATCTCTCGGTCGGCCGTCTTACCTTCGTTTCGGGCCAGTTCGGTCTGCAAAGGGAGTCAACCATGATCAGGACCTTCGCCAAGCAACTTTTGTCAGTTGGGTTATCCCTCCTGCTCGTCCTTACCACTCTGCAATGGGAAGCGGGGGCCCAGCAACCGGCTCCTGCCGGATCGACATCAGAGCCTGCCCCCCTATCTGCGAACGATTTGCAGCAACTGGTCGCGCCCATCGCGTTGTATCCCGATGCCCTCGTGGCCCAGGTTCTTGGCGCCGCAACATTTCCCGACCAAATACAGGCTGCGGACGGATGGCTTCAGCAGAATAAGCAGCTCACCGGCGAATCCCTGATGAAGGCCGTTGATAAGGAACCATGGGATCCCAGCGTGAAGGCGCTCACCCAGTTCCCTTCGGTCATGGATAATCTGGCGAAGAATCTGAGCTGGACCTCGTCGTTGGGGGAGGCCTATCACAACCAGGCTGCGGATGTGATGACGGCGGTCCAGGTTCTGCGGGCCCAGGCAAAAGCGGCTGGAAACCTCAAGTCGGGCTCGCAGATCACGGTGGTGCAGGAGTCGCCCCAGGTGATCGTGATTGCACCCGCCAATCCGCAAGTCATATACGTCCCTCAATACAACCCGACCGTCGTCTACGGGTATCCGTACCAGCCGCCGGGTTACTACCACGGGACAGGTTGTGGCCGCGGGCGTACTGGCGTTTGGCGTCGGCATCGCGGTTGGCGCGGCGATGAGCAACAGTTGCTGCGGATGGGGCTATAGCTCCTGGAACTGCAACTGGCACAGCACAACCGTGGTGTATCGCGGCGGCTCATACTACGGCAACGCCGCCTGGCATGGCGGCTACTACGGATCCAGCGCCACCGCCTATGGTGCCAACGGCGGCGTCGCGCATGCGAGCAACGGCTACAACCCGTCGACCGGGACCTACGCACGGGGCGCCTCGGCGAGCAACGCTTACGGAAGCGCGGCCGCCGGCCAGGCCTACAACCCCCGCACCGGGGCTTCTGCTTCCACGGTGCAGGGCTCCAACGCCTACGGAAGCGCCGGAGCCTCGACGGTCAGCAAGAACGGCACGACCACCAATACCCAGCATCAGTCGAACGCGTACGGGACCACTGCATCTGGATCAAACTCGAACGGCGGCAAGGCTGCTGCCTCCTCGGGCGTGAACGGCAACTATGGCGCCGCCCAGACGTCAAATGGCGACAAGTACGCGGCGGCCAACGGCAATGTCTACAAAAACACCGGGAGCGGATGGTCGCAAACCCAGGGAACTCCGAGCAACAAGAACTATTCTTCTCAGGCCAGCTCCGCTGAGTCCAAGGGATATGGAGGGCAGGAGAAATCTGGCTCATCGGCCTGGGGAGGCGGAGGCGGCGGGTGGCAATCCAGGTCGGAGAGTGCCCGCGGTTCATACAGCCGCGGCGGCGGCGGGTACCGCCGGTGAACCACCGACACAGCCACGAACAGAGTCAGTTACCCATTCGCGCCGCTCAAGAATTCCGCGGCCAAACATTCTGGAGGGATCCGATGTCCCGCAAGCTCCTGAGAATTGAAGTTGCGAGCCGCCTTGTACTTCTGGCGTTGGTAATTCCGCTTGCCTCGTGCCACAATGCCGAAACCCCTTCGGGACCCAAAGCGTTTGCCACGCCGGAGGAAGCAGGTGATGCGGTTCTTGCCTCGGCGAAATCCGGCAATCAAGACGAGCTCATGGCCATCTTCGGTCCCGAAGCCAAACAAATCCTTGTCTCCGGCGATCCGGTGCAGGATAAGAATGGCCTTCAGGCCTTCACGACGGGGTACGGCACGATGCACCGCTGGCGGAAAATGAAGGACGGCTCGGAAACCCTCCTGGTGGGGGCAGACAATTTCCCTTTTCCGATTCCGCTGAAGAAGAACGCCAGTGGACAGTGGTTCTTTGACACCGCGGCGGGAAAAGACGAGATCCTCAATCGTCGGATCGGCCGCAATGAACTGGCCGTAATCGACGTTTGCAATGCGCTGGTCGACGCCGAGGGCCAGTACCATTCGCAGCCGCACGATGGTGCAGCCAAGGGGCAATTCGCGCTCAAATTCGTCAGCGACCCCGGCAAGCAGAACGGCCTGTACTGGAAGCCGGACAACGGTCAGCCCGAGAGTCCTCTTGGGCCCCAGGTGACCCAGGCAGCCGCCGAGGGATATACCAAGAATGCCAGCGGTCCCACGCCGTTCCACGGCTATCTCTTCAAGATACTGACCGGACAAAGCGCAAAGGCGCCCGGGGGAGCGAAGGACTACGTTGTGGACGGAAAGATGGTTCGTGGATTCGCTTTCGTTGCTTATCCGGCGTCCTACGGTGATTCAGGGATTATGACCTTCATCACCAATCAGGATGGTCTGCTCCTGCAGAAGGATCTGGGAACAAACACGGCCCAGGTCGCCGCCGCCATGACCACCTACGATCCCGATACCGGTTGGGACCCGATTCCCGAGCCCCCGGGGCCGCAATAGGCACCGAATCGCGGCCCGAGGGAGCCCTCGGGCACGAAAGTCAGTGCTTTCCCATCTGCGATTCGATCTGTTTGTACCCCGCCGGCACATCAAAGTGGGAGGAATCGACAGGATCCGACGAGAACTTGGATGTCGTGGTCTGCGATTCCATCAGGATGGCGGCCGTGGGTGGAGGAGTCTTCCCATCCTGGCTTGAATTCTGATTGGCAGGCGGTGGATCGTTCTTGCTGCTCTTGTGGCCGAAACCTCCCAGGCCGAAGTGGCTGGTCAGGGCCGAGGCGGCACTCTGTTTGGCCACGTCGCCGGCGCTGGGCATGGCAGGACTGGCATCGGGGGGTAGCGGCGCTTCAGAAGCAGCGGGCAATGGCTGTCCATTGGCGGTCGTACCCATCCGCATGATCTGCATTACAGGTACTCCCTCAAGCTTTTGCATCTCTTTGCTCATGTCCTCCAGGGCCTGGCCGGCGCCCGGATTCTGAAGCAGCATCTTGCCCATGTCCATGCCCACACCGGCCATCTCCGACCCCATTTTCTCCGCCATGCGCTTGTAGAAATCGCGTACCTGGTCGTATCCGGGGATCGAGGGCACCATCCACATGTCATTGGTAATTGCCATGGAGCCGGTCTGCTGCGTCTTCTGGTCGGTTGCATTCATGGTCATGGTGAGGATGGCTTCTTTTGAATCCAGGCCGCTGATCTGCTTCTCCGCCCCGGTCTTGCGCACTTTCACGTCGAAGCTCGTCTTGACGTCGTTGGCATCGGGATTGGGCGCGGGAGCGCTATTCCCGTGTTCGGCCATTCTCTTCTGCATTTCCTGCCGGGCCTGCTGCATCTGCTGCCGCATCTGCTCAAACGTCATCACCGTATAGGTGTGTTTCAGCGTATCGACGTGAGTAATGGTCTCTTTATCGAGATCGATGATTTCGATGCTGTCGGTAGAGATCTTGGCCATGCGGTTGTCCTTGATGTAAATGGTGGAGACAACCGGCTCGCCGATTTTCCGCGCCTGCGAACTGAAGGCGCCCGCCATTTTCATCATGCTCATCATCGAGCCGCCTGTGATCTGGGTGGTTTCCTGGTAGGTATAGTCAGCAAACAGGAATGAGGGTATCGCCAGGGTTGTGAGGGTTAGAACGGCGAACCTGCAGGAACTGGACACACGCATGAATTTCCTCCGGAGGGTGCACTGGAAGCTGTATGGCTTCGGATGGCAGAGAGGCAAGCTTTCGGTTGGATCCGTGATGCCGCTGATCAGCCATGGATGTCTCTTGTTATCGAACATCCGAAAGACGAGTCTGAGCGCGGGGCCCTTGGTGTAGTGCGATCCGGGGGAGGATCGTTACACGGGAACATAGTAACGATTTCTTAAAACTAAGGATAGGGTATTCGGCGACAGCGGGATAATGCGGCGATCAGGGCACCTGCGTCGAGCCGAGAGAATTGGCCGAACGGCCAGATACGTGGTCGTTTCAAAAAATCGAGGGTATCAACTTCGGAGAAGAGTAATTTGCATTTTGGCGCGCTCAGGCGCGCCAAAACGTTGACGGGCCTCTATTGGCACACAAAGCTGGTGTAAACGTGGGCATTCGCAAAGTCCGGCGGGTTAGTGACGAAATCGGCCGTCAGGATCAAAAAGTCCGACGTCGTGAAAGGGACGGAGCCGGTCGACGTGCACGAAACTGGAATGCCATTGGCGGCCGTCACGATGCACTGCAGGGAATTTGGAAATACCCCTGCGACCGAAAGATCGGTGGTCGTGGTAATACCGATGGTCGCCTGCGAAGTGTTTGCGGCGCCAATCACCGTAACCCGGAGATTCGTCGCCGTACAGTCCTGCGGAACCGGGATACCGCCAGCTTCGCTGGCCTGAGGGCTGAAGTAATCCTGCGCGGTGCTCAGCCCGCTGGGAGAACCGAGCATGATCGAGTAGGCCGAAGACGGCAGCGTCATATTGGCCGCCCATACCTGCCCGCCCGCCCCGCCGGCTGGTCCTTGTTGCCCCGCTGCGCCCTGGGGGCCTGCGGGGCCTATTGGTCCTGCGGGACCTTGCGGTCCAGTGGCGCCCGCCGGTCCCTGTGGCCCGGCTGCGCCCTGGGGGCCTGTGAGGCCGATCGGTCCGGCGGGTCCTTGCGGCCCGGCGGCACCGGCCGGTCCCGGTGTGCTCGAAGAACCACTCAACTCCACCAGCAACTCCGGCTCATGACTGGTGAGAATCGATTCCTTGGAATCAAACGAAAACACGCCGGCATTCCCGGCGACCGCCAGCGCAATCCCATCATTGGCGATGGTATCGGCGAGCCATTTCTGAACCAGTTGTGTAACGTCGAGCAACAAGAATTGGCCGTTGCTGGCCGTGGTAACTGAGACAGGATTGCCGCCTGTCGCCGAAGGCCCGATGACGGGCGCATTGCCGGCTGTCAGCTGTGTTTCAGTCCACGGCGAATCGATTTCATAGGCATCGAATGTGCCGGTTTGACCAACGGAATCCACGAACAGGCGCAACACTGCCTTGCTTACGCTGGCATTCGCCGGAAAAGCCGACAGGTTGAACTGGAGATAAGACGTCGCGCCTTTCTCCACCAGGAGAATGGGATACGCGCCGAAATTCTTGTTGGGCTGAGCGGAGTAGCTGAATGTGTCGTAAGTCGGGGGTGCCTGGGCGAGTACAGCCACAGGAGCGAACAGCGAAACTGAACACAGCATCGCGAATTGCACAAACTTTCTCATGGTTCAATCCCTTTCATTCATGTTTTCGGATAGATTTGGGCGGCTCTCAGGAAATGCAATTGCGGAGTGAAGAGTAATGGCCTCTATTTCTTGATTGCGCCTTCATTTCGTAATAGCGACGAAGAGACGCAGATCTCCTCACCGACATGGAAATATCCGAAAGTGACAGATGAAAGGGATGAAAGAGAGGACCGGCTATACAGTCGCTGAGGCCTCGTGAACTTGCAGATGGCCTCAAGCCAGGGAGCCCGGATGCTACGAGCAGAAATGAGGAGAAGTTAGCACGGATTGCCCATTTGCGGCAGAGTTGCCCGGGCATGAGACGGTTTCGGGCGGTTCATGGCTAAGGCAGAAGTACCAGATCGGAACTTAGCCGCAATAACCTGGGCATACCAGCGCTGTCACGCAACACGGCGACTGGGTTTTCGCTGCAGACAAAAAAAAGGAGGGTCATCGTGGTGGCGATGAGCCCTCCTTGAAAAGGAAGGTACAGCTCCGTGAAAAAGTTAAGAACCTGGGAATGCCGGTTTTAACGGCCCTGGGACAGACGGGTAGGGTCGTAGCCACGTTCCATATTCCCGTGCTCCAACGAGGAAGTGGTCCGGGCGCCGTACTGAATCGACTTCAGAGAGTGGCCATTGCCGGACTGATCAAACTTGAGGGAGACACGCGTGTCGTTGGGAGCCGGGTCGCCGGGAACCAGCACCGCGGAAAACGTCTTGGACGCGTCCATGGACTTGAGGAACACGATGTTCTGAGTGGTGTCTTTTGAAACCGAGTAGACGCCGGCGGGCATGCTCTGGCCGGCAACGGTGAAGCTGAAGGGAACCGTGAGGGTTGTTTCCGCCTTTGCAGTGTGCGTGGCAAGGGCGCCCGCGGTGAGAACGATCGCCGCCAGAATGGATTTGAATTGCATGTGTGTGACCTCCGCGCTACAGAGGACACATTAGCTATCAACAAAAATGAAGGTGTGAACTTTCCATCCAGAAATCGTCAAACTTTTTCGGCGACTCAGTGCAACGCGCTTGACGCCTGCATGGACTCGCGCACGGCCACCAGGTCCGAACGGATTTCCCGCGCCACCCCGGCTTCCACGTCACTGAGGTTTTCAGCAGCGCGCAGTGCGTGCTCGAGCAGCGCGGCGGCTTCGCCATGCGCGCGCCGCTGCAGCGCCTGCCAGGCCGCCGAGCGAAGAACGCCTGCGGCTCGAGACCAGTTCCCCGCGGCTTCATAATGCATGGCCATTTCCTGGGCCACGTTGGCTTCCCGTCCGGCGAAAAGTTCGCCCAGCCGCTCCGCGATACGCGTGTGCCGCCGCGCCCGCCGCGACGCCGACTGACGCTGGTAGAGAACTTCGCGATAAAGGCCATGGGCGAACACGTAGAATGCCGAGCGCGTACCGTCGGGCAGTTCGTCCTGGCCGGCGCGCCGAACAAAATGCAGCCGGTGCGCCAGTTCGTCGCAGGCCTCTTCGGTTTCGGCCGTGTCTTCCTCAAGCGCCGCCGCCACCGCCCAGGCCGGAAATGCCACGTTGATCAGGCTTCCCGCCTCGAGCAGGCGTTGATCGTCGGGGCTCAATCGTTCAATGTCCAGCTCGATCATCTGCGACAGCTCGTCGGGCAGGTCCGGATCCATGTCGAGAAACGGCGTACGCTGCTTCCAGGCCCCCGATTGATCCGTGCCCTCGCGCACCAGGTAGCGTTGCGTGATGAGATGCTCGAGCATGGTGATGACAAAGAGCGGGTTGCCCTCCGAGCGTTTATATATGAACTCATCAAGCCCCGGGGGAAGGTCATCCTGCTTGAGTTCCCGCACCAACAGTTGGCCCACCGACTGCCGGTCCAGGGGCTGCAGTTCGAGTTCAACTCCCAGGCGGCGCATCACCAGGTCCTGCTTGAGGCGTTTCAACGGCTGATCGGCTGAGCCTTCCTGGGGACGGCACGTCGCCAGGACCATCAGCCGCGACGGCGTCCGCCGCCGGGCCAACGCCGAAATCAACCCCAGCGTGGACTCATCGGCCCAATGCACATCTTCGAAGACCAGGAGCAGCGGTTTTTCGATCGCAAGCTCTTCGAGCGCGGCGCACAGTTCGCCTGGCAGGCGCTCCGTCCCCGCATGAGGAGCCGGCGCGGAGCCGTTCGCGGCATCAGCCCCGGCGGGAAGCCACAACGGCGCCATCCGCGCCAAGATGCGGCACGCTCGTTCTCCATCGGGCGAAGCGCAGAGATGGCTCAGCGCCTCCATGACGGGGTAATACTCTTCCTTCCTTCCGATGGCTTCGAGGCACTGACCTCGAGCGATGACGGCCGTCGCCAAGGCCTCGGCCTCACGCAGAAACGCATCGAGGAGCGCGGTCTTGCCGATCCCGGTTCCTCCGGAGATGAAAACGACCTGCCGCTGACCTCCCGCCGCAAGTTCGATCAAGGCGCGCAAACGGCAAATCTCCGCATCGCGGTCCACGATGGCCACCGGCGCAGGAGCGGATATTGGGTTCGGGATCGGAGGTCGGAGCGACGCGGCGCTACGGCCCTCTGCCCCCTCGAACACCGCGGCCACAAAACAATAGCCGCGCTTGGGAAGGGTCTGGATAAAGCGCGGCGCTCCGGCGTCATCGCCCAGCACTTTACGCAGTTCAAGCATGTAGGTCCGCAGCACCTGGGGCTGAACGTAGGTCTCAGGCCAGAGAGCGTCGAGCAGTTCATCGTGGGTAATCAGCCGGCCCGGATTCTCGACCAGGTAGCGCAGGATGGCAAAGGGCTTGGGAGGCAGAGCGATCTGGACGCCACTGTGCCAGAGGCACTCGTTGGACGTGTCCAGTCGGAAAGAATCAAACTGCTTCATCTCAGCGGACCCTCGAACATGGGGTTCTATTACTTGTAGCAAGCGACGTTCCAGAGTCGGAAGGGACGCCCGCCAGTAATATGTGCAGCTGTTAATTGCAGATAGCGAGAACAACGTGCATTCGGCCGCGGCACGCTGCTGTTCATTATTGGACGCGGATGTCCGCATCAGGCCGCAGAAAAAGCGTCGCTCACCACCCGGAATGTGACGAACGGCGATCGGTTCAATGATCGCTCGTCTTGAAACAACAACGGCCCGGGAATCATCCCAGGCCGCTGCCGGTGATCTGTTGGGATTGGACTAAGGCCATCGCGCTGCCGCGAGAGCCAAGGCCCGGCGGTTGAACCCGCTGGGCGACATGCATGGTCTGGGGCGCGATGCCCTAGGCCTCAGTCACCTCACGTACGAAACAACTGAAACATTCAATCTGCATTCGCTGGATCAACCTCCTTTCCCGTGTAAAGCCAAGGTACCGCCAGGAAGGGAGGCGAGTCAAGAGCGAGCTAGGCCAGCGCGGCATTCATGTTGTCGATGGCTTCGTCCACTTCCTTGGGGCTCTTGAATCCGACCGTGGCGCAGTCGATGCCCGCATTGCGGAAAGCGAACTTCATGGCCGCCAGGCGGTCTTCATGGCTCGTGAATGTTCCATTGCCCACGAGCTTCATGCTGATCACGCCCATGCCCTGCTGCTTCACCTTCTTCACATGCTGCACCACTTCCGCCACATCGCCGAGGTTGCCGTCGTCGGCGACCGCGCTATCCATGACCGCGCCCTTGTGGTTCATGCGGATCATCGCAACTTCAAGCCACTTGTTGCCCGGAACCTGGCGCAGGGCGGGCAGTCCGTGTACCGAGGCTCCGCGCTTGAGGATGACCTTCTTCTCCTGCGCTTCGTTGATGCCATCCTGCCAGCGCTGCGGTCTCCGAAACCCAGTCCGCGGTGTGCTGCCAGTGGAGAAGCATGATGTCGAAGTACTCGGTCTGCGATGTTTTGCGCATCTCGTCGAATCGCACCTGCGGATCGACGCCGTGGTTCGTCGTCACCTTGCTCATCAATTGGTAGCTGTCGCGGGGAAGACCCTTCAGGGCCTCGCCCAGCATGGCCGGAGTCATATAGGCCTCGGCGGTCTCAAAGAAACGAATGCCCCGGTCATAGGCATAGCGAATCAGCTTGGTGAATTCGGCCTGGCCCAGCGCGTACTGCACATGGCCGTTATTGCTGCCGGTGCCAAATGCAAGACGCGTCACCTGCAGGCCGGAATTTCCCAGCGTCACCTTGTCCGTAGCGGCGCCGCCGGCGGCGCGCACCGGCAGGGTTCCCACGCTCGCCAGGGTTCCCGCGGCAATGCCGGTCCTGATGAAGTCTCGTCTCGAGTAACCGTTCATTTGAACCTCCGGGGAATTGGCCTGAGTAAAGCCATTTGCCGGAATGGTACCACGGTCCCGCGTGGCCGCGTTGGACGCTGGATGGGGCCGGAATTTTCCTGTTGACAGGCGGCCATTGGTTCGTGGTAGCTTACGGTAAGTGGACGCTTACCTACAAGCCGGACTGGATGCCCTGGGCGATGCTACCCGCATGGCGATCTTTCAAAAGCTGTCGGGCGGACCCATCGCCGTCAATGAACTCGCCCGCATGCTGCCCGTGAGCCGCCCCGCGGTTTCCCAGCATCTGCGCGTGCTGAAAGATGCCGGGCTGGTGCTCGACACCAGGGCCGGAACTCGCAGGCTGTACCAGTTGGATCCCGAAGGCGTGGCCCGTCTGCGCGCTCACTTCGACCAGATGTGGACCCGGGCGTTGGGCGCATTTCAAGCAGCCGCAGAAGAAACCTCGACTGGAGAAAAGCATGGCAAACACAATCGCAGAAGCCGTCGTTCGTAAAAGCGTGCGCGTCCAGGCCCCCGTGGAGCGCGCCTTCACCGTGTTTGTGGAACAGATGGAAAGCTGGTGGCCGGCCACGCATCACATCGGCAAAACTCCCTTCGAGGCCATCTTCGTGGAGCCGCGCGTGGGAGGCCGCTGGTACGAACAAAACGCTGAGGGCAGCCTGTGCGACTGGGGCACGGTGCTGGCCTGGGATCCACCCCACCGCGTTGCCTTTTCCTGGCACGTCGGACCAGGACACGACAGCCCGGACTGGACGTTCGATGCCGACATGGCCAAGGCCAGCCAGGTTGAGGTTCGCTTTTCGCCGGACGGCCCGTCCGCCACTCTGGTTGAGCTCGAACATAGCAAGCTCGAGCGCCACGGCGAGGGATACGAGCAGTTGCGCGCCCTCTTCGATGGCCCCGGTGCCTGGAGCGGCATCCTGGCGGAGTTTGCCAAGAAGATCGAAAGCCAAATCGCCAGCACCTAACCCCGGTTCCGGATTCATGGTGCCACCACTGCTCCGTGCCCCACCCTTGCGTTTTTCTTCTAGCGCAAGGGTGGGAAACCACGAAACTTCACTGACCTCAGTGCCAGGAGAACTCAATGAAACCCGTATTGTTTCTTCGCATAGCCTCCGTATTGACGCTTGTCCATTCGGCACTGCACACGATCGGCGGCGTCTTCGGCAAACCCACACCAGGTGTGGCCGCGGCCACTCTTGCGATCATGAAGGCAAATGCGTTTGACGTGATGGGCGTGACCCGCACCTACGCGGACTTCCTGAGAGGGATGGGACTTGCAGTAACCGTCTTCCTGACCGTCGAAGGCATCGTCTTCTGGCAACTGGCCATGCTGGCCAAGACCGATGCGTTGCGGTTGCGGCCGATTCTGGCTTCGTTTCTTGTCGCCTATCTTGCCATGGCGGCGAATGCGTATACGTACATCTTCCTGGGCCCCGTCATCGCGGAGATCCTGATCGCGGCGTGCCTTGGAATGGCGATCGTCACTTCCAAAGCTGCAGAACCTGCGTCAGCGGGTCAGTTGGCCGCCAGCCGCATTTGAGCCATCGCGCCGGCTCGCCAGACTCGCGCTGTCCGAACCGAAAGACCTCACTCGTCGTAACAGGAGCGATGTATACTGGGCCCCCGCCGCAGCACGCGCATGGGCCCCGTATACCGACCAAATCGTTCCCGGAGGTGAAAGACACGTGAGCGCGCAGAATCGTTTAACCAGCAACAGTCTCGCCACGAGGAGGAGCTTCCTCAGCGCCACCGCTGCCGCCATGGCCAGCGGCGCTTGCGGATCGTTCTTGACAGTGGAAGTTGCCGCAGCCGATGCGCCCGGGGTCGACATTCTCGGGCCCAGGCCAGGCTATTCTCCTCAAGTGGGCACCTTCGTATCCGAACTCACCTGGATGCGGGAAGTTAACGGCGTTTTGAGCGCCACGAAGGGGTTGACGCAGGCCGATCTTGACTACCTGTTCGACGCCAACGCGAACACGATCGGCGCATTGATGCTCCACCTGGCGGCCACCGAGACCTACTACCAGATGAACACCTTCGACGGGATGAAATGGGACAGCTGGTCTGAAGAAGTGAAGAAGAAGTGGGATCCGGCGATGGACCTTGGCGATTCAGGCCGCAAGACAATCAAGGGCCACGATCGTGAATACTACGTGGGCATTCTTCACGAAGTGCGCGAGAAATCGCTGGCGGAATTCCGAAAAAAGGATGATGCGTGGTTGATGGCCGTCGACAAGGACTGGCCCTGGGGACCGACGAACAACCTCTGCAAGTGGTTCCACGTCTGCGAACACGAAGCCCATCACACCGGCCAGATCGCGCTGTTGCGCAAGCGTCTGCCGGGCGCGAAACCGACCGCAGGCTAGAGGGTGGACGTGGTCGTGGTCTACTGCCCTTGCGCCAGGAAAAAGGTGCCAGGACGTTACACGGAACCGCATTTGCTGATCTCTGTTTCCTGATCCCTGTTCCCTGTTTTTCTCACCAGCTATGCAGCCACTCCTCGTCGCGTCCGATCCGTACGGGCGTGTCAAAGAGTTCGCTCAACTTCGGTGCGGTGAGCAGTTCTTCGCGGGGTCCGTCGCCCACGATGCGGCCGTCGCGCATCAGGATGATGCGTTCGATCTCGGGGAGGATATCGCCGAGGTGATGCGTCACCAGGACGAGGCCGGTGCCCTCGGCGGCCAGGCGGCGCAGGCTTTCCCGCAGTTCGCGCTGGGCGGCAAGATCGAGCGCGTTGGACGGCTCATCGAGCAGAAGTTGACGGGGCCGGTGCACCAGCGCCCGCGCGATCAGGATGCGGCGTTTTTCGCCGGCGGACATTTCCCCGACAAGTTGTCGCGGCAAGATGCGACGCTTCCATCCGATCCAGCGCCTCCACCGCGCGCTCGCGCATTTCCTCGGTGACGTGCAGATTGGGCCACAGCGTGGACGCGGAAAAGAATCCCGCGATAACGGCGTCGAGGCCGGTGGTGACCGCCGTGCGCTCCCCCGGCAGTTCGGTGCCCGTGAGCCCCGAAGCGACGATGCCGAAGTGCTTGCGCAATTGTGTCAGGTCCCATCGTTCGCGGCCAAAGATGCGCACCCGCATCCCCGGCTGCACCATGGGATAGATCTGGCAGGTCATGGTGAAGATCAGGGTCGATTTCCCGCAGCCGTTGGGGCCGAGGATGGCCACGTGTTCGCCGGCACGGATGCTGAGATGGATGTCGTGCAACACGATGCGATCGCCGCGTGCCACGTTCACGTTTTCCAGTTCCAGAAAATGAGGCTCGTCGTCCGTTTTTGGTGCGTTCGTTCGCGTCTCCGTCATCCATCCCCCACCTGCTAGATTAAAGGGTTAGAGTCAATCCATTCTGGAACCCATGAGCGACATCTCTCAATTCCTTATCCCGAAAGGCTTCCGTTTTGGCGCAACCAAAGCGGGACTCAAAGCGAGCGGCCGCACCGACTTTGCGCTGATCGTAGCCGACGCGCCGGCCAACGCAGCCGCCGCCTTTACCGCCAACCGCGTAAAGGCCGCCCCGGTGCTGGTCGATCAGGAGCACCTGCGGGCGTCCGGCGGCAAAGTGCGCGTGGTGGCAATCAACGCCGGGAATGCCAACTGCGCGGCCGGAAAGGCCGGACTCGATGCGGCTCGCGCCACCTGCGAGGCCGTGGCCCAGGTGTTTGGTTGCAGTCCGCGCGAAGTGCTTCCCTCTTCGACAGGAATCATTGGTGTTCCGTTGCCGGCTGAAAAATTAATCGCTGCGCTGCCGGCTTTGTCGGTCGCAATCGGCTCGGAGTCTGACCACTTCCAGGAAGTGGCCGAAGCGATCATGACCACCGACACCGTCGAGAAGACCGCGTTTGCGCGACTTGAAGTGGAGGGCCGGGAGATACGAATCGCCGCAACCTGCAAGGGTTCGGGCATGATTCACCCGCAACTGGTGCCGCACGCCACCATGCTGGTGTACGTGATGACCGATGCCGCTGCGACTCCGGCGGTGCTGGACGGCTATCTGCGCAAGGCCATCGAGGTGAGTTTCAATCGCATTTCGGTCGATGGCGATACGTCGACCAACGACACCGTGCTGGTGCTCGCATCGGGTGCAAGCGGGGTGACGATCGAGGCCGGCGACTCGGGCTTTTCGGCGGCACTGACCGAGGTATGCACCTCCCTGGCGCGACAGATCGTCGCCGACGGCGAAGGCAATACGCATGTCGTGGAACTCCGCATCGATGGAGCGGCAACCGATGCCGACGCGCTGCGGGTGGCCAAGGCGATCGCTCACTCGCCGCTCGTGAAAACGGCATGGGCTGGATGCGATCCCAATTGGGGAAGGCTGGTGGCAGCCATTGGATACTCGGGAGCGGAAATCGATCCCGATCGGATCGACATCTGGTTTGGCGAGCAGCGCATTTGCCGCGACGGGGGAAGGGCCGCGGAGTTCGACGAGGCGGCTGCGCACGCCTATCTGCGCCAGACGGAGTTCTCCATCTCCATCGATCTGAATCAGGGCCCGGGGTCCTG
This sequence comes from Terriglobales bacterium, assembly GCA_963788475.1. Classification (GTDB taxonomy): domain Bacteria; phylum Acidobacteriota; class Terriglobia; order Terriglobales; family Acidobacteriaceae; genus Telmatobacter. The sequence goes on from CAWBGO010000013.1 coordinate 192,463, forward strand.
CGTCTTCTGGACCACTGACCTGACCGCGGAATACGTGCACATTAACGCGGACTACTCGACCTAGCTCGAAGACCCGCATCCGTTGTCAGGGCTTCTTGGTCGAAGCCGTCTGCGGATAGGCGTGCTCGACGGCCGCTTTTAGCTGCGCAATCAATGGCACGGCCGGAGCATCGAGCCCGCCGTCCTGTTCGCGAGACCAGACCGTTCCCGTCAGCTTGCCGTCATTCTGAATGTAAATGCGCAGAATATCCACATCAGGGCCCACTTCCCCGCCCGCGCCAGCCTCTGCGCTGCGGCCGCCCTGGATGATCGGTCCGCCGCTGGAGTCCTGATTCGGAGCCTGCCCGGGCTGCGTTCGCGTTCCACCGGAGATCCCTCCGTGAAGCTGCGCGCCGGCCAGCCGTCCCTTGCGCACCACAACCACGAGGTCTGCCTCGTTGCGATTGAGAGCAATGGCATACCGGTTCCAGGCGCGGATGCTGTCCTGCACGTCGCTGATGGCCTGGCGGTCTTCAGGGTACAAACCCGGCTTGAGAAGATCTCCATCCACCGCCTCTACGTACACGTAACGTGCGTTCTGGAAAACCGCCGGGACATCCGGCTTCTTGGGCTTGCTTTGCGCTAAAGTGACAATAAGAAAACAGATTAGAAGCGGAGCGGCCAGTTTCAAAGATTTCATGCCAGCACCTCGGAACGGAAACTCCCATGTGGAAGCCAGGGCGATCGTAGTTTCGGGACAGGACCTTGTCAATTTCCGTCATGGCTTGGACATTTGACGACCTGGGTCCGTTTACAATCGCAGCAACTGCAGCGTCGCAACGGGGTATCGGAGGAAGATGGGCAGCAACAGTAAAGAGAAGGGCAAGGACCGGCAGACAGCACTCAAAGACATAGACAGCCTCCGTGAGGGGTTTTCGCTGATATCCGATGAGAAGCTGATTGCGCTCTACGCGAACCTGCTCAAGTGCCGCATGGTCGAGCAGCGTCTGGCAAATGGCACCGGTGCGCACCGGAACGACTCATCGTCTCAAAAGCATGAGGCGGGACCGGTAGGAGTCACGATTGATTTAAGTTCGGATGACGCGATCTGCTCCCCGGAGCATGGGATCGTCACGGGCTTCAAAAAGGATCCGCCCATCGAGGCCATTCTGCTGTTGTCCGGGGTCTACGGATTAACGGGCCGATCTCATTCCAGTTCGCAGTCCCATTCTTTGAACGGATACGGCACAGCTCACGAGGCAACCCGGACACACACCCAGGCAGCCATCGGTGCAGCCTTGGCCAGCAAGACCAGGAAAAACGGCAGGATCGCGGTAGTCTTTGGCGACAACGCCGCCTCGGAATTGTGGAAGGAAGCGCTCCACATCGCCAGCCTCCACGGGCTGCCCATGATTTTCGTCCACCGCGAGCATCGCAAGCGAGGCCCGGCGGCCCGGCAGGGGAAAACGAAAACGAATCAACAGGCCAATCCAGACACACCCTGGTTCCCGGACATTATCGTCGACAGCGACGACGTCGTGGCCGTCTATCGCGTTGCTTACGAGGCCATATCCCGGGCACGGCTAGGCCGCGGGCCGACGTTGATCGAGTGCCAGCCGTTTCGTCTTAATGGCATGACGACGAGCGAGGAGAACAAGAGCACCAATGGTCGACACACGCGTGACCCTATTTCCAATATGGAAACCTATCTGCGCCGCAAAGGCTTGTTTGAACGCCATCTGAGAACCGATATTTTGGCCGGGTTTACCAAGGAGCTCGATGCGACGCCCTCAAACGGCGGCATTTCGCGTCTAAAGCGTTGAAGTGCGCCGCCGTCCGGTCCCTGAAGATGCTGCTGGTGCCATTCCCCGGACCAAGTCGTCGCACTCATTTTGCCTCCGCACCGGAAGGTTAAGCCCCGGAAAGGCTGCTATTTCAATACTCGAACGAATTGTCTTAGGCGCTGGATTTCTACTGGTATGTGCCGCCAACCTCGCGGCTGAGCAACCGGAGTCCGCACAACCCTTCACACTTGAGCCTGCCGCGGCCGGAGCTGACGCTCAGGGATCGATGGGCGGTCCTCCTGCGCCTGCTTGCGAGCCCGCTATCATTTATCACCGTCGATAGCTGGGTGTATCCCGCCATGATGCGCCTCTACGGAATGGGCTATGTGGATCACGTGTTCCTGGGCATGCGTCCGTGGACCCGGGAAAGCATCAACCATATGCTTGAAGACACTGCAGCCCGCATCGTGGGTGCCGACCCCAGCCCTCTCAAGGATCAGGCGGAGCAATTGTTTGTATGAAGCGCTGGGCCACGAGTTACGCAACGAGATGGCCGGTCCGTGCCTGGCGTTGAAGGGAAACACGCGCATCGAGTCAGTTTATTCGCTTTCGCGGGTCATGACCGGAACGCCGCTGCGAGACAGTTTTCATATGGGCTCGACTGTCGTGAACGATTAGGGGCGGCCCTACGCAAACGGGTTCAACAATTACACGGGAGCCAGCGCCTACGCCATCGCAGGCCGATTTACTCTCTACGCGCGCGGCGAGTTTCAATACGCGCCCTCGGCCAACGGCTACTCGCCTGCATTGGCACAGTCCCTGTCTACAAATGATGAAGTCCCGTATATTAACCCGGCGACGGGCCTTCCCTTCAACCAGGCGACCATTCCGGCGGGAAACATGTCTTCCACCCATACCATGCGCTGGATGGAGCTTTATGGCTCGTACCATGTCCTCAATCACGAAATATCTTTCGGTAAACAGGACAATTGGATGGGCCCCCGCCTGGGCGCCGGATTCGCCCATTCCAATAACGCCGAGAATATCTACTCGTTCAATATCAACCGGGTCGAGCCGTTGCGGATTCCCGGACTGTCGTATATCACCGGTCCCTTCCGCTACGAATTTCTGATCGGATCGCTGAAGGGGCATGTAGCGCCCAACGCTCCGTGTGTCCACGTTGAAAACGTAAGCTTCAAACCGACCGAAAACCTGGAGTTCGGCTTCGAGCGCACCGTCATCTGGGGCGGTAAAGGCCATGTGCCGATCACGATTGACAGCTTTCTGCGCAGTTTCTTCAGTGTTGCCTCGGTCAATGCGAACGAGAAGTTCAGCCGCGAGGATCCGGGCGCACGCTTCGGTTCGTTCGATTTTTCGTACCGGCTTCCCTGGGTTCGAAACTGGCTCACACTTTATGCCGATGGCGAAGTCCACGACGATATTTCGCCGATCGATGCACCCCGCCGCGCCTCATGGCGTCCAGGGCTGTATCTTTCGCATGTGCCTGGGGTGCCCGCGCTGGATATGCGCGCGGAGGCCGTTTATGCCGATCTCCCGTGGAAAGCAGCCAGGGCGGCACCTTCATGTACTGAGAGGTCATCCAGGTCCAGGGTTACACCAACAAAGGCCAATTGTTCGGCGACTGGATCGGACGCGAGGGCAAGGGCGGCCAGGCCTGGCTCACTTATCATCTGAGCGGAAATGAATGGCTCCAGGTAAGGTACCGCAATTAGAAGACCGCCAAGGATTTCATTCACGATAGCGCCGTACAATACGGAACGACCCTGAACAACGTCACCTTTGAGGCCGTGAAACGCCTCACCCCCAACTTTGAAATCAACGGAAACTTTACTTTCGAGCATTACAAAGCGCCCATGTATCTTACCAATCAACAGACGGTAACAACGACTAACATCCAACTTACCTGGTATCCGGACCGCAAGGTTAGCTTCTAACTTCGATACATATTCCTACTTGGCCCGCGGATGCGTCTTGTCGTAGACCTGGGTCAACTGCGCGGTGGTGAGTTGGGTGTAGCGCTGCGTGGTCGAGAGGCGCTCGTGGCCAAGAAGCTCCTGAATCGCCCGCAAGTCTGCGCCTTCCTCGAGCAAGTGGGTTCCGAAGGCGTGACGCAGGGTATGCGGATGCACATCCGAGGGAAGCCCGCGAAGCATGGCCACCCTCTTGACGATGCGGCCCACGCTGCGGGTTGTAAGGCGTGCTTCTCCGCCGGGCTTGTCGAGACCCCGCAGTTGGAGATTGATGAAGAGGGCCGGGGTGGTGCGCCGCTTCGGAGTGGACACGCCGGCAGCCAGCCGCGCGGTTCGTTCCGCAAGGTATCCTCGGATCGCCTGCGCGGCCGCGTCTCCAAGGGGCACGTAGCGCTGCTTCTTGCCTTTGCCGCGCACCAGAATCATTTCCTGCGCCCAATAGATGTCCTTGAGATCAAGGGCCGTCAGTTCACCATTCCGTATCCCGCATCCGTAGAGTAACTCGAGAATCGCCTTGTCGCGCGCCGGCCAGCTTGCGGCATCATCCCCAACGCTGTCGACCGCGCGATTCATCTGTTCGATTGAGGGCACGCGCGGCAGATGCTTGGGAAGCCTTGGCGTGGCCACCAGCGAAGCCACGTTCTGCTCCACGCGTCCGGTTCGCGCCAGCCACTTGAACCAGCCCCGAACAGCCGCCAGTGCCCGTGCCGTCGATGCCTTGGACAAACCGCGGTCATACAGCGTTCCCAGATAGCCGCGAATGTGAGTGTGCTCGATCCGATCCGGGGACTGCGCTTCGCCGTAATGCTTCACGATGAAGGAAGCAAAGCCTGCCAGTTCGCGTTCGTAGGCGCGCAGCGTGTGAACCGAGGCGGCGCGCTCGTTGGCCAGCACGCGCAAATACTCCGAGACGAGTTGGCCAAGCGTTGATGCCCCGGGAAATTCGGGGTCGCGCGCCGTCCCGGTGTTCATGCCGATTCCGGGCCTGAATCCGGTGGCTGCGAGGACGGTTGAGATTCGGGTTCTCCCATTCCCTCAGTTGGACGCGGACCAGCGGGAAACTCGACCACGTTTGCGGCACGCGCTGTCGCGCGAGGGTGGTGCTGGCGATGCACGGCTTTGAGACGGCCCAGGGCAAGATGGGTGTATATCTGCGTGGTTGAGATGTCGGCATGGCCGAGCAGAAGCTGCACGCTGCGCAGGTCGGCGCCATGTTCCACCATGTGCGTGGCGCAACTGTGCCGCAGCGTGTGCGGGCTGGCGGAACTGTCGGCAAGTTTTACCAGGTGCCAGACCCACTGCCGGGTCAGCGGCATGCCGCGCAACGACAGAAACATGCGCGAGGGCTCACCGCGAGACGGCTGCCCTTTGCGTGCCGTGCTGATGCGGGCGAGGTGGGGGCGCCCTTGGGCCAGGTAGGTTTCGAGCGCTTCGAGCGCGGCCCGCCCCAGGGGCACGATGCGCTCCTTGTCGCCCTTGCCGCGCACCTGCACTCGTCCCGCATCCAGGGCCAGGTCGCTGGTGTTGAGCGATGTGACTTCTGAAACCCGCAGTCCTCCGGCGTAAAGCAACTCCAGAATGGCGCGGTCGCGCAGGGCCGTCGCCCGCGCCTGCGGATGGTTGGCAGCCATCGCTGCCCTCTCCAGCATTTCCGCCACCTCCGGCTCAGCCAGGGACTTGGGCAGCACTCGCCAGGCCTTGGGAGACTCGATGTTGACGGTGGGGTCGTGGCGAATCCGGCGATCGAGCAAGAGCCACTTGTAAAACCCGCGCAGGCAGCTCAATTTGCGCGCCGCGGAGCGGGAATCGATGCCATGGTGGCGCAGATGCTCGAGGAACCCGGCCACATCCTGTTGACTGGCCTGCATTAGCACGCCGTGCTGGGTTTCAAGGTACTCGGCAAAGGTCCTCAGGTCGCCCAGGTAGGCCTCGCAGGTGAGCGGACGCAGCCCTTTCTCCACCCGCAAATAGGACTGATAATCCTTGAGGAGCGGCAGGTTGGCGGTCGGGTCCACAGGTCGATTATGTGCGCCTTGCGGCTCCGGCCGGCTCCCTCGCTGCGATCGCTGAACCTCGTTCACAACGAATCAACTTCAGCAATATCTTTGACTATCGAAAAAATCAAAGCCCCGACAGCAGTCGTTGGATGGCCGACTCCATGGCGCCGAGGTCAGCATCCCCCTTGTATCGGGCGCGAACGATGCCCCGGCGGTCGATCAGATAGGTCACTGGAAGTCCCAGAACTCCGCCATAGAGAAGGCCGATTTGTTCGTCGCCCATCACGACGGGATAATTCACGGCGTGCTTGCGCACCTGCGAGGTAACAGGAGCCGGGTCGTCATCCATCGAGACGCCGATGATCTGGAGGCCGTCGGCCTCGTATTTCGATTGCCAGCCGATAAACCGGGGCATTTCCACCAGGCACGAAGCACACCACGTGGCCCAGAAGTTGAGCAGCACCACCCGGCCGCGCAGGGCCATCAGATCGACAGGGCGGCCGGCGAGATCGGTACGCACAAATTGCGGCGCCGGCCTGTTCAGGAGCGGGTCGCGCTTCGGAGGCGCGGCGTAGAGAACACCGATGACAAGGGCCAGGAAAAGCGTCAGGCGGGCTGTGCTCCTGGGATTCAACGCCGGGTTAGCGAACATAGTCTTCCGGTTTGACCGCGAGAGAATCCGGAGGGAAGGTCGCGGGGTCGGAGCCAAGGTGGAGGTTGGGAGTATCGCCCATGATCACTTCCAGTGTGCCTCCGTTGGCGATGTCCGCGTGACGGAACCAGACCTGGTTCAGGGGCTGGCTGTTGAGGCGGATACTCTGGACGTACTTGTTGTCACGCGAGGTGTTGCGGGCGATGATGACGAAGTCTTTGCCATTCTTGAGATGAATGGTGGCCTTATCGAATATGGGACTGCCCACGTCGTAGGTGGGAATGCCCGGGGTGACGGGATAGAAGCCCAGCATCGAGAAGACCACAAACGCGCTCATGCCGCCACCATCCTCATCTCCGGGAATGCCATGGAGCGTATCCGGGAAAAAGGAGTCGAGCAGCATGCGGACACGCTTCTGAGTCTTCCAGGGCGCGCCGAGCCGGTTGTAGATATAGGGAATCGCGAGGCTCGGTTCATTGCCCATCGAGAACTGGCCGACCATGGAGGTCGAATCGGGGAATTTTGCCTGGAACTCATACTTCGAGCGGCCCAGCGGCTCGCGGAAGAGTTGATCCAGATTGTCCTCGGCCTTCGCAGTGCCGCCCATCAAAGTGAACAAGCCGTTGAAGTCCTGGACCACATCCCACGTATAGGTGTAGCCGTTGTTCTCGTCGTAATAGTCGCGTCCCCCCATGCCGCCGCCGAACTTGGGGTCGAGCGGCTCGATCCATTGACCGCTGTCGTCCTTGGGCCACATCAGTTCCTTGTCTGCTCGAAACAAGTTCTTGTAATTGGCAGCCTTGCCGAGGAAGAGCTTTTCGTCTTCGGGCTTGTTCAAAACGCGGGCGAGTTGAGCAATTTCCCAATCGTCGAGACTGTTTCCGAGAGTGACCGGAACGGGCTGGCGCTTCTCAAAGGGATGGACTTGAGGGTCCGTTTCTTTCTCCCCCGGGCGAAGAGCCGGCATGTAACCATGGGCGGCGTAGAAATCGTCGAGCGGACCCTTGGGACCAAGCCGCCACGGAAGAAGCGTGTCGCGAAGGGACCTGTTGCGGATGCCATCGTATGCGATTTCAAGATCGAAATTGCGCACGCCCTTGAACCATGCGTCGGCGAACCAGGGCGCGGAGTGATTGCCGTTCATGCAGGCGAGGTTTCCCGAGGCAATGGCGAACGTGGGCATAATGCCTGACTGTTGATACATGCGAACGTAAGACTGGATCTTGTCTGCCTGCACGTCGGGATTGAGCAGGGTCTGGAGCGGCTCGAGCGCGCGGAAAGTATCCCATAACCAGTTGTCGACATAGAACGGGCGCGGGTCACGATGCACCTTGCGGTCGAAGGCGCTGTAGTACTGGCCATCTTCGCTGATATTGATCATTCGCTCGAAGCAGCGATAGAGCGCGGTGTAGAACACTTTGCGCTGCTCTTCGGTACCGCCTTCGACAGCGATGCGGCTGAGCGTCTCGTTCCAACGCGTCCGGGCGGCCTCCTTTACGCGGTCGAAGCCCCACTCGGGAATTTCGCGGCGAAGGTTCTTCTCAGCCTGCCCAACACTGATGAATGAAACACCGTATCGAAACTCGAGGACTTTTTCCTGAGCGGTTGCGACCAGGTGATCCTTACCGCTCATCTTCTCGGCGTTGAGTTGTACCGGTGCGCTGAATTCCCCGTAGATGTAGGCCTGCAAATCACCCACTACTTCTTCACCAGTCACCGCACCATTTTGTTCCGCATGCAAGGTGCCCGACTGACGGTTCGCAAGCACGAGCGAGGCGCTTCCCTTGGCAAACGTAAACCGAAAATAGCCGCAGCGTTCGGTGGGAGAAAACTCCGTCTGAATGAGCGAATCGTCGAAGCGCGTCGAGTAGTAGTAGGGCGTGGTCTTTTCCTGATCGTAGGCTGCCGGAGCTCCGTCTTTGCCGGGCATGATGCTGAACAACTCGGGCTGGCGATGGGAACTGATGGTCAGCGGAAAAGACTCGATGCGATCGGCCATCGCGTCGGCGCGAATCGGATAGACGCGGACCATGCTGTTGGGCAGGTACACGGCAGGCCGTGTCGGCTCCAGAAGGATTCCGACATTGCCGATGGTCGGGTTGACATACTCAACCTGCCCAGAAGCGCGGGGCGGAAAAGAGATCGAGAAAACCAGGAAGGCTATTTTGAGGATTTCAGACAAATAACTGCTTTTCATCGCGCGTCGGCAAATATCCAAGTGGCACCATTCGTGGGCACGGCGTTAAGCCAAATCGTCCCTACTGATTTTACTGTCATGGCAGGCAACGACTCTAGACAGTCTTGCGCATCGCAACTTCCGTGGGGGAATTCCACGTCTTCTCAATCTCTTCAAGACTCTTGCCCTTCGTTTCGGGCACATAAAGCAGAGTGAACACGCCTTGCGCGATTGCCATGAGTGCGAGCACGCCAAAAGCGAACGCCTTCCCGATGACATGAAATGCATATGGGAACAACAGTACGACAATCGCATTCGCTATCCATTGCACAAGCACAGGAACAGTCATTGCCATGCCGCGAATGTCGTTTGGAAAGATCTCCGGCACCAGGGTCCAGTACACCGGACCGATGCATGCGGAAAAGAAAGCAAGGTACGACAGGATAAGAGCAAGAACCAGGCCGCCGTGGAAGTGGCCTGTAAGAACAGCCCAGACCATGGTGAGCAGACAAAGACCCATTCCTGTCGAGCCGACCAGGTAGAGCGGCTTGCGGCCATAACGGTCGATAAACCAAAGCGACACGATGGTAAATATCAATTCCGTGAGTCCCGTCAAAACCGTTGAAGCTAACGCCGCATCCACCTTCCAGCCAGCCGACTGGAAGATAGCAGGAGCATAATCAATCACGGTATTGATTCCGGAGAAGTGAATGAGGATCGATAGCCCGATACTGACTGCGAGAGCCCTGCGCATTCCTGGATGAAGCAGGCTCCGCCAGTTCTGCGCTTCCTTGTGCAGGCTTGCTTCGATCTCTGTAATCTGCACCCGGGCAACGTGCTTGCCGCTGATGCGTTCGAGCAGCACGAATGCGTCTTCGCGCCTTCCTTTCAAGGCCATGAAGCGAGGCGACTCGGGAGCCGCCAGCACGCAGGCCAGAAAGACCACGGACGGAACGACTCCGCTGGCAAACATCCATCGCCAGTTGGCCGTCCCCGTGTTGCGAAGCAGGAAGTTGATACCGTAGGAGACGAGAATTCCCACCACAATCGACATCTGGTACAGGGTCCCCATGCGCCCGCGAATCGAAGGAGGCGAGACCTCGGATACGTACATCGGAGAAAGCAGTGACACTCCCCCGACTGCGATTCCACCCAGAAAACGGGCGGTGATGAACGCGGTGAAGGACGGGGCAAGAGCCGTCGCGATCGATGTGAGCGCGAACAGGACCGCCACAATCAGGAGAAGAGGCTTTCTTCCGTAGCGGTCGGCCAGCCTTCCGCTTGCGAAGCTTCCAAAGACGCACCCGAACAGGAGCGAACTGAATGCCCATCCCAGGCCGAGATCGCTCAGGTTGAAGTGGCGGGTGATGAAGGGGCCGGCCCCGGTGATAATCGCGATGTCGAATCCAAACAGCAGTCCGCCGAGAGCCGCGGTACAGGCCAGAAAAAGTACGTAACCCAGGTTGATTGAGCCATCGTTGGATGAGTGGTAATCCCTTTTCATGCGGCCTGCCTAGAATTCGTCGTACGCAATTTGCTGGATGGAGACCCCTACCGAATGGAGCATCCGCGTGCAGGCCTTGATCATCATCGGAGGGCCGCACAGATAGTATTCGGCAGAAGCACAGTTGGAATGGTTGCGGAGATACTGGTCAAGCACGACCTGGTGAATGAAACCCACGTGTCCCGTCCATGCGTCCTCGGCCAGCAGTGATGACAGGGCGAGATGGAAGCGAAAATTCGGATACACGTCGGCAAGATTTCGGAAGTAGTCCGCATAAAAGATTTCCTGGCTCGAACGAGCGCCATACCAGAAGCTGATTCTGCGCGGCGATTGCTCAGTTTCAAGCAGGTGCGACAGATGAGCACGCAGCGGAGCCATACCGGCGCCGCCGCCAATGTACACCATTTCACGCTGGGTCGGCTTGATATGAAATTCGCCGAACGGTCCGATGGCAGTGACAACGTCACCCGGCTTGAGACTGAACATGTAGCTTGAGCCCACTCCCGGCGGGCAATCTTGGCCTGGCGGAGGGGTTGCGATGCGGACGTTGAGCCGCAGCAGGCGTTCGCTCCGCTGGTTGCTGGCGAGGGAGTAGTTGTTGCGCCGTGCCGGGCCTTGATTCGTCGACACAAGATCAAAGACGTGCTGATTTCTCCACACCGTCGCGTAGGGTTCCGGAATATCGAAATCGTGGAAGCGGATTTCCTCATACGCCGGAATGTCAAACTGAAGATAATCGCCCGGAGTAAAGGCGATCGGCGCCGCGAGGTCGAGCGGTTCGAGGACAACTTCTTTGATGAAGGTGGCAACGCTCTGATTGCTGACGACACGAAAGCGGAATGTGCGCTGGGTGCGGGCTCCGCTCCCGGCCGGCCGCACGACATTGATGGCAATTCTCCCGGCACGCTCTTCCACAGGATAGGTTGTGAGCCCGCGGCAGATGGGCGCGCGCGCGGGCGAGCCGTCCGCGAGATTGAAGCGCCCGTTGTGCTTGGGACACTCGATCATGTTCTGAATTACGAGTCCATCCGAGAGATGGGTGTTGCCGTGCGTACAGAGGCCGTCGGTCGCGTACAGCTTCCCATCCCCGGTTCTGTAGACCGCGTATGTTTTGAGGCCATGGTCAAATCGCACGATATCGGAATGGCGGAGATCCGGGCTCGCGCAAACATCTACCCAGCCATTTGGATCTGCCACGGCGTCCGATACGACCCCACTGGTCCGTGCAACTGTTCCCTGCTCCGGAATCCTCCGCTTCACGCAGTAAGCTGGGTCTTTGACCTGCCTCAGCGTTGTGGGGATGATCTCCCGCCAGGCAGAAAGAAGACTCGCATAAGGCACCGGGCAATCGTCTTTTACCGCGGCATGCAGCTTGGGCAGCGCATGGTAGGGGACGAGCGGGAACATGTGGTGCTCGACGTGATAGTTCATGTTCCAGTAGAGATAGCGGTGGATCGGCCCCATATAGACAGTTCGGCAATTGAGGCGATGATCCAGAACGTTTTCCGCGAGACCGGCATGCTGGGTCAGCCCGTACACCGAGAGCAGCCATGATCCGAAGAAATTGGAAAAACCGACAAACATCAGTGGAAGAACACTTCGGGAGTAGATCGCCAGCGCTATCACCGAGCCATAGATGAGGACGTATACGCGCGCCCGCAGGTAGACGGCCGGAAACTCCATCTCAGGGATGAACGAGCGCTCCTCGGCGGCCATCCGCCCCAACGAGTGAAGGATGATTCTTCTGAAGTACTTCGGATACACGTGAAGATTGAAGAAGCCCTTGATGATGGCCACGAGGTTCGGCGGACGCGGTACGGCGATCTCCGGATCGCGACCGACGATGATGGTGTCGCTATGATGCCGGTTGTGGCTCCAGCGCCAGACCGTCGACTCGCGCATCACCATGAACGAAGCGATCTCGTAGAGCGCATTGTTGAGCCAGTCGGTGCGAAATGCAGTCCCGTGCCCGCTCTCGTGCCAGCGTGAATCGGAAGTGGAAGCATAAAGCACGCTGTAGATGAAATAGGGGACCGCGGCCCAGTAGCTCCCCCACAGCGCATAGACGGCGTATCCACTGGCGAAGATCAGCGCAAACCACAAAATGGTGTCGCGAATAGCGGGTGCGTCCCGGCGCTCCAAAAGACGGCGCATCGTGTCGCGCGGAACGGGGCTCTGGTACCAGTCCGCCTCGGCCAGGCCTTTTTCTACGGCGAGCCTCGAGTTCAAGCCTGTCAGGCTGTAGTCGAGCTTCGGTGCGCTGCTGGATGAAACGTAAACTTCACTCGCCATATCGGGCTGCCTGTGTTGAGATCCCCAGTGTAAGCGGTCCTCGGCCTCTTCCATTTATAACCAAAAGCCCTCACTGGCCGCATATCGCGGGACTTGACCGCCTTTAAGGCCTTCCGTTGAATTCATGGACCGCATCCAGCATGGCGACAATGTTCTCTACAGGCGTTTTTGCCTGGATGTTATGGATCGTGTTGAAGACGAAGCCTCCGTCCGCCGAGAAAACTTCACAGCGTCGCAGCACCTGCTCCCGGACTTCGGCCGCGGTTCCGAAAGGCAGCACTTGCTGCGTGTCGACCCCGCCGCCCCAGAAGACAAGCTTTTCCCCAAAGGTCGACTTCAACTTTTCGGGATCCATCCCGGTCGCCGAACACTGCACCGGGTTCAGGATGTCGAAGCCGGCCTCAATCATGGCCGGAATGAATCGGATCACCGAACCGCACGAATGCTTGAAGGTCCGCCACGATGTGTGGGCATGGATCCAGTCGTTCATCTGCTTGTAGTAGGGGAAATAGAGGCTGCGGAACGTGCTCTCCGAGCAGAAACTCGATGTCTGCGTGCCGAAATCTGTGCCGCACAGAAAGACTGCGTCCAACCCGTCGCCGATCGCCGCATGGATTCGCTCGAGGTTCTGGATGGCCACCTCGCACTGCCTCTGGAAGATCCTGTGAATGTAATCCTGGCGGCTGCGCGTAGAGACGTACCACTCTGTGACGTCTCGAATTCCCTTGGGATGCTTTAGAAACGGTCCCGGCACTAGGGCGACGTCTCCCAAAGCCGTCCCGCCAAAACTCGCAATGACGCCCAGTCCGGTCTCCGCGGCAGCTTGCACCGAGCGGGCGAGATGGTCCAGATCCTCCGGCGAGATCGCGGTAAACTCTTCCAAGTTCGCTTCCGGATCGAGTTCTTCTTCTTTGAACGTCTCCTGGCGCACGATACAGTCGAAGAAATAACCGCCTTCCGGCATGCGTCCGCTCGCAGCGACAGTCGTGTCGCCTTCGGGATAGATCAGCGTATCGCCGCGGTCATCCACGGTCACGTTAAAGTCGCCCGGGATGAGGACTTCCAGCCCATGAAACCGCCACGGCTTCCAGCCATCGGCGGGGAACCCAAACATCGTCTTGCGCGCGAATACCCCTACAACATCAATCCCCATCGCGACCCGTAGATCTTCTTCGACAAGGCCCAGCATCTGGAAGGGCTCGTGAATCTTCACCGGGCGCTTCTCCAGACCGTAGTAGTCGCGCAGCGCCGCCACGCAGGTTGCGTGGATTCCCGTGACCGCGGTTCCGCCGAAATCAATCGGAACTCCACTCGGCTGGCGATGGTGCAAAGAAGCGAGGAATCGTTCGCGGTTCCTGGTTGCCGGTGCTGTAACGGTCATGCTTACTCTCCTTCATGAAGCGCCGATTGCACTTACCCAGAAGTCGGGCCGGCTATCGTGCAGCGAGAGCCTCAGTAGAATGTTCCACACTTGCCGGAAAACTCATGCAGGTTGCGAATCTATCCTGAAATCCCTCGACGGCTGCAAGGCAAACATGTTCGATCTCCGGCAATGCCGGTTCATTCCTGGCAAGGAGCATCATCTTCGCTCCCCGCAGGGCGGTATTCCCGGCTGCGTGAATCAACTCGATCGGTGCTTCAATCAGCCCGATTCTCGCCGCGCTCTCGATGCGCAAATAATTCCCGAATGCACCCGCGAGGTAAATGCTTTTCAGATCTCGAGCATTCGCCCCGAGGCGATCGAGCAACAAACTGAATCCCGCCGCAATCGCCGCCTTCGCCAACTGCAATTCTCGAATGTCGCTCTGGTACAGCGAGACAGCCCCAGAAACAGGAAAGATCTTCGTCCCGTTTGCCACCCGGCCCGAGGCGAGAATTTCGCCTGACTCAAGTCCGGCGGCAATAGCATCCACGACACCGCTTCCGCAGATCCCGCGGGCTTCCATATCTCCGATCACCGAGGTTCTGAGTGCACCGCCAACACGTGCGACATGGGCGATCGCTCCCGGCGCCGCCCGCATGCCCATCCGAATGCATCCGGCTTCAAACGCGGGCCCGGCCGCAGTAGACGCGCACAACATTCGATGCCGATTTCCAATCGCGATTTCGCCATTGGTTCCAAGATCGATGAGAGCCGCCAGTTCCTCTCCTTCAGCAATGCCGGTGGCGACAATACCGGCCAGAATGTCGGCTCCGACAAAGCTGCCGATGCAGGCTGCGAATCGAATTGTGCAGCTGCCGCGGAGAGGCCATCCGAGGTCTGCGGGCATGAAACACCGGCTCTCCAGATACGGCGTAACAAACGGGGCGAAGGCCAGAGGTTCGACGTCCAATCCGCAAAACAGGTGGTGCATCACGGTATTGCCGACGATTAGAACATCGCAAACTTCCCGCGCTCTTTCGCCAGCAAGTCTCGAGACCATCGCGCCCAGTTCAGCCCGCACCATTGTGCACAGGTCAGCACCCATCAGCACCGCGCGAATCCTGCTCATCACATCGGCACCGGCCTGCATTTGCGGATTCAGAGCGGTGCACACCCCAAGGACGCCCCCCGATTCGAGGTCGATCATCTGTGCTGCAATGGTCGTAGTTCCAAGGTCGATGGCAATCGCCAGGCCGTGCTTTCCCTGTCCCCTAAGAAGCGTGTCGTCGGTTAGAACGTCCATCCGCCCCTGTCTGCATTCGAGCACCAACGGTTCCTCGGCCCGAGCCTGGCAAGCAAGCCGCCATCCTGCTGCGATCTCGTCGGATCTGAACGCGGTCTTGTCCTCGGTGGAAACCGGCAAATCTCCCGAAAGCGGCCGGACCGCGCAACCGCCGCAGATGCCGGTCCCCCCGCATGGGAACTCGACCCCATTCGCGGAAAGAAGCGGCATCAACGGAGTTCCGCTTGGCACTTCTATCTCAATCGACCAGGGCTCAAGACGAACTCGCACTGTCTTCGCGCTCATTGTGATTCCACAATTCCGTTGTTGAACGTAGCTCGCACTGTGGCGCCGGGAGGGAGTAACAGAAAGTCTTCCGCGCTCCACTCTCCATTCACAAGCTGCTCCAGCAGCCTGCGCGAGCCGCTCACTTCTTCGAAGATCCACCCTTCTCGCAGCGCTTCTTCGCGGGCTCTCTCCCGGGAAGCTTCTTCACCGAAGGGGCCGGTTGAGATGTAGGTCAAGCCGGAGTATTTGCGCCGATAGGCGGTAAACTGCTCAAAGAGGAATTTGCCGTTGTCCTCTCCGTACTGGGCCATCAACTCTTCGAGCGTTCGCCGCTCGCCCGGTTGACCGCGACCGGTAGCCCACGCCGGCTGGAGCCTCTGCCCCGGCTTCTGAAATTCAATCCAACCGCGAGAGCGATAGTAGACGCCCGGATGGTTCTCGAAATAGGCCTGATGCTTTTGGCGGCTTCCCATCAGCACTCCGATGCAGTCATGCGCTCGCGGAAGAACAAGGGGCGTCCTGCCCGCGCGCAGCCCCTCCGTTCCCCGGCCGCACAGGGCATATCCGAGGACGATCGCATCGTAGCCTGAGGTGTCCGCCGCGTCGATGCGCTCCTGAAGACGGGGCGTCATCGACGCTCCCAGATCGTGCAATCCCATGGTCACGATCTCCAGGTCCACCTGCTGTGCGCAACGCGAGAGGATGTCCTCCACTTCCCGCGTGAACACCTCGCAAATGATCGCCCTCAGTCGCATTCTTTTTCCAATCACCGCGAGTTTCGCCGGCCATCCAACCTCTCAAGCCGCAGCGAAGAGGCTCTTCACCAGCGTCACAGCGCCGCTCGCGTTGTCGCTGTATCCATCGGCGCCGATCTCATTCGCATATTGGCTGGTTACCGGAGCGCCGCCGACTAATACCTTGACGCGATCCCGAACGCCGGCCGCTTTCAACGCTTCGATGGTCGTCTTCATTGCCGGCATCGTCACCGTCAGCAGCGCCGACATACAAACCACCTGAGGCTGCTGCTCATGAACCGCGCTTACAAATTTTTCAGGAGCCACATCAGCGCCAAGATCGATCACATCCAGCCCGCTGCCCTCCAGCATCGACGCCACAATATTCTTCCCAATGTCATGAAGGTCGCCTTTGACCGTGCCGATAACTACGCGCGTCCCCAGCTTCTGCCCTGACGCAACCATCAATGGCCGCAGCAACTCCATCGCGCTCTTCATTGCCCGCCCCGCAAGCAGAAGCTCCGGCACAAAGTACTCTTCAGCCTCGAACAGCCGGCCGACCTCATCCATCGCCGGAACCATCGCCCCGGAAATCAGTTCCATTGCGCCCATTCCCGCTTCGATCGCAGCCTGGGTCGAGGCATGAGCCTTTTTGGCATCTCCTGTGAGAATCGCGTCATGCAGATCGGTCAACATCGACATATATCCTCACTCGTCCTGGCGGCGTCAGTCATCTCCTGGTGAACATCCCGACTGATCGCAACCCTTGGAATTACTTTTCAACTTCATCGTGTACCACGCCGGGTTGATGCGTTCGCGCATACTCCAACATGGCGAACATGTTTTCCGCGGGAGTGTCGCGCGGCACTTCGCAGCCGGCGCCGATGATGTACAGGTCACCGGCATCCCTGTGGCACTTCGTCACCGTGTTGACAACGTCCTCGACGGTGCCGTTGCGCAGCACCTCAACGGTGGCGATATTCCCCAGAATCACCGAGCCCGGCATCTGCGCATGCGCTTCTGCAAGCGGCACCTTGGTATCGAGATCGATGATGTCGTACCCCAGTTGCCCACGTCCCTTCAGAATCCGCCGCGTGCTGCCGCACATATGCGAACGAGTCCGCAGCCCCATGGCCTTCATGCCTTCCACCAGTTTTTTGTGCGCCGGCATGATCTGTTCGTTGAAGATCGCCGGCCCGGCCAGCGACGATGCCGGGTCGCCGACGCCCATCAGTTCCGCGCCTGCATCCTTCTGCGCCTTCGCAAAGCCGAGTTCCATCTCAACGATGAAATCGAAGAGATCCCGGACAAACGCCGGATCGTCGATAAAGTCGAGCATCAGCCGGTTGATACCACGCAGATTGGCGCCCTGGCCGCATGGGCCTTCAATCCACCCCTCCACGATCCGATCCCCGGCAACCTTCTCCTTCAGCAGGGCCGCCGCTTTCACACGATCCGTCATGCGTCCGCCACACAGCGGATCGGGAATCTTCAGGCCAATCAGCGTCTTCTTGTCGATCAGCAGCGCCTGCGATTCGTCGAACGCCGGCGGCTGATCGTCAAAGAACCTTACCTCGGCTCCGAGGTCGTGAGCCTCCCGGGTGGGGTCCGAGATGCACGAAACCTGGTCGATATCGAACCGCTCCGCCGTTCGCAATTGGGCTTCCACGAGCAGCCGGTAATCCGTAACATAGCGGCCGTACTCGACCCCGATCTGGTCGGCGGCAAACATCATGGTGATCGGCATAAACGGGATCCGATCCACCGGACGATGATCCATCATGGCCAGAACATGCTCCCGGCTATTCATGGTCTCCCGACTCCTTCCTTCAACTCGGCGCCAACCCTGCGAGCAGAAGCCAGCGCCCGCACGAATTCAGGATTCGACCCGCAGCACGCTCCGATGAAATCCGCCCCGGCATCGCGTAGCGCGGCGAAATGCGAGGCGAAGAACTCCGCAGACGTGGTGTACCGAACCTCTGTGCCGCTCAGCGCGGGCAAGCCGGCATTGGGCTTGATCCAGATAGGAAGGTCACACGCGGCCCGCAACCGCCGGCAGATGTCGACGGCGGACTCCACCCCCACCCCGCAGTTGGCTCCAACCCCATCCGCCCCCGCTTCAACCATCGCCGCGGCAATCGTTTCGGGCCGCGCACCTGTCATGGTTCGATCCCGGTTCTTTCCCGTGTCAAACGCAAACGAGGCAATCACGGGGAGACCTGTGCCCCTGGCCGCGCGCACGGCCAATCGCGCCTCCTCGATGTCGCTCATGGTCTCGACCACCAGGGCGTCCGCCCCCGCCAGCGATCCCGCCTGCGCCGTGAACGCGGCTGAAATTTCGTCCTCGGTGACCTCGCCCGAAACCAGCATCTTCCCGGTGGGCCCGATGGATGCAAATACCAGAGCCGTTCCCGCCGACTTTCTCGAGATTGCCACCCCCGCCCGGTTGATTTCATCCAGTTCCGCGGCCGCTACCCCGTGCATTGCAATCGCATTGGCGCGAAAGGTATTGGTCAGGATCACTTCACTTCCCGCTTCGGCATACGACCGCGCGACCGCCGCGACGCGCTCCGGATAATCGAGGTTCCACCTATCGGGAATGGTGCCGGCGGGCAGCCCAAGCCTTTGCAATTCAGTGCCCCACGCGCCGTCCGTGATCAACACACCCTCGGTCAGCCAGTTGCGGAGATTCATGCGATCACCCACCTCGATGTTCCAGCGACGAGACTTAGATGATGTGAACAAATCCGGGGCAAACTTGGAGTGACGCGCGTCACCAGCCAGCAAAGCGAATCAATGAACACGGTTGGTTAGGAGATCTCGCAAGGCGATCTTTCCCCTGGAACAGGCCCAAAACATGCCGCCTGCTCCCAATCCACGGTTGCCACCCCCCTCGGGAAAGTGATCAAATGAATCATGTCCCGACAGTCTGGTTCTGAAGACATCCTGCACCCTCGTTCGTTCAATCGCCGCAACTTCCTGAAGGCAGCCGGATCGGCCGCGATCCTCCCTGCGGTTCTTCCCGCTTTCGCCGGCCAGAGTCCGGGAACCTCGGCCAACAACAACATCAATCTTGGTGTGATCGGCATGGGCTGGCAGGGGCCCGGCAATACGGAGGCTTTCCTGGCGTCGCCGGACTGCCGGGTGGTCGCCGCATGCGACATTGACGCCAATCATCTGCAGGCCGCGGTCAAGATGGTGAACGACTACTATGGCAACGAGGATTGCAAGGCCTACCACGATTACCGGGAACTGCTTGCCCGCGACGACATCGATGCGGTGATGATTGCTGTTCCCGATCATTGGCACGAACTTGTCGCGACCGAAGCCGCACGGCGCAAGAAAGACGTTTACGGGGAAAAACCCCTCGC
The DNA here is from genome assembly GCA_963788475.1 of Terriglobales bacterium. Lineage (GTDB taxonomy): Bacteria > Acidobacteriota > Terriglobia > Terriglobales > Acidobacteriaceae > Telmatobacter. Next base: position 211,876 of record CAWBGO010000013.1, read on the forward strand.
GAAAACGATCGCCGAACAGCAATCCATCGTGCGCGCGGTCCAGCAGAACGGCATTATCTGGCAGATGGGCTCATGGCAGCGCTCGATCCCGACCTTTCACAAGGCAGCGGAAATCGTCCGGAACGGGCTGATCGGCACCGTGACCCACGTGGAAGTCGGCCTGCCGGGCGGCAATTCGGACTTCGATGACGTTCAAAAAGAGGCGCTGGCCAAGCTGGCCGCGCAGGGACAAAATGTCGTCAGCCTGGAGCAGGTCCAGCAGGGGTCGAAGGCCTGGGACCTGCTGGTCTGCGATCCCCCGAAAGAATTGGATTACGAGACATGGGTCGGTCCATCCAGGATGGAGCCTTACATCAGGGCGCGCTCTCACAAATCCTGGCGCTGGAATTACAACACCGGCGGCGGGGAGCTACTGGACTGGATCGGCCATCATTGCGACATTGCGCACTGGGGCCTGGATTTCGACCATACCGGCCCGTCGGAGGTTGAAGGCAGCGGCGAGCTTCCGTCCGCCAAAGCGGTATGGAACACCGCGCCAACGTACCGGTTTGAATTGAAATATCCGCAAGGCGTGACCATGACCATCGCGGGCGGTCACCCCGACATCAAGGCCGGCGTCAAGTGGATCGGCACCGAAGGCTGGGTATGGGTCGATCGCGAAGGATTTGACGCCTCGAATCCCGCCTGGAAGCAGGGCAAATCCCTGCCCAGAGAACAGCGCAAGGTGAAGCTCTACACCTCGACGAATCACCAGCAGAATTTTCTGGACTGCGTCCGAACCCGTCAATCCACGGTCACGCCGGTCGAAGTTGGACATCACTCGGCGATTCCCGGACACCTTTGCCTGATCTCCATGCTTACCGGAAGAAAAATCCGCTGGGACGCGAAGGAAGAAAAGATCATCGGTGATCCCGAAGCCAGCAAGCTGATGACCCGCGAATACCGGGCGCCCTGGAAGATGAGCTAACCGTTTTTGCCGGAGCGCGATCCGTTGTTTCCACCCATGGCGGAGGCTTCTTTTAAACTTTTGCCATTCAACCTTGGCATGCGACCGGGGAGACATGACTGATTCAACTGAAACAATGCTGGAGCCTGGCCGCAAACTGAATTGGGATTTTACCTTTGCCTTTCTGGCTTTGCGCCTGTGGCTCGGCGCTCGCGCCCTGTTTGTGGGCATCGAGAAATTTGGCGCCTATAAATCCGTGGCCATGCCGCTCATCGATCCTCAGACCGGCCAGCCGGATGCGAGCGGGGTGATGGTCAATGTGAACATCAAGTCCTATGCGCTGGCCAATTACGCGGGCATTCCCGCCGCGCTCAGAGACAAGTTCTCCCATCAGCCGCTGTTGCCGAAATTCGCCTTGGTGGCGTTCGACAAAATGCTTGGCCCGGCGTTCATTCTCACCGGAATCATGCTCCTGATTGGCCTGGGCACTCGCCTGTCACTGCTCGCCCAGGCGGTGCTTTTTATCGCCCTGACGGTCGGCCTGGTTATGATCGATCAGTCGGACGGCGTCGCCTGGCTGGGCATTCACATCGGCCTGGTCGCGGGAGCGTTTCTGCTCGTCGAACACAACAGATTTGCGGTCCTCAAAAAATGGTAAATCCCTTCCTGAACCGTCGAGAATTCATCGGCGCGACCGCTGTCGCCGGCGCTGGCCTGTTGTTGGACGGCTGCAAGTCCGATACCGCCCCACAAGGCGCGGCTGCCCACAAATCATCGTTGAACACCATCAATATTGCCCTCGTCGGTTATGGCGAGGAAGGCAAGGTGTTGCTGGAATCCCTTCTGAATATCGAAGGCGTCCGGCTTGTGGCCCTCTGCGATATCTGGGACTACCACCTCAACGAAGGCGGGCGCTACCTGCAGAAACTCGGCAACCAGGTCCGCACCTACGAAAATTATGAGGACATGCTTGCCAAGGAAAAAGACCTGCAGGCGGTCTTGATCGCTACGCCGGATTTCTGGCACGCCCCCATGACCAACACCTGCCTGAAGGCCGGCCTGCATGTGTATTGCGAAAAAATGATGAGCAACACCATCGACGGAGCGCGCTCCATGGTCAAGACCATGCGCGAAACCGGAAAGCTGTTGCAGATCGGTCATCAGCGGCGCAGCAACCCGCGCTACCTTTTCACCCTGAACCGGCTGCTGCATGAGGCGCAGTTCTGCGGCCGCCTGACCGCAGCGCAGGGGCAATGGAACCGCGCGGTGAAGGAAGACTTCGGCTGGCCCAAGAAATACGAGATTCCCGCCGGCACGCTGGCCAAGTACGGCTACAAAGACATGCACCAGTACCGCAACTGGCGCTGGTACAAGGGACTCGGCGGGGGGCCGTTGTCCGATCTCGGCGCGCATCAGATCGACATTTTCAACTGGTGGCTGGGCACGCCGCCGAAGTCGGTCATCGGCAGCGGCGGGCTGGATTACTACAGCAACCACGACTGGTATGACAACGCGATGGTCATTTACGAGTTCCCGCTGGCCCAGGGCGTGGCGCGCGCTTTATACCAGGTGCAGACCACCACCAGCGCCGGCGGCGGCTATTTTGAGATGTTCATGGGCGACGAAGGCACCATCAAGATGTCTGAAGATCCCTCCCTTTGCGCGATTTACCGCGAGGCGCGCGCCACCGAGGTTTCGTGGGACGATCTGGTTCAGAAGGGCTATGTCCGCGGCAAGGCTGCCCCCGCAGAGGACGCCGCCAAGGTGGACGTGCGCGAAACCGCACAGCTGGCGGAGTATGAAATTCCGGTGTTCTTCAACAAGCCGCCCCATCAGCCGCACCTCGAAAACTTTTTCAACGCCATCCGCGGCACGGCAAAATTGAATTGCCCCGGCGATGAAGCATTCACCAGCGAATACACGATTCACAAAGCCAACGACGCCGTTGCCGCGCAGACCAGAATTGCCATCACTGCCGAGGAAGTGAGAGCCTGAATAGATGATGAGAAGCCTTTCCAGGAGTTTTTTCGTTTTGCCAGTTCTGCTTTTCGCCACCGCCGCGCTTGCCCAGGACAAGGTCGTCTTAAAGACCCAACTGCCGCCGCCGCTGTTTGTGGGCACGCCGGCGCCCCTCAATGTGCCAAATCTTGAGCCCCCGGCAAAAGGCAAGCGCCCCGACTTCATGGTTCCCGCCGGCACAGTGAATCTCGCCAAGGGCAAGAAGGTCACCTCCAGCGACAGCAATCCCAATGTCGGAACGCTGGATATGATTGACGACGGCGACAAGGACGGCGACGAAGGCTCCTGGGTCGAACTCGGCCCCGGCAAGCAATGGGTGCAGATCGATCTGGCGAAGAAGGCGGACATCTACGCGATCCTCATCTGGCATTTTCATTCCCAGGCGCGCGTGTATCGCGATGTTGTGGTGCAGGTTTCCGACGATCCGACGTTCAAGTCCGGCGTGACGACCATTTTCAACAATGACTTCTCCAACGAAGTCGGCGTCGGCGCGGGCAAGGACTTGAATTACATCGAGACTTACCAGGGCAAGCTCATCGATGCCAAGGACGCGAAGGGCCGCTATGTTCGCCTTTACAGCAACGGCAACACGACCAACAAATTGAACCACTACATCGAGGTTGAAGTGTGGGGCAAGCCTGCCGTGTGACCGCCCCCATCGATAACCCCGATCTGACCCAGGTCGTTCTCGGGGATCGGAATAGATCGCTCGAAAACTCGCCCCTTTCGCGGCAGTGGGCTCGCTGGGCTGTTTTCATCCTTATCGCTTTTTTCGGACTTCTCCTCCGCCTGCCGCAATTGGGTGAGCGGCCCATGCACACCGATGAAGCCGTCAACGCATACATCATCGGACAATTGCTGGCTGGTCAACCGTTCACCTACGATCCGGTGGACCGCCACGGTCCAGCATTAGCCGCATTCGCCCTGCCGGTTGCCAGAATCCAGGGTGCAAAGGTGTTTTCCGACCTCACGGAATCGGAACTGCGCCTGACAGATGTTCTCGCCGGAAGTGTCACGATCCTCCTGTTTGGCGCGGCGGTCGAAATGTTTGGCTTCACGCCCTGCCTGATCGCCGCGCTGCTGTTTGCCGGCGCTCCCCTGCCCGTTTACTACGATCGATACTTCATTCATGAGTCCATTTTTGCCGCCGCCACGTTTGGACTGATTCTGTCCGGTTGGCGCGCTTGTCAGAGGCACTCCGCCGGGCTTGCCGCGCTGGCCGGCGCCTGCGCCGCGGTGATGCTCGCATGCAAGGAGACCGCTGTTCTTCATTTCTTCGCGCTGGCCGGCGCCGCATTCGTCTTCTGGCGGTGGAATCTGCGCGGAAAGACCCCTGCCGGTTTGTGGCAGCCCAAAACGGCCCTGGCCGCGTCTGCTGCTTTCCTGCTGCTTGGCGTGATGCTTTTCACCTGGTTTGGCAGTAACTGGAATGCGCTGCCCGCGTTGTTGCACGCAGGACCCGATCTTCTTGCGCGAGCCCGCGATGAAGGCCATCAGGCGCCCTTCTGGTATTACTTCCAGCTTCTAACCCGCGGCTGGTCAGGCGGAGTTATCTTCACTCTGGCCTGTATGGGCTTTCTCCTGACCGTTAAAAAGCGAAGCCCATCACCCTACGGGTTTCTGGCGTTCTATTCCCTTCTCCTCGGTGCTGATCTACAGCCTGATTCCATACAAGACGCCGTGGCTGGCACTGATTTCCTGGCTGCCGATCGCCCTGTTCGCGGGTCTGGCGGTCGAGTCGCTCGGTCGCATGCCGGCGAAGTCTCCCTGCTTTTCGCATTGCCATTCGCGCTGTCTGCATCCTTGTGGGAGTTGTAATCGGGGGGCTGATCGTCCACGACACGCGGGCGCGCGTTTTTGTCCATCCTGCCGACGAAGCCAATCCGTATGCCTATGCCCACACCTCGGAAGATTTGCTCGGACTGCCAGCGGAGATCGAAAGGCTTGCCCGCCAGGATGCAATCGCGGCGCCGCGCATCGCCGTGATTGCCGCCGATCCCTGGCCGTTGCCGTGGTATCTGCGGCACGTCGCCGCAGTCGGATTCTGGCAGCCAGGCCAGCAACCGGGACAGGCGGATTTTTACATCACGTCCACCGAAGCTGCCGACCAATATGCGGAACAGCTCAAGAATTTTCGCCCGGAATTCTTCGGAGTCCGTCCTGGTGTGCTGACCGTTTTGTGGGCGCCTGCGCCGAAATGAAAAGCCATGGCTGACATCTACCAATTGAATCATCGCGCCATGGCGACATACTTCGAGGTGCGCATCGCCGATGAAGAGAGAACATACGCCGCGCAGGCTGCGCAGGCCGCGGTCGATCTTCTCGATAAGTTGGAGTCGCATTTAAGCCGCTTTCGCGCCAACAGCGACATAGCGCAGATCGCTCAGCTCGCGCCGGGCGAGAGGATGCGCCTGAGCGAGCCGGCCTTTGCCTGCCTCGAAATCGCAAAGAAAATGGAGTTGGCCACGCGCGGCGCGTTTTCTGCCACGGCCGCAGCCATGCAAACGCAGACCTCTTTGCCCCAGTGGCATTTGCTGCCGCAGGAGTTGGCCATTCAGTGCGAGAGCGGATCGTTGCAATTCGATCTCGGCGCCATCGGCAAGGGGTTTGCGCTCGACAGGATGGCGGAGCTGCTGCGTAGTTGGGATTGCCCCTCGTTTTTGCTGGTCGCGGGCGGCAGCAGTATTCTGGCGGGCGGTCCGCCGAAGGACACCGCCGGCTGGTCGTGCGGCCTCGGTGATGACGGTGCACCGCAGCGATTCCTTCTGAGCGCACACTTCCTTGAGCGGATCGGGGCTGGCGGTAAAGGGAAATCATATTCTCGATCCGCGCACCGGCCAGCCCGCCTTGCGGCAAAGCCGTGCCTGGGCCCTGGCCGATACCGCGGCTGAATCGGACGCGCTCTCGACGGCATGCATGGTTCTTAGCGAGCCGGAACTCGAGGAAGTGCTCGCGCAGGATCCCTCCTGGCTGTTTTTCCTCGAGGCCGACAAAGCCGCCCGACCGATCGGAACCCGCCCGCTACCGCCTCAAGCCTGATTTCTTCCTGCCCGACTCGCAGGCCATACAACACTAAGAGACCCGGATATAATCTCTGCCGCAGCACCTTCGCGAAAGAGGCCTTGATGCTTTCATCAACAAATCTCTGGATGAGCTTTGCCGGGGTTCTCTATCTTGTCGTCGGAGTTTTTCTGACTTCGTGAAGAGATCCGCGCGGCTTGCGGCTGGGACAAACTCATCATCCTGGGCTGCGTCTTCTATGCCGTTCCGCTCGCTATATTCGCGCCTGAGCATTTTCGCGGCCCCGAGTTTGTCCAGAATATGGTCCCGTCCTGGATGCCGGGGCACAGGTTCTGGGCGTATTTTGTCGGATGCGCGCTGCTCGCAGCAGCGACCAGTCTTACGGCGAGAAAGCTCGTGCGCTTGTCCTCCGCCCTGCTCGGAACGATGTTCACGCTCTTTGTCTGCATGCTTTATATACCCTTTGTGGTCGCGCATCCCAAAGATCGATTCTCTTGGACCATCGCGCTCAGAGATCTCTCTTTTGCCGCCGGCGCGTGGGCCCTCGCGGGACTGCATCGTCGCGCGTCGTCGCCGCAACTATCGAAGTGGATGATTTTGTTTGGGCGCTTGGTTCTGGCGATAGCTGCGATCTTTTTTGCCGTAGAACATTTTCTTCATCCGGAGTTTGCGCCCGGCGTTCCTTTGGAAAAGATCATGCCATCATGGGTTCCATTTCCCAGGTTATGGGGATACCTCGCAGGAGCGATCCTGGTGGTGGCTGGAATCGGCCTGGCCTTGAACAAACAACCTCGCAAAGCCGCAGCCTCAATTGGCGCATTAATGTGCTTCCTCACCGTGTTCCCGTATCTGTTTATTCTGGCGTTCGCCCATGGCGGATCAGAGATCAACGAAGCGCTAAATTACGTCGCAGACACATGGCTCTACGCCGGTTCAGCCCTCCTGGTGGCATCGGCAATGCCGCATGATCCTGATTGCGGGGCCAATTTATCCGCGTAACTTGGCAGCGATCGAAGGTCGGGAACTACCTCGCCTAGATCCTCTCCGGCCTCGCAATCGCACCTATGTCCGCAGTTGGATACAATCCTTGTATAGCGAGCTAGATAGACAAGTGCAGTTTTTTCGATTGTGCTGCAAAACGGGTATATCTGATGAAGTTGAGTCGTCGCGAAGCGGTAGTACTGGCATTTTCATCAGTCATCGGTTTCAGGAATTTCGCCTTGGGTGAACCGCAGCGACCGATGTCTGCACACGCCGCGCGAGATGAGGGGCTGGCGAAAAGCCTGACCATCTATCGGGATTCCTATGGCGTCCCACACATTGTTGGTGACACCGAGGAAGCGGCATTTTTCGGTTATGGATATGCGCAGGCGGAGGACCATCTCGAGCGCATGATGCTGCAGTACCGCGATGCTCAGGGGCGTCTCGCGGAAGTGCAAGGCATTGCGGCCCTGGGCGACGGTCCGCTGCGCTTCTTCCCGGATGACTACCGGTGGAGTGGCGATTATCTGCAGCGCCTGATGCGGACAAAGCAGGGGGTGGTCGAGAACCGGAATAGAATCTCCCCTGCGGTCTATCCCCTTCTCGATGCTTTCGCTCGGGGAGTGAACACTTATATCGCTGAACATCGGAGCCAGGTGCCTGAGTGGATCGACGGGATCACGGCGGAGGACCTGGAGGCGTTTGAGCGTAGCAATTATTTCCGCTTTTACAGTGTGAACGACGCGCTGGTCAAGATGTCGGAGCGGACGTCGATCCTCCCCCACTTCGGCTCCAACCAGTGGGCGATCTTGCCCCAGAAGTCGGCTGATGGGCGGATCATGCACGTCGAACACACACACATGCCCTGGGCCAACCGATTCCAGAATTATGAGGCCCACCTTATGGTGCCCGGCAAATTGAATACGGGTGGGATCAGCTGGTTAGGCAGCCCGTTTTTCCTGATGGGTTTCAACGACAGGATCACCTGGTCGGTGAGCTGGAATCAGCCCAACATATCTGACGTCTACGAAGAAGAGATCAACCCGCACAATCGTCGGCAGTACCTCTATGAGGGTGAGTGGCGCGAGATCAGCGAAGAGATAACCACCTTTCGTGTGAAAGGTCCGACGGGAATGGAGACGATATCTCGGCCTCTCCATTACACACATCATGGCCCGGTGGTGAAGTTTGACGCCGAATTCCGTCGGGCCTGGTCGGTAAAGGTACCGAACTTCGACGGTGTGAATTACTCGCTGGGACTGTATAGCCTGATGAAAGCTCAAAATCTGGACGAGTTCAAAACGGCTCTCGCGCGACAACTGATTCCCCGATGGAATTTTCTCTTCTCCGACGCCGGAAACATCTACTGGGTGCACAATGGCATCGTTCCGCAGAGGAATAACAGTTTCAACTGGTTCAAACCGGTTCCGGGTTGGACAAAAGAAACAGAGTGGGGGCCGAACATCCCGTTTGACAAATATCCCCAACTGACGAACCCGCCCTCCGGCTTTCTCCAGAACTGCAACAACCCGTTCTGGCTGTCGACGCAGCATTCGGGACTGGACCCGCTGATGCTGGGTCCCTACTATCTGCATTATCCAGTTAAGCACGGAGCAGGCCTGGAGGCCCTGAACACGCGCGGCGAGCGCGTCCTGTATGAGCTCGGGCAGGAGAAGAAGTTCACGCGGGACGACATGGTGGAACTGGGGTACGACACGTACATCGTTCCGGCGGACGTGATCGTGCCGCTTCTACTGGAAGCGTCGCAGAGCCATCTGAAGGATGAACGGTTGCGTCGTCCGCTGGAGGAATTGAAGAAGTGGAACCGGCGTTCGGCGGAAGATTCACTGGCAACCACGTATCTGTACTACTGGGCAAAGACATACAAGTCAGAGCAAGGCGAAGCCAGGTATGCGCGGTTCCTGTCCTATGACCGCGGTAAGATCGACATCCACTCCAGCCGGGAAAAGGACGCGGCATGGAATGCGTTCGTGGAGGGAATGGAACTGCTTGAGAAGAAGTTCGGGACCCTGGAGGTTCCCTGGGGCAGAATCAACGTAGTGGTGCGCAACGGAGTCTTCCCGATGGACGGAATCAGCGTGGAGTTGTTTGGGGTGCTTCACCCGGATGAGGGACCCGAACAGGCTGATGGACGGATCTTCTGCAACGACGCTTGGGGTCACCTGATGATCGTCGTGGAGACTGATGTGGAGCAGAGAAAGCCGAAGCAGATCTGGAGCCTGTTGCCGTATGGAGAATCGGAACATACGGACACGCCGCATTACAACGACATGGCGAAGCTGCATAGCCAGCACCAGGTGAAACCGTTCTGGTTCAGCCCACAGGAAATCCTGGCCCATACGGAGTCAGTGCACGGACAAAAGAGCCGGATCCACCGCATGATCGCGCAAAAATAGTCACAATGGATAAGTGGTGGGAAGTGAGGGACACATGTTTGCTAACAACTTATTTAGTTTCCGATAGCTAAATAAGCAACAGTCATAAATACCCCCAGAACTACCCCTCATCTGCACTCGCTCAACCACCAATCGCCTCAGAACATCGCGCCATGCGCTTTCTCAACGAACCCTCTGCAGACCCGAGCTGATCCACACATCAATTCGGACAGTCGTCGAAAATGATACACGCTAAAATTATTGCGTTCCCATTGCGTCCCATGAGAATTTGCGATATCGTCGGCTTGTTAGCACGGATTGCCTGCGAAGTTGAGTTTCCGTTACTTCGCCGGTCCGATGCTAACCTTGCATCGCATCCCTAAGATGCAATCTTTGCAGAGAGTTGCTCGCCTTCCTCTCTTTTCCTTCTTAGCGTCTTGCGCATGATTCATGTGCGCCTGTGCCGCGCTGCACAGCGTCGTGTTGGTTGGGTTAGTCGCGAAGAATTCGGTCGCAGCGATCCTTTACTTGCACTCAGTATCAAGAACTCCGCGAATGCGGAAGGAGAAACCATGCGTCTGATGCGCCTGAGGGAAGTCCAGAATCGCGTGCCACATGGCCGCGCCACAATCTACCGCAAGATCGCCGCGGGGGAATTCCCAAAACCGTATGACATGGGCGGCGGCCGTGCCGTTGCCTGGCTCGAATCGGAGATCAACGATTGGATTGCGGCACGCGTCCAAGCTCGGAAGAAGGCTACTTCCTTCAGAGTGATCGGGCTTCCTGAGGAGTCACACTAAAAGGTGTCTCACTATAGCCATAAAAAGAGTTCGTGTGACTTCACTTAGTGTGACTTCACTTAGTGTGACTTCACTTAGTGTGACAGGGTCTACCCCTCCTCGCTCACCGAGAAAGAAATCAGACCGTTACAGTAACGCCCCCATGACCGCATGCTTGCCGCGAAACTGGTTCACCGTAACGTTTCGTGGGCAGAGGTTCGATTCGCATTAATCTTGCCTCGCCTCATGTCGGTATTAGTTCCGAATGCCGATCACTTCTGTTCGGTTAAGATCGGATTCCGTGCCCATCTGTGTCCGCCAGGACGAATTTGGAATGCAGAATCTCACAATCGAGCCTATCCTTTGAGAGAAGGGGGGTAGGGGGTTATGAGCAGAACGAGGTCAAACTTCAAAATCCTTCTCACTTGTATAGCCACAAAACTACTACGCGGCGAAGATATGTATAGAGGGCTTATTTTCCAGAAATCCTCTTGTGTCCACGGTTAGCCGAACGTGGCACTAGAACGGCGAATAGAACGAGTAGGTGTGGCCCAAAGAACCATTGAAGGTCGCGGATGTTATGGACAACATGAACCGGCAGCTCTCCGAGGCGATTCCGACGGTAGGCAAACTGGTGACGGTTCCCGAACTGCTCACGTTCTTCCTGGTGCAGCCGGATCGCGTCAACGCTCTGCGCGCCAAGTCAAATTTGAGGATGACCGGCGAGAGATCGTGACAAGACCACCACGCCCCATGGCCCAGACCCCGCATGGATCGTTCCAGTCACGGTATTCGCCGCCAGATCCACAATCGAAATGTCGTTCGACGGCCCGTTCGCTGAATAAAGCGTCTTTCCGTCCGGCGAGACAGCGATACCCCAAGGGCGCTGTCCCACCGTCACGGAGCCCGCAACTGTATCGTTGGCCGTATTGATTGTGAAAATCTGTTGTCCTCGTCCGGTGCTCACATATAGTTTCGTCGCATCGGCCGAAAGCAGCACGGCCATCGGCTTGATCACTCCGGGTTTGCCAACAGAGATCGCCTTTATTATCTTGTACCGCTTCGCGTCGATCACAACCACGGTTCCGTCATTCTCGGCATTTACATAAGCGCGTGAACCATCAGGCATGAAGGCAATCGACCGAGGGCGATTCCCGACCTTGAATGTTGACACAATTCGACCCTCATCAGTGGGATCCAGCACGGCGATCGTGCCGTCCTCTTCCGAGGTGATAAATACCCTCTTGCCGTCTGGAGTTACCCTCACTCCTTCCGGCTCTCCACCCACCTTGATTGTTTTGACTACCTTCCCCGAATCGACATCAACAACGCTCATTGTCGATTTATCTTCATTGGCGATGAACAGTTCCTTGCCGTCCTTGCTCACATCGAAGTTCTCTGGATCGGAGCCGCCGGGAATGATCCTGACCAGCTTGTTCTGCGATACGTCGAAGACGCCAATGCCGTCCGCGCTCTTGTCGGGTGGAGGCAATGTACTATCGTCCACGCCGGGGCCGGCAATCGGCGACCCGCTCAGGGCCACGTAGAGTGTCTTTCCGTTTGGGCTCGCGTGGATTGCTCGCGGCCGCTTGCCGAGAGGAACCGTCGCAATGACTCTGTGTGTTCCCGAGTCGATCACACTCAGGTCGCCCGAGACTTCGTTCGTCACATAAATCCGGGGAGCCGAAGACTCTTGAATCGCCACCGTAGCTGATCCGTCGGTTGATTTTTGCTTGGAACACCCAGCCAGGATCCCGCCCACGCCTGCTATCAGCAAAATGCAAAACGGCCTGTTCATGCAATCAGTGCCCCTTGAATGTCAGATTGACCGGTGTATTTGAATGAGGAGCAACGGTGACCTGCCTCTCCTGGGTTCCAAGAGCTTCCTGCCAGAATCCAATGGTATAAGTGCCTGGCGGCAAGTTGTCTATCGAGTAACTGCCGTTTTCCTTTGACACCGCAAAGTACGGATTGTCCACGACTCCGATAAAGGCATGCATCCAGCTGTGAATGTTGCATTTCACGCGAATCATGACCTCTGGTTTAAGGAACCTCCGAACCATCGGAGGATCGCCCGCACCCTGGCTATGATTCCATTCCCGGTTGATCTGTGCCATCGGATGAATGTTATGCGTCACCGGATCGGAGTTTCTTACTTCGAAAACCTGCCCTGTTTGGATGCCGACGATCCTCGGCCGGAACCAGCAGCCATTCTGATCGATGACTACGGGAGTGGATGGCGCTTCAAAATGCTTGCCCTGAAGCCCCTCTTTGACATAGATGAATGCGTTCGCCAAAGAACCATTGGGGGACACGACCAGCGGCTCATCGAATGCAGCCCCGTGGAGCGCTTCGACGCAAGCCGGATCATTGCTCATGTCGATTGCCTTGCGAGCTATCCTCTTTCCGGTGTAGCGAATCTCTCCTGATATTGACCCGGCCGTAACCGGGTCCACGTGGAAAACAGGCACAACTGCCCCCTGAGCTTTTTGGTCAGGCTGCGAAGTGGTTTCGCCCTTGTGGGAACAACCTGCCACCGCGAGCAGCCAAGACAACAGGCAACAGGAAGCGAGCGATCTTGACGTCTTCATTGGGACTGATCCTTTTCCCGAGGCTCGGCGTTCGATGGCACCTCTCCCGTCAGCGACTTCAGGAACTCTACAAGGTCGCTCCGCTCCTGGCCTGATAGTTCTATCCTTGCGATTCGATCGTCCAGGTAAAGATTCGAGTTCCCCTTGCCGGCGTAGAAATCCACAACATTTTTCAGTGTCTTCAGCTTGCCGTCATGCATGTACGGCGCGGTGAGCGCAACGTCGCGCAAGCTTGGCGTCAGGAATGAACCCCGGTCCTTATCCAGCTTGGTCACACGATAGCGTCCGGGGTCGATCGGCTCTTCATTGTCGCCCACTCCTTCGCCCGTGTTGTGAAATTCGCCGTCAGTGAAGAGTGCATATTTGGGCCCAATCGTGTGGCAGGAGGAACAGTTGCCTCGGAGTGGGTCCTCGAATACTGCGAGACCTCGAATCTGCGCGGCAGAGAGCGCCTCTTTTTGTCCTTGATACTCGTATCGGTCGAACGCCGAATTCCCGCTCAGCAGTGTCCTCTCGAAGCTGGCCAATGCATTCTCGACCCGTTTCATCGTGATTTCGTCGCTGCCAAACGCATTTCGGAACAGCGTCTTGTAGGATGGGTCGCGCTTGAGCTTTGCGACCGCAGCTTCGTGGGCTTGGTTCATCTCCAGCGGATCTGCCATGGGCGCGCCCACTTGCGCTTCCAAACTCGGCGCGCGGCCGTCCCAAAAGAGGAGCGGCAAATAAGCTGCATTCAAGAGGCTGGGCGCATGACGCAGCCCCGTTGCTCCGCCCACGCCGATCGAACGCTCCCGCGGATCGGCAAATCCACGTTGCGAATCATGACACGATGAGCAGGAAATCGACTTGTCCTTGGAGAGATTCGCGTCGTAAAACAACCGGCGACCCAGGACAATTGAACTCGCGGTCGGCGGATTGTCCACGGGAATCGGAACCGGTGGCAATCCAAGAGGAGGCACGATAATAACGGCAGGTCCAGTCGGCCTCGCACTGTTCCCTTGATTGCAACCGCAAACAGAAGCCAGCGCCGCGAGCAGAACACTCCCGCCCACACGACTCAACCGCCGGCATACCAGCCCGCGAACCGCCATCGCGGGTGAGAGGTTCATTCGATGCCGCCCGCTACCCTCTGATGCTTCACGGTTGCCCACTTTTATACTTTATACGCTCCTCGCGAGCACGCGGAATGCGCCTGTTGCCGGTGCAGCCCTGGGAGTGGCGAGATATCGCCAGCAGGAGCCGCGAACTGTGTGAGGGAGTTGACCGACTTGTTGAGTTACCCGGACGCGGTGAGTTAGATGACCGGCATGAGATCAATTACCCCGCGGTGATGCGTGCATTGCTTGAGATTGGCTATACAGGTTATGTCGAACAAGAATTTATCCAACACGTAACCCGTTGGAAGGGCTGACCCGGGCAGTTCTCTGTGCGATGTCGAATAATGGAATAGTTGACTTACGCGGATTGAGATTGAGCACAGCAGGTTTCCGTCATGCTGTGACCATCTTTGCCGACCAGTTCTTTACGAATGCTCCGAAGCGGTCGAGCGCCTTGGAGAAATTGTCTCCGGCAGCAGCAAAGCCCAGGCGGAAATGCGAGGGCGCATCGAAGCAATCGCCGGGAGCCAGCAGGATTCCACGCTCGGTGGCGGCTTGGCAGAACGGGCGGTCGTTCTCTCGGCTCACCAGCCAGGGGAACGCGGTCATGCCGCCTTGCGGTGGAATCCAGCCGAGTACGTCGCGATGGTCCGCCATGAAGCGCTCCAGGAGCTTGAGGTTCCGACTGGCGGCTTCCTGAGTCTTGCCAAGCACGACGTCACGTTTGCGGATTGCGATTTCCGAAAGAATTTCCCCGGTGGTGGTGTTGCAGATCGAGAAGTAGGCGCGCGCGGTCCAGTATTGCTGACGGCGCTGGGCGTCGTGCTCGATCATCCATCCGGTGCGCACGCCGGCAATCGAAAATGCCTTCGACATATCGGCGATGACCGTGGCGTGTGGCAGTCGCGCCGCAGATTTCGTTTGCCCTCCGTGGTAGATGGGATGGTAGACCTCGTCACTCACCAGCTGGATTCCACGCTCGGCGGCGAAGTCGTGCAGGTCTTCCATTTCGGTATCGTCGATAGTCGCCCCGGTGGGATTGTGCGGGCTGTTGACCAGGATGAGCTTGGTCTTCGAGTCGGCTAGCCGCTTGATCTCGTCGGGGTCGATGCGGAAGCCGTTCTCGCGCCGCACGCGATAGAAGCGGGTTTCCAGGCCAAGAGATTGCGGGAGTGCCGAGAAAGTAGTGAATCCAGGCAGCGGGATGATTACGTTTGCGCCGGGCTCGGCGGCCAGCCACATTAGTACGACAAGGGCCTCGGAGGCGCCGGTCACAATTTGGACCGCTTCTACTGGGACACCCTGCATTTCCGCGATCGCCTCACGCAGACCGTCGGCTCCGGCGGGGCGGCTGTAGACCAGGTTGTGGTTCAGGAAGCGTTGGCGCGTTTCATCATCGGCAAGGGCGAGGACGTCGTTTACGGTCCAGGTCGGTCCAGTGCTCGCAGCGAGGTTGAACTCTATACCGTGTTCATATTGGTCGAGCCAGGCGTCGAGCAGGAATGGCTTGAGTTGCACGCGATTACCTCGAAGGAGGAATTTCTTCTTATTGTTGATTCTGCGAGTCGATGCACGGATGATATTTTGTTTTCGAACGACGGAATCCAGCGCCGAAACGCTTTGAACAAGCCGGCGTTTCATCGCCCCGCAGAATGAGCTGTAAGAATCCCCGACATGGTCTCGTCGCCAAAGCGAGAAGCCAGGTTTTGTGCGAGCAGTGCATCGGTCTTCGCTCCCGCCATGGCCTTCTGTACGTGCTCGCGATGATCCTCGTTTGGCACGGTGAGTGTGATGAGCGCCGCGGCGAATTCTATTTCCGGATCATTGCCTCGCTCCTGGATGGCTCGTTTCACCCAGGCGTATCCATCCACTCCCGCCGCGGGACTCGGCTCACCCTTTCCACTCCACTGTTTGTACGCTTCGGCCAAGTAGCCAAAATCAAACTGCGCCATCGCTCCGCGAGCATCCGAGGGAGCTTCAGTTGCACGGGCGCGAAGGCGGGTCAGCAGTTCCTTTGCAGCCTGCGGGTCTTGGCGTGCGTAGAGTGTTGCGCGCCGCAGCGTTTCCATGTGCACCAGCACGGCTGGATTCGAATCGAGAATCGCAATCGTATCTTTAGCGAGGTTCTGCAAGTTGTACGAGCCGTCGCCCTTGTGGTAGTTCAGGTCGACCCACGGCAGCGTTTGCACCTGTCCGATTTCGATGGCATGACAAATCAGCGGCGGCCCCGCAGACAGTCTCGTTGCACACGTAAACGCGATGGCCATCAGGCCGGCCGCAATAAGTGAGGAAGCACGCGATTTCATTTCCGACTCTCCTTTGACGTGGTATGTTCCCATCACTGAAGGAGACGGAGACGCGGACCGCATTGTTAACAATTGAACCGGCCAGTATTGGAACTACTTCGCGCCGGCCCCACCGCTCCATGCGCGCTCCCAGCGACGCCACACGGCGATATCATCGAATCCGAGTTCATTCCACCAGCGATCCATCATCCCGGAATCGAGACGCAGGATTCCTTCCTTGGTAACGCCCGCCGGAGGAGGCACAAGCCTGGCCAGCTTCACGTAGACAAGAACCCGTTGCGAAGCATCGGAGCGCGCCAGCAGATGCCACAGCGTCAGCACATCACGCTTGCGTGCCTCATCGAGAACCGTTTCGAGATCGCGCGCGCGCTGCTCAGGCGTGTTGTCTTCAAAATTGAAATTCGCCAGTGCGGAACGGAACCTCGCCGATGCATCTTCGAAGTAAGGAGTGCCCGGGCCGGAATTCGGCTTGATGGCAGCTACCGCCCCCGCCGGGATGAAGGCCTCGTGCCCTCTCAATTTGAATCCCACCCACCCCATCGACGTTCTCACCACGCCCGCGCCCGAATCGTCGACCTGCAACGTGTAAGCACATCCAAGATCGACCGTAGTCCCCGAAGGCGTATCGACGACGAACTGCCCCGGCGGCGACCAGATAAAAGCGTGAATGACGCCATTCTCGAGCGCAATGCGCTTTGTGTCGTTTCCCATGGCAACCAATCGGAGACGCGTGTTTGGATCCACGTCAATCTGGCCCGTCTGTTCCGCGGTGAGCCGAGCCTGCGACTGTGCGCCGGTCTCGAGCATCTGTCCGACGCCCAGATGGCTCGACAGTTTGCCTGCACTGAGCGTCGTCTTTCCAAGCCGTAGAGTGCCGCGCACATCCGAGACGACCCAGCCCGGCCCCGAGGCCGGCGAAGTCTGCCGTCCGCGCACAAACATCACGACCAGGACCACAGCGATCGCGGCAACACCCGCCACGTACGCGAATGCCGGAAAGAGTTGGACCCGCCGCACACGCGCCGGCGGATTCTCGACGCGAGGAATAGCCCGAGCCAATGGATCATATCGAAACGGGCTCAGAAGCGCCTCGAGCTTTTCCACCTCAGAATCGGGCTGCCCCGAACCATCCCACAAGTACGGGTCGATTCTTTCTTCAGGTTCCGGTTTGTCGCTTTTCATGGTCATGGATCAGTGGCTTTCCTTTCAGAACGATTGGAGCTCACGGCATCCAGCCGCTCGCGCAGCATGCGCATGCCCCGGCACAGGTTCACTCGAACGGAGCCATGCGTCAGCCCGGTGCGCACCGCGATCTCCGGGCCGGTCATCCCCTCCACCAGGCGCAGAATCAGCGTCTCGCTGTACGCCTCGGGCAGACTGCGGATCACGTCCAGGATTGCAGTGCCCGTTCCCAGATGGCGCGTTGCGACAGTTTGGCCGGCCGTCTCGGGTGGGTCCTGTATCAGCGAGTCCGTCGGTCTCAGGCGGCGGTAATGGTCGTTTGCCAGGTTGCGCGCAATGGCCGCCAGCCACGCTCCAAATCTGTTTGGATCGCGCAGCGCCGAGATCCGGCGCATGGCAATCAGGAACACTTCCTGCACGAGGTCGTCCGCCTCCTCGCGCCGGACTTCCGCGAGAAGGAGCCCGTGAACCACTCCGGCGTATTGCTCATACAGCCGTCCAAACGCAGTCTGATCACCTTGACAAGCCGCCTCAACCAGGCGCGCGTCTGCAGATGCGGCGCGGATCTCCCCGGGCGAGTACCGGGAAAGCAGGCGGTCCATCAGAAGGTCTCCATCAGGGGTCCTCCCGACCCGTCAAGTTGACTCCGCAACATCGTAGACGGGCCGCCGGTGACGAGTGTTAACCAGGGTCGCGCCGGCTTTATCTTTCGCCATTAAATTCGCCTACACCGCACACAAAGACTCCAAAGTCGTGCCAGTGAACTGCGCAGCGAGTTTTTTCATTGCGGCATTTTCGCGGGTAACATCACCAGTCTCTAGACTGTGCAAAGCTATCTCGGCGGCGATTGAGCGACCGAGAATTCGCTGATCAATATTGCCAAACGGCCCGGGCACGAGGCTTCCCAACCAACCGACCCAGGCCGGAGTATGAGCGTTACCGACAATGATGCCGGGGCGAAAGATGGCGAGGCGGGTAAAACCGATGCTGCGCACGGTGTCTTCCTTCATGCCCATGATGCGTACATAGCGAAACCGGCTGCGGGCTGTGCTTCCAACGGCGGAAAGTAGGCAAAACTGGATGATTCCGGCTTCATGGCAACCACCCGCAAAGGCACCCACAACACCGAGTTCAAGTCGTTGCAATTCTTCTTCGCTCCAGCGCCTCGATCCAGAACCGACACCCACACAGCTCACGCCGCTGGCGGGACCTTGGCTGAGGACTTCGCGGGCGAGGGCGGCCGTGCGCTCCGCAAAGTCGGAAGCGCCGGTATCAAGAACGACGTTGCGCACCCGCGATCGCGCCGCAATGGATTTTCTGGTGACCATTACCACTTCCCGGCACTCCGGAACTGCTAGCAGCTCCGCGACGGCTGCACCACCGACTTGCCCGGTACCACCGAGGATGATTGCGGCGAAATTCTGTTTCATAACCAGGACCTCTGCTTAGGTTCGTGGGTCGGATCTCGCGATTCATCGTAACAAGCAGGTGTTGGGAATGGACATCCGCCAGATTGCCCAGACATGTCTGGGAAATCTTGATACACGCGCCCGTCCCACATCACCGAACTCTTCTTCTCCGATACGGCTATGCTGAATAGATGCGAGTCGTATCGTTGAAGGGATTTGGCGGGACGGACGTTCTGACGATTCAGGAAGTAGAAACACCTCAACCCGGCGAGGGAGAAGTGTTGATCCGAGTGGCTGCCGCTGGTGTCAACCGGGCGGATCTTTTGCAGCGCCAGGGGCACTACCCTCCGCCTGCCGGTGCCTCCGAAATTCTGGGAATGGAAATCGCGGGAGAGATCGTGGGGCGGGGACCTGGAGCTGAGGTGCGCTGGAAGACCGGCGACAAGGTTTGTGCTCTCGTGCCGGGTGGCGGGTATGCCGAGTATTGCACGGCGCACAGCGCATGCTGTCTGCCTGTTCCGGAGGGCATGATTCTTGAAGAAGCAGCGACGCTGCCGGAAGCCGCCTTTACTGTCTGGGCAAACCTCTTTGATCCCCGGCGGGTTTTTCCCGGCGACCGCTTCCTGATGCAGGGCGGCACAAGCGGCATCGGGACATTTGCAATCCAGGCTGCCGGCGCGTTTGGAGCAACTGTGGCCGCTACCGCCGGTTCGGCGGAGAAGTGTCGGTTTCTTCTGGAACTGGGCTGCGAACGTGCATTGAATTACAAAGAAGAAGACTGGGTCGCCGGCGCCCTGGAGTGGTCCGGTGCCAAAGGTGTGGACGTCATCCTGGACATGGTCGGCGGTGACTACTTTGCAAAGCATCTGAAACTGCTGGCCAAAGACGGACGGCTCGTGCATATCGCCACGATCCGTGGAAACGAAGTAAACCTCGATCTTCGGACGGTGATGGCGAAGCGGCTGATGATCACAGGATCGACGTTGCGCCCGCGGTCAGTGGCGGAGAAACGGCGCCTGCGTGACGGCGTCGAGGAGCACTTCTGGCCATTGATCCGGAAAGGAAGGATCCGGCCCATTGTGGATCAGGAGTTTTCGATGCGGGACGTTGCAAGAGCGCACGAGCGCATGGAGTCGAGTCTGCACATTGGAAAGATTGTCCTGAAGGTCACGTGATTGTCCATCTGTCCCGGACACCCGATCGAGTTGATTTCCGTTACGATCGGAGTGCGCGCAAAACTGGTCTCTCAGACGCAGTGAGAAAGATCGGTGCGTCGTTCGGCTTGAGTTAGGAACCTCAATACACCGGTCAAGCCAATCCGGCTTTCCGAAATGTCAGGTTGTACCGAACCCTGCCTAGCAGCGGATGCTCACCCTCTTGCAATGGTGAGACGCCGTGATAGCGCAGCCGGGCAGGTCCGCCCCAAACCACCACATCGCCATGCACCAGCGGGATGCGGACCACCTTGTCGGCCCGCTCCAATCCACCAAACAGGAATGTGGCAGGTAATCCAAGCGAGACAGAAACGATGGGTTGAGTAAAATCGCGTTCGTCTTTATCCTGATGAAGCGACAATTTGGTTTCCGGTTCGTAACGATTGATAAGACATGAATCGGGAACGAAATTCGGGAATCCTGCTTCGTTCGCCGCGGACTCGGCAAGTTTCCGGAATGTCCGCGGCATCTCAGGCCAGGGGTGGTTTGTTTCGGGATCGATCTCACTGTATCGGTATCCCGTTCTATCTGTGACCCAACCAAGTGCGCCACAGTTTGACATGGCGACAGACATGCGAAACCCGCCCGGCGTGATCATATTGCGGAACGGTGACTTGTCCACAACCAGCTTGAGCGAGGAGAGCAATTCGGCTTCCTGGTCGAGCGCGAATCCGGCGAGAACCGCGGTTCCGGCGCCGAGAACATCTTTCGGCAGTGCGGGAGGCGGTTGGTTATCGAAAAGAGGCGTGCCCATGACTCCATCTATTTTGCATCATGAAAGATGATGCCGATTGTGTAGCGTTGTCCTGAACGCAGCCGGCTGACGCCATGCCGCATATTAACCCGGTAGAAGCCGCGTGTTCCTTGTACCGGACGATGATGAACAGCAAACGCAACTGCGTCTCCCTGGCGTAACGGCACCACTTCCGGCCGGGATTGCATTCTGGGACGCTGTTCGGTCAGCACAAATTCACCGCCTGTGAAGTCACTTCCCGGTTCGGAGAGGAGGAACGCCACCTGAATTGGAAATACATGTTCGCCATAGAGATCCTGATGCAGGCAGTTGTAGTCCCCCTGGCCATACTGAAGAAGCAGAGGCGTTGGGCGCACTTGCCCTGCTTTGTGGCAACGGTTGATGAAGTCTGCGTGTTTGCCCGGGTAACGGGTGGAGACTCCCATGGCATGATTCCATTGGTTCCCAATCGGCGCCAGTTTGTCATAGAGCGCAGTGCGCAATCGTTGAAGGATGTCCGGCAATGGGTAGCGGAAGTACTTGTATTCTCCTCGACCGAAACCGTGCCGTGCCATCACAATCCGACTGCGAAAGTGTTCATCGCTCGGATACAAACGCGCCAGAGCCTCGCATTCGCCTGAGGTGAGAACTTTCCTCAGCAAGGCATTACCTGATTCGTTCAGGTCGTTTGCAATGGCTTGCCAGTCGAGCGATGCCATGCGTGAAACCGTGTGTGCTGAATCCGGGAGCGAAGCAGCCTTCACTTCCATTCCACTCCCCGACGATACCGTGAAAGCCTCGTCATTGCGCATGGATATAGACTCTTCGAATTGGGGTCTCACCACAACCCGATTCTTGCTTCAAATTCCGTTGGCGCTATCCGACAGCTGGAGATGGCCCCGCCTAAAACCTTCTTCTTGAAAGGGGATTACACCGGCGCTCTGCCCCATCTGATGCTGCGGAACCCATGTCGTCGCGCATGCCTGTGCCGGATTGGTCTCCATCACCAGGGAGGGCTGTGCGGATTTTTGAATCTCTGGTAAGCTACTGCTATCCGTTTCGACGAAGGGAAAGAACCATGAAGACATTCGCTATCCCCGGTGATTCTCAGTCGCCGACCGTTTCCCTTCCCGGCGTCTCGCTCCGATAGACCCTTCTCCAGTTTGATATGAAGGTCTTTAGCGCAGCCTGAAGGCGGCAATCGGTACGTCTTTTCCCTATTTCAACCAGGATCGGCTGTGGCCGTAGAGCCAGCCCGTCTCTGTTTCTTTGGCAGGTCTTTTATGAGCAAACATCTGGACCAGAACGCGATCCGCGAAGTGTTGGCATTTCTATTTCGCCGCTGGCGGCGTGAGAAGTTGCTTGTAATGTGGGTATCAACATGCATGATCGTGGCGACCGCGGCAGACCTGCTGATGCCCGTGTATTCGGGCAGGCTGGTGGACGCTTTGGGAATGCATGCAACGGCGCGGTCGCTGGCATTGCAGGGTGCGGGTCGTGCCATTGCGATGATGGCGCTGCTCGGTGTGGTACTGGCCGTCGAGCGGTACATCGCACTGGCAGGAATCATCCGGCTGACGCTGCGGCTAATGACGCGCTTCGCCGGCGAAGCATTCTGGCGAGTGCAGCGGTTTTCAACCGACTGGCAGGCCAATAACTTTGCCGGCGCGATCGTTCGGCGGATCACGCGGGGGATGTGGGCCGTGGACACGATGGACGACATCCTGCTGTTGGAGTTGCTGCCTGCGCTCCTGGTGCTGGTGGGTTCGTCGATGCTATTGGGCCTGCGCTGGCCTGGCATGGGCGTTACCGTGGCAATCGGCGCCGTGGCCTATATCGCGGTAGCCGTTTCGTTGTCGCTATATTACGTCGCTCCCGCCGCGCGGCTGTCGAATGCGCAGGATACCCGCATTGGCGCAGCCATGGCGGATGCGATCGCGTGTAACCCAGTTGTGAAGTCGTTCGGCGCCGAGAAGCGCGAGGACTACCGGCTCGCGAAAGTAGTGGAAAAGTGGCGCCAGCGCACCGCGCGCACATGGACGCGGGCCACACGCAATGGGACTCTGCAGACGGTCCTGCTCCAAGGATTGCGCACGCTAGTGCTGGCGTATGCGCTGTGGCTGTGGTGGGAGGGCAAGGCAACGGCCGGCGACATGACGTTTGTGTTGACGAGCTACTTCATCGTGCACGGCTATCTGCGCGACATCGGCCAGCATGTGCGCAACCTGCAGCGCTCAGCCAATGAGATGGAGGAGATGGTGCAGTTCTACTCGCAACCGCTCGGCGTCGTGGACCGCGCGGATGCGAAGGCGATTCGCGTGACGAGGGGTGAGATCCTCTACGACCGGGTGACCTTTTGTTATGGAACGCAGACCGAGCCGTTGTTCTACGATTTCTCGCTGCGGATTCACGCAGGCGAACGCGTCGGTCTGGTGGGGCATTCGGGATCAGGAAAGACGACCTTCGTAAAGCTGCTACACCGCCTGTACGATGTGGGCGGAGGGAGGATCGTGATCGACGGGCAGGACACCTCGCGCGTAACTCAGGAGTCATTGCGCGCACAGCTGGCGCTGGTGCCGCAAGAACCGATCCTGTTTCATCGGACGCTGGCAGAGAACATTGCGTATGGAAATCCAGGCGCAGACATGGACGAGATCCTGCACGCAGCTCGGCTTGCAAATGCACATGAGTTCATCCTGCGCCAACCGAAGGGGTATCAGACGCTGGTGGGCGAGCGCGGTGTGAAGTTGTCAGGTGGCGAGCGGCAGCGTGTGGCGCTAGCGCGGGCATTTCTGGCAAACACTCCCGTGCTGGTGCTGGATGAGGCCACCTCGAGTCTGGATTCGGAGTCCGAAGCGTTGATCCAGGAAGCGATGAAACGGCTTATGGCGGGCCGGACGTCAATCGTGATCGCACACCGTCTGTCGACGGTGCGGATGCTGGACCGGATCCTTGTCTTTGAGCACGGAAAGGTGACCGAAGAGGGAACCCACGAGGAACTGGTACGGCGCAACGCCGGCACGTACAAACGTCTGTTTGAGCGGCAGGCACTAGGATTCGTGACGACCGAAGCGGAGGCGGAATTCGACGACGATGAGGATTTATCCGATGACGCAGTAGCCTGATGAATCCTCGTCAAGAACGGATCTATGTTCCTCCGGTGAAGTCGCGCCTCCTCATTGACGAGGCTCGCGCTGGGTTACGTGGGCTCGATTTCCTCGGTGCGCTCCATCACTTCACGGTAAGAGGGAAAGAGCAAGAACACATAAAGCATAGGGACATGATGCTGCAGGTTAACCGCCGAGCGCACCCACCTCGATCGCCGTCAGGCGTTGGCGATCACCGATCACCTCCATCCCTGCAATCCGGCCGTTCGCAAACGTGAACTGCAGCACGCGGAACAGGCGGCCGCGCGGCGCTACAATAAGTCCCACCGAGCCCTCGACAATGACGATCCGCGCGAGTCGAGCACCGCGCGCTGCCTCGACAGCGCGTTTCGCCCACTCTTCGGCACCAACGACGTCTGATGGCACTCCGCCCGGTGCAGCCGCCGCATCGGCGCGCACTGCGAATGCCGGGTCGAGCACATCTAGCAACATTTTTGGATCGCCCGAGCGCAGCCCTGCCAGAAACCTCTCTACCAGGGAGTGCTGCTGGGCGATCTCGTTTTCGGCGAGGGTGGTCATGCCGCGAATGCGCCGGCGGGCGCGACTGGCGAGTTGACGCACTGCTTCCGTCGAGCGTCCCGCAACGCGCGCGATTTCCTCAAATGGCACATCGAAGAGGTCGTGCAACACGAACGCAATTCGTTCGGCCGGGTTGAGGCGATCCAGCACTACCAGAGTTGCATAGCCTACAGAGTCGGCCAGTACGGCTTCAGCCTCCGGATCCGGCTCGGGCCTTTGCATGCCCGCCGGCTCGGGAGCGGCCGTTTCCAGAGGCTCTTCCCGCCGTGATTTGCGTGATCGCAGCATGTCCAGGCAGACGCGCGCCACCACCGTTGTCAGCCATCCGCGAAGGTTTTCGACGTCACCCGTGTCTGCTCGGCTCAGGCGCAGCCAGCACTCCTGTACAGCATCGTCAGCCTCGCTCAATGAGCCCAGTATTCGGTAGGCAACACCGCGCAAGTGCCCACGGTTCTCCTCGAATTGTTCGACCATCCAGTTGCGATCGCTCATCGGTCACATCGCTTCCGTCTCGTCCGTCAATGTGATGACGCACGTCAGTCTTTGGATGTGACAAGGAAAATGGAGGCAGATTCAACATGGCGCCAGCGCTAATCATCTCTCGCGGCGCTTGCCAAACGTCGCTCCGGCAGCAGAAATCCGCATCGCACCTTGGGTTGTTCCATCGGCATTGCCGCAGCAATGCTGGTGGTCGCATTGTTCACTCTCCCCAAGGGCGCGCCGCCGCAGTAAGGTCAGCGGTAGACGCGGCAACAATTCGACGCCATCCGCCCACATTGAGTCCAGTCACATTCTTCCTCCGTGACCCGTCATGCGTATGAAGAACGAAACTTCATCCTGAGGAGAATCTCCCATGCAATCGCGACTCAACAATCCCGCAATGCTGCTTCCTGACGCCATGCCGGCGCTGCTGGCGCTGAATTCGGTGGTCGATAAAAGCGGCCTGTCCCCAACGATCGTTGGCTTGGTCCATCTGCGCGTCAGCCAGGTGAATGGCTGCAGTGTGTGTGTCGACATCGGCTGGCGACAGCTCAAGAAGGCCGGCGAAAAGGACGCACGCCTCTTCGCCGTATCTGCGTGGCGCGACACTCCGTATTTCACCGAAGTCGAACGTGCGGCCCTGGCCTTGGCTGAAGCCGCCACTCGCATCGCAGACCGCCCTGATCCAGTGCCGGATGAGGTGTGGAATGAGGCTGCCCGTCATTTCAGCGAGCGTGAACTGGCAGCTCTGACGTTCTCGATCTCTCTCACCAACGTCTGGAACCGGCTCAACATTACTACTCGCCAGGTCGCCGGAGAGTGGGTCAAATCCATCGTGGCAAAGGAATCGACGGAGACCCGCGCAATGGCAAGCTAGCCAGCGCGCACACGCGGCCATCGCGCGGGCGCGGTGGCCGCGGACTACGATAACAGTTCTCTTGTCTCGGTCTTATCGTCCACGGCAGCCACAGTGATGCGGGTATAGCTTTCCACGGTGCGGATGGAAGAGCTGAAAATGGCACCGATGATGCTCCTTCCCCAACAACGACCTCCCACAAGCCGCATCGGTCGTCACCGCATTGTGCGCAAGGCGAGGGGACATCCGTTCGGCAGAAATGGTGCCACGCCGATCGTTACCTTCTAGGTTTTCGTTCGTTGAGCGTTCCATTTTCCAAGGAATGCGGCGAATTTCCGTCTCGCGTTGGCTGCTGGATAGGAGAGGTCTTGCCGGGATTCGGCACGGGGCGCGATGATCGCTCTGCCAATGCTTTGATTGAGAGCGCAATTCTCTTCGCTCGTGTATCGACGCTGAGTACCTTCACCTTGACGATCTGACCTGCCTTCACTGCTTCGGACGGCTCCTTGATATCGCGATTGGACAGCTCGCTGATGTGGACAAGTCCATCCTGGTGAACTCCAATATCGACAAACGCCCCGAATTTCGTCACATTTGTCACCACGCCCTCCAGCACCATGCCAGCCTGCACGTCGGAGATCTCCCGCACCTCTTCGTGGAAGACGGGCGCAACAAACTTATCCCGCGGATCGCGCCCGGGCTTTCGCAATTCGGTCAGGATGTCGTCCAGAGTGTGCGCACCCGCAGAGAGTTGCTTCCGATCTACCTGTTCGAGAAGTTGTGGACTCTGGATGACCTCTTTCACCGTTGTCTTGAGCGATACTGCTATCTGTTCCACCACGGGGTAAGATTCCGGATGGACTGCGGTCATGTCGAGAGGATTATCGCCATTTCGGATGCGGAGGAAGCCCGCCGCCTGTTCGAAGGTCTTTGGTCCAATTCCTGGAACCTCGAGAACCTGCGTACGCGATCGAAACCCTCCCTTCTCATTGCGATAACTCACAATATTCTGCGCGGTGCGCTCGGTAATTCCCGCAACGAAGCGCAGCAGCGTCCAGGACGATGTATTCAGGTCAACGCCGACGCGATTCACGCAACTCTCGATCACGTTCTCCAGCGAATCCTGTAGCTGACGCTGATCGACATCATGTTGGTACTGGCCTACGCCAATTGATTTGGGATCAACTTTCACCAGTTCGGAAAGCGGGTCCTGCAGGCGGCGAGCTATCGAGATAGCGCCTCGCACCGTCAAGTCAAGATCGGGGAACTCCTGCCTTGCAACGTCAGAGGCCGAGTAAACACTTGCGCCCGATTCACTCACGGTTACGGAGAAGATGCCTTCGATATTCTTCTCGCGGAGGAAGGCGCGAACGAGAGCATCGGTCTCGCGGGAAGCAGTACCGTTCCCGATTGCTATGGCGCGAACATGATGCTGTCGCAGCAGGGCCTCAAGCTTGGGGATAGATTCAGCGTTGCCATGCTTCGACGTATGCAGATAGAGAACGTCGTGAGCCAACAACTTGCCGGTCGCATCCACGACGGCAATCTTGCAGCCTGTGCGAATGCCCGGATCAATACCAAGGACAGAGATTGGACCGGCAGGTGGGGCCAACAGGAGGTTATAGAGGTTATCGCGAAACACCTGGATTGCTCCTGCATCTGATCGTCGCTTCAGATCCAGGCGAATCTCCCCTTGGATCGACGAGTTCAAAAGACGCTTCCATGCATCATCGATAGCGACCTTGAGCGAGGGCGTCCAATCGCCCGGTTGCCGCAGCACATGCCGCTGAATAAGCGCCACTGGGCGCTCAGGTTCGACTTCGATGAGAAAGTACAGGACGTTTTCACTTTCGCCCCGGCGGATGGCCAGCATGCGATGGGACGGGATGGTCTTGACCGGCTCTTTGTAATCGTAGTACATCCTGAACTTTTCCTGTTCATCTACAGCATCCGTTGCCTTCCGGCTCGCGATCATTCCTTCGTCAAACATCAGGCGGCGTAGTGCCTTGCGCAGGGCGGCATCTTCGCTGATCCACTCGGCAACGATGTGGCGTGCGCCCTCCAGGGCTTCGTCCACACTTGCAACACCTAGTTCTGCGTTCACGAATGTGAATGCAAAGCTCACCAGAGGCTGTGCAGAAGTTTGTTGCTGCCACAAATAGGATGCCAGCGGCTCCAATCCCTTTTCGCGGGCGATAGTGGCCTTGGTACGCCGCTTGGGCCGATAGGGAAGATAGAGGTCTTCCAGTTCGCTCCTGTCGAACGTGGCTTCAATCCGTGACTTCAACTCGTCAGTCAGCTTGCCCTGCTCTGCGATGGACGAGAGGATGGTTGCGCGACGTTCCGTCAGATCACGAAAATAGGCCAACTTTTCTTCGAGGTCACGGATCTGAACCTCGTCCAGATTGCCGGTGGCTTCTTTACGATAGCGGGCAATGAAGGGAACCGTGCCACCATCGTCCAGCAGTTCGATAACGGCGACAAGGCCACGCATGGGCAGGTTCAATGACTGC
Organism: Terriglobales bacterium; assembly: GCA_963788475.1. Lineage (GTDB taxonomy): Bacteria > Acidobacteriota > Terriglobia > Terriglobales > Acidobacteriaceae > Telmatobacter. The sequence goes on from CAWBGO010000013.1 coordinate 240,085, forward strand.
GCAATGTGGAGAAGGATTTCAGGGGAGAGGATGATCTTGTCATTCATAATGGGTCAAAGTTCATCGTACAACTGGACAGATGGTTCTAGCTCTGAGCGACAGCCGTAACATTTCCTTGAAGAAGAGCGGGTGTGTTTGGTTTGGACCATCGTAGACGTTGGGGTATGCGACACACCATGAGTGCACTCGGGGGACGCGACTCGCATGAGCCTGATGCTGCAGTCACGCTCGCAGTTGCCTTGGACCTGAGGAGAGGCGCATCTGGCGAGGAAACCAAAGTCTAAGCGCGAAAAGTCTTCGTCACGATTGATGTCCTATGGCGGATGAACAGCCCAGTACGATTGGATGGTCACGCATGGCAACCAATGGCTGACCGCGCTCGCGTCGCTAGTCGCTAATGGTGGGGTGGCGTTCTTCGCCTTATGGTTTTGGCTCCTGCCCATGGCGACGACGGCGCGGCGGCATAAGCTTCCATCCATTTCAAGCAAAATGCCAGCCTCAACTCTTGGCGCCGAGGGCCAGGAGAGCTACCGCACCCGAGGTGGGCACGTTCGGATACACCGGCAAAGCATGATTGGAGTCGGTGGTCACGGTGAACCGGCGCTTGCGTAGGCACAACAGGTTGTCCACCCGCATCATCCGCTGCGCCTTCTTGCGGTTAACCAGCCAACCGCGCTCGTGCAACTCCCGTGTGACTCGGCGGCTGCCGTAATAGCTAAACTCCAGAGCGGTGCGCTGGATCTCGTCGCGCAGCTCCATGTCCGGGTCTGCTGACGGGGCTTGGGCCTTCCAGCGATAGAACCCCGCTCGACTGACCTCGGCCAGTCGGCAGAGTTCACTGGTCGTGATGGGGATGCCCAGGCTCATTTTGCTTTTCGAGGTTCGGGTAGACGAGTTGCGGGTAGTCAATGCCTGCAGCCTCCGTTGCTCCTCGACATGCTGCAAGCATCCCCGCAAAAAATCGATTTCCACCACCTGCTGCCCCACTTTTCGTTCCAGCGATGCGATTTTCATCGATGCGGTTCCAGCCCGCTCCAGTAAGCGCGGTGCACCGCGAGACGGTTTCAGACGAGAATTAGCGCAAATAGTGGGGTTTAGAAGGAACAGTCGAGATGATTTGAGACGACCTGAGATGTAGATTTGGTGGGCAGTGAGGGACTCGAACCCCCGACTTCCTGCTTGTAAGGCAGGCGCTCTAACCAACTGAGCTAACCGCCCACGATTGGCGGGAGGCCGGAAACGGCCTCCTGTCATCATATCAGCGTGCAACATCTTCGCGCCGGCTTGATCTCCGAGGAGAGGGTCAGTTTAAACTGACCGGGCCGGGGTTGATAGACTCACCCCGTGAGCCGATTGATTGTGAATGCCGACGACTTCGGCTTGACCCCGGGTGTAAACCGCGCCATCGTCGAACTTCACCAGGCCGGCGTACTGCCGAGCGCCACGCTCATGGCCAAGGCCGGGGCCACCAGCGAGGCCATTGCCATTGCGCGGGCGACGCCGACCCTGGGAGTAGGCTGCCACGTCGTGCTCGTGGATGGCGACCCGGTGCTCCCGCCGGCCGATATTGCCAGCCTCATCGACCAAAAAACCGGCCGTTTTCCCGTCAGCCTCAACGTCTTCCTCACCCGCCTCTTCACGGGCCGAATCCAACCCGCCGAAATCGAGGCCGAAGCCGCCGCGCAGATTGCCCGCCTCAAGAACAGCGGCTTGCGTCTCACCCACATCGACACCCACAAGCACACCCACATGTTCCCGCCTGTCCTGAGGCCGGTGCTGCGCGCTGCCCGCGCCGCCGGCATTCGCGCCGTGCGCAATCCCTTTGAACCGGAATGGGCGGTGCGGGCCACGCCGCGCGCTTCGTGGATGCGTGCCGCGGAGGTCTTTGCATTGCGGCGGCTGGGACCCTATTTTCGCCGGTTGATTGCCCGGGAGAAGTTCGCGACCACCGACGGAACCATCGCCGTGGTCGGGACCGGCACACTCGATTCCGACGCGGTCCGTTCGCTTCTCGGCGAACTGCCCGAAGGCACATGGGAACTCGTGACTCACCCCGGATACAACGATGCCGATCTGGACAGGATCCGCACCCGCTTGCGGGCATCGCGTGAAATCGAGCGGCAGGCGTTGACCACGCTGAAAGATTTTCCGACCGTCGACCTGATCTCGTTCGCCGATTTGTTCTCCCCCACCTAGCTGCATCTTCCCGCCCGCCGAAAACTTCGGAGCACCGGGTGAGAGCGGCCTGGTTTTGCCGAAACTGACTTTTCAGGGAGAGGGCACCAAAAACACGTCTCGACCAATGTCATTATTCTGTCCGTAACGCCCGCGCCGGGTCGACAGAGGCCGCGCGCCGCGCCGGAATCAACCCGGCAACGCATGCCGCCGCCAGCAAAGTTCCCACCGCCACCGCCAGAGTCCCGCCGCTCACCGTCGTCATCTCATACAGCTGCGACTTCACCAGCGTCACCCCGTAGAACGCCACGGGCACTCCAATCGCCAGTCCAATCAAGGTGTGCAACAGCGCGCTGCGAAGGATCATCGCCACCACGCCGCTCCGCTCCGCGCCTAAAGCCATGCGGATGCCGATCTCGCTGGTGCGCCGTGCCACTCCATACGCCGTTACGCCGTAGAGTCCGACCGCAGCCAGCAGCAGGGCCAGCCCGCCGAAAAGCGTCATCAGCCGGGAGAGCATCCGCGCATGCGTGAACTGCTCCCCGATCTGCGAGTCGAAGGTCTGGAACTTTACCACCGACAGGTTCGGATTGATGCCGGAGAGGGTCCGGCGTGACACGGCCTCCAAGTCATCCATGGGCCGCGCTGTATCCAGCACGATCGCCCTGGTAAAAACGTAGTCGGCCGGCTTTTTGTCCCCCGCCGGCTGTTGCAGCAGACGCATGAAAAACATCGAGTGATCCTTCCAGCCCACGCCGCCGTAGGTCGTGTCCTCGACCACGCCGACGATCGTGAAATCGCCCGGCGACTCCGGACCTCCGAGGTGCGCACCGATGGGGTTCTCCCCCGCCTTGAAGAAGGTCTTCACGAAGACCTGATTGACTATTGCGGCCGCGGGCGCGGTAGGGCTGTCCTGAGGGCCGAAGCCGCGGCCCATTACCACGTGCGTGCCTACGGAGTCGAAGTATTCAGAGTTCACCCATACATAAGACGCGCTCTTGTACAGATTCGGGTGTCCCTGGATCCGGACGGCGGTGTTGTCGTTGTAGGACTCCATCGGCGTGTAGTTGCTGAGTCCGACCTTGACCATGCCGGGGATCTGGTGGAAGCGGTCCTCGATCGTCGGGTAGAGAGCCGCCAACTGCGGCTGAGAGTAACCGGCGGACTGGGGATCGAAGTGGATGATGTAGCGGTTGGCAGCCTCGAGCTTCATGTCAAAGTGCTCAAGCTTGCTGAGGCTCTGGGCGAACAGGCCCGCGCCCACCAGCAGCACCAGCGAGAGCGCCGCCTGCATGACTACCAGCGCGCGCTGCAGCACCGAGGCCCCTCCAGTCGTTGTGCGCGATCCGCCGCGCAACGCATCGGCGGGTTGTGTCCGCGCCGACAGCCACGCCGGCGCCACCCCGAAGAGCACGCCGGTCACCAGTGAGAGCCCGATCGCAAATCCCAGCACGATCAGCGAGGGGGTGGCATGGATGGGCACATCGTTTGAAGACGGGAAGGCCAGCTTCAGCAGCAGCTCTGCTCCGCCATACGAAACTGCCAGTGCTGCGATGCCGCCGATCACCGCGAGCACCAGGCTTTCGGTCAAGAGTTGACGAACGATGCGGGCCCGAGCCGCACCCAACGCCGTACGCAGGCTCATCTCCGCCTTGCGCGCCATGCCACGCACCAGCAGCAGGTTGGCGATGTTGGCGCAGGCGATCAGCAGCACCAGCGCGGCGATCCACTGCAACAGATGCAGGTTCGATCTGTATTCGGCCTGCATGTTCTGGATGCCTGCACCGCCCGGGGTGATGGGAGCATGCACGCGGTCGAGATACGGACGGTCATGCGCACTGGAGAAAAACTTGCTTGGGGAGAGCATCTGTTTCAACTGCGCGGAGAGCTTCTGCTGCAGCGGAGCCAGGGCCGTGCCCGGTTTGATCCGGCCTATGAGGTAAAGCCACCTCGCATCCGGCTCATGAACATAATCCTTGTCCCGCAGGACAAGCAGAGACTCGATGGGAAGATAAACACCCGGCGGCGTGCTCTGCAGGCGGTCGCCGTAGAACTGCTCCGGGGCGATTCCCACAATGGTCACCGGCCTGGAGTTGACCCAGAAAGTGGCGCCGACAACCGACGGGTCGCGTGCGTAGTCACGCTGCCACAGCGCGTAGCTTATCACCGCCGCAACCGGCGCGCCCCGCACATCGTCGCTATCCTGCAACAGCCGTCCCGCGGCCGGGCGCAGCCCGAAGGTGCGGAAATAGTTGCCGGAGATGAACTCCGCATTGACCGAGTGCGCGGCCTCGCCCGAGTGTTCGCGGCGCACCACCAGCGGATTGAGCCCCGCCTGCATCGCGGCCAGCTCTTCAAACTCGGGGTTGTTCTGCTTGAACCGCTGCCAGGTGTCCGTGGAGTGGATCGAGTAGTTCCCATCTTCCTCTGCGCCGCGATTCACGCAACACTGGTCGGAGTCGCCCAAACGCACCAGAGACTGCGGATCGACCACCGGGAGGTCCTTCAGAAGCACGGCATTCACCAGGGTGAAGATCGCCGCATTCGCCCCAATCCCCAGCGCCAGCGTCAGGATCGCCGTGATCGTAAACCCCGGCGTCTTCAACAATTGCCGCATCGCGAATCGCACATCCTGTACCAGGCTCTCCAGCCATTCCCATCCCCACGTCATGTAGCTTTTCTCCCTGATCACAGTGGGATTGCCAAATCTCCGATAAGCCATGCGGCGCGCCGCCTCTGCGCCCAACCCATTCTCCGCATGCTGCTGCGCTCTCAACTCCAGGTGCAGGCGCATCTCCTCTTCCAGTTCCGCCTGAAATCGCCGCCGCTGAAACAGCATGCGCACTCGGCGCCAAAGCTCGCGGGCCTCACTCATGGCTCATCTCCTCACGCTGTCTGAATCACCCGCGCAATGGCTCCCATCACGCGTTCAAACTGCGAAACCTCCACCACCAGCTGCTTCCGCCCCGCAGCGGTCAGCTTGTAGTACCGCGCCCGCCGGTTGCCCGCTGTCACGCCCCACTCCGCCGTCACCCAGCCTTTGATCAGCATCCGCTGCAGAGCCGGATACAGCGACCCTTCTTCCACCTGCAGCACCTCGTCCGAAGTGCGTTGAATCGAATCGGCAATCTCGTATCCATGCAGCTCGGCATGCCGCGCCAGCGTCTTCAGGATCAACAGGTAAAGCGTGCCCGGCGGAATCTCATCACGATTCAAATCACACCTCTCCAAGCAAACAAGTGCTCTAACATAGACAGACTATGCCAAGAACAAAGCTACTGCCATAGGCACACTATGTCAAGAAAAGATGGCTGCGGCCTCGTGTTGGCGCGTTATCGCACCCTGGCTCATCTTTCGAGAGCGATCCCTTGACAGTCGGGTTTCGAAACGCCTTGGCCTTTTCTCGTCAACAGACCTTTGACTCCATCTGCGCGCGGCAATCGCTATTCACATCTCAGTGCCACCATCGGATCAACCTGCATTGCCCGCCGAGCCGGAATGAAAGTTGCAACGAAGGCCACCGCCAGCAGAAAGAAGGGGACAGAAATGAATGCGATGGGGTCATGGGTACCAAGCCCGAACATCATGCTGGAGAGCACCCCCGAGACGGCCGCACACAGAACGACGCCAACGGTTCCACCAATCAGAACCGGGCGCATGGCCTTCCACATCACGTGGCCCAACACCTCAACACAATCGGCGCCCAGAGCCATACGAATGCCGATGTCCCGCACCGATCTGCTTACGCTATAAGACACCATCCCGTACACGCCGATCGAGCAGAGCAGCAGGCCAGGGCCCCCAGCGATCCTGAAAGCGCGGCCACAATGCGCGACGGCGCGTATGGATCACTCTCTGCATGCGACGCCTCTTGGATTCCCATGACGTTGCGCGCGTATTCGAGGACGAGATGTTGCGAACCACCGCATGTCCCGAGAAACGGAATTCTCTTTTCCCTGGCGCGTTGAATGCCGCGCAAGGCACCTTCCAAGCTCTTGTAAGGACTGCCTGGACTGCAGATCAGTCCTTGAAAATCGTCGAAAGGATGGCGTTGATCGGTGGGCAGCCAGGTGGCCTTCACAGTATGAGATGGGAAGAGCCCGGCGGCGTGACCGATGCCTTGGTCGGTGGCAATGTGCGTTGGATTGCTGGGATCGTAGTCTCCAATGATGCCAATCTCGATTGTGGTCATATTTCAAGAATTGGGTCAAAATACTGATGTGTCAAATCGAATGATCGAAAGGTGGCCATGAAATATTTCGAACCCTCCCTTGCAGCTCTGCGACTGGTCCCCAAGATCGTCCAGACTGGAAAACTGACGCAAGCAGCGAGGGAACTGCATATGTCTCAATCAGCCGCCAGCCACGCTCTCGGTTCTTTGGAATCACAGCTCCGTTCCAGGCTGTTTGTGCGGGAGCATGACGGGCTCCGACTTTCCGAAGCCGGGCAACGGCTGATGCCATTATTCGAGGATGCGTTGTCGACCATTGAGCGCATCCGAACGGAAGCAGCGGGCCTGGCTGCTTTTGAAACCGGCAGCCTCCGTGTCGCAGCTGTTCCTAGTTTACTCAGCACTATTCTGCCCCCCATTCTTCGCGAGTATGGAACGCGCTATCCGGGGATCGAACTGTCGATCTTCGAGGGGACAGACGACGAAGTTCAAGCGTGGATCAAGTCCGGAGTTGCGCATGTCGGTTTCGCAGCACTCCCGATGGAAGGCGTTGAAGCAGAGGAAGTCGTGCGAGATGAGTGGTTAGCGCTCGTACCTTCCAGCGGGTTTCAGGACAGGACATCGATCACCCTCAGGGATCTTGCCAAAAGCAAGTTCTTGATGTCCGGAGGTGGCTGCGAGCGTCACATTCAGCGAATTTTCGCAATGGGAAATGTCGCGATTCGCGAAACGATGATGGTGAAGGAGATGTCGACCATTCATGCCATGGTCGCCGAGAGCCTTGGGGTCAGCCTGATTCCTCGACTATCGTTCGTAAATTCGGCTGCCTGCCGGAGTTTGTCCTTGAGACCTCGCCTCTATCGGCCGATCGGCATGATTCGGTCGACAAATCACTTGGATACGCCGCCGATTGCGGCCTGGGAAAAGTTGGTCCATGCAAGGCTGAAGGCATCAAAGAATTCTCTGTCGACGGCTTCGAGCAAGTGAACTGGATAAGCCGTTCGGCCCTGAGGGATGAATCGGGATCCTGTAGGATTAAATACGGAATTTGGAACGTCCTACAACTTTTGGAACCAAGCATAAACTTGCCGTTTGGCAGGTTTAGGTTTTTTTCGCAAACCCAAAGCCACGACGGAGCCCCATGCGCATTGGAATCACCTGCTATCCCACCTACGGCGGTTCGGGTGTTGTGGCCACGGAGCTCGGCATCGAGTTATCCGTCCTTGGACACGAAATCCATTTCATCTCCTATTCACAGCCGTTTCGCCTCAGCGGGAGAGACGGAGGCGTGTTCTATCACGAAGTGCCGGTTTCGAGTTATCCGCTGTTTGAGTTTCCACCCTACGATCTGGCCCTTGCTTCGCGGATGGCCGAGGTGGCGGAGTACTACGAACTGGATCTGCTGCACGTGCATTACGCAATTCCCCACTCGGTAAGCGCACTGCTGGCGCGCCAGATGCTCGCCGCGCGCGGAAGGCGGCTGCCCTTTGTGACTACGCTGCACGGCACCGATATCACACTCGTGGGACTGGACCGAAGCTATCTCCCCATTACGCGCTACTCCATCCAGGAGAGCGACGGTGTGACCAGCATCTCGCAATATCTCAAGGACAAGACGCTCGAAGACTTCGGCATCACCCGCGACATCGCGGTCATTCCCAATTTTGTGAATTGCGATGTGTACAGCCCGGTACGCGATGAGACAGCGCGCAGTGAGGCTCGGAAGAAGCTCGTAGGCGCTGACGAGCCCATTCTGATTCACCTTTCAAACTTCAGGCCGGTGAAGCGCGTGGTGGATGTGGTCAAGGTCTTCGCGCAGGTGACGCACGCCATGCCTGCGCAACTCGTTCTCGTCGGCGACGGGCCCGACCGCTCGGCTGCAGAATGGCTGACGCACGATCTTGGCCTCCAGGGCCGCGTCCATTTTCTGGGCAAGCAGGATCGCGTGAATGAATTGCTCCCGCTGGCCGACCTGATGGTGATGCCCAGCCAGCTTGAGTCGTTTGGGCTGGCGGCGCTGGAGGCGATGGCCTGCAAGGTTCCCTGCATCGCCACCCGCGTGGGCGGCGTATCGGAGCTCATTGATCACGATGAGACGGGGCTGCTTTACGCCGTCGGCGACGTCGACGGAATGGCGCAGGGAGCAATCGGCTTGCTCCAGGATCCGGATCGCTTGCAGCAGATGCGCGACACTGCTCGCCGCGCAGCGCAGAAACGTTTCTGCTCCACGCTGGTGCTGCCGCAATATGTCAAGTATTACGAGTCGGTGCTGGAGCAGGCCGGCTGAGCGGATTCGACAGGAACGGCCGGGGTCCAGTCCGTCTCCGTTTCAAAACGCGGGGCGATGCCCAGTCGCCGCCAGAAGTTCCCCACCAGGTCGACGGTTTCGGCACTCGTCTTCGGCGTCATTCGAAGAAGAATCTCAGCGCCGGGGCTCTCCGCCAGTCCGCGGGCTTCGGCAACAATGGCAACGCATTTGTCCGGTCGATAGGTGCAGGCTGCAAGATCCAAGATCGAGAGCCGGGTGGTGGGCGTCGCCAGCACCGTGCGCGGCGGGGCCATGCGGTCGAGCAGCCACAATATCTCGAGTTTTGACTCGAGTTCATCGGGTACGCAGTCGATGGCGAGGTCCGCTTCGCGAACCGCGTCCTCAATGCTCGACACGAAACTCACCCGCGCCTCGTCGCCCAGGTTGGACGGGCTGAGCTGCCGCCGTATGTATTCCTGCGCGTGGTGCAGGTTCGAGGGCATTACATCTTCGAGCAACACGCGATAGCCCGCGCGTGCAGCCGCGAGCGCAAGCCAGCGGCCCAGCGGACCGGCTCCGATAATAGCGGTTGTCAGCAAGCAGGACTTACTCAAGCAGCGCCTTGGCTACATCCTCGGCGTTCGGCTTGGAGCGCTTGAGGTGCTCACTCACACGCGCCCGCTCCTCTGCTGAAAGGGTGGGAACAAAAGCCAGCACCCGGCGCAGGGTCACAGCAACGTCATCAATGTAGTTCATCAGGCGGATGGCTTCTCCGGAAAGCGGCATGGCGGAATCCCTCACAAACTTGATTTCTAACCAATTGTAGGCGCTAAGGTTTGGGCCGGGAAAGGCGAGAGTTTACCGCCTGTTCACATTGCCCTGAATTTCCTTCCGTCGCACATAACGGGACGACTTCTTCCGGATTTCGAAGTAAATGGGCTTCCGCGGGCAAAATGCCCCGCCCGGATTCAGAACGCCATACGGCTGGAATCGATTCCACTGCATCCCTCCATGTGTGCAGGAGTGTCTCTTCATGCCTAATTCATCCATTCTTATCGTCGGGGCCGGACCCACCGGCATGACCGCAGCCATTGAACTCAAGCGGGCAGGCTTCGATGTCCGCATCATCGACAAGTCGGATCAGATGGCGCAGCATTCGCAGGCGCTCGTGGTGCAGGCCAGGACGTTGGAGCAGTTTCAGAGATATGGCATCGCCGAAAAAGCCGTCGCCCGCGGACGCAAACTGCACGGGGGAAAATTCTTTAGCGAAGGCAAAGAAATCCTGTCCATCGGATTCGACGAACTCGCCAGCCGCTACCCATTCCTTCTGTTTCTGCCCCAGTCCGAAACCGAAGCGCTGCTCAACGCGCATATGGAACAACTGGGAGTGAAAACCGAGCGTCAGGTTGAGTTGGAATCGCTCGCCCAGGACGATCGCAGCGTCCGTGTTTCGCTCCGCCACCCCGATGGCAACCTGGAAGAGCTGAGGGTGCGTTGGGTTATTGGCTGCGACGGAGCCCACAGCGCGATCCGCGAAAAAACCGGAATCCCGTTTGAGGGCGGCGGAGTAGGACTGTCGTTCTTGCTGGGTGACGTGGTCCTCGATGGTCCGGATGCACCGGAGAATGACCTCGCCATTCACGTTCATCACGGCGACGTCGTGTTTTTAGGAAGGCTGAACGATAAGCTCATCCGCATGATCGTGGCGCTACATTCAGATCAAAACCAGGAAAGCCCCAGCGACATGGCCATCGATGACCTGCAACGCGCTGCTGACAACGTGGGCGTGCGCGTGAAGATTCGTTCTGCGGAGTGGATGACACCCTTCCACGTCAACGATCGTCAGGCCAAACAGTATCGCGTTGGAAACGTCTTTCTCGCCGGGGACGCTTCCCACATTCACTCCCCCGTGGGCGGACAGGGGATGAACACGGGAATCCAGGACGTGGCCAACCTCGCATGGAAACTTGCGGCCGTGGCCCGTGGAGCGGAGGAGTCGCTATTGAACAGTTACCAGGAAGAGCGCGGCGAGGTCGGGAAGGCGCTGCTTCGCTTCACCGAGCGCGGCCTGAAGATGGCGACGACCACAAACCCCGTGCTGGAGCAGGTGCGGAATATTCTCGCTCCCCTGGTCGCAGGCCTGAAACCCGTCCAGCGCGCGGTAACCGGTTTCATCTCTGAAACCGCGATCGAGTATCGCGAGTCCCCCGTCGTGGTCGACCTCGGCGGCGACGGAGACCTCAGAGCCGGCGACCGCCTGCCCGATCTCACGCTGCATTATCCCGGAGAAAGGATCACTCTGCTCCGCGACTGGATCGACGCCCGGCACCTCGTTCTCGTCATCAACGGCTCCGACGCCGAAGTCGACCAGGTGCGGTTGAACATACCGCACGCAGAAGTGGTTCCGCTTCACCTTCCTCAGCTTGACGATGAAGGAATCAATCTCCTGGGAATTACAAAAAAGATTGTCATCGTCCGTCCGGATGGATACGTCGGATTCCGCGGACCCATCGGACGAAAGCAGGAATGGCTCGATTATGCGCGACAGGACGCCCTCCTGCCGCATGCCATTAGAATGGCCGCATGAGCAATCCAACAATTGATCACGCCCGCGCCTCCTAGTGAGATGGCCGCCGGCCAAGGAGGGCGTGGCTCATGCTCTTGCCTGACGATTGCCAGCGCCGGATGATTTCATAAACGATCACTGTCGCATACGTTACTGCGCACCAAATGCACACTTCTTCGATGGGCAGCCGACTCCATGCCGTGATGTAAATGCCGATCATCTGTGCGTCCTGAAATTCCCACCAGCCATAAGGCAGAGCCAGGGTTGCCTCCCACAAGAGGCTGATCAGAAGAATCACAAAAAACGTCAGACCAAAGGCTCGCCAGTTGATAACCGGCAGCGCGGATGGAAACAGCAAAGCGGATGGACCCAGCGCTCCCGCAACCAGGAACACAAAATAGCCAGGAAAGCCGTGCGTGCTCACGAAGAAATAGCGGAAGAGAATCGCCCCTAGAATCAGCACCGCGCCCAGAATCAGCGATCGCGGATGGAACCGCAGCAGCCGGTCGAAGTCGATGCGTTCGGCTGAGTCCACCGGAACGCTGTAAGCGGCGAGCCAGTATTCATCGAGCCAGATATAGATGAGCAGCACAGCCACGAACCCCGTGAAATAGAAGAGATACTCTTCGACGGGCACACCGCCGCCCAGCGCAGGAGCCTTGATGCCCAGCGTGGCATTCGAATTGGGAAATACAAAAAAAGCATGTGCGAAAAAGAAATCAAGGGCTACGCCTAGCGGAAACAACACCGCGATGGTGCGCACGAACGACTTTCGCGAGATGTGCACTTCCTCCTTGGGTACGAACCAGATGCTGATTGCGAGGATGGGTACGATGAAGAGCAGCAGGCTGATGGTGTATCCGTAGGGCGTGAGGTTCTGCGTCGCGGCGACCGTCGGGGAAACGCGCGCCGTATGCAGCGTGAGCGCGGCCGGCACTGCAATCATGATCAGGATCCCGATCACCAACTGAAAACTGGTTTTCGGCGATGGGGGCTGGATGCGAACCGCCATGAGTGGTCCTTCGTTCGAGAGTGAAGGAACTATAGCACCGAAGACGCACCGGATTGTGGAGAACCTGGCATAAGCATTCCTTATCGAGTGTCAAAAACGAATAACTTTGCCGAATGTATCCAAATCCCGCACACTGGATTCACGAGGGAGGAAAAGCATTTGACCCAGACCTGGGATCCAGACGCGTATGCCCGTGACGGAGCTTTTGTGCACGGTTTGGCCGGCGGGGTGTTGGAATGGCTCGCACCCGGGCCGGGAGAGCGAATCCTCGACCTGGGATGCGGTGACGGCCGGTTGACCGCTCGTCTCGCGGCTACCGGCGCCGATGTCGTTGGAGTGGACGCCTCTGAAACGATGGTCGCTGCGGCCCGGGCTCGCGGCATTGCCGCGGACGTGGCCAGCGCCGAGAGTCTGCCCTATCCGGACGCGTCCTTCGATGCGGTGTTCTCGAATGCGGTCCTGCATTGGGTTCGCAACCACGACGCCATGATGGACGAGGTCCGGCGCGTATTGAAGCCGGGCTGTCGCTTTGTGGCCGAGATGGGCGGCCACGGCAACGTTGCGGCCATTCACGTGGCTCTAAGGGCCGTGCTGGAGCGGCATGGCTTCGGCGGCGCCGAGGACGGGGTGAATTACTACCCGACGCCCACCGAATATCACCGCCGGCTCGAGCGGCATGGATTCACCGTCGAACGGATGGCGCTTATTCCCCGCCCCACTCCCCTCGAAAAAAGCGGCATGGCCGGATGGTTGCATACCTTTCGCCGCGGCGTGCTCGATCGTCTTCCCCAGGACGTAAGCGCCGCAGTGGTCGACGACTGTTGCAGACTGCTTGCGCCGGCGCTTCGCGATGAAGATGGGAATTGGGTGGCGGACTATGTGCGGCTCAGGTTTGTGGCGCGGGCCTGACAAGACGAGGCTTCAGCGTAAACGATTACACGTAGTCGATGAAAACCGGATCTACTATCCAATTGCACCGGATAAGTGGCGGATAACATATATCTCAATAAACTTATAAATTAATTCCGACAAACAGCTTGCGTTTTTCTTATAAGTTGTGGCAAAGTACTAAGTGCGTAGGAGCACGTGCCCGATGAAGAAATTAACGCAAATCTCGATGCGTAGGCTGGGGCGGCCACATTTGGCCAGCACCGGTCGCCGGGCATGGTTCGTCGATTCTCATTGCCTATCCGCCGCCTCATACGCGCATTGCACACAAACCCGGAATTAGCACTAACATCAGGACAAGGTCCGCGCAATAAGCTGCCGCGCTCCGCGTCCTGTTCGACTTGACTAGCCCGAGTGGCGAAGAGGCCAGGTACATCGTCTGATTAACGGTACAGTCCTGTCCTCGCTTGTTCCCTCGGGATAACGGGCATCACTAAGTACGCCTTCTTGCCGCTGCGATAAGTGTTCTCGCAACGCTAAGGATTGGTTTGTCTTCACTAACAATGGCCGGTTAAGTTAGCGCCGGTCGCGATAGGGGAGAGTTACTTTCACTGCCCGATCCAATGTGTTTTTTTGAATTCCACCCTGGCCGGTGGCGTAGGTCACGGATACTTCGAAACCGGTGGTCGCGGGTTCGATCCCCGCCCGGGAGTCATCCCGGTAGCTCAGTGGCAGAGCAACGGAAACTTCTGTGATCGCTTGTTCCCCGGCCAATCACCTTCCGGCGTTTCCGGATTAGAAAGCAATTGCCATGGGCAAGCTCAATGTGAAGAACGGCACACCGGTGGGCAACACCCACCTGTGCAAGAGCTGCAGCTTCGGCCAATTCATGACCGGGTTCCGCGAATCGGACCTGCTGGTGATCTGCACCAACACCAGCCCGAACATCGCGGTCCCCTTCACGGTTTGCGATTGCAGCGGATTCAGCGACAAGTTCCGTCCGGACTGGGAACAGATGGAAAAACTGGCGCTCGATGTCCAGCCGGCACGCATCTCCACGCGTACCCCGGGCTTCAGCACCGTAACCACGGTTCAGCCGATCCGGCGTACGGACGACGACGAAGATGAGGGCGAGGACGAAGTCGCCCGCCTCTTCTAACCACAACTATTTCATCTGCCGGTGGCGCAGGGCACGGATACATCTCAATGGCAGAGCGCCGCGAAAGCGGAGGTTGCAGGTTCGATTCCTGCCGTTGACGACTGGGTCAGCGTAGCTCACAAAACACCGCTCCCGATTTTTCCCCGGCAGGTTTGTTTTTGATGTCTCTCGGAAAGGAGGCCGAAAGTGCGATTGAATATTTTGAAGTTGAGTCACCTGGTCGAGCCGCGAATGACGCATCCGCGCACCCACGAGGGCGCAAGGGCTGCAAAGATCACGCCCGAGCAGGCGCTGCGGCGCTCGGTCCTCTCGTGCATGCTGTGGGAGAACGAGTTCTATGAGGACGGCGAGCAGATCGCCGGACGCATCAGGCTGCTCGTTCCCTACGTGGCCGCAGAGAAGGTCGCGGCGCTGGCAGTCGAAGCGCGCGAGCGCATGAAGCTGCGCCATGCACCGCTGTTGCTGGTCCGCGAGATGGCGCGTCATGCCACCCATCGCGCCTTGGTCGGCGAGACGCTGGCGCGCGTCATTCAGCGTGCCGATGAGCTGGCGGAGTTCGTTGCCATCTACTGGGCAGGCGGTCGTCAGCCGCTCTCCGCGCAGGTGAAGAAGGGACTGGCCGAGGCGTTCTCGAAGTTCGACGAGTACGCGCTGGCCAAGTACGACCGGGCGGGCGCGGTGCGCCTGCGCGACGTTCTCTTCCTCTCCCACGCGCGGCCGCTGGACGAGGCGCAGGCGGCCCTCTGGAAGCGGCTGGCCGGCAACGAGCTCGCCACGCCCGACACCTGGGAGGTTGCACTTTCGGCTGCGGGCCGCGGTGACAGGAGTAAGCGCGGCGTCTGGGAGCGTCTGCTCGCCGAGCGGAGGCTCGGTGCGCTCGCCCTGCTCCGCAATCTGCGCAACCTCTATGAGGCCGGCGTGGCCGAGGAGTTGGTCCTCAGCGCGCTGGCAACCATGAAGTCGGATCGCGTGTTGCCGTTCCGCTTCCTGGCTGCGGCACGCAATGCTCCGCAGTGGGAAGACGCGCTGGAGCAGGCCATGTTCCGCGCGCTCGATCGGCGTGGAACTCGGCTGGCGGGACACACCGTGCTGCTGGTCGACGTCTCCGGGTCAATGGAGGTGAATCTGTCGCAGCGCTCGGAGATGCGGCGTTCCGATGCCGCCTATGGTCTGGCCATCCTGTTGCGCGAGATCGCGGAGAAGGTATCGATTTACACCTTCTCGGACCACGCGCAGCTGGTGCCCTCACGGCGCGGCATGGCGCTTCGCGACGCGCTCGATAAGAGCCAGCCGCACGGCGCAACGTACCTGGGGCGGGCCCTTGCGAGCGTCGAGAACCAATGGCGGACCGGTTACGACCGGCTGGTCGTGATCACCGACGAGCAGGCCCACGATCATGTCGGCTCGCCGGGCGGAAAGGGCTACGTGATCAACGTGGCCAGTAACCGCAACGGCGTGGGCTACGGCGAGTGGACGCACATCGACGGATGGAGCGAGGCAGTGGTCGACTACATTGCCGAACTCGAGCGAGGCAATGCGGCGGCCTGACCGGCTATAGCCGCTTCTGAACCAGGGGGACGTGCACAACAGGTGTGCGCGTCCCCCTATTTCCTTAATCAGTCAATTCCAGCGTCTTGCTCCGGAAGAGCAAACCCGCCACAATTCCCCCCAGACTCGGAATCAGCAGGAACACCCACACCTGCGCGAGAGCCTGCCCGCCCACAAACAGGGCCGGTCCCAGGCTGCGCGCCGGGTTGACGCTCGTGCCGGTAATGCGAATCCCCAACAGGTGAATCGCCACCAGCATGATGCCTATCCCCAGGCCGGCGAATCCGGGAGCTGCCGCCTTCTGTGTCGAGCCCAGGATGACAATGACAAAGATCAGGGTGGCAATGAATTCGAAGGCGATGGCCGCTCCCATGCCATACTCGCCCTGGTACCCCGGTCCCCATCCGTTCTGGCCTAACCCGCTTTTGGCGATGTCGTATCCAACGCCGACGCCGCCGGCAATGATCGAAAGCAGCCCGGCTGCGACGATCGCTCCCACGCACTGCGCCACGATGTAGCCGGCAAGTTCGGCGGTTTTCATGCGGCCCGCGACCCAAACGCCCAGGCTCACGGCGGGGTTGATGTGGCACCCGGAAATGGGTCCTATCCCATACGCGGCACCAATTAGGGCAAAGCCGAAAGCCATCGCAATCCCTACAACCCCCACTTTGTCTCCGGCGACGACCGCGGTCCCACAACCAAAGAGCACCAGGATAAAAGTGCCCACCATTTCAGCGAGGTATTTCTTCACGATTCCTCCCTTGTTCCTACGGCCCGGCCGATCGAGGCACAAGATACCGGGCACACGGATCAACAGTACGGGCGACCTGAAGACGATGGGAACTGTGAGTTTTGTTAGTTTCCTCACCGGAATATACGTTCGAAGTTTTGCTTCAGTGTGCGGCGTCGGGAAAATCTTTTTCACAATCTGGCACTTTCCACGCCGAATTCGACGATCTGTTCAAAACAGAACCGTTACGCTTGAGCGCGGGGATCATCTAACCAAGGGACGACTGACGCGGAGGTCACGAATCGTTGTCCCGCCTGCACATACACATGCCGAAGCACCTGCACCTGCCAAAGCTCGAACGAAGGCCGGAGCTTGACGCCCTGCGCGGGCTGTTCCTGGTATGGATGACGCTCACCCACCTGCCCACCCGCTTTGCCGATTTTGTCAACCAGCCGCTGGGGTTTGTGTCGTCGGCCGAAGGTTTCGTGTTTATCTCCGCCCTGCTCGTGGGCCGGCTCTATATCCGCGATCTCGTCCAGAATCCCGCCAACGTGCGCGCGCGCCTGTGGAAGCGTTCGCTCAAGATTTACGCTTATCACCTGCTGATGCTGGCGCTCGCCTTCACTGTAGTGGCCAGCTTTCGCGGTCCACACGCATAGAGCAGCTCTTACCAACCTGCTGGACTTCTACCTGGCCCACCCCGCGGTGGCGATCCTCGGCTCAGTGCTGTTGCTCTATTGTCCTCCGCTCCTTGACATTCTCCCCATGTACGTGACCTTCCTGTTCTTCACACCCCTGGTGCTGTCCGCGGCAGTGCGCTGGGGCTGGAAGTGGATCCTGGCCGTCAGCGGGCTGATCTGGCTGATGGCCCAGTATGGACTCCGCGATGTGGTCCATTCCTGGGTGGTTCAAGTGACCCACCTGAAAATTCCCCTCCAGGAATCGGGAGCCTTCAACCTGTTTGCCTGGCAAGGCGTTTGGATCGTCGGCTTGTGGCTGGGGGCCAGGTCAGCCACCCAAACCGAAGTATTCCGGAGAGTTCCCGGATGGCTGGCTGCCCTGTCGGCCGCGGCCTGCCTGTTCTTCATTGGCGTGCGGTTCGGCTGGCTGGGGCCGCATCTCACCCAGCAGGCGCTCGGACTGAAGGTTGACAAGTGGCAGATCGGCCCCTTGCGCGCGATTAACCTGGTAGCCTTCACCACGGTTGTTTACTGGGCCCGGAAGTACCTCGTCAAACTGGTGTCGATTGAGCCCTTTCTCACCCTGGGCAAGGCTTCTCTCAAAGTCTTCTGCGCGCATATCTTCTTTGTATTCGTCGGCCTGGCCTTCCTTTATGGAGATTTCAACTCCGACGGCCTCGATCAGCTGCATGGAATACCAGCCATTGGTCTGCTGGCCGTTACCTTTACCGCGCTCATTGTTGTGGCAGCCAACGAAGTGAAAAAGAAGCGCGCCGAACGCGCCCGGCGGAAGCAGGAACAGTTGCACACCCATGACCCCGATTCCGGCGGAACCCACGATGCCGCGGCCATGGATTCCACCCACGGCCTGGACCTGGAATCGGCCGCAGTGGCGGTCGTGTGCCAGCCCGCGCCTGTTACCGCGATGGCCAAGACCGGTCCGTAACCCAACCCCCCGGTGGAACCCAATGACACCGTACGCACGGCGAGTCGGGCAGGGCCAAATTAACCGTACGTTTGCAATTTGTTTGCCTGAATGCAGTAGTCTGTTAACGATTCCGTGCGGCCTTAAGTAGATGAATTCGAACCGCCGCCGGGCGAGGCAGACCGGTTGAGCCAATCCGTATTTGTGCTGGAAGACGACGCTGATATTTCGCGCCTTGTGCAGCATCACCTGGAAGCGGCAGGGTTTACCGTCCGGCCGTACCTCACTCCCACCAACTTGATTCCCGACGCCGAGCGCCAGCCGCCCGCACTCTTTCTGCTCGACATCATGGTGCCGGGAGGCGACGGTCTCGACGTCTGCCGCCGGCTGCGCGCCAACACTGCGCTTTCGACGATTCCCATCATCTTTCTCACCGCGCGCGCCGGTGAGAACGATCGCGTCCTCGGCCTTGAACTCGGCGCCGACGACTACATCACCAAACCCTTTGCCACCCGCGAACTGGTGGCCCGCGTCAAGGCGGTGCTGCGGCGGTTTGAGCGGCCGACATCGCCTTCCGTGATTCGCTTTGAAGAAGTGATTATCGACGCCAACGCCATGCAGCTCACCGTGCGCGGGACACTCACCACCACCACGGCCACCGAATTCCGCCTCCTCGATTACCTGGCTCGCCATCCCGGCCGCGTCTACAGTCGCGACCATCTGCTCGACGCGGTCTGGGGAGATGCCCGGTTTGTCACCCCGCGGTCCGTCGACGTCTACGTGCGCCGCATCCGTGAGAAGATCGAAATCGATCCGGAAAACCCGCGCTACCTTAAGACCGTGCGCGGCGCAGGCTACCGTTTTGAGATACCCAAAACGGATTAGCGACGGGCCGGATCGGCTCGCACGCGTACCATGCGTATGCCGGTTCTCGCCGGCTGGGAGCGGAATTCTTTGACCCGCAAAGTGTTCTTCAAGCTGATGGGGCTGTTTGTCCTCCTGCTCGTTTTCCAGACCGTGGTCCTGGAAATCGTGTTGCGCCGCCTCACCGCGCAGGTCGGAGCGGACGCGGTCCACTCGCTGGGGTTCCAGGCTTTCTGGTCGGGACTGATCGCGCTGGCGGTCGCCCTGCCCCTGGCCGCCTGGGTAGCCTCGCGTGTCACCGGCCGCTTGCAGCGCGTGGTCGATTTTGCCCGCAAGATCGCCGAGGGCGATTTGAATGCCCGGCTCGACCCGGCGTCGGGCGATGAACTCATGGCCATGGAAGCGGCTTTGAACCTCACCGCCGAGCGGCTGGGCAAGAGTTTCGCGGAGATTGAGAGCCGCCGCCAGGAACTGGCCGCCATGCTCGATTCCATGCAGGAGGCGGTGGTCGCCATTACCCCGGAGGGCTTCGCGCGCTGGTCGAACGCCGTCATGCAGCGCGTGGCCGGCGCGCAGATTCGCGTGGGGCGCCCCCTGGTGCATTCGGTGCGCGATCCCGATCTGCTGGCCTGCGTGCGCGGCGCCCTGGAGAACGGGGAAGTGAGCACCGGCCGCGCCAGTTCGCTGGCTCCCGGCCGCGTCTTCGAGGTCAACGCCGCTCCCCTGCCCTCGGGCGGCGCCATCGCCGTCCTGCACGATGTCACCCGGATCGAAGCCGCCGAACGATCCCGCCGGGAGTTCATCGCCAACGTGAGTCACGAACTCCGCACCCCACTCACGTCGATTCAGGGCTACGTTGAAACGCTCGTGGAAGATCCCAACTGCAGCCCCGAAACCAGGGGCGAGTTTCTGGGCGTCATCCAGAAAAACGCCAGCCGCATGAACCGTCTCACCGAGGACCTGCTGGCCCTGGCCAGCGTCGAGAGCCCCGATTACAAGCTCGCCAGCCAGCCCATCCGTGCCTCGGCGCTGGTTCAGGATGCCATCGAATCGCTCGGCGGCCTGGTCGTCGATTCCGGTGTGGAACTGGAGTCGTCCGGTGCGCCGGACGCGCTGGTGATGGCGGACGCCGATGCCATGAACCAGGTATTCGGAAACCTGATCGAAAACGCTCTGAAATATGGCAAGACGGGAAAGCGAATCCGCGTCGGCGCGCGATTGCTCGAACACGAAGTCGAATTCTGCGTGCAGGACTTCGGCTCGGGAATCGCCTCCGAACATCTCGACCGCATCTTCGAGCGCTTCTACCGCGTCGACAAAGCCCGCTCTCGCGAGTCCGGCGGCACCGGCCTGGGACTGGCCATCGTCAAGCACATCATCCAGGCCCACGGCGGCAACATCCGAGCCGAAAGCGAACTCGGCGCCGGCGCATCGTTCTATTTCACCCTGCCCTTGGCCACCGAAGCACAGCCCGCCCTGAAGTGACGATGTCACTCGCCAGGATTTGCCAAAATCCAACCATGTCGACGATTGAGTAACTGCCCGCCTATTCGTACCGCAGCGCGACGGTTGGCTCAACGTGTGCCGCCCGCTTTGCCGGAATCAGGATAGCGACAGTCGCCGTTACCAGCAGAACCCCTGAAACCACAACGAACGTGAGCAGATCCGTTCCACTCGTGCCGTAGAGCACGCTGGCCGTGAACCGCCCCAGGACCAGGGCGATGATGATACCGATTCCAAGCCCCATTCCCGTCAGAATGAGGCCCTCGCGCAAAACCATTCTCAAGACTTTGCGCGGTTGTGCGCCCAGGGCCATGCGGATGCCGATTTCGCGTGTACGACGGCTGACGGCATAGCTCATCACGCCGTACAAGCCGATGGATGCCAAAGTAAGCCCTACCGCTCCAAAGATACCAAGCAGCAACGCCGAGATGCGCGGCAGCAGCAGTGACTTGTTCACGTGCTCCTGCATCGTCTCCGTGTTAAATACCGCCATATTCGGATCGAGCGCGGCGATCTGGTCACGCACTGTCTTCGCAAGGGAAAGCGGATTCATCGATGTCTTGACGATGAGCGTCGTCCCGAAAATACTGTTCACTTTTTCCGGCGCCGCGTTTAGAAACATGTACACAGCGTCGGAGGCGTTTTCTCCAATCGTGCGGGACTTCGAGTTACGCGCCACGCCGATCACCGTGTACGTGTCCTTGTCCTCGCGAATCTGCCGTCCAACGGGATCCTGGCCCGGGAACAGATTGGCAGCCGTCGTCTCGTTGATGATCATCGAGTGCTGATCGTCGATCTGAGGGTTGAAGTCCCGCCCGCGCAGCACTGGAATGCCCATGGCCTGGAAGTATTCGGTACCCACATTGTTCACGTTGGCCAGGACAGTCTTTTTCGGATGATCCTTTGTGGCTTCCGCGTCGAAGTTGTTGTTGCTGCCCCCCAGGCTGAGGGGCACAACGCCCGCAAAGCTCACCGAGCGCACTCCCGGCAACACCGCAACGCGCTCCCGCAGTTGAGACAGGAACTGCGCGGTCTTGTCGTGCGTGTAGTTGTGCAGTTTTGGGTCCATGCTCATCATCAGGAGATTGTCGGGCTTGAAACCAATGTCAATCGAAGAGGCGTTGCCGAGGCTGCGCAGAAACAGTCCGGCCGTCGTCAGAAGTACGAGCGACAACGAAACCTGCACGACCACCAGCGTATTGCGCAGCCCCGAACGCCCCCCGCGTCCGAGCAGCGACGATCCATCCTTGAGCGCTTCCACCAGGTCAGGCCGCGAAGCCCGCATTGCCGGAACCAGCCCAAACACCAGGGCCGTGATCACCGCCAGGCCGAGAGTGAACATCGCCACGCGCAGATCCACATTGAAGTCGAAGACCACCGGGATCGGCAGCGGAAGCTGAAACCTCGAGATGGCGTGTGCCGCGCCCGCGGCCAGCACGAAACCGACACCGGCGCCTGTCAGCGCCAGCAGGAAACTCTCGATCATCAATTGCCGCACGAGTTGAAGGCGTCGCGCTCCCACCGCCAGGCGAACGGCAATTTCCTTTTGCCGACCGGTCGCGCGCGCCAGCAGCAGGTTTGCAACGTTGGCGCAGGCCACCAGCAGCACCAGCCCGACGACCACCATCAGCACGGCCATCAGTGTGAACGCAGGAGTCGCAGACCCCGCAATCAGCCCACCCGCCGTTTGCAGAGTCACTTTCTCGTGGTGCTTTTCATCCTTGCGGTAGGCATCGTCGATGCGCTTCTTTACCACGTTGACCAGGACCGCGGCCTGGCCCCGGCTCACTCCCGGCTTCAGCCGCCCATCGAGCATCACCCACTGGTTGTCCCGCTTGTTTCGGACTCCCCCGTCCGTAGCCAGGTCAGGCATGATCTCTTCCGACACTGCCAGAGGCACCCAGAACTCTGCTGCAATGCCGCGATCGACTCCATAGAATCCAGGCGGCGCAATGCCCACCACGGTGTAGCGGCGCCCGTTCAACGCAATTTCGTGATTCAGAATGTTCGAGTCGCCGCCAAACCGCCGGCGCCAGAGATTGCTGCTCAGCACTGCCACATGGTTTTGTCCGCCCGCCTGGTCATCTTCCGCCATGATGAAACGGCCCAGCGTCATGGGCACGCCCAGAATCGAGAAGAAATTGCCACTCACCGACTGTCCCCACACCCGCTCCGGCTGGCCCTTTCCGCCGATGCTCGCGGGAATGACAGGAAAGTGGGCCGCGACTCCACCCTCGAATACGTCTCCGGTCTGTTCGCGGTAGTCGATGTAGTCGGGATAAGAAAAGGATTGACCTTCCGAGAACATCACCATCTGGCCAGGATCTTTGACCGGCAATACACCCCACAGGAGCCCATTTGCGATGCTGAAGACCGTTGCATTGGCCGCAAATCCCAGGGCGATAGAAGTGATTACGACGATGGAAAAGCCGGGCGCTCTGAGCAGGGTTCGAATCGCGTAGCGAAGATCCTGAGTCAGGTTCTCCATGAGTGGCCTCCATAAGCAATGGATCCTTGAGGAGTTCATACGCAAATCTGAGCCGGGAAGTTCTCTCCTTTCGACGCCGGGGCAAAGCAGGATTCGAGGCAGTTCCGCTCAAGGGCGAGTTGGCCAAAACCCGACGCTGATTCGGCCGGTTATGTCGGCGATTAAGTAACTGCGGGCAGCCCACCACCGGCCGTGGCTCGTTAAAACCAGGCTTGGATCTTACTCTGGGGCTTTGGGCAGTTACCGTCAACTGAAGATCACTTCCGGTTTTGCCGTTACTCCGCAGCCACGCAGAAATCTCGGTTACCGAGGTTTGACCCCGGCGGCTTTGATGATACCTGCAGCGTTTTCACTCTCGCTCACGACAAAGTGCGCGAACTCAGGCTGCGTCATACTCATTGGATCGGCCCCGTGCTTCGCCAGCCAGTCGCGCATATCAGGCGCGGCCAGAACCCGAGCGATGTCCTTCGCTAGTTTGTCCACCACTCCGGCCGGAGTGCCTGCGCGCACCCATACCCCATACCAAATTGGATAGTCGAAGCCTGTGACGCCGGCCTCAGCGATCGTGGGCACTTCTGATAGCAAGGGTGAGCGCGTGTTGGTCGTTACGCCCAAAGCGCGCAGCCTGCCCGCACGGATGTCGGCCAAGGCGTAAGAGATCGGTGTAATCAGGTAAGTGGTACGGCCTGCGACCGTATCGACGATCGCTTCGGGGGTCGTATTGCCAGGCACATGTACGGCCTTAATGCCCGTCGCTAGATTGAATTTCTCGGCCCCCAGGTGAGTGCCGGTGCCTATGCCAGCCGAGCCGAACTTCAGCTCTCCCGGCTTTGCCTTCGCTGCGGCAATGAGATCGCGGACTGAGGTGATGCCTGAGGACGTGCCCGCCACCAGCACGTAGGGTTGGCTGGTGAGTGGAGCGACCGGAATGAAATCGTTCAATGGGTCATACGACAGATTCTTCAACAGCGCGGCGCTGTAAGCCTGAGCGCTGGTGTTGACGAGCAACGTGTAACCATCAGCTGGCAACTGCGCAACCAGAGCGGGCGCCGCTGTACTCCCCGCGCCGGGATGGTTCTCTACTGTCACAGGCTGGCCCCATAGCGCGGTTAGCTTCGGACTGATGGCGCGAGCTATGATGTCAGGTCCACCACCAGCACCGAATGGTTCGATTATCCGCACGGGCTTCGCTGGATAATCTGCTGAACCTTGCAGCATCACAACCAGCGAACACACAAGCCCTACAAGGCCCAAAACCATCCGCGTCGACATCATCCACCGCCTGAAGGATTACTGCGTCACGACCTAACGGACCCGAGATTTAGAGAATTGTAGCCTTAGCGAACGGTAGTTGGTGGAACATCGCCAACGCACATTTTGAGCGGTACCTCGGAAACGGAGTTTGCCCTGTTCCTATCAATTGCGACTCAAAATTGTGGAAGATGGGACATTTCAGGCATGCCACTCTTGACTCTATGCAACGGCGCGGTGTCTCTTGCCTAAACCACTTGCTCGTTCGAATGCGTGCGCAAGCTGGGGAAGCCGGTCAAATATCGGTTCTCCGGCTTGTGTGAAGCATGCTAAGCTGCGTGCTGGGCTCATGTTCTCCGAGGGAACTGCCCTTTCATTCCGTGTGCCCCTGCCTCCAAATCTTGAAAACCGCTGTCGTTCATGGGCAGCCGGGAAAGGATAATTTGCAAATGAATGCACTCGCGATGCGCTGTCGGCCTTATCTCACGTACACAGCCACAACCAATGGCCGCACGGAAAGCATCGCCGTCCAGCACAGGCTCGCGGTGTGGGTTCTGTTGGCGATCCTTGCTGCTCTGGCGATGCCTGCCTCAGGGCAAACCACCTTCCAGGCCGAAGTTGTGAAGCACCTAACCACCTCGCGAGACTTCACGCTGAAGGTGGCCGACGCGATGCCAGCTGCGGACTACGGATTCAAACTAACCCCGCCTCAGATGAGCTTCGCGGGGCAGATGATCCATCTCTCGCAGGGGCTCACATATTTTCTCTCGACCTTTTCGGGACAAAAGCCGAACCCGGGAAAGCCCAAGTCCGAGTCGAAAGAGGACGTGATGGCGTTCATCCGCCAATCCTTCGACGATGCCATCACCACGGTGGGCAAGCTGACACCGGAGCAATTGGCAAAGACCTACAAGAGCGAAGAAGGAACCGAATCGGGTACCGGCCTGCTGCTGGGAATGCTGGACCATACGACGCATCACCGCGCATCGGCAGAAATGTATCTACGGGCGAAGGGGATCACTCCGCCGGAATATCAGTTCTGAATTCTTGCGAACTCTGCGCCATTCCCACTGGGCGCGCCAGAGGGTCAGGCGCGCCTCCGCTGTGATCTCTGACGGAAAGCCCTTGCCCCGCTTCGTAAAAGCCCTGATGAACAAACGCCTCTTCCTCCTCAGTTGACACATCGCCAAAGCACGCATCGAGTGATCACGAGAAGCCCTTTCGAGTTCCGTGAGGGTCCCCGCCAACCCGGCACTTACTGTGTTGGTAACTCAATCCCGAGACAACCGGATAGTAATTCGCGTGATTTGATTGCTTGCTTTACACGCGCCCGGAACCAACAATTCCAGCTAAGCCCGCTCTTCCCTGCCGCCGTTATGACGCCGGGCCCGTCGCCACGAAGGAATCTGCTCGAGCCATCGCTCAACCTCTGCACCGTTTACGCCGCGGGTCGGATAGCAAACATTCCGAACGTGATGACTTGGTGACATTCGGCTGACGACACCATGACATCCATGGGACGCAGACTCGCTAGGCTGAACACTAACGAGACATCTGCCCGGGGGGTATGGGCTTTCTCAGGTGCAGTGATCCTATGTCGGTCCAACAAGCTGGGGAGAGAAGATGATACATTGCGACGTCCCGATACCACGACCCTTGACTCGGCAAGATTCATCGAAGTTGACTTGGCCCAATTCTGAGACGCAAGGTGCGCTCGTGGGTCAGTCTGCGCTTCTCGCAGGACTTTCCCCACAGCAATGCAGCGAGATCTTTGCCTATGCCAGCATCACGAGGTTTGCTCGCAACGAGAGACTGTTCTCTCAAGACCAGCCGATCCACAAGTTAATCATGATCAGGACCGGCAGCGTAAAACTCACGCAGTTGAGTCCCGATGGAAAAGAAGTGATTCTGTGGTTGAACGGTCCCGGAGACGCGGTGGGGATGCATGCGGATGCGGATGGCAGCAATCACAGCTGTTCTGCACACGCGATGGAACGGTGCCAGGTCTTTGTCTGGGAGTCCCACCTGCTGCAAATGCTTATCTCTCGATATCCGCAGATCCAGATCAATCTGGGGAGAATCCTGGCCTGCCGCTTGATTGAACTTGAGGAGAGGTTCTGTGAGATCGCCAACGAGCGGGTTCCTAAACGCCTGGCGCTGGTTTTGATCAGGCTCCTCAAATCGATCGGAAAAGAAGGTCGCGAAGGGGTCGAGGTGGTGATCACGCGCGAAGAACTTGCGCAAATGACGGGCACCACGCTATTCACCATCAGTCGCACTCTGTCGAAGTGGGCTAATTTCGGATTCATCGCCCCTCGGCGAGAGGGGGTGGTGATCGTCGATCCAAAGCGCCTGAGACAGCATGCAGGCCTCGATGAGCCTCATCCGAGAGAGTATCGCCGCCAGCGCGGTACAGCCCATACGCAGGTTGTTTCACTTCGAACCCAGACCACGCAATAGGCCCCGGGCGTTGCTTCCGCCGGTCCAGGCGACGTCATTTGGATAGCGGACGGCGCATGCGCCGCCCGCTATTCCGTTCAGGCCGCGCTTTTTCCGGCCGCCTTGAGGTCCACAGTCCGCACCCGGAAGTGGCTCATCTTGATCGAAAGCGCGCGCTCGATCTTGCGCAGATCGTTGCGTTCCGCTGGCCCGGCGAACGTCGAAGCCACACCCTTGGCCGATGCGCGCCCGGTACGGCCCACCCGGTGGACAAAGTCCTCGGCCACTTTGGGAATATCGAAGTTGACCACGTGGGCCACGTTGGCCACATCGATGCCGCGGGCAGCCACGTCGGTGGCCACAAGCACCCGATGCCGGCCCTCGGAGAAGTTGCGCAGAGCCTGGTTTCGCTGGGATTGCGAACGGTCGCCGTGAATCTGCGTTGCCGCGTGCCCGGAGCGAGCTAACCGGCGCGCCACTCGGTCGGCACCATGCTTGGTGCGAACAAATACCAGAAAGCTGCCCTTCTCGGCATTCAGCAAATGCTCCAGAAGCTCCTGCTTCTTGTCCGCATCCACGTCGAAGGCCCGAAGTTCCACGTTTTCGGTCGGCTTCATCACCGAGCCGATTTCGATGCGCACCGGGTCTTTGATATAGGTGCGCACCACTTCCTTGACTTTGCCTTCCAGTGTGGCCGAGTAGCACAGCGTCTGGCGTTCGCTCGGGGTCATGGCCGCGATGCGCCGGATGGCCGGCTCGAAGCCCATATCCAGCATGCGGTCCACTTCGTCCAGCACCATGATCCGGATCCCGGAAAGCTTGACCAGTTTGCGCTTGAGGAAGTCCTCGAGCCGCCCCGGCGTGGCCACGATTAGCCGCGCGCCCTGCGCGAATCGTCTGCAGTTGCGTACTCTCCGACATTCCACCTACAACGAGGGCTGCGGTCTGGTCATGGCTGGATCGGATGGCGCGGAAGGCCTTCTCCACCTGCATGGCCAGTTCACGCGTGGGCAGAACGATCAGCGCCTGTGCGCCGCGTCCTTCCACCTTTTGCAGCATTTCCACGATGGGAATCAAAAAGCTGAGTGTCTTGCCGGTTCCGGTCTGCGCGGTGGCCAGCACGTCGCGTCCTTTGAGCGCCGGAGGAATCGCCTCCGCCTGCACCGGCGTGGGCGTCTTGAAATGGTTGGCATCGAGCTTGGCCAACAAGGACTTGGAAAGGGAAAACTGTGAAAACTGAGTCGTCAAAATAGACTTTCTTTTGGCCCCGCGAGCCTCGATTTCAGAGAGGCCTGCATACGGAACCGGACACAGAGGCGCGGAAACCCATCAATGGGCGCGAGCCTGCTTCAAACATTTGCGCAAGGAAGAACCGAAAACGTCCCAGGGACTGGCGGCAAGCATTCAAATAGATAAAATGCCCGCGGCCCGGAACTGACCCACGCTACACGAAAACGCCAATCGGCACGCTGCCGACCGGCACCCTGCCCCCGCGCATTCTATTGCGCAGTCCCGAAGTCATTGCCAATCCACTGTGGAAGACAAGGCTGCTCTGCATTCCTCGCCTCTTCTGAGACCAGGAGATGAGCCACCCGGGAGGGGGACTTAAAGGTTACGCTGTAGGGGCTTGGGGAAATCTGTGCGGGGCCGAGTTGCCTTCATAAGACAAAGCGCCGCTCACGACCAAATCACTGAGCGCAAATACATTGTAGCACGGTCTCGCTTTTTGCCTGCATATCCCGTGCATCAGGCGCGGCCGGCTTCGCAAACATCAATCCAGCCCGAAACAATTCCGGCGAAATCAGGACTCGGTCTGTGCTATCCTCCCCGCGTGCCGTCCACTTCCTCGCTCCAGGTCCAATCAACTCCGGTCCAAACAACCCCGCGGCATACGGCCC
Organism: Terriglobales bacterium; assembly: GCA_963788475.1. Taxonomy (GTDB): domain Bacteria; phylum Acidobacteriota; class Terriglobia; order Terriglobales; family Acidobacteriaceae; genus Telmatobacter. The sequence goes on from CAWBGO010000013.1 coordinate 268,630, forward strand.
TCGTCCGCATAACCCACTGGATCACCGTCATTTCTTTCTTGGCGCTCCTCCTCACCGGCGCTGAAATCGTGATCTCCCATCCCCGCTTCTACTGGGGCGAAACCGGCAACTCCGGCACTCCGGCACTATTCACCATTCCCATCCCCGCGTCCAGGGCCACGGTCCCGACCGGCTACGGCTACACGATGCCCGACCAGAATGGCTGGAGCCGCTATCTCCACTTCGAGGCGGCATGGGTTCTGGTTATCACCGGACTGGTCTACTTAGTCGCGGGCCTGTTGACTCGCCACTTCTCGCGCAACCTGTTCCCCGCACCCGCCGATCGAAAGTGGCATGCATTCCGCGACGTGCTCGCCAAATCTCTCCGCCGCGCGCCGCCCGGTGCAGCAGAAAGCCGCGCCTACAACGCGGTCCAGCGCACCACGTATCTGCTGGTCATCTTCGTTCTGTTTCCCCTCGTCATCTGGACGGGCCTGGCCTTGTCGCCGGCCTTCAATTCCGCGGTACCGGCTGCCGTTAACATCCTCGGAGGCCGGCAGTCCGCACGCACCCTGCATTTCTTCGTGTCCGGATTTCTCGTGTTCTTTCTCATCGTCCACGTTGCGATGATCATTCTCGCCGGTTTCTGGAATCGCACCCGGGCCATGATCACCGGACGCGTCGCAGTTCCCTCCGTACCCTTGGAGCGCCCATGAGCAACATCTCCCGCCGCAAGCTCATTACCACCGGCCTCGTGGCAACGGCAGGCGTCGCGGGTCTCGCCGCCGCCGGCCCCCTTGCCCGCCGTTATGGTCTTATCCCGCCCGATAGCAATGGAGTTTGGGGCCCGGGCGAAACCCTGACTTACGCGGCCCAGCGGCTTCTCACCACGCATTCGCTGGCGCGCGAATTTCCTCGCAGCATGATTTCCGAGAGGCCCTTCGGCAACGAAACCGCCCCGCCCAGCGACGCCTTCAAGCGCCATCAGGCCGCCGGCTTTGCCGACTGGCGCCTGTCCGTCGACGGCATGGTCTCTCATCCCGCATCGCTTTCGCTCTCCGACCTCAAGAGTCTTCCCGTGCACAGCCAGATCACCGAAGTGGTGTGCGAAGAGGGCTGGTCGTATATTGCCGAATGGATCGGAACTCCGCTGGTCAATGTGCTCGACGCCGTCGGAGTCCTGCCCCAGGCCCGCTACATCGTCTACTTCTCCATCGAGCCCGACTGGTGGGAAAGCATCGACATGGCCGACGCCCTGCATCCTCAGACTTTCCTCACCATGGGAATGAACGACGGCGATCTCCCCGTGCGCTTCGGCGGCCCGCTCCGCCTCCGCGTGCCTCGCCAGCTGGGCTACAAGAGCGTAAAGTACATCACCCGCATTACGGCCACCGACTCGCTCAAGCGCTTCGGCAAAGGTCTCGGTTCCGCGTCCCCTGAAGCCGGCTACGCGTGGTACGCCGGCATCTGACACTGTTTGGCGGGCGGCCCAAAACACCGGGTTCAACTAAGTGAACGGTCTCAGTTGCTGCGCAGAGCATCCATCGGTTGAATTTTGGACGCACGGCGGGCGGGAAAATAACCGCTGAGCAGAGCTATGGCTGTTAGCGACGCAGCCATCGCGGCGAAAGCGATCGGATCCCACGGGGATGTCGCGAAGAGCAGCGAAGCGATGAGGCGCGCTGCTCCGAGAGACCCGATGGTTCCCAGGGCGATGCCGGCCATCGCAAGACGCAAGGTCTTCGCGAGTACGTCGCGCTGGACGCGGCCCGCACTGGCCCCGAGAGCCATGCGCACTCCAATCTCCTGCGTCTTCTGCGTAACCGAGTAGGAGATGACTCCGTAAATGCCCAGGGCAGCCAGCAGGACGCCGAGTGTGGCGAAGATCGTCACGAGCAGCACCAAAAAGCGGCGAAGGGACACGGAGTGATCCACCAGCGACCGCAGCGGACGAAAAGCCGTCGCCGGTTGCGAGGGGTTGAGACTGCGCAGAGTCGTCAGGACGCTGCCCGCCAGGCCCTTGGGATCCATGTGAGATCGAACGATAAGAGTTGCGCCTTCGACGTCTGAGTTCTGGGTCATGGGAACGTAGATCTCCGGGCTCGACTTCTGTTCGAGCGCGCTTTCCCTGACATCGGCGACTACACCAATCACACGGGCAGGCTTGTCTCCCGCGCCTTTGGCGAGTTTTCCGATTGGATCCTCCCCCGGCCATTCACGCCGCGCGCCCGCTTCGTTCACGAGGATCACGGGCTGGTTGTCCGGTGTGTCGTTCCACGAGAAGTCGCGGCCCTCGCGCAGGCGCATGCCCATGGCCTCTAGATAGCCCGGAGTAACGAGGTAAACAAGCGCGCCTGTATCCGCGTCTTTGGCGTGATAGCGGCCGACGGACTCGAGGCCCCACTCGCGATTGCGGTCCAGCGGGAGCATGTCCGCGATGCCGACCGATTGGACGCCGGGAAGCGCTGCGACGCGATCAATTTCGGACTTGAGGAAATTGGCGCGCTTGACGAGCTGATCCTTGTTCGCGGCCGGCGGAAGGTCGGTCTGCATGGCCGCGGCGTGTGACGGATTGAATCCCAGATCGACGTCGAGAACACGCAGGAAGCTGCGCAGAAGAAGGCCGGCGCCCACTAACAAGAGGCATGCCAGGGCCAGCTCGGAAATGACCAGGACCGAACGGAAACGCTCATGACTGCGGCCGGCGGCTAATCCCGACGCGTTGTCCTTGATCACTTCCTGAACGTTGGTGCCGGAAATACGGAGCGCCGGCGCCAGGCCGAAAAGGATGCCAACGGCGATGGCGATCACCAGCGTCCATGTAAGCGCCGCGGTGTCGAGGTGAATGGTCGTGAGCAGCGGCAGGGCGATGGCGTTCTGGTGTGCCAGATAGTAGACGATCGCCCATGCGATCCCGAATCCAGCCACGGCGCCGAAAAACGAAAGGATGAGGCTCTCGGTGAGAAGCTGGCGAACGATCCGGATTCGGCGGGCACCGAGAGCGCGGCGCATGGCGAACTCTTTGCTGCGCGCGGCGGCGCGGCTCAGCTGAAGGTTCGAAAGATTGACCGAAACGATAAGCAGAATGAGCCCGACCGCAGACCAGAGAACAACCAGCGAACGCCGCAGCTTGCCGGCGACGTGGTCTTTGAGTGTGGTCAGATCGGAGGCATAGTCGTAATACCAGTCCTTGTTCTGAAGCTTGAGTTGCGGAAAGAGACGGTCGGCTTCGTCCTGTGCCTGGGCGGGGGTAATGCCGGGCCTGAGACGGCCAACAACCGCAAGTGTGTTGCCCCACGATTTCCAGAAATCCATGACCACGGGCACAAACAGGTCGACCTTCTTGCCGGGTGCAAACACTGCCCCGAAGTCGAAGCTCGCGGGCAGGACGCCCACGATGGTGACCGGACCATTCACAGCCGATGGACTGGTGTTGATGTCGATCGTCTTGCCGATGATATGGGGGTCCGAGCCGAACTGAGTTTTCCAGAAGTAATAGCTGAGAAGCGCCGCGGAACGTCCGCCTTTGAGGGTCTCTTCTTCGCTGAAGTTGCGACCCAGCACGCGGCGTGACGCCCAGCGTGGGGAAGAAGTTGCCGGCAACTTCAACGGCGTCCAGTTGCCTTGGCTCGCCAACCCCGGTGAGCTTGTATTGCAGCGAGTTATAGAAGGTCTGGTACGAAGTTACATCCTGGAAGGACCGGTTGTTGCGCTGGAATTCACGAACGACGTCGACGGTGTAGGTGTCGGCGGAGAGCCCCCCGGCTGCTCGCACTTTGGCATCGAAGCTTTTGCCGCCCCTGAACCACACGAGTTGATGCGACTGCGGGAAAGGCAAAGGCCTGAGCAGCAGGGTGTTCACAACGCTAAACACGGCAGCGTTGAGGCCTGCACCGAGTGCGAGAACCAGGATCGCTATGGTGGCAAAAGCAGGGTTGTTCCGAAGGGTACGGAGCGTGTAGCGCGCGTCCTGCGCCCACTCGTCAAAGTACTCACGAAGACGTCGACGACGTTCCATGTGCTCTCCTATTCGCTCGCCCGCCTGTTCGACGACGCGAATGCTGCCGAACTGGCGCTCGGCCTCGCTTCGGGCCGCTTGAGGAAGCCAGCCATGGGCGATCAGGTCTTCTGTCTTGCACTCAATATGGAAACGCAGTTCAGCCTTGATGTCGGCCTTCAGGTCCGGACCGAGAATGCGATCGTGCCGGCGCCACAGGGGGATCTTCGTCATGTGGTCTCCTGACCGGATGGCCGGGTCGCGCCTAAGACTTTGGCGACGGCCTGCGCGTACGCTTCCCACATCCTGGATTCGGCGTGAAGGTGGCGACGGCCCTCGCCCGTCAGGCTGTAATACTTCGCTTTCCGATTATTCTCGGAGAGGCCCCATTCCGCTTCAAGAAAGCCCTTGCTCTCTAAGCGCCACAGCGCGGGATAAAGCGTACCCTCTTCGACGAGGAGGACGTCGTCGCTCTGGCGACGGATGAAGCCCGTGATCGCATAGCCATGAAGCCGGCCCCAGATGAGGGACTTGAGAATGAGGATATCGAGGGTACCCCGGAAAAGCTCGAGACGGGTCTTCTCCATGTTGAACTGCTCCCCTGGGACTTCATGGGAAGAATGCCATGATCTCCCCTTGTTGCGCAAGGGGAAAGAGAAATCCGGGGCAGCACCTTCTGTCTTGCACGGAATTACACCCCAAAATGGCACAATGAATCCGGGATCAGGCATGCAATCTTGGGAAACCGGAAATGACAATGGCTCAAACCACAAAAGTTGACGTCGTTAATGACCGTTCGGGAACCATAAAACCGGGCTTTAGAACTCCAAGTTTTCTCGCGAAACTGGCTGCAAATCGTTCTATCTGTGTTGACTATTCGCCTGAGTGGAGCGAAAAAACCCCCTCCCCTGGTGAACGGCCACCCCCCTCCCCCCTGTGAAACTGTGAAGCTGCGAAGCTGTGAAGCTGTGAAGCTGTGAGCCGATCCTTTCGATCAAGCCACGACGCAAGCCTTCAAAGCTTGTGAGCGCTCCAGATGAACGCCCTCGCATTTACGCCGCCACCAGCCGCGAACTATGCGCCCACAACCCCAGCCCCGGATTGGCGATATAGAAAATCTCTTCGCCGCCGACCTTGTTGTACCCATGCACTAACTTGTCCGGGTCGTAGCGTTCCAGCATCTCGGCTAAGTCGCCGTAACTGAAACCCACCCCTTCAATCTCTTCCCTGCTCAGTTGTCCCGGGCACCAGGTGATCTTGAATCTTCCTTCAGACGAGCTGTGAATCAGGTGCGCGGCGGCGCCGAGTTCGGCGGCAAGATCCGGGTTGGCATCGACGGCCGCAATCGTAGCCGGCGTGCCGCGATAGCCGTATTTGCGAATCATGGTGTCAATGGTCATGTCTTCGCCGAAGGTGCTGACGCCCGGCGCAAGGATGATCAATTCCGCGCCGTCGGCCAGCGCCATGCGGGTGCGATAGATCGCCTTGTTGCCGATCCAGGTGGAGTGGAATTCGTGGGGGTCAAGGTAGACGACCGCTTTGTGGATTGGCTCGTCGAGATGCTCGAAATTGACCTTCACGCTGAGGTCGGCGGCGCGCAGGAAGCACTCCTGGTCGTCCCCGATGTAGAGGCCCCGCACAGCCAGCGTTCCATCGGCGCGGCGTCCAACAACAGTCTGCACGTAGACGATAGGGACGTGACGGAGGAAGCGATCGGATGCATAGTTGAGGATCGCGCGGACGGGATTTTCGGCGCGGCCCATGATGCGCTCCATGCCGTAGACGGCGCCCAGGTAATGGCTACGATTGATGCCTTCGCGGCCGCCGGTACCGACAAGAACATTCTTGTTGTAGTTGGCCATGCCGATCACTTCATGCGGCACCACCTGGCCGATGGAGAGGATCAGGTCGAAGCCGCCTTCGAGAAGCATGCGGTTCACCTGGGCCGGCCATGGAAATTTGAGCTTGCCCTCCGACTGCTGATGGATGAACTCAGCCGGAACCTCGCCCACGGTCTCGACATCCGTACGCCAGTTATGCACGCGGAATAACTCATGCGGCATGTCGCCGAACATGCGCGTAAGCTGATCGGGCCGCATTGGCGCATGCGTGCCCAGAGCCGGCAAAACGGCCTTGAGGTGATCGCGGTAGTGTTGCCATACCAGGCGGGTGAGCATGCCGGCCTGCGAATGAAGCCGGGTGATGTCGGGGGGTATGACAAGCACGTTCGAGCAGCAGCCGAGACGGGCCAGGCTTTCCACAAGCAGGTGGTTTAACTGTTCAGGCGAAAGATCGCTGTGCTCACTGCCAACGGCGCAATAGAGGCTCATGAGGGTCACTCCCTTTTCAGCCGGTACTCACGTTCGCCTGGGCTGCACTTGGAACGATAGTTTAGATCGGCACCCGGGAGCAACATGCACCCTCTCGAGCGAGGTCACGTCAACCGTAACTCCATGGCCATCATCAAACATCCAATAGGAGGATCCATGGACTTGAGCCGGCGGCGCTTCAACCAGATTGTGACTGCCCTGGGAGTTACTCCCGGCCTGCGCGCGTTTGCCGAGAGTGAATCAGCCAGGAGGCGGCTTCACCGTAACCGAACCAGAGGTTTTGCGCCTGGAACGAAATGGGTGGATGCCCAACAATCCGCACCTGCCGGTGTTGTTGTATCGCAGTGCGCTGGCGCAGCGAGGCGACGATCCGCCATCCGCGTTTGAAACACTGTTTGCGAAAAATGGCTGGCCACCGCAATGGCGCAACGGCGTGTACTTCTACCATCACTACCACTCCACAGCCCACGAAGTCCTCGGATTTGCCGTCGGCTCGGCGCGACTTGTGCTGGGCGGAGAAGGGGGTCACGAGGTTACTGTGCGCGCAGGCGATATCGCGCTGCTGCCCACCGGAACTGGTCATTGCTGCCTGAGCGCGAGCGACGATTTCCTGGTAGTCGGCGCATATCCGCCCGACCAGCACTGGGACATCTGCCGGTCAGCACCCGATGCCACCGCGCAAAAGCGCATGGCGGCCCTTGCCTTTCCAAAGAGTGATCCAGTGGGCGGAACGTCAGGTCCAATGCTGAAGTTGTGGAGTTGAGGTCGTTGCTGCCCCAAGTCTCAAAGTCGAGGCCGTGGACCAGCTATGCCGTCTGCCACGCACGATGATTGACGTGCGTCAATTCCTGATCCAGTTTCTGTGAATCACTGGCCGATCCGGCTGTGATGCCGGATGCACCCGCGATCGGCAGAAAGACGCGGAAACATGTGCAACACCCCGTTGGCGTTCTGAAGCTGCGGCAGGTGAGGCTGCCGTCGTATTTCTGCACGATGCCTTTGCTGATCCATAAGCCAAGCCCCGTGCCCTTGGTGGACTTGGTACTGAAGAACGGTTGGAAGAGCCGCCGGGCATCTTCGGGCCTGATCCCCACTCCCGTGTCCAGGATGGAGATCGCCATACCGCGACGCTGCCGTCCCCAATCGGTCGCCTCGCGCACGAACACGCGCAGTTTGCCGCCACCCGGACATGGCCTGCATCGCGTTCCCGATCAAATTAAGAAATACCTGCCGGAGTTCGACCGGGAAATCCCTGCACAACGGGCGTAGAGGCATATTTCTTCTGCACTTGAATATGACTGGAATGAAGGACACGTTCCTGCAATTCGAGCACGTCGTTCAGCAGTTCAGTGATGTTGACCGCAATGGGCTGCTTCGATTCGCGATAAAAGCTGAGCGTCTGGCGCGTTATGTGCGAAACGCGCTGCAATTCCTGCTCGGCCACGTCGGCAAAGTGGCGGGCGGTGTCGTCGAGCGATGGATGATTTCGAACCAGGTAGAGCGTGTTGGTGATCGCGGCCAGAGGGTTGTTGATCTCGTGAGCGATGATGCCTGCGACGCGGCCCATGGCGGCCAGCTTTTCGGTTTCACGCAGGGCTTCTTCGGCCTGCAACTGCGCGGTGATGTCGCGGCTCACTTCCAGGATGGCGTTGCCCTCGTGATTCATGGTCTTGCGGCAGGCGACAACTATCTCGCTGCCGTCGCGGGTCGTCTGCATCAGGTTGCCGTGCCAGGTCCGATGCTCCCGCAGAGCCAGCTTCAATCTCATCCCTCGACACCGGAAAAACGGTGTGCAGCACGGAATGCATTTCGTGGCCCAGGACCTCTTCGCGCTGCCAGCCGTAGAGATTCTCGGCGCCGGTGTTCCAGAACTGAATCGCGCCGTCCGAGATCGCGCACCATGATGGCTTCGGTGGCAAGTTCGAGCAGGTCGGCGCGGGTCCGGAATTGTTCCTCGCGCTGGCGCAGCTCTTCGGTGCGTTCGGTCACGCGGCGCTCCAGATCGTTGTTGAGCATTTCCAACTGGCGGGTCTTGCGGTGCAGATCGACAAAGATGCTGATCTTGGCGCGCAGCACTTCGGGCACCACGGGCACGGAGATATAGTCGACCGCACCGCTGCGGTAACCCTGGATCTTGTCGGAATCGGTGAGGTGAACACCGGAAATAAAAATGATGGCTGTCTTCTGAAACCGCGGGATGCTGACGGATGACGTCGGCCAGTTCAAAGCCGTCCAGTTCGGGCATGCTCACATCCATCAGCACCACGGCGACGTCGGTCTTCAAAAGGACAGCTGAGCGCCTCGCTGGCAGTCGTCGCCTTGATGAGATTCTCGCCCAGCTCTGCAAGAATGACTTCATAACTCAGCAGCTTGGCTGGTTGATCATCGACCATCAAGATATTGACTTTTTCATCTGCCTTCATAAGGCCCTCACTCCCGTTTCCTCAAATCGTGTTCCCCTTTCGTGAACGTGCACCTAACGATGCAGCCACATGCGGAGCGCAGACAGCAAGTTGCTCCGTGTTGACCGGCTTGGCCAGGTATTCTGAAGCGCCTGCTTCGAGGCACTTTTCCCGGTCGCCCTTCATCGCCTTGGCAGTGAGGGCGATGATGGGCAGGCGACGCAGTGCGGGATTCTGGCGAATGACCTGCATGGTCTCGTAACCGTCCATTTCAGGCATCATAATGTCCATCAGAACAATCGCCAAATCGTCGGTGTTTTCGATGGTTTGAATGGCTTCGCGTCCGGTGCCGGCGGAAAGAACCGTCATGCCGCGGCGCTCCAGCACGCTGGATAGGGCAAAGATGTTGCGCACGTCGTCGTCGACCACCAGCACCTTGCGGCCGGCCAGCGCATCGTCGGAACGGTGCAGCCGGTCGAGCATATCCTGCTTGGCTTTCGGCAGGTCGGCAACCACGCGATGCAGGAAGAGCGCAGTTTCGTCCAGCAGCCGCTCGGGCGACTCGACGTCTTTGACGACCACGCTGCGAGCAAATTGATGCAGCTGCGAATCCTCTTCGGGGGTGAGTTCGCGCCCGGTAAAGACTACAACCGGCAGGTCCTGCAGCTTGGGCGTGTCGCGAAGCTGCTCCAGCACTTCGAAGCCGGTCATGTCGGGCAGGCGCAGATCGAGCACCACGCAGTCGTAGCTTGCTGTCTTGAGGGCTACCAGAGCGGTCGCTCCGTCATCGACGGTGTCGATATCGATGTCCTTGTGGCCCAGCAGTTCGCGGATGCTCATCTGTTCGGCGGGATTGTCTTCGACCACCAGCAGGCGCTTGCGGCGTGGCTGCGAGTAGTCGCGGATGCGGGTAATTGCCGCATCGAGGTCCTCGGTTGAGGTCGGCTTGGTGACGAAGGAGAACGCTCCGCGCGACAAGGCCATGATGACGATCTTCGTCGAGCGTGAGCATCTGCACCGGAATGTGGCGCGTTTTCGAATCCTGCTTGAGATGGTTGAGGATGGTCCAGCCCAGCATGTCGGGCAGGAAGACGTCGAGCGAAATGGCCGTGGGGTTGTACTCGCGGGCCAGGGCCAGGGCTTCGGCGCCGGTCTGCGCCAGCAGCACCTTGAAACCCTTGTCGCGCGACAGATCGCACAAGCACGCGTCCATAGTGCGGATCGTCTTCGACGATCAGCAGGACGGCTTCGCCTTCCTGCAGATTGTTGCGGTCGTCCTCGATGCGCGATTCCTGTTCAACGGCCGCGACATTGGCAAGGAACACCGGCAAAGCTGGCACAGTCGAGCCCGGCCGATCCGTCTTGACGATGGTGGGCGCCGCGGGGCCGACATAGGTCTGCGGCAGGTACAGCGTAAATGTGCTCCCCTTCCCGGGCACGCTGCGGAGCTGGATTTCGCCGCCCAGCAGGTTGGCCAGTTCGCGGCTGATGGCCAGCCCCAGCCCGGTTCCGCCGTACTTGCGGCTGGTGCCGGCATCTGCCTGCTGGAAGGCCTCGAAGATGATGCGCTGTTTTTCCGGCGGAATGCCGATGCCGGTGTCCGACACCTCGAAGGCAGATCACGGAGCCGGCGCCGGAAAGAATGGGATGATCCGGACTCCAGCCGCTCGTGACCGACGCAATACGCAGACTGACGCTTCCCTGCTCAGTGAACTTGAATGCGTTGGAGAGCAGGTTCTTGAGCACCTGTTGCAGGCGCTTGGAGTCGGTGACCAGGCTGCGTCCCATGCGCGGATCGCTCGCAACTTCGAACGAAAGCCTGCGGTTTTCCGCCTCGTGACGGAACGGCCGCGCCACGGTTTCGAGCAGCGCTCCGAAGAAGATTTCTTCCGCTTCGACCGACACGGTGCCGGATTCGATCTTCGACAGGTCGAGAATGTCGCTGATGAGGTTGAGCAAGTCGGTGCCGGCGCCGTGAATGGTGCGGGCAAATTCGACCTGCTTCGGCGTGAGGCTGCCGTCGGGATTCTCAGCGAGTTGCTGGCCGAGCACGAGAATCGAGTTGAGCGGCGTGCGCAACTCGTGCGACATGTTGGCCAGAAACTCCGACTTGTACTTGGACGTCAGCGCCAGTTCGCGGGCCTTTTCTTCGAGCGCGCGCCGGGCCTGCTCGATTTCCTGGTTCTTGCGTTCCACTTCGTAGTTCTGTTCGGCGAGCTGCTGCGCCTTTTGCGCCAGCTGTTCGTTGGTCTGCTGCAACTCCTTCTGCTGCGTCTGCAATTCAGTGGCGAGCTGCTGCGACTGCTTGAGCAGGCCTTCGGTCTGCATCGTGGCCTCGATGGAGTTGAGCACGATGCCGATCGACGAGGTGAGTTGCTCGAGGAAAGAGAGGTGCGATGCGGTGAAGGCACTCAGGCTGGCGAGTTCGATGACCGCCTTGACGCGGTCCTCGAATAGTACCGGCAGCACGATCACGTTCTTCGGCACTGCCTGGAAAAGACCGGAGCGGATGGGCGCGGCCTTCTTGGGCAGGTCGGTGATGAGCATGCGGCGCTTTTCCGACGCGCACTGTCCGACCAGTCCTTCGCCGATGCGGATTTCGCGGAGGTGCCCTTCCGGCGTATCGGCGTAGGTGGAGAGCAGCACCAGTGCGCCGTCCGGTTGCGTCGCCTCGCTCTCCATCTGGTAGATCACGCCCTGTTGCGCGTTGACCAGCGGAGCCAGCTCCGAGAGCAGCATGCGGCCCACCGTGCCCAGGTCGCGCTGGCCCTGCAACATGCCGGTGAAGCGGGCCAGGTTGGTCTTGAGCCAGTCCTGTTCGGTGTTGCGGTCCGTGGTGAGCCGGAGGTTGTCAATCATCGTGTTGATGTTGTCCTTCAGCTCAGCCACTTCGCCGCGGGCTTCCACCTGGATGGAGCGGGTCAGATCGCCCTTGGTCACGGCGGTCGCCACTTCGGCAATCGCGCGCACCTGGTTGGTCAGGTTGTCGGCCAGCAGGTTTACGTTGCCGGTGAGATCCTTCCACGTACCGGCGGCGCCCGGCACGTTGGCCTGGCCGCCAAGTCGGCCTTCCACGCCGACTTCGCGGGCCACCGTGGTCACCTGGTCGGCAAAGGTGGCCAGCGTGTCCGTCATGTTGTTGATGGTCTCGGCAAGCGCGGCCACTTCGCCCTTGGCGTTCACGGTGAGCTTCTGTGTCAGCGCGCCGTTGGCAACCGCGGTCACCACCTTCACAATGCCGCGCACTTGTTCGGTAAGGTTGGCCGCCATCACGTTGACGTTGTCGGTCAAGTCCTTCCACGTGCCGGCCACGCCCGACACCACGGCCTGGCCGCCCAGCTTGCCGTCGGTGCCCACTTCGCGGGCCACGCGCGTCACTTCGGCGGCGAATGCATTGAGCTGATCGACCATCGTATTGATCGTGTCTTTCAGCTCGAGAATTTCGCCCTTCACGTCCACCGTGATCTTGCGCGACAAATCGCCGCGCGCAACGGCCGTCGTCACTTCGGCGATGTTGCGCACCTGGGCCGTGAGGTTGCCGGCCATGGCGTTCACCGAGTCGGTAAGATCCTTCCACGTTCCGGCGACACCCGGCACGTTGGCCTGGCCGCCGAGCCGGCCTTCCGATCCCACTTCGCGAGCCACGCGCGTCACTTCGGCAGCGAACGAGCGAAGCTGCTCGACCATGGTGTTGAGCGTTTCTTTGAGCTGCAGGATTTCGCCGCGAACGTCGACCGTGATCTTGCGCGACAAGATCGCCGTTGGCAATAGCGGTCGCCACTTCGGCGATGTTTCTCACCTGCGCCGTAAGGTTGCCGGCCATGAAGTTGACCGAGTCGGTAAGATCCTTCCACGTGCCGGCCACGCCCGGCACCTGCGCCTGGCCGCCCAGCTTGCCGTCGGTGCCCACTTCGCGAGCCACGCGCGTCACTTCGCCGGCAAACGCGTTGAGCTGGTCCACCATCGTGTTGATGGTGTTCTTGAGCTCGAGAATTTCGCCCTTCACGTCCACGGTGATCTTGCGCGACAAATCGCCGCGGGCGACGGCGGTCGTCACTTCAGCGATGTTTCTCACCTGCGCCGTCAGGTTGCCGGCCATCGAATTGACCGAGTCGGTAAGATCCTTCCACGTTCCGGCCACGCCCGGCACGTTGGCCTGGCCGCCGAGACGTCCTTCAGTGCCCACTTCGCGCGCCACGCGCGTCACTTCGCCGGCGAACCGGTTCAGCTGGTCCACCATCGTGTTGATGGTTTCCTTGAGCAGGAGAATTTCGCCGCTGACGTTCACGGTGATCTTCTTGGAGAGGTCGCCCGAAGCAATAGCCGTCGAAACCTCGGCGATGTTACGGACCTGCCCGGTGAGGTTCGACGCCATGGAATTGACTGAGTCGGTCAAATCCTTCCATGTGCCGCCCACGCCAGGCACCTGAGCCTGGCCGCCGAGCTTGCCGTCGGTGCCCACTTCGCGCGCCACGCGCGTCACTTCGCCGGCGAACGCGTTCAGCTGGTCCACCATCGTGTTCAGCGTGTCTTTCAGTTCCAGGATCTCGCCCTTCACGTCGACAGTGATCTTGCGTGACAAATCGCCGCGAGCCACGGCGGTCGCGACTTCGGCGATGTTTCTCACCTGGCCCGGTCAGGTTCGAAGCCATGAAGTTGACGTTGTCGGTAAGATCCTTCCACGTTCCGGCCACACCGGACACCTGAGCCTGACCGCCGAGTTTGCCGTCCGTGCCCACTTCGCGCGCCACGCGCGTCACTTCGCCGGCGAACGCGTTCAGCTGATCCACCATGGTGTTGATGGTGTTCTTGAGCTCCAGAATTTCGCCCTTCACGTCCACCGTGATCTTGCGCGACAAGTCGCCGCGGGCCACGGCCGTGGTGACTTCCGCGATGTTTCTTACCTGGGCCGTGAGGTTGCCGGCCATCGAATTGACGGAGTCGGTAAGGTCTTTCCACGTTCCGGCCACGCCGGGCACGTTGGCCTGACCGCCGAGGCGGCCTTCGGTGCCCACTTCGCGCGCCACGCGCGTCACTTCGCCGGCGAACCGGTTGAGCTGGTCCACCATCGTGTTCAGAGTTTCTTTGAGCTGCAGAATTTCGCCGCGGACGTCGACCGTGATCTTGCGCGACAAGTCGCCGTTCGCAATAGCTGTCGCCACTTCGGCAATGTTGCGGACCTGGCCGGTAAGATTGCCGGCCATGAAATTTACGTTGTCGGTGAGATCCTTCCACGTGCCGGCCACGCCGGGTACACTGGCCTGGCCGCCGAGCTTGCCTTCGGTGCCTACTTCGCGGGCCACGCGTGTTACTTCGCCGGCGAATGCATTGAGCTGGTCGACCATCGTGTTGATGGTGTCTTTGAGCTCCAGAATTTCGCCCTTCACGTCCACCGTGATCTTGCGCGACAAGTCGCCGCGAGCCACTGCGGTGGTGACTTCGGCAATGTTGCGTACCTGCGCGGTGAGGTTGCCGGCCATGGCGTTTACCGAGTCGGTAAGGTCCTTCCATGTTCCGGCGACTCCCGGCACCACGGCCTGGCCGCCCAGCTTGCCGTCCGTGCCCACTTCGCGGGCCACGCGCGTCACTTCCGAAGCGAACGAGCGCAACTGGTCGACCATCGTGTTGATGGCTTCCTTCAGCTGCAGGATTTCGCCGCGCACGTCTACCGTGATCTTGCGCGACAAGTCGCCGCTGGCCACGGCCGTCGCCACTTCGGCGATGTTGCGCACCTGGCCGGTGAGGTTCGAGGCCATGGAGTTGACCGAGTCAGTCAGATCTTTCCACGTACCCGCCACGCCCGGCACCACGGCCTGCCCGCCCAGCTTGCCGTCCGTTCCCACTTCGCGGGCCACGCGCGTCACCTCGGCGGTGAAAATGCCAAGCTGCTGAATCATGGTGTTTACGATGTTGGCCGAACGGAGGAATTCGCCCTCGAGGGGGCGCCCGTCCACGTCCAGGCGTACGGTCTGCGTGAGGTTGCCCTGGGCAACTGCGGCGATCGCGCGTGTCACTTCGTTGGTGGGCCGAAGCAGGTCTTCCACCAGCGTGTTGACCGAGACTTCCATATCGTCCCACGCGCCTCGGCGCCGCTCCACCCGGATGCGCTCGCGGGTCTTGCCTTCTTTTCCCACCGCCTGCCCGACACGCTTCAGCTCGAACGCCATCTGCTCGTTCGTTGCCACAATCTCATTGAAGTTGTCGGCAATCTTGCCGGCCAGGCCCGTCCATGCAACCGGAAGGCGCACACTGAAGTCTCCATTCTTCATCGTCTGGAGGCTCTCGAGAATAACTGCCATGTAATCTGCGGGTGGCTCGAGACCATTCGGGGGAACATGGCCCTCGGCGCCTTGCCCTAATTCGGATTGCTGAACGGAGGACGCCATTCGATCAGACTCCTGAGCTGAAATTCGGACAGACCCGTACCTGCCTCGGTCGTGGAGGATACTCGGAACGGCCGGAAGTTTATCTGGGCCCAAGGGGACATAGTGCACGGCTTTGGGGGAAGCGCAGTAATTTTTTTCGATGCACGAGCCTGAAATCTAGTTGCTTTGTCCGTCGGCTCTGCCTGTGGGCCATTACCTTTGTAAGCTAGCTCTAACGGGCCAACAAAGGGACGACGCATCCAGCCACTCCGCTCAGGCCTTGCGTGCCTCGGCTTCGGCGAGCCAACCGCGCCGCAATGTCTCTTGAGGAACACTGGAGAGATATGGCTTGATGTCAAGGATTGGAGTGCCATCCAGCATGTCGATTCCGCGCACCTGAAGCCGTTCCTGATCGCGCCCAAGTAGCTGTACAACGGTAAGCCCGACCGGATTCGGGCGGCGAGGAGAACGGGTGGCAAATACTCCGTGCGGCCGGTTATCGGATGGAGGATACGCCGTGAGGTCGAAGCCGGTGGTGCGATCGAATGCCCAGATCACAAAAAGGTGGGAGAAGCCTTCAATATCCAGTAGTCCGGGCTCGAACTCCGGAAGCACCCTGAGAACGCCTTCCGCGTCGTGTTTGACACCCAGTCCCTTCGGAATCTCGGACGATTCCTTATACGGACTTTCAACAAATCCGATCGGCTTGAATGTGAACATGAAACTGCCACCTCTCTCATCCACCTGGACTGACATCCGCCCGCACCGACCGATCGAACCTCGTTCGGCTGCGCCCCTCACTCTGGCGCGTGATCGGTCTCCTCATCACTATCGTACGTTGGAAAGGGGATCGGCTCGGGACTGGTGTGCATCGAGCGCAATGTCTCCAGATCGGCCAATACCTGTGCCCAGCGCTCTGGGTCCTTCTTGGTGCTGATAGGCAGGTCAAGATCGGAGTAATACTCAAGGATGGCTTCCTTGATTCCGGGCGGGATCGGCTGCCGCGGCTGACGGGTAAGAACGTGCAGCAGGTTCGCGAATGTTGAATCGGTGAGCGGATAGCCTCCGGGCCTGACGACATAGCCGGTATCAAGATCACGATTCGGCAGAGGATGGCGCCGATCGCCCGACTCCCGGGGAACATCCCGTGAGCTCTCGGGACGGACCGGCGCGGGATCAGAGGGCGGAGGGTCCGAGTGGGTATCCGCAGCCGCCGCTAACGCCGCTGTTGCATGTCTCGAGGCCGGCGGCGTGAAACGCGCGAGAATCCGACGCAAAGCTCGCACTGACACCACCACGCTATGGTCATAATCCGCTTCTGTAGCTTCCGTGGGTCCTTTCACTGCAACCAGCTTCAGAGGCCCAAATTTGGGCAGAATAAAAATCAATCCCGCCAGCAGATAGGTGCCGATACCCGCTTTTCGGCGATACTTGTCCCACTGGTTCTGGACCGCTATGGACTCGATCTCCTTGTGCAATTGCACGATCTCGGGAGCGCCGGGGTCTGCCGGTTCATTCTTGCGATGCAATAGCGTGACCGCGTAAGCAATGCGGGGAATGAAAGCGCGCACTGCAAACCGATAGCCGCTCTCATTGATGTGCAGGCGGCGAATGCCGGCGAATTTTTCGGAGAGTCCGTAGGTCTGGTAGAACGCCAGGGAAAGTTGCCGGGGCGGTACTTTCAACCCGATATGCCGTAAATACCGCACCGGCGCCATTCGATGATGGGCGATCTCCTCAATGTCAAACGCAAATTCCGTCTGCACATGCTGATTTTTCCCCTCCGCGTAGGTAACCACCTTGCCGTACTTGTCGCGCAGCTTGGGAAACTCCACCGGCACGGAGACATTGACAGCGAGCGAATGACCATACGTGTCCCCAATGTAATGCGACAGAGCGCCCACGGCGAAAGCCAGCTCATCCACATTGCCGGCATTACGAAAAAGGTTCACCACAAAATCGCCGGTGCGAACGTAATGGGTGAGATTGGAGTAGGAACGCTCGCCGAACGGATAGTAACCCAAGTCCTGGATGACACATCCTCCATACGCATACGCGCGGGCGTGGTCCAGTTCCTTCGCCGTCAACTTGGGATAGCGGCTGAGCAGCAATGGAACGATCGAGTCGTCCCATGTCAGGTCAATGAGTTGTTCGTGAGTCAGCAAAGAGTAGGCAGCCGCATTCCGAGCGCACGCCCACAATGTTACTAACAGCAGCCCGGCGCAGAACCACCGTCGCTGTAGCCCTCGCATTCGATCCATCCGGCCGAGATACCTCTCCTGCCATTGGATGCATGTGGCGACTCGATCCAGCCGGGAGCTGAATTATTTGGTGACCCCCCGTTCGAGAACCTGTAACATCGTATTCCAACTGTTCGGGGCTCGGTTACGCCGGCATTTCGGGTTATTAAGTCAATTCATTTCTGACAATATGTCCTCCGTATTGAAACGGACCGGGAGTTGAGTGCACAAGTCAATTGAAGGTGTGTGGGCGCGCAGGATTTCTGCGGGCCAGTTCTGTTCGCGGTCGCCTGCATTCTGAGTCCTTTCACCAAGGAGACGGATCATGAAGCGTGGGGCGGGATTTTTGGCCTTTTTCGCGTTCCTTCTCACTGGGATTCGGTTTGCAAGTGGGCCGGCGACCATCAGGGAAACGTCCGAGGTGAAGGCGGCCGAGACGGCCCGGCCCGAGCCGAAAATGCCGGCCCACATCGCGACCACGTGCCCGGCATTCGAACTTCCGTCGGGCAATCCAGCGAATCCCGAAAATGCCCCGCGGAGACAAGATGGCGATGGCGAGATCGCCGAACTTGTGGATCGATTCGTTCATGGAACTGCCGACGCGGCCCATTTGCAGCCGGGAGGATTGCCGGAGGGCATTCGCCTGTTGATTGTCTCGATCCCGGACCCGCGTCATACCCACTTGAGTCTTCAATTCGACCGCACCCTCGAGGCGATCCAGCAGGCCGCGCAGGACGAAAAATATACTTACGATTCGTCGTGGCTTCCGTGGAAAAACACCAGCACCGAATCCGGCAACCTTGCCGAACGAAAAGCCGAGTCCCAGGAATCCGCCAGGCTGGAAGCCTGCCCGGGATTACTGCTATTCCGAAAAGCGATGTCGGGCGTCGGCGATAAGACCTGCAAAGAAGTGCCGCCCGGTGTTCCGCTTACAGGCAATGCCCTTTTCCGCTGCGGAATGCTGATTTTTGTGGTCGCGGAAAAGCCCACCGAGGGATTGAACCTAACGCAGTGGGACAATACTCTTCACTGGATCGACACGTACGCAAGCAAGACCCGGCCGGACAAAGTGCTGCGCGTGCTCGGGCCAAACTTTTCCGGCTCCATGCCCTCATTCGCGCGCGCTCTCGAACCGACGGGCATGTATGCGGGCACGTTCTCGAGCACCCTGCTCTACACGGGGCGTATTCGCGGCTGCGCCTCTTGGCGCTGGCTGCAACGAGAATTGAATCCCCCGCAATCGCCCGGAGCCCCTCCGCCCACAACCATCCACCTTCCGGTGCGCATCGCGGACTTCGAGGAAAACGATTCTCTGCAGTCGGATCGGTTTTACCGCTTTCTGGAGGATCGCGGTCATCGCTTGTCGGAGGTTGCGGTTATATCCGAAGACGAAACCGCCTACGGTGGCTTGCCGGACGCGGGCGCGCGCTTGCGCGATCCGGCGTCGATCAGCGGCCCTGATGCGGCTGCACGGTCGGCAGAAAGACAGTTGACCGATCAGGCAGGCTCCTGCAGTCCCGACTATGCGCCCAGCGATCGGCCTGTTCACCTTTATTATCCGCGCGACATCTCGGCCCTTCGTTCCGCATACCAGGAGCAGTCCATCTTTTCCGGCTCAAAGAGTGACGCCTCGTCCGCGCCGCATACAGTTCTGCGTGACGAACCTACCGCAGCCGAGCGGAACGACACGGATACCGTCCAGTTGTTCAGCGGCACCAACATTGCCCTTACCCAGGAAGCCCAGCTGTATGGAATCGTGAACACGCTCAAGACCCACGGCATCCGGTTCATCATCCTTCGCAGCACAAACAGTCTCGACTACCTGTTTCTGACCCGTTTCCTGCATCGGGCCTATCCCGAGGCGTTCATCATCACCATCGGGACGGACCTGCTGTTCGGTCGCGAAGTCGATTCGACCGAATTTCGCGGCGTCGTCGCCCTCTCCAGTTTTCCCCTCCTTCCCCGCGGACAGGACTGGACACAGCAGATTCCGAACACTGCGCAACATGCCCACCGGGTCTTCGGCGGTTACACCATGGAAGGCGGCTATCTGGCCGCCCGCTTCCTCATGACTGATCCCGAAGTAACTCCCGAAGAGATTCGTTCGGGCGAGCCTTTCCTGCACCCGGCCAAGCCAGACATTCCCGATTATGCGTTTCCCTTCTGGGATGGACAGGATGGACTGACATCGCAGCCGGCCACATGGCTCGTTGTGATCGGGCGGGACGGCTACTGGCCCCTCGCCACGCTGAACAAGCAACTCGGGGATAGCAAACGCTTCTCGAACCTCGCCCAGGTTTTGAAGAGCCAAAACAAGCGATCGCTCGAGGCGCCGAACGTGCCCCGGCAGTTGAGCCTCTCCAATTCGTGGCGCTTCTCCTGCGTGCTCGCGCTGCTGATATTCGGGATGCATTATTTTGCCTGCCGCTACGGTTACAGCCGCCCCGATCTCGGCATGTTCGTGCAATTCACCCGGTTCGAGAGCCGCCGCGGACCCGCCCTGATCGCCGCAAGCTGGGCGGTTATCTGCTCACTGTTGATGATTCTGTTTCTGACTTCCGCCCGGATTGTCAGCTGGCTCGATTCCATGGACAAAGTCTGGGTGCTGATCATGGGAACCGCCGCGGCGGTCGCGTGCGTGCTCGCGCTGGATGAACTCAAATGGTGGAGCAAGCCGCTGGAGGAAGCGCCGGGACAGTCGTGCCATCGGAAAAGCCGCAAAACCAGCAGAGCCGAAAGCAGGCAATCCGCACGGCGCCTTTATTCGGTGTTGGTCGCGTCTACGCTAGCGGCCGTCTTGTTATTCGCTGCCGCGGGATGGCTTATTCTCGAATTCGGCCAGGTCAGTGAAAGCGCCATCACCACCGCTTATCGTTCCGTCCATCTGACCAGCGGTGTATCTCCGGTGTTATCCCTCATCGCGCTCCTTGCCGGATTCTACTGGTGGTTCTGGCAATCGCTGGCCGGCCTGGCATTGCTCGGAGATGGGCGTCCGGTCCTTCCCCGCAGTGTAAAGGAACGTATGTCCAAGGTCGGGAACCAGTTGGCCGAGGGCATCGAGCGGGCCGCAATGCCTTTCCCGCGTTTCCAGAAACAGACGTTCCTTCTCTACCTCCTTCCGCTCTTTCTCGTTGTGCTCCTGGCCGTGGTCCTGCAAGGCGCGTGGACGCAGGCTTTCGACATGGTTCTGCACAGCATGGAGAACACCGCGTTTAACCACACGTTCCACGCCCTGGTCGCCATCGCGCTCTATCTGGTTCTGCTCGAGGCCATGCAGTTTTACTCCACGTGGCTGGTCCTCAAACGGCTATTGCAGGCATTGGACCGCTATCCGTTGAGACGCACGTTTGCCGCACTGCAGGGCCTGTCGATGCGATCGCTATGGAGATTCAGTGGCACTTCTTCACGCGCCCGCTACAAGATCTTCTCTCGCCAGATGGAGTCACTGCTTCATTTGCGAAACGAGATGGACAGCGTTGAATGGCCCAAATGCGGAACGACCGCATTGCGCGATTCCGTGCGTACCACCTGGCAGGCCGGGCGACATTTTATCGGTGGCCGCCTCGACGACGACAAAGACTTCGCCATGGTGAACGACGTGACTGCACGAGCCATACGACTTACATTCCGGGACTGCACCGAAATAATTTTGGAGGATCTGCTGGTTCCGGAATGGGAGGACGAACGCAGTTCGCTGGCCATTCAGGAGACACCCCCCGAAGACTCACCAGCGCACGAAGGAATCAAGCTGAGCGAGAAACGACCGGTGCAGGCGGGGGAAGAGTTCGTCTGCCTCATGTACGTCGGTTATCTCCAGAACCTCCTCGGCCGGATGCGCACGATGGTTCTTTCCATGGTCGGCATCTTTGCGGCCATCGCACTCTCGGTAGGTTTCTATCCCTTCACACCACGCCCCACGATTTCGATTGCACTTCTGTTCCTGCTGCTCACGATAGGAGCTGTCGCGGGCGCGGTGTTTGCCGGCCTCGATCGAGACAGCACCATGAGCCACATCACCAACACCGAACCCGGAGCGCTGGGGTCGCACTTCTGGCTGCGAATGCTGAGCTTCGTCGGGGTTCCGGCGTTGGGCCTGATCGTTTCCCAGTTCCCCGAAATCAGGGATTTTGTCTTTTCCTGGATCACGCCCACGATGAGCGGCATGAAGTAAGGATTGGACGCCGGCAACGCTTTCGCTCGTGTTCGCACCACCCCTCAAACCCGCTGGCATGGCAGCTACCTCAACCGTCATTTGTCGGCACTCCGGTCAGGGCGTATACTTCGGTCGCCAAGAATTCTGACTACAATTCAGATCTGTTTTCCGGCCCCTCGGGCCGCAGAGCGGGATTGATGCCGCAGTGGGGCACCTTCGTGCGCGCCGACATCCGGCCCGGTGAAGCGAATCTCTCCATCCGCACGGAAATAAACAACGACGGCAAAACTACGCAGAGCGTGCGCGTAATCTCGACCGTGCTCAGTCCATCCGGTGACCAGGTTGGCCGCACCGCCAGCGCGGCCATTTCGGTTCCTGTGGGGCAGGAACAGAACTGCGAACAGAAACTCACCGTGAACCAGCCGCTCCTCTGGTCACTCGAGGACCGCAACCTGTACAAGCTGGTGACCGAAATCCAGGCTGGCAATGACGTTGTGGATCGTTACGAGACCCCCTTTGGAATTCGAACCGCGACTTTCGATGCTGAAAAGGGACTCCTGCTGAACGGCAAGTCCGTCAAGCTGAAAGGTACGTGCAATCATCAGGACCACGCCGGCGTGGGAGCGGCCGTGCCCGACGCTGTGCAGTACTACCGCATTCGCAAGTTGCAGGAGATGGGCTGCAACTCGCTGCGCACCTCGCATAACCCGCCCACGGCGGAACTGCTCGACGCTTGCGACACCCTGGGCATGCTCGTGTTCGATGAAACGCGCATGATGTCGTCGAACCCGGAAGGCATGAGCCAGTTCGCCAATCTTGTCCGCCGCGATCGCAATCGGCCCTCCGTCTTCATGTGGTCAATGGGCAACGAAGAAGGCCAGGCGAATACGCCAAAAGGTCTGTCCATCCTGGCTGCCATGAAAGCTCTCGCAACCCAGCTTGACGGCTCGAGGCCGGTGTCGATCGCACCCACGGGCGCCATTGGTACGGCCGGCGGACTGGTGGTTTGCGATGTGGCCGGATACAACTACATGGACCCGCAGGCCGAGGCTTTCCACAAGACGCATCCCGACAAGCCTGTCATGGGCACCGAAACCGTGAGCGCCGTGGGCACGCGCGGCATCTATATCACCGATCCTTCCAAAGGATATGTAAGCTCCTACGATCCCTACACCACCACCGGCCGCGCCTCGGCCGAAGGCTGGTGGAGCTTCTGCAATGCGCGGGATTGGCTTTCCGGCGGATTCGTGTGGACCGGCTTCGATTATCGCGGCGAACCATCCCCCAATGGCTGGCCCAATATCAGTTCGCAATACGGAATCATCGACATGTGCGGATTCCCGAAAGACACCTTCTTCTACTACCAGTCCTGGTGGACGACGAAGCCAGTGCTGCACCTCTTCCCGCATTGGAATTGGCCCGGAATGGAAGGACAACAGATCGCTGTCTGGGTCCACTCCAACCTCGACAAGGTTGAGTTGTTCCACAACGGCCAGAGTCTCGGTGCAAAGGACATGAAGAAGGACTCGCACCTGGCATGGAATGTGAAGTACACTCCGGGCACGATCGAAGCGCGCGGCTACAAGGGCGACAAGGTTGTCATGACGGCCAAGCGTGAAACTACAGGGCCCGCAACCACACTCGTCATGAAAGCCGACCGGAATGAACTCGGAGCCGACGGAGAAGATGTCGCCATGTTCGCCGTCGAAGTCAGGGATGCGCATGACCGCGTTGTGCCGGTCACGGACAATGAAGTGACATTCAAGATTTCCGGCGAAGGCAAGCTCATCGGAGTCGGCAACGGAGATCCCACCGACCATGAATCAGACAAGGGATCATCGCGCAAAGCGTTTTCGGGTTGTTGCATGGCGCTGGTGCAGTCGACAAAGAAAGGTGGCAGCATCACTGTCGAAGCGGCTTCGCCCGGCCTTGCTCCGGCCACGGTGACCATTTCCGCCAAACCTGTGACGCTCCGCCCGCAGGTGGCCGTGTGGGAGCGCGAAGTGCCCACAGGTCCAGGCATCACCGGATTGTGGAGGCCGGAACCGCTGCCCGAAGGATCCCAGGTCCTGGCGTTTCTTGCCGGCGGAGATTCGGTCTACTCACTTAAGCAGGATGGCAGCACGCTTTCCGGTTCGGTGGAGGGCGCGGGCGTAAGTTTCATCGGGGGCATGGATGTGCCGGCTCCCGTTGCCGACGGAAAAGTGGACGGCAGCGCCGTCAGCTTCAAGGCGGCAGGCAATGCCTACACCGGTACGGTGAAAGGCGATCGGATCGAGCTTCAACGATCCATCAATCTCGGATGGGAGATGCCGAAGCCTCCCGAAAAGGCCGCCGACGCGCCCGCCATCGGACCTGCGCCGGACGGCTCAGATCCCTCCATCGACGCTTCGTGGAAGATTCCTCCCAGCATCCCGATGGTGTTGCGGAGAGCGCAACGATAAGCTCCTGACGAATGAACGAGCTTCTGGGCGTTGCACGCGATCTTGTGACGATTCAGGCTCCCAGGACGATCCTCTTTCGCATAAAGAGGGTCGCTTGCGGATTGTCGTTGTAACGCTCGCACCGTTCATATCCTCGTCGTTCATAGAGAGCAATGGCTGCCTTCAAGTCGTCGTAGCTATCGAGGTAGATCCATTCGACGCCGTTATTCCTCGCGAATTCTTCCTGTGCATCTAGAAGCCGGTCGGCAATATGGTTTCCGCGCGCGGCCGGCTTTACATAGAGCCGCTTGCATTCGCTCGCGCGCGGAACCGATGCCAGCCTTCGCAAGACGACGCAGCCCTGTACCTCGTTTCCCAGGTAAGCCAGCCATATTCCGGACCGCGGCTCGTTGATCATTCTGCGAATGCTCGCCGGGCGGTCGCGCTGCACAACGTGCACGGCTTCGTAATACTCCTCGAGAATTGAGAACGCATCGGCGTGAGCGGCGGTCAAGCGCTCGATCCGCAACGCGAGTTCTGAAAGATTAGTCATGGCTTGATCGAAGCGATCACTTCACAGTTTCACAGCTTCACAGCTTCACAGTTTCACAGGGGGGTGGGGGGGTGGGGGGTACAACCCACGGTTCAGAACGAACCGGAATTGCTTTTGGCGCCCTGGGTTCTGCCTGAGGCCGCACCTGCGATCCTCTCTTCCACTTCTATTGTGGCAAAACCGGTGGAAAGCAAATGCAAAAGCGCGCGCATTCTTTTACGCAATCACGAAGAAGAGAGCCACGGGCTGTGAGAGCGAAGGTCCACGAAAGCATACCTCAGGGGCTAAAGCCCACGTTGACATTGCATCGCTAATGCCGGGGATGAATCCCCGGCCTACCGCCCGAACGATTTTTCTACCAAACTGTGAAGCCGTGCCCTGACAAAGCGATTCAATCGTGATTCATCAGACACTGCCTAACCCCGGCAATCAGCGCGGCGTCATCATGGATTTGAGAGCCTTGGCGTACTCTTCGGGGAGTGCCATGCGCTTCAGGTTTTCGTCGCATACCACGTGGACCGTTTCGCCTTCGGCCAATAGCCTTGGCTCTTCCCCGTCCGAGACGGAGCGCAGAATGCGGTAGGCGAATTTGAGCACGGATCCGCGCAGCAGCGAGGGCCGCGCTTCAATGAGGATTTCATCGTCGTAGCGGGCCGGAGCGCGGTAGCGGCAGGTGGCTTCGACCACCGGCAGGATCAGCTTGTGCTGGGTTTCAAGCTCATGGTAAGTCAGGCCCAGGGTGCGGAGAACTTCCACGCGGCCAATTTCAAACCAGACCAGGTAATTGGCGTAATAAACAATGCCCATCTGGTCGGTCTCGGCATAGCGCACCCTCTGGCGGGTGATTGTGGGCATGGCGCTCTCAGTGGTCAGTGGACAGTGGACAGTGATCAGTGATCAGAAAAGGCCTGGGTGGCGTCGGACTGTTCACTGACCACTGTTCACTGTTCACTGTCTCTTACGGCTTGATGTGGGTGAAAATCGGCAGCTTGGTCACGTCGTTGAAGATGATGAAGGCGAAGAAAACCACCAGTACCACGAAGGCGGCCTGGTAGATTCTCTCCTTGACGTTGAGACTGATATCGTGGCGCAGCACGCTTTCGATGAGCAGCAGCAGGATCAGCCCGCCGTCCAGAATCGGAAACGGCATCAGGTTCAGGATACCCAGGTTAATGCTGATGGCAGCGGCCAGCCCGAATTTGGGAAGGTAGCCCTTCATTTCCGCTGCCTGGCCGGCCATGCGCGCGATACCGACCGGACCGGAAAGCTGCGAAACAGCGACTTTGCGGGTGAACAGGCGGCCCAGCACTTCGACGATCAGGAACGAATTATCGCGGCAAAAGACTTTAGCCTGAGAGACGGCTTTGGGAAAGGGCAGCGGATCCATGCGCGACGGGGTTCCCATAGCCTGAAAGCCGAGCTTCCAACCGGAATCGAGCCGGGCGGGGGCGGCGACGAGCGTAATCGGGTTTCCATCGCGAAGCACGCCCAGGGTGAGAGGCTTGCCCTGGCCGGCTTGCATGTAAGCCAGCAGGGTGCCGACGTAATGAAACTCGTGGCCGTCGACCGTCTGGATCTGGTCCCCCTTGCGCAAGCCTGCTTTCTGGGCCGGGGTCCCGGGTTGAACTTCGTCCACGCCAATGGGACCCAAACTGATCTGGGGAAGAATACCGGCGTCGTTTAGATCGAAGTCCTGGCCTTTGGCCATTTGAGGGATGTGCAACGACAGCTGGACCTGTTTGCCACCGCGATCGACGGTGACAGGCACGGTCTGATTGAGGTTGAGCGAGGAACGGTTACCGACCTGCATCCAGTCCGGATTGTCGACGGTATCGAAATGGCGGATGGTGTCGCCAGTTTCAAGGCCGGCCTGGGCGGCGGCCGAACCCGGAATGACCCATTCAATCGAGGTCTGACTTACGACATTTTTGGGAACTTCATTGATGAAGTAGTAGTAAAAGACCATGAGCACGAAGGCCAGGATGAAATTGGCTACGGGCCCTGCGAGGCCGATGAGCATGCGCTGCCATCGGGGATGGGAGGTGAAAGCGCCGGGATCATTTACCGGCTCCCCCTCCGACGGGTTCTCGCCGGTCATCTTTACATAACCGCCCAAAGGCAGCAGACAGATCTTGTAATCGGTGTCGCCGTGCTTGATGCCAAAGAGCCGTGGCCCGAAGCCCACAGAGAACGACTCAACGCGGACGCCGCACAGCTTGGCCACGGCAAAATGACCAAATTCATGAACTACAACCATCACGCCGATCAGGACGATGAAAGCGACGATGGCCACTACAACATCGTGGAGACTTTGCATAAATTAAGCGACAAATCCTTTGACGGTTCGCCCCCGGATACGGAACAAAAGATACGCGAACTACGCCACCAGCGTTCCAGCCACCCTGCGCGCCTCCCGGTCCACTGCCAGCACTTCGGCAATGGTGGCCGGATGCGCTTCCGGCGTGGAAGCGAGCACTCTTTCAATTGTATCCGGGATTCCGGTGAAGGGGATGCGGCGTTCGAGGAATGCGTCAACCGCGACTTCGTCGGCGGCATTGAGAGCGATGCAGTGGGATCCCCCTTTTTCCGCTGCCTCGTAGGCCAGGCGGAGGCATGGAAAACGCTGAAAATCGGGTTCTTCAAAGTCCAGATGGCGCAGGGAGGCCAGATCGAAGGTCAGATTCGAGGCCGGCCGCTCCGGATAGGCGAGCGCATAGAGAATCGGCAGCCGCATGTCGGTAACGGAGATCTGGGCCAGGATCGAGCCGTCCACATACTCAACCAGCGAGTGGACGGTGGACTGCGGGTGAACCGTGACCCGCACCTTGCCGGGCGGAACATCGAAGAGGCGGCAGGCTTCGATGATTTCGAGGCCCTTGTTGAGCATGGTGGCCGAATCGATGGTGATGCGCCGGCCCATCACCCAGGTTGGATGCTTCAGGGCCTGTTCGGGAGTGATGGAGGCAAACTGCTCGAGCGGCGTGTGGCGGAAGGGCCCGCCGGATGCCGTGAGCCAGATGGTCTTGACTTCCGCATGGGCACCCACGCGCATGCACTGGTGGACGGCGTTGTGCTCGCTGTCGATGGGCAGGATGGGGACGTTCCGCTCGCGGGCGGCAGCGGTGAGGATTTCGCCCGCCGCCACCATGCATTCCTTGTTGGCCAGGCCGACCGGTTTTCCGGCCAGGATGGCGGCGTGGGTGGCTTCAAGACCCGACACGCCGACAATGGCGGAAACGACGAAATCCACTTCGGGTAAGGTGGAGCAGGTCACCGTTCCTTGCGGTGCCGTGGACAACCTCGATACCGGAGATGCCTGCCTTGCAGAAGGCGGGAGGCAAGTTCCGCGGCCAATTCTTCAGTAGCCATGGAGACGACCTGCGGACGCCAGCGGACTGTCTGCGCGAAGGCTTCGTCGACGTTGCGGCCGGCGGCCAGTGCAGCCACCGAGTAGCGCTCAGGAAACTGTTCGACGATGGAGAGAGTGCTTTGGCCGATGGAGCCGGTGGAGCCGAGAATGGCGAGCTTTTTCAATGTCTTAGGAGCAACCCGCGTGATCTGGATCTTAGAACCGCTGGTGGATAAGTTGAGCGTACCATAGCGCTGGAGCGGCCAGCAGCAGGGCGTCAATACGGTCGAGGATGCCGCCATGGCCGGGCAGCAGGGTCCCGGAATCTTTGACGCCGGCGGAACGCTTGAGCGCCGACTCGGCCAGGTCGCCGACCTGGGCGGCGATGTTCACGATCACCGCAAGAACCAGCCAGTACCACCAGACCTCATCGGTGTAGGACAGGGCGACCGAATTCCAGCGGGCCAGGTATTCCGAGATGCCCAGGAGTCCGCCCGCCGCCAGCAGGCTTCCGGCGACAGACGCGATCGAGCCTTCCCATGTCTTGTTGGGGCTGAAGGTCGGCGCCAGTTTATGCCGGCCAAAGGGACGGCCGATGTACAGGGCGGCGATGTCTCCGGCCCACACCACGAAGAGCAGAAAAACCACCAGCGATGGGCCGTTGTGCTGGGCATGAAGATCTGGCAGGGAGGTAAGCGTGAACCCCGTGTAAAGGAGGCAAAAGACGGCGTTGGAAGCGTCGGGAAGCACGCGGGCAATGGGACTGGAGAAGGTACAGATCAGAAGAAGGGTCAGGCTGAGGATGCCGAGGATAGAAGCTACCTGGTCCGGCCACTCGAAGTTGGCGACAAACAGCACCGCAATCGCGATTCCCACCGCCAGGCGCGGGGACTGCGCGCCCTCTTGCTGGGCCAGGGTGAGATATTCCCAGCTCGCAAGAGCACGCCACGACCGCGGTCACCAGGGTGAAAAGCCACTGCCATCGGGGACCGAGAAACACCAGAACGAGAACAAGGGGAATCAGGACAGCAGCGGTAAGTACTCGTTTCATTGATTGGTTGAGGATACAGCACTGAAGGCAAGAGACGCATTGACCCGGTTGGACTTGGTTCAACGATTCGAACGAATACTTCTCCGGTCGGTCTCAGCTAGCGGCAATCTTCGCGTGTTCGGCTTCTTCGTCGGTGGCGCCGACGCTGTCGCTCAGGCCTCCGAATCGCCGTTCGCGGCGCTGGAAGTCGGCGATGGCTTCGAGCAGATGGATGCCGCGGAAATCGGGCCACAACCGCTCGGTGACGTAGATCTCGGTGTAGGCGATCTGCCAGAGAAGGTAGTTGGAAATGCGCATTTCGCCCGAGGTGCGGATAAGCAGATCGGGATCGGGCATGTGGGCGGTATAGAGATAGCGGTTGATGTCGGCTTCAGTGATACGCTCCGGCGCCAGGTGTTTGCCGGCAACCTCTTCGGCCAGAGAGCGGACGGCATCCACAATCTCGGAGCGGCCTCCATAGTTCAGAGCCAGCGTAAGCGTGGTACCCGTGTTGCGCGCCGTGGTATCGGCGGCCCACTGCATCTTGTCCTGCACTTCGTGCGGCAGTTCATGGGTGCGTCCGATATAGCGGATGCGGACGTTGTTGTCCATCATGCGCTGCACGTTGTTCTCGAGGTACGCCTTGAGCAGGCGCATGAGGAAATTGACCTCGGCCTTGGGCCGGCGAAGGTTATTTTCCAGTGAAAATGCATAGAGGGTGAGCCAGGGCAGGCCGATGCGCGACGCAGTCTCCGTCACCAGCTGCACGCTCTTGGCGCCCTGCTGATGGCCGAGGAAGCGTTTCAGGGAGCGATTCCCGGCCCAGCGGCCGTTGCCATCCATGATGATGGCCACATGTTTGGGCAGGCACTCCGGTTTCAGCGTCGCATAAACGGCGCGCTCTTCCGGTGTAAGTTCATGAATGCGCAACGTGCCTGCGGAATACAAATGACCTGCCTTTTGCTCCTGATCCCGCGACTCTTCTTCGCGGCTGTAGCCTGGGCCGTTTTTGCCCGTTTTTCAGGGGGGCGGCTATCTAGTCCGTCGTCCCGCAACCTGGGCCCACGGCACTCCTTCCGACCTGCCGCAAATGATATGAATCCGGCGGAAGAACCGGAATCAATATCGACCCTAGCACAACCGCCCAGGTGTCGCAATTCAAGTTGTTAGATGCGGAAATTGGCTGAGTTTTGGCCGCCAGGGAGCGTAAATCCGTTCTAGAATTCCTTGCATGATTAACGGCGTACATTTGCTCCTCAACAGCACCAATCCTGAAGCCGATCGGGCCTTTTTTCGCGACGTGCTCAACTTCCCGCACGTGGATGCGGGCGAGGGATGGCTCATCTTCGCGCTTCCGCCCTCGGAGATGGGCATTCACCCAGCCGAGAAGGACCTCACCCAGCCTCACGCCGGCCAGAACCTGGCTGCAACCACGGTCTACCTGATGTGCGACAACCTGAGTGAAACGCTCGATTTACTGGCAACCAAGGGCGTGGAACACACTGAGGCTCAGGAGGCGGGATGGGGTGTCGCCACCAGTATTCGGCTGCCGGGCGGCTCACAACTTGGTCTTTACGAACCGCACCATGCGCTGGCGACGTCGCTCGCTGAAGTACGGCACAAGGGACAGCTATCCCTGCACTCCCGCGGCTAGGCATCACGCGCCCGGACGCTAAGCCGTGCGGCGCTGTCCCGCGGCCTTGTCCCGCAAAGCCCCATAAAACAGGGTGCGCTGCAGCGAATCCAGACGCGGCAGCAATGCTGCAACCTCGGCCAGAAATGGATCGGCCAGGATTGCCGCAACCTCCTCATCGCGCCGGCTGCGCGCGTCCCGCACCAGGTGGCAGACGTCGACTTCCAACGCAGCCGCCAGCCGCTCGAGCGATCCGAGGGTGGGAACAGCTTTGCCGTTTTCGATTTTGGAGATATAGGTGCGCGGGACCTGCATGCGGCTGGCCAGTTGTCGCTGGCTCAGATGGCGTGCTTTGCGAATATCCCTTACCTGGCCAGCCACGTGCAAGCCGGCTTCCGCCGAACTGTGAACCGAAGGGCTGGGCAGCGGCTGCGGCCCGAGCGCGATCGGCTCTTCAATATCCAGCGGCTTATGGCATTTTCTGCAAAGGGAATTGCTGGTCCGGTACTGCACCAGGGCGCAGTACTCGCAGCGCACGACTTCGCGAGTC
The DNA here is from genome assembly GCA_963788475.1 of Terriglobales bacterium. Lineage (GTDB taxonomy): Bacteria > Acidobacteriota > Terriglobia > Terriglobales > Acidobacteriaceae > Telmatobacter. The sequence continues at coordinate 299,634 of CAWBGO010000013.1, forward strand.
TCAACACTCACAAGAGCTGTGGCCATGGGTTGTTCGCGGAGCGCCAGAGCAGGGCGACCGGGGCGCTTTTCAGCACCACTACTTGTGCTACTTTGAGGTTGATGAACCATAATTGTCAAGTAGAGACTAAGGGTCAACCCTAAGTCCTCCCTATAATACCCTGAAAAACCCGAAGAAACACGAACCAAATGCAGCAACACGGAGATTTTTTTGATGACGATAGATCTGGAATGTGGTAGTCCGTTTGACCGGGCGCACGCCTGGCAGCTTTTGACGGAGTGGACCCAGAGCGAAAGCCTGCGCAAGCATGCCCTTGCGGTGGAGGCATGCGTGACCGCTTACGGGGAAGCCGAAGCAGACAGGCTCACCCTTTCGGGAGTGGAGCGGCAGGCGCTGCTTCAGCTTTACTCAACGACCGCCCTGCTCCACGATTTCGATTACGAGCGTCACCCCTCGCGGGAGGAACACCCGTTTGTGGGCGTGCGCGAACTCGAGCGGCAAGGATGGCCGCCGGAACTGCGCACCGCGATCCTGGGGCACGCGGAGTATTCCGGGGTACCGCGGGTCACCCACCTCGACAAGGTTCTGTTTGCGTGCGATGAACTGGCCGGCTTCCTGACCGCTTGTGCACTGGTCAAGCCGACCAAAGCCATCGCCGACGTGGAGGCGCCCAGCGTTCGAAAGAAGATGAAGGACAAGGCCTTCGCCAAGGGCGTCAACCGCCAGGATGTGATCCTGGGCGCGGCAGAACTAGGCGTCGACCTCGACACCCATATCGCGTTTTGTATTGAGGCCATGAAGCGGCGGGCGAAAGACCTGGGACTGTAAAGGCAGTTATCAGCCATTGGCTTTTCGCTTGAAACCTGCGACCCCGCTTACTTCAGTTATGGGGCGTTTGCGCTACTATAAACATCGCTTGCCGCTTGCGATGCGGCGCGCGATCATCCCACGAGGTTCCCATGGTGCTTGAGAAGGACGAACTTGTCGATCGGCTCAACCATGAAGTACGCATCCTGCTTCACCTTCTCTCCAAGGCCCGGCCCGCCGACCTTGCCTATCGACCGACACGAGGCCAGCGCAGCTTGCAAGATCTTCTCGAATATCTGACCATCTTTCCAGTCATTCACCTGCGCACCGTCGCGGCGGGAGTCTGGGACCGGGATGCATGGGGAGCGGCGTGGCGCACGGAACAAGCCGCTGCAAAAGGCCGCAGCCTGGAAGAAATCAGGAATGCAATTTCCCGCCAGCCAGCCATGTTTGCACAACTGATCAGCCCCCTCACCAACGAAGACCTGCGCCTTGAAATGGAGATGTTTGGACGGAAATCGAGCCGCGGTGAATTGCTCGTTTGGATGCTGCTGTGTCACTACGCTTCTTACCGGATGCAGCTGTTTCTCTATCTCAAGGCATGCGGACGTGAGGAACTTGGCACCATGGACCTGTGGGCAGGAGTCGACGCTGTTGCGCGCCCCGCTTGAACAGGTTGCGGAAAAACAGAGAATGAGCGACGAAATCGAGAAGAAATATGTCCCTCAGGGGCTAAAGCCCCATTGATTTTGCTGCCCTTACGGCACGGCTAAAGCCGTGCCCTTTCAAATCCGCGCGTTTTTCCGCAGCCTGTAAAGAAGAACTCAACTCTCTGTGTGGTGTGACTCGTCCTCTAGGAGCGATGCACTGTGAGCTGCCGGCTTTCCCTTCACGCCAGCGGATTCTTTGCGCGCAGCTCCGCGACAATTTCGGCCGCGGCGGCACGGGCGCGATCTTCCTGGTCGGGCGGGAAGCTGATCGCTCCGACGCGGGCGTGACCGCCTCCCCCATAGCGCTCGCACACCTGCGCCAGGTTCACCATCTTTGCCGGATCGGCCTTGGTCCAGGGGTTTGACCCGACGGCAACCTTGGTGCGGAAGCTCGATTTCGAGAGGCCGATCGAGTAAGTAGCCTCCGGATGCAGGTAGTAGGGGATGAACTTGTTGAATCCTTCCAGCGGATGGTCGGTGATATCAAAGAAAATGGTTCCGTCGCGATCTTCGCTGCGTCTGCGGATCAGTTCCAGGGCTTGCTTGTGGCGCTCCAGCAACGGCGGCAGAAGCCCCGCCACAAAGGGTTGGCTCAACACTTCGGCCAGAGGCATCTCCGTCAACAGCGGAATGAGCCGGGGAACAAACTGCGGATCCTGGCTGGACTCGATGACCAGGGTCAGCTTCATCGCCGGTTCCGCCATTTCGACGGCCGCTTCGGGGCTCTCGTAGAGCGCGCCGTCCACGATGTTGGCCCAGTGGATCAACTCCGCCACGGGCGCGGTGTCGAATCCGAACCGGGTCGAAGCGACGTGGGCCAGGAACCCAGTGCAGGAAACGTAAGTCGGATCGAAGAACTTGCGAGAGGCGCAAGCCGGATCCTGCTGACAGGCACGAAAATTGGCCTGGTCCTGCGGGGTAAGGAAGGCCGACTGGTGGTGATCGAACCACCACGTGATGCGGGGCGATGCGGAGTACTTGAAATCGACGATCGCGTTTTCATCGCCGGTGAAGTCGTTCTCGTCAAAGAGGGCGCCGGCCCGGTGCACCAGTCCGTGATACTCATAGGCGGCCCCGGCGACGATGCGCTCGCGATGAAAGCGGGTAAATAACGAGGCTGAGCAAGCTCCGTCGAAGCATTTGTCGTGATAAAACACGCGAACGCGCAAAACCCGCACCCCTCCCATGGGACCAGAATTGAATCCCGGAACAGTTAAGGATCAAGGGCTCGGCTCAATGTGTCAAGGAGCGGGGAATCACGTGACACCGGTCACTTCGCCCGGAGAATGCAAAGCGACCTGAGGACGCGTCTCGAATGGGACCGGAAAAGCAGCGCGCGCGGAGCGGAGGCTGTTCGATTGCGAACAATGCTTGCCGATTGTGGACGTGGCCTGCCGGTTTCTCCTGTTGCGGGTGGCCTTAACCCGCATGAAATCGTCTATTTCCGCGATTTCGATTTGGCTGAAGGAATGCAATGTAGCAGATGCATTCTTAACCCATTCGAGAATTGCGTTCGGAGGAACCGATGCAAACCATGCTCCATGATCTGCGCTACGCGGTGCGGCAGTTGCGGAAATCGCCGGGATTCACGGTAGCGGCGGCATTGACCCTGGCCATCGGTATCGGCGCCAACACGGCGATCTTCAGCATCATGGACGCGGTGGTCTTGCGTCCCCTGGCGGTTCCCAACCTGAACCAGGTCATGACTGTCTATGAACAACAGAATCGACGCGATAGCCAGCAAGTAGCCCTCGGGAACTTCGCAGACTGGCAGCGGCAAAGCCGCTCGTTCGAAGAAATGACGGTACGTAGCCCGGTCGACATGAGCCTGACCGGAGCAGGCGATGCCGCCCACGTGCAGGCGGAACTCACAACGCCGGCGTTCTTCAGCGTCTTGCGGACCAGCGCGTTCCTCGGTCGCGTCTTCGACAAGAGTGAGACCGAGCGCGGCAAGAACAGCGTCGCGGTGCTGAGCTACGGCTTCTGGAGGTCGCACTTCGGTAGTGACGCCAGCGTCTTGGGCCGACAGATTGAGCTCGACCAGCACGTCTACACGGTAATCGGCGTGATGCCGAAGACCATGCAATATCCGTCGACGGCCGATCTGTATCTTCCCTTTGCCCCGTCTGATGCGCAGCTTGGGAATCGAAGCGCGCATGACTACCTGGTCATCGGCCGCCTGCGCCGCGGAGTCACGGCGCCCCAGGCGCAGGCCGAATTGAACGTGATCGCGGAGCATTTGGCCGGACAGTATTCGGCAACGAACCAGGGCTGGGGAGTCAAAGTCGAGCCGCTTCTCGATGGCATCAACGGAGAATACACGCCGCTCTACTTCAACCTGGTGCTGGGCGCAACTCTGTTTCGTCCTGCTCGTGGTGTGCGCCAACGTTGCCAATCTGCAGTTTGCCCGCGGCCTTGCGCGGCGCACTGAAATTGCCATGCGGACCGCGCTGGGCGCAAGTCGTCTCCGCCTGTTGCGCCAGCTGCTCACGGAGAACATTCTGCTGGGGCTGATTGGAGCCGGCGGTGGGCTGGTTTTTGCCATTGTCTACATGCGCCTCTCCGTCATCTCGATGCCCGAGCGCGTAGCCCGTTATATGGCCGGGTGGTCCAACATTTCGTTGAATGGCCGCGCGCTGGCATGGTCCTTGTTGCTGGCGGTGGGAGCGGGCGTGATTTCCGGCTTTGCTCCGGCGCTCGTGGCCTTGCGCATGAACCTGGTGGATCAGCTGAAGTCGGGGTCGCGCGCCATCGCGGGAACCGGACGCAGCCGCTGGTTGAGAAATGTCTTCGCGGTGGCGCAGATTTCCCTGGCCGTCGCCCTCGTGATCGGCGCGGCGCTGATGTCGAAGGGCATGGCGGCTATGATGCACTCGGCTGACCAGCACAATCCCGCGAGGATGCTGACCTTCAGTATCCATCTGCCTGCCGCGCGCTACGACACCCCGCAAAAGCAGGCTGCGTGGTACCAGCAGAGCCTGGACAAGCTTCGGTCGCTGCCCGGCGTACAGCACGCCGAGGTGACCACCGCCCTCCCCCACAGCGATTTCGGCTGGATGAACGATTTGCAGATCGAGAATCGTCCCCTCGCCCCTGGCAAAATCCAGAGTGCGCTGCGCTTGCCGGTCAGTTCCGGATACTTTTCTGCCTTGAATATTCCCATGATCTCGGGACGCGGCTTTACGCAGGACGACAGTGTCGGCGCGCAGCCTGTGGCGATCGTGAGCCGGCAATTCGCGGCGCGTTATTTCCCCGGGCAGACCCCTCTCGGGCGCCGTATCCGGATGGGATCCGGATCCAGGAACCAAACTCCCTGGCTGACGATTGTCGGGGTCGTCGACGAAACCAATTATTTCTTGTTCCTGCCGGGGGCGGACAGCGGCGCAGTCTACCTGAGCGCGGCGCAGATGCCTCCTGCCGAAGCGACCTATTCGGTGATCACCAGCGGCGATCCTATGTCCATCGCGGCGACCGCGCGGAAGGCGCTGGCGCAGATCGATCCCGCTCTCCCATTGGATGGGTTGGAAACCTACGCGGAGTACATGCGTGAAAAGCTGATCGGCCTGGCTTATGTGGCCGTGATGCTGGGAACCGACGCGCTGATCGCGCTGCTGCTGGCCGCCATCGGCATCTTCGGAGTCATGGCCAACATGGTGGGCGAGCGCACGCGTGAGATTGGCGTAAGGCTGGCCATGGGCGCGCGCCGGGAAGACGTCTTGCGCATGATTCTGCGGCGGGCCACGTGGATCACGGCCACCGGGCTGGGCGTGGGTCTGCTTCTGGCCTCTGGTCTGGCCCATGGAGTTGCGAACCTGTTGTACGGCGTGAGCCCCAACGATCTCGTGGTCTTCTCCGTGATCCCGGTGACCATCGCGATCATTGCGCTGGGCTCAAGCTGGATCCCGGCGCGGCGGGCGGCCCGGATCGACCCCATGGTGGCCCTGCACGACGAATAGAAATAGAGCACGCCGGGCGAATCTCGTTTGATCGCTCCCGATTCATTCGCGCTTGAAGCTTTTCCTGAGATCTTCAGTGGAAAGACTGCTGAAGAGCGGAGGAAAATTGCGTTGGGCTGAGATGCTTCCGTTCTTCCTGATTTCGAGAAATTCCTTTTTGCCATCGCTCCATGCCGGCCAGTTGGGCAGGCCTTGAGCATTGGGATTGCCTGATTTGGCAAAGTTCGTCCAGTAAGTCTGAATCAGGTTTGAAAGCGCCGCGTCGTCAGGAGTAAATGGGAGCCATTGCCAGGTTGGATCGTGCAGGACCCCAAAAACATACGGAATCTCAAGGCTGTGAAAGGCTCCCAGCTCTTCCTCTCCCTTGCCCGGAATGGAGCGATCAAAGCGGTACACAAAAACGTGCTGGCCGGCGGCGTTGGTCAGTTCCGCCATCGCGCCAATCGGGCAGGCGCCTATGATGTCATTGGCAGCCTGGTCCACGCCAGCGTCGCGCCCCACCATGATATGCCCGACGTAAAGCGCGATGGCCGGTTTGGTCCAGATTCCAAAAAAGGGGCGGGCGGCGTCCGAGAATTGTTTCAGAGAGCCGGAGGGCGCGTCGCTCTTTTGATTCCCCGAGGATTTTGCCGCAGCGGCCGCGGCAAGGCGGAAGGCGCTCAGTTCGCGTCCATTGAGGCCGAGCAGCAGATCGACCTTTTGAATCGCACCCTTCAGGAAGGCGTTCCGCGGTGATTGCGGCAACACCCGGCCGTCCGTCGTGAAGGTCGAAGTATCCGCGTCGATGCGTGCCTTGGCCTGGGCGACCAGTTTCTCGATATCGGCTGCAGGCAGAGCCCGCAATCGTTCCAGCGGCGATGCGTGCGGGTCTCCGGGCGCCAGGTCGCCGACCGCCTTTCCCAGCGCTTCAGCCTGGGCCAGAGTCTGCGAAGAGTTGAATGCCGGCCCACTTTCGGAGATGATCCGCCGAAAGAGTCCCTCCGCCAGCGGAGAGGTCATCAACATGGCGGAGTCGATGGCCCCCGCAGACTCACCAAACAGCGTGACATTTTGCGGATCGCCGCCAAACTTCGCGATGTTATTTTGTACCCACCGGAGCGCGGCGAGTTGGTCCAGCAACCCATAATTCCCCGAGCTGTGATGCGGCGATTTCGCAGTCAGTTCGGGATGACTGAAGAAACCAATCGAGCCGAGCCGGTAATTCAGTGTGACCAGCACGACACCGCGCGCGGTCAACGCAACGCCGTTATACGTGGGTTGCGCGCCATTTCCCACCCTGTTGCTGCCTCCGTGGAGCCAGACCATCACCGGTAGAGCTTGCTGCGCTGGCCATTCAGGCGTCCACACGTTCAGGTAGAGGCAGTCCTCCGACAACTCCACAGGCTCTGCGAAGCTCGAACCATACGCCCTGGCCATGGGAGATATAAACGGAGTCAGCCCGGCAGGATCCTGCGCGCATGCGCGTCCCGGCCGCGTTGCATCCCGCACTCCGGTCCATGGCGCGGCCGGTTGCGGAGCCTCCCAGCGCAATTCACCCACTGGGGGACGCGCGTAAGGAATTCCCATGAATGCGATCGCCGATCCCACGGAAGTTCCCCGCAAAGCTCCCGCTTCCGTCTGCGCCACAAGATCGCCTGCCGCGTGCCCGCCCGCCCTGGGTGCCGACAGGTTGGAGAAAGTGGCCGCGGGGTAGGTGGGGTAGAATCCACCTCTTATCTTGACGTAGAGAAAGAAAGCGAAGACAGCGAGGAGGACAACGACACAAACTCCGCCTATGATCCTCAATGTTGATCGCACGCCTTCCCCTTCAGAGAGAGTTTGTTCCGATCCGCGATTCGGTGGTAATGATAATTCCTCATTGTCCACGATCCGCTCCCGACACGGTAAAGATGGAGGTCATTTGCCACCGTTCCTTCTGCGCATCGCAGGGACGAGATACAGGTCAACTCGTCATGGATGAAACGGTGTTCCACCCGAAAGCATGAAAAATCCAACCGCGGATCCTTCGTCGCGGCGCTCCTCAGGATGACAGCGCTGCTGTGGGGGTGGGGAGCGTTATTTTCAGGGCAGACTCAGCCTTTGAGAAGGCCTTTCCGATTCATCCGCTGTGTGGGCTGGCTTGAGGGGTAAATCATAATAGGAACGATGTCCCTCAAACCGTTCTTCCGTCTCTTACGCGATGGCCGGCTTACCGCTCTTCTGGGCGTTAGCTCGGGGCTCAAGTCTTTTTACAAGGTCACGTACCTTGCCGCTGCCGGAGAGTCCGGGCTGCTCAACCGTCTTGCGACCGGACCCGCAACTTTTGATTCGCTGGCCGAGTTCTTCGCTGCTGAAGGCCAAGGCAGAGAGGCGCTTGAGGCCTGGCTGCAGATGGGTGTCCGTCTGCGGCTGCTGAGCCTTGGGCCGCACGGCTACGGGCTCCGCGGGCTGGCCAAAGCACTCGCCCGGCCCGAGAACGACCCCGCGCTGGCGATGGCGGAGGAGGTGGCCGGCCTTCACCACAAGCTCATCTCCGGGACACTCCCCAAGCTCCGCAGCGGCGATCTTTGGAGCCTTGCCGACCAGGACGGCGAGTTGATTGCCCGTTCCTCTCGCATCCTCGAGGCCTTTCAAGCAGAGGCCATTCAACGAACATTCCCGGAGCGCAACGCGCTGCGTCTGCTCGAGATTGGCTGCGGCTCCGGCATCTATTTGCGATACGCGGCCACGAGAAATCCTTCGCTGACTGCGCTCGGGCTGGAGCTCCAGCCCGCTGTCGCTGAGATGGCGCGGATGAATCTCCGCAGCTGGGATTTGGAGGACCGGGTCAAAGTGGAAGATGGCGACTTCCGCGCAAGAGCAGCAGGGGAACTGTTCGACATCGCGACGCTTTACAACAACATTTACTACTTTGCGGTCGAAGAACGCGTCGCGTTGCTCGAGCGCATCGGCAGCTTTCTCAAGCCGGGCGGCTTTCTGCTGTTGACGACGTGCTGCCAGGGAGGCAGCCTTGGCGTGGAAGCGCTGAACCTGTGGGGCGCGGCCACCAAGGGCGCAGGACGCCTGCCGGCCGAAGACGAACTCCTCAACCAGCTGCGCCAGGCCGGCTACCGCGGGGTCAAGACAAACAATCTGATTCCCGGGGAACGATTCGTAGCCTTCCAGGCGTTTCGCGGCTAGTCTGGAGCTCGCGCTTCGCGCGCCCGCTGCGATCCAATGAGACACAATTCCCGCAATCGAGCGGGCCGGGATGCGACCCATTCCCTGCTCTTGCGCGTAAAATCTTGGCAGCGGAAATTCAGCCCACACTAAGTTCTGGTTCGTTTTTTTGAGGAGACCATGGGCCCGGAGTCTGTAACGCCATCCAAGGAAGCGCCGCCTGTTCCTGAGCCGCACGAAGACCTGCTCACAACTCCGCGCCCCGACGATATGAACTGGGTCTTCTTCGGGAGCCAGGGCCTACGCGCCGGCTGGTCGCTCCTCATCTTCGGATTTCTGCTCTTTGTGCTCGCCCCTGTGTTCGGCACCGTTCTCTCGTTCCTTGTCTTCGATGTGAAGAATCTCACCATCGTCTCTGGTTCACCCCTGAACACCATCCTCGGCGAGGGAGAATGGGCAGCCGCACTGCTGGCCGCGACCCTCATCGTAGCCGCGCTGGAGCGACGCCGCATAGCAGACTACAACCTGGGTGGGCCGAACCGGCTCTCGCTTTTCCTGGGCGGCCTGGCGGCGGGGTTTATCTCGGTGTCGGTGTTGATCGGCATCCTGAGCCAGGGCGGATGGGTCCATTTCGGGCCCGTCGCGCTGTCCGGGATGTCCATCTTTAAATACGCCTTGCTGTGGGGCCTCGCCTTTGTGCTCGTGTCGTTGTTTGAGGAAGGCACGTTCCGGTGCTACCTCCTCTCCACGTTTACGCGTGGCATCAATTTCTGGTGGGCGCTGGCGTCGGTCGGCCCAATTTGCCTATGGTTGGCGCTGACGTCCAAGGGTCATGGAGCATGGGGCACCTACGCAGTCGCCATTGCCGGCCTCGTCCCCTGCCTCTACTTCCAATGGAGCAAGTCCCCACAGAGCGGCTTTTGGCAGGCGGCCTGGGTAACCTCGGTGGGCTTCGGATTCATTCACACCTTCAACACCGGCGAAAACTGGATCGGCGTGCTGGCTGCCTCCGCCATCGGTTTTGTTTTCTGTGTCAGCGTCCGCCTGACCGGGTCAGCGTGGTGGGCCATCGGGTGCCACGCCGCGTGGGACTGGGCGGAGTCCTACTTCTACGGAACGGCCGACAGCGGCTTTGCGGCACGCGGTCACCTGATGACCACGGTCCCGGCCGGCTCTCCCCTGTGGAGCGGCGGTGCGGACGGGCCCGAAGGAAGCGCGCTGGTGTTCCCCGTCATGCTCCTTCTGCTGATGGCCCTGTATCGTTTTATACGGCCGGCAGAAGCCCGCGGCCACCCCGCAAACGGCAGCCCAGCCACTCGCGGGCTAGCCTTAACGCTGCTCAATCAGGCGTCCTCTACCCGGGATCAACCGACGCCACCTAGCCGCAAATACAACGACGCGGCGAGGGTGGGGCACCCCGTTCGGTTACTAAACAGGATTGGGACCAGGCTCGGAAGCAGAGGCCACGCGTACCGAGCTATCCTGTTGATTGACCGATGGCCAATCCAGACGCTCTCGATTCGTCGACTCAATCAACTGTCCTGCGGCAAAGCAAGCGACGTGAACACCGCTGGCTTCGCGGACTCGGATGGACTGCGCTGTTCCTGCTCGTGCTGGTGGCGGTGACGGTCGTCGCCGGGCTGGTGTGGCTGCACTCGGTGGCGCTGGCCGCCCTGCCGGTGCTGGATGGCGACGTTCATGTGGCCGGCTTGTCCGCCCCCGTCACCGTGCGCCGCGATGCCCATGGCGTGCCCCACATCGAGGCCGCGAACCAGGACGACCTGTTTCTCGCGCAAGGGTATGTGACCGCGCAGGACCGGCTGTGGCAGATGGATGTTTATCGCCGCAATGCCAACGGCGAACTGGCGGAGGTTCTTGGTGCGGCGCTGGTCAAGCACGACACGGCTCAGCGTGTGTTGCGGTTCCGCGCCACTGCCCGCCGCATTTACAGCCAGCTGTCCGCAGATGATCGCCGGCGCGTGGACGCGTATGCGCGCGGCGTCAACCTCTTCATCACGCAGCACCCGGACGCGCTGCCGCCCGAGTTCCGCCTCCTGATGTATCGGCCGCAGCCGTGGAGCGGCGCCGACTCGATCAGCATCGGCATGATGATGGTGGACATGCTCGACACCCACTGGGATGTGAAGCTCGCACGCCAGCAAATCGCTGCCAAACTGAACAATCCCAAACTGGAAGCGGATCTTTACCCGGTGGGCTCGTGGCGCGATCGGCCCCCGACGGGCGAGATAATCGACTTGACCCAGCCCCGGCCCGCGCCATCGCCGGTGACCGATGATGAGGACGATGACCGGACCCAGGCCGGGGTGCCTAGCGAACTGCAAACCCACCCTGGCGACAAAAACAAATACGTCGCGAGGGTGGGGCACCCGTCTCTGGTTGATGATTCGGGCGATTTGCAAGGTCTGAGGGCGACGCTGGGCCTGCCGGAGTGCGCCGGCTGCGCGCCGGGCTCGAACAACTGGGTCGTCGCAGGCAAGCACACAGCGAGCGGAAAGCCGCTGCTCTCGAACGACATGCACCTCTCGCTCACCGAGCCCAACATCTGGTACATGGCCGACCTGCGCGCGCCGGGATTCCACGCGGCCGGCGTTACCCTGCCCGGCATGCCCTTCGTGATCGCGGGACACAACGACCACCTCGCATGGGGATTCACCGCGCTGTTTGGGGACGTGCAGGATCTATACATCGAGAAGCTCGATGGCAAGGGCAACTACCAGGGCGCCGATTCGGCCTGGAAACCGCTCGCTGTACAGCATGAAGTCATCCACGTCCGCGGCAAAAGCGATGTGACCGTGAATGTTCAATCCACAGAGCATGGACCACTGCTGACTCCGATCCTTTCGACAATCTTCCCCCATGAAACCGGAGCCATCGCCCTCAAGTGGACGCTCTACGATCCAACCCTTAATTCCCTTCCCCTGTACGCGATGAACACGGCGTCGAACTGGACTGAGTTCTCAACCGCTCTCAGCGCGTGGTGTTGGCCCACGCAGAACGTGGTCTACTCCGACGACCAGGGGCACATTGCCTATCACGCCGTGGGCAGGGTGCCTTTGCGCCCCGGCGGCCTGAAGGGGATCCCAATTCAGGATGCGCAACATGAGTGGCAGGGCTATATTCCTTTCGACGCCATGCCCGCGGCCTTCGATCCGCCGTCGGGATTTCTGGCCACCGCCAACTCGCGCGTAACCACCGACAAGTCTCCCTATCCGCTCACGCTCGAGTGGATGGATCCATACCGCACGGAGCGGATCTACAAATCGCTGCAGGGCCGCGACCAGCTCGCCCCCAAGGACCTGCTGGCCGTGCAGACCGATATCTACAGCGAGGTGGACCAGGAACTCGCCCATCGCTTTGCCTATGCGATCGATCACGCCACCGGCACAGACACGCGGATGCACCAGGCCGCCGACCTCATGCGCAGCTGGGACGGGAAGCTGACCGTGGATTCGCCCGCCGCTTCGCTCGTGACCCAGGCACGAGGCGCTTTCTGGCCCCTGATTCTCGAACCCAAGCTGGGGAGCCTGTCGCGCGATTACCGCTGGGCCGAATCCAACTTCGCCGAAGACGAAATCATCATGCACGGCAATGCGGACTGGCTTCCGCCGGGGTACAAGAACTGGGACGCGGTGCTGGCAGAAGCCGTGCGCAAGGGCATGGAGAGCAGCAAAGAACACCCTGCCGCACCGTCCGACCTGAGCCAGTGGGCCTACGGAAGCTGGCACGTCGTCGACATTGAACATCCCCTGTCGACGTTTCTGCCTGTGGTGGGGCGGATCGCCAGAACCGGCCCATACCCGCTCAGCGGCGACACCACCACGGTGAAGCAGGTGGGGCGCGCCTTCGGCCCTTCGCAGCGCTTCACGATGGACTGGAGCAACATCGACGGATCGACGGAGAACATCGCGCTTGGCGAGAGTGGCAACCCCTACAGCTCCTATTTCCGCGATCAGTGGAACGACTACTACGGTGGAACGACCTTTGCGCTCCCGTTCAACTCGCCCGCCATTTCTGCCCAGACTCAGCACACCTTGCGCCTGCTGCCATGAGAGGACAGGGAACAGGGATCAGGGATCAGGGACCAGGATTTACGAGTCAAGGATCGATCGGGCGGCGGATGGCGGGGCCGGCCGTCCTCCTGCTGTGCGCGGCCCTCGCGACGGCGCCGCAACTGTGGCGCGGCGTTTCCTGCGGCCACGATTTCGATTTCCACCTTGTTTCCTGGCTCGACGCTCTTCACAGCTGGCGGTTCGGCATTCTCTATCCGCACTGGACACCGAGCCCCAACTATGGGGCGGGTGAGCCTCGATTCATCTTTTATCCGCCCCTGACCTGGATGCTTGGAGCCTTCCTTGGCATAGTGTTGCCGTGGCGTTTTGTTCCCCAGGCAATGACCTTCCTTCTGCTGGCCGCGACGGGGTTCGGGACGCGGGCTCTGGCTCGCCAGAAACTCAACGCTGGCATCGCCACCCTGGCCGGCTGCGCTGCTATCTTCTCCGGCTACGCACTGTTTACCGCCTACGAACGTTCCGCGTATGCCGAATTGACCGGGGGCTTCTGGACTCCGATCCTGCTGCTCCTCATCCTGCGCAATCCGGACGGAGGAGATCCCGCAACAAAAGTTCAGCTGGTCCGGCGCGCATTGGATGGGTCGGCTCTGCCGCTGACCCTGGTGGTCGCCGGCGCCTGGCTGTCCAACGCGCCCCTGGGAGTGATGCTCACCTACCTGCTGGCCGGGGTCGCGCTCAGCGTCGCGTTGCTCGCGAAATCGTGGGCGCCGGTGCTGCGCGCGGCCGTTGCCATCGCGCTCGGGTTGGGGTTGAGCGCCTTTTTCGTTGTCCCGGCGGCCTGGGAGCAACGCTGGGTTGCCATTCGACAGGCAGTCGACGATCCGGGTCTGCGGATCGAGAATAGCTGGCTGTTCGCGCGCCATCCCGATCCGGCGCTGGAGTTGCACGATATCGAGTTGATCAGGGTCTCGATCATTGCGGTTACCATGGTCGCTCTCGCACTCATATGCCTGGCGGTAAGCCGGTGGCGGCGCACTCTAGCCGCTCGAGCGCGCGTGGTGGGTTCCGCTGGGCCTGATTCCCGTCGTCGTCCTCTTTCTGCAGCTTCCCCTCTCCGATCAGGTATGGAACGCGCTGCCGGAGCTCCGGTTCCTGCAGTTTCCATGGCGCTGGCTGGTGGTGCTGGAGGCGCCGATGGCCATCTTCTTTGCCGCGGCGGTGTGGGCGGAGTCGCGCTGGAAACGCACTGTCGTGTCCGTCGTCTGCGGCGTAGCGTTCCTGACTGCGGTGGGGGTCGCGGACATTTCGTTTTTCCAGGGGTGTGACAGCGAAGATGCGGTAGGCGGAATGCTGGACGACTACAACGCGGGAAACGGTTTTGAGGGGACAGACGAATATGCGCCCGTGGGTGCGGACAACTCGCTGGTCGCGACGAACCTGCCTTTCGCCTGCCTGGTGCTTGATCCGCACATTGTGCTGGGCAAAGGAGATCCTGCTTCAACCCCGGATTGGTCGGCTGACCAGGGCACGTGCGATGCGGCCTATCCCCGTATTGAGGAGGGACCAAGAGCATCGCCCGAGCACATGCGCCTGGCAGCGGCTACACCTCACTCCGGGTCGCTGGTGCTTCGTCTGCGCAGCTATCCGGCGTGGCGGGTAAGCGTGAACGGAAACGCCACCAATCCCGTTACGGACCGGCAGGATGGCCTGATAGCGGTGCCGGTTCCAAAGGGGTACGTCGATCTGGCAGTCGACTGGACGACCACGACCGACGTTCTAATCGGGCGCCTGATCAGCGGACTTGCGCTTGTGTTGGTCACAGGGCTCTGGTTGGTGGAGTACCGGCCGTTTCGGCCTCGGTTATCATGAAGGAAATGCGTGCGGATGTGAAATCTCTGATTCAGGAAGGCGCGGAGCTGACCGATCGGGCGCTGGAGGAACTTCTTCCCAGTGCCGACACGGTTCCGGCGTCGATCCACGGAGCGATGCGGCACTCCACATTTGCCGGCGGCAAGCGGCTGCGGCCCGTACTCGCCATGCAGGCGGCCGCGACCATTGCGGGCAAAGTTCCCAGGGGAATCGAGCGGCTGGGCGCGGCCATCGAAATGCTTCACACCTATTCGCTGATTCACGACGATCTTCCCGCGCTGGATAACGACGACCTTCGGCGCGGCAAGCCTACCTGCCACGTGGCCTTTGGAGAGGCCATCGCTATTCTCGCCGGCGATGCATTGCAGACTCGCGCCTACGAAGTGTTGGCCGGCCTCGAGTGCCCCCCGGAAGCGACCGTCCATATCATCGGCCTGATCGCCAGAGCCACGGGCACTCTCGATGGCATGATCGGCGGCCAGGTGCTGGATCTCGAAAGCGAACATCTGAAGCCGACGCCGCAACTGGTGGAAGCGATTCATCGCGCCAAGACCGGAGCCCTGATCCGGGTCAGCGTCGTGGCGGGCGGAATCTATGCCGGGGCTTCAGCAGCGGATGTCGCCGCACTCGACACGTTCGGCCGCAAAGCCGGGCTGGCTTTCCAGATCGTGGACGACGTGCTCGATATGACGGTCGATTCGGCTCACCTTGGCAAAACCGCGGGCAAGGATCTCGCGACCGAAAAGGCCACGTGGCCGGCCGTGTTCGGTATCGAGCAGAGCCAGCGCGACGCCGCCGACCTCATTGAGGAAGCCTTTGCGGCCCTGGAGCCGTACGGCAGCCGCGCCGAGGGCCTCAAATCCGTGGCCCGGTACCTGGTCGAGCGCAAAAACTAATTGACAGAGTTATCGGGATGCCGGAAGGGTCCGGGCCCTCAGGACCGCCTGGGTAACGAAGTCCGCTATCGAAGGCTGACCTGTCTTAGCGCTTTGGTTTGCGGCGGTTTTTTGCCCCTAAGTTAGTCGTCGCACCGAACTGCTCTACAAATTGGCCGAGTTGCTCGGCGTCCGCCCCCTCCGAAGGAAGAGGCTCTTGCCGTCCTGTTTTTTCGCCATCGTTCCGAACGAACTCGAGACCGACACCGTCGTCGCCCCAACGGACCGCGGTTGCCATCACAGTGATTGACCGGCCTGGTTTCGATGCATCCGTCCAGCATCTTCGTGAGGGTGATCCGAATCTGAGTGCCAAGATACCAGCGTTCTTCCGTCACCACGTACAGACCTGTGGCACTGATATCCCGAACGGGCTGCGACTTGGGAGGGCCGCCGGTCCAGAAGTGGGCGATGAGGCCTGGCGCCGGCTTCCGGTCGCCACCTCTCTTGTCCTGGTCAGAAGTGTCCGGGAATAGCCAGCGCTCCAGCCAGTTCCTCTTCGGCTGGACGGGTGCGACCGGGGAAACGAGGGATTCATCAGGCTGCTGAGAATCCGGTTGCACGTCCGCGGGAGCGCTGTTCAGTTGGACGGGAACGGGATCCGGGTTTTCAGACGACGCGTCGTTCGAACGGACAGGGGACGGGACGGCATCGGACTCGCTGCCGGTAATTCCGCTTGGTGTTAAAAAGCTTTGATCATCCCATTGCGTCTCCCCGGAATAGGGGAGCGAGAATTCCTTGCAAGGTGATTCTGAGGGGTCGAAGCGAGGAGTGGGAAAATTGACGAGTACGCCGCCAGGGCGTATTGGACGTTCAGAATTCGCCTTTGCCTGCTGCGTGTTACTCATCGTGGGCCCATCCCGACGTATCGAAAGCGACAAACGGCGCTTCATCGAAGCTCGCTGTACTCCACAGGACACTATCGGCAGTCGGTTGCCATCACGATAGCAGCGTTTTGCTGCTGGATGCCATCCCCCGACACCACGGTGGTAAACGGTAGAATTCGGGGTGATCGCAACCGCAAGAGGAGACCGTTTGAAGAATCTGCCGCTCCGTGTCGTTTGCTTTGGCGTCTTCTGTTGGGCTTTCACTGATGTTGGCCAGGCGCAGGCCCCTGATATGGGGCAGGGTGGCCGATTCCAGGTGGATATACCCGGCGTGATCGGCCGGTCCGACATCGTTTTGGGCAGAGCGAATGTGGAACCCGGGGAAGCTATGCCGCTGGGCAACGGCAGCCTCGGCGTCGCAGTGTGGTCGGCTGGAGGCTTCACTGCCCAACTGAACCGAAACGACACCCTGCCGGACCGCCTGTCGCCGGGGCAGGTTGTCATTCCGGGCCTCGCTGTTCTGACGGGCGCCAAGGATTACTCCGGGCGCCTGGATCTTTATCACGGCGAGTTTCGAGAGCGGGGCGGCGGCATGACCGCAACGGCTTTTGTCGAACCCGGCACCGATACGCTGGTGGTCGACGTCACCGGGGCGAATCCCAATGAGCCGCAGACCGCCGTTCTGAAGCTCTGGGCGCCGCGGACTCCGCGCGCAACCGCCGACGGTCCGGCGGGACTTCTCGCCGAGTCGTGGGTGGACGACAAGAACCCCGGCGCATCGGGCCGGGCCTTCGGATCGCTCTCGGCGATCACCGCGCAGGGGCGCGATGTCTCCGCCGCTGTGACCGACCCTCTTACCATTACCGTATCGTTCAAGCCGCAAGCAGACGGGCATTTTCGCGTGATCGTGGCGTCTCCTCATTACGACGGCACGGGCGACGCCAGGGACATCGCCCGGCGGACTCTTTTGCCGGAGTCCGATCAAGCGCACCTTTCCTGGTGGAAGGATTTTTGGACGCGCGCGGCGACGATCAAAATCACCTCCCAGGACGGCGCCGGCGAGTACATGGAGAATCTCCGCAACATTTATCTTTTTGTCGCCGCGATTGAGAAAGGGGTTGAGTATCCGGGCTCGCAGGCCGGTATCGCCGATATGATCTCCGCGGCCCAGGACGAACATCGCTGGGATTCCTCGGCATTCTGGCACTGGAACCTGCGCATGCAAGTGGCGGCCAACATCGACGCGGGGCTGCCGGAGCTCAATGCGCCGTACTTCAATCTCTACCGGGAGAACCTCGCCAGCATCGAGCAGTGGACCAGGGAGAACATGAATGGCCTTCCCGGAGTGTGCGTGCCGGAGACGATGCGCTTCAACGGGCCGGGCATTGAATACGAATCCGCCTGGAAACCGGCCGCGATCGGCAGAAATTGCGATGCCAACTTCAAGCCCTATTACAACGCGCGCACCATCAGCACCGGAGCCGAGGTATCGCTGTGGGTCTGGCAACAGTATCTCGTCACAGGCGATCGGAAGTTCGTCGCCGATAACTATCCGCTGATGGCTTCTTCGGTCCGCTTTCTGCTCGCCTACCAGAAGAAGGGGCCGGACGGCCTGCTGCATACCAGCCCCTCGAACGCGCACGAGACGCAGTGGGATGTTACCGATCCAACCACGGATGTCTCGGCCATCCTGGCGCTCTATCCGGCAACCATCCAGGCCGCTAATCTGCTTGGCAAAGATCCCGACCTGGTTCGGCAGATGGAGGCGGCTTTGTCGAAGGTCCCTCCCCTGCCGCGAACGCAATCAGCGGGCCCGCGCACCTTACTGCCGCCCTCGGCGGATGCGGATGGAGCGGATGTCATTGCCGAGTCGCACCAGCCTGGCGCCGAGGACCACAACATTGAAAACATCGGGCTTGAGCCGGTGTGGCCGTATTCCATCATCGGCGATACGTCGCCGCTGTTTTCCCTTGCAAAGCGCACATTTGCGCATCGGCCCAATACGTCGGCGGTCGACTGGAGCTTCGATCCCATCCAGGCCGCACGCCTTGGCCTGGGCGGCGACGTGGGTTCGACCCTGATTGCGTCCACGCAGAAGTTTCAGGGGTTCGTCAACGGTATGGCCAAGTGGGAAGCCTCCGCAAAGGAGTTCTATGTCGAGCAGACGGGCGTCGTTGCCGCAGCGCTGCAGGAAGCACTGGTTCAGGACTACGACGGCCTCATCCGTGTGGCTCCAGCCATTCCTCCAGGCTGGGATTTCGACGGGAACGTTTATGTCCGCGGCAATACCCGGGTCGACGTCCAGACCAGGAATGGAGAGGTCGCCACGCTGGTGATCGAAGCTGGGGCCGATCAGCCGCTCAAGATTCGCAACCCGTGGCCGGGAAAACCGGTGGATGTGTTTTCGGTGAGAACTGGAAAGAGAATTGTGACGGGCGCCGCCGGCACGGTCATCGAGTTCCCCGCGACTGCCGGCACAACCTATGTTGTCGAAAACGGCGACAACGCGGGTGCGAAGTCGCGCGTTGCATTGGTCAGCGGTACACCGGCGACAACCGCCAAGAAGCTTGGACCGGTGCAGATCGGCCTCTTCGGGATGAGCCAGTAAACTGGCGCGAATCCGTATGTTTCAGTCGTCGGAGAAAACGGAATGACTCCAGAAGAGCGGGTGAAGCGGGCGCGTACAGCGCAGGTTCGGTGGGCGAAGGAGGGCGTTGCTTCTCGATGCGATGTGATGAGGAAACTGCGCCGGCAGATAGCTGAACATCGTGAAGAGATTGTGACCCGCATCTGTGAAGAAACCGGAAAGCCGCCCCTCGATGCTCTCGCCGGCGACGTGCTGGTCACACTGGAGCAGATGCGCTATTACGAGTCGCACGCTCCGCGCATTCTGAGAACGAGACCCGTTGGCAAGCCGTCCCTACTCTACATCGGGGCACGGTTCTACGAGCAGTTCGAGCCGCATGGCGTTGTTCTGATTTATGGGCCCTCCAATTACCCGTTTCAACTCGCCGTTGTACCCATGGTCACGGCATTGTTTGCGGGGAATGCGGTGATTCTCAAGTGTTCGGAGAAGACGCCGCGCGTGGCGCGATGCGTTGAAGCCTTGTGCAAGGGCGCGGGCCTTCCGGAGGACCTGGTGCAAGTTGTGGATGATGCTCCCGAAGTTGCCGCGGGCCTCATCGATGCGGGGCCGGATCTGATCTTCTTCACCGGAAGCACCGAAAACGGCCGTTCTGTCGCCAGGCGTGCGGCCGAGCATCTGATTCCGGCTGTTCTGGAACTGGGGGGAAAGGACGCGGCCCTTGTGTTCGCGGACTGCCCCATGGAGCGGACGCTGGAAGGTGTCACCTACGGAGCGTTCTCGCACGCTGGACAGGTGTGCGTCGGGATCAAGCGGCTTTTCGTGGAACAGTCTGTTTATAGCCTGTTCGTCTCGCGGCTTACGTCGCGCGTCCAGGCGCTTCGCATAGGCGCCGACTCCGATTCCGACCTGGGCCAGTTGCAGGACCCGGCCGGCAGAGCCCGCCTTGTTGCCCAGGTCGAGGATGCGCTCCAGCGCGGCGCGCGGCTCCACGTGCCACAGAAAACCGTTCTCTCATGGGACGCACCCATCGTGCTCAGCGATGTAGCGCCCGATGCGCGCCTGCTGGTTGAGGAAACATTTGGTCCCGTGCTATGCGTGGCCCCGTTTGCGAATGAAGCCGAGGCCGTTGCCCTTGCGAATTCAAGCGCCTTCGCCCTGGGCGCGAGCGTATGGACGCGCGATCGCTCGCGTGCGCGGCGGGTGGCGGCGGCTTTGAACGCCGGCAGTTGTGCCGTAAACGACGTGATTCGCAACATCGCCAATCCGCAAACGTCCTTTGGCGGAAACCGGGCGAGCGGCTACGGGCGGTATCACGGCGAGCAGGGTCTGTATACGTTCTCGCGCATCAAGAGCGTGATGTACTCCTCAGGAAGAATGCCACGGGAGATCAACTGGTTCCCGTTTGCGCGCAAGACGCTCGAGCGGCTGAATGCGTTCGTTGGAATACGCCACAGTGCGAAGGGATTTTGGACCGCGGTTCGCCGTCTCTTCCTTGTCGCGTGCATGTTTGGCCTGCTTCCGTCTGTACTCGCGTCATAGCCTGCGCGGCCCCGCCCGAGGCCGGTCGATGACAATGGAAGAGTGATGATGACCGAAGCCGACATCCTGACCGCGTTACGCGACTGCTTCGATCCAGAGGTGAAGCTGAATCTTGTCGATCTGGGGTTGATCTACGGAGTCGAGATGGGGCCCGATCCGGATTCATCTCCGGCCTGGCCGCGCCAGTGGGTGAAAGTCACCATGACGCTGACCACGCAGCAATGCCCCGCCAGCGGCCTGATCTTCGAACAGGTGCACAACCGGCTTGCCGGCATTCCCGATATCAGCAAAGTGAACGTGAACCTGGTGTGGGAACCAAAGTGGACGCCGCATCGCATAAGCGAAGCTGGGCGGCGCCAACTGGGAATCTGAGGTAAGCTACTACCGGTTGAACATGGTACGCAGCTTTTGGCGCTTGGCCTCGAGATCGTCGATGGTGCCCTGCACCTGATCGAGCAGACGCTGGGCGTGGCCCAAGTGGTGAGGCAGCGCATTCCACCATTCGCGGACCGTGTCCTGCTGATCAAGCACGGTGAGGGCCGCAGCAGCCGAGGTGACAACCAACCCCGCACGCTTCTTGCCGCTCAGCAGCAGCAGTGAACCGACAAGGAAAGTGCAGCCGACGGTGATTCCCATCCAGTCGGTACTGTCTTGCTTCAGAATGCTGGTTTCAACCTCGCCGTAACGGTAGTCAGGATCGGTCACTGGATGAGGAAACGCTGTCACGCCCATGGATTCTCCTTTAACGGTTTGCGGGAACGATTGCAGCCCTACGAAACGTGAGTTCTGCCCGCACACGAACCCCCGTCCGCTGCTCTCTACAAGAGATGCCGAAACGGACCCGCTGGTGGCCCTCAAACTCGACGGTCCCTAGTCCAGGTCGAAGTCGCGCAAGGGTTTCCCCTCCGGGGCATCCTTGGCCTTCTTCAGCGCCTCGGCGAACTTCTTTTCCAGCAGATCGGCTTTGTTGCGCTCCGCGTCGACACTTTGCCGGAAAATCGACTCCTTCCGTTCGTCTTGTTCCCGCATTGCCTTGGCCGCCATCTCGAGGTCTTCAAACATGCGTTTGCGAGGTGCCGGAGTGTGACTGACGACAAGCCCGGTGGCCGCGTCAATTTTTATCATCGCCCCGCAATCCGGACAGGCTACTTCGAATAGTTTTTCGGTTGCATTTGCCATTTCAAGTGGCATTGTAGGCGCAGCGGGGCAGGATTGCACAGAGGGAATCCCGGCTCGCGAAGCTACCCCGCGGGGTGGGGCGGTGCTCCATTCGTCACATTGATCCCATTCCGAGCGCAACTGAAAGGTTCAGCCGGTGTCAACCCGACTGAAGCTGGAACCCGGTACCCATTCCTCTCGTAGGTACGTCCAGATGATTTGCCTTCGTCCCGCGATCGCCGGCGCAACCCTGGTTTGCTCCTGCCTGTTTGTGGCCTGGTCGTGCCCGCCCGGGGTGGCCGAAAAGGCCATGACTTCCGATCCGCTGCCTGCGGCGGAAGCCGTGATGGCCAAGGTGGCAACCAATCAGGACCAGGCAGAGGCAGAGCGTGCGCACTACGTGTATCTTCAACACGCCAAGATGGTCTCTCGCAGGGGCAACCACGTGATGTGCGAGGAAATCACCGATTATCGCATTACGCCATCGAGCGACGGATCTCATGCGGAACTGCTGAAACTGGATGGCCGGCAGTTGGAGAATCACAAATACCTCGCCTACAGTGCCCTTCCGCCGGATGAGACCGCCCCCAAGAAGGAAGAAGATAACGACTCGATTTCGGTGACCATCAAGGACGACAGCCTGGATCGCGACCTAGTCGAAAACATG
Source organism: Terriglobales bacterium (assembly GCA_963788475.1). GTDB lineage: Bacteria > Acidobacteriota > Terriglobia > Terriglobales > Acidobacteriaceae > Telmatobacter. Next base: position 321,855 of record CAWBGO010000013.1, read on the forward strand.
CGGTCGAATTTAATCCATGACAAGTCGAAAGACGGGATCAGTGCGCATCTGTTTCCGCTGACGTCGAAGGATCAAGCCGATTATGCGTTCCACATGGTCGGGCGCGAACGCATGAACGGCCTCGATGTGTATCACATCTCATTCCGGCCCAGGGACAAGAATGATTTTGGCTGGAGTGGAGACGCCTTCATCGACACGACCGCTTATCAGCCGGTGCTGGTGACAACCGGCATGGCGCGCAAGATACCCTTCGCGGTGCGCACGTTTCTGGGAACGAATCTGCCGGGGTTGGGATTCACGGTGACGTACGCGCCGCAGCCGGATGGGGTGTGGTTTCCGGTCTCGTTCTCAACGGAATTCAAGATCCATGTGCTGTTTTTCTTCCATCGCGAGATCATTCTCGATGCGCAAAACCGGGAGTTTGAGAAGACACACGTGACGTCGAAGATGGTGGGGGAAGCGACGCCGGTGGATGCGAAGCAGCCATGAAGCGCATGGTGGCGCGCTCCCCGGCAGCTTGAATACCAGCGCGTCGGCGAAACGAGAAAGGCGTGCTTGCGTGCAGCGCCTTTCATTGGTGTCGTAATTGTTCGTGCAAATTTGTAATCAGAGTTTCTCTGCAGCGGTGGCCAGTTTGGCTTCGGCTTCGGCGATGACGTGGAGGGCCTCGTCGTAGGCTTCTTCGCTGTCGCCGGCCTCGTCCCACATCTTGAGGCCGCGGTCGAGTTGCTCGTTGGCCCGGGCCACATCGATTTCCGCGGGCTTGAGTGCATCGTTGGCGAGGATGGTGACACGGTCGGGCAGGACCTCGACGAATCCCCAACTGACGTTGTAGATCTCTTCGCTTTCAGAACCAGACCCCGACCCGCCGTGGAGGCGCACATCGCCCGCCCCCAGTTCGGCGAGCAGCGGTGCGTGCCCATACAGCACTTCCATGTAGCCATTCTTCGCGGGCAGCTCGACTGCATCTGCATTCCGTTCAAACAGGATGCGCTCGGGGGTGACCAGCCGGACGCGGAGTTGGTTTGTATCTTCAGCCATTGTTCAATTCTCAGTTCTCAGTTCTCAGTTCTCAGTTCTCAGTAGAAGCAGCGGACCGGTCGGAATCAACTGACCACTGACAACTGATCACTGACAACTGTCTTTACGCCGTTGCCTTCAGTTTTTCCGCCGCTTCGAGCACTTCCTCGATGGCGCCCTTCATATAAAACGCCTGCTCCGGCACGTCGTCATACTTGCCTTCGATGATCTCCTTGAAGCTGCGCACGGTGTCGGCAATCTTCACATACGCGCCTGGAATGCCGGTGAACTGTTCTGCCACATGGAACGGCTGGGAGAGGAATTTCTGCACCTTGCGGGCGCGCGCCACGGTAAGCTTGTCTTCGTCAGAGAGTTCGTCGATGCCGAGAATGGCGATGATGTCCTGGAGGTCCTTGTAGCGCTGCAGAATCCGCTTGACGCCCTGGGCCACATCGTAATGCTCCTGGCCGACGACGCGGGCGGTGAGAATCCGCGACGTGGAGGCCAGAGGGTCGACGGCCGGATAGATGCCGAGTTCAGAAAGCGGCCGGCTCAACACCGTCGTGGCGTCGAGGTGCGCGAATGTTGTGGCCGGGGCTGGGTCGGTGAGGTCGTCGGCGGGCACGTAGACAGCCTGTACCGACGTGACTGATCCCTTGCTGGTTGAGGTGATCCTCTCCTGCAATTCACCCATTTCCGTAGCCAGGTTTGGCTGGTAGCCGACGGCTGAAGGCATGCGGCCCAGGAGCGTCGATACCTCCGACCCGGCCTGGGTGAAACGGAAGATGTTGTCGATGAAGAGCAGCGTGTCGGAGCCTTCGACGTCACGGAAGTACTCGGCGACAGTAAGGCCTGTGAGAGCCACGCGGAGACGCGCACCGGGCGGCTCGGTCATCTGTCCGTAGACCAGGGCGCACTTGGAGTTAGCCCAATCGCCGGGCTTGATCACGCCCGACTCGGTCATTTCGGTCCAGAGGTCATTGCCCTCGCGGGTGCGCTCACCCACGCCGGCGAAGACGGAGAAGCCGCCGTGGTTCTTGGCCACGTTGTTGATGAGTTCCATGATGACGACGGTCTTGCCCACGCCGGCACCGCCGAAGAGGCCAATCTTGCCGCCCTTCAAGAACGGTTGGATCAGATCGATGACCTTGATGCCGGTCTCGAACATCTCTTCGTGGGTGGACTGCTCGTCGAAAAGTGGCGCGGGGCGATGGATGGGCATGCGCTGCTTCTCGCCAATGGGTCCGAGTTCGTCCACGGGCTGGCCGATGACATCGATGACCCGGCCCAGCGTCTCTTTGCCAACCGGGACGCTGATGGGGCCGCCAAGATCGATGACCTTCATGCCGCGGACCATGCCGTCTGTTGCCTGCATGGCCACGGTGCGGACCCGCCCTTCGCCGAGGTGCTGTTGCACCTCAAGAACCACGTCGATGGGCGTCGGGACCGTGAAGCCATCGCTGATGACGCGCAAAGCCTGGTAAATGGGCGGCATGGTCGCTTCTTCAAACTGCACGTCCACAGCCGGACCGGAGACCTGGATTACTTTGCCAATGTTTTCTGCCATTTTCTGCCTTCTTCTTCAGTGAGCCGTCTGGCTCGTAGCTGGAGGCTGTCCTTATACGGCCGCAGCCCCGCTGACGATTTCAATGATTTCCTTGGTGATGGCGGCCTGGCGCACGCGGTTCATCTGCAGTGTGTAGGCGTCGATCATGTCGGATGCGTTGTTCGATGCCGCGTCCATGGCGGTCATGCGGGCGGCGTGTTCGGCGGCTACCGACTCCGCCATGGCGTGGTAGAGCATGGACGCAATGTACTGGGGCAGCAGGCCGTTGAACAGTTCTTCGGGCGGCTGCTCGTAGATGTAGTCGACGTTGGCGGTACCGAATTTTTTGGCCTCTTCATCGGCCTGTTTCGTGTCGGCGGGCTCGAGAGACACCCCCGCGCTGATGGCGGCTTCCGCGGCCCGCTCGCGCTCTTCCAGGGTCGGCTCGGCCAAGCCCGTAATCTGCGGAGCCCCGATATCTATGATCGGCAAAAGCTTCTCGACCACGACGCGCTGCTGGATCACAGACTTGAATTCGTTGTAGACGATATAGGCGGCATCGATCTCCTCGTGAATGTAGCGGGAGATGATGTTGCGCGCGAGTTCGAAGACCCGTTCGGCGTCGAGCTTTTCAAGCATGCCGGGGTGGTCGCCGATCATCTCGATGACACCCTTGCGAGCGGCGCGGACATTCAGCTTGCGGCCGTCGTCGGTGGTCTGCTCGTCGTAGACCGCTGCGGGGTAGCGGCGCCGCATCTGGTCGCGGCTCTTGCGGCCGACCGCTTCGACGTCGACTTCCCGGCCGTCATTGGTGCCGATGAACTGGAAAGCTGCCTTGAAGATGTTGTTGTTGAAGGCGCCGGCGAAGCCCTTGTCGCCGCTGACGACAACCAGGAGCACCCGCTTCTCTTCGCGGGTCGCAAAGAGCGGGTGACGCAGGTTGCCGGTTTCGGGGTCGTAAATTTCGATGCGGCGCTTCAGCGATTCGAGCACGCTGGTGATCATTTTGGCGTAGGGGCGCGCGGACATCGCCCGCTCCTGCGCGCGACGCAGTTTGGCGGCCGAGACCATCTTCATGGCCTTGGTGATCTGCCGCATGTTTTTCACGCTGCGAATGCGGCGGCGAAGATCGAGGACGTTTGCCATTGCTTTAGTTCTCAGTTCACGGTTCGTAGTTCGTAGTCGTCAGTTTCCAGTTGTCAGTTATCAGTTTTGATGGCCGGGCGCTGAGAACTGTGAGCTGACGACTGCTGCCGTTACGCAGTAACGGCAGCATCCTGTTGCTGGCTCACGAAGTTGGCCTTGTATTCCTTGAGAGCATCATGCATTCGCTTGCGCAGGTCGTCATCGAGCGCCTTCTTCTGCGTCAGTTCGTCCATCAACTGCTGCTGCGCGCTGTCGAGGTACGAGTAGAGGCCGTCTTCGAACGACCGGATCTGCTCGATCTTGAGATCGTCGAGGTAACCTTGTGTGCCGGCGAAGAGAATCAGCGTCATCTTCTGCCAGGGAAGCGGGTGGAACTGCGGCTGCTTGAGCAGTTCTGTCAGACGCGAGCCGCGGTTGAGCTGCTTCTGGGTGAGCGGATCGAGGTCGGAGCCGAACTGCGAAAATGCTGCCAGTTCGCGGTACTGCGCCAGGTCGAGCTTGAGGGTCGAACCCACCTGCTTGACCGCTTTGATGGCTGCGGAGAATCCCACGCGGGAGACCGAGAGGCCGACGTTCACGGCCGGACGCACGCCGGAGTTGAACAGGTCGGTCTCGAGGAAGATCTGGCCGTCGGTGATGGAGATGACGTTGGTCGGAATGTATGCCGAAACGTCGCCGGCCTGGGTTTCAATGACGGGCAGCGCGGTGAGCGAGCCGCCGCCGCGCTCCTTGCTGAGCTTGGAGGCGCGCTCGAGAAGGCGCGAGTGGAGATAGAAGACGTCGCCGGGATAGGCTTCGCGGCCCGGAGGCCGGCGGAGCAGCAGCGAAATCTCGCGATAGGCCATGGCGTGCTTGGAGAGATCGTCGTACATGACCAGCGCGTGCTTGCCGTTGTCGCGGAAGTATTCGCCCATGGCGCATGCGGAGTAGGGGGAGAGATAGAGCATCGGAGCGGGCTCCGATGCCGATGCCGCCACGATGATGGTGTGATCCATGGCGCCCGCTTCCGTCAGCGTCTGCACGACGTGGGCAATCGAGGAGCGCTTCTGGCCTATGGCGCAGTAGATGCAGATCAGGTCGTTCTTGGCGTTGTTGATGATGGTGTCGAGCAGGACGGCGGTCTTGCCGGTCTGCCGGTCGCCGATAATGAGTTCGCGCTGGCCGCGGCCGATGGGAATCATGGCGTCAATGGCCTTGAGGCCGGTCGCCATAGGCTCGCGGACGCCCTGGCGGTCGATGATGCCGGGCGCGAGTCGTTCGACGGGCAGCGTTTCCGTGGTGGCGATGGGACCTTTGTCATCGATGGGCACGCCAAGCGCGTTGACCACGCGGCCCACCATGGCGGGGCCCACAGGCACGCTCAAAATCTTGCCGGTGCGCTTTACTTCGTCGCCCTCGCTTAACTCGGTGTATTCGCCGAGGATCACCGCGCCAACGGAATCTTCTTCAAGGCTGAGGGCGAGTCCGGCGATGCCATGCGGAAAGGCGAGCAACTCGCCGGCCATGCACTTGTCGAGGCCGTGGATGCGGGCGATGCCGTCGCCGAGAGAAGTAATGGTTCCGACTTCGTCGACCTGCACCTTCGAGTCGTAGTTCGCGATCTGTTCGCGAAGAAGCTGTGTAATCTCGTCTGCTTTGATTTGAGCCATTGTGCAAGTTCCTTGCAGTCTTAGTTCTCAGTCGTTCTCAGTTCGCAGTTACTAATTCCCGGTTCAACCACGAACCGTAAGTCGCTTCACCCGGCAATTAGTGCTTCTCTCAACCGCTCAAGACGGCCGCGCAGCGAACCGTCGTACACCGTGGAGCCAATGCGCACCACCGCACCGCCCAGAATGCTCTCATCGAGCTTGAACGTCGCCCGGACCTCGGCGCCCGCCAACTTGCCAACGCCCGCCAACAGCGAGCCCCGCTCATTTTCGCTCAATTCGCGTGCGGTCACGATTTCGGCCTGGCGTATTCCCTGGCGCTGCTGCAACTCCGCGCGATAGGCGTCGGCCACTTCGTGGATGTGCGCGATGCGATCGTTGTTGATCAACACCGCAAGTAAATTGCGCAACTCGCGCTGCAGGCCGAGCTTCGCATTCATCTTGTCGAGAATGGCCACCTTCTGCGGGGCCGGAACGGCCGGATTGGCGAACAAATCACGCAATTCGGCGCTGCCGTCCCAGGTGGCGAGGAAGTCGTTGAGCTGCCGGTCAATCGCAGCCGTGTCCAATTTGGCAGACGCCACCACGTCGGCGAAGGCGCGGGCGTATCGGGAAACGAAGGCGGCCATCTAGTTCTTCCCTCCCCTGATGCTGCCACCCGTCTTGCCATCGGCACCACCGTTTTGCGCCGTCTCGCTCACAAATTCAGCGATCAGGGCGCGGTCGGTTTCGGGCGTGAGAACCAACTGCCGGACGGCCTGGTCGATGGCGAGGTCGGCCGCAAAGTGGCGAAGTCCGCGCTTTGCCTGGGCCGCGGCTGCGCTGATTTCCTGTTCGGCCGAGGCTACGATGCGGGCTCGCTCTTCCTCGATGGTGGCCTTGATGCGCGCCTCGTCCTGCAGGCTCTCTTCCTCCACCTGGGCACGGATTTTTGCGATCTCTTCGTCGAGCCGCGATAGTTGCGCTTCAACCGCGCCGAGACGCGTGTTGGCGTCGGCGGTCGTCTTGCGGGCCGTTTCAAGATTCTGGCTCAGCGTGGTGCTGCGCTTGCGAATGACTTTGGGCAGGACTTTGGCGATGGGGATGACGATCGCCAGCGCGATGACGGCGAAATTGACGAACAAGAAGACGTTTGCGGTGGTTTCGACCGACAGGTGAAGAGCCTTGCCGATGGAGGCGACCAGCGGCGTGTGCAAATAGGCTTCGTGCTCCTTCTCCTCGTCGGTCTTCTCTTCCCGCTGGAGCTGTGCGGCCAGGCCACCATCCTGGCCAGGTGCGGCCGGCTGGCTGGCCGACGGGGCGGGGTGAGCCGCCTCCTGGGCAGCCGCATTGGGCAGGCGAGTCGCCATTCCCACAAAGAAAATCGTCAACAATACCAGCCAAAGAAGTCGTTGCGGCGAATGCGATTGCGCACTGGTGATTCTCAACGCGTACCCCCGGCAGTCATTGGCAGCACGGCACGGACCACCTGGCTGGCCAGATCTGCGGCGGAACCCTGGATCGCCTGCCTGGCGTTCCGGGCCTCGGTCTCCAGTTCGGCCTTGGCCTGGCCCACTGTGAGCCCGGCCGACTTGCGGGCCGAATCGAGCGCGGCGTCGCGCTCTGCGTTCCATTGCTTGATGCGCTGCTCGCGGATCTTGAAGATTTCGGCACGAGCCTGGCGTAGTTTAGTGGCGTACTCGGCAGCCCGCGCTTCGGCCTTGGCAATCGCGCGGTGCGCCTCTTCGATAGCACCCTCAGTGCGCGCGCGCCGCTCGTCCAGCGTCCTGCTCAGCGGTTTCTGCACCAGGAACTGGTAGCACAACACCAGCACAATGAACAGCAATGCCGTGGGGATGGCGCCGAGCAAAAGTGTCCCGACTTGTTGAATGATTTCGTCCATGCGGAGAACCGGTATTCGATCAGGTGGTCAGTTTCAATGTCGCTTTGAAGAGAACTTCTTTTTGTATCAGGGTGGACTCGGCAAGTCAACGCGCTGGAGAGGTTTGGGCTGGCAACTGTGATTGTGGTCACGAAGCGGGAATTTCAAGCGAAAATATAGCTTGCTTTCCGCTAAAACTGGCCTACACTTAAAAGTACCACCTAGACCCGGTTCAGGGTCCAGCGGGCGGCCGGTTTCGGGAAATCCTTCCACTCCCGATTCCGGTTGGCCCGCCTCTAATTTTTTGGGGCCAAATTCTCCTCCTTTTTCTGGTCTGCGGCTTCCCTTGGCTGCCTGATTACTGACGATCAGCGTCATCTGGGCTCCCTAGCGGCTTCGCGGTGCCGCGGCGGTTGCTGCCGCTTTCCTCCGGAATCACCCAGCGACGGGTGGAGTATGCAACGCTTACCGGTTTCGGCCCCTCTTACCAAGACAGGACAGGACTTGCGGGAGCCGGCATCATCGCAGTTCCGGGACTGACCAGCCGGAGCGGCCCCTATGGAGATCGTTTTCCCCGCTCGCGCGTGCAAGGTGCTCACGAAAAAGCGAAATCCGGGTATTCAGACCGTGGGCGTGATCCTGGCCTCCTCGATTTTGGCCTGGTTCACGGCTTGTGGCGGACAAGGAATGGCGACCCAACCGCAGCCTGCGCCTGAGCCATCCCCGACGGTTTCGTCGGTGTCGGTGACTTGCAACCCAGCGACAGTTGCCGGCGGTGGAACATCGCAATGCAACTCAACCGTTCAGGGGACGGGCAACTTCAGTTCGTCGGTGACCTGGTCAGCAAATGTGGGAACGATCAGCCCGACAGGGCTCTTCACCGCACCCACTTCCGCCGCTACCGCCACGATCACGGCGACCAGCACCCAAAATTCCGCGGTATCGGGACAATCCGCCGTCACCGTGCAGATAGCGCCGAGCTCGTCGGTCACCTCGGTCTCGGTCAATTGCAGCCCTTTGACGGTGACTCCAGGTCAAACTTCCCAATGCAGCGCGACGGTTCAGGGAACGGGCAGCTTCAGTCCCTCGGTCACATGGTCAGCCAACGGGGGAGCAATCAGCCCGAGCGGACTCTTTACCGCGCCGACGGCGAGCGGAGCCGTCGTCGTGACGGCGAGCAGCGTGCAAAATCCCGCTGTGTCCGGCGCGGCAACCCTCACCGTCCAGGCGGCGCCGGTCTCGTCGGTTACCTCGGTCTCCGTCACTTGCACCCCGTCGGCGGTGGCCACGGGCCAAACTTCCCAATGCAGCACAACCGTTCAGGGAACGGGCAGCTTCAGTCCGTCGGTCACATGGTCGGCAAGCGTGGGAAGCATCAGCCCAACCGGCCTCTTCACCGCTCCGGCATCGGCGGGAGCCGCGATTGTAACCGCGACCAGCGTGCAAAACACGTCTATCTCGGGAGAGGTGACGCTTACCGTGCAGACACAAACCACAACCCCCGTAGTACCGGCAAGCAAGCACGTGGTGATGGTGATCGAGGAGAACCAGGGCTACTCCAGCGTGGCCGGCAACACGAGCGTCTGGCCACATCTAAACGCCCTCATCGGCCAGGGCGCGCTGGCCACCAATTACTACGCCGACACCCATCCGTCCATCGGGAATTACTTCATGTTCACTACCGGGCAGACGCTGACTAACAATGACTCCTCCACAAAGGTGTGGAACGTGGACAATATCGCGCGGCGAATGCAAGCCGCGAAAGTTCCATTCAAGGTCTATGCGGAAGGAATCACCAACGGATACCTGGGCGGCAACACGGGGTTATACCTTATCCGGCATGATCCGTTCGCCATGCTTTCGGACGTCGCAGGCAGCCAGCAGGCTGCTAACGCGGTGCTCTGGCCTTTCACCCAGTTCACCGCTGATGAAGCGAGCCACACTTTGCCCGAATTCTCGTTCGTGGTTCCGGATGTCAACGACGATGCCCACAGTGGCACGGCGCAACAGGCCGACGACTGGCTGCAAGCCAACGTGATCGGGCCGATGTTAGGCAATCCCGCATTTCAGCCCGGAGGAGACGGCATCCTCATCGTGGTTTTTGACGAAGCTCTCGATACCGACAAAGCCCACGGAGGCGGGCATGTCGCGGCAGTTTTCTGGGGGCCGAATGTGAAGGCCGGCTTCGCGCAGACCTCGACGACCGTATTTCAACACGAGAGCATGCTGCGCACGGTCATGGAAGCGCTGGGGCTTCCCAATCCTCCCGGCGCGGCGGCCAAAGCCCCCACCATGGCGGAGTTCTTTGTGCAGAAATGATGTGGGTGTATCGGAAATGAGCGTTCGTCGAGTAGCGCCACGAACTAGGGCTTCGGCGCTTGATTCACAACCAGCAGACCCTGTGCGCGCAGCCAGATCTCCAGCAGATTGGGCCATTGGTCGAGGGCGGCATCGGCCTTGCCCAGGCCTACACCGTGGCGTCCATTGGCAAAGATGTGCGCTTCGGCGGGAACGCCGGCCTTCACCAGTGCCTCGTAGTAGCGCAGGCCCTGCTCCACTGGAACCGTTTCGTCGTTGAAGGTGTGGAACCAGAAGGTGGGCGGCGTTTCCTTCGTGACAAACAGGTCGGGAGAGTACGCTGCCCGCAGTTCCTCGCAGCGATCCATGACATTGAAAAGCTTGCAGTAGCTCAGGTGCGACGTGTCCGTCGAGATGGCGCCGATCCAGGGGTAGCCGAGCACCGTGTAGTCGGGACGGCTGGAAACGCGTTCGATGGGATCGTCGGCGTCTGGTTTGCCGGGAACGAACTGCGTTGACGCCAGCGCCGCCAGGTGGCCGCCCGCAGAAAACCCGATGATGACGATGCGGTTGGGATCAATGTGATAGTCGGCCGCGCGCGCCCGCACCGTCTGCACCGCCCTCCGCGCATCGAGCAGTGGCACTGGGAGCAGGTATCCGTTGGAACTGAGCACGGTATTGGAGCACAAAGGCCTGGAAGCCGCGGGCGGTGAACCAGTCGGCCACCTGGCGGCCTTCAAGGTTGGCGGCCAGGCCAACATAGGCTCCGCCTGGCAACACCACCACGGCCGAGCCGTTTTCGTGTCCGCGCTGCGGGGCGAAGATGGTAAGCGTTGGAATGTCTTCGCAGGCTTTCCCTTTCGCCTGCGGCGCATCGCCCTGCCACAGCCGTACGGTCCTGATGCCGAGGAACGCATTGTCTTCACCCGCTGTCGAGCAGGGCTGTTGTTCGGCGCCTGCAGAGACGCAAAACAGCAGACACGCGCATACGAACGTGGCCAGACGCTTCACTTAAAAACCTCGATTTCCGTCTGGCGAGGATTATAGCGAAACAGAGGCCGGCGTCCTGCAGGCTCCGGAGGTCCTGCTATCCCACCCTTTCGCCAGGACAAAGGCGAAAGGATGGGGCACGGAGATGGTACGAGAACATGATGTCAGAGTCCTCGAAGCCTGGAGCAGGTCGCTGATCGCCTGTTTGGTTGGTGTTAGCATCAGTTCTGACAGGAATGCAAATCCAAAAACTGAAAATCATTCCCCTGGGCGGCCTGGGCGAGTTCGGGATGAACTGCCTGGCACTGCGGTGGGAAGACGACATTATCGTGATCGACGCCGGCCTGATGTTTCCGGAATCGGAGCTTCTGGGCGTCGACATCGTTGTGCCCGATATCACCTACCTGGTTGAAAACAGGCAGTATGTCAGGGCCATCGTCCTCACCCACGGGCACGAAGATCACATCGGCGGCCTGCCCTGGATTCTGAGCGAGCTCAAGGTTCCGGTGTACGCCACCGAGTTCACGCTGGCCTTTGTCGAAGGCAAGCTCGAAGAGCATCATCTGCTCGACGAGACCACGCTCATCGAGATCGCGCCCAAGGAAAAGTTCACCATCGGCCCGTTCACCATCGAGCCGATCCGGGTGACTCATTCGCTGGTGGATTGCGTGGCCCTGGCGATCGAGACGCCGGTCGGCGTCGTGATCCACACCGGCGACTTCAAGATCGATCTCTCTCCGCTCGACGACAAGGCGTTCGATCTGCACACGTTTGCCGAGTACGGCAAGCGCGGCGTGCTGGCGCTGCTGCAGGACTCGACCAACGTGGAGCGGCCCGGCTATACGCCCAGCGAGCGCGCGGTGCGTCCGCGCCTCGACGAAATCTTTTCGCGCGCCACGCAAGAAGCTCTTCTTCAGCTGCTTTTCGTCGTCGATCTACCGCATCCGCATCGCCATGGAACTGGCGCGCGAACACAAGCGCAAGATCGCCATCATCGGCCGCTCCATGGTGGAAAGCACGGAGATCGCGCAGGACCTGGGATACCTGAATGTGCCCAACGGGCTGGTGATCAATCCGGGGCAGATGCGCGACTACCCGGTGGACCAGTTGATGATCCTGATCAGCGGCACCCAGGGCGAGCCCATGAGCGCGCTGAGCCGCGCCGCGGTGGACAATCACCGCCACGCGCGCATCGATCAGGGCGACACGGTGGTGCTGAGTTCGCGCATCATTCCCGGCAACGAGAAGAGCATCTTCCGGGTGATCGACCACCTCTATCGCCGCGATGCCAACGTGATCTACGACGATGGATCGCACGGGCTGATTCACGTCAGCGGTCACGGGTGCCAGGAAGAGATGCGCCTGCTGATCAACCTGGTGCGGCCCAAGTTCTTTGTGCCGGTCCACGGCGACTACCGCTACCTGCGCAAACACGCGCAGATCGCGATGGAGACCGGCGCGGTGGAGCACGCCATTGTGATCGAGGATGGCGATGTGCTGGAACTCGACAAGGACGATGCGCGCAAGGTCGACAAGGTCACGGCCGGGCGCGTGCTCATCGATTCCGGCTCGAGCATCGACGTGGTCGAGGACCTCGTCATCCGCGATCGACGCATCCTCAGCGAGGACGGCATCGTGCTGGCGGTGCTGGCCATCAACAAGCGTACGGGCAAGATCGAGCAGCCGCCGGAAGTGGTGATGCGCGGCTTCGGCGGCGCCGATATCACCGAGCAGGCACGCGAACTGGTGCTGAAGACTCTGGACGGTTTGAGCGGCGAGCAGAAAACCGACTACGGCATGGTCAAGGAAAAAGTGCGCGTCGATTTGAAGCGCTTGATCCAGAAGACTACAGGCCGCCGACCGCTGATCATGCCGGTGATCATGGAGATCTGAGCCTTTTTAGTTGCTCCTAGTCCTTCACCGGCGTCGCCGATCCACAGTGGATCAAAAGCACGATGTGGGTTCGTGGTTTCCCATCCTTGCGACAAAAAGAAGTCGCAAGGATGGGGCACGGAGAATTTGTTTCGTGCTCAGTGATAATGCGACGTTTGTTAGGAGCCGCTGGATTCGGCGCTATCCGGTGGTGGACCGGAGAGGGTGCTTTATGAATCGCAGAAAATTCCTGGCCAGTTCTGTTGCACTTCCCATGGCGGCGCGAGCGGCGATACTCGACGGGCAATCGGCGGAGCCGGGTGAACAAACGCACCGTCATACTGCGGCGGAAGCGGGTAGCGCACCATCAGGTCAGCCAAACCTCGATCGCTATCGCCACACGCTGAACCGTGTGCTTCGGGGGAGCCAGCCGCAGTATACGCAGGAATTCCTGCTCGAAGATCTGCGCGGAGAGCCGGGGCGCCGCTTTACCAACTTCAGCGGCGACCTGTCGGGGCGCTGGATTGGCGCACTCGCCGCCTCTTCCGCATCGTTCGGGGAAGAATTTCCAGCGCTCAATGAATTCGTCAAGAAGGGGCTGCCCCTTCAACACCCGGAGGGCTACTTCGGCAAGAGCTTCGATGCGCAGCATCCGGGCGACGACGATCTTGCTTTGCTGTGGGGTAACGGCCGCCTGCTAGTCGGACTGATGGAGTACTACAATCTGCGGCGCGATCCGGCGACGTTGGCAGCGGCGCGCAGGCTGGGCGATTTCCTGGTGGGGATCGGCCCGGTATTCAACTCGCAGAAGATGGCCGATGATTTCGGCGCCGGGCACTTCGCCACCTCGTACATCTGCTGGACCCAACAAACCGAGGGGCTCGCCGCGCTGTACGCGGAGACCAAGGACGCGAAGTATCGAGACCTCTGCTCGGACATCTCCGCACGCATGGAACGCAGGCCTGGAGACCACGTGCATGGCTACCTGTGCAGTGTGCGCGGAACGCTTGCCCTCTACCAGGCAACCCAGAACCGCACTTATCTGGATCGAACGGTTGCCGCGTGGAACGACATCCGGAATTCGGGCGACATTCTCATCACCGCCGGCGTACCGGAGGCGTGGTCGCCGAAGAAGAAACGCACCGAGGGCTGCGCGGAATGCGACTGGCTGCGGCTGAATCTGGCGCTGTATCGGGCTACCGGCGACGCCAAGTACCTGGCCACCGCGGAGTCGGTCCTCTTCAATGAATTCTCGATGAATCAATTTGCGAGCGGAGATTTCGGCCATGCCGTCCTCTATGAGGACTTCACGCCGGAAACCGTCGAAGTGCGGGCCTGGTGGTGCTGCACGCTGCACGGCTTGCGCGCCTTCCCCGACGTGCATGACAGCGTATTCCGGCAGCAGGGTGACAAGATTTTTTATGACCTGCCTCTCGACGGCAAGTGGAAATCGCAAACCGCGATCATCGAAGCGCAATCGCGCCTTGCGACAGAAGGCAAGACTCATCTGTTCGTCGAGAATATGGCCGGCAACCATTCCCTCACGATCCGCAAGCCGGATTGGGCTGAGGCGGTGGTCGTAACCAGGAACGGCCAGCCCGAAGCGGGCCCGAACGTTCCGCTGCTTAAAACCGGCGATGAGATTGTGGCGAAGTACACAATGAATGTTCGCTCGGCGAGCGCCGACCGCGTGCAGACGCGGCCCGACCGCAAGGCTCTGTATTTCGGACCCTGGCTGCTGGGCGCGTCGTCGCACGATCAACCTGAATATTTCAACGAGATCTATCCCGATAACCAGATCACGATAGAGAGCGGGCGGAAGCCCTACCCCGGGCGGGCATTGGCGTTCGCGGTTCCGATTGCGGCGACTCCCTGCTCCTGCATTGCGGCGGAGTTCCCTGGTCAGCCGATCAAGGTTGAGCTGCGCGCGGTCGCCGAGCAGACCGGATACGAACCGGCTCGCTGGCAGACGGCGTTCCTGGTCCGCGCGAAGTCCTAAGCCACTGACCACATGACTTCGATCTCTGGAGTTCCTGTGATCCCACCCTATTGCCAGAAAAAAGGCAAAAGGATGGGGCACGGAGTTAGTACAAAAACACGCGGCCAGGGTCCCAGACCAACAAAAATGGCGCTATCCTTGTCCGCGACAGTGCGTCCTGTGTAAAAGGAGGTGTGCAATGAAACTCTCATTGCTCGCGCTTCTGTGCGCCGGAACTACGGCGTTTTGCCAGTCGCCGACACCACCCCGCGTGGATCCCGACAAGATGTTTCAGATGCCGGACAAATTTTCCCAGCAGGGGCCGGACTTCAAAACCTTCAAGACGCTGCCCCCCATGAGGAACGAACTATTCCTGGGGAATCCGCCGGTGGACATACCCCGGCCAAAGTTGAATGATCCTCATATCGATCCGAAGATCATTGTCCATCCGCCCTGGCCGGACAAAGGCGACGCATCGAAGGGACAGGATGTCTCCCACAATCTTTATCCGCATCTGAGGTTTTTGCCGATTCATCATGGCCGGCCGATTCGGTAGAATCCGCCTATGAGCCGCCTCGTTGTTTTGCTTGCGTTCGCCGCCCTTCTCGCTCCCGGGATCAACGCGCAATCTAACCCCGCGAGCGATTCGGACATTTCCGCGTGCCCCGCGGCCACCACGCTCGACGAATTGACCAAAGCACTGGATGAGGCGGTGAGCGGTCCGGGCAACAAAGACCGCACCTGCCTTCGCGAGTTGCTGCTTCCCGGCGCCCGCCTGACGCCCATTCTGAAGGCGTTGGGGAAGGTGGGTCCGCACAATCTGACTGTGGATGAGTGGATCAAAGCCGTGGCGAAGCGGGGCAGCCAGGAGATGTACGAGCGGCAGGTGAAGGTCACAAAGGAAGAGTACGGGCACATGGCCGCGCTCTGGTCGGAGTACGAGATCCGCCCCACTCCGGATGGCAAGCCTTCGCAGCACGGCGTGAATAGTATCCAGGCGCTCTACGACGGCTCGCGCTGGAGAGTTCTTACCGTGCTTTGGGAGACGGAGGCCACCACGGGCGCCGCGCCGGTGGACAAGCCATGAGCACTATGACAGAAAGCCTGGTGACGATCGAGGCAATCAGCGCGGCGGCGGCCCGCATCGCAGGCATTGCCGTCAAGACGCCGCTGGTGCGGGCGCCGTTCAAGGGCGTAAGCGGCCCGGGGACGTCGCGCGAGGTATGGCTCAAGGCCGAGAGTCTGCAGCCCATTGGCAGCTTCAAGCTGCGGGGCGCAGCTAACAAGATTCTGCAGCTTAAGCCGGAGGAACTCCGGCGCGGCGTGATCACCTACTCGAGCGGCAACCATGCGCAGGGGGTCGCGTACGCGGCCCGATCGGTGGGCGCCAAAGCGGTGATCGTCATGCCGTCCAATGCCCCGGCCATCAAGCGGGCAGCCACCCTGGCGCTGGGTGCGGAAATCGTCGACGTGGGGGTGGCCTCGAGCGAACGGCTCGCCGTGGCTGAGAAGTTGGTACGCGAGCACGGCTATGTCGTGATTCCGCCCTACGACGATGAGCAGATCATCGCCGGCCAGGCGACCTGCGGGCTCGAGATCGTGGAGAAGTTGCCTGACGTGGACCTGGTGCTTTCACCGGTCTCCGGTGGCGGCTTGCTGAGCGGTACGGCGACCGCCGTAAAACTGCTTCAGCCCGATGTCAAGGTGTTTGGCGTTGAGCCGGAGTTGGCGGGTGACACGGCAGAGAGCTTTCGCACGGGCAGAATTGTGACCTGGCCAGCCGAGCTGACCAGCCGGACCATCGCCGACGGATTGCGGACGCAGAGTGTGGGGGTACGCAATTTCGCGCATATCCAGGCGTACGTGGATGGCATTATCACGGTGACCGAAGCCGAGATTCGCGCCGCGATGCGGGCCATCGTGGCCACGGCGCGCCTGGTGCCCGAGCCCAGCGGAGCGGTGACCACGGCGGCGCTGCTTTTTCACGCAGCGGAACTGCCGCCCTTTCGCAGAGCCGTCGCGGTGGTGAGCGGGGGAAATGTCGATCCGAAGATGCTGGCCGAAGTGCTGACCGAGAGCGAATAACGTCTATCGCAGTATGATGCCGTTGATGAGCCATCGCACGTTTTGTCTCCGTTCTATTGCTTTTTGCGCTGTGTTGCTGACGGTGCTTCCTGCTCTCTCGCGAGCAGAAACCGAAGAAGGACAACCTGCAGAAGCCGTTGGCTGGACCGAGGGCCACGGCGCTGCGCGTGACCTGGCTCTACATTGCGCCCGACCAGGGTTCGCAGAAAGTGGACCGCGTAGCAGACCGGCCGCGAGATGGTGATCGCGGAAAAGAGCGGTCCCTGGATTCGCGTGTACGCCAACACCGACGTACAGGAAGTGAGCGAAAAGGACGCACCGCTCATCGGGGCGCCCCAGGATACCCCGCCTCCCATCTCGGGCTGGATGGAAGCGCGTGGGATAGTAGTCGAAACCACCCCCAACGGCGACCAGGTGCTCATGGGCGAGGCCGCCAATGAGGAAGCCCTGGCCAGCGATCCGCGCGGACCGGCGCATGCGGCCCAGACGGCGCGCCTGCTCTATCGCCGGCTGGCTGAGATGTTCCCGGATTCGCCCCTTGCGCCTGAAGCTGCCTGGCGGGCCGCCGACATCCTGTGGCAGATCCAGAAGGCCGACGTGTCCACCCGCCCTTCGGCGCGTGAGAAAGAAGCCTACATGCGCGAGCAGTTGGACGACGACGAGATGAAGAAGATCCTCAAGTTCCATCCCGGCACGCGGCAGGCGGCGATGGCTGCCTATGCACTCCTCGATAACAAGCTGTGCGGCGACTGGCAGGGCCAGACGAAGTGCCCGGAGAAGGAATCGGATTATTACGAAAAATATGCAGCCGAGTATCCCGACGGCCCCCGCACCGCGCAGGCGCTTTATCAGGCCGTGTATCGGCAGGCAGTGCTGGTGGACATGTTCAATGCCGACGAGAACGACAAGAAGGCCGAGAGCGCCAAGGGCCATGCCCACGATCTTGCCGCGCGCATGAAAGACAAATTCGCGCAGTCGGACTATACAGAACGGGCGCTGGCGATCACCTTCAAACTCGACCAGGGCATTCCGGTCTACGGGATCGATCGGCAATGACGACACTTCTTTGACTGAGGCTGGTAGGGACTATTGCCTTCCCACCCTAGCCGCAGGAACAAAGACGCGGCGAGGGTGGGGCACCCAATCCCTTATCCGCACCTAATCCCCTCATTGACACCCAATCCCTGATTGCCGCCAACACATCCCTCCGGCCACGGGGCTTTATCATCAAAGAGACTTTCGCTCAATTGATCGCGAGACTACGCGAAGCGGACGTGGCCCACTAGCGCATTCCGGAGGCTTTTTGAATTCATATCTTCAGTCTGTCATTCTGGGTATTGTCGAGGGGCTGACGGAATTTCTGCCGGTCAGTTCCACCGCGCATTTGCGGATCACGGAAGCATTGATGAAAATCCCGCTCGATGACGCGTACTGGAAGATGTACACCATCGTCATCCAGGCGGGCGCCATTTTGGCCCTTGCTGCTTCTTTACCTGGGCCGCATTCTCGAATTTACGCGCACCTTTCCGCGCGGCGAGCGCGGCGATCGCAACTTATTCACCCATCCGCTTTCTCTAACCATCATTGCCTTCATCTGCACTTCGATTCCGGCGCTGCTGTTGAAGAAGTGGAGCGACAAGAACCTGGGAAGCCTCACGGTCATCGCGATCGCGCTCCTGGTGGGCGGAGTGATCATGTGGGCCGTGGACGCTTGGTCGTCGCGGTTCGAGCCCAACACAATTCACGTGGAAGAGATGACCTTCGGGCAGGCGGTCTGGATCGGGCTGTGCCAGTCGCTGTCAGCCATCTTTCCGGGAACGTCGCGCTCGATGTCGACAATTGCTTCAGGACAGCTGGTGGGGATGGACCGGCCCACGGCACTCGAGTTCAGTTTCCTGCTTTCGATTCCCACCATGCTTGCGGCCACGGGCTACGACCTGCTTGAAGGAGATTCATCCCAGCAAGGCCGCGATGGCGGCCGGCGAAGCCGCAGCGCACGTGACCATGACCGGCGAGCGCTGGATCGTGCTGGCCATCGGATTCGCGGTGTCGTTCGTCGTGGCATTCGGCGTGGTGGAGTGGTTCCTGATGTGGGTGCGCAAGCATGGGTTCACCGTGTTCGCGATCTACCGCATTGTGATCGGGATCGTGCTGCTGATCTGGGGGGCCAGGATTTTCGGCGGGTAGTCCGCGCCGGGCAAATTTCCAACCTTAGATAACCAAGATCGTCATCATGAGTCTGAAGACCCGATGTCGATTGGCGCGTACAGGGCAAAGCGCTCGTCGATCCGCCTGGAACTCTCCTCTTCGGAAGCGGAACGTCGCGGGTAATGCTGCTGGTTCCCCTTGCCGGGTTTTGGCCGGTTTCCACCTTGCCGCCGGGGATAATGGGAATTGCTCTGGGATTCTCCGTCCGCCTGACTGGCCGATCGCTCCTCTAGGCTTGCGCGGCGGCCGAAGACCGGGAGGCGGACCCCACGATGAAGCCCATTCAGATAGCCCTCGCGCCCACGCGGAGCCGCCCGCTGAACATGTTCCTCGGCGTCGTGCTGGCGCTGATCTCGGTTTTGTTCCTTTGCGCCCTCGCGACATATCACACCCCGGATCCGTCGTGGAACACGTCCACCGATCCGGCCGGACCGGCAGCCGGCCCGGGCATGGTGGTCAACTGGGTCGGGCCCTTCGGCGCCTTCATCAGCGATCTGCTTCTGCAATGGATCGGGTTCACCGCCTTTCTTGTGCCGATGTGGATGGGCAGCCTGGCCTGGGCATGGGTGCGTTCGCGGCCTGGCACATCGGTGGTTCTGCGGGCCGTCGGCGCGGTGATGGCACTGATGTTTGTGCCGGCCCTGTTTGCCCTGCTGCCGTGGCATTGGCGATGGGCGCACGCCATTCCGGTTGAAGGCGTATCGGGCCGCCTGGTCGCAGGCATGCTGGTCGCATACCTGAACATCCAGGGAGCGTGGATTGTGGCCAGCGTGCTGGCGCTGGCGGGTGTGTACTTCGCTTCGGCCATCAGCTTCTGGGCGCTGAAAGAGATGGCTGGCCGATCGCTGGATCCAGTGGCAGGCTTTGCGGGACCGGTGGAGAAACTGGCGCGAGGACCGCGCCGACCGCAGGGCCGAGCGCGACGAGATACTGGACGAACAAAACAATCCGGGACCGGCCCAGCGCATCTTCACGGGGGCGATCGGAACCGAAGCGGCTGCGGAGCCGGTTGTGCAGCGGCCGCCGAGCCGCCTGGCCGCGCTGTTCGGGCGGCGCCATCGCGTGCCCGAGCCCGATCCGGTGGACCAGCCGGCATTCCAGCGCAGCGCGGCCCAGGCAACCGGGGACCAGATCCCGATTGGGCAGACACGGCGGGCGAGCATCTGGGAAAGTGGGCCGGAGATCCCGGTTGCGGCCCGTGCGGAACAAACGACCAATCCGGCAGTAGTCCCGGTGCGCCAACAACCCCCGGTGCCGCAACCGAGGCCTGTGACCGCCATGCCGGCTGCGCCGGCGCCCATGCGCTCCGCGGCGGCGCAGGCATTCGCGGAAATGCGAGGCGGGCCAGCAGGATCCCAGGTCTCAGAATCGAGACCTGGGGCACCCGGCTCGCTTGGGCCCTCGCCTAACCGGATGGAACCGGCCCCGGAGATGCGGCCGGAGCCAGCGGCGAGCCATGCGACCGGAGCCGGCGGCGACCATGCGAACCGACCCCGCGCCGCCGCAGCCCGTCGGAAACGGCATTGCCATTCATGAGCGCGCCGATGCCGATGTGCGCACCACGACCGTACCTCCGAAGCATGTGAGCGGATTCAAGCTCCCGCCCAGCACGCTGCTCAACGCCGGCGGCGGACCGCAGGCGATCCGCGAAGATGAATTGCGCGAAGAAGCCAAGGTGCTGGTTGAGAAATGCGGCGAGTTCGACGTGCGCGGCCAGGTGGTGCAGATCAATCCCGGGCCGATGGTGACGACTTACGAGTTCAAGCCCGAGGCCGGGGTGAAGTATTCGCGCGTCACCGGGCTGGCCGACGACCTGTGCCTGGCCATGCGGGCCGAAAGCATCCTGATCGAGCGCATGGCCGGCAAGAGCACGGTGGGCATCCAGGTCCCCAACCACGAGCGCGAGACGATTCATCTGCGCGACGTGCTGGAGTCGGAGACCTTCGCCAAATCGAAAGCGCGCCTGACCCTGGCGATGGGCAAAGACATCAACGGACGCATCGTGACCGCCGACCTGGCCTCGATGCCCCACGTGCTGATCGCCGGATCAACGGGGTCGGGCAAATCGGTGGCCATCAACGCCATGATCATGAGCCTGCTGTTCCGCACCACTCCGTCGCAGGTGCGCCTGATCCTGGTGGACCCGAAGCGCGTGGAACTGGGCATGTACGAGGGCATCCCGCATCTGTTCACGCCCATCATCACCGAACCCAAGCTGGCGGCCAATGCGCTGCGCAATGCGGTTCGCGAAATGGAGCGGCGCCTGAAGCTGCTCGCCAGCCGCAGCGTGCGCAACATCGACCAGTACAACAAGCTCTTCGAGGGCTCCATGGCCTCGCTGTTTGACGACGGCGAGGAAGAAGAGCCGCTGCCCTGGATCGTGATCATCATCGACGAACTGGCCGACCTGATGATGCTGGACCGCGCCAACGTGGAAGAATCCATCACCCGCCTGGCGCAGATGGCGCGCGCGGTCGGCATTCACCTGATCCTGGCCACGCAGCGGCCCAGCGTGGACGTGATCACCGGGCTGATCAAGGCCAACGTGCCTACGCGCATCAGCTTCCGCCTGGCGACCAAGGTGGACTCGCGCACCATTCTCGACACCAACGGAGCCGAAGCGCTGCTGGGACGCGGCGACATGCTCTTCCTGCCTCCGGGCACCAGCCGGCTGATGCGCCTGCACGCTCCGTATGTGAGCGAGAAGGAAACCGCAGCCGTGGTCGGGTTCTGGAAAGACCAGGGCCAGGCCGAGTACGTCGAAGGCTTTCTGGAGTCGCCCAAGGACGAGCGGGTGTCGGTCGAAGGCTCGAACAGCGATCCGGACGAGAACGATCCGATGTTCGACGATGCGGTGCGGCTGGTGTTCGAGTTCGGCAAAGCTTCAACATCGCTCTTGCAGCGCAGGCTTCGCATCGGCTACGGGCGTGCGGCGCACCTGATCGACCTGATGGAACGCGACGGCCTGGTCGGTCCGGCCGACGGCTCGCGGCCCAGGGAGTTGCTCAAGGCTCCGGGCTGGCTGCACGAGATCGCGGCCAGCGAATGAAAGGCAGCTTCTAGCTTCCAGCTTTTAGCTTTAGATCCGCGGTGATGCAAAAGAATGGTCTTGGTTCGTGCTCTCCCACCCTTTCGACAGAAAAAGTCGAAAGGATGGGGCACGGAATTTTTGTTTCCTCTCAGAAGCCAGTATCCGTTTTTTCAGAGCGGCTGTCCTTGCCGACGCGTCCAATCAAGTATGCAGCGTCACGCAATGAGTGACTTTGTGCGCGCTCACGAAGCCTGGGTGTCCCATCCCTGGCACGCTGTTGGTTTTGCGCCAAGGGTGGTAGAGCACAAATGCCGCCCTGCCATTTTCGTAATAACGCTGACTGTTCTCTGGCTGTCGGCGTGTCGGCAGTTGTCTGCGCAGCAGGCCCCGATCCCCGCGCCCAATGAGCTTCCCGGGCAGCCCTTCGCCATCAAGAAGACCTGGGTCATTGGCGGCTTGGGCAATTGGGATTACATGACCCTCGACCCCGTTGCGCGGCAGCTCTTCATTACCCACCAGACCCGGGTGCAGGTAGTGGACGTCGACTCTGGCACGATAGCCGGCGAGGTGACAGGTTTCGGTGAAGCGCGAGCCGTGGCTCTCGATCCAGACGGGCAAACCGGCTATGTCAGCGACGCTCGAGCCAATCTGATCCGGGTTTTCGACCGGCGCACATTTCAACTGTTGGGCAAGATTCCGGTCGCGTCCAGCCCGCGCGCTCTCGTGTTCGAGGCGCAGACGGGGATGCTGTTCGCTTTCGGTGCTCTACCTACGCCCGCGTCCCCGCCGCGGCAGAATCGACCGCCGGTCAGAGAGGAACTCGACCCGTGCAGCGCGTATGCCGGAGGATCGCCGCCTCCTCCCGCGTATCATTCGCTGATCAGCGTGATCGACCCCGGCAAACGGACTCACGTCGCCGATATCCAGGTTTGCGGCATACTGGGCGCTGCCCAGGCCGATGGCGCCGGCAAAGTGTATTTCGCGATTGCCAACTTCAACGAGGTGGGCAGGCTGAACAGTCCCGTCATCGTCGATTTGGCGAAGCATCCCCGGTCGCAGGACCTAAGGGCGGTGGAGGGGTCGGTCGCCGCAGACGGCTCGCTGCTGCTTAATTTCAACCGGTTCGCGACCATGGGCTGGGGTTCTCAATTCCGCGTGTTCCGGCTTGGCCAGGAATGCCAGGAGCCGCGCGCCGTGGCGGTGGACGCGACGCACGGCCGCCTCTTCGCAGCCTGCACCAACATGAAACTCAACGTGCTCGCCATGGACACCGGCGCTTCGCTCGCCGCACTCACCATCGGCCCGGGCGTCGATGCTATGGGGTACGACGCCCGACCGCGGCCTGATTTTCACCGCCAACGGCGGTGGTTACGGAAGCGTCACCATCGTTCGCCAGCATCTGACTGATTCCTACTCGGTCATTCAGAATCTGCCCACGATGCAGCAGGCACGCACCATGGCCATCGATCCGACGACCGGTCTCGTCTACCTGGTGACGACATTGTATGGAGCAAAACTCGACCACCCGCCCGTGAACGGCATTGGCACCCTGAAGCTCAGTCCGGTGGACGGAAGTTTCCAGGTGCTGGTGATTGGAAACTGAATCCAAACGGGTTCGGTGGGGCATGAACTTGCTGAAAGCCGGGCCAAAGGTGGCACACTATTGCCATGCTCGGCATCGGCGCAAGTCGCGATCTGCCTACGGTTCTTATTATTGACGACGACATGGTCAGCCGCGAGGTCATGGCCACGGTACTCACCATGACCGGATACACCATCCACACGGCGGCACAGGGAGATGATGCGATTGCCATGCTCGATGCGGGAACCTGCAATCCGGAAGTGATCCTGATGGACGCACAGATGCCGGGGTTGAATGGAGTCCGCCTGGTGGAGGAGTTGCGGGCGAGGACGCAAGGCAAGCATTTACGCTATGAGCGGCAGCGATGTCGCCGAGGAGATCAGGAGAGCTCGTCGACGGGCATCTATCCAAGCCATTCGGTCCCCAGGCACTGCAGCAACTGATCGAGCAGCATCATCCGCCGCCCGCGATCGAGTTGGAAGACGCACCGGTGATCAGCGCTGAAACTCTGGCCCAGTTGCGCGGCATGATGTCCGAGGCCGCTGTGCGTGAGATATACGCTGCGGTGGTGGAAGACCTGGGCAAGCGGGCAACAGCACTGCAACGCGCCGCAGCGATGGGGGACACACAGGAAATCCGGCGTATCGGCCACTCGATCAAGGGAGGCTGCGGCATGGCGGGCGCGATGCAGGCCGCGCGCCTGGGAGCGCTGCTCGAGGCCACAGGTGATCAATTAGATAACGTTCCCGGGCTCCTTCTGGAATTGAAAGCGGCTGGGCGAAACCTGCGGCGTATGCTTGAGGCTGAGTTCCCGGCCTGACCGGCGTTGGATCGTATAACAATGAATGCTCCGGTTGCAGGTTGATACCCTGATCATGCCGGCTTGTGGAGGAACATCCTTCCCGTGGAACGACCGATCCGAATCGTACTGGCAGATGACCATCCTGTAGTCCGCATCGGTGTGCGCAACATGCTCACCGAGCACGAGGGATTCGAAGTTGTGGGCGAGGCGTCCGATGGCGATGAGGCTATCACCCAGACTCTGGAGCTGCAGCCGGACATCCTGCTCCTGGACGTGCAGATGCCGCGCCTGCCCGGCCTCGAGGCCATGCGCGCCATCATGAACGGCACGCCGACGGTCAAGATCCTGCTGCTCACTTCCACGATCACGACGCAGCAGATCATTGAGGCTCTGCATATCGGCGCCCGCGGCATCGTGCTCAAGGATGCGCTGGCCGGCCACCTGCAGATCGCCATCAAGACCGTGATCAGCGGGGATTACTGGATTGGCGGCAAGCGGGTGGTGAACCTGGTTTCAGCTCTGCACGATCTGATGCAGCAGGCCGCCGTGCCCCAGCGCAAGACCTACGGTCTGACGCCGCGCGAACTCGAGGTGGTAGGCTCCATCGTGGAGGGCTGCAGCAACCGCGATATCGCCAAGCAATTCGGGCTGAGCGAAGAAACGGTCAAGCGCCACCTGTCGAATATCTTCGACAAGACCGGCGTCTCCACGCGGCTGGAACTGGCGCTGTTCGCCATCGCGCATCAGCTCGTTACGCCGCAATAGTGCGGCACTTCGGAGTGCTTTGTAACCCTGGACTGCGGGTTGAGCGTCTCCGGAATTCCACTTGCTAAGGAAGCCCGACGGGGCTTTCTGTGTATTTCCCGTGGTACATGCGGGGACGAATCTTCTGATGTCATTAGGCACAGAAAATTCGCTAGAATACGCATTGCATGGCCGCAATCACCGAAAATTCGAACCATTCTGCGCGAGTTTTTCTCTGCCACTCGTCCGAAGACAAGGAATTGGTTCGGGATATATATCGGCGGTTACAGGCAAACGGAGTCAGTTCGTGGTTGGACGAAATCGACCTACTCCCGGGCCAGAACTGGGAAGAAGAGATCCAACGAGCGATCCGCTCGAGTTCACACGTGCTCGTTTGCCTGTCGCAGAGCTCTGTTACTAAGACAGGCTATCTGAACAAAGAGATAAAGTACGCACTCGACATAATGGTAGAGCATCCACAGGGAAAAATATTCATCATCCCCGCGCGTCTGGATGACTGCGCAATCCCTGAGCGCCTCAGAGCTTGGCAATGGGTCGATCTTTTCAAAGCCGACGGCCTTGATCGACTGTTGAAGACCCTTCGAGTTGGTGCGGTAGCACAATCGCAATCCGCATTGCACGCTGCACTGAGACTCACAGTACATCGAGCCGCCTTCCTTCCTCATGGGCCTGAATGTTTTTTTATCAATGCGACAAATATTCAAAGTCAATTCGAGTTTGAAATAACTCACGTATGGTTTGAAACGTCTCCGCCTGTGTATGTGATTCAACGCGCCAGACCCTTGCCGAAACGCATGAAGCCCCAGGAAACTTGGGAGACTTGGGTGGAGGTTGACAATTTCGCCTCGGAATTCGGCAAGGATATCTTTGTCCTCGGAAGGGCGCGGCTGTCTACAGGTGAAGTCGTTAAATCCATTGAAAACGTGGATGTTCCAATGATCGGCACGGTTCCCGGGGGGGACGGTTTTTGACAATCAATGATGGAGAGCAATTCAGATCAGAGTGGGCTAAGCGACTCCCGGAAGATGCCGAAAGGGCTGATTCTCCGCAGCATCACGCGCTCAGAAACTGCGTGGCGAGACGGTCGAGCACGCCGCCGGTCGAGTCGCAGACTCCGGTGTGCACAGGCGAGGGCTGGATGATGGTGCTGCGCGGCGCGGTGAGCCAGTGGAATCGCTCGCGCTGAGACAGCTTCGCGATCGGACCGCCGGCCGGATCGCCTGCGCAGATGCGGGGAATGGCATCAAGATGCTCGCGCACCAGGTCGACATCCACTTCCGGCCACAGGGCTTTGAGGCGGTCCGCATTTAACAGGATGCGTGCCTCGAGGTAACGCTTTTCGAGGCAGAATACGACGACGCCGGCATTGATGAACTCCTCGCGGTCAACGCGGGGCACGACGCGCAGGATGGCGTAATCAAAGGTGGCGGGCGCGGGCCTAATGGGCGCGGACACGGATCGCCTCCTGTTCGAAGATGTGGGACGCGGCCAGCCGCCGCAACGAAGAAATCGAGGTAGCCGGCACGGCGTTCCGCCGGATTCAGATTCCCGGGAATGGCCGTCCAGCCACGCGTCGGGAATCTCGGCGACGATTCGATCGAGCAGTTCTGGGGTAAGTTTCTGGCGGGCCAGGATACCGGCCGGTTCGATCTCTGTCGCCCAGGGCAGACAGGATGTGTTGCTGGATCTGGGGAAAGGGCGACTCGATCTTTTGGTTCATGGCAGGCCAGTCGTGATGGAAGAACAACGCCGCGCCGTGGTCGATCGGGTAGAGCTTGCGGTGCCACACCAGGAGATTGGCATTGCGGGGCGTGCGGTCTACATTCTGCGTGAAGGCGTCGAACCAGACGATCATCGAGGCTTCGTCGGACGGGGCCGTGTCGCGCGCCGCGGGATCGAACATCGTCGATCCGGGAAGATAATCGAGGGCGAGATTCAGGCCGGGACTGGCCTTCAGAAGCTGCCGGATTTCATAATCCGGCTCGTTGCGGCCCAGGGCAGGATCGATTTCAACGAACACGATCTCCGGCACTCGCAGCCCCAGCGCACGCCCGATTTCGCCGGCAATCAATTCGGCAATCAGCGCGAGTATCCCCTGCCCTGCGCCGCGGAACTTCACCACGTAGAGTCCGAGATCGTCGGCCTCGACGATGGCCGGGCAGCGAGCCACCCTCTCGCAAGGGCAGAACATAACGCGTCGCTTGAACGGTGCGGAGCATGGAAGATTCAGTGTAACCAGTCAACGTCCCCGGCAAGGATCGAGTATCTGCGGCCCTGGACCGAGCTTTCCAAGCTTGTCCGCGGGATTGTAGAGAGGACAGACTCCCAGCGAGAGACACCCGCAACCGATGCAGCCATCGAGCTGATCGCGCAATCGCGTTAACCGGGCGATGCGGTCATCGAGATCCGCTCGCCATCGTGCCGAGAGTTTCGACCAGTCTTCCATCGTGGGCGTGCGTTCATCGGGAAGCGCTTTAAGCGCTTCGCCGATGACGGCCAGCGAAATACCCGCGCGCTGAGCGACGCGGATGACCGCCACCCGGCGCAGGACTTCGCGCGCGTAGCGGCGCTGATTGCCTTGATTGCGCCAGCTTCGAATCAATCCCGCCGATTCGTAAAAGTGAAGCGTGGAGACGGCGACGCCGCTGCGCGCTGCCACTTCGCCCACCGTCAGGGCGGTGTGCAATCCTTCCGGTCTCGATGATTTTTCCATGCTCGGCCCTTGACCTCAAGTTTACTTGAGGTTCTATTCTGATTCCAGCCTGAAGGCAAATTCGATGGAGGAAGAACACAGATGGACGAGCAAATCAGGATTGCGCTGATCTATGGGAGCACACGCAAGGGGCGGTTCTGCGACAAGGTGGCGGGGTGGGCGGCGGAGCAGATTCGGGCCAGCGGCAACTACACGGTGGATGTGATCGATCCGGCGGTGGTGCTGCCCGCAGGCACGAGGCGGACGGGCATCAGGGCTCGGCGAACCTCTGGCAGCGCATGGCGGCGGCCGATGCGTTTGTGGTGGTCACGCCGGAGTACAACCATGGCTACCCGGCGGCCCTCAAGTCGCTGATCGATTCGGTGGGCGCGGAGTGGCAGGCCAAGCCGGTGGCCTTCGTCTCCTATGGCGGAGTTTCGGGAGGCCTGCGCGCCGTGGAGCAGTTGCGCCTGGTGTTTGCGGAACTGCACGCGGTGACGATTCGCGACTCGGTCAGCTTCGCCGGGGCCTGGGAGCAGTTCGACGATGCCGGGAAGCTGCGGCAGCCGGAGCGGGCCGCGAAGACGATGGCGACGGTGCTGGCTCGATTGCACTGGTGGGCGGTTGCGCTGCGCAATGCCCGCGGTTCCATCCCGTACGCGCCCGCCCTCTAAGCTGCTGAATTTGAATCCGCTGCGCATTCCTGCGACTCTGTTGTGCGTGGGACGATTGCGGGGAGGAGTGCGCTGTGCGGATTGGATTTCTGGGTTTGGGGAACATGGGCCTGCCGATGGTCAGGCGATTGATGGCCGCGCGGCACGAACTGACGGTGTGGAACCGCACGCGGGAGAGAACCGAGGCCCTGGCCCGGGAGGGCGTGCAGGTTGCGTCCTCTCCCGCCGATGTGGCTCGGGCCAGCGACGTGGTCATGACCATGCTCTTCGATGACGCTGCTCACGAAGAGGTTCTCTTCGGCCCCAAGGACCTGCCGGTGAACGGGCTGCTGAGTGCTCTGCGGCCCGGAGCGCTGCACATTTCGCTGAGCACCATCAGCGTTGCTCTTTCAGAGCGATTGACCGAGGAGCATGCGCGGCGCGGCCAGGAGTTTGTGGCGGCGCCGGTGTTCGGAAGGCCAAACATGGCCGAACAAGGCAAGTTGTGGATCGTCATGGCCGGAGCGGATGATGCTATCGCCAGAGGCCGCCCCCTGATGGAACCGCTTTCGCGAGGCATCTCCATCATTGGGAAGGAGCCGCGCCAGGCCCATGCTCTGAAACTGGGCGGCAATTTCCTGATCAGCGCCATGATTCACTCGCTTGGCGAGTCGTTTGTCTTTGCGGCCTCCCAGGGCATCGACCCGGAAGCGTTCATCGAGACAGTCAACAACGCCCTGTTTCAATCGCAGTTCTACGCGGCCTATGCCAAGGTCATGCTGCATCCGCCCGAGCATGCGGGAGCCACCATGGATCTCGGCGCCAAGGATCTTGGCCTGCTGCGCGAGGCGGCCGAGAGCCGCGGCGTGCGGCTCAGCCTCGCGGAAGAACTGGCCGATGTATTCGCTCAAGCCAAAGAGCAAGGCCTGGGCAATGAGGACTGGGCCGTGGCGCAGTACCGAATGGCGCAGCAGCGAAGCTCCTCAAAAAGGGGCTAATGTAACAAATTTTGCTTGTTTCATGAATTTCGGTGTTGCAAATAAACTGGTTATAGGCGTAAAGCGAAAGAAAGGCAAATCTACATAGGGGGTGGGTGGGGGGTCCCCTTTTGGTACAAACCGGGCAGATGCCTGACATCTTGAACGGAAAACGCCCCGACACGAAAACCGGCCATGCTTGCCTGTACCCCCATCGCCAGTGTCTCAATTTGCTGGGTAATTTCCGGCAACAGGTTCCGGTTAAGGTGGGTGGTCACTTCCGGTCTGTCCACGATCTGCCGGGATCCGCCAAAGACTTTGGCTGCTTGTTCAGCGTTGCCGTGCAAGTCTGCACGGCAACGCTGACGCACCAGGGATAACTCTCAAGCGGCTTCAGTCCTCATGGTGCTTGACCGGGGCGAAATAGTTGGCGGTGACGTTTTTGGAGACTTTGTGGCCCAGGAGAAAGCCCTGCACCAGGGAGTGGTGGTAGTGAAAGCCTGCGTAAATGCGCGCGCCTTCTACTTCGCTTTCAAGGTCATAAACGTTCTCGAAGTAGTGAGTTGTGCCGGTGACCGCGCTGCTCACGGTGAGGTGCACTTTCGGCGTTCCAAAGTACTTCTCCAGCGTGTTGGCAAGCGAACCCGTGAGACACGCATGAGCGGCCGGATACTCGGGATGCCCGGGCGTTGAGCCCAGGGGAGTCCATGTCGGGTCAGCCACCGTCAGCCCGTTGCCGTCGATGTCGCCGTTCTGAATCGCCGTGACCGGACGCCAG
This sequence comes from Terriglobales bacterium, assembly GCA_963788475.1. Lineage (GTDB taxonomy): Bacteria > Acidobacteriota > Terriglobia > Terriglobales > Acidobacteriaceae > Telmatobacter. The sequence goes on from CAWBGO010000013.1 coordinate 351,785, forward strand.
AAGCTGAAGTGATACTTGGCATTGAAGCAGCCGATATAAGCGTCGGCGAGCGAAGTAAAAGACATTGCCATCAGACGCGAACTGTCAAGAACGCTCATGTTCTGCTGCATGGCCAGCAGCTGCAGCATGCGGCCGTACTGGGTCGTGGTGTGATCGGTCCAGAACCGCCCGATTTCGGTCTGGGCGGGCGTCCGGACGGTGCTGTTCACCGCTCCAAGCAACTTCACCTGGTTGTAGTCCTGGGCCCATTCCCGGCTCTTCAACGAGGGAGGCGGCTCATCCGGCAGGAACTCAGCGGGGTTATCGAAGGTAAACGGTCTCATCTGGCCTGCCCACGGCGTCACCAGCGATGTGACACCGGGGGTCGGGATATAGACGCCGGGCTCGGGTGTGGAGGGATAGGTGTACGGCCAGGGAACGCCCAGGCCATCGCCAGCACGCAAGGCGATGAGCGCGTTGGCTGAAGACTGGCCGACAGTTTGGCCCTCAGTCTTGCCGGGGCCGTCCGGGATCGCTGCCATCGACAGGTCGTAGTCGGCGGTAAGTGCATCTGCCCGGTCGGGCAACAGATGGAGCAACATGCGATAGGCGGCCTCCACCGCAGCGGCATCGGGGGATGCGCCCTTTGGCGCAGAGACGCTGTACTGATACGGCTGGAAGCGGCCTTCGATTGCGACCACCGAGTTGTAGACTGCGAGCTCGACGTAGGCGACGTAAAGGCTCGTGGCTCCGGCAGACGTTGCGCCCGGTTCGGTGCTGGCGCGAGCCTGGGTGATGGCAATATCGTTCCACTGCGTTACGACGTTTTGCGCCTGAGCGCCCAAGGGCAGCATGAGGGCGAGAGAGATCGCAAGGCAAGGTGAAAGGCGAAGGGCGGACCGTGTCGATCCGGGAATGCGCATTTTCATGGGGCTCCTTTTGCTTCCTGTTGTTGGCTGACGGTTGCCAACCACTCGCCTCTCCCATGCCAAACAAATCGAGATGATCGGGATCTCGCGCAATCACGGTGACAAAGGAGCGAGGACGCGTTGGGTTAGTATTGTTCTGCCGTCGGCAATATGGAGACTGAGGCCTGCGACGGGCAAATGTCCTTCGCTCTTTCGGATAAAAGTCGGAAAAAAACCTGATCGCCGTATGCAATCAGAATCCCTGCCATTTTTAGAATTCGGACCGTACAGGATTGATCGGGAGCAAAGGCTTCTGAGCAAGGGACCTGCCATTATTCCAATGGCACCAAAGGTGTTTGACTTACTCCTGGTGCTAGCGGAGAGCGGCGGCCGAACTCTGGAAAAAGAGAGTTTGTTAAAGACGCTGTGGCCAGACTCTTTCGTAGAAGAGGGCAGTCTCACCCGGAACATCTCTACATTACGGAAAGTATTGGGCGAGAGTCCGGAAGATCAAAAATACATCATCACCGTGCCTAAGCGCGGGTATCGCTTCGTTGCTCAGGTGCGCCCTGCAGCGGCCACCAATCAGGCGGCTATAGGAGCGGATGTCACTGCCTTTTCCGCATCACGCGGAAGTCAAGGAACAATCCAGGCCGCTGGCGATCAACAATCTCTTTTGGTTCGACCGCAGCAGCCAGCCGTGGTCTGGTGGGAACGCCGGGAGATAGACTCTGCATTCCCGAGACAATCAATCGCTGTAAAGCCGTTCGAAAATACTTCTGGCGACAATTCACAAGATTATTTCGCCGCGATGCTAACCGAAGCTTTAATCAGCGAACTTGCGCGGATCCATAAATTGAAAGTGTTCCCCGGGTCCGTCCTGTTGAAGCATTGCAGTGCCGTCGAAGCGCCTCCCGATCTGGCGGACGCGTTGCATCTGGAGATGCTCGTCTCGGGATCGGTGATGCGGTTGAGCAACCAAGTGCGGATCACTGTGAGGGTAATCCACTTATCGACTCAATCGGAGATGTGGTCAGACAGTTATGATCGCGATCTGAGCGAGATTCTGGCCATCCAGAAGGAAGTGGCTTCCACCATCGCCGCTCAGGTTCGGGCCGACCTGACGCCCCACGAGCGAATGCAATTTAGCTCTGCCCGCATGGTCAAGCCGGAGGCCTACGATTGCTACCTGCGGGGGCGATTCTATGCCCAACACCAAAATAGAGAGGACAATGAAACTTCCATCCTGGCTTTGGAGCGGGCCGTCGCTATAGATCCAAGTTTCGCCTTGGCTTATGCAGAGCTGGCCCAAGCTTATGTATGGAAGCTTTTTCTGTTTGCCCCCCACGAAAGGGAGTGGGAGGAGAAGGCCTTCGTGGCTGTGGAAAAGGCCCTCTCATTAGACCCGCATTTGGCGGTCGCCCACCTGGCTCGTGGGCGACTCCTGTGGACGCCAGCCAACCACTTCCCCCACGTAAAAGCGATTCGGGAATATCGCCGGGCTCTTGCCCTTAATCCCAGCCTGGACGAGGCGCGAAATCAGCTTGCACTCATATACTGCCACATCGGGTACTTTGAGGACGCACTGCGAGAGTCGCAAGAAGCGGCCATTATTAACCCGAATAATAATCTCGCGGTCTACCGGATAGCGCAAACCTTTGTATTTCAAGGAAAGCACGAGCAAGCCCTGGCTGTTTTGCAGACGATCCCTCGGGATGTAAACCCGTCACTGATCGGGTATCAAACCGCTTGGATTCTTTTCAATCTCGGGAGAATCGAAGAGGCTTCGGCGAAGATCGAGCAGTTACTGAGTGATTACCCGGACGATGACGGCGCATTGTTTATCAGCATGCAGGCAGTATTAGCAGCTTCAGCGGGCGAAAAAGGTACGGCCCACGCAAGGATTGAATTAGCCATACAGAAGGGAAAGGGGTTCGGTCACTTCCATCACACTGCCTACCACATCGCTGTAGCGTTCGCCCTTATGAACTATGCAGAGCGGGCGGTCGAATGGTTGGAGTTCGCTGCCATGGACGGCTTCCCATGTTACCCACTTTTCGAGAACGATGACAATTTGCGTAGCCTTCGGCGAGACGCCCGTTATATCAACTTCATGGCTAAGTTGAACCATCAGTGGACTGCTTACCAGGCGATGTTCTGAAGTAACGCCGAGATTGCGGTGCCTTGAAAAGACCAACGTTTCCGCGCTTTGCTGCGGCGTGTAAATCTCCCGCAGTGATTAGGAATCGCCCTGTTGCTCGCGATTGATCACCTCTTGCTCAAGTAAAATCTCAGCCGAAAACGCGCGGAGTTTAGTAGCCGCCGGCGAATTCATTGATGCCATTTCGCTCTTCTTCGCGACTCTGGAACCACCGGCTCTCCGCTTGTTGGGTTGGCCCGTGTCCGGTCTTGGCCGGCTTGATGTCGGACGACTGCTGCTCGATCTTCCTGATCGAGAACTTTACGGCGCGGCCATTGCTGAGGTGGTCGAGGCTGTCGCGCCATTCGCGAAGACGGTTGAGGCGCTGGTATCCGAACGTGAATCCATCGACAGGCAGGATCGACCATGGGCCGCCTACCCACGGAGTCTGGGAATCGGCTTGCAGGGGATCGGATTGTACATTCAGAAATGCGTTCGCGCAGGGGAGGGCTTCCACCTGCATGAGTCCCCAGCCCGGTGAAATCACGAGATGGATCGAGTATCGCGTGACGATGATCTGAATTTTCGCCCTGTCGATCGCATACCTGGCCAGGAATGCGTCCCGGCGATTAACGACACCGGTTGCCGCCACCAGCCTGCTTTGCAGGTCCGGATCCACCCACTCAGGCTTGAGCACCTCTTCGATCCAATCGATTGTGCCGTCGACGAGTTCCGAATCGGCGAGCGCCGATTCTGAGGCTTGGCGAATGAGGATGTCCGCATCCGGCCACATCACCCCGAGAAAAGCGGATTGCAGTTCCGTAACCGTTCTCGGCACCGTCGAAAGATCGATCAGTTGCTCTCCGGATCGCAGATCCTCAATTTTCATAGAAGCCTCGCTATAGGCCAAATGGCAGTTGATCGCCAGCTTTTTTGATCTCGTATGCGTCCTGGTGCGGACCGCCGTCCCGGTCAAAGAACAACAGGGTGGGTATCTCGGCTTTCCACACCATGAAGCGCTCGAACTTGCCGTGCGAAACACTGATCCACCATCTCAAAACTTCCACACCCGAGCCGAAACCGCGGCGGTCCTTCTTAACTGAATCTGGATATTTTTCTGTCGGGATAGCTCCCGGGTAATACCGGTTGTTATAGAAGAGGCAACCCTCAAATTGCTCCCATCCGCCTTTTTCCGGCCTTTCCATCAGCACCACTTCCGCTTGCCATTGGACGCCCGACGGGGCTGTAAACACGTGCTTCTGTGTCGGAAGCTCTGAATGGCTGTTGAAATCGACCAGATCGCTTTCGGAGAGGTTGATCGGATCATCTAAGTTTGGCAACTGCGTGGTTTTGGGGATGACCCACGCGAGTCGCGTGTGGATGCCGATCATCGCCAGCATCGTCTTCATGAGCTGAATGTAAGTAATGCAGGCGCCATAATTCCAATGCGGGAACGGACCGCTATACCCTCCGCCCGAAGGAGCCCACAAGACCCATTGATCCACCACGCCGATCTCAATCGGATCTTTTTGCTTCTTCAGTTTCTTATCGGGCTTCAAGTTGTACTTGATCTTGAAGCTGCGTTCACCGTAGAAATACGGGGGGTTGTTCGTGTCGTTGAGATCCTTGTGTACCCTCCACACCAGCTCGTCGAGATCGGAGAGTTTTGACGTTGGAAAGCGGCGTTTGCTGCCGCCGAGTACCAGCGTGATCTTGTCCAGACGCTGCTTGGTCAAACCAGAGTCAGTGTAGAAGTCTCTTCCCGCTTCGGTATTATCGGACGGCTCCCTGGGTAAACCGTAGATGCTGAATACCGTATGCCTCGACCTGGTAATAACGCCTGTGACACCGGGGCTGGTGGTGCCATCGGCCGCCGAGATCGCAACGTCCTTTATGGACCAGGTGAGCTTGAGGTCGAAGCGGGAGACTTCGTCAGGGAAAGCACCGCCGGTGGTGATCTCCACCACCTGTTCCTTTGAGCCCTTTGGCCAACCAACGCTTTTAGAGCCGTCGGTGAGCAGGGTTGCATCGCCATTCAGGGTCGGGGTCACTACCAGAGTGAAGGTTCGCGCGGACGGCGCGGGTAGTGCGCATTGCAGTCGTACTTTCATCACGACCGGCTTGAGCCGGACGTAACAGGCGGCGCGTTCCAGATTATCGGTACCTTGCCAGTCCCAGCCTGTCAGGTAGACTCCGCGGCCCCAGCCGTAGAAGTTCTCCTTGATTTGCCGGTAATTGATGGAGTCGGGCGGCGTGTTACTCACGTTATAGCCGTTTTCACTCAAGTAGACATCGTTGATGAACTCGATGGCGGTCACTTTTACCCGCCACGAAGTCACCAGGGTGGTCTTGTGAGGAGCACCGGCCCTGACCCGCGACGCCCGACTGTCTGGATGGTCCCCCATGCTTGACTTAGTTCCCCTTACTCGCCATCGTGCAGCTCGCGAAGTTTCTGGCAGGTGGCGTCATCCGCGATGCCGGTGACCTCCAGCCCATACCTATTCTGAAATGTTTTGAGCGCCTCGACCCTGTCATCGTCCGGCGATTCGGGGTCCTCGGTGTCCGTGGGACCGAATCCGAGATTTATTAACCGCGCGTCGACACCGCTGCCCTCATCAATCGGATCGAGATGGCCTAACTTCAGCGTGAAAGTATAGCCTGGGTCCGACAGATCGTCGGGGAAAGGAAAGATCGTGATTTCGCCATCGACCGCATCTGCGGGAATTTCCTGTTCCAGCTTTCCAGTGGAATCGGTGGCGCCCTTATAGTCGACGGTCTCCACTCTCAGCCGGTATTTCGTGTTTGGGTACGGTTGATGGAGATCGTCCCAAAGACAAAGCCGCAGATAGACCTTTTTTTGGATCAGAGTGAATTGGTGCTGCTGGTCGGTGGCGCTCGGGATTTCTTTTACAGCACGATCGGGAATGAAAAGGACGTCGCCGGGACAAATGACATTGGGATTGGGGCGTTTTTTGCGGAACGCAGCATTCTGGGGATCACCATAGAGCGTTGTGTAGTCGGGGAATCCGCACTTCCTGGCGATACTGCTCAGGCACTCGCCCTGCTGTACTGTGTAGTAAGAACCCACTTCGACCAACCGTCTCCCTCACGCATGAACTGCCGACGCTGAATCGGCCGGCACCCGACGTGTATGCGTCGTAACGTAATCACGGTTACGCGCAGACCAAGTTAGTATGCGTTAGTATGCCATACGCGATGTCAGAGATTTGTAATTTGCTGACCGACGGATGGGCGGCCGGGTCGGCCTGCATGAGTTATTTCCAGCAAGGGCCTCGGTCGAGGTGCAGCGGTGGAAAGCGGGTCTACTTCCGGCTTGTACGCCATCCGACGCCCGACACTCCGACCAAGAGAACTTAATAGACTCGCGCACGGATCTTCGATTCCAAAAATAACGGCCGAGGAAGTCATCGGATTGACCGCAACTTTGTTGGACCGGGCTGGTAAATCTCACAGTTGTCATTGAAGCCCCGCCACGGTTCCCATGGGATGCAGTCAAAGAAACTCCCAAGCTTCTCGCATGCGAGCCGCACCGTACGACTGTGCCGAACCAGAGGTCTGTGAACGAACTCCGCAAAACACCGAGGAGTCCGTGCGTTTGACCTCGATGACCGCCCGACGATGAGAGTGAACCTGAACAAGGAGCAAGGAACTGGGATCCCCGCCGAATTCGAACTCACGTTAGATCACGCGACTGAGAAAGTTAAGGAGCAGTGAATGAGTTTTCTAGATAAGAGGTTTTGCAAGCAGGCGCAGTGTATAACCGGGGCGTTGCTGATGGCAGCAATTCCCAGCCTAGGACAGCAGGTGACGGGTACGCCCGGTTCGCCGGACGCGACCACGACGATCGACGGACGGTATTTGCCGGCGCCGCCGCAGCCGTTTCAAGGCCAGATCGGCCTGAACGCACTGCAGTCGAAGGCGGCATGGCCGGCACGCATCGTGCCGCCCACAGGCGCACCCAACATTCTGTTGATCATGACCGACGATGTCGGATTCGCGGCGCCCAGTACATTTGGCGGAGTCATCCCTACACCGACGCTGGATCGGATCGGGCAAATGGGTTTGCGGTATGTTAATTTTCACTCCACGGCGCTGTGCTCGCCCACGCGCGCAGCACTGATCACCGGGCGCAATCACCACTCGGTCGGATTCGGGGTGGTGTCGGAGCAGTCTACCGGGTTCCCCGGATACAACAGCATCATCGAAAAAGACAGCTCGACCATCGGCCGCATTCTGCTCGAGAATGGGTATCGCACTTCATGGTTCGGCAAGGACCACAATGTGCCGGTGTATGAAGCCAGCCAGGCCGGCCCCTTCGACCAGTGGCCCATCGGCATGGGCTTCGAGTATTTTTACGGATTCCTTGGCGGCGATACCAGCCAATGGGAGCCTGGGACGCTGTTCCGCAACACGACGCTGATTCATCCGTACGAGGGGCACCCGGGATGGAACCTGAACACCGCACTTGCAGATGAAGCCATCCACTGGCTGAACCAGTTGAACGACATCGATTCGAACTTGCCGTTCTTCATGTATTACGTCCCCGGCGCTACGCACGCTCCCCATCATCCGACTCCGGAGTGGATTGCGAAGGCGGAAAAGCTTCACCTGTTTGACAATGGCTGGAATGCTCTTCGCGACCAGATATACGCCAACCAGAAGAAGCTCGGCGTGATTCCGCAGGACGCGGCGCTGACTCCATGGCCCGACGATCTGCTCAAGAAATGGGATACGCTTACGCAGGATGAGAAGAAGCTCTTCATCCGCCAGGCGGATGTGTATGCCGCTTACCTGATGTACACGGATTATGAAATCGGACGCGTCGTCAATGAGGTTGAGAGAGAGGGCAAGCTCGACAACACTCTCATCATCTACATCAGCGGCGACAATGGCGCCAGCGCCGAAGGCTCGCCGAACGGGACGCCAAGTGAGCTCCAGGTCTTCAATGGGGTGGAACTACCGGCCTCCGCGATGATACCGCTGATGGATGTCTGGGGATCCAACAAGACATACAACCACTTTGCCGTTCCGTGGGCATGGGCGTTCGACACGCCCTACAAGTGGATGAAACAAATACCGTCGTTCTTTGGCGGGACACGCCAGGGCATGGCTATTGCCTGGCCGGGACACATTACGGATGCAGGCGGAATCCGCTTCCAGTTCCATCACGTGATCGACATCGTACCGACCATTCTTGAGGCAACCGGAATTCCGGCTCCCGTGATGGTGGATGGAATTACGCAAAAGCCGATTGAAGGCTTCAGCATGGCCTACACCTTTGACAAGGCCAATGCCAATGCGCCCACGAACCACAACACGCAGTACTTCGAAATGATGGGCGTGCAAGGTCTGTACGCCGATGGCTGGATGCTCAGTGCGGTTCCGGTTCGTCCGCCGTGGAACATGGCTGGGGCCGCGGTTGCCGATCCTGCAACCGCTTACAAGTTCGAACTCTATGATGTCACCCATGACTGGACGCAGAACAAGGATGTCGCCGCAGAGAACACCGAAAAGATGAAGGAAATGCGGGGGAGGATGATTGGCGAATTCGCCAAGCACAACGTCCTGCCGCTCGATGCCTCGGTTGCCACTCGCCTTGCACAACCGCGCCCGAGCCTAACCGGAGGGCGGAATGTCTTCACCTACACGGGTGAGCCAATCGCCGGCATCCCGGGCGGCGCCGCGCCGAACCTGTTGAACACTTCATTCACGATCACCGCGGACATCGATGTGCCAAAGGCCGGAGTCGAAGGCATGCTTGTGACCGATGGGGGTCGCTTTGGCGGTTATGGCTTCTACATCGTAAAAGGAAAGCCGGTCTTCAACTGGAACCTGCTTGATGTGAAGCGGGTGAAGTGGCAGAGTCCGGAGGCACTAACTCCCGGCAAGCATACGGTGGAGTTCGACTTCAAGTACGAAGGATTGGGTGCTGCAACGCTGGCGTTCAACAGCATGAGCGGCCTTGGGCGTCCGGGTTCCGGAACGTTGAAGGTGGACGGCAAGGTGGTTGCCACCCAGGCGATGGAACGCACCATTCCCATCGTCTTCACCGTTGACGAGACCTTCGACATTGGGTCCGATACGGGTTCGCCGATCGACGACAGCGATTACCAGGTCCCGTTCAACTTCACCGGAACGATCGACAAGCTAACAATCGCGCTCGACCGGCCGAAACTCACCCCCGAGGACGTTGAAAAGTTGAAGCAAGCTGCAATGAGCGCCGCAGACGCAAAGTGACGGTCAGGCGAGATCGGACAGCGCCGTTAAGGGTGCTGACCGGCTCCAAAGTCACTCAACCGCGAGTTCTGGGAGAGCGATCGCCGACTCGGCGCCGCGTGTCCTCCGACTTCCCGGGCGGGGTGGACATTTCAAAGTCCAGCAACTACTTCTAAGCGTAGCTGCGATCACCCGGAATCGACCGATGATTCGGTAGGATAGTTCCATGAGTCTTAAAGGAAAGATTGTCTTTATCACCGGGGCCAGTTCGGGCATCGGCGCGGCTACGGCTCTTGGCTTTGCGGCGGAGGGCGCGCGGTTGCTGCTGGCGGCGCGCCGGGCCGGCAAACTTGCGGAAGTGGCTTCGGCCTGCCTGGAGCGCGGGGCGCCGTCGGTGCACTCCATCGATCTCGACGTGCGCGATCATCGCGCGGTGCAGAATGCCATCGATTCGCTTCCCGACGAATGGGGCGAGATCGACATCCTGGTCAACAATGCCGGCCTGAGTCGCGGCCTCGACAAGCTCTACATGGGCAAGACCGAAGACTGGGACGAAATGATCGACACCAACGTGAAGGGCCTGCTCTACGTGACCCGCGCGGTCGTGCCGGGCATGGTGGTGCGGGGGCGCGGTCATGTCATCAGCCTGGGATCAACCGCCGGCGAGCTGGCCTATCCGGGCGGAGCGGTCTATTGCGGCACCAAGGCTGCAGAGAGGCTGATCAATGACGGCTTGCGCCAGGACGTGCTGGGGACGCCGGTGCGGGTGACCAGCGTGGATCCGGGCATGGTGGAAACGGACTTCAGCCTGGTGCGTTTCCACGGGGATCAGGAGCGGGCGGCCAAAGTGTACAAGGGCGTCAAGCCGCTCGCGCCGGAGGATGTCGCCGACGTAATCGTCTGGGCTGCCAGCCGGCCTGCGCACGTGAACATCGCGCGGGTGTCGATGACGACGATTCACCAGGCGAATTCGATCCTGTTTCACCGCGAGAGCTGAATTCGGAATGCAGCGTGCCTGGAGGCCCCGCGGGCCTCATTTCCGGGCACTAAAAAACCCGCCTGAGCGGGCTAATTCAATTCAGCGATTTGGGCCTCGATCTGTTCCAAGGCCGCCTCCAGCGCATTACGTCGCGCCGGATTCGAGGTTCGCTGCGAAAGGATGTTCTCCTTTTGCAGGACCAGGGCCTGTTTTTGCCTTAAACGCTGTGCTTGCTGCTGTTGCGCCTCGCGCCGGGCCACTCCGTTCGAAAACTCGACTGCGACATGGGCCGGCGCGTATTGTTGGCTGCTTGCCATCTGTTCCTCCACAGATTTACTTTCCCAACCACGAGCCATATCTTCATTTTACGAGCGTTTTATTAAAATGCACCCTGCATCGTGGCATGGGGAGCATCAAAGGGCACAAGATTGTTGGCCCAAACTGACTCAGGAGAGCGCATGCGCGTCTGGCAGATTTCGTCGTTTGGCATTGATTCTCTGGAATTTGCGGAACATCCCACCCCGGAACCGGGACCCGGCCAGGTGCTGGTAAAAATTCATGCAATTTCTTTGAATTTTCGGGATTTGATGATGGTCAAGGGGCTTTATAACCCCAAACTGCAAGCTGCCGCGCATCCCCTGCTCCGACGGCGCCGGCGAAGTGATCGCGCTGGGGCCGGGGGTGACCCAATGGAAGCCGGGAGACCGCGTGGCCGGCATCTTCATGCAGAACTGGGTCGATGGGCCGCCTACCCCGGCCAAGGTGCGCGGCGCACTGGGCGGCGATATCGACGGCACACTGGCCGAGTTCGTGGCGTTCAACGAAAACGGGCTGGTGCCGATTCCCGAGCACCTCAGCTACCAGGAGGCGGCCACGCTGCCCTGCGCGGCGGTGACCGCCTGGAACGCCCTATGCGCGAGCGATCTCAAGCCGGGGGGCACGGTGCTCATTCAGGGTACCGGGGGCGTGGCTATCTTCGCCCTGCAATTTGCGCGGTTGAGGGGAGCGCGCGTGCTGGGAGTTTCCGGCAGCGACCAGAAGCTGGAGCGCGCCTATGACCTGGGGCTCGATGCAGGTTTGAATTACCGCGAAACTCCAGAGTGGGATCGCTGGGCCGTCGAACAGAGCGGGGAGGGCGTTGACCTGGTGGTCGAAGTGGGCGGAGCAGGAACGCTTCCGCGCTCGTTGCGCGCCCTGCGCATGGGAGGAACAGTAGCGCAGGTGGGCGTTTTGTCGGGTCCTGGGGAAGCACTGCCGATGGCTGCCATTCTGCACAAGCAGGCGCGCATTCGCGGAATCTACGTCGGGTCAAGGCAGGATTTTCTCGACATGAATGAAAGCCATCGCGCTCACCCAGATGCGGCCGGTGGGCGAGGACTTTCCCTGGAGCCACACGCCGCAGGTTTTTACGCGCATGGAGGAAGGAAGCCACTTCGGCAAGCTGGTGATGTCGGTGGGATGACGTTCCGGGACCAGGGATCAGGGACGTAGGGACTGGGGATGGTTAGTTTGGGGACTCGTCCTGATCTCCTCCGCAGGGGAGGAGATCAGGGGTGCTGGTTAGGTTGAACGGGGAGTTTGGGCCGGGCTTGGTTTAGCCGGGCTAGGAGCTGGGCGTGGAATGCTTACCGGGCTTGACTTCCAGTTCGTTCACGACCTGCTGCACGTTGGGAACCTGCTTGGCCAGGGTGCCGACTTCTTTTTTCTGGGCGGTGGTTTTGACACTGCCCTTGATCACCAGCGTGCCATTCTTCGCCGAAGCGTGGATGCTCTGGTCGTCGAGATTCTGATGGGCCTTGATTTCAGCCTTGAAGTTGTCCTCGATGGCAGAATCGAGGTTGGAAGCGACCGCTCCTGCGTTAGCTACCTGAGGAGGACGCACGCCAATCTCATTGGCGATGGTGTAGTCGGGAGCCGCCTCTTGTGCGTATTTCTCCGCACGTTTTTTTGCGTCTTCATTGTCAACGTTGCCGCTGAGCGTCATGACGCCCTTGTCGCGGTCCTGCGATACGCTGACGTCGTTCAGATTGTTGCCGTTCAGCGAGTTGGTCACTGCGGACTTCTCGTCGGGATGCGATTTGTTGCAGCCTGCGATTGCCATAGCGCCGCCGAGAAGAATGGCTGCGCCGAGCAGGAAGGGCTGGGGGGAACGATCCAGTTTCATTGCCCTGATCTCCTTGTCTCTTGAACTCCGTGTGGCGGGTAACTCCGCTACGGATAAATCACACACGGCAAGTGAGATGTCGAACAGGCGAATTACGTTGTTCCGGGCTCCAGCTTGACAGGCGCATAACTACGTCACGCAATAAGTGCGCTCGCAGGCAACCTTTTGATGATTCTTGACTTACTTACTCGCTCGTTGTCGGATCGATTACCTGGCGCACCTGCGAAATGCGGTTAGCGGGAAAGCCGCCCATCTCGGCGTGCTGCCGCACTAGAGCTTCATCGGACGCGATGTAGATGCAGTAGATCTTGTCGTCCGTCACATAGCTCTCCACCCATTGAATCTCCGGCCCCAGCTTGCGCAGCACCCCGCAGGAAGTTTGTGAAATAGCTTTGAGAGTTTCGGCTGTGGAGTCGCCAACGTTGGGAATTTCGCGCTCGATCACGAATTTAGGCAAAGAATATTCTCCGCTTGAGCAATCTGCCGTGCCTGGCACGGTACCTTGGCAATCATGCAGTGCGACACCGGCGGAATGCAAATTCAGGCCGTGATGGCAACGCTGGCCGAGGCAAAGGGCGGGCAAACTTTTCAACAAAGTAGGGGATGAGTCCGACCGGCAGCAGCCGAACGGCGAACGCGGTGGACCGGCCTGCGAAGTTGGGGATGACCGTGCGTTTGCCCCGGGCGAGAGCGGAGATGCCGATGCGGGCCACGTCTTCGGCTGACTGCACGCCGCGCTTGAGAGTTCCGGCCCTGGAGACATCGAAGAATTCACTCTCCGTTGGTCCCGGGCACAGGGCTGTCACCTTGACGCCGAATCGCTTCACTTCCTGCGCGAGACCGAGGGCGAAGAAGCGGTCGAAGGCCTTGGTGGCAGCATAGGTCGTGAGATACGGCAAGGGCATAAAGCTGGCGGTCGAGGCGGTCACGAGCACCCATCCGCGGCGGCGCTCGACCATGCGGGGCACGAAGAGACGCGCGACTCGTACCATGGATTCGCAATTTACGCGGATCTGGCTCGCTTCCTGCTCGATCGGGTTGGAATGGAACGCGCCATACTGGCCAAGCCCGGCGTTGTTGATGAGGATATCGACGGGAAGACCCGCTTCCTCGGTGGCGGCGTAGATCTGCTGCGCCGCGGACGGATCGTTCAGGTCGGCGGTGACGATCTGAACCTCGGTCCCGCCGGCATCGAGTTCCGCCGCCAGGGAATCAAGGCGGTCTGTGCGGCGGGCGGTGAGAATCAACTTTGCGCCGCAACGGGCGAGTTCACGAGCCAGCGCGACACCGATTCCCGCGCTGGCGCCGGTGATCAAGGCCCATCGGCCCTGGAAGTCTGTGGTGCTTGTCATCGGACACCATGAAAGCGGACAGCTTCGTGCACACCCGCCCTGGCCGCAAATAAAGACGCGGCGAGGACAGGGCACCCAGGGAGCTGTCTACTTTTTCAGCAGCTTAAATGCGTGTGTCCACTCATTCCGCAGAAAACCGGGAATGCACCACAGTATACACAGAGGCTCAATCGCGCGCGCGGCTTCGACTGTGCCCATGTCGGCCGTTTCCCAGCCGAACTGATCGAGAATACCGGTGAGCGATTTCTTGGCTGCGGCGTCGTTGCCGCAGATGAACATGGTCGGTTTGCCGCCTTCGAACTGCGGATTGATCATGAAATGCTGCGCCAACTGAGTTGAACGCCTTGACCAGGTGAGCGGCTGGGAATTCGCGCTGCAATTGTTCCAGGAGGGATTCGTTCACCGAAGTGAAGAAGGGGAGCACGCCGTTGACAGGCGGACCGTCGGCAATGGGGTTACACGCATCGACCACTGCTTTGCCGGCGAGATTCTTTTCTCCGGCGAGGCGCAGCGCTTCAGAGGCCGCGGAGCCCTTGACCGCGACAACAATCAATTCGCCAAATTCGCCGGCAGCGGCGAAGGTGCCCGTCTTGCCTTTTGGATTAGCGGCTGCCCAGTCCTGCAACTTTCCCGGGGTTCGCGAGCCCAGTGTTACCTCGTGCCCGTGTTTGAGAAACCCGCTTGCCAGCGTCCTGGCCACATCGCCCGACCCTAAGACTCCTACCTTCACGCTGAACCTCCAATGGTGAGACCCTGGTCCAATCTCACGAGCTAGAGATGAACCAGTCTTTATTCGGATGCGGGCTTTTTCTTCTTTCCGGGAGCGCGCTTCTTTTTGCCCACGGTGCGGTTCTTCTCGATGCGCAGTTTCCAGGCCGTGGTGAGTGCGCCGTAGAAGCAGATCCTCATTGGCGGCCGAGAGGAGAGCGTGGGTCATGCGCCATTCTGCCCCAGCCGCCTGCAATGGGAATAAACACCTCCGGCTGTTCGGCGACGAAGATGGCCTGCTGCTCGGGGGTGAGCATGAGATTTCCGTAGCCCCTGGCCTGCGCGGCGAGGGTGGCAAAGATGCGGCCGCCTACGCGGAAGTCAGGCGAGCCCATGTGCGAACCTTCCTCGGCGCCTTCGAGGCTGAGGGCAATGCGGCGAAAGTCAGACGGAGTCATGGCAGTGATCAGTGGACAGTGGATCAGTGGACAGTGAGACTAATCAGGCCGCGGGGCAGGGTTGGAATGAAGCCCAGTCGATTCCCTGCTGAAATTCCTCGTCGGGCTCAAAGACCGACTTGAACGTGAAGGCGAACTGCGTGGGCCCGTGCGTGTCGAGATGCGCGATGCGACGTTTGGCTTCGTCGATGCCGGGGATGTGGCCCGCGGGCACCCACCACAGCGCCGTGTAGCTGCCTTCGAATTTCTCGAACCAGGCGTGGCGCTGGCGGAGCAATTCGCGGTGCGCGGTCTGGTAGACGTAGTGGCGAAGAGACTCGACGTCTCTCCACACCGACATGTTGAGCAGGGTGCGTTCGTCAGCGAAGGGGCGGAAATAGGTCGCATTGCCCTCATTGGTCTGAAGCCGCCAGACGAAACCGGGGCTTGCGTCGGCCAAGGCGTTGATCTCCTCAAGCCGGTTGACGAAGCCGGCCATGATGGGATCATTGAGTTCGGCGCGGATGCGGCCGATGTTGACCTGGGCGATGTGGTAGTTGGGCATCTCGGCCTCCGGAATAAGAGATCATCGCATGAGCATCGTGCTATCCCACCCTTGCGATAGGAAGAAATCGCAAGGATGGGGCACGGAGCGTTTGTTTCTTTTCAGCCGCAAAAACCAAAGACGCGGCTAGGATGCGGCACCCGCGAGTTGTTGCTCTTCGAATTCTTCATTCAGCCATTTAGTAAACGCCTGGAACTCCTCGTCGCGGCCGAGGAAGTCGCGGACCATCTGGCGGCCGGGTTTGGAGCCGCCTTGTTCGAGCACGGTCTTGCGATAACGGGCTCCGGCGTCGCCGCCGAGCAGATCGGCGGGATCAAACTGCGCGAAGAAATCGAGAGCGATGACCTTGTCGAAGGCATAGGTGTAGTAGTTCGACGAATAGCCGGTCAGATGTCCGAAGCTCGCGTACATCCGGTTGCCCTCGAGCCACGTCCATGGCTGGAAGCGCTGGTAGAGCTGCTTGATGATCCGATCGAGGTCGATGCCCGCGGGATCCTGGTCGTGCAGATCGAGCGAGAGAGTGGTGTAGTAGAGCTGGGTGCGCATGCCGTCGGCGCGGCCAAACGCGCTGGCGCGCTTCAGGTTCTGAATGAGTTCCGTGGGCAGGACTTCGCCTGTCTCGTAGTGGCGGGCGAAGGACTGCAGCAGCTTCTCGTCGCGGAAGAACTCTTCAAGCATCTGCGATGGAACTTCGATGAAGTCGCCCTCGGTGGCGAACCCGGAGAGGCCGGCCCACTCGGTGTGGCCGCCGAGAATGGCGTGCATCAAGTGGCCGAACTCGTGAAAGAACGTGACCACGTCGTTGTATTGAAGAAGGCCCGGCTCGCTCGGATCGCCTCCGGGGAAATTGCAGATGAGGGCGGCTTCGGGCAGATAGCGGCCGCGCACGCCCGTGACCACCGGTGCCGCGGAGAACCACTTGTCTTTGCCTTCGCGGGGATGCATGTCGAGATAGAACCGGCCGACCAGCTTGCCGCCTTCGCGCACTTCAAAAACCGAAACTGCAGGGTCCCAGCCCGGTACAGGCGAAGGGCGGAACTCGACCTTGAACAGGCGCGCGGCGGTCTCGAGCACGCCGGCCTCGACCTTGTCATACGGAAAGTAAGGCCGGACGGACTGGGAATCGAAGTCGTACGCCGAGCGGCGAAACTGCTCGTACCAGTAGCCGCGACTGGTGATGTCGATGGACGAAAGGCCGGGCTGCCGGCTGCGGGCGAACTCGAGGACTTGTTCCACCTCGCGGACCGCGCCGTCGCGGCTGGCCTCGTCCAGCTTGTTCAGAAACGTACGCACGTTGGCCGCTGAACCCATCATCTGGTCAGCCGTGGCCAGATCGGCCCAGCTGCGGAACCCGATCACGGTCGCGATCTCCTGGCGGGTGGCGAGGAGCTGCTCCAGCAACTCCTTGTTGGCCGGGTAGGCGCGCGTGTTGTAGGCCAGGAACATGCGCTCGCGCAGCGCGGCACTGTTGGCGAAGGTCATGACGGGCTGCATGTCGGGCTGGTCGGTGGAGAGGGTGATCTGGCCGTTGGCATCGGGCTGGTGGCGGCCGAGATAGTCGGGCGGCAGGCCGTCGAGTTCGGCCTGGGTGGCGACGACGGTCTTGGCGCCTTCCTGAATATTGCGGCTGAACTGGAGCGAAAGCTGGGTGGCTTTTTCATGCAGCGACTGCAGGTGGGCGCGCGTCGCGTCGTCCTTGTCCACGCCGGCCAGACGGTAGCTGAGCAGGGTGCGTTCAACATAGTGGCAAGTCGCCGGGTTGCAGCCGTCGATGCGCATGTTGGCCAGAGCGTCATAAACGACGCGATTCAGGCTGAGGGCCGAGCCAGCCATGGCGATGCGCTGGGCCTCCTGCTGGGCCTGGTCACGAACCGCCTTGTCCGCAGCCACGGAGTTGAGCACGCCGGCCTGCGAACCCGCAAGGCTGAGTTGCTCCACGGCCGCGTCAAACAGGCGGAGGGTGTTTTCCGGAGTGCGGGGCGTCTCGATGGCGAGGAGAGCGGCCAGCGCGGCTTCGTGGGCGGCAAGGCGTGCGCTGACCCATTTCGAAAGCGCTTCGGCGGACTGGGCGCCCCCGGCTTCCCAGGCGTGAAGTTCGGAACACACACAGACGGCGGCCATGGGGTCGACGGTTAGGGCGGCATTCGGATTGGTGGCCATGACGGGGAAAACTCCTCCAGCTTTCTAGGGTGCCACACCCGGGGGCCGGGCGTGCATCCGAAGATAAGATGCGGAACGATTCGAGGCCGGCGCGCGTACACTTTCCAACGTGGGCGGGTCTGCGCAGGAGGTCGGTATGGGTGCGTTCGGGCAAAATCTCCGCTATGCCGTACGGCAGTTGGCACGTAACCTCGGGTTTTCCGCGACGGTGGTTGTCACGCTTGCGCTTGCCATCGGCGCGAACACGGCGATCTTTTCGATCGTGAACGCATTGCTGCTGAAGGATCTTCCCTATGCACACCCGGAACGCATGGGCACCATTTTCATGCGTGTCCAGGGAGCCAAACCATCCGATGAATCGCACTGGGTCGACGGAGCCCAATGGGAATTGCTGCGCGACAATGTACCCTCCGTGATTTCTGCGCTATCCAGCGCTCTCACTTCGGGGGTCAACCTGAAAGCCGGTGAGCAGGTGCGCTATGTGCACCAGGGGCGCATCTCCGCGCACTATCTCGATGTGCTGGCGGTCGGTCCGCTGCTGGGACGCAATTTTAGCGAAACGGAAGACCTGCCGCACGGGCCCAAGGCCGCAATCCTGAGCTATGGCTTGTGGCAGAGCACGTTTGCATCCGACCGTGAGCTGGTGGGAAGAACGATCCACCTCAAGGGCGAGCCATACACCGTGATCGGGGTGCTGTCAGAAAACGCGGAAACTCCACTGAACGCAGATCTTTATACTGCGCTGCAGCCGAGCCGCGACGGAGAGGGGACGGGCACCAATTACCTGGTGATCAACCGCCTGAAAGATGGCGCTACGTGGCAACAGGCCGACGCCGAACTGAGCCGCGCATGGGCTGATCACGTAGTGCACATGGAGCAACACAATCCCGGATCGCAGTACCACTATTACTTTGTTCCCCTGCAAAAGGGGCAGACCTCGTATCTGAGGCCGAAGGCGCTTGCGCTCATGGTGGCTGCCGGGTTCATCCTGCTCATTGCCTGCGCCAATCTCGCCGGCCTGGCGGTGGTGCGAGCACTGCGCCGCATACCGGAGGTAGCCACCCGGCTGGCCCTGGGCGCGTCACATTGGCAGGTTCAGAAGCAATTCTGGATCGAGAACCTGTTGCTGGGAATGATCGGAGGGGCGGCCGGAATTGGTGTGGGCTTTGCTGCCCTGCGGGGATTGCTTTCGCTGCTTCCGGAAAACTTTCTTCCCGTGGCCGGCGTGCCGCTCGACCTGCGCGTGCTGGCCTTTACGGTGGCAGTATCGGTGCTGACCGCCGTGTTATTCGGGATGCTGCCGGCGCTTGCGGTTCGCCGCGTCGATCTTCGTTCGTCGATGGCCAGCCGGGCAGTGGCGGGCGGAGAACGCCTCCGCCTCCGCCAGGTGCTCATTGCCGGCGAGGTGGCTCTCACGGTTGTGCTATTAGCCGGCTCGGGCCTTCTGATTCGCACCCTGATTCATCTGGAAACTTTGCCGCCCGGCTTCAATCCAAACGGCGTAATGGCGGCCAAGGCATCGCTTGACGACGCGCGGTATCACGATCCGGCAAAGTTCGTGCGCCTGCTCGATGAGAGCGTCGCCGCCATGCGGCGAATTCCCGCCGTGCGCAGCGCCGCGGTGGGTCTTAGCCTGCCGTTCGAGCGCTCTCTGAATGGCGGCGTGCAACTCCACAATGGTCCCGAGGCCGGCAAGACTGTGGGCACCGACGTGATTTACGTGACTCCTGACTATTTCGCCACGCTCGAGATGCCGTTTTTGGCGGGCCGCGATTTTACGCACGCGGACGGGCCTGACACGCAGCCGGTGGCCATTGTGAACCGCACCTTCGCGGACAAATTCTTTCACGGGGAGAACCCCGTGGGCCGCACCCTCGACCGGGGCACCATGATTGTCGGCGTCGTGTCGGACACTCAGCTTTCCTCCGGCCTCAACCCGACGGCTCCCCTGCAGAGCGAAGAAACCATGTACGTCCCGGCCGCGCAGATCGCGCCCCCAATGCTGGGCGTCCACGTGTGGTTCGAGCCGAGTTGGATCGTGCGCACTACCGCCCCGGTGGAGGGCCTGACCGAACAAATGCAGAAGGCGCTCACCAGTGTCGATCCCGCGCTTCCCTTCTCCGGCTTCTTCCGGATGAGCGACTTGCAGGCCAAGGCCCTGGCGACACAGCGCATCGAAGTAGCGCTGCTGAGTGCCATGGCCGGCCTGGCGCTCTTGTTGAGCACGGTCGGCATCTTCGCCCTGGTGGCGAACATGGTGGCGCAGCGTACGCGGGAAATCGGGATTCGGATTGCCCTGGGCTCCAGCATTCGTCAGGCCATGGCGCACGTGGGCGGGTCAGGGCTGCGCGCGTCGGGTGCGGGGCTGCTCCTGGGGCTTGCGCTGTGCGCGATCGCGCTCCGAGCGATGCGCAGCGTGCTCTACGGCGTGCGCCCGTACGACACGACGACCATCATGGCGGTGGTGGCCACGCTCGCATTGATCGCGCTGATCGCGACTCTTTTACCGACGTTGAGGATTGCGCGCATTGATCCGGCCCGGACCCTGCGCGAGGAGTGAGACTGCGGTCAGGTCTCTGGAGGAGGCGGGGAGAGATCGTGCTATCCCACCTTAGCGACAAAAACAAATACGTCGCGAAGGTGGGGCACCCGTTCGTTTATACATCGCGAAGGTGGGGCACCCGTTCGTTTCCAGTTCCGGATCATCCCCCGTACCGAGCTATCCCCCGCGCCTTCGCCTTGGCTGCTTCCTCTTCGCGGTTCCGATGCGGCGCCGCTGTTTCTAGAGAAGTCAACAACCGTGCTGAAGCCGCCGCAACTTCCTCCACCGCCCGGTTGAATGCCGCTTCATTCGCCTGCGAAGGCTTGGCGAATCCGCTGATCTTGCGCACGTACTGCAGCGACGCCGAGCGAATCTCCCCTTCCGTCACCGGCGGATCAAAGTTGAACAGCAGCTTGATGTTTCGGCACATTCGGCCTGCTCCTCGCGAAGATCTCCTGCTACTGCTGATTATTTGCTTCTCTGTACCCGGCTTGCAACTTCGTAATCTGAGCTTTGGGAAGCAACGTTCCCCGGGTTCGCAGGCTTCCAAGCCTCAGGTGAACGGCGATTCGCTCGCAAAAGATCGAATCGCGACGACACCAACACCAAGGCTCTGTCGCCATCGAGCGAAGAGCCACGAAAGACGGGTACTATGGCAACTTTGTCCCCGGCTGCACCTCCCGCGACCTTCCCGCGGCGTCGAAAGCGATCATGGCTTATCGCTTTCGCCATCGGATTCATAATCGGGGCGGGCATAGGCTTCTATTTCATCAGTTCCAACTGGCCTTACCGCTACCGCAAGATAAGGCCGCTGCTGGAAGACGATCTCGCCAGCCAGGTCGAGGTCACTTCCTATCACCGCACATACTTTCCGCACCCTGGTTTTGTGGCCAACGGCCTTACGCTTCGCCGCAAGACGGCGCTGAATCTTCCTCCGTTCGGGCATGCTGAAAAGATGGTTGTCCAGGGCCGGTGGCGCGATCTTCTGCTGCTGCAGCAGCGCGTGATGACCGTCGAGGTCACCGGCCTGCACATTGTCATACCGCCCGTCGGCAGTCGAGCCAATAAAGAAAACTTCCCGCCCGGCAGCAGTTCCGATTTCACCGGCCCCGACACCGCGATCGAAATGTTCAAGTTCCACAACACCGTCTTCGAGATCATGAAGAACGATGGCAGCCGGCTTATCTTTCCCATCCGTGAACTGGACCTTGCCCACTTTGAGAAAAACCAGGCGGTGAACTATTCGGTCGACATGCAGAACGCAATTCCCTCCGGGCGCATTGAGGCCCGCGGAACCTTCGGTCCTCTGAATGCAAAGCAGATTGGCATCACCCCGGTGTCGGGCTATTTCACATTTACCACGGTCAACCTGTCCGACGTCGGCGATATCTCCGGTACTCTCGGGTCGAAGGGGCAATTTCGCGGACCCCTGAGCGCTATCGAGGCCCAGGCCGATACCCTCACACCCAATTTTTCTGTAGGCAACGGCACGCCCACGCGCATCGCCGCGTCGATCCAGTGCACGGTGAACGGTACCAATGGCGACGTTGCCATTCACAACATTGAAGCGCACACCGGCAAGACGACTGTCTACGCGATCGGCACCGTCCAGGGATCACCCACGCGAGATTCGTCAGGGAAGGATTCCTCCGGCAAGGCGAGCAACTTCGACATCGATGTGCGCGGCGGCCGTGCGGAAGATGTGATGCGCCCCTTCATCCAAAATGACATCCCCATCACCGGATCCGTCTGGCTGCGCAGCCACGCCTATCTTGCCCCCACCGGCGAGGGAGGCGGTTTCCTCCATCGACTGCATGTGAAAGGGACATTCAATGTTCCCGCGGAGCGCATGTCTGACCGCGACACCGAAAAGAGCCTCTCCGCCTTCAGCCAGCGCGCCCAAGGCACGAAGGCGCCTGATTCCGGCCAGGACGGTGACAAGAGTTCTATTGCTTCCGCCGATGTGCTTTCAGCGGTCAAGGGGCCGGTGCAGATTCAGGACGGAATTGCCTCGAGCCAACATCTCACCTTCAACATCCCGGGCGCACAAGCTGACCTGAGCGGCACCTTCAATTTTCACAATAAAGCGGTTCACCTCGTCGGCTACCTGCGCATGGACACCGATATTTCGCACACGACGACAGGCTTCAAATCATTCCTTCTCAAACCGCTCGCTCCGTTCTTTAAAAAGAAACAGGCCGGCGCGCTCGTTCCCATCGCGGTTACCGGGGAGCCTGGGCACTACCAGGTCACCCAGGATATTCTCCACAAAAAGTAGCATCGCCCGCGGCGCTACTGGTTCACCTCGCCGCGCCTGCGCCGCATCCGGTAGTAGATCGTCAGCATCGTCACCGTGCCGCAACTCAACAGACTGGCGGCCATGCCGAGAGTCAGAGACGGATCGCGCTGATACAGCCCGTGAACAATTCCGATGGCCTGCAGCACACTGAAACCGCCAAACGTGATCAGCGAGATGCCTTCGTCGCTCTTCTTGCGCCACACCGCGATGGCCTGGGGCACAAAGAGCAGGGCATTGCAGAGCAGTCCCAGGCCAAAGATCACAGCCACAAATTCCTTCATCTGTCCCTCTCTCGGCGCCCCACGCACGGCCGGACGTTGTCCCACATTCCGATTCGGCCGGGGAATCGGGTAAATTTGACCGAACCCAGCCCATTTTTACACGGGAATCGCGCAAAATTTTCGGTGTAAATCTTTATTTTTCATAAATTTAGTTCGCCGAACCGCCATACCGACCGGGTCCGCATCACACGATGCTGAGGTTTGAACGTTCGATGACAAAGATCGCATGGATAGTTGCAGGCGTCGCGATCACCACCGGATTGGGCGCCGCGTTTGTTCCGATGGGTCGGAACATGCAGGAGGCTCACGCTCAGGAGATGGCTCCTGCCCCGGCTCAGCCCGAAATCAAGGCGGCGCCCGCAACCCCGATTGCGGAGAAAAAAGCCGAATTGGGAGACGACCAGACATGGAATCCGCTGTGGGACGAGTGGATTGAAAAGGCGCTGCCCGCCGAGTTGCTCTCCCCCGCGGTGGCCAAGGCCGTAAAACCGTTTTGTCCCCGTTTCACCTCGTTGAGCGAGGTAAACAAGCGTACGTTCTGGGCCTATTTCTTCCAGGCGCTCGCCGGAGCAGAAGCGGGCCTCGTCCCCACACGGAACGTGCGCCACATGGACCCCGAACTCCAGGTCAAGGATGACGTGACCCACCGCATGGTACGCCAGCAAGGCCTGTTGCAACTCACCTACATGGACCAGGAGCGGTACGGTTGCGACTTCGACTGGGAAAAGGACAAGGAACTGGATGAACACGATCCGGCGAAGACCATCCTTCAACCGCGGAACAATCTGCTCTGCGGCGTGAATATCATTCGCAACCAGTTAATCGAACAGCACAAGCCGCTGTTGAGCTCGACCAGCTACTTTTCCACGCTGCAGCCCGGGACCATCAGCATCAAGGTCTTCCTCAAGCAGATGACCAATGTGCCCGAACCGTGCGGTCAAAAGCTTCGCAAGCAACGCATGGCGCCGCCCGCGAGCGAGACAGCGGTGTCAACGCCTGACTCCCCGGCACCGCAAGCTGCGACAGTGCGGTCGTCCTTCGTTTCGCAGCCCGGACCAAACATGGCGCATTGACGGAGGTTTTCGCGCTCTTAGAAGGAAACAAATACTCCGTGCCCCATCCTTTCGCTTTTTTCCTGGCGAAAGGGTGGGAGACCACGAACCCAACCCGGTCTTTTTCATCGAACGCGATTCCGCAGCGCCAGTGGGAGACAAGGGCCGGCACCTTCAGCGGCGAGCTCATCATTGAAGCCTGTGTCGTAAAGTATCCCTGATGAGTTCTGAATATTTCGACCAGGTCTCTGAAGCGGCAGTGTATCTGCGCGCCAGGCTGGGCGCACTCGGTCCGCGCCTCGGCATCGTTCTCGGTTCGGGACTTGGCGCGGTGGCCGATGCAGTCGCAGGCCCCGTCATTGTTCCCTATGCCGATATCCCACACTTTCCGCAATCGACGGTGGAAGGACACTCCGGGCGCATCGTGGCCGGAGATCTGGGCGGCGTCGCGGTCATCGTGATGCAGGGACGCGTGCACTTCTACGAGGGGTACACGCCGGCACAGGTCACATTTCCCATGCGGGTTCTGGGCGCGCTGGGAGTGCAGGCTGTGATTCTCACCAACGCGGCCGGCGGCATACAGGACGGCTATCAGATCGGCCAACTGGTCGCGCTGTCCGACCACATCAACTTCATGGGCTGGAACCCTCTCACCGGCCCCAACGAGCCGCGCTTCACGTCCATCCCCGGAGCAGGCCTGCGTTTTTTCGACATGACGGAAGCCTATTCGAAACGTCTTCGTAGCCTTGCACGGGAGGCCGCGGAGGGGGAGGGCATTGATCTTGTCGAAGGCGTCTACCTGGCCACGCCGGGACCCAGCTTCGAGACTCCCGCGGAAATTCGCGCGTTCCGAACCATGGGGGCCACGCTTGTAGGCATGTCCACCGTTCCGGAAACGATCGTGGCGCGGCACATGGGCATCGAGGTGCTGGGCATTTCATGCGTCACAAATCTTGCGGCGGGCCTCGGCGCGGAAAAACTCAGCCACACTGAAGTCTTTGAGGCCGGCCGGCGCGTGGACCACCGTCTCGCAGCACTGCTCAAGCGCCTGGCACCCTTCATCGCCGCGACATTTGCGGCGCAATGAGAACTGGCGGAAGCGAGTAGTTATTCGAGTGGCTCGCATCCGGCCAGCGAGAAGCTTCCCGTTTTGAGTTGCCCGTGCCATTTCTGATCCCGGCACAAAAGTTTCACTCGACATTCAATCTACTTCGCATCTATCTGCGTAGTCTGAATATGAGGCAATCCTCCGTGCCAACTTTGGAAACAGTGCGGCTTAGAGCTGAGGCGTCTCTGCGCCAGGGGATTTCCCCGCGCCGTCTCGCACTGGCGCTGGCGCTTGGCTTTGCCCTTGGGTGCATCCCGATCGTCGGCCTTCCGACCGCGATATGCGCCATGATCGCGCTGGCGTTCCGGCTGAACCAGCCACTGATCCAGGCCGCCAATTACGCGGCCATGCCCTTCCAGCTGGCGCTGATTCTGCCCCTGGCGCGGCTGGGCGCAAAGCTGTTTCCTGTGGCCAACAATCCAGGCCTCAATCTTGCCCTGCTGTCTCACTCACCAGCGCAGTTACTGGCACAGTCGCCCCGGCTTGCGATCCAGTTGGGAGGCATGGCGGGCCAGGCGTTGCTGGCGTGGCTGCTGCTCGCTATCCCCGTCGTCTTTCTGCTGACACCGGCGCTCACCCTCGTGCTGCGGCGCGTGCCCGCCCTCTCTGCGGCCAAGCCGGGCCACTGAAGCCGAACGCTTCGTCCTCAGCATGGGTGCCTTACCCACCCTAGCGACAAAACAAAGACGTCGCGAGGGTGGGGCACCCAGACTTCTGTGGCGCGGGCCGCTAGCCCAGGAACATGCCCGCAATCGACGCGCTGATTAAATTGGCCATGGTGCCGGCGAGCATGGCGCGCACGCCGAGCTTCGCGAGTTCGTTGCGGCGTTCCGGGACCAGGGCGCCGATGCCGCCGATCTGCATGCCGATCGATCCTAGATTGGCGAAGCCGCACAGCGCGAACGTCGCGATGGTAAACGAGCGCGGGTCGAGCGAGGCCTTCTGCGCACCCAGCCCGATGTAGGCGATCACTTCGTTGAGGGCCATGCGCGTACCGAGCAGGTTGCCGATAGCGTGAGCATCTTGCCACGGCACGCCAATGAGCCATGCAACCGGCGCGAAGGCGAACCCGAGAATCTGTCCGAGACTTGACGGGAACCAGGGCAGTCCGCCGTGGACCCATGCCAGAAGCATGTCGAGCAGCGCCACAAGAGCCAGGAAAGAGATGAGCATGATGGCCACATTCATGGCCAGCTTGCCGCCGTCGATGGTGCCGCGGGCGATGGCCCCAATCAGGTTCTCTTCCTTGTGCTCCTCGCTCTTCGGGATTACTACGCGGCCTTCGGTGTCGGGAACCTGGGTCTCCGGCACCAGCATCTTGGCCATGAGAATAGTGCCCGGCGAAGTCATGATCACCGCTGAAAGAAGGTGCCGCGCCTCGACTCCCTGGGAGATGTACATGGCCATGATGCCGCCCGAAACGTGGGCCATGCCGCTGGTCATGATGGTCATCAATTCGCTGCGTGTGGCACGCGGGTAGAAAGGGACGGATAGTGAGCGGCGCTTCGGTCTGGCCCATGAAGATGGATGCGGCCACATTCATGCTCTCCGCGCCCGAGATGCGCATGGTCTTGAGCATGATCCAGGCCATGCCGCGAATGATCTGCTGCATGAGCCCGATGTGATACAGAACCGCAAAAAACGCGGAGATGAAGATGATCGTGGGCAGGACTTGGAAGGCGAAGATGGATCCGGATGCGGGCGCAATGGCCTTGCCGAATGCGCCCGCGTTGGGCAGACCGAGTTCGCCGAAGAGGATTCGGGTTCCGGCGAAGGTGGCGGAAAGCATGTTGGTGACAACATCGCCTGCCCATCGCATGGTGCGTTGCCCGAAGTCGAAGTCGAGAACCAGGAACGCAAATGTGACTTGCAGCCCGAGACCCCAGACAATCGTGCGCCAGCGAATACGGCGACGGTCGGTGGATCCGAGCCAGGCGGCGGCAAGCACAGCGAGAATTCCGAGAATTCCGGTAAAGCGACCCAATGGCGCTCCTTTGGAGCAGGAAACAGGGATCAGAGAACAGGGATCAGTTACAAACGCCGGCGAGCGGTCGATCGATATGCATCGATGACGCGGTGCAGTGTTCCTTCAGCTGCCGCTCGCTTACACCGCAGCGTCAGGTCGGCCGATGTTCTGATCCCTGTTCCCTGTTTCTCCCTACCTTACAGCATCTCGGAGATACGCCTCTGCCTTTTCACGCGTGAAGATGGTGTCAACCAGGGGGACTACTCCGTGGGCCGGCTCCCGGGAGATGTGAATGGCCTGTTGAAGCAGGTCGATGGATTCAGCGAGTTGTTCTGGCGTGGTGGCGTAAAGGGTGGCGAGCGGCTGGCCTTTTTCGATGCGGTCGCCGCGGCGGGCATGGAAAATGATTCCTGCATGGGGATCGACCGGCTCCCATCCTAACGACTCGCGGGGGGCATCGGATTCATCGGCCAGTTCGCGGCCTGCTCCCGTGCGTTGCACCGCCCAGCCGATGGCAGTGGTGTCCATGGCGCCGATATAGCCGGTGTCCCAGGCGTTGAGAACGTTTGTCACGTCCGGCCTGTGGAACGAATCAGCATTTTCGAAGACGGAGATGTCGGCGCCGTGGGCATCGAGCATCTTCATAAACACTGCGAGGGCGGAACCGTCGGCGAGAGCGGCCTCAGCCAGCCGCGATCCCGCTTCGGGAGAGGGCGCCTTCCCGCCGAGATGGATCATCCAGCCCGCCAGAACGAGGGAAAGCTGGCGGAGATCCTCGCTGTGCGCAGGGCGACCGCCGCGAAGAAGTTCAAGGCATTCGACGATTTCGATCCAGTTCCCGGCGCTGTTGCCCAGCGGTTGATCCATGTCAGTGAGCAGCGCGACGGTGCGGGTACCGGCGGCTTCGGCGGTAGCGACCATCAACGCGGCCAGGTATTCGGCATCTTCGCGCTTGCGCAGGAACGCTCCGGAGCCGGTCTTGACGTCGAGCACCAGCGCGTCCAGACCCGCTGCCAGTTTCTTGCTGAGGATGGATGCGCAGATGAGGCCGGGGCTCTCGACCGTGCCGGTGCGATCCCGGAGCGCGTACAGCACCCGGTCGGCCGGAACCAGAGCGGGCGTCTGGCTGACGATGGAGGCGCCGCACGCGGCCAGCACTGTCTCAAATTCGGACAGAGAGAGCCCGGTGCGATAGCCGGGGATCGACTCCAGCTTGTCCAGGGTTCCGCCGGTGTGGCCCAGGGCGCGCCCGCTGATCATGGGCACAGCCAGTCCGCAAGCCGCGGCGATGGGAGCAACCAGGAAGCTGGTCTTGTCGCCCACGCCGCCGGTCGAGTGCTTGTCGACGGCCACCTTGCCCAGCCGCGCGGGCGAGAATTTCTCGCCGGAGTCGCGCATGGCCAGGGTCAGGGCGCGAATTTCATCCAGCGCGAG
The DNA here is from genome assembly GCA_963788475.1 of Terriglobales bacterium. Lineage (GTDB taxonomy): Bacteria > Acidobacteriota > Terriglobia > Terriglobales > Acidobacteriaceae > Telmatobacter. The sequence continues at coordinate 380,096 of CAWBGO010000013.1, forward strand.
GCCGCGCAGAATGCAGGCCATGAGCCATGCGGAGAGCTGCTCGAGCGGGATGGAGGAGTTGGCCGCGCCCGCAACCAGGAAGCGAATCTCGGAGTCAGACAGCGCGCCCCCATCGCGCTTCTTGCGGATGAGGTCGATGGTGTGGAGGGGCCGGGCCTGGCCCACAGCACCGGATCCGGACTTCGCGTCGCTCATCGGGTCGGCCTCACTTCAGCTTCATCTCAAATGCCAGCGGCAGGACCTCGGAAAAGGACATCACCCGCAGCCCGTCGCCCAGAGGGAACGCGACTGGCGCATCGGGCAGAACGAATTCAGCCAGTACCTGGCGGCAGGCCCCACAGGGCGGGCTGGGCGCATCGTTCAGGTTGGCGACAGCCACGGCCGCGATGCGAATGTCGGGGCCGTATTCGGAGACGGCGCGCACCAGCGCGGAGCGCTCAGCGCATATGGTCAGGCCGTAGCTTACGTTTTCAACATTGGTCCCGGTGACGATTTCGCCGCTCACCAGGCGGAGTGCCGCGCCGACCCTGAATCCGGAATAGGGCGAGTAGGAATTCTGTGCCGCTTTCTGGGCGTCTTCGTAGAGTGATTTGAGCGCCGATAGGGGCGCGTTCGTCATCGACATGGAAGCATCATACGCGGTGTGTCCAGAAGCGAAAGTGTCGCCAATCCGCAAGGAGGCGCACCATGCCGGGCATCGAGGGACAGGCATGAATCCTCATTTCAGCCGGCAAGGCTTCACCTGCGCCGCGGCCGCGTTTGTGCTGGCGACGGCAGTGCCACTCTGCTGCGCCCAGTCCCAGGCGGCCCAGACCATTCCGGCCGCCCCCGCCGGTCCGGCGCCAAGCGCCTCGCCGGGATTCGACGTGGCCGTCATTCGCCCCAACCCGGGCGACATGACTGGACATTCCCACATCTGGAGTTCGGCGTCGGATGGAAATTTCAAGGCGCAGAATGTGACTGCGATGGAGCTGATCCGGTTCGCATTCGGAATGCCGGAGACGCGCATCGCCGGCGGCCCCGGATGGATGCGCTCGGAAAAATTCGACGTGGAAGCAAAAGCCGATCCGGTCGTCGACGCGCAGTTGCGGGGGCTCGATTCGGCCGCGGCGCGAGAGCAGAAGCAACACATGCTGCAGGCGTTGCTGGCTGGCCGTTTCGCGTTGAAAGTGCATGAAGAGACCCGCCAACTGCCTATTTACGCGCTGGTTGTGGCCAAAGGCGGACCCCGGTTTCAGCCTTCCAAAATCAATGGGACAACGATCAACAATGGCAATGCATACATCACGGTGGCCGGCAGCGATCATACGATCGCGCTGCTTGCGGAACAGTTGTCGAGAACGCTGGGGCGCATCGTGGTCGACAAGACCGGCCTCGACGGTCGATACGAGTTGTCGCTGAAGTGGACTCCCGACGATGCTGCGGCTCCATTGAGTAGTGCCGACACGAGCGCTTCGATCTTCACCGCCATTCAGGAGCAGCTCGGGCTCAAACTCGAATCACAGAAAGGGCCAGTGCCCATCCTCGTCATCGATCACATCGACCTGCCGTCCCAGAATTGAAGAACACTCGCGGTCGATTAAGAAAGAATGGTTGGGTTGGTGGTCTCACACCCTTTCCGCAAAAAAAAAGCGGAAAGGATGGGGCACGGAGCATCTGTTCAGCCCCTCGGTCCCTGGTTCTCTCAAGTCGTCCCGGATTTCTCCGATAAACGACTCGTGGGTGTCCGCGCCGGTAGAGGAATTCGAGCGCGGCCCGAGAGCGGCGTGATGGACGAACTGACGCGCGAATTCCTGATCGAGAGCCAGGAAGGCCTGGATCGGATGGAGCGGTGCCTCACCGAGTTGGAGACAAGGCCGGGCGACACCGGTCTGCTGGCGGAGATCTTTCGTTCTGTTCACACCATCAAGGGGACCACGGGATTTCTGGGATTCAAACGCCTGGAGAAGCTGGCGCACACAGGCGAAAACCTGCTGGGTCTGCTCCGGGATGCGAAGCTGGCGGCGGACCGGCCCGTGATTACCGGTCTTCTGCAACTGCTGGACGGGTTGCGGGTCATTCTGAAAACGATCGAGTCGGACGGGAGCGAGGGTGACGACACCGATTCCGAATTAATTGAACAACTGCAAACGCTGCAGACGCCGGGGCACGACAGGTTAGAACCGATTCGGCCCGACGCTCCGCAGCCTCAGACAGATCTCGATGAATCGGTGATGCCGGTGCCTCCGCTCGCCGCCTTGGCTCCGCAAGACATACACGCAACCAGGCCGCCGGAGCCGGCCGCGATATCCGCACCCATTTCGCCTTCCGCCGCCGAAAGCACACTGCGCGTCGACATTTCCCTGCTCAACCGGATGATGAATTTAGTTGGCGAGCTGGTTCTTACGCGCAACCAGGTGTTGCAGGCTACGTCCGCCGATCCCCGCATGACGTTGCTCTCACGCCGCCTCGACATGGTGACGGCCGACTTGCGCGAATCGGTGATGAAGGCGCGCATGCAGCCGGTCTCGAATGTGTTTTCAAAGGTTCCGCGCATGGTGCGGGACCTCTCCCACTCCCTGGGACGCGAGGTGCGGCTGGAGATGGAAGGCCAGGACACCGAACTGGACAAAAGCCTGCTTGAGGCCATCAAGGATCCGTTGACCCACGCGGTCCGCAACGCGCTCGATCACGGCATTGAACCGCCGGAGGTGCGCGCCGCGGCGGGGAAGAATCCCGAAGGGACGCTCCGTCTGCGCGCCTTCCAGGAGGGCAGCCATGTGCTGATCGAGATCTCGGATGACGGGGCCGGGATCGCGGTGGAGAGGATCCGGCAGAAAGCAATCGAACGCGGACTGATCACCCCCGAACGCGCTGAACAACAGTCGGAGCGCGAGTTGCTGCAACTCATTTTCGTGCCCGGGTTCTCGACCGCCGCCGCGGTGACCAACGTCAGCGGACGGGGCGTGGGCATGGACGTGGTTCGCACCAACGTGGAAAAGATCGGCGGCAAAGTCGAGCTTGATTCGCGCCCGGGCAAGGGCACCACCCTGCGGTTGCGCATACCACTCACTCTCGCCATCATTCCAGCGCTGATCGTGCGCAGCCTGGATCAAAGTTTTGCTGTTCCCCAGGGAGCGCTCTCGGAACTGGTGCATGTGTCAGACGCGCAGGCCGCCACGGCCATCGAATGGATCGAAAATGCGCCCCTGTATCGATTGCGCGGCAAGCTGCTCCCGCTGGTCTTCCTCGAGCGCCTGCTGATGGGCGCGACGGCCACTGAAAATCACCTTCACCGGCACAACTTCATTGCGGTACTTGACGCGGACGGGCGGCACTTCGGGCTGGTGGTGGAAGGGCTGGCCGATCCGGAAGAAATCGTCGTCAAGCCGCTGAGCCCCGTGCTGAAAGAAATCGGGCTCTACTCCGGCGCCACGGTGCTGGGCAACGCCGAATTGGCCCTGATCCTCGACCCGAGCGCGATTGCTCTCCGGTCCGGTATCTCGATCCGCAGCGAAGAGGACGCGTTGCGTGAAAAGCAGCTGGAAGCCGGCGAGGACGATGGAGTCCGCGCGGAATATCTGCTGGTCGAGATTGCGGGGCACCACGGCGCGGTGCCCCTGGCCGACGTGGTGCGCATCGAGCAGATCCCGGTCGCGCGCGTCGAGTCGGTCGGGTACCGGCAGGTCATCAACTTCGAAGGACAACTGGTCCCGGTAGAGGATGCGGGCGGCCTGGTGGCGGCGGCTCAATCTGATCCCGGGGCCCGGATCATCGTTGTGGTCTGCCGGGAGGGCTGCCGTCATGTGGGTATTGCCGTCTCGCATGTGCTCGATGTGGCCTCCGGGGCAGCCCTGTTCGAAGCAGGCACACACCAGGCGGCGGGCGGGGTCACCCTGCTGAAGAGCCGGGTCACGGGCGTCATCGACCTCGCGGGAGTTGCGCCGCTGGCTCTTGCCGAGCGCAGCCCGCTGGTATGGAGCGAATACGCGGAGACTACGCGATGAGCACACCTGCGGCTGGGATCGATCGCAAGGGGAAGGATCCGGCGCCCGTGGCGGAAATGTGTTCCGTTCGGCTGGACAAGCGGCTCTTCGGCATCCCGATCACCCACATCCTCGAGATCGTGGGGCAAACGAGCCCGCAGCCGGTACCGCTTGCGCCTCGCTTCGTGGGCGGCATTGTGCACTATCGCGGCGAGGTGTTGACGACCGTCAGCCTGCGCCAGCTGCTCGATCTTCCCGCGAGGAGTGGCCCGCAGGACATGCTCGTCCTCGAAGGCACGGGCGGCTGCTTTGGCCTGCTGGTTGATTCCGTCGGCGAGGTGCTGACCGTCTTGTCCGCCGACTACGAGCCCAACCCCTCCACCGTTGAGGAGAGGAAGCGAATGCTGTTCGCCGGCGCTTACCGGTTGAATGGCGGAGTCCTGGTCGCGCTCGATCCGGAGCGTCTGGATCCGATGCGGCTGGCGCGGATGGGGTGAGGATCGAAGTGAATGCAATCTCAAATTTTCGCCGCACCCGCATCCTGATCGTCGACGACTCGGTCGTGATGCGTACCCTGCTGCGATCCGTGGTCTGCACCGATGCCTCTCTCGAAGTGGCGGGAACGGCGGCGGACGGGGAGTCGGCATTGCAGGCGATCGAGCGGCTGCGTCCCGACCTGGTGCTGCTGGATGTCGAGATGCCGGTGATGGATGGGCTCACTACGCTGCGCAGCCTGAAAACGCGCGGACATCGAGTACCGGTCATCATGTGCAGCGGGCTCACCCAGAGGGGTGCGCGGGTCACGATCGAGGCTTTGGCCTGCGGGGCGGCGGATTACGTGACCAAGCCGGCGGGCCAGGCAGATCGCGAATCCGCCCTGCGAACGCTGGCGCACGACCTGATTCCCAAAATCAAAGCGCTTACCTCCCGGCCGGAGGCCGCACAGGGCTTATTTTCAGACGCCGTCGCGACCCCGGCATTGCAGGACCCGGCCGCGCCCGCGATAGTGGCCATCGCCGTCTCCACCGGCGGTCCGGCCGCGCTCGACGTCGTTCTTCCCTCACTTCCTGCCTGCTTTCCGTTCCCGATTCTGGTGGTACAGCACATGCCTGAACTGTTTACGCCCCTGCTCGCGGAGCGGCTGAATCGCAGCTGCCGGCTGAAGGTGCGCGAAGCGGAGGAAGGCGCCCCGGTGAGTCCGGGCATGATTTCCATCGCTCGCGGCAACTGGCACCTGGAAGTGGTGGTCGCCAACCCGCCTCGATCCGGCTGGTTGCCCCAATCCGACCTTCGGCCTACGCTCCATCTGAGCCAGGGGCCGCCTGAAAACCACTGCCGGCCATCGGCGAATGTGTTGTTCCGCAGCGTCGCGGCTGTCTACGGGCGCCGCGTCCTGGGCGTCGTTTTGACGGGCATGGGATCCGACGGGCTGGCCGGCTGCCGGAGTCTTCGCAACGCGGGCAGCCTGGTCCTGGCCCAGGACGAGGCCACCAGCACTGTTTGGGGCATGCCGGGCGCGGTGGCCGCGGCGGGGCTGGCCAACCGGGTGCTTCCCCTGAGCGCGATCGGACCGGAGATCGTTCGTCTCGCCGGCGAACCCTGCGCCGCCGGACGCGCCGTGCAGGGATCGGTGGCCTAGCCATGCCTGCGGCACCCGACTACGGTTACCTGCGCCGGGTGGTCTTCTCCCATTCGCAGAATGCGCTCGACTCCTCCCGCGACTACCTGTTTGACATTCGCCTTGCCCACCTGGTGCGAAACCATGGCATGGGCCATCTGGAAGGGCTGGTGCGATATCTCCGGCTGAGCAAGGATGCGGAGCTCGAAGCCGCCATCGCCGAGGCCATGACCATCAACGAGACGAGCTTCTTCCGCGATCATCGGCCGTTCGAATTACTGCGCACCGACCTGCTGCCGAGGCTTATCGAAAGCCGCCGGGCGGTGCGAACCCTGCGCTTCTGGAGCGCGGCCTGCTCCACCGGCCAGGAGGCATTGAGCCTGGCGATGGTGCTCCGCGAGCACTTTCCGCAGCTCGGCCATTGGGACATCCGCATCGAATGCACCGATCTCTGCTCGGAAGCGGTGGAACGCGCCCGGGCCGGACGCTATCACCTCATCGAGATGAATCGAGGGCTCCCCGGCCGCTACCTAGTGCGATATTTCGATCACCTGGGCGAAGAGTGGGCAGCCAAGCCCGTGATCCATGACCTGTGCCGCTTTCGGCGGGCCAACCTGTGCGCAAGTCCCCTGCCCTTTTCCGACCGCTTCGATCTGATTTTTCTGCGCAACGTCATGCTCTACTTCACCCCGGAAGTCCGCCAGCATCTGCTGTCCGCGGTACATCGCCTGCTCGCGCCCGATGGGTTTCTGTTTCTTGGCTCGAGCGAACAACCTGCGGATGCACCGTTATGGATCCCGGTGCTGGCAGGGGGAACCTGCCACTACCGCCCCATTCCGCAAGAATGACCGGGAGCGAAGATCAGCGGAGAAGCAGGGGAAGAGAGTCCTGGTCTCACCCCGGCCGTTGCCGACCCGCAGTGGATGAAAAAGACTGGTTTGGGTTCCTGGTCTCCCACCCTTTCGCCAGAAAAAAAGCGAAAGGATGGGGCACGGAGATTCTGTTTCAACTTGGCGCGTTCGGGCACCGGAAGATAACTTGTTCTTCGTCAACGAGAGGGCAGCCCAATCCCAACGAAACTGTGAATCTGGGCAACCGTGCAACATTTGCCCTCCAGCCCGGTGAGAAACGGCAATCGGCTGCGTCGGGATTGCCCGATCCTTTCAGACTGGCGGGACGCCCGCACTGCCCGATCAAATTCATTTCCAGAGAAGACTTGCCGGGCGATTGATGATTTGCGATGATGGTTCACCGGTCCGGGTGATTCCCCTCACGTCACCCGAATATCGAGGATGTGGGCGCGAGACTAAGACCCGCAAACTAGAGGCAGAACGGCTGCCCGCGTAGCGTCCCGCGGCAGCTGGAGACCGTCGGCTGCATTTGTTTCACGCTAGTGAAAAAAGGAATATGGTTGTTCCGCGCCCAGACCGCACTGCGGCTTGCGCCCCCTTGGGAGGCCAGAGCTGCAACAGGCTTTTGTGCGCGGGGCTTCTTTATCGCCGACCGGCAGGGGTATGCTCAATGAAGTTTCCTCGTCGCTACCAATCTGTTCACATCATTGCTTTTCTCTTCGTGGTGGCCTGCTGCACGGCTCACTTTCCGGCAGCGGGACAAACAGGCTCCGGCAATACGCGCGCTTCGGAAAGTCGATCGCCGCAAGTGCCGACGTCCGGAACCGTGGTCATTCCCGGCCCGCTGCGATCGTTCCTTCGCATGGCCGGAATCAGCCAGGAGGTTTCTCTCGAGGAAGTGCTGCCCATGCTGGCGCGCAATGCTTCCCTCTATGGCTACCAGGGCGGCCGTGAAACCGAGTACCTTGTGCTGGTCGATCGATACCTGCACCAGGCAAGGGAGCTCCAGTCTCTCGCGGACGCGAATGGCACAATCCGCGTTGCGAAGTGCGAAGACGCGGCGCGGCTGATTGAGATTCTGGGTTACAAGTATCAGCGGGCCTGCGGACAGAAGGACGTCGCGTTTGTGACCGCCAATGCCGAGCGCGCGTTTCTGACCATCGACTCCGGTTTCCCCCTGACGACCCTTGAACAGTCCCTGGCGAATAATGAGCCTTTTACCTATTCGTTTCCTGCCACGCTTGTACCCATGATCTACGAAGAGAAGGACTGGGTGGACGTCAGCACGTGGAACAAGAAGGGCGGCGAAAACCTGGTGGACCAGCTCTTGCACGATCAGAATCTGGATCGGCTTTACGCGGCTTTATCCAAGAGCGATAAGGAAACACAGTTCGCCTTGTTGCAGGCGCCGGGGCTGAAACGATTGGCAATGGTAGCGTCGGTCTTTGATTTGTACGGGCGTGAAATCTGTATCCGTTCCGGAAAGGTGCTCGTTCCAGGCGATGCCGACAAGGCCTGGGAGGAAATGGTGGGAGCCAGTCCAAACGCCGCCGGCGACTTTGTGATCCGTCTGCTCAGCAAAGATAACGGCTGGATGGCGGCCTACTTCGACGTCCTGTCGCGTTTAAACGCGGCGCAGCAGGTCCACTTCGCGGATGGATCGCGCATGCGGCGCCTCTACAACGCGTATCGATCGACCGCATCCCCCGCCAACGCGGCACACGGGGTGTTTCCAAGAAACGCTGAACTCCTGATGCTGTTTACTTCGTTGAAATGGGAAGCAAACGGCGATCTTTCTATTCCCGGAGGCATCGCCGTCTGGCAGGACATTCTTTCAAAAAAGAACAAGTCAACCAGTATCCGGGAGGCGGCCAAGCGGGGTCATTGCTGCGACAACCCGGAGAGATTGCTTGATACCCTCGTTGCCGCTTCAAATCTGGACCGTGACAGCGGACCTACGCAGATCTTTCTCATGCTGAGTGCGATCAACTCCGGAAGGCCCGCGGGACGGAGCATGTCCGATCCGACCGAGTTGCTGGTCGCCGAGCGGCTTCCCCAGTTCAATCGATGGTTTCCTATCTTTGCCGAATTTCCGGCTCTGGACGATACCTCGATCACCCACTTCGTCAGCGCCGCAGACAGGATCGACGGCATAGCGAATCCGGCTTTGCGTGCCAACGCGCTGGGAGCATTTCAGGCCGAGGTTGGTATCTGGGAAATCTTCGCCCGCCAGGGCCAGATCCCGACCGACAAGCTGAATTCATCCTGGCAGGATGCCGTACAGCCGTATACCGGGATTGCATCATCTGTGCAGTTATTCGAGGCTGCCCGAACGGCGTTGAAGTCCATTCTGCAGGCGGCCGGCGGGAATGGGGATTTGACCCAGGACCAGATCGTGGAGCTGCTCGCGGGCCCCGTCCAGGAAAACTCCGACAGCCAGCGCGTGCACCGGCAACTGGCATCCAGAATTACCGCCGTCGTCGACGACCAGCGCCTGGTTTCCCTCGATTCCCTGTTCGGACTCTATGATGGCCTGACCGAAATGGCGCAGGGGAAGCCGGCGGGCGAAAACCTTCTCCTTCTGGCCGGAAACCTCCATGAATTCGAGATGCCTCGGCCCATCTTCACCGGAAATGAAAAAAGCTCGTGGTCTCCGATTGTCTATAGCAGCCGGCACGCGGAATTGCAGGTGCGAACCGATCTGACCAAGATCCTTCGATCACCCGGATCGAAGGCGCAACTGGAAGCCGCCCGCGGCCAGCTTACCCCGTTTCTCAGGGACACGCTGGTGGGTTTGAACTATGCCTACTACGAGCCCCCCGGTGCCGAAGTTCTGCATAACAATCCGCTCTTCATTCGCTCCCATGACTTTTCCTCGATTTCAGTTCAGGGTATTGAACACATCTGGGGCGTACCGGAGCTGATAGGAGTGGGCGCGACCGCCGGAGGCGGCGCCTACCTGATGGGTTCGCTGGCCGATCTGCCTTATGCGCTGGCTTCGACAGAAGAGGACTTCATCGCTCCCAAGAACGTCCAGGCACTGATCTGGAAAGAGGTTGTGCCCGATCTGCTTGTAGGCGCGGTCCTGCCTCGCTGGTGGTCGGTAAGCCGGAACGAGTTGCACGCTGCGGCTCTCTATCAACGGGCCGGGGAAGAGCTTTTGATTGCTTCCGCCACTAATGCTGAGTTGAAAGAGAAGGTGATCAGCATTCTCACCGATCGCATGACGCCCGATCGCGTGGAGCGGACCGAGCAGGCCCTGATGAATCCGGATGGAGCCAAGGCACTGGTGAGGCAGACTCTACCCGCGGAGAATTTTTATCTTGCCGTTGAGTTCAAGAAGAGATATCCGGACCAGGTTTCGCAGTGGGGACCGGCGGGCCGCGATCTGGAAGATCTCTCCAGAAAGGATCCTTCCGGCATCAGCCCCGTGCGATTATCAGCGGTTTTCGGAGTGCCGCATCCCGCCCTTGTGCTCACCAACACCTGCGCGCTTCTTAACATGAAGCCGCTATCCGCTTACGGCGGAAACGCCAGCAGGCTCCTGGCCGAATCCTGGGAATCGAACAACCTCTATTGGGCGCGACTGGCGGACGAGATGGGCTACCCCCCGGTGATGCTCAACATCCTTGTCCCCACGTTGACCCGCCGTATGATCGCCAATATCTTCGCCAGCAACATCGATGACTGGCCCGCGCTGTTGCGCGCCCTTGAAGAAACGGGCGACGAGTTTCGCGAAGGCAAGATTGCAATTCAGGCCCCAAGCACTATCGCCCGGCAATAAACATCCAAGGAGACCGCGGTGCGTATCGGATCAGTCAAAGCAAAAAAACTCATTACCTGTTTCGGAGTATTTTCACTTCTGGTGTTTCTGCGGGGTGGCGCGAATTCGACCGCGGCGCAGGATGACCCGATGCACCTCCGCGTGAATGTGGTCCTGGTTCAACTCAACGTGGCCGTGACAGATGCGAAGGGAAACTATGTGACCGGCCTTCGCCCGGAAGACTTTTCCGTGAGCGAAGACAAGATACCGCAGAAGGTCTCGACATTCGAGGAGAGCAGCGAATCCCGTCACGCCAACATGGGGGCTCGCCAGGACAACCCGTCGAAAGAATCCGGCAAGAGTCCTGCGGCCAGTTCGGGGGATGTTAAAGACCCGGCCGATGTTACGATTTCACACTTATCCGAGGACAACGTATTCATTCTCTTCGATACCAGCAATTACATGTACCGGAGTTTCGTTTTTGCGCAGGATGCCATCGCGGACTTCATCCGTTCGATGGATGAGGCTAGCAAGGTAGCCTTTTATTCCTATAGCCGGGATCTTTTGCGGGCGACCAGCCTGACCTCGGATCATTTCCGTATTGTGAACGGCGTTCGCAGCACGGTTGCCGGAGATGATGCCGCTCTCTATAACAGTTTGTTATTGACCGTAAAAGATGCGGCTCCGCTCCGGGGACGAAAGGCGATCGTGGTCTTTTCCAACGGCCCTGACAACGCCAGTTCCGTTCCTCCGGAGGATGTGGCGGAATTAGCCCAATCGACCGGAACGATTATCTACATCATCAGCACCCGGCAGGCTCAGGACGATCCCGCCTCCGCGGCCGCGTTTGAACGCATGAGCAGAGTGTCCGGCGGCAAAGCTTACTTCGCAAAGAACTGGCGCGAAGAGAATCAAGCCTTCGCGTCCATTCGTGACGACCTGGTTCATCTTTATACCCTGAGCTATTACCCGCAGGCGAACCCGAATCGCGGCTGGCGCTCGATCAAGGTGAAGTTAAACGGCAAGGAACTGCAAAAGTATCACCTTCGCACGAGGGACGGATACCGGCTCCTGCCTGCAGCCGCAAGACCGGCGGACGAGTTTTCCGGCTTGAAGACAGACGCCGATTCGAAGTGATGGCAGATCTTGGTCCGTCAGGGCGAGCTTACCAAATAAAGATCGAAAAGCCGACCGGGAGAACGCAAGAGCACGGCCTGCTATGAACTTGCCCAGGCCACTCCACCCTTCTCATCGTAGAAGACCTCGCGGATATTGGGTCCATCGAGCATAAGCATCGCGAATCCATTCAAAACGCGCTCCGGAATATCCGGATCGCGGGCGAGACGATCCTCATGCCACACCACATTCTGGCTGTTCGCCAGAACCGAAGCCTTGCCGCATGGAAGCGCCCCGTGACCGCAACAGCGGCATGACACTCCGGCCGGACCGTGGGGCTTATATACCACCGCCAGGTGTTGGTGTCCCCAGTACCAATACGCCGGCCCGCTGTTGCCCGGAAACGCATTCATCACATGGTCGAAGAGAGCGTTGGTGTTGGTGCCGGGGTCGTTCAGGCCATTATGATGGGTCAGCACGATCACCTTTTTACCGTCGAGCTGCGCCTGCACACCTTTTTGCAGCAGAAACGCATTCTGGTCATTGGGGTGATTCACGTCGAATAGCAATCCATCGGTATAGAGATTCCCTTCTGGCGAGAAGTATGCCGAATCAAGTCCGACGATGACCCAGTTATCGTTCTCCAGGGCGAAATAGCTGCATCCTCCTTGTTTGTCGAATGGCGCATGACTGATGGCGTTGAAATACGGCTGCGCCCCGGAGTACATCTCATGATTTGAATTGAGCGCGAAGGACCCACTGGGCGCCGGAGGCCAGAGATTGACCAGGAGGTGCTGCTCCTCGTCCGCAAGACCAGAATAGTAGACATCTCCGAGATGAATCGTTACATCCGGGTTGAGGTCTGCCATCTGGTTTCGCACGCCGGTGCTTGGGGCCGGATTGTCTTTGGTGCGCCATTCGCCCGTACCCCAGTCGCCAGCCATGCCGATCTTTACCTGGTTGGGAATTTTGATTGTCTGCGGCGCTTTTGAGAACTGTTGCTTCCCAACGATAAGGCTCAACAGAAATGCAGCAAAGGATCCAATCCATCCTGGATCGAATTGCTGCCATTTGCCGGTGCCCCAGATTACGCCGTCCAGTCCGACCGCGATCAGCACGCCTGCTTCCAGGCTGCTGATCACGGAGTCGGAATCATTAGTGAATGCGCTATGAGCGAGCAAGGCGGAATGTGGCGCGGCTGGACCAGCGGGTACAACACCCGTCCTGGCAACCTGGACAGCCTGCTCATGCGCGCTCACCATCGCGGCCTGGATTTGTGCTGCCAATTCCGGACGCAGTCGACTTAACTGATCCATCCTGTCCTTGATTTGACTGACATCAACAGGATTAACGCTGATCTTCATCGCCATGGTATTCCCCTCGATGCGAACTTCCGATCCAACGCGAGACTTAGTCCTCTCAACCTGCCAACTCAGGCTGATGGCCGCGCTCTAATGCAAAGGAACCTGCGACCGCTTTGCCGTACGAAGTTGCGGGCGACCCGGCCGCCCAATAAAGAGAGACCATACCCCAGGGCTCAGCGAACCGGATCTTGCTCGTCTTTGCGACTCCCGCAAGCTTATTCTGAAGCGCGCCGCTCTTTTGCTTGAATACGTTGTTCTGGGCAAGGGTAGCGGGGTCGGCACTGCCCACAAAGTTACGGACATCCTGAACGATTGCGCCCACCTTGCTCATCGCGTCGGCCCATTCGGTAATCACGAAGACATCGCCCCTGAGAACTCCTACTCGAGGATCATCCGTGCTGAGGCCCACCAGCGGGCCCAGGCCGGGACTCGCCCCGACGCCTAGCGCCTTGGACCAGAGTGCGTCATCGACGATTCGATAACGCAGTTTGTCGATATCCTGATGCTCCGGGTCAAGTAATGCCCGCATGGCCAGGCGGCCGGTTTCAAGGAAGTACGACTCAGGGCGCACATTTCCGGATTCATCGAAGAACATCGAAGTTGAATCGCTGTCGGTAAATGCGGTCCGAAGCACGCAAGTGGATGGGCCACCAGGAATGAACTTCGCCATCAAAGCGGACTTTTCCGGCGCAGTTAGTATCCGAAGGGCACAGAACCAGTTCAGATAGTCACTCATGATCTGCTGGTTGGTATTGTGATTCAGTACAAAATGGACCTGCTCGCAGGTTAGCGTGGGAAGTGTGATCGCTTTTCCGGCCAGATAAGTGGTGGTTGCAAGAACCGAGTCATACATGGCTTTGCGCAAGGCTTCATGCCGATCCATCGGATTGGTGATCGCGCTGATCCGGCTTCCGCTGACCGTCTCCTTGATGGTCACATCGCCCGTAACTTCGTCGATGAGTGTCTCGCTACTGAGTATCAGGTCAGACACTGTAACAAGGTTCACGATCCCGAGAAGGTTGATTCTTAATGTCGTTTCTCTGCTGCGCACCTTCGAGAACAGGCTTTGCGTCATCTGCAATCCGGGGGCGAGAATCCCTCCCTTCTGCATTGTGCGTTCCATTGCCGTCAGCAGCCTCAAGTCACCGTCAAGTGCCTTATGAACAGCAAGGCTTGCATCGGGGCTCAGCTTTGCGGGTTGGACATGATATTGAAATGCAGCCTGGTCATCGGTAGATGAGGAAAGATCCAGATCGATAGAGGCCTGGAGAGCGTGACCGAGCCCTGTCTTGATTGCGGCCGCAATGGCGTCTCTCTCGTCGGATCCCAATGAACTTAGTTTCTTTGCATCCCCGGCCGGATCGGTGCTTATGGCTTTCATAAGTAATTCCAGGAGGTCAGTGCTCCCGACAGTTACTGAGACGCCGGCAGAGCCGGAGAGGTCTGCTTCCCAGGTGGTTCCGTGTTCCCGCAGGAAACTCAATTCGATCGTATCGGCATCCAGCCTGCGCGCTCGTATCTGATAAGCCCCTGAAAGAGTGAAACTCACGGTGAGACCGGCCATCACGCCCGTCTGTACAGCAACGGATCCCGTACCTAATGGCAGGTCTACAGATGCCAGCGGATTCGGAAAAGCATTGACTTCAACTCCGCCGGAGATCGTGAGGCTGCCCTCTCCGGACACGGTTGCAATGTCGTTGATACCAAGTTTGCTGAGATCGGAAATGTCGGCGGGAATCACATAAGTCGACATCGTCTTGCCAAGAGCATCCGCTAACGTCGGTTCGTTAGCTCCAAGCGGGAACGCTTTAAAATACTCAAGACTCACGGCAGTCGTCGCGTCGAATCCAAAGGTCAGATCGCCCGCCGATCCGCTAACCCCCAGGTCGAGCGATCCCACAAAGCCAACCGAAACATATCCAATTTGGTCCGGTACCTCGGTGCCGCCTGTGAATGGGTCAGCGTCATCGAGTGCCGTTCCTGGAGAGGCGTTTGCCCGGATCGTCGCCTGCACATTTGGGGTAATATCGATTTCCGGCGTTGTATTCCCAAGTTGAAATCCCTGCTGCACCTCCGCCTTGAACTTGATGGGTTTCGGGGCTGCCTGGCTGAGTTTGCTGTCCTTGCGCGCAATAAAATCCGGAAGCACCGCCAGGTGCAGCAGCTCGGCCTTGAGATAGCTGAAGAGAGACGAGGGATTAGAAAGATCAACGGGGGAAATCTGCGTATCTACCTGGTCTGTGATTTTTATGGTGGGAAACACTGAAGCTCCTTTCGCTCCTCACTTACTCAGCTGGATGTTACTGCAACAAGCCTTATAACTCGTGGCTTGGTCAGTCAACCGGGGATCATGGTTCACCCCACGTAGACGCATGCTGACTTTGCCTCGCGAACTGGTTTGGATTGTAATATTTTTCGTAGTATTCAAGCTCGAGATGGGAAAACTGGAGCCAGACCCCCGGAACATGGAAGGCGTCGCAGTGCGCAGGGAAACGCCCATAGGTGTCGAAGATGTAGCTGCAGATCTCTTTGGCGTATGCAACAGCCTTGTCTGAATAATGGCTGGCGTTTTGAAGATAGTCCTGGGCCATCGTGTCCGAAAGATACGGCCGTTTGAAAACATTCAGATCGCCGTAGATCCCGCCGGAACCGTATTTCTCCGCCAGAAGCTGGTCTACAGCATCGGCCATCGATGCTACATACGGCGGACAGAGGCCCTGAAGCACTCCATCGATGCCCACAGGATTGGGCTGCGATGCGGGCACCGGAGGCCACCCGGTATCAGGCCACGATTTTCCAGCCTGCATGCGAAAGCCGAGACCCAAAAACTGCTTCGATGGGTCGCGCTCCAGGATGTAAGGCGGAGCGATCGAGGCGTGAACCCATCCACCCAGACCCATACCCTGCCCGACCAGCATCAGGTTTTGCAATAGAAAGAAAGCCTCGTAATTGACGCGCATGGTCGACGCTAATCCCAGCGGCAACACAATATTCGGATTGACAAACTTGTCTTGCGCGCGCGCGAGGCCTCCAATAACTTCATAGGGAATTTTGTCGTTAGAGCCCGCAAGCCCGAATTCAACTCCGGCCCACTCCACGGCCTCGACTACGTCGGCAGGCTTGAAGGTCTTCCAGTCGTCGACAAACAAGGGTCGCTGGCCGTCGGGCTCCGTCAGCAAGTTAAGAATGATGTTGATGTAACCGCGCGTGCAGTCCACCACTGGTAAGAAGATCGTTGTACCGGGCAGGTTGGAAATCTGCTTGTTCCAGCCGAGATAGTAAGGAAACTGCCGCGGAAACTCCAGCCGTTGGTCGTAGAGTTTGACCTTGACCGCCTGCGCAGCGGCGAGCCAATCGGCATCAGCCCAATCCGCCTTACTGGTCGGAAGGCCGCCCAATAACTGGAGTGCCTCATCGCCTTCCAGCTTCTTAAGGAGGAAAATGCCCTCGTCATTGATCATGAAAAACGTAGTTGCCTGAGAGTTATCCGGACTGCTTGCGGAGCGTCCCAGGGCATTGACGAACGGCGTACCAAGTTCACGCCCTCCAGTGGGAATGTCGAGCGGCCCATCGTGCTGAACCGAACCGGTCAGGCCGGTCGATACGATGAGCACTGCCTCCTCAAGCGCAGAGAGAGGCGCGGGAGCATTGGTGCTGGTGTGGCTCAGGCCGTTGGCGACCACAGACGTGCCGCGTGCGATCCGCCGCGTCCGACGGTCAAACAGCGCTGACATCAGCGGATATTGGAACAATGCATCGAGCCCTGAACTGCGAGCAGCCGAGGCATCGGATCTGTTGTCTGCCATTGAGGGCTCCTCTTAGTGAACTACCGTCACTGCGGCGGCCGGCGCAGGCGGGTTGGTCGCGGGCGGCGCCGGATTGTAACCGTCAAGCTGGGCCAGAATCAGCGGATAGATATCCCGTGCCGCATCCTTTCCGATGAAACAATCCATATGATGATAGTTAGGGACTGCAATGCGGAGATATCCATCTGCGCCATTCTTGGCTACTAACAGTTCATAACTGCGCTCGGTGCCCTCGGGCAGGAAAAGGCGATTCCCCATTGCCTGAAAGAAGGCAAGAGGAATCTTCAGGCGCTGTATGTTAGGCAGGTAAACATCCTTTCCATCTTTGTCTACAACTTTTCCGGCGCGAATGATCGTCAACAGATGGTTGAAGGTAGTGATGTCGGCAATGCCGAACATCTCGTGGATCGCCTCGTGAGTCGCTTCGTTCAACTGGGTGTGGCCGTAGACTTCACCGTAGATCAGCCAGATTCTTCGGCACACCGCACTGTTACACGGAGGGCCAGCGGCACCCGCCATTTTCAACAGTCCATCTGCGAGAGCATCGCCCCACTTTGATGGATCGAAGTCCGTGGTGAGAGTGTCGATGCCGATGTTCTTGAAGAATTCTCCGATATCGAAGGCGGCTTTGACATTGTTTTCCGGAGAAGTGGTGGGAAAAAAGCCCACCTGCGAGCACACAGCCGAACGTATTCCCTGGAGCTTTCCGGAAAGCATGCTCATTAAAAACGTAAGCGAGCCGATGCAGTGGGCCATGATCTGAATGTCGGCAGCACCGGTTATTGCCCGCACCTGCGCAACCGCCGCCGGATAATCCTTCGTGGCAACGTCGTCCAGCGAGAACTGCGTTCGCGATGACGGCAACGCCGGGCTGGCGCGATAGTCGAACAACCACACGTCGTAATTGTTTGCGTAGAGGAACTCCGGCAAATTGGTATCGACCGTGTCGATCGTGTATGCAAGGGTCGAAGTGCCGTAGCCGGGTGAAAGCATCACCGGCCCCTTGGTGCCTCCCTTGTATCGCGTCAGCCGTAACTCAACCCTATCTTCGGTGAGAAAGTGATAGACCTCCGGAGCACACAAGCGGAGCGGCCGTTTCTTTCGCGGCACGGGTTGCGGTTTGAACTCATTCGCGGGCGCTAGTGCGCTGCCGTAGATATCGAACAAGACCCCGGCGAAGAACTGCCCAAACCGAATTACGCTGTTGAGTCGCTCCTGATCGTCCTTTGCATTGGTAATTTCGACCGTCGTCATCTGACGCAGGAAATCCGCAGTCTCAATCAGCAGAATTCCCTTGCCCAGTACTATTCCGGAAGGATCCGAAATTGTGATGTAGAGCGTCGACGTGTCACGCCAGATGTTCAGAATTCCGTCGTTCTTGATGACCTTTGTGCCCTCGAAGACAAACGTCTTGCCTTCTTCCGAGGTCAGGTTCATTCCGTACTTCATCAGGCGGACGTCGACCTGAGTGGGATCGGTGACGAGCAGGTGGAATTGGCCCTGGCTCACCGTCAGCGGCTCTGCCGAAAGGGCTGGAGCCGTCACGGAGCCGACCATGCGCGCAGGATGATCCGGATTCTTAAGCAGTTCATCCAGGTCGTCGGCAATTACGGTAAGGATGAACTCAAAGCTCGAGCCGTCCTGCTTACCCTCAATGTTTCCCTTCGCGAAGTCATCTGTGACCTTTGTGGAGAAGAATCCCTTCATCGCCTCGGTGAAGCGCAGACCCGTGGTCACGGCAGGTGATGGAGGCGGTTGAACGGGCTTCGAGAGGTCGTAATCAATGGTCCAGCCGTGGTCCTGCGCCATGAGCGCGCAGCACCGCTCTGCGATCGCCGAGATGGTCAACAGCGGATTAACGCCGAGCGAGCGCGGCATCACCGAACCATCGCTCACATAGAGACTGTCGTACACCCCGCTTCCACCATTCGAAGAAAACACCTGGCCCTTGTGATTTACGACGCCGCCCGACGCGTCGCGCGACATCGAGCAACCGCCCAGGGGATGCACCGTGATCAGATTGTGATTGGTGAGATCGCTCCACAGCGGGTTGTGCTCAAAGACTCCGCCTAGCGCCTTGGTTGCCTGGTCCAGACGATCGTTGACGCGGGTGAATACGGGCTGAGTCCCGGCGCCGGGCCAATGCAGTCTCAGTCGATCGTCTTCGAGCGTCATGAAGCCGTTGCCGTCATCGTGGGTCATCACGAGATAGGTCTGGGTGTTTTGCACTGCGCCGTGATACGGGCCGCAAAGCAGGCTGTCGAGTTCGCGTTCGCGTTCTTTAACAAATGCGTCGGTGCCTGGAGAAAGGTTGGTGCCGGCCCAGGGAGCTATGGCAGCCAATGCCGCCGGAATTGTTGCTCCGAGGGCGCCAGGAATCGAACCCTCCTCAATCACCATGCCGTCGTCGAGTTGAGGCTGAAGCCGATTGTCGATGATTCCGGTGATGCACGGCCCAACGGGGTCGCGGCCCTGCGGCGAAAGTGAGCCATAACCGATTCCGTCGATGACGGTGTCGGTGTCGTACCCGAACGCGAGCACGTCGCCGTTTCCGGTGAAATGATTGCCCACCTGGTCGGAAAGAGTGAGCCCGTTGGCCTTGGAACGCAGCAGGATTTCGCTCGAACCAAGCATTCCGGCCGCAAGCACCACCATATTCGCGGTGATGAATTGCGTTGGTGTATCAAAATGTTCCCGGCCCGAATCGAGCACCTGGTAGTGAATGACCCAGAGCCCGTCCTTCTGCTCTAGATACCGCACGCCAACCTGGGTAAAGATTTCGGCGCCGTGGTTGCGCGCGTCGGGCAGGTAGTTCATCAGCACAGTATTCTTTGCGCCGTAATTGCAGCCCGTGATGCAGTCGCCGCAGAGCGTGCATGCGTGCTGCGCCACGCCGGCGGCGTTGACCCCGTCTTTGAACGTGACGTTGATGGGCGGACGGTAAAACTTTTCCTGGAGGGAAGCGGCCGACTTCTCCAGCGCCTCGAGTTTCGGAAGCGCGGGAAAGTTGTCAGGATAAGGAGTGGCTCCCAGCATCTGCTGCGCGAGCTGATAACCGGTTTGGAGGCGCGTCGCAACGTCGGCGCGGAACTCGTCGGGCCAGCGCGGATCGTCGAACACACGCGGCTCAGCGGGCAGCGATACGTTCGCATTCACGAGCGACGTCCCACCCAGTCCGCAGCCACAGAAGACATTGATGTCATCGTTGACACGCATGTCGTAAAGGCCGGTTCGTGAGCCCAGAAACCCGTTGGGCGTATCCACCTGGGCCTCGGCGAGTACCTCGGGCAGCGTATTGGGATATTCTCCGGGCTGGAATTCGCGGCCGCGTTCGAGAACGCACACCTGCTGGCCGGCGCGCGCCAGCCGCGACGCGGTGATGGCGCCGCCATAACCCGATCCGATAATCGCTACCGAGTAATGAGTCTTGAGGTCTTCTATCAACGAAGAAAGACGAGGCATGAATCCTCCCTTAAGATTTCCTGACTGGCCCGGCATGGCGAGGCGGGCACTATCGTTCGACGATGCGCACCCGGTCTTTCAATGTCCCGACAGGTGAGGAATGAAGCATGGTTGGAGAACGCAGCTTACACGTTGTTTGGCTTGCGTTCCATGCGCCGGACCGGTCATTCGCATTGACCGATCAGTGGGCTCCAAGGAAAGAGATATAAACTGCGTGGCACCAATAGAAACACATGTTACGTTTTCGAGGCAAGAGAAAAGCGAGAAACAGGAACTCCCTATTTGTCCGGCTCAAATAACTCCGGCTGTCCTGAATTTTCGGGGCCGTTGAAATTGCTGAGTCCGACCCCGACCAGACGATATCGCTGCGCGGGATCGAGGTTCACTTTGTCTCTCAGCGACAGGGCGATTTGTGTGAGTTCCTCGCATGAAGCGGGAGGCACCGGAGGCGTATAACTGCGGGTAAGAATCCTGAAGTGACTGGTCTTCAATTTGAGCACCACGGTGCGCGGTACCCTGGGTTGCTTGCGCGAAGCGCTCCAGGTTTTCTCTGCGAGCATGCGAATCAGAGGCTCCGTTTCCGACAGCGGGACGTCCACCGGAAACGTATCTTCCGCAGAGACCGATTGCGTGGGGCGGTCGGGAACCACAGGGCTGTGATCGATACCCCTTGCCAATTCATAGAGGCGAAGGCCGTATCGTCCAAACGCTCTTTCGAGGTCAGTCAACACAACGGCTTGCAGATCTCCGACCGTCTTGATGCCTAGTCTTTCAAGTTTTGCTTCGGTCACTTTTCCAACTCCGGGAATCCGACCGACGGGAAGCGGGGGCATGAACGAATCAACGTCTTTGGGCTGGATGACGAATAGTCCGTTCGGCTTGCGCCAATCGGAGGCTATCTTGGCCAGGAACTTGTTCGGCGCGACTCCGGCCGAGGCGGTGAGATCAAGCTCGGTTCGAATCTGTTCCCGGATTGTCTGCGCAACCCGAGTGGCCGTAGGAAGTCCGGTCTTGTTCTCTGTTACATCAAGGTAAGCCTCATCGAGCGAAAGCGGCTCAATGAGATCGGTGTGCCGTTGAAATATCTCGCGGACGAGGTGCGATACCGCCCGGTAGCGCGGAAAATCCGGAGCAACGAAAATCGCCTCGGGACACAGGCGCTCGGCGCGCACCGTCGGCATGGCCGAGCGGATTCCAAAACGCCTGGCCTCATAGGAAGCCGCGCAGACGACCGATCGAGTTCCCCGCCATGCCACGACCACGGGCTGGCCGCGCAACTGCGGATTGTCCCTCTGTTCCACGGATGCATAGAAGGCATCCATGTCGACATGAACGATCTTGCGGTCTGCCATCCTGCAGCAATTCTAATCGTCGTTCACTTGGCCGGCGTGATCACGATGTTGCGAAAGGCGACGTGTCCTTTCTCACTGCCCTGAAAATAAATCGGTCCCGGCGATGCCTCGTTGCTGTCGACGGCGCCGCCGGTGATGCCGGGAATCTCTTGGTTGTCGATGACGGTCTTGCCATTCAGAACCACGGTAACTCTTCTCCCGATCAGGGTGATGTCAAAGGTCTGCCAGATATCGGGAACACGGGGCTGTTCCGGTGTGGGAGCGAGGAAGCCGTAGACCCCGCCGGTGTGATGGCTGGGCGGTTCCGATTGCGATTCGGTTTCGATCTGAACTTCGTAACGGCCGCGCAGATAGACTCCGCTGTTTGCATCCTTGCCGCAGTTGAATTCGACATGCAACTTGAAATCCTGAAACTTCGCGTCGCTGTAAAGTTCGGGACCATTTCCGGGGGTCACGAGAGTTCCATTCTGCACTGTCCACACGGGCGGTCCCGGCGCGCCCATCTTCCACCCGGACAGGTCTTTCCCGTTGAACAGTTGCATCGGCTTGCCCCATTGGGGTGGATTTGCCCTTTCGAGAGCCGGCGCTCTCACACCGGTCCATTGCCACGTTTTTCCATCGGGACCGTTGACGGTCCCTGAGAGTGTTTCGCCCTTCAGTTGCCCCTGAAATACAAGGTCGCTCTTGCTGCCCTCCTCTTCCTTTGGAGAAACGAAGGTGAGGCGGCCATCGGACAGTTCCGCTTTGGGAAGAGGGCGTGCGTTACCCCAGCGGCCCACCATTTGAGCCTTGAGCTGGCCATCCTGCTCGCGCAACTCGAGCCACGAAGGATACTCGTGGTCTGACGACTTCAGCGTGAGATCCCAGCGGCCGAGAAACGGCTTCACGGCACGCCCTTCTTCAGAGGCTTGTCCGAGCGTCGTCAATGGAGAAGCGGCGAGGAGACTGGCACCTACAATTGCGGCGCGGGATAGCGAATTCAATTTCACGGAAACGAACTCCTTTTCACTTGATAGGCCGGCAACCACCCCAGATTTAGCTCAGTGACTTGATGGATTGCGAAGCCTCATCCCAGCGCACCGGGCTTTTGCGGAAGTAGGATTCATTGGCAAGATGACAGGCAAGCGCCGCATTGTGGCCGAAAACAACGTCCTGCACTACCGGCTTCCGCGATCGGACGGCCTCGAAGAACACCCATAAATGCGGCCGGAGATCGTCATAGTCGTTTCCGTTGTAAGTAATGCTCTCGGGCGCAGGTTCCTTTCCGGGAGCCGGGTCGTGCTCCTCGTGCCATTTCTTCACGTACTCATTTCTCAGACGCGCCGGGTATGAAGCGGTGTAGTAGCTAGGCGAGAGATCGACTCCCGCCTGAGGCGCATATGAAACGCTGAATTCGCGAAGTTCGATTGCTCCTTTGGATCCCTGAAAGCGAGTGACCTCGGGCGATTCGCACCCCAGCGACAACCGCATATACACCGGGATACCTTCATATTCAAAAAGCACCGGATGCACGTCGGGCATGTTGCGCCCGTCCTTCCACCGGTAGATGCCACCGAAGGCTGAAACCTTGCTCGGCACCTGATTGATGCCCAGCACAAACTGCATACCACTGATCAGGTGGACCAGCAGATCGCCGGCGACGCCAGTTCCATATTCCTTCCAGCAGCGCCAGCGCGCAAAGGCCAGCGGATCAAAGGGCTTCTTTGGCGCAGTTCCCAGCCAGGTCTCCCAATCCAGGTTCTGCGGCGACAGATCGGGAGGAGGCGGATACTCCCACGCGCCGTTGGGATCGTTGCGGCCATAGGTCGCTTCAATCAGATTCATGTCGCCGATTGCACCCTGGGCGATCAGCTCTTTGGCCTTGGCGCATAGAACCGAGCTTGTGCGCTGCGCCCCGATCTGCACGATGCGATCGGTTTTCTTGGCCGCGGCGACCATGGCCAGGCCATCCGACGGATTGTGCGACATGGGCTTTTCGCAATAGACATCCTTGCCCGCACCGACCGCGTCCACCACCACCTGCTTGTGCCAGTGGTCAGGAACAGCCACGATGATGGCGTCGATGTCTTTGGCATCGAGCAATTCCTGGTAGCGGCGGGTTGTCCGGATCGGCTTGCCGACGATTTCCTTTGCCAGTTCATGGCGGCCGTCGTAGAGATCGGCAGCAGCCACGCACTCCACTCCGCGAAGCTGGATGGCTGTCGTAAGCAGATTCGAGCCTTCCATGCCAACGCCCACGATTCCGAATCGAACCCGGTCGCTGGCCGGCGCGGCTTGTGACGCTGCGGGTATGGGCTCGGCATCGAGGATCTTCGTTCCCGCCAGCAACGAGGCCCCCGCTACGCCGGCCGTGGTCTGCAGGAATTCGCGCCGGGAAACAACGGCTTTGTCTATCACGCGATCTCTCCTTTGGAGTCGCCGCGGGACGTCTTCGCCATTTCCCCGCTATGAACCCCGCGGGCAATCATAATCCTTCGTTGCGGCCACGGAAATGCGATGTGGGTTGGAGTCGGAACACGAAGACCTCGGAGAGCGGCCAACACTCGGCGGCATGGGGATGCTCTTGTATGATTCTGCAAATGAACTCAAACAAGCCTGCAAACGAGGTCCGAGGTGGGATGGACTTCGACAACGGCTGGACCCGGCGCCAGTTTCTGAGCGGTGCTGCCATCTCGGCGGCGTCTCTCGCGCTGAGCGCGCCGTCGTTTGGCTCCGAGAGCCAGCCTCGGGCGACAGGTCCTGCGCCGCTTCGCGGTCGCTTTGTGACCCACGTTTCGATTGTCCGGGTGAACCAGATCGAAGTGACCCCGACTCGCAATATCGGCGAGGACGAGGTCGCCGATAACCGGCCGGAACTTATCCGCGCGCGGCGGGACGCATTTGCCAAAGGCTGGCCCGGTGGAAAGATGACCTGGGCCATCAGTTGGCTGGCGCTGAACGACAGTCGCGACCAGTACAAGGAAGCGCGCCGCCTGCTCGCGTCGTATCACGATCGATATGGAGACGAAGTCACATTCATACCAGGCGGCTATTTCGCGCCCATGTACGACACGCGCGAGAACAACCGGAAGACGATTCACGAAGCGCTGGGCAAGGTGTCGGCCCTGGTCGGAGGTGGGTATCGTCCGCAATGCCTCATCGCCGGGTTCATGGATGCGGAGAATCAGCGCCTGCTCGCCGCAGACGAGGGCATTCATGTGTGCCAGGGACAGATCTGGAGCCAGCATGCAATCGACAATGGAGATGGCGATGGGGGAATCTGCTATCCCTATTACCCCAGCCGCGAGAATTACCTGAAGCCCGCCCAGGGCACGGCCGATTTTATCGATTGCGTTTGCCTTGACGGCTGGACCTGCGATTTTCTGGCTGCGCGGCGCGATGGTTTCCAGGGCGGTTTCAACAGCAGGATGGGTGTGGGTCCCATCGAGACGGTGGGCAACCTTGGGACGAGTGTCGGCCGCAAGGAAATGATGGATACGACCGCGATGCACTTCGACACCGGCCATGCATTGAACGGATTCGGCTGGGTTACGGGGATCTGGGAGGTCTCCATCGGCCACCACGAAGACCTGGCATGGTGGCTGCAGGCGGTACGGGAGCGATGGCCAGACACACGTGTGATGACCGAAGGAGAATTCGGCTTGGAGTGGCGGAAGCACAATCCAAATAACGCTGGCCTGAACTATCGATTCGATGCCAAGGGCACGGGAGCGCCTGGCTCCGAAAAGAACCTCGAGATCCAATGGTTCATGAACCGTGAGTTCCGGCTGGCGCTGCTGCGCGACTGGACGAAAGACGCTCCGCCCATGGCCATTGACTTCACTCGCTACGACCTTCCGGCAGCAGAGCCACAACAGTTGCAGCGGGAATGGAGCCTGATGAACGTGCTGAACCAGAAAGGCTCGCGGCCCCAGGACAAGCCGACGCCGCTGCGGCAGTTCAGCCACGACGATCAGCACAGAATCCTCGCCCGCTATCCTGAACTCGCCAAGTGGATGGGATGATTCCTGACTGCCTGGCGTTCGCGCGGTTGCGCCAGTTACCACACACCTGCCCATCAACCAACACGAGAGGCATCATGATGGTTCGAGCGACAACCAAAACCGAAGTCCGCGACCGCGTCGGCGGGGATCACGGCATTGGCATCCTACTTCGACGGATCGTTATCCTGACGCTGATGTCTATCCCTTTCTCCGCAAACACCGTTGCCAACCAGCCGGCCGCGAACGATCCCATCCGATCCTTCCTGCAGCCGCTTGTCGACAATCACACTTTGGCTGGAACGGTCACCCTCGTGGCGACCAAAGACCGCGTCGTTGATGTTCAGGCAGTGGGATACCGCGATCTCGCCGCCCGCGCGCCCATGCGTCCCGACTGCCTCTTCTGGATTGCTTCCACGTCCAAGCCGATGACTGTCACTGCCTTCATGACGCTGGTCGATGAAGGCAAGGTGAATCTTGACGATCCGGTCGAGAAGTACCTGCCCGAATTTCACGGCCAGATGGTGAGTCCGCCGCAATCCGCGGCCAAAACCGAGCCCTCCGCAGCGCAGGCGCCGTCCATTCCTGTGCCCGCGGTTCATCCCATTCGCGTGCGCGAAATCCTGAGCCACACCAGCGGCCTCCCTTTTCGTTCAAAAGCACAACCAGGCGCCCTCGACCTGCTACCCCTCAACCAGGCCGTGCGCAGTTTTGCCGCCGAGCCGCTGATCTTCCAGCCGGGCACCGCTTACTCGTACTCCAACGAGGGCATCAATACCGCTGCACGCATTATCGAGGTGGTCAGCGGGATGCCGTACGAGCAATTCATGCAGCAGCGTCTCTTCGATCCTCTCGGCATGAACGACACGACATTCTGGCCCAACGCCGAACAGATCAGCCGCCTGGCTGAGTCATACAAAGTCGATACCAACAGTCACGAGCTCTTTGCGTTTCAAATCGATCAGCTGACCTATCCCCTGAACGACAAGGCGCGCCGTTTCCCCATGCCCGCCGGAGGACTTTTCTCCACCGCGGGCGACGTAGCCCGGTTCTGCCAGATGATCCTCAATGGCGGTATCGTCCACGGCAAGCGCATCGTCAGCGAGGCGGCAATTCGCGAGATGACCCGGACTCAAAACAAGATGCTCGACGGAAAGAACTACGGATTGGGATGGGGCATCTCCGAACATGGGTTCGGCCACGGCGGAGCCTACAACAACGCGATGGAAATCTCCCCGTCCAAAGGGAGAATTCTCATCTTCATGGTGCAGCAGAGTGGACCGTTCGGAACGGCTGCCGGCGAATCCATTGTGCCCTCGCTGGAGCGCATCGCCGACGACCTTGTCAGCACCAATCCGGCCAGCACACACTGATCGCGAGGCTCCCGCTTGCATCCCTTCCCCGCATCTGACGCTGAGCCAGCCGGCCGTTCGCAATTCCGCGATCTGCACAGCGCCATTTCTCGCGCGACTCGGCACCTGGCTCCCTGGCTGATGATGATGTACGTGGTCTCGTTCCTCGACCGCGCGAATATCGGTTTCGCAAAGCAGGCCCTGCAGACGTACGAAGGCATCAACGAACGAGTCTATGCGCTGGCCGCCGGCCTGTTCTTCCTCAGCTACTCGCTGTGCGGATTCCCCAGCAATCTGATCCTTCACCGCATCGGCGCCAAAGTATGGATGACGTTCCTGATGGTGACGTGGGGACTGTTGTCGATGGCCACGATGTTTGTCACCGGCAGCACTTCGTTTTATGTGCTGCGGCTGCTGCTGGGCGTCATGGAAGCCGGATTCTTCCCCGGAGTCATCCTCTATCTGACCTACTGGTTTCCGAACCGGGTTCGCGGGCAGATGATGGGCCTGTTCTATCTCGGTGTTCCACTGGCGCTCATCGTGGGCGGCCCGCTCTCCGGCCTTCTGCTCGAGATGCCGCCCTGGGGCGGGCTGCAAGGCTGGCAATGGATGTTCCTCGTGGAAGGCTTCATGGCTGTCGCGCTGGGATCTGTTGCCTACTGGTTTCTCGATAACAAGCCCGCCACTGCCGCGTGGTTGCCGGCCCATGAGAGAGAGGCCCTCGCGGATGCGCTCGCGAAGGAGGAACTCGATCGGCGTTCCATCGGGCCTGCGAAGCTGTTGCCCATGCTACGCGATCTGCGCGTGTTGCGATTCCTGCTGATCTACACCCTGATCCAGATGAGCACCTATGGCGCGATCTTTTATCTTCCCGCGGAGATCTCGGCTCTGCTGCACAAGCCGGCGGGACTGGAAGTAGGGCTGGTTTCGTCTATTCCCTGGATATGCACCCTGGCCGCCGTTTACTACTTTCCGAAGTTGGCCGATCGGTGGAGAAACCATCGACCGATCGCGGCTTTGATTCTGCTGGTTGCCGGTTGCGCGAGTTTTGTGTTTCCCACGGCGGGGCCGAAGGTGGGGCTTGTGGCGTTGTCGATCGCGGTGTCGGGGTTTATCTCGGTGCAGCCGCTCTTCTGGACGTTTCCAACCGCCTACCTGGCCGACGTCGCGGCGGCAGGTGGTATCGCTCTGATCGGGATGGGCAACCTGGGCGGATTTCTCGCGCCGAACGTGAAGGTATGGGCCGATGAGTATTTCCACTCGCCGCGCGCAGGGCTGTACATTCTGGCCGGACTTACCGTCGTGAATGCCGCGTTGATCGCACTCATGAAAGACAACCGCGACGCCAAACCCGAGTGACTACTGAGCGCTTAGCGGGTCTTGGTCAGCGGGGCTCCCGCAATGTTGAGGTGGACGCGATAGATGCTGCTGCTGGCCGTGATGTAAAGCGTCTTGCGATCCGGTCCTGCCCAGGTCACGTTGGCCGACTTTTCTGAAATCAGGATCGTTCCCAGCGGCTTGCCTTCGGGCGAAAAGATCCACACGCCGCCGGGGCCCGTGCTGTAGATATTGCCCTTCTCGTCCACCTTCATGCCGTCGGGCGAGCCAGGACGAGTGTCGGCCGTTGCATCATACAGCAGCTTCGGCTCGGTCACGGAGCCGTCCGGCTGGACGCGATAGCGCATCCATATCTTCTTTGGTTCGGAGTTATTCACATACAGATACTTCTCGTCGGGCGAGAACGCGATGCCGTTGGGCCGGGTTAGATCGCTCACCAACAATTGCAGTTCGGCGCTCGCCGGCGGGGCTCCAGGCTTCTGCTCGAGCGCGTGGGGGATACGGTATACACCGTTGACCTTGAGCTGCTTCTCCGGATCGTCGTCGTGCTGCGTGCGCAGTCCGTAAGGCGGATCGGTGAAGTAGAGCGAACCATCGGACTTGTAGACGAGATCGTTGGGGCTGTTCAGTTTCTTGCCCTGGTACGAGTCGGCAAGAATCGTGAATGGTCCTTTGGGGTCGAGTGACTCGAATCTGTATACATCGCGCTGGGCGTGCCCTGCGACCGTGAGGCGGCCGCGGACATCGAGCGTCATGCCGTTCGATCCCGACTCGGGACCGCCGTAGGATTCGGCGCCCTTGTAGCCGCTGGGCTGAAGAAAGATGCTGACTCCCGCGCCCGGAGTCCATTTGCGGATGGTGTTGCTGGGTATCTCGGCAAAGTAGAGGCTGTTGTTCACCCAGATGGGGCCTTCAACCCACTTGAACCCGTCCGCGACGCGCTCGAGCATCGCGCCCTTCGGAATGATCCTATCGATGGACGGGTCGAGTCGATCGATCTTGACCGGCGCCGAATCCAGAACCCCGGCAGCGTCGGGGCCGGATGCGGCTCGTTCCGGCGGGTCCATCAATCACGGCGGCGACCGACAAAGCCAGGACCACAATTGCCACAGGAAGCAACAGCCGAGAATTTCTTCTTCCCTTCATTCAAACCTCCTCGGTGCAATTTGCGGGAATCGGTGACTTTCATTTGGCGTATTGGCTTTTGTCTTCGATCGATTTCAGGGAGTGATAAAGATCGAGGGCTTTCTCCGGCGTCTCGTCTCCATGCACGACGGCCCGCACCGCCTGGATCATGGCTTTCGGCGCCTCGCACTGGAAAATGTTGCGTCCCATATCCACGCCGGCGGCGCCTTCGTTCACGGCGCGGTAGGCCATTTCGAGCGCCTCGGGTTCGGGCAGCTTCTTTCCGCCGGCAATGACCAGCGGAACGGGACAGCCCGCGGCAACGCGCGCAAAGCCGGACTCGCAGTAGTAGGTCTTCACAAAATGAGCGCCGAGTTCCGCGCACATGCGGGTGGCCAGGCCGAGGTACTTGGCGTCCCGCACCAGTTCCTTGCCCACTCCGGTCACAGCCATGGTCGGAATTCCGTGGCGATTGCCCTTATCCACAATTTCTACAAGGTTGCCGATCGACTCGTGCTCATGCACTCCGCCGATGTACACCTGGACGGCAAGAGCCGAGGCGTTGAGCCGCACGGCGTCCTCGATATCCACAGCGATGCGCTCGTTCGATAGCTCCTTCAGAATGCTCTGGCCGCCCGTGGAGCGCAGCACGACCGGCTTCGCCATTTCGGGCGGGACCGAGCTCCGCAGCGCGCCGCGCGTGATCATCAGAGCGTCGGCAAAAGGAATAAGCGGACAAATCGTAACGTCGATGCGTTCCAGACCGGTGGTCGGCCCCTGAAAGTAGCCATGGTCCACTGCCAGCATGACTGTCCGGCAATCGTCGGGGGAAAAGATCCGCGCCAAGCGGTTCTTCATGCCCCAGTCGAGAGAGTTGCTGCCCTTCAGCGGAAATGCCGAACACACCTGCGGCACATCGAGATAGTAATTTTTTCCGTCCTGCACGTCATGATTGTCGGCCAAGGTAGACCTCCCATTCGTGCGCTCGAAACCCTTGCGCGCCCGTACCTCGACGATCATATCCTCCGCTCCCTCGCGGGAGGCATCGGATGCGCCAAAAAAGATCGCCTCCAGGTTGGAGGCGAGACGGGGCTTGATTTTTGCGACGGGGAGCCGACCGCTGGTTGATGGCGGGCGTGGCGCCGAAATGACCTGCAGCGCTGGCACAGCTCCGCCGTTTGCAGCGCAAGACTCTCGAATTTTTGAGGAGATTGCCCCCTTGACCAAGAACGGGCCAACTAAAAGACAGGGCAATACGTGCATGGACCAACAACCTGATGCCGCCGGAGAGCGACGTCTCCCGCAATCGCCGGCGACTCAATTACCAGAGACCAGCAGGTCTCAGAACTCCCTGGAGAAGTTTCCTCTCCGCCCCTCGCGAACTGTTACGACGCTTTTCCGCGCAGGAGCTGCTCGGCCCGGAACCAGTCGTCGGCATCCTGTCCATGCTGGCGGCCGCGCTCCAGCCAGAGCTTGTGGGCGAGCGCCGCGATCTCGTCGCGCGACACGGCCTTCTGCTCCCGAGGTGCGTTGATCTCAGTGACGTTGGATGGCGTGGCCGCCTTTTTTGCAGGGGTCTTCCGCGGTTTTGCCGTAGTGGTCGCTGTCTTTGCTTTCTCAGCCATGTTATTTCTCCTTCATAATTGCGTTCTTTAGGTGGGTGAAACCGCCTGGGCAGACCGAGCACAATCGCGCTCTCGCTTGCTCTCCCCGCGGTATTTTCCTTGGCCTTCACGAAGAAGCGATGTTCTGTTCTACGAAGGCGTCCAATGTTTTGCGTTCAACTCGCTGTCTGGCAGCGAGCCTGCATGGCGCTTGAACCCTGTATCCGGGACCCCAGAATGACCTGCGCACCTGCACGTTGTCAGGTCGATGGCCTCGGAGCGCCCGCCCCGGTTTCCCGCAGACAATGCCCCACAAGCTGCCGCCGCCTGATTTGTTTACAGGATACTAGTTCGTCAACACCCGCCCAAGCTCAAATGAGAGCCTGGAATCTCCGACATCAACCGTCATCTGAAAAGAAAGGCTTTAGTAAAGCTGGCTGGGTCGCCCATCCCGGATTGTGAACTCTCGGGGGCTGCCGTGCCGCACCGCGGCCGTGCTTGCGCCTCTCTCGCGCCAGATTGTGCCAGCGCTGCGGTTGATATGCGATGATGGCGTCCGAGCGCCGCGCCATGCTCGGGGCGTCATTTTAAGGAGTGTCGGATGGCTTTTGCAGTGGCCCCGCCGAAGGCAGGACAGGACGACAGCACCCCCCTATTCCCACAACGCAATATGGCCGCCTTTCTGCTGGTCACCGGGCTCTTTTTTCTCTGGGGTATCCCCAATAATCTGAATGACGTTCTCATTCGCCAGTTCATGAAATCCTTCGAGATCACCCGCTTGCAGGCGGGCCTGGTTCAGTCGGCTTTTTATACGGGCTACTTCCTATTTTCGGTTCCAGCGGCCCTGGTGATGCGGCGTTACGGATACAAGTCAGGCCTTGTCACCGGGCTCCTGCTCTACAGCGTGGGAACGTTCCTCTTCCTGCCGGCGGCGAATGCGCGCAGCTATTCCCTGTTTCTCCTGGCGCTGTTCGTGATTGCCAGCGGCCTGGGCTTTCTCGAGACGGGGTCCAATCCGCTGATCGCCCAGATGGGCGAACCGGAGAGCGCGGTCCGGCGCCTCAACTTCTCCCAGGCCTTCAATCCCCTGGGCGCCATTACCGGGGTGCTGATCGGCACGGTCTTTATCTTTTCGGGAGTGGAACTGAAGCCGGACGATATCGCCCGTTTGAAACTCGCCGGCACCTACGACGCCTACCTTCAGCACGAGACGATGCGCGTGATTGCGCCCTATCTGGTTCTGGGGGTCGTGGTTCTGCTTTGGGCCATCCTGATCCTTCGCACCCCGTTCCCGGCCATCGCCGTCAGCCGATCTTCCGATTCCGGCGAGATTCACGGCAAATACAGCGACCTGCTTCGCTACCCCCACTTTCTGTTCGCTGTGTTTGCCCAGTTCTGCTATGTGGGAGCGCAGGTCGGCACCTGGAGCTACTTCATTCAATACGTGCAGGATTACACCCACCTGCCGGAAAAAACCGCGGGTTACTTCCTGACCGGGACCCTGGCCGGGTTCGGCGTGGGCCGCTTCGGTTCCAGCTACTGGATGAAACTCATCCGCCCCAGCACCCTCATGGGGTTGTTTGCCATCGCGAACGTCGCCCTGGTGACAATCGGCATCCTGTTTCCGGGCTGGTTAGGCCTGTGGGCCATTTTTCTCACCAGCTTCTTCATGTCGATCATGTTCCCGACCATCTTTGCGCTCGGTCTGCGCGATCTGGGCCCGAACACCAAGGCTGGAGCCTCGCTGCTGGTGATGGCGATCATTGGAGGCGCGGTCTTCACGCCCATGATCGGACTGGTTTTCCAGTCGACCCAGAGTATGGCGCTGGCCATGACGGTTCCACTGGCCTGCTACGTGGTGGTCGGCGTGTTCGCCTTCTGGGGAAGCATGCTCCCGGCGCGTGCCGTCCCCGCCCGAGTTTAAGCCTCCGCGCCGGGCCGGGCGAATCTCTGCCTCTCACAACTACTCCGTGCGTGCGCCCGCTCTGAATAGGTGGCTTGGGCTCGAGGTTTCCCACCCTTGCGACCGACCACCCCAGCGACGAAGACCTGTCGCTGGGGACCCCGGTAAGTCCCAAGGATGGGGCACGGAGCATTTGTTTTCTTTTCAGAAACTAGGAGCTAGAAGCTGGGAGCTGGAAGCTTTTGTTGTCCATCCGTCACAGCTGAACGTGATTTGCCTCACATACAGTCGTCATCTGAAATCGCCAGTCTTGACCCCGTTGAATGATCTGGATCACATGAGGCGCCACTCCATTCCGGATCGCCTCGGGGAGTCTGGCCAGGAATGAAATTTTTAAAAGATGCAGGGCATCTTCTTCGTTTTGCAGGGCTCTTCGTGATCGCGTTCCTGCTGTTCTGGGTGATTCGCGGATACGTGGTTCCGAAAACTTTTGGCCAGTACGGCCATTACCGTGGCGCAGCGATCACGGAAATCGCGGCGCATCAAGCCAAGTTCGCTGGGCACGAGGCTTGCGACACCTGTCATTCGGACGTGGTGGATGTAAAGAACAAGGGTAAGCACGAACAGGTGAACTGCGAAGCGTGCCACGGCCCGCAGGCGGCGCATGCCGCCGACCCAACAATCACTCCGGCCAAGCTCGATACCGGAGTGCTGTGCGTCCGCTGCCATGCCGCCAGTGCGGCCCGGCCCAAAAATTTCCCGCAAGTGGAGGCCGAGGAACACTCCAGCGGAGTTCCCTGTGAGACCTGCCATCAACCGCATAGTCCGGCCATCGACGGATCGGCAGCGGCCACGCCGGCAAAGGCCGCGCCGGACAAAGCTTCAGCCAAAGCCGCAGGAGGTGCAAAGTGAATCTCAATCGGCGTCACTTTCTGATTCTGCTGCCCGCGGCTGCCGTGGCGTGGAAATCGGTGCTTGCGGGGACACCCGAGGCCGCCGCCAACTACCAGATGTCGGATCACTGGTGGGGCATGCTGATCGATATCCCCAAGTGCATCGGCTGCGGCAACTGCGTGCGCGCCTGCGCGGCGGAAAACGATGTCCCGGATGGGAACTTTCGGACCTGGGTGGAACGGTATCACGTAACTGACGAGAACATGACCCACCCTGAGGTCATTTCACCCAACGGCGGCAAGGACGGATTCCCGGTCGCGAAGGAAGACGCGGGCAAGTACTTCTTCGTTCCGAAACTCTGCAATCAATGCGCGGATTCGCCCTGCACGCAGGTGTGCCCGGTGGGCGCGACGTTTGTGACTCCGGACGGCGCGGTGCTGGTGGATCAGACGTACTGCCTGGGATGCGCCTATTGCGTGCAGGCCTGCCCCTATGGCTGCCGGTATATCCATCCAAAGAAGAACGTCGCGGACAAGTGCACGCTCTGCTATCACCGGATTACCAAGGGCCTGACCACCGCTTGCTGCGAGAGCTGTCCCACGGGCGCGCGCCAACTGGTGGATTTGAAGAACCCCAACGATCCGATCCACGTGTTCCTCAAGACCCACAGCGTGCAGGTATTGAAGCCGCAAATGGCGACCGGCGCGAAGGTCTATTACAACGACCTGGATGGATCGGTGCGGTAAGAACAGTTATCAGTTTTCAGTTGTCAGTTTTCAGCCCCCGAATCATGCCAACGACGAGCTGAGAACTGACAACTGATAACTCGGAGCTATTTATGAATGGTGTTGAAGGCTTCATGTATCCGAACGAGATCGGGCTCCAGTGGAGTGTGCTGATCGTCCTGTACCCGTTTATCACCGGACTGGTGGCAGGGGCATTCATCCTGGCGTCGCTCCAACGCGTCTTCCGTGTTGAGGCAGTAACGCCCACATACAGGCTGGCTCTGCTCACGGCCTTGTCGTTCCTCATCGTTGCTCCGTTGCCGCTTCAGTTCCACCTGGGCCACCCGGAGCGCTCCCCCGAGATGTACTTCACGCCGCACAGCACTTCAGCCATGGCCATGTTCGGCTATGTGTACCTGTGGTACCTGATGGCCGTGCTGGTGTTCGAAATCTGGCTCGACTACCGCCGCGATATCGTCACCCTGTCGCAGGAGAGCAAAGGTCTCACCCGCCTGGTATATCGCATCATGACGCTTGGCTCCAGCAATGTCAGCCCGCGCGCGCTTCATATCGATGAGCGGGTCGGCTGGGTGGTTACGCTGATCGGGATTCCTTCCGCGTTCATGCTGCATGGCTACGTGGGCTTTATCTTCGGCTCCATCAAGGCCAATCCGTGGTGGTCGTCGCCGCTCATGCCGGTGGTGTTCATCTTCTCGGCCATGGTCTCGGGCATTGCCGCGGTGATGCTCATCTACATGGCGACCACAAAGCTGCGCGGGAAAAAGCTCGACATGCGCTGCGTGGACACGATCGCGATGTACCTCTTCTACACCTTCATCATCGACTTCACCCTGGAGATGCTGGACCTGATTCACCGCGTTTACGAGGCCGATGAATCGTTCCACAGCCTGAACTTCATGGTGCATACCAAGCTGTATTTCTCGCACATCGTGGTCCAGATCTGCCTCGGCACACTGGTGCCCTTGATTCTGCTGGCGATCACGCAGGTACTCAAGCTGCCCGAGATCGTCCGCAAGCGCATGTATGCGACCGCCGGCGCCCTCACGTTGATCGGCATCTTCGCCATGCGCTGGAACGTGGTCATCGGCGGGCAATTGTTCTCAAAGAGCCTGCTGGGCTACACAACCTACAAGATGGCGCTGGTCACGAAGGAAGGCTTCCTGGTGGCCGCAGCGCTGACCCTGCTGCCGTTGGGGATTCTTTGGATACTTGTGAAACTGCTGCCGCCGTGGCCTGACGAGCACGTGGCGCAAGGAGCCGCCGGAGACTAGATCAAGCCTCGCGGCGCCGGGCCAATCCGTTCAACTCGGGTGGAACTGATGAACGATCTTCCCGAAACTCTCGAGCAACTCTCCTCCAGGATTGACGCGCTGGAAAAACGCCTGGAGGAGTTGGAACATTTGCCCCCAGCGTTGGCGAATCTGGGCACTCAGTCCGCGGCAGCAACGCTGCCACCGGCCGCCGAGGTTCCTTCCGGCGAGCAAGTGAGCAGTGCTTTCCTGGTGCTGGGCAAAGCGATGCTCGGCATTGCCGGCGCCTATGTTCTGCGGGCCCTGGCGGAAGCGGCCGTCCTGCCACGCCTGCTCGTCGCTGCGATCGCGATTGGATACGCCATTGCGTGGCTGGTGGCAGCATCGAGAACGCCGGCCTCACGATTCGCAGCCGCCCTCTACGCGGCAACATCCGCCCTCATCCTGGCTCCTATGTTGTGGGAACTCACGATGCGTTTTCATGTGCTGGCGCCAGGAGCGTCCGCCGCCGTACTCGGACTTCTGGTCGCTACGGCAACGGCTCTGAATTGGAAGAAGGAGAACTCGTCGGATTTCCCGGTCGCCTTTGGCGCCGCCGCGCTTACGGCCCTTGCCTTATCGGTTGTCACGCACGTGATGATCGCGTTCCTTGTGCTGTTGCTGGTCATGTTCGCGGTATGCGAGTTGCGCTTTATCCGCAGCGGGATGCAAGGGACGCGGATGATCGTCGCCGCAATTGCCGATTGCGCCGTGTGGTTCCTCATCGTGGTCTACCGAGATCCCGCAAGTGTGCGCGGCGATTATCCGGCTCTGGGACCGGCGGCGCTCTTGGCCCCGGCGTGTCTTCTGTTTTTGATCACGGCCGCGAGTGTCGTCTATCAGACGGCGGTGCAGCGGCGCAAAATCACAGGTTTTGAAACGGTTCAGTCCATGGTTTCGTTTCTTCTATGGATGATCAGCGTGTTGTTTCTTGTACCCCAAGTCAGCGGCCGGATCGTGGGCATGATTTGTCTTGTATTTGCCGCTGCCTGTTACGCCGGTGCATTCGGGTTATTCCGGGGCGCGCCGGAGCCAGCGCAATTTTCGCGTATTCGGGCTCTGGAGCGCCGGACTTCTCCTGGCAGGAATCATGTTGAGCTTCCCGCCGGCCTGGGCGGTGGTCCTTCTTGCGCTGGCAGCCATGGGCGGGGCGATCCTTGCGGGGCGGATGTGTTGCATCACGCTCGAATGCCACGGAATCATCTACCTGACGGCAGCCGCCCTCAGCTGCGGATTGCTGGGATATTCTTTCCAGGCTCTTGCTGGGAGGATGCCGGCGAATGTCGCGTGGAGCATCCTGCTGGTATCGGGCTGTGCCCTTTTTTGTTACCTCGCGGCACGGGAGCGCGAAGGCGAGGCCTGGCAGGAGCAGACTCTTCACCTTGCCTCGGCCCTGCTTGCCGTGTGTGCCGCCAGTGCTCTGGCAGCGCAGGGCACTGTGCGGCTGCTGGCGCTCCGGATTACTCCAGATGTCTTTCATGTGGCGTTGATCCGCACCCTGGTCCTGTGCGCAATTGCTTTAGGACTGGCCTTTGCGGGATCGCGGTGGCAGCGACCGGAAATGCGGCGGATCGCTTATGCGGCGCTCGGGTTCCTGGCGATCAAGCTCCTCTTCGAGGACCTTCGGCACGGGCGGCTGGAGTTCATCGCCGCGTCGATCTTTCTGTTTGCCCTGGCACTCATCGGAGTTCCGCGACTGGCGCGAGTTCGCCGGACGATCTGACGGCGGCTGGGTAACCCTAAGGTAGATCTGGATTGGTCTTTACCGGTGTTAGCCCCTGCTGTAGACTTCCGTTATCGCGCGCAGCCTCAACCCAACTTCAGATTGATCATGAGGAAAGATGAGCCGCCTTCTTGTCGTAGAGGATCAACCGAACGACCTGCACATCGCCGCGGAGACCGCTCGTTCTGCGGGGATTGCCGAAGTCGAAGCACGAACCTCTTCACAAGCCGCGATCAGCTACCTCGAGAGGGGCCTTCGCCAGGAGGTGCCGTTGCCCGACGGCATTGTTCTCGATCTGGATCTGGGATACGAGAGCGGTTATGAGCTCCTTCGCTTCTGGCACGGCACGCCGGAGCTGAAGAAGATCCCCATGGTCGTCTGGACCCTTCTGGGCGAGGAGCAACGGGAGATCTGCAAGCTATTCCGGGTTGACCATTATGTGTCGAAGTGGGAAGGGATTCCCGCATTCCGGGAGATTTTGGTCAAGCTGAATGGCGGCGCATCTCAGCCGTAGAGCGGATTTCAGCGGTTCAGCTTTCCCGCGGCTGACCCTCGGCGTAAATCCTGCATCTCATTAATTTTGAAGAGAATTCTTGTTCTCGCTGCAAAGCCCTGCGCCATGGTAGGATGACGGCCGGGTGTCAAGCCCAGTATTGCCCGGAGGAAGTCTGGAATGAATGAGTTAGCGGATATTATTTCCCGGAACGAAGAACAGATCCGCGCCGAGTGGATACGGGACATGGCGAAGTCGCTGCAACGCGGGGACCTGATAAGCAAGACGGAACTCGAGGAGCAAAGCAGATCTGTCCTCGGCGCCGTGGTCAAGGGCGTGAAGAGCGATTCCAACGATATTTCGTCGCCGCCATGGAGCGGCGCGCGCGACCTGTTACAGGAAATATCGGCGTCGCGAGCGCGGCAGGGCTTTTCGCCGGTCGAGGTCGCGACTTTCGTCCTTTCGCTGAAGCAGCCGATCTTTTCGGCGATCCGGCGCGATCTGGCCAAAAGCCAGGACAAGCTTTTCGATACCGTCTGGTCGGCGACCGAATTGCTGGATCGGCTGGCGCTGACCACGACAGAATCCTTCATGACGGCCCGTGAAGAACTGATTGTGCGTCAGCAGCAGGAACTGCTCGAACTTTCCACGCCGGTAGTGAAACTCTGGGATGGGATCCTGGCGCTGCCCATTATCGGCACCCTGGACAGCGCCCGTACCCAGGTGGTGATGGAGAACTTGCTGCAAACCATCGTGGCCACCAATTCGAGGTACGCGATTATCGACATCACCGGCGTCCCCACCGTGGACACGCTGGTGGCGCAGCATCTGCTCAAGACCATTACGGCGGCGCGGTTGATGGGGGCGGAGTGCATCATCAGCGGCGTGCGCCCGCAGATTGCGCAGACCATCGTGCATCTGGGAATCAACCTTGAGGACGTGATCACCAAGGCCAAGCTCTCCGACGCGCTGGCCCTGGCCTTGCATCGGAGCGGGCGAACCGTGGTTCGCTCGTCAGAGGCGTCCAACTCCAGCCGCGGCATCCTTTCGAATCGGGAGGGCTGAGTGGAACGCATTCCTGTTCTCCGCATGGGTTCACTCCTCCTCATCACCATTCAGGTGGATATGCACGACAAGCTGGCGCTTCAACTTCAGGAAGATGTGACGCAAAAAATCTCGGAGTGGGGCTCAATGGGGGTGCTGATCGATATTTCGTCGCTGGAGATTGTCGATTCGTTCATCGGGCGGATGTTGGCGAACATAGCGGCCATGTCGCGAGTCCTGGGTGCGGAGACGGTCGTGGTGGGTATGCAGCCCGCGGTTGCCATCACGCTGGTCGAACTTGGAATGTCATTGCCAGGGGTGCGAACCGCACTGAGCGTGGAAGCGGGGATGGAACTGCTCTACGGCGCAGTCGCCGGACTTCAATCCGGATCCGAGGATGAGTTTGTCCAAGCGTGAAGTGTTGCCGCTTAAGAGCTCGAACGACGTTGTGATGGCCCGGCAGAAAGTACGTCAGTGGGCGATCGAACTGCGGTTCAGCCTGGTGGACCAGACAAAGCTTGTCACGGCAGCGAGCGAACTTGCCCGTAACACGCTGAACTACGGGCTGGGCGGCGAAATGACAATCGAGGTGATCACCGCGGGCGTAAGGTCCGGGCTGCGGCTGACGTTTGAAGATCACGGACCGGGGATTCCCGATATCGAGCAGGCACTGAAAGACGGCTTTACGTCGGGGTCGGGAATGGGGCTGGGTCTGGGTGGCAGCAGACGCCTGGTGAATGAATTTGAGATCGAATCAGAGGTCGGGAAAGGGACGCGGGTCACGGTCGTGCGATGGAAGTAGCATTCACTGAATATGTGGCGGTGACCGACTCAACCTCTGTCGGCGAGGTTCGCCGGACCGCGCTTCTGCTGGCGCAGCGCCTGAATTTTGACGAGACACGGTCGGGCGAATTCGCACTGCTCGCGACCGAGGTGTCTCGCAACGTACTAGTGCACGGCGGCGGCGGCGAGGTGGTGCTCTCCGGTATCAGGGGACAGGATGCTTCAACGGCGCGGATCGTGGCCATGGACAAAGGGCCCGGGATCGCCAATATGGCGCATGCCATGATGGATGGCTATTCCACCGCCGGAACCATGGGCGGCGGCATGGGAGCCATGAAACGGATAGCCAATAAGCTCGACGTCTTCAGCGGCCGCGAAGGAACGATTGTGCTGCTTCAGATTGGGCAGACTCCGCCGACTGAGCAGCTTCAGATTGCGGGATTGGCTGTGCCCTATCCGGGGGAGCGCGTTTGCGGCGATGCCTGGACCTTTCACAGCACGCCCGAACGGATGGTGTCGATGGTGGTGGATGGGCTCGGTCATGGATGGGAAGCTTCTGAAGCTGCCCAGGAAGCCGTGGCGATTTTCCGCAAGCGGATCGAGTCGGGTCCCGGCCAGATCCTGAGCTACGTGCACGAGGCGCTCAAGAAGACTCGCGGCGCGGTGGCGGCAATCGCGGAAATCCGGCCTCGCGAAGGGACCCTGGTGTACGCCGGAGTGGGAAACATCGCGGCCGTTGTGCTTAGCAAGGGCGCGTCGCGAAGCCTGGTCTCCCACAACGGAACCCTGGGCGTGGCAACTTCGAGGATCCAGGAGTTCAAATCGGAATGGCCCTCGGACGGCGTGCTGGTGGTGCACTCCGATGGGCTGCAATCAAGGTGGGACCTCTCGCCCTATGCGGGTCTGTTATCCCGCCATCCCGCGGTGATCGGCGGAGCTTTGCTGCGCGACTTCCGCCGCCAACGCGACGACGCCAGCGTTGTTGTAGTGAAGGCTGCCTGATGTCAACGTCGGTTCTCATCCTCCAAGTCGCCCTTCGTACCGAACGCGATGTCGTGCAGGCCCGGCAGCGCGCGCGCGAAGTTGCGGCCGCGCTGGGACTGGACAACCAGGATCAGATCCGGATGGCGACAGCGACGTCCGAGATCGCGCGCAACGCGTTCCGCTATGCGCGCAACGGCAAAGTTGCCTTCGCTGTAACGCTCGAGCCTCCTCAAACTTTGGAAGTAACAGTGACTGACGCAGGTCCCGGAATCCCCAACCTGGAGGAAATCCTGGAGGGCCGCTACAAATCGGACACCGGCCTGGGCATGGGCCTGATCGGAACCAGGCGCCTGATGGATGAATTCGACATCCAAACGACGCCCCAGGGCACAACCATCCGGATGGCAAAGCGGACTCCGAAACATCAGGGATGGACCCAGCGCCGGGTGGGCGATTTGAGCAAGAAGCTGCATGATCGGACTCCGGAAAGCCCATACGAGGAGATCGACCTTCAGAACCAGGAGCTGCTGAAGACCCTGCAGGAACTGCGCAGCCGGCAGGAAGAGCTGGAACTGCTGAACCGCGAGCTCGAAGACACCAATCGCGGCGTCGTGGCGCTCTATGCCGAACTCGACGAGCGCGCCGACTATCTGCGCCGAGCATCGGAACTCAAGACCAAGTTTCTTTCCAACGTTTCTCATGAGTTCCGCACTCCCCTGAATTCGATCATCTCGCTGGCGCGGCTGCTGCAAAGCAAGATGGACGGGGATTTGACCGGCGGAGCAAGTGAAACAGGTCCGCTTCATCGAGTCGTCCGCGCGCGACCTTGCAGGAGATGGTGAACGACCTGCTCGACCTGGCCAAAGTCGAGGCCGGCAAGACGCGCATTCGCCCCAAGCGATTTGAAGTGCAGGAGCTCTTCAGCGCGCTCAAGGGCATGTTGAAGCCGTTGCTCGCCGACAATAATTCAGTCGATCTGATCTTCGAAGATACGCGGGATATTGCCCCGTTGCACACCGACGAAGGCAAAGTGTCGCAGATCCTGCGCAACCTGATTTCCAACGCGCTCAAGTTCACGCCCTCTGGAGAGGTGGTGATTTCGGCGCGGATGATGGAAGGCAACCAGGTTCGGTTTATCGTCGCGGACACCGGCATCGGCATCCCCAGCGAGCATCACGAGACGATCTTCCGCGAATTCAGCCAGATTGAAAATCCGCTCCAGGAACGCCATCGCGGCACCGGGCTGGGGCTTCCGCTTTGCCGCAATCTTGCCATGCTGCTGGGGGGACGACTCTGGCTGGAAAGCGAAGAGGGCAAAGGTTCGACATTCTTTGCGCAGATTCCAGCGGTTTACGTGGGAGAAGCGGTCAGTTCCGAGCAGGCGATAGAGCTGGCGGCGCCCGAATTTCATCGCGCCCCGGTTCTTTTCCTGGAAGACAACTTCGAGACCGCACACCTGCTTGAATCGTACGTCCGGAACTCAGAGTTCCAACCGATCCTGGCGGCCAACATAGGCCAGGCGGAGGTGTGGACGTCCCGCCACAAGCCGGCAGTCGTGGTCTCGGACATCTACATAGGAGACGACCTGGCGTGGGGATTTCTGGCCCGCATGCGGGAGAAATGGCCCGAGCTTCCCCTCATCGTCACCAGCATTTTCGAGGAATCGCGCGCGGCCATGGACGCCGGAGCGAACATGTTCCTTCCCAAGCCGCTGGAGCCCGAGGTTCTTCTCAGTGAACTGCGGCGGCTTACGACACAATTCGGAACCAAGCGGCTGCTTCTCGTGGACGATAACGACGTGGCTCGCTACATTCTTCGGGAACTGCTGGACCAGCCGTGGCTGCAGGTTGAGGAAGCGAGCAACGGGACGGCGGCGGCGGCTCGCCTGAAGGAGAGCGTTCCGGACGCGATGATCCTTGACCTGCTCATGCCGGACATCAGCGGGTTCGAAATCCTGCGCCAGGTACGGGCGGATAAGTCTACCGAGAACCTGCCCGTGCTGATCTATACGTCGAAGCCGCTGTCTGAAAATGAGCGCGCGCAACTGGAGTCGATGCGCGTGAGAATCGTCCGCAAGGAAGAAGTATCAACCCGGCTGTCGGCGCAACCATTTATGGATTGGCTGAAAGCCGCCGGGCTTGCGCCTGAAAACATCAATCGGGAACAGAATGTCTAAGAATCGTCCCCGCATACTTGTCGTCGATGACCGGGCAGAGAATCGGTATGTCCTGTGCCGCCTTCTTTGCCAGGCGGGGTATGACTGCACGGAAATCGGCACCGGGAATGAAGCTCTGACGATGGCGCGGACGCTCCCCGATCTCCTTATCCTGGACGTGAACCTCCCCGATATTTCAGGATACGAAGTGTGCCGGAGGATCAAACAGGATCCGCACACATCGCAAATATCCATTCTGCAGATCTCCGCTTCTTTCGTCTCCAGTGAGGATCGCGCCCGCGCGCTGGAGGCGGGAGCGGATGGCTATCTGACTCACCCGATCGAACCCATGGTCCTGATCGCGACCGTGCGTGCTCTGCTGCGGCTGCGAACGGCGGAGAGCGTAGCCAGGAAATCGGCAGAGCAATGGCAGTCGACCTTCGATGCACTCTCGGAAGGTCTTGCCCTGGTCGACGGAGAAGGCCGGCTGGTGCGCTGGAATGGGGCATTTGAAGAGATCTGCGGGGCTGGTCTCGATGGCGAACTGAACGCAATTTTCGGCGACGACGCGGGTGCCCTTCTGGAACGGGTCCTTGGATCCAGTGAGGCCCTCCGGCATTCAGGACCGGAACGATTTCAATGTGAGTACGCCATTCAGCAGAGAACGGTGCAACTGAAAGTAAACCAGGTCGATTCGAAAAACCCCGAAACCGGCAAGGTACTGGTTCTGTCTGACATCACCGACAGCAAGCTGGCCGAGTATGCGCTCCGCACCGCGGAGAAGATCGCGGCGACCGGAAAACTGGCGCATGCGATTGCGCACGAAATCAACAATCCCCTGGAAGCGCTGACCAATCTTCTCTACCTGGCCGGCGCCTCCAACAACACCGATACGATAAAGGAGCTTCTCGCGCATGCGAGCGCCGAAGTGGAACGGATTGCGCGGATCACCCGGCAGACGTTGTCGTTCCAGCGCGACACGCGGCATCCTGTTGTGCTCGACGTTGGGGAATTAGTGTCTGAGGTCGTGGCGTTGTATCAAAGGACTGCGGCGGCGCGCCGGGTTCGCGTGGTGTGCGAGTGCCGGCCAACGCTCGCGATCCGCGGATTCCCGGGTCAGTTGAGGCAGATTTTCAGCAACCTGATTCGCAACGCCGCAGAGGCCGCTCCGCAGGGAACCGAAGTGCCGGTTCGCGTGCGCTCGATTTGCCGCCATGGACGCGAAGGCGCCCGCATCACAATACACGATCGGGGAACGGGTATTCCTCACGACGTGCGCAGGCAGATCTTTGATCCTTTTTTCACCACAAAGGAATTGAAGGGTTCCGGTCTGGGACTGTGGGTTTCGAAGAACCTGGTCATGGATCACCATGGGACCATCCGCTTTCGAACTTCCACGCGCGAAGGGGCAAGCGGAACCTCGTTCGAGGTGTTTCTTCCCGTGGGCGGCATGGCAGCAAACACCTTGCAGAGTGACGCCGCATAGACCGCGACGCAGAACAAGGTCACGGAGTTCCCCATCCACCGCCGCCTGGCGACTCGATCTTCAGCCGGCTGCCGGCACGCAATTCGCGTGTGAATTTGCCGGGAAGATTTTCCTCAACTCCATTGACGGTGGCAACAGCCTTGCCCGGCGCACCGGGTTCGCCTCCGGCCAAACCCCATGGCGCGAGGTTGCGGCGATCTGCCAGCAGCGTCACCTGCGCATCGCCGGACAGTTCGATTTCGCGCACCAGGCCGTCGCCGCCGGGATTGCGGCCGCGGCCGCCTGAGCCACGGCGAACCGCGTAGCGAATCATCCGAAATGGATAGGCATACTCGAGCGCCTCGACAGGCGTGTTGAGCGAGTTGGTCATGTGCGCGTGATGGCCGCTGGCGCCGGGAGAAG
The DNA here is from genome assembly GCA_963788475.1 of Terriglobales bacterium. Classification (GTDB taxonomy): domain Bacteria; phylum Acidobacteriota; class Terriglobia; order Terriglobales; family Acidobacteriaceae; genus Telmatobacter. Next base: position 424,694 of record CAWBGO010000013.1, read on the forward strand.
ACGGTGAAGCGCCCAAGCCCGCCGGCGATGGTCTCGTAATACGTATAAGGCAGGCCGGAGCGCGGATCGATGCCGCCGATGGTCAGGTTGTTCATGGTGCCGGAGCTCGCGGCGGGAATGCGGCCGGGCAGAGCCGAGGCAAGCGCGCGCAATAAAGTGTCGACGATCCGCTGCGATGTTTCCACGTTTCCGCCCGCGACCGCAGCGGGAGCGATGGCGTTCACAATGGTTCCTTCGGGCGCGATCACCCGCACCGGGCGCATGAGGCCGGCCGTCGCAATCGCTCCCGGTGGAAGCAGACAGCGAAAGACATAAAACACGGCCGCCCAGGTGACCGCGAAGACCGCGTTGAGACTGCTGGGAACCTGCGGGTCGGTGCCGGTGAAATCGACGACGGCGCGGCGGCGCGCCGGGTCGTTGCGCACCGTCACGCGAATGGCAACCGGGCCCGGCCGCACTCCGTCATCGTCGAGAAAATCCTCGCTGCGCCATTCGCCGGCCGGAAGTTCCGCGAGAACCGACTTCATCAACCTTTCCGAACCGTTCATCATGGCTTCGATCCCGCGAAGCGTATGCGCATGGCCGAAACGATCCACGAGTTCGCGCACTCGTTCCACACCGATGCGGCACGCGCCCAACTGGGCGGTCAGGTCACCTTCACGCTCGCGCGGTGTGCGCACATTGGCCAGCAGGATCTCGAGCACCTGGCGATCCATCGTGCCGCGCATGCATCAGTTTCACGGGAGGAATGCGAATGCCTTCCTGCGCAATCTCGCGGCAAAGGCCCATCGAGCCGGGAAACATCCCACCGACGTCGGCGTGGTGGGCGCGGTTGGCAACGTAGAAGGCCGGCTTGGCGCTGCGGGAAAGAAAGACGGGAGCGACCATGGTGATGTCGGGCAAGTGGGTTCCGCCGCGAAAGGGATCGTTGAGCAGGGCGATATCTCCCGGGGCCAATTGGAGCGCCGCGAGGACGGCGCGCACCGACATGGGCATCGATCCGAGATGAACCGGCATGTCATCGCCCATGGCAACCAGGTCGCCGGCGCCGGAAAATACGGCAGATGAATAATCGCGGCGCTCCTTGATATTGGGCGAAAACGCGGTTCGCCGAAGCGCCGCGCCCATTTCAACCGCAACCGAATGCAAGGCGTGGCCGAGAACGGCGATATCGGCAGGATCGAGTGCGCGCTGCCTCATCGGGGGCCTCCTCTCTTGAGTTGAGCTGGAGCCAGGCGGAGATTGCTGAACCCGTCCACCTCGGCCGTCCATCCGCTTGGCAGGTAGGTCGTGGCGCTTAGTTCGACGATCACGGCGGGGCCCGCGAAACGATCACCAGGACGCAGCCGGGCACGATCGTACAGAGTTCCTCGCCGCCAGCGTCCTTCTTCAAAAATGCGATGAGCGTCGATGCAGGCTTGGCCGCCATCGCCACGCCTGAGCGTTGCGGCGGCCTGCCGGGGCTTGCGGGTGCGAGCCAAGGCCAGGATGCGCAGAGTGACAATCTCCACCGTACGATCCGGATCAGCATAGCCATACGATTGCTCGTGAAGGGCGTGGAACTTCCTGACTACGTCTCGCCCCCAGTCAACACGCAATTCAAAGCCCTGGCCCTGGTAGCGGAGATCGGCTGCTCGCGTGAGCAACGGCACCACTCCTTCGTCGCGGAACGTGTCCCGAGCTTCAGCCTCCAGTTCGGCAAAGACCCTGGCGATCTGAGAGGATCCGGGCAAGGCCATCACCGTTCGCGAGAACTCGCGGCGCAGATCGGCATCGAGAATGCCAAGGGCCGATAGCGCACCCGGAACCGCAGGCACAAGTACCTGGCGAATGCCCAATGCCGACGCCAGTGCGCATGCATGCAGCGGACCTGCGCCGCCGAACGCAAGCAGCGTGAACGAACGCGGGTTGTATCCTCGCTCCACCGAGACCTGCCGCAGCGCAGCCTCCATGCGCGCGTTGGCCACGCGCACAATGCCTTCCGCTAATGCTTCGGTCGTAGCAAATCCAGCGACCTCGCGAAGGTTTTCGAGAGCAACGCGCGCGCGTTGTTGGTCAAGCCGCATCGCTCCGCCGAGGAAATGATCGGGATGGAGGCGTCCGAGCAGCAGGTTGGCATCGGTCACCGTGGCCTTTTCTCCGCGTCCGTAACACGCAGGACCTGGATCGCTGCCGGCGGACTGCGGTCCCACCTGCAATGCGCCGGCGGCGTCCATCCAGGCCAGTGAACCGCCTCCAGCCCCGGCAGTGTGGATATCAAGCATGGGAACGCGAACCGGCAAGCCGCTCACCTGACCTTCGATGGTTGTGGGCGGCTCGCGGCCGGTATCGAGAAGCGCAACGTCAGTAGATGTGCCGCCCATATCGAAGCTCAAAAGGCGTTCGATGCCCGAGCGGCGAGCGATGCTGAGCGCGCCGGTGACGCCACCTGCCGGCCCGGACAAAATGGTACGCACCGGTTCGCGGGCCGCGGATGCCGCGGAAAGAATGCCTCCCGAAGACTGCATGATGCTGAGTTGCGCTCCGCGGCTGCTCAGGCTGCGCTGCAGGCCGCCGATATAACTCGCCAGTCGCGGCATGAGATACGCGTTCAGCGTGACCGTTGCGGCTCGTTCATATTCGCGAAACTCGGGCAGGACCTGGTGCGAGAGCGAGATGGGCAGTTTAAGAGCCTTCAATGCGGACGCGATGGCCTGCTCGTGTTCCGGATTGGCAAACGCGAACAGCAGAGAAACAGCAATCGACTCGGCTCCCGATGCCGCGATCCGTTGTCGCAGTTCTTTGAGCGCAGTTCGGTCGAGCGCGCGCAGTGTCGACCCGTCGGGCCCGACCCGCTCCGCTACGCCGAAACAAAGGTCCGGTTCGGCGAGCGGTCGAGGGCGATGCACATTCCAGTCGTAGAGACTTGGCCTAGCCTGGCGCCCGATGGCGAGCGTATCTTCGAACCCCGCCGTGGTCACAAACGCGACACGTGCGCCCTTCCGCTCCAGCAGCGCGTTGGTCGCTACGGTCGTGCCATGGCGGATCTCCAGCTCCTCGGCCCCGGTCTGCTGAGCGATCTGTGCGATGGCCTGCAGAATCGCGCGGCTGGGATCGTCGGGTGTGGAGCGGGTCTTGAAGACTTCGACCCGTCCGCCGGTCCGATACACGCAATCGGTGAACGTACCGCCGGTATCGATGCCGATCACGAGGCGCTTGCTCATTTCATTGCAACCATATCAGCCGCGGAAAGGGTCATGAACACCTGTCTTTTCCACGATTCCTTACGACTCGCCCTGATAGGGCAAGCTGAAGGAGAATTCGGCGCCTTGATCCACGTTTCCCTTCGCCCAGATTTTTCCGCCATGGCGCGCGATGATGCGATGAACCGTCGCCAGGCCCACGCCGGTACCGGGAAAGTCGCTCTGCGAGTGAAGCCGCTGGAAGGGGCGGAACAGGCGATCCGCATCGCTGGGACTGAACCCCACTCCATTATCACGGATGAAAAAGACAGTTCCGGCAGGTTCTTCCCTGAACCCGAATTCAATTACCGCTTCCTCGCGCCGCGCTGTGTACTTCCACGCATTACGCAGGAGATTATCCAATACCTGGTGGAACAACCCTTCGTCGGCGATGACATGGGCGCCTTTGGCGACGGTCAACTGAACGCGCCTGTCCGGGTCCTCGGACTGAAGCGCCGCAAGAATGGAGGCCACCATTTCGCTGAGGTCAATTGCAGTTCGACGCAGCGGAGTGCTGGTGGCGCGTGAGAGGTTGAGCAGGTCGTCAATCAGCTTGGACATCCGATTGCTTCCCTCAAACAGCTTTTCGATCAGCGCTGCAACGTTGGAGTCTTCGTCCGTGGAACAGGTCTGTTGCAAAAGAAAGCCTATGTTGGCGATGTGCTGCAGGGGTCCGCGCAGATCGTGAGCGACCGAATAGGAGAAAGCTTCCAACTCCTGGTTGGCGGCCGACAATTCCGCGGTGCGTTCGTGCACCCTCTGCTCAAGCACTGCGTGCGATTCCTCGAGTGCGCGATCGCGTTCCTGGATCTGCTCGAGCATTTCGTTGAAGGATTGCACCAGGAAGGAAAGCTCGTCGGCGCTGCGAGGGAGGCGGGCGCGCACGGAGTAATCCCGGTTCCTGGTGACGATCTGAGCCGTTTCCGCGAGGTCGGTAAGGGGTTCCGTGACTATGTGGCTGATGGTGGCCGTTGCCAGCACCGCCATGACGAAGCAAAGCAGCAGAATGCAGGCGGAGATGAGGCCAAAGCGCGCAGCCCGGCGGATCACATCCGTTGTTTCCGCGAGAAGATAGACCGTTCCCACGGATTTGTTGCCCAACATGATCCGGCGCCCGAACAGGATGTTTCGTCCTTGCGACCAATAGCCCGAGGACTTCCCAGTTTCAATCGCCGGCCCAACTGCCGATTGAGCCGAATGATCGCGGTAATACTGGGCAAACACTTTTCCGTCCTCGCCCACAATGACTGCAGAAAGAATATGCGGAGAGCCTCGCAAGGCGGAGAGTGTGGTTTCGGCGGCTTGTTGATCGTCGAACACGAGAGCTGTAACGCTGTTGGCACTCACAATGGCCGCCTCGGTGCCGAGGGCGCTGATGAGACCCTGCCGTGATGTGTAGAGGTCGTAGGCAAGGAACGAAACAAATGCAAGCAACAGCGCGATGCCGCTGACGAGCAGGTTGACTCGGGTAAGCCTTCCTGAGATGGATTGCCGGTTCCACAGTTTCATGGCAACCCCTCCGCCGACTGTTTCCCTGAGACAGACGCGGCAACCCGCAAGAGTTCCGAACTCAGCACCAGGTGGGTTCGCTTGATGGCATCGAGGTTCACGGCAAAGCGAACATGGTTCGCCACCAGGACAAACTGGATCATGCCGCCCCGGGCCAGGAAGTGTGGCGCATCGCTTACGGTGAGAGTCTCTCCACCGGCGAGACCACTCAGGTCGGACTCGATGTGGTCGGCTTCTGACCCGCTGATGTATGCGATAGCGCAGCTTCGATCTTCACGGGAGCCTTTGGTCCTGACCAGGCGCACGGGGCGGTTGTCGATTTGTTCATTGCGGGTAATCCCCTCCAGGATCCGGTTCATCGGGTCCTGGCCGAAGATGCAGATATCAAAGGTTCCGCCTTGCGCGGACGGAGCGTTCGCGGGTAGTCGAATGAACTTTCCGAAATTGAACAGATACGCCGCTTTTACGTCGTATTCGGACGGCTTTCCCTCTGGACTGCCCGTTACAGTAACCAGGGCGAGAAATGACCCGACGCTCCATTTCCCGATTGCACGCAGGAACCGGCGCCGGCGGACGATACGCCTCGGTCCGGACATCGCGGCGAGCGGGAAACTTTCCATGAGCTATGCCTACCGGGTCCAGACTATCTGCGCGTAGATACTGCGTTTGATCAGAACCATGGGCTGGGGAGAAATGTTGAACTCCCCGTGGTGGGGCTGAAAGAGGTTCTGACCCGCAACCGAAAGCGCGATCGACTTGGTAGGGTTCCAGCCGAGCCGTGCGTCGGCGGTGACGTAGGCCCTCACAAATTGGGCGGGAAGGGCGTCGACGTACCGGAAGGTCTGGTCGAACTCGAATCGCTTTGGCAAATTGAATTGAGAATGCAGAAACGCCTGGTTGTTGGGGCTGGATCCGCGCAGCAAAGTCAGGGTGACTTTATCGGTCAAGCCGGGTTGATCGTGCAGGTCGATATGCAGGTAAGAGTATGCCGCCCTGATCTCCCACCACGGAGTGATTTTCCAGTCGGGCGCGAACTCAACACCAGCGGTCGAACCCCTGATTCCATTGACGAACGGGAACGCGAAGAGTACCGTCCCCGAAGGAAAGGGCGAGCCGGGACCCACGGTAACTACAGGCGAACCCTGCGCGATCAGATCATGGTAGGCATTGTAGAAACCCGCCACAGATACGTAAACATTCGGGCGAATCAGGGCGCGGCCACCGGCTTCGTAGGCGATCAGGCGTTCGGATCGGAGAGCATGACTGCCCTCAATCCTCGCGAATATGATTGGCGGCTGCAACACGAACGCATCCACCTGGATGTCCTCGTCCACCCGGTCGGGGGTGCGCACTGCGCGGGAAACCGATGCCCAGAGTGCCTTCGTGCTCGACGGTTTGATCAAAAGGCGGCCGCTCGGTTGATATTGGAAGCCCGTGTAGGTGCTGCTCTCCAACTTCGAACCCACGGTCAGGACAGCTTTACCGGAAAAGAAGTGGAACTCGTCCTGCAAGAATCCGCTATAGACGCCATCGGTTTTGCTCAACGGGATAAAAGTGGCGGTCGGCTCGACCTGCTTCACGGTGCTGGGACTTCTACGCAAACCGGCGCCATACGTGAATTGCTGCGTCTCGGTCAGCCAGAAGCGGTGAAGGAAATCGAAATCAAAGGTGTCGCGGTCTTCTCCGAAATTGGAGCCGATGCGATGATCGTGTGACCAGAATGCCTGGAAGTAAATATCCGATTTGTTGCTGAACTCTTTGCGCCAACGGGCCATCAGGTTGCCACCCGACACATTTGTCGAGGCATAGGAGACAAAGGTTGCGGGCGGCTCGTAGGTGGAAAGCTGCTGCGCATCGCCGAATTTTCCCCAGTAGGCGTCCCCTTGAAACGTCACTTCGTTGCCGTTGAATGTCCGGTCTGCGCGGAAGCCGGCCTGACCAAAGCGCGACCAGTCATAGTCTGGTTGAGCGTCGAGGTGAAACTCGGGCGAACGCACGAATCCAAATGCATCGGCTCGAATGTTCCAATCACCCCGAGTCGCTCCGTAGCGAATGTCTTCGGTGTTCTGGTCAACGTTACCGCCTCCCGCCGAGAGAAGAACGCCCTGGGTAGCCTTTGCGGATTTCGTAATGATGTTGATGATGCCGTTGACAGCGTCCGCGCCCCAGATGGTGCCTCCGGGGCCGCGAATGACCTCGATGCGGTCGATGTCCTCAAGCATGACGTTATTGACAGTCCACAGGACACCGCCGAACAGGGGGGTATAGACGCTGCGTCCGTCGATAAGCACCAGTACATACTTGGAATACTGATCGCCAAACCCGCGAATGCCGACGGCCCAGTTGCGCGAGCCGTTGACGCGCGCCACGTTGATACCCGGAATCAGGCGGAGGGCGTCGGGCACACTCGTGACGCCGGAGCGGCGGATGTCCTCATTGGTAAGTACATAGACGGCGGCAGGCGTGTTCCAAACTTCTGTCGGTTCTTTGAATTGGGTGGTGACTTCCACATCCCCAAGTTGCGAGAGAGACAAGGACTTGAGGTCTTGGGCCTGGCCGTCTCCGGGACCAGCGCCCGCCATTCCCCCCTGCGGAGACACCGCGAGAAGCAGGGTGGCGAGGATCACCGTCCCAATGCGAGGACACGAGGTCAAGCTACGAGCCTCCAGCAGACATCTGGGGAGATGACGGGAAAATGACAACCTAACTGAGAAGCGTTCCGAGGGGGAACGGTTGCCTGCGAGCCTGGCCTTCTCGCTGGCTCTTTGGGTAACGCGGACCCTTGGCCGTCGCAGCGCACCCACCCAGTTCCAACTGACTGGGGATAAAGGTTTATGCTTATCTTGCCAACGCCTGGTGAGAGATCTCGGCGGGCGCCGACGGTCTCCGGTTGATGTCGATTCCAACCCCAGTCGGATAGGGAGACTCCAGGAAGCCGTGAAACTCCAGCCCGATCAAGTTGACAAGCCCCTTCGGAAGCTACGCAAACAATTAAAGACATCGTCGTCCAATCCACGCCCCGCCGATGTGCACTCCCTGCGAACCCAGGCGCGCCGGCTGGAAGCGACCGTGGCCGCCGTAGCTGTGGGGCGAAACAAAACATCGCGCCGTCTCCTCAAGCTCATAGCGCCGGTCCGCAAAGCGGCGGGCAAGGTCCGCGATATGGACGTTTTGATTGGGGACGTGATGACGCTGGTTGACTCTCACGGCAGCGAGAGCATGGTTCGCCTGGTTGAACACCTGGCCAGGATGCGGGTGAAACATGCACGGAAGCTCCATGAGATCGTGGAGCAGCAACGACCGGAAGCTCGAGAGCAATTAAAACAATCGTCGAAGATGCTCAAAAAAGCGGTCAAGAAGGATTGGGGAGACAGAAGCGGCGAGGCCGCGCCCCAAACCCTGGTCTCCGAACTCGGCCATTGGCCCGATCTCAATGCAGACAATCTGCACATGTTCCGGATTCGGATCAAAGAACTGCGTTACATGCTGGAACTCAGCGATGAATCGGACCAAAGCCTGATCGGGAGTCTGGGCACCGTCAAGGACGCCATTGGCGAATGGCACGACTGGCTTGAGTTGCTGAGGATCGCAAAGAAAGTACTCGACGCCAAGGCCGATGGCGAATATCTGAAGCAATTGGAAAAGATAGTGGACGAGCGGCTCGAGTCTGCCCTGGCAGCCGCGAACAAGCTGCGCGAACGCTATTTCAACCGCGCCGCGGACGCCAAAGGAAGCAAGAAAGTCCTCCAAATGGCAGCCAGCTTCTGAGCATCGCGGGCGGTCTGGCAAATCGCCCCGCGAGAGCCGCATCTGAAGCAGTGTGCCATGAAGACGAAAAACACTCCCACTCGCAAAGCGCCAGGAGCCTTGCCTTTCGTTCCGCAGAATCGATCACTCGCCGTCCTGCGGGAGGCCGTGCAGCACTGTCAGGGATGCGACCTCTATCGCCACGCTACCCAGGCTGTGTTCGGAGAGATCGAAGCATCGGACTCTGAAAGCGGCGTTCCGAAGGCCAGGATGATGTTGATCGGCGAGCAGCCAGGCGATCGTGAGGACAAGGAAGGACATCCGTTTGTGGGACCGGCCGGAAGGCTTCTCGATCAATGCCTCGAGGAGGCAGGGATCGATCGCAAAACCGTCTATGTCACAAACGCGGTGAAGCATTTCAAATGGGAGCCGAGGGGCAAACTCCGCATTCACAAAAAGCCATCGTCAAGCGAGATCTTCGCTTGCAGGCCATGGTTGGATGCAGAACTGGAAACGGTCAGACCGGCTCTCATCGTCTGCCTGGGCGCTGTTGCGGCACAGTCGCTTCTCGGCTCTCGATTCAAAGTCACGGAGTCGCACGGAACCATACAGCAGGTGGGAAACTTCCCACCCATCCTGGCCACATTTCATCCTGCGTCGATCCTGCGGGCTCTGAAGGATGAGGAGCGGCGCCACCAAACCGCGGTGTTCATTTCCGATTTGAAGAACGCAGAGAAATTCAGGCGCGAACAAAAGCGGGCACACAAGTAAAGACCCCCAAACACCGAGGACCTCGGATGGATGGGGGTTCGTTGATCGAATCGGTTGTGTTCGAAACTACCTACGCCGCAGTGGGGAAATTTGTCGGATCCGGATCCTCATCCGACCGAGAGTCGTTGTCGGGAAGCGCCATCGTAATGACGTGCTCTGGAACATCCTGAGTAAAATTTGTAAAGCGCAGGATTTTGCTCCGGCGCGGATAGGCCCCCACGTGACACGAAACATGACGATTGGAATGGGCTTCGCGGATGGACCGGATGTCCACGACGGCCGGCCGGGCCTCTGTCCAATTATCCTCGCGCTCTCTGACGTTGGAAGTCACTACAACGAAACCGCTTGGGCTCTTCGCCACAGAGCCGATCTCCTGAACCCGTTGGGTTCTGGGCGCGGATAAGGGCCGGTAATCAGCGATGTTAAAAGTATATCCACTCATGTCAACGAATCCTCGCGACCAAACTCTTGCAGAGATTTCAGCTGGGAGGGGGGTCGGTCGCCTGGTGCTCGTCCACGCCTCTGTTAGGTAGGATGCGCATGTCACAATCGAGTTGTCTTTAGGCACGAAGGTTCCAGGGGGAAAAAAACTCACGAGACCGGCGATTCACCGGTTAGACTCCATCGCCGTATCGAACAATTGCGGCCGAGTCGGGCGGGACCAGAACTACCGAATCGCGAATGGCGATCCCGGAGCGCGAAGCGAGTAAAAGCGAGGAGCCGCCGGCACTTGCAAAGAGATGATCGTGCGTTCCGAGGTTGCAGTGCAGTCGAATCTCACCACGCTTCAGCGTGAGCCACCGGCCAGCCTCGTCGAATGTCACCTGAGCGTTGCCGGGCTCGCCGCAGTTCAACGATGGTGTCGATCGCCGAAGCCGTATCAGTTCGCGATACCACTTCTGCATTTGCGCATGCTCTCCTTCGCTGATTTCGTCCCACTTCAGTTTGGATCGGAAATAGGTCTCGGGTTTTTCCGGATCGGGGATGGACTCGGGGATCCCATCCGAAGGCTTCAAATTCCTTTCGTCGACCTTCCGAGACAGCTCGCGCCAACTCCGGATCTTCATGATCGGCAAAATACTGAAAAGGCGACGACGCGGCCCACTCCTCGCCCTGGAAGATCATGGGAACAAACGGGCTCAGGAACACGATCGCGGCGGCAATCTTCGCGCGCTCAATCCCCACGCTTTCGTGCAGCCGTTCCCCGACCGCACGGTTGCCGATCTGGTCATGATTCTGGATGAAACCCAGGAACCGGTGCTGCGAAAGATTTCGAGGCACGCGCCCATGCGCGCGCTTTCGATGCTTCGAGAAGACGCCGTCGTACACAAACGTGTTCTCGATCGCGTCCGCCAGCTGGCCCAACGTGCCGAAGTCGCTGTAATACCCTTCTGCGGGTCCGGGATAAAGCCATGCGAAGAGCGCGTGGTGGAAATCGTCACTCCATTGGGCATCAATGCCATATCCGCCCGCCTCGCGCGCGGTCACAATGCGCGGGTCATTCGAATCACTCTCGGCGATCAGGACCTTGCCACGGCCCAGAGTTGCTTCCAGGTGCTTCGTTTCAACGGAGAGTTGCTCCAGGAAATGGATCGCCGATCGATCCACAAAGGCGTGCACGGCATCCAGGCGCAACCCATCCATGTGAAAGTCGCGCATCCACATCAGGGCGTTGTCGCAGAAAAAACGACGGACCTGGTGAGACCACTTGCCTTCGAGATTCACTGCGCCGCCCCACGGGGTATGGTGCGTGTCGACTACATATGGGCCGAACTTTCCCGCGTAATTTCCCGACGGGCCAAAATGGTTGTAGACAACATCGAGAAGGACCGCCAGCCTCGCTTCGTGGGCCGCATCCACAAACCGCTTGAGAGCATCGGGGCCGCCATACGGCTCATGCACGGCGAACAGAGCCACGCCATCGTAGCCCCAGCCGTGATTCCCCGCGAAGGCCGCCACCGGCATCAATTCGACATGCGTGATGCCGAGGCTTTTGAGATAACCAAGCTTGTCGATTGCCGCGTCGAGAGTGGCTTCGGGAGTAAACGTTCCCACGTGCAATTCGTAGACCACCGCACTGGATAGCGGCGGCGGCTGAAACCCTGAATCGGTCCACGCGAAAGCAGCCTGATCGTATACCCGTGATAACCCGTGCACGCCGTGGGGCTGATGCAGCGATCGCGGGTCAGGGTAGACCGCAGCCTCGTCATTGACGACGAATCCGTAGTCGGTTCCCGCGCCGGCTTCTTCCACGCGCAGGCGCCACCAACCCTCTTCATCCGGCCCGCGCATTGGCAAAGACACATCATTCAACTGAACTGCAATCTTCTCGACTCGGGGAGCCCATATTTCGAACTGATGCATTTTCTAATCCAACTCCTTGGTCAGCAGAGCGACGGGGAACCGATGCAAAAGTGCCTGAACGCGCACTCTTCCGCCATTCACCATGTCACCCGTGAGCACGTTGCGCCATTGCCCGCCGGGCAGGTCAAGTGAAGTTCCACCCCAGCTATTGCCGAGTTTCATCGACCAGCGCGGCACGATGGTGGCGACATGCGTTGCCCCGGAGGAAAGCAACGAGGTGTTCGCTTCTCGAGGGGTTTGCCGGCAAAGGGGAATAGGGAGCGTCAGGGCCAAACCATTCCGGGCGCCTGCCGCGAAGAGCGAGCGCCGAATGGACCACCCACAATTTCGGCAGGCCGCTGTCGGTGCGAAGCATGATCTCTTCCGGCGAAAGTCCGGCTTTCAATTCATCGAGCATGGCTTGCCTTGCTTCGTAATCGACCGGGGTACGATTATCCGGATCGACCAACCGCAAGTCCCACAGTTCGCTTCCCTGGTAGGTGTCCGGAATGCCCGGGGCGGTGTACTTGAGAAGACTCTGGGCAAGGCCGTTGACGCGGCCCGCAGCCAACAACCTCGCGACCGTTGCCTCCAGATCTTCGATAAACTCCCGCGACTCGAGGATGCGTTCGATGAAGTTCCGCAGGGCGTCTTCGAATTCCTTGTTCTGCTGCGTCCAGGAGGTGTGGCGCTTTGCCTCTCGAACCGCCTTTTCCATGTAGGCAAGCAGGCGATCTTTGCTGATGGGCCACGCCCCGATGAGCGTCTGGTAAAGAAAATACTCCGTGTTGCGGTCGGGGAACTGCCCGGTCTTGAAACCCCCATTCATGCGCGACCAGCGATTCAGAGCCGACTTCCATCGGCCCGGAATCTCGGTCAGCGCGGCGAGGCGAGCCCGAACATCTTCGCATCGCTTGGTGTCGTGGGTCGACAGTGTCGTCATGGTCAGCGGGTGCGTGGCCTGCATGTGCGCGCAGTAGTCATGGAATTCTTCGATCGTCAATCCATCGCGTCCCGGCGCTCCACCCACTTCATTGAGTCCGATCATGCGGTTGAAACAGTAGAATGCGGTGTCTTCAACCCCCTTGGCCATCACCGGTGAGGTGAACTGCTGAAATCGCAAAGTGAATTCGCTTTCGCGCGCGCCGCGCTCGCGAAGCATGAGAATGTCGGCGATGAATTCGAACAAGCCGGCATCGATATCCTGCCGCCGATCCCTGGCGCAGGCGACGGCGTGCTCAATTTCCGCCCGGTCTTCATCCGTGATCTCGTTGCGTTCCGCGACAGCATAGGTCCGGTAGATCGAGAAGCACGCCGCCACCTCGCGCAGGGCGCGGCGTATTTCGGCCCGCGTATAGTCGCGCCGGTCGCGATTGTTTTCGCATATCTCGACAAACAAACTGGCCAGGCGATTTACATCGCTCCCCAGGGCCTCGTGCTGCACGGCCAGCTTCTTCTCATGTGCCACTGCGGCGAAGTCGTCCGTCTCGCCGGTGAACTCGCTGTAGATCCGGTTGAGTTCGCTGAGGCCGTCGCCGCTCACCTGCAGGGCATTGCACACATTCATGAAATCGTAGCCCGTGGTTCCATCGATCGGCCAGGTTTGGCGCAGAAACTCTCCCGGTTCCAGAATCTTTTCGCCGATGATCCATGCATCGGGTGCCCGGCTTCGCAGCCTCGCGAAATATTGCTGGGGATCGCGCAGGCCGTCGGGGTGATCGATGCGAACCCCATCGAGCACGCCGTTCTGGAGCCATGCGAGGATGCGGGCATGGGTGGCCTCGAATACGTGCGGGCGCTCCATTCGCAGTCCGACGAGAGAATTCACATCGAAAAAACGCCGGTACCCGAGTTCCTGGTCCGCCGTACGCCAATAGGCCAGCCGGTAATTCTGTTGATTCAATAATTCATCCAGTTCATCCACGTCGCTGTTGATGCCTTCCACGGTCGCGCCGATCAGAGTGCATACCTGCGGCTGCTCGTCGCAGAGCCGTTTCAGCAGCGCGTAGATCACGTTCTTGTCGCGATGCCGCTCCTGAACAAGGGCGGGGTCGGTTGCGTCAGGAGACGGAAGTCGCGACAGGCTATCGGCCAAAAAACCGAGAGTGTCGTTTCCGGCAGTTTGCGCCGTCTTCATCCATATCTTCGCCAGGGATCGCGGAGACAGCGGAAAGAAATGGTCCATGTAGCAAACGCGGAAGGTCTCGTTCTTGTACTCAATCCGGATTTGGCCGGCAGCCAGGACTTTCCCATATTGATCGCCCAGGACCGGAATCAGCACCCTGTTTTGCAGCTTGACTTCGGCCGATTGCCAGTCGATGTCGAACCAGGTCGCATATTGGCTGGACTGGCCGTTCTCAAGCACATCCCACCAGTAAAGGTTTTTCGGCCCGATCGCCATGTGATTGGGCACGATGTCAAGCACCTGTCCCATTTCGAGTTCGGCCAGGCGGCGGCAAAATTCCTTGTGCCCCTCTTCGCCTCCCAGTTCCTCATTCAGTTTCTGGTGATCGACGACGTCGTATCCATGCATGCTTCCGGCAGCGGCCTGGAGATAGGGTGAGCAATAGACGTGCGAGACGCCAAGAGCCTTCAGATAGGCCGCGACCCTGGCCGCGTCTTCAAAGGTAAAGCCGGCATTCAGTTGCAATCGATAGGTCGAGGATGGAACCTTTCGCATGCTTCACCGGGAGTTTAATGTGGGTCGACGATCGCCATCCATAAGATGCGTGGATCGATTGTCCGGGCGCTGACGTTCTGCCGAATGCGTTCGATGAGAGGGACAAAAATCCGCAAATGCAGGACTGCTTATAGGTGTAGATGCTGTTGCAGGCCGGGAAGATCTTTCCAGGGGTTGCGTGACAGGCGCTTGCTCCATTGCGAAAAGTCCGATACGCGGAAGCGCGGCGGCTGTTCCGATTTCAATTCGCTCCAGGCAAGCGGCATGGCCACAGGTAGGCCGGCCCGGGCGCGCGGCGAATAGGGAGCGACGGCGGTTGACCCGCGTTCATTGCGAAGATAGTCGAGGTAGATTTTTCCGGCGCGCGCTGCCTTTGTCATTTTGGTCAAAAACAGTGAGGGCGCATCCTTCTCCATCGACAGGACAAAATCGTGCGCGAATTGCTTAACCTCAGGCCAATGATGTTCGGGGATTATGGGAGCGACGACGTGCAGGCCCTTTCCTCCGGTGGACTTTACGAAGCTCTGCAAGCCACGATCCTTGAGCCGCTTGCGCACCTCAAGAGCGCTCGATGCCAGGGTTTCCCACGGGATCGCCTCATCCGGATCGAGATCGAAGATGATTTGGTCAGGCTGCTCGAGAGATTGATTGCGAGACCCCCACGGATGCAACTCAAGCACGCTGATCTGGGCAAGCTCGACAATTGCTTCCGGGGTCGAAAGAGTGATGTAGGGCTCCGGCTTGCCGGATTTCTTGTCGACGATATCGATGCTCTCGAGTTTCCCGCCGAGCATCTGCGTCTTGTGTTTCTGATAGAAGCATTGTTTTCCGCTTCCTTCTGGACAACGGACCAGTGTCAACGGCCGGTTGGCAACGAAAGGCAGTACCACCTCGGAGATAGCGGAGTAGTAGAGTGCCAGATCCTTCTTGGTCGCGCCGCTGTCGGCATCGAGCACTTTGTCAGGGTGCGTGAGCCGGATGGGCAGATCCCCGGAGTTATTCTTCTTTGTCGCTCGCCTGGCTGTGGCAGTCGAAGCGGGAGCCGGGGGCGTTGCTTCTGAGTCGTTTTTCGTGGCCTTGTTCACATCCGCACGCGCCTCCTCCCGCCGAACGTCTTTGGCGGGCTTGTCTTCCCGCAGTCCCTTAAAAGCTGCCTGCCTTACAAGATTGTCGGCAGTCCATGTTGAGAACGAAACCTGCGCGACCAACTCGGGCTTCACCCAGATCACGCCGCGGCTCACACCCTGGGGCACAGATTCGAACGGGGATTTGTCTCGGCGAAGCTGATCGAGCTTGTCGCGTAACAGGCCATGGGTCTTTTGCGTGAATCCCGTCCCCGTTCGCCCCGCATAGATCAGCTTGCCGTCACGGTAGTAGCCAAGAATCAGCGCGCCCACTCCATGAGTGCCGTTGGAGGGCAGGGTGAATCCGCCGATGACGAATTCCTGCTCCTGGTAGCACTTCAGCTTCAGCCAGCTGCTTCCGCGGCCCGAGGCATACTTGCCATCGGCGAGCTTGGAGATGATTCCCTCCGCTCCGAGTTTGCAGGCGTTGCGGAAGATCGCACCGGCGTCACCCACGATATCTTCGCTCATCCGTATGGCGCCGGAAGCATCCGCGCCGGACAGCACCTTGGCAAGCAGTTTCTTCCGTTCCTGCAAGGGAAGGTTGCGCGTGTTGTGCCCATCGAGGTGCAGGATATCGAACACGAAATATGTCAGCTTATGCTTTGCGCCATCCTGGAATGCTGCCTGGAGATTTGCAAAGCTGCTTGTTCCATCGGGTTCGAGCACCACAACTTCACCGTCCAGCAGCGCGGAGTCAAGTGGGATTTCACGAAGGGCTACCGCAATGGACTTCATCCGGTGCGTCCAGTCGAGTCCCGTGCGCGTCAATAATTGAACCGTGGATTTTTTCCCATCGATGCGGGCCTGAATGCGATAACCATCCAGCTTCAACTCATGCACCCAGTTTTTGCCGGCCGGCGGCGATGTTGCCTGCGATGCGAGCTGCGGGGAAATAAAGGCGGGGAGAGCCTCTTTGGGAGCGCGCGCCACGTCGCGTGCCCAGTTGCGCTTCTCCTTTGTTGAAGACGAAGCGCCCTTAGACGATGGGCGCGTACCATTCCCTGCGGGCGCCGCTGCTCGCGCCGTCTTCGATTCGGCGCGATTGGATTGCCACACGCGGTCCTCCGCTTTGGCTATTTCGTCGATCGTGCGTCCTGTCGATACGCTGTCTGGAGCCTCTTCGGTGATAGGCTCAGCATCCGGACCGCGCTCGTATTCATCGTGCTCCTTGATGAGCAGCCAGTTTGGTTTGCTCTCGTTGGCGGCGCGGCCGCCCATGCGGACCAGGGCCCAGTTTCCCTTCAGCTTCTGGCCGTTGAGGGCGAACTTCAGCGAACCCTTCTGCAATCCTTCTTCCACGTCAACGTGAGGCTCCCACGTTCCGCGATCCCACAACATCACTGTTCCGCCGCCGTATTGGCCCTTGGGAATGATGCCTTCGAAGCCTCCGTAGTCCGCAGGATGATCTTCGACCTGCACGGCCAGGCGCTTGTCGGCGGGCACATAGCTCGGTCCCTTGGTGACGGCCCAGCTTTTCAGCACTCCATTCCAGCCCAGGCGAAAGTCGTAGTGGAGGCGCGTCGCGGCGTGCTTTTGAATGACAAAGGGCAGCGCCTCTTTTCCACTTGTCTTCTCGACGTCGGATTCGGCACCGCTCGGCTCGCTGGTAACCGCGAAATCGCGCATGGAGCGATAGCGCTCCAATTGTTCATCGGCCGAATTCCGCCGCGCCGGTGACACTTTCTGTCGTGCTTTTGCCATGGCGTCTTGACCTTAGGCGGATTTGCGCCGCTTCTCGGCATGCTTTGCTCGCGATTTGACGAGCGTCAAACCGCGGCGGGCCGATTTGGCCTGGTTGGCTGCGGCAACTTGGCGTGTTCCGGAATGCCCGGACGGCTTCTTTTCATCGGGCGACTTGACGCTGCGGCGCAACGCATCCATGAGGTTGATCACCTGGGCGCGCGGGGCGGGCTTCTCTTCGAGAGGCAGGGGAAGGTGTTTCATTTTGGCCTTGACCAGTTCGCGCAGCGCGGCTTCATAGTCGTCGGTGAACTTCGAAGGGTCGAACTTGCCGGCTTTGCGTTGAATCAGTTCCTTGGCGAGCGACAGCTGTTCGGCGTCGATCTTCGGCGTCTTCACATCGGAGAAGTATTCCGAAGCGCTGCGCAACTCGGCCGCATACCGCAGAGTATAGGCCATCAGGCCGGGCAGTTTCGGATCGGAGGGAGCACAAACAGCCACCAGGTGCTCGCGGCCGCCCATGGCGATCTTGCCCAGGCCTGCCTTGTTGGTTTGCTTGAGCGCCTCCCGCACCACGGCGAACGCCTCGGCCTGCGAGTCCTTTTCAGGCACGACAAAGTACGGCTTCTCAAAGAGGGCCGGATCGAGCTGGTCAAGGTCAACGAATCGCTCCATCTGCAGCGTGTGCTTCGATGGAATGCGCAGGTGCTTGATCTCCTCGGGGTCGATCTGGGCGTATTGGCCTTTGCGGTACTCATAGCCCTTCACGATGTCGGCTTTTTCGACCGGCTCTTCATCCGACTCTGAGATCTTCTGGTGACGGACCCGTGCTCCGGTTTTGCGGTCGATCTCGTGAAAGTGAATTTCGCTTTTGGCTTCGGTGGCGGGAAAGAGTTTGACACCGAAGGAAACCAGCGAAATCTGGATTTGTCCTGACCAGAATGGGCGCGGCACTCGTAAGCCTCCTTGTTTGAGCAGATTTCCGGCATCGACTCGAGTTGGCCCTTCAGACCGCCGTCGTGTGGGCATGCATGGCATGCACGTTGATGCGTTCGGCGATCGAAGTGAGAACGTGATCGGCCTGCCCCTCTTCCTTGATCGTCATATCCAGAACCTCGGCGGCAGCATTTTCACCCAGCACCCGGGCAAATTGTCGAACTGCACCATAGGCCCCGATTTCGTAATGCTCCACACGCTGGGCAGCGGCAATCAGGGCCGCGTCTTTCACGCACGCGTCCCGCGCATCCTGGATCAGGTCTTCCACTTCCGCGATCAAACCGTGCATGGCTTTGCTCTTGATCGGACCGATCGAGGTAACCGAGGGATCGATGCGCTTTATGTTCGCGAGCAATTCTTCCAGGCGTTTGACGTGCAGTTCTGTCTCCTGCTGATGGGACCAAAACAGTTGCTGCAGTTCCTCGTCGCAGGCCGAATTGGCCATGTCGGGCAGCGCCCGAATGATCTGTTCTTCGGCGGAAAGCAGCGTACGCAGCTGATGGACGTAGAGCGCGTGCAAATCCTTGAAGTTTTCCGATACGACTTTCATCTTCCCTCCTGGCGGGTGATGCTGTTCGCTCGAACGGTCTTCCGGGCACACCTCCCGATATGAACCTGAGATGCCGCCATCCGTCGATGGGAAGCCCGAACCAGCAATGGCAACCCTGATCTGTCACCCGGCAACCAAAAGCAAGGACGGAGCTCCCGCACCCTGAAGGCCGATCGAGTTGATTCGCCCGACCCGAAAGAACCGCAGCGTTTCCCCGCCGGTTTGAGTGTTCATCCCGGACGTAAAATGCCGCCAACCCCCACGTACTATACTTGTCGAGCGCCGAGTTAATCTCTACACGATTGGACGGATAAAGATGACCAAGCCAACTCTCCTTGTTATGGCCGCAGGCATGGGCAGCCGTTATGGCGGCTTGAAACAGATCGATCCCGTGGGCCCGAGCGGGGAAACCCTGATGGACTACTCGATTTTCGACGCCCTGCGCGCAGGTTTCGGAAAAGTTGTGTTCGTGATCCGCAAAGACATCGAACAGCCCTTCAAGGACACCATCGGCGCCCGGTTCGAGAAGCACGTGCCGGTTGATTATGTCTTCCAGGAACTGGACAAGATTCCAAAAGGCTTCAAGGTGCCGGAGGGCCGGACCAAACCGTGGGGCACAACGCAGGCGGTGCTGGTGGCCGAAGACGCCATCCATGAGCCTTTTGCCGTGATCAATGCCGACGATTTCTATGGAGCCGAAGGTTACCAGGTGCTGGCAAAGCATCTTCAGTCGGGAACATCGGACTACGCCATGGTGGGGTTTGTTCTGCGCAATACCCTGTCCGATTTTGGCTCGGTGGCCCGCGGGGTGAGCAAGGCGGACAGCAACGGCTATCTCCAGAGTGTCAGCGAGTTGACCAGCGTCGAGCGGGATGGAAACCATGCCAAAAACACCGATCCCCAGGGCAACGTCACCGAGCTTACCGGCGACGAACTGGTCTCGATGAATATGTGGGGATTCACTCCGCAGGTCTTTGGCCAGCTTCGCGAACGATTCCAGAACTTCCTCGAGCGAAGCGGCACCGAATTGAAGTCGGAGAACTATGTTCCCGCCACCGTGAATGAACTGGTAGCATCAGGACAAGCCCGGGTAAAAGTGCTGCGCACCAATGATGCATGGTTTGGCGTGACCTACCGCGAAGATCGCCCGCGCGTGGTCGACAGCATCGCTGCGCTCATACAGAAAGGCAAGTACCCAAGCACACTGTGGCAATAAATCGTAAGCAAATCGTGGCCGACGCCCCACCCCAGCGACCTGAACCTGAGCAAGCTCGACCTGTCGGTCCAAACCAGGAACCAAAAGCCGCCCAGGAAGCACCGGCGCCTGCGCCGGGGTCCCGGCCCGCCGGGGACCCCGCAACCGCGGTTCGCGCATTTGCAATCAGCGGGGAATTCGCCGGCGCCGCGCCCTACGGCAGCGGCCATATCAACGATTCGTATTGCGCGATCTTCGAGCACGGAGGCGCCCGCACGCGGTATCTTCTTCAGCGCATTAATCATCACATCTTCAAGAATCCCGTCGTGTTGATGGAGAATATCGAGCGGGTTACAGCCCATCTCGCTACGAAGGTTGCGGATGATCCGGACCACGATCGACGGGCGCTGAGGCTCATCCCCACGCGGGCCGGCGGAGTGCTGCACATGGATGCGGACGGAAATTACTGGAGGGCGTATCAGTTCATCGAAAACGCCACGACGTATAACTCGGTGCAATGTCCGGAGCAGGCATTCCAGGCAGCCAGGGCATTCGGCGAATTTCAGCGGATGCTCGCCGATCTTCCCGCGCCGCGGCTGCACGATACGATTCCGGATTTTCACCACACGCCGAAGCGATTCGCAGCGCTGGAGCAGGCCATTGCCGCCGACGTTGCCGGACGCGCCGTGAGATGCAGACCGGAACTGGACTTCGCCCAGGCGCGAAAGTCGCTTACGACCCGGCTGGTGGAAGCGGGACTGCCAGAACGCGTCACCCACAACGACACCAAGATCAACAACGTGCTGCTGGACGACGCGACCGGCGTGGGCACCTGCGTCATCGATCTCGATACGGTCATGCCGGGACTGGCGGCTTACGACTTTGGAGACATGGTGCGCACCGCTACAAGTCCGGCTCCCGAGGACGAACAGGACCTGAGCCGGGTGAACATGGAATTCCCCTTGTTCGAGGCCCTGGCGCGCGGATACCTGAGCACCGCGGGAGGTTTTCTCACCCCGCCGGAAAAGGAGTCCCTTGCCTTTGCCGGCAAACTCATCACGTTTGAGATCGGGATTCGCTTTCTCACCGATTATCTGTCCGGCGATACGTATTTCAAGGTGCACCGCGACGGGCATAACCTTGACCGATGCCGGGCGCAATTCAAGCTTGTCCAGTCGATCGAATTCCAGGAAGAACGGATGGCGGAGCTGATCCGGTCGATCAACTGACGGTCCTTCCTCTGGCCCGGACTGCGTGTGTTACGATGCGCGCACATGCATATTCCCGTCGATCGATCATCCATCTCATTCGGCCACCGACTTATGCAAGCCGCGGCCTTCCGAACCGCGGCATTCGCATTCCTCGCCCTTCCGCTTTCGATCGGAATCTTCGCACAGCGCCCCGCGACTGCCGCTTCGACGGAGCCGTTCGACATCGTGATCGTGAACGGGCATGTGATGGATGGCACCGGCTCTCCGTGGTATTCAGGAGACGTTGGCATCCGCGCCGGACACATCGCTGCGATTGGCAATCTCGAATCTGCGCCGCGCAAGCAGACGATCGACGCCCAGGGCAAGGTCGTCGCGCCAGGCTTCATCGACATGCTGGGCCAATCGGAATTGACGATGATGGTCGAGCCGAAGGTGCCGTCAAAAATCTTTCAGGGAATCACCACCGAGATCACCGGCGAAGGCAATTCCGCGGCGCCCCTGAACGAGGCGATGATCGCGGCCGACCGCGCCGAATACGACCATCTACACATCCAGCCGGACTGGACAACGTTCCGCGAATTCTTTACCCGGCTGGAACACCAGGGGATGGGCATCAATCTTGCCAGCTATGTGGGCGCAACGAGCGTGCGGCGCATGGTGCTCGGCGACGCCGACGTGCAGCCCACCCCGGATCAATTGGTCCGGATGCAGGCGCTGGTCGATCACGCCATGGAGGATGGAGCCGCGGGCGTGTCCACCGCTCTCCAGTATTCGCCGGCGCCCTATGCGAGAACCGAAGAGTTGATCGCGCTGGCAAGCGAGGCAGCGAAGTATGGCGGCATCTACGCCACACATATGCGCAGCGAAGGCGACGCCGAGCCCGCGGCCATCGACGAAGCGGTGCGGATCGGCCGCGAAGCGCACATCCCGGTCGAGATCTGGCACCTGAAAGCTGCGGGCAAATCCAACTGGGGCCACATGCCGCAGCTCATCGCCCAGATTGACGCCGCGCGCGCGGCGGGTGTCGATATCAGCGCCAACACCTACGCCTACACCGCCTGGTTCAACACCTTTTCCGCCTTCATTCCTCCCTGGGCGCACGATGGCGGCGACGAAAAGCTGATCGAACGCCTCCAAGATCCCGCGACGAGGGCCCGTATTCGCAAAGACATGCTCTCGACCGCGGGAACGTGGGACAACGAGTGGCAGGAGATTCCGGGACCCGAAGCGATCCTGATCGCGGTGGTTCAGAATCCCGAACTGATGCCGCTCCAGGGGAAGCGCCTTTCGGAAGTGGCCGCACTGTGGAAAGAAGACGCCATCGATGCGCTCTGCGACCTGCTCATCAAGGACAAGGCGTTTACCGAGGTCGCCGTTTTCGGGATGAGCGAGCCGGACGTGGTGCTGGCGCTCAAGCAGCCCTGGGTTTCATTCGACAACGATTCGCAGGGAACTTCGCCCGAGGGCCTGCTGAGCCAGGAGCATCCGCATCCCCGCGCCTACGGAACCTTTCCGCGCATCCTCCGCAAGTATGTACGCGAAGAACATGCCCTGACGCTTGAGGACGCCATCCGCAAGTTCACCGCCCTGCCCGCACAGCGCATGCGGTTTACCGATCGCGGCGTGCTAAAGCAGGGCATGTGGGCCGATGTGGTCATCTTCGATCCCGCGACGATTCGCGATCTGGCCACGTTCGAACAGCCCAACCAACTGTCGCAAGGGATGGAATACGTACTTGTCAATGGCGTGCCCGTGATTGCCGCAGGCAAGATGACGGGCGCGCTGCCCGGCAAGGTCTTGCGCGGGCCCGGATATCAGCCGATGCTCGCAGCGTCACGCGTACCAAGGAACACATCGGTTCGCGATCAGCACGAGCCTGAACCACCCACCGTTTCAGCGATACGCTGAACAATGTCTGAGGAATCAAAAAAATGAAATCGATTTCCTGCGCATTGTTGACTCTGGCATTAGCCCCGTCCCTGTTGACCCTGGCCCAATCCCAACCATCAAAGGCGCCCTTCACGGCAAAGGAATGGGCTGTGCTCCGCAGTGCGGCGGCTGCCGCAGTCGCCAACGACGGCACTATCCTCTACCAGGTCTCGTTTGGCGCCGACCACGGTCCCACACAAAAGGAGTGGTGGACGATCGATCCCGCGGGAAGTCATGCGGCCAAGCTCGATCTGTCGAACGACTTCACCCCGCTGGGCTTTACCCGTGACGGGCACGGCCTCTACGGTTCCTACTCGGTGAACCACGTGCGTCAGCTTGCGATCTTTCCATTGGACAAGACCAAGGCCGCGGCCGTCCCCTCGACTGTCGTCCTGTTGCCGCGCGGCATCCAGGCTGCCCGGCCGTCGCCGGACGGCAAGCGCTTCGCCATCGTCGCCGATCCCCGGCCGCTGGATCCTCTCGACCAGACCCGTCATGTGCAGGAGGCGGACGAGTCCAGCATTTATGTCGTCAACTCTGACGGCACCGCGGGTCAGTGGTGGTGCCCGAATTTGAAACTTGTTTCCTCATCCTCTATTGGCGGAGGACCCGACACACCGGCCTGGAACGCCGGCAGCGACTCCCTTGCGGTGCTTTCCGGGCTTCCACGGATCGGCCATCACGACGTGAGCAGTTCCATCGATGTCTGCAGCCAGACCGGCGCGCGACACATCGCCGACGTTCCCAATTCCGTGAGCGGTATCGCGTGGGCTGATGGAGGACGCTCTGTCGCCTTTCTCTCCACGAAATCCCAGGTTTTAACGCCGGAACATGTCTGGACCGCCCCGGCCGGCGGCGGTCCGGCGAAGGACAGCACGCCCGACCTGAAAGGAACCGCCGCCCAACTCACCGGCTCCGCGCAGGGAAGCGTATGGGTTGTGGTCAACCGCGGCGTCAAAAACGAGATCGACAGCTTCGAGAACGGCGCGTTGAAGCTCGCATACACATGGCCCGACGGCATCATCGCAGGCACTCCGGTGACCCCGGAATATAGCGGCGGAGGCAATCAGGCAGCACTGACGGTGGGCGATCCCCTCCACGCCCGCAATGTCGCCGTGCCCGACAAGGACCACCTGCGCCGCATCACTCGCGAAAGCGATCTGCAGCTGGCAAACGTGGGCCTGGGCCCGGTTCGCGCCGTGCAGTGGAAAAGCAAAGACGGCATCGCTCTCGAAGGCATCGCCACATTTCCGGCGGGCTACGTTGAGGGCAGGAAGTACCCGTTTCTGGTCTTGCCGCACGGCGGTCCCGAAGCCAACGACGAACTGACTTTCGATTCCCTCTCCCGCCTCATCTCCGGGCTGGGTTACGTCGTTCTCCAGCCCGAATACCGTGGCTCAACCGGCTACGGAGCCGATTTTCTGGCCGCCATCTACCAGCATTTCGGTGACCGGGCCTACGCCGATGTCGATAGCGCGACCGACTTCGCCGTCGCCCAGGGTTGGGCCGATCCGGCGCATCTGGCCATCTTCGGCTGGAGCGCGGGCGGGTTCATGACCTCCTGGACCGTGACCCAGACCGGCCGCTACAAGGCCGCGATTGAAGGCGCCGGCATTACCGACTGGGGACCCTTTTTGTGGACCAGCGACGTCCAGCAGATCGACTACGACGCGCGCTGGACCGACGAAGACCCGGAAGCATTTCGCCAGTTCTCCGCCGTGGCTTTCGCCGACAAAGTCACCACGCCCCTGCTGATCCTTCATGGCGAGGCCGATCAACGCGTACCAACGTTTCAGGGAACCGAGTTCTTTCAGCTTCTGGCCGCCCGCGGCAAGACGGTGCGTATGGTTACCTATCCCGGTTCGCCGCACTTCCCTGTCCTGTGGGAACAACGACTCAACCTGGTTCAGGAGTTAACCGACTGGCTCAGCCGTTATAACAAGTAGCGTGGACGCCGGGGAGCGTTGCCCTGCATCGCCGCGTACTCTTTGAACGTCTAAAATAGGGATAGGCGTGCCGGCGTCCCAACTTGAAGCACCCCGCACGATGGAGGATTTGCTCAATGCCCCTGATGAAGACTTCGAATCCCGCTCTTGGTGAAAACACGTTCCGCGGCGTGTCGGACAGCCAGTACGGCGGATCGATCGACGTCACCACTCGCATGACCCTCAGCGGGACCGTGAACAAAACCGGCATCCTGCTGATCTGCGCTTTCGCCACCGCGGCCTGGACCTGGTACCGGTTTATCGCGTCTCGCGATATGGGGGATGTCGCCCCGCTGCTGCTGGTCGGCGCAATAGGCGGGTTTATCGTCGCCATGGTGACGGTGTTCAAGAAGGAATGGGCTCCGGTCACTGCGCCGATCTATGCCCTGCTCGAGGGACTGGTGCTCGGCGGGATCTCCGCGATGACCGAATTGCGCTATCCGGGCATTGCGATTCAGGCTGTCAGCATTACGTTCGGGACTCTGTTCGTCCTTCTGCTGGCCTACAGTTCGCGGGTCATCAAGGTCACAGAGAAGTTCAGGCTGGGCGTGATTGCCGCGACGGGCGGCATCATGGTTTTCTACCTGCTGCAAATGGTGCTGGGATTTTTCGGCGTCCGCTTCACCACGGTCAACGGCTCAGGCATGGTCGGAATCGGAATCAGCCTGTTTATCTGCGCCATCGCCGCCCTGAACCTGGTCCTTGATTTCGACTTTATCGAGCGCGGCGTCAACTACGGCGCTCCCAAGTACATGGAGTGGTACGGCGCCTTCGGGATCATGGTGACGCTGATCTGGCTGTACCTTGAGATCCTGCGGTTGCTGTCGAAAATGCGGAGCCGGAACTAGCCTACGTCTTCCGTTTGCGGGTGTGACGAGTCCGGGAGGCCCGGTGTGCGCCGGAGCTTTTGCTGTTCGACGCCAGTTGCGTTGAGGCCCCCGACCGGCCTCCGTGCCGATGGCCAGCCGGCCGGAGCGTCGCTCCCACACGCCGTTCGGCCATGGTCGGATTTTCGCTGTAGCGCGGATCCAGCATGGCGATCACAGAGATCGCGCGCGTCCGATAAAGGCGCGCCCATTGGCTCTGTTCGAGCGACTGCTGGACCGACTTCCAGTAGGCCGCATCCTGTGCGGAAACGCTGTGCACCGCCGGAGCTGGAAGCGAATCAGTGTTAATCAGGCCCAGAAACTGGCTGAACTCTTCCAGGTTCACGCCCATCTGGTAGACAAGCTGGCTGAGAGCCATCTGCTGCGGACCGCTCAACTGATCGAAATTCCGGCAATAGGCTTTGGCATTATTTATGGCCTGGATGGCCGCAACCCGCACCAGGAGCGTCGCGTCATCGTCGCTGATTTGCGCAGGCAGGATTTTGATCTGGCTGCGATATTTCCTCGTGCCCCAGGCCTCGAGGCGGGCCTGATAATCGGCCAGGATCTCTTGCAGCCGTTGGGAATCCAAGCCGGCAGCCGACCAGAGTTCGGCCGAAGAAGGCTCAAGAAATGGATGCGGGTTCAGAAGATCGTGCTGGGGGTGATCTCTGGCCGGCAGGTCGAGGCTGAATCCGGCGCCGATCAGCGGCTGGCCCGTTTTGGGGTCAGGATAAGCCGCCAGTACCCAGCCTTCATGGCGGCGGTCTTGCAGAACCTCGACCAGGTCTTCAAGGTCGAACTTGATGTCGGAGCGCTGAAAACTCCCCAGCAGCTGAACAGCGGGGCTCATCGTCACGGGCACCTGGATCGCGGGAGCATCAGACGAGACCGAAGGCGCGGAAGCCGCCGGCATAGACGCGTCGCCCGCAGCAAAAGAGTTCACGGCAGCCGGATTGGCCGGGGCCTGACCAAAGGCTGAAGTGGCCATCGCGAGCCCCAGAATTGCAAAGCCAAGGCGGCGTTGAAAAGCTGACATACGAACAAACTTTCTGTTCAAAAAATCCGGATATTCCCACGATGCACGAAAACGGGTCCGCCCGCAATCCCCGTAAAGCGGAATGGGAACTTAAAAGTAATTAGCATCCGCTGAGGCGCGACGGCGCTCTGCCTGAGCGCGAGTCCGATATTCTTACGCTTGGCCAGTCTGCTCCCAGGATCGACCGGTGCCGAGCCGGTGGGCCGCCGCTGCGGTGGTTCTCTGCGGCGTGTGCGCGTTCCTCGAACTCTATTGCACCCAGCCGTTGCTTCCACTGCTCGCGCACGTGTTTCACGCCTCGAAAACCGGGGTAAGCCTGACGGTTTCAGCGGCTACCCTCGGGGTCGCCATCTCCGCTCCGATCTTTGGTGCGTTGACAGAACGCCTGCCCCGCAAGCCGGTCATCGTCGCCTCGCTGATCGGCGTTTCTCTTCCAACATTGCTGGCGGCAACTTCGCACTCGCTGGGCGAGCTGATCTTCTGGCGATTCCTGCAGGGAATCACGCTGCCCGGCATCTTCGCCGTCGTCGTGACGTACATTGGCGAGGAATGGCCGCCCGATCGCGTCGCGCTGATCATGAGCTTCTACGTGAGCGGCACGGCGCTGGGCGGCTTTCTGGGCCGCATCACCAGCGGAATCCTGGCCGAGGCGTTCAACTGGCGCGTAAGCTTCCTAACCCTCGGAGCAGTGTCACTGGCCGGAGCCGGGGCAGTCGCCGCGTGGCTGCCTCAGGGCAGCAGGCGCGCGTCTGCCCCTGCAGCGCATGGCGTGCTGCCGGCCTTTCCTTACCAGGTTCAGGAACTGTTTCGAAGCCGCCGCCTGGTGGCAACGTTTGCGGTGGGATTCAATGTGCTGTTTTCCCTGGTGGGCGTCTTTACCTGGATCACCTTTCACCTCAGCGCTCCGCCTTTTTCTCTCTCCCCTACGGCTCTGAGTTCGCTGTTTTTCGTTTACCTGATCGGACTCGTGGTGACGCCGGCAGCCGGGTTCCTGATTACGCGTATCGGGCTTCGCGCCGGCATTGGCGGAGCCATTACCTGCGCCATGGCCGGGGTCCTGCTCACCCTCGCTTCCTCGCTGGTGGTGGTAATCGCGGGCCTGACATTGCTATCGACCGGGGTATTCATCGCCCAGACAGCTTCGCAAAGCCACCTTCGGGTGGCGGCGCCGCCAGGAGCGCGGGTCACCGCCGCCGGCCTCTACATCACCTGCTATTACCTCGGCGGCACCGCCGCGGGCGTGGTTCCAGGACTATTCTGGGCGTTGGGCAAATGGCCCGCATGCGTGGCCTTTATCGTGGCCATGCAGGCCCTTGCCCTGGTGATTGCGCTGGCGGGGTGGCGCACGCCGCAACCGGCCTGAGAATAAAAATCGGCCGGAAGCGGCTCATTCCACAATCCATGAACCCCTCAGGCCGAAAACGAATCTAAGGTGAGGAACGCGGTTTTTGTTCCTTCGTGAGGCATGGCTCGGCAACGGCCTCACGCGTCTGCTAACCTGTGGCGCGCAGCACTTCCCCAATGTGGGGCCACGCAAGCGGCGGTTCCCCAGGAGAGATTGATTGTCAGATTTGAGCAGACCTTTACCGGCGGGTGCGGGAGGGGCCGGTTCAGTTGCGCGCGCCCCTGTTCCGGCGGCTCCGGTTGCGCAGGCGACGTGGAAGCCGCGCACCAATCCGTGGCTCATCGCCGCCACCGTGGCACTGGCTGCCTTCATGGAAGTGCTCGACACGTCCATCGCCAACGTGGCCCTGCCACACATCGCCGGCAGCCTGGGAGCGAGCACCGACCAGGGAACCTGGGTCCTGACGAGCTACCTGGTGGCGAACGCAATTGTCCTTCCGCTGGGCGCTTGGGCGTCCAGCGTGATGGGACGCAAGAATTTTTTCCTTTTTTGTATTGTCATCTTTACCGTTGCCAGTTTTCTTTGCGGTGCGGCGCTTTCGCTGCCCATGCTGTTGCTTTTCCGCATCCTGCAGGGAGCCGGGGGCGGCGGCCTTCAACCCATGGCCCAGGCCATCATGGCCGACTCGTTCGAGCCCCACAAGCGCGGCCAGGCTTTTGCTCTCTACGGGCTGGTCGCGGTGCTGGCGCCCTCCATCGGGCCCACCCTGGGCGGATGGATTACCGACAACTTCTCCTGGCGCTGGATCTTCTTCATCAACATTCCTGTTGGGCTGCTGGCGTTTATTCTGGTGACCCGACTCGTCGATGATCCGCCATGGATCAAGCCCGACCGTTCCCGCCTGGCCAAGATGGATTATCTCGGCCTGAGTTTCCTCACCATCGCCATGGGCGGCTTGCAGATCATGCTCGACAAGGGCGAGGAAAACGACTGGTTCGCTTCCGGCTTCATCCGCCTCTTTGCTTTCCTGTTCGTCGCCGGAATGGCGGGCCTGGTGATCTGGGAGTTGCGGGCCAAAAATCCGATCATCAATCTCCGATTATTCCGGTTCAAGAACTTCGCCATCTGTTGTTTCCTGATGGCGCTGGTGGGCGGCGTGCTGAATGCCAACACCGTCCTGCAGCCGCAATTCATGCAGCAGTTGCTCGGCTACAACGCCACCACTGCCGGCCTGGCCCTGACCGCGGGCGGCATCGCGCTGGTCATCGTCATGCCCCTGGCCGGCTGGGCCACCAGCAAAATTTCGGCGCGAACCCTGGCCGTCGGCGGATTCATCATGTTCACTTTCACGTTCCGCTATGCGGCCGCAGTCACCAGCCTGGACATGAGCTTTTCGCAATCGTCGTGGCTGCGCGTGATCCAGATGCTGCCCCTGCCCTTCTGTTTCATCTCCATCACCAACGCCGCCTACGTGGGCATGCCCAAGGAAGAAAGCAACCAGGTGGCGGGCCTCATCAACTTCGCGCGCAATATCGGGGGCAGCATTCTGATCGCCCTCACCAATGCGCAGGTGACGAGCCGCGCCATGTGGCATCAACAACATCTTCAATCGGACATGCAGGCAGGCTTGCCCGGGTATGAGCAGCATTTGCACACCCTCAAAGGTTTTCTCGGCAACACCTTTGGCGATCCGAATGGCGCTGGAAGGGCCCTGGCCTCGCTCTACAACCAGCTCAATAATCAGGCCCAGATGCAGGGATACCAGGACGTCTATATCGAACTGTCCTGGATGTCGGTGTGCCTGATTCTGCTGGCGTTCATGTTGAGCAGCAATCGGCCGGGGCAGGGACCGGGCGCTTCGGCCATGCATTAAGCCTGATCGCTCACCAGCGGCGATTGGGCCAACGGCGCGTCGACGTCCCAGGTGGACGTGATCGTCGTCCCGGGCCGCAGCATGGCCAATACCGGGCAAAGCTGATCTTCGGCCACGCGGACCGCCTGCTCAACCAATCGCGAATCCAATCCGTCGCCCCGCAGGTGATAACCGAGTTCAATCCGGGTCAGGATTGTGGGGTGCTCTGCGCGCCGCTCGGCGTCGACCGATACTTCGAGACCATCGACGCTGGCTCCCATTTTTCTGCACAAGACCAGGTTGAGGGTATTGGCCGCGCATGCCGCCAGACTGGCCATCAGCACTTCGAGAGGCGTTGGCGCTTTCCTCGGCTCGGCGGGGTAATCCATGGCCAGAACATGATCGCGGACGTGAACGTCCACCCGCATGCTGCCGCGATGGACAGCACGGACGGAAAGATCGGCGCTCATAAAAAGCCTTTCCAGGGGAAGAAACAATCGTATCAGCGCCCTGGGTTGCCGATCTGTGCGTTGCGGCCTTTTGCGGTGAAAAATGCGACCGTGAGGGACGGGGTAAATAAAAGTGGCCCAAAATCGAAAACGCCAGAAGCCTCGCGGCCTCTGGCGCTTTCCGGGTACCTCATAACTCATCGGATCGAACACCATCCGGCATAACCCGACGATGATTCTTCAATCTCAATCTTCGATTCCGTCTACCAGCTAAGCCCTCGATCTAACTTCCAATCTGTTTCGGATTCTTCACCTCGGCCAGGCCGCCATGAAATCTCCGACTTCGATTGTCCGTTACATCTGCTGCTAAACCGCGGGCGCGCCTTCCGACTTCCTGCGGTGACCGCATCTTCGACCGAAGCCGTTGACGCTATCTCCGCTCTCCGTCGTTTGTTGCACCTGCTGCCAGGCTTTCGGTCCGGCTCCCAATTTCCCCGGCGATCCCGTTCCCGGTCTAGACCGCGAACAGAGTCTCCGACTTCCATCGAGTGCTTTCACTCCAGCCAAGCCGGCGATGTAACCTCCAGTTTCGTTCAGCTTTCGCGCCTTCGACCGAAGCCGTCGACTCGTCTGCTGCCTTCCGCTGGTTGCTGCCTCTCCTGCTGAGCCGCGCCTCGCTTCCAACTTCTCTCGGATTTCCATCTTCGGCCTGGCCGAGGATGGATTTCCGACTTTGGTTGAAGGCTGCCGTGCTGCTCAGCCGGCGACGAAACTAAAACTGTTACCGAACTTCGCATCGCCCTGCCATGCCGAGGATGAGTTTTCCGACTTCCCTCGAATCTCGCATCCCGCGACTCGCGCCGCGAGGCCCAATCTCCGACTTCCGTCGAACCCTTCATCTTCCTGCGAAGCAGGAAATGTTCTTTCCGATTCGCTACTTGCTACCGACTGATGTGAATGTAGGATTACGCTGCCTGTGGACGCAAGTGCAAAACTTGACAAAACTGTGGATATTGTGCTTTCATCTCCAAATCCCTGAAAATACTATTTCTCGACTGCGCAGACGTGCGCGCTGCCAGTATGGTGCTGTTGCCACGCGAAAGGTTCAATGGGGGCGAGGCGAGTGCTTGTATACTCCGGTTGATTTCGGATTCAGGGGAGAGCTATGCGCGTTGACAGGCGTTCGTACAGGATGACTCTTCAGATCGCGGCGATCGCGATGGGCGCGGGCGCATTCGTTTTTTCGCAATGTGCGACGCCGGCCCGAGCCAGCGCGGCCGCGCAACAGGCCGCTGGCAATGAGGCAGGCCAGGCTGAGCCTTGCGCGGCGATCGGCGATACCGAGATTCCGCTCAGCACCACGATTCGGGCCAAGGTGACAAACCTGCTGGACGCGGCGCACTTGAAGCCCGGCAAGAAGATCTGGCTCAATTCGGCGTATGGCATGGTCTATCCAGGATGCACGCTGGAGCAGGATGCGGCGATCTACGGCACAGTGACTGCGGCGGTTTCGTCCAAGAATCCCAACGCATCGGAGCTATCGCTCGAATTCGACAGCGTCGATTGCACGGGCCACGCAAAGCATCCCATGAAGCTTATGGTCGTCGGGGTGCTGGCGCCTCCGGACCAGTTAAAGAACTCGCATGATGCGATGCCTATCGAACTCCAGGGCGGCGGCCGTCAGGTTTCCGACGCCGCGGCAAATACCAATTCCAAGCAGAATCCCGGAGCTTCATCGCATCGCCATTCGCCCCGGCATCGTGCTCGGATTCAAGAACCTGAAGCTGGAACCGCAGGGCGGCCCGCAGTGCAGTGCGAAGTTGACCAGTACAGAGCGGAATATCGAACTGGCGCCGGGAGCGATTTTCCTCCTGGCCGCGCCGGAGACGAAGTAACTCCCGTAGCGGTGCCTTGCCGATACGCCCCGCTTCGAGCGTTGCCGGTCCCTACGGGTTCGCGCGGGGAAATTCCTCGATGTGCTGCTCGCCCTTGCGGCCGAAGTAGATCACCTTCTTTCCGGTGAGGAAGGCCCAGTAGGCAACCGTACCCGCGGCGGTCGAGCGCCTGACGAATTCCGGATAGCGCACCGTGTCGGCCTGCGCTCCGCGGATGGCCGCGACCAGGTCGACGGCAGAGAAGTCCGGCGCCACCGGGAACAGTTCCAGAATCATCGACTCCGTATGCGTTCCACCGTCGGCCAGATAGAAGGTCTTGCGCCCGGAAGCGAAGTCGACGAGGTATGACTCCACGCCGGCCTCGAGAAGCTTGCTAACCACCTGGGGAAAGGTCATCTCTCCCTTCTGGGTGGCGATTGATGCTTCGTGCATGACCTGGATGTTCATGGCAATCTCCTTTTCGGGCGGCCGAGTCTGACCAGAGGCATGCCGGTTTGTCTCCGGCGCCGATCATGAATTGAGATTATCCGAAAATAGTTTCCTTGTAAACTAATTCTATAGAAATATCGGGCCCGCCTTCGGTCCGGCAGGAGCCGCGGCATCCGGTTTCGCGGACTACGGCCTGAGCGGCTGCGCGGCACCGGAGGGATTGGTTAGCCTCCGGAGCGAGGCCGGGGAAAGATAGTTGTTGCAACGAATATCGCTCTCGTGAATCCAATACTTGTAAGGCAAATCAGGAGGTCAAATGTCTCTCCGCGCTGTGAAGGACATCATTCAAACCACACCCACCATCGAAGGCGCCGGCGTCAAGCTGCAGCGGGCCTTCGGCTTCGGCAAGACCAAGGAATTCGATCCGTTTCTGCTCCTGGACGACTTCCGCAATGAAAATCCGGCGGATTACCTGGCGGGATTCCCGTGGCACCCGCACCGCGGCATCGAGACGATTACCTATGTCCTGGCGGGCGAGGTGGCGCACGGCGACAGCCTGGGCAACAAGGGCCGCATGACGGCCGGGGACGTCCAGTGGATGACGGCGGGAAGCGGCATCCTCCACCAGGAGATGCCCAAGGGCGACGCGCACGGCCGCATGCATGGCTTCCAGCTCTGGGCCAACCTGCCGGCGGCGCTGAAGATGACCGATCCGCGCTACCAGGACATTCCCTCGAGCGCCATCCCCGAGGTGACGGAGGACGACGGTACCCGGGCTCGCATCATCTGCGGGGAGTTCTGGGGCAAGCGAGGCCCCGTGGAAGGCGTGGCGGCTGATCCGCGCTACGTCGATATCTCGGTTCCACCCAACCAACGGAAACGCATCCAGGTCGAGACCACGCGCAATGCCTTCGCCTACGTATTCGCCGGCGCGGGAACGTTCCGCGATGCCTCTGACCCGAAGGCCGTGCTGACCGAATCGGCGATTGATCCCAACACGCCCGCGGCGTACGACGCGAAGAATCACTCGCTGGTGTTGTTCGATCGCGGCGATGAAATCGTGGTGCAGGCCGGTCCGCAAGGCATACGCTTCCTGCTTGTCTCCGGCAAGCCGCTGGAGGAGCCGGTAGCGTGGTACGGGCCGATCGTGATGAACACCCAGGCCGAATTGCGCCAGGCCATGAGCGAACTGCAGAGCGGGAAATTCATCCGCCACCAATAATTCGCCCGCCAACCTGAAACTACACTCCGTGACCCATCCTTTCGTCTTTCCACTGGCGAAAGGGTGGGAGACCGCAAAACTCCGAACACATACTTATCGTCTTCCGTGGGCCGGAATCGTGGAGAGCGACAGGTTCACCACCGATCGTCGCCTCACTGTTTGTCGATAACCGTAACCTGGCCCCGAGTCAGTTCAGGGAGCACGAGACTCGGAATGTCGAATGCCGCCTGCGTCCTGCCGGCAGCCTGATAGCTGATGAACGTTGCCGGAGTTCCAGGGCAGATGTGGCGGGGCTCATTGGAGCGATATCCGTCATCCTGGTTGGTAAAGCCAATCTGATCGCTCCAGATGGGCGCGATGGCGAACTCCGCCGGCGGCCTATTGAGTGATCCTACCCAGGCCTCGCCGTCGATGTTGCGGCGCTGTTGGCTGGCGGCGTGGCAATCATCGTAGGACCAGTTAACCCGGACGAAGGTGAGCGAAGGCTGGCGCAGGGCTGCACGGCAGCTGATTCCTCCGATTTCATTCGGCTTGTAGAAAAAGCCGGTCTGCGGGGTGCAGATGCCGAATCCGGGGACCTGAAAGTCGTCGAGCGGCAAGGAGACTGTGGTTGTCTCCCCCTGGCGGCCGCGCACGAATGCCAGGGTGATGTGCGCGTGCAATGGCATGGGCTTGAGCTTTTCATACAGGGACCGCGGCATGGTAAAGGCGGCACGCGCGATTCTCTCCCCAGGCAGGAGCTTATCCGCTAAAAACCTGTCGTAGATGGGCTGCCAGAACGACGTCCAGTGCGAGCCATCGGGCGCCTCGAGCGTTACCCTGAGTGCTTCTGAAATCATCATCGATCCGGGTGCAATTCCTGAGACGCGCATCGGGACGTTAATGACGACGTCGTGCGGACCGCGCGCAACCGAGACAATGGCCCCGCCGCCGGCTTCGTTGTCTGTGGCCAGCACCATACCGGGAGCTTGTTCGGCGGGATATCTGCTGTTCATGAGTCCCTGGTCCGGGGCCGCGCACGCCAATGAAGCCACAATTCCCAGGGTGACCGCCATGATGACCCAGGAGGACGCTGTTCTCCGCGCGGCATATTGCAGCAGGATGACCGCGATGCATCCGCAAATCACCAGGAAAATCGCCAGGCTGTCGAGAAAGGGTGTGGCGATCTCGGTGCCCGGAAAGACTGAAGTCAGCGCCGCGATGGCGAGAATCGAAACGCCTGCCCCAAGTATCGCGAGCGTCATGCGGGCGAAATTGCGAGTGACGGTTGCCAGCGCAACCAAGGGCAGAATGACGAGGCTTGTGATCAGGAACAAATCGTAGAGAAGCCCGGGAAGATATGCGAATGGATTGAAGCCAACCTTCGCCAGTACCCCGATTTGAGCGAGAAAGAGGGGCAGGTACAGGTAGACGAAGAGGAAGAGTGCTTTCGCGGCGAGGAGATTCTTCCACTCGTACGGGCGGGTGATCCAGAACTGGCGATCGCCGACCAGGCGCTCCTCATGGATGACAGGCGAGATCAGGATCCACCAGCTGAGGGGAATGAAAAAAGTCAGCAAGTAGGGCAAAAGTCCCAGGCCGCCGCGAGGCGAAAACGACACGGTCGTTTCATATCCGTAGTGCGTGCCGGGAAGGAAATGCCGCCCGCCGGTCACCACCAACGCAGCCACCAGCGCGAGGGAGATCAGGATTTCAAGCCACAGATGACGCGTGTCCTTGGCGAAGATGTGCAGGATCTGCTTCATGCTTCGATCCTCCCTGGTTCTGCGACGGGAGCCACGGCCGGCGCCGCATTGCGCGAGGACTTGGCAATGGCCAGAAAGATGGCCCGCAACGGCATCGGGTCGAAGGAAACGTCCCGCGCTGCGGGAAAGACCTGCGCGAGTTCGCGCTCCGTCTCATGCTGCCGATAGCCGCTGTGCGCGAAACGAATGACGCTGTCGGAAGCCTGCACCTGCAGCCACGAAGCGGGAATGCGGGCGGGCAGCGGCGAAGGGCCTTCGAGCGTAACGGTCACGTCGCGAAAGCGATCGGTGAGCTCGGTCAATTCTTCCGAGAAGAGGAGCTTGCCCTGCTCCAGGAACCCCACGTGGCTGGAGAAGCTTTCGATTTCCGCCAGGTCGTGCGACGACAGGAAGATCGTGGTCTCCGGCGCTCGTTCGAGCAGCCCTTCAATCAGTTCGTCGCGCACCAGGGGATCGAGTCCGGAAAACGGCTCGTCGAGGACAATCAGCGGCGGACGGTAGGCCAGCGAACTTGCAAATGAAGCCTTCATGCGCTGCCCCCGTGACAGGTGCTTGAGTTTCCGGTCGAGGGGAAGAACGAACTGGCGCACCAGTTCCTGTTCCAGGCCACGGTCCCACTGCGGGTAAAAGGGACGGTAGTAGTCGAGCATTGCCCCGACGGTCATCCATTCGGGCATCTCCTGGTTTTCCGACACGTATCCGATCTGCCTGAAGGCCTTGCCCGCGAGGCGGAGGCTGTCAATGCCCAGGACCTGCGCGCTCCCCGAGGTGGGGCGATGAATATTCATCAGGAGCTTGATCAGGGTGGTTTTGCCGGCGCCGTTCGCGCCCACCAGAGCGTAAACGGCTCCCTGCGGCACGTCGAGATCGACGCTGTCGACCGCCGTAGTCCGGCCAAATCGGCGTACCAGCTTTTCGCTATGGATGGCGGCGTTCATCGTCCTCCTTTTCCTCCATCTTTGCTGCTGCCGTCTGCGGGCTCGCGGGTGAGGCGCTCCCAGTGAGTCGAGACCGCGTCGAGCATGTCCTCGAGGCCGATTCCCATGCGCTTGGCCTCGACCACGATGGTTTCGATCTCGTGGCCGAGCAGCTGGGTGCGCTCGCCGCGGGTCGAATCGGGAAGCCGGGAGACAACCGTGCCAATGCCGGGGCGCATTTCGAGCAAACCCTCGTTGACCAGGTGGGCCACCACCTTGGCGGCGGTGTTGGGATTGATCTTGAGTTCCTTGCTGAGCGAGCGGACGGAGGGAAAGGTGGCGCCGGGGCGCAGCTGGCCGGAGACCATCGCCTTCTTCGACGCGTAGACGATCTGGTCGAAAAGGGAGATGCCGGCGCGAAACTGGACCTTGAACGGGATCACGTGTGTACTATTACGCATAGTACAGCTATTGTCAAGAGGCAATGGCCGCCCTTGCATCGGGAGCCAGACCCATCTAAGATGCGCAATTGACTCTTGTGACCCATGGAACACAGATCGCGCCGGCGGCCGGCCCACTGCGCCCGAGGCTGCAGTTGGGAAAGCTCTGTGTTGCCATCCAGGCGGGCACGGCGGCGGAGATGATCGAGCGCGCCGGCGCGGCACTCACGGATGCGAAGTTTCTGGAGTTCCGGCTCGATTCCCTGCAGCGGCCGGGATCTGTGCTGGCTGCGCTCACGGAGTTCCTGGGGGAGCACAAAGACGTAATCGCCATCGCGACCTGCCGGCGCAAGGACCACGGTGGGAACTTCGCCGGCTCCCTGACCGCGGAGTTGGAAGTGCTGTTGAAAGCGGCGCAGGCGGGGTGCCGGATTGTCGACCTGGAAGTGGAATCGGCGGAAGAGGCCCGCCCGGCGCAGCTGGAGAAGTTTCGCGAAGGCTTGCGTAGCGCCAGTGCGGCCCTGCTGGTGAGCTTTCACGACTTCGCGCGCACCCGGGGACTGGAACAAGCGGCGGACCGGATCGCGGCGTTCCAGCCGGATTTCGTGAAGGTGGTTTCGACGGCGCGCGCGCTGGCCGACAACCTGGCGGTGCTGCGGCTGATCGAAGACCGTTCGCGGTCGGCCCACGTGGTGGGCATTGCCATGGGTGAAGAGGGTCTGGTGAGCCGGGTCCTGGGGCCTAGGGCGGGCGCCGCATTCACATTTGCCTCGCTCGACAACGGAGTGGAGACAGCGCCGGGGCAGGTGACGGCGCGGACTCTGCGCGAGTTGTACCGGCTGGAACAACTCGACGCGGCCACACGCATCTTCGGCGTGGCCGGGAATCCGATTGCGCACTCGCTGTCTCCGCTGATGCAGAACACGGCGTTCCGGCGCGAGCACGTAAATGCGGTGCTGCTGCCACTGAAGGTGCGCACGCTGGCCGATCTTCTGACCCTGGTGCTGGAGCTGCCCATAAGCGGCGTGGCGGTCACCATGCCCCTGAAACGGGAGGTCCTGCCGCACCTGGCCAACATGGATCCGCTCACCGCGAAGATCGGGGCATGCAATACGCTGCGGACCGCGGCCGACGGCAAGCTCTACGGCTTCAATACCGACGTGGCGGGCGTGGTGCGTCCTCTCGAGAAGCGGGTGCGGCTGAAAGGCGCGCGGGTAGCGGTTCTGGGCGCCGGCGGCGCGGCACGAGCGGCGGTGTTTGGCCTGGTGGAACAGGGTGCTGAAGTCCTGATCGTCAACCGCACCCATGAGCACGCGGTCGCACTGGCAAGAGCAGCGAAAGCAAAGGCGCTCAAGCATGAGCAGCTGGCGAAGAACCGGTTCGATGTGCTGATCAATTCCACGCCATGCGGAATGACGGGGACCAGGCAGGCGCTGCCCATCAAGGAAGACGAACTGAACGCCGGGCTGGTGTTCGACATGGTCTACACGCCGCTCGAAACGCCGCTGCTGAAGCTGGCCGCATCCCGTGGGATCCCGGTGATTGGCGGCCTGGAAATGTTTGTGCAGCAGGGCGCGCGGCAGTTCGAGATCTGGACTGGGAAACCGGCTCCCGAAGCGGAGATGCTGCGGGCAGTCGAGCTAGCCTTGAAGAAGCGCGGTTAGATTTCGGAAACGGAGAAACTGATTGGTAGACACACCTCTCTACATGCACCAGATCAAGCGAACCATGCGCGATGCATGGATGGCAGGCGATTTCGGGATGATCGCCAGGAATACGGCGCCCGCCGCAGAGGCGTTCATCCAGCGTCTGAACATTGCTCCCGGAGCACGCGTGCTCGACGTTGCCTGCGGGACGGGGAATACGTCGATTCCGCTGGCCCGCGGCGGCGCCGCGGTAACAGGGGTGGACATCGCGACCAATCTGCTCGAACAGGCGCGGGTGCGAGCGGCGTCCGAGGGGCTCGACATCACGTTTGAAGAAGGCGACGCCGAACAACTGTCGTACTCCAATGCGAGTTTCGACGTGGTGGTCACCATGTTCGGGGCCATGTTTGCTCCGCGGCATGAATTGGTGGCGGCGGAGTTTGCCCGCGTGCTCAAGCCTGGCGGTTTGCTGGCCATGGCGAATTGGACGCCGGGTGGATTCGCGGGTCAGATGTTCCAGGTGACTGCGCGCCATACCGGCTCGCCGCTGGGCCTTGCGCCTCCGGTGCACTGGGGTCATGCCAAATTGGTGCGCGAACGACTGTCCGGCTTGTTCGAGCACGTGGAGTTGGAACAGATTCCCATCGAGTTCGATATACCGGCAAGCCCGGCCGGGGCGGTTGCCTTCTTTCGCCGGTATTTCGGCCCCACCCAGGCCGCCTTCGACGGATTGGATGAAGCCGGGCAGGCAAGGCTGACGGCTGACCTCGAAGCGCTATGGACCGGCGCAAACACGGCCCCCGACCCCGCCAACCGGACCCTGATTCAGAATGAATACCTGCAGGTGGTGGCGCGAAGGAAGTAACGCCGGGTTTCGGATCCGAGTCTCAAAAAGGAAATCCCGGACACTCGGCTAGGTGTCCGGCGTCGCCTCCCATTTCGGCTTCATTTCCCTGCCCCACTTCTTCGGGTCCGCGCTGTGCATTTCTATCATTGCTTTTGCGGTCTCGGGATGATTTTCCAACACGTGTTTCGTCATGGTCTGCACCATTTCGTCCCATGATGCGGCCGACAGTTTTTTTTCGCAGGCTCCCCCGAGGGATTTACAGGTCATCGTCTTCATGCGTATTTCCCGTCCACGTTTCACTGATGCGCTGACTGAAGACCGTGGTTGTTCGGCGTCCACTCAGCTGTTTTCGGGGGCCATGGGCATGCTGCGAGGGCCTTTGCCGCTCGCGGCAAAGATCGCATTGCCAACGGCGGGGGCGAGGCCCACGAGACCAGTTTCGCCCGCGCCGGCGGAGGGCAAGTCCTTGCGGTCGAGGAGCACGATCTCGATTTTGGGTGTGTCGCTGAATCGGGGCACGCGGTATTGAGCGAAGTGCGGGTTGAGGATGCGGCCATCCGCGAAGAGGATTTTCTCAAATATCGCGCCGCCGATCCCCTGGACAATGGCGCCGCTGAGTTGGTTCTTGAGCCCGTCGGGATTGATGACCGCGCCGCACTCCCAGGCCTGCACCACGCGGCGGACGCGGACCTTTTTCGTGGCGGGGTCGATTTCAACTTCGGCGCAGGTGGCGACATAGCCGCCCTTGTCGACGCCGCCTGCAATGCCGTAGCCGAGTGACGGGGTCGATTTTGCCTGGGCCCAATTGAACTTTTCCGCGGCTGCCTGGAAAACCGCGCGAAGCCGCGGGTCAGCGAGATTCTTCAGCCGAAACTCGAGCGGGTCGATCTTCGCAGCGCCTGCCAATGCGTCCATGTGCGACTCGCGCGCGAAGTGGTTGGCGGTGGACGCGAGACCGCGATACGAACCCTGGCGCAGCGGCGATTTCGACGGATGAAACTGGATGAGCTGATTGGGGACAATGTAGGGCGTGCCGATGGCCGCGGGGCCGGAGTTGTAGTTGTGGTATTCCCAGGCCACGAGCGTGCCGTCGCGCCTGGCGCCGGCGCGGATCTCGATGAGGCCGGCGGGACGCAGGTAGGCCCACGTGAATTCGTCCTGGCGCGTCCAGACAACTTTGACGGGCTTGCCCGCAACTTTTGCCAGGCGCGCCGCTTCGATGGCCGCTTCACCGCTGTGCTTGCCTCCGTAGCCGCTGCCCATGTCCGGCTGGATGACCCGCACCTGTGCAGCAGAGAGATGGAAGGCCTGCATGAGTTCATCGCGCACGCCGAAGGGGCGCTGGGTGCCGGTCCATACTGTGAGCTTGCCGTCGCTCCATTCGGCCACGGCGGCGCGGGGTTCGAGCGGCGCGTGGGCGATGTATTCGACCGTGTAGCGCTCCTCGAGCTTGATGTCGGCGGAGCCCATGGCGTCGGCGACGGACCCGGCTACGTGCTGCGGGGCACTGTCCTCGCCGGGTTCGGGATTGTTCTTTAGATATTCGAAGAGGCCGTCGTTGGAGCGCTGCTGTCGGGACAGTCCAGCGGGCTTCGATGGCCGCCACGGCGTGCTGTGCTGAGAATGCGTCGGGCGCAACCACGCCGAAGAAGTCGCCGTCGTGTATGACTCTCGCCCCGGGAAATTTCTCCACCCCGGTGGTGTCGATCATCGCGAGCGTCGCGTTGAAGCCGTCGGGGCGAAGTGCGGCGCCGAACATCATGGCCGGGCGAACGATGTCGGAAGGATACTTGTGCCTGCCGGTGACGAAGTCGCGTCCTTCGGCTTTGGGCACTGCGGTGCCGGCGACTTTCCATTCCGCTGCGGGCGTCAGGGGCTGGTCGCTGGAGACTGTCTTGACGAGCTTTTCGCCACGCGTCAGTTCTCCATAGGAGAGCGATCGCGAAGTGGCCGGGTCAGTGACCTTGCAGTTGTCGCAGGTAAGTGCGGCGCGATCGACATGCCAGCGCTCGGCGGCCATCTCAATGAGCGTCTGGCGCGCCGCGGCGGCCATGGTGCGCAGTTGCGGGCCCATCGTGGGCGTGGTGCGGCTGCCGAAGGTGCCCATGTCCCACGGAACGAGATCGGTGTCGCCCATGACCATGGTGATGGAGTCGAAGGGTACACGCAGTTCTTCCGCAACCTGCTGCGCAAGCGAGGTGCGGATATTCTGGCCCACTTCAACCTTGCCCGTGAAGACTTTCACCTTGCCGTCGGCGTCGATGTGCAGCCACGCGCTGAGGTCTTTGGGAAGTTCATGACCGCCTCCGCCGCGGCCGGACTCCTGCGACATTGCGGAGTGCGGCGCGAGGCAGATAAGAAGCCCCCCGCCAAGGACTTTGAGAAAGCCGCGGCGGTCGAGTTGCAGCGTGGGAGATGGATGTTCCGCACCGATGGAATCGCGCTCAACGAGCATCTGATCGAAACTCATCCTCGACCTCCCTGCGCTGACGAACGGGCCGCGCGCTGGACCGCGGCAACAATGCGCGGATACGTGCCGCAGCGGCAGATGTTGCCGTTCATCGCTTCGACGATTTGCGCT
This sequence comes from Terriglobales bacterium, assembly GCA_963788475.1. Classification (GTDB taxonomy): domain Bacteria; phylum Acidobacteriota; class Terriglobia; order Terriglobales; family Acidobacteriaceae; genus Telmatobacter. The sequence continues at coordinate 466,911 of CAWBGO010000013.1, forward strand.
TCAGAAGGATTGTGCGTGTCGCGGAGCAGCGATGTGGCGCTCATGATCATGCCCGAAGTGCAATAGCCGCACTGGAACGCGCCTTCGTCCATGAACGCCTGCTGCAATGGGGTAAGCGCGCCGCGCTGCTCAAGCCCTTCAATGGTGGTGACCTTTGCGCTCGCGATTGCACTGACCGGCATCAGGCAGGAGCGCGTAGCGCGGCCATCGAGCAGGACGGTGCAGGCTCCGCACTGGCCCTCGCCGCAGCCGTACTTGGTTCCGGTGAGGTCAAGGCGATTGCGCAAGACCGAGAGAAGCGTCTCCTCGGCAGGAGCGGTCACGTGGAGACGCGCGCCGTTGACGTTGAGAACGTAGTCAGGCATGGAAAACTCCGCACGAAACAGGCACGATCAACGCGTACCAAACAGGATAACGCAGTCGGTATTCGGCGGTCTTGTATTACGCCTTGAAGCTTGCGTCGGCATGCGAAATTAAAGCTGTGTAATTGTGTCGAGGGGGAATCTCCGTCTATACTCGCGACAAAGATATCTATAGGCCGGTATGGCGCGCGACGGATGGCAATGCACGAAAGTAGATCGACCACTTCCCCCGATGTGTGCAGGAACGTAGGAGGGCCCGCGTCTCGATACGCAGGTGCCGCCTCGTGTTTTGAGCGGATGTCCGGCAGACTTCTCAAGCGTGCCTGCCTGGCAGGGATCCTTCTGCTCGCCATCGGAATTGCGCACACCGCGCAAGCACAGATTTCTCCCGGTCCCCTCGCGCGTCCTCATCACAGTCTTGACGGACCTGCCAACTGCACCCAGTGTCACACGCAGTCGTTGCGCGAGCGTTCTTTTCGCTGCACCGAATGCCATCGCGAAATTGCAGCGGAACTGACCCAGCATCGCGGCCTCCACAGCACCTACCCGACTGCGGGCAAGCCCGGCGAGGCCTGCGTCAAGTGCCACTCGGATCACAACGGGGAGAACTTCTCCCTGCTGCACTGGGATCCGACTCCGAAAGGATTCGATCACACCAAGACCGGCTACATGCTGGATGGAAAGCATGCGGGCGTGAATTGCCGCCAGTGCCACCAGGCTAAAAATATTCCGGCGTCTTCGCGGGGCTTTCTGGCCCAGCCGGCAAAGGACCTGAGCCAGACCTATCTCGGCCTGTCGACCCAGTGCGCCACGTGTCATGAGGACAAGCACCAGGGCCGGCTGGGCCCCAACTGCGCGCAGTGCCACAATACATCGGACTGGAAGAACACCCGGGTCGATGAGAAGAATTTCGACCACTCGAAGACGCACTATCCGCTGACGGGGCAGCACCGCGACGTTGCCTGCGAGAAGTGCCACACCGCCGGCGCCGACGGGCAGCCGCGGTATTTCGGGCTTCCCTTCTCGACCTGCGCCACCTGCCACGCCGACCCGCACAAGGGTGAATTCAAGCAGGATTGCGCATCGTGTCACACGACGTCCACGTGGAAGAAGTCAGGCTTCCAGTCGACGTTCGATCACTCGAAAACGAATTTTCCGTTGCTGGGCAAACACCAGGAAGTGGGCTGCATAGCCTGCCACAAAAGCGCCGACTTCAAGGTGCCGATCGCCTACAAGCTGTGCTCCAACTGCCACAAAGATCCGCACAGCGGCCAGTTTGCGAAGCGCGCCGACGGCGGGATCTGCGAGAGCTGCCATACCGTAAATGGGTGGAAGCCCACGACCTTCACGGTGGCGGACCATGCCCGTACGAAGTTTCCTTTAGTGTCGCCGCATGCCAAGGTGGAATGCGCGCAATGCCATAAGCCCGCCGGCGAGAAGACGGTTTACAAGATGGCATTTGCGAACTGCCTGGATTGCCACGAGGATGAGCACAAAGGCCAGTTCGCCGCGGCGCCGTGGCAGAACAAGTGCGACAAGTGCCACACGGGCGCCACATGGAAGACGTCGAACTACACCATCGCAACTCACCAGAAGAGCGCCTACCCCTTGACCGGCGCGCACCAGGCGGTGGCCTGCAACGACTGTCATAAACCGATGGCGGGCTCTCCGGTGGCGCTCTACCACTTCAAGACAACCGAGTGCGCAACCTGCCATGAAGACATCCATCACGGCGAATTTGCGAGCCGCATGGCGATACTTTCGCCGGATCACAAGCCTTTGGGTTGCGCGGCGTGCCACCAGACCAAAGACTGGCACGACATGACTCACTTCGATCACTCCACCACGAAATTTGCCTTGGATGGTTCGCACCGCGCGGTGCAATGCATCGACTGCCACAAGCCGCCAAACCTGGAACGGACGATGGTGCATGTGAACTTTGCAGATGCGCCGATGGCCTGCAACGAATGCCACGAGAATCCGCACTCTGACCAGTTCGGCGACCGGCAGCTGAAATGCGCCGAGTGCCATACCACCAACAAGTGGAAACCGTCTCTGTTCGATCACGAGAAGACCGGGTTTTCACTGAAGGGCGGGCATGAGAACGTGGCATGCGGCGCGTGCCACCAACTCAAGCGCGAAGTGAATGGAGACCAGGTACTCTTCTATAAGCCAACCCCGAAGGCCTGCGAAGCGTGCCACTCGAACGGAGTGCCTAAGCCCACGACCCCCGGGCTCTGAGCGCCCTCCTGTTGGTGCGCAACATGACGGGAAGATGACATATTTGTATGTTCCTTGCCATTACACGATAACTTGCGGGCCAAGGCTAACAATTACTCAAGTTAGTTTGTCTAAGATCATGGTATCTCCCTGTGATGGATTTATCGTTCTTGCTTAAGGGACCAAGGGAGAAACGACCTTTCGAGAAGGTCGTCCACGCTGGATCGTTCGGCAAGCCGGGCCAAATTGATAGCTTGCTTTGAGGATTCTGCGACCAAACAACTTCGGCGCACTCTCGCACCCGTTCAAGCGCCGAGTCTCTGTAATGTTTTTGCGCACTTGATTCGTCTCACGTGGATGAATCCTGAGATTTCCGGCTCTGGTGACTAAGCCCCACACCAGGTGACGGATTCTTATTGCCTGAATACTTGCTTAATCACAGTGCAGTCGAGAGGTTTCGGCGTTTGAAACAGATTGCGACGATGATTCTCGCCCGCTGTTTTTTAAACACGGGTGCACGGCGATTCCCCAGATCGCCCGGACAATTTGAAACACGCAAGGGCCGCACTTGCCTGACAGCGCCACGTCCACGCCTGAGTCTTCTCCGGGCGGGCGGAAAGATGCCTCCCGGCGTCGCGCTGGCATTGGCGGTGGCCTTGCTCCTCTGCACATGCCTGCAAATGAGCGCGCATGCGCAGTCCCCCGACCCGGCATCGCAGGCGGGTCAGGGGCCGCGCGCCAAGGTGACCAATCCCCACGGACCTGCGATTGGTACATGCCAGAACTGCCACACCTATACGAGTTGGAAGCCGATCCGCTCCACACCGGAGTTTAACCACGATCAGACGGGCTATCCACTGCGCGGCATGCACCAGGCAGTAGGTTGCACCAAGTGCCACATGTCTTTGGTGTTCAAAAATGTGAGTACGCAATGCGGAGACTGCCACGCGGATTTACATCGCGGCCAGTTTGGCAACAACTGCGCAAGCTGCCACGCGGTAAAGGGCTGGCAGGTTTCTTCGCGCGACATTCAGAATCACCAGAATCGCTTTCCGCTGGTGGGCGCGCATGCCATGCTGGAATGCGAGGCATGCCACAAGGGCGCGGCGACAGGCCAGTTTGTTGGTCTGTCAATTGAATGCTATTCATGCCACCAGCAGAACTTCAAGACCGCTGTCCCAGACCACTCGGCATTTCCGACCCAGTGTCAATCGTGCCACTCGATGGATACCTGGTTTGGAGCGAAGTTCGATCACCTCGCGGTAACCGGGTACGCCTTGACCGGAATGCACGCCACGCTGGAGTGCACCGCATGCCACCTCAACAATAAGTTCAAGGGCACCCCGGCAGCCTGCTTCGCATGCCACCAGGCGGATTTCACGGGGACCAACAATCCGCCTCACGCGCAGACCGGCATGCCCCACGACTGCGGTATTTGCCACTCCACGACGGACTGGCTCAATGCGAAGTTCAATCACAACACTTATACGAATTACCCGCTCACCGGCAGGCACGTAGCGGTGCTGTGTGCGTCGTGCCACGTGAATAACCAGTTCATGACCACGCCGACCGATTGCTACTCCTGCCATAAGGCGGACTTCGGTTCGACCACCAATCCCAACCACGTCGCGTCGGGGTTACCGACCAATTGCGTCTTGTGCCATACAACCAGCGGCTGGAGCCCGTCGTCATTCGATCACTCGAAGACCGCGTTTCCTTTGACCGGCGCGCACATTTCGACTTCCTGCGCGCAGTGCCACGTCAACGGCAACTACGCGACCCTGCCGACGGATTGCTACGGATGCCACAAGGCCGATTTCAATGGCACCACGACCCCCAACCATCCCGCCGCAGGCTTCCCGACCACGTGCTTGACATGCCACAACACGTCATCCTGGTCGACCGCCAACTTCGACCATTCGAAGACGGCCTTCCCCCTCACCGGTGCGCACGTAAGGGTTCCCTGCGCGCAGTGCCACGCCAACAACAACTACACAACGGTTCCGACGGCCTGTTACGGGTGCCACAAGGCCGATTACGCCGGCACCACCAATCCGGCCCACGCACGGGCGGGATTCCCGACCGACTGCACGGTCTGCCATAACACGACATCGTGGTCGGGAGCCATCTTCGATCACTCCAAGACGCCATTCCCGCTGACCGGCGCCCACGTCGCGGTTCCCTGCTCCCAGTGCCACGCGAACAACGTGTTCGTGGGCACACCCACTGCCTGCTACTCGTGCCATCAAACCGACTTCAACGGGACTAACAACCCTCCCCACCAAACAGCCAACATGCCCCATGACTGCATTCTCTGCCACACCACGACCAACTGGCTGAATGCGAGTTTCAACCACGCGCTCTACGCCAACTACGCCCTGACGGGAATGCACGCAACGCTGACCTGCGCGCAGTGCCACACCAACAATAACTACGTGAACACGCCGGTCGATTGTTACTCGTGCCACAAGGCGGACTTCACGGGAACCAAGAATCCCAATCACGTGGCATCCGGGTTTCCGACCGATTGCTCGATCTGCCACACAACCAATGGGTGGACCCCGTCGACCTTCAATCACGCCAATACGTCCTTCCCGTTGACCGGCGCGCATACGACGGTGGCCTGTGCTCTGTGCCACGTGAACAACAACTACACGACGCTTCCCACGGCCTGCTACGGCTGCCATGCGACGGACTACAACAACACCAATAATCCCGCCCACGCTACGGCGGGATTCCCAACCGACTGCATCGTCTGCCACACCACCACTTCGTGGGCAGGCGCGGTCTTCGATCATTCAAAGACGCCGTTCCCGCTTACGGGCGCGCACTTGACCGTCGCCTGCAATCTCTGCCACATCAACAACGTGTTTGCGGGGACGCCGACCGATTGCTACTCCTGCCACAAGTCGGACTACAACGGCACGACGAATCCCAACCATACGACCGCGGGTTTCCCGACCACTTGCGCGACGTGCCACACCACGACAGCGTGGACGGGCGCGACGTTCAATCACACCTGGTTCCCGACCAACCACGGCGGGGCCAAAGGAGTATGCGCAACCTGCCACACCAACTCCGCGGATTACTCCGTGTTTACGTGCACAAACTGCCATGCCAAGGCCTCGACGGACCGCCAGCACGGCGGCATTAAAAGCTACGTCTACAACAGCGTGAATTGCTACGCGTGTCACAAAAACGGTGGCGGAGGATAAATCTGGATGCGTCCCTTGTGGTTTCCCCTGCTGCTGTTGGCGACGCTTTCGAGCGCAGCGCAACAGCCCGGAGCGGACGCGGCGGCACCATCCCAGGCCGCTCCGATGCGCACTGAATTTCGGGTGCGCTATGTCAATGGAACCGATGTGTACATCGATGCCGGCCGCGATGCGGGTCTGGCCCCGGGCACGAAAGTGGTGCTCAAGCAGTCCCCCGGAAAAGTGAGCGACGGCTCCGCCGATGACCCGGTTGCGCCCGGTGTCGTGGCCACGCTGACCGTGGTCTCGGTGGCCACGACATCGGCGGTGTGCGAAGTCAACTCGTCTACGCGTTCCATGGTCGTGGGCGACGTTTTAAGCCTGCCGGACTCGGAAGTGCAGAACATGGTGGCCAAAAATACGATGGGGAATTCGCGCAAGTATCCCATGATCGTCAGCTTCAGCGAAGGCGATCCTCTGGACGAGGAGGTGCGGGAGGCGATTCCACATCCGCCGCTGCCTGAGATCAATCAGGCCCGACTGCGCTTCGGCTTTGACTTCAGCACCATCCAGGGCCTGGGCGGAAACGGCTTTACTTCGACAGTTGTCGGGACCGTGGTGCGCGCCAACATCAGCCGCATGTGGGGCACCCACTGGAACCTCAACGGCTACTGGCGCGGCCGGGTGCAATCGAGTACCCAGCCGGCGCAGTCATCGATCCAGGACCTGATCAACCGCACCTATGAGATGAGCCTCACATACGTCAACCCTGGGTCGCCCTGGACGGCCGGTATTGGGCGTCTCTATTTGCCCTGGGCCAGCAGCCTGGAGGTGATTGATGGCGGGTACGTTGCCCGTTCGATGTCAAAGGAAAGCGTGGTCGGAGTCTTCGCTGGATCTACTCCTGACCCCACGGCGTGGAACTACAATCCGGCGCGCAAGTTAGCCGGCGGGCTGGTTAATTTCCACGGCGGAGACTGGGATCGGTTCCGATTCTCAACCACAATCGGAGCCGGAGTCGAACTCCTGAACTGGGCGGTGGACAAGCCATTCCTGTTTTCGGAGAACGATTTCTCCTACAGGCGGGTGGTTTCCTTGTATTATTCTACTCAGATAGATCGTCCGGCGACGAATCCCGGTTCGCCGCCCGTAGCGTTCGGCGTGGGTCAGAGTTTGCTTACATTGCGCGTCCAGGCGCACCCACGAGTAGAGTTCGACCTGACTGATACCTATTTCCGCGATGTTCCCACGTTTGATGCGGCACTTGTGGGCACCGGATTGCTGGATAAATATCTCTTTCAGGGAATTAGCGGTGGTTCTCGCTTCCAGTTGCCTCAGCGTGTTACGGGATACTTTTCGGTAGGCCAAAGCAGCGCCTCGACCGACAAGACCAACTCGTGGAACACCATGTATGGAGCGACGATGGCCCGCATCTGGAAGACAGAACTGACGATTGATGCCCGCTATTCGAAATTTGACAGCTCATTTGCGTCGGGAATTTATCGCACTGTAACCATTTCGCGCGATCTTGGAGACCGGTTCCGCTTTAATTTGCAGGGCGGAACCCAGTCCTTCGCATCCTCGCTTTCCAACGATCGGGGAGAATGGTTCACGAACCTTTTGTTTGATACCAATCTCGGAGCGCGCTACTTCCTCGAAGGTAGCTACACGACACAGCGCGGCGGCACCCAGCAGTACAACCAGTACACCGCTACCTTCGGCTACCGTTTCGATAACCGCTCCCGTGAAAGGATGGCTGCCCATGCGCAAATTCCCTAGCGCCTGGCTGAAACTGGGTCTTTTATTGGTTCCTGTGTCCTGTTGGGGCGCGGCGGATACGCCTGTTCCGGCGAATCTGATCGACCAGGCCCAGAAACAAGTCGTCGACTACATTGGAAAACTCGCCGATCTGCACTGCACCGAAGATGTCATGCAGCAGAAGCTGAAGCCAAACGGCAACATTGATGTCTCCCGGCGTAGTCAGTACGACTACTTCCTCTACATGCAGGGCAGCAGTTACGATTTCCAGCTCTCGGAGTCGCGGCTGGAGGTGGGGACGTCGAAACCGGCACATGCGCCGATGCTGTTGAGCAACGGGTTCTCGACCCTTCTTCTGGTGTTTCATCCCTACTACCGCAATGCCTTCGAATTCTCGGCGGAGCCGGTGGTCATTCTCGATGGAAAGCTGGTGGTGCCGGTGCATTTCGCCCATATCCAGGGTGCACGCACACCGGCTGCACTGGCGTTGCGCGGCCGTGAATTTCCCCTGGAACTGGAAGGGCACGGCGTGGCTCGACTCCACGTTCGGGACAGGTGGTCCGCATGGACGCGGGCCTGGAACAGGAGATGACCGATGTCGGTTTGAAGGCGCTGAAGATCGAGGTCGACTACATGCCTGCACCCAAGGCCTCGGACAATTTCATGGTGCCCGCCAAGGCGGTCGTGGAGTTGGAGACTCCGAAACAACATTGGAAGAACACGCATACATTCCACAACTACAAGCTTTTCTCGATCGAGGCGACACAGGATCCGGCCGTGAAGGTCAAGCCCGAGCAGGCTGATCCGAATGCAGCACCGACCTCGACACCCCAATAGCAAGGAGAAGCCTTACTTATGGCCCACAGTACTGTTGTAATTTCTGCTGCTGCCCGCACCCGCCAAGCCGCGGAACGTGCGCACAGGGTTCGAGTCTGGATTGCCGGACTCGCGGCGGTCGTTTTTTGCGTCGCCGTGGGAGCGTACGGGTACAGTTACTACACACTTCCCCGGGAATTGCGTCCCTTTTCAGACAAGCATGAATTATTGCGGCCGAGCGGCCCGATCGGTATCAACCTGGGTGTTCTTGGTACGGTTCTTTTCTGCATCATCTTTCTTTATGCACTCCGGAAAGTCATTCCCTGGCTGGGCAGGATCGGAACGGCGAAGCACTGGATGGATTTTCACATCATCGCCGGCGTAACCGCGCCGATCATCATCGCGTTTCACGCGTCGTTCAAGTTCAACAACATTGCCGGGGTGGCCTTCTGGATCATGCTGGCCGTGGCGCTGAGCGGACTCGGAGGCAGGTACCTCTACGCGCAGATTCCCCAGTCGCTGAATGCAGCGAAGACGTCGCTGCAGGAACTGGAATCCAACGAAGACGCACTTGCCGAAGTGCTGCGGCGCCAATCGCTCTTTTCGGCCGAGAAAATTGCCCGGATATTTGCCATGCCGACTACCGAGCAGGTTCGCAAGAGCTTCCACGCTCATGGCCCTCGGGCAGATGATCTTTCTCGATATCCGGCGCCCGTTTCAGGTCGCCGCATTGCGTCGTCAGGCGTTGAGTTTCGGAGCAGCCGTATTCTCGTTCGGAGGCCTCTTGCCGACCAGCAAGCCGGAAGTAGAACGCATTGTCGCCCTGGTGCGGAGGAAGGCCTCCCTGTCCAAGCGGATCCTGTTTCTCGATCGCGCCGAACGCGTCTTTCACTTGTGGCATGTGATCCATCGGCCGTTCAGTTATGCGTTTGCGGTCCTCGCGATCTTTCACATCGTCAACTCGGTTCGATTGGGGTACTTCTGACGCATGGAGAATCTCTACAGCTGGCTGCTTGCAGCCGTGGTGGTCTTGTTCTTCGTAGTCCGCTACTGGATTGGGCATAAGAAGCGCGAGACCGCCGCGATTGCCGCGTCGGAGCATGGAAAGCTGTTTTCCGACGGGCCCAAAGCGCAGCATCCGCATATCAACCTTGAAGGGTGCATCGGCTGCGGCACCTGCGTGGACGCATGCCCCGAAGGCGATGTGCTGGGAATTTTGAACGGCAAGGCCACCATCGTCAAAGGCCATAAATGCATCGGCCACGGCATTTGCGCCGAAGTGTGCCCGGTGGGCGCGATCACCATGGTGATGGCCAAGGCATCGGCGAGCGCCGATATGCCGGCGCTGACGCCGGAGTATGAAACCACCGTTCCCAATCTGTTCATCGCCGGCGAACTGGGCGGACTGGCGCTCATCAAGAACGCCGTGAACCAGGGCCGCGACTGCGTGGACCTGATTACGGCGAGGCTGCCGGATCTGCGCACTGCAAAACCGTCTGTCAATGGCCACTCCGATGTGCTCGACGTGATCATCGTGGGAGCCGGGCCGGCGGGAATCAGCGCCTCGCTGCGGGCCACCGAGAACGGCATCTCCCACTTGACGCTGGAACGCGAATCGGTTGGTGGAACGGTATCGAAGTATCCGCGCCAAAAGCTGGTCATGACCAGTCCCGTCGAATTCCCGCTCTACGGAAAGTTCAACAAGACCCAGCTGAGCAAGGAAGAACTACTGGCGCTGTGGGAAAAAGTGATGGGACGCGCCGACCTCAACATCAAGACCGGTGTATGCGTCGAAACGATTCACCGGGAGGACGACGGACTATTCAACGTGAAAACCTGCAGCGGACACCTTCCGCTCACGGTCGGTGGTCATGGCGCTGGGCCGGGCCGGCACCCCGCGCAAACTCGGCGTGCCCGGCGAGGACCTGCCCCACGTGCTCTACCGGCTGATTGAAGCCGACCACTATACGAACAACAACATCCTGATCGTGGGCGGCGGGGACAGCGCCGTGGAAGCCGCCATGGGCCTGGCCCATCAGCCCGGCAACAAGGTGACGCTTTCCTATCGGAAGAGCGAATTCAGCCGCCTGAAAGAGCGCAACACGAAGCGCATCGAGGAACACATCAAAGGGAAAAAGTTGGAAGTGCTGTTCAACTCGATGCCGACGGAGTTTCGAAAAGGCAGTGTGCTGATCGATGTGGGCGGTGGAACCATCAAGGAACTTCCCAACGACTATGTCTGGGTATTCGCCGGCGGAATCCCGCCGACAGAGTTCCTGAAAAACACCGGCATCGCCTTCGGCGCCGTGGACGTTTCGGCGCGCGTGGAATAATCCCGGCTTCCACCTCAATCAATCGGGAAGAGACGCAGCGCTGAGCGGCTCGACTTCCGGCCTTGCCCGGTAGACTGCCCTCGCTCTCACTTCGGTTGAGGGCAGACACCTGCCTCAGGAAGCGGCGCGGAGGTCGCTCCTCGAGGAAGAACGGAAAATGTAGAACGCATACCTCGATTTCCCACGCAACCGGCATCCAACCGCCAAAGGAGAACGAACGTTATGGGTCATGGATGGATTGCGTGGATCATTATTGGCGTGATTGCCGGGTGGCTCACGGGGAAGCTCATGAAGGGTTCCGGATACGGATTCTTCATGGATATGATCGTAGGCCTGGCCGGCGCTCTTGTCGGCGGGTTTATCGCCAGCAATATTGGGTTAGGTGGAACCGGCGACCACGGCATGATCGTCAGCATCATCATCGCAACGATCGGTGCGGTGATTCTCACCTGGCTCTTGCGTCTCGTCACACAACGACGTACCGCCAACCTGTAGAACCTTCCCTCCGCCGCGCCACACAGACTTCCAGACCGGCGCACACGCGCGCTGCCACGCAACGCTATAGGGAATCCACGCTTCCATCGAGGCTGGATCGCGATTGACCCGCGCATAGCAGCGAATGAGCCGGAGAGCCATGTGCTCTCCGGTCTCTTCCTGCTCTCAAAAGATCGTCATTCATTCGTGGCGAGCCGCTGTGTCAAAGATCGGTTTGTCCGTGCTTTTGATCGACTCCCCGGCCACGCTCATTGAATCGAAGAAAACGATCTCGTTCGGCCCGCGATGCAGCCAGGGCGCGGGCAATAACAACGCATGTTGTGGACCGATGGACCAGAAACGTCCCAATGGACGTTGATTGACCCACACCGTTCCCTTGTGCAGGGCGGTGGTGTCCAGGTAGGTGTCGGCCAAAACGGCCATCAAAGTCACACGATGGAAACAAGGACCGTTGCAGAGTTCGAAGTTGTATTGCAGCTTTTCCAGATGATCCATCGGGAGCGAATAAATCTGCCAGTGTTTCGGCTCCTTGCCGCCGAGAGTGACTTTGCCGGTGATTCCCTTGCGTTCGCCGCGAATGACCTTTGTGAAATTGACGCGGCCCGAGTTTTCGACCAGGATGTCGAGCGTGGCGGCCTGGGTGACGGCCGGCAGCGTCAGACGATCGGTCGCGAGCCGCCGATCGAGCGTGCCCACCAGTTTCTGATCGACATACACCTGCGCATAATCATGCAGGCCATCGAGAACCAGTTCGCCCCCGTCGCCGGCATCGAGATGTGTGCGGTAAAGCACGTACCCGTAAGCCTGATCCATGTCTTCCATGGTGAGCAGGGTGTCGGACTCGACAGGCTTGGGCAGATTGAGCCACAGGGACGCCGTTTCCGTGACCGGAGCAAGCGGGAACGGCTCCACCGGCGTGGGCGGCGGCAACGGCGGGGCCGGATGGCCCGTGACCCGCGCGATGACATCGCGGAACAGGTAATACTTCTGCCGCGGAACGCCGCGCTCGTCGAGCGGCGCGTCGTAGTCGTAGCTGGTGGTATCGGGTTCGTAGTTCTTGCCGTTGCTGTTGGCGCCGTTCATCCAGCCAAAGCTGGTGCCGCCGTGAAACATGTACATGCTGACGGAATAGCCCTGGCCGAGCATCCATTCCAGTTCGGCGGCCTCTTTCGCGCCGTCGGTCTCGTGGTGCTTCTCGCCCCAGTGATCGAACCAGCCCGCCCAGTATTCACCGCTCATGTGCGGACCGTCGGGACGGAGTGTATCGAGAACGCCGAAGCTTTGCTTGGCGTTGCCGGTTCCGAAATTGATGACGGCCGGCAATTCCGGAAGCGAGCCCTTGGGGATCTCCTCCGCACCGTCAGCGGTGTAAAGCACATCGGCGGCCAGGCCAGTTCTTTTCGAGAGACTTCTTCAGCGCTGCCATGTACGCATGGTCGTCGCCGAAGGATCCGTACTCGTTCTCGACCTGGACGGCAATGATGGGGCCGCCGTTGCGCAGCAGCAGCGGAGTGATCTCCTTGCCAAGCCGCGCCAACCAGCGATCGACGGCGGCGGTGTACTTCGGATCGTCGCTGCGCAGAACAAGACCGCGGTCCTTCAGCAGCCACGACGGGTAGCCTCCCAGTTCCCATTCCGCGCAGACATAGGGACCCGGTCGAAGGATGACGTTGAGGCCCTCCTGCTGGGCTTCGCGAATGTATTCCGCTATGTCATTCTGACCGGAGAAGTCATAGACGCCCGGACGCGGCTCGTGCAGGTTCCAGAAGACGTACGTCGTGATGGTGTTGAGCCCCATGGCGCGCGCCTTGCGGAAGCGGTCGCGCCAATAGGTGCGGGGTACGCGGGGATAATGCATTTCCCCGGAAATGATCTGGAACGGCTTGCCGTCGAGTAGAAATCGATTGCCCGTGACGGCAAACGTATGCGCGGCTGGAGCCGGCTGGCTGAAGACAACGATTGTGGCAGACAGAAACAGCCCCGCACAAAGAGCCAGCGAGACATAAAGGGCCTTGATCGGATTTTGCGGCATTTCCTCTCCCGATGCTGCCCGGGAAGTCTTTGCTTCGATGGGCAGAGTGACACGATCTTGGTTGCACGCACATTTTAAGTCCGGATAGCGGGCTGGGCCAATGCGCAGGATCAAGGTTATGTCAGTTGGAGAATTGTATATGACGTCCTATACTCCTAGGGAACCATCCGGGTGCGAGGTCCAATGAAGCGTGTCGCCGCAGTTTGTTTGTTGGTTTGTCTTCTGTGCTGCTCGAAGCTCTTGCCGGCCGGCCAGGGCACCGATCTTGAAGCCCGGCGGGCGCGGTTTCGCGAGGCGATTGAGGCCCAGTGGCAGTACGAACTGAAAACCTATCCCGAGTTAGCGACGTATGTCGGCGACGCGCGCTATAACGATCGTCTCAACGATTTCTCTGCGCAGGCCGTCGCAGCCGGAGATGCGGAGGACAAGCGGCAACTGGCGCTGTTCTCGGCCATCGATTCGACGGGATTTTCCCCCGAAGAACTGCTCAACAAAGAGTTGATGATCCGGGGTCTGCGGCAGTCGATCGAAGATACCCGGCTCAAGGGTTGGGAAATGCCCGTCGATCAGATGAATGGCATCCACCTGGGCCTCGCCGCGCTCCCATCGGAAATGCCTTTCACCACAGTCAAAGACTATGAGAACTACATCGCCCGCCTGCATGCCATTCCCCTCGCCCTGCAGCAGACAGTGGAGGTCATGAAGCTCGGACTGCGGGACCGGCTGATGCCGCCCAAATATCTGCTCGAGAAAGTCGGCGAGCAGGCGCAAGGCATCGCCGATGACAAGCCGGAGAGCAGCCCTTTTGCCCGGCCGGCGGAGAAATTCGCCGCCGCGGTTCCGGCTGCTGAGCAGGAGCGTCTGCGCAAGCAGATTCTGGCCGCGATCGAGAAGGAAGTGAATCCGGCCTACGCCGCGTTCGCCCGCTTCGTGAAACAGGACTACACGCCGCACGCGCGTACCGACTACGGCATCTGGGCGCTGCCCAATGGCGACGCGCTCTACGCGGCGGCGGTAAAGGAACAGACCACCACGAGCCTGAGTCCAGCCGAAATTCACGAGATGGGTTTGCGCCAGGTGGCGGAAATCGAAGCGGAGATGCTGAAGCTGGCCAATTCGCTGGGATACAAAGATCTGAAGAGCTTCAACGAGCACATTCGCGGCGATCGCAAGCTCTACGGAACGTCCGGCCAGCAGATCTTCGATCTGTACAAGCACTACGCGGAGCAGATGCAACAGAAGCTTCCCGCCTGGTTTGGCAAGCAGCCGCCGACGCGCCTCGAAGTGGTGGCGATGGATTCGTTCCGCGCGCCCGACGCGGTGCCGGCCGACTACTCGCCGGGCACGGGCGACGGTTCGCGGCCGGGCCGGATCAACGTAAACGAATTTGCGCCGGAAAAGCGCTGCTGCTGAACGTGGAGGCGATCGCCTATCACGAAGGGATACCGGGCCATCATCTTCAGTTCTCGATCGCCGAGAGCCTGCCCGACATTCCCGAATTTCGCCGCAATGGCTCCTACAACGCTTATTCGGAAGGGTGGGCCTTCTATTCCGAACGCCTCGGTAAGGAGATGGGCTTTTACCAGGATCCGTACAGCGAATACGGACGTCTCGAAAACGAGATGTGGCGCTCGGTCCGCCTGGTGGTAGACACGGGCGTGCACTACAAGCACTGGTCGCGGCAGCAGATGATCGACTTCTTCACCGAGCACACCGCCATGGACGCGCAGAACATTGCGACCGAAGTGGATCGCTACATTGCGTGGCCAGGGCAGGCTCTCAGCTACAAGCTGGGCCAGATGACGATTCTCAAGCTGCGCGAAGAAGCGCGGCGGGACCTGGGTGACCGCTTCGATATTCGAAAATTCCACGATGCCGTGCTGGAAGAGGGCCCGCTGCCTCTCGATGTATTGGAGGAGCACGTGCACAAGTGGCAGGCGCAGCAGAAGGCGGTTGCGTCGACCCGGTAGAACAGAAGCCGATTCTCACCCTATGAAGATGAACCTCGATCTCCCGCGCCGCATCGAAGTGATCGACTCGCACACCGCGGGTGAACCCACGCGTTGCGTGATTTCGGGCGGACCGGATCTCGGGCTCGGGTTCGGTTGCGGAGCGGCTCGAACGAATGCGCACCGAACACGACGTATACCGCCGGGCGATTCTTCTCGAGCCGCGCGGATCGGATGTGCTCGTCGGCGCATTGCTCGTCGAGCCCGTCAATCACGATGCGGCAACCGGAGTGATCTTCTTCAACAATGCCGGCTACCTGGGCATGTGCGGGCATGGCACCATCGGCGTAGCCGCGACCCTGGCTTACCTGGGACGCATCGGTGTGGGACAGCACCGCTTTGAGACTCCGGTGGGGGACGTGCAGGTCTCGCTCGCTGCCAATGGCGAAGTCACCATTGCCAACGTGGAGGCCTATCGCTACCGCACCCATGTGCCCCTCGAAGTGCCCGGCTACGGCGTGGTGCACGGGGATGTGGCGTGGGGCGGCAACTGGTTCTTCCTGGTGGAAGAACCCAACCATGCGCTCTTGCTCGAGCACGTCGACGATTTGACGGATTTCACGTGGCGGATACGGCAGGCGCTACCGGCGAACGGCGTCACCGGAGCCGATGGAGCGGAGATCGATCATATTGAACTGAGCGCACCTCCGCACGACCCGAACAATCACGGCCGTAATTTTGTCCTATGCCCGGGAAAGGCGTATGACCGTTCTCCGTGCGGCACCGGCACCAGCGCGAAGATGGCTTGCCTCGCGGCTGCGGGAAAACTTGAGCCGGGTCAGCCGTGGCGTCAGGAAGGAATTCTGGGCACCGTGTTCACAGGGTGCATTCAGCGCCACGGTGACAGGATCATTCCGTTCATTACCGGGTCGGCGTATGTGACCGCTGAGTCCACGCTGATCTTCGATCCTGGCGACCCATTTCGCGGCGGAATTGCGGCGGCTGGAGAACCATGACAGCGGAGCCGGTATTCGATGTGGCGATTGCCGGCGGAGGCATCGTTGGCGCGGCCTGTGCCCTGGCCTGTGCTGAGCGCGGGCTGAGCGTGACACTTGTCGAACGCGATGTCCTCGGCAGCGGCGCCACAGCCGCGGGCATGGGACACATCGTCGTCATGGATGACTCCGAGGCGCAGTTTGCGCTCACGCGCTACTCGCAACAGCTGTGGCAGCGCATGGTCCCGCAACTGCCCGCCTTCGCCGAGTACGAACCGCGCGGAACCTTGTGGATCGCCGCCGACAGCGAAGAGATGGAAGCAGCCGAACGAAAACATGCGTGGTATAAGGCGCATTCCGTTCCATGCGCCTTGATGACCGCAGAGCAATTGCGCAAGGCCGAGCCGAACCTTGCCGATGGATTGACGGGCGCGCTCCTCATCTCGGAGGACGCAGTGGTCTATCCTCCGACGGTTGCTCTGAACCTGGCACAGCGCGCACAGGCGCTGGGCGCGCACCTGGTGGTGGGCAAGACCGTGCGCGCGATCGGCAACGGCGCCCTGGCCCTGGACGATGGCACAGAGATTCGCGCCCAGCGAGTGATCCTTGCGCTGGGAGCTGAATCTGTTTCGCTCAAGCCCGCGTTGCCGATTCGCAAGCGCAAAGGCCATCTCGTCATTACCGATCGCTATCCAGGCTTCGTCCATCACCAGCTAGTCGAGCTGGGCTATCTGAAGAGTGCCCACAGCGTAAGCAGCGACTCGGTCGCATTCAATGTGCAGCCGCGCAAGACTGGACAATTGCTGATCGGTTCGTCGAGGCAGTTTGGCGCCGACTCCGCTGACGTAGACCAGCACATTCTTGCCGCGATGCTCGCGCGCGCCCGTGTCTACCTGCCCGCGGTCGCCAGGCTGAGCGCCATCCGGGTGTGGACGGGATTTCGCGCCGCAACGCCGGACAGGCTGCCCCTGATCGGCCCCGACCCCGATGACTCGACGCTTTGGCTCGCAACAGGGCACGAGGGGCTGGGTATTACAACTTCATTGGGAACAGCGGAACTGCTTGCGGATTTGATCACCAACCGGCAACCCGCGATCGCGCCGGAACCGTATCTCCCCTCACGCTACGCGCGATCGACAGCAACGGAACAACTCTCCGGGAATGAGGAAAAACATGAAGTGGACTGGAGTCATGCCGGCACTGACCACGGCATTCGATGAGAACCTGCAAGTCGATCACGAGTTCGTCGCACGCCATGCCCTATGGCAAATCGAAAACGGAGTCAGCGGACTGGTGGCGCTGGGTTCGCTCGGCGAGGCAGCAACGCTGCGCATGGACGAAAAACTCGCGATCATTGAAACCCTCGTAAGCACAGCCGAGGGCAAGGTGCCGGTGGTCGCGGCCATTTCGGCGCTGTCGACCGACGAGGCAGTAGCGCTGGCACAGCGAGCCGAAGTGCACGGCGCCAACGGACTCATGATTCTGCCCCCGTATGTGTACCAGGGCGATTGGGCGGAGATGAAGGCGCATGTGGCCGCAGTGCTCGAGGCCACACTGCTGCCGGCGATGCTCTACAACAATCCGGTCGCGTATGGCACGGACTTCACGCCGGAGCAGATCCAGGAACTGGCAGCAGAGTTCCCCAACCTGCAAGCGGTGAAAGAGTCGTCAACCGATGTGCGCCGCGTGACCGCTATCCGCGCGCTGTTGGGCGACAGCCTGGCAATCTTTGTCGGTGTGGACGACGCTATCGTCGAGGGCATCGCCGCCGGCGCCGTGGGATGGATCGCGGGCCTGGTGAACGCAATGCCGCGCGAAAGCGTGGACCTCTTCGAATGGGCGCGTGCAGGCAAGGCGCAGGACGCATTCGAACTCTACCGCTGGTTTCTTCCCCTGCTGCGCATGGACACGGTGCCGAAATTCGTCCAGCTGATCAAACTGGTCCAGCAGGAACTCGGTGTGGGCAAGGCGCGCGTGCGGGCTCCCCGCCGTGAGTTGGCGGGAGCCGAACTGACGGCAGCGCGTGAGACGGTTCGTATCGCGATGGCCACGCGCCCAGGAGTGGCACGCGCGAGCACGCAGTTCGCAGAAGGTTGAGTGCCGTCAATCCTCCCGCGTGGGCACAATTTCCGCAGCGCCGGCCAGCGTTCCCACGTCCACCGGAAACAGCGGCGGACGAGGGACCGGCGTTTTCCACCCCAACAGGAATTCACTCGCCGCGCCGCAGATCCGGCCCTGGCACGGTCCCATGCCGCATCGCGTATGCAGCTTGGCTTCGCGCCACGAACTGCATTCCGCCAGTTCCCGGTAAGAAACGTCTTCGCAGCGGCAGACCAGAGTGTCTTCATCCGGCAAATGGCGCAGTTCGTCGCGCAAGGCAAATGCCTCGGCGAGATTACGCACAAAGCGCATCTGCCGGTCGCGGGTGGCGAAGAGCGTCCGCGCTCCATCCGCCTTGCCCGCCGCGGCCAACCCGGCGATGCGGCCTTCAATCTGCGCCTTGTCGACGCCGCCGATGCCCGTCGATTCCCCGACACAGTAGATCCCCTTCACAGACGTCTGCTGCAGTTCGTCGACACGCACATAGCCGCGGTCGAGTTCGCAACCCAACAACTGCGGCAGTTCCGTATTGGGGACCAGGTGGTACCCAAACGCCAGCATGTCGGCCTCAAGATCGAAAACATCCAAACCGGAGAGGATCGTAACCTTCTCCAGCCGTTCGTCGCCATGGGCGCGCATGACCCAGGCTCCGGTGCGATACGGAACGCCGGCAAGACGGAGTGCATACCCCGCGCCCTCGAAGAGCTTTCCCGCCTGTTCGCCAAGCAAACCCGCAGAGAACTGCAAAAGCCGGCGCATGGGCGCCTGCTCGACAACTGACACAATGCGGGCGCCCGCGGCGCGGAGGTGGGCAGCAACGGCGGGCAGCAGGGGACCGGTTCCAGCGATCACCAACCTTTTTCCCCGGACGCTGAAACCGGATTTAACAAACGCCTGCAATCCGCCCGCGCCGTACACACCGGGAAGAGTCCAACCCGGAAAGGGCAGGAACAACTCGCGCGCCCCGGTGGCAAGAGCGAGGGCGCCATACTCCAGATCGACGAATTGCCCCGACTGCTCGATGCGCAGGACACCGGGCGCGGGCGAAACCACGGCACGCCATCCGAAGCGCGCGTCGACCCTGGCGATCTCGATGCGGCGAAGCCACTGCGCAGCCGCCTTTGCCGGGCCCTCCCCGACGCTCGCACGCCAGATCTGGCCTCCGGCTGAAGGGTTGTCATCGAGCAGGCAGACGCGCATTCCGGATTCAGCCGCGGTAGCCGCTGCGGCCAGCCCGCCTGGGCCGGCTCCGACGACGACCAGGTCGAAGACCTCGCTCACCCGGCTACCACCGTCATGCCCGGCCGGCACAGGATCTGGCAGGTTCGCTGATGGGCCTGACCGTCGATCAGGGCACGGCATTCGTAACAGACACCCATGCCGCACAGGGGCTGGCGGAAGTCACCGCGAACCGAGCGACGGCTGGCCGAACCGGCCTCAAGGATGGCGGCTGCCACCGTCATTCCGGCAGGGACGCGCGTTGGCCGGCCGTTCAGATGGATGACGAAAGATTCCACCTTTGCCATAAATCTCCGCGGTTCGATCCAGGCAATGGTAGCGCCCTCCATTCCCCCCAGGTCAATGGCGGGCAAGTCCCAACCCGGCTGCACACAGCGGACTGAGCCGGCAAGCGCTGCCGTCCACGCAGACAACTGACAAGTTGTCAGTTGTCTATGGATTGTGCACTGAAGAAATTCCGGGTTGTTCGCGGGGGACCGTCTATCTTCGTATAAAGGTAATTGAACAACCCGGATAAAAACATCCGCCCGGACCACATGGGGATAGTCTCTTTTGGCGGATGCGACTACAGCAAAGCTCGTGGTTGAATCAACGCCCGGCCTCGAAGTAAAGGGCTAGCGTCCATAGCAAATACCACATTCCAGCGCCGAGCAGAGTCACAGCCGCAACTGCGCGAGCGGTAATTGCAGTATCTGCGCAGTGTTCAACAGCCTCTTCGGGGCGGGTTTGAAAATTGGTTTGGGAAACCAGGTCTGCAGAGAACATGCTTCGATCCAGAGTAGGCGAACTCATTGTAAGGTCGAATCTCCCTCTAACTGAAGTTTGCTTATTCCTAATTCGGTCCACACGATTGCTTTGCCCCTCGGAGGGGTTCCACCCGCAAAAATGCACAGACTTCGGGTCAATTCGGATGGATACGTTCCCATCTGCTGTGGGATGTGAGTACGAATATAGCAAAGCAAATACTCGCTGTGATCGCCATCACACGAGAAACAGCACTATGGTAACGTATTCAGTAACCTAAGCGACATAGAAAGAGTACCTTCGGATCATTACGCTTGAAGACCCTGGCGCTTTCGGGTCCGCTGTTCGAGGTGAGCCAGGACCGCCTCCACGGCGTCGTGAACGACAGCCGTCGGCTCTTGCGAAGCATCGATTACGGCCTGCGCAGGAAAATCGCGGACCAGGTCCAGGTAGGCGGAGCGCTGCCCCGCCGTTTCACTCACAGAAACGCCCGGCCGGTCTGACCGCTGCGCTTCCGGCGGCAAATCGAGAAGGATCACCAGGCCGGGACGCGGGGACAATCGGGCGGCCGCCCGAAGGACCCATGGCGGGCCGCCGTATCCGATACGCTTGCTGTCCACAGGAAGATCGTGCAGGCAGTGATCGAGGAGGACCAGTTCGGCGCCGATCACTCCGGGCAGGATCCGGGCAACGCACGTCACCAGGTTCGTCGATCCACAAGCCCGCGACGGTGGCGATCGAAGCCGCCGGGCCCTGCTTTATCCCCGCGTGAAAGGAGGACTGGCGAGCCGGGTTGGCAAGCTTAGTCCCCGCGCTCCGCGCCAGAATCCTGTGGTAGCTGATCGCGCGAAACGAAGGAGCAAACTCGCGGCTCACCGCGTTGAGGACCAGGGCAATGGCGTAATCGTCCGCTCCCGTGAATGCGATCCAGCAACCCGCCGGCCGCATCACCCGTTTGACCCAGTGAAGCGCATGCTGTGGCATCGACTGGAGCTTTTGCGCAAGCGTTTCCTTCTGGCTCTGCATCATGGCAGCTCTGTAGGAGTCCAGCGACGCGTACATCGGAGACCAGTCGTTGGCTGAGGCCATGCGGACAATCGAGGAGCCTTCCGGACCGCGGCAAAAGCGCGCGATCATCCGGCCGCATTCGATGCGGTCTTCCACGTACAGCCGATGCAGCCTGTAGCCGTGCTCGCGGTTGAAGCTCCGCAGATTGAGACGCTTGATCAACAGGTAGGCGAACTCATGCGCGGTGGAAGGAATGTAGAAGCCATCGGGATGGAGGCGGCGGGCCGCCAGCACTTCCCTGGCCGGCAGCCAGCGGCGGCCAAAATGGTGGTAGTCGGCAGCGCAATCGGGCTGAACGATTTTGAGCGAGGGTCCATTAAGCGAGCCCAGAAAATAAGCGCGCCCGGTGAGTTCATGGTCGATAGCCTGAAACAACCGGGCGCCGGTCCGTCGAGCTACATCGTCGATGATGCGGGGCATGCGCTCGAAATCTTCCGGGCTGACCATGAAATCGAAATCGGAATCGAAATGGTCGGGCAGCCGATCGTAGCCGGAGAGGATGCAGTAGGACTTGCACTGCGTCGAAAGTGCTTCGAGAAGAGTTCGGGCGACGTTCGCGTGGGCAGTGACTGACGCCTTCCCTCGGGATTCCACTACATTCTGGGCGGTCAATGAATTGTTCCTTCAGCTTGATCTGGCTGTTGAAGCCGCTTGTGATCCGGCGATCGCGATGCATGAATCTAGAACACACGATAAGAGAACCCGAGGCTTACGCCGTTTGGATTCATCGTTCCGCTGGGAAGACCTGGAATCCCCGGGGCATCCGGCCAGATCTGGTACTCATAATCAACTCTAATCCTCCATCGAAGGGTCAGCGAGAGATCGACTCCGCCGCCCGGCGCGACCACGAAATACCTGCCATAGGCGAGGTGGTGGGGAAAATCAATGTCGCCCTGGCCGACAAGCGCTTTTACATATGGATGCACCGTTTTGTGATTCGTCAGCGAAAATCGGTACAACGGGCCGATGAGATAGTTATATTCCCTGAACCCCGCGGAGGTGTTGAGCGTGAGCCATCGGCCTTCGGCTTCCGCGCCCAGACGATCCCAGAAAAGGGGAGAGAAATCCACAAAAGCCGTGAGGCCCATGGGATTATTCCCGCTGTAATCGCCATCGAAGTAGCTGAACGAGGCGCCGGTACTAATCGAAACCGGCGATCGCTGAGCGTCGTAGACTGTCTGCCCGCCGGCCAGGATCGGCGCCGCGAACAAGGCGGCCAAAATCAGAAAGCGCTGCACCAAAATCTGCTCCTGCCTGCGGTCGTGTTCGCGGTCAGAACGGCAAGTTGATGACATAGAGTTGACCATCGCCCACGTTGCAGGGCGAGTAAACACAATTGAATTTCTGAGTCGTGATGGCGAGGCCGATGGTTCCGTCGCCGGCGTTGTTCCAGCGGATCAGGTGTTGGGGAATCCCCTGAAGCGCATAGAGATCGATCGACGGACCGGGGGAAACCGGATACAGGTCGAATTGATACACGAAATACTCCAGCACGTTGGGATCCAGCGGGGGGTGGGCAACGAAATAAGCGGCGTTCGCGGAGACGTCCGGCGTCATGACCCCATTCACAAGGAAAGATTGCACCGGCTGGGCGTTGCCCGCGGCCGGGTCGACGATCAGCCCGTCGTCTCCATAGATAAGGCCGGCCTGCGGATCCAGATGAATGTAGGGATTGGGAATGGTGAACAGGCCAGGGTGATCGTCAGCGGCGGCCAGAGTCACGCCCGTGGGAGAAACGGCGAGTGCGTAGAGATTGCCCGACGCGTTCTCGTTATTCGCCGCATAGATGGTGCTGCCGTCCACGCTCCACTGAATGGTATCGAGCAGGGGCGGAACAGGCAGGCTTGCTGGAGTGACGACGTTGGGCCGCTGGGTCGTCCCATCGTAGACCGCCACTCCTCCCCGGGCGACGGTGGCCGGTTTGCTCACCAGCGGAATTCCTCGCGCCACGGCGATGGTATTGAAGTCGAGCGGAGAAATCTGCAGGTCCATGGCGTAATAAGGACCGCTGGCCGGATCCGACCCGATCGAGACGGTATTGCCCGCGGTCGGGAGTGTCGAATCGCCAGCCAGAACCAGTTGCTGCACCGCACCCGCACCATCGAGACTCACATACAGGTATTTGCCGTCGGGAGAGATCGCCAGCCGGTCAGGATTGCTGTTGAGCGGAAACTGGTAGATCCAGACCGCCGCGGCGTCGGTCAGTTGCTGTGGAGTGAAGGCCATCACCGTGTCGGCATTGCCGTTCGAGGAGCTGGGCTTGGAGACATACAGAAGATTCTGTTGCGAATCCCAAACCACGTCGGCCGCCTCGTCGCCGTAGATGTTGATCCCCACGTAGTAAGGAAGCGTGTTCGAAAGCGCTGACTGCGCGTTGCGGATCATGACCGGAATTTCAGCGACCCCGGCCAGCGCGGACGCAGGAAACTGTGCGGTTGCCGTGGTGCTGTCAATGAATGTCGTGGGGAGATCCTGGGCACAGGCCGATGGTTGACCGGGCGTTCCGAGGCAGGCGACCGCGCCCGGCCCGAAGAGCCTTCCCGTCAACGTGAGAGTGAAAGAAGCATCGCCCACCTGCGAATTGTTTGTTCCGGCCGGGTTGACAATGGCGGCCAGGACAGGAACGGTGTCCGGCGAAGCCGTGATGGTGAAGCGCAGTTCGTTCGACACCGTGCTGCCGGGGTTGAGCACAAACACGTTGGCGGTCCCGAGGTTCGCATCGGTGAAATACCTGGGCGGAATGGAGGCCCTGAGCTCGGTGGCGGAGACAAAGGTCGTCGCCATGGCCACGCCATTCCACATCACCCGGCTGCCGGTGACGAAATTGGTCCCGGTCGCGGTGAGGACCAGCGGAGTCACGATTCCAGCCGGCGAGGTGTTGGGATCGATCGAGACAAGAGTCGGCACCGGGCCCTGGGGAACGGGCGTGACCGTGAGGAGGAGCGTATTGGTTGTCGTCTTGTCGGGATTGGTGACGCCGACGGTGATGGTCCCCGCGGTGGCAATGGCGGAAGCTGCAACCGTGGCGTGGAGCTGGGTTGCGGAGTCGAACGTGGTCGCCAGGGCAGCGTCATTCAACGTGATCGCGGCCCCGGAGACGAATCCCATCCCGGTCGCGGTTAACGTAAAGGACGCACTGCCCGCCGTCACTGCCGGGGGGGAGATGGAAGTGAGCTTGAGAGAGCTTCCGGTAATGGTCAAGGTCACCGTGGCGGAAGTCGTGCTGTCGGGCTTCATCACGCGAATGCTGACGTTCCCGGGCGCGGCAATCTGCGCCGCGGCGACTTTTGCCGTGAGCTCGGTCGTAGACGAGACGGCGGTGGAAAGCGAAGCGCCATTCCAAAGAATCGTCGTGCCGCTGACGTAGTTCGTCCCGGTCGCGGTGAGGACGAAGTCGGTGCTTCCCGCGGCGACGGACGCGGGAGAAAGAGAAGCCAAGGTGGGAGGCAGAACTCCGTTGAATCCGCCACATGAGCACAGAAACCGGGATAAAACGGCAAGAAGCAGAGGAAGACGAATCCGGGACCAGCTCATCGAGTAGATCTACTGCATTTCAGGAGACTGCAGCGCAGCCCCGCTTGCGTTGTGCGGGGATAGCCACAGGTCCAGCCGCGCCACCTTGAGATCATGGCGTCGTACGACGATTTCCTGAAGCGCAATAGCCTTTCTTTTAAATCAGTTCTTGGCTTGGAACGATGAGAGAACCAACGTGACGGAGACAAGTATTCCCTCTAATCTACCCGAATTGCCCGAGCTGAGATATTGCCGTTTGAAGAAGACGCTTTGGGCCCGCTTATTCGAGACCGTAGAAGCGGGCGCAGTTCCCGCCCAGGATCCCAGCCTGCGCGACAGCCGGAACTTGTCGAATGTAGTCGAGCACAATGCCCATCGCGACGGCGTACTCGGCCGCGAGGGTGCAGACCGGCCAGTCCGAACCGATCATCAGTCGATCGGCACCGAACGCCTCGAACACGACGTCGAGGTAGCGTTGAAAGTCGCCAGGCTGCCATGCTTTCCAGCGCGCCTCGGTCACCATGCCGGAAAGCTTGCAGCAGATATTCGGCAGCTTCGCGAGCTCGCGCAGGTCGGATTCCCACGGCGCAAGCCTGCCTTCCGCGATGGGCGGCTTGGCGATATGGTCGAGCACAAATGGCTGGCCGGGGAATTCCTCAACCAGCCTGATGGCGGCCGGAAGCTGCCGCGGATAGACCAGCACATCGTAGGTCAGGCCAAAGGCCGCCAGCCGGCCGATCCCGCGGCGGAAATCGTCGCGCAGCATATAACGGTCATCGGGCTCGTCCTGAACGATGTGGCGGACGCCCACCAGCTTCGGATGCGCGGCGAAGTGGTCCAGCTGCGCGGACAGACTTGCCGAGCGCAAATCGACCCACCCCACCACGCCGCGAATGAAATCGTGCCGATCGGCCAGTTCCAGCAGCCAGCGCGTCTCGTCGATGTTCTGCCGCACCTGCACGGTAACGCACCCGTCAAACTCGAGTTCGTGCAGCAGCGGCTTCAGGTCCTGGGGCAGGAAGTCGCGCCTGAGCGCGGCCATTTCATCGTTCATCCACGCGTGTTCTGCGGGATCGTATTGCCAGAAATGCTGGTGCGCGTCGATTTTTCTCTTGGTCCCGGAGGAGGGTATCGGCGAGGTCATTCGTCGCAATTATAGTGCTTATATGGGTTTACAACCTCTGTGGAAGATCATTGGGCTCTCCGCCTGTCTGGCTTGCTCTACCTCCCAGGCGCAACCAGCAAAGCCCCGGATATCGCTGGATGAGTACCTGAACACGACCTACATCAAGGAGGCGCACCTGTCGCCGGACGGGAAGGCCGCGGTAATCTCCACCGAGGTTTCCGACTGGAAGCATAGCGTCTATCGCCAGAATCTGTGGTATTGGACGGCGGAGACCGGCCTGCGCCCGCTGACTCACGGCGGAAGCGAGGAGAATCCGCAGTGGAGCCCGGACGGCAAATGGATCGCTTTCGAAAGCGATCGCCCTCTGCCGGGCGACGACACCGACGAAGACGGAGAGCCCACCACTGACTCGGAAAAGACCAGCCGGGTTTGGATCATTCCGGTGTCCGGGGGCGAGGCCTTGCCGCTCTATACAGAAAAACTCGAAGTGCATTCCTTCGCATGGGCGCCCGATGGAGCCAGCCTTTACTTCTCCGTGACCGCCCCGCTGACGCCCGAGCAGGAAGAGGAGCGGAAGGCAGAGTGGAAGGACGTGATCCGCTGGCGGGAGCAGGACCGCGGCGACGTACTTGTGAAACTAAATCTGGCGCGAGCAATAGAACGCGCCCTTTCCGTTCCGCCGCCGGAGAAGACGAAAGAAGAGAAAAGCCGCAAGTCCAAGGCCAAAGAAAAAGAGCCCCCCGTGCTGCCGCCCGGCGCCGTAACGATCGCTCAAAGCACGCTCTGGATCGGCGAAGTGGCTCCCGCGCCGGATGGCAAGAACGTGGCCTTCACCACCGAGCCGGTGCACAAGAGAATGGAGAGTCCGCAACCGTACGAGGTGTACCTGGTTGGCTCTGATGGCGGCGAGGTTCGCCAGATCACGCACAACAACGCCGTCGAGTCGAAGCTGCAGTGGGCGCCCGACGGACATTGGCTTTACTGGATGGTGCAGGCTGCCTTTGGCTCTCTCGATACCAAATATCGCGATGTGCAGGGCCGGCTTTATCGTCTCGACCCGGCAACCGGGACCGCAGAACGCCTGGGCGCGAGCTTCGAGGGCTCCTTTGACGACTTTGTTCTCTTGCCCGACGGGCACGAATTGGCTCTGGGCCTGAAGGGTACCGAAAAGCAGGTCTACAGCATTGAGGGCGGTAGCGCCACCAAACTGCCGGGCCTGGCCGGCCACTACTCTGGATTGAGCGCCGCCAGGAATGCCAACGCACTGCTGGTTCGGCACTCAACCATCTCGCAGCCGGAGCAGGTTTACCTGGCAGCCGATCCGCTTCGTCCGGGTGAACTGAAGCCGATGACGGATTTCAACCCGATCTTCGGCCAGCGCGCCCAGCCGGAGTGGCAAACCTATTCCTGGAAGTCCGACGACGGCCGCACTGTCGAGGGGGTACTGATCTTTCCCCCGGGGAAGAAGAATTCCCGGCACTTGCGCATGTTCACGCTGATCCACGGCGGTCCTGCCGACGCTGACGGCGACTTCTTCGGCGCCGATTGGTATGACTGGGCGACGCTGGCTGCCGCGAACGACTGGCTCGTCTTCCGCCCCAATTACACCGGTTCGGCCGGCTATGGGGATGACTTCATGCTGGGAATCTCGCCCCACCTGGTTTCCCGGCCGGGCCGAGACATCCTGGCCGGCGTGGATGCCCTGGTGAAGGATGGCTATGCCGACCCCGGCCACCTGGCTATCGGAGGCTACAGCTATGGAGGGTACCTGACCAATTGGCTGATCACCCAGACCACCCGCTTCAGGTCTGCCGTAACCGGAGCGGGCGCCGTGGAACACGCAGCCAACTGGGGCAACGACGACGGGACCTGGGACGATGCCTGGTACCTCGGCGGCCGGCCGTGGGAGAATCCCGGTCTCTACCAGAGCGAGGCTGCGCTTTTCCGCTTCGACAAGGTCAAAACGCCCACCCACCTGGTACAGGGAGACGCCGACGTGCGCGTAAGCTATCTGGAGGGCGTGACGATGGAACGGGCCCTCGATCAACTGGGCGTTCCCCATACCTTCCTCGTCTTTCCGGGGGAGGACCACAGCCTGACCAAGAATCCCTGGCATGGCTATATCAAGCTGCGCGAGGAGTTGAAGTGGCTTGAGAAATACGATGGCCGGTAGCCGCGCAGCCCAAATCGGCCGCTGCTCCGTCCGAACCTTGTGGAAGCCTCCAGGGGCTCTGCCGCATCCCTTAAACCAATAGGCATTTCATGGCCCCGACGACGACCGATACCCGGCTGACCTCCTTCCAGCAGACGCTGCTGAGCGCGCGCCGCACGATGATGCTGAGCGAGATTCTGAAGCTCGCGATCGACAGCTTTCGCGCCAGCAAGCTGCGCTTCGCCCTCACGGCACTGGGCATGGTAATCGGCACGGCTTCGGTGATCCTGGTGGTCACCATCGGGCTCACCGGCAAGCAGTTCATCCTGAACGAAATCCAGAAAATCGGGACCAACGAAGTGGAGGTGGAGTACGCGGGCGGCGGATCCACCAGTTCCGGCCGCGTTCTCTATAACGATCCGCTCACCCGCGACGATGAGAAGGCCGTCCTGACCCAGGTTCCCAGTGTCATTGCCTCTTCTCCCGTGCTCGAAACCCACGACCGCATCAGCTTTGGCGGAGGCGTGGTCAAAGACACGCTGGTCCTGGGCGTAAGCCCGCAATACAAGGACGTGCGCAATCTCATGGTGCTGGCGGGCCGCTTCATGGACGATCAGGACGAAAACGCCCATATCAAGTGCGCCGTCGTAACCGTACCGTTCGCGCAGCAGATGTTTGGCAGCCCTGATGCAGCCGTTGGGCAGACGTTCCAGATCCTCGGCATTCCCTTCACAATCGTTGGCACGTTCAAAGAGAGTGTGGACACCTTCGGCCAGACCGAAATCTCCGACGAGACCATCCTGATCCCCTATTCCGTGGCCCGCTTGTTTAACGGAACCGACAACGTGAAGCAGCTCTACTTCACCGTGCGCAGCATGGAAGAAGTCCCGGACGCCACCAGGGAAATCAAGCGCGTGATCACCTCCCGCCACAAGCCGAATTCTGTCTACAGGGCACAAAACCTGAAGGAGCTGCTCACCACGGCAGCAACCATCGCCAACGCACTGACGCTGGTGCTGGTGATGGTGGCCGCGGTGACGCTGGCCGTCGGCGGCGTGGGCATCATGAACATCATGCTGGCCACTGTCCGTTCGCGCATTCGGGAGATTGGTATCCGCAAGGCCCTGGGGGCCACCTACCGGGAGATCCAGCTCCAGTTCCTGGCCGAAGCGGTCCTCATTTCCCTCGCCGGCGGCGTGGTAGGCGTGATCGTCGGTCTGGCATTGCCGCTTTCGATTCGGTTCTTCACCGACTACGCATTGCCGATTTCGAGTTGGTCGGTCATGATCGCCCTGGCGGCGGCCACGATCGTGGGCGTAATCTTCGGCACGGTACCGGCGACCCGCGCCGCGCAAATGGATCCGGTCGAGTCGCTGAAATATGAATGACAAGACGCGTCAGGATCCGGAGGATTCAGGCGACCCGGAGGAACGCGGCGGGGGACCGAACCTTGCCCTCATTTATAGCCTGATCGTTCTGGCCATGGTGGCCGCCATCGCGGTTGCGGCGCTCGTGGTGCTTCCCTTCTACCATCGGCGATAAACGCGGCGGATTCTGATCCGCGCAAGGAGAATAACGTGCCCACACAGGCTGAAAAAGCGGCCCGGTTCCTGGCTCTTCATCAAGGTCCGGAGCCGTTCGTCATCGCCAACCCATGGGATGCCGGGACGGCACGCATTCTCACCGGGCTGGGATTCGAGGCTCTGTCGACCACCAGCGCGGGGCTGGCCTTTACTCTTGGCCGCAAGGATGGCACCGCCAGCGTGAGCCGCGCCGAAGCCCTGGCCAATGCGAAGGACATCGCCGAGGCGACGACGCTGCCGGTGGCCGCCGATCTCGAAAACGGTTATGGGCACTCGCCGGAGGACGCGGCGGAGACCATCCGCCTCGCCGCCGAAACCGCCGGACTCGTGGGGGGATCAATCGAGGACGCCACCGGCGACCCGGCTCATCCGATCTACGAATTCAATCATGCCGTGGAGCGGGTTGCAGCCGCTGCAGCCGCGGCTCGCAGCGCTTCCCTTCCCTTTCATGTTCGTGGCGCGCGCGGAGAATTATCTGCACGGCCGTCCCGACCTCGACGACACGATCCGCAGGCTGCAGGCTTTTGAAGCCGCGGGTGCCGAGGTGCTCTATGCGCCGGGGATTACCAGCCCCGACGACATTCGCACTGTATGCGCCTCGGTTGCCAAGCCGGTCAACGTGCTCATGGGCCTCAAGGGAGTCCCGATGCTCTCGCTCAAGGAATTGGGCGCGCTCGGCGTGCGGCGGGTCAGTTTAGGTTCCGGGTTTGCGCGCGCGGCCATGACAGCGTTTCTGCGTGCGGCGCGCGAGGTGCGCGAACAGGGCACGTTCACGTTCGCCGAGGAGACCATGTACATGTCGGAGATTGCGGCGCTGTTCCGGTGAGCAAAAGTTGGATGACGATGCGAATCGTTCCAGCAGCATGCTGATGACGCAGCAGAAAGAGTTCCTTCGGTTGCTATGCCGCTATCATTGATGCACCGAGGTATCATAAGAAATCCAATGAAAGAAACACTGAAAGCGATTGCATCCAGATTCGGATTTGAAATTAGACGAACCCGACTCAATATTCCCGACGGGTCCCTCTATCGGCCACTGTTCTCGCCATGGTTTTCTGACGGATTTCAAGAGTATTATTCACTCGCCGCCCCTCGCACACTGGTGAGTCCCGATCGGTGCTATGTCCTTGTCACCTTGCTCAAGCAGGCACTCACGATCGACGGGGATGTGGTGGAATGTGGCGTCTATAAGGGCGGCACGGCGGCCATGATTGCACGCGTGATCGCCGAGGATGGCGGTCAAAAAAAGCTCTATTTATTTGATACCTTCAGCGGAATGCCAAAAACCGACCGCGAGCGCGATTTACATAAAGAGGGCGACTTTGCGGATACCTCTGCTGAAGAAGTTGAGCGGTTCGTGAGCGCGCCGGAAATCGCCGTCATCCGAAAGGGATTTATTCCGGAAACATTCGCCGGTTTAGAGTCCCGCCGTTTTGCGTTCGCGCATATTGATGTAGACATCTTCAAATCAATCATCGACTCGCTGGAATTCATATGGCCGCGCCTCTCATCAGGCGGGTTCATCGTTTTTGATGATTATGGCTTTCCGTCATGTCCGGGGGCACGCGAGGCCGTTGATCAATTTTTTGCGAAGTCGACAACGCATCCGTTGTGCCTGCCGACTGGCCAGGCTGTGGTTTTTAAGTTTTAACGCGGTGAATTAACGCAAAACCAGAGCAAATCTATCCCCGACAGTCGTCAGGAGACCTTGTACATGTCGGAGATTGCAGCTCTGTTTGGGTGAGAGGTCTAACCCTATAATCTCGGATCTTCGCAATTTCAATGATCGCCGATTCGCCATTTGGGAGTTTCATGGCTTGCCTTGCGGAAGGGTTCCACCACGCTCGCCGCCATCAACATTTTTCTGTTCTGATTGTTCGGCAATGAGCACCGGAATACCATCCACGATGGGATAAATCCGCCCGCATCCATTGCACCGCAGTTGAGGTCCGTCCAGATGCAGACCGGCAAAGCAGGCGGGGCAGGCCAGCTGATCGAGAACCGATGCCAGGAGCGGGCTGGCCCCAGGCGAGGAACCGGATTGCCTGGACATGTCAGACATGGGCAGGATCGGAGTCGGAAGGATCAGTGGATGGTAGCGTCATCTACAGCTTCGCCATTGCGAGTTTGACGGGGGGAACTGCGGGCAAACTCCTGCTCGATGCGTTCGTTGGTGCCCGCCTTGGCGAACTCGTAAGCTACGCGGATGCCGTTATAGATGGCGTTGTCGTTGGATGAGCCGTGGCCGATGATGCAGACGCCGCGCACGCCCAGCAGCGGCGCGCCGCCGTATTCGGTGTAGTCCAGCCGGCGGCGAAACGCGTTGAAAGCCTGCCGCGACAGCAGCGCTCCCACCTTGGCGGTCACGGTGCGTGTAAGCGACTCGCGCAGCACATCGCGCACAAAGCGGCCCACGCCTTCGCTGGTCTTCAGAGCCACGTTGCCCACGAAGCCGTCGCATACGATCACGTCGGCCTGGCCGCTGAAGATGTCGCGGCCCTCGACGTTGCCGATGAACTTGATGGGCAGCGCCTTGAGCAGCGGAAACGCTTCGCGCGTGAGCTCGTTGCCCTTGGTTTCTTCTTCGCCGATGGAGAGCAGCCCCACGCGCGGCGATTCGATCTTGAGCACGCTGCGCGCGTACATCTCGCCCATGACGGCGAATTGTTCCAGGTTGTGGGCCTTGCAGTCGACGTTGGCGCCGACATCGAGCAGCACGCACGGGCTTCCGGTGGCGCTGGGCATCGGCGTTGCCAGGGCCGGCCGGTCCACGCCGGGCAGCGCGCCCAGGACCATCTTGGCCGTGGCCATGGCGGCGCCGGTGTTGCCGGCGGTCACAAATCCTGCCGCTTTGCGCTCCCGCACCATCTTCAGGCCGACGCGCATGGAGCTGTCGCGCTTGGTGCGGACAGCCTGCGCCGCCTTCTCGTCCATGCCGATACGCTCCGAGGCATGGTGAACGACGATGGGCAGGTCCTCGTCTTCGAGGTGCTCGTCGAGCAGGTCGCGCAGCTCGCGGCTCCGGCCCGACCAGATGCACGCGCACGGGCAGAGCCCGGCAGGCGAGGATGGCCCCGCGAATCTCGGGCTCAGGTGCCTTGTCGGAACCTACCGCATCCAGCGCGATGTCAATGAGCATCGAGTCGACCAGCTTACTTGGCGGCTTCCTTGACGTCCAGAACCGCGCGGCCCTTGTAGGCCCCGCACTTGGGGCAGGCCCGGTGGGGCAGCTTCTTTTCGTGGCAATTGGGACACTCGGAGAGGCCCGACGGCGGTCAGAAAATCATGGGAGCGGCGAAGCGCAGTGCGGCGCGTGGAGTGGCGCCTTTTCGGATTCGGCATGGTGCAATTCCTTTCGTGTCTCTGTCCGTCATCGGATCCGGTCTCAGACCGCAATCCACGTATCAGCCTTGCGGCCGGGACAGAACCATCGGGGTTCTCAAGGGGCTCATTCTTCAGGACTTGATCCGGCCGCGGAGTTCGGCCAGCGCTTCCCAGCGGGGATCGCCCGGACCCTCGTCGCAGGAGCAAGCCTGGCTGTTGCGGTTCTGGCCGCAGCGCGGGCAAAGTCCCTTGCAGTCGGGCTTGCACAGGGTCCTGACCGGCAGAGACAAAAGCACCTGCTCGCGCAGCACATCTTCAAGCAAC
Organism: Terriglobales bacterium; assembly: GCA_963788475.1. GTDB lineage: Bacteria > Acidobacteriota > Terriglobia > Terriglobales > Acidobacteriaceae > Telmatobacter. Next base: position 500,238 of record CAWBGO010000013.1, read on the forward strand.
AGACTGTCCTTTTGATAATACCCGATTTCGGTTTCGGGCGCAGTAATGGACCGTTCCGGCGCATCGGAGTCGGCTCCCACCGGCCGGAAAATCAGGTCAAAGTCCGACTCCAGCGGAATCGTCACCGGCTCCACGCAGCGGGCGCAGGGAACTTCGAAGTTTCCGTCGAAATGCCCCCTCAGCCGGATATCGGCCACAATATCCTTCGGGCCGCGATGTTCGTGCAGCACCTCGGCCCGCCCGTCGGCGGCCAGCGGCCCGCTCTGTTCCGCCTCTTCTCCGAAATCGATCGCCCCAGGCTTGAACCGGAGATCAAAGTCGATCGGATCCCGCTCCAGTTCGCTAATCTTGAATTCCATAGGTATGAGCGTAAGGCGGTCGCCCCGGCGCGTCAATGCATAGACCGCTTCAGTCACCGAACAAAAATGGCATCCCGACCCGCGCTGCGTCATCATGGAGAGCAGCCTCTGCTGTCGATTCCGGAAATTAAGGAGTTTTCCCCCATGCCCCTCCCCAAGGACGAACGCGTCGTTGCCCTCGCGGGCGAAGTGCTGCAGCAATTCGACCAGCTTTTCGGGCTTCATCCCGGCTTCCGGGCTGCCCACGCCAAAGGCGTAATGCTCACCGGTACGTTCAAGCCGGCCGCAGGGGCCAAGGCCCTCACCAAAGCCCCGCATGTAAATCGAGAGTCCACCCCGGTAACGGCTCGCTTCTCCAACTCCACCGGGGTTCCCGATATTCCCGACCATGTTTCCGATGCCAATCCGCGCGGACTCGCCCTCCGGTTCAACCTCGCCGAGCATGTGCACACGGACATCGTGGCTCACTCGACGGACGGCTTTCCTGCCCGTGACGGCTACGAGTTCCTTGGGCTCCTTCGCGCGATCGCTGCCAGCGGGCCGGACGTTCCTTCCCCAAAACCGATCGAAAAATTTCTGGGCTTGCATCCTGCAGCGCTGGCCTTCGTGCAGGCCCCCAAGCCGTTTCCGTCCAGCCTGGCGCGCGAGTCGTATTTCAGCGTAACGGCATTTGGATTTATCAATGATGCCGGACAGACAAAGTTTGGCCGCTACCGGATCGTTCCCGAGGCCGGCAACGACTATCTCACCGACGCCCAGGTCGCCGGACTCACACCCAACTACCATTTCGACGAGATTGCCGAGAGGGTAGCGAAGAAGCCGGTCCGGTTCAAGATCCTGGTGCAGGTTGCGCAGGATGGAGACACGACCGACGACGTGACCGTCCGCTGGCCCGAGAGCCGCGAGCAGGTGGAACTAGGCACGGTCGAGTTGGACCAGGTGGTACCCGACACGCCTGCGCAGCAGAAGCACATCATCTTCGATCCGATTCCGCGCGTGGAAGGCATCGAACCTTCGGCCGACCCGCTCCTCGAACTCCGCGCCGCGATTTATCTGCTCAGCGGACGGCGGCGGCGCTCTGCATAGCGATCAAGGCTCACCTCGGAAACAACTGAAACTCCCGAATCGCGATCTTCGGCCCAACCATCGCATGGTTCACGTCCGGAAGCAGCATCACGGTAATCTCGTCAAACCTGCGCAGGGTCGCGTGGGCTGGAACCGAGAACCGCAGGGTTTCGAAAACCGGGGTGGACTTGAACGTGAAATGCATCGGCTGGGTCGACTCGATCGGCTGCTGCCCCAGGTAGAGTTCCGGCTTGCGCGGGTGGGTTGAATCACGCAGCAGCACCGCCAGGGCGATGACGCCCGGCTGGTTATCGCGATTCTGAATATCGACCGCCATTTCGCGGCAGCGCGCAGTAGGGATGGCGGTCGACAGGGTTTGGCGCGCCTCGATCGACAGTGGGATGGAATTCGCGGCCTCGATGTGCACCGCGAGCGGCGTGCCCTGCGCCTGGTGTGAAGTCGAACCCGGACGCTTGCCGGCCTGGAAATAAAAGTACGGACCGTCGAACCGAATGATGAGCGGCTTGAATCGTGCCGGGAGCGAGAAGATTCGTGCGCGCCGGCAGCGGAGGAATGATCTGCTTTTTCTCCGGTACCGGCCACAGAATAATGCTCTCGTAACCGCTCAGATCCGACGCGGGGTTGGTCGGATCCACCGCCCGCGTGGATGCGCCCTGGTTGGCCCCAGTCAGGGCTCCTCCCTTTGCGGCTGCAACGCTGCGGTGATCCACTCCGTCAAGCAACGCCCACGCCGTCACCAGAACGGCTCCCAGCGCAATGCGCGCCAGTCGCAGCGCCGCGTGGCGGTTTCCCCAGCCGGCCCATGGGCGGCCCGGTGGCAGGATGAATTCCCAGGCAAAAACAAACACGGCAGACGCAAGCAGGGCGCATGCGGCAGCCGTGGCACGATCGCAGAGTGCCCACGCCCCGGCAAACACGCACAGGGCAATCACATATCCCTGTGGCCGGGCCGCCGGAGTGGAGAGAGGCTCAACGAACATCTCCTTCTCAGAAAAATATGCATCGTCCCTTCGAGGACCGTCGGATAGCGGAATGCTCTTGCGCAATCCGATCGCGAGAATGGCTCCGCCGAGTCCAGCGATGCCCACGGCAAAGGACGACTCCTGCGCTGCCAGAAGCACCGTCGCCGGCACCCAGATCCAGCTCGCGGCGCAAACAAGAGCAAACCGGCGAAACGAAATCAATGGAGTCAGTTGTTCGTCGGCCGATGAACGCTTCCAGTAGAACCATGCCCCCGTCACGCCGGCCAGCGCGCCGAGAAGAACATAGACGACGGCTCTTATCATCACCATCGTCCATGAAGGTGTATTTGACTCCGGCAGCCGGCACAGCAGGACCGCGGCAATGATCGAGTTCAACAGCCCCGCACCGGCGAAAAACCCAAGGTGCCCCGCGACGCTTCGTGGATCGGCCTGAAACTCGGTTGAGGCGGCCGGCGATGGAACTGCAAGCCCGTTCAGCGCCAGTTGCACTGCCGGAGCGAACCCACCGGTTGCGAAGCTCCTTGTCTTCCAGAGCGCGCACACGATGGTCAGAAAATAAGGCAGCCGCAGCACCATCGCCCATTGCCGCACGTCGATGATCTCGCCCAGCGCCGTCACCGTTCTCCGGTCCACCACCGGTCCCGGATACGCGAGCAGATTCATCAACACAAACATCCCGACGTAGGTCGCATTGAACATCACCAGGGGCACAAGAATCGCGCGCCTGATACGGTGTTTGCTCAGCGCTTTTCGATGCAACGCGTGTGGCAGCAGGTAGAGCATCATCCCCGTCCATAGAAAGACCAGGTTGCAGCCCATCCACACCGCAAATCGAGTCAGGCTGGAGAAGGGGAAGTCCATCCGCCACATCTGCCCGAACAGGCCGGCGTTGTTTTCGAAACGGTCGATCAGCATCGTCCACGCAGGAGCCAGCGTGGACCAAAGCACCGCAAACACCAGCAGGTTTCGGTTTTCGTTGAGATTGCTGAGCCATCCCAGCACACAGGCCGACAAGGTCTGCCGCCAGTACCAGCCCTCCGAACGCCCCGCGCGGAACTCCTCCAGCAGATCGCCGGCCAGTCCTTCGTCGCGTCCGCCCGGAACGGCGTGATCCAGCATCCATGTCGCAAGGGATGGAGGCTCAGACTGTCTCATGTACCCTCCCCTTTCAACTCCGGAAGAGTTCGCCACATTTTCTTGAGAACCCGGCGCGTATCGTGGACCAGTCGCAGTCCTTCCCGGGTCACCCGGAAATAACGCTTGGCCTTGCCCCCGCGTTCAGGAGTGGGATCGCCCAGACTCGACGCGACCAGTCCCTTCCCTTCCAGCCGCTCCAGGGCCGCGTACACGCTGCCCACCGATACATCCCGGCCCCGATGCGCCTCGAGTTCGCGCGAGATGGGAACCCCGTACGCCTCATCGCCAAGATGAATCACGGCGAGGAGAATCATCAGTTCAAATTCTCCGAGATAACCACGTTCCGTCATTAATTCAACAATAGTGAAGAAATAACTTCGGCGCAATTGCAAATTTCGAATTGTTCTCTATTCCGGTCGTGCCTGGCGGCGGCCAGTTTCCCTGGCTTCGGCAATCTGCAGCGCGTGGCGCCGGGGATGCATCGCCATCAGCACCAACATCTCGTAGCAGTTCACAGGACGCGTGATCAGGGGATGGATGGTGAGCCACGAATGCAGGTCGCCCGGAAACTGGTCTACGAACCGCACCGTTTCTCTTCTCGCTGCGTGAAAGCCCTCCACCGCCTGGCCGAGGTCTGTTGTGGCAATTTTCGGGATTACGACTTCGGGAGCCTCAATGCGGCGCGCCCGATTCATGGCCAGATCCTGGAACTTCGCTTCGCGGGCGCGATCTTCATGCAATGAATCGCCTGGCGTAGCTTCCCTTAACCTCGAGAGCAGAGCCAATTCGCTCAGGGCCAGGTGCTCGACGCATTCGACGACCGACCAACTCCCGGGTCGCGGACGCAGAGCGGCCGTAGACTCCTCGATACCTTCGAGAGCCTTCGCCAGCGCGTCCGCTCCATCCTGTAACAGGCGGAGAATCTCCTGCCGGTCCGCTTCGCTCATGGCCAATCCCTTCAACCAGGCCGCCTTCACGATTATCCTGCAACTGCCGGGAGATGACATCGGTTTGCCCGGGAGGTGTGCATGCAAATCCGCGATGCTGTCCAGGAGGACTTCGAGCAGATCACGGCGATCTACAACGAAGTCCTGACCCACTCGACGGCAATTTACAACCACCGGCCGGCAACGGTCGAAGAACGGATCTCATGGTGGCGCAGCCGGATTGCGCAGGGGTTCCCGGTGCTGGTCTCGGCCAACGGCGCGCGAATCGCCGGATTTGCGACGTTTGGTGATTTTCGCGCATGGCGTGGTTATCGATTTACGGTTGAAGGCACGGTTCACATCCATTCCGATTCGCGCGGCAAGGGCGTAGGCACGGACCTGCTGAAGGCTATACTGGCGCACGCCCAGAAGTTGGGGAAACACGTGATGATTGCCGGCGTCGACTCGGAGAACGTGGCATCGCTGCGGTTTCTGGAGCGATTCGGATTCGAACGCGCCGGCCGGCTGCGCGAAGTGGGATACAAGTTCGACCGCTTCCTCGATCTGGTCTTCCTGCAATACTGGATCACGCCCCCGAAGAAGGGGCCGGCATGACCATATCCGTGAAACCCGTTACGGTGGAAGGCATCTTGCCATGGCGCGATCTCTACCGCCAGGAGATGCACTGCCAGATCGTCCACGACAATATGCATGCGCGCGCGGGCTGGACCCAGCCTTACCTGGTCGAAATGGGAGGAGCCGCGGCCGGCTACGGATCCATTTTGATCGGCGGTCCATGGACGGGAACGCGAACCGTGTTCGAGTTCTATCTCGCTCCGCAACATCGCGCGCGCGTGTTCGATGCGTTTAGCAGCCTGCTGACGGCGAGCGAAGCGACGGCCATCAAGGCGCAGACCAACGACGGTCTACTCACCGTCATGCTGCACGCCTGGGCGAAGAACATCGTCAGCGAAGCGATCGTTTTCGAAGACAAGCTGACTACGGCGCATACGCTGGACGGTGCGATCTTCCGCCGTCGCGAAGAGCCGGATCACGACTGGTGTCTTGAGGTCGATGGTGCCATCGCCGCGACAGGCGGAATCCTCTATCACTACAACCGGCCGTACGGCGACATCTACATGGAAGTAGCGGAGCCATTCCGGCGGCGCGGCCTCGGCTCGTATCTCGTGCAGGAATTGAAGCGAGTCTGTTATGAGCTGGGGAGCATTCCGTGCGCACGCTGCAACCCTGACAACATCGCATCGCGCAAGACGCTGCAGAAGGCCGGCTTTGTTCCCTGCGCCCACATTCTAAGCGGAACGCTCTGACGCGCACCCGAATCAGTAAGTCATCCCGAATCTCTGATTTTTGACTTACCAAGTTATATGCCGCATTTGGCGACGGGCAAATTACTAACTTCAATATCGATTGACTTTTTAGTTATTTTCTGATATGATACTAAAGGTGCGGCTAACTCCGAACTCGACAATGCGACGCCCACACAAGGAGGATTATGCAGCAGACAACCGACACTCTCGAGCGATTCTTTCGCGCCTTCGAATCCTACGCATCTTCAAACGATGTCTCCGCGCAGGTCGCTCAGTTCGCCGATGTTTTCATGGCCGCGAGTCCACAAGGAACACAGGCTGTCCACGCAAGCGATTTCGCCGTCGCGCTTCCCAGGAAGAAACAGTTGTTCGACCGGCTTGGATGCCAATCCACTGCCCTCGTCTCGCTTGAGGAAAAACCCCTCGACGCGCGCTATGTCATGGCCAGCACCCGTTGGCGCATGACCTTTGCCCGGAACGGGGCTAAGGCAGAAGATGTCCTGGTTGATTCGATCTACATCGTGGATACCGGAGGAGAGGCGTTCAAGATCGTGTTCTATCTCGCCAGCCAGGACCTCATGCTAATACTCAGGCAACGCGGCATTACTCCTGATTGATGAGCTTCTGCATTCTGATAAAGTTCTGGCATGACTGCAATGATCGATGATCTGGTTCGCCAAAAATGGCACTCAAATGCCGCGCTGCTGAGTGCCATTGGGCAGAACGCGGCGGCGGCGAACGACGAGGAACTGCGAAAGCTTCTTCACCACATTCTCATCGCCAATCGCTACTGGTTATCGCGCATGCGGGATATCGAATTCTTCCGGGAGGCAGAGTCGCGCATTTCCGAAAGCTTCGACGATCTGATTGCCAGGTATCGCCAGACTGAGACAGAGGAGATGGAGTGGTTGCTGCAGGCGAGCGATGCAGACTTCGATCGCGTTTTTCAGATTCCGCGCCTGCCCGGTCAGGATTTCTCGGTCACCGAGGCGATCATGCAAGTCGTAATGCACAGCCTCGGTCACCGGGCTCAATGTGCGATGAGGCTGCGGAGCCTGGGCGGCACTCCGCCGCCAACGGATTTCGTTCTATGGTTGAAGGATCGACCGGCGCCGGTGTGGCCCTCGTAAGCGTGGAAGACCCTGCCCCTCCGGCTGCTGAAACGAGATCACAAGGAGCGTCATGCCAGAAACAGACTGCGCCGAGCTTGTGCGCATACGTCCCGCAACCCCAGCAGACCGCCCGCGACTTATTCCTTTGATCAACTCTGCATTTTCTGTAGAGACGTTTCTCGAGGGCCCGCGCACCGACGAGCAGCGGCTGGGTGAAGCGATGGAGAAGGGTACGATCCTTGTTGGGGAGGACACCGAAGGCCGTCTGATCGCTTCGATCTACACTGAGCTGCGCGGAAAGCGTGGCTACGCCGGCATGCTCGCGGTTGACCCCGAGCATCAGAAGTCAGGCCTCGGCCGGCGCATGATGGAAGCGGCCGAAGATCATTTCCGGGCGCACGGCTGCGACACGCTCGAGATCACCGTGCTCAGCCTGCGCCCCGAGTTGCTGCCCATCTACCGCCGGTTCGGCTTTGTTGAAACAGGCACGGAAGAATTTCACTACCCGCATCCGCTGGCGCCCGGCCTCGAGTGTCATTGCATCGTGATGCAGAAGCCGCTCCGATAGAAAAGGCGCCTGTCCACACCGATCTGGTCCAGCTTTTTTGTTGGATCGGAGTCCAATCATCCAAGGAGTGGTACCGTGAAAACACGTTTGGCGATTGCATTGTTTTTGCTGGTCGCGGCGGCGCCCCGGTCGTTCGCCCAGGATCCGCTCGAGGGCGTGTGGCAGGGCTACGACGGCGAGTGGAAACACGTTTCGCGGCAGTTGATCGAGCTGGCGGAAGCCACCCCGCCGGAGAAATTCGCATGGCGTCCGGCAGCGGGTGTGCGCTCGACCAGCGAGGTGTACATGCATATCGCCATCACGAATTTCTACCTGCTCAGGGTCACCGGTCCTAAGGTTCCGGCAGACCTCAAGGAGGACATGGAAACTAAGGTTACATCGAAGCCGGAAGTGATCGCCTGGCTCAAGCGCTCGCTCGATGCGGTCCAGCAAGCGCACCTCGCTGAGAACACGAAGGACCTCGAGCGCAAAGTTCGCATTCACGACCGCGATACAACCGTGGACGGAATGTATCTGCGCATCATCGTTCACGCCAACGAACACATGGGCCAGTTAGTCGCCTACGCGCGCATGACCGGGGTCGTGCCTCCCTGGTCCAAGTGAGTCGTTTCCCACTGCAAAGTGTCGCGCCCCGCCCGCCGTCGTGTCGTCCGGTCCCATCACTGTCGCACCGGCAGCGAGTGGTCGATCACAAACGACGCGAATTTAAGAATGCCGGATTTTGTGCGTTGCGGGAGCCGACCCGTAATGGCCAGTTTCGCTACCCCGTGCACCATGGTCCAGGCCAGATAGGCGAACTCGACCGGATCGCCAGCTTTCAACTGTTCCTCGTCCTGGGCGCCTTTCACAAATCCGACCAGCACTGAGAATGCCTGTTTCGCCGTTTCCAGGGTCTCCTTCCACTCTGTGTGAGGAGCGTCAAACATCACCGTGAAGTGCTCGGGCCTGCGCAATGCAAACTCGATGTACGCCAGCCCCGCATGCTTCAGACGATCGAGGGCGCGGATCTGTCTGGCTGCGGCCGCCAGCATCGCGGCAGTCAATTCGCGATAGCCCTCGCTCGCAACGGCCGACAACAAATCCTCCCTGTCACGGAAATGGCGGTAGGGCGCATTATGCGACACGCCGGCGCGCCGCGCGACCTCGCGTAGTGTGAAGGCCATCGGTCCCACCTCGCCGACTAGGCCAATAGCGGCCTTGAGAAGCGCCTCCCGCAAGTTCCCATGGTGATAAGGCTTCGGCTTTTTCATGTTGCGAATGGCGCCATTCTAGCCGTTCAGTGTTGACAGTGGCAACACTCCTCCCCGGACATCGAATGGGGAACCTTTCCGCGCTGCCTGCCGGCATGAAGACAGCCTGTTTTCGGGTCCAATGTTGACATCAGCAACATACGGGAGCATGATGGATTCGTGAATGTTGGCACTGTCCACATTGACAGCGGAAGAAGTCCGGTGCCGCCTTCCCCGAGAGGTGCTTAAGCCATGAACAACAACTCTGATTCCGCCCGTATCAAGGCTCTTCGCCGCGCCGTCGCCCGCTTCGCGACGCACCCCTTTGCCTGGCTCGGTCTTGCCATCCCGCTGGTGCTGGTTTGTGCCGCGTTCGCTGGCTGGCCGGCCAGTGACGACGATGCCCGCAGCGCCACACGGGCCGCAATCGATCATTTCTGGGCTGCCTATCACGGCAATAACTACAGCGCCATTCCGCAGGTAGAGGCTGAACTGCGACGGGCTCTGCCCAACGATCCGGACAACCCGACCCTCTACGCCCTGTTGGGTGCCGCGCATTTCTGGCATATCGGGGAGGCGGCCCGCGATCCCAATCCGCATGACCCCGCTTTGGCCGCCGACATGCCTGCTGCGGTCGCCAACTTCGGCCAGGCTCTCGAACTCGACTACTACACGCAGCACTTCATCGTCTACATCAACGACGATCACCTGCCCGGATACCTGGGCATCACGACCGTGCACCTGGGTCAGATGACCAACCATCCAACGCTGATTGCCAGGGGAGACCAGCTTCTCGACTTCGCCGTCTACGAGTTTCCCGAATTCAACAACTTCAATCGCTGGGCCGCCCACAACACCGACCAAAAAGACACCCCCAGTTATCAGAAAGCGCTCGACTCTTTGTGGCAGGGGCTCGACGCCTGCGTGGGCGGACAGGTAGATCGCGCCAACCCCGACCTCAAACCCTACTTGAGCCTCCTCACCTCTGTGGGGCGCAAGAAGGCCTGCCGCTGGGCGGGCGAAATCGCCCCGTACAGCTTTGAGGGCTACATGCTTAATCTGGCCAATGGATTGGTCAAAGCAGGCCAGATCCAGGCGGCCCGGGTGATGTACAGCAACGCCCATTACGCTGGCAATTACAGTACCTGGCCCTATCGGGGAGTTCTCGAATCCATCGAGAGTTCCGATCTCAACGCCCGCGCCGCGCTTTACGCCGACGCCAATCCCTACAACGATCCTCCGTTGGGCGTTCCCAACCGCGGCTGCTCGTATTGCCACGCAACGGCCCCGGAGTAGTGGGCCGTAACGAAGCTCAGCGGTCCTCGGCCGCCTGCGCCAGCACCGGCGCGGATTGCGGCGCATGCAGATAGTGTCTGGCGAATTCGAGGAACACGGGCCAGTTGGGCGCGGGCGTGTGGCCATACCGATGCTGGCGGAAGGCGAGATCTCCCGCGACGAGGGCAGTCTCGATGGGCGGGAACTGGCTGGTCCCGAGATCGTTCTTGCCCAGCAGTCGGTAAACGGGTCCGGCCGCCACCTCAGCCAGAAACATGCCCTGCGGATCGGCCCACGCATCGCCGCTCGGATCGGCGTAGCCGTCGCCGATCGAGGCTCCCCCGCCGATGAATACCGGCCGCGGCGCACTCAGTGCGATCAACTCGTGCGCGTCAACGGGCAGGTCTGCCGGCGTGAGCGGCCCGCCGTACCGCAGAAAGTCTCCATCGACCCAGTGATAGAGCGGCGTATTGGCGATGTTGAGCATCTGCTCGCCGAAGATATGTCGATAGAGCTTGGCGCCGCCCTCGCCCGAAGAGCTTGAATAGACGATCGCGAAACGCGGATCGAAAGCCATCGCGACCAGGACTGTTTTGCCAAAGCGGGAGTGGCCGGCGAGCCCGACCTGGCGAGCGTCAACGGCCTGGTCGGTTTCAAGATAGTCCATCGCCCTGCTGGCGCCCCAGGCCCAGGCGCGCAATGCGCCCCAGTCGTCGAGGCCGCGCGGCTGGCCTTTGTTCATCAGCCCGATGATGCCTTCCGTGAGGCCCGATCCGTCGTCGGCCTGAAAGCTGGTGGGCTTGAGAACGGCGAATCCCCAGCCTTTATCGAGAACCGGCTGCCACGCGACTCCCCACTCCCCGGTCGCGCCGTTGCCTCCCGGAGGGTCGGTGGGCGGGCGGCCCGCGGCGCGCTCGAAATCCTTGTCAAAAGCAAGTTCCATGATGACGGGAACGGGGCCGGAGGCTTTGGCGGGGGTGGTGAGGACGAGGTCGATGTTGACGGAGATTTGGGGATCGATGGAGTTGTCGACGTGTCCAGAAAGCCGCTTGGTGACCACATCCACTCCGCCGTATTTCTCGCGAGCGATGCTGACCACTTGCCACGTGACGGCCGGTAAGTTGGCAGGCGCGCGGCCGAGAATCTCGTGTTCGTAGTCGGCGATGATCTCCGGACGACGCTCGTGAAACCATACTTGCGGAGAAGTGACCCTCTGCCCATTCTTGAGCAGCAACGGGTCCGGCGCATTGGGGTAGACGTTGGCTTTCGACTCGTCATAATTGGTGGCGTTGGGGGCCCGGGCGTCGCTCGCAGGAGGCCGGCGCATGTCCGAGTCCTTGAGGCCGAGAAGAGCGAGCATGCGCTCGCGATCCTGCGCCGCGGTAAGGTGAACCGGAGCAGCATCGACTGACGCCGCTTGACCCGGCCCATGCAGATACCGCCCCGCGAAGGTGAGAAACGTCGGCCAGTTGGGGCCCGGCGTATGTCCCCCGGCGTGCTGCCGCCACGCGATGTCGCCATCGATCAGCGCCGTCTCCATGGGCGGAAAATCGCTTGTGCCCAGGTCCTTCTTGCCCAGCAGGCGATAGACAGGCCCGGCCGCAACGGCGGCAAGGAACATGCCCTTGGGATCGATCCAGCGATCATCGCCATCGGTGGCGCCTCCGGAGATGAACACCGGCCGCGGCGCGCACAGCGCAATCAGCTCATGATTATCGACAGGCAGATCGCCGGTATTGAGCGGGCCGGCATACTTGAGGAAATTGCCCGCCATCCAGTGATACTCGTTGGTGGCCGCCACATTGCCCACCTGCTCGCCGACGATGTGCCGGTAGAGCTTGGCGCCGCCCTCGCCCGAGGAGCTGACATAGGCAACGGCAAAGCGCGGGTCGTACGCCATGGTGACAACCGTGGCCTTGCCATAGCGCGAGTGTCCTTCGATCCCCACCTGCTTCGCGTCGACAGCCTTGTCCGTCTCGAAGTAATCGAGGCAGCGGCTCGCTCCCCAACCCCAGGCCTTGAGCGTTCCCCAGTCATCAAGCTTGCGCGGCTGGCCCTTGTTCACCAGCCCGATGATCCCTTTGGTCAGGCCCGCGCCGTTGTCTTCCTGCGCGCTGGTGGGAACATACTCGGCGTATCCCCAGCCTTTCGCGAGCACCTGCTGCTGCCACGTCGGACCTTTCTGGTTCTCGGGAGCGAACTGCGGAAAGCGCTTGATGAGCATGGCCATGAATTCCTTGCTGAACCCGAGTTCCATGATCACCGGTACGGGGCCTTTGGCGTTGGCCGGAGTAGTCAGCGTCAGGTCGATGTTGACGGTGATGCTGGGATCAGCCGAATTGTCGACGTGACCCACCAGCGTCTTGGTCACCACCGGCACATCGCCGTTCTTTTCCTGCACCGTGCTCTTCACTTCCCACGTGACCTTGGGCAGACGGGCCGGCGTGCGCCCGAGAACCTCGCGATCGTACAGCTCAACGATCTCCGGCCGCCGATCGTCCCACCACATCCTGGCCGTGGTCACAGGCTTTCCATTATTGAGCCGCAGCACCTCGGGCAGATTCGGGTAAACGTTGGCCTTCGACTCGTCATAGTTGGCCGCATGCGGAGACTTGGGATCGCTATCGACGCCGGGTCGAAGCTCCTTGATGCCAAGCTCGTCCATCACCCGCTGATGGTCCTTCTCTGAGGCGGCCTGGATTGCCAGCATCTCCGGCGTAGGCGTGAACGCCGGCCGGGCCGGGGGAGGCGGAGTCGCGGACGTTGCGCCGGAGGACGGCGCGGCAGCGGGCGGCGCCTGCGCGGTCACCGGCAGCACGATGGTCCCCGCCAGCGCAGACACCGTGACCAGAACAATGCGGCCCGAGGCGGCAAACGATGCGCGCATGGACAGGAACCTCCGCGGCTTCCGAATGAATCGTGGCAGGAAGAATATCGATTTACTCAAGTCCCTGGCAAGCTTGCCCGGGCTGCCCCGCGTGTCGGTTCAGCGGCCACGCCTTCAAGGTTCTCCGCAAATTGCCGATGACCGTGATATCCGCTCTGCCCGGCGAACCGCTCCGCGGCGATGTTGCGGGCCGGTTCCACGCACCAGCGCCCTGTGCGTCCGGTTCGGGGCAGGAAAGGAATCTCATCATGTCGTTTGCCCGCAATCTTCCCATCGCTCGCAAGTTCACCCTGGCCTTTGGCCTGGTCTGCATTCTATGCCTGGGGCTGGGGACCTATTCGTTTTTCACCTTTCGCAGCATCGTGGCCAAATGCCTCGCGGTGAGTGAAGATTCGTTTCCATCTGTAGTGCACCTGGCAAAGATTCAGCTCTCCATCGATCTTGTGCGCCGGTCCGACCTGGCGCTGCTGCTGTGCCAGTCCCCCGACTGCAATTCGCGTAATTCCGCGCAGCGCCAGCGTGCGCTGGAGGAATATCGCACGGCCCTTAAAGACTACGAACCATTGATCGGTCATCCGGGCGAACGCGAGTTCTATCAGAAGTTCGTCGACTCCTTCGATCAATACCTCGAACTCAGCCGGCTGGGCGGCGCTCAGCGGGCGGCGGGCAAAATCGGCGACGCGCTCGACACCATAGCGTCCGATGCGGCGGTGAACTCGGTAAGCCAGGCCGACGCCGCGGTCGCCGCCGACCTCGACCTCAACGTCCGGTTGGGTTCCGGCGCGTCGCGCAGTGCGACAGCCGTGAGCCGCGGCGCGATCTGGATCAACGTCGCTGTAACCCTGCTCATTGTCGCCCTTTCCGCACTGGTCGGCGCCAGCCTCACCCGGGTGATTGCGCCCCGCATTGTGCGCGTCATGAGCATGCTGAAACAACTCGCCGCCAAGGATCTGACCGCCTACGTCAAGGTGTCCGGCGACGATGAGATAGGGCAGATGGGCGTGGCGCTCAACAATTCGGTGGCCGCAATTCGCGAAGTGGTGGAGTCCGTCGCCCGGGGTGCGGAAACGTTGTCGGCGGCCACAACGGAGATGAGCGCGCGCTCCGTGCAAAGCGCCGGCAATGCCAGCACGCAATCGAAACGAACCAACCAGATCGCCGCCGCGGCCCAGGAGATGACGGCCACTATCGGCGAAATCAGTCACAGCGCGGAGAGCGCCGCGGGCGCCAGCCGCGCTTCGGCAGACACCGCGGTCAAGGGCGGCGCCGTGATGCAAACCGCCGCGGCCACCATGGAAAAGATCGCTGCCGCCACCACCCTGGTCTCGGAGAAAATGGCGTCGCTGGCCGCGCGATCCGAAGAGATCGGCAAAGTGGTCAACGTGATTCAGGAGATCAGCGAGCAGACCAACCTGCTGGCCCTCAACGCCGCCATCGAAGCGGCGCGGGCCGGCGAGCATGGACGCGGCTTTGCCGTAGTTGCCGGCGAGGTGCGGCGCCTCGCAGAGCGCACCAAGGGCGCGACCGAAGAGATCGCCGCCACCATCCGCAGCATCCAGGAGGAGACGCGCTCCACGCTGCAAGTGATGGCGGAGAGCCGTGCAGCGGTGGGGACGGGGATGAGCGAAACCGCGCGTGCGCGCACCAGCCTCGAGGCCATCATCGAGTCCTCCCGGCAGGTGGAGCACCAGATTCAGCTCATCGCAACAGCGGCAACCCAGCAGACTTCCGCGGCCAGCGAAATCTCCGAGTCCGCCGGGCAGATTTCGCAACTCGCGGTAGACAATTCGCAGGGAGCCGAAGAAGCCGTGGAAGCGCTGAAGAATCTCGCCTCATTGGCCACCGAACTGGACGGCATGATGCGCCAGTTTCATGTGGAAGAAGAAAAGCAGCCGGCGGGCGGCAAAGCCGGCAAGCCCAGGCCGGCATTCAACCCCGCGCTCAGAGCGGCTCGCGCCTGAAAACAAATGTTCCGTGCCCCATCCTTTCCGCTTCTTTCTGCGGAAAGGGTGGGAGACCACAAACTCAATTCCTTTTATCCGCCATCATCCGGTGATTGGCCGCGCCGGAACATGCCATTCGTCCAACCGTCCTGTTCATTCATCCCAAAATCTTGACGAATTCTGGATGCGGAGTTAACGACATCCTACTCCCGATTCACTACTGTGATTACGTGCTGGCGAGGGCGGAAAAACGGGAGCCCAGCCGCTGGGGAGGTCAACATGAGATCAAGTTTTATCGCTGTTAGCGCTACCGCGGTTGTAGTCCTGGCTTCCGCACTGGCCGAAACCCGGACGGCACCCACGCTCAACGCTGCATCGCTCGCCCGCGTCGAGGCCGTCACCTCCTACTGCGAGAACGTTGACCCGGCGTCCGACTCCGAATACGTGACCAGGGTGGCCGTCGCGATGCGCGGTCATTCCGACGCCGAGGTCCGGCTTGCCCGCAGCAGCGGCGAATACCGGCAGGCGCTCGTGCAGGCCAACGAGACGTTGTCCAGGGTTCCGGCAAATTCCGCGGTCCGCGCCTGCACCGAATACCTGGCCGAAAAGTAGGCCATTTGTAAAAACCACCAATGTCTTGGTTCTCTGCTTCGACCCGCTCCATAGAACTGGGTAGCCAAAATTCAAAAGAGCGCGAATCGCGCCGGCCGGCTACCCCACGGCGGGAATGGCATCGAAATACGGCAGGAGGCACCATGCCTGATCAACCTGCCGATCCCCTTCATTACGAAATGAAGATTCCGCCCACAAAGAACACCTCTGACGCGGAGAAACATTCAGATCAGTCCCGGCCCGAGGACCCCCAGCCCGATTCGGCTGCCAAAGAAGACGACGCCGGCAGCCGCGACAACCCTGACTCGAAACACCTCTGAAAAATCGGGTACACGGTCGCAACGCCGCCACTCGGCATCACTCCAAAAACAAATGGGACAGCGTCGCCGCTGTCCCAGAGGATCCGTCGCGGCCGGCGGCCATCCGTGTCTCCGCCAAGTGGGATTCTCCCACACTCTTTTATCCTCCCCACCAAGCTGCTATGTTAGCCTCCGGTTGTAGTCATCGCCGGGCGGCGGGGACCGTGCGCCGCGGAGTGATCACTCATTCTCGGAGAGGGAGACTCGCATGAGCGCCACCAAATACGACTTGGTCGTCATCGGCTCCGGGCCATCCGGACAGCGCGCCGCGGTAGCCGCTTCCAAGATGAAGAAGCGCGTGTGCGTGGTGGAGTCGCGGGCCGTGGTGGGAGGCGTGTGCGTCAATACCGGCACCATTCCCTCCAAGACCATGCGCGAAGCGGTGCTGCACCTCTCCGGATACAACTACCGTTCCGTCTACGGCATGAATTACCGCGTCAAGGAAAAGATCACCATGGCCGATCTCGCCTTTCGGGTCCAGGCGGTGATCAAGACGGAAGTGGACGTGACCGAGGCCCAGATTTCGCGCAACGGCATCGACATCGTTCACGGCATGGCGCATTTTGTCGATCCCACCCACGTGCGCGTGGAAGGCTTCCAGGGCGAAACCACACTCGAAGCCGACCGCATCATTATCGCCGTGGGAACCCGGCCGGCCTCTTCGCCCAAGGTGCCCATCAACGGCCGCACCATCATCAATAGCGACCAGGTGCTTGACCTGCCCACCCTGCCGCGTTCTCTGATCGTGGTCGGCGGCGGTGTCATCGGGGTGGAATACGCCTGCATGTTCGCCATCCTCGGCGTGCGCGTCACCATCATCGAAAAGCGCAACAAGCTGCTCGAATTCGCCGACCAGGAAATCATCGAAGCGCTCAGCTATCACCTGCGCGACAGCCGCGTGACCATGCGCCTGGGAGAAGAAGTCCAGAGCGTGGAGGAGTTGCCCGACGGCACGGTGGTCGCCAACCTCGAGAGCAAGAAGCGGATCTCCGGAGACGCCCTGCTTTTCGCCGTGGGCCGCCAGGGCGCGATTGACGATCTCAACCTGGCCGCCGCCGGAATCCAGGCCGACAATCGCGGCCGCATCGTCGTCGACGAGCACTATCAGACCAGCGTCCCGAACATCTATGCCGTGGGAGACGTCGTCGGCTTCCCTGCCCTGGCGTCCGTGTCGATGGAACAGGGCCGGATTGCAGCCGCGCGGGCCTTCAATGACAAGATCACGGCCTCGAACCCGAGCCTTTACCCTTACGGCATTTACACCATTCCCGAAATCAGCTTCATCGGCAAAACCGAGGAGCAGCTCACCGACGAAGACGTGCCGTACGAGGTGGGCATGGCGTACTATCGCGAGGTCGCGCGCGGACAGATTCGCGGCGACACCACCGGCCGGCTGAAGCTGATCTTCCACCGCGACACCCGCAAGATACTGGGAGTCCACATCATCGGCGAGGGAGCCAGCGAACTGGTGCACATCGGCCAGGCGGTGATGACGCTGGAAGGCACCGTGGATTATTTCGTGCAGACGGTATTCAACTACCCGACGCTGGCGGAGTGCTACAAGACCGCGGCCTTCAACGGCCTCGGCAGGCTGTCCCGTTACCAGGGCTGAAGAGGGATCGGAGCGGGAGGACGGAAGCCGCGTCCCCCGGGAGGGAAAAATGACAACTGCCATCGGCGTCGTGATGACCGAGCACATCGTGGCCGGGCGGATGGAAAATCATCGGCTGGTGGGCGAGCCGGTGCGCTACCCCGGTGACCTGACGGAAGTAGACGCGCTGACGGTCCTCCCGGGCGGGGACCTGCTGGAAATTCTGGCCAATCAGATCACCGATCTCGCTGGCAAAGAATCGCCGGTGGAGGCGATCGGGGTCGCGGTGCCGGGCGTGGTTCGTCACGGGATCGTCGAGGACGCGCCGAATCTTTCCCAGATCAAAGGTATGCGGATGGCGGAAGAACTGGGGCGAGTCCTGGCGGGCCGGGGCATCCATGCGCCGGTGCACGTTGCCAACGACGCAGACGCCATCGCCGCCGGCGTGGCGGCAAAGCATGGGCAACTGGACCGGCTGACACGCGTCTGGACCATCGGCAACGGCATCGGCTACGGCCGCTGGCCCTACGTCGAAGGAGTATGGGAGGGCGGCCACATCACCGTCACCCTCGACCCCAAGGAGCGCTTCTGCGGCTGCGGCGGCATCGGGCACCTTGAAGGAATCATGGGATACCGCGCCATGCGCCTTCGCTTTCTCGACCGCGAGCCGGAAGAGATCTTCGCCCATGCCAAGGAGGGCGATGCGAAGTGCCGTGAGTTTGTGGATCTGTGGCACCGCGCGCTGGCCGCGGGGACGGCTTCGTTTATCCATCTCGCCGGACCGGGCCGCTTCTACTTCACCGGGCACAATGTGGGATTCGTCGACGTGCCGCTGCTGAGGGCGCATCTCGAAACCATGGTGAAAATGAGCCCGCTGCAAAGCTACTCGCTTGAAGTGCTGCCCAACGACGACGAAACGGCATTGCTGGGTGCAGGCGTCAGCGCGCTGCGCGCCCTGACCTGGTAAACGCGACAACGAGCAGGTAGGCCCAATGCCCATCCGACCGTTTACTCCGCCCTGGTCCGCCGAGGCGGACGAAGATTTGCGCCAGCGTCTCGATCGCACCCGCTGGCCTGAAGAGGTTCCCGGTTCGGGCTGGACGTACGGAACCGATCCCGGTTTTCTCCGCGACATCTGCCGGTACTGGCGTGAACGGTTCGACTGGAAGGCCCAGGTCGAGCAGATGGCCGCGCTCAGCCACTTTACATTTGCAGCGGACGGACTCGATATTCATTTCGTTCACGAGGTCTGGCAAGGGACCCAACCCGATTCCTCTCATTCTCACCCACGGTTGGCCGGGTTCGTTCCTCGAGTTTGTGAAACTGATTCCGCTGCTCACTGACCCCGGCAGCCATGGCGCCGATCCGGCCGACTCGTTCACCGTGGTCGTGCCTTCGCTGCCGGGATTTGGATTCTCGGGCCAGCCGGGGCGCGGAGTGAATGCGTTCACCACTGCCGATCTCTGGGCAGCCTTGATGAGCGAACTGGGATACGAGCGCTTCGCGGCCCAGGGCGGCGATATCGGCGCAGGCGTGACTACCGCGCTCGCCTTGCGGCATCCCGGCCGGCTCTTCGGGATTCACCTGAACTTCATTCCGGGCTCATACCGGCCTCATCTGCCCCCGGGCACGCAACTCACCGCCGCGGAGGAGAAGTTCGTTGCGGATGTGGCCAGGTGGCGCGACGAACACGGCGCCTACGCCCACCTGCAGCGCACGACGCCGCTGACAGCCGCCTACGGGTTGAACGATTCTCCGGCCGGGCTCGCGGCGTGGATCCTGGAGAAATTTCGCAAGTGGTCGGATGGCGACGGCGTGTTGACCCCCGACGAACTGCTGACCAACATTACGCTCTACTGGATGACGGGGACGATTTATTCCTCGTTTCGCATGTATTACGAAGGCGGAAAGGCGCCGATGTTTTTTGGCGAAAACGAGCGCGTGCAGATTCCGTGTGCGGTCGCGCATTTTCCCGCCGAAGTCATGTTTCCGCCCAGCCTCTGGGTCGAGCGCGGATTCAACGTGGAGCAATGGACCGAGATGCCGCGAGGAGGCCACTTCGCCGCATGGGAACAGCCGGAATTGCTGGCCGACGACCTGCGCTGCTTCTTCCGCCAGTTCCGATGAGCGTCTACTCTGAAAAGCAAACAAATCTGGGTGCCCCACCTTCGCGACGTGTTTGTCTTTGTCGCTAAGGGTGGGAGACCACGAACCCAAACCACTCTTTTTCATCTACAGCGGCTCCGGCAGGGCCGGCGAGGGGCTCACAAAGAAAACAAGCGGCACATACGTTAATATGTGCCGCTTCAAAGTCGTGCAGATGAAGGCTTCCTGCCAAGAAAACCGGTTTACAACTTGCGCAAATAAGTCTGCGAATAGCGGTCGTGCCAGCTCATGTGATCGTCGTCGAAGATCGACCACGCGATGCCCAGGCCCACCGGCAGCAGAGACAGGGCCATCGCGCCCAGCCGGCGCCGCAGTTGCGCGCGCGTGGGGCTCTGGTCGTCAAAGGTGCAGAGACCGATCCCTGCATACTTCATACCCGGCGTGCCAACCGGAAACGCGAAGAAGAATGCATAGTAAAGGAGACCGATCAGGGCCAGCAGGCCAACACCAAGAACCTCGGCGGTCTTGCCTTCCGGCGGATGGCTGAATTGGTGCGCGACCAGGAATCCCGCGCTGACAAAACTCGCCAGGATCAAGGCGAAGTCGACTGCGGCAGCCATCAGGCGGAGACCCATGGGCGCCACCGGATACCGCGCCGCCGCCTGGTCGACGGCGGACGCGGAGGCCGACAGGTTCGACCGGCTGGTTATCCAGCCGGATGCCCGACCAGTCGGGCCGGTTCCAGATGGACGAAGACGCGTCCTGGCCCGCCGCGTGCGCTTCAACTGTGGTTGAAATCGCGCCGGGATCGACTTCGAAGATGCTGAGTTGCGCTTCGGCATCGGTCACAGAACCTTCGGCCAGCCGCGGCCGCATCTTCCGAGTCGCAATCAGTTCGCGCGGGAATTCAATGAGGTTCGCATGTCCGGTCTCGGTTTCTGCGACTTCGATAGGGTTGTGGCGCAGATTCTCGGTCGCCTCGGCCGGACTCCACCAGTCTTCAACCGACAGTTCAAATTCTTCCTGCGCCCGTCTGGGAGCCGGCGCCGCCTTCCGCTCGACCGGTCGCACGGGCAGATCGGGGTCCCAGCGAATGCCGAACGACTGGCGCTCCGCTTCAGAGTAGGCCGGAATCGCGGGTGCGGCGGGAGCCTGCTCCATTGCGCCTCTGGTCCCGCACCACTGGAACCTGCGGCTGAACCTGCCGATGAGCCGGTTCGGGAATTGGCGCCGAGGGCACCGGGAGGAGCGATCGGCTGAACAACGGCAGGGCCGCGGGAAGGCTGTTCCTGGGCGGCGGCATGCAATCCGGCCAGCGCCGACTCCGCAGCCGCCTGCGCCTCGAGCGCGACCTTGGTGGCGATCTCCGCGTGGCGTACCGCAACCCGCGCTTCTTCGGCCTGCAGCTGGCTGTAGCTCGGCGCCTTGGCATAGCGCGCAGCCACACGGGCCGCGGCCTCGGCGGCGCGACTGGCGGCGGGCGAGGAAGTCTGAGAAGAAGTCTCCGAGTCTGTGGTTGAGGTCTTGCGGTTCTTGTGGGCGGCTAGCCGCCGGTTGACTTCTTCTTTCCACTGGGGCGTAAAGTTCGGCTGTGTGCTCAAAGCTCCAAAAGTCCCTTCAGGTGCGGCTCTTGTTTGGGGCCGCCATTTGGTCCGCCGGGGCGGACGTTGTTCTAGCTGGAGGTCGGAGATCGGTGGATGAATATAGCAGGCTTCGCCGGATTCGTGACATCCGTGCGCCGTCGTAAGAAGCCGGGGTTGTCCTGCTGCCAGAGCTGCTCGGTGCGCGTCCTCAAGCGTAGAGCCCACATTTGCTATGCTGGGCCTTGGCTTTGCGGATGCGTCCTCGCACTTTTGTGTTTATCACGATGATGGCCCTCTGTCACTGGATGGTTAGGGGCCAGGTGTTGACCAATGCGTTACCTCCCGCGCAGAATGCACCCTGGCCACAGAACTCATCCGAGACTTCCCCGCCCGGAGGGCAAGGGCCAGGGCTTCCCGACGATCCCGGGACAGGAAGCGTTGCCCATCGCGCAGCCGGAACCGATTCCCCGCGGCGGAGTGCCCGTGCGGTGGAAGGCCGATCGCCAGACGTGGGCCGGTCATACCGCGACTCTCTACGGAGTCGAGGAATTTCACTACCGCGACTACGTACTGCGCGCCGACAAGGTCGTCTATAACCAGGAGACTTCGGAATTGGAAGCCGAGGGACATCTCCAGATGTCGGGCGGTCCCGACGACATTGTGCTCGCGGCATCGCACGGCGACATGCGCCTCAACATGCACACCGCGCGCTTTTATGATGTGACCGGAACCCTCGGGCGTGCGCCGCGCCGGTCGCGCCATCGTGTACTCCACGCCCAATCCATTTCTCTTTTCGGCGCGCGTCCTGCTCCAGACCGGCGAAGGCACATACAAGATCGTCGACGGCACCATGACCAACTGCCGCCTGCCCAAGCCCGACTGGCAGTTACTGTCGCGTCACATCGATATCGCCGACGGCAAAGCTTCGACGACCAACACGATATTCAAACTGCTCGGGGTCCCCATTTTCGACTTGCCCTACCTGAGCCGCCCGGTGAACGAGACCGGCCGCGTAAGCGGCCTGCTCACTCCCGGTCTTCAGCGTTGGATCTTCGATTCGAGGTTTCACCGCCGGCGAGCAAGTCTACATCGTGCTCAACCGCAGTATGGACATGATTCTCGGCATCGAGTACTACAGCAAGCGCGGCTGGGCGCCCAACGGCGACTTTCGTTACAAGGGGCCCGGCCTCGACCACCTGACTGCGCGCTGGAATGCCCTGATCGATCGCGGTTTCGAGCAGTTGCAGACCTCGGGCCCGCAGGCTGGACAAACCATCTACGTCAACCAGGGCGGCGTGGACATCGTGGCGCTGGGCCGCAAGGACTTCTCTCCAGACACGCGGGCCGCGGGAGACGTCGAGTACCTCTCAAGCTACTTGTACCGCCTCGTGTTCAACGACAATTACTGGCAGGCCATCAGCTCTGAAGTAAGCAGTGAAGCCTACCTTGCCCACGTTCACAACGGGCTTGTGCCATCGCTGTGGATAGGACGACTTCAGAACTTCGCCGGGTCAACGGCAGGGGACGAGGTCAGGATCCTTCACCTGCCCAGCGTCCGGTTCGACGTCCTGGACGAGCCGGTGGGCGCATCGCCTCTCTACTGGGGATTGGGATCGTCGATCGCGCACCTGGGGCGCTCCGAGCCGGCGTTTCACGCCCACAACGTCGGCCGGTTCGATCTTTATCCGCATGTCTCGCTGCCGCTCGTGGGTGGAGGATGGAGCTTCGTTCCCGAAGCTGGAGCGCGTCTGACTTTCTACACCGGGAGCCAGACACCGGAGTTGACCGCACGGAACGGCGGCACTCCCAACGTGAGCCACGAGGCGCTCCTGCGCACCGATGCGGAGGCGTCGGTTGACGTCCGGCCCCCGGCCCTGGAGCGCGACTTCACCCTGGGCCGCTCGAATCGGGTGTTGCGCCACGTCATCGAACCGGAGCTGCTCTACCATTTCGTGGGCGGTATCGGCAGCCAGGAGCGGAATGTGCTGACCATCGACACCACCGACATCGCGACCGACACGAACGAGGTGGGATATTCCCTGACGCAGCGCTTCTACCTCCGTCCAATCCACCCGAAACCGTGCGAACCCGCCGCAGCGCCAGGAGGCCTGCTCCGCCCCGCGCGAGTGGGCCAGCTGGCAAATCGCGCAGAAATATTTCTTCAACGCCGATTTCGGGGGAGCGCTCATCCCTTACCGGCGCAATGTTTTCGACCACCACGCTGGATCTGAGTGGAATCGCCTTTCTCACCCAGCCGCGCAACCTGTCGCCGGTCATCTCGCGCATGCGTTTCGAAGCCATCCCCAACCTCCGTCTCCAGTGGGACCTGGACTACGATCCAAAAGCCGGCCGGATCGGTGGCGACAACATCTTCGCCGGTTACAGCTGGGGCGACACCACCATCGGGCTCGGCTACTCGCTGCTCAACGGCGTAGACGAAATGGGCAGCACCGCCTCGATTATCCAGAGCCGCCAGTTTGAGCCGTTCCTGCAGATCGGCAAACAGCAGAAAGTCGGCTTCAACCTGGCCGCCAACGGCGGCTATGACTTTGTGAATGGCGCACTTCAATACGCCGGAGTGCAGGCGGTCTACAACTGGAACTGCTGCGGCCTGACAGTTGGGTACCGGCGCTTTGCGCTCGGCTCCCCCCGCGATGAAACCCAGTATCTCTACAGCTTCACCCTGGCCAATTTTGGATCGGTGGGAGACATCCGTCGCTCCAACACCGTCTTCCACGACCCGGCCGTCCCCCCGCTGTACTGAACAGAGGCTTTTTATGGTTCGAGTACGGCATAATGATCGGCATGGTCGATGAACACCCGCCGGAAGAGCCCCAACGTCAGGATGCCGTCGAACCCCTTGGCGCGGGGATCCTTCTGCGTCCCGGGAAGGCTGACAAAGGTCACTCCACTCAATTCGACCGGGCCGATTCTCACGTCCTGCGGCGGCAGAACCGAAAACATCCGTTGCTTTCCGTCCACGCTGGTCCCTTGTAAATGCCCTATTCGCGACGGCGCCAGGTATTCCGGCGTGTTGTAGAGGATGGCGCCGTTCGCGCCGGAGTCGAGCAAGAGGCGAACAGGCCGTGTCGCATCGGACAGACGCACCGAGATGATTGGCAAATCCGGCAGTGCCGATCCCTGTTCTGGCTCGGCCTGAGCAATCAAAGGGATATGCGGCCCTTTCACCCCTGCACGCATCGCGGCCGTTTCGTCAAGACACAGCAGGCCGTGGCTATTGTCGATCAGCATGTCGAAGTGTTCAAGGAAATCCTCGCCGAGGATGCCCTGAACGTGGAGATTCTGCAGGTCATAAACGAACACTCTTGGATTCGAGACGGCGTGGGAACCGGCTTCGAGAAGGTCGAGCTGCGCCATCGACGCAGACTGCCGAGATCCGGCGCCTGCGACTATGGCCGCGCCGTGAGTCTCCAGGTGAAGTCGGTGGCCAGGGAGAGGTCAACCGTCGTGACCTGCATTCCTGTGTCCAGCAGAAAGTCGTAGGGCCCGGAACCATTGACGGACACGGCACGAATCATTTGGTAGCGATTTACGAGGCGGAAGGGTAGACTGGCGACATTTCCAGGGCAATGGGTTTCTGCGGCAGCGCCGAAACCATGGCTGCTGCAAGAACGCAGGGAAGCAAACCACTTGAAATTTGACATCGCGAGAGCTCCTCAGCCGGTTAGGCTGAGGGAACTCTGGGCGCGTGGCTCTACTTGGTCTTGATGGGCTGCTTATCAGTTTCTCGACACGGATCAAGAATTTATTAGGGCGGATTAGGGATTTATTATGGCCAGTAAGTCCTTTGTTTTCCGCTTCGACGACGTCGAGGTCCGCGAGCGGGAGTTCACGCTCACGAAGGCAGGCAAGGTGTTGACGGTCGAGCCGAAGGCGTTTCGCGCTCTTCTGTTCCTGCTGCACAATCCCCAAAAAGTGATCTCGAAGGAAGAACTGCTCAATGCCGTATGGGGCGATATCGGCTGTGACCGAGGGATCACTCACGCGCTGCATCTGGTTGCTGCGCCACCTGCTGGGAGATGACATCCACAACCCGCGCTACATCGAGACCGTGGCCACGGTCGGATACCGGTTGATGTGCAAGGTCGGAGGTTTCCGAAGAGGCCACGGGAGAAGCGGACTCGACCGAAGCGCCCAATGGTTTGAGCGGCGCTGGAAGGACAGGTTGGGAGCCGGAAGCGGTTGTGGGGTTGGGCGCTCGCCAGCAGCGGCGTACTCGCTCTCTGTGTGGCGGGCGCCATTTGGTACCTGCACCGCCCGCTGCCGCCGCTAAAGGTTACTGGGTATACGCCAGATCACCCACGACGGCCACCAGAAACTTCTCGCCGGAACGGACGGGAGCAGGCTCTATTTCAATCGAATATCGAGCTTGGATTCGCCCGGGTCGATCGCTCAGGTTGCAATCTCGGGCGGAGGATTGAACAGATCCCGGTTGCGGTGCCGAACCCGCTCTTGGTGGACGTTTCGCCGGATGGGTCCAGTTTTCTCGTTGGTTCGATGACTGAAGTTATGAAATACGACCTTCCACTGTGGAATGTCCGGATCGTGGGGGGTTCCGCTCGCCGCCTCGGAGATGCCCTAACCGCAGCCATCTCGCCCGACGGGAACACCGTGGCTTACATTGCGGCAGATGGCGACAATTCCTTTGGCATCTATATCGTTCAGGGCGATGGGACCGGAACTCACAAGCTGGCATCGATGCGGAGGCGAAGTATGTAGCATCCACTTTACGCCTAACTGTAAGATCGCCTGGTCGTCTGACGGCAGCACGATCCGGTTCGACAGGGACGACCAAAATCTAGGAGATAACGGCGGACGGATCGGGACTCCATGAGTTCCTGGCCGGTTGGCGCTCGTCATCCACGCGGTGTTGCGGCCGATGGACTCCGGACGGAAAATTCTTCCTGTTCTTGTCCGGATGAACCGGTCATAGGTGGTTATGGGGCACTGGTCGGGGAGGGCGGCGAGATCTGGGCGCTCGATGAGCGGCGCGGGTCTGTTTCGCCGACCACCCACCGAGCCAGTTCAATTGACCTCGGGCCCCATCAGTTGGGGCAGGCCGATTCCAGGCAAGGATGGAAGCAAAATCTTCGCGCGAGGGCCAAACCCAGCGGGGCGAGCTTTCCCGCTTCGACGCGAAAAGCAAACAGTTCCAGCCCTTTCTGGGGGGCATTTCCGCCCAGGGTGTCGTCTTCTCCAAGGACGGCAAGTCGGTAGCCTACGTTTCCTACCCGGACGGGATCCTGTGGAAGGCCAACCGGGATGGAAGCAATCCCGTGCAACTGAGCGACCCTCCGATGCAGCCTTTCTTGCCTCGCTGGTCGCTCGACGGCAGACAGATCTGTGTTCACGGACATTAGTCAGTAGTGATCACTGGAGCAATCTACATCGTCTCCGCAGAGGGCGGCGGCCCGCGGAAACTTCTCCCCGAAGATCAGTGATTCCTGGCTGCTTTCCGTTTTGGTCGCCCGACGGACACAGGATTGTCTTCAATGGGATATATGCTGGTGAGCAAGAGACCTGTGAATTCTCGACCTCGACAGCCGCCAGGTCACAACCGTTCCCGGATCGAATGGCATGAATGGGCCACGCTGGTCTCCGGACGGCCGGTATCTCGTTGCCGGTACTTTGGATAATATGCCAGCCTGAAGGTCTTCGACTTCAAGACGCAGCAGATGGTCGGAACTTGCGCAAAAGGGGATCGTGGATTCTCCCGAGTGGTCCAGGGATGGCAAGTTCATTTACTTCCGGCGCGTGATGGGCGATCCAGGCGTGTTCCGAATCCCGGTCAAGGGGGGCGCGGTAGAGAAGATCGTCGATCTGAAGGATTGGCATGATACGGGGTGGTTTGGGAGGTATATGGGGCTGGACCCTACAGACGCGCCGTTGTTGCTCCGCGACATCGGCAGCGACGATATTTACGCGCTCACACTCGAACAGAAATGAAGGAAGCATTCTCTTCAACGACCGGACTGCCCAGCAATCCAGCATCGCTGGCCCAGCGAATCAAATGCAGACTGCCGAATGCGTTTCCCGCTACTTTTCGCTCGGCGTAAAGCCCGTCAGCATACGCGACTCCGATCGAAACATGTGGTAGCCATCGAAACTGACGTCGTTCAGCATGGTTCCGTATGGTCCCCAGGTCCTGAAAGATTCCTCCCATTCCTTCAGAACCCCTACGGACCGCCCCCGCACGATGGATACGCTTCGAATGGGACAGAAGTAGGTCTTGCCTCCGATCTCAACCGGACCGTATTCAATCATGATGTCCGACCGGGTCTCGGGCGTAGTGGATTTGAGATCGTCCCGGAACTGAAGGCGCAGGATCACTCCGCTTTCGGGATCGATGGCGATGTCGACGTGGTATGCCGCGTAGCGCCGAAAAGCCTGGTTGCCATCCCCGTCGGGAAGACAACACAGCTGTACTTCATAGCGCGAAGTGTCCAGGGAAACGGTGTAGCGGAACACAGCCATGCGCCCGTGCGATCCCAGTTCCGATCCTTGTTCCCACCGCTGCCACGTCAGAACGCCATTCTTGGCGATCTCAGCGAGCACACCTTTGAGAACCGGACCAAAAATCCCGTACGTGATGAGTTCGGGCTCATTGGCCTTGTGCCTCGGAGGGTTGGCCTCGGCCATCTCAACGCCGTTGCGGTAGCGAACGGTGGTCGTCCAACTGTCTGTGACATGGAGCGGCTGGTACTTGACGTCGGTTTCGCCTTCGAAGTACATCGGCCGCTCCTGGTAACGCACCGTGGTCTGTTTCGCGAACAGATCCGGCAGCTTGTGAATCGTGTTTTCCAGGTACTCCGATGTTTTCGAAAGCATCGCCTTCTGGGCGTCCTGGTCCGGCGGCGGTTCGGCCAGTATCTCGTCGGCCGGCGGATCCAGAAAAGACGATGCGTCGGCCAGAAGGCGCACTTCCTGACGGGTCCGTTTGCCGTGCGCGATCGCATACAGCGACGAAAGCCTGCGTTCGCTCAGCCGCTCGGTCAGCTCGAGCCCGGTGAGTTGCTTTGCCTTTTCTGCGTCCCCTTCATCCAGTTCCAATATCTTTTGCAGCTGCTCGATCGATATGCGTTTCGGCGCAGGAATCTGATCGGTTGAGTAATACGGCTGATCGTAGTAGCCGGTAGTCGTGCGTGCAGTCAGCCCCGGCCGGTTCACCTCTACCTTCAGATCGTGGTACTCGTCGGGATGATCTGCGCGCAATGGGTCGAACGAAATCCGGTAGAAGTAGCCGTCATCCTGAGTGCAGCTCTGGATCTCCTTTACCAGGTCGAGGCTGCCTTCCACGACGCGCCCGCCGCTCTGGACCGCCAGCACCTTTCGTACAGAGTTCATGAAGCTTGCCTTAGTGCGGCGACCGCACCCCGTCCAGGTAGTCCTTGTAGAGTTCACCCTGCCCTTTGCTGGGAACCCCGTGAAGACTGCCAGCTTCCGCTTCCATTTCTCCCACAGCGAAGCTGTAGAGAGCCAGGTGCGCTTCGCGAAGCAGGGCCGAAAACCAGCAGACCGTGCCGAACACCGGCGGCGATCCCGATTTTGCATCGGCGTACGCTCCGCTCCCGATGCCCCAACCCGGACCAATCCACAACAGCAGCTTTCTGCCGGGGCGGGTTCTCTCCTCGGCTGCAATGTGCGCCAGCGCTTTCAAAGCCGATTCCGATGGAGGTTCCGTCATTCCCATGGCGGAGGACAAAGCACCTCTCCTCCAACCCACGTTGTTGCGAGCCCTCGCCCACTCGTTGCGCTCGATCTCGCGGGCTAACATCTGCCCATCCCCTGAAGGATGCGCAACCGTCCACAATCCCGTGTCCGCCAGCAGAAACACCGAGGTGGGACGAGCAAGGTGACCTCGATCTGTTCGCAGGTAATTCTCGACGGCAGGTCCGCTCCTCCGACGCGAGGTTCGGGGGCAGCTGGATCGTGTCAATCAGGAAAATGACTTTAACGGCAGGCTCCAGGCCCGCTCCTCGCCCATGAAATAGCTGAAAGGAGAGGATCTTCTGGGGTTGACCCTCCTCCAGGAGCTTGAAATCGTCGCGACCGAGACCCGCGACCGGTTTCCCGTCCCCATCGGTGACCACCACATCGAGCTTGATCAGTCCCTCTGCCCTGTCCCTCTCCACATCCGCAGAAGAGACCAGGGGGATTTGAAAGTCGATGGGCGCATGCGATACCTCCGGCTGCGCACATGCCAAGCCCGACATGGCCAAAAACACGACAACGCAGCTGCAAAGGCGCTTGTTCATCCCCTGGGAAACTCGAATCGCGCCGAGTTCTCGTGAGGCGAGTATACGATTGAGCACTCACCGCCGCCGTATTAGCCTGGTTTCCTCAGCCATCTCCGAAATTATGGCTGCGTAAATCGCTCCTGCCTTTCCTCGAACATGCGCTCCGCGGGGGGTAAATCGAATTCGCCACGAACCCGCGGAAGGCATTGCGGATAGTTCCTCTGCAGAAAATCGATCAGCTTCTCTCGCACCAGGCACCGGAGGTCCCACGCATCACTGGAGTTGCGTGCGTCCATCAGCGCGCGCAACTGCATGGTGCGCTCGCTGCAATCGCTAACCTGTAACACACATACTTTGCCGTTCCATAGAGGCGTCGATTGGCAAATTCGCCGCAGCTCCTCGCGGATCGCATCCACGGGCGCGGTGTAATCGGTGAAAAGGAAACACGAACCGAGCAGGTTGGCATTGGAGCGGGTCCAGTTTTGAAACGGATGATTAAGGAAGTACGAGAGTGGCAGAACCAGCCTGCGGAGATCCCATATCCGCACGACCACATACATCGTGCCGATTTCCTCGATCCATCCCCATTCGCCTTCGACCACCACGGCATCGTCCAGCCGGAACGGCTGCGCAAACGCGATCTGCACGCCGGCGATCAAATTGGAGAGTGTGCTCTGCATGGCCAAACCGACCACCAGGCTGGCCAGCCCCGCTGAAGCCAGAATGCTCATGCCGATCTGCCTGATGGCAGGAAAGGTCATCAACATGATCGCTACCGAGACCATGACCACCAGGATGATCACAATGCGGCGCAACATCTGGAATTGAGTCTGAATCCGGCGCGCCAGGAGGTTATCGGCGACATCTATGCGAAAACGGCGGAAAAGAAAGTCAGAGGCGATCCGGACGAGAAGAATGGCGAGCCAGGCGGTGGCCGCGATTAGACACAAACCGGTAATGTGTTCCAACTTCGACATCAGAACCGGCGGCAGCGGAAGGTCCGGCGCGATGGCCAGAACTACAAGCAACGGAAAGATCCAGCCGGTTGGGCGTTCGCCGTGTTTCAACAGCCACTGGCCCAGAAACGCACCCTCCCGGCGAGCGAGCCGGCGGAGAAGCGAGAGCAGGATCGAGCGAGCCACCAATGCGACGGCGATGGTGGCAACCAATATCCCTGCGGACCAGAGCAGCTGATGCCAGTGCTGTGCGAGAAATGTCAGCATGGATGATCGGCTCCCTGTTGCGACGTTGATGTGAGCGGTTCCAAGTTGCTTGTCGCGGCGGACGTCTGGCAGCACGCACCCGTCGAATCCGCCGGACCTCAACGAACGGTTAATGCTTTGTATTCAATTGCATCCTCGGCCTCATCTCGGCATCCAACGCGCGATGGAAAATCGACTGCCTGGAGGCTCCGGACCCAAGGTTTCCGAGCACAGCTGCGGTGCGGCCATGTTCGGGGTACGAATGAGTTTTCAAGGCAATGGAGCTATCAAAAAGTCAACCGGGCAGGTGGTTTAGCGACATCTGCTTCAAGGTCGGCGTCAACGTCATCGACACCGCTAGTAGGCACTCCGAGGGGCGTTCGGAAGAGGTGCCCACCGTGGCGCTCAAAGGCGAGCTGGCGAAGCCGTCCTTCTATGGTTTCACAGTTTTCCCGGACGAGCGTTCGTTCATTTATTTCGCAATTTGACCGTACCGAGCGAAGTATACTTCTCGTCGCGAGAAATTTTCGATAGTTAGTACCACGCTCAGAATATCAATGCGTGTTCAAAAGTGCCCCTGCCACACTAAATGTCAGCGCCTCCCGTCATAAATCCTCAATACTTCCAACAAATTGAGGCTTTGGGCACCGGCCCTCTGAAACACGGGAGCCGAGGGGCCGAACCCCACGCCTCCGGCAACATTCCGTAGTACCTTTCGCCCGCATTCCCGTCAACTCATTACGTCAAGTTGGAAAGACCTGCGCTGGAGTATCCTTGCAGGAGAGGATTCTGAATTGTCACGTTTTCATTTACTGGCCGGCCTGCTGATCGTAGGCCTGGCCGCCGGCTGCCGAGCCCAGACGACCCCGCAGACGCCGTCGGACCCGGCGCTCACCCGGCGAATCGAAGTCCTGGTCCGCTCCAAGTTCAGTGTCCCGCCGGATTACGCCGTTCTTCTCGGCCCCCGCAAGCCGAGCCAGATTCCGGGATACGACAATCTGACCGTCATTTTTTCACACGGCGCCAAGACCACCAATGTCGAGTTCCTGATCGCCACCGACAACTCCAAGCTGGCCCGCCTGGAGACGTTCGACCTCGAGAAAGATCCCTCCTTCAACATCGATGTCAAAGATCGCCCGGTGCGCGGCAATCCCGAGGCCAAGGTCACGATCATCAACTTCGACGACCTGGAGTGCGGCTACTGCGCGCGCATGCACCAGACCTTCTTTCCCTCCACCGTCGATCACTACAAGGGCCTGATCAAAGTCATTTACAAGGACTTCCCGCTCGAGGAGATTCACCCCTGGGCAGTTCACGCGGCGGTGGACGCCAACTGCCTGGCCGCGCAAAGCGGAAGCGTCTACTGGGCTTACGTCGATTACCTGCACTCCCACGGTGACGAAGTCAACGGCAGCGGCGAGAACCGCGACATCAAGAAGAGCTTCGAGACTCTCGACCGCATCGCCCGGCAGGAAGCCGTCCTGGGCAAGCTCGACTCGGGAAAGCTCGACGCTTGCCTGGCCAAACAGGATGAAAAGCAGGTGCGTGCATCGGCCGTTGAGGCTCAATCCCTTGGTCTGGAGGGCACGCCGGCCATGTTTATCGACGGAGAAAGGATCCCCGGGGCTCTCCCCGAGGCCCAGCTTTGGGTGGTGATCGATCGCGCGCTGCGCGCCGCCGGTGTTCAGCCGCCCCCCGCGCAGCCCGGTGCTCCTGCGCCTTCTCAAGCACCCTCCGGCTCCGGCAACTAGCTTCTCGGGAGCGAAACCTCCTCTGCGCGCGCTTCGGTGTCTGTCATCCTATCGCCGCCGCGCGCTGGGGATTTATTCTGGAGTGCCGGGTATCCATTGGTTCCCGAGGAGAGAACAGGTTTGCAAGTCGAAGGTTTTTCCCGAACGTGCCGGGGCTTTGCCGTTTTCCTTTTGGGGAGTGGAATCCTGCTGATGGCGCCCAACGGCTGCCAGCGCCCCCCTTCGCCTGACGTGATGGCGACCGTCAACGGCAAAGAAATCATGCGGTCGGAGCTGGAGAAGTATTACAAGAGCAGCCTCGGAGATGCCCCCCAGGAGCCAGCGCCCGAGCAGGCCGACATCGTCCGGCTGCAAATTCTCCACCAGATGATCGAAGACGAAATCCTGCAGCAGCGGGCGGCCAAACTGAACCTTGCCGCCAGCGACGAGGACGTCAACAGCAAGCTGACCGAAATGAAGGCGCTCTCCACCCAGGAAGAGTTCGACAAGCGGCTCAAGGAGCGTAATCTCACCCTCGACGACGTCAAGCGTGACCTGCGGCGGCAGCTGACCCGCACCAAGCTGGTGAACAAGGAAATCGAGTCCAAGATCAACATCACCGACGCCGAAATTACCGACTACTACAAGACCAACAAATCGGAGTTCAACTTCATTGAGCCCCGTTACCACCTCGCGCAAATCGTCGTCACCGGTACACCCCCGCAGCAGGGCAATCTGCAGCAGCGCAAGGCCCCCAACGAGGCCGAGGCGCGAAAAGAGATTCAGACCCTGCATGTCCGGCTGGAAAACGGCGACGACTTCGGGGCGCTTGCCTCCCAGTTCTCCGAGAACGGAAATTACGCTCCGAACGGCGGGGACATGGGCTTCCCGACAGAAACCCAGTTGCGCGCCGATCCCGATGTCTACAACGCGATCACCCGGCTCAAACCAGGGCAGATTACCGACAGTCTTCCCCTTTACGACGTTCAACACAAAATCGTTGGCTACGCGATCTACAAGCTCCTCAGCCGCGAAGCCGCCGGGCAGCGCGATCTCAACGACCCGCGCGTCCAGCAATCGATCCGCCAGAGCCTGCGCGATCGCAAGGCGCAGCTTCTGCAAAACGCCTATTTTGAGATGCTGCACGACCAGGCCAACGTGCGAAACTACTTCGCGGAGCAGATCCTGAAGAGGGGCGCGCAGTAGCGAGCGCTTTTCGCTCGGATTAGAGCTTTCGCCGGATCCTCAATCCGGCGCCCGTGACCGTCCCGGCGATCCCAGGTCAGTTGCAGCGTCAGCGTGATTTCTGGCCGTCTTGACGATCGGTCAAGCCGGAATTAGTCCTGCTGCGTGATCACCGCAGATACACCTGTGCTGTCATTGTAAAAGCTGGCGTAGTTGCAGCAGCCGCCCATTTCCGTTCCGTAGCCCACCGTGAAGTCGATCGTGTCCCCCGCCTCCAATGAGACCGTTGTCGTAAAGGACTGATCGCTCGACGGCCCGAAACCGAATACCTCGCTCGTGTAAAGCCCGAGTCCGTTGTGCAGCACGTGAACATCGGTGGATGTTGGCCCCACGAAATCGTCGCCCCAGAACACTGCCTGCACCTGGTAATTGCCACTCGCGGGAGCCGTAAAGCGCAGCACTGAATATTGATCCTGAGGGCCGGGATGAAACGACAGAGCATGCGCCGGAAAGGTGACGGACCCGGGCGGGACGGGTGTGATACTCGCGTCTGTTGAGTTGTAGATGAGGGCGGGCACCCGATGAGGATCATCCGGAGGCACGCAAGGGGCCGTCGTCCAGTCATACAAACCGCTGATCGAACCAATTTGTTGCGTGTATAACTGGAAGGCCGCACCCAGGCTCTCCGTGCACCCGTAGCTCCACACCCCATTGGGGTTGTCAGTTCCCGAGAACTGCGCAGCCGCATCATAGGCGTGGTGGGCAACAACGGACACATCGACGACGAATGCGCCCCCATTATTCGAAGTTATCCAATCGTTAATTCCGAGATAGAGCGTCCCGGCCTCTTTCGCCTCGTAGGTGATGCCCTCGCCGACGAAAAACAGCGCTTCGGGAACTATGCCCACGCGAACCACTCCCTTGGTGCCATCGATGGCGCTGAATTTCGGAGAATCGGATCTGTGTTTGGCGACGAAAGCCCCTATCAGCGCGTCCAGGTTGGGGATCCTTCCTCCTGCGATTCCTTCTTTCTCTTGCAGGGGGCTTTGGTTTCCGTGAGTGTCCCAGGACACACCGTTCGGACCGGTCTCGACTCCGTCGATGCCCGTCACCGTCCCACTGACATAGGCGATCTTGATGGTCGCCGGTGCGTCGACCGTAATCGCCGGAACAAACGGGTCACGCAGATCATAGTGATTACCGAACATACCCGGGGCGTTCCGACCATGGTGATTACCGAAAATACCAGACGCGTTCCCTGGCACAGTAACTTGAGTCTGAGCGCCGGCCCGGATTGGGATCGACGCGATTAGCAGTGCCAGCATTGCCGCCGATAGGGCCGTTCTGATTTGAGCCGTCCTGGCTGCTGCGAAAGGGGTATCTTGCTGTGTACTCATCGTCTTCCTCCCACGACACAGTGCGACCCACCACACGAGAGGTCTACGAATTTTGATTTCCTCTGCTAGCTCTCCTTTGGCTGAGGCGATCAATGACTCTAAGCTCTCGGCTTCGCTCTTCCGAATGCTGGTGGCTCGGTGATTGTCCCGTTCATAGATACCTCCTCTCGGAGGCTCTACTTGCGCGGAGATTACATTCCAGTGAAAGAAAACATGGCTATGACGGCGATCACCGTTAACGGCCAACAAATGGGCGGTTGCTCAAGAGAAGAAACTCAAAGCGGCGTGGCACACCATCAAGGTCGGCGGCGACGTGTGACGAATCCTGATTTTCCCGCCAATCTCCTGGCGTGATCGACGGCTTGCGGACGGTTGCTGGATCGTTGCAGCTGCGCGCGGCGGATTATCTGAATTCCGTTCCATATTTCCGGGCAATTTCGCTGATCTGCTCGCGGGTGAACTGCTTGGGCGGCACCCCGGGCGGATTGCAGGTCTCACGGAAGAAGCCTTCCAGGCCTGCAGGCGATACAAGCCAGAGCACGAGCAGTTCGTGATCGGGATTCGAAAACCCATGCCAGGAGTTTTTAGGGATGAAAATCGTTCCACCCTTCTCAAAAGGGTGAGGTACATCGTTCAGGGTGACAATTCCGCTGCCGTCCAAAATATAAAAGGCTTCGTCCATCTGGAAGTGCCGGTGGACCGGAATCCCCGAACCTGCCATCACTTGCTGAGTCCCCACTGCGAAACCGTCGGAGCTGATTTTGATGAAGATATTGCCACGGTCGCGAAAATGAACGAGATGCTCGCCTCCGGCTGGGTCGAGCACATATCCTTGCCGCGGCGCGGCCTCTTCCCCGGCGC
Source organism: Terriglobales bacterium (assembly GCA_963788475.1). Taxonomy (GTDB): domain Bacteria; phylum Acidobacteriota; class Terriglobia; order Terriglobales; family Acidobacteriaceae; genus Telmatobacter. The sequence goes on from CAWBGO010000013.1 coordinate 535,955, forward strand.
CGGTCTGCGGCAGCATCCCGCTCAAGCCGAAGCCTCCCAGGCTGAAGAGGCACGATCGGCGTTTCAGCTCAAATGGATTCATGACTATCTCCTCTGATTGCAGTCTGGAAAGCCGTCGCTCCCGGCATGAAAAACGGCCTCCGCAAGCGGAGGCCGTTTTTCCGATCGAACAAAATTGATGCGGACCTACTTGAGGTTGCCGCTCGAATCCATGGTGATGCCGCCAGGACCCTTTTCCTTCTTGGCTTCGTTCTCCTTGCGGGTTCCCATTGCCTTGGCGCTCCACTCCTTGGCGGATGCGACGTCTTTCGCGACCTCGGCGGCATTGCCGTAGTCCACGTCGGCCTTGCGACGGTAGATGAGGTTCAGATAGGCCATGGCGTCGTCATAGTTGGGGCGGTTCTGCACGGCCTGGTTGAGATACTGCAGGCCTTCCTCAACCAGCGCTCCGTTTTCCATTTGAATCTGCTCCATCACCTTCTTGGGAGCCTTGACGTTGCCTTCACCGTCGTCGTTTACGCCCGCCGGCACCAGGGCTTTCAGCGCGTTCTCGTGGGCCAGGGTCCAGTTGATGACGCCGATCGTATAAGCGGCCTCAGGATCCTTCGGATCGACGGCAAGGACTTTCTTCTGCCACTCCTTGGCATCCTGGAATTTCTTGATGCTGAAATAAATGCCCGCAATCTGCTTCAGGCTGTTCACATCGCTGGGGTCCTTGGCCAGCACTTCCTGGAACATGCTGATGGCCTGCTGCGCGGTCTTCAGGTTGTCGGGGGTATCGAGACCGGGCACGACGTTCTGCGCCAGGGCGGTGGCCAGATAGCTCTTGGCCATCGGGAGGCTGGGATCAAGCTCAGTCGCTTTCTGGAAGTGCCCGATCGCCTCTTCATAGCGGGCGCTCTTGTAGGCATCCACTCCCTTGTTCAACTGGTCGCGGGCGGCAAGGCGGTTGCACCCGCTCAAGGAAAGCACCATGCCGGTCAAGCCAATCGCGAGAGCCGTAATACGTGCGGGTCCATTCATGTTCGTATTCTTCTCCTTGAGGTCGCGCTGTCGTCCGCGCGCCTCGAATCTTCACTCCTTGATTCGGGCGGGAGTAACCGAAATCTAAGGCGAAAAAGAATTGTACTCCAGTCAGAGCAAAACCAAGGAACGTATCCCTGGTTTTGCTTCAATCCCCCAACCAACCGCATCGGGAGAAAAATCTTGCGGGGCGGACGGCGCTGCTGGAAAGCTGTTCCCAGGCTGCGCACTTTTCGTCCGGCTATTCGCGCCCCCTCCGCGAGGGAGAAGGCGGAGAGTTCAAGCGGAAAGCAGCCCAGTCATTTCGGCAGAATCGCTTCAGCTCATCACCGGGCCGGACCCTCGTTCGCGCGGCGTCCTGAAAACGCCCCAGCGAAGTCAGCCTACTGCCCGGCCATGATCTTGGGAGTCATCAAGCCGATGTGATCGACGTTCGCCGCCTTGCCGATATCGATGACCTCGGCCACGTAGGCAAAGTTCACATCGTCGTCGCCCTTGACGAACATGATGCGCTCGGCGCGGTTGGAGTAAATGTCGGTCAGCTTGCCAAGCAGATCGCCCTTGTTGACCTCGGTCTCGTTGATCTTGTAGGTCGGCGTGTGCCCGGGGTTGTTGATCACCTGGACCACAATGGTGCGGTCATTCTGCGGCGGCTGCTTCTGTGGGTCCTTCGGCGGCTGAGGCACCAGGGCATCCAGGCCCTTCGGCGTTACCGGCACAATGACCATGAAGATGATCAGCAGCACCAGAAGAATGTCGATCATCGGCGTCATGTTGATGTCGGACGAGTAGCCACCCCCGCCCCCCGTTGAGAATGCCATGGTTTCAAACTCCTCAATTCATCGAAATCGTTAGAGGGGACAACCGAATTACTGGCCGCCCGCCGCGCCAGCCGCTTCACGCTTCTGGGTCAGCAAGCCCACTTCATCCACCCCGGCGGTACGCACGGCGTCGATGGCGTCTTCCACGGCGCGAAACTGCGCACGCGCATCGGCACGGACAAAGATCGTCTTGCCGGGCTTGTCAGCCAGCTTGTCGCGCACCTTCGGGCCAAGCTCGCTGGTGGCGATCTTGTCCTGCCCCAGGTAGACGCCTCCGTCCCGGGTGATGGCGACGACGATGGCATCTTCCTTGTCGGCGTCCGGCATGGAGGTCGGGTTATCCACCTTGGCCATGTCGATCGACACCTTGTTCTGGAGCATGGGCGTAATCACCATGAAAATGATCAGCAGCACCAGCATCACGTCCACCATCGGTGTCACATTGATGTTGGCGTTGACCTTACTGCCTTCGTTTCGAACTGCAACTCCCATTGTGGAGCTCCATGCCTAGAGAATTTGTATTCCGGAAGGCATCCGGTATCTGTTGTTGACTTGCCAGCGGGGAACGAATCAGGCAGGCGAGAGAGCTCTCTCTCGCCTGCGCAAAATCTCGCTCCTGCTGAATCGCGTTCGCTTACCGCTGCGACTTGTGGCTCTGCTTGATGAAGTAGTCGATCAGTTCGCTTGACGAGTTGTCCATTTCGACGTCGAACGCTTCAACGCGTCCCGTGAAATAGTTGAACGCCATCACGGCGGGGATGGCGACGAGCAGTCCGAACGCCGTGGTCACGAGGGCTTCAGAAATACCACCGGCGACGGCGCCGATGCCCGAAGTCTTCTGCGTGGCGATCTGTTGGAAGGCGTTCAGAATGCCGACGACGGTGCCGAACAGCCCGACGAAGGGAGCCGTCGCCCCGATGGTAGCCAGGACGCTGAGGCCTCTCTTCAGCTTGGCGTGGACGATCGCTTCCGCACGTTCCAGGGCGCGCTGCGAACTCTCGATGGTCTCGTCGGTGGCCAGGCCGCCGGAGACACGAAACTCCTGCAGACCGGCAGTCACCACTTCGGCCAGGTGCGACTTCTTGTTGCGATCGGCGATCTTGATCGCCTCTTCAAGCTTGCTGTCCTTCAATGCGCCGGCAACCTTGGGGGCGAACTCGCGCGACTGCTTGCGGGCGGCAGAAAAGTAAAGGTAACGATCGATCATGACGGCCAGTGACCAGATCGACTCGATGAAGAGAAGGATAGCTACGCAGCGAGCCAGCCATCCCATGTGGTTCCACAGCCCCATCGGGCTGAAACTGACCGTCTCCTCCTGGAATAGCGCCAGGCTGTTGACCGTATGCGAAGCGAAATGTGCGAGCTGAGCGAGAATCACTGAATCGTTCCTCCTGCGGAGTTTTCTTGTGGTGTGTAAGTGCCCGCCAATGCGGCAAGCGTCCTGGCAAGATCAGGAAACCAGTTCTGTTTTCAGCTTTTTCAGGACCGTCCTGTACGGCGGCGGCCAGATGTGGCTGTTTCGAGAGACTAATCCCGGTCTTGCGCTAAGAATGCGGCTCTTTCCGGATTCGCATTCAGGTCAATAAAAGCCAAGCCCTTTTCCTCGCGGAAAAGGGCCAAAGAAATTCTCATCCACCCAGGCTGAAAATCACATTTACTGTGGTTTCAACCTCGACCGGCTCGTTGTTGAGCAGGTACGGTTTGTAACGCCACGATTTGACGGCATCCAGCGCGGCCTGCTGCAACATCGCCGGACCGCTGACCACGCGCAGATTTTCGATCGATCCGGTCTTGGAGATGGTAGCCTGCAGCACCACCGTCCCGGAAACGCGCGCCGCCTTCGCGATCGGCGGGTAAACTGGCTGCGTTTTCTGCAGAAGCATGCCCACCGCGACGCCGGCTGAAATATTTACCTTCTTGGGAGCCTCGGCCTTGACCTTCGGCCCGTTGCCGCTGCCGAACACGCTGCCCAGAACTCCGGTATTGCTGCCGCCCAGGCCTTCCATGCCGGCGACACCAAAACTCGACGGCGGAGCTTCCTTCTCGGCCACCATCTTGATGTCGTGCGGAATCCGGGTCGGAGCCGTGAGCTGGTTGTTCATCATTTCCGACTGCACGTGGACGACCTTGATTACCTCAGGCGGAGGCGGCGGTGGCGGCGGTGGCGGTGGCGGTGGCGGCGCGACCAGCAGCGTCTGCATGGCGGCCTTGGGTAGGGCCTCAGGGTAGATCAACGGAATGAGGATGAGCAGCAGCAGTATGGATCCGTTGATGATGAATGTCACCATCATCCAATACTTGCTCTTGCTCGCCTTGCCTATCCTGCCCGCGGATTCAAATGTGGAGTCTTCAAACATGGCCAGCCTCGAATCGGGTGTTGGTTACTTTCTCTTAGACACCGCGGAAACGTTCGAATGTTCCCAGAGCATCAAAACTGCGCCAAACAACGTGACTCAAACCTATACCAGAACACGCCCAGACATGCAAAGGATGCTTCGAGAACCGCCACAGGTTCCTTGCCCCTGGAGATTACGCGAAATCCGCGCCCTATATGCGCGCCCGCTTCGCTGCCGGAAGAACGACCGTCTTGCCCTTGCTCGTACGCCACTGCTGCCACGCCACCAGCATCGGCGCCGCAATCGCAATGGACGAATAAGTTCCTATCAGAATTCCCACCACTAGCGCAAACGAAAAACCGCGCAACACCTGGCCGCCGAAAATATACAGCGAGAGAACGGTGAGAAACGTCAGCCCTGAAGTCAGCACCGTCCGGCTCAGAGTCTGATTGATGCTGCGATTGACCACATCGGGCAGCGACTCGCGCCGGCTCAGGCGCAGGTTCTCGCGAATGCGGTCGAAAACCACGATGGTGTCGTTCATGGAGTAGCCAACCAGGGTCAGAATCGCTGCGATCACGGTCAGGCTGATCTCCTGCCCGGTGAGCGAAAAGAATCCGATCGTAATCAGCGTGTCGTGGAAACACGCCACCACCGCGGCTACGCCGTAGATCAGCTGAAAACGGAACCAGAGATAAACCAGCATGCCCAGCAGCGAGTACAGAGTGGCCAGGCCGGCCTGCTTTTCCAACTGGCGGCCCACCGTGGGCCCCACCACGTCCACCTTGACCCCCGAGTCGTCGAAGGGATTGCCGGCGTAATACGTATGCAGCGCGTTCACGATCTGCTGCCGCCCCGTATCGAGCGAACTCTCGTTATGCTCCTCGGGAAGGCTGATCAGCACTTCGTTGCGCGCCGCGCTGCCCCCATAGTTCTGGATCTTGGCATCCTTGAATCCGGCCGCATCGACGGCCTTGCGAATGGCGCCGATGTCCGGCCGTTGCTTGAATTGAACCTGCACCTCGGTGCCGCCGCGGAAATCGACGCCCAGGGGCACCGGGCTTCCGATCGTCTTCCAATGCCAGCCCATGGATATGATGCCGGCCACGCTGAAAATGAGGGAAAAGGCCAGGAAATACCACTTCTTTCCCAGCCAGTCGATGTTTACTCCCCGAAAGAATTCCACTTGTTTCTCTGCCTTCCTAAGCAATTCGCTCAGAACCGCTGTTCCTGATCTCTAATCTCTATTCCCTGTTCCCTGATTCCCTGTGTCCCTGTTCTCTGATCTCTGCCCTAGATCGACACCATTTCGCCGGGCTTCATCTTGTTCAGGTGCGCGTCGAAGATTACGCGCGAGACGAACACCGCGGTGAAGAGGTTGGCCAGAAGACCGAATGTCAGCGTCGTCGCGAAGCCCTTCACCGGCCCGCTGCCAAAGATAAACAGAATGGCCGCCGAAACGATAGTCGTGACGTGGGTGTCGACAATCGTCACCCAGGCATGCGCGAAGCCCTGGTCGACGGCAGCCGACGGAGCCTTGCCCGCTCGCACCTCTTCGCGAATGCGCTCAAAGATCAGCACATTCGAGTCCACGCCCATACCAATCGTGAGGATCACGCCCGCGATGCCCGGCAACGTCAGCGTCGCCGATGAATAGCCCATGAAGCCCAGCAGGATGATCAGGTTTAGCAGCAGGGCCAGGTCGGCGTTGATACCCGACCCGCGGTAGTAGACGAGCATGAAGATCATCACCACCGTCACGCCGACAATCGCCGCCGTGACTCCCTCTTTGATGGAATCGGCGCCCAGCGATGCGCCCACGGTCCGGTCTTCGAGGTAGTTCAGCGACGCCGGCAAAGCGCCGGTGCGCAGCAGCTTCGACAGGGTCGTGACTTCGTCCTCGGTAAACGTGCCTTCGATTTCGCCCCGGTCCCGGATGGCGCTCTTGATGCTCGCCACCTCGCGAACCCGGCCGCCCAGCACCACCGCCATGCTGCGGCCTACATTCGCGCTGGTGTAGTCATAGAACCGGTCGCCGGCCTCGTTGGTCAGGGTGAAGATCACGATCCGCTGCCCGGTATTCTGGTTGGTGCTCGGGTCCGCGGAACGGAAGTCGTTGCCCGCCACTACCGATGTCCGCTGCAAAATGTACACGCTATCCGAATCGGAGCCCGTGGCCATGGCGCCGGAGCCGTGGGCCAGCATCTGGTCGGCGGGCAGATTGCCGCTCACACTGGCCAGCGCCGCCTGCTCATCCGGGAATGGCCCCCCGACCACCGCATGAATCGACAGCCGCGCCGTGGACTGGATAATGCTCTTGACCCGGTCCAGGTCGTCGATGCCGGGCAGTTCCACCAGGATCTGGTTGGCGCCCAGGCCGTATTCCTGGATCACCGGCTCGCTCACGCCCAGCGAGTCCACGCGGTCGCGGATGGTCTCGATCGCCTGCTCAACGGTCTTCTTTTCGAGCGCCGACTGCACGTTGGGCTTCATGGTCAGCGTGAAGGTGTTGTCGGAGCCGCCCGAGATGTCGTACTCGTTGGAATACTTCGCGTCCAGGATGGAACGCACAGCCGAGACGCTGGCCGGCGGCACGCCCTCGATGCGGATCACCTGGGGCTTGGCAGGATCGGGCTTGTAGACCCGGGTAAAGGTCAGATGCGCCTTGCGCAGCTCCTGCTGGATCAGTCCCACCAGGTTGTCGGTCTCCGCGTTGACCGCCTCGGAGACCACGACCTCAAGAATCAGGTGGGCCCCGCCGCGCAGATCGAGTCCAAGGTGAATGCGCCTGGTCAGGGAATCTTTCAGGGCCTGGCCCGAAAACCCCGAAGGGATTCCGATAATTCCATAGGCGCAAATGACAAGCACCACGATGATGAGCGCAATTTTGCTATTGAGATTCTTCTTCATGTTTCCAGCTCTCAGATCCAAAAAATAAAAGGGCGAAGCGCGTCAGGAAGCCGCCGAGCCGTCCTGGGTGGTTACAGATGCAATGGCACTCTTCGCAATCTCCATCTTGATCCCGTCGGGGGCGACTTTGATGATGATCACATCGTCCTTGATCGAAATAATGGTGCCGCGAACGCCCCCGGCGGTGGTCACCTTGTCCCCGGACTTGATGCCGCTCAGCATTTCCTGCCACTGCTTTTGCCGCTTCTGCTGCGGGCGAATCATCACAAAGTAGAGAACCGGGATCAACAACAACGGCAGAAGCATCGGTATGCTGCTTCCGCCCCCGCCCGGAGCCGCCAATATTGCCAAACTCAATGTCACACTCGTCCTTTGCTGCCTGTTCCGGCATGAAGCTCGGGCGGTTCAGGCATAGGCACGCCCGGCTCTCGCCGGACGCCCGATAAATTTGTCTCCGGGAATGGTCCTCATCCGCTGCGGGACGCGAACTCCGCCTCAGATCCTGGAAGAAAGGCCGGCTGCCGCGCGCATTGGATGGAACTTACCTCCCGCGCGCTCCCACGCTGGCGGCCCCACTGCCATCTGTTTCCTGTTCGACACGACTTTCCCGGGGAAATCCGCATCCGGCGAGACTGCGGCTTTCAGTGCATTCAAAACCGGACGAATCCCAGAAGAAGGCCTGTCAAAATAAGATACGCGGAGCCGCTTGCGTGTCAAGGTGCCAGAACGGTTGCGGGACCCTTATTCCACCCCACAATTGTGGGAGTGACAGCCACCCCGGAAGCCGCCCCGGGGATTTATCCGGCAACACGGAAATGTCGAATGACCATAAATGACCTTGCATTGGCGGATGCCGGGGCCTTGAAAGCAGCGCACCCACGGGTTCCACCCCGCCGGGCAGCAACTGGGACAACTGCCAGTATGCGTTGAATAGGTCCCCGTCTTACCATCAGACCGTTATTCCTGGAGGAGTTTCATGCGGAAGGTCGCTTTATCAGTCGCCGTTGTCGTGTTCATGCTGACAAGTTTCAATCTGCGCGCTGCCAGTTTGGCTGGGGTGACCCTACCGGACACGGTACAGGTCGGGGGCACATCGCTGGTGCTCAATGGCCTGGGATTGCGAACGAAGTTCACGGTGAAGGTCTACGTCGCGGGACTCTATCTTCAGCAGAAGTCGTCGGACTCCAGCGCCATCATCAATTCCGACGCCCCCAAGCGGATTGTCATGCAGTTCGTGCACGGTGCGAGCAAGCAGCAGATGACGGATGCATTCGACGAGGGATTCAAGGACAATGCGCCGGATGCTGAGAAGGCGATGAAGGCGGACATCGACAATTTTCTCGGCGCACTTGAAGCGGTGAAGAATGGTGATCAAATGGTCATCACGTATGTCCCGGGCACGGGCACGACCCTCGATATCAACGGCACGAAGAAGCTGACCATCGCCGGTTCGGCCTTCAGTCAAGCGCTCTTCTCTGTGTGGCTCGGGCCGAAGCCGCCCACGACGGATCTGAAAAAGGGAATACTTGGGCAGTAGGGTACCAGAGGGGTCGTTGTGGCCGGCGGGCATTTGATAGGAGAGAATGCGAATCAGGATTGGGGCCTTGGGTCTGTTCCGCTCAGGCCGCCGCCGTCTCAGCGGATTTCCCGCACCTGGATTCCCGTTGGCGTGAAAGGCCAGCGCGTTAATTGAGCAAGAGGGTCTCTCACTGTTCCGAACGATCGTGGACAATGGGGAAGTCTCGGGCAGCCCGGCGCCGGTCAGCGACCCCCGCCGGGGCGAAAACGGGGCAAAGGGAAGCATCGGCGGTGACTCGACCGGGACGCTGGAAATCGAGCCGGAATTGCGCGTCAATTCTCACCTCCCTTCTGGTGGAGATTCGACCGTCCCCAGTTCCGGTAACCAGATACCGGTCGTCCGGCGACCAGCGTAGCTCAAGTCGCGTAAGTGCACCAAGTTGACGCCAAAACATCGGATGTCTACTTCGCAACACCCAGGCGGCGAAGCAAATCCTGGAAACGGGGGTCGGAGTACAAGAATTTGAACTCCGGAGCGGTCATGAATGCCATGGTGAAGTACGTGGAGTTTTCCCGGCCTGCCCGATCCAGCCAGGCGAGGGTTTCCACTGGTTCTTGAAGGATGCCGTATTGCAGTGCGACCGAGAACGCGCCATACCCATTGTGAGCGGGCGTAGTGGCGGTCCCACGGTCGCGGTAATAGCCCCTTTCTTTCAGGCGTGCAGCCTTTATCTCGGCTGCCCGAAGCCCTGCGTTCCGGTATTCTGCTGCGATTTCGACCATGTCGTGAAGTAACGCCGGATCGTTGGCTAGATCTGCCAGCTTCCTCTGTTCCGCAAGGGCCTCGATCACTTTCCCTTGAATCCAGTCGATGCGAAGCAGGTCTTCGTGGGGGCTAGGCGAGGCTGGGCCCAGCGAAGCTGCTGTTTCCAACTGCGTGGCTGCGCGATCGTACCTATGCAGACCGAGCAGAATCATGCCGCGCAGATAATTTACGGGCAATGAAAATGGATCCAACGCACGGGCGCGGTCGCTCTCGGCCAAGGCTCCATCGGGATGGCCTGATGCTAACAGCGTCAGGGAATACCAATGGTGTGCCATCACGTAATTCGAATTGAGCCGGATTGCCTCCTTCAACTCTCCCTCGGCTTCATTGAATTTATGCTGGTCAGCGAGGGCAATCCCCAGCGACGCATGAGCCTGGGCCAAGTCGGGCCTGAGCGCAACTGCTTTGCGCGCGTACTGCTCAGCGAGAGGGTAGTCGTTCTTTACGAACCATCCCACGGTGTAGAAATCAGCGAGCCCGGTGTATGCAAGTCCGGAATTGGGATCGGCGCTTAGAGCTTCTTCGAAACAAACCCGCGCGCTGGTCTCGGCTTCCGCTGTTCTCTCAGCAAAAAGATAACGTCCGCGGAGATAGGCATCATAGGCACGAAGGTTGATGGGGCCCGTATCGGTCAAAAGCATCTCTTGTCCCGGCTCCAGGAGCCCGCCGATTTCATGCGCTATGGCCAGCGCCACCTGTCTTTGCAGTACGATGACATCGCCCAGATCGCGCTCGTAGGTTTCAGCCCAGAGATGACGGTCGTTGTGGGCATCTAGCAATTGAACACTGATACGCACGCGACTGCCAGAGCGTTGAACGGTTCCTTCCACAACCGCATCGACACCCAACTCATGGCCGATCTGGGGGAGGGGTGTTTTGGATCGCTTGTAGCGCATCACCGACGTTCTTGAGATAACGCGCATGGTCTCGATCTGACCGAGGTCCGAGATGAGCGCGTCGGTGAGACCGTCGGCAAAATACTCCTGCCTTCGATCGTCTGACAGGTTTTCAAGGGGCAAAACGGCAATGGATTGCATGGTTGCCGACACACTGACATTTTCAGAGCCAGGAAGCGATGCCTGGTGGCGCATGCGCCAGGCATGAAGCACAAGGAGAGTTCCCACGAATGCCGCCAGACCACTGCAGGCCAGCAGGAAAACCTTCCAAACTGGCGGGGATGTCCAGCGGGCACGCTTACCGACACCAACTGTTTCAGGGCGGTGTTCGGGCAAAGGACCCGAACTGCCTGACTCATTTGCAGCGTCCGCAAGGCTTGATACCGGCGCTTCGCCGTCGCTCGTATTTACCGAACCAGCAGGCTCCAAAACATCGTGAGCGTCTTCGGCGACTTCGACCGGACAAACGAAACGGTATCCCACCGTGGCCACGGTCTCGATGTAGCGCGGGTTGTGGATGTCATCCCCGAGTAGGCGGCGGACCAGCCAGATGCAGCGTGTAAGGGAACCCTCGGTAACGGCCGTATCGCCCCATACGGTATCGAGCAGCTCTTCCTTGGAGATGAGTTTTTGGGGATTGTGCAGCAGGAACAGAAGAGCGCGAAATGCCTTCGGCTCGACCGACAACAATTTGCCTGCCTTGGTGATCGAGAACTCCCGCTCGCGGACCTCCACGTCGTCGAATCTGAAAACAAAGGATTTATTGCCCATAATAAATCCTTAATCCGCCCTAATAAATTCTTGATCCGCGTCGAGAAACTGATAACAAGGCCATCAAGACCAAATAGAAGAACGCGCCCAGAGTGACCTCAGCCTGACCGGCCGAGGAGCTCTCGCGATGTCAACCTTCAAGTGGCTTGTTTCCTTCGTTCTTGCAACAACGATCATTCCCGCGCTTCGGGCAGAAACACAATGTCCTGGAAATGTCGCCAGTTTACGCTTCCGCCTTGTAAACCGCTACCAGATCATCGTGGCCGTATCCATCAACCACTCCGGCCCCTACAACTTTCTCCTGGACACCGGCACTCAGATCACGATGATCGATCCCGCTCTGGCCGCCGATCTTCATCTGGACACTCAAGGGGAGGCTGCGGTCGCCGGTCTCGGATCTCATCGGGCTGCGTCATTCGCGCTGTTGGAGCATTTGCAGGTCGGCTCCCATGACGTCGCCAGCCTGAGAGTACTCTTCTATGGCCTTCAGGATCTCCGTACGTCCGATCTAAACATTCAGGGCATTCTCGGCCAGGATTTTCTCGAGCACTTCGACATGCTGATCGACAACAAGCACGGCCTGCTCTGTCTCGACGACACAGCCTCGATGCGTGGGGCTGTCAAGGGAAAGCGTATCGCTTTGCTGGCTCCGGCCCATACCGCAGACGACGCACTGTCCGGGTTGCTCATCGTGGAGGCGCGTCTATCCGACGGAGAGCGGCCTGTCCGCCTGCTGCTCGATTCCGGAACCAACACTCCGTTCCTCTACAACGCCCCTCAATACATGGCACTGCCGCTGGCCCGAACTGCATTCTTGCGCGGCAGCGGAGTGGATGGAACGCAACGGATCTTCTCACCGTTGCCACCGCAGGAGGTGAAGATCGGCTCACTCGAATTGTCCGATGTGCTGTTCTTCACTGTCGATCGTGCCAAGCAAAGTTCACACGCACCGGAATTCGATGGCCTGCTAACGATGGCGCTATTCCACCGCGTTTTCATCGACCATGCCGGTCATTTCGCTGTCCTGGAACCGTGAAATGCGGAAGGTGGGCGATTCCGGGCGAGTCGTGGACAATGCGGAAGTAACCGGGCCTTGCGGGGCCAAGAACAACCGCCGATCCTTCGCTGCTCTCAGAATTCGCGATTCCCGGCCCGATGTCTGATTTTGAGATTGAGATTACCCTTTCCGGCACAAACCGGCGAGCAGGGGTCGCCTCACTGCATCCAAATCCCCAGAGGAGCGGCTATGAACGTTGAATTGGCTCAGGAACTGCTGAATGAACTGGGTTCATCTCTCGAACACATTGAAACCCAGCATGCCGCACTTTTACAGTGTCTAAAAGACAAGGGCATCGTGGCAGAAGCCGATTTCGCCCCTTATTTAGAACAGGCCGCCAGAACGAGCAGCGTCAGGTGGCGTGCCGCCCGCGTGAGGCTGGAGCGCCTCTTCTCCGCAGAAACTCTGAAAGAGGAGAGGGCCGCCGAAAAAGAGCGGCAATCGACCGGCGGAGAACAAGGGTCCGATCAAAGCCATGAAGAAGGGGCGAAGGCTGGAAACGAAAAAAGTAGCAGCACCCCCGCACCGCAGGGCGAGGAAGCCGAGACCACCACCGCAAGCGCAAGCACGCAACCCAACACCGAAAAGGATAAAAGCAAAGGCTGAAGCGAACGAATGCTCGGTTCACCCACGGCAATGATTGAGCAGAGCCTGAGAGCCAGACAAGAAGGCCCTCGACGAACATCCAGGACGCTTCCGAGTCCACGGGCAAACCCCCAAAGCCGGGTGCCCCAGGTCCCGCTTCTGGGACCTGGGATTTCGCCAGACTTGCCCAACCACATTGACACAAAGCCCCAAAAACCTGCTTTGCAGAAGATTGCCTGTTCTTCGCCCACAATAAAAACAGTAGCCACCCATGGGAGAATCGCTCCAATGACCGAAGCTGTACAGGATGTTTCCGCGCTCGCCGCACCAATGATTTCAGGCCCGCTCTCAAAATCCGGATCTCCCTCACTGCCAGGCATCGGAATTCACCCGGTCTATTCTGTCGGACATCCTCCCGGTTTGTACCACCCCACCCCCCACCCCCCCTCCCCCTGTGAACTGTGAAACTGTGAAACTGTGAAACTGTGAAACTGTGAAACTGTGAAACTGTGAAACTGTGAAACTGTGAAACTGTGAAACTGTGAGGGCGATGCAAAAACGTGTCATAGTGGCTGAATCTAAATGCTTTACAGACAAAATTCCGGATGTAACAGCATTTTTTGTTACATAAGCCCCGTCTTGGCTCCTCTGCATCCAGGACTCAGCGCCGGCAACAATATGGGCTTCCTCATCCTGCGCCCGGCACACCCGCTCATTTCCGGTACCCAGGCAAATTTATAAATCCCTTACTTTCTGACTGCTCCCTGTTTACGCCATTCGGTTTCTCCTGAAGATGTCCGGTTTCCGCGCTTTTCCGCGTGGTCCAGCTTCGGAGCGAGAATCGCCGGTGACACGGACCGACGGGGGCAGACATGCCGATCTATCTTGATTTGAAATTGCTTTTGCTGATCCCGGCCCTGGCGGCCGTTGTCTTCATGGTCTGGGTGCTTCTCAACCTTACCCGGGACATCGGCCGGCAGCGCCGGCATTACGCGGGATTCAGTTCGCGCCGCCGCCGCGACAAGTCCGAATTCTGGGAATAACTTTGCCCAGCTTGTGGACATGATGTCCCGGTGGACATGGGGTCCGCGCCCGGCATAGGATTGGCGTTTCATCCATCAGAACAGGATTTTCGCCATGTCCTCATTGCTTCGCCGGGCCCTGCCCGCAATCCTCGTTTCCGGCGCTGTGGCGGTTTCTGGTTTCGCGCAGCCCTCGAACTCCACAACCACCATTCGAATGCCGGCCTACTCCGTTGAAATCAAGGCCGGCGATCCTCCCCGCCTCACCATCGCACGCGACGGCGATGCCGTTTTCGAAGTGCCCGTGGCCGCCGGCCTGGCCTCCGATGCGCAGAAGGAACAGCTTTCCGCAGTCGACTCCTCCCTCCGCCACGGCGACGATGGGACGTGGGAGCTCACCGCCACGGCGAAAAGCAGCCTCTGGTCAAGCCGCCGTTTCCAGTGGCGCTTCTTTCCCGACCGTATCGAGTTCCGGCAATTCGCTTCCGGCCACGGCAAGCTGGGGCGCAGCTACTTCCTCTCCACCGGCGTATCGAACCGCTGGGACAACGGCACCACAGGCGGACGCGCCTGGACTACCACCATCTACGCCGATCGCTACTTCTCGCCCAACCCCAATCACGCCAACCAGTTTGAATTCAACATCGCGATGCCGCAGACGTTGGGTTTCAGCGACGGCAGCAAGGGCGGCTCGGACAGCGACTTCCGGCCCGAGCGCATCATCGGCATCTTTGCCCCGCCGCCGCTCTTTCTGGCCTTCCATCTGAATAAAACCTGGACCGGCATCGGCATCGGCGCCAAGCCTGGCGAATACCTGTTTCCCGCCCTCGAGTACACCGGCTCCCGATACGCCGGAGCGTCGTTCTACGTCGACTACCTCGGCTACAAAGCAATCGACGGCGAATTCGCTTCTCCCGTGCTTTCGTTCACCTTCGCCTACAATCCGCTCGACGCGCTCGCCGCCTACACCGACTGGCTCGACAAGAACGGCTTCTCCACCCCCGCCACGGCCAACGATGCCGCCTGGCACCATCTGCCCATTTTCTGCGGCTGGGCCGAACAGACAGTCGATTCGATCCCGGTCGGCGGGGCACCCAACAAGTTCGCCACCCAGGCCAACTACGAGAAGTGGATTGCGATTCTCGAGCAACGCGGCCTTCCCTTCGGAACCGTGGTGATCGACGACAAATGGCAGCAGGGCTACGGATCGTTCGAACCCGACCCGCAGAAATGGCCTGACATGAAAGGTTTTGTCGCCGCCCAGCACGCCAAAGGACGCCACGTGCTGCTCTGGGTTCCCCTCGCCCACGCCGACGGCCTGCCTGAATCGCTCTGCATCATGGTCCAGGGAAAATGCATGGGAGCGGATGTGGGCAAGCCCGAGTACGAGGCCTGGCTGCGTCCGCGCATCCGCCATCTCGTCCAGGACATCGGCGTGGATGGCTTCAAGGAAGACTGGGTCGATGCGCCCACGGTTGCAGGCGCTCCTCTCAGCGGAGGGTTGGCCGGCATAGAGTTCGTCCGCCGCTTCCAGTGGATCCTCTACGACGAGACCCACAAGACCAAGCCCGACGCGCTGGTGGAGACACAGACAGTGAATGCGCTGTTCCGCGAGTCATCCGATGTGACCCGCCTGAACGACATCTGGTACGCAACCCGCAACGTGCCGGACATGATGCGCCTGCGGGCGCGCATCGCCCACATCAGCGGATGGCCGGTGCTCGACACCGACAATGCCTCCTCCACCACTCTGAAGGACTGGTGGGATTACATGCAGGCCCAGCCGTCGATCGGTATTCCGGCGCTCTACTTCGTGTCCAAAACCGAAGCCACCCAGGAAGCCCCGACAGAAGCACAGTGGTCCGCCCTGGCCGGCCTCTGGCGCACGTACATCGCATCCCTTTCCGGCAAAAACTGACCCGTCCGGGGGATCCCGCGCAGCCGAACGATCTCCGTGCCCCATCCTTTCCGTTCTTTCAGCGGAAAGGGTGGGAAACTCACGAGCGCAAAAGTCTGGCTTTTAGTTGCCCGGCTTGGCCGCCGGCGAAGACGATTCGGTTTCCGGATCGTCCCCTGAATCCTCCACCAGCACCGCCGATCCGGGAACAATGTCATAGCTCAGATCGCCCTTGCCGGTGGGATGGAAGGTGACCCGGAGCGGCTCGCGCTGCCAATCCGGCTGGGCGCAGACCGGGTCGGGCCGGGTTTTCGGATCGGAATCGAAAGCGTCCACCTTCTTCGCCAGCACCGGCTTGCGCGCCGCCAGCTGGGCGACCACGGCATAAAGGCTCTTGCCCGACGCGGTAACGCCGCAGTAGGCCCCGTAGTCGCGGAACCAGCTCACCTGGCTCACCCCGGGATCGTAATCGGGCAGTTTGAGCGCGGTGACGTGGCCCGTGACCCGGTCAACCAGCAGCCACGGTCCGCGCTGCCAGACCCAATGCCCCGCCGTGCCCGCGGCGGGCTTGTCGCCAGGAAGCGCATCGTTGAGCCGTAGAACGCGCCGAACCACAAAGCTTCGGTCGGTCACGTCATGAGCGTCGCCGGTGGTCCACTCCTTGACCACTCCGTCGACGAGAAGCGGCCGGATCTTGAGCGAATCTTCGCTGGAGGCGGCCCCCGCCGGATCGCCGGTCCGCGAATAGGGCACCCGCTTCACCGCGCCCATCACCACGACATGTTCTTTGTGGGTTGCGGCCGCGTTGCCGTGCAATGAAACCAGGAAGGATAGCCCGAGAG
Source organism: Terriglobales bacterium (assembly GCA_963788475.1). Lineage (GTDB taxonomy): Bacteria > Acidobacteriota > Terriglobia > Terriglobales > Acidobacteriaceae > Telmatobacter. The sequence goes on from CAWBGO010000013.1 coordinate 552,459, forward strand.
CCCCAAATAAAAGTCCAAATTGCCGTCCAGCAAGCATGACGGTACTGCTCCTGACTCGACCCCCGTAACTATGACTCCTCTACCTCTATAGGCGCGCTGCTTCCACCGCCCGCGCGACGCGAAATGCCGTGCTTTCGTTCAAATGGCGCGCCAGCACCTGCATGCCGACGGGAAGACCGGCAGGCGTTGTCCCACAGGGTACTGTCACACCGCAGATCCCGGCCAGGCTGGCAGTCACGGTGTAGATATCAGCCAGGTACATCGCCAGCGGATCATCCGCTTTCTCGCCCAGCTTGAACGCCGGAACCGGGGATGTGGGCGTCACAATCGCGTCCACTTCACCAAACGCGCGCAGGAACTCGTCAGCCAGCAGCCGCCGGACCTTTTGCGCCTTCAGGTAGTAGGCGTCGTAGTAGCCCGCCGAAAGCGCGTATGTACCGAGGAGAATCCGCCGCTTGACCTCTGCGCCGAAGCCCTCGTCGCGGGAATGGCTGTACATCGCGCTCAGGTTTTCGGAAGCCGGGGACCGGTACCCGTACCGTACGCCGTCGAAGCGCGCCAGGTTGGCGCTGGCCTCGGCCGTCGCGATCAGGTAGTAGGTGGGAATGGCATAGCGAGTGGCAGGCAGCGAGACAGGCCTGACCTCGCACCCGGCGGCCTTCAGGGCGTCGATTCCCTTCTCGATCGCGGCGCGGACGTCGGGATCGAGGCCCTCGCCAAAGTATTCCGCCGGCACGCCCAGCCGGAGCCCGTCCACGGGCTTGTCGCTCTCCGCCGCATAGTCCGGCACGGGGGCCGGCGAGCTGGTGGCGTCCTTGGGGTCGTGCCCCGCAATGATGCCTAGCAGCGTGGCCGCGTCGCGCACGTTGCCCGCAAACGGTCCCACGCGGTCAAGCGACGAGGCAAAGGCGATGAGCCCGTTGCGCGAAACCCGTCCGTAGGTCGGCAGCACACCCACCACGCCGCAGAAGCTGGCCGGCTGGCGAATGGAGCCGCCCGTGTCGCTGCCCAGCGTGGCCACGGCCAGGTTCGCCGCCACCGCCGCCGCGGAACCGCCGCTCGACCCACCCGGCACTCTCTCCGGATCCACCGGATTGCGCACCGGCCCGTAAGCCGAGTTCTCGTTGGAGGAGCCCATGGCAAATTCGTCGCAGTTCAGCTTGCCCAGCAATACCGCCCCGGCAGCCTCAAGCCTCGCAACCACGGTTGCATCATAGGGAGGCCGGTAGCCTTTCAGAATCCGGGAGCCGGCCGTGGACGGCGCCCCGCGCATGACCAGCACGTCCTTGATGCCAACAGGGATGCCGGCCAGCGGAGGCAGCGGGTCGCCCTTCGCCGCACGCGCATCGATCCGCGAAGCCTGCTCCAGGGCACGCTCTTTGGTCAGGCTGAGGTAGATGTTCAACTGCCCGTTGAGAGCGGCGATGCGGTCGTAGTATGCCGCGGCGAGATCGACCGCCTTCACGCTGCCGGAAGAGATGTCCTGGCGCAGCCGGGCAAGCGTTGCCGGCTTCTCAACGAAAGTCTCAACGGTCTTTGTATCGCCCGCCAATCTCATTCCCCTGTTGCTTTGTACCCTAGTCCCTACGTCCCTAGTCCCTAGGTCCCTCGTTCCCTATCTCTCAATCACCTTGGGCACTTTAAAGAACACGTTGTCCGTATCGGGCGCCTGCGGCATCACCGCCCCGCGTTCGAGCGACGGCACTCGCACATCCTTTCGCAGCGAGCTTTGACCGCCGGCGCCATCGAGTTCGCTGACCTGCGCCAGCGGAGCGACGCCTGCCGTGTCAAGCTCGTCCAGCTCGGCCACGTAGTTCAGAATCGCATTCAGGTCCTGGACCATGCGCGGTATTTCGTCCGGCGCCAGTTCAAGGTGCGCCAGTTCGGCCACGCGCTCGACGTCTTCAACCGTTACGTTGGCGGTCATTCTGAACTCTTTTCAGGCGGGTCCGATCCCAATTCGATGATTGAAGTATAGCTTGTTCCGGAAAGCGGAATCGGGGAAGTCGCCTGGCCGATTTCGCCCTCGAACCACCGCCTAATTTGCATTTCAGTCCACCACCAGGGTCAGGGTGACAGCATGCTGAACGCCGCTTGACGTCACTGTCACCGGGATCGTGTAAGTTCCGGCCGGAGTGGTGTGGGTGGTTGACGACGGCGGCGGTGTCCCGCCCGACCCGCCGCCGGACGAGGAACAACCGGAGAACCCAAGCAGCAGGATAGCAAAGACTGCGATTGGGAATCGCAGCTTCCGCCGGCGCCATGCGAGGGGAAGGATCAACACCGCGAAAGCCAGGGTCAGAGCGCGGCCGCCACCCGAAGATGGAACTGCCATCTGGGCGGAAGAGCCTGGGCCGGTTGTGATCTGTACAGCCTCAGTGCCGGTTGCGCCCGCAGCAACGGTCTCGGTCGACGGGTTGAAGGTGCAGGCTGCATACGATGGCAGCTTTCCGCACGCAAACGCAAAGGTTCCCGGCGAGCCCGCGGAAGGCGCGAGGCCGAGCGTGTAGCTCGCGGTCTGGCCGCTGCTGACGCTCACGGTGGATGCGCCGGACACAGTAACCGCGAAGTCGAATCCCATCCCCGAGAGATGAGCGGTAACGCTCGATGCCAACGCGCTGCTTGAGACCGTAAAGGTCCCGTTCTGTGTCCCCAGGCTTGTCGGAGCGAACAATACACCGGTGGTGCATGTCCCGCCGATTGGAAGAGACGATCCGCAAGTGTTATTCACGAGCTTGAATCCCGGGGAAACTGAGAGACTCAGGTCGCTAAGCGCTGCCCCGTCGTTTGAATTCATCACCGTCAGCGTGACCGCGCCGCTGGCAGTGCCGACGCCCGTGGTCGGGAAATTCACCTGGGCCGGCACGATCTGGACCTTTCCACTCACGGGAGGAAGTACACCGCTCCCGCTCAGGCTAACTTTCTGCCCCGCGTTGGTGATGTCAGAGATGGTCAACGTCCCGCTCTGGTCGCCCGCCTGGGTGGGCGTGAAAACCAGGCTGATGGAGCAACTCGAGTTGGCTGCCAGTTTCGTAGTGCAGTTGCTGGATACCTGAAAGGCCCCGGTCGTGGAAGCCGCGATCGACGTCAAGGGAAGATCGCCGGTGTTCGATACAGCAACCGTCAGCGGCGCCGACGACTGGCCAATGATGGTGGGAGGAAAGCTTAACGAGGTGGTGGAAAGAGTATCGGTAGGCGGCGCCGCGCCGGTACCCATCAGGACAACGGTCTGCGTGCCGGCTCCGTCGATCAAGGTCAAAGCTCCGGTCGCCGGACCGGCCGTTGCGGGTTGAAACTCGACCGTCACCTGGCAATCGGAGTTCGCGGCAATCGAAGTCGTGGCGCACACATTGCTCGCCATCACGAACGGGCCGGAGACGGTGGCGCTGGTGACAGGTACCGCTGTTCCTCCGGTGTTCTCTACGGTGATGGGAAGCGCTTTGGAGGTCGTTCCCAGCTGCGTCGGACCCGACAAGGCAGTGTCAAAATTCAATACCGTCGGCATTAACTTGATCTTGCCGGGCGCGAGCCCCTTGCCGGCTAGCGACGCGCTTAACTGCCAGCCCTGCACATTCGCGCTTACCGTCAGCGTCGCCGAGCGGTCGCCCAGGGCGTAAGGCGTGAACACAAGTGCGACTTCGCAGCCAGCACCGCTGTTCAGCTGCTTTCCAGTACAGCCGTCACTCGCAATGGTGAATTCTGCGGCGTTGGCGCCGCCGATTGCGGTCGCCGTCGGAACCAGTGCAATTCCGCCTCTATTGGTAAGAGTGAAAGTCTGCAGCGAGCTTGCCGACCCCTCGGGCTGCGCGCCAAAGTCGATCGAGGCCGGGTCGAGCGTCGCGATGGTTAGCTGGATCCCCGCGGTGGCGAGCGGGATCTGCCATACGCCGCGACCGTAGGTAGCCGCCGCGAGCACGCTGGGCGTGGTCGTCGCCAGAGCAGCGCTTAGCGCTACCACGGGCGCCGCCGGCAGTCCGCTGCCAAACTGCGACCAGCAGGTCGAAGAGGAGTTTCCGCAGGACGCAACGTTGCGGGTGAAGTACACGCCCGCATCGGTGGCGAGGTAAGCCGTGTTTCCGTCTTTCGGGTCAACGACCAGGCTGTTGGCCGCAGAACTGGTGAGGTTCGAGCGAATGTTGGACCAGTGGATGCCACCGTCGACCGACCGATACACGACGCAGACGTTCTGCCGCGGATTCGGGATACCCTCCACCGTCGCGTAAACCGTCATTCCAGTGGAATCGTGCGGATCGATAAACAAGCTGGAGATGTCGAACCCGAAGTAATTCATCCTCAGTTGATCGTTGGTCACGGCATTCAATGTGGTCAGGTCAACCCACGGAGACCAGGCGCCGCTCGGGCTCATCGTTGTGCTCAGCACATGGCCGGGTGATGTTCCTCCACCGTTGAGGCTGCCGTACGTGCCGACGTAGACAACCTCCCCGCCCCCCGGAAGAGCCATGGCAGCGATAGATCGGATCAGCGCATTGCCGTTGCAGTAGGAACTGGTCTGGTTCCCGTCGAACATCGGGGCCACCGCATTGGCCGCGGTCCACCCCTTTCCGTTGGCCGGGCCCCGCCATAGGCGGCACGTGCCGATGAGCAGTTGGGTGGGATCGACCGGGTCAACCAGGAAAGGCGCCGGGGAAGTCATAGTTAGCCCATCGCCGCCCACATTTGCGCTGGAGAGAACCGGGCTTAAGCCGAAGTCCGTCGGAGTGCAGGCCCCGGATTGCGAACACAGGTGAATGGAAACGCCCGCGCCATTGTTGACATACCAGTTCGACGGGTTGGTCGGATCGATGGCGACCGGGCCACCTTCGCCGCTCAGGATTTCGGGCCAGACCGCCGTGGGGCCGCTGGTACTCTTGACGCCGGCCGTGCCGTTGGCGCCAAGCCCAAGCATCATGGTGTAGGGTGAGGCACCGATCGCCGACATGCTCTCCACCTCGGCCAGCGAGCCCAGCCCTCCATTGAGGTTCTGGAAATGGGTGGCGTCCCCGGAAGAACACACCGCACCCGACTCCGCGACGCCATCGGTGGAACGCCAGAGACCGCTGTCGTTCCCTATAAACAGTTCCAGCGGATTGTTGGCATTCCATTCCAGGGCGTGCTGATATTCGGCTACCTCGGCGCTCATGCAGGTCGTGGCGTTGGTCGTGTTCCGCCACACGCACCCCATCGCGAGGCTGCACTTCCACAAATCGTTGGCTCCGGCCAGCAGGATGGTGTCCTGGTAAGAGGGAATCGCGGCCAGGGCCAGGTTGTAGTTGCCGTTTTGGATAGTCGCCGAACCGAGCGAACTACGGATCTCGAGTGCCGACGTGTCCCACCGCTTCGCGAACGCGATGGCGGGGTTGGTGCAGGCATTCCCGCTGGCCGCGCACGTCATCCTGCCACAGGCCCTGGTCCTGGTCGTCCAGGTCCACGGTCCAGGCAAACGTGTCTCCGGTGAGCGGATTGACCGCCAGGGTGCCGCGATACATGGGACAGGCCGGGGACCCGGTCGTGGTCGGCCGGGTAGGACAGTAGGCGGTTGTCAAATGGGAACCGGGTTGCGCGGAGAGCCGCGTCCACTGGACGCCGTCGGCAGACTGATAGTAGCCGTGAAAGCGCACCGCCGCAATAAACACGCCGCGAAACGCGTTCCACACCACCGAAGTGGCTGCATTGCCGTCCGGCTGCGTAAACGCGTCCTGGGGTCCCTGGACATCCTGCCCGTTAAGGTCTGTGATACGAGCCAGGGACCACGTGGCTCCACTGTCAGCCGAATAGTAGAGCCCCTCATAGCTCCGGTTGGGAAAATCAGCGCCAACCAACACCCCTTCCCACGCCTGGGTAACCGCAGCCACCACGACCTGGGGGTTCGTGCTGCTCCAGCCAAATCCGGCGAAACCCTCCCCGACGAACGAGTATTGCTGATCGGCTGTGGTCTGGATCAGGCTCCACGTGGTGCCGCCATCGTTCGAACGCAGAATGCCCGCTCCATAGTAGGAGTCGAGAACATCGTTGGGATCGCCGGTGCCTGCAAGGACCACGCCGGTGCCTCCGGGCTGCACCGTGACAGCCCCGACGCTGATGGAGGCGTCAATCGCGGTGCTCAATGCGCCCAGGTTGTCTGTCAGGGGCGCAAAAATGATGTTCGCCGGATTGGCAATTCCCGCATTCTGGGACAGCCAGACGCCGCCGCCGGTGGTTCCGACAAAGAGCCGGTTTCCCGTGGCGTCGGCAGGATCAAGAGCCAGCGAGGAGATACGTCCCGTCACCAGGCCGTAGTTTGAAGACAGTACGCCGGTCGGACCAAGAGACTGCCACGCCGCCGGCGCGGTTGTTGCCTGTGGGTGCGGCCGCAGGCCGTTCGCATGCGTCCGGCCCCGCGCGAGGACGGGTTGGCCGGAAGCAAAGCCCCGACGCGCGAGAAAGCGTTGCGCCTGCCGAACGCGCGGCGGCAGGGTCGATTGAGACTGGGTTGTGATTTCAAGGGAAGGATCAGCGGACTGGCTTACGGCCGGAGGCGAACACCAGCCAAGAAGGATGATGCCGATCAGCCCCAACCGGGCAAGAAGCGATCGCAGGCACACCCCGATAACGCCCCGCGGTAGAGACAGGTTCGTCCGCGCCGCTTAAGGCTGCAGCTTCTTTGGAAGTTCGTGCACCGAGCCCAGGGGTCACAAGCATTCGCCGTTCGGATCCCGCCTCCCCTCACTGCCATCATCCGAGCGAGATGAGGGCGGATGCACACGAATGCGTCATCCAGGGCAAGAGAGTTTCCAGAATGAAAATTGTGGCCCATTTTAGGACAGGGGTCGCGCCTCTCATGTGACCGTCAGTACAAAGTCACGTTTGCGCTTTGAGCGTAGTGAAACTTTAGTTTGAAAAGGGTAGCCCGCGAGAGATTGCAACTTCAGCGCTGTTCCCGGACCCCCGAAAAGCACGAAATGGCTCGGAATTCAGGAACCTGTCTTGCGCTCCTCTTCCAGCACCTCGTCGAGGAGCCCGCGCAGGCTTGCCGCGCGGGCGTGGCCGACACGAGCAGCAAGGCCGCTCGGGCCCTCCTGGGTCTGCGATAAATCGTCGGCGAGATTGAGCGCAGCCAGCACGGCCACCCGCAGCGAATCGACGGTGCGGCCCTGGGCGGCCACGGCGCGCATCTTGGCGTCCACCTGCGCGGCCAGCTTGCGGATGTGGTCCGCGTCCTGTCCGGAGAGATGATAGGTCTGGTTGTAGATCTCTACCGTGATGTAGTTGGCGGGATTCTGCTCCATGACCCTTCTCACAATTCAAGCGTATCGAGTTGCGCCAGGAGTTTCTCGACGCGCTGGCGGACATGATCCCGCTCTGCGTGCAGCGTCGCTATTTCCTTTTGCAACTGCTCGATCACGGGGGTCTGCTCCTGCAACCGGACCTCGGCCTGCGAAGCCCGCTCTTCGGCGGCGGCGCGGGCGAGCCGTTCGCGCTTGACCAGGTTCACGGCCCGCAGTATGCGGTCTTCCAGGGAAGAAAAATCGTCGAGACTCAGGGCCAGGGTGCCCGATTCGCCGGCGGGATGATCGGATTGACTGCCGGCGTCGTTCTGATCGGCGTGATTCTGGTCCTGATTATGTTCCATGACCTGGGGCCCCCAGGGTAACTCAGACATCAAAAAACCTCCGTCGTCCGTGCCAGTATAGCGCCTGAGTGTCCTCGCCACATTAAGCGCGGAGCCGGGCACCAGCTTTGCCAACCGCCTCAATCACGCGCCCATGAAAGCCTTGCAATTCCTCTTCGCGCAAGGTGCGATCCGGCGCCTGGAACGTGACTCCCAGCAGCAGCGCATACTCGCGGCCACCCAGCTTTACGTCGCGGAAGACTTCCCGCGCGCGCCACTCCACCAGCTCCGGAATGTTCAGGCCGGCGATGGCCTGGTCAATTCTCTCCCAGCCAACGCTCTCGTCCAGAACCAGTGAAAAATCGCGCCGGACCGGCTGGAAGCGCGAAATTTCGCGCGCCACCGGTTTTCGCAGAGGCAGCTCGTAGAGGCGATCGAGATAGAGTTCGCCAATGAACACAATGTCTTTGAGTTTGCGGGCCGCGGCCTCGCGGGGGTGAAGCTGGCCAAACCAGCCTGCGCCGAGGCCGTCGACGACCACGCGCGCCGCCCGGTACGGATGCAGCCATTGCGGGGTAAGGCCGGCTTCCGCGGGAAAGCGATCGAAGTACAACGAGCTCGACTGAAAGCGTGCCAGCACCTGCTCGACTACGCCCTTCAGATCGTGAAACTCGATGAGGCGCGCGGGATGGAGCGCGCTCTGCTCCGGCACGGTGCCGACAGCGCCGAACGCGAGCGAGGGGCGTTCTTCGACTCTGTCGGTGGTGCCGCTGAAGACCGTGCCCATTTCGAACAGCCGCACATCGTTCACATCGCGATTGAGATTGCCCGCGATCATGGCCAGCATGCCGGGCACGAGCGAGGGACGCAGCACGCCGGCCTCTTCGCTGAGCGGGTTCCCGAGCGGCACGGCGAGACCGGGCTGGGGCGCGGTGAGAGCCGCATCGGCGGCGGAACAGAAGGTGCTTCCGATGGCTTCATGGAATCCAGCCGCCAGCAGCGTACGGCGCACGGCGGACTCGCTCTCCGCCCAGGGCAGCGATCGAACGCCTTCGCCGAACGCAGGCAGGGTGTTGGCAAAGCGGTTGTAGCCGTAGACGCGGGCGACTTCTTCGATGAGATCGATTTCGCGTTCGAGGTCGAGGCGCCAGCTGGGCAGCGTGACCTGCCACTGCGCATGGCTGGACTGATTCAGGCCGCACCCGAGCGCCGTGAGCACCGATTCGACGCTTGACGCAGTGATGCCCTCTTTGTCTTCGGTCTTGCCCAGAATGCGGTGCACTTCGCCCAGCGCAAGGGCGATGGGTCTGCGATGCGCCGTGCGGGCCTCCATCGCGGGCACGCGCACGTCGACCAGGTCGCCTTCAAGATGGCCGCCATTGGCCAGAAGGATGCGGCTGACCAGCGCCGATGCGACGGGCCCGGCGTTGAAGTCGGCGCCGCGCTCGAAGCGGTGGCTGGCGTCGGTGTGCAGCCCGTGGCGGCGCGCAGTGCGGCGCACAGCGATGGGATCAAACCACGCCGCTTCGACCAGAACATTCTTCGTCTCCGCCGTGATCATCGAGTCCCACCCGCCCATCACGCCCGCCAGGCCCAGCGGCCTGACGTGATCGGCGACTACAAGGTCTTCGGGATCGAGGGTGCGCTCGATGCCGTCGAGGGTCTTCAGCCGCTCGCCCTTGCGCGCGCGGCGCACGAGGATGCCGCCCTCGATCTTGTCGAGGTCGAACACGTGGGTCGGCTGCCCCATGGCAAGCCAGGCGAAATTCGTCGCGTCCACGGCGTTGGAGATTTTCTTCTGCTCCAGCAGCGCGAAGTACGTCGACACCGGAGTGTCCGCAAACCAGTCGCGCGACTCGCCGATGCTGCACATCGCGGATGACGCGCGCGGTGAAGCGGCCGCAGCCGTCTTCAGCCTCGATGCGAACGGAGAAGTCCTTGGCGGACGGCCGGGTTTCTGGAAGCGCCAGGTTGAGCGGCTTGAGTTCGAGCCCATAGATCGCCGCGGCCTCGCGCGCGATGCCGTAGTGATTCATGGCATCGACGCGATTGGTCGTGATGTCCATCTCGTAGAGCGACCCATTGCCTGGGCCGAGGTCGTAGATACCTTCGACCGCGATGCCGCGCAGCGTCAAATCCTCAGCGAGTTGCGCGTCGGAGACAGTCAAGGCCGGCAAATACGCTCGCAGCCATTTCGTCAGAATCTTCATGGTTTCTCTCTTTTGGTTCAGCGAGTCAGCGCGCTTTGCGCAAGCAAGTCAGCTAGTCAGCGATGGTCTGGTTCGAGGACGCCAATGAGTCCATTGATCAGCCTTCCAACTTCGGATGACAGTTCAAGCAAGTTGTCCGCACCATTGGTTGGGAGGAATCCGAGACTGTTGGCGAGTTCAGTCTGCGTCTCAGATTCATTGAGCGCCGCCCGGGCAGAGCCCAGTCCTCTGCGCATGTCGACATCATTCAATCTTCCATGCGCCTCCGCGATGTGGCTTGCGATGTTCACCGTCGATCGGCGTAACTGCATTCGCAAGCCAAATGTCTCCGAATTCGGGAATTCCTCGGTCTGAGCGTAGGCCAAGCGTGCCAGGTCCATAGCCTTCTGCCATGCAATCAAATCACGATAATGTCGAGTTCTGGCCATGCCGCTGACTCGCTGACTCGCTTGTGCGAAGCACGCTGACTTGCTAAACAAACTGATTCAAAAACCGCATATCCCCTGCATACAACTGCCCGATCTCGCTGATGCCGTACTTCATCATCGCGATTCGCTCGACACCCATGCCGAAAGCGAAACCGGAGATCTTCTTCGGATCGTAGGCCGGCTGCTTCTCCGCCGCGAACGCAAACACCGCGGGATCGACCATGCCGCAGCCCAGCAGCTCAATCCATCCCGACTGCTTGCACTTGCGGCAGCCTTTGCCTCCGCAAAAAATGCAGCTGATCTGCACATCCGCACTCGGCTCGGTGAACGGGAAGAACGACGGGAAGAACCGCGTCTTCACCGACGAACCGAACAGCGCCTTCATGGCGTGGTCCAGCGTGCCCTTCAGGTCGCTGAAGGTGATGTTGCGGTCGACGCACAGGCCTTCCACCTGGTGGAAGATCGGCGAATGCGTCGCGTCGGCGGCGTCGTTGCGATGCACCTTGCCGGGAATCACGATCCGCACCGGCGGCGGCTGCTGCTCCATGGTGCGCATCTGCACCGGCGAAGTGTGCGTGCGCAGCAGGAGGCGATCGCGCAACGGCCGGCGGTCCTGATTCGCGATGACCAGCGTATCTTGCGTATCGCGCGCCGGATGGCCGGGCGGAAAATTCATGCTTTCGAAGTTGTAGAAGTCGGTTTCAACCTCCGGCCCCACCCCGACCGAGTAGCCCAGCGCCGCGAACACCTGGGACGATTTCGTTCAGCGTGCGCGTGATGGGATGCTCGGCGCCGGTGAGCCGCCGCGTGCCGGGCAGCGTGATGTCGATCGCCTCCGCGGCAAGCGCGGCGTCGCTCGGGCCGGCGCCAGTGGCCTGTTCGAGCAGTTCTTCGACTTGCTTCTTGAGCTCATTGAAGCGCTGCCCGATGGATTTCTTTGCTTCAGGCGGTGCAGACTTCAGCCAGCGGCCGGAGACTTCGTTGAGCCGCCCCTGCTTGCGCCCCAGCCACTCCAGGCGGAAGGCCTCCACCGCATCCGGACCATCGAGGGACGCGGCCTCGTCCGCGCCTGTTTCGCGAGGGCCGCAAAGGCCTGTTCCAGCGCGGCATCGTCGTATGCCGTCAGATTTGGAATCGATTCGTTCGTCATTGCTTAACACTCAGAATAGCGCTTTCGCGCCCTTACGTTCTGGAGCCGTGTTGTGCCACAAAAGAAGACGGCCCGAAGCCAAGCTCCGGGCCGTCAAAACGACTTGCTGCGCCGGGCTTAAGCGGCTGCGCTGGTGAGGGCGGCTTTCGCCTGCTCCACCAGCTTGGTAAAGCCCGCTGCGTCGTGCACGGCGATGTCGGCAAGGATCTTGCGATCCAGCTCGACTCCCGCCTTCTTGAGGCCGTTGATCAACTGCGAATAGCTCGTCCCGTTCAGCTTGGCGGCAGCCGAGATGCGCACGATCCACAGGGAGCGGAACTGGCGCTTCTTCTGGCGGCGGCCAACGTAGGCGAACTTGAGGCCGCGCTCGACGGCTTCCTGGGCTGCCTGGTAGAGCTTCGATTTGGTAAGGAAATAACCGCTTGCGCGCTCGAGAATCTTCTTGCGGCGGTCACTCCGCTTGGTACTGCGTTTTACGCGGGGCATATCTGGTTCTCCATTTGTGTTGCGTCGGTATGGCGGCTGGAGGCAGGAAGCGAAACCCTTGAGGGCACGCGGTAAACCTCTTCACTCGCTCTGCAAACCTGAATCTCTCGCTGCTGCGAACGCATTTTTCACGAGCAGCGGGGGCCTCTTCGGCCCATCACCTCGGTAGTACGGATCTCTTCCAGAGGTCCGCCGCACCGCAGGTGGTCAGGCGTAAGGAATCATGCGCGCTACCTTCTTGTAGTCGCCGTCGGAAACCAGCAGGGTCTTGCCCAGCTTCCGCTTGGTCTTTGGCGACTTCGAAGTAAGGATGTGCCGCGTCTTCGTCTGGCCCCGCTTGATCTTGCCGGTGCCGGTCTTGCTGAAGCGCTTGGCCGCGCCCGTATGGGTCTTCAACTTGGGCATTTTCTTCTCGTCTTGGACTCAATCTGTGGTCAGACAGGGACTTCCCTGCCCTCGTGAGCCTTAACCAGTATACCTGACGCCAGCTTTCAGTGCCATCCGACAGCAGCCCAACTCCAACCGGGGGGTGCCGGGGGGTGCCCCATCCAAGCTCTGCTTGGGTGGGCGGGGTCTAGCTCCACTAGCCCCACTGGCTCCGGTATCTCCGCTCATTCCGCTCGTTCATTGACACCGATACAGCAAAGCCTTTTCCGTCCTCACCTGCTTTGAATCGAACCGCCAGGCCTTGCCCTGGTCGTTCTCATCGCCGTTCAGTCGCCGGCCCGGCACCCACTTGCCTTCGACAAAGGCCCCTTCGTCCACCGCGGCAATGCCCACGTTGCCGGACGAAGAACGAGGTATGAACGTCACCCTGAATCCTTTCCCGGCGCCCAGAAATTCGTCCGGCCCCGTGGGCATGACCAGCCCGAAGCCGCTCTGGGCGTGATCGCCGAAGATCTCGTCCAGGGTCACGTGCACCGTATATCCGGCCACTGTAAATTCGGCGGAGGGATGGCTTCGGTCCAGCACGAATCCGTGCAGGTCGCCGGCACTTTGGTGCTCCAGCAGCATGGGAGCGAGGGTCTGGATCTCGTGGTAGCTCGCCGCCAGCGCCCCCTTGGGATCCATTTCGTCATCAATCCCGAAGGGCGAAAACCCCAGGCCGGCTTCCTCGCCGAGGGCGTAAAACACGTTCGCCGCCCCCGCTTCGCCGCCGCGCGTCTCGGGCATATACAGAGGATTTCCGGCGCGATGATAGCGGCGGCTCCAAAGCATGAAATTGGGGTCGTATAGATCGGGCGCATAGAGGTCAAGTGCCGTGCCCCCGGCTCGCCACACATCCACCACCCACGGTTCCGGTCCCCCGCTGGGATAATCGCCCGGCGAAGTATCGTCCCCCGCCAGCCACGTGTTCACATACATGGGAATGTTGTAGGCGGCCTTGCCCTGCGCAGCCACCGACTGGATAAACCGCGCGTAGTACCACGCCATGAAGATTTCGTCGGCGCGCACCGTGTCTCCAAACACCTCCGCCCAACTTCCCGACGACTTGTCGCCATTCGCAGCCCAGCGTGCGCGCAAGTCGGGATAGAGCGAATCGCGATGCGCCGATAAATACTTCATCAACTCTGCCGGCACCGCGCCGGCGAAGGCCTGGTTGGCGGCCTCGGAGTGGTCGCGCGAATCGCCCAGCACGCCCACCTCATTCTCCACCTGCATCATCACTACCGTATGGTCGCGGCTGTCGGCCTCCTTCAGGTGGCGCATCAGCGCCGCGTAGGCGCGCCCATCCGCTTCCATCGTTGCCTTGGCGAGCGGCGTAAGGAGTTCGATCGTCTTTCCGTCCGCGATCACCCGCGGAAAGCGCTTCGTATCTCGCTTGACCCACACCGGCGCATAGCTCGACATCCCGTTCTTCCACGTCGCAAGCCACAAAAAGACGATCCGCTGGTGCTCCCGTCGCGCCTGGTCAAGCAGGCCGTCCACGAGCGTGAAATCGAATTTGCCTTCTTCCGGCTCGATCAGCTCCCAGCTCAACGGAGTAACCACGGAGTTGAGGCCCATGGCGGCCAGTTGCGGCCAGATGGGCTTCATGTATTCGAGGCTCGACGAAGAGGAGTTGTGCAGTTCGCCGGAGAGCATCAGGAAGGGCTTGCCGTCGACGATCAACTGCGTCGCAGCGCCGCGCTTTTCGAGGTGCGGCAACTGGTTGTCCGGCTGCTGCGCGGAAAGCACGGTGGTTCCTAGACACACGGATAGGCAAAGAAATGGCAACGCGAAAAACTGATTTTGCATGGCGGCAGGGAGTATACCACCGCGCCGGCGGTCCTCAGGGCTTCTTCGAATCGCCGTGGTCTTGCGCCTCACCAAACGCCTTGTCGATGAACTCAATCATGCGCTGCCGTACGTCGTACCCGTGCCAGGGTTCGGGCGAAGGGCGCCCATACGCACCCCCGGCGAGCGGGCCATGGTCCTCGCGTGGATAGGTCACCAGTTCCACTGGCACCCCTTCCTGGCGCAGCGCGCGGTACATCTCCTGGGCCTGGCCGAGCGGATCGGTTGAGTCGCTCTCACCCTGAATCAGCAGAAACGGCGTCTTCGTCAGGAGCAGTTTCGTCACGCCGCGGTCAGTCCGGATGGAGCGATCGCGGCAGGTGCAGCAGGCAGCCCTGGCTCCTTGGCGGCAGAGGCAGGTCACGTGGACCTCTTTGACCGGCAAGACGGCCGGAGAATCGCGCGACTCCAGACCCCCGGGCTCTCGAACGGCAATGTTCAGGTCGGCGCCTATGACGTCAATGCGGTTGCGTTCTCGTCCGACGGAAGCCGGATCGCCTCAGGGGGCAAAGAACGCACCGTGGCACTGTGGCTGGCGCGACCTGCCGTCCAGCAGCCGGTCGGTGCGGCGACCACTCCTTGACGTTAACGAATGGGGGAATTCCAGGACGGGCGATGTAATCGTCCCGTGGATGAAACCGGAGGGCCGGACCGCATGAACCACTTCGGCGGTCCACGTCGACCCGAACCCAACCTGAAAATGAGCTCATTTCAGCCGCAACGCTGACGAGCGGAACCGATGCGCGGGGCTGGAAACGGAAGGCTTGTCGGGGTCAAGGCTTGTCGGGGTCAGACCAAGCGTGCGCCGTGCAAAGGTGTTGGTCTTCAGTGGGTGCAATTCCCACCCGGCAACTGGGTCGCTCCAGCCGGTAGCTATCGGAGCGGCGGTGGAGGTAACGAAACCGTCGGAGCCTTCGAGACAGATGTGTCGCTTGGCGATGCAGCGAGCAGGCAGGCCGTAACGCGAGTGAACGTCGAGCAGGCCTCGAAACGTCCAATGTGGTCGCCGACCTTGCACTAGTATGGGGAAGGCCGCAGCCGCTGGCGAGAAGGGAAACGGTTGGAATAGACCGTCCCACGAGCGATCCGACCCAGCGGGCCACCGGGGTAATGACGACGGCATGCCTGTACACGGAGATCCAACGCAACACGGGAAACCCCAAGCGGTGAGGGCGCGTGACCCTCAACCGGACGCCCGCGAGGGATAGGCCGGGCCGCTCGGGGTGGCGGAGAGGCCCGTAGTACCGCCGACGCCGGGTAACTCCGGTCGAGGGAAGGGGCCTCGGTTCAAGGTCAACGCAACAAGCGGCCGACAGCCGGGAGATTGGCGTGAGCCTATCACCTCCACTGAAGGTTGGGAAGTTGCAGACGGCGTTGCACACCAAAGCGAAGAACTCGCCCGACTATCGATTCTACGCGCTGTACGACAAGATCTATCGTCGCGACGTCCTGGGATTCGCCTACGACCGCTGCCGTGCCAACGGCGGCGCGCCGGGGGTCGACGGCCAGAGCTTCGCCGACATCGAGGCGTCGGGACGGATCGATGGCTGGACGAACTGGCGGAAGAACTCAGGAAGGAGACGTATCAACCCCAACCGGTCCGACGCGTGTACATCCCTAAACCGGATGGCAAGCAAAGGCCGCTGGGCATTCCTTGCATCAAAGATCGCGTGGTGCAGATGGCTGCGGTGCTGGTCTTGGAGCCGATCTTCGAGGCCGACCTGGAGCCCGAACAACACGCCTACCGCCCGGAGCGCAGCGCCCTGGACGCCGTTCGCCAAGTGGAACGGCTGATCAGGACGGGGCACACCGAGGTGGTGGACGCGGACTTGTCCGGTTATTTCGATAGCATACCCCATCACGAGTTGATGAAGATCGGTGTCGCGGCGGATCAGCGACGGCCGCGTCCTGCGGCTGATCAAGATGTGGCTGGAGACACCGGTGGAAGAGACCGACGCGAAAGGGCACCGCCATCGAACGACCCGGAACAAGGACCAGGGGATGGGGACCCCGCAAGGGGCTCCGATCTCACCGTTGTTGTCGAATATCTACATGCGACGCTTTGTGAAGGGATGGAAGACCGGCGGTCATGAGCGACGTCTGGTCGCGCACATCGTCAACTACGCGGACGACTTCGTCATCTGCTGTCGCGGCACGGCCGACGAGGCCATGGGCGTGATGCGGGGGATGATGTCCAAGCTGAAGCTGACGGTGAACGAGACCAAGACGCGGCTCTGCCGCCTGCCGGAGGAGACGTTCGACTTCCTGGGCTACACCCTGGGCCGGAACTACGACCGTCGCACGGGCGCGTCCTACCTGGGACCGCGCCCGTCGCGGAAGAAGATCAACCGGCTGTGCGAGCGAGATCAGTGAGCTGACGGATGCGACGGACGACCTGGCTGGAGGTCGAGGAGCAGATTGGTCGGATCAACCGCAAGTTGCGGGGCTGGTCCAACTATTTCCGCATCGGGACCGTCAGCCAGGCCTACCGCAACATCGACAGCCACGTCCGCTATCGGGTGCGCCAGTGGTTGTGCGCGAAGTTCAAGGTGCCGGGTCAGGGTAGAAACACGATACCCCGACGCCTACCTGTACCAGGAGTTGCGACTCTACCGACTCCAAAGGACCCAGCCGCAACGGTTCGTGGGCGAACGTGTGAACTCAGCGATGAGAAACGCCTTGTCCGAAAGCTGGATGCGGGAAAACCGCCCGTCCAGTTTGATGAGCGGGGTGTGGAAACGGAGCATGGCCAGGCTAAGTGAAACAGCAGAAGCTGTCACGCAGCCCGTTTGGTTCCCTGATCATGGCGAAACACGAAGCTCATTCGTTCGCGCCGTCCGTTGACCCGCGTGACTCCCTTTCGGAAGGCGCGGACAAGGTCGTCCATCGTTACAAACAACACGTTCGCCAGGACTGTTCGCTTCAAGTGTCCCCACAACCGCTCGATCAGATTGAGGCTTGGGCAGTACGGGGGCAGCCAGTAGATCTCGACCTGGTCTCGGTGCTGTTCCAGCCAGGCCTCTACGGCCTTGGTCGTGTGGAATCTTCCATTGTCGCAGACCAGGCGGATCTTCTTCCCCGCGTAAGCCGTCACCAAAGCGATCAGGAACGCCAGGAAGTTCGCCCCGCTTTTACTGGCTGCGATCGTATAGGTGATCCGGCCTGTGGCGTAATCCACGCCGCCGTAGACGACCCGCTTCTCATTCTGGCCCGGTGCCGGGACGGAGGGTTGCTGCCCCTTGCGAGCCCACATCCGGCAGAGGGTCGGATGGCGGTGGATTTCGACTTCATCTTGGTAGATCAGGACCTCTGGGGGATTGGGCTGAAGTGCCCCTTTTTTAGGACCTCGAGTTCGCCCTTGGCCCGCTCGAAATCCTTCTCGTTGCGTTTGCCCTTCATGGTGTGCTTGGGGCGTTGCACCGAGAACCCCTCCTGATGGAGGATTCGCCGCAGTTGATCGTTGCTGAAGCTGATCCTGGTGATCTTCTTCAAATGGGCAGCCAGGCGCGGCACGTTCCAGGTACTGAAGCCATAACCCAGCGTCTGGGGAGGTGTTTGGACTGCTTCGACCAAGGCAGCTCGGAACTTGGGAGTCGCCCGCGAGGGTCGTCCTGGCGGCTTGACGGGGAGCAAACCAGCAAGACCGTTGCGGCGGTACTCTCTGCGGGCTCGGTCGATCGTCGAAATCGAACAGCCTAAGGCCCGGGACAACTCGGCCTTGCTGCGACCATCTGCCGATTGGAGGATGATCGTGACGTTGCGGAAGACGATGGCGTGTTTGTTTTCGGAGCGAAGTCGTTCCAGTGACTCCCGCTCCGCATTGCTCAAGGTAAAGTGTGTCATGCCCCCACTCCGTTGCGGGCTCAAAGGTTGATTGGGGCAGCAGCATAACAAACGCCTTGAGCTATGTCATCCCTTTTGCAGAACTACTTAGTGAGGCACCGGCCAACGAAAGGGCCGGCAACAGATAGGCCGAACCTAAACCACCGCGTCACTCCTCGACTCTACTACAAGTTAACTTGTAACTCGGTCTGACCCCATGACCCCCGGTCTGACCCCATGACCCCACTTTCGCCGGTAGCGGACCAGGCGACGGCCGCCACAAGTAGTCCGATAATGATCGCGCCCCTCTTGGCCATTATTCGCCCGATCAAAGTCATTGTCCGGCGAATTCCCACAACTTGCAGGGACCCAGCAATCGGCATCGCGAGGGCCCCTATCAGCATTTGACAGCAGAGTTCATGGTCGA
Organism: Terriglobales bacterium; assembly: GCA_963788475.1. GTDB lineage: Bacteria > Acidobacteriota > Terriglobia > Terriglobales > Acidobacteriaceae > Telmatobacter. The sequence goes on from CAWBGO010000013.1 coordinate 570,847, forward strand.
CTTGATTCTAAAACACCCCGTCTAACAGGGGAAGTATTGGTGTCACTTCTGTTTTCACCGAAAACACAACTTATACCAATACACTTATATGTATAAGTAGTCAATACTCAATTATCTTCCACAGCCGTAATAATTATTAGAGATTTACATTAACACGTCTGTGCATAAATTAATATAGGACCGAGTATTTACGGTTCGAGGCGAGTCCGCAGATTGGAATGGCGAAATCCTTATTTCGACGCGACTGTGTTTTGCGCGTATCTGCAGCTCAGTTTAGTCCGCGTCAAGTTCGTCGGCGATGGTCTTTGGATCTCTATGAAGGGTATCCGATGTCCGCTAGAATACTATTAGGAGGTTCATCATGGCAACCATCACTCCGGAACAACGGCGACTCGTCGAGCAAGCTGGCGAGGCGCCAGTGCGGATCGCGGACGCGGAGACGGATCGGGAGTATGTCATACTCCGTGCCGACGTTTACGACAGGATGCGGCACCTGCTGGAGGTGGAGGAGATCGACCCATCTTTCTTCGAGATCGGCGAGTTCGAGCCCATCGATGAGAATACTCGATAGGCTGCCAATCAGCGACGAGCCGGCGACGATCGTCGTCGGTTCCGAGGCGGTCACGATCAAGCGATTTCAGATCTTCGCTTGGGTCAGCATCCAGGCCTCGTCTCCGTTCCCGGCCATCCTGGACACCGGCCACAGCCACAACTTCTCGATCACGGAGTCGCAACTTGCTCACTGGACCGGTTTGCGTCCGGGCCAGTTAAAGCTCATCGGAACGACACGGCTCAAGGGTGAGAAACTGTGGCAGTTACAGGGAGACATCCGGTTACATCGGAACAGGCCGGGCACGCGGGAACTCGCTGAAGGCAGCCTCTCACTCATCTTGACGGAGGGTTTCACGCTTGCCCCGGAAGGGTCATCGCGCCTTCCGCTGATCGGACTTCGAGCGATCGTTAGTAACGGGCTGGTTCTCCGCATTGATGGCAAGCGACGCTTGGTGACCCTCCGGTCGCAAGGCTGGCTTTGAGCAAGGCGGATAGCCCCCCAAAGGGAACACTGCAACAGTGTTCGGCACCAGATTTGCGCGATTGCCCCTCCCGGGTTGAACGAGCTGTCAGGTTGGCAGGGCGTCTGGGATGTCGAAACGCGAAGCAAGGCCTCTGACGCCCACGAGGGGAAATTGCTAATCTCCGTCACTGAACAGATGATTTCGGCGATTTCTTTGGTCACCCTCAAGGTGTCGATAGGCGTCGCGGCTGTCGTCCTCGGGAGCGAAGGCTGTATTCCAAGCCCAAGCAAGCGGCGGTCTCATTGGTCCAGGAGTCGGTGCCGTAAGGGCGAGCCCTTCGGAGCGAGAGCCGGATCGCCGCGACTTCAGCTTCGGTCCTCGGAGTGTTGACGAACTCGAGCCAGTCGGGTCCGCGTGGAACGGGCCCCGGGTTAAGGCATGGCCCCGCGGCGTCGGACCGGAGGCTCGACCAGGGCCAGTCCTGGGCACGCTCGACGAGTCCGGCCCGCAGGGCGTTACGCTCCACGTAACGGACGACGGTCAGGAGGTGGTCATCCTGCTGGATGGGAAACGCCTCGAATCGCCCTTGGCAGTGTCATCGGGCGCTTTAGAACCAGCCACTCGTGGGCGCTTTTGAAAACCAGCCATGACGTCATGGAAGTGTTGTCATAAATACGACTCTACTGCAGTTGGCGGCCTGGTCAACGGGCCGGTTTTGGTCTGGCTTTCTTTTTCTGTTTCCAAGGGGAAACAGAGAGAGGCTAGCGAGGTCCAGGGGGCGGCAATGAGCCCCCGGTCGCCGGCACGAAGCCGGCGAAATCTTGCAGGGATGCCCTCCCCGCGGGCGTCATGAGCCGGGGGGCGCATTGGCTGGTTTTGAACTCGGCTGCTTCCCCGCTGAGCCGGGGGGCGCATTGGCTGGTTTTGAACTCGGCTTCTTTCCCGCCGACCCGGGGGGCGCATTGGCTGGTTTTGAATCCTGGCTCCCAGCCGAGCTCGAAGCCGAGTGATCTCGCAGGCGGTAACTACGCCCCGTCATCTGCACCAGCTCCGCGTGGTGCAGGAACCGATCCAGAATCGCCGAGGCGCCAGGCGCGTCACCTAATAGCTTGCCCCAATCCTCAAGGGGACGGTTCGATGTCATCATCGTCGATCGCGTCTCGTACCGGCGCATCACAACCTCGAAGAGGCACTCGCTGGAACGCCTGGGCAACTGCTTCATTCCCATGTCGTCGACGATCAACAACTCGGGCTTAAGATACCTGGTCAACATCTTGTCCTCTTGGCCCAGCACCTCGTCGTGGAGGAAGTCCCGAACCAAGTCGAAGATCGACCGGTAATAGACGGTGTACCCAGCCTTGATCGCCTGGTAGCCGATCGCCTGGACCATGAAACTTTTGCCCACGCCAGGAGGCCCCAGCCAGAGGACGTCGCGCCCCTCGCGGAGGAACCGGCAGCTTGCCAGGTCGTAGATCTGCTTGCGAGGGATCGACGGGTTGAACGACCAGTCGAAGTCCTCCAGCGACTTCCGTTCCCGGAACTGAGCCGCCTTGACTCGCCGCTCGAGCTGGCGGTTGCCACGAACCGCCAGCTCGTCCTGGAGGATCAACTCCAAAAACTCACCGTGGCTCAGGCCATGGCCGGCTGCCTCCTGAAGGCGGATTTCCAGGCTCTCCAGCAAGCCGGAGAGGCGGAGTTGCTTCAACGTTTTGCGCAAGGCTTCGTTCATTGGTACATCTCCTTGTGTTGGAACTCGTTGTTGTGAAATGGGTGTCATTGATCACGGAACGGGGCCGCTGTGGTCCGGACGACTTGGGCGGCGGGGCGGCCTGCGCCGTTGTCCGCGGCGGTGGCAGGTTTGCCCGCTTCATTCGTGGGTGTTCCGGAACTGGAATGCTTCGTGGACGAATTGGCCGTACTCGCTCATAGGGTCGGATCATGGGATGATCGCTCAAGAGCGGCAGCAACTCTTGCTGTGGCGCTTGACGCTCGATGAGCGCTCGAATGGTCCGGAGGCGAAAGGCCCCGTAACCGAGGGCAAGTTCGCAAGCCTGCTCAATCGCCAAGGGGCGATGACGGCCTGCAAGGCTGAGCAGGCCCTGGAGCACCCGCACTCCTTCCACGCCGCGGGCCTCGATCATGGCCTGGGCCCAAGCGGTGCTATGCGGACCCAGCCGATTCGCGACTCTGCTCAGGAGCCATGCCGCACCGCGCTCGACTCCGGTGATCTTCTCTGCTGCGATGTATTGATGCGGCGTGCTGAAGCGGCCTGGGTCCTGCTTGGCGTGCACCGCAATCTGCTGCATCCGCTCGTTGAAGATCCGGACCATGCGGCCGTCCCAGCGCACCCAGACCTCTCGCGCCAGGTACTCCGGCGGCACCGCGTAGTAGGCCCGCTCAACCTCGACATGGCCGTCGCGATGCACCCTTCGGCGAGCTTCGCGATACGACGGGAACGACTCGAGCGGCAATGGCAGAAGCGCCCCACGCTCGACCTCGGCGAAATGCTTGCCTACCTGAAGGCGCGTCGTGCCGTGGATGCGCGTGTCGGCGACGGTCAACTCCCACTCACGCAGGAAGCCGTTCTGCTCCTCCAAGCTGGCGAAAACTCGCCCTTTGAGGGCATTGTCCTGAGCATAGCCGACACCGTT
>CAWBGO010000014.1:0-211531 GCA_963788475.1 Terriglobales bacterium
GGGCAAGCTCCGTTGTGCGTCTTCATATTCGGGATCAACTTCCAAAGCTCGCGCAAACGCGTCCCGAGCCTCCGTGAAGCGCTTGAGTTCTCCGAGCGCCCAGCCTTGGCCGTGAATGCAGCGGGCGATTATCGTTGGCGGTGTCCACGAGCGAACTGTGGTGGCAGTTCGGAACGCTTCCAATGCCTCTTCGAAACGGGTTTCCCAACTGAGGAGGTGGCCCTTTGCCATCCAGAGGCCGGGATGATCCGGCTCATACTCATAGCCGTTCAAAAGGCAGGTGTGAACAAGGCCGTATTCGAGTTCTCTGGAGTAGGTGGCACCGAGCAGATAAAACAGCCTTGACAACGACGGAAGCCCCCAGAGCACCGACTTGGGCGGATTGGGGTGAAAGCTTTGGTATGCGAGATACTCGCTTTCATCCCAGAATGCCCGAACCACACAGTCCTCACGGTCCTGAACCGGATTCCATATACCCGGAAAAGAATCAATGATGGACTCGATGAGCGCACGGGCGTCTACAAAGCGGCGACTTGCGAACTTGTCCCTGAACTGGTTCTCAAATACGAGGCAAATCCTCTTTTGCTCATCATCGGAATGACGAGGATCGAGGCTGACAATCTTAAGATCGTCGAGTGAACTTGTCCCGAATGTAAATTCGCCCTGTCGGGTAGGCTTGGGCGCATCGTTGCGCACCAAACCAGTTTCGGAATGGAACTGCATGACTTTCTCCCTTTTAGCCGCATTCGCCGGAAGGGCAGGGGTCGTCTCAACGGGATCAAAACCGGAGTAAGCGTGAAGGAGAACGGGAGCTACGTGCGTTGCGAACTCGTCGCTGCTGGCACTTTCGTACACGGGACGTACGTGAGAACCTGAATCCGGGCCTGTGGAACGGTCGGCTATAAAGGCCCTGCTCCAATCCTAAATTTCTTTTACATTGAATGGTTTATTGGCTATCAACTCTAAAGTTGACTGCTCATCTTCTAATGATGATTCGAAATGGAGTCCTGTGAACAAATCCAGCCCGCGCAACCATTGCTGGACCCCCGAGCATGCTGGACCCCCGAGCATGCTGGACCCCCGAGCATGCTGGACCCCCGAGCAGGCCTCATTCACCTTCCGCAATATAGGTCCGATCGGACGGGGTTAACGGGAGACTAGTCAGGACAGTGCGCTGGCTACGCGACTTCCGTCATTGGCGCGAATGCTGCGAATGTGTTGTTAACCTGTGCCCGGGTCTTTTCGCTCGTGTCGTCAGCACCAGCCAGGTATCTCAGTGTTGTGTCCAGATCAGAATGCCGCAGCCAGCGCTGAATTGTTTGGGCACTCACCCCAGCTTCGTGATGCATCGTTGCAAACGTCTTGCGGAATCTGTGAAGTCCAAAGCAGCTACAAGTGGCCGATGTCGCGCAGCACTTCCCGGCTTTGTTGTAACACTCCCCACAATTGAGCCCGGCGCGAAGCGCTACGGCCTTCAGGATTCGAAGAAAGTGACCATTGGCCTGACCGTTCGGATGAGGGAAGATCAGCCTGGAATTCGGGTAGCGCTTGCGACGGGCTCGGAGCAGTTCAACCAAGGAGTCGGGAATAGGGATTTTTCCTTCCTCCCGGTCCTTGGGGGTGAATTTGAGGTCGAGTTTCTCGCGAACCTGAAATGTTCGTCCGTTGAAGTCCACGTCTCTCCATGTTGCGTACATGGCTTCCTGCTCACGCACACCGGTACTGAGCAGGAACTGTAAAAGATCAGCTTCGTCCCGGTCTGCTGCGGCCATCAACCTGCGAATCTCCTCTGCGCTATACGCGGAGACCGACTTCTCTGTGAACTTGATTCGATCGGTCTTCAGCAGCGGCCACTTCAATTCAAAGTGATTGAAGAAAATTTTGAGGAACGCCAACCGGTTGTGGACCGTCCGGCGAACGTTTCCTTTATCCAAGAGGGCCTTAGCGTAGGCCAGAATGTCCTGCCGATCGATCGCCTCTATAGTGAGTTTGGAGCAGGATTCCTCAAACTGCCTCAACGTCACCGAATATGCTTGGTAGGTGCGGTGGGACTTGGCGTTCTTCACTTCTTTTAGGTACGTCGCTATCGACTCCGCAAGTAACCGACCGGCAACTTCGGGGGCCTGTTCGATGACCTTTACGCCGACCTCCTTCGCTGCCATTGTCCGCTCCAATTTGAGTTTGGCGGTGACGGCTTGCTGGGGATCGGTTCCGGTGATCTGCCACACCAGTTTCCCGGCCTTCTTGTAGTGGAGGTTGTAGACGCCCTCGGGGTGATGCTCAGGCTTGCCGTCCACCAAGGCGTAAAACGGCCTCAGCTTGCCGTTGGCTGAATGGGCAGGATTGAGGTATTGACGGGTTCCGTCCGGGCGGCGGACACGGATGTACAACTTTACTTTCACGGTGGTCTCTCCCTTAAGGTCAATACCCGTCAGGAGGACCCAATACCGTTTATCTGGACTTAGAATGTAGCCACTTGTGTAGCCAGCCACTTAAGTCGTTTGTTTTCAATGCTGGCGGAGAGAGGGGATTCGAACCCCCGGTAGAACTTTTGACCCTACAACGGTTTTAGCAATTCTCTCTCTCCCGCCGCCCTTGCCGTAATCTCAATCACTTACAGGTCGCGCCCAGTGCCCATGAGGGCACCCAAAGTGACCTCAAATAGTCAATTACCGGACACTGCACAGGACATCTCACTGCCCGCAAGGGTCGGCGGATTTTGAATCCCCCCTCCGGCATTTCCGAAATCCTCTAACTACATGTAGATCGGTGCGGGGCCGTTGCGATTGGATAGGCCCGCATTAGTCACATCGGATAGGGCTTAACGTCCGGCTCTGATACGATTCTTTGCCAGCATTCCTTTGTCTCAAGTGTTCGCTCAGAATCGCTTAGTGCGCGGTTTGCTGCAATGGACTGATAGGGGAAAATAACATGGATCCTAAAAGCCTTGTACTGAAAATTGGAGATCTCGACCTTTTCGGGAACTCAGTGACGAGAGTATTCAGCGTCAACCCCGAAAAGAAATATGCCGTCTGGGAGATTACATCTGGCGATGTGCTCGTTGATGCAGATGACGACAGACTCGCGAATGATCAGGACATCGCCACCTGGACCGTCAAACTCGGGGGCCTGATCGCACGCAGGAAAGAGGCGGAGCGCAGATACAACTCGCATATCGCTCATGCCTACAAACTGTGCCTTGACGGCGACAAATCAAGCGCGATTGCACTACTTAAGGAAGGCTACGAAGAAATTCGGGAGGCCATTCGACGGGAACACAGGTCGAAGGCTGCGTATTTGATCGGTTCTCTGGCAGTGACGTGCACTTGCCTCGTAACCTGCTGGTATCAATACCTCTATCACGGCGACAATGCTCAAATCGCGAGATTTCTTGGAGGACTATCCCTCTCCAGCTTGGGCGGTTTTATGTCAGTGGCGGCCGGACTGCGCAGGCAAGTTTTGCAAGTCGAGGAAGGAGCTTGGTTGAATGCGCTCTATGGAGCACTCCGGATCGCCGTCGTGATGATCGCCGGAATTGTCGCTACGTTCATGATCAGTACCGGGGTGGCTCTGTCTTTTCTGGTGCACGAGGATGCATTTGGAGGTTTTCTTCTTGCCTGCTTTGTAGCTGGTTACAGTGAACGGTTCATCGCTAAAGCGCTCAATCAGATCGAGTCCGTTGCCTAACATCGCGCTTCGGGCAGATGCACGCAATTGTCAGAATGTCAGCCCTAAGCTTTTCCGACGAAGGAAGAGGCCAGATAACAGATGAGAATCAGACTCACAGGGCCAGCCGGTCTGGCCACTTCGCAGAGAACTACGTGTTTTGCATGAGTCTGTAATCGAATACTCCTGCAAGGTGCAAGAAAAGGCAGTAGTTTTCAGAATGTAACACCCCCGACATCTCCTTGCCTTATGACCGCTTGTCCGGTTGCCCAAATCACCATAAACTGCCACCCCGTGCGGGGTGGTGGGGAGTGGGGAACCACCCGGGATCCATCCACACAGCTTACTTGTTCTGAGCGAGCTCGAAGGTGCATGACCGGATATGCATTGTCCCTAATGAACCGACGGTTCGATCTTGCGCTGCGCTTACCTTTACCGAACGAAGGTGTGCCTTAAAGTGTGCCATACGCTTCGCGCCGATGTGAGCTAATTCGAGCCTTTTCGATACTTCTATGCGTTGCTTCCGTGCGGGCTTTCTGTTTTGTAAGTAATTGAAAACATTAGCGGCTTCCGTCAGATGCCGCCTTCCAGATTCCTGACTCTGGATCAGCAAATCGGGGTTCGATACGTTGTTGCGACGATTACAAGAACGCCTGACCTTTGCGCTCGACGGCGTTATGCGCAGCCACCTAGCGTCTCGGCAATGGATTTGAGCGCCGTTGCAAAGCCGAGTATTGCGTCCTGATCTGTTTTCAGCGAACCGGCGTCCGTTCCGTTGCCAAGAACCGGAGCGTCAGGAAGGGTCACGCCCGCAATTTGAAAATGCTCCTCCGCCAGTTGCAGAGTTCCTACGATCGGCGGATACGAGTCAAGAATGCTTCGCACCTTTGATACGGCTGGCGAAGCAGGCCGCGACCCTGCCCCTTTCGCTACTGCTTGCAGGTTGTGCAACAAGCAGTTGAGGCTTTTGATTCCCGTACAAAGGATGTTTTTCACGAAGGGGAGGACGCTCGCTGGGGTGGGGATCAAGAGACACGGATCAAGTGCGACGGCAGCTTGCGAAAATGATTCGAGCGCCTGCACGCTGGGGCTGGGTAACCCCTTGATTACCTCGATTAATGGTTGAAGGAGTCTCAGTACCTTGAGCTGACAGGTCATCGACGCGATCAGTGGTGCAACCTGCGTTTGCAGGTTGATGATGGCCGAGCATTCGCTTGTGGGCGGATTCGGATTGTTAAATCCAACCAATTCTCCGCCCGTCGGCAACTCGATGGCTGGAATGGAACCGGGTGAACTTGGCATTCAGACATCATATGGCGAGGGCGTTTGAACGCGGCGATTGGACTCTTGTCGTGCGTTCGAAAAGCGACACCCGTACACGTCGAGGAGAGCACCACCTGCTGGTTTCTCGACGGGACAGTGTCCAGGCTTTCATGAGAGTGACCAGATCACGGCACTCGATTTGCCGAATGACGGCCATCTACCTGAAGTCGCAACGTTCAATTGAGTTGGGTATTTGTTGGGGGCATGCTGCTCATTTCCCATTGTAAACTTCGATATTGTGAATCCATGGAGCAGACAATTTAGAATCAACTACTTATGGTTATTTTCAGGCCTGTTTTCTACTCCAGGCCTGTTTTATACTCCGGTGTTCCGCAGACCGTGCGATGCGTTCAAGGCCTGAAGCACGATCTCCATCTCCGGGTGCTAATACGCTGATTGCTTCATTGCCGTTTTCACATCTGCATGTCCCAATGCTGACCTTGCGGGACTGGGAAAAGGCGTCGCCGCCGTTGCCGACTGCCGCGCCCTCCAGCGAGAACTTGCCACACGATACCGAAGTTGTGGAGCACAGTTCAGAACTCCTCAAAGAACTTTGCGAGGGAGACGCCGAGCGCACGAGCGATTTTGTCCAGCGTTCGGGCTCCAATTTCCTTACGCCCTCGCTCCACCTCAGACAGGTGTTCTCGCGTTAGTTCTGCATGATCGGCCAGCATAATCTGAGTCCATCCATGCTCGGTCCGCAGGACTCTTATTCGCCTCCCGATCCGCACACAAATATCGATTGCCATCTCACCAGCATCGCTGTATGCTTTGGCTTACATGTAAGCTATGGCTTACACGGAAAAGAGGCATCTCTGTTTGTAAGGGGCGGATGAAAAAGTTGATAAAGATCAATGATGTCCTCGCACGAATTCCGTATTCGCGCTCGCAAATCTACAACATGATTGCCGAGGGCAGGTTCCCAACGCCGGTACACCTCGGTGGACGAGCCTCTTTTTGGGTCGAGTCTGAGATCGATGAATGGATCCAACGACATATCGAGGCAGAACGCAGGTTTGCTCAAAATGAGGGTATAAAAGAGGGTACTTTGCCAGTCTTCTTGAAGCTAAACTATTGAATCTAATGGTAATCAGAGTTCGTATATAGGACTCGTAGGAAAGGTCTGTGGGATCACAAAAATGAGGCCCATCGCCCGGATGGAACATCCTTGGCCCAGTTTTAGAATAGACACATGGCTCCTCAACCGCGTTATACAGACGACCACGCAAAGGCCGGTCTTGACTTCGCTTTCCCCCCCATCGAGACATGGAAAAACCAGTTCCCGGGCTACGAGATCACCATCGACGATCCAGAACTGACCTCGGTCTGCCCCAAAACCGGCCTGCCCGATTTCGGCGTGCTCACCATCCGCTACATGCCGCGCGAGCGCTGTCTGGAGCTGAAGTCGCTGAAGGAGTACCTGTTTTGTTACCGGAACCTTGGAATTTTCCAGGAGAACATCGTGAACCAGGTGCTGGAGGACATAGTGAAGGCAACCGATCCGGTTTGGGCCGTAGTCAAGGGCGAGTTTCGGCCGCGCGGCGGCATCGGCACCACCGTCGAAGCCCGGTGGCCGCGACCCTAGCCTGTTTCCTGAAAGGCGAACCGTGTTTCGTTTTGTGATATTCATGGGACCTCGGCAGGTACAGGACAAACACGCTTGAGCACCTCAATTCAAACATCGCGCACCAGCGCCAGGGCCGCTTTGGTCACCCTGCTGCTGTTGATCGGCCTGAACCTGCTCAACTACATCGACCGCTACATTCTTCCCGGGGCCCAGCCGCTGATCCAGAAAGAATTTGGGTGGAGCGATCAGCAGACCGGGGCTCTGACGACCGCGTTATTCATCGTGTACATGCTGGTGGCGCCGCTCACCGGATGGCTGGGCGACCGGTTCCCGCGCAAGCCGCTGATCATCGGCGGGGCGGTCCTGTGGAGCGTCGCGACATTGTCGACGGCGTGGGTCCATGACTACTGGACCATGTACGTTCGCCACGCGGTGGTGGGCGTGGGCGAGGCGACATTTGGAATCTTCGCGCCGGCAGTACTGGCGGACTTTTACCCGGAGCGCGATCGCAACCGGATCCTCTCGATCTTCTACCTCGCGATCCCCGTGGGCGCGGCCCTGGGATACCTCGCCGGCGGGCAACTGGGGTCAGTGTGGGGCTGGCGGGCGCCGTTCTTTGTGTGTGCATTTCCAGGGCTGGTCATTGCGGCGTTGTACGGCTGGCTGGGCCGCGAACCGGTGCGCGGGTCGAGCGATCACGTGCCGCAGACCGCGAAGCGGGCAACCGTCGCCGGGCTGTTTCGGAATCCGGCATTTCTGACCGCTACTTTCGGGCTGGCCGCGCTGACGTTTGCGATGGGCGGGATTTCCACCTGGGTTCCGACCTTCCTGCACCGCTTCGCCGGGCTCTCGGTGGGCATGGCCAGCCAGACCGTGAGCGCCATTACGGTGCTGGACGGCATCGCCGGAACGCTGGTGGGCGGGTGGCTGGCGCAACGCTGGCTGCGGACCAACCATCGTGCCCTCTACCTGCTTTCCTTCTGGAGCGTGGCCCTGACTCTTCCCTTTGGAGCGCTGGTGTTCTTTGGGCCGCCCACCTGGGCCATCCCTTCCTTGTTCGCCGCGGAGTTTTTCCTGTTTCTGAACACGGGCCCGCTCAACGCGGCCATCATTAACTCGGTTTCCGCGCCGGTGCGCGCGACCGCGGTCTCGCTCAATCTGTTTTGCATCCACTTTTTTGGCGACACGTTTTCCCCGCAGATCATCGGCGCGATTTCGGATCGCACAGGAAACCTTCGCTTAGGACTGGGGGCGACGCTCATTTCGCTGGTGGTTTCATGCGCGATTCTGCTGGCGGGGGCAAGATTTGCGCCGCAGCTCGAGGAGAATCGACTCGGTCGCGAAACGGCGATCTAACTGAGAGCTTCTCAATCCATTAGCCACATAAATTCAGCACTGAAATAAAATTCTCGCTTGCAGCCGCAACCCCGCACTATACTTCCGCCTGCACCGGCAAAGTGAAATGTGACGCGTAAAGGTTCAACCCTTTGGGCGCAGCTTGCGTCTCTCCGCGGACGAATGGCTGAGTCGCATGCCAGGGTTTGGTGAACCGAAGTCCCCGGTGCGCAGGAGTTCATGCATGGCCAAGGAATGGAACTGGTTCAATCGAATCGTGCTTGTTTTCGAGCTGCCCGGTTTAGCGTTGGCGGCGTGCAGCATGCCGCTGAGCGCCCAAACGGCTCCGGGGCCGGGCGCCCCGAACACGCTTCGTTGCGAGTACATGGATGATCCTCTGGGTGTGGATACGCCGGAACCTCGCTTCGCGTGGGTTCTTCAGCACACTGACCGTGGGGAGATGCAGACCGCCTACCAGGTTCTGGTGGCCACCAGGGCTGAACTCCTCAACCAGGATCGCGGCGACCAGTGGGATTCCGGCAAGGTAACAAGCGACGATTTTATCCAGGTTGTGTATGCGGGCAAACCGCTGGACAGCGGGCGCAGCTACTACTGGAAAGTGCGCTACTGGGACAAGGAAGGCCGCGCGAGCGCCTACAGCCAGCCGGCGCGATTCGGCACGGCACTGCTCAAGGCGTCCGACTGGAAGGCTAATTGGATCGCGGCTGGCGTCCAGGGCGGCGAATTCCGCAAGGAGTTTACCGTCGCCGGCAAGGTGACAAATGCTCGCATCTATATCGCCGCGCTGGGCTACTATGAACTTCGCGTGAACGGCCATCGCGTTGGCCGCAAGGTTCTCGACCCAGCCTGGACCACTTATCCGAAACGTGTCCTCTACTCGACGTACGACCTGGATCCTGTGTTGAAAGAAGGAAAAAACGTCATCGCCGTGATGCTGGCAGGCGGCTGGGCCACGCAGGAAGTTGACGGGTCGCAGGTCTACTACAAGGAGCCGGCTCTGCTGGCGCAAATGAATGCGGATCTGGAGGGCGGCAAACAGCTCAGCATCGCCACCGACAACTCATGGAAGAGGGCCCCCGGCCCGGTGGTCGAGTCAAGCGTCTATGGCGGCGAAGTCTACGATGCGCGTCAAGAGACTCCGGGATGGGATCAGCCGGGATTTGCCGAAACAGGATGGACCGCAGCCCAGGTAGTCGATGGATCGGCCGGAGCGCGTTCTTCGCAGATGATGCCCGCCATCCAGGTAGTCGATGAGATGGTCCCGAAACAAATGACCAGTCCCCAGCCTGGTGTCTACATCTTCGACATGGGCCAGAACATGAGCGGGTGGGCGCGGCTCAAGCTCGACGGTACAGCAGGAACGAGAGTCACGCTGCGCTATGCCGAAGAACTGTATGAGAACGGGATGATCAACCGGGAGAACATCCGGGCCGCGAAGTCGCGGGACATCTACGTCCTCCGCGGAGGCGGCGAGGAGAGCTACGAGGCCCGCTTCACATATCACGGCTTTCGCTATGTAGAGGTGACGGGCTTCCCCGGAACCCCAAGCATCGACTCTGTTCGCGGGGAGGTGGTGCACTCGGCGGTCAAGTCGGTGGGCAGCTTTGTCGCCTCGAAGCAAATTCTGAACGACATCCAGAAGGTAATTCGATGGTCGCAGGTGACAAACCTGATGGGCGTGCCCACCGATTGCGACCAGCGTGACGAGCGCCAGGGTTGGATGGGCGATGCCCAGGCCACCGCTGAAGAAGCCATGATGAACTTCGACATGGCGGCGTTCTACACCAACTTCATCCGCGACATCGCCGACGCGCAGCGCGACGACGGCGCCGTGCCGGACACGGTTCCTCTGAAATATGGAAACTACGAGGCCGACCTCGGCTGGCAAACAGCCTATCCGCTGCTGGTGAAGTATATGTGGGAGCAGTACGGCGACCGGCGCATCATCGAGCAGCAGGAAGCGGGGCTGAAGAATTACATCGAGTATCTTCGCCGTAATGCCAAAGACGACGTCTTCGCGACCAAACTGGGCCACGAAGGCGACTGGGTGGAACTGGCGCGCACGCCCCATGACTACATTTCCGATTTCTGGTACCTGTACGACGTTCAGATCATGGCTGGATTCGAGAAGACGCTGGGCCACGATGCCGACGCGCAAATGTACGCGAAGCTGGCCCGGAATATCGCCGAAGCGTTCAACAAGACTTACTTCCATGCGGACACGGCGCAGTATGCCAACGGCACGCAGGCAGCCAACGCCATGGCGTTGTTCCTTAACCTGCCGCCGAAGGATCGCATCGACGAAGTGACCAAAAACCTTACCGACGACGTTCTCTATTTTCACGACACTCATGTGACCACGGGCTTCCTCGGCGTGAAGTTCCTGATGCCCGCGCTGACTTCAACAGGACACGCGGATCTGGCCTACGACCTCGCCGCACAGACCACCTACCCCAGCTGGGGCTACATGGTTTCGCGCGGGGCGACGACCCTGTGGGAGTTGTGGAACGACAAGGCCGGGCCAAGCATGAATTCGCACGACCACATCATGTTCGGCAGCGTCGGGGCATGGTTCTACCAGGCGCTGGCCGGAATCAATCAGGCGGCGGACGGGGCGGGGTATCGGCACATCATGATTCATCCCGAGGCAGCCCACGGACTGCAATGGGCAAGCGGCACAGTGAAGACCATCCGTGGTACGGTGGGATCGTCCTGGGCGCATGAGGCGAATGGCATGACGTTGAAGGTCACGATTCCGGTGGGCTCGGACGCTAGGGTCTTGGTGCCTCGACCGCAAGAATTGACCGGGATCACGGTGGAAGAGAACGGCCACGCGGTGTGGGAAAACGGGAAGTATGTTCCCGGAGTTGCCGGTGTTTCGGGCGCGGCGCTGGACGAGAGCGGTATCACCTTCGATTTGGGATCGGGGGAGTACAGCTTTAAGCTGCGAGGCCAGTAGGACTCTGGCCTCCAATCACCACGGCGCTCAAGCCCGCCCGGCGTCGAAACTCGAGTTCCGCAATTCAGTCGGTCGGCGGGGCTTGCCGATAATTAAGGCCTTGTGCCGCAAACTTGAATTCGGAGATACCCGGATGCCCTTCGTCGCACTGCCGGCAATGTTCACGGTACAAATGTCAGGGATGTACCCGGTCCGTACCCCGGACCCCCCACCCCCTCCCCCCCTGTGAAACTGTGAAACTGTGAACCTGTGAAACTATGAGTTCGTTCACCTTGATCAAGCCACGACTCAAGCTTCGAAGCTCGTAAGAAATCACGGCTAGTGGGGCGGAAGCGGCTCTCGGTCCTTGGAATTCATGAACCCGCGACTGCCGCCGTGCGAACGAAGGTTGGGGTCGCCGAGCGGAGGACGCTCCTGTTCCCCATTGAAGCCGCGGACAAGCTTGGGGTTGGGTCTGAATCTGGGCGGACCGCCATTGAACTGCCGCGAATGGCTTACGACCATGCCGGCACGCCCGTGCATGGGGCGCACGATCCCCCGCACCTGCACATCCATGTCGCGGTATTTGCGCAGTTCGCCGACCTCGTCGCGGTCTTCCCAAAGGCTCAGGAAGGTGAAGCGGCAATGATCATCGGGGGTGTCGGGTGCGCAGACATCAAGAAAGCGGGTGCCGTCCGAGAGCTCGACGACATCATAGATGTGGGCTGAAACGCAGACGTCCTTGTTGACCATTTTCGTGGCCTGGTCGGCAGTGACGCAGCCTTTGGGATGGGCGGCAACGGCGGGAACCGCGAGAGAGCACAGAATCACGGCCAAAAAGAGAAATTCCCTGGGAGCCATGCGTTTCATGGAGCGGCCTTTCCGGGGAACTGCAATCAGCGTACTGCGAATTCAGATCGAAGGGAAGACCAGAAGCGAAGAGAGAACGCGAAGGTCAATCGCACGCCATGGCAGCATTCGAAAAGTCCAGCGACTCGACGCTCTCTGCGGCGTCACAGGTTTCCGTCCCGCCGGCCAACTGCGCGGCAAAGAATGCGTCCACCTGTTCCAGCACTCCCGCACCGGTCTTGGCGTGGTAAATCGACGCCCGCAGTTTCGCTCCACCCGGCACGCCATGCGTGAACCAGGAGGCGAACTGCTTCATCTTGCCCGCCGTCTCTCCAATGCGCGCGTCGCGGGGAAGATCTTTGCAGGCCTCCTGTTCATCGAGCAGCATCTGAAAATAGGCGCGAATCATCCCGTAACGATCCTGCACGGTCGGTTGGTCGTAGGCACCGGTCGCGGTGTATTGAGCGATTTGCCTGAAGATCCATGGATTGGCCGGTGCCGCGCGCCCGATCATGACCGCATCGCAGCCGGTCTGGGCCACCATGGCCGCAGCATCCTCGGGGGTGCGAATGTCTCCGTTCCCGATGACCGGAATTCTCACCGCCTGCTTTACCGCGGCGATCCACTCCCAGCGTGCCTGGCCGGTATAGGCCTGCTCGCGGGTGCGCGCGTGGAGGGCAACGGCATTCAGGCCCTCGGCTTCCGCCATTTTCGCCAGGTCGACGCACACGATCTGCGCATCATTCCAGCCCAGGCGGAATTTGACGGTGAAGGGAATTGAAACCGCCTTTCGCACCGTTTGAAAGATCTCGCCGATGCGGGGCAGGTCGCGCAGCAGGCCGGAGCCGCCATTACAGCCGACGACGCGTTTTGCCGGGCAGCCAAGGTTCAGATCGACGGTGTCGAACCCGGTGTCTTCGACGATCCGCGCCGCTTCGGCCAGCGTCTCGGGGTTCGACCCAAAGAGCTGTGCCGCAATTGGATGCTCATCGTCGTAGAAGGTCAGATAGCGGCGACGCTTGGACTCCCGCATCCGTGACAGCCCGTCGGCGGAGGTGAACTCGGTCATCAGCAGTCCGCATCCAGACTGCCGGTTGGTGACGGTTTCCTCGACCGCGATCATGGCGGAGTTCTGATCCCTGTTCCCTGATCCCTGTTCCCTGGTGAACAGGCTGGCATGCCGGATGAATCGCCGGAAGACGGTGTCGGTGACGCCGGCCATGGGCGCCAGAACCGTCGCCGGTTGCACGGCGACCGGGCCGAGGCGCACCTCGGCCGGCACCCGCACTACCTCGGGCATCGCGTGCTCCCTGGGGTTGTCCCAAGCCTTCTTCACCGTGAATCCTCTGCGCGGCATGACGGCAGCCTTTAGCTTCTCAGCTTTTTCGTGCCCATGCAATCGGCGTTTCCGGGAAAGCAGGCTCCCGGCCACCCGGCATGGACTAAAAGCTAATAGCGGTCTTCCAAACATACGTGGGCCTCCGCCACGGCGGAGGCCCGATCAAGCCTAACCAATCCGCAGCGCCCGTTACTTGGCCGCTTGCGAATCTGCCTTGGCATACTTACGGCGGAACCGCTCCACGCGGCCTGCCGTGTCCACCAGCCTCTGTTTGCCGGTAAAGAACGGGTGGCAAACCGAGCAGATTTCTACGTGGATGTCGCCCTTGTGGGTCGAACGGGTCTCAAAGTTGTTTCCGCAGGCGCAAAGCACACGCACCGCGGCATAATTCGGATGGATTTTTTCCTTGGGCATCTCTGATGTAGGACCTTTCCTGCAATCCTTCTATTGTAGGGGGATTTGGGACACATTGCAATTGAAGCAATCACTGGACTATGTGTTAATTGCGCCTATAATGTGTTCCAGAAAATTCAACCAGCTGCAAGATGCCATTCCCGACACCTGCAACTGAGGAGACTGTCATGCAGAAACCCTTGCTCCTCCTTCCCGCGGTGGTTTTTTTAGCCTTAGGCGCCGCATATAATCCGGGCTCCCCGTCTCAGGAAGGTACCGCCCCGAAAACATCCAAAGCCGCCAATGAGTCGATGACGCACGGCAAGAAGATCTACGACATCGATTGCGCCCTGTGTCATGGCGCCAATGGAGACGGCAAGACCGACCTTGCCAAGGATATGCAGCTGTCGCTCAGCGATTTTACCGACCCCAAAACGCTCAGTGGGAAGTCAGACGAGCAGCTGTTTGACCTGATTCGCAAGGGAAAGGACAAGATGCCGGGCGAGGACGCTGCCCGTGCCAAGAATGACGACGTCAAGTCGATCATTCAATACATTCGGAACATGTCGAAAGACCAGCCTGCCGCCGCTCCAGCCGCTGCCCCGGCCAATCCACCTGCTCCCTCCGCGTCCTCGGCAGCGCCGGGAAAGAATTAAGTTCCGGGCATCGATTCACCGGCCGCGAGGTATCCTGAACGAACCCGTGCAGACCTCGCTGCCGGCTGCTCACGGGGCCAGGGCACTCTTGATCCCTGCCTCAACCAGTGGCGCCATCACCGCATAGCCGGCCGACAGAGGGTGAACTCCATCCTTGCTCAGGGCCGGCGGTAACCCGTCCCGCTGATCTTTCATGGCCGAGTGGTAGTCCACATAGACATACCCCTTTTCCGCGGCATAGGACTTGATCCAGGCATTCAGCGCAACAATCTTCGGCGCCGGTTCCAGCCCCGGATGCCAGCCGAAGTCATACGCGGGCAGCACAGAGCACAGCACGACCCTGATGTGATTCGCGGTCGCCAGATCGGCCATCGATGCCAGGTTGTCTTCGGTCTGTTCGAGGGTCATCGGTCCGGTATTCCCGGCAATATCGTTGGTTCCGGCGAGAATGACCACCACCTTCGGTTGCAGTTCGATGACGTCCTGGCGAAAACGCAACAGCATCTGCGGTGAGGTCTGCCCGCTGATACCTCGATTGACGTAAGGCTTGCCGGGAAACGATCCATCGGGACCCTCGAAGTGCCACCCCTCGGTAATCGAATCGCCCATGAATACCACCCGGTTTTCGCCTGGCGCCGGCGCCGCCATCTTCAAATCGGCCTCCTTGAATCGCCCCAGCCATGGCCAGTCGTTCTTCAATTGCTCCTGGTGGGCCTGCTCCCAGGCCGACATCGGGCTGGGCGTCGCCGTCTGGACCTTGACCGGAGGCGGGGCGGTAGTCTCCGGCTTACTTGCTGGCTCCTGCGCGAGGAGTGCCATAGGTCCGGCAAGTCCAGCCAAAGCCGCCATGACCACTGCCGCGGCACGAAAAGTGGTTAGCTTCACTTGATTCTTCTCCTTGACTGACATCGCCCTGTCTTACCCGCGCTAGGCGATCCGCCCTATCGGCATTGATTGTAAGCAATTCCGGCCGTGGACCGCGCTCTTGTGGTCGCGTCTCACGAAAGCGGCAGCGCAAGCACCCACGAAGAGAAGCGCTCTTTTCCACACAGGACCCCCAGACCCGCACAGCTGCCGGATGGCTCCCGATACGCTAGGCTGGATGGAGTCATGGGCGAATGTGCGATCTGCGATGGGATAGGACTGGTGCGGGTGATGTCGTCCGCCGGTCTGTGGGTTTCGCGCCCCTGCGAGTGTCAGAAGGCGCAGAGGGAAAGCATGCGCCTCGCCACCGCCCACATTCCGGAACGCTATCGGCACTGTTCGCTGGATAATTTCGAGACCGCCTTCAGCCGCCAATACGGACCTTCGGCCTTCAAGAACCGGCACACCGCCGAGAAGCCCCACGCCGACCCCGTGTTGACCAATGCCCTGAGAATCGCACGGTCGTATGTGACTGAGTACTTCAACGATGACGGACGCAAGGGACTGCTGATCTCCGGCACCATTGGGGTGGGCAAAACCCATCTGGCCGTGGGAGTGCTGAGCCGCCTCGTGCAGGAATTTGGTGTGAAGGGCCTTTTCTGCGACTACCGTGAGCTCCTCAAAAACATCCAGAACAGTTATAACCCCCAGGTACAGACGACCGAACTCGAATTGCTCAAGCCGGTCTTCGCAGCAGAGCTCCTGATCCTGGACGACCTCGGCGCACAAAAACCGAGCGAATGGCACTGGGATACGGTGGCCTTAATTCTGAATACCCGCTACAACGACAAGCAGAGGACCATTATTACCACCAACTATCCCAACAAGCCGGCCGGGGGCGGGGAAAAAAACGATGCTGAAAAAGCCGCCCGGGAACTGACGCTCGGCGATCGCATCGGCGACCGAATGCTTTCGCGCCTGGCGGAAATGTGTACCCCGATTGAGATGATTGGAGCGGATTTTCGCCGCCGCGTCCGGGGCGCCCAGGTGGTCGAGACGTAGCCATGCGCAAGAGCCTGGAAGCAGCCGCCCTGGTATTGCTTTGCCTCACCTGGGGATGGACCGCCCGCGCGTTATTCGGCCCCGATGCGCTGCCTGCCCAAATCCCGGTTCATTTTGATCTTGCCGGCCGGCCCGACCGCTGGGGCACACCGGAGATGCTTTGGCTGATCCCTCTTATGACCGCGGTGATTTACAGCCTCATGACGCTGGTGGCCAGGTATCCGTCCGCTTTCAATTTTCCGATGCGCATCAATCCGGTCACACGACCGCGGCTCGAGTCGATCGCGCTCAATCTGATCTCCTGGCTAAAGGTCGAAGTGCTGGGGCTCTTTTGCTGGATACAGTTCCAGGCGATTCAATATGCCCGTAAAGGGCGCGGGGAACTTTCCCCGGCGTTTCTGCCCCTGGTGATGATAACGACATTCGGCACCATCGCATGGCACATCATCGCCATGCGGCGCGTGAGTCTGAGTTGAGGCGAACCGGCGTGATCGGACCTGCCAGTTATGTTGGGGGGCACAATCAATAGTGCGGGGGTTAGATCAGAAGACCCAGAGGCTTCCCATCACGAGCAGGATCGCGGCGAGGGTGACAATCTGGTAAACAACGTCCTCCATGGGACGGTTGCGCAAGAAACCATTGCTTGGTCTTGGCAGCGACTGTGATGCGATCTGTGGTGTGGGTTGCATCTTACGCCTGCCTTTCTTCGCCGGGTGGCAACAGAGAGAATATCGGCCTCAATTCGATGGTGACGGCAACAATTCGATCGTTACAGGTCGCTACGCGATTAGTCGCATGCTTTGTTCCATGCGCTTACAAATAAGACGCTCTTGTTTTGCAGTGGATTCCACGGAGGTCATGAAAATTCAGTCACAGCATCCGGGTGGACAAGAGCCTCATCCCAATAAGCGACAAAACGGTGCGGCGGTTTGATTGTGCGCACAAATTGCGCCGTACCGTTGTTCCTAAAGTAACGGGTGTAAAATCCGCTGGTGAGCAATGGCCCTGAACTGATCTCCGCGAGCGAAACGCGCGAACGCAACTGGCTGCCACTGTTGATTGCCGCGGTCGCCGTGCTGGTGGTTGCGGCGGTGGTTGTCGTGGTGCTTGAACATGGCAAACGGACTCGGACCGTGGCTCCTGTTTCCGCTACAGCCGATCCCTACGCTTCCAATCTCCCCATGTCAGGGCTTCAGATGAGCGAGTCGGCAAACCTCGCCGGCGGTAAAGTTACGTACCTCGACGGGCACATCGCCAACAACGGTAATAAGATCGTCACCGCTATCTCCGTCCAGGTGCTCTTCCGCAACGCCGCTCAGGAAGTGGCCCAGAACGAGACCCAGCAACTTAAGATCATTCGGATGCGCGATCCGTATGTTGACGTGGAGCCGGTTTCACTGGCGCCGCTCAAGCCGGGAGACCAGCGTGACTTCCGATTGATTTTCGATGCCGTCACGCCGGATTGGGACGGTGCTTACCCGCAACTCCGGATCCTCCAGGCACAGACTCAATAGCCGCTTCACTTCGTTACCCGGTAGAAAGTACCGCCCCCGGTAAAAAGTACGTAGGCATCGTCGCCAGCCGTTTGCACTTAAACAAACAGCCTTCTGTACCCACCGGTACTATCTCCAGAAGCTAAAGGACTTAAACATTTCCAATACCCCATAGGGACTTTGGCAGCCCCATTGCTTACTCAAGTAGCGAGGACATGCACCGTTCCTCCCGCAAATGTCAGCGGAAATCAGGTTCAATCAGAAGAGGCTCTTTTTAATGAGATCGAACGTAGTTCGGAACTTGTTCCCCGGCCAGGTTGCAATTGCGGCGCTGGCGTCTGTGCTCGCGATTCCCGCGGGTGCGCATGGAACAGGTAACTCGACATCCGGTTCACAGGACAACCCTCCTTCGGCGACGCAACAGCAGCCCTCCCCAGCGGCAAAGCCGTTAACGAACTCGTCGAAGGAGGGTTTTTGGGGTCGTATGAACCCCATGGCCCGCAAGAAGTGGGTGAAAAGGCAGACTGATCCCATTAACGACCGGCTTACCGAACTTGATGAAGTCAACGCCAAGAACACAAAAGATATTCAGGATGTAGATGCCCGGGCCCAAGCCGGAATCAAGCAGGCCCAGTCGACCGCGGACGCCGCCAATCAGACGGCTACGGCTGCGGCCACTCAGGCGGAGAATGCCAAACAGATCGCAACCACCGCTACCGGGCGCGAGGAGAAGGAAGGCCAGATCGTCGGCGGCCTCGACAGCTACAAGGCCACCAATGAACTGGATGTGCCCTTCAAGCGCGGATCGAGCACGTTGTCGGACGACGCCAAGGCGCAACTTGACCAGCTCGCTGCGAGCGTCAAGGATCGCAAAGGATACGTGGTAGAGATCGAAGCTCGCTCCCCCGCAAAGGGTGTGACAGGTATTGAGCACTCGGAACGTCTGGCCGCCGCGGTCAAGCGTTACCTAGTTGCACACGACATTCCCGTCTACCGGGTGCACGCACTGGGCTTGGGTAACGCCCCCGCTGCGGGCGCTGGCGATGACGCAGCGCCGACCAAGGACAGCAGCGTACACGTCCGGTTGATGGAAAACAGTTTGGCGGCCCGGGATGCCGCATCACCCCAGGGTGCAGCATCCACGACCGGTGCGGAGCGGCCCTAAGACCGCGCAGCCACTCCCCCGAGGCTCTTTCCGCGCCGACGGCCACCCCGCCGTCTGGCCGCCAATCAAGCTCTCGTAACAGAGAGAACCAAGGCAACTTGGCCCCCGCCGAAAACGGGGGCCGTTTTTTTCTACTTGAAACTACTCCCCAAGGGTTATCGCATTTCAAACTAAGAAACTAAGGCAACCTGGCCCCGCCCCTGTAGGTCGGGATCGTTTTTTTCTTCTGGCGTCGATATTCAACGCCGCCGGGGACCCCTCACCATCCCACGAATGGTGCAGTCCCTCGCTGGCCGATGCAGGCAACCAACCGGCCCTGTGGATTTCTCGGCCGCAACCCCTCCCCTTCATCCTGCGGCAACTGTGTTCCTCAATCTTCTCGGCGCGCTCGGTAAGCGTACAAGACCGCGAGCAAGGGCGGCGCAACCAGCACTCCCCAGAATGGCCAGACCACTCCGAGCGCGATAGGCACAAATACAGATGCCCAGACAGGCACCTTAGCCGTTCTTCTCATGATGTATGGCTGAAGCAACAGTCCGTCGAGCAGGGCAATCACCGCATAAAGAGCAAGGACACCAAAAGGGTGCTCCCAATCCGTCCACTTGATGGTTGCAGCTAAAACAGGTCCCAATAGTCCCAGAATCGGCCCAAACTGTGGGACCATCTGGAGGACTGCTGCGATGACCGCCCACATGGGAGCGAGCGGGATATGCAGCAGGTAAAGTCCGATCAGCCAGAGAACTCCGACCGCGACAGAGTCCAGGAGCTGGGCAACCGCCCAATTCTTGAGCGCACTGCCCGTGGTGCGTAGATGTTCTCCGAAATTCATCGTCGCCCGCGCAACTCGATTATTTTACGGTTTGACCACGAAAACCGATCAGTGCGTTGGAGATTTGAGCATCTTCGAGAGCTTGCGCACCCGCCTTGCGAAGTTGAGGCAGGTAGAGCCTACAGGTACGTCCCCAGCGCTCCCGACAACCAATACAACTCGGACTTGCCGCATGCATAAGCCAGCAGTTTGAACCGGAATTTCATCGGGACACAGCCGAGGCCGCGCAAGCATGACCAGGCGAACAGAAATCGCTCCCTCTGTGATCTGCCTGTACTTCTTCGTGGCCTTAGCCCGGTAAAATCAAACCCAGTATGGAGAAAATGAACGAAACCTTCCCTGCTGTCGAAACCATCCTCGACGGCAGCCGATTTGTCCGCGCCTGCCTGCGCCGCCCCGTCGATCGCACGCCTGTATGGTTCCTCCGCCAGGCCGGCCGCTACATGCAGGAATATCGCGACGTCCGCAAGCACCACACGCTGGTGGAAATCTGCAAGCATCCGGAACTCGCAGCCGAGGTCACCATCACGGCCGCCGAGAAACTCGGTGTTGATGCGGCCATCATCTTCGCCGACCTGTTGCTGCCTCTTGAGCCCATGGGCCTCGATTTCGAATTCCAGGCCGGCGAAGGCCCCGTGGTTCATCATCCTGTACGGACCGCCGAGGATGTCCGCCTGCTGCGCACCGATCGCGCCGAAGACCTCGGCTATGTTGCTCGGGCCATCCAGAAAGTCGCCACCCATTTCCGCGATCGTCTTGGCATCATTGGCTTTTGCGGCGCTCCCTATACGCTGGCCAGCTACATGATCGAAGGCGGCGGGTCGCGAAATTACATCCACACCAAGCAAATGATGTATCGCAATCCCGATTCATGGCGGCTCTTGCTCGACAAGATTGTGACGGTTCTCGAGCTCTACTGCCGGCAGCAGGTTCAAGCCGGCGCCGACGTCATTCAGATCTTCGATAGCTGGGTCGGCTCGCTCTCGCTGGCCGACTATCGCGACTACGCATTCGACGCCTCGAAACGCCTGGTACGCGCGGTGCAGGCCATGGGCGTGCCGGTCATCTATTTTGGCGTCGAGACCGCGGGCTTGCTGTCGGAAATGGCCTCCACCGGCGCCGATGTCATCGGCCTCGATTGGCGGCAGCCCCTGGACGAAGGCTGGCGCGCGGTTGGCCACACCCATGCCGTCCAGGGCAATCTGGATCCAATCACGCTGTTTGCTCCTTTGGAAATCATCGAGCGGCGGGTGAAGGAGATTCTGCGCTCCGCCGGCGGCCGGCCCGGGCACATTTTCAATCTTGGCCACGGCATTGTGCCCAACACGCCGGTCGAAAACGTTCAGGCTGTCGCGCGGATGGTTCGTGAATTCCGCCTGGAGGCCGCCCGTGGCTAAACAGGCCGTGTTGCTTCTTGCCCATGGAACCCCGGAGACCGTCGAGCAGATTCCCGAATATCTGCGCAACGTGGTCAGTGGCCGTCCCATTCCCGCGCATGTAGTCGAGGAGATTCAGCACCGCTACTCGCTGATTGGCCGCAGTCCGCTTACGGACATCACGCTCGAACAGGGCCGCCTTGCGGGGATTGAACTTGCCCAAGCCCAGGTCTCCGCGCCCGGCGACGAGATTCCCGTATACGTCGGCATGCGCAACTGGCGCCCCTACATCCCCGATGTTGTCCGCCAGATGCGCGCCGACGGCATCGAAGAAGCCGCTGTGATCTGCATGGCCCCGCAGAACTCCCGCACCAGCGTCGGCCTCTATCGTCGCGCCGTTCAGGCCGAAGCCGGCTCCCTCAGGATCGACTTCACCGAAGGCTGGGCCACTCACCCACTACTCATCCAGGCCTTCGCCGAGCGCCTTCGCCCCGCCTTGGCCCGGCTTGTCAATGAGACCGGGTCGCCGGTTCCGGTCCTCTTCACCGCCCACAGCGTCCCCTGCCGCACCATCCAGACCCCCGCTGCCAGTGAAGGCCAGCCGCGCCTATGGCCCGGCGAGGGCGCCGACCCCTACGCCCAGGAGGCCAAGCGTACTGCCGAATTGGTCGCCGCTCACGTTCGTGACATCCCGAAGTGGTGGTTCGCCTTTCAAAGCCAGGGCGCCAGCGGAGGTCCCTGGATTGGCCCGACCGTGGAGGAGACCCTCGATTCAATCGCCGGCGAAGGGATCAAAACGGTTATCCTGCAGCCCATCGGCTTCCTCTGTGATCACGTCGAGATCCTCTACGACGTAGACATTGCTTTTCGCGAATATGCGGTCAGGCTAGGCGTTCGGCTTGAACGGCCGGAGTCGCTGAATGGCTCTCCCACCCTGGCCAAGGCCGTGGCCGACCTGGCAATGAGCGGACTAGCCCGGCTTGACTCGGCTTGAGCCGGATTCCTGCCGGCGCTCGATCCACGTTCCGAGGCGTAATGCCGCACAATTTTGTGACCGCATCCGTTCCGCATCCGATTTCATTCAATTATCATGATTCATTGATTCCTGCGAACTGCACGGTCGTTCCTTCCCTGAGATCGAGCGAGCCCGTGCGGTTCAAGCTGGATCGCGTTGATTTTCCTCGTGCAGCGCGGCCCATGCAGGGCCCAGAAGGATTGTGCATGGCATCCGACGCCCATCGATTACCCGCAAGTGCAGCGCATCGTCTGCGTTGTCCCAAGTGTCGCAGCCTCAGCATGCGCCGAATCAGCAGATCCGGATTCCTGCGAGAGAAGATCTTTCCCATGCTTGGTTTCTATCCCTGGGAATGCGCCAATTGCAGGCTTGAGAAACTGTTTCGCAATCGTGGCCCCAGGAAAGCTCCCCGCACCAATCAGAAATAACTCAGTTCGAGTGGGCGCCAGTGCGCCTTTCACCGCCGTCGATGCAGGTGGTCGCGATTACCATTCTTTTCAGTTGAGGAGTCACAATGGCCTGTCTTGTTCCGAGGCTGTCTCGCGCCATTCTTGCTATTTTGCTGTTTGTCTTTGTGCAGACCGCCAGTGCAGCGGAGTCGGAATCTGCCGCTCCCGTACACGTCGTCTACATCAAAGCAGGACACCTCTTCGATGCCACAAGCGATGATCTTCGCGACAGCGTAGTCCTCGTCATTGAAGGCGAGCGAATCGCCAGGATTGGACCTGCCGCACAAATCGCGATTCCCGCCGGGGCCGAGGTCATCGATCTTTCCCGCGCCTGGGTCTTGCCCGGACTCATCGACTGTCATACCCATCTCTCCTTCCGGTCGGATCAATATGACCCAATCAACCAGGTCAAATTAACTCCGTTTGACTTCGGCTTCTATGCCGTCGTCAATGCCGATCGCACCCTGCTTGCCGGTTTCACCAGCGTGCGCGATGTAGGCTCGCCGCCCTTTCTGGCCGTCGATCTCCGCCGCACCGTCGACGAAGGGTTCATCCCGGGCCCGCGTATCGTAGCCAGCGGCCCGGCGCTCACCATTACCGGCGGTCACGGCGATATGAATGGCTTTGCTCCAGCCGTTTCCAACATGATGTATCCCGCCGAGCGCGATTTCGCCATTGTCGACAGTCCGGATGAGGCCCGCCACGCGGTTCGCGCGCAGATCAAGTACGGCGTCGACGTCATCAAGCTTCTGGCCACCGGCGGAGTGCTCTCGCAGGGCGACAAGCCGGGCGCGGAGCAGTTGACATACGACGAAATGAAGGCTGCCGTCGACGAGGCCCATCGTACCGGCCGCAAAGTGGCCGCGCACGCCCACGGCACTGAAGGAATCAAGGATGCCGTGCGGGCCGGCGTTGACTCCATAGAACACGGAAGCCTCATCGACGCCGAGGGCATTGAAATGATGAAGGCGCACGGCACATACCTGGTGGCCGACATCTACAACGACGATTACATCCTCGGCAAGGCTGTCGAATTCGGCCTGCCCAAGGAGAATGTCGAAAAAGAGAGAATGGTCGGCCGCCTCCAGCGCGAGAACTTCGCCAAGGCTGTCGCTGCAGGCGTAAAGATCGCATACGGCACCGATGCCGGTGTCTACCCTCACGGCGACAACGCCAAACAGTTTCATTACATGGTGAAGTTCGGTATGAGCTCGGCCGGCGCCATTCGCGCCGCTACATCGTCCGCCGCCGATCTCATCGACCGCTTAAAAGATGTCGGCACGCTCGAAGCAGGGAAGTACGCCGACCTGATTGCCGTCACAGCCAATCCGCTCGACAAGATTGAGATCCTCGAGCATGTCTCTTTTGTGATGAAGAGTGGCAAGGTATACAAGGACGAACTCGACGCGGCCAAATCCAAAAAATAGATTCTTCGATCCGGAAGGAGATGCCCCATGACCCCGTTGGAACAGGCCATCAGCGCCAAGGAAACCGTGAAAATGCGGATGCCTCTGACTCACTCCGACAATAAGAAGATCCGCCAGGATTACTCCACGTTGACGCCCCAACAGCGTCAGCAAAATACCTTGAACATCAAGGCCACCCTTGACAGCATGCGCACGCATCAACGTTTCCCCGGTCCTGGCAAAGCCACGGCAAAGAATGTCATCTTCTACGGCGCCTTCGCCATTGCAGCTGGATATGGAAACTGCCTGGAGATGTCATGCGCCGCGGCCTGGGCTCTCAACGAGGAAGGCAGGTTCAACTACGACCTTGTCTATTATCCCGGTCTCGGGGATCATATTTTTGCGGTGGTCGGCCAGAGGGCGGACCCGGCCGGCAACTACCCAACCAACTTCGCCGCCTGGGATGTCAACGCCGCCATCTGCGACGTCTGGGCCGATATCGCCTGTCCTGCACAGGAGTACGCCAAACGCTGGCGCGACCGTATGGGGAACTGGAGAGTCATGGGAATTACCATCGCCAACCTGTTGCCGACGCATCCCACCTGGTACGATGTCGTCGATCAACCCAAGAAATCCTATCTGACTCCTGGTTAGACCAAAACCATAGTTCGCGAACGTCTGTACAGCAGAAGCCGACGCGTTTCCAACGCTCCGAACCCCGCTGTGCTGTGGTATACGTTTCGTCATGCCTCCCGTCCGTTCAGTTTGCGCAGCTATCTTCATCACCGCATTTTTCTTTTCCATCTTTGGCGCCGCAGAGTTCGCATCTGAGGCCCGGGCACAATCGCTCGCGCCCACGCCCCCCCTGGGTTGGAACAGCTGGGATGCTTATGGCCTGACAATTGACGAAGCCGATTTTCGTTCCAACGTGAAGATCCTCGCCGGCCTCAAGCAATACGGATGGCAATACGCCGTCATCGACGAAGGCTGGTACATGCAGGACCCATTCGCGGACAAAGTCGAAACCCGCAAGTACGTGTGGGATGCGAACGGCAATCTCATTCCAGTCGTCGCTCGGTTTCCATCCTCCGCGAACAGCGCCGGCTTCAAGCCCCTGGCAGACTGGGTGCATTCGCTGGGGCTCAAGTTCGGCATTCATATCGTCCGTGGCATCCCCCGCCAGGTGGTCAAAGACAACCTGCCCATCGCCGGCACCAGCTTTCATGCCCAGGACGCGGCCGACATCCCGGCTACCTGTCCGTGGGATGAAGGCAATTACGGCGTCAGCGACACGCCTGCCGGCCAGGCCTACTACGATGGCATGCTCAAGCTCTACGCCGGGTGGGGTCTCGACTTCATCAAGGTTGATTGCATCAGCGACCACCCCTACCGTCCCACCGAAATTCGCCAGATCGCAGAAGCCATTCGCAAGACCGGACGCCCCATCGTGCTCAGCCTCTCGCCGGGACCCACGTCGATTGAGCATGCCGCTGAAGTCGCAAAGCAAGCGCAGATGTGGAGGATTACGGATGACCATTGGGACTACTGGGAGCCGAAGAAGGAGAGCGGCGAATATCCTTTCGGGCTGAAGGAAGAGTTCGATCGCATTGCGAAGTGGGCGCCTTATGCGAAGCCCGGTAACTGGCCCGATCCCGACATGCTGCCCGAAGGCTCTCTCATGCCTCATCCCGGCTCTGGCCAGGCGCGCCAGTCGCGCTACACCCAGGATGAGCAGCGCACCGAGTTCACGCTGTGGGCCATCTCCCGCTCCCCGCTGATCTTCGGCGGCAACCTCACCAAACTCGATGACTTCACGCGATCTCTGCTCACAAACAAGGATGTGTTAGGCGTCAACCAGACTGCGTCGGATAGCCACCCCCTGACCAATCTGCCCCCGGGGCTGGCAAGCGTCCGTGTGTGGGTAGCCTCAAGGAGCGGGTACGACAATTCTCCCGCGTTCTGCGCAATCTTTAATCTCGATGACCAACCACTGACCGTTCACTTCACCTGGGAGGAGATAGGTTTTACCGCAAGAAAGCAGTCGCGCGATTTGTTCACCGGGGCCAAGGTCGCCGCATGGAAGCCCGTGATCCTCACGCTGCCGGCCCACGCCAGCGCGATCTATCGTGTCGAATAGAGGTCTTTCTCAGGTTAGTGCAGGGCGCCTTTGAGCTGCGATTCGAGGTCCGAAGCGGAACCGTGGCCATGCCAGAGAATCTTGCCCGAAGGATCAAGAAGCATTACATACGGAACCTGGTCATCGCCCACGTTGAAGTAGCTGCGCCATGGCTTCGCATCCTCGGTAAGGACGACAAAGTAATCCTGCTCCGCTGCCGGAACGCCCTTCTTCATGCCGCTCTTGATCATGCCGCGTATCAGGCTCGGAGCGCCCGCGATCTCTGCGATCTCGTAGACACTTACGCTGGCGAGCGCGGAGTCGGCGTGGATCGCCTTGACCCAGGCTCCTGTGCCGTTGCCGCCCTCGCGGCTGAATCCGGCCACCAGCACGACCGCGTGGCCGCGCACCTGGTCTGCGAGCACGATCCGCTTGCCGCTCAGCGTCTCGCCCGCCGTATTGGGCATTTCCTGGCCGAATCCCGTGAGCCCCGTCATTGCTGAAACGACGAGAACCACCCATCCCAGAGCCACATTCCTCACAGGAATTCGACCTCCGCCAACATTCGATCGCGTTCTGCGAGCAGGGAACTATGCATGACTCTGGTAACGTAATCCCGACTTCGTTTGTTCCCTGGCAGTGTCTGTCCTCACCGACAGCCGGCGGCGGCGGTGTGCGAAACTAGGGATGCCGGTGTCAGGTTTCAACATATGCTCGCGCCGGCAGGCCCGCTCACAATGCCGCTTCTTCGCTCCGCTTTCATCGCCTTGTCCCGCAACCGTCTTTTACGCCGCTTCGGTGAGCGCTCCAGCGTCGGAGTCAAACTCAGTTCACGTTTTGTCGCCGGCATGGAGGTCGAAGACGCCCTGCGTGTGGCCGAAGCTGTCAACCGGCAAGGCATGTCCGTGAGTCTGGACTCGCTTGGCGAGAGCGTCACGACCGAAGCGGAAGCGCACCGTGCGGCCGAAATCTATCATCGTCTCCTCGATGCAATCGGGGAGCGCAAGCTCAACGCCAACGTAAGTGTGAAGCTGACCCAGATGGGCCTCGACCTGTCGCCCGAAATGGCGGAAGGCATCGCCGAAAGCCTGGTCCAGCACGCCCGATCGACCGGCAACTTCGTCCGCATCGATATGGAGGACTCGTCGCTGACCCAGGTCACGCTCGACATCGTGCGACGCCTGCATGCGCGGCCCGGCCTGCGCGGCGCCATCGGTATCGTCATCCAGTCGTATCTCTACCGCTCCCAGTCCGACGTCGAACAACTGCTGGCCGATGGCATTCGCATCCGGCTATGCAAAGGCGCATACAAGGAACCGCATGAAGTCGCGTTCCCCAAAAAAGCCGACGTGGATACCAACTACATCCGTCTGACCGGCATGCTGCTCGATAGCCCCATTTATCACGGGCTGGCCACACACGACGAAGAAATGATCGCGGCTGCACGGGAGTTTGCCCGGCAACACAAGATCGACTCCAGCCGCTATGAGTTCCAGATGCTCTTCGGCGTGCGCCGGGATCTGCAGCGCCAGTTGATCAACGAGGGATACAACGTCCGCGTCTATATTCCCTTTGGGCGCGAGTGGTACCCCTATTTCATGCGCCGGCTGGCCGAGCGTCCCGCCAACGTATTCTTCCTTGCCAAGAATCTGCTGCGCCGCTAGTCCCGAGCGGAGGCCTCATCCAGGCGCTTATCCCTGCGGTCCCTCGTGTCCAAGCCAGCAGCGCAAATACGCCAACTGGCCCACGTGATACGTCTCGTGGAACGCGAGGAAGTTGATCACCCCGCCCTTGGTGCCATCGCCCGGCGGCGAATTCGGCGGAGCAGCCGATTGCATCGATTCCTCAGCCGCGTTTTCGAGTCCCTCGGTCACGTGTAACGTCAAGTCCTCGAAGGCGCTCAGCACTTCCTCAGGAGTGGGGTACTGGCTGGCGTCATCCCGCTTTTTCCCGCGCGCGAACTGCTTCAGCCAGGGCCGCGACCACTCCGGCTCACCCAGAAACTTCAATACCGCGGCACGCGCCCACACGATGTGTCCCGCGATCCACAAAAGATGATTGGAGTTCTCGCACGGACTCCTGAGCCATTCCTCGGCGCTGAGGTCTTTGCAACTCTTGACGAGGAGACTCTTGTTTTGGCGAAAAGATATGGCGGCGCTGGCGATCTGCGGCGGGACCGGCATGGGTGTTGTCCTCAGGGATTCATCGAATCGAAAACTGGAACACCGGCAATCCTACACACGCGGTCTCAAACATGAAAGCTGCATGATACCGCTGCCTGTAGCAAAGCGCGCAAAACAAAACGGACCGGAGAATCTCCGGCCCGTCTCGACCACCTGAACCCTGACTGCCCAGCCAGGCAGATCCGCGCCGCTGATGCGGCGAGACTATTGCACTGGCTTGGCTTTACCGTCCTTCAGGCTCTCGTCGATGATCGACTTGATCTTGACATTGGCCTCGCGTGCCAGGCGTCCCTGCTCGGCGCCAAGCCGGCCCTGTTTTGCTCCCAATGTTCCCTGTTGATCTCCAAGCCTGCCTTGTTCCCGGCCGAGTTCCCCTTGCTTCGTTCCCACCTCTCCCTGCAATTCACCGAGCTTGCCCTGCAGTTCTCCGATCTTGCTTTGCAGGTCAGACAGTTGATCCACCGTGATGGTGGCATTTCTCTTCGCCTGCAGGCTGGCCGCGGCGGCGTTCAGATCGGCCATTTCCTTGGCAATATCGGGCGTGGGAACGCTCGCCTGTTCCTGTTTCCTGCCCAGTTCTTCCTGTTGTCGGCCAAGCGTTTCCTGCCGTTTCCCCAGTTCCTCCTGTTGCCTGCCCAGGTCCTCCATTGGCTTGTACATGGACTGGATTCGGGCAATCGTCTGCGGGTCATCCACGACATACGATTTGCCGTTGCGGCTGAACCACAGAAAGTCCCCATGCGCCACGTTCCGAGCCCTATCGATCTCGCCGGAGTGCAAATCGCCCGAGAAGTGCGCGTGCCGTTCGTTGCCGCTGACAAATGCATACGACTCGCCGTTGGAGGAGTACGCATACCCATACCCATGCGCGCCCGATGAATGGCCGGAAGTGTGCGAATACATATACGAACTGGACGAGCGGCTGCATTGTGCGCTTGTCGAGGTTTCCGGCAGGTCTTGGTCGGCGTCAGAGCCGTCTTCCGGGGGCGCGGGTGCCACGGCTGGCTTCGTCGCCGCGGGCGCTTGCGGAAATGTCGGAGCCTTGGCGGGCGTCGCCTGCGTGACCACTGGGGCGACCGGAGCCTTCGCACCCGCCGGCGCGATTGCAGGTCCTCCGTCCGTGGCGTTCTCAGGATGCGATTGCCCCGTGACCGGACCCTGCGCAATGACCGGTTGGGACAAGATCCGTGCCGCCTGAACCCGAATCAGCGCCGTAGCCGAAAACAGCGCCGCAAAAACTATTACCAGTACGGCCATGAACCGCCGCCGGCCGCCTGCAAATGCCTGCCGGAAGGTGTTTTCATTCAGTAGCCTTTCAATACGCTG
Source organism: Terriglobales bacterium (assembly GCA_963788475.1). Taxonomy (GTDB): domain Bacteria; phylum Acidobacteriota; class Terriglobia; order Terriglobales; family Acidobacteriaceae; genus Telmatobacter. The sequence goes on from CAWBGO010000014.1 coordinate 29,372, forward strand.
GGAAAGACGGCCGGTGCGCGCCATGGCAACTCCGATCTGGGTTCTGCGCGGCAGGGCCGCGAATTCAAGCAATATCCGTGCATACGAGGCGTGACTCACGGCTTCCTCCAGCCCAGCGCGATCGCTTATCGCCTCGCCCAGGTCGGAGAGTTCGCGCTTGAGCCACCAGCCCAGGGGACTGAACCAGAACAGCGCCGCGTACAGCCCCGCGAGTGCCTGGAGGTAAAAGTCTCCCTGCCGCACATGAGAGCGTTCGTGGGCCAGGACAATGCGCAGCTTCTCCGCGTCCCATTCGTCATAATCGGCGGGCAGAACGATGCCCGAGCCCACCGTGACCGGGGAGGACACTCTGCTGCTGCTGCGCAGGCGCAGTCCCGCGGCCAGATAAGACGGTTCCAGATAAACGGGTTCGGCCGACTGCCACAAACCCACCGAAGCCCCCAGGCCGTAAAACAACCTGAGTAACAGCGCCATGCCCACCGTTGAATACACCAGCCAGGCCAGGTCTGAAACCGGCAGGAAGTACTGCTGCACCGGCGTCACGGGCCGGGGATGGATTCCTCCTCCGGCGAAATAAGAGTTGGAGATGGTCGGGGCAGGGAACCGGTCCGCCGGCGAGGAAGCCGAAGTTGCAATCACCCTGTCGGCATGTACAGGCGCCTGAGGTTGAGCGGCCGTCCATGGTGCCGGTGCCGCCATGGGATTCTCTGAATGACGAACTTCTTTCCCCGGAAGAACAGCGGTTGCCGCGGCATGCAGCCAGGCTTGCGCAGGCACTACCAGAGTTGCTTCCGCTGGCAGCCACGCAGACCGCGCCGCCCACGACGCCGCGAAGGGCATCACGAGCGCCCCGGCCAGCACCAGTCCCCATGCAACCTTCTGCGCGATCACGTTGCGCATGCTGAGCAGCCGGAGGCCGGCCCACACGATCCCCGCCACCAGCAGCGCGCGTACTGCTCCATCTGCCAATGCAACCAGCCAGCCCAGGATTGGGCCGTGGGGTCCGTCGCCACCGACAGAGATGTTGGGGAAGATGCACGTAAGAAGCAATGCCGTCATCGCTTGCCCTCCTTCTTCTCAGGAGCGTGGTTCTTTTGCGCCGCCGCTATCCGGTCCGCCAGCCGTTGCAGCTCGGCGCGGTCCAGCACCTTCGAGTCCACCATGCCTACCAGGAGTTCTTCCACCGATCCTTCGCAGAACCAGTCCACAATGCGTTGCACTGCTCGCCCTGCGACCCTCTGCCGTGATTCCGCGGGACGATAGAAGAACGTCCGATTCTCCGTGGTGTGGGTGAGGTACCCTTTTTCTTCCAGACGCCTCAGCACCGTGCGCACAGTGGAGTCCTTGAGCGGCCTGTCGATATCCTCGCGCACCTTCTCGGCGGTGACGTTCCCGAGCCGCCACACGATGGAAAGAATGTCGCGCTCCAGGTCCCCTAATTCGGCCGGATCGTGATCGGGCGTAGTGTTACTCGTCATAATGTTACCTACTGTAACATACGGCAAATGGTCAACACCTGCACCATTTTTTCCTGATTCGAGTGAACTCCAGCGGAAGTGTGACGAACCACCATGCTGTCGTGACGAACGGTTTGCCGTCAGGATGCGCGTTTCGCTAGAGTCGCGCCCCACGCATCCGGGCTCACATCGTGGGCGTGCCGGGAAAACAGCCAGTGGTGGCCTTCGAGATCTTCCACGCCGTATTGCAGTTCTCCATATTCGGTTTCATGGAGATCCTCAACAATCTTTGCGCCGGCCGTTTTGCTGTGATCGAAGTGCCGCTCCACATCCTCAACGAAAATGGTCAGGCTTTGATTTCCAAACCCGAGCTCGGCCGGACTCCGATAGTCCCCGCGCGCCGCCCGCACCATAATGTATGCATTTCCCAGCCGCACCTGGGCTCCCGACACCGGCTCGCCGTAGCGATAGTGCTCGACGAAGCCGAACGTTCTGCTCAGCCAATCCATCGCTTCAGGAAGGCGCCTGTATGTGACATGAGGCAGAACGGTATCGACGGGTACGGAACGATTCGTCAACATGCCGACACAATATCACGCTTCGAGCCGCAGCCTATTCCGTGCGTAGCGCGCGCGCCGGATCCACCGTGGCCGCACGCCGCGAAGGGATGAACCCGGCCAGGGCGGCAACGAAACAGATGAGGAGAATTCCCGCGATGTAGACGCCCGGGTCGGCATAGGAAACGCCGAAAAGCTGGCTGCGCACGGCCCGCGTGGCCAGCAAGGCTATCGGAATCGTTATCCCGATCGCCCATCCCGCCAGGATCATCACTTCGCGAAGAATGAGGCTGACCACGGTCGCACGCCGCGCGCCCAGCGCCATTCGTATGCCGATTTCCCGCGTGCGCTGCGCCGTCGAGTAGGCCAGGATCCCATAAAGCCCAATGCCCGCCAGCACCGTCGCCAGTATGCCAAACGTCGTCGCCAGCAGGGCGATGGTTCGCTCGGCGAGAAGGCTCTGGTCAATCTCGTCGTTCATGGTGGTCAGGTTCCCCACGATGAGCTTCGCATCGATGTTGGCGATCGCAGCACGGATGCTGCTCGCTGCTGCCTGGGGAGGCTGCCACGTGCGGACGTAATAGGTGAGGCCGGCCTGCTTCTCTGCCTGCGAGAAAAGGGTATAGGCGGTGGGCATGGCCGGATCGCGCACCGTTGAATGCTTCACGTCTTTTACCACTCCCACAATCACGGCATCGGTTCCTGGACGTCGAGGACGGCTCACATGACGGCCGAGCGCGGCACCATTGCTGCCGAAAAAATGTCGGGCGAAAATCTCGTTCACAATGGCTACCCGCAGCGAAGTCGCGGTGTCGCTAGCAGAGAAATAGCGGCCCGTGACGAGGGGCACCCCCAATGTTTGCAGATAGCTGTCGCTTACCCACGGAACCTCAACGTCAAACTCCTCGTCCGGGCCGGGTGTGTAGCCGCTGACCTGCACGTCGCCTTCGCGATCATCCCCGCGGAGATCGGCATCGTTGGTGGCGCCTGCGGCCTTCACACCGGGCAAAGTTGCGATTGAATCAAGAACGCGTTGTTCAACCGGCGCGATTGTCGCCGGCGCGTAGCCTGCCATCTCCGGAGAGAGATTGAAAGCCATGAGGTGATCCGTGGCGAAACCGGCGTCCACGTTGCGCAGATTCTGAATGGTCCGGACAAACAAGCCTGCCGCTACGATGAGCAGAAGACTGAACCCGATCTGGAGCGCGACACAGGTCCGTCGAAATCTTAGCGAGCCGCTCATGCCCGAGCTGGTCTGCTGTTTCAGCGCATCGGCGAGCCGCGGGTTCCAGAACTGCACGGCGGGAGCCAGGCTGAAGAGAAGACTTCCAGTGAGTGTCGCGACGATCGTGAATGCCAGGACCCGCCAATCAAGCGTCATGGAAAATACCGGCTCTCCGTTCGACGTTCCCGACATCCACCGGATCAACAGCCGAAGCGCTTGCGGGACCAGGAGCAATCCCAATCCCGCCCCGACAAAACCGAGCAGCATCCCTTCCGCAAGAAGCTGACGCAGGATCTGGGCGCTGGTAGCGCCGAGCGCATACCGCATCGAAAATTCACGAACCCGCGTTGCCGCTCGCACCAGCAGAAGACTGGCGACATTCACAATCGCCATCGCCACCACGAGCAAAGCCATTCCCATGATGATGGTGAGCGGCATCTTCACATCGTTGCGCAGCGGTGAGAAGCCTTTGGCTCCCGCGTCAAGGTTGAGATGCGCATTATCGATGAAGCCGTGGCGTGCCTTCTCCGATTGGTCGTGCTGGAGCGGGAACTCCGCCTTGCGCAGCGAGAGATAAAGCGACTTCATCGCGGCCGAAGCCTGGGACGGCAAGACGCCGGGTCGGAGACGTCCGGTCAGATTGATCCAGTACGCCTGGCGATCGCCGAGATAATTCCAGTCGGGCTGCACGGTCCGCTGCATGGTGATAGGCACATAGACGTCCGGAACGCGGCCCCACACCATGCTATAAAATCCGGGGGCGGCGACGCCCGTGATCGTGAATGGAGCGCCGTTGATGAGCAGCGTTTTGCCCTCTACCGGTGCTTCCGCAAGGTGTGTCCTCCAGTAGTCGAAACTGAGAACGGCAACCGGGTTCGCTCCCTCCGTCGTCTCATCGCTCGAAACAAACAGCCGGCCCAGCGCGGGCTTGACGCCCAGCGTCTCAAAATAATTGCCAGTGACCATTTCGCCCGAAACCGCCTCGGCATGATTGTTCCAGACCACGCCGACGGCTACCGGAGCGGCTGCAATCAATCCGCTCAACACCGTGTTCTTATCGCGCAGGTCACGAAACATTGGGTATGAGAATTCGTAGTGATGGCCGGGACTGTTTCCCCCTTCGGACTGAGTGTGGCCCGGAGCCCCCCCGGCAAAGCTGAAGACCACAAGTTGCTCGGGATCCTGAACCGGCAGGGCCCGCATCAGCGCCTGGCTCAGCAGGCTGAACACCGTGGAATTGGCCCCAATCGCCAGTGCCAGGGTGAGCAATGCAATCACAGTGAAACCGGGGTTGCGCCACAACCCGCGCATTCCATAGCGAAGATCGCGCCCAAGCGACTCGAAACGCCATGAAGGACGCTCCTCACGGCATTGCTCCCGCGCACGTTCGCGTCCTCCAAACCCAATGGCCGCCTGTCTCCGCGCTTCCGTGCGAGACATACCGGCAGCCAGGTTAGCCTCGATCTGGCGCTCCAGGTGGAACTGGATCTCCTCGTCAACCTCGGTGCGCGGCTTCCCGAGAAACAAACACTTGAACCGCGAGAGCCATTCGCGAATCATACTTTTCCCCTGCTAGATGTTTTCAAGCACCAGGTTGATGGCGCCCGTGAGCCTGTCCCAGTTGTCCAATTCCGACTCCAGCTGCCTCCGCCCCGTCGCAGTGAGCGAATAGTATCGGGCCTTGCGATTGTTTTCCGAGGCGCCCCACTGGGCCCGAATCCAGCCCTTGTACTCAAGCCGATGCAGTGCGGGATAAAGCGAGCCCTGTCCGATCTGGAGCACATTCTCCGAGACTTGTTGAATACGCAGCGCGATCGCCCAGCCGTGCTGCGGCTCGGCCGCCACGGCCTTCAGGATCAGCATGTCCAGTGTGCCCTGGAGCAAATCTGTGGGTGTCGGCATCTTCCCCTCGACGTTCGACAACAGAATCAGGCATGCTCTTGTCGGATGTCAAGGGGAGACCCGGGAACGGACTGCCTCATCTATAAAAGGCTTTACCGAACCTGTCTTGATACATTGGATTAGGACAGCACTTATGCCCAGGCTTCGTAAATCACTGGCCGCGCTCTTTGTTCTTTTGGCAGCGTGGTGCGCCCGCGCATCGTCGGCACCTGCCAAGGCAGTCGTGGCCTACGTCTTTGCCGAGAACAACGTCCTTCAGCCCGGGCAGGTCGACGCTCGCGCCCTGACCCGCATCAATTACGCGTTTGCCAATATCGCGAATGGGCGCATGGTTACCGGTTTTGCCAGCGACCCGCAGAATCTCGCTTTTCTCGCGTCCCTCAAGCAGCAGAACCCTGATCTGACGGTCCTTGTTTCGGTGGGCGGGTGGCTCTGGTCGACCAATTTCTCCGACGTGGCGCTCACTCCAGAGAGCCGGGCGGCGTTCATCCAGAGCGTGATGGAATTTCTCGCGCAATACCAGCTTGACGGCCTCGATATCGACTGGGAATATCCCGGCATGCCCGGCGCCGGGCATCCTTTCCGCAGCGTCGACAAGCAGAATTTCACCCTGCTGCTTAAGGAATTGCGCGCCCGGTTTACCACGGAGACCGCCAAAACCCACAGGCGCCTTTACCTCACCTTTGCCGCCGGGGCATCGAACGAATTCCTCTCCAATACCGAAATGGAAAAAGCACAGCAGTATGTCGACACGGTAAACCTGATGGCCTACGACTACTACGAACCCAGCTCCGACCTTGTGACCGGCCATCATGCTCCGCTGTTTACCAATCCGAGCGATCCGAAGAAAATCTCAGCGGCTGATTCGGTAGCAGCTTTCGAGAAAGCGGGCGTCCCGGCCGCCAAGATCATCCTCGGCGTGCCGTTTTACGGCCACATGTGGGGCCAAGTTCCCGACACGAATCACGGCTTGTTCCAGCCAGGCAAACCGGTCCCCAATGCCTACGCGCCTTACTCGGTGATTGTCTCGACCATGCTGGATCACGGGTACGCTCGCTTCTGGGATGAGAAAGCGTCGGTGCCCTACCTCTACAATGCAGAGAAGCATATCTTCGTATCCTATGAAGACCCGCAATCGATTGGCGCGAAGTGCGAATATGTGGTCGCTCATCATCTTGGCGGAGTGATGTTCTGGGACTATTCAAGCGACCCCTCGGGTACTTTGCTGCACGCCATCGATGAGTCACTTCAGAAACAGCCGCCGGGGAAACGGTGACACCATGACCTCTGCCTCCACGGTTCAATCTCCGCACCGGGTGGAGGCGTCCCTCGCTGCCCGCGTAGTCTCGATCGACATCTTTCGCGGCCTCACCATTATGGTGATGATCTTCGTGAATGAACTCGCCGAAGTGCAGGGCCTGCCCTGGTGGACTTATCATGCCCACGCCAACCAGGACGCGATGACCTATGTCGACATGGTGTTTCCGTTCTTCCTCTTCATCGTCGGCATGGCGATGCCCCTCTCCATCGAGCAGCGGCTTAAGCGTAATGCGTCGCTCCCGATGTTGTGGGTGCACGTCTTCATTCGCTCGGCGAGTCTTATCGTTCTGGGCCTGATCCTTGCCAACGCGGAGAAAGTTGATCCAGACAGGACAGGCATCAGCGGCCTCCTGTGGGGGCTGTGCGCCCTGATCTCCGCCTGCCTTTACTTGAACGTTTACCCGAAATCGCCAAGCTTCAGCCGGTACGCGAGGTTTCTACGCTCGGTCGGTCTCGTCGGAGTCATCCTCGCGTTCGTGATCTTTCGCCGCACCACACCAGGCGGCCACACTGCCTGGATCGATCCCGGGTATCCGGAAATCCTGGGCCTGATCGGCTACTCCTATCTTGCCGCGGCGGTCCTCTATATTCCCACGCGCCGCTGGCGCTGGGCCGCTCCTGTTTGGCTTGCTCTTTCCCTCGCGCTCTGTGTCGGGTCCGCGGCCAGGGTCATCGTTTTGCCAGGATATTTTCACTGGTATGTGTGGCCCTTCAGCAATGGCGCGATGGTGTGCCTGGTCATGGCCGGCGTCGTCACGTCGCAGATCTTCTTCGGCCTGCATCCAACCGGTAACAGCCGCTCATCGGCCAGGAACACCACATTCACGGCAACCGCTTTTGCTCTGCTCGCACTGGCCGCAGGATGGCTTTCCGCGCCGCTCGGCATCTCCAAGATCCGCGCCACCCCCGCCTGGGTCTTGTGGAATGTCGGAGCCGCGGTGCTGGCCTTTACGCTCCTATACTGGATCTGCGACCGGCTCGGTCACACTGCTTGGGCGTCGCTGGTTCGTCCCGCCGGCTCCAATACGCTCCTCACTTATCTGCTGCCCGATGTGTGGTACTTCCTGCTGGGCACGGTGGGCCTCACCTGGTTCGACACGCACTTTGCGCTTGGCTGGGCAGGCGTCATCAAAAGCATAGTCTTCACCCTGTTGATGCTGGCGTTCGCTTCGATGCTCACCCGCGCCAGGATCCGCCTGCAACTCTAGCTAGTGCGAACTTGTCGCCTGCAACAGCATTTCCACCGGCGGCACGATCATGTTCCGCAGCACCGCTTCGGGCTTCTCCGCGGCCTTGAGAAGCTGCATGTTACTCGCGACCAGGTCGGGGTTGGCTGTGCGATGGCTCTCAAGGTCATCGAGCGCGCGCAGGCCGATTGTTGCTACCTCCGATAAGTCGTGGGAGAGCGGAACTAACTCCGCCGTGATTTCAGACTGGGGCAGGGAGTTCTGAAGCCTGGCATCATTGTCCCGCCACAGCACCAGCCAGGCGCGGGCCTGCTGCCATTGATCCGGAGTCGCTTTGTTGGCTACGATCAGCTTAACCAGTTCACTGAATTGGCGGGCCTGTTCGCTCTCCGGCGGTACAGCATCGACCAGCCTATTCAAGGGAGTCGACGTGAAATACTGCCCTAGCGATTCGCGCTGATAGCCCTCCGGCGGCTGCACAACATCGGCAAGCACCTGCAGATACCGGGGATTGGATTCGCCGCTCATCCGTTGCATCATGGAAAGGGTGATCGTCTCGTGATTCAGGGCGTAGTACTGAAGATGCTGCGAAACAACTGCAAGCCGCCGGTACATCGAGTCCACATCCCGCACATCCTGAGGCGACCACAGACGCTCGGCGATCGCGGCAGTGCGCGGCCAGATGCGGCTATCGATGTTCTCAGGCGTGACGAACTCGCTCCACATGGTGGCTTCGCCGCCCAGCACGAGCGCCTTTTGTTCCGGCGTAAGTGAAGCGCCATCGCCGCCCAGCGGATCGTTCGAATAATGGTAAGCTGCGGGCTGGTTCAAATCGATGTAGTAACCGTTCGACAATAGCGCGCGATTGCCCTGGCGCACGGCAACCGCCAACCCCTTTTGTCCGCGCCACGACTGGATCACGACGTCCCGCGCCGTATCCGGTTGGAGTATCTCGTCCCATCCCTCCGGAATCTTATGGTGCGCTACCACCAGTTTCTGGACCCGCTCCGTGAAGGTCGCCTGCAGCGCGGCATTATCCTTGAGCCCGTGTTCGTGCATGTAGGCCTGGATCCGGGGGCTCGCATCCCATTCCTTCCCGTTGCACTCATCGCCTCCAATGTGGAAATAAGCGTCGGGAAACAGCGCCGTCATCTCGCCAAGAAAACGATCGAGGAACTCAAACGTGCTTTCGCGGGTCGGATCCATGGCGTAGTCGAAGATGCCCCAGCGGGTCTGAATCTGGTAGGGTCCCGGTCCGCTGGCCAGTTGCGGATAACCGACAAACCACGACGTCGTATGGCACGGCATGTCAAACTCGGGTACCACGCGGATTCCACGATCGCGCGCATACTGGATCACATCGGCAATCTGTTTCTGCGTGTAGTACAGGCCGTTTGACCCCTTCTCCTGCAGCAGGGGAGAGACCTTGCTCTCCACGCGAAAACCCTGGTCTTCGGAGAGGTGCCAGTGAAACACGTTCAGCTTCACCGCTTCCATTCCGTCGAGGTTGCGTTCAATTACCTCGACCGGCATGAAGTGGCGTCCCGAATCGATCATGAGTCCGCGCCATGCGAAGCGCGGATCGTCGCCTATTGCAACCGCGGCGGCGCTGAAGCCCTGCGGCGTGATCTTTACCAGTTGCAGAAAGGTCTGCAATCCGTGCAGCACGCCAAGCGGGTTGGCCGCTGTAAGCTGCACCCCGGTGGCCGTGATCTTCAGATGATATGACTCGTCCTCGCCGAGTTCCTGCACGGGCTTGCTCGCGCCGCCGGTCGTGATCGTGAAATTGGCCTGCCCCCGCGATTCCTGCTGAAAGGGAATTCCGGTTTCCCGTCCGAGTATCTCGAAAAAACGTTCCTTTGCCAGGACCAGGCGCGGCTCGCTGTACCCCGCTAGCGTGATCGCCAGCTTTCCATCAATCTGGAATTGACCGGCGCCCATCGCCACGTGCGCGGGCATGGGCATCAGGGCCGGCTCTGTCGACTGCGCGTTCATGGCTTGAACCTGAAGCAAGACAGCACAGACAAACAATAGGACACGCGTGAATCTGCCTGGAACGAATGTCTTCATGAATGTATCCCCTGGAATCATCGGTGAAACAACCAGAAGTGTAGCATCCGGTGCTCATCGCCCTGGGCAGCCAACCGGAATGGTATTCAAGTCTGCGTGCGAAGACTTACAATTCCAGCGCAACCCAAATGGGACAGGTTCAAACGATTGAACGGGTGGAGAAACCGATGAGTGTGACGCGGCGGGACTTTCTGAAGAACACCACGATTGCCGGGGCTGGGCTGGTTGTCAGCGATGCGGTTAAGCCGGCGCTTGCACTTGCCGGAGAAACTGCGACTTCGTTGAAGCCCTATCTGACCGGCATGAGAATGGCAGCGACGCCGGCCTCCGCGTATCGCGCGTATCGCTCCAAGACCGTCTCGAATCCCGAAACGACGACGTGGGTCCAACTCGACCTTCGCTCCAGCATTCCTATCGATTTCATTCAGCTCTATCCGGCATCCGAGCGCATGTATCCAGGGCGCGATCAGTACTATGCGGGGGAGGGATTCCCCTTGCGGTTCAAGATCGAAATTGCCGACGAACAGGACCCGACCAGCCTCCGGATCATCGCCGATTTTACGCAAGCCGATTTTCCCGATCCAACCGACAACATCACGCAGTATGCTGCGCACGGGCAGCGCGCCCGATACGTCCGCATCACGGCCAACCGTCTGCGCCCCGTAAAAGTGTCGCCCGCGTCTGCGGCGCCAGGGGCGGAGCCGATTGACGGCCCCGATTACACCTTGGCGATGGCGAAGATCGGCGTGGTTTCCGGGGGACGCGATGCCGCCGTTGGATGCAAAGCGACTGCCGATGACGAACACGGCAATAAGGATCTCCTGCCGCAACTCACGCGCCCGCCCCGGCAGGACGGCGAGACCATCCGGATGGACCATCCGCAGTCCGTCACCGATGCGTCGACGTGGAAACGCGCCCAGTTCAATGCGGAAGCGCCGAAGAGTGGAGTCACTCTCAACGGCGGCCTCTTCGAGGCAGCCTTAAAGTTCAACGCCCAATATCTCCTTAATTCCTATACCACCGACGAGCTTCTTCGTCAGTTCTACGAAAGAACAGGCAAGGTCAAGGGCTTCAAGCCTACCGGCTCGCAGATTTTCTGGGAAGAAGACCTGGCCGGATCGAATGCGGGCCGCTTTCTGATGGGTGCGGGCAACACGGTGCGCTGGATCGACGACCCTGAGTTGCGCCGCCGCTTGAATGTCGTCGTTGACGGGATCGCGGAATGCCGGCAGCCCAACGGCTACATCATGGCCTATCCTGAGGACACCATCTTCTATTCCGAGCGCGCGGCTTACACGCGCGCCTGGCTGACGCACGGCCTGCTCGAGGCTGCTTACGCAGGCAACACAAAGGCCCTGCCGCTGCTGCGCGGATACTACGACTGGTTCAACGACCAATCCTTTATGCCCGACATGTTGCGCGGAGCCATTCAGGGCGGGCAGGGCATGATCGCCAATACGCGCGTGAGTCTCAGCCCGGTCGGAAAGCCTGCGGACGCCCAGGTCATTCAGCGTTATTACCAGGAGAGCGCGTGGCTCGATGGATTGGCGCGGCGTGAGAAAGAACAGATCTGGCAGTATCCTTACGATCGTCCCCACTGCTATCTTCTGACTAACATCGAAGCCTATCTCGATCTATATCTTGTTACCGGAGAGAAGCGCTATTTCGAAGCAGCTCACGGCGCTTGGGAACTCTATCGCGCGCACTGGCAGCATGCGGGTGGAAGCATCTCCATCATCGAGTTTGAAAACGACCCGCCCGACAGCAGCTATCTCCGCCAGAAACTCGGCGAGCTCTGCGGCAGCAGCTTCTGGGTATTTCTCAGCCAGCGCTTTCAACTGCTGCATCCGGATGAAGAGCAATATGCGACGGAGATCGAGAAGTCGATCTATAACATCGGCATCGCCAACCAGGACGGCGGAAACGGCTTCCGTTACCACACCATCATGGAAGGCGAGAAAGAGAAATCGACCCACGAGAACACCTGCTGCGAAGGGCAGGGAACCCGCCTGGTCGGCTCGTTCCCGGAACACATCTACTCGATCGCTCCCGACGGCCTCTACGTGCATCTCTACGAGCCATCCACAGTGCAATGGAAGCAGAACGGGCATGAGATGGCGCTGTCGGTGCAAACACGTTTTCCCCTGGCGAACGATGTCGAGGCGACCATCAAGGTCTCCGCACCAACGCCAGCCAAAATCCGGATCCGCGTGCCATCATGGGCGACCGGCGAAATGGAAGTGTCGATCAATGGCAAGCCGGCGGGGACCGGCAAACCGGGCACCTATGTTGTGCTCGATCGCCAATGGTCCGACGGCGACAAGGTGTCATTCACTGTGCCGGCCTCGCTCCGCGTAACCCGCTATCGAGGAGAAGACACCGTCGCCGGCAAGACTCGATATTCGGTTGAGTACGGACCGATTCTGCTCGCCGCCGTGGGCGCCTCCGACGTTGATCTTGCTGTCGACAAGGGCTCCGCACCCGAATCCCTCGTCGATCATCTGGAACCTGTCGCGGGCTCTCCGATGCACTTCACCCTGCGCGGAAGTCCGGACAAGAAACTGATGCCCTATTACCAGATTTCAAGTGAAAAATTCACCTGTTATCCGACCGTCTCCGTCCCGGCCTGAAGCTGGTTTGACAGCTCACCATAGTCGAGCACTGGTACTCATCGCGTTTGTTCCAGCAAGACAGACGAAGCTTGCCGAAGAGTGATGCGCAACGCCCCATTCTCGGCGTTGATCGTGTGCCCGGTCCAGGCGTCTTTCCACACCCCGCCGGGCATTCGCCAAGAAGCGGGAATCAGCAATGTCGCATTGCGGATGAAGTCGGCATCATCGCGTAGCCCCTCTTCGAGGTTACCGGCGAGGATTCGGAATCCGCCGTCCTGCGTTTGCCAAGCGGCGATATTCATGGTCTGGTTCAAATCGATTTTGGCGGCGTGCAGGGCCGACTTCGCCGAAAGCATATCAGTGAGCACGCCCGCAGCGAGCGCAAACGGCGCCCCGGTGTTTCCCCAGATCTGCGACAAGGGAATTCCTTCCAGAGACCGCACTGTGGGAGGATTCCACGCTCCGACTTGCTCCCCGCTTGTCGAGCGCAGTGTAAGTGCCGGCGCTTCCTCCTCCGTGTAAGTAACTTTCGATTCCGGCGAAGCCGTGGAACTTATTCGATGGCAATACGTCTGAAACGTTGCCGGCACATTCTCGACCAGCGGGATCGCCCGATTGGTCGCCTTGCACGTGTCGGCGTGCGCTCCGGTGGTCTCGGTGGCACCGCGCACGCCAGCCTCGGTGAGCAATGTCTTGTCAATGCCATCCGAGAAACTCCCGGTGAACACCATCGCCTGTCCGCTCTTCGCGAGTTTCTCCACGGTTGCCATGTGTTCGGCAGAAAGGTGCGAGGGCGTTTGCAAAATAAACAAGTCCGACTGCACGCTTGGCAGCCATTCCATGCGCGTGGCAGACAGAACCGGCAGCGGCCACTTGATTACGGACCCCATCTGTTCATCGATCCATTCGTTGATGTCGTGATTCGGGCTTGCATGATCGACCTGCCATTGCATCGATTCGCGCGAATACACCAAGGTCGGTCCATAGATCGCGGTCGTCTGTTTTGCATCGGCCACCGCCGCATTGATATTGTCGGCAAGAAAGCGCACGTCCTTGTCGTCCAGCAGACGCTCGCCCTGGTTGGCCCACGAGATGTAGGTTCCCACGGGCATTTTCAAACCGTTCGGCGTCTTGACTCCCGCGTGCGAATAGGCCCAGATGCCCCATCGCAAACGCTCTGGCGCGGAATGAATTACGTCCCAGCTCTCCCAGGCGTCGAATGTCTCCACCAGCGGGTAATGCCGAACCTTTGTGTCGGCAAGGATGGCCGCATGCATCAGCATGTATGCCAGCTGATACGTCCATCCCTTGGTTGGAGCATTCCAGAATGATCCTTCGCGGATGCCAACCTCGTTCCACGCTCCCGCCCATGTCTGATCGACCCAGATGTCGAGATAGCCCTGCCTGGCAATGGTTTCAAGATCCATTCCATTCGAACGCCAGTCGCTGATCGCGCTGGCCGCATTCGAATACATCATCACCAGAGCTTCAGGATTCGCCTGCTTTGTCTCTCGTACCAGCGCCGCCACAGCATTGGTCTCCTCGTGAATGCGTTCCGGAGAGGGAGCCAGAGGTCCCCATGGACCGGCTCGCTGGTAGGGGACCGGCATTCCAAACGAATCTCGCAGCATGATGGCATCCAGGCCCAGCGTGCGCGACATGCTCCCCCACTGCGCGGCATAGGCCTCGTGGACCGGCATGCCTTCCTTCGATTCCATGCGGCAACCCACCCAGCGTGGTAGCATCCGCATGCAGGCGAGCGGCGGGATCGAAGTACCGGCCTACGCTGAAGTTGCCCGGCTCGATCTGTTCGATCTGCGTAAACGCTTCGGGATGGCGATGGACCCAGGCTGCCTGTTCTCCGTACGCATCCCGCCACGCGTAATTCAACATGCCGACCCTGAGGCCGCTGATGCCGCGCCGGTCCGCTTCGGTCTTGAGCTCGGCACACAGCTTTTTCACATCACGGTATGTCCACGGATCGTAGCCATGCCGTTTTGCGACCAGGGCCCCGGCGAATCGCTCTTCCGACTTCTTCTTTCGCTCGTCTGTCGTTCCGGTAAGAGGGCCATTTTCGTCCACCCATTTGCTTTGCCCGGAACCGGTAGGCAACGAGATGCGCTGATCCAGGTTGCCCGACCATTCCATCACCGGCCCAACCGTCCAGCCGATATTGAGAATCACGCCCCTGTATCCGCGCACACCGCGATAAAGCGGTTCGAACCTGTCCCAGAACTGGCGTGCCGACGCCGCGGCGTCCTGCTGCTTGAACCAGTAGAGATCGATCTCGAGCCATCGGTCCGCGTCCAGCGCAGTTGTGCCCGGCGACGGGGCGCACCATGAAAAATGGGGAACTATCAGCCACACCCAGAGCGACGCTGCTAGAGCGAGCCCGCGGATGAATCTCACCAGGCATTCCTTCGTTTCTGCGCGCATAGACGTGCCACTCCGCGACGACCTCAAGCTTTTGCCGGGGATCGCTCGAATTGTATCTCTCCGCCCGTCCTCCGGCCGCGATCGGTTCTACAACTCGCTGCAAAGACTGTCGTTTCTGGCACAAACCCTGGAGTGAAGTACATCACATCTCGACTCTCATTTGAGCGATAGAATTGCCAAGGTTTCGGGACCGGATCCTGCCGGGGCGACAACCGCGATCGGGTCTGGAGAAGGAATGATCAAGCTGGAAGAACGCGCAAATGCGAAGACGATGCTGGACAAGGTTGCCGATTTGAACGCCAGGCGCGCCCAGCTTGAGCTGGGAGGCGGCAAAGAGCGGATCGACAAGCACCATGCGTCGGGCAAACTCACTGCGCGTGAACGCGTTGCAGCATTGGTCGACAAGAACACTTTCGAGGAAATCGGCCTGTTCGCTCGCCATCGCGCCACGTATTTCGGCATGGCCGGCAAGGATCTACCCGCAGACGGCGTCATCACCGGATGCGGCACTGTGGAAGGACGCCTGGTTCACCTCGCCAGCCAGGATTTCACCGTAGTGGGCGGCGCGGCAGGCGAAACACACTGCAGCAAGATCGCCGACATGATGGGCATGTCGCTCAAAACCGGCAGTCCGTTTGTCTTCATCAATGACTCCGGGGGAGCCCGTGTTCAGGAAGGCATCGACAGCCTCGACGGATACGCGCGAGTGTTCTACAACAACGTGATGCTTTCGGGCACCGTTCCGCAGATCGCCGTCATTTGCGGCCCTTGCGCCGGCGGTGCAGCCTACAGCCCAGCGCTTACCGATTTTGTGATTCAAACCCAGCAGGCCCGCATGTTCATCACCGGGCCGCAGGTCATCAAGCAGGTCACCGGCGAAGACGTCAGCGCCGAAGAACTGGGCGGCCCGCAATCGCAGATGAATCGCTCCGGCGTTGTGCACCTTGTGGCGCAGGATGATAACGAGGCCCTCGCCCTTTGCCGTCGCCTGCTCAGTTTCATGCCCTCCAACAATCTTGAAGACCCGCCGCGCATGCCCTTCAATGCGCGTCTGAAATCCGACTCGGATATGAACTCGCTTTTGCCCGTCGACCCGAAGATTCCGTACGACGTGCGGGAAATCGTGAAGCGCGTCGTCGATTATCATGACTTCCTCGAGATTCAACCTGGATTTGCCGCCAACATTGTCATCGGCTTCGGCCGCCTGCAGGGACGTCCGGTAGGCATTGTGGCCAATCAGCCCAATGTGCTGGCCGGCGTGCTCGACATTGATGCCTCCGACAAATCGGCCCGATTCATCCGTTTCTGCAACGCGTTCAACATTCCACTAGTCACGTTTGTCGATGTGCCGGGATTTCTTCCGGGAGTGGAACAAGAACGCGGCGGCATCATTCGTCACGGCGCCAAACTGCTGTTTGCGTATTCGGCCGCGACGGTTCCCAAGATCACGGTTGTGTTGCGCAAGGCCTATGGCGGAGCCTACATTGCCATGTGCTCCAAGGGACTGGGTGCTGATCGCGTGATCGCGTGGCCTACGGCGGAAATTGCCGTCATGGGCGCAGAGGGTGCGGCTGAAATCGTCTTCCGGCGCGAAATCGACGCCGCGCATGATCAGACGGCCCGGCGCAAGGAACTTGTCGAAGAGTATCGGGAAACATTTGCCAACCCCTACGTTGCCGCAGGCCGTCGCCTCGTCGACGAGATCATCGAACCCTCCGAAACCAGGAGGCACCTGGCGCTCGCGCTCGAGTCGTTGCACGGCAAGCGCGAACTTCGCCCCCAGAAGAAGCATGGACTCATCCCTCTTTAAAGGACTGGCACGTGACATTGCATTGGACTGATCTGGCGTTAATCCTGGCGATCGTTGGATCGGGAGTTACAGTTGGCTATTTTCTGTTGATGCGCACCCTCCACCGGACGGTGCTCGATCGTCAACGCGAATTGGAACGCAGGGTCGCCATGCTTGCCGAAGTGATGCGGAGCATGGAACTCCGGTTCGGCGACCAAGGTCCGTCTCCGGAATTGACAGCGGCGCAGAATGCAGAGCCGGAATTGATTCGCGCCGCCGATCCTGACCATCAACCGGAGAATGGTGAGGTGCCTGCTGAAATGAACGTCGCCATCGCCGCCGCCGCCGTTGCGGTTCTGGGTCCCAATGCCCGCGTTCTTTCGTCTCGCGCGGTGCGGCCGGACGATATCGTAAGCCCATGGTCGCAGCAAGGGAGAGTGAGTGTTCAAGCCTCCCACAATCTTCGCTCGCGAAGGTGAACAGGGGGAGAGAATGAAGCTTCGCATCACCATTGATGGAAAGACGTACGATGCCGAGGTCGAGATTCTGGAGGAAGAGGAGCGCGGGCCTTCGTTTCAATCGTATTTGCCGGTTGCGCCTCAGTATCCGCCTGCATCCGTTTCTGCTTCGCCTGGCCTGACCAATGGAGCCGACAACGGTGCCTACGACAAAGTTTGTCGCAGCCCGGTCACCGGGTTGGTGATCAAGGTCAACGTTGAGCCCGGCCAGCAGGTTCAGCCCAACGATCTTCTTCTCGTGCTCGAAGCCATGAAGATGGAAACCCGGGTCACAGCCATCCATGCCCGCACCGTGAAGACCGTCAACGTGATTCCGGGCAACCCGGTGAGACTACACCAGGCTCTGATCGAGTTCGAGTAGGACGGAAGCGGACGGGGAGCCAATTCACGAAAGGTTTGCCAATGATCGATGTCGATGAGGAAATAACGACGGTTCCAGGAATAAAGTTCGTCGACCACATAGCCATCGCCGTAAAGCGCGGCGACCTCGACAACCAGGTCCGGGCGTACGAAATGCTGGGCTTTCGCGAGATTCATCGGGAAGAAATGACCGGATACGACCAGGTGCGCGAGGCGCTGCTCTCCATCGGCGACGGCTCCAACCTGATTCAACTGTTGGAGCCGCTCAGTCCGGATTCCCCCATTCAGAAGACAATCGACAAAAATGGCGGCAGGTCCGGAGTCGCGCACGTCGCCTTTCGCGTGGAAAGCGCGCAGCGCGCATTCGACACCATGCGCTCCCTGGGATTTCAGATCATCGACAAGGCTCCGCGCGCGGGCTCGCGCGGAACCACCGTCTTCTTCGTTCATCCCAAATCGAGAACTGACAACCCATTTGGCGTTCTCTTCGAGATTGTCGAAGCCCCGGAAAACAAGTGACGGCCATGGCCATTCCATCTTTTCTCTCCGAATTTCCGCCCGTCTCGAGCGAAGCCTGGGAGCATGCTATTCGCGAAGATTTGAAAGGCGCCGCGTACGCTGAAAAGCTGATCTGGCGCTCGCCGGAGGGCTTCAGCGTCAAGCCGTTTTACCGCGCCGAAGATCTCGCCGGCATCGAATTCTCGAACACCGCTCCCGGTGATTTCCCGTATGTGCGCGGCATTCGTCCCACCGGCGGCTGGCGAATCCGCGAAGAAATCGACGGCGTCGATCCTGAGGACGCCAATCGCGCCGCGCAACGTGCGGTGGCGGCCGGCGCAGAAGAAATCGCATTCATGCGCGCTGCCGTCGCCAACGCTTCAGACCTCGCCATCCTTCTCTCCAATCTCAGCGAAGTTGCGGTGCACTTTGAAACCGTCAGCGAAGCCAACGTGCTTCTCCTTATCGATCGTTTGAATAACCGCCCAGGCGCGATGAAGCTATCGACCGGACTCGATTGGAGCGCCGATCCTGATATTTCTGCGAGCGTACTGGCGAAGGCGCCGGCATCCTTCGCGCCGTTTACGATCCATGCCGAAGCGTTTCAAGAGAACGGTGCAACCTCGGTTGAAGAGGCCGGATTTGCACTCGCCTCTGGGGTCGATTTCCTGAGGGAAATGCAGCAGCGTGGACTCTCTCCGGAGCGTGCCGCTGCCTCAACCACGTTTTCGTTCGCCATGGGCCCGGAATTCTTCATGCAGGCAACCAAGCTTCGCGCGTTTCGCCTGGTATGGGCCCAGGTTGCGGGAAGCTTTGGCATCGCGCCTGAGCACGCGGGAGCCCGCATCTATGCGCGCACTTCTAGGTGGAACCGCACGATCTCCGATCCTCACACCAATGCGCTGCGAGGCACCACCGAGGCTGTATCCGCCGTCCTCGGCGGCGCCGAATCCATCTATGTCGCGCCATTCGATGAATGTTGCGGCACACCGGACGAAGCAAGCCGCCGCCTGGCGCGCAATACCCAGATCATCCTCAAGGAGGAAGCTTTCCTGGCGCGGGTGGCCGACGCCGCCGGCGGCTCGTATTACGTGGAGACATTGACCGATTCGATAGCTGCCGGCGCGTGGAAATTGCTCCAGGAAATCGAATCTGCGGGAGGCTACCGAAAGGCGATGGATTTGATCACCCGCAGGCTCGAGCAACGTTTTTCAGAGCGACAGGAGAAAGGTTAGCCATGGGGCCGGATTTTTCCCAAATCGATTACAAGCCGAGCCGTGAACCGGATTCGGAGCGGGGCAGGGCATTGGCTCTCGACCAGTGCCTGTCCCTCGAACACATCCCCATCAAGGCTTTCTATACCGCCGAAGACCTGTCGGAGGTCGAACACCTGCGCTACGCCGCGGGCCTTCCACCCTTCCTGCGCGGCCCCTACAGCACCATGTACGTTATGCATCCCTGGACTATCCGCCAGTATGCCGGCTTCTCAACCGCGGAAGAATCGAATGCTTTCTATCGCCGCAACCTGGCAGCCGGACAAAAGGGACTCTCGATCGCCTTCGATCTTGCCACCCACCGCGGATACGACTCCGATCACGCGCGCGTTGCCGGTGATGTGGGCAAGGCCGGTGTCGCCATCGATTCCATTCTCGACATGAAAATCCTCTTCGACGGCATCCCGCTCGATCGCATGTCGGTATCGATGACGATGAATGGAGCGGTGCTGCCCATCCTGGCCTTCTATATCGTCGCTGCCGAAGAACAGGGCGTGCCGCCCGAAAAATTAAGCGGAACCATTCAAAACGACATCCTCAAAGAATTCATGGTCCGCAATACATACATCTATCCGCCCAACGAATCCATGCGGATCATCGGCGACATCTTTCGTTACTGTGCCGCCTCGATGCCGAAATTCAACTGCATCAGCGTCAGCGGATACCACATGCAGGAAGCCGGCGCCACGGCCGACATCGAGTTGGCGTACACCCTGGCCGACGGGCTCGACTATCTTCGAACAGGCATCCAGGCGGGCCTCAGTGTCGACGAATTCGCCCCTCGCATCTCGTTCTTCTGGGGCGTGGGCATGAACTACTTCATGGAGATCGCCAAGATGCGCGCTGCCCGCGTGCTGTGGGCGAAGCTTGTAAAGCGATTCGATCCGAAGAATCCGAAATCACTGGCCCTTCGCGCCCATGCGCAGACCTCGGGCTGGAGCCTGTCGGCACGCGACCCTTATAACAACATCGTGCGTACCTGCGTCGAGGCCCTCGCCGCTGCCTGCGGCCACACCCAATCCCTGCACACCAACGCCCTCGATGAGGCCCTCGCACTCCCCACCGATTTCTCCGCGCGCATTGCCCGCAACACGCAGATCTACCTGCAGCGGGAAACCGGCATTACCCGCGTCATCGATCCGTGGGCCGGTTCCTGGTATGTCGAGAGGCTCACGCACGAACTCATGCAGGCGGCATGGAGTCACATCGAGGAAATCGAGCAACTCGGCGGCATGGCCCGTGCAATTGAAACCGGCATTCCCAAGATGAGGATCGAGGAAGCAGCCGCGCGCCGGCAGGCATCAATCGACTCCGTAAAAGATGTGATCGTCGGCGTGAACGCCTACCTTGCCACCGAAGAGCCACAGATTCCCGTCCTTGCCATCGATGGCGCGGCGGTCCGCGCTTCCCAGATAGCGCGGCTTGAACAGTTGAAGCGCGACCGCGATCAGGTTGCGGTGCAGCAATCCCTTGATCGCCTTGAGACATGCGCGGCCTCAGGCGATGGAAATCTGCTCGAGTGTGCCGTGGACGCGGCGCGGCACCGCGCAACGCTGGGCGAGATTTCACTCGTTCTCGAAAAAGTGTGGGGTCGCTACCAGGCCGTCACGCGATCCATCGCCGGCGTGTACTCCGCCGCGGGCGGCGACGGAGATGAGTTCAGAAAGGCCCAGGGCATGGTGGCTGAGTTTGAACAGGAGGAAGGCCGCCCCCCGCGCATCCTGGTCGCCAAGATGGGACAGGACGGGCATGATCGCGGGGCCCGTGTAATCTCCACTGCATTTGCCGACCTTGGCTTTGACGTGGACATTGGTCCGCTGTTCCAGACCCCGAATGAAGTGGCGCAATTCGCCGTAGAAAGCGATGTTCACGTAGTCGGCGTATCCTCGCTTGCCGCCGGACACAAAATCCTGGTGCCGCAATTGATCGAAGAACTGCGCCGGTTCAGGCGCGATGACATCCTTGTCGTGGTGGGAGGAGTTATCCCGCCGCAGGACTACGAATTCTTGCGTCAGTCTGGAGTCGCCGCCATCTTCGGTCCGGGAACGCCCATTCCGGCAGCGGCGCAACAGATTCTCCGCGCTCTGAGCCTCAGCCTGGTCGGAGGGCCTTCCTGATGTGACCGACGCGAATGACACCGCGTTGCATGTCTGTCCGAGGCCGCCTTTCGAGCCGGCCTCCACTTGGGATCTTCGTGCAGCGAAACGCCGCAAGACCCTCTCACGCGCACAATTCGTCGATGGAATTCGCAGTGGCGATCGCGCGGTCCTTGCACAGGCCATCACATTGATCGAAAGCTCGCGCGCCGCCGACCGCGAGCTGGCCGAACAAATCGTGGAGAACTGCCTCTCTTCGAGCTGCCCTTCATTGCGGGTTGGAATCACAGGAGTTCCCGGTGCGGGCAAGAGCAGCCTGATCGAAACGCTGGGCAGATTTTTGATCGACGACATGGATCAGAACCTCGCCGTGCTGGCCATCGATCCGTCCAGCCAACTGAGCGGCGGAAGCATTCTGGGCGACAAGACACGAATGGGATCGCTCGCCTCGAGCGAGAGAGCTTTCATCCGGCCTTCTCCTTCGCGAGGCGCTTTTGGCGGCGTGGCGCAGCATACCCGCGAGGCGATGCTTTTATGCGAAGCGGCGGGTTACCGGAACATCCTGGTCGAAACCGTCGGCGTGGGACAATCGGAAACCGCCGTTCACGACATGGTCGACTTCTTTGTCCTCGTCCTGCTTGCCGGCGCCGGCGATGAACTGCAGGGAATCAAACGGGGCGTGATGGAATTGGCGGATCTTGTAGCAATCAACAAGGCTGACGGAACAGGCCTCGCAGCTGCGGAACGAACCGCCGCGGAGGCCAACAACGCCTTGCACTTCTTCCCCGGCTCGCCCTCAGGATGGACTCCGCGCGCCTTCGCGTGTTCCGCGCATACCGGCCACGGCATCCCCGATCTCTGGAACCGCGTCCTCGAGCACTCTGTGATCACCAGGGCGAATGGCTGGTTCGATCGCAACCGCCGCGAGCAGAGACGGCGCTGGATGTGCGAATCCGTCGAGCAGGGACTGGGGCGGCTCTTTTCGGCCCATCCGCTCGTCCATGCGCGCATGGAGGCGTTCGAGGCTGAAGTAGTCGCCGGGCGAACAACACCTTTTAAGGCTGCGCGGGCGCTGCTCGAGATCTACGCGGGATCCGGGCACATCCGCTGAGGCGGCAGTGACGAGGGCGAACTCGATCCGACTACTGGGTCGGTTTTGCTTCCACCGGCGCGCTCTTTGCAGGAGTGTTGGCGACGCGGACGACGGTGCAGTCCAGATCCTTCCCATTTGTTAGTTTGACTTTTCCTTTATTGCCGCCGATTTCGTAGGATATGTCGCTGCCGACCACCATCTCGGTAGCCTTGGGCTTCTCATTTTCCTTGGTCCTGCAGGTGTAGTCCTTGCCTGAAGGTGTGGAAAAGGAAAGATCATATTGCAGGTGCTTATGGTTCTTTTCGGTTGTGCCCGCAGGCTGAACGTCTGTGAGCGTGGTTTTTCCCTTGTCCTTGGGGGCCGCCGCAACCGTTAGGGTCACGAGGATGAGCAGTGACACGATAGTCAGTTTCCGCATGGGTCGTCCTTCGGTTCACGGAACGGCAGCTTACCCGTGTAGTTCAACTGGATCAGGCCGTTCGAATTGGGTGACACGATCCCCATCCTACCCAATAGGAACCGGTTGCGAACACTGGCAAAACTGATAGTGAACCCAGCCCCCGGAGATGATGAGCCTGGTTGAACTTCTTTGGCTCACCTCCCCGAGAACTGCGGTGTCTGACGGTTTTACGCGGCCGGAATCCGTGCGGAGATCAGCCGGGCCATGTCCACTGATCGAGCTCGGGCTTGTCGATCCCATGCTCATAGGCATAGGCCTTCGCATCGATCTGAGCATTGCGAAGGATCTCTTTGGCGTGTGCGCCCGCTGTCTGCAGCGAAGGCACTCGATCGATCACGTCAATGGCCAGGCTGAAGCGGTCGATCTGGTTCTCAATTGCCAGATCGAGCGGGGTATTGATGTTTCCTTTCTCTTTGTAGCCGCGCACGTGCAGGTTGTCGTGATTGTTCCGGCGATAAGTCAGGCGGTGGATCAGCCACGGATAGCCGTGGAAGTTGAAGATGACGGGTTTGTCCTTCGTGAAGAGACTGTCGAAGTCCCTGTCGGAGAGTCCGTGCGGGTGCTCAGTTGAAGGCACGAGCCGGTAAAGGTCGACGACATTTACAAACCTTATTTTGAGATTCGGGAAGAATTGCCGCAGCAGCACCACCGCCGCCAGGGCCTCCTTGGTTGGAATATCGCCCGCGCAGGCCATCACCACATCCGGTTCCGTCCCCTCGTCGCTGCTCGCCTTGCGCCAGATGCCGATGCCCTTGGTGCAATGCGCGATGGCTTCCTCCATGGACATGTACTGCAGGTGTTTCTGCTTGTCTGAGACGATGACGTTGATGTAACCGGTGCTGTTCAGGCAGTGATTCGCCACGCTGAGCAGGGTGTTCACGTCAGGGGGCAGATAGATCCGGCACACTTTGGGACTCTTGTTCACGACGATGTCTAGGAAGCCGGGATCCTGGTGCGTGAAGCCGTTGTGATCCTGGCGCCAGACGGTGGAAGTTATCAGCAGGTTGAGTGAGGAAATGGGGGCGCGCCAGGCCAGTTCCTCGGCCGTTGCCAGCCATTTCGCGTGCATGTTGAACATCGAATCGATTACGTGGACGAAAGCTTCGTAGGTCGAGAAGAAGCCGTGCCGTCCGGTGAGGAGATAGCCCTCGAGCCAGCCCTCCAATGTATGCTCAGAGAGCATTTCCAATACCCGGCCATCGGGGGACAACTCGCCTCCATCGGCGTCCTCGGGAAGATAATCCGCCAGCCAGAGCTTTTTGCTGGCCTCGTAAATGTTGTCGAGTTTGTTGGAAGTGTTCTCGTCGGGGCCGAAGACGCGGAAGTTGTTCGGGTTCTTGCGCATGACATCCCTCAGGAATTTGCCGAGGGGGCGCGTGTTCTCCGCCGAGATTTTGCCGGGCTCTTCTACCTGAATGCCATATTCGCGAAAGTCGGGCAGGCGCAGAGCCTTCCGCAGCACGCCTCCATTGGCGTGCTGGTTGGCGCTCATGCGGCGCATGCCGGTTGGGGCAAGTTCCTTCAACTCCGGAATCAAACGTCCGGTTTCGTCGAATAACTCCTCCGGCCGGTAGCTGCGCATCCAGGATTCCAGTATCTGCAGATGCTCCGGATTTTCGCGCACGCCCGCCAGAGGTACCTGGTGCGCGCGCCAGAATCCTTCCACCTTGTGCCCGTCCACTTCCTTGGGACCGGTCCAGCCCTTGGGGCTGCGCAGCACGATCATCGGCCAGCGCGCCCGGCACGCTTTACCGCTGGAACGGCACTCCTGCTGAATGCGCCGGATATCCAGGACGCACTGCTCCATCGTGGCCGCCATTTGCTGGTGCATCAGGTCGATATCCGAGCCTTCCACGAAATACGGCGTCCAGCCGTAACCTTCAAACAGGCTCTTCAACTCCTCATGCGAAATGCGTGCGAGGATCGTCGGATTATTGATCTTGTATCCATTCAGGTTGAGGACGGGAAGCACCGCGCCGTCACGAATGGGGTTCAGAAATTTGTTCGCGTGCCAGGAAGTGGCCAGGGGGCCGGTCTCCGATTCGCCGTCTCCGACGACGACTGTGACCAGCAGGTCGGGATTGTCGAAAGCAGCTCCGAAAGCGTGCGAAATGCTGTAGCCCAACTCACCGCCTTCGTGTATGGAGCCTGGAGTCTCGGGCGTGCAATGACTGCCGATTCCTCCCGGGAAGGAAAACTCCTTGAAGAACGTGCGCATCCCCTCTTCGTCTTCGCTCTTGTTGGGATAAATCTCGGAATAGGTACCCTCCAGATAGACTGGCCCCAGCACGCCGGGCGCGCCGTGCCCCGGACCGGCGAGGAAAATCGCATCGAGATCGTATTTCTTGATCAGCCGATTGACATGGAGATAGGTGAAACTGAGGGCGGGGCTTGAACCCCAGTGGCCGAGCAGGCGGTTCTTGATGTGTTCCCGCTTCAGAGGTTCCCGCAGCAGGGGATTGTCCAGCAGGTAAATCATCCCCACGGCGAGATAGTTGCACGCCCGCCAATAGGCTTCGATCTTGCGTAGCTCCTCGCTCGATAAGGGATGAGTGGCGTCAGCGCTGACGTCCTTGGCTTGGGCTGTGGCATCAATGAATGTGGCTCCCATATTTCCTCCGCTCGCTGCCGTTCGCGATCGCCGTTCGAACTCGGTCCCGTTTTTGCAGGTCGCCTCGGGGACCAGGTCAGTTTTGGGGTGGCTGCATGCGTTCCTGTTGGGCCGATGAAGATCGCTGTGTTCTCCTCCGTATTGGCGTATCCGAAGATCTAATATCCCGTGATCCGAGCCGGTCGGCCAACTCCGCCCTCGGTCAAGCCGGGTTCCAGAATTTCAGGATAGTCCCGGCCGGCAGGGCTTCCAAGCCGGCCAAACCACGAAGCGGAACTGCGTCTCCCAAGCTTAACCCCGTCGGACCACCGGTGGCCGATACCGCCGACGGTGATTTCTTGCTGAAACGAAACGGGTACAGCAGGATTTCAGGCGACCCGCGCAATAGCGAATATAGGACCCGTGAGCGACCCAACCAACTGTAAAAAATAACAGTTGCCGGAAATTCACAATCGCGGATGGGAACAATCAAGGGCTCGTGGGCTTAGTGCGATCGCAAACAGAAAGCGGAAGCGACGGATGCAATCCGTCGTTTCCGCTTATCCTGCAGACCGTAATTTCAAAAACCAGCCCTCGGCTGCCGCCGTGCCGTTCTTAGAAATCGAACCGCAGCGAGAACTGCCCGAAGCGGCGCTCGTCGTGATTGCCGCCCAGCGCCACACTATTCAGCCCGCCCTTCTGTGCAATCACTCCGAGCGGTGGTCCGATGGTGCCCGGCGTGTTGGTTACCGAAAGCGCTGACTCGTTCACGTAGAGGTTGTGGTGGTTGAAAACATCGAACCCCTCGGCGCGAAATTCCAGGTTGGCTCTTTCCGTGATCTTGAACTTCTTGGCCACCGAAAGATCCGCATTCCACGCGCCGGGGCCGCGGAATGTATTCCTGCGTGTCATGTTCCCCGGGAACGGCCCGAAGTCATTGATCCCCAGCGTGCTGTTGAACGGGGCAAGATCGTTGGCCCCGGGAACCTCCAGCACCTGGAACTGATTCGGACCCACATTTTGCGCCGAGCCCGTTTTGAATTGAGTTACCGGCGTTCCCGGCACAATCCTCGGCACCCCGGTATATCCATTGAAGTTGTAGGTAAAGTCATACACCGAGAACGGCGTTCCACTCCGTGCCGTAAAGATTCCCGCCGCCGTCCAGCCACCCGCGATTTGCGTTAAGAGTCCATGCCCCTGTTTGAACCAGGGCGTCTGCCAGATAGGCGACAGAACGACGCGGTTCCTCGTGTCAAAATCCGAACTGCCCCAGTCGAGCATGGGATTCGTTGGGTCGAGGTAACCAAGATTCCCGATATACCCTGACCCCCCTTGCGAACTGTCGGCAAACGTGGAACTCAGGTCGTCAAGTGAATGAGCCCACGTATAGTTTGCGATGATGTCCACGCCGCTGTTGTGCAGGTTGAGGGCCTGGTACTTCAAGTTGAGCGAATCGTACGCACTCGAGCCGCCGCTGCCGCGAACATTGATTGACGCGTATTGATTGTTGGGCCGCGAGAGGCACAACGTCGTCGTACCGGGGCAATCAGCCGGCGTTCCGAGGTAGGCTTGCGCTCCGCCGATCGGATTTCCCGCGGTGACGTCATAGAGATGCACTCCGTGCGCCCCGCTGTAGGCCATTTCCAGAAAGGCGCTTCGCGCCAGTTGATGTTGCAACGCGAGGCTCCAGAACTGTGTTTGCGCGACGTTGATGTTTTGGTTCACGTTGCGGAGCTGTGTCGGCGGCAGCGGAACCGGCGGTCCGGCCGTGCCCAGCGGCCCCACATTGCTGTTGGTCACAGGAGTGCCAAAGATCTGCAACACCGCGTAATTGGGCACGTTCTGGATGGTGTTGAATGTGACGTTGCCGAAGTTTCGTTCATAGCTCATCCCAAATCCGCCGCGTACGCTCGATCGGCCGTTGCCGAACACATCATAGGCAAACCCGACGCGCGGGGACACTGTTCCCCACCGGGGAGCCCACAGTTGTCCCACCGGGCTATCAGGAGCAATCTCTACCTGACCGCTCGCGATCCTGTCGAAGAACGTCGAGCCTGAACCGTAGTAAAAATTCGAGTCCAGGTTCTGGTGGTTGTTGTGCTGAACGCCGTAGTGTTCGTAGCGCACTCCATAGTTGAGCGTCAGTCGCGGCGTAGCCTTGTAGCTGTCCTGGGCATAGATGGCCCAGTCCTTGTAACGATAGCTGCGCGCAAAACTGGGGGCGGCCGCCGGCGGAGTAACCTCGCACGCGCCCGTAATGTTCGCGCTGCCGTCCTGGTTCGTCGTGCACGGATACTTGCCCTGGGGATCGACCGCGGCTTCGTAGTATTGCAGGTTGCCGCTCAGCATCCCGTTCAGCCCGGGTTCCAATCCGCTCTGCAGGTACTCCACTGCCTGCGCGTACGCCCCGTACGAGAAGTTCATCTGGATGTAAGTGAACTGGCCGCCGAACCGCATCGAGTGCCTGCCTTTCATCCACGACAGATCCTCTTCGGCTTGCGTGGTGTTCTGCGGACCGCCATAAGGCACACCCCCCGAACCCGATTGCATGAGGTTGTACAGCCCCGGGAACGTGACCTGGAGACCGTTCGCGGTCGCACCCCCGAACATAAGCATGGGCACCTCCTGCTGGGCCGTATCGTATGTGTACGGATTTTCGAAGCGGCTGAAACTGAGCTTGCTGCTGCTGAAGATCGAAGGACTGAAGCTGTGACTGATCGAATAGAGGCCGGCATCGTTCGAGACCGCGCTGCCTACGTCGTACTGCGGGTAGGGGCCGTAGAACTGCGTGCCCGCAAACAGATCCGAGCTCTCCTGGCCGAATCGGAAGAACATCTGCGTATTGGCGCTGTGGGTGTAATCGAGCCGCCCCAGCAGGCGGTACGTGTTTTGCGGGAAATCTCCACCCGCATCGGCGCTGGCCTTGAAGTTGACCTGGCCCAGGATCGGAGTGGGATCGGGTACTCCGGCAAGGCTCACGCCCAGGTCCGATTGCGTCAGCGTGCTTGTGATCGGATACGGCGTCGTCCCGTACTGGCTGAAATAGGACTGCACGTTCGGCGCCGTGAGCGACAGGAACTCCGGAGTCGGGATCAATTCCGATTCCGATGCAGCGCTGCGCACGTGCGTCCACTCAGTGCTGCCGAAAACAAACAGCCTGTCTTTCTTGATGGGGCCGCCGAAGGCGAACCCAAACTGATTGCGCGTATAGGTGCCTTTGGGCAAGTCCGTCACCACGTTCTGATACGTATTGGAGGTATATGCAGACAGTCGATTGAACTCCCATGCCGACCCGTGAAATACGTTTGTGCCGGCCTTCGTCGAAACGTTGACGACGCCGCCCGATGCCCGCCCGTACTCAGCTGCAAAATTGTTGGTGACAACGTTGTACTCCTGCACGGCATCGATGGGAACCTGCTCGCCCACCTCGTACGAAAAGATGCTGACATTCTCGACCCCGTCGAGAAGGATCTCGGTGCCGGATTCGCGCTGGCCGTTCACCGCAAAACCAACCCCGCGACTGTACACGTTCTGGCCGCTGTTGAAGCTGTTGGTCGTGTTATCCCCATTGCTGACGTTCCCTGAGAGAACGACGAAATCGTACGGATTCCGCGTAAGACTTGGCAGTCGCGCCAGTTCCTGCGTATCGACCATCTGCGACAATTCCTGCGTCTGCGTGTTCACCGCCGCGCCGCCTTCCGCGACGACCTGCACTTCTGTGACGGTGGCATTCACGCCCAGCTTGGCATCGAGAGTTACGTGTCCGCCAACTGTGACCTCAACATTGGTGTTGAACTCCTTGAAATCCGCAGCCCTGACCGTCACGCTGTAAGTGCCAGGCCCCAGCCCCACAAGGACGTACGCTCCCGTGTCCGAAGTCTGTGCCGAACGTTGCACGTTGCTCGCAAGATTTCTCACCGTAACTGTGGCTCGGGGAACCGCAGCGCTCGACTGATCGGTCACCGTTCCTGCGATCTGTCCGCTCTCCACCTGACCCCAGGTGAGGGAACAGAACAAAAAGATGGCGCAGGTGGCAAACATCCATCTGCGAACGAGTGGAAAAACACGTGCGTCCTGTTGCTCCGGAATAGAACTCGACGCACAACGACACCTCCAGAAATCGAATGCCCGCATCGCATCCTCCAGTGGCTGCTCCCCTTTACGGAGCAACCTTCATGTAATTCGTGCAAGTATCCACCGGTTCATCTCGCTGCGGGAGGACGAGTGACCTGATGTTTTGCGGGAGTGACGAGCGGTCGTGGACCGGGGATCAAGGGAAAGAGGCTGACATTTCGATGACAGCGGGGACGAATGGAATCTAGTCTAGGTTCTGTCTGAAAAGTAACAAAGGATCCGTGCCCCATCCTTGCGACTTACCGGGGTCCCCAGCGACAGGTCTTCGTCGCTGGGGTGGTCGGTCGCAAGGGTGGGAGAGCACGAACTCATTTCATTCTTTTCATTCCCCGTGGGTCGGCCGGCAAACAGTTGCCGCGAGTCGCCGGGTAACTCCTCGATGATTCTGCGCCTGGTTATCGCTCCGCCACCAGCTCCAGCAGATCGAAGAACTCAGGAAAGCTGATGGCGGCCGATTCCGCGCCCTGAATCAGCGTATCCCCCTCCGCCCGCAGTGCTGCCACACTGAAAGCCATGGCGATGCGATGGTCTCCGCCCGAGTCGACCACGGCTCCGTGCAGCGCCTGGCCACCGGGGACGTCCAGGCCGTCTTCGAACTCCTCCACCTCGGCTCCCATTGCGCGCAGGTTGCGAGCCACCAGGGCGATGCGATCCGACTCCTTGACGCGCAACTCTTTTGCATCCCGAATGCGGATCCCGCCCCGCGTATACGGCGCAATGGCCGCCAGCACCGGCAGTTCATCGATAAGTTGTGCCGCCAGCGAGCCACTTACTTCCGTCGAGCCAAGCCCGTTCTCTGGAGCCGAAACCTGCACCGTGCCCACCAGTTCCGAGTTCTTTTCCTCCAGGTTGAGGACGCTGATGTGTCCGCCCAACGCGGTCAACACGTCCAGCAGGGTCGCGCGAGTCGGGTTCAACCCCAGCGAATCAATGACCAGCGCCGAGCCCGGGAAAAGAGCCGCCGCACACAGAAAGAACGCGGCAGAGGAAATATCGCCGGGCACCGCAGCATCGATTGCGTGCAGTCCCTGTGGGCCTTCAATCGAAACGGAATTCAGCGCTCTCGTGAGCTGGGCTCCGAAGGCGCGCAATGCCAGTTCGCTATGATCGCGCGTTCGAACAGATTCCCGCACCGTCGTGGCGCCCTCGGTCTGCAACCCCGCAAGCAGAACGCACGTTTTCACCTGTGCGCTGGGCACCGGCGTAGTGAAATCGATCGCCCGAAGCGGGCCGCCCTGAATGGCGATCGGTGCGTGCCCATCGGTAAGTGTCAAGCGTGCACCCATCAATTCAAGCGGTTTGCGGATGCGCTCCATCGGGCGTCGCGAGAGCGATGCATCTCCGATGAGGGTGAATGTGCCAGCCTGCGCAGCGAGCAAGCCCGACATCATGCGCATCGTCGATCCGGAGTTCCCGCAGTCGAGGGCTTGATTGGAAGGCGTCACCTCTCCGCCAACGCCGGTCACGGCGACCATGCCGTCGTCCTGCCTCGCGACGGTGGCGCCCAGCGCCTGCATGCACGCCAGGGTCGATGCGCAGTCCGCGCCCGTCGAGAAATTTGTAAACCGCGACGTGCCTTCCGCAAAAGCGGCCAGCATGCCGTAACGATGGCTGATGGACTTGTCACCGGGCAGGCGCAGGCTGCCGTAGACGTTGCGTGCCGGGCGGATGATGCGTTCTTGCGTGACGGTATGCAAAGTGGCTCCGGGAGTGGGTCTGGTCAGAGTTTACCAAGCCGGAGCCGCAAGGCCATTCAATCAGCAGGCGAATTTGCCGGACCGAGAGCTCTAACCGTACGTGAGATCGGTGCTCTGTCCGACCTCGATAATATATCCGTCAGGATCACGAATGTAGCAGCGCGTCTCGCCGTACTTGGGGATCGGCTCCGTGATGAACTCCGCTCCTCGACTTTTCCATAATTCATAGCAACCTTGAATATCCGCAACGCGGAAATTCATAAAGCTGTTGATGTGATTCGGGTCGGGGACGCTGAGCGTCACCGTCGGCTTATCCGGAGTAGGACCGCCCCCCACGTTCATAATCATCCAGATATTCGCAAGCTGAAGGTACCCAGGCGCGTTTCCGTCGCCTCTGCTCAGAATGCGAGCGCCGAAGACCTTCTCGTAGTAATCGAGCGATCGGTTGATGTCGCCCACGGTTAGAAAATGCGCGATGCTGAGCCCCTCCTTCGGGGGCATCTCATAGCTCTTCTGATCGATTTGTACGCTGCTCATTGACGACTCCATTTCCGATGAACGGTGCTCATCCGGGCGGATGGCCCACACCTGCATGATTTTCAGGCGGCATCAGCGAAAAACCGCCGAACGTGGTTCTCATCGATATTTACGCTCTCCAACACTGTCGCCCTTTCTCAATTAGCTCTTTCCGGGCGTCTCGGATTCTTATGCCACTGAAACCAACTTCTTCTTTCCATCGAGTGCCGGCAAAAGAAGTTTCAGAAGCGCTTCGTCCGAGAACGGATTCTGGCCTGAGATCAACTCGCGATCCTGAAGCACGTAGCTCTTCCATGGGGCGGCCACACTTACCTCACCGCCCGCCGTACGCAGGGCGAAGTCAGGGTAGAAGAGAACCTTTCCACCAATCTCAAGCGGCTCGCGCTGCTGCTCTTCCGCTGTCGAAAAGATAGTCATCCTATATCCAGAATAGATCCAACCTTGAGCCTTTGTGTGTGCTCCAGCGGCATCGCCCGCCGACAGTGCGGCGACCACCTCCGTCGAATTCGGAAGCGCCGCGAGAAGTGAAATCGGGCCATGGCAAAGCACTGCCGTTGGTTTGGATGTTTCATGAAAGTATCTCAGCACGGTGCCAGCGTCGGGATCATCGAGCAGGTCCATCATCGGGCCATGGCCGCCGGGGACGAAAACAGCGTCATACTGATCCAGGCCCGATGCGATTACATCCGAGATACGTGTTGGATTTTTGAGCCCAGTCAGGGTGTCGCGGAATTTTAGATAGTCCCGAAGTTTAGCCTCGTCCCCACCGAAGAAGTCGGGTACAGCTGAATGGACATCCAATTGCGGCGTGTTGCCTTTGGGGTTAGCGAAAGTGATTTCGTAGCCCTCGTTC
Organism: Terriglobales bacterium; assembly: GCA_963788475.1. Lineage (GTDB taxonomy): Bacteria > Acidobacteriota > Terriglobia > Terriglobales > Acidobacteriaceae > Telmatobacter. Next base: position 62,037 of record CAWBGO010000014.1, read on the forward strand.
ATCAGGGCGCGAACCGGAACCGTAAGCTCGTTGAGGTAGTAGCCTGCGCCGGCATAAACCTTGCCATCTTTCAAGGGCAGTCCATGACCGCTCGAGACTAGCACTAAGACTTTTCCTTTTGCTGTCATTTTGTTCTCCTCTTTGAAATCGAATTCTGTTCTCCTGAATATGAGCTAGCTCATCGCCGAGGGAGAGTCGGGTGCGCCAGGCTTCTTGTGACCGGCGACAACAATCGCCGGGTTGTGCCGTCCATTTGGAACTCCCTTCGATGTCAGAGCGAGGGGCCGTGAAGGAGACGCTAGCAGAAGCGCGACGACGAATCCATTAGACGAACGTATTGGTTGGTCGTTGCGGTCAGGAACGGGCATCGTTATATCCTTACGGGCGCCGCTCGATCTGCTCTAGGGGAATGCTCTGAAGAAGATAACGGCTCCGCGTTCTTCAACAGCGCCGACGAAGAATATCGAGTCCTGCTCCCATGGGGCTGCTGGGAACATCGCAGTGGATTACCTGACTTTCAGCACAATGATCGTCTCGTCGTCAAAACGATCGTGGCCGGCCTGGAAGCGCGTGACATCGGCGAGGATAGCTTCGGCGATCTGCGCAGCCGTGCGCTCGCGTTGGCCGCAGAGCATCGCTGACAGCCGGTCTTCGCCGTACATCTCTTCATGCTCGTTCTGCGCGTCCAGAATCCCATCCGAAACAAAAACAAAGGCGTCGCCCGGTTCCGTAGCCACGGAGAATTCGTCATAGGTGACGTTGGGGAACATGCCCAGCGGAAACCCTTCGGCGCGAATCGGGTGCGAACCCCCGGCACGGCAGAACATGGGCTGCACGGCTCCCGAGTTGGCCAGCTGCAAGGTCTGATTCTCGTCGTTCCACAACACGTAAAGCATGGTCACGTATTGCGATTCGAGGCGCCGTTCCTGTATGGCATCGTTCAGCATCGCCAGCATCGCGGCCGGCTGCAAGCGCTGTTGCGCTGCGGAACGCATGATGCCGCTGACCAGGGCGGCAAACAGCGCGGCAGGTGCCGCTTTTCCGCTCACGTCGCCCAACACGATGGCGGTCTGGCTGGGGCCGTATTCGAGAAAGTCGTACAAGTCCCCGCCGATGCTGCGGGCAGGCAGGAATCGCACCGCCATATCGGCGTGCGTGTGTTCCGGTGCGGCCTCGGGCAGAAGCCGAAGCTGCACTTCGCGGGCCATGGTAATATCCCGCTCCAGCTGCCGCTCTTGCCGCGTCACCGCCTGGTAGAGGCGCGCATTTTCGATCGCAATCGCGATTTGCGCCGCCAGGGTCGTCAACATGCGCTCGTGCTCTTCATTGAAGAAGTTGGTGCGCGTGTGTTCCAGGTCGAGCACGCCGATAATCCGTCCCTTGTGAAACAGCGGGACGATCATCTCCGAGCGGGTCTCCTGGTTCATCGACAGGTAGCGGGGGTCTTTGCGCACGTCGGGCGCATTGATCACCCGCCACTCCCGCACCGACGCGCCCACCAGCCCACTCGTGATCGGGATCCGCCGCAGAGGGGCGTGCGAGTAGCCGAATCGCCACGCATAACGCGTGATGAGAGTTTCCCCCTTGGGCTCCAGGAGCATGATCGTAAACATCTGGTAGTCGATCAGCCGCCGGAGTAGTTGTCCGACACGCTCCAGCAGCGGATCGAGATCGAGGATCGAGGTCAGCTCCATCGCGATCTCATTCAAGACCGTCAGCGTCTGTGCCTGCCGGGAGACGCGTGCATAGAGACGGGCGTTCTCAATGGCTTGCGCGATGCGCGAGGCGGTGAGCGTAAGCAGGTGAAGGTGCTCGGCCCGGAAGTACCCCGCTTGTTCGCTCTCCAGGTCCATGACCCCGATCAGGCGGTTTTTAGCGATCAGCGGAACCGCCAGTTCCGAACGGACTTCAGGATTGGCCGCGATATAGACAGGGGAACTCGATACGTCATTCAGCAGAATGGCCTGCCGGGTGAGCGCAACCTGACCGACAACGCCCTTCCCAAGAGGGAACCGCATACGCTCCGCCTCCTGGCTGTGCCCGATCTGGAAACGCATCCGAAGCTCATGGGTACGGTCGTTCAGCAGAAAAATGGCGAAGATGCGGTAATTGATGATCGCGCGCACCAGCTCCGACGTCCGATTCAACAGGGTTTGCAGATCGAGCGTGGTGTTCAGGGCGTCGGCCAGTTGCACTAGGTAGGTCAGGTCCGCCGTCTCCACGCGAACATTCACCGGATCGAGGTGAGCGAGCGGGTTTGCCGACGGCGCTGGACGATAGTCGCCTTCGTACTCCGGTTCTGCTGGCGGGGAAGGGTCGGGCATGGTGTCGAAGGGAATGATAGCTGATGGAACAGTGAACAGTGGACAGTGATCAGTGGACAGTTAAGACACTGCAGTAATTGCAGCTTTGAGCAGCAAACGGGTCAGATTCACCGCCGTCCACGGGTTCAGTCACTGTCCACTGTTCTCTGTCCACTTTCCACTGCCTTTCTCACTCCGCTCCCAACTCCCGCACAATCGAAACTCCTGCGGATGCCCCGATGCGATTGGCTCCGGCGTCAAGCATCGTGCGCACGTCGGTCAGTGTGCGGATTCCGCCCGAGGCCTTGACTCCACATCGGCCGCCGGCAACGCCTCGCAGCAGGGCTACGTCGGCCGCGGTCGCGCCTCCGGAAGAAAACCCGGTCGACGTTTTCAGGAAGTCCGCCCCGGCCTGAATCGCGATCTCGGCCCCCCGGAGCTTTTCCTGGACGGTTAGCAGGCAGGTTTCCAGGATGACCTTCAAAAGCGCTCCATGATGGTGCGCAACCACTGCGGTGGCGCGAATGGCGTGCTCCACCGCGTGGTGATTGCCGCTCTTGAGCTGGCCAATGGGAATCACCATGTCCAGTTCCCGCGCGCCCAGTCGGGTGAGCGCGGCGGCTTCATGGCGCAGCGATGAAACGAGCGAAGCTCCCAGCGGGAACCCAATTACAACGCCAACCGGAATCCCCGTCCCCGACAAGACCGAAACCGCGGTCGGAACCCAGATGGGATTCACCATTGCGCAGGCAAACCGATAGCGAAGGGCCTCATCGCACAGGTTTTCCACCTCTTCGCGGGTGGCGTTCGGCTTCAAAAGTGTGTGATCGATAATGCCGGCAAGGTTTTGCCAGCTCGCAAGGGTCTGGGTAGTAAAGGCCGCGGAATCAAAGGTTCCGTGGTCAAATTCAATCTCTTCCTGTAAGGGCGAAACTGCAGCCATGGTCATGCTCCTTCATGTTCCTGCGCCGCTCTTGTCTGGCGGCTTCGTGCGTGTTCTCCGGGGGATGAGTATAGACCTTGGGAGACGAACTCACAAACTGGCAGGTCTAACAGGTCGGCCCCGGCAAAATCCGCATTTCGAGCGACGCGCTTATATGTTGCCGCCACTCTATTCGATGTCCATCCGCTCGATCAGGAAATCTCGAATTGTGTAAACGTGGCGTACCATCGCATCCGACAGTAACTTTCCTTCCAGGTCGCGGACCACCTGGTGAACCTCAACTACGAATTTGCCGCTTGCGTCGCGATTTATCTCCATCGGCTCAACATGCGGATCGAAGATTGCCCATTGCCGCGTCCAATAGTCGCGCACTCCCTCATGCCCATAGACGTAGCCGCCCTCCATCCCATTCGGCCACACGACGTCGGGCTGCATGCGGGCGAGCACCGCCTCCAGGCGGCGGGCATTGAATTCCCGGTAAGCGCCCTGCAGCAGTTCGCGCTCATCGATCATCGTGCTCCTCCGGGCATCGCAACTTCTCCGCAATCCCTCACTCGGGGTGGTCAGGCGACATCAGGCAAATGTCAGGCAGGTTACGGTAACGTTCCGCATAATCCATTCCATAGCCGATGACAAATAAATTTGGAATGGAGAATCCGACATAATCGGCATCAATTTTTTCGATCCGTCGCGAAGGCTTGTCGAGCAGCGCGGCAATGCGGAGAGTTCGGGGATGGTGCTGGAGAAAGATTTTGCGGAGATAGGCGAGGGTCAACCCGGTGTCCAGGATGTCCTCAACGATCAGGACGTTCTTGCCTTCGATCGGTTCGTCCAGGTCCTTGATCAGTTTGACCGCGCCCGAGGAGCGCTGGCCCTTTCCATAGCTCGAGACGGCCACAAAATCGAATGTCGTGTCCACCTGGACCGACCGTGCCAGGTCTGAGAGAAAGATCGCGGCGCCCTTCAGAACGCCTACCATCACCAGCTTTTCGCCGTTCATGTCGCGCGTAATTGTGGCGCCCATTTCCGCCACGCGCTCGGCGATCTGCTGGCGGGTATATAGAACCTCGATTCCCTGGTAAGTGATAGTGGCCATGGGGACAGTATCGCCTGACGGCCCGGCGCTGGGGCAAGCCTCTTTTGTGAAAAATCGTTACCCCGGCCGGTGCCCGCCGGAAACGTGTTCCATGAGCGATCCGTCTATACTTATGTAGAGATGTTTCCCTTTATTCACATTGGTTCCCTCAGTATTCCCACTTTCGGGTTGATGCTGTGGCTGGCCGCGGTGACGGCCGGTTTCATCATGGACCGCAACTTCCGCCGCGCAAAGATTACTGCGGATGCGGTCGGCATGGTTGCCATCACGGTCGTGGCCGGCATTGTGGGAGCCAAGGTGTGGCACGTGCTCGACACGCCCTCCGAGTTCCGTGAGCAGGGCTGGCGCGTGCTGTGGGATACCGCCGGGTTTGCCTGGTTCGGCGGACTGGTGTTTGGCATCAGCGCCCTGGTTCTGCAGGGCTGGCGAGCCAAAATTGGTGCCCTGCGGACTCTCGACCTCGCGGCGCCGGCCGCAGCTATTGGCTACGGCATTGGTCGCATCGGCTGCTTTCTTTCCGGAGACGGCTGCTATGGCCTTCCGACAAATCTTCCCTGGGGCATGAGCTTTCCCCGGGGCATCGAGCCGACCTTTGTGCGGGTCCATCCTACGCCACTCTATGAACTGGGAGCGGGACTCCTGATCGGCGCCTGGCTGTGGATGCGCGGCAGCAAGCCGCGTCCAACCGGCTGGATCCTCGGGGAGTATTTGATCTTGAGCGGAACAGCTCGCTTTCTGGTTGAATTTATACGACGCAACCCCAAGGTACTGTGGGGTTTATCGAACGCCCAGCTGGCCAGCGCCGGCTCCATTCTGGTGGGCGCCGCTATCGTGTTCTGGGCGGCAACCCGTCGCCCGGTTCACTCCGACGAGCCCGCCCTTGCCGTTGAAAAAACCGCCTGAAGCGTCGCACAATCGTTGATTCCTCACAGCTTCGCCAAGGGATTCCTATATACCCTGCCGGAAGCCCTGCCCTAGAATGATCTCCTTTCGCTGGCACACTTAGCCGCTCCGGGGGTCAAACATGTCACTTCGTCTGCCGTCTCGAATCAACGTTGTAAATCTAATCCTCAAGGCCATCCTGGTTGCGGCCGCGCTATGGTTTCCGGTCTCGGTCTTCGCGGCCCCCAGCGGCGTTACGTTCTCGCCCGCATCCTCCCAGGTCAACCGCTACGATTTCATCGAGATCACGGCCACGGTTAACGCGCCCGACGCCCGCAACCCATTTGAAGACGCAACTCTTACCGGCACATTCGAAACATCCGATGGCGCTCAACACTGGAATGTCGAAGGTTTCTGCGATTCCGCCGACGGCGGCACCTTCCGGATCCGCTTCATGGCGCCGATCGCCGGCGACTACAAGTACGCGGTCACCTACAAGCAGGGAAGCTTTGAGAAATCTTCCAGCGGAACATTCACAGCCACAGAAGCGCACACCCGTGGGCTGCTCCGCGTCGATCCGCAGTATCCCTGGCACTTCATCTGGGAGGGAACCGGGGAGCATTTCTTTTTTAACGGCACCACTGCGTACTGGCTGGTGGGCTGGAGCGACGATCGCGTGATTCAATATACCGTCGACCGTCTTCACCGGCTCAAGGTCAACCGCATGCGTGTGACGATCGCCGGCCGCGAGGCAATCACCATGTTTGGCGAGCCCGTCATGATCGATAAGAACTGGACCTGCCTCATCGCCGCATGGCCTTCGCCGCACCCTGAAGACCCCTGGCACCCGGATTTCGACTACACCCGATTCAATGTGTCGTATTGGCAGAAGTTCGAACGCATGCTGAAGTTTGCCCGCGAGCGCGATATGAATATTTCCCTGGTGCTCGATATGAACGACAGCCGCGTTCATCCCGGTGCGGGAAGCGACGACGAGCATCGCTTCATTCGCTATGCAGTCAACCGTTTCGGGGCCTACTCCAATATCACCTGGGACATGGGCGACGACCTGGACAGTTATCGCGATGAGAAATGGACCCGCGAGACGGGAATGCTGATCCAGCAACTCGACCCCTACAAGCACCTTGAAACCAGCCACCCCGCGGTCACCAACGATCACCAGGACCGCGCCTCCTCCTGGTTCGGGTTCACCTCCTACCAGGAATGGTCGCGCAACCAGCACAACCTGATGCTGGCATCGAGAAAGCTGCAGGAGAAAACCGGCCGCATTATTCCGCAGACCAACGAGGAATATGGGTACGAGGATCACTATCCGCACTGGGCGGCTCCCGGTTCGGACTCGGCCGATGTCCTGCGGCGCACCGCGTGGGAAATTACGATGGCCGGTGGCTACGGCACGGCCGGCGAATCGGCAAGACGGGGCACCAACATATGGCCCGACTCCGGTGGCGGCTGGCTGAACGGGCGCGGTGACGATACCCAGACCATGTTCCTCGGCTACGGTCATATGGTCGATTTCTTCACCGGCTTCGAATGGTGGAAGACCAACCCGCACGATGAGCTCGTCAACAACAATAACTATTGCGTCGCGGACCCCGGGAAAACTTATGCTGTCTATCTTCCCCACGGCGGATCCGTGACAGTGAAACTCGAGCCGGGCCGCTACAAGGCTTCCTGGTTCAGCGCCGTGAGCGGCGAAAAGATCGATTTGCCGGAAGCGGAGGGCCCGGCCTGGACCTCGCCCGAGGCGCCCGACAAGAACGATTGGGCCCTGCTGCTGCAAAACCAGTAGCCGCGTCCGGTTTTGCAACAGTGTTGTTCGCCTCGGACGCGATGCATTTGTATACTTGCGCCCTGAGACAAACATAGATTGAAAACCTCGGCAGAGTTTCCAACCCATGAGCGTCCGCGGCGGCGTCGACTTTTCGGGGCCATGCTTTCGGTCACATGCGCGGCCCTCGCCGCCATCGCGATCGGCCAGGAAGGTCCGACAGGCGATCAGGCTCCGGCGCAGCGCCAGGCCAACTACCAGAACATGACACCCGAACAGCGCGCCGCCGCCACCCGAGCATTTCTCGGTCTCGGCGCCGAACCTGACAAAGCCGCCGCGGCCCGCGGAGCGCCCGTTTTCCAGCGCAGTTGCGCATTCTGCCATGGACCGCAGGCTCGCGGGGCAACAGGGCCCAACCTGATCACATCGGACCAGGTTCTGGGCGACGACCACGGAGAAAAATTGGTTCCGTACATACGCAAAGGCGTACCGGAAAAGGGCATGCCGGCGTTCGCCTCCATGTCCGAAGACAAGCTCAAGGATATTGCCGAATTCCTTCATCTGCAGGTGGAGCAGGTAGCCAATCGCGGCGCCTATCAGGTCCTCAACATCGTGGTTGGGGACCCTGCAAAGGGTCAGGCCGCAGTGGCCGCACATTGCAGTTCGTGCCATACACCGGAGAGCTTCGCCCACATCGGCAGCAAGTTCCGGTCGCCCGAGCAGCTGCAGCGCGGGTGGATCTGGCCCCTGCATGGCGGCGATAACTCGCTGGTGCCTACCGCAACGGTAAAAATGCCCGGTGGCGAGACCATCGCCGGCCGCGTCACGCAGGTGAGCGATTTTCGTATCACGCTCGTCGACAACTCGGGTCAGGCGCACACGATCGACCGCGTTCCGGGCGTAGAGGTCCAGATCAACGATCCGCTTGCGGCCCACGAGGAAATCATCCAGTCGCTCACCAACGACGACATGCACAATGTGACCGCGTACCTCGAGACGCTCAAATGAAATTCGTCTCCATCCTTTGCGCGGCGAGTGTAGCTGCGGCCCTCGTAGCAGCGGGTCCCGACGGCCGCCATGTCTCGCTCGATCCTCGTGCCATCGGCGACGCGCCGGTCAACACCTGGCCCACCTTTAACGGTGATTACAGCGGCCAGCGCTACAGCACGCTAACTCGGATCGCGCCCGCCAATGTGAACCAGCTCGCCCGGCAGTGGGTCTTCAGGATCACGGATGTTGGCGCTCAGCGGGGCGCCCCGGTTCCGGTCATCAAGTGCACGCCGCTGCTGGTCGGCGGAGTCCTCTACATCACCATTCCCGATCACGTGTGGGCGCTCGATGCGCGCACCGGGAAAGGAAATCTGGCACTACGACTGGGTCGATCATGGCGGGCATCTCGTCGGCCAGCGCGGTGTCGGTATCTGGAAGTCGAACGTCTATTTCCTCACCCCCGACAACTGGCTCATCGCGCTCAACGCCAATACCGGCCGGGAATTGTGGAGAAAGAATTATGCCGACGCGCGCAAGCAGTACTTCTCCACCTCCGCGCCCCTGGTGGTGAAGAACCACATCATTGTCGGCGTGGGTGGCGATGCGATGGACATGCCCGGCTTCCTTGATTCATTCGATCCCGCCACCGGCGACCTGCAATGGACCTGGTGGTCCACGCCGCGCAAGGGCGATCCCGCGCTCAAAACCTGGCCCGATGAAAACGCATCCGGCCATGGCGGCGGCATGACCTGGATGCCAGGCACCTACGATCCAGAACTCAACCTGCTCTATTGGCCCACCGGCAATACCAATCCCGTGTTCGCCGGCCAGGGGCGCCCCGGCGCGAACCTCTGGACGGAAGCAATCGTCGCTCTCAACGCCGATACAGGAAGACTGCAATGGTACTTCCAGGTCTCCCCGCACGACACGCACGATTTCGACAACACCACCGCACCCATCCTGTTCGATCGCGTCGTCGACGGCAAGCCGCGAAAGCTGTTGGCCCAGGCCGCCCGCAACGGCTTCTTCGTGACCCTCGACCGAGTGACCGGCAAATATCTGCTCGTGAAACCATATGTGCCCCTGGATTATTCATCCGGCCTCTCGCCGCAGGGCGAGCCCATTCCTATCGCCGACAAGGACCCTTCGGTCGGCGGCTCCATCAATATCGTGAACGCGACCAACTGGCAGGCTCCCGCGTACAATCCCAAAACTGGTCTGGTCTACGTCAACTCGGTGGAAGGCAAGGCCATCTATTATCTGACCGACGACAGCGAGCGGCCGTCGGGCTACGGAGGCACGGGCGTCGGAATCGGCCGCGCGAAGCGGGTGCTGCAGGCCATCGATCCGCTCACCGGCATCGCCGCCTGGAGGCATGTTTATCCCAATCTGAAAGATGCACCCACCACGCTCGGTCCCAGCATCCTCACGACCGCAGGCAATCTCGTCATCAGCGGCGACGACCAGAAGAATCTGATCATCTATAGCGCCGACCGCGGCGACGTGCTGTGGCACCATGAACTGGCCGCCAACGAATCGGGCGGCATCATTACGTACATGCTCGATGACAGGCAATATATAGTTTTTGGAGCCGGGGACAGCCTCTATGCCTTGAGCCTGCCCTGATCCTTGAAAGTCCGCTTTAAGAATCGTTGCATCCGCACGATGCGATAGAGTCTCATCTATGCGGTGCGCGCCGGTAATCCTACACCGAGAGGTCTGCTGATGAAAGCCAGCCGCATTCGCTACACCGTTGTCCTCCTGGCCATTAGTCTTGCTGTCCTTTCTTATGTGCAGCGCGTCGCGATCTCGGTGGCGGCCGGACCCATCTCCCACGATCTTCACCTTCCCAAAGAGCAGATGGGCTTCATCTTCGGAGCCTTCGGATTGGCCTACGCGCTCTTCGAAATTCCCATGGGGCTGCTCGGCGACCGGCTGGGCGTCAGGCGCGTACTTACACAAATCGTGCTCGCGTGGTCGGTCTGCACGGCTCTTACCGGGGCTGCCTGGAACGTCGCGTCGATGTGCGTGATCCGCTTCCTGTTCGGAGCCGGCGAGGCCGGTTGCTTTCCCAACCTGACGCGCATGCTCAGCGCCTGGTTGCCCGCGCGCGAACGGGTGACAGCGCAGGCCCTGATGTGGGCTTCCGCGCGCTGGGGCGGAGCCATCACACCTCCGTTGGCGTTGGTTTGCATTAACCTGTTCGGCTGGCGCTGGGCCTTTGTGCAGTTTGCCGCGCTCGGCGTCGTGTGGTGTGCAGTGTTCCTCATATGGTTTCGGGACGAACCGGCCCAGCACCGGTCTGTGAACTCGCTGGAAAGGGAATTGCTCGAGGGCGCGCGTATTCTCACGACCCATCACGCGGGACAACGTCATTGGACGTTCGTGCTGTTGACGCGGCGGGTCGCAATCCTGGGTCTGCAGTACTTCTGCTTTTCCTATGTCTGGTATTTCTACATCACCTGGCTTCCGACTTATTTGCGCGAAGGGCGCGGCCAGACGCCCGCCAGCGCCGCGGCTTTCTCTGTGTTGCCCCTTCTGTTCGGCGGCTTCGGTTCTCTGGTCTCCGGCCTCGCGCCAAGGAGGCTGCCTCGTCGCATCATCGCCTTCTGCGGCTTCTTCTCGGCCGCCATTCTGCTGGTGGCCGTGACTCACATCGCATCCGTCATTCCCGCCATGGTGGCCATGGGACTGGCTAGCTTTGCCGCCGATCTCACCATGCCAATCTCGTGGGATGCCTGTGTCGAAATCGGCGGCCCCTACACTGCTACCGTAGCGGCGGCAATGAACATGATGGGAAACCTCGCCGGTTTTGTCGCTCCGGTTACGGGCGGAATCATCCTTCAGCGCGCCGGCGGTAACTGGAACATTCTCATCGATACCATGGCGGTTGCGGCCGTGGTGGCAGCCGCATGCTGGCTCTACCTCGATCCGGACGCAGCGCGACGCCAGCGCGAATTGATTATGGCCGCTACCGCTGCCTCGACAAACAACGAAGGCCTTATGCCTTTGAACGTTCCATCGACCGGAGGTACACCTTGAACATCGATCTGACCGGCAAAACCGCCGTGATCACCGGCGGAAGCCGTGGGCTCGGCGAAGCCATGGCCAAGTCCCTCTCCGAATCCGGCGCTGCCGTTGCCCTTGTGGCCCGCGACACGCAGCGCCTGGAACAGGTGCGCGATGCGATCACCGGCCAGGGCGGAACCGCCGTCATTTTCACCGCCGACGTAACGCAAGAGAAAGAAGTCGCCGCATTGGCTGAGGCGGTGAACAAGCGCTTTGGCCCGCCCCAGCTCCTGATCAATAATGCGGGAACCAATATCCGTAAGAACCTGGTCGACTTCTCTCTCGAAGAGTTTCGCAGCGTTCTCGACGCAAGCCTTATCTCCACTTTCCTGATGTGCCGCGCCTTCGTTCCCGGGATGAAGGACTCCGGCTACGGTCGCATTCTGAATATGACGTCGATCATGAGCCACGTGTCCCTCCCCGGGCGAACCGCCTACTCCTCCGCCAAAGCCGCGCTGCTCGGCCTCACGCGGGCCCTGGCACTTGAACTTGCGGGCGAGGGAATCACCGTCAACGGCATCAGTCCTGGACCCATCGCAACCGACATGAATGCGGCGGTCATCAACAATCCGGAAGCCAATGCGCAGTTCCTCGCCGGTCTTCCCGTGGGTCGTTGGGGCACGTCCGAGGAGATCGGCGCACTGGCTTGCTATCTGTGTTCTGAAGGGGCGAGCTTCATCACGGGAACCGACATCCTCATCGACGGCGGCTGGACCGCAAAGTAAATGTGCACAAGGATCCCGTCATGTTGAGCGGAACCTGGGGTGCCCGGGGTGCCCACCCTCGCGACGTCTTTGTTTTTGTCGCTAGGGTGGGAGACCACGACAGCATCAAGATCGACTACCTGTTCGTTCCCGGTGCCGGCACATGTTCCGGATGCGGCGGCGCAACATAATCGATCAGCGTGTCGACAGGCTTTTTTCCCGCCCAGGCGATACCCCGCAGGAGCATTTGCTGAATCTGGTAATTGGCAAAATTCGCATATTCATGCCCCTGCATCCAGACAAACGCCCGAGCCGGATCGCCGCCGGGCAACGTGTGTTCGTACGTCCAGATCTGCGGCACTACTTCGCCCTTGTGCGTGCCCGCGCTCGGCGTCCCGGGAATGACCGCGGTGGCGAGAACATGGACCTTCGTGTCCTGCGCCCAGGTCAGGTTGTAGAAGGCCTCGTCAAAAATGGTGAAGTTCGTCATGCCCTTCATGATCGGGCTGGCGCTGTCAGCCACGGTATAAGGGATCGGCGCCCCCAGAGTGTAATTGACCTCGCCATGTTTTTTGGCTCCGCCCACCAACGTGGCAAAATACGCGGGATCCGGTCCGCACAAAGAATCATGAAGACTCACCAATCCGCCGCCGCGCTTGATGTACGCTTCGAGATCCGCTTTCTCCTGATCGCTCAAGTAGCCCGCGTCGCCCTTGTAGATGATCACGACGTTCGTTTTATCGAGGTCGGCGGCTCGCGGCGCGTGCAGCGCGCCATCCACGATGGCTCCATGCTCGGTCAGCAGCTTGCTCCAGTCGGCAAGGAACTGCGGATAGTCGTGCTGTCCGGCGTAATGCGATTTCAGCCCCGCCCAGATATAAATGTGCATTCCGTCGGGATTCTGATCCCAGGGCCGCGGCACCTGCGCACTGGCTGTGCGGGTGGACTGGTCAGCGGCTTGTTGTGCGGGAAGGGAACTGATCCCCATTAGAACCGCCACCGCCGGAACCCCGCAATTGAGCAGGGTCGCTCCCAAGATACTTTTCGTTCGACCAGCCCTTGAGTCCGTTACGTGCGCGGTCATTTTCAGGGCGGCTCGACTTGGTCCGGCGTTTGTTCGCACCCTCACGGTTAAGCTCTCCTCGAAGTCGGCGTGGATAGAGTACTCCGACGCACCATGGATACTACAGCATCTCCGCTTCTGCTCCGAAGAGCCGTGCTCAACTGGCCGGCTCCAGGTGTGCCGCGAAATGCCGCAGGAAAGGCGCTTGTATGCCTACTGAATCACCGTCTCGGCCCCATTCGGGTTTCCCGTTACAGCTGACGGAGTCGGCAGCGTCCTCACACTTTTAGCAGTTGAATGATGCGGAGAACCGCGACTAGCATGCTGCGAGAACTCGTCGTTCATCTGAGTCGCTCCGTAAGCCGAGACAGGGAGCAGCGCGATGATCGCATGAGCATCGCGTCAGGCAGGAGGCTTATTCATGCGCTTCAAGACGGGCAGGATCGGATTCGCTGTCTTACTCACCTTGAATGTCCTCGTTGTGCAGGGGCAGACACCATCCAACACCGAACTGCGAGAAACTCGGCAGGAGATGGAGCAGCTGAAGCAGGAATACGACCAGCTGAAGCAGGCCTACGAGGAGCGCTTTCATAATCTGGACGAGCGATTGAAGCAGCTGGAGACGGCGAATTCCACACCTGCAGCGGCCTCCGTCGCCGCCTTCTCCGCGCCCAGGCCGGCAACGAAAGTAATGGTCGTGGCCACGACTCAGACTGCCGCAGGTCAGGAAGCGTCGAGCGCGGAAGCGCAGGCCGCCAGGGCTCAGGTCGAATTCCAGGAGCCCACCGAGTCAATGCAACTAGCTCTTGCCGAGCAGGACAACCAAGCGGTAAAGGAGCGAATGGAACGGGTTTTGCGGGAATACGTGGACATCACCGGGTACTTCAGAGCCGGCTACGGACGGGATGATGAAGGCGGACCACAGGTGGCTTTCCAGGCGCCGGGAGCCCTGGCAAAGGGGCGCCTTGGCAATGAGGCTGAGAACTACGGAGAAATCGCGATCGGAAAGAACTTCTACCTCCCTGAAGCCTTTTCGCTTAACCGAATCCCTCGTACCGACGGTACTTCTTCGCAGCCTGTCGCCCGTGTGCTCGTGCGGATCTCGATGTTCAACCCTTACCAGAACTATCTTGTCTCGAGCGGCACCAGCTTCGGTATTGCGGAAGCCTGGGCGGCCATCGGAAACCTCAGCAGCAGCCAACCTTCCATGAACGTCTGGGCTGGAAACCGCTACTACCGGCGCCACGACATCTACATCGACGATTTCATGATGTACAACATGAGCGGCGGCGGCGGCGGTGTTGAAGATATCAAGCTCCCGATCGGCAAACTCGCCTTCGCCTGGATTGGCCAGGGTTCGCAAAGCGGATTCAGCGATCTTCCTCAGCCTGATCCCGCGAACAAGGCCGGGTTCAACAAGTCGGACTACGATTTCCGCTGGTATGACGTGAAGTTTCTTGGCGGTTCTGGCGAATTCGGATTCGATATATCGCACGCCACTTCGGGCCACGATCAGTCAGGCGCGTCGGCTCCCAATGCCACGGGCGCGTCGTTTACGTTTATCCACACGAGCGAGAAGTGGGGGGGGAACGAAAACAACCTGAACAAATTTTACATTCAATATGGCCACGGGCCAGCGAAAACATTCACATCCGGATTCGAGACCTACAACACGCTTGCCGGGACTTTCATCCGGCCGGACGCGCCGGGATCGTATCGCTTCCGCGTAGCTGACAACGTGATCTTTGAAACCGGGAAGCATTTCACCGTCAGCCCAGTGCTGCTTTACCAGCTTACCGAGTACAAGCAATATGGAGGCCAGCAACACTGGTTCTCTGCAGGCGCCCGGCCGCAGATTCAGTTCAACGATTATCTGAGCCTGGCATTTGAACCGTTTGTGGATTGGGTCGACGACAAGAGCACCAACGTCAGCGACTACCTGTTCAAGATGACATTCGCTCCGCAGGTCTCGCTGGGCAATCACTTCATGAGCCGCCCGGCCATTCGCGCTTTCGTGACCTATGCGCAGTGGGGGAACGGCTTCAAAGGACAAATCGGAGGCCCCGATTACACAACCAGTACGCAGGGCCTGACCTGGGGTGTGCAGATGGAAAGCTGGTGGTAGAGCCACGGCTGGTGGTAGAGCCACGAGTGACCTCTCCCCGCTCACGGAATATGTGAAGGTGCGGAGTTCCGAAGATCAACTTCGCTCTGCTGACATGGTGTGACCGCTTCTCAACCCGCCGGCTCCAGGTGCGCCGTGAAATGTCGCAGGAATGGCGCCTGGTGCGTCAGACGCATTCCGCGAATCTTGTCCCGATTCGCCCATACTTCAAGTATCACTTCAACAACGTAATCGATATGACTCTGCGTATATACGCGCCGCGGAATCGCGAGGCGCACAAGGTCCATCTGTGCCGCCGCTCCAAACATCAGCGTCCCGATTTCAACCGATCGTACTCCGCCTTCCAGGTACAACTCCGCTGCAAGAGCGATTCCGGGGAACTGGTCCGCGGGAATATGGGGCAGGAACGACCGCGCGTCCAGATAGATAGCATGCCCGCCCGGCGGCTGCACAATCGGCACTCCCTCTGAAGCAATGTGTTCGCCCAGGTACGCGGTGGATGCGATGCGATAACGCAGATAGTCTTCCTCGAGCGCTTCCTGGAGTCCCACGGCGATCGCTTCCAGATCGCGCCCGGCCAGCCCGCCGTAGGTCGGGTAGCCCTCTGTAAGAATCAGCAGATCCTTCTCCTGCTGCGCAAGCAGGTCATCGTTCGTGCAAAGGAAGCCGCCGATGTTGGCCATGCCATCTTTCTTGGCAGACATTGTGCATCCATCGCCCAGCCTGAACATCTCCTGCGCAATCTGCTTGGGCGTCTTGTTCTCATATCCTTTTTCGCGCAACCTGATGAACCACGCATTTTCGGCAAAGCGGCAGGCGTCAAAGTAGAGGGGAATTCCATTCTGCCGGCAAATCGCGCTGACCTCGCGCACGTTCGCCATCGACACCGGCTGGCCCCCGCCCGAATTGTTCGTCACCGTGAGCATGACCAGAGGGATCCGTTCCCGCCCCACCCGATCGATCAAACTCTTCAGAGCCTCGACGTCCATATTGCCTTTGAACGGGTGTGTCGAAGCAGGCTGCCGGCCTTCCGGAATCACCAGGTCCACCGCCTCGGCGCCCACGAATTCGACATTGGCGCGCGTGGTATCGAAATGCGTGTTATTCGGAACGACGTCGCCTTTTTTGCAAGTGATCCCGAAAAGGATCCGCTCCGCCGCCCGCCCCTGGTGCGTCGGAATCACATGCCTGTAGCCGCAGATATCCTGGATCGACTTACGAAACCGTTCAAAGCTTCGGCTGCCGGCATAACTCTCGTCGCCTTCCATCACCGCGGCCCACTGGTGCGTTGACATAGCGCCGGTGCCCGAATCGGTCAGCAGGTCGATCAATACATCGTCGGCAGGCAACAGAAAGAGGTTGTAGTGCGCCGCTTGCAGCAACCTCAAACGCTGCTCCCGCGTCGTCCACCGTATTGGCTCAACGCTCTTGATTCGAAACGGCTCGATGATTGTCTTCACTCAATTAACCCCATGCCAACTGGCAAACGCACAGACAAGGCAAACTGTATCGGATTCAGTCTCCCGTTCGCCATTTATTAAATTTAGTGTTTAACTCGATGGAGTTTACCTTGCATGTGGATGCAGGCGAAGAGGGAATTCGGATGAGCGATACGAAGATATAGATACGGGGCTGCACGAAGACCGAGCTTCCGCACGCAAAGATTCTAGCGCACCGAAGCTCCTCAAAGCAGCGGCTATTGGCTGTCGCCCTGGTCAGGATCCTGGTCCTGGTCGGGCACAGGGGTCCAGGAGTCATCGGGATTGAACAACTCCATCTTGCGGAATTCATCGAGGGTTTTGATTCCGAAATCTTTCTGGTAGACGACGCCGTCGTGACTGACAATGAAGGTTTGCATGCCCGTGACACCATATTCAGCGGGCGCAGCAACCAGCGCGAAGCCTCCAATCATCACGCCTTTAATCACGAAGTCCATCTGGCCAAGAGGCGCCGAGGGACCCTGGCCCTTGAGAATCTTGAAGAAGTAACCGTGGTAGGGTTCCGACTTGAGATCGTATCCCTGCTCGATGGCCTGGGCAATTTTTTCTCCGATGGGGCCGCCCCATGTGCCATCGGAATTCTGCCAGGCGAGGCCATCCTGCGTGCCGGGCGTGCTGATGATGCGCTGCGCGTACTGGTTCACGTCGTAACCCTGGCGGGGCTCAAAAGCGTATAAAGTCTGTGCTTCGACGTACCCGCGACAGATCTGGATTGCGTCGAGTTCATTGGCGCCGATGCGGCGATACAGGAGTTCTTCGCGCCCGGCCTCGCTATCGAACGACCATTTTTCTCCTCTCTTGACCAGAGGAACAGGGAAGGGCCAATCTTCGTTGCCTACAAGCAGAAATGCCCGATTGGAGGTGGTGGGATCGACTGAAACCTCGAGCTTTTCCTGAGCTTCCTTGGCGAAGTTCACTGCGTGCGCGCGATCCTGAGGCACTTCACCTGTGAAAACAATGTCTTCGCCGCCAGGACCGAAAATGCGGGTAAGTGCTAACTGGTCGAAATCCCCGGCGGCTTTCACCAACGCATCCGCCGCCGATTGTGGAGTATTGAACGTTTGGACCGACGCAGAGGGGGTGTTGACACTCGCGGCTGCGGGTTTCTCGGCCGCCGCTGGCTTTGGTGCAGGCTGTTGCGCAGCACAGACTGCGCAGGCACACACGCAAACCAACGCAGCCGCGCGCAGCATGACAACCACTCCTGATCGAACGCTGCTTGCTGTCGGTGATTTCATTTCGAGGCTCCTGTGATCTGATCCGATATCCATGCGCTCTATCTCCGCCGCCCACCGCCGCGGCTGCCGCCACTGCCACGAGAACCCATGCTGGATGAGCCACGGCTGCTGCTGCTGCGTGCGCTCGATCCGTTGTATCCGCGGTTTCCGCCGCCGAAGGCATCGCGGTTTCCCCCGCCGCTGCGGGAGAGATCGCGGCCGCCGATGCTATCGGGGCCGCCGCCACGCGAACGGTTACCTGTGCCGGCTCCTGCGCGGTTGGTTGCCCCCGCCCCGCCAGCCCGGTTGCCGCCGCTAGCGCGGTTGCTGGGCACGGTTCCGCCCTGGCGGTTAATCTGCTGCCGCGCACCCTGCTGCCGCTGCGCCAGCGAATCACCGCGCGCCGTTCCCCCAAACCGGTCCGCCGTGGCGCGGTCCTTATACGGAGCGCCCCCGCGGTGTTGCGGATTATGTTGCCAATTCCCGCGGTCTCCGCCGGAAGGTAGCTGAGACGGACGGTTGGCTCCCCCCGCACCTCCAACGCCACCCGGACCGCCAACTCCGCCAGCTCCACCAACTCCGCCGACACCGCCGGCTCCGCCGATATTCCCACGCCCCCCGGACGGTAACTGCGAAGGCCGGTTGCCGCGGTTGATGTTGGTATTGCGATTGAAGTTGTTGTTGTGATTGATGTAGACGTTATTGCCGCCCCAGCCGCAACCCCAGCCCCAACCTCCCGCCCAGAACGCTCCCATCGCCATGCCCACGCCGAACGAAATCGCCAGGCCCGTCGGGTAGTACCAGGCCGGCGGATAGTAGATCGGTGGATACGGATAGATGGGCGGTCCGTAGACGATGACCGGGTCGTACGTAGGCACGTAAACCACCTGGGGATTGGCCTGCTGGATGACGATCACTTGCTTACTTTCGACGGCCTGGGTCTCGACCTTCTGTTGTTCCGTTGTCTTCAGGGTGCCCTTGTCCTGGGCTTTCTTGCGCATTCGTTGCACTGCGTCCATCACGTCGGTTTGCTGGGCGAGGAACGCATTTCCGAGGTCGGTGGTCCATCCGATATCGTCGCCGAGACGCTTCACCACCTCGGGCAGGGCAGCAAGGGCCTGGACACTGGGGTCCCAGGGTTGTTTGGCGACCGCGTCGGCCAGCGCCTTATCCTTCAGGCCCGTGTTCTTGTTCAGCCACTGCTGAAGCTGGATGATCTCCAGCGGATAGGTGGAAGCCGCCAGCACCTGGGCCAGGAGCGGATCCGGATAGAGCGCAATGGGCGCCACCAGGGAATCCAGCTGATCGGGAGGAATACTCGTGGATTGAGTGCCGGAAGCAGCCGGCGCTGGTGACTGGGAGTACGCATACGCGAGAGTCTCGCCAGGCAAAAGAGCGAGAATGCAAAAACTCGCCACGCAAAGCTGGACCGCGCCTCGCCGTCCGTGGGTTCTCATGGCTACCTCGTGAGGCTAATCGATGCTTGCCGTACCCTGAGAATGGCCCATCTCTTTGATCGATTCGCGACTCAACAGCCAACCCCAGGAGAAACATCTTAGCCTCGCTCAGGCCGGGAGCGGCGTCATCTGGCAAAAATGCCAGACAATTGCCCAAAGACGATTTGCTATGTGCAAGGTAATCGTGAAAGTCTATTTCGCCTTAACTTAACGGCCGATTCTAGGTACATATGGACGGTGTTGCGTCCCATTTGTCATTTTATTTCAGCAATTTACGATAAATTAGGCGTTGTTTGCCGTTGCGCGTGTCAAATGGCTCGTTTTGTTGCGTGGTTTCTCGGCGTTCGCGCAACACCCAGGCTAAACCTTGTCGTTTCTTTTATATCCACAGCCTGATGCCGACCACGTTCATAACGTTTTCGCCGCGCGGTTGGGCTGGTGGAGCGAGTCAGGGTGTTTGCAGTTCTCGAGAAAGCCAAAGGAGTCTATGGGCGGCAAGTCACTCGTCCGAGCAGCCGGTTTGAACGAAGCCGCAGGCGCCGCGGACGCTGCGGTAGTGGCCGTCGAGTAGTTTTGTGTCCGGTGTAGAGTGTCTGCATCGGGAGGGCTTCCGCGCCGATGAACCGGCCAGCCTTCGAAGTGGCCGACATCGTTTGTCGCAAGGGAAGGCAGTTTCTTCAACGCTTCAAGGCCATTCTCAGCTATCAGCAGCTGAAGGCCTACCGGGCGATCGAACGTTGCCGCACCGCTGCTCTTGGCGGACATAAAGATGAGTGTGAAAACTGTCGGTACGAAGCACCCATCTCGTATAACTCCTGCCGCTCGCGCTGCTGCCCCAAGTGCCAGGCACAGGCCCGCAGACGATGGCTGGAAGCACAGCAGCAAGACCTGCTCAACACCAACTACTTCCACGTTGTCTTCACCGTATCCCACGAACTGAACCCTTTGGCACTGACTTCACGCGGGCCATTCCTCGACCTTTTATTCGACGCCAGCTCCCAGACCCTGCTCGAAGTCGCTCGAGATCCCAAACGCCTCGGTGCAGAGATCGGATTCCTCTCCATCCTGCACACGTGGAGTTCCAACCTGTTGCCCCATTATCATGTCCATGGTGTCGTTCCCGCCGGCGGACTGTCGGCCGATCGGATCCACACCAGCCATCCGCTGTTCCTGCTGCCTGTTCCCGTCCTGCGCACCGTCTTCCGCAAGAAATTCCTAGCTGGCCTCTGCCAGCTCCATCGCAAGGGCCTGCTCAACCTGAGAGGCCCAGCCGCTCAGTTCGGTGATCCTGCGTGGTTCGAGCTACTGATCAAGAAGCTGGGCAACAAGAAATGGTACGTCTATGCCAAGCCTCCCTTTGGCGGACCCGAACATGTTCTGCACTACGTCGGCCGCTACACCCACCGCATGGCCATCAGCAATCACCGCCTCACCGCCTTCGACGGTCAGCGCGTCAGCTTCCGCTGGCGCGATTATGCCCACGGCGGCAAGCAGCGCGTCATGACCCTCGACGCCGTAAGCTTCCTGTGCCGCTTCTTCCTGCACGTGCTGCCAAAAGGCTTCGTGCGCATCCGTCGCTACGGTCTGCTCTCCAACCGCCTCCGCAAACAACTGCTGCCCCTGGCACGCACTCGGCTCGCCGCCCAGGGACGCCAACCGCTGATTCCTCCGCCCCTGCCTGATTGCGCACTGTGGCATTGCCCCCGCTGCGGAAAAACCATGCGCGTCGTCCAGCGCTTCACTGCCGCACAACTCTATTTCGCAGGCTTCGACACATCATGACCGCCTTCGCCAATCCGCTCGGCCGGCTTGCTCCTCGCGCGTCTGTCCGGCAGTGTGCGCCCAGCAGGCAATACAGCCTCATGGCTGCGTTCAACCGCATCCACCAACGCCCTGATTACAGATCGCGCCGACATCGGCTCACCGGTTTCCATCATCAACGGCGAAAAGCCGGCCCTCAGATTCACTCACCGAACTACCAAACACTATTCAATATCCATAATCCCAATCAGGATCACCGCGCCCGCGGCTAACGCCTGCCGCTTCCTTCAAACCTCCTTATCGAAAACACCTCGGACTAGGTTCAGAGGCTTACTCCAAACTCGTCTCCGAGGCGTTTCCGATCAAGGCTAACGGTTTTACGGCAACTTGGACTCTCGGATCACCTCAAGAAGAAGGGCCGAGTCCATTCAAAGCGTTGCGCCTCATCGATGTTGATCGCTCCTTCAAGGCGAGCCTCGGATCCCGAAGAACTCCGGCCGCGAACCGAACATAACAAAAACCGTTGGGAGTGGATGTGATTGTGACGGGCGAAGCTTTAATGGACAAGGGCGGGAATCAAAAACGACCTGCGATAGCTTCTGCGCTGGCCGTGGGCACAGCCTAGCACCAGTGGGCGATCAGACCCTCACGATGCTTGATATGGGCGAATTCCTCCTACTTGATCAGGCCATGATGTTCACACCGCCGTCTACATACATGGTCTCTCCGGTGATCCGCCTCGCGTAAGGTGTCGAAAGATAGGCGCACGTAAGGCCGACGTCCATAATGTCGACGAGTTCTCCCACCGGAGCACGCGCCCCCGCTTCATTGAGCATCAGGTCGAAATCTTTGATACCCGACGCGGCCCTGGTCTTCAATGGGCCGGGAGAAATGGCGTGCACCCGTATCTTTTTAGGTCCCAGTTCAAAGGCGAGGTAGCGGCACGATGCTTCAAGGGCTGCTTTGATCGGGCCCATGACGTTGTAGTTGTTCACGACCTTCTGTGCGCCGTGATAGGTCATGGTGAAGAGCGATCCGCCATCCTTCATAAGGGGCGCTGCAAGCCGCGCCATGCGGATGAAGGAGTGGCACGAGATGTCCATGGCCGTGGCGAACCCTTCGGCGGAACACTCAAGGAGCCCGCCGCGCAGGTCTTCCTTCGGGGCAAAAGCAACTGCGTGCACCACGATGTCAAGAGAGCCCCAGAGTTGCTCAATACGTGCGAACACCGCTTCGAGTTGGCCGGGAGTAGACACATTGAGCGGCATAAAGATGGATGCGCGAACGGACTCGGCAAGCGGCTCTACGTAGATTTTGGCTTTCTCATTGAGGTAAGTGATGGCGAGTTCAGCACCGAGTTCATTGAAAGCCCGTGCACAGCCCCAAGCGATCGATTGGTCATTGGCGATGCCGACCACCAAGGCCTTCTTACCCTTTAACACTGGCTGCGGTATCAAGACCGACATCGTAGCTTCCTCCATCGCAAGCTTCAAGCACGCGCTGCGTGTGTCTCGCGATCATCAGTTCCTCATTGGTGGGAATCACCCAGGCCGAGACGCGACTGCGCTCTGTGCTGATGCGCGGACCACGAGCCGCATTGCCCGCCTCGTCCAACTCGATGCCCAACCACGCCGCATCGTGACAGACCCGCTCGCGAATGATATAGGCGTTTTCGCCAATTCCGGCGGTAAAGACGATGGCATCAAGACCGCCCAGCGCTGCGGCCAGTGAGCCAAGTTCACGCCCGATGCGGTAGACAAACACGTCTACCGCGAGTTTCGCGTGCGGGTCGGAGCTTTCCAGCAAGATGCGCATATCACTGGAAATTCCGGACAGACCGAGGAGTCCCGATTCCTTGTAGAGGAGCCTTTCAATTTGCTGCGCATCCATTTTCATCGATTGCATGAGGTACAGAATCACACCTGGGTCCAGTGCGCCGCATCGAGTTCCCATCGGCAGTCCGTCCAGGCTGGAGAACCCCATCGTGGTAGCCACGCTTCGCCCTGCCTTGAGAGCACACATGCTAGCGCCATTGCCCAGGTGAAGGACCACGGCCCGCCCATCAGCAGCGCGGGGATCGAAGCGCGGCAATGCGGAGGCAATGTACTCGTACGATGGGCCATGGAAGCCATAACGCTGCACACCCGAGTCTCGCAGTGAGGCGGGGATGGCGATAGTTTGGGCCACTTCAGGATAGGTAGAGTGAAACTGGGTATCGAAGCACGCGACCTGCGGCAGATCAGGCCTGCGCTCAAGTCCCAGGCGAATAGGGAGCAGGTTATAGGGCTGATGCAGCGGCACCAATGGAATGAGCTTTTCAAGTTCATCCACAACATGGCTGTCGAGGCGTACCGGGTGCGTATACTTGAGTCCCCCGTGCGCCACGCGATGCCCGATGCCGATCAGCCGCATGCCTTTGAGTTCTTGGCGCAAGAATTCGAGCAGGAACTCGGTTGCCTGACGGTGATCGAGACTCACTCCGGAGTCCCAGTATTTCTCCGCCACGATTCTTGTACCCTCGCCTTTAGCTACAAAATGCGGAGCGGTGAAGATACTCTCGATTTGTCCCCGGATAACTGGACGCAGGTCGTTTCCGTCAATTACAAAGACGCTGAACTTGATGCTCGATGACCCTGAATTGAGGACTCCGATGCAGTCAGGCATGGGCCACCTCGAGTCGGGTGCCGATCGCAGTGCGCCTTGCCTCGGCGACAAGTTTCATCACCGCCGCGGAGGTGAGCCGTGTTCTTGCTGTATCGGCGCGACTGGTCAGCACGATAGGTACCCGCGTTCCGAGCACGATCCCGGCGGCGTTCGCACCGGCAAGATACTCCAACTGTTTGGCGAGAATGTTGCCCGCTTCGAGATCAGGCACCAGCAGAATGTCAGCCCTGCCTGCGACCGGCGAAACGATCTTTTTGATTCTGGCAGCCTCCTCACTGACGGCGTTGTCGAATGCCAGCGGTCCGTCGAGGATGCCCCCGGTGATCTGGCCGCGATCAGCCATCTTGCACAGGACAGCCGCGTCGATAGTGGCCGGCATTTCGGGATTTACGGTTTCAACCGCGGCCAGGATAGCAACGCGCGGTTGCTCAATCCCCAGCACGTGCGCGAGATCAATGGCGTTCTGTACGATGTCCGCTTTTTCTTTCG
Source organism: Terriglobales bacterium (assembly GCA_963788475.1). Classification (GTDB taxonomy): domain Bacteria; phylum Acidobacteriota; class Terriglobia; order Terriglobales; family Acidobacteriaceae; genus Telmatobacter. The sequence goes on from CAWBGO010000014.1 coordinate 86,091, forward strand.
CTGTTGGCGCCATGTTGATGGCCGCGTCCGTCACCAGCAGCATGCGCGGATAGGCGGGGACGTCCATGATAAACACGTGGCTGATGCGACGCGCCGTGCGCAACCCGGTAGCGGATGGAACCACGGCAGACAGCAATTCGTCGGTGTGAAGACTTCCCTTCATCAGCGATTCGAGCTCTCCCGCACGTACCATAGCCACGGCTTTTTGAGCGGCCGCAAGGCTGTGCTCCGTTGAGACGATGCGATAGGGGGTCAGATCGACACCTTCGGCCTCGGCGACGGCTCGGATCTTGCTCTCCGGCCCAACGAGCGTTGGTTCGATCAGTCCGCGCACCGCTGCCTGTAATGCGCCCAGAAGCGAATTGCGGTCACAGGGATGCACGACTCCACACGTGACTGGAGGCATGTCCTTACACAGGCTGAAGAGCCTGGCGAACGCGTCATTGCGGCGCAGAATCACTTGAGGAGTTGCTATCTGGGAGTAGCTGATATGTTTGGTGGGTGCTGCGACCGTGACAGTGCCGGAGATGATATCCTCATCGCCCCGGCTCACTCGGCAATCAAACACGATGAGGTTGCCTTCTTCGTGCTTGTCCCGCGCGGTAACTGTGCCGGTGACCTCGTCTCCCACAGCCAACGTCCCCGAGAATCTCAATTCTTGGGAAACAATCGTTGTGCCCGGCCCAGGCAGTCGCCGTTTGAGCAGCGCTGACAACAGAGCTTCAGCCGCAACGGCTTCGGCGACGATCTCCTTTTTAGGACGGCCCTCCGCATTCACGTGGAAAGGGTCAACTTCTCCTGAGACCAGGGCAAGCGCATCGAGGTCCATTCTGGTAAGCCGATGCGGGAATGTCACCGTGGTCCCAACCTCGATTTCTGAGAATGTGTGATTCTTGAATTCGCTCATCATCGATCACGCTACCTTTCCTCAGGCAATCAGATCGTCGCCGAAACCTCTTCGGCGCATAGCAGTTCCCGAATGCGTTCATGCATTGCGCTTTGCTCCTCGGTCAAGCCGAACGTCGCCGAGTATTCTTCAACGACCGCATCCAGGAGGGCGAGGAAGTGGTCGTGATCGGTCGGGTCCGAAAGCAGCAATGGCAGAGTGGTCAGCGCTCTCTCCGGCTCGCGGCGACAGATCACCTCCTGGTTGCCTCGAATCACCCGGATCTGGTCGGGCCTTAGCTTCGGAAGCAGGTGCCCCCACTTTGCGATCAGCTTTTTCTTCAGTTCGAACTGCGCCAGCGGTAGTGGCTTGCCTTTAGCGGCCAACAGATAGCCGGCACGAGAGAGCGCCTCGGCATATCCGCCTTCGGAGACCAACACGGATGTCGCTTCGGCTGCGGACAATTCGCCATCTCCTTCGCCGCGCTCCCGTTCGTTACCGTCCTCATTACTTAGGGGAATCATGCTGCCGTATGTCTGAAAGAACATTGCCTCGCTGGCGGCATCGCGCACCTCGCGGTAGTAGTCAAGAGACGCGCTGACAAGTTCAGAGAGCATCTTCTCGATCTGGCGCGGCGGCTGCTCATCATCGGCCGTCTGACGCTGCTCTCTCACCTGGTCGGCCGCCGGCCCAAGCCACGCAAGCCACGGGTTAACGTCGGAAATTGCCCAGCGCTGGAAACGCATAGGATGGAACAAACGTCCCATGGCGGCGGTGTACTGGTTCGACCAAAGCTCCACGAACGGACGTGCAAACAGATCATAGGCGCGTTGATTGAAGTCAGATACTTCCGCGACTGCCTTGAACGGTCGTTCGTCGGCTCGCTTGAAACGGTTGATGCGGTCGACGATGTCTTCAAGTCGATGCTCGATAAACTCGACGTCGTAGTCGATCTTTCCGTCCGTCCCATTGTGTTCGAGGATGTGCATTCCGTACAGACCCGGAGGCAAGACTTCGATCGATTTCAAAACGGAGACGATCTCCCGGTGCTCTTTCTTGGCAACTTTGCCGGACACGAAGATCCCAAGGTGACCGATGCTCTTGTGCAAGAGCCCGACGATCACCTGGCCGTGCGATTTAATCTCATCGGTTGAGCGGTAGGTATCCGCCACCCAGTTAAACGCCTGCTGCGGGGGCGTGATATTGTCGCCCATCGAAGCGAACAGAATGATCGGAGACTTGATGTCACGCAGGTCGAACCTCATCCCACCAAGTTCTTTCTTATCGCCCGACCATACCCTGTTTCCGACAAAAAGGTTCTGCACGATCCACTCAATCTCCTGCTTGTTCATGAGGGAATAGCCGCCCCACCACCGCTCGAATTCGAGGAAGCGCTCGGGCTCGGTGTCGATGTTGGCAAACAGGTGAATAGTACTTATCCCAGAAAGTATTCGCAGGATTCAGATTCTCGAAGTTTTCGACCAGGTTCGCGCCGTCGAAGATGCCATGGCCTAGGTCTGCGACAAACGAAGAGATCCAGGACCCACCGAGCAGTCCGCCCGCGTAGCGCATCGGATTCTCGCTTGCCCCTTCGCTCCACGAGCCACCCCAATACGACATAGGCGCGCCATTGATGACGAGAGCGCCAATGGTATCGGGATCAGAGGCAGCGAGCATCATTGCCGCCCAACCGCCCTGGCAATTGCCGATGATGACCGGCTTGGCGCTGTCGGGGTGCAGTTCGCGAACCTTGCGAACGAACGCCCGTTCCGCGGCGCACACATCGAACAGCGTCTGCCCAGGTACGGGCTCGGGAAAAAACATGACGAAGTACACCGGATGCCCAGCACGCATCGCTACGCCCGCCTCAGAATCGTCCTTGAATCCCCCAATTCCCGGGCCATGTCCAGCGCGAGGATCGATGATGACATAGGGCCGACGCCTGGGGTCAGCAACGACGCCCTTAGGTGGCAGGATCTTCAGAAGGGCATAGTTGGCTGGCCTTTCGAAGGTGCGGGCGTCTAACAACATCTCATACTGAAAATGGAGTACCGGCGGCTTCCCGGCCTGCTCGTGGGCGATGAAGTTATTGCCTCGCTTGCGCATCGTGTCCCAGAAAAGAACCCAGCGCTGGGCGAAATCGGTGGTGTACTGAACCCATTGCGTGTAGAAGTCCCAGGGTGTAAGAGGCGTCTTCATCAGTTCGACGAAGTGGTCATCGTAGGCTTTCTTGGCCCGATCCTTGAACCGCTGCTGAGCAGTTTCCATCCGTTTCTCGAAAATCCGAGCGACTTTGCCTGCTGTATCCGTAACAGTTGCATAGAGACCATTTAGATCGTTCATAAGACTCCTTTTGAATCACAGAGCCCAGTGATGAGTCCGGCAGCAAGACAAAAGAAACTTGTATGGACTGTATTTCGCTTTTCAGGGTGTGTGCTCCGATGCTGCCGGCAGCCACCTGCTTTTCGTGGGAGGCGAAATACTCAGATAATTGGGATCGCTCAAGAACTGGTTCGTCAGTGCGTACTGTCACCGGACAATGTGACTTGAGCTGAAGGCCGACGCGCAAGGTCTCACCGGGCATGCGTTAGCGTCTGAATCTGAGCCCAGATGAAACAAGTTGGCGTGGCACTCTGTGAGAATCGCGACCGCGGCGGAACTTGCGCTTCCGCGGACTGCTGGTCAAGCAGATGTGCTGATGAAGAACCGCGTATCGAGGCTGCTGCTGGAGAAACGAGTGACCGCATCCCAAGCGATGGCTACAGGGCAGATTCAAGGCCCAAGTGCAACATTTCCAGAAGGGAGATAGTTGCATTATGGGGAAGGGTTACAGCCATCTGGACATACGCGAGCGAGCGGTGATTGAGATGAATTTGGCTCTGGGTAAGCGACCCGGGGCGATCGCAATTTTTCTCAGCCGGGCACGATCGACGATCCTCCGCGAGATCCGTCGCAACGGTTGGCGTCGGCCATCGGTACTGCCGCGTTCAGGCCATAAGATGCCGACGGGAGGCTATCGATGCGAGTCGGCTGACCGACGCGCACAGCGAATGGCCAGGCGAGCGCGGGTCAAGCGCAAGCTTGTGCCTGGCGCGGCCCTTTGGAGTCTGATGGAGAAGCATCTCCGCCTCGGCTTGAGTCCAGCGCAGATCGAGAGCACACTGCCTCGTATGCCCGACCCGGTCCGGCTGTCGCGGGAGACCATCTATAACGCTTTGTATGCCATGCCGCGAGGGCAGTTGCGTGCCAGCCTGCTGGCCCTGATGCGACGCCGGCACAAGACGAAAAGATCCCAACAAGGAAAAAACAAAATCAACAACGGGTCCATTCCCGATATGACTCTGATCGACTCACGCCCTGTGGAGGTGCAGATGCGCCTGGTCCCCGGCCACTGGGAAGGCGATCTGATTATCGGCAAGGGCAACCAGTCGCAAGTAGGCACCCTGGTGGAGCGCACTACGCTGTTTGTCGCCCTGGTGAAGCTGGACAGCGGCACAGCCGAGGAGGCCGCCGAGGCCTTCAGCAAAATCCTCAATCGTTTCGAAAGTCAGATGCGCCGCTCCATGACCTACGACCAGGGAGTGGAGATGAGACACCACAAGAGACTCACGGCCAATGCCGGGTCGATGTTTACTTCGCCCATCCGCATGCGCCCTGGGAGCGGGGCATCATGGAAAACACCAACGGCCTGCTCCGTCAATATCTGCCCAAGGGAACCGACCTGTCCGTGTTTTCTCAGAAACAACTGGATGACATCGCGTGGCTGCTCAACACGCGGCCAAGGAAGACTCTGGGTTGGAGAGCACCAGCCGAGCTCTTTCTGCCCGAGGGGGCATTCGACTTCGTGCAATACTGGTCTGCAGTTTCCTAATTCGTTGCACTTGGACCTTGAATCTGTCCAGGGCGAATTCTGATCTTCGCCAACTATTTGCCTCGGAAGACGCACGAGGGTCGCACATGATCTGGGCTCAACACTACTTCCCTTTAGCGAGGGACACAGGGACAACGAGGAAAAAGTTACTTGAACTCTCCTGTTGATTTGCAAACCGAGTGACATTGCGCACAGATTGTGAGTTTTCGCTCCATGTAGTGTGGCTTTATGCGTTGGAGGCATCCCCATGCCATGCACATTTTGCCAATCCGGCAACCAGAGGGAGTTTCCTGCCGAGGTGAATATCCATTTACCGTACCTCAGGAATTCGGACAATCCCGGGGTTTTTGTGTTTCCGAGAGTTCTGGTCTGCCTTGATTGCGGCTCTTCCTCGTTCGTGACACCAGCTTCCCAATTGGTGCAGCTATGTGCTGCTGACGAACTACTTACCCGATAGGACGGCATCGATAGCAGCGAGCAGATCGCGTTCGGCATGGGTTTTGAAGACGTAACCCCATGCACCCACCCTCATAGCTTCTTGAACGAGGTTGGCAGAGGTTTCCTGAGTTGAAAAGATGATCTTCGATTCCGGCGCAAGTCCGCGAATTCGCCGTGCAGCCTCGATGCCATTCAGTGTTGGCAGGCCGATGTCAGCAGGATCAGGTCCGGTTTCAGTTCCTCAGCTTTCTGAACCGCTTCTAGTCCATCGGACACTTCGCAAATGACCCCCACTTCGGGTTTTTGCCCTAACTTTGCGCAGACGAATCTGCGGAAGGATTGGAAATCCTCCACGACCATTACCCGAATGGTTGACGCTACCTGCACTGAGTCTTTGGCACTCCAGATTGCTGGACTGCGCCCGGGCGCGAATCCGCAGGAAAATAGTAGCACTCTTCAGAGATGACGTCCTGTACGGCATCCGACGGACTGTTCTCGACATCCCCCGCGGAGTCAAACTTAGCCCGTTGAGACTATACTGCAAGCAGGCAAATCATCAGCTATGACCCTTTATGCTGGCCAGGCATTGAAACATTTCTGGCACGTTGACCTTGAAGAGCAACTGAGCTTTGAGGGATTACTTGCGGAAATCTCCGCGCGCTTTCTGAGTCTTCGCGCCGATCAGATCGATGGTGGTATCGATGACGCTTTGCGCTTGGTCTGTGGCTCTCTAGAGGTCGATGAGTCCACAATCTATCTGCGTGAAATAGACCATCCGGACATCTTCGTCTTGAGCTATGTTCTTCGTGATCCAGCGCTACCCCCGCCACCGAAGATCAAGTTCACAGCGGCGGACAATTTCCCCTGGTGCAACCAGAAGCTCATTGCCAACGAGATCATCTGCCTGAACGATACGCAAGCGGCGCCAAAGGAAGCTGCGATCGATAAAGCAAGCTGGAAGAAATACAATGTCGTCTCCGCGCTGGTGATTCCACTGAGCACTGGAGGCGGGCGGCCGCTGGGGTTCTGGGGTATCGACAGCACCACGGAAAAGCGGGAATGGCCCGAGACGTTGCAGAAACGGCTCGCAATCATTGCCGGCGTGTTTGCGAACACACTGGAGCGAGCGGCATCGCATCGGCAATTGTGTGAAAGCGAAGAGCGCCTTAGACTCGCGGCCGAAACGGCAGGCGCCGGTTTCTGGACGATCGACACTGAGACGAGCGCCATCTGGGCCACTCCGAAGCTGGAAGAGCTGTTTGGCGTAAACCCGGACGACGCGTTCGATGAAGCGCGGCTTCTCGGCATTGTGCATCCCGAAGACCGCGACCGGGTGCAGCAGGCGATCAGCGCGATGGCACGGGGTGAAGAGAAGAAAGTGGAATATCGAATAGTGCCATCCCCTGGCAACATCCGCTGGGTAATGTCTCAGGGCGCTCGATATTTGTCCGCTGATAACCGTTCTCTCCTGATGGGGATTACCTTTGATATATCGGAGCGCCGAGCCAACGACGAGGCACTGCGCACTTTGAGCGGCCGGCTTATCGGAGCTCAAGAGCAGGAGCGTAAACGGATCGCTCGCGAGCTTCACGACAGCATCGGCCAGCAGGTCGCGATGATCACGGTGGGTCTCAGCCAGTTACAATCCACGGATGATCCCCACCTTGCCAGGCATCTCACGGCCATTGAGAAGCTCGTCACAGACACAAACAATTTAGCGTCCGACGTCAGGACGCTCTCGCACGAACTTCACTCGTCGAGTCTGGAATACCTGGGACTGGTCCCGGCGATAAGGGGTCTCTGCAGGGAAATCAGTGAGCGTCAGCAAGTGGAGATAGATTTCACAGAAAGCAATGTGCCGGGTCGCGTGCCTCCCGACGGGGCGCTCGCGCTCTTTCGCGTAACTCAGGAATCTCTCCACAACGCACTGAAGTATAGCGGGGTACGCGCCTTTACGGTTCAGTTGCAAGGTACGGGAAGCCATCTTGAGTTGGCGATCTCTGACAGCGGGGTGGGTTTCGACGTCAACGAAGCAGGAGCGAGCCACGGCCTTGGCCTGGTTAGCATGCGCGAGCGCATCGCGGCGTTGAAAGGGACCATATCCATCGAATCGCAGCCGATGCACGGAAGCAAAGTAAGCGCTCACGTACCAATGAATATTGCCGACGGTGTCGACCGGGGCTAGTTGATGCTAAATTCTTTCTATCCACGCACAACACCGGGGTCACCAGTAGAATCATTGCGACTGCCTCTATTGCTCCAGCGTCTGCCGAAGAAGAGAACCATGACCTCGGCCGGCGCTCCTCCGAGCAACGTCAACCGATCAAACCTCGGCGCGAGCAGAGCGGCATGAGCCGAAGATCCTGTGGTCACAACCTTGAGTGTCGTCGTGACCGACGCGCTATTCGGGTAACGGATGTCGGTGAGAATACACAACTGGCTCCGCTCGGAAGACCCGTACAGGTGAACGCCAGCACCTGGTTAAAACCACCTCGTGGGTGATCGGCGCAAAGACCGCGGATTGTCAGGCTTGATGGTTGCGGAATTCGGAACAGGCCGACCCGGAAGTCCGACGCTGCCAGCCGGGTGACGGCAGGGTCGAGGATCATCGAGTAGCATGCGGCTGTGATTGAAACGATGCCATCACGCGAGGCCAATGTAACAACGTTGGAGCACCCTGCTTATCTTTACATGGAACGCCGCAGAGGGCCCCGCATACTGAGCAGGAGATTTGCAGTGCATCGAAGCATTGCTGCTGCCGTAAGTGCTTCCGGTGAAGTTGGTACCATCCATACGATGCTGGAACGACAACGACCGCCGCGAACGCAACTATAATCATGTCCATTTTATTCATCGCGGCCCTTTAGGGATCAGCATAACTCGCAATCGCGGCGCGACGTGTGTTCGATGTCACTGCAGTCATTGACCTGCATTTCTTAGCGAACTGCACAGGAGAATATAGAGATCAGTTGTGGCCCGCTTTGTTCTCGACGGTCGCCGACAGGGCCAATCGAGGTGGGTTATATATTTCGGGTTTGACCATTCGAAACCGGCACATGGCCGTGTAGTCGCTAGCCTTGATCGGAACCGCCTCGAGCAAAAAGCCGGTGGAGGGCTCGAAGATGATTCGAGGCGGTTTCGATAAGGAGACTTGAAGGAAGGCGCAGGCGTTCTAAGCGGACGCGGTGATCTGCCGGGCAACTGCGATTTCGACAGGAGTTATAAGAGATACCCTCCTGATGGCCGCACTTGAGGCACACGTCGATGTGCCCGCCGAGCGCGGCGCTGCGGCAGCGCAGGATGGCCCGGAATGCCTTCAGCTGCTGATAGCCGAAGCTGGACTGATAGCGTTCCAGGAACTGGTTGCCCATCGCACGGAGGATGTCGGCCACCTCCATGGCGGGCCGGCTCATGGGTTCTTAGGACGACGAAAGGCGCGACGGCTGTTATCGGCCCTGGACAGAGTGAGTTCCTCGAGCGGGTTATGGACCAGCTGCAGGTACCGCTGCGAGAGATGGAGATAAGCAATGGGGCGAAACGTGCTTGCGCATGCCGGCCTCGCGCGCGGCTTCGCTACATGCCCGCCACACGGTCTCGTCCGAGATGGGTTGATCGAGCTTCCTGGAATAGCGCGAGGGAAACAGGTAGATCCGCGGCTTCGACCAGTGCCAGTAGGCGCGCAGCGTCTCCAGCAGCGCCGGACTTAGAGGGATATCACGGTCCTTGCCGCCTTTACCCTGAACCACGCGGATGATCATGCGCTGGCTGTCGATGTCGCTGACCTTTAGCCTGGAGACCTCTGTTCTCCGCATGCCCGTGCCGTAGAGAACCATCAGCAGCGTTCGCTGGAAGAGGTTCTCGCTGGAGTTGATCAGTCGTGCGACTTCTTCCTTGCTGAGAATGCCAGGCAGCCGCTGACGCTCTCTTGGGTACGGTAGAAACTCGCGGAACTCGTGGCGCTTGAGCGTGCGCACGAAGAAGAAACGCAGTGCGGCAACCTGGCTTACGACGGTTGCGACGCCCAGCTTACGCTGCTTGAGCAGATAGGCCTGATAGGTACGCAGATGCTCCAGTCCCAGCTTGTCCGGTGACTTGCCAAAGTGGCGGGCGAACTGTTCGACCGCCCGCAAATAGTACCGGGCTGTCGAATCAGCATAGTTGCGGCGCTGGAGTTCTTCCAGCATGATCCTGCGTAAATGGGTCACAAGAACCTCCTCGTGACCCACACCTTATACCGGCTGAAAGGCTACTCGGAGGCCCATGCCGTAGCGTCCGCGGCGCCTGCGGCTTCGTTCTAGTCCGCTTTCCGGACAGTTGGACGAGTGGCGGTTGGCTCACTCCTGCAGAAAACGGGCTAGGTCTCGGAAAGAGCAGGGAAGTCCGAGTGCACTGCTCGGCTTGATTTGAACGCGACCTCATGTCGACATCAAGCGGATGCTCATCCACATCTGCGAAGGCCGAGTAGTTGCATTCCTCGCTCACTGGGTGGGTGTATTGTGAGTGGTTCTCAGACTCGTCTCTTCATCAATAAGGCGTCGCGTCGAGAAAGGGGCGTTGTTCCATTGGTCTTGGATCTCATCTCATCTGTACATATCTCCTCTTGAGAAACCAAAGAGCTGGCTCGAGGCGTGTCAGGCATTTCCTGCAGCGTAACTGGCACTGATGAGAAAGGACTCTTGATCGGGAAATCTGTCTAACGAGAAGAGGAACACGAGGAGTTGCGGTGAAGAAGCGAGATGTCCCACAAGCATCTGTGAGGGGGTGTAGAACTCAAAGCGTTGACCTGCATGCTGAATACGACCATCGATCACTCGCGGCGATCATAGACGATTTGATTGGTGAGATCCCGATTCCACATCAAGAACCTATCGGCTATTGCATTCGTGACTTCCACTTAGACGCGCCTGATCCACACCATCGGCGTCAAAAATAGTGAGCTGATTGGGAGCGCTCCGTGTTTAGCAGCACCGAATCCGGACTGTTGCGCCTGGATGGAACAAAGCACTCAAGCCAGTAGAGCTTGACTTTAGACAAAATATAGGTGGGGGCAGAAAATATTATCCAGGACGTCTGATAACAGATATTCTGTATAGTTCGTCCATACATTGAACTCACACGGCACCGACTCTCATCAGCTCAACAAATGTATTCGCTTTCTAGCGTAGGTCACTCAATTCCCTGACGTTGGGTCGATCAGCGTTTTACGCGGTAGGAACCCTATTTGTCACCTGCTGCGAATTTCTCGGCCTCCCGGTCCAGCTCTGCCGCACTTGCCGCATTGGACAGCAAGAGGATCCTGTACCGGAACGTCGCTGTCTGATCCTTTTCCAGCGTGAAGTTGAACGCCGGCTGCTTGGGATCGAAAATGTCCCGCCCCAACGGATTCGCGGCAAACAACCCATAGCCCCGCGCGTGCCAATAGGTCGGATAACCGGGATTGCCGGGATGGTCGAGAATGGCGATCGTCACCGTGTGATGCCCATTGCGTCCGGTCAGCGAGCACCACCGTCCCCGCGTTCCCCAGGCCGCGCCGCCTTTCACTCCTTCGCTTGTGAGATACACGCCGCTGGCCCCCGCCGTACTTCCTGATTCAACCTGCGTCGGCTTCCCGCTCGCATCGAGGTAGGTCCCGCCCTTTTCGTCAGGCGATTCGAGCCAGCTCGCCACCCTCAGCCCGAGCACGCCTTCTTTATCATCGTGGAACACGGCCCGATCCAGAGCCTTCAGCGTCACCACTTCATCGATCGCCCGGCCGTGCGGCTCCCGCGCGAAGATGTACCGCGTTGTCTGGGCGAGAATCTGCTTGCCCGCCCCCGTGATCCAGACAGAGTCGACCACCAGCTCACCGCGGTCTGTGCCGTTCTTTGTAGATACGATCTTCGTTTGCAGAATCGAACCCATCTTGGCCCGGTCCTCAGGCTTGATTGCATCCGAATTGTTCCAGAAATCGAACCCGTTCACGTCTCCATAGTTGAACCACAATCCTGCGTGGTGCGGATGGTCGACCCGTTCCCCGGGCCGCGGATCAAGCGGATAGCCGCGCGTCACCGTGATCCCCTCCTCGGTGACCAGCGGATCAAGCACCGGCTTCTTGAGCGAAGTGGGCCAGATGTACGACGTGAACGGCTTTCCGTCGATCGTGACATCAACGCGGCGTTGCGCCTCGTTGGTGATGACCCGTACTCCTTGCGCAAACGCCGGCGCCGGTCCGAACGAAGAAGCTGCGGCGGCGCCCACGGTGATCAAGACTCCGGTGAGAGCCTGGACCCCCTTACGCATAGGGCTTGCTCCCCACCATCACCTGCTGCGTTGCGTCGTCGAACGTAACCTTCTGGCCGGTCTGGATGGCGGCGACATTCATGCACAGGGCGATGGAATGGCTGTACCCTGCCTCGATCGGCGCATTGGGCGTCTTGCGCGACCGCACACATTCCATCCAGTTGCGCATGTTGGCCGACGTTTGCGGATCGGATCCTGTGTCGGCACTGGTCGAAGCTGTCTCGGCATGTTCCACCAGCGAGAAGCTCGGTAGCTGGTTCGGCTTCATATTCATCTCGGCGCCATATTTGGCGTTCAGGCCGCCTTCCGGACTCACGCATTGCTTGTCCATGTCGATCATGCCGCCATTCGAGTAGTACAACTCCTTCACTCCCCCGGCCGAATTCGTGAACCGCGATGTGTACTGCACCTGGAATCCTTTGCTCGGATCATCGAGCGGCCCATAATCAAAGACCGCCGTCATCGTATCCCAGTTCTGGCGCCCGTCCCTCCATAGGTAAATTCCGCCGTTGGCAACCACGCTGCGCGGATGCGGCAGTCCCGTAAACCAGTGCACGGTGTCAATCTGATGCACCAGCCACTGGTCCGGAATCCCCGACGAGTACGGCCAGAACAACCGGAACTCGAGATACTTCCGCGCGTCGAATGGCTCATGCGGTCGATTGAGAAGATAGCGCTTCCAGTCCGTGTCCTCTTCCTTGAGAAGAGGCACAACACTTGGCCGCCGCCAGCGCCCGGGCTGGTTGACGTTCCACGTCATCTCCACCATCACGATGTCCCCGAATTGGCCGGACTTGATGTACTCCGCCGCTTTCTGATAGCTCGGCGTGCTTCGCCGCTGTGTTCCCACCTGGACAATCTTGCCCGTCTTCTTCACCGCGGCCAGAAACTTGCGCGCATCCTCCATGGTGTGCGCCGTTGGCTTCTCGACATAGGCATCGCGCCCCGCCTCAACCGCTTCCACTCCATGCAGAGCGTGCTGAAAATCCGCGGTCGCAACGATGACCGCATCGACATCCTTGCGCGCATAGAGTTCGTCGTTGTTGCGGACTGGTTCGACCTTGCCTCCGCCGAGTTTTTCAATGTACGCAGCGCCTTCCTCGCGCCGCCGGTTCCAGATATCCGACACCGCCACAAACTCGAAGTTACACTCCTTCGCATGCTCCAGAAACGACGGGATCAGCGAACTCTTCATGCGATCACCGCAGCCTACCACGGCCACACGGACACGATCGTTGGATCCCGCGATGGCGGCATAGCTTGAGGCATTCCACGACACCGTCGTAGCCGCCAGCGCGGCGCCGCCCGCTTTCAAAAAGTCTCTGCGATTGCTGTCGGTCATTGCCTTCGAACTCCTCGGGGGATTTTCGTATGTCATTTTGGAGGAAACTCTAAGTGGTCAGACCACTCGCGTTGCGTGGAATGTTTGCAGATCGTCTCAATCATTGTCAAAGCCAAGCCTTCCCCTACCAGCCAGTCGCCAGTGCCTTCGCAGTGGGCAAACCACCGGCCCGCAAAATCCCCGCAACATTGAAATGCTGGATGTAATCCGCATTGGACGTCAGGTTGGGAACACTCTCGACATGCAGCGACATCGGAACACCGCTGACGGCGGCGGCGAATGTGGCCCACACAGCCGCATCGCCGCTCGCGAATACTTCAACGTTCTCACCCTTGCGGCTCGCGTATGCCACCGCCGTCACAATGTCCTGCACGCGCGCGGCGTCGACGCTCACGTTGAATGTCAGGAATTTTCCATAGCCCGCCGCCGCATCGGCGCCCTCTTCCTCGTCGGCATTGTCGACCACTTTCGGAAGGGGCGCCACTGCCGTATCGCCGGCACGCGGTGCCTTTGCTGCTCCAGTCTGGAATGCGTCGATCAGCAGTATCGGCCTGAATTTCTTTTTCAGCCGCTTGACGACGTCTGACTCAAGTGCCGATGCCGAACCTCCCGCGTCGATCACGATCGCCGTCTCCCCTTTTCCGTCCATCCAGATTCCAGCTACCCGGTCGTGCTTCGACGTGCGGCTGAGAACGATCGATCGGCCTTTGATCTCCGAGACCACATCCTGCGGCGTCTCCACAGCCAGCGTCTGCCTGAGTCGCTCTCGCAAAAACGTTCGATCCTGAATCCCATCATTCTGTGCCTGAGCTTGTTCCTGCCAGATGCGAAATACACCGTTCAGATCGAGCGCCCCCGCAGGCAACTTGCCGTTCGAAAGCACCTCCATCTTCTGAACCATGGGTATCGATATATCGTGTTCGCTCAATTCCCTGCTGTCGCTCAGGCCCGGGTTATGCTTAGAGAAAAATCGATAGACAGCCTCGCGGCTCTGTTGGTTGAAGTTATGCTTCTCATCGATCTGCACGACTTCAACCTCGTCTCCCTTGCCATATAGATCGTAGATTCGCTTGATCGCCGGAAACTCCTCGGTGGGAACGTTATGCGTCCAGTCGCCGGTTGCGGAAACAAGCAACATCGGCTTGGGCGCAAACATGGCGGCAATCTCGACGTTGCTCGTATTGAGCCGCAATCCCGGCGCGTTCTCGCACAGGTCTCCGCCCTGCATGATCGCCGACACCATGTTGACCGGCGACGCAAACTGCAGGCGGTCATCAACCGCGGTGAGCAGAAATGCCTGCGTCCCGCCGCCCGATGCGCCCGTGATCCCCAGCCGGTCCGACTCCACGTCATTCAGCGAGGCCAGGAAGTCGAGGGACCGGATCGAGTCCCAGAGCTGCAGCCCCAGCGGCCCAAACGACCAAAGCCGCTGCTCGGCACTCCCAAACCGATGCGGTACCTGGCGCGTGTCGGTATACCCCACCATGTCATATGCAAAGACGACATATCCCTGTCGTGCGAGACTGATTCCCAAGGAGGGGGCTGAGTAAAGCGGCTCATTCTCCAGGCGTCCAGAAGGCCAATGGCCCTGTGGGTTGAGGATGCCCGGATGCCTTTCCTTCCCATTGCGCGGACGATAAAGATTGCCGCCCAGGTAAAACCCCGGCAGCGTCTCGAGCAGTACCTTTTCAATGGTGTAGTCCTTCTCCTCGAGCTTGCCGAAAATCTGCGTGTGCAGCGGCGTCTTCTCCGGCATCGGCGACAATCCCGCCGCGACGAGAATCTGCTCGCGAAGAAACGCCTTGCGCTTCTCCCACTCCTTGAGGCTGGTGAACTGCGGAGGAGGCAGGTGGGTATCCGTCGTGATGATTTCGGTGTTGCGCGCGTCCTGTTCCGGCACACGCCCGCTTGTCGGCTGACTCGCTGCATGCAATGCAGCGGTTGCAACCATCATCGCAGCCAGCAGAGCGTTGAGAAATGCGCGACCGCTTTTGGATTGAGACATGGGGATAGAAAGAACGACGCCACCAGCTTACGCCACGAGCCCGCGCCGGCCGCTTCAATTCATGGCCGGCAAGCTACATCTTGTAGCGGCCCAGGTCCTCGTCATTCAAGCCCTCGAGCCAGCCGCGAAGCTGTTCTGTCGTCGGTCCGTCCGGCGGCCCGGACGTATTCAGCTTGGCCGATTGCAGCACCTGTTCGGACACAAAGATGGGGCAGTCGGAGCGCAGAGCCAGCGCAATCGCGTCCGAAGGCCGGGCGTCGATCGTGAGTTGGTCTTCGCCCTGGCTCAGCCACAGTACAGCGAAGAACGTGTCGTCTTTAAGCTCATTGATAACAATGCGCTCCAACCGCGCGTTCAGGTTCTGGATGAGGTTCCGGGTCAGGTCGTGCGTCATGGGCCGCGGCGCCGTCATCTTCTCGATCTCGATGGCGATCGCATTGGCCTCGAATATGCCAACCCAGATCGGCATCACCGTATCCGACGCGACGTCCTTCAAAACCACAATCGGCATATTCGTGGCCGGGTCCATCATGAGCCCGCGAATCCGAACCTCGACGTCCATGGCTTCCCCTTTCTGCGCAAGGCCGCGGCCTCGCACAGTCAGACCGCTTCCCCTACTAAACTATTTGGATGCGTGCCGGTGATCCGAACCTGCATGTACGTTCCCGGAGCCGGCGCAATCGCCTGCGCACAGGTAAAATTCACCGGCTTGTTCTGGCTGCTTCGGCCCGAAATCTGCCCTCTTGCCGGGTTATTGCCTTCAACCATCACTTCCATTACCTGCCCTAAATGCCTGGCATAATTCGATCTCTGGATCTCGCGCTGCCGGTCGAGCAGCACCTGGAGCCTCTGCGCCTTCTCCCCCTCCGCGATCGAATCGATCATTACCAGCGCCGGCGTGTTGGGCCGCGCTGAATACTTAAAACCGAAAACGCAATCGTACTGCACTTCCGCCAGAAGGTCCATCGTCGCGATGAAGTCGTCCCCCGTCTCCCCCGGGAAGCCAACAATAATGTCGGTCGAAAGCGAAATCGGCCGCCGGGCCGCCTTCAGCCAGGCGATCCTCTCCAGGTACCAGTCCGGCGTATACTCGCGGGCCATCGCCTTCAGAACCCGCGATGAACCCGATTGAACCGGCAGGTGCACGTGATCGCACAGGGTCGGATAGGCGTCGATGGCCTCCACGATATCACGGGTAAAGTCGCGCGGATGGCTGGTCGTGAACCGTACCCGGCGGATCCCTGGAACCTGGCCCACCGCGGCCAGCAGCTCCGCAAAGCTCAACTTTCCTTCCGGATCGCGATAGCTGTTGACGTTCTGGCCCAGCAGCTGAATCTCCGTGTACCCCGCGTCCGCGATTCGCCGCGCCTCCGCAAGCACGGATGTCGAAGTCCGGCTCCGCTCCTTGCCGCGCGTATACGGCACCACGCAATAGGCGCAGAATTTGTCGCAGCCCTCAATGATCGTGATGTACCCGCGATAGAGATTCTTCCGGGCCGTAAACTCGGTCTCGAACGTCTCATCAGTCTGGCGGTCGTCGAGCCCCGTAATCCGGTTCTCACCCGCCTCCAGACGGCTCAGCATCTCAGGCAGCTTGCGATACGAGGCTGACCCCGACACCAGCGAGACATACGGCGCCCGGTCGAAGATCTTTTCGCCTTCCTGCTGCGCCACGCACCCCAGAACGCCGAACCGCTTGCCGGCCTTGTGCAGCTTCTTGTAATCGTTCAGGCGGTTAAAGACCTTCTGTTCTGCCTTGTCGCGGATCGAGCAGGTGTTATAGAGGATGAGCCCGGCATCTTCTTCAGACTCCACTTGGGCGTAGCCCTCACGTTCGAGTGTGCCAATCACCTTTTCGGAGTCATGGGCATTCATCTGGCACCCGAAGGTCTCTAGGTAGAAAGTTTTTTCGGCTGCCATAGCAATCCTGAGTATACCGTGAGCCTTGGTCGATTCAGACACCTCGTCGAACTCCGATCCCCGCCCCGCCGTTCGGTTCCGAACATACCGCCCCTGAAACCGGACATTCCCGCCCTTGTCCGAACGTAACCCCCTCTGTAGAATGTGCAGCTTGCGCCTTCTGCCCGCTGGCCGTTCACGTGCAACCCCGGAATTCAGCAGTTATCTGGAACGGAGCGACTTTCTCGTCATGCCCATCGAGATTCAGGGTGTTTCCCCGCTCGTGCAGGTCTTCGATATGCCCAGGTCGATCCGGTTCTACCGCGACATGCTCGGGTTCACGGTGACTGGAATCGCCAAGGCCAAGTCGGATGATCCGGATGACGTGGACTGGGTCATGTTGCAGTTATGCGATGCGACCGTGATGCTCAATACCGCCTACGATCCAGACGACGTTCCGGATGCGCCCGAACCCGGGAGATGGTCCGGCCACCAGGACACCTGCCTCTATTTCGGCTGCCCGGATGTGGACGCCGCTTATCAGCACCTCGTTGCCAAAGGCCTCGACGTGAATCCACCCAAGGTCGCGTGGTACGGCATGAAGCAGCTTTACCTGACCGACCCCGATGGCTTCGGCCTCTGTTTCCAATGGAAAGCATGACCCGTTCGTCCTCTCGAAGGAGCGTCCGATGAGAACAGTCCTCCAGGATTTGCGTTATGCGTTCAGGCAACTGATCAAGATGCCGGGATTCACCCTTACGGCCGTCATCTCGCTTGCGCTCGGCATCGGCGCCACCACGGCCGTCTTCAGCGTTGTCTATGCGATCCTCATGGACCCTTACGCTTACAACGCGCCCGATCGCATGATTCACATGCGCTTCATCGCACCCAATGGCGGCAACCGCGGCTTCGGCCTCACCGGCTCACAGTGGCAGGAGTTGCGCAAATCCCCAGTCGTTGAAGACACCTTTATGGAAGACGACTGGAACCTTACCGTCACCGGCAGCGACCTGCCTGAAGACGTGCAGGGCGTCTATCTCACCTCCAACGGCTTCAACTTCCTTGGCGTCAAGCCCACTTTAGGCCGCGGTCTTCAGCCCTCCGACGCCATCGACGGACAGGATCCCCAGCCCGTAGTCGTCCTCGGCTACAAATTCTGGCAGCGCCACTTCAATTCCGATCCCAGCGTCCTCGGCAAAACCATCCAGCTCGTCCGCAAAAACTACACCGTCGTCGGCGTCGCCGGTTCCCGCTTCACGTGGGGCGATGGCGATGTCTACCTTCCCCTCAAAGTCATCAACGACCCCGTCCGCGCCTTCTATGCCGGCATTCGCCTCAAGCCCGGCATCACCCATGCCCAGGCCGACTCCGCTCTCGCTCCGCTCATCCTCCAATTCGCCAAGGAATCTCCTAAACACTTTCCACAAGACCCCGAAAAACTCAAGTTCAAGGTCCGCGGCCTCAACGAAGACTTCATTGAGCAACTCGGCGGAACCCTGTATCTCCTCTTCGGTGCCGTGGCACTGCTTCTCCTCATCGGATGCGGCAACGTCTCCATCCTTCTCCTCGCCCGCGCCACCGCCCGTCAGCATGAATTCGCCGTCCGCGCCGCCATCGGTGCAACCCGCACCCGTATCATCCGTCAGCTTCTAACTGAAGCTCTCCTGCTCTCGCTGACCGGCGCCTGTCTCGGCCTTCTCCTCGCCTACAAAACTGTCTCCATCATCGTTGCCAATCTCCCCGAATTCTCCTTCCCCCACGAAGCCGCCATCTCCATCAACATCCCGGTCCTGATCTTCTGCATCGCCATCGCCCTGGGCACTGGAATCCTCTTCGGCCTCTCCCCCGCCTGGAACCTCTCCCGCCCTGAAGTCAACCAGGTCATGCAGTCCAACACCCGCAAAACCACCGGCAGTGTCCGCGGGCGCAGAACCCACAGCATCCTCATCGGCGGCCAGATCGCCCTCACCCTCCTCATGCTCGCCGGTGCCGGCGCCGCGATCGAAGGCTTCCTCAAAGTCGCCCACACCAACCTCGGCTACGATCCCCACAACGTCATGTCCGTCGGCATTCCCATCCACGATGGCACATACAAAACCTGGCCCGAGCGCGCCGCTTACTTCGAACAGCTCCACGACAAGGCCGCCCAGATTCCCGGCGTCTCCGTGGTTGCGATCTCCAGCAACGCCACCCCTCCCGACAATGGCTTCAACACCAAGTTTGAAATCCTAGGCAAGCCCGCCGGCCAGGATCAGTCCTTCCGCTTCAACATGGTCAGCCGCGAATACTTCCCCGTCCTGCGCGTCCCCCTTGTCTCTGGCCGCATTTGGGATCACGACGAAGAGCATCGCGGCGCACCCGTCATCCTCATCAATCAGACTTTCGCCAAACGCTACTTCCCCAATGAGAATGCCGTCGGCCATTCCCTCAAAGTGCCGGAAGTCATTGCCCAGCCCCCGTATCTCCTCACCGCTCCTGGGAGCGAAGGCTGGCTCCTCATCGTCGGTGTCATGGCCGACAAGCTCGACGACGGCCTCTCCAAGCCCGTCGCTCCTGAGGCCTTCGTCCCCTACACCATGGCGATGGGCATGTACACCCAGATATTGGTTCGCTCCCCCGGCTCGCCCCTCCCGCTCGTTCACACCGTCCGCGCCACGGTCAACTCCATCGACCACGACCAGCAGACCAACGGCGATGTCCGCGATCTCGAGCATTGGATCACTCGCCTGCCTGAATACGCGCGAGGACAGCTCGTCTCCTGGCTCTTCGGCGCCTTTGCGGCCCTCGCCCTGGCCCTCGCCGCCGTCGGCCTCTACAGCGTCGTCTCCTACACCGCCGCCCAGCGCACCAATGAATTCGGCATCCGCATCGCCCTCGGCGCCGGGCGTAATCACGTCCTCGCCATCGTCTTCCGCTCCACCGTCCTCAGCGTCGGAGGCGGAATCCTGGCCGGCCTCATCCTCACCTTCGCCCTCAACAAGGTGATGGCCACCTGGGCCACGGAAAGCTCCCGCGATCCCCTGCTCCTGTTCGCCGCTACGTGTGTCCTGTCTCTCGTAGCGACCATTGCCTGCGCCCTTCCCGCCTGGCGCGCCTCTGGTATCGACCCCATGAAGGCCATTCGATATGAGTAAAGTGAACCACTACGCGGGTGCCCCACCCTCGCGACGTCTTTGTTCTTGTCGCTAGGGTGGGATACCACGAACGCCGCGGTCTCGGTCCTCAGCTATTGGGCCTTTGAATCGTGATTTTCGAAGGAGCATCCCATGCGAACTGTTCTGCAGGATGTCCGTTATGCCTTCCGGCCGAAGATCAGAATGCCGGGTGCACGTTCACGGCGGCGATCCTCGCTGGCGCTGGGAATCGTTTCCACAAACGTCGATGGCCCTCGACGAATCCGGCATTCATCGCACACCCACTTTTGCCGCCTGCGTAAGGTTTGGAGCACCGGGCGGGATTTGAACCCGCGAATGCAGGTTTTGCAGACCTGAGCGTTACCCCTTCGCCACCGGTGCGCTTGGGTCAGACGGTAGTCTGACCCAGACTCTCGCAATCACTCTTCATAGTTGGAAAATCCGGGCCGCTCCGTAGACCAGGCCAAGTGTGAGCCCCGCGATTGCAATCTCGCCAATGGCACCGACCAGAAACGGACGGGCGCCCTGCTTGCCAAGTTCTCGGAGATTAGTCCTGAGTCCAACGCCCGCAAAGGTCAGCAAAAAAGCCCAGCGCGAAAGATTGCCGATCGCCGTGATCTGAGGCTTGGTAAAAAAGCCAATCGAAGCAAGCAGCGACACCACGAGAAAGCCCAGAACGAATTTAGGGAACTTGCTCCAGAGGAACGCAGCTTTGTTCTGAACCTTTGCTGCCTGTCCCTTGGAGGCCCAGTAAATGGCATATCCCAGCACCACGAATCCAATCATCGCGTTGCGGCATGTCTTGGCCAGCACGGCGACCTTGCCGGCTGCGTCGGAGAAGAGTGCTCCTGCCGCCGAAGCCTCCGCCGTGTTGTCCACCGCGAGCCCCGCCCACAGTCCATATCCACGATCGCTCAGGTGCAGTGAGTGACCGATCAATGGAAACACGAATAATGAGATGGCGCCCAGGGCCAGAATCGCAGCGATCGCGTACGAAGAGTCTTCTTCATCGGCATCTATTGCGCCCTGTGTCGCGATGATGGCAGACACTCCGCAGATGGAAGATCCGACTGCCAGAAGTGTAGTGAGCTTCGGCCGAAGCTTGAATGCGCGCCCCAGCAGCGTCATGAAGATCAGAGACAACGTGATCTCCACGAAAACAAGGCCGAGCGAGATACCGCCGAGACGCAGAACATCGCCCACCAGAAATCGTGCGCCTAACAACACGATGCCGATCTTGAGCCAGAACTCATAGGTCGCCACTCCGGCCCGGAAGAGAGCGGGCACACCCACCGTGTTCGAAATGACCAGGCCGATGACGATGGCCCAGAGAACATACTCAATGTTCGGCAGGACGAGATGA
The DNA here is from genome assembly GCA_963788475.1 of Terriglobales bacterium. GTDB lineage: Bacteria > Acidobacteriota > Terriglobia > Terriglobales > Acidobacteriaceae > Telmatobacter. Next base: position 107,308 of record CAWBGO010000014.1, read on the forward strand.
TGTGCCTTTCCGTAGTGGGCGACGGACTGTTCGATGAACTTGCCGGCGTATCCCACCGCGGCGAGCAGAAGCACTCCAGGCAGGAGTGCCAGTACGCGGCCGGGAGCGGAAACCGCGTGCGGTTGCGGCAAAGCAATAGAGTCAGCCATTGTGTCTCTCCTTCTCGTAAGCACTTACCACGGAATGGCCTTGAGGATCCCGGTGCGAATGAGAACGACCGTCAATAACGCGATGATTACAGCCCACGTATCGACAGAGATGCGCGACTTGGATGGAACAGGAGAGTGCGACATGCGCGTGAAACTCCTACGTGAGAAGTTGGGTGAGGAGGATCAAAGGTCCGAGGAACGGACCCGCAAATCGAAGATCAGCGACAACAACAGGCGGAGAGCCTGAACGCCGTAGAGGAGGGGGCGGATTGGACGCGGCGTTTCATCGCTTGCATTCTTTTTTAGCACCGGTTGGAGGAAATGGCAAGAGAGCACTGCAAATGTCTAGTTAGAGCACCGGAGAAAAATAGTCAACGTACTCCGATACGAAGATAGGCGATAAGCCCATTCATCTGCTCCTCAGTGAATCGTCCGGCAAAACTCGGCATCAATCCCTTGCCCGCCAGCACCACCCGCCGCACTTCGCCGTCAGTCGCCGGCGCGCCGCTGGGCAATGTGGACCGTTTGAAGACACCATGCAGGTTGGGTGGAATCTTCTTGAGAGCCAGATCGTTGTCCTCGTGGCAGTGCGCGCAGCGGACTGCGTAGAGATGCTCGCCCTCGGCCTGTTGTACCGTGAGGGCCGGAGTCGACTGGCATCCAGACACCAATGCCGTGCCTGCGATGATGCCCAATCCGGCCGCCACCCAGACGCAAAGCCGAGAGCGAGTTTTCAGTTGGACAACCTCTACTTCTCGATGACTCCGCAGGCGACGCGATCGCCGGAATTCCCTGATGGATCGGACGTCAGGTCGTCGGCCTTGGCGTGAATGACCAGGGATGTACCGCCTTCATGAAAGAGCGAATTGGCCCCGTCGCCGAGTGTCACGCCGCTGACCGTGAAAGACGCATCGCCCTTTCCGCTGTCGGCCACCGTCAGGTTCTGCAGATCACCGAGGTGCGGATGAGGATCTTGGGTGTTATGGATGCCGTGATGGGCGCTGGTAGGGTTAAAGTGGCCGCCGGCGGAAGCAAACGCCGGCCCTTCGCATTTCCCCACATTGTGGATGTGAATGCCATGGTCACCAGGGGTCAGCTTCGAAACCTTGACGGCGATTTTGACTCCATCAGCCGTGGATGTGATCTTTGCGGACCCGATTTCTTTTCCTTGCGCGTCCATAATTTTTGCGTGAGCTGATTTAGAGGCCGCATGAGCCAAGGGGATAGATGCGGCGAAACAGATGATCTGGGGAATTACAAGAAGCTTTCGAAAGCGCACGGCGTTTCCTCCTTCAAAGAGTCTATAGGTTCTGACCGGCGGAATGGTTATCAGGCGCACGGCTCCTGGAAATTAACACCGGTGCAAAGTGCGTTCTTCAAGACTCATCCCGCCTCTTCCAATACGCACCGAGGAGCGATTTGAACTATTGTGTCATTGCTGGACGAGGTAAGGGTTATGTAGCAAGCTCCTGAATGGGACGGGTGTTGTCAAACTAAAGGCTCCTGGATTACAAATCACGGCCTGGCAAGTCTCGAGCTGATCCTCGGGTCCGGTGCCCTCGGCTATTCTGAATCCATGATGCTCCCCGCACCAGCCCAGATCCATGAAGCACAATCCATCATCTACCGCTACATGGCCCCCACGCCGCAGTACACGTGGCCGCTCATCAACCAGCGGCTGAGCGGCGAAGTCTGGGTAAAGCATGAAAATCACACTTCCCTGGGCGCATTCAAAATTCGCGGCGCATTGGTCTACGTCAATTGGCTTAAGCAGACCCAGCCGGACATGGCCGGCGTGGTCGCCGCTACCCGCGGCAATCACGGTCAGGGGGTAGCCCTGGCCGCCCGCCTTACGGGTCTCCGCGCCGTGATTGTTGTGCCCCATGGCAACAGCAAAGAAAAGAACCAGGCCATGATGGCGCAGGGTGCCGAACTCATAGAACACGGCCATGATTTTCAGGAATCTCTCGAATACGCTCGCGTCCTCGCCGCCGAGCGTAAGTTAGCCATGATCGACAGCTTCCACGAGCGCCTCGTCATGGGCACCGCCACCTATGCAATGGAGTTCTTCCAAGCCGCTCCGCCGCTTGATCGAATCTATGTTCCCATCGGACTTGGTTCGTCCATCTGCGGCGTTTCCGCGGCCCGCAATGCCCTCGCGCTGACGACGGAAATCGTCGGCGTGGTCTCGTCCGCGTCGCCTTCGTATGCGCTTAGCTTTGCGCAGCGGAAGATCGTCGAGGCGCCCGCAACGACCTTGCTTGCCGACGGCCTCGCCTGCCGCCTGCCGGCTGCTCAAGCTATGGAAGTCATCTGGGCCAACGTTGCCCGTATCGTCGAAGTTTCCGACGCCGAGATCGCCGCAGCCATGCGCTTCTATTTCCAGGACACGCACAACGTCGCGGAAGGTGCGGGCGCAGCCCCTTTGGCAGCGGCAATCAACGATCGGCATCAAAATAAAGACAAGCGCATTGGCCTTGTTCTCACCGGAGGCAACGTCGATCTTGAGCTTTACAACGCGGTCCTTTCCGGAGCCCATTGAAACCGATCATGCAATTCCAGGAACGGTCATGAAAGCTCATTCCGAAACACTCACTCCGCTGGCACATTCCGCGCAGAACCGCTGCTTCGGCTGCGGTATTGCAAACCCAACCGGTCTTCGTCTCGAGTTCATGCTGGATCAGGACGGGACCGTGGTTTGCCTGGCCTCGATTCCGGAAACCTTCGAAGGTCCGCGCGGCTTTGTCCACGGCGGAATCATCGCCACCTTGCTCGACGAAACCATGAGCAAAGCCGTCCGCTCGCATAACCTGGTCGCCATGACCCGCCACATGGAAGTCGATTACAAACTCCCCGTTCCTTCCGGCGCACCCATCCGGCTCGAGGGCCGCGTCTATCATCACGAAGGCCGCAAGCACTGGGCGGAAGCCAAGATCCTCAACAACCATGGGACTCTCCTCGCCCACGGTAAAGGGCTGTTTATAGAGGTCCGCCCTCGCATCCATGCAGAACTCGCAGGCGAACCAGCACCGCAAGGATGAGTGACTCGGCATCATTCATGACCCGGGCGCTCGTCCTCGCCTTTCTCGTGAACCTTTGCGCGGCACAAGAACCTGCGCCCCTGCGGCCAGAGGTGATTGCGCCCAATCTGTCGCGCCTCGAAGGCGTCGATGCCAGCTCCGGCATTCACTATGTGCGGCTCATCCTTTCCCTTCCGCCGGTCGAAACTTCCACCCAGGCTCCGCCGCGTTTCATCTTGGAATGCACCGAAAGCAACGGCAAGCGCGACCTGGCGTGGTTCGTCAGTTTCGGCGGCGTACCTGGCGTAAATTTCACTCCGCCTTTTCGACCTACTCAGGCTGAGCCATTCCCGCCGCGCAATCCCAGCGTCAACCTCAGGATGACCTTCGAGGGATACATGAAGTGGAAGCCATACGTCAGGTCCTGGGAGATTTTGCCCACGGGCGAACTGCGTTATCGCAATCCCGGTTTCGAGAGCCCTAACATGGACGGCCCGCGCTTCTTTCTTCCATACCTCAATTCCCTGCCCGGCTTGCGGGTCGGTTACTCGAAGCGATCCGTTGCAGACCCGCCCGATCTCCTGTTTCAAACACGGACTATGCTCGACGAGTTGAAGAAGAATCCTGCGTGCCAACCTTGACCCGCTGCCTGTTTCAAACCTTCGGCATCACCCAGCCCGTCTGCCGCGTCCCCCGCGCATACCAGGCGCATAGCAGCAGAAAAACCGCTCCCGCCGCATACGACAGCGCGAACGCCGGCGCAGTTCCCCATCCAATGCGTCCTTCGATCCCCGCGCTCGTGAGCGTATAGGAATGTATCACTCCAAAAGCCGCCAGCAGCGCAGCGGCCGAAATCCAGCCTGCCGCCTGCACAAACTTGCGTTCGATCACAAGCGCCATCACCGCCGCCCACAGCATCGATGTCAGCAGCGCGCCCTGCCCCAGCGCGAGCAGGCCCGCCAACGCCAGTTCCGTTCCCATGCGCGGCACCAGTTCCGCCAGCGAACTGCCCGCCTTGCGCGCCACGGTATCCGCAATCCCGGCGGCCCACTGCGCCAGCATCGGAACCAGGCCCAGCGCCACGGCTATCGATTGCACCCGTGGCACCTCCACGAACGCCTGCCCCACCGTCACCAGTCCAAACCACACGATGACCGGCCCCGCCACTTCGAGCGGCACCACGCGCAGCACCAGCGGTAGCAATCCGGTCGTGCACAGAATCAGCGTCACTACCCCATTGAGCGCCGAGTAGCCCGACCGCGCTCCATTCCCCTTGTGCGCCGCGTGGCCTACATAGAGCGTGGTCGGGAACGGGCTTCCCAGCGCCGCTGCCGCCAGCGTCCCCAATCCGTTCATCAGCAGTGAAGGCGCAGTCTGGTAATCATCTCCGGCAATCTTAACGCTTTCCAGGATCTGCAATGACGCCAGCGTATCGAGCGAGGCCAGGGGCAGGATCACCGCAAGATAGCTCCACCATTCGCGGTGCGTCAGCAACGGCAGCAGGTTGACCGCATGCGGAAGGTAAATTCCTGGCGACGCGCTCAACGCAGCGGCCGGTTCATACACGTGGAGCCATCGCAACACCGCCACCAGAAATGCGCCCAGCCCGATCGCGACCAGCGCTGGAGGAATTCTCAAGGGCAGCCGCAGCCGCGACCCATACAGCGTAAACAGCACCAGCATGGGCAACAGCGCGATCGCCGCCCGATCGAATACGCCAAAGATGAATCCGAGGCACAGGTAAGCCAATGCGAGCCCGGCCAGCGGGCACAGCAGGGCCGCGCGCGGTGTGTGTCGCCGCAGCCAGTCGGTGCAGAATGCGCCCGCCGTCTGCACCACTCCGCTGATCAAGCTCGCAAACACGCCTGCCTGCCACGCCATCGTTCCAGAATGGGTGCGTGCATACACCGGCCCCATGATGAGAAACACATAAGCAAAGATCGTCGGCGTGTTCACTCCGAATGGAATCGCAGTCACATCGTCGCGCCCGCTCTTTGCCGCCAGCTGCCGCGCCTGCCACGCATAGAACAGGTTTCCCGCCAGCACCGAGAAGGCCACGCCCGGCAACACGCGCGTGGTCACGAATGCGGCAGAAAATCCGCACACCGGGGCCAGCCCCACGATCAGCAGCAGGTCCGGAAATCCGGAAAAGAACAGGCCGAAGAATCCATCCACATCACCGGACGTAAACCAGGGAAGACGACGGGCCGCCGGAGAAGTGACCGAAGCGTCATTCCCCTTCATGCCGTCCCGTACGTCAAGCCGATTGCGCGCAGCCATTTCCGATACGCGATCGCCATTCGATCCGAACGCAGGTGCAACTCGGCCTGCAGGTCGAGCGGCAGCAGCTCGGGCCGCTGCGATTCGACGATGACACGATCCTGTTCACTTACATGATCCTGAAATCGCAACAACTCCTCGTCCGCAATCTCATGCCCGTAGTTCAGGCTCATCACCAGCCGCGACTCGCACGTGTCCTCATCAACAGGCGCCACTTGCGCCAGGATCCCGAATCGCTGCTCGCCATGCGACTTCACGAATCCCGCTGTGAGCGGCCCCGCAACCCAATAGTGATAATTCACCAGGGCTGCTTCTCCCGTGCCGTCGGGATCCGGCTGCCAGATGCGGATCTTCTTCGCTTCGGGTCCGCGCTCGCTTCCTCCCGCGGTCACTTCGTAGTCCTCCACTTCGCCGCGCAGGGGATCACCCAGCAACCCCGCATGCACAAATCCGAGGTGCGCCACGTCAAGCAGGTTTTCGATAACCCGCGGCCCCTTGGCGCGAAAGCGGTACGGCCCCGCTAGCACCGTGCGGAACCCTTCATTTTCAGCCAGCGCAAACTCCGGCAATGCCTCGCGTGGCTCTCCGAGCGCAACCCACGCCACTCCATACCGCTCGCGTACCGCAAAGGTCTCTGCATGCGCCTTGCCAGGAGGCACAAGTTCCGGTTGCGATGGAATACGCACGCACTCGCCGGTTGGCGCATACTCCCACGCGTGATAAGGACACACCAGGCAATCCCGGGAAGCACCAGCCTGCAGCTTCCTCTCCGCGCCGCACCGTTCCCAGAGACAGCCGCGCCCCGCGATGAACACAAAGATCACGCCAGCAGTGCAGCCCTTCCGACGAGCGCCACAGCACCAGGTCGATTCCCATCAACCGTCGCGCGATCGTTCGTCCAAGTTCGACCTCGCGCGACCAGGCCACCGCCATCCACTCGCATTTCAGCAGCGGATCGCTCAACATCGAACCCTGTGACACCATTGGTTCGGGCAACAAATCAGCTGGCTCCCATCAATGATTTACGGCAGGACCGTCCTGGAGTGAGGCTAGTGTACACGCTTCATCGATGCAGCCCCACAAACCAAACGCCCCGCTCGACGCGTTTTCTTGCGCGCCGAGCGGGGCGGCTGCTTATCGTTCTTTTCGAATAAGTGGACCAGTCAGCGTTAGTGGATCATGTTGATGGTTTCCTGCGTTACGGTATCGAAGGTCGTTATCGCCTTGGAGTTGGCCTCAAATGCGCGCTGCGCGATGATCAGGTTCGAGAACTCGGCCGAGATGTTCACGTTCGATGCCTCCAGCGCCCCGCCCACCATGGTTCCGAGGCCGGCCGTTCCGGATGTCCCGATGGTCGCCGTGCCGCTGGCTAGCGTGGTTGCATAGTCGCCATCGCCAAGCGCCTTCAGGCCCTGAAGATTGACCACGTTTCCCAGCGCAAGTTGCGCCACGTTGAGCTTCTGTCCGTTCGAGAAAGTCGCCGTAACCGTCCCGTCGGAGCCGATTGAGAACCCCGAATAGTCGCCGCTCGCATAGCCGTTTTGCGTCGTCGAGGCCACCGCTGAGGTCTGGGCAATCTGGCTGATCGTCGACTTTCCATTGCTCCCGTAGAGGTCCCACGTCATGTTCAGGGTCGCGGCTCCATCCGAGAGTCCCGCGAAAGAAATGCCGGCCACGTTGGATGCCGGACTGACAAGATTGCCATTGGCATCAAAGGCCATCGCCCCGGTTGCATTGGCTGAAGCAATCGGATCCTGGATTACCGAGCCAGTGGCCGAGACATTGGCGCCCGAGATACTCAACTGGCCCGCGGCTGTGGCCGTCACCGTAACCCCGACGATCCCCGCCGAATTCACCGCATTTTGAAGTGCAGTCGCATAAGCGCCGACGGTCTCGCCCGCAGCCACCACTGGAGCTGTGATCGTTCCCGACGCAGCGGCCGTAGGTCCGGTGATCGTGAGGTTCGTCCCCGGATCGACGGTCGCCAGCGCACCGCCGCTCGAACCGAAGTTGTAATTGATTGTGGTCACGCCTGCCGCTGTGCTGGAGTTTGAAGTCAACGTATCCGGCATGGAGATGCTGTAACTCCACGCATTGTTTCCGGTCTTGGTGTACGTTACGGCGGTCTCGTAGGAATTGCCCAGCGTGTCAAAGACCTTCACTGACCCCGTGGTACTCGCTCCAATCGCCGATTGAGAGTTGAGTGTCGCGTTCATCCCGAAGCTCGTCGTAGCCTGAGGAGGCTGCACCTGGCTCTTCGGAATATTCACAGGCGTCAGCGGGGCGTTTGTATTCACCACTCCATTCACCGCCGGATACCCCATGACGCTCAGTCCGTTGGCCGTAATCAGGTTGCCCCCCGAATCGGTCGAGAAGTTCCCTGCCCGCGTCAGATACTGGCTCGCGCCGTTGGCTACCACGAAAGAAGCCGTCGCCCTGGAGCGCCACATCCGTATCAACGCCGGTTGAATTGGGAGACCCCGTCGAAAAATCCGTTTCGATCGAAGCGACCTGCGTACCCGATCCGCGCTGGATCGGATCGCCCGATCCGGTTGAACCGATCTGCTGATAAAAGAGATCGGAAAAATTGACCGACTGCGACTTGAACGCAGTGGTATTCATGTTCGCCAGGTCGTTGGCGATCGTGTTCAGGGCGGTCGAATCGCTGGTGAGCCCTGTCAGCGGAATATAAAAGCTTGCCATGTGTCAATCTCCTCTTGTCTCTTCGCTAAGATCAAATCTGGGTGCTCCACCCTCGCGACGTCTTTAGTTTTTGTCGCTGGGGTGGGAGAGCACTAACGTTCATTGCTGAAGAATGTGCTCGTACGGACTCACTTCAGTCCGCTCAAGGCCTGGGCAACGCGGTGCGCTGCCGGCACCGTATGTGGAACACTGAGATTGCCTGCCGCCACCGGGACCGTTTTGCTGTGACCCATCGCTTCAGAACTGGCGCCCATCGCGCCTGAAGCTTGTCTGGCTGGCGCAGCGGCGCCTGCGCCGCCTTTCAGAGCATGCGCCGAACTCATCCCGTGCCCAGTTACCGAACCGCCGGATACGTTTCCTGAATCTCCCAGCGCGGTAGACAGATTCTGGTTAATGTCGATCAACTGCTCCAGGCTGTTCACCTGTACGAGCTGATTGATGTACTCGTTTGGATCCGTGTTCGCGGTGGGGTCCTGGTTCTTCATCTCGGTCACCAGCAACGTAAGAAAGTCGTTGGCCGAAATGGTGGACGCTTCACCCGCCGAGCTCCCGCTCGCGCTTTGCGTGTTGTCCATCGGGTTGGCTTTCGCAAGCGCACTCAGTGCCCCCGTCGTGTGATTCCAGATTCCCGCTATCCCTGCCATCTCTCCTCCATCCTGCTGTTAATCGTCTGTCCGCTACGCCATCACGGAGACGTACGTTCCCGCTCTCCTGATTTCTGATCCGTCGGAGCCAGTGCTTCGATCGACGACCCCTGCAACGCCCGCAGTTGTGCGCGGAGACGAATCGCTCTTTCTGCCCTCGGGCGCTGCGTGTTTCCCCGCGCCTTCGTCTCTCCCGCCTTCGCAGCCCGCGCTGTTCCCCTGTTGCGCTCCAGCCCCATAATGGCCATCTTCTGGCGCAGCCATGGTCGCGGTCGCATGCGGTCCATGCTGTTGGGCGAGAAATGCATTCAGTCCGCCAAGATGGATGCCCAGCACTTGCGCCGCTTCTGAGGAACCCGGCAGCACGGCGGCATGAACCGCCCCGCCATTGGTTTCAGCACGTACGCCCACCCATCCCAGGTTCGGGTCGAGATAGCCGGCCTCCGCGCGATGGGCTCCTGCCTGCACCCAGTGAATGGATCGCGATGCGCCCTCCGCATCCAGCCTGGCGAAAGTCTCCTCGCCGGTCAGCTGGTTCGCCTCGTTCCCGGCTGCGCGCGCGGCGTCTGCCGGTACTCCGTACCTCTCCCTTGCTTCCGCGGTTCCCGCCAGGTCGCGAACCAGGTTCGGACCGGCTGCATCCTGCGCAGCCATCACCGACAGTACCCGCTCCCCTGTAGATTCCGCGCCCATCCTGGTGTGTGCCGACCTTTCCGCACCGCGCACGAGCAAGGGTTCGACGGCTCGCCCGCTTTTCAAAGCACTCCGGTGCTCGGCCGGTTGTGCCCCCTGCAACTGCGAATCAGTCGAAGTTGCCGCAGCCGCATTTGCGATCGCCGCCTCCGGCGCAGGATGAGGTGGACCGGCAACATGCAAAGAATCATTCAAATCCTGGCCTGGCTCTTGCCAACCCGGGTTGCCGGCTGCATCAATACGGCCTGGCTTGTGCTCCTCCTCCGAAGCAGGGTCCGCGCCTTTGCCGTTCAGTAAGCCTCCGCCGTTCGCATCGGCAGGAGCACTCCCTGAGTTGCTTCCCGTCCCGTCGCTCGCCGGCCGCCCCGCACTTGAGCCATTCGCCATTGCCTCTCCGTCGACCGCCGCCGTGGGGAGCCCGTCCTGGCGTGCGCCGCTAAACTCGGAAGCGAATGTTTTCTGGGTGCCGCCGCGGCCCGCCAGCGGTAAGGCGCTGCGGGAAGCAGGGATGTCCGGCGTCGAAACCGCAACAACTTGAATTCCCGTTTTCGACTCCCTTCGACTCCTGCTTCGACTCCTGCCGCCGATGTTGGGTTCGATCCATCGCGCTTTCGGCTTTCGTGTACCTGCGCCGAAGATCTGGAAACAGCAGCCCCGGCCTTCTTTCCCTCCGGGACGTCTGTTCGAACCGCTGGCGCTTCCCGAGGCGGGACAATGGTCGCCCCACCTTTGTGCTTCGGCCTTGATACTCGAATCAACGAGCTCAAGACGCCACTCGGAGCCGGCTTCGCGAAGGCCAGATCAGAAACCGCTCCGACCGCCTTCCCTTCCCCAGGCTCTCCAACGGGCCTCAGGCCCAGCGTTTCGATGAGCTGATTCCAGCTGGATTGAAAGCCTCCCTCCGAATTTCCCGACGCCGGGATCTTGGTACCGGACAAGCCATCGACTGCCGCACCAGAACCCAATGCGGCCACTCTTGAAACTTCGGGCCCGCATCTGGATACGCACCCGGGTACGGATTCCGGACCGATCTGAACGCCCAAGCTCATGCCGGGGTTGATTGCAGAAGGCGTGCCAAAGGAATCGCAGGGAGGTTAGAAGGTTGTCAGAATCGGGAACAGGGCTCCCATTTTCGCGAATCTCGCTCTACGTTCCTCACTGCTTTGTCGATGCCCGTTATTCGCAGTCTGCGAAGCCCGAGCCTGCGCAGAACAAAGAAAGAACCTAACCACGCCCGGACTTCTCACCGTGTTTTCGCGATCCGTGCCAGTCGTCGAGAGCACGCTGGCTGCGCCGGTTCGATTCGATGTCGCTCCGGGCATCGCTCTCGTTGACCAAGGTCTCGGCCTGGCGGCGTTCGACGCGTTTTTCGAGAAAGTTCTCACGCAATCGCTTTGTCTCTGCGTCCGCGCGCGCGATGTGCTGCGTCAACAGTTCTACACCTCTGCCGGCAGCTGACGCCTGCACCAGGCCGCCCTGCCGGTCAGCCAGCACGCCCGTCTGCACGCTTGCCCTAACCAAAGCGCGGCCGGCGCGCTCCGTCGCTCCGGCGGCATCCTTGGCCGCCTCCAGTGCGCGCAATTGTGCTGCTGCCGACTCGAGAGCCAGTCGATGCTGCTCTTCCTGGAGATCACGAATGTGCAGCAGGCGCTCGAGCGTTTTAGAGACCGCCATGGCTCACACTCCCGCTGTCAGGTCCGCCAGCCGCGCCAGCGAATCGGCAAAGCTGACACGCTCCTGGGCCTCCTGGGTCATGAATGCGCGCATGACCTCGCGGGCCCGCAGCGCCCTGTCGAGATCCGGATCGGATCCCGGCTTGTATGCCCCGATGCGCACCAGGTCCTCTGACCGCGCGTAAACAGCCATCAGCCTGCGAATCAGGGCGGCCTGTTCGCGGTGCCCGGTTTCCGATCACCGCAGGCATCAGGCGGCTGATCGAGTCCAGCACATCGATCGGAGGGTACCATCCCTCCGCGGCCAGTCCCCGCGACAGCATCACGTGCCCATCCAGCAGCGAGCGCACTGCGTCCACCAGGGGGTCCTGCCGGTCGTCGCCCTCCATCAGCACCGTATAAAACGCGGTGATCGAGCCGGTACGAAACTGGCCGGTCCTCTCCACCAGCCGCGCCAGCCGCGTGAACACCGAGGGCGTATATCCCTTCGCGGTCGGCGGTTCTCCGGCCGCCAGTCCAATCTCGCGCGCGGCCATGGCAAATCGAGTCAGCGAATCCAGCACCAGCAGTACATGCTTTCCCTGCGCGGAAAAGAACTCCGCCACGGTGGTCGCGGCCAGGGCCGCCCGCATGCGCAACAGCGGCGATTGATCCGATGTCGATACCACCACCACCGAACGTGCCCTTCCCTCTTCGCCCAGCGCGCTTTCCAGAAATTCGCCCACCTCGCGGCCGCGTTCGCCCACCAGTCCCACCACCGTCACATCGGCTTCGGTGTTGCGCGTCATCATGCCGATCAGCGTGCTCTTGCCCACGCCTGATCCGCCGAAAATGCCCACCCGCTGCCCACGGCCTACCGTCAGCAGCGCATCGAGTACACGGATCCCGGTGCCCAGCGGCTTCCGGATCGGAACCCGGTCCAATGGCTGCCGAACCCGCCCATCGAGCAGGAAACCTGCCGTGCCTGCGGGTGCGCGGCCACCGTCGATGGGCTCGCCCAGCGCATTCAGCACCCGGCCCATCAACGCCGGCCCCGCCTCGATCTCCGGGCGCATCCCCAGCGCCGAGACCCGGTCGCCGAAACGGATGCCAGCCGTGGTTTCCACCGGCATCGACAGTACGTGAGGGCCCCGGAAACCGATGACCTCGGCCAGATGCGACCGGCCGAACTGGTCTCGAATCTCGCAGCACTCCCCGACCGAAGCCAGCGGCCCGGCTGACTCGATCGTCTGTCCAACCGACTCCAGCACCTGTCCCTCCCAGCGCCAGGGTTGGCCGCGATTGAGGCGCGCGGAATAGCGCGACAAGAGGCCTGTCATCGCAGCACTTCCTCTCCCACGGCCGCGCGGTCCCCTTCCTCGATTTGAAGTCCGGAAGGGTTCCGGCGGGCGCAATCAAAAAACCCGCGTTCGATCTCTCCCAGCTGTGCCCGTACGCCCAGATCCACCGAACCAAGCTCCGTCTCCATGACGCAATCGCCAAGATGCATCCCGTCCCCCGCAATGACAACCGGCTTCACAGCCAGGTTGGGAATGTGCGCCATGGTCTCGGCCCAAAGCTCCAATTCTTCCGCCGGCACCTTCAATCGCACCTGGGTCGAGGCGGAGAGTTGGCCCAGGGCCACGCGCACCGCGCCGGTCAGCAGCAATGGATCCATCTGCGCTTCGCGGCGCAGAACCCGCGCCGCCACGGCTAAAGACAGTTTCACCACTTCGTGTTCGACCGCGTCGAAATATTGCATCTGCTCGGTTCGAAAGTTCTCCGCCAGCCGCGCCGCCTGTTCCACGTGCGCACGGTCCCGCGCGCCTGCGTGCGCAGCCTGGGCCTGGAGTTCCGCCGCCCTTCCTTCCTGAAAGCCGCGTTCCCTGCCCGCTTCGAAACTCCGCCGCGCTTCCTCGGCCAGGCGTGCATCCCACTTCGCCGGCCCGTTCCCCTCGGCATTTCTGCCTGCGCCGTCGCGGTTCCCGCCGCCAATCTCTTCTCCTCGCTCGGCGGTCTCTTCCAGTTCGCCCCACGACTCCCACGATGGTGCCGGCGGTTCCGCGGTGGCCGGATAGTTGAAGACCTCCACGCCCCCGGCCCCACCTTTCCCGGTCTGTTGTGCGCTCTGTCGCAAGGCTCTCTCCACCAGCTGGTCGTCAGGCCAGCATCTCGTCTCCCGTTTCCAGTTTCAGAATCACCTTGCCCTCGGCCTCCAGCCGACGCGCCAGATTGAGAATCTCCTGCTGTGCCTGCGCCACCTCGCGCGAACGCACCGGACCCAGTACTTCCATGTCTTCCTTCAACATCTCCACGGCGCGTGAACTCATCGACTTGAAAATCTGCGCCCGCAATTCTTCGTTGGCGCCGCGCAGGGCCAGGGCCAGCTGCCGCTTGTCCACACCGGAGACAATCTCGCGAATCGTGGCTGCGGGCACCGTGACCAGGTCCTCGAACGTGAACATCAGGTTGCGGATGTTCAGGGCCAGCTCCGGCTGCTGCTCCTCGATCGTTTCCAGGATCTTCTTCGACTCCTCGGCATTGAGCCGGTTCAGCAGGTCGGCGACCGCCTTGAAACCCGAGTAGCTCTTGCGCGCGTTGTCGCCCACGCTTTCCAGCCGCCGATGCAGAATGTGCGCCACTTTCTGCGCCATCTCCGGCGAGAACTGGCGCATCTCCGCCAGGCGCTGGATCGATACCACCTTGTGTTCTTCACTCAGGCTGTCCAGAACCATCGAAGCACGCCGCGGGTCCAGGTGAGCCAGCACCAGCGCAATGGTCTGCGGATGCTCGCTGTCCAGCAGCTTCCCCAACTGCGCGGGATCGGTGGCGCTGCAGCTTGGCGAGGTTGCCCTGCGCTGCTTCCTGGGAACGCCGCAACAGCATGAGCAGATCGTCGGCGCGCTGTTTCCCAAAGGTTTCAACGAGCAGGCGCCGCGCATAATCCAGCCCGCCGTGGACCATGAAATTCTGCGTCTCGAGCAACTCCCAGAATTCTTCGAGCACTTCTGCCGAAAGCTCCGGTGTGATTCCGCGCAGGTCGGCCAATTCTTCGGTCAGGCGTTGCACATCGGCTTCGGGCAAAGCGCGCAGAATCTCCTTGGCCAGCTCCTCGCCCACGGCCACCAGAAGAACAGCGGCTTTGCGCACTCCATTCAGCTGCGCCGATTTGCGTTTCCGTGCCGCTCCGTCATGATCTTCCAGCTCTGCCACTGTCGTCTGCTCTTTCTTGTGCCCGCTTCTTTTTGGTCAGTACCCGTGTCCGCTGCTTCGGTCAGCGATTCCGGCCCGCAGTTCGTAAACTTCTATTGCCCCGAATTAATCCGAATGAATCCAGCTCTGCAGCAGGCGCGAACTTTGCGCCGGCTCTCGCTTCATATGCTGAGCCACCTCATCGAAAATCTGCTGTGCCTTGACCCGTTCCGCATCGGGTGCCGGTGGTTGCGGAGGAGTCAACGCCGCAGTCGCTCCCGCCTCAAGCTTCCCGGGGACTCGAGCCGCAGCCAGGCTGGAACCCGCGCGCCGCAGCGCCGGGCGCACTCCAAATGCCATAACGACCACCATGCCCAGAAGCAGCGCGGCGTACTTCAGCAGCAACGGCGAGTTCTCCGCCGCCGATACGGCCTGGCTTACGGGAGACACGGGCGGCAAGGCACGGTTTTCATCGAAGGCCAGGTCCTGGACCGTCAGCACGTCGCCGCGACCCGAATCGAATCCCACCGCCGCCTGCGCCAGCGCGGTCAGATTGCGCAACTCCTCCGCGGAGCGGTTCTGCCACACCGCCGCCTTGCCCCTGGCAGCCGGCTGCATCATCCGGTCATTCACCACGATGGCAGCGGTCATGCGCCGCACCCGCCCCGGGTTCTCCACCGTGTGGCGCACGGTCTTTGAAGCGCCGTAGGTGCCCGACTCCGATTTCGCGCTCTGGGGCGGCGTCGTCTGCTGCGGATACACCGGCAGAGCCTGCGAATTCGGCGCATTCGATGCGGTGCCCGGAACTCCGGCGGCCACCGCCTGCGGTCCCGAAGTCTGCTCCGTCCGCTGCATCGAAAGCGTGACCGTCTTGTCCGGGTTGTAGGTCTCGTCTGTCTCCTCTGCGGCCGCGACATCGTAGTCCAGCGCCACCGAGGCGCGCACGTTCCCCGCGCCCGTGACCGGCTCCAGCGTCGCAATCAGCTTTTCCTCGAGAGCCTGCTCCGCGGAAAGACGCAGCGCATCGGCCGTCTTGGGTCCCAGCGGCAGATGCCCGGCAGCGTCAACCAGGACCACGTGCTCAGGGCTCAATCCATCCACCGCGGACGCCACCAGGTTGCGAATCGCATCCGGTTCCCCATCGGCCAGCGAGCGATGGCGAAGCTTCAGGACAACCGAAGCCTTGGCCGGACGCTCCTGTTCTCGAAACAGCGAGTCGTGCGGCATCACCAGGTGTACCCGCGCCGATTCCACGTCGCTCAGCGAGCCCACCGTATGCTCCAGTTCGCCTTCCAGCGCCCGCTGATAATTCACCTGCTCATCAAATTCCGATCCGACCCAGTTGGGCTTGTCGAAAATTTCAAAACCCAGCCGCCCGCTCTTGATTCCGCCCTTGGCGGCGGTGGCCAGTCGCGCCTTGTCCAGTTGCGCCGCCGGAACACGAATACTGGATCCATCGGCCGTCACATCGAATGAAATCTGCGCCTGGGTCAGCACCATACCGATCTGGCGCGCGTCCTCGGCATCGAGGTTGGCATAGAGGGTGCGCCAGTCGGTACGCACCATGGACCACATCATTCCCCCCAGAAGACCGGCCAGCAGCAAAACCAGGACCACCGTCCACGTTCGCTGCGAGGACTGCATCCCGGCCCAGCGCACCCGTCCCCTCACCCACAGCTCGGAGAGCCCGCTACGCAGCGGTGCATTCCCAGCTGCTGCCGGCGCGTTCTTTTCCAACTGCGTTCCCGTGGCCATCTTTTCCGCATCCCGTCCGTTTCACAAACTCCGTGAACTCCAAACCTGCCGCAGCGTGAGATCTCGTCGGTTTCTCGAATCCACTCAGCTTCGGGTTCAGAACTGCATGCTCATGACCTGCTGATACGCCTGCACCGCCTTGTTGCGCACCGCCAGGGCAAGTTCAAATGCCATGCTCGCTTTTTCGGTGGCAATCATCGCCTGGTGCACGTCGACACCCGACCCGGTCATAAGGCCCGCCGCCGTTTTCTGGGCCTGCTGTTCCAGCTGCCCCACCTCGCCGACCGCGTCGGTCAGCAGATCGGAAAACGGAGCGCTCTCTGCGGCAGCGTTTGGCGGCGGCGTAATCGCAGTGCCCCCGAGGCCGCCGATTCCAGTCAGCGAATTCGCGCCGCCCAGGGCCACGCTCGCAATTAGATTCATCGCAGCTAACATCTCTCCACCTCTTGCGCCTTACGTAGTTATGTCTTTGCAATCTCAAGCGCCGCCGTGATCATGCCCTTCTCGGCCTGCACCGCGGAACCATTCAGGCCATATGCACGCGTCGCCCCCATGAGATCCACCATCTCTGTGAGGGGATTAATGTCCGGATATGCGACATAGCCATCCGGCCCCGCGTCGGGATGCCCGGGATCGAAACGTTTCAGGGCCGGCGACGGATCCGCCATCACCTGCGCGATGTGCACTCCCCCTGCCGGCTCACGTGCACTGCTTGCGCCAAGCAGAGGAAGCGGCTGCCCGGTCGTCGGAGCAGCGATTCCCGAAGCCCCGGCCAGCGAGTCCAGGAATCCCGCATCTCCGCTCCCGGCGCCATTCCAGCTTGAAGCGGCCGGATTGGCCGCGAACACCACGTGCTGGCGCTGATAGGGTCCGCCGCTCGCCGTGCGGGTGGTTTCCGCATTCGCCATGTTGGCGGCCACCACCTCGGCGCGCATGCGCTCCGCCTGCATCGCGCTCCCCGAGGTTTCCATCAATCCAAACAGGTTCATCTCCCTCTCCGTTCCGCCGGCCTTCCTTGCCGCCGTACTTGTCCATCCCTACTTGTCTGCGTGGATAGCGTCCATCACCATCTGGTACTGCTGCCGCAGCACCGCTACGCCCGTCCTGAACTTCAACTGCGCCTCGGCCAGGTTCAGGCTTTCGCGATCCATCGATACGTTGTTGCCGTCAGGTCGCGCGATCAGTCCGTCTTCCAGTCCCACATGCACGGCTCGCCCATCGCGCCCCTGCGCCACGCTCGCCATCGCGTCGCGCATCTCGGTTTCGAAGTCCATGCCCAGGGCCTTGTATCCTGGCGTATCCACGTTGGCCATGTTTTGCGCGGTCAGTTTGGCCTGGCTCGCGGCCAGGTCGAGATACCGCGCCACCTGGTCGCTCAACATGGTTTCGATCTGCATATCCCCTCCCTTGTTTCTGGTGTCTACCCGGCGAACTCAATCAGAACTCCCGTGCCCCATCCTTTCGCCTTGCTTCTGGTGAAATAGTGGGAGACCGCGGACACCGACCCCTCCCGGATCGGATCAGTTCACCGTCATGCCGAAGTCGATATCGAACGCCGTAATCTGCATTTCACTCCCGGCCAGGATCGCGGCCCGCTCCAGCACATGTTCCAGTTCCCGCACGTTTCCCGGCCATTCGTGCGCGGCCAGCTTGCCCATCGCACCCGCGTCCACCCGCTTCATGGGCTCTTCGCGCCCCATCCGCTCGAGAAAGTGGTCTACCAGCAGCGGCAGGTCCTGAGCGTGATCGGCGAGCGCCGGGGTGCGGATCAGAAAAACCGCCAGCCGGTAGTAAAGGTCGGCGCGGAATCTTCCATCCTGTGTATGCTGCGCCAGCGGCCGGTGCGTTGCAGCCACGATGCGCACATCCACCTTGAGAGTTTCGTTATCGCCGACGCGCTGCAGCTCTCCGCTCTCTACAAAGCGCAACAGCTTGGCCTGCAGGGCCAGCGGCATCTCCCCAATCTCGTCCAGAAACAACGTCCCTCCATTTGCCGACTCGATGCGGCCCACGCGTCCCTGCACCGCGCCCGTGAAGGCTCCCCTGGTGTGGCCGAAGAGCTCCGCTTCGAGCAGCGCTTCGGGAATCGCCGCGCAGTTAATGGCGACGAACGGCTTGCGGCTTCGTGTCGACAGCCGGTGCAGCGCTTCGGCCACCAGTTCCTTTCCAGAGCCAGTCGGCCCTTCGATCAGAACCGGAGTCGAGCGCGGAGCGACCAGGCGAATGCGCCGGCTCACCTCCAGCATGACCGGCGCGTTGCCCACCAGTTCCGGCAGGCGTTCGTTTGCGGCCGGAGCCGATGCGCCGGTTCTTCCTGTGCCCGCGTTAGTTTCCCGTCCGCTGGTCCTTTCCGCGAAGTGAACTGTTTCGGACGGCAACGGTACTGTCAGAGACTGGTCGGTCTTGACCGGCGACAGCGACTTCAGCGCACTCGCCGGCAACGTGGTTGCATTCGCTTCGCCGTCCTGGCTGATGCGCAGCGCGTAGAGCAGCTCCTGCCGGTAGGGGCTGCGCGGGCCCTCCTGGGAATTCGGGCCGTCGGCGGTCAGCAGGTCCACTTTGGGAAAGGAGGCGCGGAATTCTTTGAGAAATTCACCGAGTTCCAGATCAGGGAGCCAGGAATCGACGATAACCGCATCGGGAGTGAAACATTCAGCCGCGGCCCATGCCTCCGCGCCTGTGCCGGCCTCGTGCACTTGCCAGCGCAGGCCGGACAGCGTCTCACTCAGCCGCTGCAGAAAGCTCGAATCGCAACTCGCAAGTAGAGCCGTGCGGGCGCGAAGGCGGGATAGCGAAGGCGACGTCGGAAGAACAGGTGTGGAAAAGGTCTGCACTTGAATTCTCCTCTATGCGGCCGAAACCGGATTATTCAGTTAACTTTCATCGATGGCGGTGCGGAAACGATCATCCCCCGGGCTGGAGGTGCCGCCGCTAACCCGACAACCGATTCGCGTTGGCCCGGAACGACGTAACCTTGTCCGCGCACCGTCTTGATCAGCTGACCCGGCGTCGGGTCCTTCAGTTTGCGGCGCAGGTAATTCACATACACATCCACAATGTTGGTCGTCTGGGCCGGTTCCATCTTCCACACCGTCTCCAGCAACTCGACCCGCGACACACACTGGCCGCGGTTCAGCATCAGGTGCTCCAGCAGCGCGAATTCCTTGTTGGTGAGCGAAATCTGCTCGCCCCCGCGCTGCGCCGTGTGATTCATCCGGTCCAATTCCAGGTCGAGCGCGCGCAGAACCAACTTGGCTTCGCGCTTGCGCCGCAGCAGAGCGCGGCAGCGGGCGCGCAGTTCATGCAGGCTGAAAGGCTTGGTCATCAGGTCATCAGCGCCCCGGTCCAGGCAGCGCACCCGTGTCTCGACTTCTTGCCGCGCGGTCAGCACCAGCACCGGCAGGTTCCCATCCACAAGCCGGACTTCTTCGAGCACCTGTTCGCCATCTTTCACGGGAAGATTCAAATCCAGAATGGTCAGATCGGGAAGGTCCTCGCGAAACGCGGCCACCGCCGCCGCTCCATCCAACGCCACCCGCACGCGATGTCCGTCGGCTTCCAGCCCACGGCTCAGGAATGTTCCCAGCGCTTTGTCGTCTTCCGCGATTAACAACCTCATGTGAGCCTTTCTCTGCCGTCTTCGCGTTTCTTCCCTTTGCCGCCTTGTTAGCGTGTGCTAATTTGTGCGACTCCTCTACAGTCGCCCGGGGGGACGAAGAACTCAAGATTGGAAAAGGAAAAGAAGAGGGGGCAATCCCGAGAAAGACGTTGGGTAATTAAGAGGTCCCTAATCGGAGCAATGAACGTCGGCCTGTGACGGCGGGCACTGTGAAAGAAACAGGGCAAAGAAACTCTCCAGCCCAGCCTCCCAGGCCCATCGTGCCCCATCCTTGCGCCATCTTTCTGGCGCATGGGTGGCAGACCACGGACCCCGACGCTAGGCCGTATACCCGTTTACCGATTCGGGAACCATGAACCCACCCGCAGGAAAAACACTTGTTGCAATTCGCTTTTTATTCGCTATAATGCGCCCATGGCAGTCACTCGGCGACAGAAAGAAATCCTCGATTTCCTCGAGACATTCGTGACCAGGAACGGCTATTCGCCGTCCTTTGAGGAGATCGCGCGGGGCATGGGGCTGAAGAGTCTGGCCACCGTGCACAAACACATCACCAATCTAGAGAAGAAGGGGATGCTGGACCGCGTACACAATCGCAGCCGTTCCATCGACGTGCTGCCGCCGGGCACGCGGACCCGCAGCAGCGATCGCCTCCCGCTCGCCGGCCGCATCGCCGCGGGCTTGCCGGTCGAGACCTCGGAAACCTCGGAAAGCATCTCCCTGCACGACGTGGTCGGCAACCGCGACGTATTCGCCCTCGAAGTGCGTGGCGATTCCATGCGCGACGAGCACATCATCAACGGCGATTATGTTCTTGTGGAACGCACCCGAACAGCTCGCCAGGGTGAAATCGTAGTGGCCCTGGTCCACGGCGCGGAGACCACTCTGAAGCGCTTTTATTCCGAAGGCAACGTAGTCCGCCTCCAGCCCGCCAACATGGAAATGGAGCCCATCTACGTGCCTGCCGCCCAGGTCGCCATCCAGGGCCGCGTGTTAGGCGTGCTGCGCAAATATCGCTGATCTTTCATTTCCAAAAACGAAACGGCCCGGCGATCCCGCCGGGCCGTCCTGTTCTTCCGCGGTACCAAACATCTATCCGCAGAATGCGCTGCACCTTCTCCTCGATCACGTTCTGAGGCACATAGCCCACGATCTGATCAGCGACCTTGCCGCCCTTGAAAAACAGCAGCGCCGGAATCCCGCGAATCCCGAACCGCGAAGGCGTCGCGCCGTTCTGATCCACATTCACCTTGGCAACCTTCAACTTGCCCGCGTACGTGGTCGCAATGCTATCCACGAACGGCCCAATCATCTTGCAGGGCCCGCACCAGCCTGCCCAGAAATCCACCAGGACCGGCTGCTCGCTCTGCAGCACCTCCTGGTCAAAATTTGCATCCGTTACTTCCATCACCAACACACTCGTTCCCACCAAGTTCCTCCTTGCCGATAACCCCGCTTACCCAGTGTACCGTCTTTTATGGGATGCGCAGCCTCAACGGAAAGTCGCATGCCGCGAGGGAACCTGACCGGTGAACGACACCCGCCATCTCTCCGTCACCACCCATCACAACACCATGCCTCGGACTTGCGCGCCAAAAACGAAAGCGCCCGGATCCCTATCAAGGAATCTCGGGCGCTAGAGCAGCCCTCCCCCAGAACTGCCCACGGACCGAGAGTAGGTTCAAACGCATTGAAAGGCAAGCAATCTTAGGTAATCCAACCGCTGATCACCAACGATAGTTCGTATACCACTTTTGTGTGGGAATCCCTGCAATTGTCGATCCGGAAATGAAAGCACGACTCCCCGGATCGCCTGAAATTAAACAACTTGCCCGTTGGACTCGCGAGCGGAGATTCCCCTGAGTTCGAGCCCCGAATTGGGCACAGGGCAACCTCGACCTCATGCGCACACCCATATCAATCACGCCAAAGTTGCAGGCGTCCGCGAAGTCCGCATCCAGGTCCGAAGGGTGCCTTCACTCTCAAAGCTGCACACGATCAGCTCCGGCTCGGGCATACCTTGAAGCGCCCCACGAATTGCCTCAGCAGCCGGCGCGAGAGAGGCTTCCCCGTCGACCACCACCAGGATGGCAGGCCCCGCGCCACTCAGCGCTGCTCCCAGTATCCCCGCTTGCCCAGCCAGGGGCAGCAGGCGCGGCAGCATCGGGCAGATCGCAGCCCGATACGGCTGATGAATGCGATCGCACATCGCGATCCTCAGCAGATCCTTTCGCCCCTGCGCGAAAGCCAGGCCCAGCAGCCCGACGGACTGCAGGTTGGCAATTACGTCTTCGCGGCTGTAGCTCGCCGGCAACACAGCGCGCGCCTTGCTCGTCGCCAGAGGCTCGGCAGGCAGCGCCACGATCGCCCGCCACTGTGCAGGCGGCGTTACCCGCGCGACGTGCACCGTCCGTCCTTCGGTGGCCGCACTTGCAAACCCGCCCAGCCAGCACGCCGCGGCGTTATCCGGGTGCCCTTCGAGTGCCGAAGCCTCTTCAAGAATCTCCTCCTCGCGCCAGCCCAGTTGCCCGAAATGGACCGCCAGTGCAATCGCCGCCAGTCGTCCTGCCGCCGACGAGCCGCACCCCATTCCCAGAGGAATCTCGTTGACCATGCGAATCGCGAGAGGAATCACCGGCCTCTGGTTTTCCGCGAGCAGCCTTCGATAGATCCCCAGAACGAGATTGTCTTCGAGCTGCGCGCAGCGCTCTGCGTCCCGTCCTGTCACCTGGATCGAAAACTCCGCAGCCGCTTCGGCTTCAACATCCAGGTAGAAGTCGAGCGCGATCGCCGCCGCATCGAATCCCGCGCCCAGGTTGGCGGAAGTGGCCGGCAGGCGCAGCCGGATCGGTCCGGCGTCGACTCCACTCTTGCCGCCCACTACGCCGCACCCTTCACCGTGGCCAGAACCGCCTCCGGAGTCGCGTCCAGCGAAATGGCGTTCCGCTGCAGGCTTTCAATCTGGGTTTCGTTGCCCGCCTTCTCTTCGTCGCGCAACAGCGTTCCGCGATGAAAATCGATCGTGTAATCGGCGTCTTTGAGCGTGTGGCCGGTCAGCACCAGCACTACTGTTTCGCCGCTCGAGACCAGGCTCTTCGCTCGCAGTTTCTTCAGGCCCGCAAGCGTCACGGCCGAAGCCGGTTCGCAGCCCAAACCCTCCGCCCCCAACTCCGCCTTGGCAATGGCGATCTCCGCTTCTGACACGTCAATGCACCAACCGCCCGTGTCCTGCACCACGCGCGCCGCTTTGCGCCACGATGCGGGATTGCCAATGCGAATCGCCGTGGCCCGAGTATGCGCCTCCACCGGCTGCAGCGATGCTCCGTGGTTCGACCCCAGGCTTCGCACCAGCGGATTCGCGCCTTCAGCCTGGATCACGGATATGCGCGGCACCCGCGCCACCAGCCCCAGTTCTTTCAGTTCGCGGAATCCCTTGCCCAGCGCCGAGCTGTTGGCCAGGTTCCCGCCCGGCACGATCAAGTGGTCCGGAACCGTCCAGTCGAAAAACTCCGCAATCTCAAAAGCCGGCGTCTTCTGGCCTTCCAGCCGGTAGGGATTGACCGAGTTGAGCAGATAGATCGGCGCTTCGCGCACAATCTGTGTCAGCACCCGCACGCAGCCGTCGAAATCGGTCTTCAGCTGGCACGTCACCGCGCCATAATCCATCGCCTGCGAAAGCTTCCCCCACGCAATCTTGCCTTCCGGGATCAGCACCAGGCTGCGCAGTCCCGCCCGCGCGGCGTAGGCCGCCATCGCCGCCGATGTATTGCCGGTCGACGCGCACGCGACCCATTTGAATCCCCGCTCGCGCGCCACGCTCAACGCCGCTGTCATGCCTGTATCTTTGAACGACCCGGTCGGGTTCATGCCCTGGTGCTTGGCGAACAACTGATCGATGCCCAGCGCCCTCGACGCCCGCGGCAACGAATACAGTGGAGTATTTCCCTCTCGCAGCGTCACGGCATCGCCAAAGCTGTCCAGGATCGGCAGCAGTTCCCGAAACCGCCAAACCCCCGAGTGATCCAGTGCCTCGGACGAGCATTTACGTTCCCGCCACAGCCACTTGAGCGCGCCCGGATTGGGCCGATCGTGCCCTTTTTTTTGTCCCCACCCCGGGTAGTCCACTTCGAACAGATCTCCGCAGTCGGCACAGCGAAAATCCGGCTGCGCCTCCGGGCCGGAGATGCGCACCCCGCAGCCGAAACAACGTAACTGGTGCAAATTGTCGTTCATCTCTGGTGTTAGCCTACCAGCGAACAGGTCACTTTTGCTGTGCGAACTCAACCCCAGCCGACAACGGCGTATCGCGCGTACAGAGAGATGCCGGATGCATACACGAATCTCCGTGCCCCATCCTTGCGACTTCTTTCTGTCGCAAGGGTGGGAAACCGCGAACCCAAAACCAGCCAGCTAATCTGAAGGGCTTTCGTGCTAAAGAGATTTCCTTTTCTGTTGCTCAGCATGTTTTATGTGCTGCCGGCCGTCGCCCAAACCCCGTTGCGCCTGGCCGCAGCCGCAGACCTACAGCCCGTTCTGCCGCCGATTCTCGACCAGTTCCGCCAGGCCACGGGCATCAGCGTTGACGTTACCTACCAGGCCTCCGCCGCCTTGACGTCACAGATCCAGAACGGCGCTCCCTTCGACCTGTTTCTATCGGCGGACCTCGGCTATCCCAAGCGCCTCATTGACGCGGGCCTCGCGGACGCGGCCGGTTCGTCCGACTCGACCACTCCCATCATCTATGCCAAAGGCACCCTCGTGCTATGGACCCGCAAGGACGCCCATCTGCCTCCGCCTTCGCTCGATCTGTTGCGCAGCCCGAAACTCAAGCGCCTTGCCATTGCCAATCCCGACCGTGCACCGTATGGCCGCGCTGCCGTCGCCGCGCTCACCAGCCTCAACCTCTACGACACGCTCAAGCCGCGCCTGGTGACTGCGGAGAACATCGCCCAGGCCGCGCAGTATGTCGACTCCGGCAACGCCGACGCCGGCCTCATTTCGCTCACCTCCGCGCTCACGCCCAAGCTCGCCTCGAGCGGTTCCTGGTTCGTGATCCCGCGCGATCTCTATCCTCCCATCGAACAAGGCGCCGTCATCGTCACTAAAACCACGCAACGCGCCGCCGCCCACAGGCTCCTCGATTACCTGCTTTCAGGTCCCGTGCAGGCCCAACTCGCCAAATCCGGTCTCACCCCGGCGAAATGATTTCGGCAAAAACAAGCAGTCATCCTGAGCGAAGGTCGCGCAGCGACCGCAGTCGAAGGACCCGCATTTTAGCGCGCGGCGTCGTTCATCGACCGTCCGTGCCCCATCCTTTTCACAGTCCCATCGTGAAAAGGGTGGGAAACCACGAATCCCGACCCGTATCCTTCTCTCTAGACTTCATGGACTGGCAAGCCTTCGCTCTCACCCTCCGGCTCGCGACTGTCACCACGGCGATTCTGCTCGCCGTCGCCGTGCCTCTTGCCGCGCTGCTCGTGCTGGGCCGCGCGCGCTGGCTCCCTGCCATCGAAGCCCTTGCCGCCCTGCCGCTTGTCTTGCCGCCCACCGTGCTCGGCTTCTTCCTGCTGGTTATGCTCGGGCCGCGCACCGCCGTCGGTCGGGCCATCACGACCTTGCTCGGCCACCCGCTTGCCTTCTCGTTCGCAGGCCTGGTCGTGGGTTCTGTCATCTACAGCCTGCCCTTTGCCGTGCAGCCCATCGTCGCTGGATTCGCTTCCGTCGATCGGTCGTATATCGATGCAGCGCGCCTTCTCGGCGCCGGTCCTCCGCGTCTCGTCTTCTCTCTTCTGGTTCCCCTCGCCCGCCGCTCCATCATCGTCGCCGTCGTACTCACCTTTCTCCACACGGTCGGCGAATTCGGCGTGGTGCTAATGCTCGGGGGAGACATCCCCGGCGCCACGCGCACTCTCTCCATCGTGCTATACAACCAGGTCGAAAACTTCGATTACTCCGCCGCCAGTCGCACCGCCGCCATGCTTCTCTTCCTGAGTGTCGTCGCGCTGGTGGCCATCTACGCCGGCGTCCGCCCGCGCGGAGGCCGCAGTGCTTGAGTTCGCACTCGACGCCCGCCGCGGCAGCTTCCACCTGCACATTGAATGCCGCTTCGAGTCCGATTGGACCGTCATCTTCGGCCCTTCCGGCTCCGGCAAGAGCACTCTCCTGCGTCTCCTCGCCGGGCTCGACCGGCCAGATCGCGGACATGTCGTCCTGGACAATGAACAACTCACCTCTTCCGATACGGGCGCATTCCTCAAGCCCGGTCGCCGCAAGACCGCTCTAGTTGCCCAGCAGCCGGCGCTCTTCCCGCACATGAGCGTCGCGGCGAATGTTTCCTACGGCCTGGCGAACCTTGACCGCACCCGGCGCACGGCGCGCGTTGAAGAAATGCTTGCGTTGGTCGGGGCCACCGACCTGGTCAACCGCCATCCGCAGCACCTGTCCGGCGGAGAAGCCCAGCGCGTAGCCCTGGCGCGTGCCCTGGCGCCGCAGCCGCGATTGCTTCTGCTCGATGAACCCTTCTCGGCGCTCGACGGCAGCTCCAGCGACGCCCTGATACTTCGTCTCCGGTCCTGGCTTCACGAGCAACGTGTTCAGACCGTCCTGGTCACCCACGACGCCACCGATGCCTACGCCACCGTAGCCGAGGTCGCATTGCTTCATGAAGGCCGGCTGGGCGCTCTCGGACCCGCCGAGGTTGCATTGGCCGCTGAACGTCGCCGCATCATCGACCGCCTGGGGCCAACGCAGGCCTAATGCTGTCGCTCCAATGCCTGCTCCACCAATCATTCCCGCAGCAAGTCAGTTAGCAGATACCACCACCAGAGTGGCGTCGTCCTGAAAATGCCCTCCGCAAAAAGCGTTCACATTTTCGAGAAGGCCATTGGTCAGCTCCCGTGCCGATTGGCGGCTGTTCGATCTCGCAAATGCGGCGACGCCTCCCTCCCCAAACTCCGTGCCATCGGCCCCTTCCGCTTCGGTAATGCCGTCGGTGAAAAGCAAAAGCCGGTCCTGAGGCTCGAACGGAATCGCAGTGTCCTCATAGGCCCATTCGGGAAAAACGCCCAGCACGGCGCCGCCGTTGTCGAGCATGCGCGCCTCCCCATGAGAGACGAGAATCGGATAAGGATTCCCCGCGTTGCAATAGCTGAGCGTTCGCGTTTCGCTATCGAGTATGGCGTAAAAGAAGGTCACAAATTTTCCCGTAGCGATGTTTTCGCACAGCAGCCGATTCACTCGTCCGCAAAGAGCCGCCGGGCCCTCTGACTGGCTCGATAAGGCCCGCACTGCCGCCTGCGCGTGCGCCATCAATAATGCCGCTGATACGCCTT
Source organism: Terriglobales bacterium (assembly GCA_963788475.1). Classification (GTDB taxonomy): domain Bacteria; phylum Acidobacteriota; class Terriglobia; order Terriglobales; family Acidobacteriaceae; genus Telmatobacter. The sequence continues at coordinate 134,346 of CAWBGO010000014.1, forward strand.
TTCCAACCACATCCGCGATACAAATGCACAGCTTGTGATCGCCAAGCGGAAACACGTCATAATAGTCTCCGCTTACCACGCGTGCCGGAAGCCACGCTCCCGCCACCTCGAATCCGGGGAGTTGCGGAATGGTCTTCGGCAAAAGCGATTCCTGGATCTCCCGCGCCCGTTGCAATTCCTGCTGCTGCACCTCGAGCTCGGCCGTGCCTTGGGCGAGCGTGCGTTGCAGTTCGCGGTTGCGTCGCTCGAGCCGGTCGCGAGTGGTCTCGTACAGAAACATCCCCACGCTGAAGACCACGGTGATCAGGATGGGAAATTTCCAGCCCGTCCGAAGATAATGTTCCAGGGTTTGAGGGCTGGGCGGTGCGATCCACCAAACAAGAGTCGATGAGATCAGATAGATCGGCGCCACAAGCACGGCCAAAACGAGCAAAAACATCAGCCAGTTATGCGGAAAGCGGCGATCGCCGTACAGTGGCGTGGCCTTTTCCATTGCCGTCTTGGTCAGGTTTCCGAGGCAGACTGAATACACCAGGATGGTCAGGGGATTAACTTCCTGTCCGACGGCCCAGAAAATCGCAGCCACAACCGCCGCGAGCGACAGGTAAAGACTCTGCTGCCGGAAAAATCGAACGAGAGATGGACGGCTTACACGCATGGAGCCACACCATCGGAAGGCTGACTAGCTGGCCTCAGGATTCTACCGCTCAGTTCCCCACCGAGGTCCGTAACCGCCGTCACGCGCGAATATCCATGGGAGCTGTCTCAGAATCCCACCAGCACCGGTTCCCTCTCGAGCTCGATCCCAAAACGCGCCCGCACCTCGGTCTTGATCTTCTCCGCCAGCCCAAGAATCTCTTTTGCCGTCGCCCCGCCGCGATTGATCAGCGCCAGCGTGTGCCGCGATGAAATGCCAGCACGGCCCAGCCCATATCCCTTGGCAAATCCCGCCTGCTCGATCAGCCACGCTGCGGGAATCTTGAACATCTGCTCATCCCCGGCCCCGATACCGGCAGGAAAGCGCGGCAGTTCGTTCCCACTCCGCTCCTCGATACGCTCCGCCTGCTCTTTCTTCACAATCGGATTCTTGAAGAAGCTCCCCACACTGCGGCAATCCGGGTCGCCCTCCACCAGTAGCATTCCCTTGCTTTGCCGAATCCGCCTGACTGCTTCCGCAACTTCGGCAAGGCTCGGCTCTGCGTTCGACCCAAGAGCCCGCTGCACATCCGCATAGCGCAGCGTCGGCTCCCCGCCGGGTGTGAGGCGATAATCCACGCGCGCCAGGACGTATCTTCCTCGATCAAGGGTATTGAACCGGCTGCGCCGATACGCAAATCCGCATTCCGCCGCGCTAAATTCCACCCACAACTGATCTCGGAGGTCGAACGCCCGAACCCGCACGATCGTCGAGGCCACCTCCTGCCCATACGCGCCCACGTTCTGCACCGGCGTCCCACCCACAGTACCGGGGATCCCGGCCAGGCACTCGATACCAGCGCAACCCTCTTCCACGCTCCGCGCTACAAAGGAGTCCCAGTCTTCGCCGGCCGCAACCCGCCAGATCCTCTTTACCGAACCGTCAATTGCATCTTCCGCGTCATTCCCGCGCAGCCCCACGCGCAGCACCAGCCCGTCGAATCCGCCATCCGACACAACCAGGTTGCTCCCCCCACCCAGCACGAACAACCGGACGCCCCGCTCCTTTGCCCACGCCGCCGCCTCAGCAATCTCGTCTTCCGACGTGGCCTCAACAAACCATTGCGCCGGTCCCCCGATACCAAGGGTCGTAAACGGCGCAAGCGGCTTGTTTTCTTCAATCAGGCTGTCGAAAGACATATCCCTAAGGCTACATCACGACTTTTACCGTAAAATGAGATCAGGCAATACCCTTGCCGGAGGATTGAATGTACCCAGAGCTGATGGTGATCCCGATGCGCGAAGAACTTGTCCGCGCCGGTATCCAGGAATCCCGCACCGCCGAAGACGTCGACGCCACCCTGGCCAAGCCCGGCACGACCCTGCTGGTCGTCAACTCCATCTGCGGTTGCGCCGCAGGCAAGATGCGCCCCGGTGTGCGCCTCGCCCTCGCCAACACCGCCCACCAGCCCGATCACAAGATCACCGTCTTTGCCGGTCAGGATCGCGAAGCCACCGAGCGCGCCCGCAGCTACTTTGAAGGCCAGCCGCCCACGTCGCCCGCGGTTGCCATTCTGCGCGACGGCAAGCTGGTTTACCTCATGCAGCGCTTCATCATCGAACAGGCCACGGCCCAGCAGATCGCCGGCGAGCTAATCCGCGCCTTCGACGAATTCTGCGCCAAAACACCGGCGTAAAAGAGGTTCGCCTACACTTTCCGGATTGGCCCTGGATACCGTGCAATCACCGGATCCGCCGTCAAAAGAGTGATCCCTTCGACCAGCGCCTGAGCAATCAGTAGCCGGTCGAAGGGATCTTTGTGTATGGGCGGAAGCCCCGAAATGGCTATCACGTGACGTCCCAAAATATCCAATTCCGTATACCCATTCTGAAGCATCGAGGTTCGCATTAGGCTCGGATCTGCGCTGAAGTAAGCGAGACCTTTTGCATGCTTGATAGCAATTTCCCATAGAGTGACTACACTAAACACTAGCTCGTTCGCCGGACTTGCGATCAGCTTTCTAGCGCTTGCTGAAAGTCGCGAAGAGCCTTCACTCGCCCAAAGGGTCAGATGCGTGTCCAGAAGAAGTTTCACTCTTCACCGTAGAACATCTTCTCGATTTCTTCAGCGAAGGGTGTCTTAATATCGTCTGGAACTTTGATCTTACCCTTCAGAAATCCGATTCGCCGCTTCGGCTGGGCTTCCACTGTATCGATCGGCACCACCTTCACCTTCGGCTTCCCGGCCTTGGCGATGATGAATGGTTCTCCCTTCTCCGCCTCGTCCACAAGTCGCGAGAGATGGGTCTTGGCTTCGTGGATATTGATCGTCCGCATGACCGCTCCTGTTGAACTAAGTCTACTTAGTTTAGTCTGGTTGCGACTGAGACGCAAACTGTCTGTTTAGCGAGGAGACAATTGAACGCGAAAAAACGGCCTCCCGCCCGGGAGGCCGTCCAATTTCCGTCACTAAATTACTTACAGTCTCAGTCCCCTTCCACCGCCACCGGCAGCCTCTGCACCTTGCTGTGCTTCACGGAATAAGTGAAATAGATAATGAGCCCGACCAGCAGCCACAAGATCATCACGATCCAGGTAATTCGCTCCAGCCGCGACATCAGGTACACGGCAGAAAGAATACCGAGAATCGGCACCAGCGGCACCAGGGGCGTCTTGAACGGCCGCTTCATTTCGGGATGACGCACGCGCAACACCCACACCCCGGCCGAAACAATCGTGAAGGCCAGCAGGGTGCCGATATTCACCAGCTCCGACAGCACTTCGATATTGAGGAATGCCGGCATGATCGCAGCGAACGCGCCGAAAACAATCGTCGTGATCCACGGCGTGCGAAACCTGGGATGCACGGCCGACGCCCACTTGGGCAGCAGTCCATCCTTCGACATCGAGTAGAAGACGCGCGTCTGACCGAGGAGCATGACAAGCATGACCGTGGCCAGACCAAACACCGCGCCGATTTTGACCAGCAGCGATCCCCATGCGACACCCGTAGCGTCGATTGCGAGAGCGACTGGGGCGGACACGTTCAGAGTCTTGTAACTCACCAGCCCCGTGAGCACCAGCGAAACCAGAATGTAGAGAATCGTGCAGATTACGAGAGATCCGAGAATCCCGATGGGCATGTCGCGCTGCGGATTCTTCGCCTCCTGGGCTGCCGTTGAGACCGCATCGAAGCCAATATAGGCAAAAAAGATCGACGCCGCTGCCGTGGGTATGCCAAGCCACCCAAAGTTCCCGTGCGAGTCCGTGGGCGGTACGAAAGGATGCCAGTTCGCGCTGGCCACCGCCGGATGCTTGAACAGGAAGTAGCCACCCACGATAAGAAAAATACAGACGATCGTGACCTTGATGATTACCACCGCTGAATTGAAGTTGGCCGACTCCTTGATCCCGATCACCAGGATTGTCGTGATCACCATGACGATGCACACCGCAATCAGGTTGAAGAGACCCGTAGCGTGCGGCAGCCCTTCCGCGCTCACTCCCGGCGGAAGGGACATCACTTGCAGCCACTGCTCGTGATAAAAGACCAGCGGAGTTCCCGTGGTGGCAGTCAACTGCGGCGGAATGTAGATGTGGAACTGCTGCAGGAGGCTATTGAAATAGCCTGCCCAGCCCGACGCCACGGTGGACGCACCGAATGCATACTCGAGGCACAGGTCCCATCCGATAATCCACGCCACTAGTTCGCCCAGCGTTGCATAACCGTATGTGTAGGCCGACCCCGCGATGGGAATGATGGAGGCGAATTCCGCGTAACACAGCCCCGCGAATGCGCAGGTCAGGCCCGCCAGCACAAAGCTCAGAGCCACCGCCGGCCCCGCTCGCAGCGCGGCAGCCTGCCCCGTAAGCGTGAAGATGCCCGCACCAATAACTGCGCCGACACCGAGTGTGACCAGGTTCAGAGCGCCAAGCGAGCGTTTGAGGGTATGTTCGCCCACTTCTCTTGCTTCCTCTGTCAGCATGGACATCGGTTTGATTCGCAGCAGTCTGGACATGAATGAGAGCGATCCTCCGGGTTCGTTCGAACATTGGTGCGTTGGATTGTCTTACGTTTGGATTGAGGGCTTGCGCGACCACAGGAAATACACGGGAATGCCAATCAGTACGAGCACAAGGCCGGGCCACGTGTACTGGGGCTTGTACCGCAATAATACGATACAGATCCATGTGGCCATGACGATATAGAGCCCCGGCAGCACTGGGTATCCAAGCGCCCGATACGGCCGCGGCGCCGACGGCCATTTCCGCCGCAGAACAAATAACCCCACAATGGTAAGGATGTAGAACACTAGCACCGCAAAGATGATGTAGTCGAGCAACTGGCCGTAAGACCCCGACACGCACAGCACCGCGGTCCACAACGCCTGCACCAGCAGACCCGCCACGGGCGTGTGATAGCGAGGATGCAGCTTGCCCACCGACTTGAAGAACAGTCCGTCGCGGCTCATCGCGTAGTACACACGCGCCCCCGCCAGCGTCAGCCCGTTGGCGCAGCCGAATGTCGAAATCAGGATGGCTGCGGCCATCAATTGCGCCCCGCCGGAATGAAAGATCTGCTCCAGCGCCGCCGTGCCCACGCGATCCTCGGCAGCGTACTGCACGCCCCGCGCCAGCACCGTCGCGCCATGCGGATCACCGCGCATCGGCAGCACCAGGATGTACGCCAGCGATGCCAGAAAGTACACCGTCAGCACGAACCCTGTTCCCATCACCAGCGACAGCGGAATATTCCGCTTCGGATTCTTCACCTCACCCGCGGTGAATGTAATGTTGTTCCACGCGTCCGACGAGAACAGCGATCCCACCTGCACCACCGCGAGCACCACCAGCAGGTTCACCATCACCAGCGGCCCGCCGATACCCACCTGCACCGGGTGCAGCGTATGCCACCCCGCGTTCTCCCAGAAGTGGCTCCAGTCGGCGCCGAAGTTCGCTTCCCAGGCCGTCGCATTGCGGCCGATCGTGAAAGCCAGCACCACCAGCCCCGCAAGCGAAAGCGCCTTGGCCGACGTGAACACGTTCTGAATCATCGACCCGATCTTCATCCCGAAGATGTTCACGACCGCCAGGAAAAACATCACCACGATTCCGGCCAGGTTGGCAGTGTTGACGCCGATGTCCATGTTGCCCAGCACCATCGGCCCGATCGGGATCGGCGGCACATGCGCGATATGCCATAGCCAGTGCGTCGTCGAGACCGTGGGAAAGAAAACCCCGAGGAACTTGCCGAACGCCACGCAGACCGCGGCGATCGTCCCCGTCTGGATGACCAGGAACAGCGTCCAGCCATAGAGAAATCCCCACAGCGGCCCCAGCGACTCGCGCAGGTAGATGTACTGCCCGCCCGCCTTGGGCATCATCGCAGCCAGTTCGCCGTAGCTCAGCGCGGCAATGATCGTCAGAACGCCCGTCACCACCCACGCGCCCAGGTAGAGCGCCGGCGAGTTCGTCCCCCGCGCAATGTCCGCATCAACCAAAAAGATTCCGGACCCGATCATCGATCCGATCACCAGCGCAGTGGAGCTGAAGAGTCCGAGCGTCTGCACCAGCCTCGGTCCACCGGCTGGAGAAACATTCGCAGGATTAGGGATGGTTCGCTGGGTCGTCACCTGTTGCATTTTTACCGGATTTTCGCGGAACTGTCTTTATCATTCTTCCGCGCTGTAATCGGGGTGCCCCGTCCCAGCTACGCTAGGGCGGGCCGGTCAGTCTCCCGCCGTGCGGGTGGGTTTTCCCCGGCTACGACCGGACCCCCAGGGCTGCGACCCACAATCGAAACTCCGCCGCCGGATCCGCCTTCGAAAACAGAGCCGCAGCCACAGCCACCGTGCTGGCCCCCGCCTCCAGAACCTTGCCTGCGGTCTCCAGCGTAATGCCGGCGGCAGCCACCAGCACCGCCTCCGCTCCCGCCTGTTCTCGCAACCGGCGTACGCCTTCGATCCCGATAGGCGTCTTGCTAGTCTCCTTTGTCGTAGTCGGAAACACCGGCCCGATCGAAAAGTAATCCGCCGGCTCATTCAGAATTCCCGGCGCCAGCGAATCGCTACCCCCAAACGTGCCGACGATCCGTTCCGGGCCCAGGATCCGCCTTGCTTCCCCCGGAGATACATCCCCTGCATCCACGTGCACTCCATCAAATCCCAGCCGGTCAATCAGATCAGCTCGGTCATCGAGAACGAGCTTCACCTGTCCCGCGGGAAGCGCGGCCCGCAAGATCTCCGCATCCCCCAGCAACTCAGCTTCCGATCCCCTCTTGTTCCGATACTCCAGCAACGTGACGCCCGCATCTGTCAGCGATTTGCCGAGCCGCCCGAGAAACTCCTCGCGGCCCGCCGCCGGAATCACAGATGCATCGAGAATCGGATAAATCCTCGGAAATAACTTCATATGCATTGAGGTTACCGGAACCAACAGAATGGCCGCCCAGTCTTCACGGAGCGGCCATTCCAGTCCCTGGTCCCTAGTCCCTTAGTCCCTGCTTTTCTCACATCTCGTCCGCCGATGGCCCGTAGCATCCCGGAATCTTGTTCCCCAGCAGCCGCAGAAACACCCCCAGCTGCGCCCGGTGGTGGATCAGGTGATTCACCACCCAGGTCCGCCAGACGTTGTATTTCGTATCGTCGATCCAGGTCTGATCGCCGGCCACAAACTTCCAGTTCGTATCCCACTTCTCCGGCGTCATCTTGGCCAGTTCCGGCTTCGCTTCAGCAACCTGTTTGTCAAAACGCTCCAGAAGCGCAGCCTTGGTCGTCGGATCCTGGGGATTCATTTCCGGCGTCCAGTCCAGCCGGTCCCTGGTCAACGTATGCACCGCCCAATCCCCGTTGGTGTCGGACACGTGGGCCGCCAGCCGTCCCAGTGCCATCGACTTTTCGTGAGGCTTCCAGCCGAAATCCGCATCCTCGGGAATCGACTCGAGAACCTTGCGGGTGTTGGCGGTTTCGCGGTCATATTCGGCGATGAGCTCTTTCTGAATGTCCATCCGTGCAACCTCCACGTTGCGCAGCCAGCATATCTCAAAACAGCGGAGAAAGGCGAAGAAAAAGCGATAAATTATAGCCTCGTACCGAAGTGTGGGTGCCCCAGGTTTGGCGCGTCTTTGTCTTTGCGCCTAACCTGGGAAGGCACGATCCTCGGCGGCCGGTCTATTCTTTTTCCGGCAACGCAAACGCGATATACGCCCCACCGACCGGCGACTTAGGATCCCGCCCTCCGCTCGACGCAATCACCACGAACTGCCGGCCGTCGATCATGTACGTCGATGGAGTCGCCATTCCCGCAAACGGAAGTTCCGTCTCCCACAGCACCTTCCCCGTACTGCTGTCGAAGGCACGGAAGCGCCGGTCGTACACCGTCGCTCCGATGAACAGCACGCCGCCCGCCGTCAACACCGGCCCTCCATAGTTCTCAGTACCGGTATCCTTCATCCCCTGCTGCGCCAGCGCCGGGTACTCGCCCAACGGCACTTTCCACAGGTACTTGCCGGTCTTTAGATCGATCGCATTGAGCGTGCCCCACGGCGGGATAAACGCCGGGTATCCCTCCGGATCGAGAAACTTCTTGTATCCGGTAAAGATATACGGCCCCTCTTCACTCTCCACCGGCGGGGTCACAGATGCGGTATTTGACCCCACGCCCAGAAACCGCAGCAACGATTCAAGCTCCGTTCCCTGCACATCCGCCATGGGAGGCATGCGTCCTCTGCCTGTATGGATGAGATTGGTAACCTGCCCCGTTGAAAGCCGAGCGCCCAATCCCATCAACATCGGAAAGGACGGCGGAATCCCTTCCATGTGATCGCCGTGGCAGACTGCGCATCGTTTCTCGTAAACGGCCGCGCCCTTCTGATCGGTCTCATAGGGAACCGATGCCGCCGCACCACTCTGCCCCATCTCCTTCTTGTCCGCCGCTGACTCCGTCACATCGCCCTTGTGCATGTACTCGAGCAGATCCGCCATCCGCTCGTCATTGATGTTTGGAAACGATGGCATGCGCCCGGTTCCCAATTTCACCGTCTGCGCGATCTTGTCGTCGGTCAGCTTCTTCTCGATTCCGACCAGCGATGGAAACGACGGCGGCGAACCTGTCAGGTCGATGCCATGGCACACGGCACACTGCGCGCGGTACACTCGCGCGCCCGGGCTGCCGCCGTGCGGATTGGGAATCAGGCCGCCCAGCCACGCCATCTCATTCGCATTCACGTAGAGAATGCCCTTGACCGGGTCCACGGCTGGCCCGCCCCACTCGGCCCCTCCATCAAATCCCGGGAATACGACCGTTTGTTTCCCAACGACCATGGGCAGAAACTGTCCATCGCTGCGTGTGTCGCGAAACGCCTGCACCGCCCACGCGTGCATCTCCGGTGTGCGCGTTGTCAGCATGTCTTCGGTGAGCCGCTGCCGAGCGTACGGTTCCGGCCCGCCAGGTAGCGCTTGCGTCCTCGCCGCCACCTCGCCTGGCACCGTGCTGGCCGGGTACGACCTCTCGTTCATGGGATAAAGCGACTGCCCTGTCACTCGATCGAACAGGTACACAAATCCCTGCTTCGAGGTCTGCGCCAAAGCCTCCACGGTTTTGCCATCGCGCTTTACCGTGACCAGCGCCGGCGGCGATGGAAAATCGCGGTCCCAGATATCGTGATGCACGCTCTGGAAATGCCAAAGCATCTTTCCGGTGTTCGCATCGAGCGCCAACTCGCAGTTGGCGTAGAGATCGTCACCCACCCGATCACCGCCATAGAAATCCATCACCGCCGATCCGGTCGGCACATACACGATTCCGCGCGCAGAGTCCAGGGTCATCCCCGCCCAGTTGTTGGCCGCGCCGGCAGTCTTGTAGGCATCTTTGGGCCACGTCTCGTAACCCGGCTCCCCCGGCAAAGGAATGGTATGAAAGACCCAGCGGAGTTGCCCCGTGCGCACGTCATACGCGCGAACATAACCTGGCGGCGCCGGATGCGTCTCCGGGTTACGGCCCCCCACAATGATGAGGTCCTTGTACACGACGCCGGGCGTCGTCAGAGCGATCGACTGCTGCTCATAATTTCCGCTCCGCTCCAACCCTTTGCGCAGGTCGACCCGTCCGCTCTCTCCGAATGTCTCGATCGGCTTGCCTGTCTCCGCATCCAGGCAATAGAGAAAATTCATCACCCCGGCGAAGATCCGGCCTTGCTTGCCATCCGTCCAGTACGCGAGTCCCCGCGCCGGCTGCGTGCCATTGATCCCCGCATCGAACTTCCATTTCAGCTTCCCCGTCGCCGCGTCCAACGCCACCACTTTCTGCGTCGGCGTATATGTGTAGAGAGTCCGCCCCACGATTAACGGATTCGACTGGATCCCACCCTTCTCGCCGGTATCAAAACTCCACGCCACCTGCAGCCTCGACACATTGCCGCGATCGATCTGCTTGAGCTTTGAGTAATGATCTCCGTCGAGCCCGCCGTTGTACGCAGGCCAATCCACCGTCTGCGCACGACAGCGCTCGACGCCTACAATCGACGCGACCATCAAAAAACCAACACCGAAGCGAAGTAAAGCTCGATTGAGCATTGCGCCGAGTTCCCCTGGGAGGTTCTGATCAAAGTGCGATTGTTACATCCCCACCCCGCGTCGGAAAATCAAACGGCAAAAAGGAATATCATGCATTGGTACCCATCGCACCAGAGTGATCCTCTTCAGGGTGAAAGGGACAGTCCATGAGCACATCGTGGCACACCGAAAAGGACGGTCTTAAATGCCGTTGGTCCGTCCCCGAGCAACCCACCCCCTACCGCGCACCCTGGATTCAGGAAACGCAGCAGACCATTGATCGCAGCGCCGTCCCATCCCTTCCGGACTTCGCAGCGCACAGCCCGCTTGGTTCCGGCGAGTGGTTCGCCCCATGGAATGCACGATGGAGCGTCCCCGGCAGATAGGCCGCGGTTTACATTACCCCGCTCGCTCGCCCAGAAACCGCTCCATGAACTTCGTATCGAACTCGCCGGCCCTGAATTCCGCATCCTGAAAAATCGCTTGGTGCAACGGGATCGACGTATCGATTCCCTGCACGATGAACTGGCTCAGGGCCCGCTCCATCTTGGCAATCGCTTCCGCGCGGTTCTGCCCGTGCACGATCAGCTTCGCAATCAACGAGTCATAATATGGGGGCACCACGCCTTCCGCGTATTGCGCCGTATCTACGCGCACGCCATTCCCCCCCGGCACATTGAACGCCGTGATCTTCCCCGCCGACGGGGTGAATTTGCTCGGATGCTCGGCGTTGATGCGGCACTCGATCGCGTGGCCGCGCATTTCGATCTTCGGCGGCAGAATGTTCTCCAGCCTCTCCCCGGACGCAATCAGCAACTGTGCCTTCACGAGGTCCACGCCCGTGACGAATTCCGTCACCGGGTGCTCCACCTGGATGCGCGTGTTCATTTCGATGAAGTAGAGCTGCCGGTCCTCGTCCATCAGGAACTCGACCGTGCCCGCGTTCTGATAGCCGATCTCGGTCAGGCAGTGCTTCAGCGTGCGCCCGATCTCATCGCGCATCTTCGGCGTCACCTGAAGCGACGGCGATTCTTCGATCAGCTTCTGGTGCCGTCGCTGAATCGAACACTCGCGCTCATTCAGTGTCGCGATGTTCCCGTGTTCATCGGCCAGCACCTGGAATTCGATGTGCCGCGGCTGCTCGATGAACTTCTCCATGTACAGGTCGCCGTTGCCGAATGCGTTCGCAGCCTCCGTCGATGCGGCCATAAAGAGATTGGGCAAATCCTCCCCGTTGCGCACGATGCGCATACCGCGCCCGCCGCCGCCGGCCTTGGCTTTGAGGATGACCGGATAGCCTACCTTGTGCGCCCAGTGCAAAGCCTCTTCCGCGGTCGTTAGCACGCCGTCTGAGCCGGGAAGGATCGGCACCTTGGCCTTCTTCATCGCCTGCCGCGCCTTCTCCTTCTCGCCCATCAGGCGCGTCACTTCCGGCGGCGGACCAATGAACTTGATATTCGAAGCGCGGCATACCTCGGCGAAGTTGGCATTCTCGCTCAGCAGTCCGTACCCCGGGTGAATCGCGTCCACATCCGCGATCTCCGCCGCCGAGATCACCGCCGGCACGTTGAGATAGCTGTCCGCCAGCCGCGGCGGTCCAATGCAGATCGCCTCATCGGCAAACTTTACATGAAGCGAATTGCGGTCCGCCTCGCTGTAGACAGCAACCGTCCGAATCCCGAGTTCCCGGCAGGCGTTCAACACGCGCAGAGCAATCTCGCCGCGATTGGCAACCAAAACCTTACGAACCATTCAGAAAACCCTTTAACGCAGTGCCAGTGTCTGTCTCAGAAGCGTTGTGAAGAGAAGTTGGGTGCCCCACCCTCGCGACGTCTCTGTTTTTGTCGCCAGGGAGGGATCCCTCGAACCCAAACCAGTCTTGGTCATGAGAAGCGGAATCCGCCGCGGCGACCGAAGTCGAAGGATCTGCGTTTTCGCCCTTGCCTCTCACGAAGGCCGAATCGCAAACAGCGGCTGCCCATACTCAATTGGCTGCCCGTTGACAACCAGGCATTTCACGATCTCGCCGGCGGCATCGCTCTCGATCTCGTTCATCAGCTTCATGGCTTCGACGATGCAGATCACCTGCCCCTTTTCAACGTGATCTCCGGGGGTAACGAAAGCCGCCGCACCCGGCGAGGGCGAACCATAGAAGGTCCCCACGATGGGCGATTTCACCACGTGAAGCCCAGCGTCGGGATTCTTCTCCGAAGCAGCCACAGGCACCGGAGGAGCCGCGAGCGGCGCTGCCGCCTGCACCGCCCCGGCCGGTGTACTTATCGGTCCGTGCGCCACCACCGGAGCCGCGACCGGGTTGAATTTGAGCCGGATCTTCATGTCGCCGCGATCCAGATCGAACTCGGCGACCTGATTCTCCTTCAGGAACTCGATCAGCTGTTTCAGGTCCTGGATATCTTCTGGTTTCATTCGTTCCTTTTGTGGTCCAGCTCGATGCTTTCCCAGCCTCGTTGCCATGGAATCCGATTCTGCGAACACCAACTTCAGAGTTCAATGAGCGCTTTTGGCGACGGTGTCAGAACTTCGCCTCCAGTTCGGGTGACCACCACCATGTCCTCAATGCGAATGCCGAACTGACCCGCGAGGTATACCCCGGGCTCGATGGTCACAACCATTCCCGGGTGCAGCGTGTTGGTTTGTCCCGCGCCGATGCGCGGAGGTTCGTGGATCTCCAGCCCGACTCCGTGGCCGGTAGAGTGGGAAAAAGCTTCTGCCAATCCTGCCTGGCGCAAAACTCGGCGGGCGGCCTCGTCCACCGCTCCGCAACTCACACCTGAGCTCACCGCTTCAACCCCGGCCAACTGGGCTTCAAGCACGGCTTCGTATGCACTGCGTTCGTTCCGCTTAGGCTTTCCCAGGTAAACGGTACGCGTCATATCTGAGCAATAACCCTTGAGAATAACACCGAAGTCGAGGGTGAGGAATCCGCGCCGCGGCAGGCGCGCCCCCGTCGCCCTTCCGTGCGGCAGAGCCGAACGCTCCCCCGACGCGACAATGGTTTCGAACGACATTCCCTCGGCGCCCAGCACCCGTGCCTGGTGTTCCAGCTCCGCCGCGACGTCAATCTCTCGCAGGCCGGGCCGAATAAATCCCACGATGTGCTCGAACAGCCTGCACCCCAGCAACGCCGCCTCGCGCATGATGCCGAGTTCTTCCTCGTCTTTAACCAGCCGCAATGTCTCGACCAGCGATGTCTCGAGCGGCACAAGGAACCGGCGCCGCAGCTTCGAAGCCAGTCCGGCCTTCAAGCGCGACAACTCCGCCACGGTTGTCCATTGAGGATCAAACCCGGCATTCTCTACGCCTGGCTGCGCCGAGAGCCATTGCGCCGCCGCGACCGCCGGTGCGCCGCTGACGATTTCTACCTTGGCCGCCTTCACTTCCTCGGCGGCCTGCGTCCTGTAGCGCCCATCCGTAAACAGCCGTGCCGCCCGCCGGCTGACTGCCAGCGCCGCGCTCGAACCTGTAAATCCCGAGAGGTAGCGTACGTCGGCAAGATGCGTAACCAGCAGTCCCGCAACCCCTGCACCGTGCATCCGCCGTCGCAACAGCCCTAACCGTCGTGAATGATCCACCCGGTCAGTTTTATCACGGCCGAGCCGGTGAACAGGGCTTGGTTAGTGATCAGTTGCCCGTCTCTCTTTCAACTCTGCATGGCGTTCAGACTCGACGGAAAGCGCGAAGAATCGCGCTGACAACTGACGACTGATCTCGGACAACTGTCTTTACATCGCCGGACGCACCGGCTTCTTCTGCTCCGGATCGACCTCGGCGGCCTGCATGTCCGACTGCCGGTCCATCCATTCATCCAGCCGCGACCGCTTGAAGCGCCAGCGATTTCCCAGCTTGAACGCAGGAACAAAACCTTCCGAAGCATACTTGTACAGGGTGTCGGGAGAGATGCCAAGGTAGTCCGAGGCCTGGCGAATGTCCATTACTTCCCGAATCTCAGGAACCAGCAGGTTGGAACGAGCCGCAGCATTACGCATGGATCTACCTCCGGAAGGACATGAGCCTCAAGGCAGGAACCGGCGAAACACCGGTAATTCTGTATATATCGTGGTTTCACCCGAAACTTCAAGGGATCTTAGGTAATTTTCCGGAATATTTCCTGTTTCCCGAAACAGCACCAGCATCGAGTACACCTCATCGAGCGCTTCTGAACCGCTCCCGGTGGGGTTCTGTTCCCGCCTTCCGCTCTACCCCTAGTGTCATTGCGGCGAATGGTCCGCCCTACATCGCCTTCCGCCACCACGCCGTCGTCTCGATGCTGAGAAACTTCGTCTTATCGCCGCGGGAGAGGTAGAAATCCATCACCTCGTCCTTCCTGAATGCCGCACAATCCGGCCAGCTCTCGTCCTTTTCCAGGTGAGTCGACTTCTGGTGATTGTCCACCAGTGTGATCTCTTCTGCAGAACACTGGATGACCTTCTGAGCCCTCAGGGAAAACGCGGTCCCCGGAGGCGGCGCCGGGGGCACCTGGTTCGCAATCTTCGTCAAAAGCAGGATAAATACGAAGGCAGCGGCGAAAGTAGCTATTCTTTTCATAGAGTTACAGAACCCCAGGGAATCTCCCGGCGCGGGAACCCTGCGCGGACAGAACCCGGCCCGGCGCACATGGATTGAGAGGGTGCTCTCAGATCACTGTAAAACGGTTTCTGTCCTGAAACAAGACAAAAAACTGCCGGACCGGCGGAGGAGGCCGGTCCGGCGTCATTGTTGAACAACTCTATTGGTTCTGCTGGTCCTGGTTCTGCTGGTCTTCGCGGCGATGCAGCGTAGGCCGGTCGTCCCCGCTCGCCGTCCCATCCGTCGACTGGGCGTTGGGGTCGGTGCTCGCGCGCCGCAGCGAGGGTTTCTTGTTGTCCTTCGAGTCAGTCAGGCGCCGTTTATTCTCGATCCGTGCCAGCCGCGCCTTCACGTCGTCGAACTCCGACGTCGTAACCGTGTACTCGTCCTTGGCCGGGAGAATGCGGGCGATCTCCTCCTGCGAGTGCAGGATCCGGTCCGGAGTCTGGGGGTGGTCGGAAAACACCTTCGCCACCGCACCCGGCTTCCGCTTTTCCAGCGCCTGGATCTTTTCAAAGAAGCTGATAAACGCCTGCGGATCGTAGCCTGCCCGGTACATGTACTGCACGCCCAGGTAATCGGCCTGCGCCTCGAAGTCCCGGGAGAAGTGCATGAATGTGATGGGAATGGCGATCGACATCGCCTCATAGATCCCATATCCCGTCCAGCCGCCAATGAATATGAGCGGGATGGTGCCCAACTGCGCGTAATTCATGCGCGTCTGCTCGCGAACCGCGTGGTGTGCGCAGACGTGCGCTGTTTCGTGGGCCATCACTCCGGCCAGTTCCGCCTCTTCATCGGCGTTCAGGATCAGCCCGGAATTCACATAGAAAAATCCACCCGGCAGCGCCATGGCGTTGATTTCGTCGGAATCGATGACCTTGATCGTGAACGGAACCTTGCAGTCAGAGTTCTTCACGATGTTCTGCCCCACGCGGTTCACATACTCCGTAACCACCGGGTCCGTGATGAACTTGGTGCTCTTCTCGATTTCCGAAGCGTACCCCTTCCCCATCTTGATTTCGGTGTCGGTCGAGTACCAGTTGCCCATGCCCCGCGCGCCAATGTCACGGTTGCCCACTGCGCTCACATCGTCAATGCTTCCCGGCTTCACCTTGATCATTTGGCTGCCTGGGGCGACGACTTTATCAGGGTCGACTGAGGCAGCGGGTACATCCCCCGCCACCGGGGTTGTCCCGGGAGCAGGATCCTGCTTCGCGGGATCCTTGCTCGTTTTCGAATCCGGCTTGGAATCCGTACTAGAGCCTGGCTTGTTGGCGTCAGGCTTCGACGCCGGCGTGTCTCCCGCGACCGGTGTTGTCCCTGGCGCCGGCTGGGCACTGGGGGCGTTGCCATGAGTGTCTGTCGGAGTCGTGCTTGCCGGAGGAGTGGTGCTGGCGGGCGGAGTGGTGTTGGCCGGCTGCGCAGAAGGGTCGGACGAGGAAGTGGACTGGGGAGTGGATTGCGCCAGGCCGACAGTTGTTCCGGCCCACGCCAGAACCACCGCGGCTACCGCCAGTGTTGTCAACTTCACACCTTGTGGACTCCTCTTCATCGCCGTCACCTCCGGGTCCCGCCGCGATCGCCGCTTCGCTTCGCTCGACTCGTTAGACGCTAGTATCTGCTTCTTTGGCAGCGGGTGGGAAGAATATTTCGATAGCGTTGAAACGGATTGACCTCACGCAAACTAAAAACGAACCCCCACCCTCTTAGGTTCCGTCGCTTCCTTCGTGAGCTGGATACAATCGCTCCGTGCCCCATCCTTGCGCTTGGCCGGGGTCCCCGGCGACAGGTTTTCGTCGCGGGGGTGGCTGGGCGCACGGGTGGGAAACCAATAAGTCAACCCAGGACTCCCATCCTTCGCAGGTCCCGAACGTAAGTCAAGGACCGAGCCGACCCGCGCAGGAACCCCTCTCCGCCCACAACCCGGCATCCTTATCCGAACCACACTCATCACGTTTCAACAACCTCTGAGGCTTGGAGCCCACTGGGCGCTGAATTACAGTGGAAAGCACGTACCAAAGGGGGAGTCGTGCGTCACACGTTCCTGGCGGTTGCCGCCATGGCGCTATTTGCGGCATTGCAGGGGGCAGGTCAGCCCTCCCATCCGCGCTTATTCCCGCATAGCCATCTTCTGCCCCATCCTCACCCCCCGCAGCCCGCTCAGCCGTCGCAAGTACCACCTGCAGAAGCCATTTTCGACGCCACAAATCTCGGCACGCCCCTGGTCCTCGATAAAGACTGGCGCGTCGGCATTACCGCCGACCCAGCCGCGCAGCATTCGGATTTCGACGACTCCTCGTGGGCCGTTCGCGAGGCCAATCCCTCCATCGCCGACGTTCCCGACCCGGAGAATTCTGACAATAATGAGCAGGCGGCCTCGAATGGGCCCCCTTTGCATCCGTTTGCCTGGTTTCGCCTCCATGTCAAATTGGCTCCCGGCCACGGACCGGTTTCCCTGCTCATCGAGCTCCCCGTTTCCCACAACACGTCGATGGATTTCGGAACCCAGGCCACCGGGTCCGACGTGGAAGTTTATGCCAACGGCCGCCGGATTCCGCCTCAGGGCCCGCACGGAGACGAAGCCGCCCATTATCAGGCCATCTCGCGCATCTACAATCTCGACCTCGCGCCTTCCGACACTTCGCTCACCCTCGTGATCCGTACCCTCAGCCTCCCCTTCGGCCTTTCCGCCTATACCCACTTCTTCGCCACCCGGAAAATTCGCCTCGGGAATCCCGAGGATCTTGGCCGGACCCTCGAATTGTGGTCAATTCATACCCTGATTGAACGCCTTCCTCGCCTGGTCAATGCCATTCTCCTGGCCTTCCTCTCGGTATTTCTCTTCGCGCTGTATTTCACCCAGAAGGGCCACATTGAATACCTTTGGTTGGCATTGCACGAGTTAGTTCAGGTCCCCATCAGCTTCATCGATCTTGCCGGCTCCACGGCATACCTCGATCAGCTCTGGTTCGCCGCCGTGATCCTGCAGCTGGTGCTCATCTCCGCCTACCTTTATTTCGAGTTCCTCATCGCCTTTCTTGCCTTGCGCCGGCGCTGGTTCATCACTCTCCTTCGCTACACTGCGCCCATCATGGCCGGGGTCGCGCCCGCGCTGTTGCTCGTCGGCCACAACCGCTTCATCGGCGTCGTGGTTCTCGTCGTCCTTCTGGGCAGCATTCTTTGGATCACCGGCTGGCTCCTGTTCAGTTTCGTTACCCTGATCGCGGCCACCATCAGGCGGAACTTCGAAGCCGGCCTGCTGCTCGCTCCGCTGGTCCTCAGCATGATCGGTCTTCTGGAACAGGTTTCTTCCGGCATGACCGATTTCGGCGGCCGGCCTTACCGGTCGCCCCTCACATTTCAGGCCGGCCCCATCCCCATTCACTTTGCTTCCATTGCCGATTTTGCCAGTCTGCTCACCATTGTTCTCATCATTTTCGTGCGCTTCCTCCGCATTCACCGCGATCAGGAACGCGCCTCCGGCGAATTGGCCGCCGCGCGCAATGTCCAGGAACTGATGATTCCCCAGGAGAAGCTCAAGACCCCCGGCTTCGAAGTAGATTCGGTCTACAATCCCGCCACCGAAGTCGGAGGGGACTTTTACCACCTGGATGCAACTCCAGACGGGGGCTTGCTGGTTGTCATCGGCGACGTTGCCGGAAAGGGACTCAAGGCCGCGATGAACGTATCCATGGTCATGGGCGCCCTGCGCAGAGTCTCGGAGCGAGACCCGGCAAAGATTCTCGAATCGCTCAACCGCGTCCTGGCGGGCGGCGAAAGCTTCACCACCTGTCAGGCGGCCTGGTTCGGCGCCAACGGCGAACTCGTGATCGCCAACGCCGGCCACCTGCCGCCCTACCTCAACAGCCAGGAGATCGCCCTGCCCGGAGGACTGCCCCTGGGGGTGCTGCCTGAAATCAGCTATGAAGAGGTGCGCCTCTACCTCCATCCCGGCGATCGCATTCTGCTTCTCTCCGATGGAGTCGTCGAGGCGCGCCAGGGCTCTGGCGAGCTGTTCGGCTTCGACCGCGTGCATAACCTGAGCAATCAGTCGGCCTTCTACATCGCCGATGCTGCCAGGGAATTCGGCCAGGAAGACGACATCACCGTCCTCACCATTCGCCGCCTCGCCCAAGCCATCGCAGCCTAGCATCACCCGCCATGAATGTGGTCATTCAGTGCTTTGAAACGGTTCGGCTTCACTGGCTGCGGAAAACGCGCGGTTTGAAAGGACACGACGTCAAAGCTTGCTGAAAAAATCGTTCGGGCGGTAGGTCGAGGATTCATCCCCGGCATAAGCGCTGCAATGTCAACGCGGGCTTTAGCAATCATGGGTGCCCCAGGTTCGGCGCGTCTTGCTTTTGCGCCTAACCTGGGATACCGCGGAGTTTGGAGAGATACAGATTTTTTCTCCGGTCATAGTCATAGATCTAAAGACTAGCTCCGATAATTCCGCTAGATCCGCCCTCATGCAACAACTTTCTTGCTTCTGTGCATCGAAGGCCATATGAGCCGCACGCTCCTGCCAGGTAAGCCCTACCCTCTAGGCGCAACTGCGTATAAAAGAGGGACAAATTTCGCGGTCTTTTCCGAAGACGCGACACGCGTCGACCTCTGCTTCTTCGACGCCGAGGGAAAACAAATCGATTGCATCACTCTCCGCGAGCGAACCGCCCACGTCTGGCACGGATTCGTGAACGGCATCAAGAGTGGTCAACTCTACGGTTATCGCGTTGATGGCCCCTGGGACCCGCAACACGGGCATCGTTTCAACCCCAACAAACTCCTCGTTGACCCCTATGCCAAGTCGATCTCCGGCAACGTCGACTGGAAGCAGCCCATCTTTCCTTACGACCTTGCTTCCGGCGATCCCTTGAAGATGGACTCTCAGGACAGCGCCGATGGCGTTCCGAAATCCGTCGTCATCGACACCCGCTTCGATTGGGAGGATGACAGCAAGCCCCAGACCCCGCTGCCCGACTCCGTCATTTACGAGATGCACGTCAAAGGATTCAGTATCCGCAATCCCATGGTCCCCGAGAATCTGCGCGGCACCTACGGCGGTTTGGCCCATGAAGCAAGCATCAACTACCTCAAGAAGCTCGGCGTCACGGCGGTCGAATTACTTCCCGTTCACCACTTCATCGACGAAGGCCACCTGGTCGAAAAGGGCCTTACGGACTACTGGGGCTACAACACGCTCGGCTTCTTCGCGCCCATGTCCCGCTACTGCTCCTGCGGCGACCAGGGAGAGCAGGTCCTCGAGTTCAAACAGATGGTCAAGGCCCTTCACGCGGCCGGAATCGAGGTCATCCTCGACGTTGTCTACAACCACACCTGCGAAGGAAATCATCTCGGCCCGGTCCTGAGCTGGAAAGGTGTCTGCAACTCAACTTACTACCGCCTCGTCGAAGACGATCCGCAGCACTACATGGATTACACCGGCACCGGCAACACCCTCAATGTCCGGAATCCCCAGGTGCTGAAGATGATCATGGATTCGCTGCGCTATTGGATGACGGACATGCATGTGGACGGCTTTCGCTTCGATCTCGCCGCCACCCTCGCGCGTGAACTCCACGATGTAAGCAAGCTTTCATCTTTCTTCGACACCATCCACCAGGACCCTACCCTCGCCGAAGTCAAACTGATCGCCGAGCCCTGGGACGTTGGCGAAGGCGGCTACCAGGTCGGCCAGTTCCCTGTCCTCTGGGCAGAGTGGAATGGCAAGTATCGCGACACCGTCCGCCGCTACTGGAAGGGCGATGGAGGCCAGTTATCCGACTTCGCCTATCGCCTCACCGGCTCCAGCGACCTTTATCAATTCGACGGCCGCAAGCCGTACGCGAGCATTAACTTCATCACCGCTCACGACGGCTTCACGTTATGCGACCTGGTCAGTTACAACCAGAAACACAACGAAGCCAACCTGGATGACAACCGGGATGGCACCGACAACAACGACTCATGGAACATGGGAGTCGAAGGTCCCACCGACGATCCCGCGATCAACAACTTGCGCGAACGCCAGATGCGCAATTTCCTGGCCACGCTTATGCTCTCCCAGGGCGTTCCCATGCTTTGCGGAGGAGACGAAGTGGCCCGTTCGCAGCGCGGCAACAACAACTGTTACTGCCAGGACAATGAACTCAGCTGGTTCGATTGGAACCTTGACGACTCCCGCAAGCGCCTCCGCGACTTCACCCGCAAGCTGATCCATTTACGTCTCGCTCATCCCAACCTGCACCGCCGCAAGTTCTTTCAGGATCGCGAAATCCGCCGCAAAGGAAATGGAGAACTTCTCCGCGTCATCAAGGACGTCGCCTGGTTCAACACCGACGGCAACGAAGTCTCCGACGAGGCCTGGAATTCCGGGTGGAGCCGCGCCATCGCCTTGATGTTGAACGGACAAACCCTGCAGGTGTCGAATGAAGACGGCGAGTGGGTTATCGACGACAGCTTTCTCATTCTCGTGAACGCCTCGGACGGAGGCGTCGAGTTCGTCATCCCGCCCTCTACCTGCGGCAACCCATGGTGCCAGATCCTCGATACAGAGAACATCGACGATCCCTTCGTCGACACCATGGTTGGGGAAACGATCATCCTAGGCGGTCGCTCCCTCAAGTTACTTAGCGACCAGGCACACCAATTAGTCCCCCCGCCCCAACCCGGGGCGAGTTCGAAGTCTTAGCCCACAGTTCTTCGCTGCCCTCGATCTCCGTGCCCCATCCTTTCGCCTCCTTTCTGGCGAAAGGGTGGGATAACAGGAACTCCGGAAAAAACGAAAGCATGCGATCAGTTACTTGATTCAGTCGCAACGATGCTATTTCCCTGCGGCCTTCTCGGCTTCTTCCGGTTTCGCGGCGTCTTTGTCGTCGGGGGGCTTGGAGAGATGGAGCTTGCTCATCTCTTTAGCTCCGACCCCGGGATCTTCCGGCGTCACTTTGATCATCGTTGCCATGGTTCCGGCGGTCCATTTGAAGTAATAAGTTTTGCCCGCCTCCGCCTCAAACCGGGCCCGCTCGTTCTCTTTCTTCCTTGCGTCGTTCAGAGCTGCTCCGGCAGACATGATGACGCTTCCGTAATACATCTTGGGCAATCCGGCGATGACAACAGTTCCCGGAGGGACTTCCGTGAATACATATTCGCTGTTGAGCAGTTTCCCCAGATGAGTGTCGTTCACAAAAATCTCATCGTGTGAAGCGGACCCGGTAAATCTGTACACACGGTAGATGCAGACGATAGCTTTGCCGTCGGATGGTGCGGGCAGCACGGCCGGAGTTTTCGAATCCTCTGCTACAGAGAGGGACCCTGTGAAGAGAAATGCCAATGCACTGGATGCGAGCAGAAGGCTTGCAAGTGACCTGCAAGCTTCCCCGAGGCAAAACGAAGCGACGCCGTTGTTACGCATGGGAGTGCTCCTCTCCTGGTTCGGGATCTGATGAACCTGAAACGGTTCGGGACCTTCAACGGGATTCAGGCCCGCTTTCAAGACACATAGACCTTAGTCGACAAAGGGATTTCGTCTGTGCGCTAGGTCACTCGCACGAGTGACAACTTCTCTCAACACCAGGCATGTGCGGGATTCTTGATTCTGAGGAGAAACAAATGCTCCGTGCCCCATCCTTGCGACTTTGTCCTGTCGCAAGGGTGGGAAACCACGAACCCAAACCATTCTTTTTCATCTACCGCGGGTCGGAAGCGCTGATGCGATTCCCGGAAAAATAAAAGCCCCAACCTCGCGGATAGGGCTTTACTCATGGATGAACCTCGACCGCGGCGCGGCCCGTTCTTAGTCGTAATACTCCAGCCCCAGGTGTGTGATCAGGCTTTCGCCCATGATGTGCCGCAGCGTGTTCTTCAGCTTCATCGACTGGATGAACAAATCATGCTCCGGATACAGCCCCGGCGCCGTCTGCGGCGACTTGAGATAAAAGCTCAGCCACTCCTGGATGCCGATACTACCGCAGCGACGGCGTGCGCTTGGCCAGGTCGAGAAACAGGCATAGGTCGAGTGCAATCGGCGCCGCCAGGATCGAGTCCCGGCAAAGGAAATCCACCTTGATCTGCATCGGGTAACCCAGCCAGCCGAAGATATCGATGTTATCCCAGCCCTCTTTGTTATCTCCGCGCGGGGGATAATAGTTGATCCGCACCTTGTGATAGATATCCTTGTATAAGTCGGGGTATAACTCCGGCTGGAAGATATATTCGAGCGACCCCAGCTTTGACTCTTCCTTGGTCTTGAATGACTCCGGATCGTCCAGGACTTCCCCGTCGCGGTTCCCGAGAATGTTGGTTGAGTACCATCCCGAAACTCCCAGCAGCCGCGCCTTGAACGCCGGCGCCAGCACCGTCTTCATAAATGTCTGCCCGGTCTTGAAATCCTTGCCGCAAATCGGCGCCGCATTCTTCTTCGACAGTTCGACCATCGCCGGAATGTCCACGGTCAGATTCGGCGCGCCGTTCGCGAAGGGCACTCCCTCGCTCAGCGCCGCGTACGCGTAAATCTGCGACGGCGCAATGCCGATGTCGTCGTTCTCCAGCCCCGCCTCAAAAACGTCCAGTGACTGGTGAACCGCCGACGGCTCAATGAAGATCTCCGTCGACCCGCACCAGATCATCACCACGCGGTCGACCGTCTTCTTGAAGGCCTGAATGTCCGCCCGAACCTGGTCGGCAAGGTCACGCTTGTTCTTGCCCTTCTTCACATGCGTGCCGTTCAGGCGCTTTACGTAATACTGGTCAAACACCGCCGGCAGAGGCTTGATGGTCTCGAGATACGGCTTCAGTTGTTGCAGGATCTCCTTCTCCAGCACCTTGGCATGCGCCGCCGACTCATAGACGTTGTCCTCGAAAATGTCCCAACCTGTAAACACGACATCGTTCAAATCGGCCAGCGGCACAAAGCTCTTGATCAAGGGCGAGTTGTTATCCGTGCGCTTGCCCAGCCGTATTGTGCCCATCTGCGTCAACGATCCGATCGGCTTTGCCAATCCGCGCCGCACCGCTTCCACGCCGGCGATCATTGTGGTCGCCACGGCCCCCAGCCCCACGACCATAATTCCCAGTTTGCCCGTTGCGGGCTCAATCTTCGAGGCGGTCTTCTGGCCGCTCTGCTGTTCGTTCGGCATTGCTTCTCCTAACCTTCCTTAACCGCGGATCACCCGCACGATCGTGACTTTTCCTTAGAATGTACCAGTGTAAACCGTGAGACATGGCGCAGGCTGCGCGCCCATCTTTATGCCGCATCCACTCGACGAGTGCGCTTCAGATGCGACCAAACAAACCAGATAATCCCGGCCACAAGCGCGATCTCCACCACCAGGTGAAAGCGGTGAAATGCCTGCTCAAACCGCGGATCGGTGTGCCACCGCTCGCCCAGTTTCATCCCCACATAGGCCAGGACAAAACACCACGGCCATGAGCCCACAAAGGTATAAATATGAAATCGAAGTTGCGGCATCTTTGCGATGCCCGCGGGGAATGCGATAAACGTCCGCACCACCGGCAACAAACGCCCCACAAGCACCGTGATGCCGCCATACCTGGTAAAGAAGTAAGTCATCCGGTCGAGATCGTGGTGGCTCATCAGCACCCACTTGCCGTACCGCTCCACCAGCGGACGACCGCCCCACGCGCCGATCCAGTACGCCACTACAGATCCCAGATTGCATCCAATCGCGCCCGCGGTCGCCACCAGAAGCAGATTAAAGATCCCCTTGTAAACGAGGTAGCCCGCGAACGGCATGATGATCTCTGAAGGCAGAGGTATGCACGCCGACTCAATCCCCATCAGCGCGACAATGCCGCCATAACCGCCGCTTTGAATAACCTGGGTAACAAACTGGACTAAAAAGGCGAGAATCTTTTCGCTCATGCGCGATTTCAAGTATATAGGTCCGGCGGGCGTTCATCTGCCCACGAACATCCGTGCCCCATCCTTTCCGTCTATTTCTGCGGAAAGGGTGGGATCCCCGCAAGGCAGCGAACTCCGCGGTTGTTCTTGATCGTCATCCCGCAGACCCCACTTCGCGCACGCCCGCTTTGTTACGATTGTGTTTGTCCACAATCGTCTAAAGAGGTGCAAGTTGGCCGAATTTCCTCCTGTTCCCCTCACTCTCGAAGGCTCGCACGCCTTGCATCAATTCTTCCGCTTCGATTGGAAGGCCTGGCGCGCCACAGCCTCCGCGGACCGCGACCGCATCGCCGCCGAAGCCGCTTCCGCGCTTCAGCGCCTCGAACGCACCGCCCCCGAATCCCCAGTGCAGAGCGCTCTCTTCTCCGAACTCGGCCACAAAGGCGACCTCATCCTCGTCCACTTCCGCGATTCGCTCGAAGAGCTCAACCAGATCGAACTGGACCTGGCGCAAACGGCGCTCTACGACTTCCTCACTCCCGTTCACTCCTACGTCTCGATCGTCGAACTCGGCCTGTACGAGTCCACCCGCAAGACCTACGAAGCCGCCGCGGCCAAGGGCTTCGAGCAGCACACCCCGGACTGGAACGCCGAAGTCGAAGCATCACTTAAGCGCGGGACCGAAGCCATGAAGCCGCGCCTCTTCCCCGCCGTCCCAGACACGAAGTACCTCTGCTTCTATCCCATGGACCGCAAGCGCGGCGAGAACGTCAACTGGTACATGGTTCCCTTCCCCGAACGCCAGCGAATGATGCATGAACACGGCATGATCGGCCGCCGCTACGGAGACCGCGTCCGGCAGATCATCACCGGCTCCATCGGCTATGACGACTGGGAATGGGGCGTCGACCTCTTCGCCGACGACCCCGTCGTCTTCAAGAAACTCATCTACGAAATGCGCTTCGACGAAGTCAGCGCCATCTACGCCCTCTTCGGCCAGTTCTTCATCGCCATCCGCCTGCCCATCGAAAAACTCAGCGGCTGGCTGAGCGGCAAGCTCGAGTAACTCTCCTAATCAACTAAACTCGGACCCATGGCAATTTCCAAAGTGGCAAAGAAGATTGCGCCTGTTCCAAAGAAGCGGTCGAGCCGTGCAGCATCCGCGACGTCCGCCAAATCAAGTGCGTCAAGTGCGCGCCCTTCCAAATCGGCCTCGTCCCGCGGTGACCTCGCCCCCGAACGCATCGCCGCCATTCTCAAAGCCCTCGACGAAGCCTACCCTAACGCCGTCTGCGCCCTGAACCACAAGACCCCCTGGGAACTCCTTGTCGCCACGATTCTCTCCGCGCAGTGCACCGACGTCCGCGTCAATATGGTCACGCCCGAGTTATTTAAGCGCTTCCCCACACCCGCGGCCATGGCCAAGGCGCCGATCCCCGAGTTGGAAAACCTCATCCGCACGACCGGCTTCTTTCGCAACAAGGCCAAATCGATCAAAGGCGCCGCCCAGGCCATCATCCAGAAATTCAATGGTGAAATCCCCCGCACCCTCGCTGAACTCATCACCGTCCCCGGCGCGGCCCGCAAAACCGCCAACGTCGTTCTCGGCGTGTCCTATGGATTAGCAGAAGGCGTCGTAGTCGACACCCACGTCTTCCGCATTGCGCATCGCCTCAGCCTCGCCAGGGGCGACACGCCGCCGAAAGTCGAAGAAGAGTTGATGAAGGTGATTCCCCGTGAGAAATGGATCGACTTCTCCCATCAAGTCATCCATCACGGGCGCCAGGTCTGCATCGCCCGCAAGCCCAAGTGCAACGTCTGCAACCTGGAGCAGCTCTGCCACTCCAAGGACAAAACCTGGCACTCCTAACGATCCGCTCAGCGGTTCTAGTTCCCATTCAGGCTTAGGGATTCTGGTTCGAGCACGAAAATGGGCGTCTGGTTTCCGCACGAAAATGGGCGTCTAGTTCCTGCACGAAAATGGGCGCCCCATCCTTGCGAAGTTTTTGTTTTTGTCGCAAGGGTGGGAAAGCACAGACCCTTCCCGGCCTCTCACCCGGTTGAAAGAACCCGAACAACAGCCGCGATCAGCCCCGGAACATCGTGCGGTTCAGCCTCCGCCGCCGGCTCCCAACCCATGCCTCGCAGGGTCTGGCTGGTAATCGGCCCAATCGAAACCGCCGGTACCCCTTCGAACGGAAAAACCACCCCAGCCGCCTTCGCCGCGTCCGCAAGATGCTCCACGCTGGAAGAACTCGTAAACGTGGCCGCGTCCAGCCCCGCTGTCAGTGCGTTCCGTACCCGCTCCGAAGCTCCTTCGGGCATGACATTCCGGTAGGCATCCACCACATCCACGGTGGCCCCGGCCGCCCGCAGCGCATCCGGGATCACGTCCCGGGCCACCGCCGCTCGCGCCAGCAACACCCGATTTCCGGCTCCAACCGTGCCACCGGCATGGGTAACCAAACTTTCGGCCACGTATGATTCTGGAACCAAAGTAACTTCCCACCCCGCCTCGCGCGCCGCCGCAGCCGTCGCCTCGCCCACAGCCGCAACCTTCACACTCGCCTGGGGCCGCACAGACACTCCGATCTCCGCACCGCGCTTCGATAAGGCCCGCACCGTGTTGGCACTGGTGAAGATGACCCAGTCGTACTGGTCAATCCGCCTTATCGCCTCATCCAAAGGACCAAAAGAACCCGGTGCGGCGATCTCCAGCACCGGCACTTCCACCGGGATGGCGCCAACCGCCCTCAATCCGTCACTCAGTTTTCCAGCCTGATGGACCGCCCGCGTCACCAGCACCCGCCGGCCCGCCAGCGGCAACGCCGGCATTACGCGGCTCCGCCCGACCCGAGCGGTACCCCATTCAGCAACTGACCGGCTCCCGACTCGATCAACATGTCCGCGATCGCTCGCCCGAACGCCGCCGCGTCATGGTGCGTATAGGGCACGCTGTGGTACGCACGCACCGTCTTGCCGCTCTCGGGGTTCGCCACCACTCCGAAGATCTCCCAGCATGCCTCCGCCGGCTCTTCGCCTGCCTCGCTCGCCGCCCGGCAGTGAATCCCGATCGGTACCTGGCATCCGCCGCCCAGCGCCGCCAGTGCGGCCCGCTCCGCCGTCACCGCAAAGCGCGTCGAAGCATCGTCAAGAAACGCCAGTGCCGACATCGTCTGCGTATCCGATGCCCGCGTTTCGATTCCCAGCGATCCCTGCCCCGCCGCCGGGCAGAAATCCTTCGGATCCAGCCGCTCCCGAACCCATTCGGTCTTCTCCAGCCGGTCCAGGCCCGCAGCCGCCAGCAGGATCGCCTCCACCTGCCCCTCCGCCAGTTTCCGCAGCCGCGTATCCACGTTGCCGCGAAACTCCACGGCCTCCACGTCCGGCCGCAACTGCTTCAGCTGCGCTCGCCGGCGCTGGCTGCTCGTCCCCACTTTCGCGCCGCTGGGGAGCGCAGCCACCCCCGCATGCTTCACCGACACGAACACATCCCTGGGATCGACCCGCGACCGGCGTCGCCGCCAGCGCAAACCCCTCCGGCAGTTCCGTGGGAAGATCCTTCAGCGAATGGACGGCCAGGTCGACCCGCCCCTCGGCCAGCGCCTCCTCGATTTCCTTGGTAAACATGCCCTTCGAACCCACCTGGGCAAACGTCACCTCCTGCAGGCGATCGCCGGTCGTCTTGATGATTTCGATCGCGACCGAATGCCCCTGTCCGCGCAGCCGGTCGGCAATGTGATTGGCCTGCCAGAGCGCCAGTTGGGAACCTCTGCTTCCGATGCGCAGGTTCATCGCCGCCCTGCCCCGCTGGTTTGC
Source organism: Terriglobales bacterium (assembly GCA_963788475.1). Taxonomy (GTDB): domain Bacteria; phylum Acidobacteriota; class Terriglobia; order Terriglobales; family Acidobacteriaceae; genus Telmatobacter. The sequence goes on from CAWBGO010000014.1 coordinate 162,801, forward strand.
GTCACATCCACGTCCTTTGCCGGCTTGGAATTTTCACTTGGCTCCGCGACTGAAAGGCTCCGAGTCAATCTCTGCACCTGTCTCTCGTCCTGATACTCCGGGCAGCGACCACACATCGCACAGGGCATCCACTCGCGCCGAATTATTCTCGCGCGCGGCCTGTTTCAACGCCTGCATCGGCGGATGGAGAAACTTGTTCACCAGTCCCCGCGTCAACGCTTCCACCGCCGCCGCCTGCTCCTCGGTGAGCGAGCCCAGCCGCGCCTGGATGCGCCGCAACTCCGTCTGCCGAAACTCCTCCGCCTGCCGCTGCAGGGCCACAATCGCCGGCGCCACGTTGACCGTTCTTTGCCGCTGATGGAACCGCTCCACCTCGCCCGCAATCAGCGCCTCGGCCTTGTTTGCCTCGCGAGCCCGGTCCGCCAGGTGCGAAGCGGCGACCGTCTGAAGATCATCGATGTCGTAGACAAAGATTCCCTCCAGCTTGTTCATCGCCGGATCCACGTCGCGCGGCACCGCGATATCGATGAAGAACATGGGCCGGTTGCGACGCTTGTGCATGAATGCCTGCCCATGCTCGCGCCGGAAGATCGCGTGCGGCGCGCCCGTCGACGTGATCACGATGTCCGCTTCGCTGGCCACGTCATGCAGTTGCTCAAACGGAATCACCCGCCCGTTGAATTCCTCGGCCATGCTGCGAGCCCGCGCCAGGGTCCGGTTCGTCACCAGGATGGCGCCCGCGCCCTGCTGCACCAGGTGCCGCGCCGCCAGCTCGCTCATTTTCCCCGCGCCCACCAGGAAAACCGTGCGCCCGTTGAGCGACCCGAAAATCTTCCGCGCCAGGTCCACCGCCACCGACGCAATCGAAACGCTGTTGGAGCCGATCTCCGTCTCGGAACGAATCTTTTTCGCCGCCGCAAAGGCGCTTTGCAGCAGATGCTCAAGCTGCCCGCCCACGGTTCCCGCGGAACGCGCCGCCGCGAACGCCTCTTTCACCTGCCCCAGAATCTGCGGCTCGCCCACCACCATCGAGTCCAGGCTGGCCGCAACCCTGAAAAGATGCCGCACCGCTTCCTGGTCGCGGTGTTCGTACAGATGGTCCTTCAGCACCGCCCCATCCAGCCGGAAATGGCTTTGCAGGAATTTCGAAACGATCCACCGCGGGCGATTCGAGCGCCGTCAGAATCTCGACGCGATTGCACGTCGAAACGATCATGCACTCCGTCACCCCCGGAACTGCACGCCAGCGCCCGCGTCACCTCAGCCAGGTCGTCGCGCGAAATCGCAATGCGTTCGCGCAACTCGATCGGTGCGGTCTTGTGGTTTACGCCGATCAGTGCCAGGGTCATGTGGCACCGTACCTGTGCACGTGGCTCAGCAGGTTGGCCGCCCACACCGCCAGCATCACCAGGAACACGGCTCCCGACAGGTAGGCCGCCCTCCGGCCCCGCAATCCCTTGGTGCTGCGGAGAAAGAGCAGCAGCACGTACACCGCCCACATCACAAATGACGCAATCACCTTGGGGTCCCGGAAGTAGGCCGCCCCCAGGACCGTCTCCTGCGCCAGCACCGACCCGATCACCAGGCCGACCGTCATGCAGGGAAAACCGAACAGCAGCGTGGCGTGGGCGATGCGCTCCAGCGTATCGAGCGGCGGAAGCCATTCCAGCGGCGCCCACCAGCTGTCTTCGCCGGGCTTGTGCTTGCCCTTGATACGGCGCTCTTGAACCAGGTACAGCACCGAGGCCAGCATGCTGAACCCCAGGGCGGTGTAAGCAGCCAGCAGCGCCGAAATATGGGCGATCAGCCAGCTGATCCGCACCCCCGATGAGGGGAAAATGTACCGCTCATATCCCAGCGAAGGGACAAACACGATAAAGAACGTGATCGGCATGGCGAACACCGCCAGCGACATCGTCCCGTAGATCCACCACAACAGGAAGAACAAGGCGGCGATGAGCAGCCCCAGCAGCGACTCGCCCTCGCGCACACCCACCGGGACCCAGCTGTGCGCCAGGGCCAGCATCTCCACCACCGAAACGAAGTGGAACAAGAACGCGATGCTTGCGATGTGTACGCAGGCCTTGCGCCAGCCCTCCCGGCTATGGAGGACGGCCGGGAATGCCGCGATACTCGCCGCCGCATACAGAACCGCCGCCACTCTGAGCCAAACCAAATACATTCCGATGTTTACCTTAAGTTCTACCTATTCAGTATACTGTGACGCAAATCACCTTATGGCTTTGTCGAAGGACAACTTCCGGCTCGGGTCATGTCGTTGGATAAGTTAACTTTCCGTCCGTTTCGAGTAGAATTCCGGCAGCCGGGTGGGCCCGTGCGTTCCGCTCTCTAAGGAATAGACTCGGGCGGTTCATGAGCGGATCCATCGGAGGCGAAAGAATGTTTCTCGACTTGCCGCTCGAACCCTTCAAGAACTGGATCCAGGTCGCCGCCAGCGCCGCTTCCATTCTCGCCCTTGCCGCTGCCGCCTTCTGGTTTTTTCGCACCAGCAAAGCCAAACAGCGCATCCAGTTTGACCTCGATTGCAAAATCTATCCGCTCGCCCATAACAGCAACAAAAAAGTGGCCGAAATCCAATTCTGCTTCGAAAACAAGGGTTTCGTCGAACACCGGATCTACAACCTGTCGGTCTCCGTCCACTCTCTCGAGTCCGAGGGCCAACTGAACACCAAAGAGCAGACTGGGGAGTTGCAGTTCAAGCGCCGGATCCTCGGCCGGACCCAGCTCGTCCCGCCGGTCGGCAAGTACTACTTCATTCGTCCGGGAATCCGTCAGGTCGTGACCCACATTGTTCCCTTCGATGCCAACGATTCAGTCATTCGCGTAACCGCCGGTTTCTACTATCTCGAACGGGGAGCCTATCCCCACACCGCCCGCCGCATCTTTTCGACCAATCCCGCCAATCCCGCCTGACCCTTCGGTGAACCACCGACTCACCTGAATTTATCTTTCGGGGTCTTCCAATCTCACCGGACCCTTCCGTGCCCCATCCTTTCGCTTTTTTTCTGGCGAAAGGGTGGGAGACCACAGAACTCAACACCCATCCCCGTCCCGCCCGTTCACGATAATCTAGGAAACAACGTGATCAAGGACGATATCCAATCCGGGGTTGCGCCGGCTTCCCTCACCTCGGACGAATCCCAGCTCGACCTGGCCGCGCCAGCCCCGCCCATCGAAAAGATCCCGGCTGAACTGACCCCGTTCATGCGCCAGTGGACCGTCGCCAAGCGGGAAAATCCCGATGCCCTGCTCTTCTTCCGCATGGGCGACTTCTACGAGCTGTTTTACGACGACGCGATCGTCGTCAGCCGCGAACTCCAGCTCACCCTCACCGCCCGCGACCGCGAACGCAACCAGCCCATGTGCGGCGTCCCCTACCACGCCGTCGAAGGCTACCTGGCCCGCCTCCTGCGCAAGGGCTACCGCATCGCCATCTGCGACCAGATGGAAGATCCCAAGCTCACCAAAAAGATCGTGCGCCGCGAAGTCACGCGCGTCCTTTCTCCCGGCACCGCGCTCGACTCCGCACTCGGCCAGGAACAGAACAATTTCCTGGCTGCCTATTTCGAAATCGCGCCCGGCCATCCCGAAAAATCGCCCTCCAATTCAAAGTCCCGGTTCGACCCCGAACCCCAAGCCTTGAAACAAAGGCCGCGCACTTCCGCAGCGGATAGCCCCCTCTGCGCCGTCGCCCTGCTCGACATTTCCACCGGCGAATTCCGCACCGCCGAGTTCTCCGGCCCCGCCGCCCGCCAGCAGGCCGTCGATGAAATCCTCATGTCCGGGGCCAGCGAGGTCCTGCTGCCCGCAACCGCCCCCATTCCACCGCAGCTCGAGCGCGTTCCCGCCCGCACCCGCGTCGAAGACTGGGTGTGGACCCGCGACTTCGCCATTCCTCTCGTCGAGCGCCAGCTTCATGTGCGCTCCCTCGAAGGCTTCGGACTGGTCGGACACGAGCCCGCCGCGGTCGCCGCCGGCGTCGTGCTCCACTACGTCCGCACCACGCAGAAAAACGACGCCCTTCACATCGACTCCCTTCGCTTCCAGGAACACTCCACCGCCCTCGAACTCGACCAGGTCACGGTGCGCAATCTCGAACTGGTCGAGCCTCTCTTCGCCGGCCAATTGGAGACTCATCCGACCGCGCCACCCTCTTCCACACCCTCGATGCCTGCTCGCACTCCCATGGGCAAGCGCCTGTTGCGCGCGACGATTCTGCGTCCCCTCATGGATGCCGCTGCAATCGAATCCCGCTACGAAGCCGTCGCCGAAGCCCACGCCGATCTCGTCAAGCGCGAGGAAATCCGTCGCGCCTTTTCCGGAATCCTCGATCTCGAACGTCTTCTCGCCCGCATCTCTCTTGATTCCGCCGGTCCCCGCGACATCCGCGCCCTGGCCTCAAGCACGGCACGTCTGCCGGCACTGAAAACCGCCCTCGAAGCCATGCAGGCCGCCCGCTGGCACGAGTTGGTCACCCTCCTCGACACCCTCGAAGATGTAACCGTGCGCATCGCCACCACGCTCGTCGCCGAGCCTCCGTTGACGCTCGCCGATGGCGGAGCCATCGCCGCCGGAGTCGATCGCTGAACTCGACGAGCTGCGCGCCATCTCCACCACCGGCCGCCAGCAGATCGCTGCCATTGAGGAGCGAGAACGCCAGCGCACCGGCATCGGCTCGCTCAAGGTCCGCTATAACTCCGTCTTCGGCTATTACATCGAAATCACTAAATCTAACTTGTCCCTCGCTCCCGCCGACTACGAGCGCAAGCAGACACTGGTCAATGCTGAGCGATTCACGACCCCCGAGCTGAAGGAATACGAACGCAAGATCCTCACCGCCCACGATCGATCCATCGAAATCGAAAAGCGCCTCTTCGCCGACCTGCGCAAATCTGTCCTCGAATCCGCAGGCCGCATTCGCCGCGCCTCGTCTGCCGTAGCCGAAGCCGATCTGCTGGCCAATTTCGCCCATCTCGCCGCCGGCAGGCGCTACGTCCGCCCCATCCTCGCCGATGAGCCGGTGCTCGAAGCCGTCGCGGCCCGCCATCCCGTCATCGAGCAATGGATGGAGGAAACCCGCGAAGGCCGATTCATCGCCAACGACTTATATCTCAACGCCGCCGACGCCGGCCCCGGCTTGTTACTCATAACTGGCCCCAACATGGGCGGCAAGAGCACTTATCTGCGCATGGCGGCCATGTTAGTTCTGATGGCCCAGATGGGCAGCTTTGTTCCCGCGGATCGCCTGCGCTTCGGATTAGTCGATCGCATCTACACCCGCATCGGCGCCAGCGACAACGTCGCACGAGGCCGCTCCACCTTCATGGTGGAGATGACTGAAACCGCGACCATTCTCAACACCGCTTCCAGCCGCTCCCTCATCCTCCTCGACGAGATGGGCCGCGGCACCGCCACCTTTGACGGACTCTCCCTGGCCTGGGCAACGGTCGAGTATCTTCACGCCGAAACTTGCGCCCGCACACTCTTTGCCACCCACTACCACGAACTCACCATGCTCGCCGAGAAGTTGCCCCGCGTCCGCAACCTCCGCGTCGGCGTCAAAGAGTCGGCGGGCGGCATCGTATTCCTGCATAACATTGAGCCCGGCGCGGCCAGCAAAAGCTACGGCATCGAGGTGGCCCGGCTCGCCGGCCTGCCCGCCGCTGTCATCGAGCGCGCCCGGCGCATCCTGCGCCAGCACGAAAAGCAGGAGCGCACCGCCGTGGCCGACGTGCAGGATACCGAACCGGAGCCCATGCAATTGACCATCTTCACGCCGCTCTCGCAACGCATCGTCGATCGCATCGAGGCCGTCGACGTGAATGCCCTCACGCCGCTGCAGGCGTTGAATCTTCTCGAAGAGCTGCAGCAGGAACTGAAGGAGAACCGGCAATAGACTTGACTGAGGATGACTGCGAATCCCGCAGCCGCGGTTTTGAAGGGGCACGGCTTCAGCCGTGCCATAGCACGATTTAGGTAAAGGGGCTTTAGTGTCTGCGTGAGAACTCGATTAGTCACTTGTATTCCACGCAGAGTTGGGCGACAAGGAAGTTATGTCGCGATTCAAGAAGTACAGCCCGGATCAGGCGTATTTGCTGCCGCCGAGCGTGCGGGACGAGTTGGGGCCGGATCACCTCTGCTTCTTCATCCGGGGGGTGATCGAGCGATTGGACATGAGGGTGTTTGAGCAGAGCTACAGTGCCGAAGGCGGAGAGCTTTACGCGCCCCAGTTGATGCTGGGGGTGTGGCTGTACGCCTACGCGCTGGGCATCACCAGCGCCCGGCAGGTCGAGCGCCGTCTGGTGGAAGATCTGGCGTTTCGTTATCTGGCGGCTCACGAGCGGGTGGACAACTGGGCGCTGAGCGCGTTTCGCCGCCGCCATAGCCGGGCGCTGAACGATGCGTTTACGCAAGTGCTGGAGTGGGCGCAGTCGCAGCGCATGGTGAAGCTGGGCCGGGTAGCTATCGACTCCACCCGCATCCAGGCCAACGCCAGCCGGGATCGCGTGGACACCGAACAAGCGCTGCGCGACACCCGGGCGCGACTGCGGCGCCAGGTACGGACCTGGCAGAAGGCGGCCGATCGCGACGATCAGGAACCGGGCGGCCTGGAAGTGGCTATCGGAGAACTGAACCAGGCTCTGGCCCAGATGCCGCGCCGCCTGGAACGGCTGAAAAAGAGCGGCCTGAAGAAGCTGTCGCGGACAGACCAAGATGCGCGTTTCCTGCGCCAGCGCGGGGACAAGTTCGTGCTCGGCTACTCGGCCGAGATCGCTGTTTCCGACGATCATCTCATCGTGGCGCAACGCGTCACCCAGAACGTAACCGACAACGAGTCGCTGGAACCCATGATGGAACAGGTGGAACAACGCTGCGGTCGAGCGCCGGAGGCGGCCCTGGCCGACAGCGGATTTTTCTCCATCCACAACTTGAACCAAATGGAACAGCGCAACATCGATGCATATATTCCCGATTCGAACATGGCGCGGGCTTTGAACCTGGGCGCGCGTTGCCGCACCCGGGCCAATGCCCCGGCGCATCGCCGCATGCGCGCCAAGTTGCGAAGTCCGGCCGGACAGGCTGCTTACGCGCGGCGCAAGGCAGTGGTCGAACCGGTCTTCGGAGTTCTTAAACAACAACGCGGTATCCGCCAATTTCGCACCCGTGGATTGAACCAGGTCGCCAACGAATTCACCCTGGCCACACTGGCCTACAACATCACCAGGCTGCATGTCTTGCGTGCAGCCTAAACCCGATAACCAAGACCGCAGAACGTTACAAACCAAAACTTGGGACGTTCTCACGCGGTCACTTTAGCCCCTGAGGGACGGAATGCGGAACTCGACTTTCTCCAACCTGCGCCATGCCGTCGGAAGCCTGCTCGTGGTGGGCCTCTCCGGCAAGGAACTCACCTCTCTTGAACGCGCATGGCTTCGCCTCGTGCGCCCCGCCGGTGTGATCCTCTTTCGCCGCAATATCGCCGACGTCGAGCAGACCCGCGCGCTCCTCAACGAAGCCACCGGCCTCTGTGCGCGCCATAGCGTCCGTTATGTCGATGTCGAAGGCGGCACCGTGAACCGCCTCCGCGATGCGCTCGCGCCCCTGCCCTCGGCCCAGGCAGTCTGGATCGCCGCGCGCCAATCCGCCAGGCCTGCTCTCGCTCGCGAATTCGGCCAGATCATCGCCCGCGCCGTGCGCGCCTTCGGATTCAACACCACCCTTGCCCCGGTCGTCGATCTCGCCCTGCCTGAATCGGTCGAGGTCATGGGCACGCGCTCCGTCGCTCCCAATCCCGCCGAAGTAATCCAATTCACGCGCGAGTTTCTTGCCGGCCTTGCCGCGCAGAAGGTCGTCAGCTGCGGTAAGCACTTTCCCGGCCTCGGCGGCGCGGCCAGCGACACCCATTTTGAAACCCCCGAGATCGGGCGCGCCTGGGATGACATCTGGCAGCAGGACCTCGCCCCCTATCGCGAACTGCACGCCCAGATGCCGATCGTGATGACCAACCACGCCGCCTACCCTCATACCCCGGGTAAGGAAATGCCCGCCAGCGCCTCCCGCTTCTGGATCACCACCGTGCTCCGCAATCGAATCGGCTACAAGGGCATCATCCTTTCCGACGACCTCGAAATGGGCGGCATCCTCAAGTTCCTTCCCGTCGATCAAGCCGCCGTCGCCGCTATTCGCGCCGGTTCAGACCTGGTCGAGATCTGCCACAGCGCAGAACTGATCCTCCGCACGTATGAAGCTCTCCTTGCCGAAGCCGAACGATCCGCCGCCTTCCGCAAGCTGCTTCTGGCTCGAGCCGCGGAAAGCGCGCGCAAGCGTGCAAAGGTCTACGCAGCGCCCGTTCCGCCCCGCCTCACCCCGAAGCAGTTTGAAAAACTGCAGGCCGACTCGCTGCGCTTCCGTGACACTGTGACGGCCGCTACCGCCCAGCCCGACACCGTAGATCCCCGCATCGCGTCCCCGGCAGAAACCTCATGATCATTCAGAAGACTATTGGGTGCCCCACCTTCGCGACGTCTTTGTTTTTGTCGCTAAGGTGGGAAAGCGCGAACCCCAACCAGGCTCAGTCATCGGGAGCCCGCAATCAATGAACGTGGCCGGCATCATGAGCGGAACCTCGGCGGACGGCATCGACGTAGCCATCGTCCGAATCGCCCGCCGCGCGAACCAAATCAGCCCGGCCCACGCTCACCCTCCTCGCCCACGAAAGCTTTCCCTACCCAACCGCCCTCCGCCGCGCCGTTCTCGCCGCGATGAATGCGCAATCCACCTCAACCGCCGAACTGGCCCGCCTCAACTGGCGCCTCGGCCTCGCTTACTGCCGAAGCAGTCCAGGCCACCCTTAAGAAGCATCCCATCAAACTCGACCTGATCGGCTGCCACGGCCAGACGCTCTATCACCAGGCGCGCCCCGCCGCCTACGCCGGCCGCACCTTCTCCTGCACCTGGCAACTCGGCGAACCCGCCGCCATCGCCTCCGCAACCGGCGTTCCCGTTGTCTCCAACTTTCGCCCAGCGGACATGTTTGCCGGCGGCCAGGGCGCGCCTCTCGTGTCCCTGCTCGACTATGTTCTCTTCGCCGATAACAAGCGCGGCCGCATCCTGCAGAACATCGGCGGCATTGCCAATCTCACCGCCATTCCCGCCCGTGCCACTCCAGCCGCGGTGATCGCTTTCGACACCGGCCCCGGCAACATGATCATCGACGCCCTCACGCAGACGCTCTTCAACAAGCCCTTCGACCGCAACGGCGCTGCTGGCCGCCCGTGGCCGCGTGCTCGCGCCCGCACTGAAGGCCGCCCTGCGCCATCCTTTTTTCCGTCTCCAGCCTCCCCGCACCGCGGGCCGCGAACAGTTCGGCCGCGAGTTCGCCGCCGCATTCCTCGCCAACTGCCAAAAGATCAGCCCCACGCCAGAAGACGCAATCGCCACAGCCACCGCGCTCACCGCCGAATCCATCGCGCGAAGCTATGACGCAGTTTGTCAGCTGCCCCACATGAAAACCCGTGCCGTCGATTACATCGTCTCCGGAGGCGGCGCACGCAACCGCACGCTGATGTCCATGCTCGCGCACCATCTCGAACCGCTTGGCTGCCAGGTCTCCGCCAGCGCCGCATTCGGTCTTCCCGTTGAAGCGAAGGAAGCCGCCGCCTTTGCTCTCCTCGCCTGGCAGACCTGGCATCATCTGCCCGGCAATGTGCCCGCAGCCACCGGCGCCGCCCGCCCCGCCATCCTCGGCCAGGTAGCCTATGCCTGATCGCGGCAATAAGCCTGGGGGCCCCATCCTTGGCGCGTGTTTGTTTTTGCGCCAAGGGTGGGAGAGCACGAATATCGCGATCACGGTCTTGCTGGCGTTCCTGTTCGTAACCGCGTGCCACTCGCCCCAACGCGATCCCCACACCGTAGTCTTCCTCATCGACAGCAGCCCCGCCAATCTCGACCCCCGCGTAGGAACCGACGGCCAGTCGGAACATATCGATGAGTTGATCTTCGATGGCCTCGTCGCCCATGATACGAACTTCCACTTCACCCCCGCCCTCGCAGAGAGCTGGGATCAGCCCGACACCCGAACCCTCGTCTTCCACCTGCGCGAAGGGATACGCTTCCACGACGGCCGCCCCCTGACCTCCCGCGATGTGGTCTGGACCATCAACTCCATGCGCGATGGAACCGTCATCTCGCCCAAGGCTGCCACCTACGCCTCGGTCGATTCGATCGAAGCTCCCGATACGCGCACCGTCATCTTCCACCTCAAGCACCCCGACAACTTCCTCCTGAGAAACCTCTCCACCGACGCCATGGGCATCGTACCTCAGGGCAGTGGCCGCGATTTCTGGCGACATCCCATCGGTACGGGCCCCTTCCGCTTCGCCAGCCAGCAAATCGACCAGGACGTCATCCTCGAGCGCAATCCAACCAGCTGGGACAAATTTCCAAAGCTCGATCGCGTCCGTTTCGCCGTCGTTCCCGACTCCATCACCCAATCGCTCGAACTCGAAAAGGGCTCGGGCGACGTAGCCGTCAATTCCGTCCCCATGGACTCCCTGCGCGTGCTCGCCCAGCGTCCTCACCTCCAGGTCGACGCGTCCCCCGGCACCCAGATCCAATACGTCGCGTTCAACCTGCGCGACCCACTGCTGCAGGACGCGCGCGTGCGCCAGGCCATCTCCTGCGCCATCGACCGCGACCTCATCATCAAGTCGCTCATGGATGGCTACGCCCGCCCTGCTCAAAGCATGCTGCCCGCGACCCATTGGGCCTTCACCAGCAATGTTCCCCGTTTCGATTACGACCCCGCCCGTGCCTCGCGCCTTCTCGATGAATCCGGCCATCCCCCCGGCCCCGGCGGCATCCGTTTTCACGTGATCATGAAGACCAGCACCGACGAAGGAACCCGCCTGCTCGCCGCTGTTCTTCAGCAACAACTGGCGCGCATCGGCATCGCCCTCGATCTGCGCAGTTATGAGTTCGCCACGTTCTACGCCGACATTACCCGCGGAGCATTTCAGATGTACTCCCTGCGCTGGATCGGCGGCAACGAGCAGCCCGACATCTTCGGCTACGCCTTCTCCACCGCCCGCTTCTCTCCCAAGGGCGCCAACCGCGGCCACTACTCCAATCCCAGGCTGGATGCCTTGCTCGACGACGCTGCCCAGGATCCCGATCAATCTCTTCGCCGCGACGACTATGCCCATGCCCAGCAGATCCTGGCCGCGGATCTTCCCGCCATCAATCTCTGGTACCGCGACACGGTCATCGTCCACAACAAGCGGCTCACCAACGTCGTTCCCACCCCCTCCGGAAGCTATTCATTCCTCGAATCCGCGCAACTAGCCCCATAGCGCGACCTTCACCGCCAATCAAATCATCCACTTCCCGTCCAACGGCACGCCCACGCCGTCTCGCAGGTTGAACCGCGCTTTCAACCTTTTGGCGGACTGTCTCGTCTACCCGAATGAAGAGGAATAACCCAAACCCGGCCCGCATTCCAGGGCTCCAATTGACTATGAATCGCAAGATACATATCCCGGTTACGCTCGCTGCCGCGCTGCTGGCCGTGGCCTCGCTCTCGGCCGCACCATCGGCCCAGGCCCAGGCTCCCACACGGTTTGTCGGGTCGGTCACCGCCATTACCGGCACCTCCGTCACCGTGAAAACCGATGCCGGCGACCAGCGCCAATTCGATGTCCCCGCCGACGCGAACATCAAGCGCATCGCGCCGGGTGAAAAGGACCTCAGCAAGGCCGCCGCCATGGCCTTCACAGATCTGGCCGTCGGCGATCGCGTTCTGGTGAAACTCGCGACCGACGCCTCCACGCCCGCGGCCGCACAGATCATCGCCGTCAAGCAGGAAGACCTGGCCAAGAAGCAGCAGAAGGACCGCGACGACTGGCAGCGCCACGGAGTCGGCGGCCTGGTCAAGAGCGTTGACGCCGACACCGGAACAATTTCGCTCACCACCGGTGCGGGCGCAACCGCCAAGACCGTCACCGTGCACACCACCAAGGCGACCATCCTCAAGCGATACGCGCCCGATTCGGTCCGCTTCGATCAGGCGCAGCCCGCGCCGCTCGATTCCATCCACTCCGGCGACCAGCTGCGCGCGCGCGGCGACAAAAACGCTGATGGAACCGAAATCACCGCCGAAGAAGTCGTGTCCGGCAGCTTTCGCAACATTTCCGGAACCATCTCGTCAATCGACCCCGCAACCTCAACCCTGGTCATCAAAGATCTGGCAACCAAGAAGCAGGTCACCGTCCGCATTACGTCAGATGCGCAGATGCGCCGCCTCCCCGATCGAATGGCACAGATGCTCGCCACGCGTTTGAAAGGGGGCGCGGCAGGATCAGGTTCAGCCGGATCGGGACCAGTCCAGCCCGGGGCACCCTCGGCCGGTCCCGGCGGACAAGGCCCCGCAGCGGCCTCGGCCCAGCCCGCATCCGGATCTCCGCAACAACACAGCTTTAACGGCGGCGGCGGCCCCGGCGGAGCCCCGAATGCCGCCAGCGGCGCAGCCGGCGCATCGTCGGGCCAGGCCGGCGGCGGCGATCCCCAGCAGATGCTGAGTCGCGCGCCCGCAATCCAGCTTTCCGATTTGCAAAAGGGCGAGGCCGTCATGATCGTCTCTACCGAGGGTGCCAGCGACGTCACCGCGGTCACCCTTCTGGCCGGTGTCGAGCCGTTGTTGCAGGCGCCCGCGGCCAGCCAGAATCTGCTTTCCAACTGGAGCATGGGCTCCGGCGGCGGTGCTGAAGGCGCGGCAACACCCTGAAGTTCAAACCGCAAAGGCGATCAGGCGGCACGGCAACACCGAGTTAAAAGAAGAAGAGGAATACGTGTATTCAAAACTTCACTGCTTCATTCATTTCGCAATTGCCGCTGCCCTCGCCTTAGCCGCGCTCGCGGCATCGGGGCAGGCGCCGGCCGCTTCCCCGGCCGCTGCGCCCGCGATTCAGACCGCGGCCCCGCCGGCTCAACCTTCCGCGCCGGCAAGCACTGTCACGGTACGCGGCCACATCACCGATCAGACCGGAGCCCTCATTCCCGGCGCGAAGATCACCATCTCCAACGCCGCCGGCAATCCGGTTCGCACCGTCACCGCCGATTCGGGCGGAGCCTATCAGGCCAGCGGCCTCCCTCCCGGCACCTACATCGTCAACGCCGAATACGAAGGCTTCGCCTCCTTCCAGTCTCAACCCATCCCCATTACCCTGGGCCAGACCAAGCGCGTCGATATCGCCATGGCCATCCAGACCGAGCAGCAAAACGTAGTTGTCACCGACGAAACGCCAACCGTAAACATTGAAGCCGGCGGTAACTCCAACGCCATCGTCCTCAAGGGCAAAGACCTCGACGCTCTCTCCGACGATCCCGATGAACTGTCCAGCGAACTTTCCGCGCTCGCCGGCCCCTCCGCCGGACCCAACGGCGGCCAGATTTTCATCGACGGCTTCTCCGGCGGACAGCTTCCGCCCAAATCCGCCATCCGCGAAATCCGCATCAACCAGAATCCCTTTTCAGCCGAGTACGACCGCCTCGGCTACGGGCGCATTGAGATCCTCACCAAGCCCGGCACCGACAAGCTCCACGGACAGTTCTTCTTCCAGGGCAATAACAGCATCTTCAACACCGGCAACCCCTTCACGCCCGACATCCCGGCCTATTACAGCTACCAGTACAACGCCAGTGTCAGCGGCGCGATCAACAAGAAGGCCTCGTTCTTCATAAGCGACGAGGGTCGCAATCTCAACAACGTGAACGCGTGGCAAATTCCCGTTGCCGTCCTCCAGAACAGCTCCGGTGTGTACTACGCGGCTCCCAACTACGGTGTCGTTCTTCCCAACCAGCGCATTCGCAACAATGCCTCGGCTCGTCTCGACTGGCAACTGGGCGCGCGCAACACGGTCACCGCTCGCTTCGGTTTCTGGAACGAGTCGGAACACGGCAATCTCAGCGCGGGCTCGCTGCCCAGCGCGTCCACCCACGAGTCGAACACTGACTACACGGTCCAGGTCAGCGACGCCATCGTGATCAACGATCACGCCGTGAATGAGACCCGCTTCCAATACGAGCGGCAGAACGAGAATCACTATCCCGACTCGACCGACCCCACCATCACCGTGCAGGGCAACTTCACCACCGGCGGCTACACCGGACAGATCAGTCGCGATCACGCCACCCGCCTTGAACTCCAGAACCTGACCACCTTGAGCCACGGCGCGCACGCCATCAAGTTCGGAACCCGCATACGCGATTCGCACGAAGCCAATTTCACCGACAACAATTTCAACGGCATGTTCAGCTTCTCGAGCTATGAGCAGTATCTGAACATGGCCAACGGTCTGGCTGCCGGCCAGTCGTTCAACGACCTCGTGGCCGCGGGCAACGGCCCCAACACAACCGGATATACCTCGGGCGTACCCTCCGCCGACCGCCAACATTTTCGATATCGCGCTCTACGCCCAGGACGACTGGAAAGTGAACCAGCGCCTCTCCGTTTCCGGCGGCCTGCGCTGGGAGTCGCAGAACCAGATCTCCGACCACAACGATTGGGCGCCCCGCGTCTCGGCGGCCTTTGCGCTCGACGGCGGCCACGGCAAGCCACCCAAGACCGTATTGCGCGCCGGGTACGGCTACTTCTACGACCGCTTCCAGGTCACCAACCTGATGACCGTCAATCATTCCGATACTCAGGACAAGGTCGTTTTCAACCAGCCGGTCTGTTCGTCGACAACCGCCTCCGGATCCCAGGCCACATCGCTCAATGAAATCGATCTCAGTACCTGCTCGAGCAATGGAGCCGGGACCAGCGCCCTTTCGATCCCCGTCCGCTATCAGATTTCGCCTCACTTTCATTCGCCCTACACCGCCCAGGCCGGCTTTGGATTGGAACGCCAGCTTCACGCCGGCACCAGCCTGACCGTGACCTACCTGCACTCCTTCGGCGCCCACCAGCTGGTCACCATCAATGCCAACCAGTACAATCCCGCGCTCGCCGGCAGCGGCGACAACCCCTTTCCGCTGGATCCATCCGGCGGCTACATCTACCAGTTCTACCCCGAAGGCGTCTTCAAGCAGAATCAGCTGATCACCAGTGTGAATGCGCGTATAAACAAGAACCTGAGCCTGGTCGGCTTCTACACCGCGGGATGGGCCAACAGCGATGGCGGAGCCGGAAGCAATATTTCCAACGCCTACGACCTCAGCGAGGACTACGGTCCCGCCACCTTCGTTTCCCGCAACCAGGTGTTCTCCATGGCCAACTACAGCGGCCCCTGGGGTCTGCGCTTCAATCCCTTCCTCATCGCGCAATCGGGCAAGCCATTCAACATCACCCTGCCCGAGGACCCGGTGAACAACTTCTATAACCAGCGCCCCGGCGTTGCCACTGCGGGCCAATGCGCCGCCGACACCACCGGACGCTACATCTTCGAGCCTGGCTTCGGCTGCATGGATTCCCAACCGGCTCCGGGTGAAGCGCGCATCTCCGCAAACTCCGGCACCGGTCCGGCAGCAGTCGCCGTCAATCTTCGTATCAGCCGTTCGTGGGGCTTCGGTCCCGAAACCAGCGCCTCCGCCGGAAGCCCCGACGGTGGACCACACGGTGGCGGCCCTGACGGCGGCGGTCGTCGCGGCGGACCTCCCGGAGGCGGCCTAGGTCCCGGTGGCCTGGGCGGCGGTGGCGGACGTGGCGGCCCTGGCGGCATGTTTGGCGGAGGCAGCACTGGCCGCAAGTACTCGCTGAACTTCAGCGTCCAGGCCCTCAATCTCTTCAACAACATCAACTACGGCGGCCCCAATGGCGTCCTGGGCAGTCCCCACTTCGATCGATCCACAACCCTCGCCGGCGGCATCTTCTCCACCGGGTCCGCCGCCCGCCGCATCTTCGGCCAGGTGATCTTCTCCTTCTGATCGCACATTCTTTCCGCTCGGCTCAGAAGTAAGTTGAAAAGGCTGTCATCCTGAGCGAAGGTTGCCGTGGCGACCGCAGTCGAAGCACCTGCCGCTCGGAGATCTTCCGTGCCCCATCCTTTCCGCAGTTTCATCGCGGAAAGGGCGAGAAACCACAAATGCAAATCAGCCGCTTTTAATGAGCCGCAAAGGCCGGGTGCCCCTTCGTTTCTGAGCAAAACCCGGGTGCCCCACCCTCGCGACGTATTTGTTCTTGTCGCTAGGGTGGGAAACCACGAATGCAAATCAGCAATCGTTAAAGCGCCTGCCTCACTGCGCCGCCCCAATCGTCGCCCCCTGCGGATTCACCGCAAACGCATCCGTCAACGACATCAGCCGCATCTGTGTCTTCACATCATCCAGCGACGCCTTCGTCTCCGCCGTGACCTCAACCGTCTCCCCCGGCAGAACATCAAAGTAGTTGTCCGAAACCTTCACATCGAGGTTTCCAAACGCCACATACACGCTCCGCGCCAGCACCGGCGACGTGACGCGAATCCGTATCTTCCCGTTCGCGCCCGTCGTTTCCACATTCAGCGTCGCGGGCTTCAGGTGCACTTCCTTCAGCGGTGCAAGGTACGTGAGGTTGCGCGAAATCGGCGCACCGCCGGCCATCAATTCCGCCACCACAAACACCTTCGACGTGTCCGAAGCCCCCGCCTGCGTTAATTTCAAGAACGGCCAGTCAACATACACCTTGCTCGTCAGCGGAGTCACACTCACGTCCTGCTTTTCTTCGAGCAGCACCTTGCCGTCGAAATCCATCAGCCGCAACCGCAGCGTGGCCGTCTGTGCTTCGGTCTTGTCTGAAACGATATACACCTTGACCGATCCCTCTTCCACGTGCGGCGACACCAGGATCGGCGCATAGAATCTCCGCGCGTAATACTGCAGCGCCTTCCAGCGACCGTAATAGTCGATGCTCGACCACGAAGCCACCGGCCAGCAATCGTTCAATTGCCAGAAGATCGAGCCCATCGTCTCCGGCATGCTGCGCCGGAAATGCTCCGCGCCGATCTTGATTCCCTCCGCCTGCAGCACCTGGCTTACATACAGAAAGCTCGGAAAATCCTTCGGCTCCGGATAATCCTTCAGCAGATAGTCATGAATGATCGAGTTGCCTTCGTTGTTCTTCTGGTGCACCAGCATGACCGGCGTAAAAATGTTCTTCCGATCCTCCGGCTCCGTGAATGCTTCAATCGTGCGCATCTCCGGGAATGACTGAAACCCATACTCCGTCACGAATCGCGCATGATGCGTTTCATACGTCGCAAACGGAACCCGCCCATGCCACACGTCCCAGATGTGCGCGTCGCCGCTCTGATAGCCCGGCAAATAGTTTGCAGTGATTTCTTCGTAATCCGCGCTCGGCGAACTCGGCCAGTACGGCGTCTCTGCATCAAGACGCGCCACGACCCGCGACAGTATCCCGCTGAACTCCGTCAGGTAGTCCTGCCACATCTGCCACTTGGTCTCGAGCGGCAACTTCCCCCGTTCGCCCCAGTTCAGCGCCACTTCTGTTTCGTTATTGCCGCTCCACACCACGATGCTGGGATGATTGCGCAGCCGCCGCACCTGGTCCTCCGCCTCGGCTTCGATATTCAGCTTGAACGCATACGTGCCCGGCTGCCAGTCGTTGCCGAACATGAAGTCCTGCCACACCATGATCCCCAGCTCGTCGCAGATCGAGTAGAACTCGTCCGTCTCGTAGTACCCGCCGCCCCAATGCCGGATCATGTTCATGTTCGCGTCGCGCGCCGACTCCAGAATCCGGCGATAGTCCGCCGTCGTCACCCGGTTCGGAAAGCTGTCGAACGGAATCACGTCCGCGCCCTTCGCGAACACCGGGATCGCGTTCACGACCAATTGAAACGACCGTCCCCACTTGTCCGGATGTCGATCGAGCACAATCGATCGCAGGCCGACCTTGGTCCTGCGCTCATCTGCCTTTGCGCTGCCCGGGCTCACCGTCGCCGTGAATTCGTACAATGCCTGATCGCCATATCCCGCCGGAAACCACAACTTCGGCTGACGAATCTCAACCGGAACATCGATCACATTCCTGCCCGCATGCAGGCTGGCCTTGGTGCTCAGCACCACCGGCTTGCCGGCATCATTGAACGTCACGCTGACATTCCCCGGCCCCGCGCCCGCCGCTTCCACCTCGACTTCCGCATCCAGGTGCGCCACTTCCTTGGTCACATCGCGCTGCCGGATGGCGAAATCCGCAATCCGCACCTTGTCCCACGCCTCAATCCGCACCGGCCGCCAGATCCCGCTGGTCACAAATGTCGGGCCCCAGTCCCATCCATACTCATAAGCTGCTTTCCTGATATACGTCTTGGCCGCGGTCTTGGTCTTCGGCTGCCATGGATCGGTCGCTGCCACCTTCTCCGCCGCCTTGATCGGCGAAGGAAACACCACCCGCAGCACGTTCTTGCCCGCATGCAGGTGATCCTTCACCGGCACACGCCACACCCGGAACATGTTATCGGCGTCAAGAACCTTGGCATCGTTCAGGTACACTTCGGCCGCCGTATCGAGTCCCTCGAAAACCAGATCGACATTGGCCCGCCCCAGCAGCGCCGCCGAAACCTCGAAGTTCAGTTGATACTCCCAGCTCGCCTCATCGATCCACTGCAGCTTGGCCTCGTTGTCTCGAAAGAATGGATCGGGGATGCGCTTATTGGCCAGCAGATCGAGATGCACATCGCCGGGCACAGTAGCCGGCAGCCACGCACCCTCAGAACTTTCGCCCGCCGCCGGCGTCTCACGAAATTGCCATCCGCGATCGAGAACCAGTGCCGCATTCGCACTCTGTGCCACTGCCGTGCTCGAACACAACATCGCCGCCAAACCCGCGCAGCACACAACTCCCCTTACAACGGCTCTTCGCATGGCCGCATCCTCCATGACCGCTCGACATCGTTCTCAACGGCGGCTCAGGTATGTTTTATTCCGGGGATAAGGGTACCACCGGCGGCGCAGCCTTCCCTGAATTGGCCAGCACCGACCGGTACAGCGCCTCCCACTCTTCCGCCTTGCGGTCCATGCTGAACCGCGAGCAGATGCGCGCTCGCGCGGCCCGGCCCAACTCCGCCCGAGCCTCGCCCGGCCTTCGCATCATAGCCACCATCGCCTCCGCAAGCGCGTTTGAATCTTTCGCCGCCACTACGACACCCGCATCTTCCACCAGTTCTCGCACGCCGCCCACATCCGTAGCCACGACCGGCTTCTCCATCGCCATCGCTTCTCCAACCGCCAGCGGCATCCCTTCCCACGCCGAGCTCAGCACAAATCCATCGGCCGCATCGAGCAGTGCCGGAATATCGCGACGCAAACCGAGCCTGCGCACATGATCGAGCGCGCCGCGGAGCATTGAAATCGCGCCAAAGGTTTCCTTGCCCCCGGCCGGAATCCCACCCGCGATCCACAACTGCGATTGCGAAAGCTCGCGCCACACCCGCCCGAACGCCTGCATCAGGCTGCCATGGTCCTTTGCAACGGTATTCCGCCCCACCGCCAGCCAGACGAACTCATCCTCCACCCCCATCTGTTTCCTCATCGCAGTCCGTCGTTCCGCGTCCGGCGCAAACTCTCCCGTCTCGATCCCATTCGTTACCACCACGCATTTCGATCGCGACACGGCCTTCAACTCGACGTATCGTTCCGCAACCGCCTCGCTGACCGCCGTCACGCGATCCGCAAGCCGATCGCTCAGCCGGTACGCCAGCATGCGCGGCCACCCGCCCTCATACACGTTGTGAATGGTGGAGACGAGCCGCGCCTGCCGATGGTTCAGCTTGAACGCACGCCCCAGCATGTTTCCATGAAAGTTATGGCTGTGAATCAGTTCGGGCCGAAAGCCCCGCATAAACGAAGCTCCGCGCCCCAAGCCGCCTATAAGGCTGGCCGCGCTTCCGTTCATGTTCAGATGCAGCACATCGAGATTCGCGGAAAATCCATCGGGCTCCTGCGGTCGAAGCACCACCAGCGCCACCGCGTGTCCGTGCGCCGCCATGCGCTGCGCAAGCCCCACCACCTGTCGCTCTGTGCCGCCCACGGCCAGCGAGTTAAGCACATACACGATGCGCATGGTATCCGCGATCCAATGCTGGAGATTGGAATGATGATACCGCCTGACGGCTTACTCCGTGGCTTTTCGCGCGTACCACCGGCTCACCAGCGTATCGAGCGCGAACAATCCCGGCCCGAGAATCATGATCAGCAGCGCTGCAAACCAATAGGTATATGGACTCGCGCCATAGAAATCCTCAGACTTCGAAAAAATATGAGAAAAGTTCGTGCGGTCATCGGGCACGCTCAGGAACGCCATCGTCATGTTGACGAAAAGCACCAGTGAAACCAGGCGTGATCCAAGCCCAGCCGCAAAAAGTATTCCCCCAATGAACTCAACAAGCGCCACCGTCAACGCCGTCATCCCCGGCGCCGGCAGCCCCAGGCTGGTAAAGAAATCTGTAACCTTGTCGAGATGTGTCAGCTTGCCCCATCCGTCGGTCCAGAACTGCCAGCCCCAGTAAAGGCGAATCGCCAGTAGCAGCGGACTCCGCAGGCTGTTCAGCACCACGCACAGAGCTTCATAGCAGGTGGCAAATAAGTCGACCAGCTTTCGCATGTTCCCCTTCTAACTTTGGATCAGTTCTTCCAGATCCGGCGCACAGATCCACCCCAGCTCCGCCCAGGCCGTGAACCACGCCCGCACCCGCGCCGGTCTCCGGGCCTCTCCCATCCGCGACTCCGCGAACCCGGTCTCCAACGCTTCGATCAGTGGGCTGCCATCGCGAATCGCCTCCAGCGTCACAAACTCCTCGCGCTCCAGTCGCCGGTAGTACACATTGAAATCCACCCGATGCGCCGCCACCCACGTCGGCCGCCGCCGCAGTCTCGGCAACCGCGCCGGCGCTTCCATCGCATCCTCCTGCTTCACACCCGCCTCGCTGGTCTGACGCTTGTCTCTCTGGTGCAGCGCAAGCACGATCTCATCCGCCGGATACGCGAGCGCCAGCAGTCGCACGTGCGGCTGCAGCGCCAGCCGCGATCCACCGTCGAGCGTCGTGATCTGATCCAGCGTCAGCGGGGTACGCTCCCCATTGTCGAACGCCTCCACAAACGCCCACTCCACCCGCGCGACCTCGACCGCAAGCGCATGCCGGCGCCGCCCCCATTCCGGATGCCCCTCCAGCCACTCCACCAGCTTCGATCCAAGATTGCGCAGCGTAAACGACCGGCTCGGATGCGCGCTCAGATACGCCACCGACATGGCCTCGAAGCGGCTTCCGCCCAGCACCGCGCGCAGCCCGGGAAAGTCCTCCGCCAGCGCGCCCAGCACGCGAAACCAGTATTGCCGGTTGTAAATCTCCAGCCGCTCAAACGCGCTCAGCCGGCTGTTGGGAGCGACGAACGACGACGCCACCTCCGTCATCGCGCGCCCATCCGGAGCGGTCGCCCGCATCGCCTCATCCGCCGTAAGCGGCATCATCACCGCTGCCGCCATTTCGCGCTGCACGTCCTCGAGAGTCATCGCATCGGAACTCATGACTCCGCTCCTGCCAGTGCTGGGTGCCCCACCCTCGCGACGCTTTTTTCTTTGTCGCTAGGGTGGGAATCCATCTCGTCCAACTGCGCGCCCGCAGTTCGATGCAGATATCGTTCCGCCTTCTTTGCCTCGTTGTGTACTTCATCGAAGCTCGGAATGTGATCGTCCCACTCCAGCAGCGTCGGCGTCGGCCCGCAGCGCTCGATCGCCCGCGCATACAATTCCCACACCGGGTCGATCACCGGATGATCGTGGGTATCCAGAATGTACTTCTCGTACTTCGAGTGCCCGGCAATATGAACCTGCGCCACCCGTTCCGCCGGCACCGCATTCACATAATCCATCGGGTTGAACTCATGGTTCACCGACGAAACATAAATGTTGTTCACATCCAGCAGGATCCCGCAGTCGGCGCGATCCACAACCTCGGTCAGAAACTCCCACTCAGTCATCTGCGATCCCGTGAACGCGGCATAACTGCTCACGTTCTCCACCGCCACCGGGATCTCGAGAAAATCCTGCACGCTCCGCACCCGTTCCACGGTGCGCTCCACCGCCTCCCACGTATAGGGCAGCGGCAGCAGATCGTGCGTATACGTTCCGTCCACGCTGCCCCAGCACAAATGATCGCTGAGCCAGGGCGTCTTCGTCCGCCGCACCAGCTCTTTCAGTCGCCGCAGGTGTTCCGGGTCAGGAGCCGTCACCGAGCCGAAATACATCGAGACGCCGTGCTGCACCACGCGGTACTGCTCGAGAATCTGGTCGAGCACATGCAGCGGCCGGCCCGCATCGATCATGAAATTCTCTGAAATGATTTCGAACCAGTCCACCACCGGCTTGCGCGAAAAAATATGCCGGTAGTGCGGAATGCGCAGGCCGATCCCCACGCCGTGATTGGAAAATGCATTAAAGCGATTACCTGGCATAATGATCCATCGTTGATGCAGATACGGCTGCAGTAGAAGTCATCGACTGACGTTCCCGTCGCTCAGCCAAAAATCTCCGTGTCGAAATCTCCGTGCCCATCCTTTCGCGTTTGCTAAAGGGTGGGAGACCAAAAATCTGGATCAGTCTTCCTCATGGTCAGAACTCGGCGTCGATTTTCCCCCTGCACGCGCAATCGCATTCGCGCCCGAAGACACGCCCGCCAATCCCGCCGGTTGTAAGGGGATGCAGGAGGGCCACTCCGGCACTTCAACATGGAAATGCCGCCGGCCCTCCCGCGATGACTCAGGCAACTTTCGGCATTGGAGAGCCGTCGGTGGCGCAGCCACCTTTGCCTTTGCAGCTGTTCTTCGTCTTGCAGCCGTTGTCGCTCGACTTGCAGCCGCCCTGGCCCTTGCAGTCGTTTTGTCCCTTACAGGAGTGCTTGGGGGGCTTGTCTGCACTGGTCAGGCGCAGTCCGGCCTTCGCCGCCTTGACGCTGGCGCCGTTGGAACCGTTGGTGGCCGCCTGAGCCGCTACGGAGGTTCCACCGATCAGACCGGAGAGTGCCGCCGTCAGAAGTAATGCATTCAGTTGGTTCTTCATTGATGACCTCGCTGGGGGTTGAGGCGGATTAGACTCCGCGGGTTGTCTCGAAATGCAGGCAAGGATGAATCCCATCCGGAAACATTCCCTGATCCGCACACTTGGAGCACGGACCTGCGCCAAAGGTTACAAGGAAATTCCCACCTCTGGATATGAAAATCTTCTCAGCAGGCCCCGGGCCCCCGCGAACCGGTCTTTGGTTCGTGGGTCGAACTTCCTTACGATGGATGTACGGACCCTGGAATGAATCGGATTGGCGCTTCCTTCCGGAGCTGCGCTACTCTGATTCTGCCCATGGTCCCGAACCCGAATTCAGAACCATCCCCGGATCCCATCCCGGATGCCTCGACCAGACTGCGCGGCTTAAGCGGCGCAACTCTCATCGTCGCTTTGCTGCAAAGCATCTGTACAGCGGTCCTCACCATCAGCGGCATCCGCGTCGCCATCGGTCTTTCCGCATTGGCCGCGGCAGGCGGCGTCTACGCCCCCGCCCGCGGCTTTCATCAGGACGCCATCCGTATTCCCATGCTCACCCTCGCCGCCGCCGGCGCCCTTATCAACCTGGCCGTCCTCGCCTGGATCTGGCGCCTGCGCTCACGTCCTTCCGCACAGTGGCGACGCCAGCCACTCAGCTCCAGGCAAAAGCGTTCCGAGCGGCTGCAGGTAATCCTCGCCGTCGTCACCCTCATCCTGGTAGGCCTCGAAGTCTGGACCCACACCATTGTCCATCGCACCGGCCCTCCGCCACCACCCGTCCAATCAAGCAATTCCAAATAATCGACATCCCGTGCCCCATCCTTTCCGCTTTTTTTCTGCGGAAAGGGTGGGAAACCACAGAACTCAAGATCGGGTATTTTCATCTTTCCGCGTCGACCACGAGACTGGCTCGTCTGCCGCTGCGGATGAGACACTGAACGCGCACGTCACACCTTTTCGACCAACTCCTCAATCTGCCCCTGCGCGTGCATCGCCCGCAGCGCCTTCTTGTCGAACTTCCCCACGCTGGTCTTCGGTACCTCTCGCACAAACGCCCACCGTTCCGGTATCCACCACTTCGCAACCCGCGAAGCCAGGTGCGCGCGCACGCTGTCGAGATCCAGCTTCAATCCGTCCTTGGGGACCACGCAAGCCAGCGGCCGTTCGTCCCACCGCTCGTCGGGCACTCCAATCACCGCCGCCTCCAGCACATCGGGGTGATCGGTGATCGCGTTCTCCAGCTCCACTGAAGAAATCCATTCCCCGCCCGACTTGATCACGTCCTTGGCCCTGTCGGTGATCCGCACATATCCCCGCTCGTCCACCACGCCCATATCGCCGGTCCGCAGCCAGCCGTCGTGAAATCGATCCGGCGCCGGATTCCCGTAATACGACCCCGTGATCCACGGTCCCCTCACTTCGAGCTCTCCGATCGACTCCCCATCCCACGGCAGCACCGTTTCGCCATCCGCAGACCCGCAGCTCGACCCCGGGAATCACCCGCCCCGTCTTGGTCGTCCACTCGATCTCTTCATCTCTCGGGCAGTTCCGCGGCGGCTGCGCAACCGCGGCAACAGGGCTGGTCTCGGTCAGTCCCCACCCCTGCACCACCCGCACATTGTGCTTGGCCAGAAATCCCTCCGCCAGGCTGCGCGGCAGTGCTGCTCCGCCGCTGAACAACACCCGGAAGAAAGACAGATCGATCGAACGCGCCTCCGCGTGATGAAACATGGCCGACAAGATCGTCGGTACGCCCGCCGCCATCGTCGGCCGATACTCGCCAATCATGCGGCACAGAGGTTCCGGTTGCAGGTAGCCGCCCGGCATCAGCATGTCGCTCCCCGCCATCCATGCCGCGTAGGGAATGCCCCACGCATTGGCGTGGAACATGGGAACAATCACCAGGCCCCGATCGTTCACGGTCAGCCCCACCGACCACGGCGCGCACACCGACATCGCGTGCAGATAAATCGACCGGTGGCTGTACACCACTCCCTTGGGATCGCCCGTAGTCCCGGTCGTGTAGCACATCGCGGCCGCCGCTCGTTCGTCGAGCATTGGCCACTCCACCTCGGGCTCTTCGGCAGCCAGCAATTCCTCGTAGCGCAGATACTCCTCCGGCACTCCCGCCGCCTCTCCGATCACGATCACCTTCTCCACCGTGCGAAGATCTTTCGCAATCCGCATCAGCAGGGGCACCACTGGCGCATCCACGAGAATGATCCGATCCCCGCCGTGGTTGATGATGAACGCCAGCTGTTCCGGAAACAGGCGCAGGTTCAACGTGTGGATCACCGCCCCCATGCACGACACCGCGTAGTAGGCCTCGAGATGCTCCTGCGTGTTCCAGCAGAGAGTACCCACCCGGTCCCCCTCCCCGATGCCCAGCCGCGCCAGGGCGCGCGACAGCCGCTTGACACGCATCCCGATCTCGCGAAATTTCGTGCGCTTCAGCCCGTCGCCGGACCAGGTCGCGACCTCGCTCTCGCCGTGTACCTTGATCCCGTGTTCAAAAATCGAAGTGATCGTCAGGGGAAAATCCGACATCGTCGACAGCACGCGACAACCTCCCTTGTGCTTAAGCTCGCCAATTCTATCTCACCCGCACAACGGGACTCGACCAACGCAGCGGGACCTGACCAGAAACAACCCCTCCCGTGCCCCATCCTTTCGCCTTACCGGGGTCCCCGGCGACAGGTCTTCGTCGCTGAGGTGGTCGGGCGAAAGGGTGGGAAACCACAGAGGCCAAACCAAGTTCTCAAAAGAATCGCCACCGTCACTTCGCGACCAAAAGCTCTCAAAACGAAAACACTCCCAACCTTTCGAATTGGGCGTTGTTCGAGACCCGTTGCCAGATGATTTCTTCGGCGACAGCGATGCAGAATGCATGCTACGTTAGACTCAGTTCGCCCCGGGCCTGAACCTTCAATTTCCTCCGGATGTTTCCTTGCTCAATTTCCCCGGAGTGCCCCTGCGATGGTCACGCCTGCCCTTAAATCACCTCGAAACCTTACCGAGAAAGGAATGGCTCCCATGAGTTCAACTCCCACGATTCCGCTCGAGAACAAGGACCTCCCCAAGTCAGAGCAGAGCTACACGGCGAGAGCCTACGGAGCGCAAAGCGCTGATTCCGGCCTGGCAGCCTTAACCATCCCGCGCCGTGCGCTGCAACCAAACGACGTGCAGATAAAGATTCTCTATTGCGGCGTATGCCACACCGACATCCACTGGTCGAGAAACGATTGGGAAAGCTCCTTCCCCGCCGCTTATCCCATCGTGCCCGGTCACGAAATCATCGGCCAGGTTACTCGGGCAGGAACCGCCGTCACAAAATTCAAAGAAGGAGACCTTGTCGGCGTTGGCTGCCTGGTCGATTCCTGTCGCACCTGTGCCAGCTGCCAGGAGGGCGAGGAACAGTACTGTTCCAGCATGGTCCTGACCTATAACGCTCCCGATAAACACCTGGGAGGCGTTACCTACGGCGGCTATTCCGAAAGCATCGTGGTCGACGAAGCCTTCGTGGTAAGCGTCCCGGCGAAAATGGATCTCGCGTCAGCCGCACCGCTGCTTTGCGCCGGAATCACCACCTATGCGCCTCTCCGCCGTGGAAAAGTGCGCAAAGGCCAGAAGGTCGGCGTTGTCGGACTAGGCGGGCTGGGACATATGGCCGTTAAATTTGCCGCCGCCATGGGAGCCAACGTGGTGGTCTTCACCACGTCACCCGGCAAAACCGCCGACGCCCTCCGCCTGGGTGCTCACGAAGTGACCGTGTCCACCAATCCAGCCGAAATGCAGAAGCAGATGGGCAGCCTCGATTTCATTCTCGACACAGTGGCCGTTCCGCACGATCTGGACACTTACATCAATCTGCTGAAACGAGATGGAACGCTCGCGCTGGTCGGTGCCCCTGCCACGCCCCTTGCGTTTTCTCCATTCGGTCTGCTGTTTGCGCGTCGACAGATCAGCGGATCAATTATTGGCGGCATCCGCGAAACCCAGGAAATGCTCGATTTTTGCGCCGATCATGGAATTTCCTCAGACATCGAGCTCATTCCCATCCAGCAGGTCAACCAGGCCTTCGCCCGCGTTCTAAAGAGTGACGTCAAGTACCGGTTCGTCATTGATATGGCGTCGCTCCAATAAACAGGATCAGCTGCCTAGAGCCTCTCTCCTGATGGTGCAAAGACGTGTGTAGAGACGTGGGTGCCCCACCCTCGCCGCGTCTTTGTTCTTGCGGCTAGGGTGGAATGCACAAAACTCACGCTACAGGAACAGGAGAAATGCTTTAAGCCACGTAAAAAGGCCCGAATCTTTCGATTCGGGCCTTTTCATTCGTGCCTTTGCCTGCAGCCTACTGTGCGCCGCCAGGACGTCCACCGCGGCGACGCCGGCGCCGCCGGTTATTGTTTTGCGGCGGGCGTGGTCCGCCTCCACCGCCAACCACGGCAACCTGTCCCGCCGGAACCGGTGCGCCTTCCACACGGTTGAAGTTCGGCTCGTTGTCTTCGTCGAACTCCTCCGTCTCATCGTCGTCGAAGTCCTCGCCGCCCTCGATCAGAATGGTGCTCTGATTCGACCGCGGCTGGCGCTCCTCCAGTTCCGGACGCGGCGGTCTCGGCGCCGCCGGCGCTTCAACCTCTTCCGTGTCCACCGGACCTGCCTCGACCGCGGACTGCTGCGCCAGCTTTGCCTTCTGCTCGCGGATCAGCGCCTTGCGGCTCAGCTTGATGCGGTTGCCTTCGATGGCCAGCACCTTCACCATCACCTGGTCGCCTTCGCGCAACTCGTCCTTCACTTCCTTCACGCGATGCTCGGCAATTTCCGAGATGTGCAGCAACCCGTCCGTACCCGGGAACAGCTCCACAAACGCTCCGAATTCCGCCAGCCGCACTACCTTGCCCAGGTAGACCTTGCCGATCTCGGGCACGGCGGTGAGGTTGCCGATCATTTCGAGCGCCTTCTTCAATCCATCTGCATCGCTCGAAGCCACGCTCACGCGGCCCGTGTCGTCGACATCGATCTTGGCGCCGGTCTGCTCGATGATGCCGCGAATCGTGGCCCCACCTTTGCCGATCAGGTCGCGGATCTTGTCAGTCGGAATCATGACCGTCTCGATGCGCGGCGCATACTGCGACCGCTCCGTGCGCGGTCCGTCGAGCTCGGCATCCATCTTGTCCAGCAGGAACAGCCGTCCCCGCCGCGCCTGCTCCATGGCTTGCTGCAGGATCTCCCGCGTCAGCCCGCCGATCTTGATGTCCATCTGCAGGGCCGTGATTCCCTTGCGCGTGCCGGCCACCTTGAAGTCCATATCGCCATAGTGGTCTTCCGCACCCGCAATGTCGGTGAGGATGGCGTAATCGTCGCCTTCCTTCACCAGGCCCATGGCCACGCCCGCCACCGCTCCCTTGAGCTTGATGCCGGAGTCATACAGCGCCAGGCTGGCGCCGCACACCGAAGCCATCGACGACGATCCATTCGACTCCAGGATGTCGGAGACGATGCGAATCGAATAAGGTGACTCTTCCGCACTGGGCAGAACCGCCGTAATCGCCCGTTCCGCCAGCGCTCCGTGTCCTACTTCGCGCCGCCCTACGCCGGTCATACGTCCCGTCTCACCAACGCTGAACGGCGGAAAGTTGTAGTGAAGCATGAAGTTCTTCTTCTGCTCCCCTTCATAGCTCTCGAGGCGTTGCGCATCGTCCATGGTGCCCAGCGTTACTGTCACCAGCGCCTGCGTCTCGCCGCGGGTAAACAGCGAAGACCCATGCGTGCGCGGCAGTACGCCCGTCTCGATCGAAATCGGACGAATCTCGTCGAACGCCCGGCGATCGGGACGTATCCGTTCCTTCGTCACCTGCTCACGGAACAGCCGCTCGCGCAGGTGCTCGTAATAGGTCGCCAGCTTTTTCTTGGCGTTGGGATCATCGGCTGGCAGCGCGGCCGCCAGCTTCATCCTTGATCTGCTTGACCAGCGCATAGCTCTCGGTCTTGGCATGCGTCTTGGTATCCAGGGCATCCTTCAGCCGGTCGCCAATCTTGGCTTTCAACTCTCCGTAATACGCCTCGTCAAATTCCGGCGCTGTGAACGCACGCTTCGGTTTGCCGGCCTTCGACACCAGCTCTTCAATCGCCGCCACGATCTTCTTGATTTCGGTGTGCGCGAACTCGATCGCCGCCAGGATGACTTCTTCCGTCTCTTCCTTGGCGCCCGACTCGATCATCACGATGCCGTCTTTGTGCCCCACCACCATGATGTTCACGGTGGTCCCGGCACGCTCGTCGTAGGTCGGATTGATGACAAACTCGCCATTCACGCGCCCCACGCGCACAGCGGCAACCGTGGCATTGAACGGAATGTCGGACAGGGCCAGCGCCGCGGCCGCGGCATTGATGCCGATCACATCGGGATCGTTCTGCTTATCGGCGGAGAACACCAGCGCAATGATCTGCGTCTCGTTGCGGAAACCATCCGGGAACATCGGCCGGATGGGGCGGTCGATCTGCCGCGCGGTCAGGATTTCCTTTTCGCTGGGCCGGCCTTCGCGCTTGATAAAGCCGCCGGGGATGCGTCCGCCGGCATAGGTGTATTCACGGTAATCGACAGTGAGCGGGAAGAAATCGATGCCTTCCCTCGGGTCGGGGGAGGCTACCGCGGTTGCCAGCACGACCGTCTCGCCAGTACTGACGAGCGCCGCGCCTGAGGCCTGCTTGGCCATGCGCCCGGTCTCAAAGACCAGTCGCTTGCCACCGGCAAGCTCAACGGCTACTTCGTGTTTTGTAGACATACATGTCCTCTTTTCGTTTTTTTCGCTTGGGAAACTTGCAATAGGAAAGCGCGGGAAGGTCGCCGACAACTCATCCGGAAGGTGAGCGGGACTTCAGCCCCGGCACAAAACATCCGGAAAGTAGGCAGGACTTCAGCCCTGGCAAAAATCATCTGGAAGGTAGGCCGGGACTTCAGTCCCGGCACAAAAGCATGATCGACCATTGGGCCTTTAGGCCCTGAGGTATGCTTCTGGCGATCCTCACGGACTCGCACTCTCTCCGCAGCTGCTCGAATCGGGCCGCGCAGCCGACGGCTCTGCGCAATCCCCGGCAACCCGTTAAGGTCGCCAGGTACACCATGGCCCCAGGTTCTGGGTGAAACAGGGGCCGTGACCAGTTTCCGGTCTGGGCGCTTCCGGTTCAATGTTGGCTTTCTGTTTACTTGCGGATTCCGAGCTTGCCGATCACGTCGCGATAGCGATCCGTATCGTGTGTCTTCAGGTAATCCAGCAGTCGGCGGCGTTTGCTTACCAGCATCAACAGGCCTCGCCGGGAGGCGTGGTCCTTCGCGTGAGTCTTGAAATGCTCGGTCAGCTCGCCTATCCGCTCGCTCAGAATCGCGATCTGGACTTCCGGCGAACCGGTGTCCGAATCATGGGTGCGGAAGCGTTGAATCAGATCAGTTTTCTTGGCAGTCGCCAGCACGGCGTATGGTACTCCTCAGTCGTCTCAGTCCACTTCTCAAGTGTCTTAACTGAGATTACCATGAACGGGCTAACCCAAGGAATTCCCCGCCCCCGCGTGAACCACATCACAAACCTCTCCCTAGCGCGCTTCGGATTGAAACAGACGATTGTCAAACCGTTCGCGAAGCACGGCGGCGATCCTCACCTGGCTGGCATCGGGGTGCAAGGGATTGAGCAGGAAATTCCACGTTCGTGGCACAATCACCGACGGAACCCGAGCAAGGGCGCTCGCAGCCCCAGCCAGCCACCCATCTCCCAGCATTCGCGTGATCCCGACGTCATGCTTCCATTCCGACTCACTGGGCGGATCGAGATTCGATATCACCAGGCTCTCCGCGGCTTCTACTTCGAGAAGATCGTAGGTCCGGGGTAATTTTCCGTTCAGATAGGAAAGATGGACGATCCGCTCCAGCATTGCGGCTGCGGGGCTTTCGGCAAGGTAGACCACAGGCCTGCCCTCCGTATGCCAGCGCGCGGACGCAAGTCGTCCACCTTCTCCACTCAAATCGGGGTAATTACTGATCCGCCAAAGGGTCGTCATGAAGGCTTGTACCGGCATTTCAGCCGTCAGGCAAACATGCCTTCATCAATCTGGATCAGGAATTCCTGCACCGCGTGTTCCCCAGCCGCAGTCCGCAGCATGGCTAACGGTGTCTTCCCCTCGAACCGATTCTTCGGGCCCGTCAGCCACTCCTTACCGTCGTTACGGTCTCCATAAACCCGAGCCGCGAGTTCGTAGATCCGCGCCACCCTGGCCAGCCGGTCCGACTCGTCCATGCTCAACGGTTCCCGTCGTTGCTTCCGGTGCTTCAAGGTGCGTGGTGGGATGACGACCTCGATCAATTCCTTCAAAGAAAAGCCGGAGTAAGCGGCAAATTCCTCCAGCGCAGCGAGGGGCACTCCTTGCTCGACCGCCTTCCAGTCAAACAGAAATGGACGGGGCGAAACCGGATTGGCTGCCGCAACACTCATAAGGACATTATGCCACAAAACTCGCGGCATTCTGTCCCATAACCCTGATTGTTCGCCCAGCTCTTCTCACAAATCCGGACGGGCCGGGTGCCCCAGGTCCGGGGTCCCCACGGGCAGGTCTTCGTCCGTGGGGTGGAGATCTCGATTCTGAGACCTGGGAAAGGACCAACCTCAACCGAAGAATTAACTTCCAACCGCCTTCTTAACAATAGAGTAAACAAGCTCCGCAGCCACCTCCGCACTCCCGCAACTCTCCGCCAGCGCGTCAAAAAACTCAAACGAAGTCAGCGCCACCAGAATCGCAATCTGTCTGGCCATCTCCGCTGGCTCCATTCCCTGCCTGCCCGCATGGATCCGTTCGATGACCCGGATCGCGGCCATCTTTCTCCGCTGGTTCCGTGCCTCAACCGCCCGCCCAAACTCCGGGTCAATTGCCGCAATCCCATGAATTCGCTTCAGCAGGAGCCGGTCCTTCCCCCAGAATCCCGCGAACACCTCGACAAACGCAGCCAGCATCGATTCAGCGTCGCCGCTCGTCATCACCTCGCGCATCCGCTTCATCCCCGCATCAGCGGCAATGCGGTCAAACAGCTCCTCCAGAACCCCGGTCTTCGTACCAAACAGGTTGTGAATCGTTTGCCGCGTCACTCCGCTGGCCTTGGCCAGGGCCTCCATCGTAAGATCCCGCTCCCCGCCCGATTCCAGCAGTTCCCGGGCAGCCGACAGAACCGCCTCGCGCGTCCGGTCTGAAGCCTCACGCCGCTTTCCCAACTCGTAAGGCCGTTTGCACGGCAGCCCGTCTTCCGTCTTCTCCACGGTCCCTCACGTCCGAATTCTATTTTAATTTGACAATGTGTCAATCTAATTATAGGATCACGTCCATGTAGTTCCTGAGCCGCCAGACCAGCCCTGCAGCCACGAAACTCCGTGCCCCATCCTTGTGACTTTTTCCTGTCACAAGGGTGGGATACCACAAATTCACACGATCCTCTGGTCGTTCGGAGCCGAAAATGGCCACTCTCCCCAACGCAAACCCGGTCACCCAGCCCTCAATAGACCGTTCCCCCACTCCGCTCCGCATCGGTTTCTGGATCTGCACCTTCATCGCCGTCGCGGTCGTCATCCGGCGCCTCTTCGCTCTGGCAGCTCCGTCGCACGGCGGCCCTCCCCAAATGGCCGGCCTCGACGATTCGTTCGCCTCCCATACCACGCTCACCCTGGCGCACATCATCCCCGCGCTGTTCTTCGTTCTTCTCTCGCCGTTTGTCGTCTTTTCCCGCTTCGCCCGTCTTCAGTGGCCTGAACGCATCCTCTTTCCCCTCGGCGCAGTCGTCGGACTTACCGCCTACCCCATGAGCGCTTACGCCGTCGGCGGCTGGATCGAACGTTCCGCCGTGTTCTTCTTTGACACCCTCTTCCTCTACTCCCTCGCCCGGGCCTTCTCGCATCGCCGGCGCGGCGAACCCCTCTTGAAACGCCGCTGGATGCTTCGTTCCATCGCCATCCTGCTCGGCATCGCGACCACTCGCCCGGTCATGGGCGTCTTCTTCGCCACCAGCGCTGCAACCCATCTCGTCCCCAGCCAGTTCTTCGGCATCGCGTTCTGGATCGGCTTCTCCATCAATGCCCTGGTTTTCGAATTCTGGCTTCGCTCCGCCGACCGACGACTCCAACCCCTATCCGCCGCCGTCCCCGTTCTCTCGCCACAGCATCATCCCGGACGCGGCCGAGGCTACTCCTGATGACCGTTACTCAAAACGCCCCCGTCGCCGCCGTCAAGCACGCCGGTCCCCCACTGTGGCTCCCGGCTTCCCTCTACGTGGTTCTCTTCAACATCGGTTTGGCTCCCGTCACGATGGCAGGCGGACTTCCCTATTGGCCCGGCCCCTGGGAGCCCGCAAACATCATCGTCTCCTACTTTCAGAGCCACGCTTCGCGTGTCCTCTTCTGCCTGTTCCTGCAATCAGGAGCGACCATTTGCCTCGGTCTCTTTACGGCAACGGTTGTCAGCCGGCTTCATTTTCTCGGTGTCCGAGCGGCAGGCGTTCACATCGCGCTCTTCGGAGGCTTTCTCACCGTCTTCAACGGACTCGCGGCAGCCTTCGCGACCTGGACCATGATCCAGCCCGCCGTGGTACAGAATCCATCCGCTTTGTTGGCGCTCTACTACTATTCCTTCGCGCTCGGCGGACCCGGGTTCTCCGTTCCCATGGGCCTCCTCATGGCCGGAGTCTCAGTGACTGCCGCATTCAAAAAGTTGCTGCCCACCTGGATCGTCGTTCTCGGTCTCGTCCTGGCCGCAGCCGGAGAACTCAGCATCCTTCATCTCATCAATCCCACGTTTCTGTTCCTCATCCCGCTCACGCGTTTCCCCGGCTTCATCTGGATCATCGCCGTCGGATTCGCCCTCCCCCGCGCCCGCCCCGTGGCGTCGAAAGCTGCGACTGCCTAGATCGTCATTGCTCCCGTTCGGCGATCACTTACTCCGCTTCCTATGCTTCTCATCTTGAGCGGAGGTCGACGCGCCGTCCGCAATCGAGCGGCAATCCACGAGACCCGGTGGCACGGCTCAGTTACCGACAGTGAACGATATCGTCTTGCTGATATGAAGATTGCTCGCACCCACTTCAACGAAAACTGCCTCATGCGTGCCATCGGCAACAGGGAGCTTCACATCCAGACGGTCGTTCGACAGCACGTATCGCCGGCGACTGTCGATCCAAAGCTCAAATCGCAACAGTGGCTGAGTATTGGTGCGCGCGCTGGCGACAAAGCGAACCGTTCCACTCGGGACCTTCGCCATCGGTGCACACACATGAACTCCGCCGCTAGTGGGGTAGGAACATGGGTCGCCCGGATTGCTTGTTGTGTTCATCCAGACCTGCAGTCCGCCCTCCACGGGCGCCACCAGGTCTTTTGTTCCGTCCTTGTTCAGAAAGCCAGTCGCAACAGGCGCTGCAAAATAACCGTTCCCCGGCGAATTGTAGTACGTGAGCTTGTTGAAGCTTCGTTTGCCTGAGGCTGTCCACATCATGAGTCCGGGAGGAATAACATTAATGTAGTTCTGGTCGTCCCCGCCGTTCGAGGAACCGGCGATGTCCATGAGGCCATCGTTGTTGAAGTCTCCAATCACGACTTTCTCCGGCAAGGGCCCCGTATCAGGGTTGGGTACATCCAGTTCCTGGACGTTTCCTGCGATGAAGCCCCGGTCCATGAAAATGACCTTGACCCCTCCGCAATGCGGGTAGTAGCAGCCCCTGTAGGGAGTGACAAGGTCCGTTCGGCCATCTCCATCGAGATCGGCCGCCGTTAAGCTGAATGTCCCGCTATTGACGCGAAAGTCGCTGGGAAACATCATTGCGGTTTGCCAGCCAGAGGTAGTGTTGGCAATGATGAAGATCTTTTCCTGATCGATATCACACACGCTGCATTTATCAACGTATGCGAGATCGATGCGGCTATCCCCATCGAAATCTCCAGCCGAAAGATAAGCGACGTAATCAGAACCTGGCTGGTTGAAGTCCGGACTAAAGTAAATGGGAGCCGCAAAGGAGTGTTGGGTGAAAGAAGATCCCGTATTTGTGAGGATGACAACTGTGTTCGTGCCGTTGTTATCCTTATTGCCGATCACGGCGATGTCGGCCCGATTATCCTTGTTAAAGTCGGCGACGGCGATTGAATTGGCAGGTACCGGGACCTTGTAATACACAGGCTTCTGGAGCATGCCGTGCCCGGCGTTCAACAATACGGCAACATAGCCATTGGAACTGGAGTCGGAGCCTAGAGCTACGGCGACATCAAGCCTTCCGTCTCCGTTGAAATCTCCTACCGCGATTCCATTGGCTTGAATGTCGACGCCGTAGTAACTCGGCGGACCGTATGTCCCGTCACCCTGGTTCAGCATTACGACGAGGGAGTTGCTGTTATTGTCGAGCCCGATGATCTCGGGTGCGTTGTCGCTGTGAAGGTCGGCCACGATCACGTTGTGCAGAAAGGCGGAGTAATCAGCGGTGGGAGCAATAACCGGCTCCTGGGCCATGACCGCCACGGCCTGCAGACAAATCAGTGAAATCACCACAAGGGGGTAGATATTTCGAATCGTCATGACCACGGACCTCGCTGCGGAACACACACGCGAAATGTTAGGGAAGCGACCAGTCGCTGGCTGGCTGCGGGCCTTCGATTCAATTGAGCAAGCGACTGGCGGGACTTCGATCGGAGAAGAGAACCGTGTGGTTAGATGCTTCCGCTCGTTCTTGGTAAATATTCTCGGACCATAAATTTTTGGTATCTTGCTAGCTCGCTGCCGAATTCACCCAATTCTGCCACGGGAAGTCTGGAAGACGACGCAACTTCATCCGCGCTGAAAGTGCACTGGGAGGAGCTATCTACTCGAGCCCAACAACAGGGCTTTGTGGGGCCGAGGGCGCGAGCGGAGACGGCTTGGCCGCCTTCTGCTTGGCAATCGAACGATGGATCCGCGTTCTGATGGCGTAATCGTCATCATTGCCGGTGAAGGCCATTTTGATTTGCAGCTCACAGCCGTTGTCCTTGCGCTTCAAGGACACGTAGTGAGTTCCTGGAAAGAGGGAACCGACAACGATGAAAGAAGCCTTCATGTGTTCATCGTCGGCCGCGATGATCTTGTAGTGCCCCGGGTTGCCGAGCGTGTCGGTCACGGCGCTCCAAAGATCGTTGCAAGGAAGCGGATGGGACTTAGCGAACGCCGGCACTGCAAGGAAGAAAAGCAGCGCCAGAATCGATAATTTCGACATTCTCTCCTCGAACGGAACCTGATTGTATGTCGTTCAGGACAAGGACGGCAAATCCACGATTCCATGGAGCAATCTAAGCTTGAAGTTCAAGCGTTTCAGTGACCTGAAGCACATTCAGGAGGCCTCGGCCTTAATGCCCGAGAATTTGCTTGGCAACGGATTTTGGTCTGATGCGTTCTGGTAAAAACTAGGGTAATGTTTTGGCCCTCGATTTAGTGTGGCGGCTCGGCAGCCTTGGAGTCACCTGTTCGGTGATCGTCGATCTGAAACGCGAGGAACTGGTGGATTGCCTCGAGCGCCTCTCTGTCGTCGGTCGCGATGCGAACGCGGCCCCCGGTTGGCGTTGACTCGAACCAGTAGGAGATTGCCGCGCGCTTTGATTCCATCACGGGGACTCCGGGCGGGACCGTATCGTGGATGAACATGGGGAGCTGAAAATTGCCCGCGCTGAACATTTGAACGATGTGCGACAGGTGTGCACGAATTTCGTCGCGCGTCGCAGAGTCGTTCGGGGCATTTGCGGCTACCTCGATCGCACCACCATCGGGGAGGAGCGCGAAGTGGTGGACAGACTTATCGTGGGAGAATCCCATCGCGTGGTCGCCACGGGCATCGAAGCCCGCAGCATGATCATCTGACATTCCTTGCTGGTGCATCGGGCACACGGACGGACTTTGAGCGCAGGCCAAAACCGGAAGCGTGAGGGAGACGGCGATAACTAGCGTTTTCATTTTCTGCTCCATTGGCATCGACAGCCGGTTCGGTTGGGTAGCCCGTCAGCGATTGGAGAAGGTTGGCCCGGTCATGCGGCGGCACATTCTCTAAACGGCGGTCCCACTCCTCTGCCGTGCGCTGCAGCGCGTCTCGGAGGAGCGCGAGTTGGGCGATTTGTGTGGAGAGCTGTTGCACCTTCTCGTGAGCCAGCGCAGCCACTTTTCGACACGGTGCGCCACCTGCATCCCTCACCTTCAGGACGGTGGCAAGTTCCTTCAATGTGAAACCGCACGCCAGCGCGTTGCGAATCAGGCGGACACGGTCGAGCGATTCGCGGGGGTAGGCGCGATAGCCGCTGGTAGTCCTGGGGGGCTTTTGGAGCAGCCCGAGCTTCTCGTAATGGCGAAGCGTGTCGGTGCTGATGCCCGCGGCCTTGCTGAGAGCGCCTGCGCGGAGCGTCTGTCTCGAATTCTCGCTGGTAGGCATGTCCCAAGTATCAACCCCGGAATGCGTTCCGGGGTCAAGGAGGTTTTTCGAGGCTTGCCGAGGTTCGGGGCGAATCGTGTACTACTCTTCAGTGACCACTTGGGCAACATTCCCGTCGGGTATTACTGAAAGGCAACTGAAGAGTCGGCGGTTACTCGCCCGGAGCGCACCAAGATCAAATCGGGATCTTACAATTTCGATTCAACGAACAACGTGGAAAGTGCGTTTCCAACGCGTGTCTGGGAAGAAATGCACAAGTACGTGGCCGATCCACGCGAGCTTGTTACCGATTCCTGTTTGTTCAAGTTGGCCATCAGCGGCCTTGAACGACCAATAATTGAACAGCGGACGGCCAATTATGTTGGCGCGCGGCACGAAGCCCCAGTAGCGCGAGTCCAGGCTGTTGTGCCGGTTGTCGCCCATCATGAAGTACATGCCGGGTGGAACCACCAGGTCGCCGTCGTGCACATAATTTGAGAAGTTCACAGCCCACGACTCTGTGGACCCAGTCGCCTGCGACGGGGGAACTGCGGGAAAATCATCGAGGAATTCGTTGAAGTTATCCGTCGTCGTCGGCTGCGCAAATCCAACAGGCTGCGCGACGCCATTCACAATCACAATGCCGTTGCGTAGATGGATATGATCGCCGGGCACGCCAATCAATCTCTTCACCAGTGGAGTGTACTGCGGCGTCCCATCGGCGTCAGTCGCATCAATACCGGGTTGATAAACGGGTTTGTAGAAGACCACTATCTCGCCGCGTTTCGGCTCGCGATATCTTATCAGCGGCATCCATGATGCGGGCGGCATGAGCGTGATCCGGTCGACCACCAGGTGATCACCTATAAGCAGAGTGTTTTTCATCGAGCCTGACGGAATGACGTAGTTCTGAGCTAAAAAGGTCAGAATGAACAGGCCCACTACTAGAACTGAGCAGATGCTGGCCAGCGCCTCGAAAGGAGTCTCCTTTATCTCGGGCAGGGCCTGTGCCTTCGGGGCCAGTCGCGTCGCTTTCATCATTCATACTCTCCACCCGCCCAGAATCGATTCACTCAAATTCTGGCGCGAACCCGCGCCTGCATCTCGGTCTCGGGAGGATGTGGACAACTCGTCACTTTGGCGGACGTTCGCCCCTCCCGATAGGGTGTCGCCCCGGAGCGGAAATCGTAGGGGACGAGTCGGCGGTCATTCGCCCACGAATCCCCGGAAAGAAGCTTTTCGCCTTGTGTCGCTCCGCGTGTTTTTTGCCAAAGCCAAACTTACTGCTTGTCGAACCACTGGACCTCGTTCGGGTCCCGATGGGAGAGAGTCATCGTTTTTCCGTCCTTCGATATAAGAACACGGCCAGAATCAACGACCTCGCCGTTTTGCTTTACCGTGACATTCTGGGTGTAATCATCGACTTGAGCAACGGCGAGAGTCCATAACGGGTCCTTAGGGTTCACTGCATGGTCCTTACCATCCCATGCCATTACATAGTTGTGTATGAGCGGGCTTCCATCCGAGTAAGTGCCTGTGCCTACTTGCTTCCATTTGTCACCCACCGCCTCAAAGGTGAGGGTCATTTCCTTAATTCCCTTGCCCGGCGGGAACGTCGATTTTGTAACATTCAGTTTCCACGTACCGGCGAATGGCTTTTGGGCCGACATCAGCGTCGTGGAAGATACACATAGAACCGCGAAAACCGTAAAAGCCTTTAGAATTTGACTTGCGTGCATTTGGTATCCCTCCCTGATGTGATGGGGCGGCCCTTCGACGGGCGACCGGTAAAGATCGATCCTACGGCTGCAAGGCGCCTTTTCTTGAGCAATTGGGAACCAGTCAGAATTGTTCAGATTCTTTTCCGCCGCAGAGGTGGGGCATCTTTGTGCAGAGACCGGAGAAGTGTTCCTTGATGCTCAGTGCCCGCGCGAAGCATACACCCCAACGGGTAGGTTTCCCATCTAGGATTGTTGGTGTATCGTGGACTACTCTTACCTTTGATAGATCTTCTCCGCGACGGGAGCGAACGCTGCTTGCCGAATATTGCCATTTCCCCGCGCACAATAAAGAGAGCAGCCACAATCCACTCCCGGGGAATCCGTCCATGACCGAAGCGGTACACTCTGTTACCGTGCCCGCCGCGCCATCTGATTTCAGCCTGCTTTGCAGAACCGCTTTCGCTGAGGGTCGCCAGGCCGCCGCTCACAGCGGGGCGAGGCAACAAAAGACCAGCGGCAAATGAAGCGGTCGAGCCACTCCCGAAGGGCACCCCCCACCCACCCCCTATGTAGATTCGCTTTTCTTTCGCTTCAGGAAATTTTGCCTATGACTCCAAAGGCTTTACGAGCCACATTTCGAAATGTAACAGCATTTTTTGTTACACAAGCTTGTTTTTGGGTATTCACCACATATTCGCTGCGAGCCGAAACTTGGGCGCTAGTATCCTGCGCAAGGCGCCCGCAGAGTATGCGGTCGTCAGTACCCTTCAGAGCTCCATGGGGAGGCCGACATAGTTTTCAGCCAGCGATGCCGCTGCCACGCGCGAGCTAGTCAGATAATCCAGCTCGGCAAGCTGGCGTCGCCGATCGAATGGCGTTGCGTCAGGAGAGAGATGCAGAAGCGAAGTCATCCACCACGAAAACCGCTGCGCCTTCCAAATGCGCCGCAGGCAGATCGACGAGTAGGCTTCGAGCTTGGTTCGCGAACCTTGTTTGTAGAATGCGCGTACAGCCTCTGCCAGCACGAAAACGTCCGCCATGGCCAGGTTCATTCCTTTGGCACCGGTGGGCGGAACGATGTGTGCCGCATCGCCGGCCAGGTAAAGACTCCCATACTGCATAGGCTCGACGACGAAACTCCGCATGCCGGTAATTCCCTTTTGCAGGACACGTCCTTCGCGGGGCCCCCATCCGTCGCAGCAGCCCAGGCGAAGCTGCAGTTCGGCCCAAATGCGATCGTCGCTCCATTGGTCGATGTTCTCGTCCGGACGGCACTGCAGGTACAGCCTGGTGATTGCCGGCGATCGCATGCTGTACAAAGCGAATCCTCGCTCGTGATGCATGTAGACCAATTCGTCTCGCACCGGAGGCGCTTCGGCAAGAATGCCAAGCCAGGCAAAGGGATAGATGCGCTCGAAGCAATTGAGTTCGCGTTCTGAAATCGAGGAGCGACAGACGCCGTGGAACCCATCGCA
The DNA here is from genome assembly GCA_963788475.1 of Terriglobales bacterium. Classification (GTDB taxonomy): domain Bacteria; phylum Acidobacteriota; class Terriglobia; order Terriglobales; family Acidobacteriaceae; genus Telmatobacter. The sequence continues at coordinate 203,478 of CAWBGO010000014.1, forward strand.
GCCGGCGACAATGTCGCAATCAATCTCGTTCACTTGCCCCTCGCGCTCGCTGCGAATGAAGGGATGCGGAGATTCGATGTCATGCAGGCTCGCTTTGCCGCATTCAAACCGCACATCACCGTGATCCGCAAGACGGCGCGCGATCAGGTCTTTCACCAGTTCATGCTGACCATAAACCGTGATCGCCTTACCCGTGATCTCAGTGAGAGGGATGCGATGCAAACGCCCGTTCAAGCCGATCTCAATTCCCTCGTGGCGCATGCCTTCCCGGTCGAGCCGGGCCGCAACACCGGCTTGCCGCAACATCTCCACCGTGCCATGCTCCAGAACCCCGGCACGAATGCGCTCCTCGCAATATCGCCTCGATCGAGCCTCCACGATCACGGACTCGATGCCATGCAGGTGCAACAGGTGAGAAAGCATCAGACCCGCAGGCCCGGCACCCACAATCCCAACCTGGGTTCGAGTCCGCTCCATCACAACTTCCTTGCGGTCTCGCCGCGCCGATCAAGTTCTTCGAATACGCTTTGCGCTGTATGAAAAGCCGAGTTAGCCGCGGGAACGCCACAGTAGATTGCGCACTGGAGCAGAACTTCCTTGATTTCCTCGCGTGTTACTCCGTTGTTTATCGACGCACGCAAGTGCAGGCGAAGCTCTTCGTTGCGGTTCAGCGCCACCATCATGGCAATGACCAGCAGGCTGCGTGTAGGTCGCGGCAAACCGGGTCTCGTCCAGATCTCTCCCCACGCGTAGCGGGTAATCAGGTCCTGGAACTCAGCGCTGAACTGGTCCGCGGAGGCCTGAGCCGTGTCAACATGTTCGTCGCCGAGCACAGCCCTGCGCACTCCTGTGCCCGCTGCAAACCGCGCCTGATCATCCATTGTTCTTCTTCTCCGGAAGGACTTCCGCCTGTTCGGACGCGTCAACGCCTGCTTCTGCATCTCCAAGCACGCGAGCGATGAATATCCTCGTACTTCCCAGGTAATTGCGGGGATCCATCAATCGATCGATGTCAGATGCATTCAGGTATTCGCGAATCTCCGCATCTTCCAAGAGAATTTCGCGCAAGTGCCGTCCCGCCGCAACGGCACGCAGGGAGGCCCGCTGCACGAGATCGTGGGCGCGCTCTCTGCCCATATGGGCAGAGAGTGTAATGCTGACTGCTTCCGCCAATGGCAAGCCACGGCTCGCTTTGAAGTTTGCCGCCATCTTCTCCGGATCAACGTGCATTCCACGCGCTGTTTCGAGGGTCCGATCGAGCGCGGCCGCAGTCAGCCTGAAGATCTCCGGAAGAGTTTCCCACTCCGCCTGCCAGTTCCCTAATCCTCGTTCGTGTTCCTGCACCATGGCCGTGAGCAACGTTGCAACCAATCCCGGTACGCGAGTCGCCGCGGAGAGCACGACAGCGCAGGCCACAGGATTCCGCTTGTGGGGCATAGTGGAGGAGCCGCCCCGACCTTCTTCCGCCGGTTCGAAAACTTCCGCGACCTCGCTCTGCATGAGCAGCGAAACGTCGCGGGCCACTTTTCCCAATGTTCCTGCGAGCAGGCCGAGAACCGTCGCCACTTCGATGAGATTGTCACGGTGGGTGTGCCAAGGCAGTTCCGGCTCACGCAGGCCAAGCCTTTGTGCAAGAGCCGCCGAAACGGCCATTCCTTTGTCGCCCAACACGGCGAGCGTTCCTACGGCACCCCCAAACTGCAATACCAACGCCCTCTCGCGTATCGACTCAATCCGCAGCCGATGACGCCGCAAGGCCGCAACCCACCCGGCCACCTTCAAGCCAAGCGTGACCGGCGGGCCAGCCTGCAACCACGTGCGGCCCGTCAGGATTGTACCCGCATGTGCACGAGCCAGTCGAACCCAATGTTCATCAAGGTCCAGCAGGCTCGCGAGAGTCAATTTGAGTCCGTCGCCGATCTGCATCACAAGGGCCGTGTCGAGCACATCCTGACTGGTTGCGCCCAGGTGAATTTGGCGCGCCGCTTCTTCATCGCGGTCACGAACCGCGGCAGTAAGCTGCCGAACGAGAGGTATGGCTAGATTGCCGGCGTTCCGAGCCTGCTCATCGAGTTTCTGCACATCGACAAAGTCGGCATCCAAAAACGGCTCTAGCGCCGCCGCCGCTCCCTTTTGCGCAATGCCAGCCGACTCGAGCGCAGCACTCAACGCCCATTCGAAACGAACCATCTGACGCAGTTGATTGGTGCGAGCGAACACGCGATCCATCGCAGGTGAGTTGAACAAGGGCGAATTGGATTCTGTGGCCATCTGAAAGATAGTTCTACCAGGCAAAGAACACGGTTTCGTCTGCCCCCTGCAATACTACGTTCCATTCGAACATGCCCGCATTGCTTCCATCCGCTCGCGCAATTAGCGTATGTCGACGATCGACAGGAACCATCTGCAATAGCGCATCGGACGCATTAGCAGCTTCATCCGGTAAATACATGCGGGTGATGAGATGACGCATCAATCCCCGTGCAAAGACCAGCACGGCAAGATGCGGAGGCTGCCTGAGTTCCGACTCGCAAACGACTGCGCCGGGCATCGCTATTGTGAACCGAAACGCGCCGTCCTCGTCAGTGGCAACTCGCGTGAAGCATACGGGGCGGCCTGACTCGCCGGGGTCTACGGCAAAAGTGCCGTGTGCATTGGCATGCCAAAATTCGAGGACGGCATCCGGAACCGCAAGACCATCGCCATCGAAGACCCTTCCAAAGACTGTGATCGTTTCCAACTTTTCATCAGGCTTTGTCTCTGTTGCGCAGAGATGCTCAAGCCCGATGCGAAAGAAGGGCCCCACTGTCTGCGATCCACTGGGCGTCAGTTTCATCACTCGCCGCTCTCGAACGGCGTATCATGCGAGCCGCGCAGAACGATGTCGAAGGCATAAGCCAGCGCATGATTGGGCTCGGTTCTGTCCAGGTCGAATCTCGCAATCAATCGGTTCCGCACCCTTTCATCCGCAATGCTGTTGAAGATGGGATCGAAGGGTTGCAGCGGGTCGCCGGGAAAATACATCTGGGTGACCAGGCGCGAAAGAATGCCCGCTCCGAATAGCGAAAAGTGAATGTGAGCCGGTCTCCAGGCGTTGTAGTGATTTTTCCACGGGTATGGGCCCGGCTTGATGGTCCGAAATAAAAAATGGCCGTTGGCATCGGTCAGGGTGCGGCCAGCTCCCGTAAAGTTCGGATCGAGCGGCATATTGCATTGGTCTGCCTTGTGCCGGTAACGTCCGGCGGCATTCGCCTGCCACACCTCCACCAACGCGCAGGGAACCGGCCGCCCATCTTCGTCGAGCAGGCGCCCATGCACGAGGATTCGTTCCCCGATCGGTTCCCCGTCGTGCTGCGCGGTCAGATCGTGATCGAGTGCCCCGGCGATGCCCGGTCCAAACACAGGCCCCGAGCACCTCGAGAGTGCCTCCGGCATCAACACAAGCGGATTTCGCGGGGACCTCTTGAGAGAAGAGACATAGGGCGGATGACAGAAGTCCGGCTGAGTGCCTGGTTCGGGTGTCTGTACCATGCGCGAATCGGTCATGCCGTCTCCTAAATATGCTCCATCGCCAGGGCAATCCCCTGCCCCACTCCGATGCACATGGTCGCAAGTGCGCGTTTTCCGCCGAATTTGTTCAATTCATGTGCGGCTGTGAGCGCGAGCCGTACGCCGCTCATGCCCAGTGGATGTCCGAGAGCGATTGCTCCGCCAGTGGCATTGACGTGTTCCGCGTCCTCGGCAAGGCCAAGCAGCCGCAGGCATGCAACAGCCTGGCTTGCAAACGCTTCGTTCAGTTGGATCCAATCAAAGTCCGCAAGGGTCAAGTTCAGCCGGGCCAGGAGCTTTTGCGTCGCAGGCACCGGACCAATCCCCATGATACGTGGCGGAACACCGGCGGTGGCCATGCCCAGAATGCGAGCACGGGGCTTGAGGCCATGGCGCACGACCGCGGTTTCTGAGGCCACAACCAGCGCTGCCGCCCCATCATTGATGCCCGATGCGTTTCCGGCTGTGACCGTTCCCGTCGGATAAAGCGGCTTCAACCTTGCAAGCGCATCCGGGGTCGTGTCCGGTCGCGGGTGTTCGTCGCAAGTCAAGAGTGAAGAAGTCTTCGGCCCTTTCACTTCCACGGGAATGATCTCCTCTGCGAAGAATCCAACCTCCTGCGCCTTCGCTGTCCGCACCTGGCTGCGATAAGCGAAAGCATCCTGGGCTTCCCGAGGGATATTGAAATCTCGCGCAACATTTTCGCCCGTCTCGGGCATTGTCTCGATACCGTAAACGGCTCGCATCTTTGGATTGACGAATCGCCAACCCATAGTAGTGTCAAAGATCTCTGCCTGCCGCTGAAAAGGAGCTTCGGCCTTTCCCATCGCAAAAGGAGCTCGCGACATGGATTCAACTCCGCCGGCAATGGCAAATTCCATTTCCCCAGCGGCGATGGCACGCGCTGCAGTTCCCACCGCATCGAGGCCGGACCCGCAAAGGCGATTCACCGTAGCGCCAGGGATGGCGTCGGGCAGACCGGCCAGCAACAGAGCCATGCGCGCAATGTTTCGATTGTCTTCTCCTGCCTGGTTCGCGCACCCCAGGATGACGTCGTCAAGCATAATCCAATCCGCCGCCGGATTGCGGTCCATCAACGCCTGAAGCGGGATGGCTGCCAGGTCATCAGCGCGCACCGAAGCCAACCCTCCACCGTAGCGCCCGATGGGCGTGCGCACCGCATCGCACAAAAAGACAGCATTCATACGACCGGCGCCGGCATTGCATGGGCGGCGATGCGTGCCTTGAGGTCGCGCAGAACATGGAGTTCATATCGATTCGGCGGTGTCGGACCGCCGCAATCGGACGCGAAGCGGATCTTCAATCCGGTATTCATCCATTGGGCCATAGAGGTGTATCCCCGGAACAGCGGGACGTGTTCCATTATTCACAGTTGCGCGATGTTGTACAATTTGCGCGTTAATCGCCCGTTCAGGATGACCGCTTCCAGTTCCTTATTCAAAAGGGCAAAACCATCTTTTCTGGCTTCCGGTATTGCGGGAAGGCGCGGCCACGATTTCCGAAATTCTGCTATAGCGATATCCATTAGTCAGGCCTGGTCAAACTCAGCTTCCGGAGTGCCTGACGCTCAACCTTCGGGCCGCTACAAGGAGACAGGATATGTCGACGTCTTCCACTTACCGTGCCGATCATGTGGGAAGTCTTTTGAGACCGGCTGATCTTCTGCAAGCACGCAAGGCCGGCGTCCCTCCCGATCAACTTCGCGCCCTCGAAGACATACATATTGCACGCGTCCTCGAGAAGCAGCAAGAACTAGGGCTGAGTATCCTCACCGACGGTGAATTTCGACGCTCCAACTTCATGAGCGATTTCACCGATGCAGTCGAAGGATTTGATTTGGGAGACGCTGTCGCACGCCAATGGGATGAAGATAAAACGCAGGGTGCTCGGACCGCGACGGCCGTCAGCAGCATTACCGGGATTGTCACGTCGAAACTTAAGCAACGCCAGCCGCTGACCGGCCGCGAGCTTCCATTTCTTAAACAACACGCTCCCGGCCCGGTCAAGATGACTTTGCCGAGCGCCACGCAATTCCCTGGCATCTCGTTCAAGTACGGAGTCACAGACTCCGCGTACCGCGATCCTTTCGCATTGCTTGAAGACATCACCCACATCATGGAAGGCGATCTCAGGGCGCTGGCTAGCAGCGGTATCTCGTATCTGCAGATAGATGCTCCGCGTTACAGTTACTTCCTCGATCCAAAGTGGTGCCATTGGATGGAGACGGAATTACGAGTCGATACCGGCGCCATGTTGGATGCATCAATTCGCGCCGACAACGCATGTTTCGCCGCAGCCCGTCGACCAGGGGTTACGCTGGCAATCCATCTTTGCCGCGGAAATAATAGGAGCCACTGGTACGCGGAAGGGGGCTATGAAGCGATTGCTGAGAGGTTGTTCAATGAACTGGCCGTCGATCGCTTTTTGCTCGAATACGATGACGAACGCTCAGGAACATTCGAGCCGCTCAAGTATGTTCCAAGGGGCAAGATCGTAGTTCTGGGGCTGGTGAGTACCAAGGGTGCAGCCCTGGAACTCAAGCGGGATCTTCGTCGGCGTATCGACGAGGCATCCAAAGTGCTTCCGCTGGACCAACTGGCCCTTAGCCCTCAATGCGGATTCGCATCGACAATGGAGGGCAATCTTCTGGCGGAATCCGATCAGTGGGCCAAGCTGCAGCTTGTAGCTGAAACGGCCCAGGAGGTGTGGGGCTAAATCTTGCTGTGCGGACACGAATTAACGCACCGGCGCTGCCGGCTCTTTCCCTGCCTCGAGTTCAAGCAGAGCGGATTTGAACGCTCGCACGTCGCTTTCTGTGACGACAAAGGGGGCAGATCCGCTGCGGAGTCGATGAATCTCCACTCCACTGTCGGATCCGGACGTTGAGTCCGAATTAAGCGATGTGTGCAGTTCGCCAATGCCGGCATGAAGCGCGATACGGCGCACGTTTGATGCGCGAATTCCTCCACCTGCCATGATCCGGATCCTCTGCCCGGCTTTCTGCTGCAGTTTCGCAATGGCGCTCATGCCACTGAGTGCGTCCGTCTTGCCACCGGAGGTCAGGATCCGGTCTGCACCGGTGGCGATCACGTCTTCGAGGGCGCGATGCATGTTCCCGCAAACGTCAAATGCCCGATGAAACGTAACCTGAAGCGGACGAGCTAACTGAATCAAGTCCCGCGTGTGCAACTGATCTACTTCGCCATCGCTGGTTAACGCGCCAAGCACCACTCCATCGACACCCATGGCCTTGACCGCAAGGATGTCCTTGCGCATTACTTTCAACTCAGAATCGGAATAAACGAAGTTGCCTCCCCGCGGCCGAATGATCACGAACAATTGAATCGGCACCGCCGCTCGAACCTCGCGAATCAGGCCGGAACTTGGGGTGATGCCGCCTTCGCTCAAAGCGCTGCAGAGTTCGACGCGTTCGGCGCCGCCCCTGGCTGAGTTAATCGCAGACTCAACCGAATCCACGCAGATTTCAACGTCCATCGTGATTGCATCCATTCGTGAATTCGGATTCGACCGCATCTCGGCCCATCGATTTTCCCCTTCTGGGAGGGCGGAGAAGGCCGCCGAAGCTCCCTTTTTTCCTTATACCTTTAGATGATATTGCCCGTGTGGCTGTCAATGCCTCGCGGTCGAGAGAACATCTATCTATCTCGTTTGCCATTCTCAGAATCGCGCACCTGTCGAGCGCTCGAATTTCCATGACTCCATTCGTTGGCGAAGAACGCGTTCGTGTGCAATCAGCCGCGCCTCATCCGGCATATTTTCCAATGCCTTATCGAGAACCGACATGGCCTCCAGGGGGGAGTGCGCGAATAATTCGTCCACTTCGCCAATGACAAGATCGACGACCTGCCGAACGTCGAATCTGCGCTCCTCCGCGTCCACCTCGGCCTTCAGACGATGCAGCAGCATTTCATCGGGAAAAGAGTCAAGGGCGCGGTTTACCAATCCCGATGCCTGATCGTACGCATCATCTTTAACAAAATCCCGGATGCGCTCCTGAATATCATCAAGGAAAGCGCGGCGCTGTTCGATTCCGCGAGCTTTCGCCAGTCCCCAGCGTATCTTTTCCGCTTTCTGATTCGAAGGGTCGATCTCGGCGGCTTCGTTGAGTAATTTACTTGCTGCGTCGTAATTTCCAGCTTCCAGATGCCGCTCCGCTTGGTCAACAAGTTCAAGAAGTCTTCCCCGCTGCACTTCCATCTCGTTCTGCGTGGCAAAGGCGGCGTGCGCGTCAAGGAGTTCCTGGTTCGTCGGATCTTGCTGCAGCGCCTCGGCTGTTATCCACAGCGCGCCAACAAAATCGCCGAGGGCTTTTGCGCGTTCGGACTCCTCCAATGCGCGCGCGCAGCTCTCGGATCGGCTCCTTTCTTTCTCGACGGACTGGATTTTTGTCTCGATGGCTTCGGAGTGCGGATCAAGATTCCGAGCGTCTTTCAAATGAGAGAGCGACTTCTCGAAGTCGCCCG
>CAWBGO010000015.1:0-1328368 GCA_963788475.1 Terriglobales bacterium
ATTCGCCAACAGAACTGAAAGGAGCACGAGCGTGGATCGTGGTACCGTGCTGCGGTCGCGACTCGATTGAAAACGTTCCATTCAGCATTTTCAGTCGCTCCTCCATACTGATAAGGCCAAGCCCCCGGCTCGTTTTTGCGGCTTCAATGTCAAATCCCACGCCAGAATCGCTGACAGTGAGATGAATCTCACTGGACGTTCCACACAATCGCACTTCGAAGTGGCGAACGCCACTGTGTTTGGCGGCATTGCGGAGGGATTCTTGCAGAACTCGAAAGAAGCAAAGAGAAATGTCGGGCGGCAAAGCGGTAGGCAGATCGTCGGTTCGGAAATCAATCTCCACTTTTTGCTGCGTTTCGAGTTCCTGACAGAAGCTTTTCGTAGCTGCAGCAATGCCAAGAAATTGGAGTTGGGATGAGTGCAACTCGTGCGACAAGGACTGGATATCTGCCGCTATCTCGGCAGTCAGTTTCTGGAGTTCGGCGATGCGCCCGCGGGCTGCGGAAGGGTCTTCCAGGAGTTGATGTAAGTTGACGGTCAAAATCGCGAGGCGTTGACCGATGTCGTCGTGAAGCTCTCTGCTGATCCGGAGACGTTCCCGTTCCTGTGCCTCAATCAACCTGCGGCTCGCGCTTGCGAGCTCCAATTCAGATAGTTTGCGGTCCGTGATGTCCTCCACAAAGGCAAAGACCAGCGGCGCTCCTCCATCACCGTTTCTCCACAGGGACACATTGAGACGTCCCCAGAACTGAGCCCCATGCTTTTTCACATAGCGCTTTTCCAGCGAGTACCGGTCGATGACACCCGCCTGGAGCCTTTGAAAGAGAGCCCAGTCGTCTTCGGAATCTTCGGGATTGGCAAACTCGGAACAGTTCATCCCGCACAGTTCGTCCTCCCGGTATCCCAGCATGGAGCAAAGTGCGGGGTTGGCAACCAAGAGTTTGCCTTCGAGATCTTCCACTGCGATTCCCAGTGACGCTTGCTCAAAAAGGTAGTGAAAAAGCTGCATACCCGATGCTGGCAACACTTGCGAGGACATAAGGACTCCAGAACGTATGGTTTTGTAGACGAAGACCTGGCACTTTCCGCCTCAAAAGCGAATTTGCCACGCGGCACCATTGAGTGCAAATGTGGCTTCGCCACCGCCGCGAATTCTGAATCCGCCGTTTCCACGTGCTCAGAGAAGCGGTACCAGGGAGTCAACTCTCGAGAGTGGCAGTCGGAATAGTTCGGACCATTCTATTGCAATGAGTCATTCCGGTTATGGTGGCCAATGGGAATATTACCCCAAGGTAATGTCCGCGGCAGTATCCAGCGTGAACTGAACAATCTTGTGTAGACAATGCCCTTATGTTCCATGCACAATCGGTCCGGACCTTGGAGGGATTGCCATGTTCTGCCCGTTTTGCACTTCCAACAACCAGAGGGAGTTATCTGCCGAGGTGAACATCCATTTTCCGGGCCTCAAGAACGCGGACAAACCCGGAGTTTTTGTGTTTCCGATACTTCTGGTCTGCCTGGATTGCGGCTCTTCCTCGTTCATGACCCCAGCGTCCGAACTGGCGCGGCTCGCAGGTGCAGGGGCAGATGACCGGTGCGACCTCATGGGTGCTCGTGTACCTCGCCTAATGCGCTGCTGACGAACCGCTCGCCTGACAGGACGGCGTCGATAGCCGGCAGCAGATCGCTTTCGGCACGTGCTTTAAAGACGTAGCCCCATGCACCCAGCCTCATAGCTTCTTGAACGATGCCGGCAGCGGTCTCCTGGCTCGAAAAGATGATCTTTGATTCCGGTGCAATTCCGAGAATTCGACGTGCAGCCTCGATGCCATTGAGTGTCGGCAGGCCGATGTCGAGCAGGATCAGGTCGGGCTTCAGTTCCTGGGCCATTTGAACAGCCTCAAGTCCATCGGACACTTCGCAAATGACCCGCAATTCGGACTTTTGTTCCAGTTTTGAGCAAACGAATTGTCGGAAGGGCTGGAAATCCTCCACGACCATTACGTGAATCGATGCTGCTGCCACCACTGACTTTTCGCACTCCTGATTGAGAAACGCTATTTGGCCGTGGGGCGGATTCTAATGCGAGAGAACTCGCCGAAAATTACTATTACTGAATTTACTATTCTTGACGGCTAGAAAGCATTTTTAACGGCGGATATGGGTGTGAAGCAAGATAAATCACCAGTCCAACGATTCTGGCTTCAGAATTCGTCGATGGATGGCTCACTCAACGTGCAACGGCCTGCCCATGACCGCCCAAACTCCTGAGTTCCAGTTGGATGGTGGGCTACCCGGAAGTGATCCGGGACGCCGCAGTTCAGCAGCAACCGGATCCTTCGACTGCGTTGATCGCGTCGGCGATCAACTCCGCTCAGGATGACAACGTGTGGGAGAGTGGAGTCAGTGTTGGATTTGGGGATGTGGGTGAGACGTGGGCCATGGAGAAATTACACAATGATCAATGTCGAGTTATTCATGCTAACTTGTAATTTTCCGCTAGGCGGTGACACGACCCCTTAGGAACGTTGCGTGGCCCAGCCAGGGACAGATTCTGGCCTGGATCTGCCTATGTCTATTCAGGATTCGCCTGCGATTCAGTCCGAGCCTACGTGTGTGCGCAGGACCTCTACGCTCGATGGGACCGTCACGCTGTTGCTTTGTTCGGCGGTAATGATGAGATCGAAATCCTTTGCCGACGTCTCGAGGGTCAATTCGCCGCTTAGATTCTTGTCTACGCCGATCGCGCCCTGTTTAAGTGCATCTGCGCCATTGGGACGGATCCACACGAGATAGTTATTTGCAGAAGGAGTCAGACTTGAGGGCCTGGCAAGGTGAGTTACTTTTATCTCAAGTTTGATGTTTCCATTGTCTTTGTCTTTTTGAACTTTCACGGTGCCCATCGCCGCCGGAACGCCGGCACCGGACGTCATGCGGTATTCCTTTGTCGAAGCAAACGGCCATACCAGGAACAGCGCTACCATTGCGAACGTAAATTTCATTCTTCTCCCAACACACCACGGGATCATCTGCGATCAATTGATGGGGAAGCAGGCGATGACCCGGTGTAACCACCTCTTAAGTGTGGAACAAGACGGTTGTCAAAGGCTGATCACAATTGCTCAGTTCAGATGGTTGCTCTTTGTGTTCAGAACAAACCGATCGGGGCCCCGATAAGTAAGCTGTAGGCATGGGGTGCTTACGGAGTGGCCGATGCGAATGATGGAGTCCCGGATTTCGCATCGCGGGGCGATCGGCCTGGCCCTGGCCGGGTTCACGTTCTGGGTGCTGGCGGACACGAGCATGAAACTGGCCGCCAACTCGCGGCTGCCGGCATATGAAATCATCGCCTGCCTGGGCGTGGTTGTCGCGGCGGCGCTGGTGGTGCGCGGGTTCTGGCAGGGGAATCCGCAAAGGCTGCTGCCGAAGAGCCCGACGCGACTGCTTGTGCGTTCGTGCCTGGACCTTGCGAACAACCTGGGCGTTGTGGTGGCCCTGCGCCATGTGCCGTTGACCCTCTTTTACATCCTGGTGTTCCTGGCGCCGATGGTGACGGCTCTGCTGACGGCGGTGTTTCTGCGCGAACGGATGGGCTGGCGCAAAGTGCTGGCGGTCGTGGGCGGATTCGCGGGCGTGGTGATTGCCGTCAATCCGTTTGGCACGGCGCGGCAGGGAGACTGGATCGGGTATGCGGCATGCATGGTCTGCGTCGCGTGCTTCTCGGTGAACATGGTGTGGTCGCGCGTGCTGATGCGCACCGAGACTCCGGAGAGCCTGACGCTGTTCTCGGGAATCGTGATGATTGTTGCGGGGCTGGGATTGATGATGTGGCACGCCGAGCCGGTGACGTTGCGGCTTGCGGCGACACTGATGGCCATGGGCCTGTTCTGCGCGTTCGGCAGTATGTGCTTCTTTGTGGCGCTGAAGCATACCTCGCCCGTTCACGTCTCGCAGTGCCACTACACGCAGCTTCTCACGGGCGCGCTTTTGACCTGGTTGATCTGGCGGGAGACGCCGAACCTGTGGATGGTGGCCGGCAGCGTGCTGATTGTGGCGGCGGGACTGCTGATGGCTGTAAGTATGGCGCGAGAGAGAGCGGAAGTGAGTCCGGAGGTGTTTGTGGGGCCGGGCGTTTAAATCACGCGGTGGAGCGAGGGATTTTTCACGCATTCCGGGCCATGGCAAGGTCGACGATCTCGCCGATCATCTGGGTATAGGAGAGGCCGGATTTCTTTGCGGCCATGGCAAACTCCTGCCCGGTGGAGAGCCATGGGTTTGGATTGGCTTCGATGACATAGATCTCGCCCGAGTCCGACAGGCGCATGTCGATGCGGCCGTAATCGCGAAGCTTGACGGCGCGATAGGCCTTGACCGCGATCTCGGTGAGCCTGGTTGCGGTTTCTTCATCGAGATCTTCGGCGATGGCCGACCTGGTCAGCTTGTAGGCTTCGGTGTCTCGGAAGAATTTCACGTCCTGGCTGGCGATCCGGGGCACGCCCTTGGGGAGCTTCGAAAGGTCGAGTTCGACCAGAGGGAGCGCGCGCGGGTTCTCGTAACTGCCCAGGATGGAGGCGTAGATCTCGCGTCCTTCGATGTATTCCTCGATCAGCGCGGGGGAATTGAATTCCGTTTGTATATAGGAGATGCGCTCCATCAACTCCTTGACGCTGCTGACGACGGCCGCGGCATCGATGCCGATGGATCCATCTTCGGATGTTGGCTTCACGATGAGCGGGAACGAGATGTCATGGGCGTGATCGATGTTGCCGCGATAGGCGATTGCGAAGTAGGGTGACTGAATCTCAGAAAAGGCGAACATCTTCTTGGCGGTTGTTTTGTCCTGGGCGAGGATGTGCGCGTGCGGTCCCGCGCCGGTGTAGGGGATCTCGAGCAAATCGAGGAACGCGGTGACATGCATCTCCTTGGTGTCATCGCCCGCATAGGATTCCGTCAGGTTGAAGATGAGATCGGCGCCGCATTTGGCGAGTCCGAACAGGGATTGCGGGCGGCCGTCGAGGACGTAATACGACGGCTCGTGACCGAGCTTCTCCAGGGCTTCGAAGATCTCTTCGCGGTCGTGCTTGGGGGGCTTCTTGTGTTTCTTCTGCCCCTTGCGATTGCGCGGCGCAGGAACTTCTTCGGGCACTTCGGCAGGTTCTTCTTCCCACAAGTCGTACAGCACGGTGACTTTCAATTTTGCCATTCGGCCTCCAATCGGAGTGTCGTCCCGCCGCGGCGGGCCGGCACGCCTCAGGGATGGATGAACTTTCCCCGAACCAGATAATTCATAGAGAGTGCGGTGGTGTACACCGTGAACTCAGTGAGGTAGTCGGACTCGCGTCGAACATCGATGCGCAGACCCAGATGCTCAACACGGGTGCAAATTGCTTCCACCAGACGTTTGACGATCGGACGCTGCACGCCGCTCCAATATGCGACCTTGTCGATAATGGGCTTGCGATGCTGATGCAACATTTCGTGGGCGGGGCGCACGCCGTTTCGCCGCTTGGGGGAGATATTGAATATGTCCGCGAGGTCGGTATCGAGCGCGAGTTCCTCGACCGGGATCTCTTCGGGCAGGGTGAGACGATAGAATTCGCCGACCGTCGATTCCATCTCATCGACGGTGATGTCGGTGCGGCCGCGGCGGCGGACGGGTTCGACGTCACCGACTTTGTGGGCCACGCGATCGACGTATTGGAGCTTGGCCAGGGCGTCCCAACCGTCGTAGCGTTTTCGCCATTGGGAGCGGGGCGTGAGCCAGACGGCAAAGGTTTCGGCAAAATCTTCATCGGGATGCTTCTGCGCGTACCAGCCGGCCATGTGGCGAACAAACTTTCGCGAGAACGGTATGGGGCGGTAATTATCGCGATAGGCGCGGCGAAACGAGCCGAAGAGATCGTGCCACTCAGCGGACTTGTATAGCTGGTAGGCGTAATTGAATGCGTGTCCGGCTTCATGACGCATGTACATCATGATCTCGCGCGCGTCTTCGAGGTCGTTCATATCGCGCTCGAGCTGGGCCAGGCCGGGGTCGGCCAGATAAAACGGAATGCCGATGACGGGCTCCCCGGAGGGACATCCCCATTCATCGGTGAGGTAACAAAGCGGACGGAACTTGTGGATGCCCTTGGCTTGCAGTTCGCGATAAAGCTGCTGAACGAATCGTTCGAGCGGAGAACCCTCGAGTCTGAGCCCGAGTTCGCGAATGGGCTTGGCGAGTATCTCCTGGAATTCGGTTCGGGTTGTCTCGAAATCGCGCACCGGGCTATTCAGAGTTCTACACTATGGAACCAAAAACTGGGGAACCAGAAACTGGGGGAACCAGAAACTGGGGAACCAGAAATCCGGCAGGGGAAGATTCCGTTTCGAGGCGGCTTGTGAGACGGTGCGGGCACTCTGTGGCCCCTCGGACGCTGTCCGGTGGGATTTTGGCGTGAAGCGGGCGGTGAATTACCGTGCGGCGAGACGGGGTGGAACGAGGGGGCCAGCCCCTGGTTGAGGGCTGGCCCGCCGCAACTCCACACACCTCATCAGTGCGCGTTGATGCGCGTCGCTGCCTGGCTGACGCAGCCGGTGGAGAGCAACACTCCCGTGGCATCGCGGTCCTGGACGGTGCCTTTGGCCGTGAAATGGTTCCCGTCCTTACTCAGCTCAATCGCATTCAGACCCTCGGCCTGCGAGGCAAAGGTCCCAGCCGGCGTGTAGCGGTAGAACCAGTAGTTCGACGAATACATCCTCCCGCCTTCCCTGCTCCACGTGCCTACGCTGGACCCGCGGGAGGCGATATTGGCGGTCTCGGAAAGAGAACCATCAGCCACGAACAGCTGCAGGCTGTGAACGACGCGGATGGGTGTGCCGTCAGAACAATTGACTACCGTAACGGTCAGATCCCAAACGCCGGTCATGGTGTGGTTGTTTTGTGCCGACAGGGTCGTTTGCAGGGCGGCTGCGCCCAGCGCCAGAATCGTGCAAATCCGGAAAATATTCTTCGTCATCTCCATCTCCTCGTGGTGCGAATTGGGGCGCTGAGCGGAGCGGGCCGGAGGGTTCCGGGCTGCACTCTCAACTGCCTTCGCACTAAAGGCGCAGGAAGGAGGAGTAAAACTGGCATGACCTGGATAAATTTTTTGGGGAGGGGCGAAAAACCGCGGGAGCTCCTGGTTGTACTTTGAGGATCTGCGCACCGAAACCCAGGTCTCAAAAACGAGACCTGGGGCACCCTGGCACCCTTGCCGCCTAGCTCTTACTGATTTCCGCTTGCAGCCAGGAACGGGCGAACTTCCAATCCCGCATCACCGTTTCCGGAGAGACTGCCAGCACCTCGGCGGACTCTTCCACGCTAAGGCCCCCGAAGAACCGCAGTTCGACGACCCGGGCCTTGCGCGGGTCGATGACGGCAAGCGCGGTAAGCGCGTCGTCGAGGGCGATCAGCTCCTTTGCCCGGCCGCCGCCGATATCGGGCAGCTCATCGAGATTGACGCGCTCCGCGTCGCCGCCGCGCTTGGAGGCAATGCGGCGCCGCGCCTGATCGAGCAGGATGTGGCGCATGATCTGCGCCGACACTGCGAAAAAGTGGGCGCGGTGTTGCCAGTCCACATTGGTGATATCGATCAGCTTCAGATATGCCTCGTGCACCAGCGCGGTGGCCTGCATGGTTTGCCCGGCGCGCTCGTTCTGCATGTGGTATCCGGCGATGCTCCGCAGCTTTCGATACACGTGCGGCGTCAGCCGCTCGAGAGCGCCCCGATCGCCCCCGGCCCAGGCGCGCAGAAGCTGTGTCGTCTCCGACGTCGGTTCGTCCATACAATGCGATTCGCCCCGATTATATGCCGCGACTGCCGGCTCGACAGATCAGGGGCGGCAGAAACGGCTTTCATCGGCAGGACGACAGCTTGCTCGATATCAAGCTTGCAGCACACCTGCCGCCACAATACTATTGGAGATACTTTTCGAGCAGTGCATGAATCCGCAGCGGTGGCAGGAGATCGAGGAACTGTTCCACGCGGCTCGTGAGAACGGCGAAGGCGTTCTGGCCGGGGCCGATCCCGAGTTGCGGCTCGAAGTCGAGCGGCTCCTGGCCCACGACTCCGACGAGGGCAACAAGCTTCTCGACCAGCAGGCCGGGGACCTCAGCCGCAAATTCCGGTGGAACGGTGATTTCGGCAGGGTCCCGGCTCGGCCCGTACAAAATCGAGGGGCTGCTGGGCCAGGGTGGGCATGGGCCAGATCTTCCGCGCCACCGACACACGCCTGGGCCGCTCGGTTGCGATCAAGATTTCGAATGAAAGATTCAGCGATCGCTTTGAATATGAGTCGCGCGCCATCGCGGCACTCAACCATCCCAACATCTGCACGCTGCATGACGTGGGTCCCGACTACCTGGTCATGGAACTGCTCGACGGCGAAACACTGGCCGCACGTTTGAAGCGCGGCAAGCTATCGATCGAACTGACCGTCCGCTTCGGAGTGCAAATCGCCGAAGCTCTCGCGGCAGCGCATGCGAAGGGCATCATCCACCGCGATCTGAAACCCGCCAACATCATGGTCACGAAATCGGGCGTGAAGGTGCTGGATTTCGGGCTGGCGAAGTCGGCCGGCGATCCAAGCCTGACAGGCGCGGGCGCGGCGATGGGAAGCCCCGCCTACATGGCCCCCGAGCAGTTCGAAGGCAAGCCGGCCGATGCCCGGAGCGACATTTACGCCCTCGGATTGGTCCTGTGCGAGATGGCGACAGGCAAGCGTTCGGAACCGTCGGAGAGCATGCCGCCGGCACTGGGCCGGGTGGTGAAAAGGTGCCTCGAAACAGACCCGGATGAGCGCTGGCAATCGGCGCGCGACTTGAAATGGGAGTTGGAGTCGTGCGCAAGTCTGCCCGTAACCACTACCCCGCGCTCGCGCAATCTCCTTCTCGCGACCGCTCTCGCACTCGTATCAATTCTCCTCGCAGCCCTGGCGTTCTGGTATTTCCGCGAACCACCTCCATCCCCGCAGGCCGCGCGCCTCAGCGTCCGCCTTCCGGAAATGTCGCGTCCGCGCTATCTCGCCGTGTCGCCCGATGGACGCACCATCGCCGTAGTTCTCGTAAAGGACGGAAAGCAGCAGCTCTGGATACGTGCCCTGGATGCGCTCGAACCCACCGCACTCGCCGGCACGGACGGTGCCTCCAATCCGTTTTGGTCCCCTGACAGCCGCTCCATCGCCTTCTTCGCCGATTCCAAGCTGAAGAAAGTCGCCCGCGAGGGTGGCCCAGTCCAAACCCTCTGCGATTCCCTGGGTGCGGTCGGAGGAACCTGGAATCGCAGCGGCGACATCCTCATCGGCGCATTGTCGAAGGTTCAGAGAGTGTCGGCCGCCAGCGGAGCGCTATCGGAAACCCCAGCAGATTCCATCGGCAGAAGACTCTATCCCTTTTTCCTCCCCGACGGCAGGCATTATCTCGACACAGTCTTGCGGCTCCCGGCCTCGACAGAAAGTGGCATCTGGCTGAATTCGATTGACTCCTCGGAATCGCAGCACCTCCTGCCCGACCAGTCCAACGCCGAATTTGTCGAACCACCGCCGGGCAGCGACGTGGGAGAAGTGCTCTTCACCCGCGCCGGCACGCTCATGGCATTGCCGTTCGATGTGAAGAGCCTCAAACCGGCAGGCAATGTATTTCCCATCGCCCAGGGAATCGCGGCGGGCGAAACCCCGTATTGGAGAGCCGCGGCCTCAAACCAGGGAGTGCTGGCGTATGTGTCCGGCCAGAGCGAGCGCCGCCAGTACGTATGGCGCGACCGCCAGGGCAAAAACCTGGGCGCGATCGATGATGCAGGCGGGGTGGCCATGATCTCCCCGGATGGAAAGCTGCTGACCGGTGAACGGGGCAACGACATCTGGGTGGTGGACCTCACGCAGGGTACGGGAAGGCAGCTTACGTTTGGATCGGAGTCGGGCTCGAATCCCATCTGGTCGCCGGATGGCCGCTCTATCGCTTATCTCATCGGGGGGAGCGGGATTTTTCGCAAGCCCGCAGACGGCACCGGCAAAGCGGAACTGCTGGTTCCCGCCGCATGGCTTTCGTTTCCGAAAAGCTGGTCCCCCGATGGACGCTTCATCCTCTACGCCCAGATCAATCCGGGAACCGGGGCCGACCTGCTCGGCATTCCCGTCCAGCCCAATCCCAAGCCTTTTGTCGTGGCCCAGAGTCCGGCGACCGAAGACCAGGGGCAGTTTTCCCCCGACGGCCATTGGATCGCCTACACGTCCAACGAATCCGGCCAGAGCGAGATCTACGTGATTCCGTTCCCACTCTCTTCCATCGGCGGCAAATGGATGGTGTCCAAAGGGGGAGGCGTCATGCCGCGCTGGCGCCGCAACGGCAAAGAGCTCTTTTACATCGCGCCCGACTCCATGATGATGGCAGTCGACGTCAACACCGGACCCGTGTTCCAGTCCGGCACGCCGCACCCTTTGTTCCAGTCGGACATCGAAGACAACGGCATCCGTACCGGCCCCATGAGCTGGGACCTCTCCCCTGACGGCAATCGCTTTCTCATCATCACCGATGCGCCCGGCAATGCCTCCCTGACCGTCGCCCTGAACTGGCGGGCGCAACTTGCAAAATCGACTGCGCAGTGAGGGTGGATAGTCTTTCGCTTCGAGCGGATGGCAAACAGCTTCGTCCAAGCGCTAGAATGTTCGGATTTCCAGGTCGGCACGCGATGACGCTCATAGAAAAGGATCTTCCCAAATGAAAGCATTGATCTTTCGCGAGACCGGTGAACCGAAGAGCGTATTGAAACTGGCAGAGATCCCTACTCCGCCTTTGGCTGCGGGCGAAGCGCTCGTGCGAGTGCTGCTGAGCCCGATCAACGCATCCGATCTGCACATGGTGCGCGGGCGCTATGGCTACCAGCCGGATTTGCCAGCCAGCCCGGGCATTGAAGGCGTTGGGATTGTGGAGGCCGTGGGTCCTGGCGTGCAAGGTCCGACTGTTGGAACACGCGTAGTTTTCGTTGACACGTGGAACACCTGGCGCGAGCAGATCGTGTGCCCAGCGGACAAACTCGTGCCCGTTCCAGACGGCCTGGACGATTCGGCCGCCGCCGCTTCCTACATCAATCCTTTGACGGCATGGGCATTGACGAGATCAAGTCACAACCTCAAGGAGGGCGACTGGCTGCTGCAGACGGCGGCTGCATCCAGCGTTGGGAAGTTCGTGCTTCAGTTGGCGCAGCAGTATCGATTCAAGACGATCAACGTCATCCGTCGGCGCGACCAGGAAACAATCGTACGGAACCTCGGAGGCAATGAAGTCATCTGCACGGACGACGAGGATCTCAGGGCACGTCTGCAGGAATTGACCGCGGGCCTGGGTGTTGAACGAGCGATCGACTGCGTTGCGGGGGATCTTGGCGCTGAGATTGCGCGCAACCTTGCTCCCGGTGGAACGATGCTTGTGTATGGAGCCCTTTCCAGTCACCGGCAGACGGACCCCGCGAAATTTATCATGCCGCTCTTTGCTCCGCGTTTGATTTATTCGACAGCAACGGTTCGCGGGTGGTGGCTTCCGCGTTGGGTGCCTTCCCGGCCGCTCGCCGAAGTGCGGGCAGCGACGAGCGATCTTCTCACCATGTTGTCGAACGGGGCGCTTACTCCGCCGGCGACTGTGCGGTATTCATTGAAGGACTTCCAAGAGGCAGTACGCCTGGCCGATGGTGAGGCAGGACAGCAAAAGGTCTTGCTGGACTTCTCCGAAAGAGCAACCTAACCGGTGGAGCCTCATGGCGGCCGTCGCGAACCAAGCCGTAGCGGTTGATGGATCCATGTTGACGGCTTGTCCCAATCCGGGAGATGTGGTCCGTCCGTGATCTTGCAATTCGGGGAGACCGGGTGTACTTTTAGGGGGCGTTTTCGCGACGCGGACGAACAGCCATCCCCAAGGATTCCCCATGGCTACAGTCAGCAACTTCGTCGGGATTCTCACCGGACAAGACAAAAACCACCACCCGATCATCACGCTCGTCGCCGATAGTCCGACGGGGCCTCAACCTGAACCTCCGATCGGGCTTCCTACGGTCACCATCGTGATCAACGGAGAAAAAGGCCATTTGCTGGTCGGCGGTGCATCGCAGCCGGGGTCGATCCAGGTATTGAATCCGGCGGGCAGACCAGTGATTACGCTCGAAAGCACTCCCGACGGGAACTTTTCGATCAACAATCCGCTGGGAGCGGCAACGATCCGGCTGAATGGCAAGGGCGCATCGGGATGGTTTGGAGGTGCGGGGATCGCCGGCGATTTGCTTGTGTTTGGAGCCGATCGCCAAAGGCACGAGTGCCGCCGATGCCGCGGTTTGGATCAAAGGCTCGACCGGCGACGTGGTGTTGCAAAACGCCGACTGCGCCGAGGACTTCGAGGTCCAGGAGCATCCCGATATCGAGCCGGGCGTGGTTCTCTGCCTGAGCGAGGCGGGACCGCTGACGCTCTCGTCCAGTCCATACGATCGCAAAGTCGCCGGAGTGGTTTCCGGAGCCGGCGGCCTGCGGCCCGGCATCGTGCTCGGCCGCACGAAGAGCGCGACCAACGCCTGGCCGATTGCCCTGTCAGGCAAAGTCTTTTGCAAGGTTGATGCGCGGGAATCGCCAATCGCCGTTGGCGATCTGCTGACGACCTCGCCGACTCCGGGCCATGCGATGGCGGCACGCGATCATGGCCGCGCATTCGGCGCGGTCTTCGGCAAGGCGCTCGCTCCGCTCCCATCCGGAGTCGGCCTTGTTCCCGTGCTTGTCGCACTGCAGTAGTTTCCCCGGCGCAAGACGGGAGGCGTGTATGCCCACTCTGAGAGATGTTTCCAAATTCCTGGGCCTGACGAGCGAGCTCAAGATGGCCGCGAAGCTGAACGTGAAGGCTCCGGTTTCGACGCTGGCGTTGATCAAGGCGTATGAGAAGGCGCCTCCGCGCGCCGCGTTCAAGCAGGACAAGACGCAAGGGGCGGCGCCGATTGCGGTGCAGTTCACGGACGAATCGGCAGGATACATACGGAAACGCGAATGGAAGTTTGGCGATGGAGGAACAGATCATGTTGCCAATCCATTGCATACGTACGAGCATGCGAACTGCAGCGACCAGTATTCGATTACGCTGACCGTTTCAAGCGACGGGGGAAGCGACACGGCCAAGAGCAGCATGTGGGTCTATCCCAAGCCGCCGAAGGCACACTTTGCCGCGGGCCCCTGGTCAGGACCCTCACCGCTGCAGGTCACGTTTCTCGATGACTCGGACGCGGAGTGCATTACTTCACGGTTTTGGGATTTCGGCGACGGTGGAACCGACACAGGTGTGACTCCGACGCACGTGTTTCAGAACAAAACCGGCAACACGGTTGAGTTCCGCGTATCCCTGGAAATACAAGTGGAGTCGAATAACCCGGCCTATTATGCAGCGAATATCACGGTGACGCCGGGGGCAGGGGCGCCACCGCCGACGCCGGTGCAGCCATCGATCACGGCAGCGCGCGTTCCGGGAATGGAGGCGATCAAGGTACAGGGTTATCACTTTACGAACGGGGTGAAGGTGCGGCTGGACGTGACGTATCCTCAGGACAAGACCGCGACCTACTGGTCGGATCCGGTGGCAAGTGGGGAATTCACAACGACAATTTCCCTGGTGACCTGCACTGGCAATGCCGGGATACAGTGCACAGTGAAGGCCACGATGGACGGAACGAAATTCTATTCGGCGCAACCAGTGTCGTGCTGAAGAATGAGTCCACCCGCCGTCCCGGACGTGTCGCCATCCGACCGCCAATCGCGAATGGAATCAACGGGGGCATCCTCGCCGGAGGCGCGATTCGGTTTAAATACTTTGTATTTTCTGAACACCTGGCGACAGACCTCAACGGGTAGTTGAGTGACGTGGCGGTTTGGCACGAATCAAGAGTTCATTCTTGGCGATATGGGCGTTTGCCGGGAGTAATTCGTCGCTGGGAGGGTTTCGTGCTTTCCCATGTCCCCAAAAGCGAGGGACATGGGGCACCCACTTTTGTGCAAGATTTGCAGACCCAAGACCTTGGCCACCCGCCATCTTGTTGCTCGGCAACATTCTAAATGTTTGCGGCAATCAGAGGATCGATTCATTAAAGTGCTCGCCAGCCCGGAATTCTGCTTTTCGTATATAGCTGCCAATCCCAAGCTGCTCTCCGACCATTTTCGCGCGCCAAAAAGTTCACCAAGTTTATGACCCATTGCTGAAAGACTGAAGAGACCTCAAACTGGTCTGTGCCGGTTTGGGACGGTGGGTTTAGCATCCCGCGATTGAGGACGAGGATCCTGTCGATGCTGGCTGGATTCACGGAGGCGGAGGCAGCGGCGCTCTTTATCCGAGACCATTCCTTGTCAAGCCAGTCCTCATCAGAGAGA
Source organism: Terriglobales bacterium (assembly GCA_963788475.1). GTDB lineage: Bacteria > Acidobacteriota > Terriglobia > Terriglobales > Acidobacteriaceae > Telmatobacter. Next base: position 14,404 of record CAWBGO010000015.1, read on the forward strand.
TTTGTAGCAAGAGCAAAAATGGTTCGGAAGCAGCGCAATTGATCGTTTTCGGTCGCACCAGCGTCAGCTTGACCTGCAAGCGTGAAAGCTTTTTTGAATGGTCGAAGTGCGTTGATCTGCTTCGCTCCGATGAATGACTTTTTGAGTTCGCCTTGGGTCAGTTTGGTTTTGACTTCTATATAGGCAAGCAGTGTTTCCGCTGCTAGCCAGAGTGGATCGGCTGACACGACTGGATTACGTTGCCTGTCGAAGATGACGATGTCAATTTCGCCGGACCGACGGTCGGCATAATCAACGATTTCTGCGCCAGTTGCGACACCATAGGCGGCTGGTAGCCTCGCGGTTAGGAAGTCCGCGATGTTCTTCGCCCTAGCATTACCTTTTAGTCCGCGATGCTTCGTCTTCTGGGACTTTGCGAAGGCTGAAAGCAAGTTCTGCTCTGCCTCCTCCAGCACGCTCCCCAGGGCCTCGTTTGGTCTTCTCGCTCCGCGTACACTCATTCCGTCAACTCCGACCGAATTGTATTAGGGAAGAGCCGGTTGGTGACCATTGATAAACAGGACAAGGCGCGATCCAAGTTCTTCGCACTATCACCGGCCGCTTGTCAATTACCAGTTGATCAACCGTCCCGCACGATGGTTTGTTTACACTAAATCACACGAACGACTTCCCGGTTTTTCACGTCTGCACTCTTTGTGATCGCGCAATCAACACATCGATTTCAACACCATATTTCACTCCAAGCCTGCGAATGATTGTCATGAGATACTGATGGAAGACTTCGTAGTAGGTGTGAAGCATCTTGTGAGTGACCTTAACTTTATCTCCCAGGTTCAAGCTCAACCAGGGACACGCCTGCACCAAGCGCCGATCCGCAATAGAACCTCTGTGCACGATCACATTTCGTAGATGATTGATCTCCCAAATCGATTTCTTGACCTCCGGATCGACGCTGCCAGCCAAACCCACCAAATTGAGCATTGCTTCGAAACCTTCTATCCCCTGTTTCCGACCCAGAACCTGCCCACGGCCTAGTTCGTCTACTAGGAAACGGATTCGCTCCTCTTTGTCCAGAAGCTCAAATTCGACGAGTGGAATGCGTACCTTTGAGAATGGTTCGGAGCAAAGGAGGTCGTTCTCGTTTAGCAACATACCTACCAGAGCGTCTTCAATGGCCGCCTCCAATCCACTCCACATGCCGACCAGAGCCTGTGCGTGAAGCAAAGGAAAGTCGTCGTCTTGTTCTTTAAGGGCAAATCTCGCTTGGGCATTTGCGCGTTCGAGGTCCTTTTTATATTCCTGTTCTTTGCGCTCGGCTTCTTGCGGGGTGTAATCCTTAGAATCTGTGTCTTTCAATGCCTGAACCACGTTCGGCATAGCCTTAAATCTGCAAATACCCTCTATGCTTAGGTGCAAAAGCCGTTGGCTTTGGTCCATGTAGTCCACAAACGCCAATAGCGGATTTGCGACATACCGCGGTATTTCTTCCATTGTGACAATCCCCAGGCATGATAGCGTAACCGGCCTAGCATAGATGCGGCTGACAACTCGCTATTCCAGACATTGACTCGGCATTAACGAATGATAAGTCGGCAAGCGTCCTGCGATCTGCTTGATCCTGGCTTGTTGGTAGCAAGGCCGATGCGCTCTTTGACCTGGAATGACGTTGCATTTTTTGTATGTTGCCGCGTGAGCGGCGGGCAAAGCGGAAGTTACATTTAATGGCGCAGTGGCGCCGGTAAAGATCTGAAGCTTATGCGGCGCATTCCCGCGTCAGTGACTCGGCTCGCAGGGTTCGGGGGCGGGGATGCGCTGGTCCTTGTTTTCGGAGGAACACCAGCCGACGAGCGAATCCGGGGTCTTGCCGGCGTTGGCGAGACGCAGGTCGTCGAGGCTCAGTTCCTTGAATTCGAACTGGATCGAACCGTCGGACATGACGGTGCCGATCAGGTAGCCATAGACGTCGGTTTTGGCAAATCTTGTGCCGAGTCCGGGAGGCATGCGATAGCGGACCGCGCCCGCGGTTCCGACGATCCAGCCGGGCAGGACGTGATCTTTCCAATACGGGCGTGCGATAGACGTCTTCGACGACAAAGTGGGAATGGCTGGCGAGCACGTAAACATGCTTGCCAGCGGCCTGAAGTTTCCAGAGCAGTTCATAAACCTCGCGGCCGGTGGTGATGCCGTCGCTGGTGTCGCACATGCTGTGGCTCAGTCCCACGCTTCCAGGGAGCGCCTCGTGCATGCCGACCACGACGGTCTTGATGTCGGCGTTCTTGCTGTCGTCGGCGAGGCGGGCGCGGATCCAATCCATCTGCTTCGGGTCGAAGGTGCTGTCGCCGGCGTTATCGAGGGCGAGGAAGTCGACCCCGTTCATGACCCAGTGATAGTAGGAACGGACGCCGTCGGCAGTGTCGTGATCCTGTTCCCTTTGCTTGTGAATGGGGGGAGTGTCAAGGAATGTGCCGAACTGGGCCAGGTAGGCATCGCGGGTTTTGGGAGGAATGAGCTCGTGGTTGCCGATGGCGATGAAGGTATCGAGATCACCGAAAGGCGTGAGCTGATTCTTGATGAAGTCGGGCCAGGCCGTGCTCAGGTACGCGCTGACGGTGAGGTGGGGCTGGTTGAGATGCAGGGAGGGAGGCGCAACCATGTCCTCATCGAAGTCGTAGATGGCGCGGTAATCGCCCAGGTGCCAGTAGAATTTTGCGCCGTCCTTTTGCACGCCCGCGGCGATGGCGGGCATGACGATATCACCGCAGTTGCGGGAGTCGCCGGACACGGCGAATTTGAAAACCGGAGCCGGAGCGGGGGCGGCCAAAAGCGCGGTACCGGCCAGCATTGCCAATACGATTGGGAAAGCCTTCATCGTCTGACCATCCTATCCGGGCTCGCCGGGGGTATGTACCACAGGAAAAAACGGTCGCCTCTGCGCCGGCTGTCAACCGCTTATGGTGCGAAGAAACGTGACTACTTCGAGGCAGAACTCAGAATCCCTGGAAACCACTTCGCTGCATTCTCGTGATAGATCTTGCGTAGAACTGTTTCGGGAAGATTGAGACCCTGGACGGGCTTGCCCTTGTACTCAATTGTGTCGCTGGTTGCGAAGTATCGCCAATCGCTGGCGTAAACCGCCTCCAATTCACGGAGGGTCTCAGTAGAACCGGCTGAAAAACCGATGTCCGTCCCGTAAATCAGCCGGTCCTGGTACCTGGTAATGAATGCAACGACGGTTTCGCGCGGCTGCATTTCAAAGTAGGGCATGCGGGCCGCGGTGTCGACGGCAAAGTTTGAGTACTTATCCAAGTGCTGCCCCAGTTCGGCCAGGTTCGACTCCATGCTGCCGAGGTGAGCGCCCACCACCCGCAGGCCTGGATTCTGTTCGAGCACGTGGTCCCGCGCGCGCAGAATCTCATCCTTCGACGGGACGCCCTGCTTCCCGTACATGTACGCACCGGGGTGATCGCGGTAGTACTCATAGTCAGGCGAGGCCGGATTCGGCGGCTGCCACCCAGAATCGGGATCGGCAAGATGCGCGACCAGCGTCTTGTTATGGGAAGCGATGTCCTGGTAGATCGGCTCAAACAGCGGATTGTCGGCCATGAGGTAATGACCGTTGAGGTCCTTGATCTCCATACCTACGTTCTTCCACAGCTTGACTGCTATCGCCCCGTTGGCGAAGTCGTCGTTCAGCCCGCGAACGACATTTTGCGCGTAGCCGGGCTGATTGAATGCATAGGGATCAAAGCTTGTGCAGAGCGCAGCATAGCCGTGGCTGGCGTGCACCACAGTGAGAGCCTCATTTCTTTGCTTGTTGAGATCGCCACGGCCGGACAGGTCATCGACGACAAGAATGTCGAGGATATGGAGATTCAACTTCTGAAGCATGGAAATGAACGGGACCGAAGCAAAGACGTGCGCGTGAACATCGACAGGAGCGAGAGCGCGGAAGCGCTGGAGTTCCTGAGTAGAAAAAGGTCCGTTTACGACCTGCTTCGTAGCGGGCTCCTGGCCTCCCAGGCCACCCAGCGCAATTCCTAATGTCAGGAGAAGTGCATATCTTTTCATCGTTCTCCCCGGCTCTTGACGTTGCGGCCATCGACCTGGCCTTTGTCGCACCCATGTTACGAGAAATCCACCAATCTTCGAAACTGACTTTGGGTCGCGAGGTTTATGACCGGATGAATCTGTATCTCCCCATACTCCGTGGTATCCCAGGGTAGGCGCAAAAACAAAGACGCGCCGAACCTGGGACACCCATCATTGGTGCAAAACCCTGCGCCTGTCACTTTTTCCGCGACCACATTTCGGCGTCGCGAATGAAGCTGATGCGCGACGTGTCCTCAGCGGGAGGAAGGAAGGTGAGAATCGTAGAGCTGTCGAGCGCCTGCTGTAAGTTCAGGAAGCGGTAACGAACCACGTGATTGCGGCCCCGGAAAGTGACGAACGCGCCGCCGAGTTCCACCACGCCGGAGTCGGCGTCGCCGGCAGATTGGTTGTTGATCACGCCGGACATCTTGTAGGTGAAAGCTCCGTTTGCAGCGATGTGGTAGCTGGCGCCGACGAAACTATTGGACGTGCCCTGGTACGCTCCGGTCGAACTGTTATAAGAATTGATGCTGTTGGCCAGCCCGCTTTGCCAGTCGCCTGCCAGGTCAGCAAGGGTGAGACTTGTCTTGATCGGCGCCGCCTTCAGCGGCGCCAGACGAACGCTGCCAAGCACCGCGTTGGCCAGGTATTCGAGACTGTTGAGCACCATGCCATCATTGCTGACTGCTACTACAGGGATGAAGCTCTTGCCGGCCTCGAGGACGTAGAGCCGGGTGTACGTTGCCCGGTTGAGACTGGAGGCATCGGCTCGTTTTCCTGGATAGCCTACCGTGTGCGCGATGTCATAGAACGGCAGCAACGGGTAACCCTGGTAGTCGGGTCCCGCCAGGACGATACGCTTCCAGGCGGTCCGCAAGTCGGCGGTGGCATCGCCGCTGGCTGCCATCGGCGTGTACACGGCAATCAGCCAGAAATTCTGGCCTGACTTGAGGACCATGCCCCCAAAATCAGCACCTTTCTGGTACGTCCAGCCATCCGGCACGGCAAAGGAGACTTCACCCATACTCTGAACCTGAGCATGGAGCGTCACCGCACAGAAACAGAAGGCGAGGAGTGAAGCTCGATGTTGCATGGTTGCTCCCCTTTCTCCCCTGAGATTCACGGCTTTGCTTCGTGACTCGTTCATCATGGAGAGAATGCCCGGTGAGTGCAAGCCAGGGGCGCACGCGCGGCGGCGCCTATTTCAGGGTCGCGTAGAGGACCGCGGCAAGACGTTCGCCGGACTTCGATAGCTGTCCCTCGACGTCGGGCTGGACGGCGGTGATATACGCCTGACTTACGGTCTCATGTTTGTTCAGGAATTTGGTAGAGGTTCCCCCGTCAGAACAGGCGGTAACGGGGGCCGTCTTCCGGGAGGCGCCGATGCGCGGATCGAGTTTTTTATACGGATCCGCACGGGCCAGGGCATGGGCCTCGTTGGCCCAGGCCACGAGATCGGCGGAGTCATGGAAGACGGGCTGGGTATCCCCGGCATGCTCGGTTTCGAGGCGGGAAGCAAAAGCCTCGATCTGACTCTTGGCGTCGCTGTCGCTGCGGGTGATTTTGCCGGCGGTTTCGACCAGTTGCGTATCCCAGACGGCATGCAGATTGGGCGAGTAACTGCCGCCGCTGGTCTCCCTGGGGTTGGTATTGAGGAACTTCACCGGAACGCAGTTTCCGCCGCGGTCGTTGTTGTCTTCTTCATGAAGAGGCTGATGCAAATCGCCCGTGAAATGAATGATGTACATCAGCGCGGTGGAGCGGGCCGCATCGTCTTTGCTCTTGTCCTGGAGAATCGCGAGCTGATCGTGGACGGCCTGAACGACGCAGCCCTTGTCGCAGTATTCGCCCAGCGCGGCCGACTTCACATGGAGCGGAATGTCCCAGTAATGCCAGTTGCCGGTGGAGGGATCGACCTGGCGATGGTCGTCAGCCCAGGTGGCGAAATAAGCGATGGGGTCGAGCCCGAGATCCTTGCAGAACCGGCCCGCGTAGTCGTGGGTCTGGGCGGACAGAAGGGTTTCAACCTGCTCGGCGACGTGGGTCTGGTTGGCGGTGTCGAGGTCGTGCAGGTTTTTGAGGGCGATGAGGGCCACGGTTTCATGACCGGTACAGCCCCAGGCCCACAGGCGTCCCGAGGCGAGGACACAAACCAGTGCGAACAGGACGGCGGACCGACAGCGGCGCATAGGCATATTGAAACCTGTTGGAAAGCGGGAGCTTCAGACAGGGCAAGCGTAGCACGAGGTGTGTCGAGTTCGTATGAAAGACGTGGGATCGGACTTGTGGCTTCCCACCCTTTCGCCAGTAAAAAGGCGAAAGGATGGGGCACGGAGGTTTGAGGCGGCACTCCAACAATGATTTTGTAGTCTTGTCAGGCGCGCAAGAGGAGCTGCAGGGCTTCGCGGGCGTTTTGAAGACAGAGGCGGGCCTCCTCCTCTGACAGAAGGCCGTGGTGAACGGCTTTCTTGCCGGTATCGTTCACCTGGTTGGCGACGCGGGGGAAGTCGGGATCGATGCCGGTGAGCTGGAGGTTGTTGTTGATTTCGTGGAGAAGATTGCCCAGGGTGGCCGCATTGCGGTAGCGGGTGCGGACCAGCCGAGCCAGCCCGGCGGGCAGTTTCTGCTTGATTGCCTCTTCGAGCACCGAACGGCACATGACGGCGCAGGCGGTAAAGAGTCCGAAAAAGTAGCACCGCGTGGCTTCGTCGAGGTAGCGGTCCGCTTCATCAGAACAGGGAGCGGCCACCACGCATTCGCGCAGGTGGGTGGCACGGGCAACGGCGGGCTCGATGGTGTCGAGGAGTTCAAGGGCAAGAGCCGTCCGCAGCAGGTCGTGTTCCTGCGAATCGAGCGCGTGCTGAATCTGCTGCCAGGCCGGAGCCTGGGGGCGATTGCCCGCCTGTTGAAGACGCGTAAGGGACGTGAGGCGCCGGCGGGCGTGCTGGATGAATCCCTGCCGCATGTCTTGCGCGACCTGGCGCCAGCCGGAGACGAAGGCCACGGGGTCTGCTTTGTACCGGGAGCTGAGTTCGTTGTAGACGACGCCGGGGAGAACGTCGCGGAGTTGAGCCAGGCGTCCGGTCCGGGCAAGTTCGGCAATCGCATCGCAGAACTCTCGCCCGGGCGCGTCCCGGGATGACATGGCGAGAAGCTGTTCTTCAAGTTGTGCGATGTTGATCGCCATGCCTGTGATCCTTCCCGACTGCAAGTGTAGGGGACGATCAAGACCTTGAAGCACCTGCAGAGTTTTTTGGCGCGGGGGATGTCCTGCTTCGGGAAAGCTTCCCTTCCCGGTTCGCGATGCGAACGGCTGGGCGCTGATTTGGAGTTTTCGGACTAAAGGGGTCTCTGAACAAGTGTTCGACGGTTGCATTCCCTCAGTGGCTAAAGCCCCAATCTGAGTGGCGAGATGATATACGGGCTGAAGCCCGTACCCTCCACTGTGGAAGGCGGGGGCATGCGATCGCCTTGATTCATGCGGCCCGGGACGCGCTTTTCACAAACAGCCGCGGCGATTCACAGGGGTTTTCGATGGGCTTGTGCAAAGGGTGGGAAAACAGGGTGGGTTGGGAATCGATGCATCCGACTTTTGCAAATTTCCTGATTTGCAGAGACCGGTTTTAGAAAAACGGACAGGAGGTCAAGTAACTTTCCGGACTGGACTTGAGCAGCTTTTCCACTTTTCCTGCCTGAACTACGGAGACTACTGTCTTTGTTTTTATATTTACTTCTATTTCCTATTACCCGTCGCGCAGGGCCCGAGGGGGCAAAGTCGCTCCATGCTACGGTGGTACCAGAGTGAGCAGGAAAGGCCTTAGTCCGGCGCGCCTGGAGGCATTCTCCGACGGCGTCATCGCGGTCATCATTACGATCCTGGTTCTGGAACTGAAGGTGCCTGGGCCGGACGGCGTAGCCGGTCTGCGTGCGGTGGTGCCGACCGTCATTCTGTATCTGCTGACCTTCGTGCAGATCGGGATTTACTGGGTGAACCACCACTATCTCGTGGACGAGGTAGAGACGGTTGGCCACGGTGTTTTGTGGGCCAACCTGATGTTTCTCTTCTGCCTCTCGCTATTTCCTTTCGCCACGGAGTGGATCGGCGTCAAAGGGTTGTCATCGTTCAACACCGCACTCTACGCTGCGGTCAGCATTTTCCCGGGACTGGGATATATGGCTTTGTGGACCCAGATACGGAGGCAAAGTGCGGCGCCTGCACACTCAAGCTGGGGCAAGCAGATCGCGTCGGTTTTGCTTTATCTCACCGCGATTCCCGTTGCCTATTACCGGCCTGCTGCCTCTCTGGCGCTGATCGGCGTCGTTGCGGTGCTCTGGCTGGTGCCTCCGAAGGCCGAGGTCTCCGATGAGTGAGATCACAACCGGACTTTGGTGTTTATGTTGGGTCGCGAATGCCGAAGGGAGCGGGATTTCGGAGAAGAGCACCGGTTTTCCACGTTTGCATGGTCGTTAAGGTGAATACAATCAGGAGGAATGGAATGGGGCCGTTTCCGCGGGGCCGGCAGGTGTTGTATTGTGTGGCCAGCACGAAATGGCAAGATTCCCGGATTTGAGCGCCGGACGGCAGGGGTGGGTCTATGTCGATCGTGGAAACTGAAGTGGAGCAACCGATCGCGCAGGGGGCAGCGATGGAGATAACCGTAAGCCGCCAGGAACTGGTGAAGGAACTCACGGCGACGCAGAGCGTTGTGGAGCGCAAGACCACGATTCCCATTCTGTCCAATTTCCTGATCGAGGCCGAAGGCGACCGGCTGAACATCACGGCGACCGATCTGGACCAGGCGATCCGGACCAGCGCAGCGGTGAAGGTGAAGAAGCCGGGCTCCTGCACGATTCCTGCGCGGAAACTTTACGACTACATCAAGCTGCTGCCGGATGGCGATATTTCGATCAAGCTGCTGGATAACCACTGGGTGCAGATCCGGTCGGGTCGGTCGAACACCAAGATGGTGGGCATGGCGCGGGCGAATTACCCCCAGGTGCCGGAGTTTCCGACCGTGGCGGCCACCAGCATTTCCGCGCCGGCGCTGAAGACGCTGATTGCGCGCACCATTTTTGCGATTTCGAACGAGGAGTCGCGCTACACGCTGAACGGCGCCCTGATGGTGCTGAAGGCGGAGTCGATTGCCATGGTCGCGACCGACGGGCATCGGCTGTCGTGGGTCGAGAAGCCGGGCGAAACGCTGGAGGGAATCAGCGGCGAGAAGCGGGTGCTGATTCCGCGCAAGGCGCTTGAGGAACTGCGGCAGTTGCTGGCGGTTTCGGACGCGGAAAAGGTGGAGTTTGCGGACGACGAGCACACGCTGTTCTTCCGGGTGGGTCATCGCACGCTGAGCACCCGGCGGCTTTCGGGCCAGTTCCCCAACTTCGAGGCGGTGATGCCGCGGGATAACACGAAGTTCGCGGTGGTGCGGTCGAGCGAGCTGTCGTCGGCGATCCAGCGCGTGGCGCAGTTTGCCGATGAGCGGTCGGGGGCCATACGGCTGCGCCTGGAGGGCAACGAGCTGAAGATCAGTTCGAGTTCGACCGAGTCGGGCGAGAGCGAAGACGTGATCGATACGCCGTATGCCGGCGATCCGATCGTGGTGGGCTTCAATTCCGGCTACATTCTCGATTTTCTGAAGGCCCTGGGGAATGAGGGCGAGGTGCGGCTGGAGTTCAAGGACTCGCAGTCAGCGGGTCAAATGCGGCCCGAAGATCCGGACGCGGAATACCGGTCGAAGTATGTGCTGATGCCGATGCGGATCTGAATAAACTGTCAGCGGGCGCAGCTGTCCGTTTAACCACAATCTGGCCAGATGGCCACATTGTGGTTAAAGAGTCGTCCAAGCCTCTCATTTTATTCTCTCCTCGAAACGCAGACTAAGACGGGCTAACAATCGACTATTCCCAAATCAAAAGATCCACATCCTCTTCCGCTTGGTTCGGGAGATGCGTCCGTCTCGCGTGAATCCCAGAATCGAGAAGCGCGCCTTGCGGGTTCGCGTCAGCTAGCTTCATTGAACTTGACAGAAACCTTGAGATCTATCTAAAAGGTCAACAGTCCATGCCGAGTTGTCGGGGTGGTCGGAGTCGATCGTTTCATGCTCCGCCCATCCGAGTGCGGCAGTCACAGTAAACGTATTCCCGAAGCACGGTTCGAAGGGGTATAACAGCTTGTGGCCGAGGAGAGAGTACGCTCACCTCGAAAACCAACAAGTCGTTTATTGAGACAGGATGAGCATGAAAATCAGGATTCATATCTCAGTCTCGGTGGTCGCGCTGGCTCTTGCTGTGATTGGCGCTACGTCGACGACAGCGCAACAGGCCGGGGGTGGGGCGAATGTTGCTCCGCCCAGACCGAAAGGCCCGTGCGACATTTACGCTGCCGCCGGCAATCCCTGCGCGGCTGCCCACAGCACCACGCGAGCTCTGTATGTCTCCTACAACGGCCCGCTCTACCAGGTCCTGCGTCAGTCCGACGGCAAGACTCTGGATATTGGCGTGGTTCAGCCCGTCGCGTCGCCGGTTCCGGATGCAGGAGGATACGCCGATGCTGCCGCGCAGGACGCGTTCTGCGCCAACACCTACTGCTGGATCACCACGATCTACGACCAATCCCCGAAGCACAACGACCTCACCCAGGCCCCCCGCGGCGGATTCAGCGGGCCGGCGCTGGGCGGGTTCAACAATCTCCCGCTGGCCGACATGGCGCCGATAACGATCATGGGCCACAAGGCCTACGGCGTCTTTATCGAGCCGGGCATGGGTCTTCGCACCGACGACCCCAGGGGCACCGCGGTCGACGACCAGGCCGAGGGCCAGTACTGGGTCGTCAACGGCCACCACTTCAACGACGGTTGCTGCTTCGACTACGGCAACGCGGAAATCGACAGCCGCGACGATGACAACGGCACCATGGAAACCGCTTACTTCGGCAACGCCACACCCTGGTTTAGCGGAAGCGGCGACGGCCCGTGGATCATGACCGACCAGGAGAACAATCTCGTCGGCTGCGTAAACCAGGACGGTACGAAAGGGTGCCCCAACCTGCCGAGCATCCCCTGGCGATTCGTGACCGCGATGGCCAAGGGCGAACCGCATCGATGGACCTCTCTGGGCGGCGATTCGCAGCGGGGTGCCCTGTCGGTGATGTTCGATGGGCAGCGCGTCAACTCCACATACGACCCAATGCGCAAGCAGGGAGCCATCCTCCTCGGCAACGGCGGCGACAACAGCAACGCTTCGCAGGGCACGTTCTATGAAGGCGCGATGACGGCCGCCGGCACTTTTCCGAGCGACGCAACCGACCAGCAGGTGCAGGCAAACATCGTGGCTGCGCATTACGACGTGCCGCGGCTGAGCCTGGCGCCGGCCTCGGCAACCGCGAATCCGCCGGGACTGCAGACGTTCTCTCCGGGATCCTCGCAGGACACCACGGTGACCTTCACCAATACCACCGGCGCGCCCGCCGCCGAACGTCAAGCTGAGTATCTCCGTGCCTCCCAACCAGTGGACCTCCGTCGTTTCTGGCAGCACCGAGACGTCCAAGACATTTACAGAGCCGGTCGCGCCGGGCGCCAGCGTGAGCGCGACTTTCAAGGTGACTTCGGGACCAGCGGCCTTCAACGGCGATCTGCTCGCGAACGCCTCCTGGACAAGCCAGGCGAACGGCAGCACGCAATCCGAGACAATCGCCGGGAAAGTGCGCAGCGTCAGTCCGATCAAGATCAACGAATTCCGCGTCGGTTCCGGCTCCAAACTCCACCGACTCGTTCATCGAGCTCTACAACGCGGGCGCCGAACAAGTCGACATCTCCAACTGGACGCTCACCGAGCGCACCGCTCAGCTGGCCATCTTCTCCACAGTGAAGATCCCGGCACGGAACAAAGCTTGCGCCCCGCGGCTTTTACCTGCTTGGCCTCTCCAACTCCGGACTGGCTGTTCCCGCGCGCGCCGGTGATACCACTATCCATGTCCGGAGCACGATCGGCATGTCCGCTGGCGACACGGTCAGCATCGACACCGGCGCCGGCGTGGAGACTCGGAAGATCGTCAAGGTGGGAACGCCCGCCAGCAACACTACGACTCTCTGGCAGCCTCTTCCTGACGGTCCGATCATCACCATCGCTGCCGGCTCCACCAATGTGCCGGTCACGAGCGCGTCCGGCTTCGTGGTTGGCGAGAAGATCGCCGTCGGCTACGGTGCTACCAACCCGGCTGTGGCAAGCACACAGGAACAATACGAGGTGGCCACCGTCACCGCGGTTGGAAAATCCGGCACGCAAGCCTACCTGGCGGTGGACGCACCCGCCGGCGCGACCAACCTGCAGGTGACATCGATCGACGACATCTCTGTCGGTGACAAGATCCGGCTGGACATCGACAGCGTCGGGCATGGCATCGAGACCGTCACGATTACGCGCGTCGGTACCCCGGCGCACCATACCAATCTCTCTGCGAACGCTCCCGCCGGCGTCACCCGTATCAATGTCCGCAACGCGAGCGGCTTCGCCGTGGGCGACAAGATCAGTATCGGCACGTCTGTGAACCATCAAACTGTTACCGTCACCGCCATCGGCGGCTCCAGTCCCACTGGCGCCGGTATCGACTTTTCCCCGGCCCTCGAGAAAGCGCATGGAGACGCGGAGGGAGTGGTCGTTCAGGGTACCGGTCTCGAGCTTGCCTCCCCGCTGAAATTCAACCATGCAGAAAACTTGCCCTTCAGCAATCGAGGAACGGGAATCACCTTCGAGCCGGCGACCGCCTTTGCCCACTCGAGCAACGAGCCTGTCCAGGCGCTGGGCACCGGTATCATGCTCGACAGTCCGCTCGCAAAGGAGCACGCGATCAACGCGGTCGTGCATGACGCTGCCGTCAAGACCGCCGGCTACCAGGGCACGCCGGAACCAAACCAGTGGTTCGGCGGCCCCGAGCTCACCTCGAACGTTCCTTTCTTTGAACGCACCATTTCCCTCAGAGAGGGCAGCATGGTGCTGCGCGATGGCTCCGGCCTGGTCGTCGACAGCCTCAATTACGGCGGCCAGGTCGACCCGTGGGCTGCCGAGGGCTACCAGGCAGCTTCCGGCTCCGAGCAAAGTGGCTGTCATGCACCCGCTCCAGGCGCGGCCATGAACTTCGGGCGCAGCATGGGGGCCGCCCGCACCGATACCAGCGCGGGCCGCTTCCCCGATGGCGCCGACACCGACAGCAACTGCGGCGACTTCTTGACCCAGGCCGCCGCTACCCTTTCCGTCGCCACGGCTACCGGCGCGACCAATATCAAGGTCGAGAGCGTGGAAGGTTTCAAGCCCGGCCAGACGATCACCATCGATACGGGCGGGGCCAGCGAGACCGCGGTGATTGCCACGGTGGGCACGGCCGGTGCAACCACGGCAGCCGCCGCCACCGCCGCGGGTGCGACCATCATCCCTGTCGCCTCCGCGATTGGCTTTCGCGCGGGTGAGACGATCACGATTGACACAGGAGCGAACGCCGAGACGGCGATTATCGCGTCCATCAGGAGATTCGGCGGCGGCTCCATCACCTTCAAGGTGCCGCTCGCTCATGCGCATGCCGCCGGCGCCCAGGTTTCTGGAACCGGCATCAATCTCAGCTCCGCATTGACGCGGGCGCATGCCGCGGGAGCGCAGTTCGCCGATTATGCACCCACGCCCGGAGGGCCTAACCAATATCACAAGGAACGTTGATCTGATCTACTTCGATCCCCCACTTTCCTTCAGATTCTCCATGACCTCATCCATGTTGAAGCTGGCCGCTTTCTGTCGCTGCGGATAGTCCTTGAACGTTATCAGGAACTGGCCGACGTAGGCCTGCGCGGGTACGAGCTGGAAAGCGTGATCAAGCAACCAGTCATAGTAGGTGTTCGACGCGATGTCGGCGCGCTCGTATGGGTCCGTGCGGAGGTTGAAGATCTTCGGGACACGCAGCGAGGTGAACGGATTTGCCCAGATAAGCAGAGTCCCCTGGGCCCGCTGCTCCATGAAGACGAGCTTCCAGTTGTCATAGCGCAAAGCGACCAGTTGCTGGTCGTCGTTGACATAGAGGAAGGACTCGCGCGGGCTCTTTGCAACTTCCCCAGTCAGGTACGGCACCAGGTTGTCGCCATCGAGGTGAACCTTGTAGGTCATGTCGCCGGCCTTGTAGCCCTTGAGCAACTCGTCCTTGATCTGCGTGTCACCAGCCATAGCCAGAAACGTCGGCAGCCAGTCGAGGTGGGCTATGATGTCGTTAGACACGCTGCCCGGCTTGATGTGACCCGGCCAGCGAACCATCGCCGGCACCCGGTAGGCGCCCTCCCAGTTGGAGTTCTTCTCGTTGCGGAACGGCGTCATCGCAGCATCCGGCCATGAGTTCATGTGCGGGCCGTTGTCGGTCGAGTATATGACGAAGGTGTTGTCCGCGATGCCCAGATCGTCGATCACCTTGAGGACCGTTCCGACATTCTTGTCGTGATCGATCATCGCGTCGTGGTAGGGGCTTTGCCACCGTCCAGACTGGCCGATGCTTTCCGGCTTGGTATGGGTGCGGAAGTGCATGTGGGTAAAGTTCACCCAGACAAAGGCCGGCTTGCCCGCCTTGTTTTGCCGCTGGATAAAGTCCACAGCCCGCGCGGCGACGTCATCGTCGATCGTTTCCATCCGCTTTTTGGTGAGCGGACCTGTGTCCTTGCACACCTGCTTGCCTACTTTGCCGAAGCGCGGGTCCACAGTGGTGTCGTCCTTGTCAGATGCCTTGCAGTCCATCACGCCACGGGGGCCGAACTTGGCCAGGAACTCCGGACTCTTCGGATAATCGGGCAGTTCGGGCTCTTCCTCGGCATTGAGGTGGTAGAGGTTTCCGTAGAATTCGTCAAAGCCGTGCACAGTTGGCAGGTACTCGTTTCGATCACCGAGATGGTTCTTGCCAAATTGGCCGGTCGCGTAGCCCTGGGCTTTCAAGAGCGTTGCAATGGTCGGGTCTTCCTTTTGCAAACCGAGCGCCCCCCCGGCAAGCCCACTTTGGTCATGCCGGTACGCAAACCCGACTGGCCGGTGATGAACGACGCCCGGCCTGCGGTGCAGCTCTGCTCGGCATAGTAGTCGGTGAAGATCATGCCTTCATGGGCGATGCGATCGATGTTGGGAGTGTGAAAGCCCATCAGTCCCATCGAGTAGGCGCTGATGTCTGACTGGCCGATGTCGTCGCCCCAGATGATCACGATGTTTGGCTGCTTCGCCCCTGTGGCTTGCGCTTGGAGTGTCGAGCTGCCGCTGGGCAGCAGGAAGCTTGACGCAGCCAGCGCACCCAGCGTGAATTTCAGACAATTTGTGCCAACATCCATACGTTCTCTCCTTGGTTGAGTGCGTTTCACTGAGCCCCGCGAAGGGGAGTTATGCTTCATCTGCGGCTTTACATCGTTGATGGCCATCTTCGCGCTGCGTGTCGGCCGCACGTCCCGTTCTCGACGTTGGGCGGTATCCAGGTACCGTCGAGGTTGGCTTCGAATCATATCGCGGTCTTGAATCAGGCTCGGCCCAGTGGCTCGCGCCGAGTCAGGCGAAGGCAGAGATCTCTTACATCGTCGTCGATGTGTTGCCAAAACTTCTGCAGCCCACTGCACAGGTAGTTGAGTCCAGGCTCCCCTTCGCGGGCGCGGATCAAGCGGTTTTTAGGGCATTCGCCGTTGCAGGCGAACAGAAAATGGCATTCACGACATTGCTTTGGCAAGGTGCTGGATTTGTCGAACCCGAACTTGCGCTGCTGCTCGGAGAACACCATGCGCGAACTCGAGACCTCAAGAATGTTTCCCAGCTTGTACTCGGGATACACGTAGTGGTCGCAGACGTAAAGATTGCCGTCATGTTCCAGCGCCACCCCCTTGCCGCAGAACTGGTGATAGACACACATCTGCGCGCCCTTGCCCATCCACATGGATACCGCGTTTTCAAAATGATTGATGAATACTTTGCCGAGATCGCGCCGGTACCAGTAGTCCCAGACTTTGCACAGGAATTTTCCCCAATCGTCCGGATCCACCGACCAATCCGTGACGACAGAGTCAGGAGTTCCAGGCCGAGCCGCCGACGAGTCCTGCAGTGGCAGAGTTTCCGTATCCCACTTCTGAGGCGCGGTATCGCGGAATACCTTCGGCTCCACGCACGGTATGAACTGAATCTGCCGCGGGCGAACTTCGTTCCGCAAGAACTTGTACACCTGGAGCGGCACCTGGGCGTTGACCCGATTGATCACGGTCAACGTATTGAACGGGACGCCGTGGCGATGGAGCATTTCGGAGGCGGCAAAGACCTTGTGAAAGGTCGGCGCGCCATCTTTTGCCACGCGATAACGATCGTGCAATTCTTCGGGACCGTCAATGCTCAGGCCCACCAGGAAGTTGTGCTTCTTGAGAAAGGTTCCCCATTCGTCGTTCAGCAAGGTCCCGTTCGTCTGGAGATCGTTTTCGATCCGCTGACCTGGCTTCTTATATTTCTGCTCAAGTTCAATCACCTTTTGAAAAAACTCGATCCCGAGCAACGTCGGTTCGCCACCCTGCCAGGAAAAGACCACCTCGCTCCGGTCCTGCCCCTCGATGTATTGGCGGATGTGGGTCTCAAGGATCTCGTCGGAGATGCGGAACTTATTAGTGGTGCCGAGAAGCTCCTTCTTGTGAAGGTAATAACAGTAAGCGCATTGCAGGTTGCAGATGGATCCAGTCGGCTTGACCATCGCGTGATAACTGCGCGTAGATCCGCGGGGCGCGGGCCACGGCGACAAAGGCGAGAGGGCGTCTTCGTGATTCAGGGTATTGCCGTCAGCGCCGCTGGCCTGAAGGCGCACGAATCCACCCGGACTTGGCAGGCTGGTCATTGCGCCCGAGTATATATCGTTGGCTGCGGCCAGAATCGTGATTCAAATCACTTCTCAGATGCCGCAGCGATCCCTATCCTGCCCGAAATCAAGCAACGAAAACACAACAAGAACGAGAATAAAATACCGTGATCAAATTCGCGTCCGGCGCTGTAGCTGCCCTGAGCCAAGATTCTTGAGCGATGATCGGCGTGCAGGGACCGTAGGAGCAGATTCGGATCTGGCGGGTAGCAGCTTCCTGTTTGAGGCGGTTCAGAACGGCGCTCAAGATGGAACCCATAAAGGGAGTGTAGAGATAGAAGATCGTACCGCTGGACATGTCCGCCTCCTGCGCATCTTGCTGGATGAACGTTACCCGATTGAGATTCAGCCTTTGTGCGCACTGCCGGGCGCGTTCAACGTAGGCAGGTTCCAACTCGATCCCCAAGCTGCGTGAGCCCGTACAGATCGAAACCATCATGAGAACCTGACCGAGGCCCGAGCCCAGATCGACGAAGACATCGGCAGCGGTGACCGCAGTGAGGCCGATCAAACTGAAGATATGGCGGGCGGGGGTTGGTTGATATGACAACTTCTCAAAATCCCTTGCGAGGTGTCTATCCTCAGGCTCCTCGAATTGAAACACTCCACCGATCAGTTCGTCGGCGTAGTCGTAACCCAATCCATTCGCAGGCGGATTGAAGTCCTCGATGTCCCGCGATGGACGCATCCACCGGAGTAACGCATCGGGCCGCAATCCGCACTGAATCTGAAGACGAATCGCTCGATAGAGGTCGGTATTGGCGGCCTCCAACCGGTCACGAATCGATTGCACGCGGGGAAGGAGTTCGAACCTCGTGGAACTGCAGGCTCTTGAGGAGCGCCGGGGAAATTGGCATCGAGAGGATCCAGTGCGTCAAAGCGATCAAGGGCGTCGAGGCGATCACGGAGCCGGTTCGAATGGCACAACGAGGTATCGGACTCCAACTGCGCGATGAGACGCTCGAGCGCATGGGTAGAGTTTTCAGAACGCGGTCTGCCCGGCATTGGAGAACCAGATGCCGGACGGTGTGGGCAGGACGCTGTTTCGAGATTAAAAGCAGGTTGCGAATTTGTAATGGTTGACACGTCAACCAAAATAGTCCGATTCTGGTTGTCACGTCAACCCATTTTTTGTTACGGTTGTGATTGCGATGGCAAACGAGCTGCTCTCTCCACACGAACTCCGTGTCTGGCACGCCTTCCGGCTGATGGGCGAAGACGTATTGGACCGGGTTGGGCGTGACCTCACCGAGGCTACCGGGCTTTCCGGACCCGAGTTTGGAGTCCTGTCGCGTCTTGCCGGCCTTGGCAAGGGCGAGATGCGCCAACAGGCGCTGGCCGATTGCCTGAGATGGGACAAAAGCCGACTCTCACACCAGCTCACCAGGATGGAGGCTAGAGGACTCATCAAACGTCATGAACTAGACAAGCGCCTCGTCCTGGTACGGCTCACAAAACTGGGCCGGAAGACTCTGGAGACTGCCATGCCGGTCCATGCAGAATCGGTCAGGCAAAACCTGCTGTCGCGGCTTTCGGCGGAACAGATTGCGACCATTGTGCGCGTGAGCAACATTCTCGGCGACGACGATTAGTCGAGCCCTGGCTGCCCGGACCAACGAAGCACTCGCAGCGCCCGGAGCGTGTTCCACCGGCTTGCACTGCCAACCGATTCACCGAAGGGTAAGGCAAGGGCCTCGTCGTACGCGGCATCGAGGAGCCATCGACCGTCGGACTGCCGCCGGCTCTCGACGAGGTCGAAGGCATCCCCGGCGCGCGCGTCGGGCTGATCGCCGGCGGCCCGGAAGTAGTCGAGCGCACGGAGGAGGTCGTAGTGGTAGCGGGGCGGGAATGCGAACTCGAGGAACGACGGACTCGCGACATCGCCGGTCGAGAGCCGTCTGAAGAGAGCGCGCTTGAGCAGATACTCCTCGCCGCGCCGGCGGGCGGCCGCGATTACGGGCAGGAGCTGGCTTGCGGACCCCGCGGCACGCTCGTACTCGAGCAGCCCTTCCAGGACGCAGATCGTGGTGTGGAACGACGAGCGCTTGCTCTTCGGCGCTTCGCAGTTCCAACCGCCGTCTTCGAGCTGTTCGTTGAGGAGACGCCGCGCGAGAGTTTCGTTGGGGCGGCCGAAGTATGCGCCGAGCGCGAGCACGCCACCGTTAATGCATGGCTCCTCTTCGCCCTCGAAGAATGGGTTGCCGCCGGGTTTGCACCCAAAAGAATTTTCGGCAGGGGTCGGTCCGAACTCCGGGGGACGCAGGTCCCAGCAACCGGGATAATCGTTCCAGCGCAAGCCCGCCTCGAGGCGAGCCACCGCGGACTCGACGGCAGGTTCGGCACGGTCGACGCCGGTGGCGCGAAGGAAGAGCAAGGTGAAGAGAGTGGGAAGCCAGACGGGGGCGTCGTCCCGGCGCCACGAACCGTCCGATTCCTGGCGAGCGAGAATTTCGGCTCCGACCCCTTCGCGCGCGACGCGGCTGCGCGTGGCGGTGATCGCCGCCGGGGATGCGTCGGTCAGATCGCGCATCGCCTGCCAGCCTATGGCCGGATCAGAATCGAGAAGCCACGAAATGGTGTCCATGCCGCGATGTTACCTAATTGAAACCGTCACTTTTGCGTCTTCATGAAGTTACGCACCAGTTCCGCAATGTCGTCTGCCTTGGTGTCGAGCGCGAAATGCCCTGCGTCGAGCACGTGAACCTCCGCGTTGGGTACATCCTTGCGGTAGCGTTCCGGTTCGCCCAGATCAAAAGAGAGATCGTGCCTGCCCCAGAGGACCAAGAGCCGGGGTTGGGTCTTCTGCATCCACGCCTGCCAGGCCGGATAGGCGTCGACATTGGTGCGGTAGTCGTAGAAAAGGTCGCTTTGAATCTGCGCCTGGCCGGGCGCGTTGAGAAAGGCGTATTCATCTGTCCAAAGGTCGGGGTCATAGAGCTCGACATTCGGGTCGTCGCCGACATGGCGCGTTTTCGTGGCTGCGAGTGACAGCAGGTTTTTGCGCAGGGCCTCGTCGTAGGCCGGCCGGTCTGCCCAGAATGCCCGACGCGTTTTCCAGTTGGCGCCAAGGCCTTCGTTGTGTGCGACCGCATCCTGGACGATGAGGGCCTGAACACGATCCGGGTGTGCCAATGCCATGCGAAAGCCAACCGGCCCCCCGTAGTCCTGCATGTAAAGCGTGTAGCGCGCCAAGCCCAGCGTTTGGGTGAAGTCCTCCATCACAGAGGCGATGTGGTCGAAGGTGTATCCGAAATCCTTCGGGTCGGGCCAGTCGCTGTGGCCGAAGCCGGGATAGTCGGGGGCGACCAGGTGATATTTGTCCGCAAGCCGTGTCAGCAGCGGTTGAAACATGCGCGATGACGACGGAAGACCGTGCAGCAAAAGAATGGTGGGAGCGTCCTTCGGCCCCGCCTCTCTGTAGAAGATGGAGAGTCCATCGACCTTCACGTTGCGATACAGAACCTGCTGCTCCATTGCTTCATCCTTTTTCCGGGCCTCGGCGCCCAGTGTAGTGGCCAGCGCGACGATGGCGACGGCAACGGACAAGAAGACAACGCCGGGCCGATTGCAAAGGTTCGAGTTGCTCCAACCCATGTACCCTCCGGCGACTCTGCGACCGGGAAGATCGCCTCGAGATCGAGCCACATTCTTTCGATTCGGCTCCTTTCCGTGATTAGGCCAGAGTTTGTGGAGACGAATCAATTGGACTAAAGCATTGGATCGATTTTTTGTATCAACCCGTCGAAGGCTTGTCAGGATCTGGCCCGGCGGCGATGGCCACCCCCGGAATGGAGAGAAATGTGACGAGGCGGAGCGGGAACTCAACCATGCGCGCTATTCTGCACGTGAGGAGCGCATTTCATGGCCGACACAGCCGCCTTCCCTTATGAAACCCGCCTCAACATCCTGCACGGTCCGCTGGAAGTGATCGACGTCAAGGCTATGGCCGATGCCTGCCCGTACAAGTGGTTCAACCAGACGCTGTGCCAGGTGAACGGCTCGGTGGTGCGCATGGGCGTCTTCGAGGGTGAGTACCACTGGCACAAGCACGATGAAGACGACGAGTTCTTTTTCACCGTGGAAGGCACCTTTCTCATTGATCTGGAAGACCGGACGGTGGAGCTGAAAACGGGCCAGGGTTTCGTGGTGCCGCGTACGGTGGTGCATCGAACGCGGGCACTGGAACGGGCGGTGGTTCTGATGGTGGAGAATGTGGGGATTATCCCGACGGGGAACTAATGTCGGTCGAAGACGGGGGGCTCCGACCACGACGAACGATATCCCACCCCAGCCGCAAAAACAACGACGCGGCGAGGGTGGGGCACCCAGTCACCACCGGTTAGCACGGCCTCCGTCCGCCGGGCTGTTCAGTGCGATATAGTCAAGAAGGAATGGCCACCACGCCCAACAGGAACACGGCTGCCGGTTCCCGGCCAGCATCGGGACCCGCCACGCAGCAGGGGTTTGTCTATTTGCCGTTGATTGCCGGCTGGCTGGTGCCGGGCGCGGGTCATTTTCTGCTCCGCAAGTGGTACCGCGGCGCGCTGCTGGCTGCATCGATCCTGGGCATGTTTGCGCTGGGGATCGCCATGCAGGGCAAGTTGTATTCGAGCGCCAAGGACATTCTTGATCTTCTGGGACTGGCGGGCGACCTCGGCAACGGACTGCCCTATTTTGTGAGCCGGGCGCTGGGGCTGGGCGCCGACTCTGTACAGGTGACGGTGGCCGATTGGGGCTCTCGCTTCATCGTGGTGGCCGGCATGCTTAACGTGATCGCTGCCGTCGATGCCCACAACCTGCGCACGGGTAGGAAGATCTCGTGAATCCTTCTCATTTCACGCATTTCACGGCGGTTATCCTGTTTGCCCTGTGCGCTTCGACGGTTTTCGGCATTACCATGCGCGAGACACCGCGGCGCATGTTTCGCTACGGGCTCTATTGCTTCGCGCTGTTCTGCGGGTCTGCCGTCGTGCTGAGCTGGGTGATGTTTCTGATCGCGCGGTGAGTGGCCTCGAAGGTTCTGTCGCGTGAACAAGCTTTGGCACCAGGAGAATCGGATGCCGGTGAAGGCGACGCTGGAACAGCGGATTGAGTGGCATCGCGAGCATCAGAGGCATTGCGACTGCCGCGAGGCGCCGAAGAGCCTTCAGCCCTACTTGGAGAAGAAGAAGAAGGCCAATTAGGGATTTGCTGATGAGGGGATGACTCTCGCGCCACGGCAGCGGACAAGCGTCCCCAGCCCGGGGGTAGACTTCAGTGGTCGGCGTCGCGTCGATATAGAAGTCGGGAATCCGCGATTCTGCTTTACTGATGACTCTGCATGATCGTGTTGTATCGAGACTCCTGTTGCTGCTTGTTGCTCCCGCGTTCGTGTGGGCGCAAGGCGGCCCGGAGAACTCTACGGCCTGCGCCAAGTGTCATGCGGAGGGTCGTATGCAGCCCGCCACTGATATGGCGCACGCGCTCGAAAGCGTCGAGCAGGCGCGCATTCTTATCGACCACCCGCTGATTACAGCGACCAATGGCAAATACTCGTATCGTATCGAACGCAAGGGCGATCAAAGCCTTTACTCAGTAGCCGATGGATCGGCCACGATCACCATGCCCATCCGCTGGGCCGTGGGCGCCAGTGCCGCCCTGGGTCAGACCTTCATTCTCGAGAAAGACGGCAAGTTTTACGAGAGCCGCATGAGTTGGTTTCGGGAACTCAGCGGTCTTGGACCAACGCTCGGTGGGCAAAGCACTCACCCGGCCGACCTCAACGAAGCCGCCGGCCGCCTGTTGAACCAGGACGAAGCGCGACGCTGTTTCGGATGTCACGCAACCGAGGCGGTCTCGGGGAAACAGCTTACGCTGGACAAGATGACTCCTGGAGTCCAGTGCGGTCATTGTCACGAATCCACTGAGGCACACGTTGCAGCCATGGCCCGGGGCAGCGGCAAGGCCGCCGTTCCCCCCGGATTAGCCAGTCTGCGCAATCTCAGCGCTGAACAGGCGTCCAACTTCTGCGGCCAGTGCCACCGGACGTGGGTAGAGATCCTGATGCAGGAAGACCACAGTCTCAACAACATTCGCTTCCAGCCGTACCGGCTCTGGGGCAGCCTTTGCTACGATCCCGACGACGCGCGCATCAGCTGCCTGGCCTGCCACGACCCGCACACCGAACCCAGTGCACAGCCGACGGACTATGACGCGAAGTGCGAGGCCTGCCATGGCGGCGGAAAAGTAAACGCCAAAGCCTGTCCGGTGTCGAAAAACAACTGCGTCTCATGCCACATGCCGAAGATCGAATTGCCGGGCGCCCACCACAAATTCACCGAACATCGGATACGTATTGCGAAGCCGAATGAGCCCTATCCAGGCTGACGAGTGCATCGTTGTGAACGCACAAGGACGGTCTGGATTCGTGGTCTCCCACCCTTTCCGCATAAAAAAACGGAAAGGATGGGGCACGGAGTTTCTGTGGTTTCGCTGGCGGTCAAAGCTGGCCGTCACTCGCGCTGCACGTGGGGTCGCTCAGGATGATGAATTCTGAGATGGGAGTGCCCCGTATCCCTGGCAGTTGTACCTCACCCAAGAATGCACAGGCTCCGATCACAGGAACACGTTTTGTGCAGGTGACGCATCCTTTTCATCCACTCGGAGGGCAGCAGCTACCATGCGTTGGTGAGCGGTACAACCGGTATGGGATGACGTTGTTGTTGAAGGCGGACGATGGGGCAATTTACGCGGTTCGGCCGCAATGGACAGATGTTGTGGCGCCAGATCCCGAGATCGTTCTTGGCGGACGGCGGGCGCTTTTCCGGGTAACGGACTTGCTGGAACTTGCCTGCCTAGTGGATCGGCTCAGCGGATACGACCTCCCGGAGGCGCGCAGATGAAATGTAAGGTAAATTCTGCCGCGTATGTAAATAGAACTATGCCGCTAGATGGCGATGAGCGCGCCGCTATTCTCAACGCACCGTGGGCAGAATCAAACTGCGCAACATGTTTTGTTCTTGACGGTTGCTATATATGCGGCATAATTAGTCGAACGATCGGCAAGCCGATTCGCGGAGATCGCGGTGCCCGCCAAGAGCGACAGCAAGCAGGCCAAGATCCGGGCCCTCGCCGAAGAGGGCGCGCTGAATCCGGAACCTGGAAAGGTCCAGGATCCGAAATTCCAGGAGGGCGAGTTCTTCGATCCGCACGATATCGTGCAGGTCAAGTACGAGATGCTGCGTCGCGTATCGGTAGAGAATGCGTCGGTGACCAGTGCCACAGAAGAGTACGGTGTGTCGAGACCGACCTACTATCAGACAAGGGCCAGCTTCGAGGAAGCGGGGATCGCCGGATTGGTACCCAGGAAGCGGGGCCCGCAAGGTCCACAAAAGGTGCGGGGCGCGGTGCTGGCATTTATCCAAGAGAAACGGATGGAGGGCGAACCCCTTCGAGCTCGCCAGCTGGCCGAGCAAATCCGGAAGAAATTCGATCTCGATATCCACCCAAGAACGATCGAGCGAGCCGTGGCGGTAAAAAAAACCGTGCGCTGACGCTCGGTGGAGTGGGTTCGGAGTGGCCGGCGACCGCTGTGTCGCAATACGAAGCTCTTCGCAATGGCGCGCTCGGCCATGCGCTGGCGCCCGAGGCTCGATGGGGGCTTCTGCTTTTTCTTCATCGCGGCATGTGGGGATGGGCACAGGTGATAGCTACGGCTGGCGCGGGTTCGCCACAGCCGAGGACTGAAGAGTCGTTAGGCTTCCCCCGAGTGAAAGAGTCAAGAGCCGTCATTCATATCTTCGCAGCCATGGCTATGAACGCTGAGCCCCGAGGAGCGACACCATGAGCGATTCCCTGAAAGTGCAACCTCATCATCTCGAACGAGGCGCCTTCTTGTATGTTCGGCAGTCGTCGATGCGGCAGGTCGTCGAAAATGTGGAGAGTACAAAACGTCAATACGCCTTGCGCGGTCGAGCCGTGGCGCTCGGCTGGCACGAAGATCAGATCAACGTGGTAGACAGCGATCAAGGTGAATCGGGTGCGTCGGCAGCTTGGCGCGAGGGCTTTCAGCACCTGGTGGCGGAAGTGAGCATGGGCCGCGCGGGAATCGTGATGGGGCTGGAGGTGTCGCGTCTAGCGAGGAACAACGCGGACTGGCATCGATTGCTGGAGATCTGCGCGCTGGCCGATACACTGATCCTCGATGAAGATGGCGTCTATGATCCGGCGAACTTCAACGACCGTCTGCTTCTAGGCTTAAAAGGCACCATGAGCGAAGCTGAGCTGCACGTTCTGAAAGCCAGGCTGCGCGGCGGAATCCTGAACAAAGTACGGCGCGGCGAATATCGTTGTCCGCTGCCCACGGGCCTCGTTTACGACGAGGCTGGTAACGTAGCGCTCGATCCCGACATACAAATCCGGGACACCATCGCCCACTTCTTCGAGACGTTCTCGCGTGTTGGCTCCGCTTGCCAGACAGTGAAGGCCTTCCGGAGGGAGGGACTCGGCTTTCCGTCCCGGCTCCGTGGCAGCGTCACGGTGTTCCGGCCGTTGACCGCCTCGACCGCCATACGCGTACTGAGCAACCCTCGACTGGCAGGTGCCTACGTGTATGGACGGCGGCGCTACCGGCGAGGTGCGGAGGGCAGGAAACACATCGTGAGAAAACGCGACTGCGGGGAGTGGTTGGCTTGCATCCCAAACGCTCACCCCGGCTACATCAGCTGGGAGCAATATCAGCAGAACCTTAAGCTGCTCGCGTCCAATGGCCGTGGATACGAACTGGCGCGCGGATCGCCGCCACGGGAGGGTGCGGCGCTGCTCCAGGGACGTGCGATATGTGGTCGATGCGGCAGGCATCTCCGCGTCACCTATCGCACTACACGAGGCAAGCAAGAGGCCTGGTATGTCTGCGACCGCGCCCATGGCTATCTAGGCGATCGGGACTGCCAAACCGTCGCAGGACCACCTGTCGACGAGGCCATCGGAGCCCTCATCACTGAGAGAATGACGCCTGCTGCCGTGGAGCTAGCGCTCGAGATCCGGCGAGAGATCGAAACCCGACAGGAAGAAGCCGACCGGCTGCGCTGCCGTGCTATCGAGCGTGCGCAGTTCGAAGCAGATCTGGCGCAACGTCGATTCATGCTGGTCGATCCGGCGAATCGTCTTGTCGCCAATACTCTCGAGGCCGAGTGGAACGACAAACTGAACACACTGGCCCAGGCACGCGAGGAACGGGAACGTGCACGTCAACAGGACCAGTTCCTGCTCGACGCTGCGCTTCGTCAACGGCTAGTTACGATGACGACAGACTTCAGGAAACTCTGGAATGACCCAAATACACCGAACCGGGAGCGCAAACGGCTACTTGCTTACATAATCGAGGATGCCACGCTGATTAAACTACCGGCAGAAGGCGTCACCAAGATCCATGTGCGGTTCAAGGGTGGCAACACAGAAACTCTGACGACGCTGAACCCCAAGTCGTCCGCGCAGCAGATCAAAACACCGCCCACTATAGTCCAACTCGTCGACAAGCTTCTCGACGATCACATCTATGCCAAGATCGCCGACATCCTCAACGAGCAGGGACTTCGTCCCGGCGGATCGGCTCGGCCGGGGCGCGGCCAGACTTGCTTCACCGCTCTGCGCGTCGCCTACCTCGTCCATACATACGCGCTGCGCTCTCGCTACGACCGGCTTCGCGACCGCGGCATGTTGACGGCAGCAGAGGCGGCGACCCGCCTCGGCGTGCATGAAGCAACGGTCGTACACTGGGCAGCATATGGACTGATCACCAGACACGCCCACAATGCACACGCATACCTCTATGAGTTGCCAAAGTCAGGCTTACCGGCAAAGCATCATAGTCGATGGGATCGGCTCTCAGACCGGGCAACAGCCTTCAAAGCCCAAAAAGATCAAAACCTTCAGATGCAATCGAAAGAGGTGTAGTGTGAAGCCAGTTAGTTGGTCAACGGCCACGTTCCCAAACCGCCGCGTCGAAGGAATGGGTGCAGTCGTAGCCTTCTGCGCGATAGAGTTCGATGGCGTTGACGTTGGCTTCGGTGACGGTGAGGGAAATCTCGGTCAGACCCTGGCGGAAGAAACAGGTGGCCGCAATCGAAAGCAGCAGCCGCGCCAATCCGTGGCGCCGATAGCGCGGGCGCACGCAGAGCTGGGTGATATGGCCGCTCTGCGTCGAGACCCGCGATCCCAGGACCAGGGCCACCAGTTCCCGGCTGTGTCGTTCGACGACGACGTGCGACACCTGCGGAGAAAATGCGCCGCAGCCGGAGTAGCGGACGATGTTGTGCAGGAATCGCAGCGAGCCATGGGCGGAGCGGTACTGGTCGTTGATCAGGCTGTCGGGGTGGGCCGCATAGGCCTCGGAGATCAGGTGTCCGGCTGCGTTGAGGTCGTCGTCGCGCCACGGCCGCAGTTCCAGTTCGGGGGGAAGGTTGGGGCGAGGCATGTTCCACACTCCGGCCAGAGGCTGGACCATGAACAGCCGGCGATAGACCTCGAAGCCGGCATGGCGGAAGCCGGCGGCATGGGCGCCGGAGGGATGCAAAAGCAGCTGAGACTCGATGCGGTCAACCTGGGGCGAGTTCTGCAGGGTCTCGAAGAGGTGCCGCAGGAGGGTTTCCTCAATCTCGCGGACCTGCCCGGTTTCCTCCTCGGAGAGAGGTTCCCCATGATCGGCGAGTTGACCAGTGGCCAGGCCGACCTGCCGGGCTGACAGGGCGAAGACGTCGCCGATCACGGCCTTGGACTCCTCGTAGACGCAGAACGCGTAGCCGGTGACCTGGCCCGCCTTCCATGGCCACGTACCCGGGAAGCATGTGGCTGTCGAGATACTGCATCAGGAGTTTGGCCGAGGTGCGGTAGTCCCAGTGCAGGCGCCGCCGCCACAGGTCGCCCTCCGCCTCGAGAAGAGGACGCAGGAGCGGCGCCGCGAAGTGGCGAAGGTCGAGAACCTCGATGGAAACACCGGATGCCATAGTTCCTCAACGTCTGCACTCAACCAGATGCATGAGGCCGGCGGGGAGACCCAGGCCGGCCAAGGCTTGCTTGAAGCGGACCAGACCTTCCGCTCACTTTGCCACGACTTGCGCCTCACTGTAAATCGGAGTTTGCTACCGGCCTCCGACCAGGTAGACCTCCAGCCCCTGTTCCGGCCAACCGAAGAGCATCTCATAGTGGCGGCCCTCGAGGTATTCTTCGAGAGCCCCGGGGGTATGCAGGTCGATGCCATTGCGGCCGGTAACCCTTGTCACCAGCAGATGTTGCTCGTCCGGCACCCCGCTCTCTTCATAATTGACTACTTGATGATTGCGATAGAAAGCGAGCCCGTATTCCATGTCCCGACGCACCCGAAAAACGGCCACGGTTTCGGTGGGAGGGGCATAGTTCAATAGCCGACTGGCGAGCGGCCGGGCAGAGTAGGACCGGTCGAGCAGCTGAATCACGCGCTTGGTGGATGTCGATCGCCGGGATGCCGAAAAAGGGGCCCCAGCCATAGAGGAACACGACCAGCACAACCAGGACGCTGGTGGTGGCCAAGCGCAGGCGGGCGACTCCGAAGCCATGGACCACGATGACGATCAGCAGCGCGGCTCCGATCCCGGACAGGGACGCGATGAGCAACGGCTGCGGCGGCGGCAACTGCGGCCCGTGGAGCACAAACCAGGGAAGCAGCATGGTGAAGGTAGTCATGATGCCGCAGAGCGCGGCGTGGCCGCCGAGCACCCACTTGCTGAGGCCCTGGGAGCGGCGGCGGAACAGGTAATCTCCGGTGAGGATCGTAATGGGCGGGATGGACGGGAGGATGTATCCGGGCAGCTTGGACTGGGAGAAGGAGAAGAAAAGGATGGGAATCAGCGCCCACAGCACCAGGAATTCAGGGAAGGCATCGCCCGGGCGGCCTGGCTTTTTCTTGGCGTTGGTGGCGTGGCGCAGCCGCCATTCGGCGACCGAGGTCAGGATCCCGTCGAAAAGGGCCCGGAGGGCAATTACCGTCCATGGCATGACGGCCAGGAGAACAACCACACCGTAATACCAGAAGGGCTGGGTGTGCTGGTAGCGGTTGGTGGCGAAACGGGCGACGTTCTGCTCCACGAAGAATTCGTAGAAGAAGGTGGGGTTGGCCCGCTGCACGGCGATAAACCAGGGCAGCACGATGGCGAAATAGAGGAGCACGCCGGGCCACCAGAATGAGCGTCTTACAATCGACCACTCGCGGCGCAGGGCCGCGAAGGCACATACGATCACGATGGCCAGAAACGGTGCGACCGGACCCTTGGCCAGGGTCGCCACGCCGGTAAAGAAATAGATATCGAAGAGCCAGAACTTGGAGTCGGTTTCGTACCAGGCATACCAGCCGAGCAGGCCGATGGAGAAGCGGGGCGGCCATCTGCATGTCGGTGGAGGCGCCGCGGGCAAAGCCGATGATGCCGGCGCAGGCCACGGTGATCAGGGCGGCGTCGAGGTGCCCGCCGGGGCGGAATCGTCGCATGTGCAGGTAGATCAGGGCCGCCATGATGAAGGCGAAGCTGGTGGAGGGCAGGCGCGCGCTCCAGTCGTGCACTCCGAATTCCTGGAACACAAACATGGCGCGCCAGTAGTAGAGGGCCGGTTTCTCGAGCCAGGGGTGACCGTAGAGGTAGGGAGTGACACAGGCGCCGAGTCGCCCTTTGAGGGTATGCGCCGAGTCGAATCGGTCCAGCATCTCATGAGCGATCTGGGCATAGCGAGGCTCGTCCGCGCCCACCAGGCCCAGCCCGTCTCCGCCCAGGATCGGAGTCAATCCATAGAGAAGAAAGAAGAGGGCGAAGATGAGAAAGACCGCGGCCTCGCATACGGTGGCCCAGTTGGGCAGCCGTGTACGCGGTGCCTGGGGCGAAACCGGAGCGGATGGTTCCAGGAAAGTCTCCACTTCCAGAGGTTCTCCAACCGGCGGGAAGCTATCCCTATCCAATCAGACGTACCAGCCGTGGCCGGGGAGTCTGACATTTTGAATCTGGCTTAGATCCGCGACCAGATCCGCGGAGGGTGCCCTGCGTTTCGACAGGGACAAGGCTAACAGATTCGCGACAGCGATGCTGCCCGGGTTTTACGATTTACTTATCAACTTTCCCGCCTGGGATTGCCGATTTCCCTGGTTATTCCAGCTGGGCCGAATCCCTCTCGTCCCAAGCGTAAGCCGGGGGTGTTTGTTCGCTGAAGCCCTGGACAGCGACTGCGGGCCTCAGTTCCATCAGGATTTCATCGAGCGCGCGGCTGATCGGCCCCTCCAGCGTCACGCCCGCGGCGTTCTGGTGTCCTCCTCCGCCGAGCCTGGCGGCGATTGCGGAGACGTTCACTCTACCCTTGCTGCGCAGGCTCAGGCGGATGCGGCGCTCGGGAAGTTCGCGAAGAAAGGCGGCGGCTTCGACGCCGGAGATGCAGATGGCGTAATTCACAATGCCTTCGCAATCCTCCTCTGCGGCGCAGGTTCGCACCATGTCCTGATGCGTAACCCAGAGCCAGGCGAGGCGGCCTTCGCGATTCAGGTTGCTCAGGGCCGCGCCCAGCAGCAGCAATTTTGAAGTCGGGATCGAGAAGTAGACGTCTTGCGCTATGCGAATGGGGTCGGCGCCGGCCTGCGGTAAGTTCCTGGGCCAGGGCGAACGTTGACGGCTTTATGGCGCCGTAGCAGAAGCCTCCGGTATCGGTGAGCACCGTGGTGTAAATGCAAGTGGCCATGTCCGGCGTCACCGTCGCTCCGGCCGCCTTCACCAAACGGTGGACGAGCTCGCCTACGCTGGCGGCGTTGCGGTCGATCCAGTTCACGTGCGCGAATGGCCGTCCCGTCGCGTGATGGTCGATATTGACCTGAAAAAAGGGTTCCAGCCCGCGCAGCCGGCAACGCTCCAGGCCATCACATTCGAGCAGAATGACGGCATCGTACGGACCATGCACGCGCATGGCGTTGCGGATGCGGTCGGCTCCGGGAAGCTGGCGATAGATGGAGGGAATGCGGTCCGCCGCGACCAGGTCGGCCCGCTTGCCCATCTGTTCAAGGAGCATGCCGACGGCCAGCATGGAACCTACCGCGTCGCCATCGGGCCGGGAGTGAGAGCACACCAGGAACCGCTCGCCCTGGCGGAGAACTTCGAGAATCTCCGCAACCGGATCTTTCCCTGTTAATTCGGCCTCGCCCCGGTCCATCTCGGGATAGCGAGGCTGTTCCCCCATATGATCCATGCGCGGCTACTCCACCGAGGCCTGCTGCCTCTTTCCCTTCGTAGCGGACTTCCGGGCCCGGTTCATCAGTTCCTCAATGCGTGCCTGGAAACGCCCCGAACGATCGGCGAAAAAGGCAAGTTCCGGTACGTGGCGCACACCCATCCGTTCTTTGAGTTCGAAGCGGATGTATCCCTTAGCCGCTTCAAGGCCGGCAACCGTGTCCTGTTCCGCCTTGTCGATGTCCGGCACGGCATTATCAACCGCCACGTACACGCGGGCCGATTTGCCTCCCGGATTGAGCACCACCTCGCTCACGTAGCAGAACGCGATGCGCGGATCGGACAGCTCGCCCTCGATCATGGCGCCGATTTCCTCCCGCAGCGTCTCCGCAACGCGATCCTGGTGGTGCTTTCGCCCTCTGTGCTCCGGCATGGCGGCTTCTTCTCCCTCGGGTAAACCATTCAGGATACCAGAGAGGCGGGGGGAATCCGCTCCGTGGATCCGAATGAAACAGGCGCTGTTATGCACCGATCGTGGGTTATGTTCTCTGTCGGCAGATCGAAAGTCCTTGGCAGTTCGCAAATAACGAATCGCGGCGTAAACTTTCGTTTCGGAGAAAGCGCATGAAACGGCCCGGGGCTGATCGGCTTTGGTTTGCGCCGGCGGTGGTGTGGCTGGCCGCGGCTGCCGCCACGGGTGCGGGAAAGCCGGACTTTTTAAGCAGCTACAAAGGCACGCCCTACGAAGACAGCCGCTACCACGACGGCGCGCAGAAGATTCCAGGCAAGGTGTATTGCGCCTACTACGACCGTGGCGGCGAGGGCGTGGCTTATCACGACTCCGACGCGAAGAACAATGGTAGCGGCGGGCTCAATCCGGCCAATGGAACCTACCTGAACGAGTTCCGCATGGGCGAAGGCGTGGACACGTCGTATACAAAATTCAAACTGGATCCGGCGATCGACGACAATCCGTACGAAAAGGTGCAACCGCCGGCCAACCTGTTGTATGTGGGATGGACGGAACCGGGCGAGTGGTTCAATGTGACCGTCGATGTGGCCGAGGGAGGCGACTACGCGGCCGATCTTCTCTATACGTCGAATCGCGGAGGCACCATCTCCCTGGACGTGAATGGCGAGCCGGCGACTGCGCCGCTCACTATCGAATCGACGTTCAACGCTGCCGATCCGGTGGCCTGGCGGCAGTGGCATCACTGGAACATCGCGCCTCGCCTGGTAAAGATTCACCTGCTCGCGGGCAAGAGCGTGATCACCGTGCACATTCTGACCCAGGGCAACATGAACCTGGCGGTATTCGATTTCAAGGCCGCGCGATGAGCGGTCCGGACGGCAATCGCCTGAAGGGTCGAAATTCAGTCGCCTGCTTTCGGGTGAGTGGTTTAACATTCGCATGTTTCAAAGAATCTGCGAAGGAGACTCCCTTGAAGTTCGGTCGATTCACATCCTCGCTTCTGGCGCTTACCGCCTTATTAGTTTTTGCCCACGTCCCCATGATGACGGCCCAATCCGCTCCAGGCGCCGGCGGTACTTCGCCGACGTCTTCAGCGACAGGCAAGTTGGTCGATATTAACTCCGCCAGCGCAAGCGACCTCAAAGCTCTTCCCGGCATAGGAGACGCTTACGCGCAGAAGATCATCGGCGGGCGCCCCTACGCGAATAAGTCCCAACTGAAGAGCAACAACATCATTCCCGCCAACGTGTATGACAAGATTGCCGGCCTGATTATCGCGAAACAGCCGCCCAAGAAAGCCAAATAAAGAGCGGTCACCCAGGGAGTCTGTCGGAGAGGACAGTTCTTTTTAGGAGGGGGGTTTGCAAGTTTTGGAACGAGGGGGCACACGACACACAGAAGGGGGGCGCGAGTATCCCAGTAACCGGCGTCAGCTGTAAATACATCGGGACGCTGACCGGCATTGCGTTCGGTGCTTTTCATCATGGTTAGTAACTGGCCACGATCTAATGCGTCTTGCGTCACTTCTGCCGCTACGATCACCTGCCTTTGCCCATCCACGGCCAGTTGCGCGTTGTAACCCTGGACAATACATCCCCGCCCGTTATCGTACATCTGCCGTGAATCAGGATCGGTGAGATTTTGTGCTCGCGATGGAGATGCAGCATTGCGCAAAGCCCGGTAATATATCGCTTCCTCTCTTTGCTGCATTCTTTCGTGTGAAGCAGCGGCTCTTCTCCTTTGCGTGGCCGACCGCGTTTCCCACGGCTGGACCACTCCCGCTGTGCGTCTTCTAACCGCTGCTGCGCCTCTTGCTCCAATTCGCGCTTAGCCTCTTCGAGCCGCTTCAGTCGGCTCTGAGCACGGGCCAGATCGTCCGGTAACGCAGCGCACGGCTTCTCCCCATCGCGGCTTTCCCTTTCATCCGCCTCGCATGCGCATCGAAGTATTTCGTCGACCCGTTCCTTCCAATATTGTTCGAGTGTGCTCAGTTTGTCCTGGCTCATCGATTTGTGCCTGCTGGCGTTGGCTTCCAATTTCGTCCCGTCAATGGCCACATAACCCAGCTTTACAAGGCCTGCCTTTTGGCAGAGCCGCAGTGCTTGCACAAACAGCCGACCCAGGCTCTGCAAATGCTGCTGCCGGAAACTGGAGATGGTGTCGTGATCGGGATGCTGATCCGCCGCCAAATACCGGAACGCCACGTTGTCATACGTAGCCTGCTCAATACGCCGCGAACTAGACTCGCCAATCGCGTAGCCGTAAAGCAGCAACCGCGTCAGCATCTCCGGATGGTAAGCTGCCAACCCGCGCCCGTCCTTGCGCTCATAGCAGTCATAGATATCACTCAGATCGAGTTGCTGAACCACTTCGGCCACGAACCGCGCCAGATGATTCTCGGGCAGCCAATCCTGCCAGGTTAGGCGCAAAAACAAAGACGCGCCGAACCTGGGCACCCATAATTGGTACAAAACCATGCGGTCAAAGACCTAGATTACTTGCTTGCCGCAATGTGCCCTGCACTGGCTCGTCCCGGTCTCCTCACGATTTCGGCCATTGGTTTTCGAGCCCCCAGAGTTACGGGTTGACTTTTATCTAAAGACATAACTAAATTATGCCTATGTCTGATATGCCTAAATCGGGAATGCCTCCCGGCGCGCTGCCCATGCTGATTCTGCGCGTGCTTCATTCGGGTTCCCTGCACGGCTACGCCATCGCCCAGCGTATTCACGTGCTTTCGAGCGAAGTGCTGGCGGTGGAAGAGGGGCTCCTTTATCCCACGCTGCAGAAGATGCTGGTGAAGGGATGGGTGACGTCGGAGTGGGGCACATCGGAGACGGGACGCAAGGTTCGCTTTTATCGCCTGACTCCGGACGGCCGCAAGCAGTTGAAAGCTGAGCTCTCAGGCTATGACCGCTTCACGCAGGCCATCCAGGATGTGTTGCGCACCGCGTAGAAGGGCCGAAGTCGATCGGCAAGAGTCGATGAAAGTTCCCCACCGTCGTGCCGACAAGGGGTGGGTGAAACGATGTAGTTCCGAGTTTTGTGGTCTCCCACCTTAGCGACAAAGACAAAGACGTCGCGAAGGTGGGGCACCCAGGTTTGTTTTTTCCTAGAATCAGGAGACGCGCCATGGCTGAGCTGTTCCGCCGAATCCGGTACCTGATCTTTCGCCGCCGCTTCGAGGCTGAGCTTGCGAACGACATGGAGTTTCATCGCGAGATGGCTGAACGCGCGGGCCACCGCAATTTCGGCAACGAACTGCGGATGCGCGAACAGGCGCGCGAAGCGTGGGGCTGGACGTGGCTCGATCGCTTCGGCCAGGACCTGCGCTACGGCGGGCGGATGCTGAGGCGCACGCCGGGCTTCACGTTGATGGCGGTGGTGGTGCTGGCCATCGGGATTGGCGTGAATGTGTCGGCGTTCAGCCTGTTTGACATGGTGGCGCTCAAGCCGCTGCCGGTGCGCAATCCGGAGGCGATCGTGCGGCTGGAACGGCGCTCGCCCACTGCTTACACGAGCGAAATGGCGTATCCCTCGTTCCTGTTTTATCGAGAGCATGCAAAGACGCTCGCCGCAGGCATTGCCGTGCTGGGCGTGCCGCCGATGCAGATCGACGAAGATCTCGAAGGCGCCAAGACTTCGTTCGTCACTCCCAACTATTTCACCGAACTCGGAACGCCGGCGGCTTACGGCCGCTTGTTCGATACCTCGCGAGACGGTGCGACCGGCGGTGCACCGGCCGTGGTCCTCAGTTACGGATTCTGGCAGCGGCGCTTCGGAGGGGACCCGTCGGTGATCGGGCGAACCATTCACTTGAGCAAGAAACCGGTGACGATCATCGGCGTCACGCCCTATGCATTTGCGAGCCTGGGAGGCCAGCATCCCGATCTCTGGCTGCCGATCGCGCAGCAGCCCTACTTCATCGACGGGAGCCATCTTCTCACCGACTTCAATAGCTCGAGCGTGCGCATGTGGGGCAGGCTGGCGCCGGGCGTGACCGCCAAAGCGGCCGAACAGGAGCTGAAGGCGCTGACCGGCGAACTGCGCCGAGAGCATCCCGACGCGGTGTGGGATGGCGAATATATCCAGAGTTCGCCGGGCGGGCATCTGCAGGTGATGCAGCCGGAGATGTACCGCGTGGCGGCGATGGTGGGCGTGCTGACGCTGCTGATCCTGGCCGTGGCCTGCGCGAACCTGGGCGCGCTGTTGCTGGCGCGAGCGGTGACGCGCGAACACGAGATCGGGATTCGGGTGGCCATCGGCGCCGGCCGGGCGCGCATCTTCAGGCAATTGTGCACGGAGAGCCTGTTGCTGGCCATGCTCGGCGCGGCGGCAGGCCTGGGGCTGGGATACCTGGTGTTGCGCGTAACGCTCAATGTGACCGACGCGCCGAAGTGGCTGAGCGCCACGCCGGATTGGCGCGTTCTGCTCTTCACGCTTGCCACGACTGGGCTGGCCGCGATTTTCTTCGGGCTGGCTCCGGCGCTGCAGATCGCTCGTCAGCGGCAGCGGAAAACGATTGCCCGACAGATACTGATTGGGGCGCAAGTGGCGGCGAGTAGCGTACTGCTGATTGTCGCCGGGTTGCTTGTGCGCGCCACCCAACACGCGCTGTATACCGATCCCGGATTTGGATACGAGCAATTGCTGTCGATCGATCCCCAGCTTGGGCAACACGGCTACGCGGCTCCGGCAGCCCGCGCGTATCTCAGCCAGCTGCAGAGCCGGTTGACCGCGGTGCCGGGCGTTCGCTCCGTGTCCCTGGTCAAGCTGCCGCCCATGGGGCACGTGGTTTCTTACGAGGACAAAGAGATCGATGGACGCGCTGTGCGGCTCTATCCGAATTGGGTTGAGCCGGGCTTCTTCGAGACCATGCAGATTCCGATCGTGGCGGGACGGACCTTTTATCCTGGCGAGCGAAATGTGGTGATCGTGAGCGCATCGTTCGCACGGCGGCAGTGGCCCGGACAAAATCCGCTGAACCAGAGAGTGGGGGATGGCAAGCAAAAAGACATCGTGGTGGGCGTGGCCGGAGACGCGCACATGAATGCGCTGAGCGAGGATGATGCGGTGGAGCAGTACTGGCCCGCACAGCAGGACGACATGCCGGCAATGGTGGTGTTGTTGAGGACAGCCGGTTCCGCGGATCGCGCGGCCCCCGCGGCCAGGTCCATCAGCGAGAGCCTCGATCCCCGGCTATTTCCGGAAATCCGGCAGTTGAAGCTTCTCTACAAGGACAATGTCTCGACCATCGAGCGGGTGGCCGCAGTGGTAAGCCTGATCGGCATGGTGGCGGTGTCGCTTGCCGGCGTGGGCATCGTCGGGCTGGTGGGGTTCACGGTTTCGCAGCGGACCAAGGAGATCGCAATCCGCATGGCGCTTGGAGCACGGCGAGGGCGGGTGCTGGCCGCGGTCCTGCGCCAGTTCGCGTGGCCCGTCGGCGTGGGACTGCTGGCCGGAACCGGCAGCGGCCGCGGGATTATCGAAGGTCCTGCGTTTTGCGCTGTACGGGGTGAGCAATTTCGATCCTGCCGGCTACGCGGGCGCCATCGCCATGCTCATGGCGATTGTGGCGGCGGCAGCCTGGTTGCCGGCGCGCAAAGCAGTGCGGCTCGACATTTCCAAGGCGTTGCATCACGAATAAGTGCTGCCGGGCGACGACTCCAGCCTCCCACAGGTGTTGTCGAGCCGCGGTGGATGAAAAAGCCTGGTTTGGGTTCGTGGTGTCCCATCCTTGCGACCGACCACCCCAGCGACGAAGACCTGTCGCTGGGGACCCGGTAAGTCGCAAGGATGGGGCACGGAGCATTTGTTTCATTTCGGGATGGCTGGCGCCATTTCAGCTTTCGATGTACTCCCAGAAAGAGTCTGCAAGCTCGGCGCCGTGTTCGTTGAGGATGCGGCGCGCGGCGCGCTCCACTTCTTCGACCAGGCCATGGAGATAATCGCGGGAGCGGGAAAGCGCGACCACACCAATGGTGGCGGACTGCCATGTAACTGCCTCGTCTAACTCGGCCACAGAGATGTTGAAGCTCTGGCGCAACTGGTCTTTGAGGGAACGCACAACCTGACGGCGGTCCTTGAGCGAATGGGCGTGCTCGATGCGGATTTCGAGGGTTAGCTGGGCGACGGGCATGACTTACTGGCCGAATGTATGGCTAGTGTAAGCCTGAGTGTGGCTATATCTTGATGTTTTTATTTTCTTGCGGCCCAAGTCTGAGACTGCAGATTCGCATCTTTGATTTGTGCTTTCCCAGGTCTCAAAATCGAGACCTGGGGCACCCCATGAGTAGCTAATCCGAGAACTGCGCCAGTTGTTCCCGAGAGGGTGGCGTGGTCAAAAGGCTTACTGCGATCATGGCGACCAGGGCCGCGGCGAGAGCGGGAAAGATGGCGTCGCGATCGGCGAGAATTTTGGGGAAGACCTCCTTCACTCCGGGGATGTCCCAGGCCAGGGTGACCACCGTTCCGCTGGCGATCGCCGCCACCGCGCCCCACGCTGTGACGCGCCTGGAATAGAACGCGGCCAGGACCACCGGGGTGAGCGCGGCGGAGTAGATGGTGTAAGCCCAGAGCATTTTTTGCAGAATGCTTTCGGCGTACACGGCCTGATACAACGCCCAGCAACCGAGCAGCACTACGGCCAGACGCGAGACGATCAGCACGCGCTTGTTCGATGCGCCGGGCATCATGTAGCGGACGAACACGTCATTGACGAGATTGGTGGCGGGCGAGAAGAGATAATTCGACGCGGTGGAGATGACCTTGGCGAACACCGCGCCGAGCAGTACAGCGCCCAGCACCGCCGGCAGACCGTGGCGCGCGGTGTAGGGGATGATCTCGCGGGGGTGGAGCGCCACTTCGCCGGTGGGATAGAGCGCGCGCCCGAAGACGGCGATGGCAACGATGAGCGTTTCAAGGACAACGGTGCCAATGATCCAGCCGACGACCGAGTTGCGTGCGTCCTTCTCACTTTTTGCCGAAAAGAACTTCTGATACATCACCTGGTTGCCAAGCATGAGCAGCATGGTGGGCACCAGGAACTCGAGGCCGCGCACGATGCCCATGCCCACCGACTGCTGAACGCCGCCCGGGCCCAGCCGGTAATTGCCGAGCGGCTCGAAATACTGCGCGGGCAGGGATGCATGCAATCCGCTCCAGCCGCCGGCCTGGTGGAGCAGGTAGGGCGCGGCGATGATGCAGATGACTGTGACCAGGCTGCCGATGGCCACGTCCATGTAGGCCACCGACGACATGCCGGCAAGCGCGGTGGTGAGGATGACGAACGCGGCGATGATGAAGGTGCCGAGCTCCGACGTGACCGTGTCAGGGAAGATGAGGTGCAGCACATCGCCGCCGCCCTTGAACTGGTAACTGGTGATTCCGATGTACGCGAAGAGAATGGCGAAGGTGCCCAGAACCCGCGCGGCCTGGTTATACCGGGCTTCAAGCAGATCGGGAAGCGTGATCTGGGCAAACTTGCGGGCGCGCGGGGCGATGAAATAGATGAGCAGCAGTCCCAGCCATCCGCCGGCGGGCTGCCAGAGAGCGGCGAATCCGTTCTTGTAGGCATTCTCTGCGCCGGCGAACAGAGAGCCTGCGCCGATCCAGGACGTGAGGAGGGTGAGCACCAGCACGAACGCCGGCAGCGATCGGCCAGCGACGAGGTAGTCGGCCTTGGTCTTGACCTGCGAGGTGCGGTAGATGGCGACCGCCAGCAATGCGACAACAATGATCGCCAGAACAACTACGTAGAGTTGGGACATCCGGTGCACCTCGGCGATTGCAGTGGCTCTGGAGCAGTGTACCGGATTGGGGATAGAGCAATTTTGAGTTCGATGTAGGCAGGTTCAAGGGTGGGCATCGGCGATTTTCGATGGCGACCCCTGCATTGAACCGATGCTATAACTCCGCGCACGGTTGACAAACTCGGCGCGACCGAGCGGCAAAGCAAAAACCGGTCAACCTGTTGTCCCCATGACCGCACGAATGTCGGTCGCGACCTGGGATTCTGGAGGTCAGCGTATGCGATTTCGTTGTGGCAGTATTTTGTCTCCATCCACGGTTATCTTGTCTGTAATGCTTGCCCTGCCGGGTTCTCTGGCGGTGGCGCAAAATTTCCGGGGAGGCATCACTGGATCGGTGACTGATCCAACGGGGGCGGTCGTGCCGGGTGCACAAGTAGTGGCTGTGGCTACCAGCACCAACACAACCTATAAGACGATCACCTCCAGCGCCGGAGAATTCTCGTTTGCCGATCTTCCTCTGGGTAACTACACCGTTTCCGTGTCCGCGTCCAGCTTTGCGGCAGAAAATATCAAGAACGTTCCCGTAACTGCCGGGGTTACGTATGCGCTGGCAATCAAGGTTTCGGTCCAGTCGGCCTCTCAGACAGTGGAGGTTCAAGCGGACTCATTAAGCCTGGACACCACGTCGGATACCCAAGCTACGGTCATTCCAGAGGATGTGGTGCAGAATCTGCCCAATAACGGTCGCGACTTCACGCAGATGATTTCGCAGTCGAACGGGTTCGGTGGCTATTCCATAAACGGCGGAGCCGCCTATGCGAGCGTGAACGGGACTCGCACCAACTCGGTGAACTGGCAGATTGAGGGTACGGACAACAACGATTTGTGGTGGAACATTCCTGCTGTAAATCAAGGGGGTGTTTCGGGAATCGCAGGGGTCATTCTGCCAGTGGATGCGATCGAGAACTTTTCGTTTGTGACTGCTGCCGGTCCGGAAACGGGTCGCAACGCCGGCGGCACGGCAAACCTGGTGATCAAATCCGGAACGAACGGGCTCCACGGCACCGCGTATTATTTCAACCGCAATGAGTTTTTCGCAGCCATCACACCCTTTGCAAATGGAGCGCCGAAGAACAAGGTTCGCAACCAGCATTACGGATTCTCGGTCGGTGGACATGGATGGTCACTCAACTCCGCGGTTTCATTTCACGGAGGGCAGCCTTACTCGGTTGTCGCAAGTTCCAATACCAGCGGCAATGGCGAGAATGCGGACCGCGCCAACCTAGTGGGCAATCCTTACGCGGGTGTCTCCCACAAGATCGTCGGAGGTGTGGTCACGTGGTTCAGTCCCACGGCTTTTGTGGATCCGGCGCCTGGCCAGTATGGTACGACGCGACGCGGGCAGTTTTATAATCCCGGTTATTCGGACGTGGACCTGTCGGTGTTCAAGTCCACACCCATCACCGAACGAGTCAACACTCGGTTCCGCATAGAAATGTTCAATCTCTTTAACCGCACGAACTATGGTCCGGTAGGTGCTCCGCAGGCGGGTGAAAGTGCGGTGATCGGGTCAACGATCGGCACGTTCGCGGGCGCGCCGGGAATCGGGCCGGGCGAACCATATAACATGCAGTTCGCACTGAAGATTACCTTCTAACGGCTGGAGGCTCAAAGAAGATTTCTCAACCCGCCCGACAGCGCTTGGGTCGGCCAGAGTACGGCTGGTGCCGTTCAGAAAAATCGGGCCTTGAACTCTTCGTGGCGCCGCTGGGCTTCCTGCATCAGTTGATCGAAGCCGGGTTCGTGGCGGATGCCGTCGATCAGCGGGTCGCGCACAAAGTAGGGATAGCAAAAGAAGCCGCCTTCGATGGCATGCTGCAACATGTGAAGCCCGGCCGCCTTGTCTCCCAACACTGTGTATGCCTGGGCCAGCTTGTAGACAAGTTCGGAGTCAGCTACGCCGCTGTCCTGGATGCGTTGCTGCGTCTTGCGCAGAAGGGCAAGGCCCTGGGCATCCTGGTGGGCAATCGCGTAGCTCAATGCTTTGCCGATCTGGGCAGGCAGCAACGTGGGATCCATGTCGTAGGCGCGTTCGAAGTTCTCCTGGGCCTGGTGCCACTGCTTCTGGTGGTATTCTCCGAAACCCCGGTAAAAGAGAACGTAGACGGAATTGTTGGATGGAAGGCTTTGCAGGAACTTGTCGTACTGGCCGAGGTAGAGATAGGCGTTCATCGCGGAGCTGTTGATCTTGACCTGCTTGTCGAATCCGCGCGCCCGCTCACCCTCGGCGACGGACTCGTCGAGCATGCCGCCAAAGCGATAGGAATAGCCGAGTTCCCAGTGGGCTTCGGCGTTGTTGGGATTGGCCTGCAACGCAGTTCGCAAGAGGGGGACGGCCTGCTCCACGCGGCCGGTATCGGTCATCAGGTTGCCCATGTAAATGCGCGGCTCCGCCATCGAAGGGCTGAGCGCGATGGCGCGTTCAAATGCGTCCTGGGCCTTGGTATAGAGATCGCGGGCGCCGCCGTGAAGGGAGGCCTGGGTCTCCTCTGAGCGGCCCAGGGCGGCCCACGCGGGCGCGTAGTTGGGTTGGATGGCCGTGGACTTTTCGAGGATGGAAATCGCGGCGGCGAAGTCGTTCACGGAATAGAAGTCCACCCCGCGCAGATAGTACTCATATGCCCGGGGATCGATGGGAGCGTCGGACTTGAGATGGTTCGTCCTCGGCGGGAGAGAGATGCAACGCCAGCCCGTTCACGATCTCCTGGGTGACGCGATCCTGGACGGTGAGGAGCTTGTCGTAATTCAAATCCAGCGTATCCTGCCAGACGATTCGATCGGCCTTGATATCGACCAGCTGGGTGGTGATGCGGAGTTCGTTTCCATCCTTAACGTAGCTGCCGGTGAGCAGGGTGTCGACCTGCAATTCAGCTCCGGCTTTGCGCGGATCGACGGCCTGGTTGCGGTACTTGTCAACGGCGGAAGAAGGACGCACGCTAAGAGCATTGACATAGGCGAGCTTGGTTGTCAGAGCATCGGCCAACGAAAACCCCAGGAAGTCCGTGGCGGGGTCGGGCTTCAGATTCTGAAAAGGAAGAATCGCGAACGTGCGGAGTTGTGCGGGAGGCGGGCCGGCGGCGGGTTTTCGCAGAAAGTAAAGGCAGCCCGCGACTACGGCCGCCAGGACCGCCAATGCCAAGAGTATGCGGAACGGAGAGAGGAACGCAGCGGCGCGGCTCCAAACCGTGCGCGGTCGCTCGTCTTCCTGCGGCAGGGAGGAGATTGGCCGTCTGCCTGAACTTCTCGCCACAGCAGAAGTGGAGTCTTCGTGCGCGTGAAACTCAATGTCTCGTTTGAGCTTGAGGAGATCGCGGGAGAAGTCGCCAATGGTCTGATAGCGCGCCGACCGATCCTTGCACATTGCTTTGCTGAGGATGGATTGGAGTTCGGGATAGACATTCGGCGCCGGTCCTTCGAGGGGCGGCGGGTCACTCTTGAGAATCTCGGCAATCAGATCACTGGTGGTTGCGCCTTGAAACGGTTCCCTGCCGGCGAGCATTTCATAGAGCACCGCGCCCAGAGAGTAGATGTCGGTGCGGCGGTCGATGGTGATGCCGCGAGCCTGCTCGGGCGACATGTATTTGAGGGTCCCCATGACGAGCCCGGCAATCGTCAACGCCAAGCCCGCGGTCGGATGCAGCACATGATTTTCGGCGAGCTTGGCTATTCCGAAATCGAGGAGCTTCACCAACCCGTCGGGGCGGATGATGATGTTTTCCGGCTTGATGTCGCGGTGAATGATGCCGGCCTCGTGGGCTACACACAGGGCGCCCGCGACCTGCGATGCGATATCGAGGGCCTCGGGAACGCTGATAGAGCCGGCTTCGAGCCGCTCGCGCAGCGTTTGACCCTCGACGAACTCAGAGACCATGAAATGGATTCCGTCGGATTCTCCGAATTCGAAGATGGTGAGGATGCTGGGATGATTCAAGGCGGAGGCTGACTGGGCTTCATGCTCAAACCGGCGCAGGGCCTGCGCGTTCTGGGTGAGTTGCGGCGAGAGAATCTTCACCGCGACCCGGCGCTTTAATCGCGCGTCGCGTGCCAGGTAGACCTGTCCCATGCCTCCCTCGCCGAGCAGGCTCACGATCTCGTATGCAGCGATGCGGGTGTGCGGGGAAAGGGTCGACGGCGGTTCTTCGGCGATTTTCTTTACGCTGTCGAGAATCGGCCGATCGAGAAATTCGGGCGCCATGTCCGCGGATTGAACCAGAGATTCGATCTCGGCTCGCAGTTCGGGATCGCCCTCGCAGTGTTCGTCGAGAAATGCGGCCCTGTCGTGGGGCGCCAATTCGACGGCCTCCATGAAGAGGCTCTCCACCTGTTGCCACCGGGCATTTGGGACCATTTGCTCGACCCCTGTCAGGAGACGGATCGTGTGAGTTCGCGATGAAGCCAGGCCTTCGCCATCTTCATTTCCCTGTATATGCTGGCGCGGGAAATTCCAAGAACGTCTGCCGCCTCTTCATAGGTGAGGCCGCCAAAAAAGACGAGTTCCACCACCTTGGCCTTGTCGGGATCCTGGGCGGCAAGCGCGATGAGCGCGTCATCCAGTTCCACAATCCCCCGATCGGATTCGGGCCCCACCAGGATGGCCTCGTCGATGGGGATGTTCTCGATACCACCGCCTCGCTTGTCCCGCTTTCTGGCCTTGGCATAGTCGACGAGGATATGGCGCAGGGTCCGCGCGGCGACGGCAAAAAAATGCATTCGATCCTGGTAATTCACGCTCGAACTGACCAGGCGCAGGTAGGCCTCGTTCACCAATGCCGTGGCCCGCAGCGTGTGGTCACGGCGTTCGGAGTAAAGGTAACGTCCAGCCAGTTTGCGCAGTTCGTCATAAATGACGGGCATCAGCTGGTCGAGTGCTTCCTTCTTCCCGCCGCTCCACTCCTGTAGAAGTTGCGTGAACTGCTGGGTTTCCTCCGACATTCTGAGTTCCTCGGGGTGCGGCGCTCTCAGGTCTGGGTCTTCAAATTGAGCCGATTCCGGGGCCTAGGGACTGGCTCGAAAGGAGCGAAGTCTGGGAAATCCTAAGTGCCTTCATTTGTTTGGGAAATGTCCGGGCGGGCGACGCACTCTGCGACCGCTTTGCGGGAATTATAACCCGAGTGCCGGCGTTTGGCGCCCGGAATTGCTACGGAGCGCGGAGGGCCTGGATGATCGATGGACGCGGGGAAGGAGGAGCTGGCCTGGTTGGAACGATAGATGCCGGCCCATGGGAGAATCGAGTTGCCACAACACCGGGGCTTATCCCAACGCTGCTTACTTAAGCGTCTCACATTGCCGGGACGGAGTACCCGAGACCCACCCTAGCCGCAAAAACAACGACGCGGCGAGGCTGGGGCACCCGTTCCCTTGGGTGGGGCACCCGATCTATGGAATGCTTCAAACGGAAATCCTTGACTGAACAGTATCTGGGCTTGTCCGGAATTTACTTTGACATGGAGCTCCCGG
Organism: Terriglobales bacterium; assembly: GCA_963788475.1. Classification (GTDB taxonomy): domain Bacteria; phylum Acidobacteriota; class Terriglobia; order Terriglobales; family Acidobacteriaceae; genus Telmatobacter. Next base: position 59,329 of record CAWBGO010000015.1, read on the forward strand.
TTTTGATGACCGCTGACTTATCAATTCAACTGCGGGGACAGGGCGTCGTTCTGTTGAGAGATGTGTTCGCTACGGACTCTCTGACCCGACTGAAAACAGCCGCCGACCAGTTCTTTCAGGGGATCGGGCCGGAGGGATCGCTTCCCGGACACCACAAGTACAACCGATTTTCAAATTCGGTGCTTCTGACTGCGCTTTTGGACTTCGGCGTCGGCAGTTTGGAGGGATTGCTGGCACCCTTGTCCGCGTCGGGGCTCGGGCCGTTGTTTTCGGAAGTGATCGGACCGGCCTGGACTTGCAACATGGAACAATCGTGGGTGCGGAAGAAGTTCGCACCCCATCTCGCCCCGGCTTCGGGATACCACCTCCAAGGCTGGCACCAGGACGGAGCGCTGGGGGTCAGGTTCCCGCTGGAACCGGGGCCGGCCGGCCCGATGACGGAATTACTGACTTGCTGGATTCCGTTGAACAACTGTGGAGTGGAGAGCCCGAGCCTGGAATTCGTGCGCCGTCGTCAACCGGCGCTGCTCCATTTCACGGAACTCGAGGACTCGGGTCTGCGCCAGAGGTTTTCGCCCGTGGAGTTCTGGGCGCCGGCGCTCGAATTCGGCGATGGCCTGATTTTTCTGAATGACATCCTCCATCGGACCTATGTGCGTTCAGAAATGAAGCACGATCGGGTGAGTGTGGAGTACCGCATTATGCCTGGTCTCACACCGGCGCTGCCGCTCCGCGCTGGGTGAAAAGGAATAGTTTGGGTTCGTGGTCTCCCACCCTTTCGATTGAAAGAAATCGAAAGGATGGGCACGGAGAGTTGTTTCTTCCCAGGCAAGGAATAGGGAGGAGGTCCATCCTATCCGAGATTCCGTGAACAGTATCGTTAAGAGATCATATATACTTCAGCCACTACACCTGTCCCCGGCTGCGTCTAGCGAGGTTGCGCCGGGCCGTCCCCAATCTGAGCAGTGTGAATCGCGACATGGCAGAGATCCCGCCGGGGAACGACAAAACGGGCGTTCGTGGAGAGCCAGCCGCTCCCAAAGAAGGTTTCCCATCTGCGGATGCGCCGGACGGGCGGATGGTGAGGGATCGTCTGGCGGCCGCAGCACGGCTCGATCCTGAAAAAACGATCGTCGCCTCGGCGTCGATGCTCTCGGATTCTGACCCGGGCGCTCCGCCGCTAAACGGGGAAGCGGCGGTCACGGGCATCCGGCCCCCTATTGAGATTGGGAACACGATTTTCGCGGGGGGCGCCACCATCGCCCCGGAGGCCTTCGCTCGCCGCAGTCCCCCGCCAGGAACTTCGGGCCCGGCGGGGCCGAGTGCGATTCTGCTCGAAATCGGGAGCGTTCTGAGCAATCGGTATGAAATCCTCGAACTCCTCGGCGAGGGAGGGATGGGAACGGTGTACAAGGCCACCGATCGGGAATTGGATCGAGTGGTGGCTTTGAAGGTTATCCGGCCGGAGATGGCTTACCATCCCGAGATCCTGGCGCGCTTCAAGCAGGAGCTGATTCTTTCGCACCGGGTTACCCATCACAACGTGATCCGGATTTACGACCTCGGTGAGGCCCAGGGCGTGAAGTTCATCACCATGGAGCTGATCGAGGGCCGGAATCTGCAGTCGATTCTCGAGGAGAGAAAGAGAGCTTCTCCGGAGGAAGCGGTCGACATCACGCGGCAGGTGTGCCAGGCGCTTGAAGCAGCACACGGGGTGGGAGTCATCCACCGGGACCTCAAACCGCAGAACATCATGGTCGATGCTGCGGGGCGAGTGGTGGTGATGGACTTCGGGCTGGCCCGCACGGTTCGCGGAAATGGATTAACCCAGCAGGGCGCCTTCCTTGGAACCATTGAATACATGTCGCCGGAGCAGGCGCTGGGCACGGAGCTTGATCAGCGATCCGACATTTTTGCCCTGGGGTTGATTCTTTACGAACTGCTGAGCGGCGAGCTTCCCTTCGGCTCCGACAATGCGCTGGTCAGCCTGATCAAGAGGACCCAGGAAGCGGCGGTTCCCGTTTCCACGGTGATGGCCACGATTCCCGGCGCTCTCGACGCGATCGTCAGCAAGTGCCTCGAACGCGACCTGAACCGCCGGTACCAGGCGGTTTCGGAGGTGGTTGCCGACCTCACTCACTGGCAGGAGCGGAGATCCGTCCGCCGCAGTGCAGCGAGAGTCAGGCTCAATCTTCGCCGTTTGCGTTCACGGTGGCCCGAAGATTGCGTCCATTACGGCCACCCTGATCCTGGTGATCTTTGGATTGGTGTTTTTTCGCGCGAAGCTCTTCAACCGTGCGGGTAACAACGGGTCGACCGCGGTAGCCCCCGCTGTATCGCTCGCCATCCTGCCTTTCCGGAACGCATCATCCGACCCATCGCTCGATTGGGTTGGTTCGAGTGTTGCGGACATGCTTGCCACGGATATCGGCCAGTCGGCCAGCCTGCGCACGGTGAGCCCCAATATTGTGCACCAGATCTTCGGGGATCTGCGGATTTCATCTTCGACCGTTCTTGATCCTGGGACGGTGAAGCGTGTGGCTGATTTCAGCAATGCGGACCGGGTGGTCTGGGGACAGTACGCGCGGTTCGGGAATGCGATTCGGATCGATGCCACGCTCGAGGACATCAAGAACAACCATACTGTTGCGCTGAAGGTCGATGTGGCGAGTGAAAAGGAAATTCCGCAAGCCATCGACCGCCTGGCCGACTCGATCCGGCAGGCACTGGCGCTTCCTCGGGATGTATTGAAGGAGTTGAAAGCCAGTTCGTTCCAACCCACTTCGAGTTCCGTCGATGCCTTGCGCGATTACAACCAGGGCCTTGGACTGCAGCGGGACGGCAAGTACCTTGAAGCGCAAAAACAATTCGAGGCTGCAACGAGGGCCGACCCCAACTTTGCCCTGGCTTTTGCGCGGCTGGCGCAGGCGTACAGCAGCCTGGGATATGACAGCGAAGCGGAACAGTCCGCAAACAAGGCGGTCTTGCTGAGCCAGAACCTTCCCGAGGCGGAGAAGTATCAGATCTCCGCGATTGGGCTGCAGGTCAAAAAGCATTTTCCTGAAGCCATCCGAGCCTATGAGAATTTGGCCAGAGTGCTGCCGGATAACTCGGACGTGAGAGCGGCGCTGGCCCGCCTGTACGAGGACTCCGGAGATCTTGCCAAGGCCCGCGACTTGTACCAGAAAATCCTCGCCTCGAATCCAAAAGACATCGGTGCGACGATCGACATGGGCCGCCTCCAGATCAAGAGCGGCGATCCGCAGGGCAGCCTCGAGCCGCTAACCCGCGCGTACAGCCTCGCGGTGCAGATGAATAACCCGGAGCAGAAGGCGATGAGCCTCCATCTCACCGCGGTCGCCTACCGCATGCTCAGCAAGCCCGAGGAAGTGCTGCGCAGCGAGCGCGAAGCGCTGACCATCTGGCGGCAGATCGGACAGCAGCGCGGCCTGGCATACAGTCTCAACGAGATGGCCAAGGCTCAGGCGACGCTTGGCGATGTCAAGACCGCCCTGACGAATTTCAACGAGGCCCTGCAGATCCGGCGCGACATTGGAGACAAGCGCGGACTTGGCGACACACTCGTCGAGTTGGGCAACCTGGCCGACGACCGCGGCGACCACGACGCAGCGCTCAAGTCGTACAAGGAAGCTCTGCAACTGGAGCGCGAGATCGGCAACGAAAGCATGCAGGCGGTCTGCCTGAACAATATCGGAAGCGTCTACTCCGAGAAGGGGCAGTACGAGGACGCACTGGCTTACCTGCAGCAGGTTCTCGAACTGAGAGAGAAGTCAAAGGTCCCGCAGGATATTGTCGATGCACTGCACAATCTCGGCCAGGCGCTTACGAGCATGGGCGAGTACGACCAGGCTATTTCGTACTACATGAAAGCGCTGGAATTGCGGCGCAGCATCAATGACACGCGCGGCGCCGCTCTCGAATCCTACGGCCTGGGCGGCTTGTTCGATTACCAGGGGCGGTTTGGCGCCGCTGTTCACAGTAAAGAGGGGGCGCTGAAGACATTCCGCGAACTGAAAGACAGGACATTCTGGATGGGGGAGATTCTGGGCGGCTACGGGCAGGCTCTCATTCTCGCCGGGCGCATGGACGAAGCGAAGAGTTCGCTGGACGAGGCGCTCAGCCTGGCGCGCGAGTTGAAGAATGACGGTCTTGTTGCACAGACACTTGGCTTTCAGGGCGATGCATTGTTTTACAAGGGAAATTTCGCTGCGGCTCATTCTCTTTATGACCAGGCTTTGCAGGCCGCGACGCGCAGCAAGGACACGGAGAGAATTCTGCTCGCCAAGATTGCCCTGGCCAAGGTGACGGTGCGGGAAAAGAAGGGATCGGCGGTGATTCCAAATCTTCGCGCGCTGATGCAACAGGCAGACTTGGGCGGCCTGAAATACTCTGCGGTCGAATGTTCTGTTTTCATGGCCGAGGCGATGCTGCAGGGGCGCGATGCGGCCCATGCCCGCCAAGAGCTGGACCGCGCCTTGCTGCGCTCGGACAAACTGGGCCAGCAGGCATTGAGTGCGCAGGCGCATTATCTGCTGGGAACCATCGGCCGGGACAGCAAGGACAATGCAGAGGCCCGGGACCATTTCCGCTGGGTGGTCAATATTCTTGAGTCGATGAAGAAAGATCAGGGCGCGGAAAACCTGCTGCAACGCGCGGACTTGAAACAGATGTACGAAGACTCCGCCAACTGGCTCAAGGCGTCAGGGAACTAGAGCCCGCATTGATTCTGCCTGGTTTAAGCCCGGGATGAATCCCGGGCCTACCGACCGAACGAGTTGCCGGTGTTTATTTCGCAGGCAGTACGGCCGTATTGGATCGAAGCTTGTTCTGCTCCGCCGCCAGCGTGTACGCGACGTAGTACTTGTAGATGTTGGAGACGTAGGTGACGGTCTCCTGCCCTATTTCTTTGGCAGCAACCAGCTCCACGTTTCCGAACCAGACGTTCGGGTCGAGGCCTAAATCTGGAGCCTTTTTGCGCAGCCCGGCGACGCGATTCGGTCCCGCGTTGTAGCTGGCGAACAGAAACAGCGTCTTGTTGAGGCGATCGATCTGGGGGTCGTTGAAGTAGTTGTCCTCCATATTGCGCAACATCTTTACGCCGGCTTTGATGTTGGTGTCCGCAGTTTCGACATTGGGTATGTTGATGGGAGGGGCCGCCGCGTACTTGGGAATCACCTGCATAATGCCGACCGCGCCGCTGGGGTTCCGCTTGCTCTGATCGAGCAGAGATTCCTGGTAAGCCTGGGCCGCGATCATCAACGCATCGAAGTCGTATTGGTCCGCGTACTTTTTGATGAACGCGACGTTCAGCTGAAACTTCTTCATCTCCGCTGACGACGTGGAGTTCTTTACCCACTTGGTGTTCTGCAGGTAGCGCCGGAGAAGGGTGTTTCCAAAGGAAGTACCGACCTTGTGCGTCGCCATGAATTCGTCCACAAGCTTCTTCAATTGGGGGTTGTTCTTGCGCATGGCCCAGGCCAGGTTTTGACCACTCGCGATCACAAGCTCGGGGTGGGGATGAACATAGGGCAGCACGTGGGACCAAACTTCGGCACGTTGTTCGATTGTGACGGTTGCCGGAATCAGTCCCGCGTTCACCATCTGCACCAGGTCGTCGTCGGACAGGTTCTTGTCGGCGGCCTTGATCACGATGGGCGTCTTGCCGGCCTTTGCAAGGGTCTCATTGGCCGTCTGAAGGTTCTGGTAATAGGTGGTAAGGGGATTGACGTACACCTCTTTTCCACCAAGGTCCGCGAGGGTTGAAACTGAGCCCACATCTGTTCCCGTGACGATGATTTGCTTTACATCGCTCATGATAGGAGTCGAGAAGGTGACCAGCTTTTCACGCTCGGGGGTCACTACGACTCCATAGGCGATAATGATCTCCCAGACCCTCGGTCAGCGCCTTCGCAACCTGATCGGCGCGCATCGGAATGAATGCGACTGTTATCGGCAGCTTGCCGGTTTTGAACTTCTGGTTAGCGAATTTCTGAAACTCCTCCAGGGCCTCGTACATTGCCCCCCTGGGCATTCCCTTGTCGTAGAAGAAGCCAATCGGGTTGATCATGACGATGGCGCGGATCACGCGCCGCTTCACCATCGCGTCAAGGTCGTCCGTCTCCCGCTTGAAGCCGATCGGCAACGAGATAACATTCGATGCGGCAGCAGGCAGGCCGTCTGCCGCGATCGACGGAGAAGCGGCCGCTTGTTGCTGTGGCTGTTCTGTAACGGGTGGAGTTGCAGCCTGCTTATTGCAGGCCGCTAACAGAAGAAGGGTGAAAGCCGGAAGGACAAAATAACAGGCAAGGCGGGACCTTACTGAATCGACGAACATTCAATTCCTCCTCAACCCCGGTTACGGATTAGCTGGGAGTTCGAAAACAAGAAGCGGGAACCGTTCAACAACGTCGGATCTCGGGTAGTGGTGCTGCTGGAAGGAAAACACACCTAACGCCATGCCGTCCAACACGTGATGCGCCTCACGTATCGAACGGCGTAAATCGAGCGGTCGAATTCTCGCGGCGGTCAGCTTATTCTTAGAAGCTTGCGCATTGCCCCTGCTTCTTGGTCGCGGTGTTGCCTCCACCGGTGATCGTCGAATTAGCTGAACAACTGAGAAGGCCCTTGATGTGGTTGGAGAACACCTGGGTGAGCTGCAAATTGCCGACGTCGAGCAGGCTCCCTCCCACGGTGTTGTTGTAGATCGAGGTAGGCGCGCGGTTACAACTCACTGACACGTTGCCCGAGACGGTGTTACCGGGACACGCCGATGTTCCGGAACCGAGAAGGACGGGGGAGCCGTTCGACTCGACCACGAGGTTGCCGCTGATGGCTGCCCCGCAAAGCTGGTTCTGAAGCGCAGACTTCGGCGTGGCCAGCATGGTGAAGTTGCCTTTAATCGTGACCGGCGGCCCGATGGAGAAGGTACCTCCGGTTACAGAGATATTTCCGCCCACGGCCGCGTTGCGGAGAACGAGGCTGCCGCCCAGTTCCGTCACGCTGCCGGTGACGCCGCCACCCGTGAAGATGCAGGACTGCCCCGCCCCCACAACGATGTTGCCCTTGAACGTCCCGTTATAGACGCCGTTGCACTTTGTTCCCGAGGCAGGAACGGAGGCGACGACCGTCAGAGTGAAGGCCAGAGTCGCCGGCGAGCCAACGCCGTTTTGAGCGGTAAAGATGATGGGGAAGATGCCGCTCACTGTCGCCTTCCCGCTCAGCGTGCCGGTCCCGTTCCTGTTGTCGACAAATGTGACGCCCGCGGGCAGGACTCCCGATTCAGTCAGAGTCGGCAGGGGAAAGCCGGTGGCGCTGATGCCGACAGAGCCGGGACTGCCCACCGCAAAGGTCGCGCTGGAGGGTCCCGAGATTGAGGGCGGAGCTGAAACGTTGTAAGTGATGGTTTGCGAATTGGTGTTGGTGGCCGAATCCTGCACCTGCACTGTGAAGCTGTGCGTTCCGGGCGTGGTGGTGTCGAATTGCGCCCCATTGGCGACGGATGTGCCAGGAGTATCGTTCGCGCTGCAGCTTGCCACGGTCAGGTACGGCCCGGTGGGCGAGCCGGCGCCCGCATTGACGGCCGAGCAGGAGTACTTCGCCAGGGTTGTCGCGTCGCTCTGTCCGAGCGCATACGTGGCTCCGCTGACCGGCTGGGTGACGTTGATGGTCGGCAATTCATTTTGCGTGAGGTACGTCATCACCCAGCAGGAGGTGGTTCCGCCGCTACTGCCCTTGGCCCCGCCGCTGGTGTCGCCGAGCGCGAAATAGTCGATCTGGTTGCCCTTGAACAACGGAGTGGTTCCGTCGGGATCGGGGGTGCAGGGGTGAACGGGGTCAGGTCCTTCGCCTTTGAGGAAGCCGATCGAAGGCAGGCCGTTGTCGGAGGTCAGATTGGGGAATCCGAAGCTGAAGGGCAGCGGAGGAACGCCGCACCGCAGCGGCGAGTTCTCAGACGGGGTGTTCTCGGTACAGAAAAAATTGAAGTTGGTGCCCAGTTCGGCGTCGAAGGGATTGGCGGTTGATCCGCATGAACCGGTAGGCGGGCAGGTGACTTCGAACAGCACGGCGGCGTCTTTATCCTGGCCGGCGCCGTTCTGATACACGAAGCACTGGGCGGATGGCAACTTTGGATTCTTTTCGACGAGAGCGTTGCAAGCCTGCTGGCTTACAGGAATCGCCGAGACCACCATCTTCAGCGTCTGAGCGGTGTCGGTCTGCTGGGCGGTGAAATCGTAGCCCGTGGTCGGGCTTCCTTCGACAAACCCCCCGTTGATCTTGAAGACGGTCGGGCTCGTCTGTCCGGGAGTGATGGTTCCTGTCTGGCTCTGGCCCTGGGGGGTAAATGTCCAGCTCACAATGTCCTGGTCGTCATTGCCGCCGCCTGTGCCCGCGGTGAATCCGACATAGGCGCTGGAGCCGCTTAGCCCGATGGTGCTGAGATTGAAGAGGACACCGCCCGGGAAAAGGTCGACGCCGTCGAGAACGACATCGAGGGTGGAACAGGTCTGGGTGCTGGTGGCACCGCACGTCGACAGTGCAGAGGGCGTGTAGGTGATGGCCGCGACGTGGACGTTGCCGTCGGTCAGATTGATCTTGCCAGTGAGATCGTTGTACTTGAGGGAACAAGTCAAGTCGACGCTGTTGGGAGTGATCCCGCCGCAGTTCTGAATGGTGACGTCATCGCTGCTCGGGTCAACGCCAGCGCCGTTGGGATAGGTGTTGAACTCGATCGCAACGCTGTTCGGAATGCCGCTTGAGGAAGCGCAACCGCTGGTGCTGCCGCCGAACCCGATCCCGCATCCGCCGGATCCCAGCGCAGACAGGCTGCTGTTCTGAATCACAAACGCGAATCCATCGGCGTTATAGGTCGATGTGCTGCCCAATTGGAATGCGAAGGTGGTCGTAAATCCGTTGGCAACGGGCTGGGGGGCCTGGTACCAGGCGGAGGTAGCCCAGCCTCCCTGATTGGCGGTCAGGCGGAGGACGTTCGAAACGGACGATTGAGGCGTGGCGGGAGGTGCAAAGGAGGGAGAACCCGAATAGGCGCTGTTGATTCCGTTCAAGGTCAGGCAGCTTTGATTTGTGGTGAAGTCTGGCGAATAGCCGGGAGAGGCGGGACATCCCTGCGCCGAAGCGAGGGAACAGCCGATTATCATGCTCAGGACTGCCAGTATAGCTACTCTGCTGGACCACGCGATCGCTGCTCTCATTGTTCTCCTTGCAGGTTTTCCCAGGGAAAGTTGAATTTCAGGTCGAAGACAAAACGGGCTAGGTATGGGGTAGAATGGCGATCCCCTAGTGCATGAAAGCATCCAGGTTCCACACACAGGTTCGACACAGTCGAGTGTTCCTCCGAAGCAGCTTTCAGATTGCCATTGGGGGATGGCACGCCTCTCGGGGCCCCTCGAGGCCGCGCAAGGGAATCAAGTCACGCGGTTGGAACCTATCGGAGGGAAGCCTTTTCCGGTGGCGAGTCTACAAGCTATTGAATACAGTGTGACTTGTCAAGAAGTTCGGTCAAATTCGGGACTAATTTTGTTGCCGGGTACGACGGCGACTTTTCGCTTGAGCGCCACGAACCGCGGCATCTGCTGAAAATGCCGTAGAATTCACTCACCCGAAGCCTATGCCTGAATCCCCTGCTCCAGTTCATGGTTATATCGACGTCGTATTTTCTGATCGTCCGCTGCAGATGGTTTCGATTAGCGAACTTCCGTTCTTCATCGGGCGGGGCAAAGAGAGTGGCAATCACCTGGCCATCGATGATCTGCGTATTTCGCGAAAGTGCGCGGCCATTTCCGCCGGACCAACCGGGATGTGCATCGAAGATCGCGGCCAGCTCAACGGCATTTTCGTGAACGGAAAACCGACCAGTGCGGGAACGCTCGCCGACGGCGACCGGATCCGGCTGGGAAAAGACGACGGATGCCAGCTTGTCTTTCGACTACAGCCGGAAGCACACTCCCCGGAAGAAGCGGTTACGAAGCTGCGGAGTCTTCTCGGCTCGTTTGGGGGCGACTCCGCCACTGAACTCAAGGGGCTGCGGCTGCTTCTCGAGGCGACATCGCTGCTGCACTCGCAGCTTCCGCTGGAATCGGTGCTGGCTGCGATGCTCGATCACGCAATCGTCATCACTCACGCGGACCGTGGAATGCTGCTGGAGCCGGACGGGTCTGGCGTATTGCAGGTCAGGGTGGGGCGGGGGCGGGGCGCTGAAAATCTCGCGCCGGAAACGATGAATCCGAGCCGGTCGGTGCTGGCCAGGGCGATCGAGCTTGAATCCGCCGTCATCAGCGAAGACCTGAACCTGGCGGATCTAAACCTGCAAAGCGCGTTGAGCGTAGTGGTGCAGTTGTTGCGCTCGGCGGTCGTAATTCCGTTGTACACCACACAATACGGAACGACGGGGTCTTCTCCCGAGGGGGCCAGGCACCAGTTGCTGGGAGCTGTGTATCTGGATTCCAGGCGGACTGCGACCTTCTCGGCGCTGGACCGGCAGATCCTGGATGCTCTGGGCGCGCAGGCGGCAAGCATTCTTGACAATGCCCGGCTGCTCGAACGGGAGCGGGAGCGCCACCGCCTGGAGCAGGAGTTGAGCATCGCGCGCCAGATCCAGCAGGCGCTGGTGCCACAGGGGCTTCAAGGCTACCCGCACCTTGCTGTCACGGGAACTCATCGGCCATGCCACGAGGTGGGCGGGGATTATTTCGATGTCTTTCCAGTGCCGGATGGCCGGATCGCTATCATGATTTCCGATGTGGCCGGGAAGGGTTTGGGGGCTGCCCTGCTGACAACCATGCTGCAGGGGGCGCTCTCGGGGATGACGCTGGGGGTCGAGCCGGTCAAGGTGTTCGATCACCTCAACAGTTTTCTCTGCGACCGCGCGGCGGTAGGCCGTTACGCGACCATGTTTTTCGGACTGCTCGATCAAGACGGCGGTCTTGAGTTCGTCCGGGCCGGCCATCCTTCGCCCCTGCTTCTGCGGCGGGGGGAAGTCAACGAATTGTGTTCAGGTGGATCGTTCCCGATTGGCCTGATCGAGCAGGCGACGTTCAAGGCTGCCCGTATCCAGCTCGAACCCGGGGACACGCTGTTGCTCTACACGGATGGCGTAACGGAAGCCGAGGATCGAGACCAAAACCTGTTTGGAGCGGATCGACTCAAGGAAGCTCTCGGCCGACATCGAGACGGCTCCGTGGCCGAACTTCAGGCCGGGATTCTGAGCGCCGTGGAGCGGTTTGCCGAAGGCGCCAGCCAGTCAGACGATATTACTCTGCTGGTAGTCCGCTATCAGCGTGCGGAGGACGGCGCCGCGTGGGCTGGTGGGAGCGCGGCCGGAGAGCAGACTATTGTGTTATGAGACATTAACAATTGCCGGGTACGATGAGCGAGGCTTACGGGCAAATCCACCTCCCACCGAAGCCGGGCTGGAAATCCTGACAGGAAATCCGGGCAGGGTAAGGAGAGCATGCATGACAATTTCGACTGAGTCTATGGAAGGTGGCATCACGCGGGTCCTTCTGGATGGGCGCCTGGATATTCAAGGCGCGGCTGCGATCGATTTACGCATGAACGTCCTGGCCGGCAGCAGCAAGTTTCTCCTGGTCGACCTGTCCAAGGTCTCTTTTCTGGGCTCCATGGGCCTTCGTTCCATCATTGTTCCCGCCCAGGCGGTTCGGCGCCGCGGGGGAAAAGTAGCCCTGTTCGGCCCGGTTCCCCTGGTGGAAGAAGTCTTGAAGGCCAGCAACATCGACGAAATCATTCCGATCTTTCATGACCTCGATGCCGCCGTTGCCGCACTGTGCTAGCACTACGGAACCAGCGGACGCTCCGGCTTTCGGAGGGCTCAAGCGTCACAGGTAAAGCGAGAATACTTTTGAACATACTGCAAGACCGGATTGAACTGGACAGCAGGCTCACGGAGTTGACGCGTGTTCAGCCATGGATCGAGGCATTGGCCGACCAATATGGCCTCAGCGAGGACGCCCGGTTTGCCATGCACCTGTGCCTGGAAGAGGCGCTGGCCAATGTCGTGCTGCATGGCTATCGCAACGAAGCCGGACATCCAATCGTCATACGCACTTCGGTTTCAGCGGGCGACCTCCTCTTTGTGATCGAAGACCAGGCGCCGGCCTTTGCCCCGGGTGAGCCCACTCCGCGAGGCAACGTGGCGACACCGGTGAGCCTGGAATCGATTGAACCAGGCGGAAATGGTATCCGGCTGCTCTATCGTTTCGCGGGGTCGGTTGCATACGAAAGGCTCGCGGATGGGAATCGGCTCACACTAGGATTCCCCATCTCTTCCGAGGGTATGTCGGTTTAAGAAGCGTCAAGCCTCCTGATATTTTTGCCAGTTTCCATGGCCGGGGGATCACGTAGACTCTTCTCTATCAGGTTGTTGCCCCAAAATGGCCTTTCATCTGAGACTGACCTTCCCGAGTGATCCTCGCTTCTTGTCTGTCGCCCGCGCTGCGGTTGGCGAGGTGGGCCTGATTTATGGTTTGTCAAACGAGGAGCGCATCGAGGTCATACTGGCAGTCGACGAGGCCCTGGCGAACGTGATTCGCCACGCCTATGGGAATTGTTACGATCGGGAGATCGAGTTCGAGTGCGTTGTCGATGGGGAGCAAATGGAGTTCACACTGCTCGATCAGGGCGAGGCACCGGATCCGACAAAAATCTGCGGCAAACCGATGGACGAATTCGCACTGAGCGGCCGCGGGACACATCTGATCAAAGCCGTCATGGATGAAATGTCGTATCAGAAGGTCGCAGGAGGGAATCAACTGAAGCTTGTCAAACGGCTGCCGGGTGCGAGGCGCGCCCCCGGCGGGAATGATTCCAGGAAAGAGGACAAGCAAGAAGGGGCGTCTGGAGCCAGGCGTTTCAAGTAGATGCAACACGCAAGGGAAAGGTTCCCGATCCGAGCCAGTGAAGGATACACCCAGTGAAGGATACCCATGGAGAGACAGCTAGAGTTTTCGACTCGCAGCGATCGAGACGCGGTGATTGTAGACGTGGTCGGTCAGATTGATCTTGGCACTTCACCGGCGTTGCGGAAATCGCTGTTGGAGTCACTGACGGGGACGCAGCGTCTTGCGATCAACTTGCAGGCAGTGGGTTACATCGACAGCTCTGGCATCGCATCCCTGCTGGAAGTTCTGCAGGAGGCCAAGAAGTCCAAGAAGCGAATCATCCTCTTTGGGGTGACTGGGGCTGTCATGAAAGTATTGCAGCTCACGCGGTTGACCGGAATCTTTGAGATCTGTGAAACCGAATTACAAGCGCTCGATACCTGAGACCGGGTTGAGGAGTCCGCCATATCATCGAAAGCCGACCTTGAAATACCGCTGGAGAATCGCATGGAACGGACGTAATTTGCAATGAAGATCCTGGAGAGAGTCGAAGCGATACCGCGAGCGGTCGGAGCACTGACGATCAACGGCTTCGCGTACATCGGAGGCTTGGCGAGTCTCGCCGGTCAGTCCGCCTACGTCACGTTCGTAGGTCCTTTCCGCGGGCAGCGCCTCCGGCCGCAACGGGCCCTTCATCAGGCCATGGCGGTGGGGGTCGAGGCCATCCCCATCGTTTCGCTGATTACGTTCTTTGTCGGCCTCATCATGGCTCTCCAGAGCGCATATGAGCTGCGGCAATTGGGCGCGATGCAACTTGTGGCCGGTGCGGTGGCGGTCTCGATTCTGCGAGAGCTTGGTCCCCTGCTTACGGCCATCGTCGTCATTGGCCGATCGGGTTCGGCCTTTGCCGCAGAAATAGGCACCAAGAAGGTGACCGAGGAAGTGGATGCCCTGAGAACCATGGCCTTCGATCCGGTGGCCTTCCTTGTCGCGCCCAAGTTTCTGGCCATGCTCGTTATGGTGCCATGCCTGACAGTCTGGGCTGACTTCATGGGGGTCGTCGGTGGATGCGTCTTCGGCGTCGCAGGGGCGGGATTCACCATCGGCTCCTACTTTCATGCGACGCTGGATTCGATTGTCAATCGCGACATCTATACGGGCCTGATCAAGAGTGCATTGTTCGGACTCGTGATCACGGCTGTCGGATGCAAGGAAGGATTTTCCACCGGCGCGGGCGCCGAGGAGGTTGGACGTTCCACTACGTCTGCCGTCGTGACGTCGATCGCGCTCGTGATTGTGGTCGACCTGGTGTTCACAGCCTTGTTTTATTTCATCAATCCAACTTGACCTGGGAGCTGGAAGGACGGCAAGCTACTGCCCGTTTCCGGGATCCAGGCCGTTATTGGGCCAAGACCTGGCGTAAAGGCCGCCACGGCGGGGGATGCTCAAGATGACTGACGCGGTCGCAAACGAGGCTGCAATTTCGGTGGTGAACCTCCGCGTGAGTTACGGCGAGCGCGAGATCCTCCACGGGATCACCTTCGACATCCGGCGCGGAGAAACCATGGTGATCCTGGGCGGGTCAGGCTCGGGAAAGAGCACGCTGCTGCGGACCCTGGTTGGTCTCGAAAGGCCGACCTCTGGAGAGGTCTGGATTGGCGGAGTGAATACCGCGAAAATCTCCGACCGGGAAATGAACGCGATTCGAAAGAGAATGGGAATGTCGTTTCAGGGCTCTGCACTGTTCGGCTCGATGACCGTGGGCGAGAACGTTGCGCTGCCGCTGCACGAGCATACCGATCTGGAAGATTCGACGATCGAGATCATGGTGCGCATCAAGCTGGGCCAGGTGGGGCTGAGCGCCTTTGAAGACTTCATGCCATCCGAGCTCAGTGGCGGAATGAAGAAGCGCGCCGCCGTAGCGCGGGCACTAGCGATGGACCCCGAGATTCTGTTCTTCGATGAGCCGTCAGCAGGGCTGGATCCGATCATTGCCGCAGGACTTGACGAGCTGATTTTGAACCTCAAGAAGGCTTACGCGATAACGATGGTGGTCGTGACCCACGAACTTGCCAGTGCATTTCTGATCGCCGATCGACTCGTGTATGTCGACCGCGGCCATATTGTGGCGCTGGGAACCAGGGAAGAGTTTCAAGCGAGCACGCATCCACGTGTGCGTCAATTCCTGGACCGGGTTCCAGAACCTGAAGTTACCGAAGAGCTCGATTATCTGCAGATGCTCACCGGGGAACGCAAGACCAAGAAGAACTGACATGGTGGAGCCACTGAGAATGAGGATGCTATGAAGAGCAAGCGTGAAGAAGCCCTGGTCGGCGTCTTCGTCTGTATTGCGGCGGCATTGCTGATTGGGACGGTATTGGCCGTGGCCGGGACTTTTTCTTCGGGCGGCACGCCGTACCACACGTATTTCAAGGCGGCGGGGGGTCTGTTGCCCGGGGCTACGGTGCGGTACGCGGGAATGAATGCAGGCAAGGTCAAGACCGTCCGCATCGATCCGGGGGATTCGACTCGAATTGAGATCGACTTCACGGTGCAGCACGATATTCCCGTAAAGATCGACAGCATAGCCAAGATCGCCGCTCTCGGCGCGCTCTCGGATAACTTCCTGGAGATTGGAACCGGAACCAAGGGCGCCCCGCTCGCTCCTCCGGGGAGCGAATTGAAGTCTGCCGAGACGCTGGGGATAGCGGACCTCGGCGATATGATAGGCAACCTGGAACCGGTTGCGAAAGATGTTCTACAAAATCTGGATCAGCGCCTGGTGGAACTGCAAGTCACGATCACACGCGTCAACGACCTTCTGAACGACAAGAACCGTGGCGAGGTCAGCGCCAGCCTGGGGAACCTGAATGGACTGCTGGCCGACAGCCGGCCAAAAGTGGCGGCGAGCCTGACCAACGTACAGAACGCCACCGCCCAGATTCAGCCCATGCTTGACAACCTCAAAACAACGATGAATCAGGCCAATGTTGTCCTGTCGCACGTCGATTCAATGCTGGTTGAGAATCAACCCGGACATTCGCGCCAGCGTTGTCCAATTGAAGGAGACACTGGTTTCGGCTACAGCGCTCATCGAGCAACTCAAGAACATAACCGGCGGCGACAATATCGACCAGATTCTGGTGAATATCCGCGTCGCCACCGAGAATGTGAGACAGCTGACGGATTCGCTGAAAACCAACCCGTCGGTCCTCATTCGTGGAAACAACCTGAAGGATCGCAAACCTGGCGAACTGATGAAGTAGTTACGCGCCCGGGATGACTCATTGACGATTCGATTCGGTCTGGTTGCTCCCATGAGTGGAAACAAGATAAAGACCCTCGAAGAAGGCTCGAGGGCAACACGAAAGAGGTTCACTATGAATCGAGCGACCGGTCCAATTCTGGTCTCGCTGTTGGCCTTGATCCTGAGCGGATGCGGCAAGACCAAGCCCATCCGGTATTACGCGATTCAGTCCTCCACGGCCCCTGCTGTCTCAAGTGGTACGCCGACCGTTTCTTTGCTGGTTGCGGACATCAGCACTCCCGAGATCTTCCGGGATTCGCCGATCGCCTATCGCATCGGCACCAATGAGGTCGGTACCTACCAGTACAGCCGGTGGATTGAGCCGCCCGTCGAGATGGTGCACGGCAATTTGATTCATATTCTGAGAGCCTCGGGAACATACCAGTCTGTCGATAGCCTGGGGAGCGCCTCGGGGGGGCAGTTTGTGGTCCGGGGCCACCTCTACGACTTCGAGGAGGTGGACAGCGCGACTGGTATCACAGGGCTGGTATCGATGGACTTTCAACTCTATGACCGAAAGTCAGGCAAGGTTGTCTGGTCTCATGTCTATTCCCAGTCCGAACCAGTCCAGGGCAAGGAGATCTCGGCGATTGTCACTGCGTTGGACGTCAATCTCGAACGCGGACTGAAAGAGGTCGCGGCCGGGCTGGAGCAGTATTTCTCGGCGAACCCCGTCGGAAAGTCGTGACCCATTCCCGGCGTGGTTGAGCCTGCCATCACTGCGAATTCACAGCCCTTTCATGGGGCTGATCCCACGGGAATTATGCGGAGATTGGCGTTGACACGCTTCGGGTTTTGCGGGTACCGTTTGTTATCCGAGTTTGCCGGAAAACAGGAGGCTTGGGCGCGTGATGGTAACTGGTGAGCCGGGTGCATCCGTAGCACAAGAGGCGATTCAGTTCGCGGGCCGCGACGATGCGCCCCTGTTCTTTTCGGGACCGCCGCAAGGCCTGAGCGGCAACATTCCCCTGGTCAACAACGGCGTCGAAAAACAGAAGATCCGGATGATCAGCGTGACGGCGGAAAGCCTTCAAGGTCCCGCCAGTCTGCCACTGACGGAGATTCCGTTTTACGCGAAGCTCTATCCCGGCCAACAGGCCAGCGTTACGGGAATGATCGCGCTGGATGCGAAGACCCGGCCAGGCAAGTATGAATTCCAGGTGACTCTTGGCGGCAAGACGGTGCCCGCTACCGCGCAGGTGGCCGAGGTCGTGGACTTTCGCATTACTCCGAGCAGCATTACGATTCTCGCCGGGAAGGCCAAGAAGTACACTCGCCAATTCGTTATCGAGAACAAAGGCAATGTTGATCTGCCGACCGGCGCGAAGTGTGAGTGTCCGATCTTTGATTCGTTCGATCTTCTAACCGGACTTTTGACGGGGCTGCACAAGGCAGACAAAACGTCGGTAGAGACGATGGTGAAGGGCTTTCTTGACGAATGGGCCGACCTGCAGATCGGAACCCTGGTGATCAGTCGTTCGGCGGTGACTCTGCATCCAGGCGATAAGACGACGGTGGATGTGAATTTCGAACTGCCTGATGGTCTCAAGCCGTTGCGGCACTATTATGCGAATCTGCAACTCTACAACGCGATTCTGGGAGTGGACATTTACACCACGGCCAAGGCGTGATGGGGTTTAACTCAGGGATCACACCGAGCGAGGAGGGTAATAAATGAGCAAGGGCGGCGGCGGCGTCAATATTCCGGACCATTACAATATCGCGCTGGGCAGCACCAGCACTCCTCTTCAAGTAGATGTTGACATCGACAAAATTGCGCCGCTTACGGTGAACTCCAACCTGGCGGTTACTCAGCCGATCGTTTCACAATCGACGAGCAACGCCACGACGAATTCCACCGCGAATGTGGATCTGAAGCTTGAGCCGCTCAACGTAGACCTGAAAGTTGAGCCGCTCTCGGTCAGCAGCGATTCCAAGTCGCTGATCGATCTCAAGCCGGTAGTGGTTGATTCGTGCCAGACGATCAAGCTGGCTCCGCTGCCGCCGATCCACATGGAGCAGCCTTATTCACAGCATTTCGGCTTCACCTACATGGGGATGGAACTGTTCGGATTCACGATGTCAGGCAAGTCTGAACTCCGCCTGCACAGTCCCAGGAATGCGCACTCGTGCGGATGCCACGAGGAGCATGGCGAAGTGGAACACACGAGAACCGAGACCGCGCCGAGCCAGGGAAATACACGTTCGGCCGGCGGATTGCGCGTCCGCGTAAGCGACGATCTTTAGGTGCGCCGGACGCGCGCACTCCTGCGATAAGTCAGACGATCGACGGGAACTGAGAAGCAGTATCGGGCATGAAATGTAAATTGCGGAGGAGTGTTGACGAAACGCTTCTCAGACGGAAGGTCAAAGATGCACTCTCATCGCCATCGCCACTCAAGTCAGTCGAATCCGAGTCAGGGACCGGCGTGGTACTACGGGTACTGTCACGACTCCGGCCAGATGAGGATGATGACGTATCCCGACTACGTCAACAACATGCAGACTGGTTATACCAATTTGTACAACGCCATCCCCGCGATGGCGCAGCCGTCCACCACCGCCGCGACGCAGGGCGCGCCAACTTACAGCAGGCACCAGCCGCATGGTCATTGCCACGAGCATCACGATTGCGATTGTGATCACGACTGTGACGACGATTGCGGTTGCGAGTGTTCCTGTCACGTTCGCTGCGCCGACACCGTGGAGTATGCCCGATGCGGCGAGGTGAGACGAATCCCGATCACGTTTGAGAACGACACACGGCGCGATCGCGATGTCGCGCTGACGCTGGGAACGTTTGCGACCTCATCCGGGCAGGAAGTGGGATGGCAAACCTCGTTGTCCGACAGCAATTTCACGCTGCCGGCCTGCGGTCATAAGACCGTCATATTGACAGTTCCGGTGGGATGCGGGAGCAAGGATCCAGCCGGCAATACTGCGCCGACTGACACCGGCACTGGCGGCCGGGTCGGTACTGGCGGCCAGGTGGATTCGTGCAAAGTGGCCTATGCCACGCTGCGCGCGGAGGGTTGCCGCGTGCGCCCGCTGGTGATCGCGGTTGCGGTGGTGCCGGACCACTGCGGAGCGCATCACGCGGATTGTGGCTGCGGCTGCTGCTGAATCTTAAGATTGTCTATCGGCGCGTGGCGCGAACAATGCGGTACTGCCACGCGCCGCTTCGCATCTGCTCGTAGACTCCCGAACCCGGCACCGCGAGAAAATTATCGATCATCTCGCTGTGCCCGCCGAATGCCTGCGCCCTTGTTGCCGCGATGGCATCGCAGGAGGCGAGCACATTGGCGGTGATGTCCCGCTCCGCTTCAATCCTGAGACCGAGGGACGTGAGAAGCACACTGACTTCCATCCATCTCTCGACGGGAAGCAGGTCGGTATACAAGAATCTTCCTCCTGGCTCTAAAACGCGGCGGACTTCCGAATAGAAAGCGCGCAGGTTTGGATACGTGTGCGATGACTCGATGTTGGTGACGACCTGGAAAGCCGCTTCGCTGAATGGCAAGTGTTCCGCATCTCCCACTTCAAACCGGGCGCCGTTCTGGTGAGTCCTGCGGCAGAAGGCCACGGCTTCGGGAGCGAGATCGACACCGACCGCGTCAGCGCTAAAGGTTTCAGCCATCAGCGCGACGGTTCCACCGCGACCGCATCCGACGTCGAGCACTCGCGTGCCGTGCAATTCGGTATCACCGACCAACTCGAATGCAAGGCGCACGGAGTTGCGATTGAAGACGCGATCGGGCACCTCGAATCGCGATTCGTCTCCATCGCCCAGGCTGACGTAGCCGTAGTTGAGGAAGAAGGAAGCTCCGCCGACTCCGGACTGCTCGAGACGCCGCGATACGTCGTTATAGAACTCTCGATGGGTTTGTTTGGCGGCAACGTCGATCGCGCTCCCGAGCAACTCGGGCTGGGGCGTTGCGGAAGCTTGCGGGGCAGGCTGATCAGAGGGTAAAGTTTCCCCTCCGGTTTTTGCCTTGTCGACCACCGCGGCGAGCTCTGCGACTGTGGGCGCCTGAAACAGTTTGAGCACGGGTAATTCAATCTGGAATCGATCGCAGATTTCCGAGGCGAGTTGCGCTGCGAGAAGCGAGTGACCACCGAGGTCGAAGAAGCGATCGTGAATTCCTACTGACTCCAGTCCCAGCTGCGATGCCCAGATCTCCGCCAGGGTTCGCTCCGTGTCGGTCCTGGGCTCCTGGTAGGCCGTGGAGAGATTGGGGCGAGGATGCCGCTCGCTATCGGAATTTTTGCCGGCTGCGGAATCGGAATGCTGCACCCAATCTTTCAGGCGTTCCTCGAGGTTGACTGCGACTAATACCCGCGACCGGAGAGGCAGTTTGAGAATGCGGAGAAATACATCGCCGCCCTCGGCGGGGTTGATGGCAAGCGGAAGGCTGGCGCTCTGCGCTTCGGCGGCGTTGTCCCAGGCGTCCCATTCGATGCTCAGCCAGTGACTGCCTTCGCTTATCGCGAGAGTGTCGAGAACCGCATTGGCGGCGGCATACGTGCCCAGGGCAAGACCGCCAAGAACAGCCGAAATGGATGAGTGCAGCACCCAGCGGCGCGGCTCGCGGCCGCGCATGGCGTCGATGGTGTGAAAGAGCCCGCGCAGCTTGGGAGAGAACTGGGCTTCGATCTGTTCTGGTCCGGTGTCAGCTACAGCGGCGAAGGCCGCGGCATCGATCCTGGCTGCGCCGTGAATGAGCAAATCGATTTGACCGAAGTGCGCGATCGCGGCATCGACAGCAGTGCGCACTTCCGTTGCGCTGTTGAGATCGGCCTTGAGGACGATTACGTCATCGCGCTTGGCGCGCATGGCCGCGAGTCGCCGGAGCAGGATTCGCTGTTCAGGAGAAGTGGAGGCATCTTCGCTCTTCGCGGCCCACTGCGCAGGTTCGCCCAAATTGCTGCGTCCCACGAGGACGAGCTTGGCCTGCATGCGATTGAAGACCGCTTCGGCCAGGTGGAGCCCCATGTGCCCAAGGCCGCCGGTAATCAGCACTACTGGCTGAGGCGGGAGACCCTCAAAGGCCTTCGTGGAATTCGTTGCGATCGGGATATAGCTTTCGATGTGGCGACGGCCTTTGCGAAGTCCCACGGTTGGATCTGGAACGCCCGCGGCCAGCTCGGCGACGACCATTTCAGCCGCGGCGGGATTGTCATCGACATCCATGTGAGCGGTGCGGAGACCTGGATATTCCTGGGGAATGACACGAGCTGCCCCGATGACAAGAGCGCGGTTCGGGTCGAGTGGGTCACCATCTTCGATTCGTACGGTTCCGCGCGCAACGAAGAGCAATGGCAGCGGACGAACGGTTTGCTGGCTGCTGAAGGCACATGCCATGCGCATGGGCGCGTACAAAGCGAATGCGGCGGCCGTATCGAGGTCCGTGGTTTCGGGCGTGTTGGCGCCCCAGCAGTACACGACGCCCGCCAACCTGGGTTCGGTTGAGCAAACGTGTTGAGCCAACCGCCTGAGATCCGCGTTTACGTCGGGACCGATTACATATTCGCGATCACTCAGGGATTCGAATTGCGCACCGCGTGATGCGCGGATGACATGGCAGCCACTAGCCTCGAGGCGGGCCGCGATCGCTGAGCCGGGAGTGCCGGTCTGATCGAACAGAAGGATGCGCTGGCCAATCAGCTTGCCGGGATCGGCGCTGCTCAAGGGCGCTTCGGTCCACTTCGATTCGTAGAGCCATTTGGATGTGTCGCGCACGTCGGGCATTTCCGAGGCATTTTCCGGGCGCTTGCCCACCCAGTAGCTTTGGCGTTCAAACGGGTAGGTCGGAAGACTTACGCGCGAACGCGGCTCGTTTCGATGGAATCCGTGCCAGTCGATGGCAGCACCGTTGGACCAGAGTGCGCCGACAGACGTGAGGATTTCTTCAGTATCGGCCCGGCGGCCGTCGGGACCGGGGAGCGAAGTGAGACAAAGCGCGGGGAGATCCATGGTGCGCAGCGTTTCGCCGGCGAAGGTGGTGAGGGCGTTGCCTGGGCCTGCTTCAAGGAAGATCGCGTCTTTGGCGGCGGGGCTCTTTGGTCCGATGAGAGTTTTGAAGGCTTCGGCAAATCGCACGGACCGGCGCACTTGCGTCACCCAGTATTGCGGCTTCGCCACTTCGGCATCGGCCCAGGTGCCAGTGAGAGTCGATGCGAAGCGCTTGGTGGGCGGGGATAATGCAACTCGCGATACGATGCTCTCAAATTCATCCAGAATGGGATCCATCATGGAGGAGTGAAAAGCATGCGAGGTATGCAGCCTGCGGCTTGCCAGAGAGGCGGCGGTGAGTTCGGCCTCAACCTTGACCATGTCGGCGTCAGGACCGGAGAGAACGCAAAAGCCAGGCGCATTGATGGCAGCGATGGAGACTGCATCGGTCACGAATTCCTCGACGGCGGCAGCGTCGGCCATCACGGCAAGCATGGAACCGCGAGGAAGAGCCGAGATCAGCTGGCCACGACGCGCAATGATGCCGAGCGCGTCTTCGAGGCTCATGACGCCGGCGAGAACGGCCGCAACATATTCGCCCACACTATGACCGATCATGGCCGCGGGCTCGACGCCCCACGAGATCCAGAGTTGCGAAAGCGCGTAGCCTATCGTGAAGAGGGCCGGCTGGGCCCACTTCGTATCGCGAAGGGCCTCGACGGCTTCTTTGCGCCGACTGGCGGCGGGAAAGAGGAGACGGCGAAGGTCGTGACCGACGGCGGGCTTGAGAATGCGCGCACACCGATCGACACTGCGGCGGAAGAGCGGCTCCGACTTGTAGAGTCCGGCGGCCATGCCGGGATACTGCGAACCCTGGCCGGAAAACATGAAAGCGACGGGACGATCAATCATCGCCTCCACTGCGGGGAATCTTTCGGGGTTGCGCAACAGTGCTATGGCACGTGCGCTATCCGTGTCGGCGAGCGGAATTGCGCGGCGATATTTAAATGGCCGCCGACCGAGGTGGAGCGTGTATGCCGCGTCGGCGAGGTCGATCTCAGGATGTCTTTCAAGGTGGGTCGCGAGCTTCTTCGAAGCCTCAGCAAGCGCCGTCTCACTTCGCGCCGAAATTGTTAATAACTGGTGCGCTCTTTTCTCTGCGGGTTCGGCTCGTTGGGGTGCTTCTTCGAGGACAATGTGTGCGTTCGTGCCGCCCACGCCGAAGGAACTGACGCCGGCGCGGCGGGGTGTTCCATTTCTTTCCCATGGGATCAACTGGGTCGCGACATAAAAGGGGCTCGACGCAAGATCGATGGCCGGATTGGGCGCGGTGTAGTGCACCGTGGGCACGATGGATTTGTGTTCCATCGAGAGGACCGTCTTGATCAACCCGGCGATTCCGGCCGCGCAGGAGAGATGGCCGAAGTTCGATTTCACCGAGCCGATGCCGCAATAGCCGCTGCGTTCGCTGCCGGCGCGGAACACTTCAGTGAGAGCGGACAACTCGATGGGATCGCCAAGGATTGTGCCTGTGCCGTGGGCTTCGACGTATCCGAAAGTTTCCGCAGACACGCCGGCCATGGCGTGCGCCGCGCGGATGGCCGCGGCCTGCCCGCGTGTGCTGGGTGCGGTGTAGCCCACCTTGTCGCTGCCATCGTTGTTCAGGCCCGTGCCCAGAATCACGGCGCGGATGTTGTCACGATCGTGGAGCGCATCGGAGAGCCTCTTGAGCACGATGAGGCCAACGCCGCTGCCCACGATGGTTCCCTGCGCGTTGGCGTCAAAGGGGCGGCAGTGGCCGTCGGGCGACAGGATCGAACCGGGCACGTAAAAGTATCCGGCGCGTTGCGGAACGCGCACCGTCACTCCGCCCGCCAGTGCCATGTCGCAACGGCGGGCCTGCAGGCTTTCGCATGCGAGCGATACAGCAACGAGCGAGGTGGAGCAGGTGGTTTGCACCACGATGCTGGGACCGCGGAGATTTAATCGATACGAAACCTGCGTGCAGAGGTGGTCCTTGTCGTTGGTCACCATCAGTTGCATGCCATCGATGTATTTGAGCGCTTCGAGATTTTGATAAAGGTGATAAAGATAGGTGCTGAGCTCGGAACCGCCGAACACGCCGATGGGGCCCGAAACCTGTGCTGGGTCGTAGCCCGCATCCTCGAGCGCCTCCCACGCGGTCTCAAGGAAGAGGCGGTGCTGGGGGTCGGTCAAGGTGGCGTCGCGCGCGGAGAAGCCGAAGAACTGCGCATCGAATTGATCCACGCCATCGAGCACGGGCGATGCGTTCACGTAGCCGGGAAGGCGGGAAATCTGCTCAGGAATTCCGGCTGCCTTGATCTCTTCCTGCGAGAGGATGGAGATGGATTCCACGCCTTCGGCAAGATTGTTCCAGAACTGATCGAGATCGTTTGCGCCGGGGAAACGGCCGCGCATGCCGATGATGGCGATCGGCTCAGCGGCGCCGGCCGGCTCGCTTGCATGGCTGTTTTTATTTCGAACCGATGCGGCGGAGGCCATGATCAAGCCTCGGAAGGTGGGGCGGCGTTGACCACATGCGTCGCTGATGTGGCCACGATGCGAAGATTGACTTCCACGCGGAACGCGTCTCCGCCGCTGATGAAGAGTGTGCTGCTGTACACGACGCCCTCCTGAAAGTGTGCTGGGTCAAGGCGCAGAGAAAGGCGGAACTTCTGTTCCTGGCCAGGCGCCAACTCGACGACAGGCGGGGCGATCTCCAGGTCGGGAGCAAAGGCGGGCCCAGAGCCGTCGACACGGCGAGCATCGGTGAATCTGAAGACAACGTTGCACTTTTCGGCCGCGGTGTTGGCCACTGAAAGGGATGCCGACGCCACCTCTCCGCGAGGAGCCTTGAGATCGACGACCACGGGCGGAATGCGCTCGGGCTTATTGGCGAGAGAGAGGACGCTTTGAAAGTAGTCTCTCTCGTAACTCGCGCGAACCTCATTGAGACCGTTAAGCAGATCGAAGTAAAGACCGGTCATCTGCTGCAGCAATTGAGGGAACCGGTTGGAAAGATAATCCACGGTGCCCTGCTGGACCTGGGCGGGAGTCTTTTCACCGGCAGCGACCTGATCGAGTTGTTCCCTGTATGCCTTGAGAGCGCGATTGTTGAGCTTGCCCGCATATTCCGCGAGTTGCTCGAACCAGAGCAAAGGACTATCCGTCTCAAAGCGCGGGGGAACCAGCTCAGGATCGCCGAAACTGGGCGCTACCGATTCCACACCCTGACGGGAATAAGAAGAGCTCAAATCCACGAGCCTGCCGAGGAAGCGTGAGCCGAGTTCGGACAGGCGATTGGTGTACTGGGTTCCATTGGCCTGGATGAACTTGGGGAAATGGGTCTGAAAGACGGTCGGCTCGAGCTTTCCTTCCGCGACGCGAATCAACGCCTGCTGGTAGAGCTCAAGCGTAGCGGCAGCCTGACCCGACGCGCGCGACAAAAAATTCGAATAGGTGGATGACCAGTCTGCCGAAGACGTTCCCTGGGAACGGTCTTCAGAGACCGTAGCATGAGTAGCCACTGGAAATTCCCCTGTTGCGGTCCGTTCCTGTTGCGGTCCGTTATGGATAGAGCCTATGGTGGAGAAGTCTAGTCCCGGGTTGACTTAGACTGTCATTTAGCCATATCGCGAGAAGGCAAGTCAATTTAAATCTCCGTGATTCGCATGGTGCAAACGACCCGAAAAGACGCGGGAATGCAGCAGGGATGGGGAAGCGCGGCCTGTTCTATTGCGCGATCAGAATTCCAATGATGGAGTTCAATTCGACGATGCGGATTGCGGATGACGAGATCCACGTTTGGGTCGTAGAGATGCGTGCCTCAGAATCGCAGTGCGCAATGCTGATGCGGTGGCTTGATCAGCGAGAGATCGAGCGAGCGTCGCGCATCCCGAATCCCGAAAAGCGGCGATCGTTCCTGGTTGCGCATGGCGTTCTTCGCTGTCTCCTGGGCCGTTATGTTGAGTGCGATCCAGGCGCAATTGAATTGGCCAGCGATCCTGAAGGCAAGCCAAAGCTGGTTTTTCCTGAAGGCGTGCAGTTCAACATGACTCACTCCGCAGAGTGGGCGGCTTTTGCATTCTCCGCAAACTGCACCGTGGGCGTGGATGTGGAGCAGGTGCGCGCTCTGCCTGGATTGCCGGACATCATTCGACGTGTTCTGTGCGCGGAAGAAGCGGCGGAGTTGATGCTCCTTTCTGCATGCGAACGTGAGCGCGGTTTCTTCTGTTGCTGGACGCGCAAGGAAGCCTGCTCGAAGGCCATAGGGATCGGGATGAAGGCGTTCGACAAGTTCTGCGTTGCGGTCCACCCTGATCAGCGTGCACAGATGATTCGTACCGGCTTTGACGCCGAAACGACCGCAACATGGGCGATCGATGATCTTCCGATGCCACCTGGATATGCAGGAGCACTCGCGTATCCGGGTTCGAGGCGCCGTCTTTCCATCAACCGGGTCACGGATCTGGACGAAATCACGAGTGTTTTTCGGTGACGAGACGGCAGGCTCTCTGCCAAGGCGCTTTAAGGTGTGTGTGATCCGCGTATACCCAGCCCATCAACAGCAGGCCAGTTGCAAAGTTCCAGCTCCCGGCGACTCGGACCGCGATTCGTGTCCATGCAGCCTTAATGGAACGACGATTGCGATTAGCACGAAGGCGAATCAAGCCAAATAGTTGGGCTATCAAAATGTCAACGAATAGGCGAAGATGGTTAGAACAGCTAATTGCCAGTTTCCAACAAGAGATCGCAGTCTCGCATCGAGCGGGACGCCTCTTTGGAATGTATGAGTTCTGGAGACAAGGCCATGCCCGAGAGTCGTTCCGGCGGGAGGCCGGGCACAGGCTTGCAGTTTCGGCCTTGGATACTGCTATTGACTCTGCTTATTTTGCAGGGATGCGCGTCGCGGGCGCGCCTCAAGGCGGTGCCTGATGCACTCGAAGCACAAGCATATGTACCTGGGCTGGATACAGGGATTCGGTATTTTCCACGAGATCCTGAGCACGTCCGGTTGTTTATCGACGATTACCTGAAGTCCCTTGAACTTGAAAAAGCCTACCTTGCCACGCAAGGCCACACCGGGCCTCTTCCGCCAATGGCGATCCTCGGAATTTCCGGAGGAGGCGATAACGGTGCTTTTGCCGCCGGGTTCCTGAATGGGTGGACCAAGGATGGTACGCGGCCGGAGTTCAAGCTGGTAACTGGCGTGAGCACGGGAGCCCTCATTGCGCCATTCGCTTTTCTGGGACCGGCCTATGACGAGCAACTGAAGGACCTTTACACGAATATTTCATTCAAGGATATCGCCAAGAAACGGTTCATCATGGCCGTCGTGTCGAATGATGCCATGGCGGACAACAAGCCTTTGAAGCATCTGGTCGAGGAATACATCAACCAGGCCATGCTTGAGGCAATCGCAGCTGAGTACGCAAAGGGGCGCATGCTTCTTGTGGGAACCGTAGATCTGGATGCGCGCCGGCCGGTGATCTGGAACGTTACCGAAATCGCAGCCAGCCGCATTCCCGAGGCTCTGAAACTGGTCCGGTCGCTTCTGATTGCCTCATCTGCCATTCCTGGCACGTTTCCTCCAGTGATGATCGACGTAGAAGTAAACGGCAAGAAGTACCAGGAGATGCATGTTGACGGAAATACTGCCAGCCAGGTTTTCATATATCCAGCGGCCATACTGCTCAAGGATGTTGCGGAAGCCTATGGAGTACATCGGGAAAGAAAGCTCTACATTCTACGGAATGCCCGCCTCGATCCGGAATGGGCAGAGGTAGAGCGCCGCACACTACCGATTGCCTTTCAAGCCATCACCACGTTGATCCAGTATCAAGGCATCGGCGATCTGTATCGTATTTATGCGGTCACTCAGAGGGATGACGTCGATTTCAATCTTGCTTACATCCCACCGACATTCAAAACCCCTCACAAGGCAGACTTCGATACCGAGTACATGCGGGCGCTCTACGATGTTGGTTACGGTCTGTCTGCGAAAGGTTATGCCTGGACCAAGAAGCCTCCGGTTTTAATTCCAGGCTCTGAATAACAAGCGGACACGGGACGTTGATCCGCCAATGGGGTTCCGGCGGGGAGCGACAGGCGCGTGGTCGCAGTTCCCTCTCGAGATCGCAAAACGTGGCCGGTGCTAAGATGAACAGCTGACGAAGTGAAAGGATCCTCGCCTTTCAAGCCATGAAATTCAGCCGTCGCAGCTTTGTCCGACTCGGGTTGGGGGCCGGGCTCTCGCTTTCTGCAAATCGATTGACGGGGCAGCAGGGTATGGGCGGTCACACCGTAAAGCCCATGCCGAGGGGTGCACCTTCCGGGCGTCCCTTCAACGCCCGTTTCGTCGACGTTGCCGCAAGCGCGGGACTGCACGCAGCCAGTGATTTATGGCGGCGTAGAGACAAATAAGTACATCGTCGAGTCAACGGGATGCGGCTGCGCATTCATCGATTACGACAACGATGGGTGGATGGATTTGTTTGTGCTTACCGGCACTCGCCTGGGGGGAGCTCCCGCAGGCACGACGAATCGACTCTACAAGAACAACCGGGACGGCACATTTACGGACGTCACGGAAAAGGCCGGGCTGCACTCGCTCGGGTGGGCCTGCGGCGTGTGCATCGGAGACTACAACAATGACGGTTTTGACGATATGTTCTGCACAACGTACGGGCAGAATATCCTTTACCGTAACAACGGGAATGGAACGTTCACCGATGTAACCAAAGAGGCGGGACTTTGGAATGACCAGGGGAGGTATGGTGCGGGCTGCACCTTCCTGGATTATAACCGTGACGGACATCTTGACTTATTCGTATCGAATTACGTGGGGTTCACCTTTGAGAGTGCCGGCGTTCCCGGCGAGAATCCCTATTGCCGCTGGAAGGGAATCCCAGTCGAATGTGGACCTCGCGGGCTGCAAACCGGGAAGCATTCCCTGTATCGGAATAACGGCAACGGAACGTTCACCGATGTCACCAAAGAGGCGCGCATTCCCCAGGCTCCGGCCACCTATGGCCTGACAGTCGTGGCAGCCGATTTCGATGAGGATGGCTGGCAGGATATCTACGTCGCGTCGGATTCCACTCCCAGTCTGTTGTTCATGAATAATCGCGATGGGACATTTCGGGAAGAAGGAGTTTTGCGAGGCGTAGGGCTGAGCGAAGATGGCATGGAGCAAGCCGGCATGGGAGTCGGGCGTCGGCGACTACGATCTGGACGGGCATCTCGACCTTTTCAAAACGCATTTCCTGGACGACGCCAATATCCTTTACCGCAATGACGGAAAGGGCAATTTTGATGACGTCACGCGACCCTCGCGCATTGGCGTCGAAACCCGGTATATCTGTTGGGGCAGCAGGGATCGTGGATTTGGACAACGATGGTCTTCCTGACATCTTCATGGTGACCGGCCATGTTTACCCTGAAGCGGAACGAACGCTCCCGCAATATCCCAACAAAACACCGCGCGCGGTCTTTCGAAATCTGGGCAATGGCCTCTTTGAAGAACTCATCGAGGAAGCCGGGCCCGGGCGTGGCGGCGCCTCACTGCAGCCGGGGATGCGCTTTTGGAGATTTCGACAATGACGGGGACATCGACGTCCTTATTATCAATCTGAACGAGCCTCCATCGCTGCTGCGCAATGACCTCAGCGGCAAGACAAATAACTGGATCAAGGTGAAATTGGAGGGCGTAAAGTCCAACCGCAGTGCCATTGGAGCGAGAGTTCTCGTCCATTACGGGAACAAGACCCAGGCGCAAGCCGTGTTGAGCCAATCCAGCTACCTCTCCTGCAACGACCCCCGTTTGCATTTCGGCCTTGGGACCTTTACTGCGGTTAACATCGACGTGTTCTGGCCGAGCGGCCTGCGGGAATCTTTCAAGCAGGTTCCCGCGAATCAACTCGTGACGCTCAAGGAAGGGGTCGGGCCAGTGGCCGGCCGAGGCTGGTCCAAAACCTGAAGTGTTCAGCCCCTGGCTCGAGTGAAAGCACCGAGCTGATTTCCGTCTGTTCGGTGGGTAAAGCACGCACCTTCGGATTCTGCCAGTCACATAGCGCTGACTCGTTGATCTCTAAAATACCGCCCCTTCTACTTTAACGATTTAGCGATTCTCTTCTTGACAACGCTCATCGACCACACATATAAACTCTGTCCAAAGTTTGGTAACGATATCAAGGGGCATCTCTTTCAAAAAATTGGAGGCAAGACGGGAGGAAACTAATGAAATTTCGGAGGTCGGGAAGTTTTCTAGTGGCTGTTCTCCTCTGGGCGGTCACTCCTGCAGTCCTATCTGGCCAGAACGTAAACGGAAAGATTACCGGAAACGTTTCAGACAGCTCCGGCGCGGCAATCGGCCAAGCCACCGTGACGTTGACCAACCTGGACACCAATGTCAAAAACCAAATTGCAACTGACTCATCCGGCAGCTATTCGTTTCCGAATATCTCGCCGGGCCGCTACAAAATCCAGGCAGAAAAAAGCGGGTTCAAGAATTTCGTTCGTGAACCGATTGTTGTGGAGATCGAAAGCGGACTTAAGATCGACATCGCCTTGCCGGTTGGTGCGGCCACGGAGACGGTTGAGGTAACGGGTGAGGCGCCTTTACTCCAGCCGGAAACGAACTCCCTGGGGCAAGTCATCGAGCAACGAACCGTCACCGATTTGCCTCTCAACGGCCGCAACCCGATTGCCTTGACGCAACTCGTGCCCGGCGTGGTGCCGCAGGGCCAGCCTTCGGCCGGGAACTCCTCGACCGGCAACCCCGTGGGCGCCAATCCATTCGCCCTTGGAGATTTTCAGATTGGCGGAGGCATGGCCGGTCAGAGCCAGATTCTGATTGACGGTGTGCCGACGAATGGCGCCTACCTGAATGTGGTCACGGTGATTCCGACGCAGGACGCCATCCAGGAATTCAAGGTCCAGACCAACAACCTGGGTCCGGAATACGGCCGGTTTGCCGGCGGCGTCATCAACCTTACGACAAAATCGGGGACCAACCAGTTCCATGGTTCGTTCTACGAATTCATTCGCAACAAAGTGCTGAACGCGAATGACTACTTCGATAATCACAATGGCGTCGAGCGTCCTCCCTTTACTCAAAACCAATTTGGAGCCAACGGCGGCGGGCCGATTGTTCGCGACAAGTTGTTCTTCTTCGGCGCCTGGGAGAGCTTTCGGCTGCGCAAGGGGAATCCGTTCCAGACATGGGTTCCTACCGATGCGGAGCGCAACGGGGACTTTTCCCAAGGTGGAACGAACCCCGGGGGCGCGGTATACAACATCTATGATCCGACGACCAGCACGGACTGCACCGGGAGTAACGGCAGCCCCTGCCGGACCCAGTTCGCATACAACGGCACACCCAACGTCATTCCCCCGGACCGGATCGACCCCACCGCGGCGTATATGATGAAGACTTTCTTCCCGGAGCCAAACATCACGCCCAATGCTAACGGCAACTTCGCCAACAGCTACAGCTCCGGCGGCGACGTAAATCAGTACAACGGGCGCATCGACTACAGCCTGAGTCAGAAGCAGAGGATTTTCGGACGATACACCTATTCGCATGTCCTTTCGCTTCCCGATGCACCTTTTGGCCAGATCTGCACGGACCGTTGCACCGAAACCACCACGGCGAACCAGGTTTCCCTGGCTGACACGATCCAGCTTTCATCCAAGTCGATCCTGGACTTGCATTTCGGCTACACGCGTTATGTCTACCTGCGCACACCTCTCAGCGAAGGCATCGACTTGACGCCGTTTGGCGCGAACTGGAAGGCGCTAACCCCTGAAATGACCTATACCCATATCCCGCAGGTGTGCCTATCTGCGGCGTCAGGCGACAACCGCTGGGGCGGCGGCTGGTGCGCACAGGGTACGGGCAGCGGTATCGGCGCGTTTGACGATACCTACAGCTTCGATCCGTCGTTCTCTGAGATCTTCGGCAAGCACACTCTGAAGGTCGGATTCGAATACCGCATCCTCCGGAACAACTATTACCAGAGCAACGATCCGGCGGGTCTGTTCCAGTTCAACGCGAAAACGACCGCGGCCAACCCGAACAACACGGCCCTTGGCAACATCGGTTCGCAGGCATCGGCGGGCGGGAACGGCATTGCCTCGTTCCTTCTCGGCTACGGGGATAGCGGAGGCGTTACCGAGCCGGCCAAGACAGCCGATCAGAACCTTTACACGGCGATTTATGCCGGCGACACCTGGAACCTGACCAGGAAGATCACCCTGAACCTTGGTGCTCGCGTCGATCTGCAAGGAGATTGGACCGAACGCTTCGATCGCATTGTCGCCGTAAATACCACCGAGGCCAGCCCATTGCTGGCGCTGAGTGATGCCGTGTCCACCGCCTTTCCCAGCCTGAAGGGCGGATTCGACCTGGTGGCCTCAAGCCGTCATTCAAGCCGTTCTGCGTTTCCGTCCTGGAACCACGTGAGCCCGCGTATCGGACTTTCGTACCAGTTGGGTCAGAATATGGTGATCCGGTCCGGCTACGGGATGTTCTACCTGCCGGTGGACGTGCGCTGGAATGATGCACCTCACAACCTGTTTATCAACTCCTTCAACACACCCTGGCTGACTTACCAGTCCGACGGAGTCACGCCGAAGTTCCCTTTCTCCAACCCGTTCCCGGCTTCCGTAGGCGGAATCACTCCGCCCTTCGGGAGAAACCAATCGTTGATCGATGTTCAAGGGAATGGAAACGAAGCGGCCACGTCCAACAACCCGGCTCCCTACGTTCAGCAGTGGAATCTGGACATTCAGCACCAATTCCGCAGCGCCCTGCTGATCGACATCGCCTATGCCGGGTCCAAGGGCACGCATTTGCCCATGCACGATCAGACGATCGATCAGTTGCAGGCGCAATTTCTGCCCCAAAATGCTGCGGACGTGACGAGACTGACGAGCTCAAGTCCCCAATCCGTTTGCCGGAGCGTGTGCGGGCTGCACCGGGCCGGTACAATCCGGGGGCGTCGGGACAAATGCGACTGTAAAGGCAGCCCAGTTCCTGCTGCCGTACCCTCAGTTCGATAACTATTCCATGGCCGAGCCGGATAACCGTGATTCGAGCTATCACTCGATGCAGCTGAAGATACAGGAGCGGTTTGGAGGGGGCGCCCAGGTGCTTGTCAGCTACTCCATCGCCAAGCTGATCGACAACACCAACTCGGAGATCAACTGGCTTGAGGCCGCGGCCCCGGGCTGGGGAGACGCCAACGCCTATAACCTCCGCGGCGAGCGCAGCCTGGATGGGTTCGATGTCCCGCAGCGGCTGGTCATCGGCAGCATTCTGGATCTGCCCTTTGGGAAAGGCAAGAAGTATGCCAATAGCGTCAATGGATTGACGGACAAGGTGATCGGCGGATGGGGCGTCAATACCATCATCACCTTCCAGAGCGGCTACCCGATTATCGTCGGCGGCTGCCCGGGCGCGCTCAGCAACTCCGGCATTCCTAACACAGGCTGTGCGCGGCCGACGAGAACTGCCTATTCTCACCTGACAGGCGGTGACAGAGCCGAGAAAATCCTGAAGTGGTACGACACTTCGGTATTCACTGCCGGCGCCTCCGATTACTACGGCTATGGGACCGATTCGCGTACCGAGCCCAACATTCGCTCCGACGGACAAAAGAACTTTGACTTCGCCGCCTTCAAGAACACGAAGTTTGGACCGGAAGAGCGATTCGCCTTCGAGTTCCGGGGTGAGTTCTTCAACCTGTTCAACCGAACGCAGTTCAATCCGCCGGCTGGCTGGGGCGGCACTATAGGCCAGGTGAGCGGCCAATACAATCTGCCGCGCGTGGTTCAATTTGCCGGGCGAGTCACCTTCTGATCTCCTCACGTTGGTGTCCGGACGGGCCGAAGCCCGTCCGGACACAGCGGTCTTTCATCATTCTTGTGCGCATCGGGTGCAATCTTCGGGTGCTCGACGATCATCTTCCAACCGTTCAATGATGACTACGAAGGACCCTCAACTGTTTCCTTTCCTTCTTCGATCCGCTTGACAAGCGCGGATCTTCTCAGCCTTCGCGTCCCTCGCGCTCGCTCTGCTTGCTCTTTCGCTGCTGATGCCCAAATGGGCGAACGGCCAATCGTCAGAGCAGGATATCGAAACATCGTTTCGCGCCGGCCAGGCGGCTCTCAGACAGCGGCGATTTTCTTCGTGCGACCGTAGAGAATTCAAAAAGGTTCTCGCCCTGGACCCAAGCCTGGTTGAGGCGGAGGTCAACCTGGGCCTTGCATACCAAAGTCTCCTCGACTATGACGCGGCAGCGCGGTGTCTGTCCCATGCTCTCCGCGAACGGCCAAATCTTCTTGGCCTCAACGTCATTGTGGGGATGGATTACCTTAAACTTGGCTCGCCGGAAAAAGCCGCTCCCTACCTTCAGCACGCGCTGGAACTCGACCCTTCAAACCTTGATGCGCACGATGCCATGGCCCTGTATCACCTGACGCAGGAGAACTTTCAGGGCGCAGCCGAGCAGTACCGCAAGATCGCCGACCTCAACTCCGACAAGGCCGAGGCCTTGTTCAAGATTGGACACCAATACCTGGATTTGGCGGCGCGCCTGGCCTATCGCGGCGCTCGTCTGTATCCGGAGTCCGCGTGGGGGCATCGATTCCTGGGCGATATGCTATTCGAACGCGACCGCTGGGAACATGCTGCGCAGGAATACAACAAGGCACTCGCCATTGAACCTCGGCAATCCGGTTTGCATACGCTGCTCGGCGAAGCCTATCTGCACATCGGAAAAGTCGGAAGACGCGGAAACGGAATTTCGCCAGGAACTCGAGCTTGATTCGCGATATGAGCGGGCCTGGCTTGGCCTGGCGAATGCTTCAATTGGCCAAGGGACAAGCGTCGGAGGCTCTTGCCTCGGTGGCAGCGGTCTGGCAAAACTCTCCCGGAATTCCTGAAGTTGCACGCGGAATTTCTCTCGATCGAACTTACCAAAGGAGATTGCGAGGCTTGCATATCGCGCTTGCTGGACCAGCCGGAAGGGCCGCCAAAACATTTTCTCTTGTCCGCCATTTACGCCTCCAGGAATGAGAGCGCTCTTGCGGAGCGTGAATTTCAGTCCTTTCAAAACGATCTGTCGAAATGGCAACAAACGTCGCACGCTACTTCGCCGGCACATCCTGATCCGGACTCGTGCAAACTCCATCTCTATTCCGGCTGCATCGCCTCTCTGCAAGCGACAAAGCCGCTGACTTACTCAGCCTACCTGCTGCTAGGGAAAACCTACTATACATTGCAGCAATACGAGCGCGCGGCCGACGCGTTGGCACGGGTGCATGGCCCCAAGAATGCAAATTCCGAGGCTAACTATTGGTTGGAGCGAACCTACCAGGCCCTGGGGAGCAGAGTCCTACTCGCAACTCGAGGAGTTCGTTCCCCGACTCGTGGCGAACTCACCAGTTGCGCGCCGAAGGTTTCGCGCTTCGCGGCGATCATGACAACGCGATCAAGGAGTATGAGGCAGCCCTTCATTTGCGCCCGGATGAAGCAGAACTTCACGAAGCGCTTGGAGAGTTCTATCTCGATAATCGCAATGACGGAGACGCTCAGAGTGAGTTGGAGAAGGCCGCGTGCGCTCGATCCCTCGCGCACCAAGACACTCTACCTGCTGGGGCGGCTGTACATGCTCGACAACGAGAACGAAAAGGCGGTGCCCTATTTAAAGCGCGCGCTGCAACTTCAACCGAATCTGAATGAGGCCAGCGGTATATTGGGCACCGCGTACGTGCGATTGGGGCAGTTCGAAGATGCCATTCCGAGACTTGAGAAGGCGGCAGCATTGGATCATTACGGCAATGTCCATTATCAGCTGTACCTTGCATACCGAAAGCTTGGAAAGGCCGAGCTCGCGCAGGAGGCTTTAGCTCGCTCTCAGGATATCCGTCGCAGCTCTCTTGAACACGATCAGGCCCTGATCATGGGATCTTCGCGCGCTGAGCCTGATCCGCAGTGATCATCATGGTGAACCCGGCATGGTTATTGTTCACTGCGGCAGTTCTTCGCCGGAGTGCTCACGCACCATGTACTCGGCGTACCAATCTGGCCAGTTCGGGTCGGCTTGTCCAATCCGGGTCTCGTGCTGCCCGTGTGCGGCCGCGGCCCGTCGCAGCGCCTGTGCCAGGTCGGCAGCCGACACATACGTCGTGTTACCGGCAACGCGTCCTGGAAGCCTCGTCGTGATCTCCTGCATCAGCCAGCCGTTGCCGTCGGGATCATGAAAGGATGCGAACGAGCGATAGCTGCGATGTTCGGGATCTGGACCGCTGATACGGGTGCGTCCAAACAGGTAAGGCTCGTCCGGGCCGGCATGGACGCCGCCGGCGTCGTGGAATGTCTCGCTGACTTCGACACCCCGGGCAAGTAACTCGTCATGTGCGGCCGCCAGGTCAGAGACGATCAGGTAGAGGCCCTGAGCGGAGCCAGGTGAAGCCGCGGTGACGTTCTTGCCGAAGATGATTGAGCATCCCGAGCCCGGGGGTGTGAACTGAATGACGCGGAAGTCGCTACCGTTGTCGTAGTCGGCATCCAGCCGCCAACCGAGCCGGCCGTAGAACTCCTTGGCGCGGTCGACATCCGAAACGGGGATGACGATCACTTCGAGTTTCGTGTCGAGCTTCGCGATCTTCGTTTCGCTGGTCGCCGTATCCGTGCTCTCTTCATAGTCAATCTTTCCCATAGTCCCTCCTCATGCGCATTTGAGCGCTCAATTATGCCGGTGCTTATGGCACAGCGCCGCCGATCAATTCGCCAGAACTATCCGAAACCGGTTCTTCCGGCCGGCGTGCCTGGGAATCATTAGGCCAGAACGCGGAGGCGGATTCCATTAGACGAAGGTATTGGTCCATACTTTGGCCTAAGCAGAGTGCCCGACTGGGTGGGTTCAGGGGCAATCACCGATGAGGGAAACGTCGAACAAACGTCGTGCAAGCCTGGCCCACGCACCTACGGTGACCAATCGCCATTGCGTGCTGGTGGGTTCAGGCATCGCCTCCATGGAGGCCAACTCGTCGAGCCAGATCTCGGTCAGTACTCTCGCCTGTTCGGCGCCGAGCAGCCCTGTCACGGCACTCACGAAACCCAGCAATTCGCGCTCCGGCACCGAAGCCGCCTCAAGAAACTGATATTGAATTGTTACCGCCTCATGCATGGTGGGCCTCTACTTTGGCGCAAATGCGCTTCGCTCCGGGCGCCTCATCATTCGAGTTGAGGTGAGACGCCGCCGTGCCCGGTGCAGACGGGCTTTCACGGCCGCCACGGTTATATCCAGTGTTTGCGCGATCTCACTCATCGAACATTCGCGCGCCAATAGAACCTGAATGGGAGCTTGCAACTTAGGCTCAAGCCTCTCGATGGCGTGCAACACATCAGTCCAACGCTGTTCCTGGGCCCACGTTTGTTCTGGATTGAGAGAGGTATCTTTCACTTCGAGCGGATAGTTGCTGTCCCGCTCGTCGGAGGGAGAATCGAAAAACACTTCGGCACGCACACGCCGCCGGCGAAGGATCATGAGCGCCGAGTTGACGGCGATCCGTGTCAGCCAGGAGTAAACGCTGGATCTGCCCTCGAAATGACGGATCGCAATATAAGCCTTCAGAAACGTGTCCTGGAGGGCGTCCTCGGCATCTTCACGGTTCTTGGTGATGGCGACGATGGTGTTGTAGAGCTTACGCCGATAAAGGGACTGGAGCTGGGCAAATGAATCGGAGGATCCGGCTTGCGCCTCGGATACGAGTTGTCTGTCTCGCAGCGCGCGTCTCTGATTGAAGTCGGCGAACATTTCCTGGTCAACGAATCCCATGGGCGGTGCTCCTGAGGTTGGCATTGTTTAACGAGATTTCGAAACACTTGCGTCGGTCCGGCATGAGCCAAGGAAACGACGGCGATTTGATCAAGTGCCGGGGACATTTGCTGTGCTCCATCCAACACCTGCAATTAAGCCAGAACCGCAGAACGGAAAGTATTGGACGAAGGTATTGGTCGATACATTGGTATACGTGGGTCGCGCCGGGGATCCGGCGGTTCATCACAAGCTTCGCCGGGGCGGCCACGACAGGTTATGATTTTCAATACAACTGCAGCCGTGGGGCGGTTTCCCCTAATCGATGCAAGTAATTCTCCGCGCCGCTCCCTGTAGCCCGGTTCAGATTCAAGCGTATATTCCTCAGCAACTTGGGTGCGGGCCTTCGCTATCTTCGAAGCGCAGGTTCGAATACTGCCACCCAAGCCCGCAAATTCCATGCGTTCCAGAGGTGGAGGGTGACGCACAGATCAGCGAGACACCGATCCAGATGCATCGATGCCGCCTTTGCTTTGCGCGGCGCGATATTTTGGGCGCTGATGCTCCACTCCGTTACAACGCCTGTGCGGGCAGAAACGCAAGCCACTGCCGTGTCGGATCGCAACGTTGCCAGCGATCGAGCAGATTCACTTCCGGCCAACATCGATGTTATCGATGGAATCGATATTCGTTTTCGCAGGCTTGCGGCGGGCGCCGGCTTATCGCAAACCCGGGTGGCCTGGGTTGTGCAGGATAAGGTTGGTTTCATATGGTTTGGGACGCAATACGGGCTAAACAGGTTTGACGGCTATAAGTCGAAAGTATTCAAGAACGAGCCGGGCCGACCCGCGAGCTTGAGCT
This sequence comes from Terriglobales bacterium, assembly GCA_963788475.1. GTDB lineage: Bacteria > Acidobacteriota > Terriglobia > Terriglobales > Acidobacteriaceae > Telmatobacter. The sequence continues at coordinate 98,173 of CAWBGO010000015.1, forward strand.
GCGTCTATATCCGCAGCCTGTTTGTGGATCGCGCCGGGACATTGTGGGTTGGCTGCGACCGGTTTCTTGACCGGTTCGAACCGGCCACCGAGACCTTTGTGCATTATCGAGTCGGCACACAGGCCTCGGACGAACTGTCGACCCCCATCGAACGAATCAGTGAGGATCGGACGGGAGTGCTGTGGCTGGCGACTGCCAAGGGCCTTTACAAGCTTGAGCCCACTACAGGCCGAACCACGAGATACATACATGACCCGCAGGACCCCACCACCATTGCCGCAAATCGGATCAATATGGCCGAAGAGGACCGGGAAGGACGCTTCTGGGTAGCTAGCGGCGGCGGGTTGGAACAGATTGACCGCAACACGGGGAAGGTCATCGGGCGGGTCCCGGTCCGGGACGAAATCAGCAGGTTTCATGAAGATGAATCCGGGACTTTCTGGATGGCCGAGCGCGATTCGGCATGCGGGCTGGTCACGTGGAACCAACGGACGCAGGCGGTGAAGTGTCATGCGATCAACTACAAGCTGCGCGGGAGTTCGACCACTGCTGCTATTTCTGAAATCGTCGAAGACCGCAAGGGCACACTTTGGTTCAGTTCCACGGGCGGGCTGCTCAAGCTTGATCGGCCCCATAACACCATCGTGCGCTATCACAACAATCCGCTGGATATAGAAAGCCTGGAGTCAGACAGCATCATTTTTCTCTTTCAGGACCGGGAGGGAAACATGTGGACGTGCTTCCAGGTGGTTGAACCGAACTTCTTTTCGGAACGACCGCAGCCGTTTGAGAATTTTACGTATCAGCGCGGGAATTTGATCGACCCGCTCGTGACCTCGATCTATGAGGATCAGAACGGGATTGTCTGGATTGGCTCCATGGGCGGGCTGAATCGAATCGATCGACGCACCGGAAGCAATATTGCGATACCCCGCGTTGGTAACGAGGTACTGGCCATCCTCGAGGACCCGCAGGGAGTGCTCTTCGGTGGGACGTTTCACGAAGGGCTCAAGCGTATCGACCGGCAAACAGGCAAAGCCCGTGCATACATTCCGGCATCGCCGAGTCATGGCACCAGCCCGATTATGCGGCTGACCTACGATCGCGAGGGGAACCTATGGTCGGCTCAGTATGGGGGAGTGGGGCGTCTGGATCCAGCGACGGGAAGGTTCAGCATGTTTACGCCTGAGAACCAAAACACCGTGTCGTACCAGGAAATCAAGGAGGACAGTGCGGGATACTTCTGGCTCGGAGCACAATCGGGGCTCCATCGTTTCGACCCTCGAACCGGGAAATTCAAGATATACGAGCATAATCCGGACGATCCCAAGTCGCTGAGCGATAACCGGGTGAACTCGGTGCATTTCGACCATCTGGGTACCTTGTGGGTGGGAACACAGAACGGGCTCGACAGATTCGATTCCGCCACCGGAACGTTTCAGAATTACTACGAGAAGGACGGGCTGGCCGGCGCCGTGGTGAGCTGCATTCTTGAAGACAAGCGAGGCGTGCTGTGGATGGGCACCAATAACGGCCTTTCGAGCTTCGATCCGCAATCGCAGAGGTTTCAGAAGTTTTCCGCGGCGGATGGCCTGCCGGGGCAGGATTTGACCGGTTGGGGGGCCTGCTATCAAAGTCCTTCGGGAGAAATGTTCTTCGGTGGTTTCAGCGGCGCCACCGCCTTCTATCCCGATCGCACTGTGAGCAGTTCATTTGTTCCCAAGACAGTCCTGACGGAATTCCGGCTTTCGGGAAACACGGTTCCAATTGGTGGAGGGTCACCCCTCAGGGAATCGATTTCACTGGCTGATTCCATCAGGCTGTCGCATCAGCATAATATCTTCTCGGTTGAGTTTTCAGCCTTGAGCTTTTTCAATGCGGAGACTAACAGGTACCGATACAAGCTGGATGGGCTCGACAATGACTGGCACCAGGTAGGCAGCGACCAACGCACGGCAAGCTATACGACGCTGCCGGCAGCCACGTACACATTTGAAGTCGAGGGCGCAACGGCGCGCGGTCCGTGGAGCGAGCCGGGGGCCCAGCTTCGCATTCAGATCCTGCCCGCCTGGTATCAGACATTCTGGTTTCGTGCCGTTTGCGTAGTCGCATTTCTGCTTGCACTCTGGTCAATCTACATTTTCCGTCTCAAGGAACTGGAGCACCAGTTCCATGCTGCTCTCGAAGCTCGAGTAGACGAACGGACCCGGATCGCACGAGAGCTGCATGACACGTTATTGCAAAGTTTCAATGGGCTGCTGCTGCGCTTCCAGGCGGTGTCGAATCTGCTTCCCGCCCGGCCTGACGAGGCCAAGGGACGAATCGAAGGCGCGATCGAACTGGCTTCCCAGGCGATCACCGAAGGCAGAGACGCGGTGCACGAACTTCGCTCGGGGGGATTGAACCCGATTGATCTTGGCCAGGCACTGAACAATTTCGGCAAGGAGCTGCTGGCCGGCACCGCTCCGGAAGTAAGCCCCGAGCTTCGTGTCCAGGTTGAGGGAACTCCGCGTGCGCTTAATCCTATTGTTCGTGACGAAGCGTACCGGATCGGCGCGGAGGCGTTGCGAAATGCGATCCGACACGCCAAGGCCCGGCGAATCGAAGTGGAAATCCGGTACGAGGAGCACCAGTTGCGACTCCATATCCGCGACAACGGAACGGGCATCGATCCGGTGATTCTTGGGCGGGATCATGCGGTCGGACATTGGGGCTTGCGAGGCATGCGGGAACGGGCCAAACTTGTGGGAGGCAGTTTGGAAGTCTGGAGCCAGGTCGATGCTGGAACTGAGATCGAGCTGAACATTCCGGCTGCAAGCGCCTATGGAAAGTCGTTTGATTCGCGCCGGACTCTCTGGTCCCGGCTGTGGCGGAGACGGTCATGAATACCGTTCACCATCGGATCCGAATCCTGGCGGTCGATGACCACGCGATTTTTCGCCAAGGGATCGTGGGACTGCTGGCCGATCAGGCCGACATGGAAATGGTTGCAGAGGCCTCCAACGGCCTGGAGGCAATGCGGCAATTTCGTGCTCATCAACCCGACGTCACGCTGATGGATCTGCAGATGCCGGAGATGGGCGGACTGGACGCGGTGATCGCGATCCGCGGGGAATTTCCTGAAGCCAGGATCATCGTACTCACCACCTACACCGGCGACGTGCAGGTGCTTCGAGCGCTAAGGGCTGGCGCGCGAGCGTACCTCGTGAAGAACACGCTCCACAAAGACCTTCTGGATACGATCAGAGCGGTGCACGCAGGCAAGAAGGCTCTCTCTCCGGAAGCGTCGTTCGAATTGGCCGAGCACGCCATGGACGATCCCCTGACTCCAGGAGAAGTCGAAGTGCTTCGGTTGATCGCATCGGGAAATGCAAACAAGCAAATTGCTGACCGGCTGTCGGTCACCGAAGAAACAGTGAAGGGCCGAGTGAAGAACATACTGTCAAAGCTGAATGCGAACGATCGCACCCACGCGGCAACCATTGCCCTGAAGCGGGGAATCATCGAACTCTAGCTACTCGAAAGAGTCTGGGTCGGGCTCTTTCGGGGGTTTCCCACGGCATCGGCCATTGGCTAGGCTCGCGAAGAGGTATCTGTGCGTCGCCTTTTCTCAACGTTTGCCCGCGGCTGGCCCGGCGTCGGGTTGTTGCTCATTCGGGTCACTGCGGGTACTTCTCTGCTGATCGATGGATTCGATCAATTTCAGACCGGCGAGCCTGCCGCATCCGTAATGCTCCGCCTGCTTGCGATTGGAGACGGTGCGCTGCTGATCGCAGGACTATGGACGCCCATTGCAGGATCGCTCGTGATTGGGTTGGCTATCTGGCAGACGGTGGTTCGCCATGAGAATCCATATCCAGGCATTCTTCTGGCCGCGATGGGGGCAGCTCTGGCGCTAGTGGGGCCCGGAGCGCTGTCAATCGATGCGCGGCTCTTTGGGTGGAAGAGACTCGATATCGGGAACTGAGCGGCTCGGCGCCATCGGGCTTGCGTGTCACCTGCGATCCCCCAAGCGAGGCAATTTCCAACTCGAAAGAGGAATCCTGGACCACACCATACAGTTTCAAAACCACTCGATCTGGGGATTTGAACGGGCGGCGGGTGGTCCACAATTGAGTCGTTGCTGAACAGAACTTCCGGCGACGGCAAAGTTCCAGGCCATTTGGCCGCACTCAAGCTGGCGATCGGTGCCTGGGCCAAGTTGGCTTCCCCGTCCTTGGCCATTCGAAGATGGGCATTGTTTCCCTTGAACACACTATCCGGTGAAGGAGGTCGTCCCCATGTCGTACACTTCCACTCCCATGGTTTTCGTAGTCGATGCCGATATGTCGGTGCGCGAATCGCTGGAGCTGCTCATCCGCGCCGCGGGTTGGCAGGCCGAAACATTTTCATCGGCGCACGAGTTCCTGTCCCGTACTCGGACGTCCGTTCCCAGCTGTCTGATCCTCGAGGCATTCCTCCCGGATATGGATGGTCTCGAGCTTCAGGAGCGAGTTGCCGCGGAGCGCAGTGGCATGCCGGTCATCTTTCTGTCCGGACGGTGTGACATACAAACGACTGTCAAGGCGATGAAGGCCGGAGCTATGGAATTTTTTACCAAGCCGTTTGACCGGCAGATGCTGTTGAATGCGATCTGGCAGGCGGTCAAGCGCAGCGAGGCTGTGCTCGGTCGAGAAAATGAATTACAGGCGCTGCGATCCTACTACGGTTCGCTCACCAGCCGCGAGCGCGAAGTGATGACACTGGTTGCGTCCGGACTCCTGAACAAACAAGTTGGCGGAGAACTCGGCATCAGCGAGATCACGGTGAAGGCACATCGCGGCAACGTGATGCGAAAAATGAAGGCCGGCTCATTCGCTGACTTGGTGACTATGGCACTCAGGCTTCGCGTGGTTCGTTCGCTGGCGGCAGCTGCCGCATAGAGAACACCCATGCGGCCAGCTATGGAGGCTCTTGCCGGTTATCCAATCCGGAAAGATATCCCTGCAACGTGGAACGAAGCTTTTGGCGAAAGCGCAATTGGCCACCGCGCGCTGGATGGTCGATCATCGCTTCGTTCATTACTTTGAATCCCAGATTCACTAGAGATTGCGCGCAGGCGGAATAGGTTACTCCGCCGATTAGCACGATGGGAGTGTTTTGGTCGACTGCGAACTCCTTCAAACGAGCAATCAGGCGGGGTACGGCGGCCCGCAACAGGGCAAGCTTTTGGGAAGAAGATGCCCGGTCCGGCATCGGCTCCTCGCTGGTGTCAATGAGGAAGTACCCTTCGCGCATGAAACGCGCAAGGAGCCCGGACTTGCGGCGACGTATTCCCTCGGCGGAACTCCCGGGCAAGAAGCCATTCTCTGTGAACCCCACCGTGGAGCCGTAGAGGGTTTTCATCATCTCAAGGAATAAAGTGTCGCCGTCCCTTAAATCCTCGAAGTAGAAGAGGCGGTTGAATCGAAACGCCGGCGGAGCCTCCGCGATGAAGAGTACCCGGACTGTTGCGGGTTTGTATCGAATCGTCGCTTTAGCGAATGCAGCTTTTGAGGCATCCTTGCGATCGGCTCTGATTTCCCGGCCATTCTCGATCGTTTTCATCTCCCTCTCAAACTACGACCGATGATCGTTGTTGATCAAAAATCGCAATGGAAGAGCCGCCGCCTTCTGAATTCCAATCCTTGGAGTTATGTCGACGTGCGATACATGGTAGCCGTCGTCTACTATTTGTAGTGTCGAGTCCTTCCGGGTCACGTCTACTCCGTTGTGAAGCTCACGGTTGATGCCCAACGCCTGGCAGAGTCGACCTGGACCACCGCTGATTCGCGATGCGCCCGACGATTCGGGTACACCTCTCAGCCCGGCCATCGTCTTCACCCCTTCCAGAGGCTCGATGGCGCGAAAGAGCACGCCGCCGGGCTCGCCCGCCGGCAAACACGAGACATTCAGGCAGTAGTACATGCCGTACACCAGGTAGACATAGGCGACCCCGGAAGGTCCGAACAAGACCCGGTTCCGCTGGGTCTGGCCGTTGAAGGCGTGGGAGGCGGGATCATCCAGACCCAGGTAAGCTTCAACCTCAATGATCCGGCCGGTTAGCCATTCGCCCTTGTAATTGTGCCTCAGTACTTTTCCTAATAGCTGACGCGCGACCACATCCGGAGAGCGGTCGAAGAATGCTCTTCCCATCCGCCTGCGATTGGTGGGAACCGTGGCGGTCACTTCAGATCCTGTGCGATCACTCGACAAGTCAGCCTTTCGTGCAGTCACGCTGCGTACCATGGGACTAAAGGTCTAACTCAATTGGTGTTTCCGGTATCGAGCAACAAATCAAAGCGTTGCCCAGGGCTGGCCTGTCAAGCGGCTCAGGCGCATAGCGCAGCCGGCCGTCCAGAATGCCGCACTCGCACGTGTGACACACGCCTGTCCTGCAAGACCACCTGACAGGGACATCGCATGCCTCAGCCAATTCAAGTATGTTCTTGAACCGGGGATCCCATGGCACAGCCAGACCGCTTCGCGTAAACGAAATGATGGGTCCGGTGCCAACGGGAACCGGAGAATGCGGAGGCTTTATTTCTTTCCTGGTTACTCCTGGCTCTATGCTGTCGACCGTTCCAAACACTTCCTGATGCATCGCATCTTGCGGCACTCCCAAGGAGATGAGATCACGGTTCATATCGCTCAGAAAGGCGGATGGTCCGCACACATAAAAGTCGGCTCCCACGGGAACGGCGAGTTTCTCCAGACTCGCAAGATCCCAGTGTCCTTGAATGTCGAAATCGGCGCCGGGGCGGTCGGTTGGACCTGGTTTGCTGTACGCGATGGCCGAATGACTTCGGGGAATGGCGGCCAGGAGTTGTCGAGATTCCTGGGCAAAGACGTGCTCCCCGGCGCTGCGCGCAGCATGGATCCACCACACGTCCCGGGGAGATTTTGCACTGGCTGCCGCAAGAGCGTGCAGCATGGAAAGAACCGGGGTGACGCCAATTCCGGCACTCAACAGAACCACTGGCCGACCGCCCGATCGCAAAACGAAATCGCCCCGGGGAGCGCTGATCTCGAACTTGTCACCAACCTGCGTTGCGTCCACCAGGTGCCGGCTGCCTGGACCTGTCCCACGTTTCACACTGATTCGATAGACGCCCGAATCCGATGCGCCTGAAATGGACCAGGTGCGCACGAAAGAAGGCGAATTCTTATCAGGGAGGCAGCGCAGCACCAGATATTGACCGGGAAGCGCAGGCGGCAGGGGCGATCCTCCCACGTCTGCCAAAACAACGGAGGTCACCTCGCTTGTTTCCCGATGCACTTCAGCTACGCTCACCCAGCGGAAACCGTCCCAGGCCGGTGAAGACGAGATAGAGGATGTAAGCCCCGGGTTGCCGTTGTGGATTCCATTCTTGTCGGCCTGGAGGAAGGCTTCCAGTGAGCCCTTCCATCCCTGGCTCAGAGCAGGAATACGGGCTGCGATCGCGATGCGGTCGAGTTGATGGTTTGCCGTATAGAGGAGAGAATCAATTTCCGCGACTGAGATCCTGTCCGGCCCATCCGCGATCTTCTGGATTTCGTCTCCAGCGCCAACTTCGCCTTCCGTAATGACACGAAGATAGAATCCTGGCCTCCGATGCGAGACAAGCAATGCCGCCATCTGAGGATTGTTCATGCGAATTCCGAGGCGATAGCAGGTGACGCGGGGCTGAGTCACTTCAAACACCGCAGTGTTAATCCTGTATCGGTCCCCAATGCAAACTTCATCGTCGGCCAACCCCTCGACGGTGAAATTTTCACCAAACTGCCCGTACTCGAAGTCATTTCGGCCGAGTTCGCGCTCCCAATAGCGATAGGCTTCGATTTGATAAACCATTACGGCGCGGTGTTCGCCGCCATGGCCTTCGAGATCGCCCTGGGCATCACCGATCAGGTTAAGGCGTCGAGCAAAGACATGCCCCGCGACAGGTTGTTTCCAGATCGCGGTGCGCACGACTTTGCCTTGCCACTCAATCTCGCGTGGCAGGCCGACGTTAACCGACAAGAGTTTTGGCACTGACTACTCCAATGCAAGCGGTGCCGACTTCAGAAACGCGGGCAGAACACAGAACGCTCAACCTCTCGATCTATCGGATGTGCGATAGGGGATCAATCACGCCTTCATGCGGCGTCACGCCATCCGTTGAACCCATTGGCTCCGCCAGGCCGGCGCCTCGAAGGGATCCGCGAAATACTGTGTTTCATGCACGACCTTGCCGTTCTGGAACTCCATAATGCTCACTGTGTAGGCTGCTCGCCCTTGATAGTTGATCGTGTATTCCGTGATCCACAGATCACCTTCTCCGAGAATTCGCTTGACCTTGAAGCCTGACGGCTTGCCGGGATGATGACTCCGCAAGGCCTGTAAATTGCTTCGACCGAGGATTCGCTCGCCTGACTGGGGATAATCACAGATGGCATCGTCATCGTAAATATCGTGCTCCGCGGTCGCGTCGCCGGCTGCCGAGGCAAGCCAGTGCGCGTTGAGAGTTTCCCGTATTTGTTCCTCATGCATGGTCCGCTCCAGGTGTAGCTTGGTTTTCATGTTGATTTAACTCGTGGGATGAAGCCCGGAGAGCCGGTATTCACCACGTCGTTGAGCCTCTGCCTGGTCTCAATGCGATTGATTTTATCGAACGCATCTTCCGGGAGAGTGGAGATGTCGAAATTCTCCCGCGCCCGAGCCGCAGTTTTAGGCGTGGTCAGCAAGGCCGTGCCGCGCTGTACCGCCCATGCCAGCAATACCTGTGCCGGGGTCTTTCCGACTCGTGCGGCAATTGCCGAAATGACCTTGTCTTCGAGAAGTCCCGGCCTCATTCCATGACCTAATGGAGCAAAGGCCAAAAACACAATACCCTTTTCCTTGCAGAATTCCAGAAGCTCTGTTTCCGGTAGATACGGATGTGCTTCGACCTGGACCACGGCCGGTTTGATTCTGGCCGACTCGTAAATGGGCGATAATTCATTCAAGGTGATGTCCGACAGCCCGATGGCCCGGCACCTGCCCTTGTCCACAAGACTTTCCATCGCGCGCCAGGTATCGAGCAAAGTCACGCCGCGGTCATATACAACATCGCCGTTTTGATCCCGCGGATCCTGCTCGTCGCCTGGTTGAAATGCAAACGGCGTATGAATGAGGTAGAGATCCAGATATTCGAGGCCGAGTCTGCCCAGGCTCGCCTCGAAGGCCGGTTGGACGCGCTCGGGCCGGTGATTGCTGTTCCACAACTTCGTGGTGACAAAAATGTCGCGGCGCGCAATCCCCTCAGCGGCAAGTCCTGCCTGGAGCGCCTCGCCAACCTCACGTTCGTTCCGGTATCGCTCCGCACAATCGAAGTGCCGAAATCCGGCTTCGAGCGCGTCTCTGGTTGCCATTATCGTCTCGGCCAAGTCGGGAATTAGCGTGCCAAAGCCGAGTGCGGGCATCTGACCGCTTTCGTTGTTGAGCGGCATTCTCGTCAGGCGAATATCAGAAACGTCAATCATGGAAACACCTCTCCGCTTTCGGCCCCTGCTTCACCGCCCCGAATCCGAGAATTCGAGTGGTCGCCGCCGAGATAGGTAACAGCGAAACCATCAAGGGTGTTCCTTGAGAATTCCCCTGTTTCGCTGCCCTTTTGGTTTACCTCAATCTGCGGGATGAGCCGAACCTCACGTGCCGCGGCCGCGGTAGGGACAGGTTGATTAGGCCATACGGGTTCGATTGTATCTATTGGACGAAGGTATCGGCTGATGCCTTCGTATTCATGTTCAGGCCAGCTGTGATCACCTTGCAGGCTGCATCCTCGCCATCGCGCGCCCAGCCGTGCGTTACCAGGCCTGTCCTCACAGTTGAAAGTAAACCTTGTTGGAAGTGAGTTAGCCTCAATGTCCGTTCGATCGCAGGCGATCGGCATCTAAGGGATTCCCTCAATAAATGAGCTTCAATGAAAACTGAATTTGCCGTGAATTGCCGGCGGTTTTGCTGATCTGTCCGAATCCGTTGGTTCTGCTGATCGTGGCCGTGTTACCGCTCGCATCAGAATGCGTGATCACGCCGAGCGTGTTGGCCGGCAGCCCCATGTTGACGATGTTGAACAGGTTGAAGAACTCCGCCCGGAACTGAAGGTCCATGCGCTCCGCGCCGCTGGGGCGACGTCCGAACGGCGTGTCCTTGATAAACGCGAAGTCGTAGTTGTAGTAGGCAGGGCCGCGGAAACTGTTACGGCCCAAAGTGCCAAAGCGGCCCTGGTTCGGGCCGGTGCCGCCACCGACAAACACCGGGATACTGAAGTAGTCGGGGCCGTTTCCGCCGCCGTGCCCGAAGTAGTCTTTGCGATCTTTACGCGCCGTTGAAAGATGAGGCTTGGCGACCTGGTCAGGACGATCGACCCCGTTCGATCCTGCTCCGGTTTGCTGAATACCGGAGTAGACCGTGAAGGGCGACCCTGTGTTGATGCTCGACATGACGAGCATCTCCCAGCCGTCGGTAATCAACTTTGGAACGGCGTGAAGGAAATTAACGCTCTCAAGGTGGAGATCCTGAGCGGCGCTGATCGTAAACCCATGCGTGACGTCAAAATTCGAGACCCCCTTTTCGTCATGCGTGTCCAGGGGATTCTGCGAAAGACCCGACACCACGGCGCCCGTACTCCCGGTACCGCCCAAAACGAAACTCGTGGTATCGATGGATTTGCTCCACGTATATCCGGCCTGGATTCCAGGACCGCCGTGGCCCACGTTGCCTGAGAGCGACGTCTGCAGCGAGTGATACGTGGAGTGAGAGTCGTTCATCATCACGTTCTCGACTCCAAGTCCACTGACGAAATTTCCCGCGCTGTCGAACACGGTGTCTTTGGCAAATTCCGCCGTTGCGCCCGGATATCCGTTCGGGAAGGCTAGCCGCGGAAGGTGCTGCGCGGCGGTGCCTACGTACGCAGCATCGGCCGTCAAGTTTCCGAATTTGCGCTCGAGGCCGAGGGTCCAGGTGAAGAGCCTTCCGTTGCCGAAGCCCGGATCGATACCGCCCAAGTTGAGCGGCGTAATGGTGCTCGATTCTGTCACCGCAGCAAGATCCCGCTGATATCGGTCTACATCCATGATCGTGTTCGACGGAACCGCCTTGGGGTTGTTGGTTGCGAAGATGTTGGTGCCGTCGGGAGTATAGACGTTGGGCAGCTGCGAGGAAGTGATCTGATATCCGTAACTGAACGGCGCGGTTGCAGACGAAACGCGGCGAGGATAGACCGCATACGGCGTGCCTCCGGTCAGCATATTGTCCTGCCAGATGTTGGGCGGGATGACCGTAACGGCGCCGCCGACGTGTGCGGTGAGTTTCTGGGTAGCCTGCCAGGCCGCCTGCACACGCGGCCCCCACCCGTTCCAGTCGGTCTTGTAGCCGGGTTGAGGATTAATCAGGTAGTCCGTTTTGCCGGCCATCGTCCCGAAGCGGCCGGTGCGGTGGGCGCGCTCCGCAATCGGCGTATAGATTTCCCAGCGAACTCCGTAATCGAGAGTAAGTCTCGGCGTTATTTTCCACGTGTCCTGGATCCAGGCGTTGTAGTTTTCGCGGTTGATCGCCGCTGGACCGATGTGCTCTCCGCCCGATGAGAAACTGGCCGCGAGGGCAACGTTGTACACAAAGGGACTGCCGATAATAAAGCTCGAGAAGGTGTCGGGCATCGGATCGCCGACGTGAATATCGTGAGTTCCGCTGGCCGAACTGACGTTCGTGGTGGCATACGCGGTGCCGCCGCCGAAATCATATTCGCCATTCGGACTGATGCCGAAGTACGTAGTGTCGCGATTGATGCGTGCCTCGAATCCAGCCTTGATGGAATGATTGCCGATCGAGTAAGCCACCGACTGGTAGCCCTGGAAGAGGTTGCCGTAGGCCTGCATGACGGAACCCGCGGCGCTATTAAACGCTTCGAACAGTCCATCGTTGAACTTGACGGCAGGATCCGTATAGTCGGTCGTCGGGAATCCCGGCGTCGAACGGATGATGTTGATCATCGACTCGAGAATCAAATGCGACGAAACGGTGCGCGTATAGGTGCCGACGACATTGCGCTGGTGATCGATGTACTGGACCCCGAATTGCGGATCAATAGCTGTCTGATCGGGATTCGTCGTAGGGCCTGTCAGGTTGTTGTAGTTGAACCGCGCAAAAAACTTGTCCTTGGGAGTGAAGTTGTGATCGATCCGAATCGAGAATTGATCGGCGTTGGTGACAACCTTTGATGCCGTTGCATAAGTGTTGATACCGAAGGAGCCGCTCGGCAGGTTGGGCAGTGGATAGCGCGCCAGGATCGCAGCGATGGATGGATCGACGGGCAGGGCTAGCGTATCGATGCTCTGATCGGGGTATGTAATGAGGTGATAGACGACATTGCTGCCCGGCTGCGGGCGCTGAATCGCCGCAGGGACCGGCATTACCTGGGTGGTGCCGAGGACCTGGCGGAATCCCTGGTACTGGGTGAAGTAGTAGGTCCGATTGCGGCCATCGTAGACGTGAGGGATGTAAACCGGGCCGCCATTGGTGAAGCCGAATTCATTGCGGCGGAACGGAGGAATGCGCCCCGGATACGCCGGCGTGGAATGGTCGAAGTAGTTTCGAGCATCAAGCGCCGAGTTACGCAGAAACTCGAAGAATGAACCGTGGAAACCGCTCGCGCCCGAACGCGTGTGGATATTTGTGAAGCCTGCGGCGCCGCGGCCAATGTCAGCCGGCATCCAACCCGAGCTTGAGTCGATACCCTCAACCGCGTCCACATTGAAGTTTGAGAAAGTCGCTCCGCCCATCTCGGGATCGCTGATGTCGGCGTCATCCATGGCAAAGGTAGCTTCGACGCCGCGCTGGCCATTGATTGCGAATTGCGCCGTGAAGTTTGTTGCGCCGTTACTGTCGGTCATGGTGCCGGCAGCAAGCAGAAGCAGCGTGGAAAAATCGCGCTTATTGAGCGGGAGGCCACTGACTGCCTGGCTTGAAAGGGCCTCGCCCCCAGTGGCGCCGGTCTCCTGCTGCTGTTCTGCAACCCCGATCTCACCACGGTTCGACAACGTAATCAATTCAACGGGCGCGGCAGGCGTCAGGTCAATCGTCTGTGCATAGACAACCTTCCGCCCCCCGGCCTCCACGGTCAGCTTGTATTTTCCCGGCGGCAACGCGGGGAGAGTGAAAGCACCGTCAGGAGCCGTGCTGGCTTCAGCTGTGGCTGCACCGGTCAGGCGTACCTTGGCGTTCACGACCGGTGCGCTCGCTGAGTTCCGCAAATATCCGTGCCATACGGCGGTTGCGGGCACCTGTGCCGGCAGTGGTATGGCAAACACCAAACCAAGTACCAGGGATTGCGTTGCAAAATGTACGAGTCTCTCGAATATCCGTGTCATCGTGCTGCTCCTGACTGATCGGGAAGTACCGTCGTCGGCTTGATCACGCAGCGGCGAGTCAGCCATGCGCGAACAGGCACATCGAAATATTTCAATACAAGCCACGCCACAACTGCGGAGACATTCATCAGTCAGTTGCTCCAAGACGTACGGTTGCACAGCACTCTCACGCGTTTTGCAACGCCAGGTGCAGACTCGCAGTTCCCGACATGATGGCGGGGGGGCTCAAGTCTCGGTGACTTCAGCGAACCTCAAGACTCGCCAGTAAAGGTGTATCGTCCGAGGAGCCGCCGACCATCACCTGATATTCGCCCTTCGTCATACTCCAGGTATTTTTTTCTTCGTCGAAGGTTTGAAGGACCCGGTCATCGATCGCAACGGTGATCGACTGCGATTCGCCGGGCGCAAGCGTTACGCGTTTCCACCCGGCAAGTCGTTTGTAGGACTCGTCTGATCCTTTGGGAAGCCTGGCGTACACCTCAGCAATCTCGGTCCCCGCCCGCTTTCCGGTGTTCTTAACGGTGAAGCGCACAGTTTTAGCGGCTGAATCTACGCTTAGGCCGGAGTATGCCCAGGTGGTGTAAGACAAGCCGAAACCGAAGGGAAACAGTGGCTTCTTATTCTGCGCTTCATACCACTTGTAGCCAACCGCAGGTCCCTCATCGTAGTGCACAGCGTAACCAGCATGAGCCGAAGCATCCGCTGTAGGCGCACCGTTGTCGGCAACTTCTCCAGCGCGTACCTGGCTCTCGGATGGAATCTTAGGCGCATCAGGATGCGGAAGGTCCGCTTCGCTTTTCGGGAAAGACAGCGGGAGCTTGCCGGCCGGATTCACGTCTCCAACGAGCACGTTTGCTAGCGCCTTTTGTCCTGAACTTCCGGCGTACCAAGCCTCGACTACGCCCGCTACTTTGTCGATCCAGGGCATGGTGACGGCGGTGCCGGTTTCGAGCACGACGATGGTGCGAGGATTCGCTGCCGCCACCTGCTCGATCAATGCATCCTGGTTATCCGGAAGCGAAAGGCTCGGCACGTCCATGTCTTCTGCGAGCCACTGATACGCAAAGACAATCGCAAGATCCGCAGACTTGGCGAGGTTCGCAGCCGACTTCGGATCTGTTCCCGGATCGAAATCAATCTTTGCGTTCGGCAGCTTCGCCTGAAGCGCCTTTAAGGGAGAGGTTGAGAACCAAACGGGCTTCTGCCAGATCGTCGCGCCTTTGCCGGGAGGCATGATGGCATTGCCGCCAGGAGGATCGACTTGCGCCGATCCTCCACCGGAGATCATCCCGACGTCGGCATGCCCGCCAATAATCGCGACGCTGTGGACCCTGGATGGATTGATCGGAAGCACCGTCGGGCTGTTCTTCAGCAAAACGATGCTTTTTTCCTCTACTCGCTGAGAGACTTCAAGTCCTTTTTCGACATCCACCACGCCCATCTGCGGCGGATCATCTACTATCCCTGACAGAAACTCGGCATACAGAATTCGGCGTGCATGGTCGTCAATTTCCGACAGCGGAACTTTGCCGGCTTCAACTGCTTCTTTCAACTTTGGACCAAAGAAGTCGGCCATCGGCTGTTCCTGATCAAGGCCTGCTGTGGATGCCTTTTCCGTACTGTGTGTCCCACCCCAGTCGGAAATGACAAATCCCTTAAAGCCCCATTCATGCTCGAGCACATCGCGGAGGGTGTAGGAGTTCTCACAACCGAAGTCGCCATTGATCCGGTTGTAGGAGCACATCACTGCACCGGGATTCGCGATGGAGATGGCGATATGGAATGCGAGCAAATCAGATTCCTGCATCGCCCGCTTCGAGATGACGGCGTTCACAAAGAAACGCCCCGTCTCCTGATCATTCATCACATAGTGCTTGATGTCGCCGACCACATGTTGTGCCTGTTCACACTTCATGAGATTGCCGACGACGGTGCCCGCGAGGAGTGGATCTTCCCCGGCATATTCGAAGCTCCGTCCATTCCGTGGCTCGCGGGCTAAATCTACCCCGCCTCCCAACGTCATGTTGAACCCTTGCGCCCGGAGTTCCTGGCCGATCACTGTGCCGAATTCGCAGGCCGAGTCAACGTCCCAGCTCGATGTCGCTCCCAAGCTCGACGGCATGGCGGTGGAATATCTCCCGTTTGCTCCACTGTCTCTGACCCCATAGCCCGCATCCGAAATCACCAGAGGGGGTAATCCAAGGCGCGAGACTCCCTCAACGTATCCCGCTCCGCCGTTTGTCAGATGCGTGAGCGGCATCTGCCATTGAGGGGCATGTGCCATTCCATTACCGTGCAAGAGCGCCAGTTTTTCATCGAGTGTCAGCTGTTTCAGGACGAGTTCCGCTCGTTCCTCCGGGGCGAGGCCGGGATTCATCCAAGGCCGGTCAGCACTTTGAGCAATCGCGACGGATGCCGCTGACAGGGCCCCAAGGATCGCGGTGAAGATGAAAAAGAGGCGAAAACCGGAGTCCCGATTGAACTTGGGGTTCCGCGAAGTATTCAGGAGAGCGACGAGAGTCATTTGGAGCCTTCCGTTCTGTTTTGAATGACAAACCTGGCGTTCTTGGTATGAAGCTCTTTCAGGTACGTGACTCCGTTTACGACCGAAGTGACCACGCCAGTTGCTTCCTGTTTTCCTTCGGCCATGCGGGCGGAGACTAAAAAGGATTTGTCGTCTTCCGTCTTGAAGGTCAGCCGCACGCGCGATCCCGATGCCGCGGTCCACGACACTTCGCATATTCCGCGAGGCAGTTCTGCGTTTCCGGCTCGGACAGGCGTAGCCAGATAAATCGTCTGGGTGTCCTGGGCCGCCAGCAGAGTGCCCGAAAAGAGCACCGCCAACAGGGCAAGCGCACGCATGTACCTCATGGGCGGTCTCCTTCTTTAACGTCAAATTGTGTTGGATTCCCCGCATGCATGCAGGCTAGGCAAGTCTGGACCTTATTAAAAGGCCCATCGTGCATCAGACAGGGAGCTAAGAGCACATGCTATTTATTTACAGCTAGATAGGCTTTATGAAGCAGGCGGCTCAGGGGAATGTATCATACAGAGTTTCGGCCCCAAAAAGAGGATCACCAAGTCCGGACAGCAACCACAATTGGCGGGCCGGGATGACCTTCAATGACGTTCGCTTCAATTACGGCTTCAAGGTTCAGTTGCTCCCAGTTCTTCGGAGCCTTTTGCAGCACTGCTCCCATGTACGCTTGATTGGAGACGACCTCGCTTGCGGCTTCAGTTCCTTCCCCTAAAATGCCGGCCAGTACGATGACAGGTTCTCCGGTGACCTTGTCGTGAAGTCTCGCGACTACTGCGTAGTCGCGCGCGAGGCTCTTGCCTGGAACCTGCCATTGAAGCGTCCAGATCTTTTTAGGTGAAGTTGTCCGATCTACCACCCCGCGAACATGATGATCGTCGTATTCGAATCCAATCGGCAAATCCTGCGTTATGCGCATCGTCCAGGGATTGTCGAAAGCGCCAATCAGAACGAATGGACCTTCCCGCAATTGAGCGAATCCAGTATCCGAGGCGGCCATTACTCGGAATTCGCCATTCTTCGGCACAATTGGAGCTATTGAACGAGCAAGCGTAATCACATCGTAGACATTCAGACTGCCACTCTCTCCGGGAGGAAACTGGCGGACTGTCCTGGTTTGGAGATCGACAGAGTCTGTCGGTACGCCGAGACAATAGGTAATCCGACTTGAAGTTGCGGTGATTGGCTCCCAGAAACGCGCCAGGTTTGAGGGCTCGCTGGGGCGTGCGGGACCTGGAGTTCTCACGTGCCCGATCCAGAAGCCAAGAAGCACAGCGAAAAATAGAACAACAGCTGTTAACGGCCAGTTGTAAATTGCAGAACGTGCAAGCGATCTTTTGGAGTCTGCCGACGGAATTTCGGACGCCATTGAGTGTTGAGGCAACGGCTCAACATGCTCAGCGGCCACTTGTATGCCGTCGGAGGCGGAGGAATGATGTGCTGGCTCTCGAAACGCGGGGACGTAGGAACCTAGCGGCAACTCGATGACAAGCTCTCCCGCATGGTCGGGACTGTAATAGTACTGAATAAGCCTTTTCCGAACCTCAGCCGCTGTCGTGCGCACTACGGGATCAAGATTTACATCGTAACTTGGTTCGCGTCCAAAAGCCTCGACGCCGATGGTCCGTTCCTTCAAATCACCTGCGTTGCCAAGCAACGTTTGCTCGACGGTGTATGCGAGCAACACTGGGTATCGCTTGCTGTTAGTGAACAATGGGTGCGCGACGAGGCGTCTCAGCTGTTCACGAACCAGTACCGCACTCGGTAGGGATTCAGCCAGGATCGTGTCTTTTTCGGATTGTGGCGACATCCCCATCCTGCACTCATCGACCGGTGAGACTGAGCCGGCTGCCACCGCTCAAGACCTTCACACAGTTTTCGCGATTCATTCCAGCAAGGCCACGCCGCAGTCATCAAGTTCGGGATGACTTTGCGCCGGGCGAACGAGCGGGAATCCCTCACCATTTTAAGTGCTGGGTCGCAACCATGTATGATACATCCCATTGAGAGCCGAGCCATTCCCCTTAACATGTTGAAACTTAATGGTTTAATTGCGTGCGTTTCAGGCGACCTCCTGAAATCTGCCTCCGAGGCAGATTAGATCGTGGGCATCATGATCCATGTGATGCCCGTCTACCGTTACAAGCTGATTCTGAGGGCCCATTCAAAAAGCTGCGTTATGAAGGTAACCCACAACAGTCCGAATCGCCTGTTTTTCGGCCGAGTGAAGACGACACCCGCAGACACTTCCCGTTTCCCACGTTGAGTGTTCATGTCGGTAATGGGGATTGGCGCAACGGATGTACCGCTCGGCACTGCAGAATGAGCAAAAACCGTTGTCAAATCGATCGAATACACACAGACGTTGTAGCAGCCCGAGAACTTCAACCTTGATTTTTGCGTATCCTCACTGACTGGGCTGGAGTTGATTGATTCGGTTCATTCACGAGACTGCTTCCAGTGACTGGCTCGCGCGGAGATGTTGCAGGATTGTTAATTTCCGACCTCCGTGCCGTTCGGGATTCAGTGCCTCAGACGGGCGAACTAGAATTGGAGCATCACCCGGAGACTCTATGAGATCCGCCCGCTGGATACGTTCTTGGCGCGGCAGCTATAGCCTGAGACTTGCTGTGCCGCTGACGGCGGTCTGTCTTCTCATTTTGTTCGTGATGCTGGCCGGTGGACTGGGGGGGTGCAAATCCTCTTCAAGAGACTCTACCCCCGCCGCAACTGCCTCGCCCTCCCGCGACTCGCTCGAACTGGTCTTTTCCTATGGTTCGGAAAAGGAAAAGTGGATCAAAGAGGTCACTGACCGGTTCAATGGCGAGGACCATCGAGCGGCAGGCGGCAAGCGGATTTTCGTCAGAGCGATTCCCATGGGATCGGGCGAGTGCATTGACGAGGTGCTGGAGGGACGTCGCCAGCCGCATCTGATAAGTCCCGCCTCGGCCGCGTTTATCAAGCTGGGCAATGCCCAATCGCAGAGCAAAACCGGCAAGGACCTGATCGGGCCGACGGAAAACCTGGTGCTTTCGCCGGTTGTGATTGCCATGTGGAAGCCCATGGCAGAGGCTATCGGATGGGGCAAGAAGCCCATCGGCTGGGCCGATATTCTCGCTCTCTCCCGCAATCAGACGGGATGGAAGGCCTATGGGTATCCGCAGTGGGGACAGTTCAAATTCGGGCACACCCATCCGCAGTACAGTAACAGCGGCCTGATTTCGCTGTTCGCCGAGGTGTATGCCGCATCCGGCAAGACGGCCGGCCTGACGGCTGCCGATGTGGCCAGGCCCCACACCGGGGAGTTTGTCGAGGGCATTGAAAAATCAGTGGTTCATTACGGATCGTCGACCGGCTTTTTTGGGCGGAAGATGTTTGCCGCGGGTCCCCAATACCTGTCGGCGGCCGTGCTCTACGAAAACATGGTGATCGAGTCCTACGGCCAATCGAATCTGTCGTTTCCCGTGGTGGCTATTTACCCCAAAGAGGGCACTTTCTGGAGCGACCATCCGATCGGTGTGGTGCAGCGCGATTGGGTCACCCAGGAGCATCGCGATGCCGCGCAGGTCTACATCCAGTACCTGCTGCAACGGCCACAACAGGAAAGCGCGATTCGCTACGGCTTCCGGCCGGGTTCCGTGGATGTACCCCTCGCCGCGCCCATCGATGTCGCTCATGGCGTTGATCCGAAGGAGCCCAAGACCACCCTGGAAGTTCCGTCTGTTCCGGTGATGGATTCGATTCTCAAACTCTGGGCGCAGAAGAAGCGCGGCGCCGACATCGTCCTGGTCCTGGATACGTCAGGAAGCATGAACGAGGACGCAAAGATTGAAAACGCGCGGAACGGCGCGAAGCAGCTGGTGGCGCTTTTATCTGATGACGACCAGCTCTCGCTGGTTCCATTCAGCAGCACCATCAACTGGGCTAAAACCGATGTTCCGCTCAAGACCGGACGCGAAGACCTGCAACACACGGTCGACAGCCTCTTCGCTTCTGGTGGAACCGCGCTCTACGATTCGATCGACGGGGGGTACCAGCACCTTCTCGAGGCTGCCAAAAACGGCCATGACAACCGCATCTTGTCTGTGGTTGTTCTCACGGACGGCGCAGACACCGAGAGCAAGATGCAATTGGACGAGTTGATGCGTCGAATCACGTTCGACGGCGAGACCCACACGATTCACGTGTTTACGATTGCGTATGGGAGCGATGCCCGAAAAGATATTCTGAAGAACATTGCGGACGCGACACAGGCGAACACCTATGAGGGAACCCCGCAGAACATCGTGGGAGTTTTCAAGGACATCTCAACATTCTTCTAGAATGGCTGGACGCAGGTACCGATCGAAGCTATGGGAACAATGAATCCGACTCCTGAAGGTCCGCGGCTTACGGCACTGGGGAAGATCGCGATCTTCCTGTTCATCTGCGCCTGCGTTTTCGGGGCGTGGTACCTCTTTACCGGTAAGAAGTCACTTCGAGATGCGATTCCGGGGTCGGCCAGCATTCTCGGTGGCGGACCGCAGGTGCAGATCGGTATCGCCTATGGCACCGAGAAGCAACGCTGGCTGGAGTGGGCCGTGAGCGAATGGGAAAAGACCTCAGACGGCAAGCGCATCACCGTCAACCTGATTCCAATGGGATCGCTGGAAGGTGCCCATGCGGTGATTGGCGGAGACAAGCGCATTAACGTGTGGTCCCCGGCCAGTGCAGCCTACAAAGACATTTTCGTCCAGGAATGGCAGATCAAGTACAACAACAACCCGATTATTCGAGAGGAACCGCTGGCCTTAACTCCCATGGTTTTCGTGGCCTGGGATGAGCGCTACCAGGCTTTCGCGAAGAAATATCACGTGATGAACCTGTCCACGGTGCACGATGCTCTGCAGGAGAAATCCGGGTGGGCCGCTATTGCCAACCAGCCTGAGTGGGGACTGTTCAAGTTTGGGCACACCCATCCGAACCAGTCGAACTCGGGGTTGATGACGATCGTTCTGGCGGCGTACGACTTCAAAAGAAAGACCAAAGGCCTTGACGTCGCCGATGTGGTTGACCCAGCCTTCCAGAAGTGGCTGGAGGAACTGGAACGCGGCACAAGCGGACTGAGCAACAGCACCGGCAACATGATGCGAGAGATGGTGCTGAAAGGCCCGTCGTCGTATGACGCGATGCTCGTGTATGAGAGCGTGGCCATCGACTACTTGAGCAACGCCGAGGGGCGCTGGGGAAAGCTCCGCGTGATCTATCCCGAATACAACGCCTGGAACGACAATCCCTACTACATCATCGATGCGCCATGGAATTCGCCGGATCAGCGTAAAGCTGCGGATACGTTTCTTCAATTTCTGCTTTCGGAGCCAATTCAGAAGCAGGCCCTGGTGCACGGTTTTCGTCCCGCAAATACCAACGTCTCCATCAAGTTTCCTGAGAGCCCTTTTGTGAAGTTTGCGAGTTACGGAGTTCAGGTGGACCTGCAGAAGATATGCGATCCGCCGAACGCTGAAGTCGTTAACAACCTGCTTGCAAGTTGGCAGCGCACGCAAGGCAACCGTTAGATCCCTTCGCCGGGAGGCGATTGACGTCATGTTCAAACGACTATCGAACCTGGTCCGCGGATTCTTCAGCCTGTTCATCTCCGGACTTGAGCGTCAGAACCCCGAGGCTCTGCTCGAAGTGGAGCAGGAAAATCTGCGCAAGCAGATCGGCCAGTACAACCAGGGACTGGCCACGCATGCCGGCCTGTGTGAAGGACTGATCGCGCAGGTCCGGCGGCAGGAAAACGAGCAGCGTGATCTTCACGCCAAAGTCACTGCCAATCTGCGCGCCGGAAACCGCGATTCGGCGGGTCAATATGCCGTGCGGCTCCAGACGGTCGAGCGCGAACTCACGGAGAATCGCACCCAGCTGGAGCAGGCCGAGAAGACTTACAAGGACCTCATCAAGGCGCGTGACGTTGCCATCAACGCAGCGAGGACAAAGATCGAGGGGCTCAAGGCCGGCATCAGCGACATGAAGATGAAGCGGGCGATGGCGGAGCTCACCGAGATGGCGAGCGGCATGATCACGCAGATCGGCGGCTCGGGAGAGACTCTGGACCGCCTTTCCAACATCGTTGAGGAAGAACGCCAAAAGGCTGCCGGTCGAGCACGGGTGGCACGGGATTCCATGGACATGTCCGGCGTGCTGGTGAAGGAGTCCGAACAGAAAGCCCTGGCCGATCAAGCTCTCGCGGATTTCGCCGCGAAAGAAGGAATCGTACTGGAGCCAGCGGTTGCCGGACCCAATGACGCAGCAGCCGCGTCACCTGTGAAATCGATGGGCCCTGCGGTCGAGAAGCAGTAGAGCCAGGGAAGGGACTGCACCACGCATGTGGCGCTACATCAAATCGGCCTTTCTGGTTGGCGTCGACGTGCCCCATCTGGGCCGCATTCCCTTGAATGTGTTGGCCACTGCGGGCTTTGCCATTCTGGGGGTGGCGGAGCCCGCGTTCTGGTTTGTGGGTCTGGCCACTGAGGCCGCCTTCGTTACCACTCTTGCGTTCAACCCTCGCTTCCAGAAATACGTCCAGGGACAGCAACTGCAACTTGCCAGGGATGATGACGATAGCCGCCGCCGCCAACTCATCCAGCTTCTGGAACCGGATCAGCGCCACAGGCTGTCCGCTTTAGATGAAAAATGCGCCAGAATTCTGGAAGTGCACCGCAGCCAGCAGGCGGAAGACTACGTCGTTGACTCCAATGACGAAGCCCTCAAACGGCTGGAATGGAATTACCTGAAACTGCTGGTGGCGCGACATCATTTGCTGAAATCGAGCACCGAGGACAGCGAACAGGGAATCCAGGCGAAGGTCAACGGCCTTGAATCGGACCTTCGCGACATGAATCAGCCTGTGTCGCTACGCGAATCGAAATCGGCAACCGTGTCCATATTGAAGAAGCGGCTTGCGAATATCCAGCGCCGCCAAGAAACCCTGCAGGAGATCGACAGCGACTGCCTCCGCATTGAGGCACAGGTGGACCTCGTCCTCGAGAACGCCACAATGCAAGGAAAGCCCCAGACCATATCCAGCGACATTGAACTTGCCAGCGATCTGCTGGGAGCGGGCATCTTTGGCGACGATGAGCCGACTATCAGCAAACTCGACAGCAAGTTTACTCCGGCAAAATCGCAGCAGGAGGCTTCCTGATGAGCGCGGGCCCGGAAATACCACAGCAAGTTGCGGTGAGGCCACTTGCGCTCTCTGAGTGGGCGCGCGATGCCATCCAGCTGTACGAGAGCAGCGCGGCCAGCCAGTTCATTATCTACGGAAATGTTTACGACCAGCTGTTGATTCCTTCCGCCGGTGGTCCGCGCCTCGGTACGCTCAATGAGTTTCTTCTGCAGGTATTGCTTCCCCGGTTCGATGTTGTCCTCAGCTACGATCTCGGCAATGGGATCCGCGTGGAGAAGGGTGGCGACATCTTCTCCAAGTGGCCAGCTTTGCAGCAATCGCCGGAACTGCCCCGGGCTCCCAGGGCCGCTGTGGAGAGCCTTACTCATTACTTTCGCTATGTGGCGAATCTGTCGCGCCTCAATAGGGCCGACCTGCAGGTGGCATGCATACTCCGCAATGCCGATCTTGCGGCGCCCATGGTACAGGGCGGCCTGGACTACGATTTGAGTGCTGTCGCAAGCCTCATCCGCGATTGGGCAAGCGATTCTCTGCTCACGACTCACTCCCTCGCCACCTTCCTTGTGGTTGAGAACCTCAACGACCTTCATCCCCTCATCGTGAACAATCCGCGCGCGTCGCGGAGCAAGATCCCCTTGCCTGCTCCTGGCGAACTGTCGGCTGCACTCGAAGTCCTGGCGCCGAAGTACGGCAGCGCGCTTGATGGATACAAGGGGAATCTCGAAGGCATCGCGGCGCAACTGGTCGGATCCTCGCTTAATGCGATTGAAAAGATGCTCAAGACCAGGGAGCACGCGGGACAGAAGATCAGCTCGGACGACCTGGTGAAGCTGAAGAAACAACTGGTCGAGGCAGACTGCAATGGTCTCATCGAATTTGTGCAAACCACGCGCACGCTTGCCGACATATCGGGGCAGGAGAAGGTGAAGGCCTGGCTGCGGCAGGACATCGCGCTCTGGCGCAGCAATGACGTGCAGGCCATTCCCAAGGGCTATCTTCTCTGCGGTCCTGTGGGAACTGGTAAGACCTTTATGGTGGAGTGTCTTGCCGGCGAAGCAGGAGTGCCGGTGGTCAAGCTCAAGAACTTTCGCGACAAGTGGGTGGGATCAACTGAAGGCAACCTGGAGAAGATCTTCCGCCTGCTGCAGGCGCTCGGCCGCTGCTATGTCTTCATTGACGAGGCCGATCAGGCCATAGGGCGGCGCGATTCCGGAGGGAATGATTCTGGTCTTTCCGGCAGAGTCTACTCCATGCTTGCGGAAGAAATGGGCAGCTCCTCGAGCCGCGGGAAACTCATCTGGGTCCTCGCTTCCAGCCGGCCTGATCTGATTGAAGTCGATCTGAAGCGGCCGGGGCGCGTAGATGTGAAGATCCCGCTCTTCCCAACAACCGATGCGCGCGAAACCTTCGAACTGCTGCGCACGCTCTGTCAGCGCCGGCAGGTACTGCTCAGCGACGCGGACTTTGACGAGGTGAAGGATATCCTGCCGCTTTTGCTGACTCCAGGAGCCGCGGAAGCCCTTGCGGTGAAGATCTATCGCACCGTTCGAACCGAAAGTAAGACCCACCTTGAAGCTCTGCGATCTTCGCTGGTGGACTACCAGAACCCCATAGCCCTGGAGGTCCTGCAGACACAGATCGCACTCGCGGTGCATGAGTCGAGTGATCTCGAATTCGTCCCTTCGCAATTCAGGACATTTCAGATTCTCAAGTAAGTCCTGGGAGTACACCATCAAGAACGGATCATCGCGGAGCATAGATTAAACAGGATTCAACAAACGCGCAGCGTCCAGGAACGGCTTGGCACAGGTCGCGGCGGCAATCATTTGGACGAAAAGTCGCCTGTACTGAGGCGAGCAGGAGCGTTCTGAAACCAAAAAGTGCAAACTCCGGTGAGCATTTCAGGCTAATGAATGAGAGGGCGAGTCCAACAGCCCCGCCACATTGGTGCGTAACTGGTGAGTAACCTGGGCTTGACACCGAATGCATCTGATCATTTACTATCCCTGCATCGGCCCAGAATTAATTTGAAAAGTTTTATAATACGCTGACCTATCCTGCCTGATTCCCGATGTTCGGGTGGACGCCAGCCCCGAAAAGCCAATTGGGACTTCAGTTTCATACTCGGGCCTCGTCCCCTGCTCAAGACGCTTTCCTTGGGACTTCGCGGCCCGGCAAATGCCTTGGTTACAGCAAGCTTTAGTGATTGGAGCAAAGCCATGTCTGGAATGCTTCGGATTTCTCTGCCTTTTGCATTGCTCCTCTGCGGGGTGCTTCATGATGGGCCAATTCTTCGGGCCCAGGAGCCGGGCATGATCGACAGCGAGCCAGCTGTTCGATTCCAACAAAGCCCCGGATACTTCAACTATGCAGCTTTCTGCCGGACTCCCAAGGAATTCTCGCCACAAATTCCTAAATCCGGACTGCCGCTCGACAAGATTGAATTCGGGATCGGCTGGTACGTGACGGCATCGGTGAGGCGCACGACCGGAGTTTCGCCCGAGGTCGACGGGAGGATTGTCATTTCCCCGCACCACGTCCGTTTCATGCCGCGCAACCCCCAGGCCGCCGATGAATACCTGGATTTTCCACGCGGCGAGATCGAGTTTAAGCACTCCCCCGGAGAGCCTGATGCGTCGTTGCGGAGCAAGGACGTCGTCGTCAACTTCAAGCTCAGCAAAATATGCCTGACTTGCGCGCCGGGCACGCCCGTTCCCCCTGGTTCAAACGCTGCGGTTCTCGATCGTGAGTTCGCTTTACTCGGCGAGACGCTTTCGCAGTTCGAGTCCGGCTGGAGAACAACTTATCGCCTCAGTAAAGGCGCACCCGCCGATTCGCTGTCACGCAATCAGCCGGCGAGCGTCGCTGCCTCAGCGGCACCCCGCCCATCACGAGAACAAAAGACGTCGGGCGCATTGTCGCCGGAAGTTTCGTCGACGGTGAGTTTCACTCCCCCGAAGGCTGATGCTGTCGCGAATCCTGCAGCCACGAAAGCCTCTGCCCCCCTGGTGATCAGGGCCTCGAAAGGAAGGCCGGTCAGGATTTCATCGGCCGATGGGCTGCTGATAAAGAAGATCGAGCCTTTATACCCGCTCGACGCCAAGATCCTGCGCCTCGAGGGCACCGTGGTTTTGCGAACCGTCATCGACAAAACCGGCGATGTCTCTTCCGTTTTTGCTCTAAGTGGCCCGCCGCTGCTCGAGTCGGCAGCGGTCGAGGCGGTGAAGCAGTGGCAATACCGGCCGTTCTCGATGAACGGCCAGTCCGTCGAGGTTGAAACGACTGTCGAGGTCGTGTTCGCTCTCGACGGATCGCAGCCAACAACCGGGGCGCAGAGCCGGAAGTAGGCGGTGAGAGGTGATCTATCGCCCGGCCAGAAACGGCAGTGCGCTTCAAAGATGGCGCAGAGATCCACTAATAATGGACAGACGGTTCGGGATGGGCAACGGCGATGGTTTCCTGCCATGGCAAAGGCTCTGTCTCACTCAGCGCGGCGGCAGGCTTGGCGGGTGGCAGTCCGCTCACTCTTTGGGCGCTCTCCGACAACGGGTCTAGCCACTTTATCAGGGCGCCGGTCATTGTGGATGCGCCTTCCTCCGTGAAATGGATGCCGTCCGGCGCGCGCAGACGCACCAGCCTGCCGCCCGGCAATTCCGCGAATTCACGAAATGAGCCGGTGGCGTCTCCGACGAACGAGGCCGTGCTCCACCACGCAGCCTTCGGGTCTTCAGAGACTACTGTGTAGGCGATGCGATTGACGATGGAGATTCTTTGGTTGAAGGGTTCGGAGCGCATTGGAGGCAGGCCTACCCAGAGCACCCGGGCCCCGGTGCTCTCCACCGTCGCCAGAAAGTCGGCCACCCTCGACTGGTACACTTTGCGCCATTCCTCGCTGCCGAATAACACTACTTTCCCGTCAACGACGAAACTCTGGCCGTCATTGGCACCGATGGCGACGATCACCACGTCGGGCTTTTCGGAACCAAGCATTGCCGGATACTGGTCGATCCAGTTGAACACGTCAGGGCGCGCCAACCCCGTACCGGATTTGAAGGCTCGCACGATGCGCAGGTTCTTGTCGTCGTTAGCCTTGCGCATGAGGCCGGCGCCCAAGCCCACCGCCATCATGGAGTCGCCCGTAAGCACCACGTTGCGCGGCCTGCCCAGTTCGATCGGTGCCAGCGGGGTGAGACTCACCTTGTGTGGGACGCTCCCCACGATCGGAGCAAGAGCAGCCGCGGTCAGAATGGACTTGGATTTCGGCGGGGGTACTGCTGATCCTGGCGCTGACGATGCGCGGCTGGTCTGAGGCTGCGTTGCGGCTGCCCGATCGGCCGGCGAAGGCGCCATGCGGGCCACGCGAACGGCGTCATCAGACCAGCCCATGCGTGCAGCTTCGTCCAGGACCTGATCTCGGGCGTCAGCAACCCCAATGGGCTGCAGGGTCCGGTTCAGCGCAGAGGCGGCCGGCTGGGCGACTGTGCGTAGCGGACCCGGCTCGAGTCGGTTGGCCCAGTTCTCAAGGCCATCCGACTCGACGAGGAGGATGACAACCACGAACCCGCCAAGGGTCAGGAACATTTGCCGGATTGAGTGATTCAAATCAAAATCACGCATCGTAGCTCAAAACTGAAAATAAATGAAGGGCGCCACTCCGGTGGGCCCCAGGGTTTCTATCAGGGCAATGGCCATGGCCAGTGCGGCGCCGCGCGCCAGGGCGGGCCAGCGTCCCATTTCGATTTCAAATGCATTGCGCCAGCGCGACGGCATGTACTGCCCTGCGAGGCCGAGGAACAAGACGATGCAGACCGGGGTCGATGCCAGAGTCACCGCACCGGGGACTCCCAGACGTCCAAACACGTCGAAAGCGATCTCAAAGCTGGATGCCCGGAAGAATACCCACCCGACGCACACGGCATGAAACAGCAGAATGCGTGCGATCCAGCGCCAGGCCGGCGAGTTGTGGAGCGCAATCAGTTCATACCAGGTGGTGCGTGACCAGATCCGATGAGCCACGAGTAGCAAGCCATGCAGCCCACCCCAGGCAACGAACGTCCAAGCCGCCCCGTGCCATAGTCCGCCGAGCAGCATTGTCAGCATCACGTTGAAGACGGTGCGCAGGTTGCCTTTCCGGGAGCCCCCTAGCGGGAAATAGAGATAGTCGCGCATCCAGGTTGAGAGGGAAATATGCCAGCGGCGCCAGAATTCCTGCGGGGTGGTTGCCTTGTAAGGAGCGTTGAAGTTGCGGGGGAAGCGAAAGCCGAGCAACAGCGCGCAGCCAATCGCAATATCGGTATAGCCAGAGAAGTCGCAGTAGATCTGCGCCGCATAGCCATAGATGGCCAGCAGCGTATCACCCGCGCTAAACGATTGGGGCACGGAAAAGACCGGCTCGACCAGGCGCGTGGCCAGCATGTTCGAGATGACGACCTTTTTGAACAAGCCACAGACGATCAACAGGAACGCCCGATTGATGCGGATTGCGTGCGGGTTACGGGGCACGGCGAGTTGCGGCAGAAAGCGTGATGCTCGCAGAATGGGGCCGGCGATCAGCTGCGGGAAAAACGCGACGTAAAGAAGGGCGTCGCCAAGCTGCACCGGCTCCGTTACTTTGCCGCGATAGCAATCGGCTAACAGCGAGATCGCGTGGAATACGAAAAACGAAATGCCCAGCGGCAGCAGCGGAGAAGTGATGGGAATCCGCGGCGACGGCGCGAGCCAGCCCCAGAGCACGAACAAGTTCGAAAGTAGAAAGCTGGCGTACTTGAAATACACCAGCGCCGCCAGGCAAACGACGACGCCAACGACCAGCCAGGCTTTGCGCGCGCCAGGCGAGGTACTGCTCTGGATCCGCTTGGCGACGATCCCAGCGAAAACGGAAATCCCGATCAGCAGCGGAAGATAGGTCCAGTTCCAGAAGCCGTAAAAGGCATAGCTCGCCAGCAGCAGAAAGCCCTTGTGCGCCCTCGGCAGGCGATAGAGGCTCCATGCGATGGTAAGAACGGCGAGGAAAAACAACGCGTATTCTACGGTCGGGAAAAGCATAACGTCTTATTTGATTTCGCCACGTTGACAAAGGGAACTGGGCAACAAAGATGGGCCAGAAAACAGCCAGAGTAAGGTCAGAAAGATTGAATATCTCGCATAGCTGCCACGAGGCGAGGTACCGAGGGTCACGATGGATCCACTCTTCAACTCTAAAGATTGATCGTAAGAAAGCTCCCATTGTTCATGCAAGTGCGAAATCTCGAGTTTCTCTCCCTCCTTCACTTCCAGGGCCCAGAGGATGCTCCAGACCGTGCACGCTCTGTCCTCAGGTTCATTCCATATGTCGCGCTGCGCTCAAATCCAGTAGAACCAGACGTCGCGCTGCTTTGAATTCCATTCGTTGACCAACCGGATCACTTGTGAATCCGACAGGAACGGCTCCTCGAACTCTGACTCACCTTGGGTGCCGGTCGGTACATGCAGCCAGTTGTATGTCCTTTTCGGGCAAAGACGGCGATGTGGATCAAATGGTTTCACGGCTTTGTGATCACTCCCCTCATGGGAAATTTGCGTTCGGTCAGGACAGGAGTTGCTACGAGGTTGCAGCTCCCTGTCGACCCTCCTTGAGCACAGGCCCATCGGTTGAAATGCGAGTACACCGAATCGGCTTTCGGTCGGCGCCTTCAGCCAAATCGCTCATCGAACTGTTCAGATCCATCAATGTCTTGAGCAAGTGCCAGCAAAACCGCCAAGCGCCCAAGTTGGCCAATGTTCCGTACGTCCTGTGGGTACCGCTCATTTGATCAGCGCTCGCGCAGCGTGGAGTTTGGCGCGCACTGAAACCAGTTGCAGCTTGTAGTCCGACAGTCTTCCCGGGTCGGCGACTCTTACCGACGCCACATGTGTGTTGGCGTTGAGAGGTGAGTCCGGTTTCGCAACCAGACCTACCGTCATAAGAACCTTGTGGCCGCGATCAAGGTGTTCTCTCAGTTGGGCCTCGCCGTAACCGTTGTGGTAGACGCGCGACCAGAGCCCGTTCTGAGTGACCACGCACCAGCCCGAAGGCTGTTGGCTCAAGTCTGCGTATTTCTCCTGGTTTTCTTTGACGGTGGCTTTCGCTTCCACTCGGCAGCGTTCCGCTTCTGCAACCGCCGCATCAAAAGGGTGTAATTCTCGAATGCTCAACATGGAAATTCTCCTCAGTAAGTGTAAAAATCTGGCGCAATCATAGGACCGACCGATTTTTAAGCCGTTCGACGATGCGCTTTGTGCTTCGACAACCCCGCCATAGATCAACGCGGCGTCATTGTTTTCACGAATTGCGGGTTGCTCTTGCCCTGGTCAAAGCGATATCCCCAGCTCATATACCACTGGCGATAGTCCATCGTGTCTCCTTTGACATATGTGTAACCGGTTTGTAGATACGAGTGGCGCCCAAGGTTGATATCCATCGAGTCGTCCAGAAAATTGGAGAAGCAATCCAGCGTATGCGACGACACCACGTCCTGTTTCCCCAACTGCACGTTCCAGAACATCCGGTTGGTCACCTGCCGCGAAAGGGAAAGAACCTCATAGTGTCCGTACCCGAAGTTGCTGTCAAATTTGGAATAGTGAAAGTCGGCGCGGATCCCGGTTCGTGGAACTTCATGCCAAGTCGCGCCGAACATCTCGTTCAGCGAGCGATGCGCATCGCCTGTCTTATCGCTCGCCCCCAGCGTGGTGTACAAGGTGAAGTATCGGTTTGGTCTGATGTGTGTTCCCGCGCTGATTCCCTGAAACAGCAGCTTGTCCACCAGTCCTGTGCCGACGATGCTGGTTGCCGCTGTGGGCACATCCCGGAAGAAGTTATGGTAGAGATCGAAAGACACAACAGGCTTCGGCCGATAGTGGAGCGTGAAATAGCTGCGGCTCACGCCGGCGCCAGGGCGTATGCTATTCGTCGAGACGCCCTGCGGCGAATCTAAAATCAGCGAATGATACGCCGACAGTTGCCCCTTGTATGAGACCTCGTTCTCAAAGAATAAAAATGGACGATCGAGCTTCCATTTAATCGAACTGAGCGCGGCCCCGGTCGTGCTGGAGTAATGGAACCTGTCGTAGTCGCCGCCCTCAAAATTTGTAAATACCCCGGCGATTCTCTGGTTCGGACGGTAATGCCAAGAACTCAAGTCCGGGGTTGAACCCGCGAACACGCCGGTCGTGTTTCGCAATGGGAACTTGCGTCCGAAGTAGCCGCCATCGACCGTGTCGAGGCTCACTGCCCACGGAAGGTACAGCCGCCCTGCGCCCGCAACCCACTTGGAATTCGGATTGTCATAGTACAACTGCATCGTGTAGGTCTTGTTCAGCGAATCCTCGATCGTCGGCTCCTGAAACTGGGAATGCCTATTGATGCGTCCCCGCCAATATCCCTCCAGGTTCCAATGAGTGCCAAGGATGTGCCGGATGTCGCTTTGGAACGACATGCCGAGTTGCGCGCTGCCGCCCGGAGTCGACCCGGAGCTGGAAATTCCGCTGTAATCGAGACCGATGCGTCCAGCCGCGCGTGGCCTTGTTTCGTCATCGGACGCGGGGGGCGATGTGAGGCCTTTGCCCGGACTTAACGAATCATCATCATCATCAACTGGCCTTGCCGCTGCATTGAGAGTGTTTGCCGGCCCCGTCAACACGTTTCTGCGGGCAGCGTCGGCATCGCTAGGGAGCAGGTCTGCACAGTCCCCGATCTTGAGTTCGCCGCCAGATGTGCCGACCTCCAGAATGGCAGACGTCCTCGCAAGACCGACGATCCGTGCCTCGCCGATCGGAGGTTCCTTCTGTTCCTCGTCCCCGGAGTCCGCATCCGCATTGCGAAGATCGAAATTCATTCCCACGCGCAGACCTGCATTGGAACCGCCATCGATGTAGGCTGTATTTCCAGAAATGAACTTGATCCTGAAGTGACGGCGTATTGTGGCTGGAGATTCATCATCCGGCCCCTCGTCGATTCTGGACGCGAGAGGTAAGCGCTCGACCTCCGGTCTTGAGGCCATGGTCAATGCGGCAATCTGTTCCCCCGTGGTCGCGGCCGCGGGGTTCGCGCCAATCGTGACAACCTTGTCCGGAGACTCAACGTCGCGTTTCTCGGCATTGGCAGACGCTTGCTCCGGATGGGGAAGAATGCGCAGGACAAGCTTGTCCTGCGCAGTCTCGATTCCAAAGTCCCGGACCGAATCTATACGCACCACAATCCAAGTGTCCAAAGGAACGGCGCTATGCACCGCTGCGTGGACATCGCTGACTCCGGCGTGATTGATTAAGATCCGCCGTGACTGAGTTTGCAGAGCGACATTTGGAAAATCGAGAACGAGGAGGCCCATCTGGCCAGCCATGTGGACGATAGGCTTGACGGGCGATGTAAGTCCGATCTCGATTCGCACCGCGTCGCCATCGGCGGCGGCATTCATCGTCGTGATCTCCGCTCCCGCGCCGAATGCGCTGCGGAGCGCGACGCTCAGGATCCCGAGCAATAGAAAACGTCGTGTCGTTGGCAGGATATTCATCTCACCTCCAGTTACTCGTAGGCGTCAATACCGCTCCCTGCCACGAATCCATTGAAAGGTGGCACTCGCGGCAATCTGTTGAAAAGCCCCCGGCACGATGATTCGGAGCGGTGGCTGTTTCAAAGTTTTTTGCGTGGCAACTGAAGCATTCGGTCGAAAGGCCGAAGCGGTTGAACTGCCCGACGGTCCCCACTTTGTGGCAGGAATAGCAGTCCACCACTGCGTGCGCGCCGATGAGCGGAAAACGGTCCTGGTGCTCGTTGATGTTATGGATCGATACCTGCCAGCCGTTTGTGTTGTGGCATAACTCGCACTCCGCGCCGTTCTTGCGCCGATGCAGATCGGCATGACAGTCCTGACACTTGTTCGGAGTATTAGCGAATTTCAGATCCGCGTGGCAGTCGCGGCATGCGACCATCGTGTGGCGTCCCCGCAGGGGAAACCCCGTTTGTGCATGGTTGAATTTGATCTTGTTCGGGATTACCTTCCAGTCCCCCGTGGTGTGGCAGGTGATGCAAGGCAGATCCAGAGACCCATGCGGACTCTGCGTCGTCGCAAGCGGCCGCGCGGACTCGCCGTGCAGGATGCCCCCACTGAACAAGAGCAGCATCGGAAAAAGAAATAATCGATAGTATGAAGACACAAATATTCCCGTCTCTGAACGTGCGGCGTTCAGAAGCAAGCTATGAAAGACGTACGATTTGCCAGGCCCTGTTTCGCGATCGCGAAATTGAGCCGATCGTTGTTTTGCGGACACACTTCCACGGGGCCTTAGATAAAAGGTCAGCGAAAGATGTCCAGTTTTTGCAAAGGAACAGGCAGGCAAGCCTTCAATCGAGGCATACAGGCGTGCGCGGGCACGAGCCCAGATCGCCGGCTTCCTCAGCCGCGGTTCTTATGATTCGTGGTGAGGAGGAGATACGTTGAAACCGAAATGTTTGAGCGAGGCGGGTCTCCCGCCGCACCTATTCGTATCTAAATTAATATCCACTTTCAGAAACGATGCCGACGAGGACAAAATTACCGCTGACTTCCTGGTTGGGCAGAGTCTATGTTCATGCATTGCTGTGTTTTTCCTTCGCAGTCGGGAATTGCACAGCGCCTTGCTTTTCGCAAGACACTCGTGACTTCAAACAACTGGACGGTCGTGAAACTCTGCGGGGCGCGTCCAATGCAGTTGCTTGTTCTTATGTTCCGGAGTGTTTTTTGTCCGGATTCTCCTTGCATGTATGAGATTGCTTTAACACAACTAAGGTTAGAGTATTTCATACAACCATTTCATGCAAATCAGTAACAAACAGAAAAACGTTGGTTTGAAACTGTTGCGGGTCGGGGTTGCATGTGAGTTGCCAATGTATGATCTACGGAGATGCTTCTCATGCAAAACGACTTAGAGTCATCCCAAGGCATGGTCGGGGCCGACGGTGATGTAACATTTCCTGACGGCGTGTAATTTGTTCACCCCATGCGGTCGAAATTAAGGTTGCAGTGGACCACACCTGCAAGGTCGAGTTGGTTCGTTTGACGCCCCATTCTTGGTCTCGGCGTTTGCTTCCCTGTTGTTCTCTCGGCCGGCGCGTGCTATGCGGCATGGATGATTCATCGTTTCGGGGGCGACTGTACCAAGGCACGAAGCGCGTACGAGATGTTGATTGAACGGTGGCTCAATGCAGAGCGGTTCTCCTTTGCAATGTCCAAGGGTCCTGCTCGATGTCATTACAGGACTGAGGCAAGCAAATTGATTGGACTCCAGCGGACCGACATCGACGACCTGAAACGCATCGATGATCTGCGTCCGTGTGCCTGCTCTTGCCCATCCTGTTCCCTCCCAGATCCAGAAATCATGCTGAGTTCTGTGCGGATCCGGGGTGCAGGTTAGCGAGACACAATGCACTGGCAGGAGTGGAATAATCCAGGGCACATTAATTGCGCCCTCAAAGTTCCAAAGAACCCTCTTAAGTTATTGATTTAATTGGTTGTGGGGGGCTGGATTTGAACCAGCGACCTTTGGGTTATGAGAGCTTCAATCAACGTATTTTCGACGAGATAGCGAACACGGATGGCTCCGCAAGTCATTGAAAAGACATCTAAGGAATCCTTGCTGGACCCTCACTTCTCGGTACCGATCGCTCTCAATGAGCGCATCGGCGATCTTTCTTTGGGTGTTCCCGATGGGGTTTTCCGCTCAACCGAGCGCAGCATGTCTCAAGTCTTCATCCTGACAGCCAGTGCGTTCGGGTCCAAGCGGCAGCGGAGATGATGAATGGCCGTCGTTTTCGGCGGTCGGAAGCGATCCTTTCCGGCCATGTTACGGAGCGTAGTGAAATGCCAGTCGACAAAGGTTCAGACGCCATCGCACGCTAAAGACTATATCGGGCGACTTTGAGTGAGGCCCTAATTCACAGTCAAAGTGAACGTACTTGTGCGTACCGGGGTGACCGAGGAACTTCGGATCGTGTGACGGTGAAGGCATACGTTCCGGCCGTGTCCCAGGAGTCGTCGTGCCGTGGCCGCCACCAATATTCCCACATCCGCCCCATCAGTCCTGCGATTCGTCGGTTGGATCCAATCCGCTCGGCAACCGCAGTTCGCGCGATCTCATGAGTGTGCTGAACTACATACAAAGTGACATAGGGAAATAGATGAAGGAAGCGATAGCAATCTTCCCAATCTCATCAAAAGCCGGGTACGGAAAGCTGGAGAAGTGCGCGTGCACGTCGCTTATGGATGATCGACTAAACATACCAACAACGACGGCAGTGGCTTGCGCCCTCTTGGTTCTTCCAAGTGAGTCGATTCTACTTTCCAATTCTTTCCCGGCCTTCGAATAATGTCGCCCTTCGCGAAGCTAAGATCGCCGTGAGCATCGAACTCGATCTCGTCAGAGCTTTGGTGGCCGTTATATCGATACACCACTTGCTTCGCGTGCTCGCCGCGCATAATTCCCTCGATTGACGATGACTAAGACGATTATACGCTTAAACCAATAACGCCAAGCAACCACCTATTCGTTGATACGCGGCACTATGTTTTTCATCCTGAACGTCCGCCGGGAGAAGGAAGTGACGGGTCAACATAGGTGGCGGAGTCTCTGGTGTTGCACAACACCGACATTAGGGAGTCTCCTTCCTTATGCTGTTGACGGTTTATGTGGCTATACCATCGTATCCGTCTGAGCAACGCACCCTGTTGTGCGGCTGGCACCAATCTCGCCGAGAATTCAATGCGCCCAATCGCAGTTGGCCGCGCCAACTGGATCCACATCGGAAGCGAGCAGGCCGGGCCGCGGGTAGCTGCCATCCTCTCGGTTGTGGAAAGCTGTCGACGCCTCAAAATCCCGATCCGCAACTATCTCGCCGACATCCTGCCCGGCCTCGCAAACGCTTCCGTTCACCGCATCGCAGACATCACCCCTGCCGCTTGGGCCGCAAACCATCCCTGTTGTTGACCATGCGTTTGCTCTAACGCTTACATACCATCGGCCATGCAGGTAGCGCGGAAGGAGATGGATGTGTTGGGAATCTTTCGCAGACCAACGGTGAGCACCTGCTCAGTGAGAAGCCCACACTGGAGTTGACCGTTCACGCGTGCACATGAGAATTATCTCGGCAAGATTGTTACAACCGTTAGCTGCCTAAAGCATCCATGGTCTGTTCGATTGTACGATCTTAAGCACATGCGGTTCGTGACAGTTCATGCCGAGCGCGAGATCAGGGCAGATTTAGGCAAACGGCCGTATTTGTGAACTGCGTGTCGCGCCGAAATCCGACAATCCCTAGAACTCGTACAATGAGAACGCTAATTTGAATTATCCCGAAAGGGCACCGATAACAGACCTACTCTCGAGTAGCGGACAACACGAAGTGGAAAACAATACAAAGACTGATTCGTGCCTATCCCGCGCAGGACTAACTTGAAGAATCTTGTAATCTCACACTGCAGCCCAAGAGCGATACTTGCATACCAACTCCGCTTTGCCACGTACTTATGCGCGCACGTGGTCGGCCAGCACTGCGGGGCTCGGAATTGTCATGATGGAACCATGAAAGGCCGCCAGGCGGCAACTTCTTGAAGTTGCTTAGCGTGCGTGTGACCGTTTCGAGCAAGGTGCGGATGAAATCTTCGTTCTCTTTGGCGCCGGCGAACTAAATTACGATCGGGCGTTTCTCCTTCATGCCGTCTATCCAGAATTGCAATCCTTCTACCCACGTCATTCCACGCTGCCTCGCTATAGCCGTCCAGCGGTCCAGCTCCGTAAAACCGCAACTCATCTTGATGCTGAGATATTCAGCTTCGGCCCGCATCTTTCTCGCACGGATAACCAAAGCGGTCCGTCGCTTGCAAGTTCGCGTCACAGATCATCCCGTCGGCATCAGTGACAAAGATCGAGTCTTGAGCAATCTCGAAGAGATTATTCAGTGCGATGCGAGCGAATTTGGAGAGTGTATTCAAGCTGCCAATCGAAAAACAGGATGAGGGCGCGCACTCCCATCCAGTCAAACCATAACTTTTAAGGGCAAGAAGAAGTGAGTCTATGCCTCCATGGGATGTGTATCGAGGTTCGCCTCACAAATGTAGCTTTTCATTGCCTGGGTCAGTTGTGAGTCCACCTCATCGGCAATCGCCATTATGTACATGAGGAGCACGTTAGCCTTGGTGTCCTCTACATGGATCTGTTGCGTTTGGAATATTGAAACTTGAAGGATCCGTGATTCCGCCACGAGCATGGCGGCAGTGTAGCCCTGATCCCGTCGCAGGCATCCATGATCTCGAGCGGCGGAGGAGGCCAGGGCATGGGTACCGAGCAGGAGAGGATTGCGTAAACGATTCACTAAATCGCGGAACATATCCCGCAGATGCGTGCATCGATCTTCGCGACTCAAGGGGATCGCCACGAGGTCCGGCTCTCCTCAACGAGCGCATACCAGTTCGCAATGGTAGTCTCCGATTCGCGTTCAAGAACGCTGGCTACATCGTATTTGTGTGACATTAGGGAACCTCTGAAAATACTCCTCAAGCACCGCAATCACGGTTAGTTTTGGGTTGAGGGAGATGATCGCGGCATGCGGCAGATGACATTGGCCCAACAGGCAGAATTCCAGCGGTACTCGAAGAAGACGCGGCGTGAGCGGTTTTTGGAAGAGATGGACGCGGTGGTGCCGTGTGCAGAACTGATGGCGCTGGTGGAGCCGCATTATGCAAAGGGCGAAACGGGCCGCAAGCCGGTGGGGCTTGAGATCATGCTTCGGGTCTATTTCCTGCAGCAGTGGTTCGCGCTGTCGGACCCCGGGGTGGAAGATGCGTTGTACGAATCGCCGGTGCTGCGTCGCTTCGCGGGCATCGATCTGGGCCGCGCCCCGGCTCCGGACGAGACGACGATTCTTAACTTCCGTCATTTGCTGGAAGAGCACGAACTGTGCGGCCAGATGCTGGACACGGTGAACCATTATCTGGGGAGCAAGGGCATCCGTATCACCACGGGCACAATCGTGGATGCAACGATTATTCACGCGCCTTCGTCGACCAAGAACGAAAAGAAGGAGCGCGATCCGGAGATGCATCAGACGAAGAAAGGCAACCAGTGGTACTTCGGAATGAAGGCGCATATCGGGATCGATTCCAAGGAAGGCGTTGTGCACTCGGTCTGCTCGACCGCGGCCTCGGTCTCCGATGTACACATGTTGCCGGATTTGCTGCATGGCGATGAAAAGAAGGTCTGGGGTGATGCCGGCTATCAGGGGCAGAGTGAGGCCATTCATGCAGTCGCGCCTGAGGCCCAGGACATGACCTCGCGACGCGTGAAGACCAAGGCGGGCGTCGATGAAGCGGAGAAGCGCAGAAACCGCACCAAAGCCCGCGTGCGCGCCAAGGTGGAGTGGTCCTTCCGGATCATCAAGCGTGTATTCGGTTTCACCAAGGTGCGCTATCGCGGCTTGAAGAAGAATCACGAGTGGCTGTGCGGGAGCTTTGCCTTGGCCAACCTCTACCAGCACCGCAAGCGGCTGGCTCGGATCAATCTCCGGACGGCCCCTCTGGGGGCATAGTGTGCCTGCGGAGGGGCACCCCCCTTCCGGCGGACAAACACTCACGAAACACTGCCGCAAGAACCTTGATCCTGAACAGATACGAGCAAAACCAGGCTCCGAGTCCTTATAAGTCGCTGTTGTTCAGAGGTTCCTTAGAGTGCTCCAGGTTCGGTAATAAGCTGATCGGCTTAGTACTCCGCTTCAAGGGGCTGCAATTCTGATCAAGTTTGCATATGAGCGCAACTCCATTGCAAGGCCGGACCTAGCAGGCCTAAACCGGCTTTGAAGTTCTACCTTGCCAATCCTTTGAAGATCGGCGCGCTTCCACCAAACCGGCATCCGTCTGGATTCAAACACTATTGGGCTCTCGTACGCACCGGCTCGGCTCATGAGTTGAAGCTTCACTTCGGGAGGGATGGAAATCTTCGACGCGGCTACCTCGCACTCCTAACACATCCTGGAGGGCTAGGAGCACCAACATCGAAGGGACCTCCATCAGTTATCGGATTTGCGCGGCCGAAGAGTCGGAATACCTCGTTTGTAGTGTCCTTCAGACGACTATTAGGCCTATGCAACATGCGCGCTGCCTTCGAGACAATGCTTGTGAGCAAATAGCGATTTGCAACGTGCGCTGTGGCGCCGAATACGAGTTCAGAGCGCATAGTCGTACGCTTCCAAAGCCTCAAAGTTGGGGACTATTAAAATCGAACCGCACTGTTCAACTAGTCCTTGGCTCTTGAGATCCTTCATGACGCGGGAGATTGTTTCACGGGACGCGCCAATGTGCTCACCGATTTCTCCGTGGGTGAGCGGGCACTGGATCCGGATACCCTGTTTTGTCTCCTCGCCATCCTTGCACCATTCCAGCAAAAGTCTCGCGAACTTCGCCGGCGCGGTGGATGCAAGGCCGAGCGTCCGCAATTGTTGGGCGGTGCGATTGTAGTCCAGGCTCAACTCGCGCATGACATTCTGACTAGCCATCGGATAACGCATCAAGAAGCCGAGAAATGCCTGCCGCTGGAGCGAGGTGATCATGCAAGGGAACTGAGTTTCTGCCGTTATCGCGTGAGGGAAGCCGGAAATGGCTGAAGTAAGCCCCAGAATTTCACCCGGCCACGCGATAGCCAGGATGAGTCGCTTGCCATCGATTGAGTTCATCGAGAGTTTGACCCTTCCCTCAAGCAGAAACAGGACTCTCGATGGTTCTTCTTCCTCTCTGATCAAGACTGTCGTGCCCGGATAGCAGTGGGGTTCTGCAATGGATTCAAATTCACTTATTGCTTCGGTTGACAGGTTTCTGAAGAATTCACCACGTCCGCCATGTGGCCTCTTGCCGTCCCGCGGTGCTTGCGAAGCGATTCTCGAGGGAAATTCATAAACCCTGCATTCCTCGCCATTGTGAGCATTTTCATCGAAGGAACCATAGCCGTACAAACCGGACTGCGAGGTCGAGCCGGTCTTTCCACCGATCACTGGCAGAGTCCGCATTCCATCTCCCTTCGACATTCGAAGAACATTTCCTCAAGCAACGGGCCGCTAAGCCGCACTCCGGACCTTGGGGTTTGCGGCCTCATCTCGCCTGAACAGTTGCTCCAATACTTTTGCAAGAAGTGCATTGCACTTGCGCTCGAATGTTGCGTTGCCAATTTACGTCTATTTTGATGTGCGCCGTGTGTTAGAGCCGAATCTCCCTTGTCAGGGAAAAGCGAGAGGGTGTGCAGTTTCAGCCGTGACTCTTGTCGGAAGATCCGCCGCCGGGTGGGGACTCATTTGCCTTGGCTCCTGACTTTGCTTCAAAAAAGGGATTAGAGCAGTCTCAGAACCTATGTGACTCCCCTTCAACTACCGGGAGGACGAGTTGGCGGAGAATCGCACAAACGTGGTGGTGGTGTCTGATCAATTCTGCTCACGTATCTTTACTGAGGTGAAGAGTTGCGGTTGTCGTTTCGAATGCACCACCATAATATCCCGGGCTCCGGGAGCGTTTTCCGGTGCCATGCTGTATGCAATCTGTCGTAGATTCCACCCCGATGCCGGCAATCATCGGAATCGTGGCGCTTCCGCCCCACGCAGATCATTGACTGTTTCATGAGCAATTTTGAACGGACAACTCTTTCAGGACTGGCCGATACTGCTTCAATCTCCCTTCCAGGGAGTCGAGTCAATCGATGGACGGGGAAGCCGTCTTGACTCTCAGACTGATGGGCGTGGTGTTGTTGAATGCTGACTGTGGAGAGCACGATTACATCACGCCCATCTCTTGTCAAGTGCACTGAACGGAATGCTGCTTAGCGATTGCGGGGATCCGAATTCCGCCGGCCTCCGCTGGGACACCTCGAACATAGAGTAGGTGCCCTTGTCAAACTTGGTCAGGTTAGCTGTTTCTTCGGCCGCTCCCGAATGGAAGCGAGCGCGAGCCAAATTGCGGTTTGTCGTCCGCGAGCAATCTCCACCCGCGATCCCACCCGGGGGAGAAGCTGGCCTCGATTCGACGCTAGGCCGGTTTTACGGCTTGGTGAAATCTATCTTGGGCGACTATACAGCCAATGTGGCTTGGGTCTCTGTCCCCGAGCGCATTTTGACATCAAATCGAGAGCTTTCCCGTCCGCATGCCCGTTTTTAAGGACCGATCTCCAACTAAGGGATAACTCACGTTTAATGGAAAGCTTCGTCCGCATCACTCCTCGCGAAGCAGAATCAGAGGATCGGCCGACAGAGCACGCTGCGCTGGAATCCAGGTGCCCAGCAGCCCGAGCAGCGACATTGCCAGAACAACGCCTGCCAATACAAAAGGGTCGCGCGGAGACGCCTGAAACACAATGTGGGCCAGGACTCGGCTGGCCATGATTCCCAGAACCAATCCCCCTGCCGACCCCAATGCCAGCACTTTCAATGCGCGCCCTAATGCGGTCCGTAACACTTCGCGTCGTTGCGCGCCGAGGGCAACGCGAATCCCCAGTTCCTTGAGGCGCTGGCTCACGGTGTAGGCAGCCATTCCGAAGATGCCGGTGATCGAAAGCATCGCCCCCATCAGGCCCATTACGCCCAGGCAGACGGCCGCCATCCGCGAGGGAAAGACCGCAAAGTTCATGCCCTTGGCCCAGGTTTCGATTTCGACGATGGGCAGCCCGGGATCGAGCTCACGCAGTCTCGTTCTCATCAGCGCGGCCAGCTGCCGAGGATCGTGGGCGGAGCGCACAACGAGCCACACCGAATTCAACGGACCTGATTGCAAGATGGGAAGAAACATCGCCGGTTGTTGAGATTCGTTGAAGTAAAAGTATTTTCCGTCCTCGACGATGCCCACCACCTGTCGGCGGGTTCCGTCCGCCGTCTTGAAGTATTTGCCGAGAGCGTCCCTTTCAGATCCAAAGATTCGGCGCGCAAACTCCTGGTTGATGACTGCCACTCCGGGCGCGTCTTTATCATCCTGCAGCGTGAAAGCCCTTCCAGAAAGGATGGCGGTGCCTGCCGCGCGGAAATATTCAAGAGAGATCTCATATTGGAGTGCGGTAGTGGCCACGTTTGATGGCCTCACATCCTTGGTTTCATCCTTGAAGACATTCATCGTCCAACCGCCGCCTGCCACCAGCGGAGGATTGTTGGCCAGCGCCGCCTGCTCCACTCCGGGAATCTCTTTCATCGCGCCTACCATCCGCTGTTCAATGGCGTTCACGCTGTCGCCGCTGTAACCTCCCATTTTCAACTCGACACCCGCCACCATCGCGTTGCGCAGCTCAAACCCGAAGCTACCGTGCAGCGAGCGCATAAGCCCGCGGACGGCGACCATGGAAGCGGTAACAAGGACGGCGCAGATGGCAATCTGGATAGCCAACAGCACGTCCCGTACCGCGACCCGGCGTTCCCACGGATCCCGCTTTGACAATTCCATACGGATTGGCCCTGAGAACCTGGCGCACTGGAACGATGCCAAAAAGAAATCCACTTACCAAGGCCAAAGCCAGTGCGGCGAGGTACACATTTGCATCCGGGCTCGCGGGCACATGAATGGCCAGGTTGGGAAAAGGCGGCCACATGCTTAAACGGCGCAAC
The DNA here is from genome assembly GCA_963788475.1 of Terriglobales bacterium. Taxonomy (GTDB): domain Bacteria; phylum Acidobacteriota; class Terriglobia; order Terriglobales; family Acidobacteriaceae; genus Telmatobacter. The sequence continues at coordinate 140,872 of CAWBGO010000015.1, forward strand.
AGCACTACGCTAATCAGCAATCCGGCTGCACCCCCGGCGAGTGAGAGAAGCAAGGCCTCCGTCAACAATTGCCGCAGAATACGCCTGCGGCTGGAACCCAGCGCGAGCCGTAGTGCAACTTCGCGCGAGCGGTCCGCGGCGCGGGCTGCAAACAGGCTTCCAAGGTTGGCGCACGCGGCCAGTAGAATCATCCCCGCCAGCAACATCAACCCCGCAACGAATGCCCGCAGCGGACGGCCGAGAAAGTTGGGAAAGCCGGGCCGCATCAGGGCGAAGTTCTTGTGCCCGTCCTCTTTCGGATACGTCGCTTCGAGATATGAGCCAATCGAGCTGAGATCTGCCAATACCTGGGTGTGAGTCACCCCCTGCTTGAGATGGCCAAACGGCTCGAAGAGGATGCGGGTTCCCCGTTCGTTTAGCTGGTTGCCTTCATCGATCTGATTTCGATTCACAATCGGGACAAAGCAATCGGGAGAAAAGAACAGGAGAGATCCTTCGAATCCGGGCGGAGCCACGCCGATCACGGTGAAAGGGTGCCTATTCACCAGCACCACGCGCCCCACGATACCGCGATTGTCCTGGAAATGGTTGTGCCAATACGCGTACGTCAGTACGACATATGGAGCGCTGTTTGGACCACGTTCATCGTTTGCGTGAAAGAAACGCCCCAGGTAAGGTTTAATTTCCAATACGTCGAAGTAGTTTCCACTCGTTTCATAAGCGAAGATGCGGGCGGGATTCGCGCCCGAGTCGAGCACAGCCTCAGAAATGGTCAAAGCTGCGAGATCCTGGAAACTACGGTTACGACTGCGAAAGTCCAGATAGTCGGGATACGACTGATGCCCGACCTGACTTTCAGCGGTTTCAAATGCGTAAAGGCTCTTGAAATCCGGCACGTCGAGCGGATGCAGGATGAGCCGATTCAATACACCGAAAACCACCGAGTTTGCGCCAATCGCCAGGGCCAGCGTGAGCATCGCGGCCACCGTGAACCCCGGAGAACGCCGCATCTGGCGAAGAGCCAATCGCACATCGCTCCCGGTTGATTCCAACAGAGGCCACTGCCATACTTCGCGACTGCGCTCTTCAATGACAGTTCGGTTGCCGAATGCCCGGCGAGCTTCGCGTTCGGCTTCGCTGGCGGTCATGCCCTGGCGCATTAACTGCTCGGCGCGTTCGTCAATGTGAAGCCTGATTTCTTCGTTGAGGTCGTTGTACAGCGAGCGGCGGCGAAAAATGTTCAGAATCCAGTCCACTGGATGCTCTCTCTTAGCTTGCTGGGGATTGTTCCGGATTGAGGACGAGTGCGATGCCTTCAAACATTTGCGTAAAGCTGGAAATCTGTTTCTCCAGGTGGCGAAGACCTGAAGTTGTGATCTGGTACGTCCTTACGCGGCGATTGGTGGAGGAGACTCCCCATTCGGCCTTCACCAATTTTGCTTTGAGCAGCCGCTGGAGCGCGGGATAGAGCGAACCCTCTTCAACTTGCAGCAGGTTATTGGACCGTTGCTGGATGTGCTGGACCAGCGCGTATCCGTGGGCCGGTTGTCGGCGGAGCGACTCGAGAATCATCATTTCGAGCGCGCCCGGAAATAGATCGCGCGGACTGGTCTTTGGCATAGGCATGTTGACTTAAGGCATAGAGTAAACTAGTATTGGTTTATTGTCAACCCAGAGTTGGATTGGCCGCATGTCTCGGACAGATTGATCATTCACGTCGACTGTGCTTTGCGTCACAATTCGTGAATGCCCACGAGCGGTTGATTCGTTAATTTACAGGAGCTCCTGCGCACCCATGCCACTGATCGTTGTAATCCGTCGCATATTCCTGATCACACTTCTGTTTCTGCCACAACGGTTCTGGCTTGGATCCGGTTGGCGACTCGCCGGCGACCTGCCACGGGCTGCCTGGCGCCCGATCGTGAGGATCCTTCTCGTCCTTGCCGGTCTGACGATGATCTCAGTTTTATACGACCGCATCTTCCACAAATTCCTGCCGGAAGATCTGAGCCCGTGGATCGCTCCGCCCGTTCAACTCTGGATCTTCACCTCGACTTTTGCCTTTTTTGGCATGAAGATCGTGCACGGGATCGGTTGGTTGTGCCGCAGGCTGGCAGGGCTATTCACTGCCGGCAAAGACCATGCGCCTTCCGATCCTGCCCGGAGGTCAGTGCTTCGGCAGGTCGCTTCGCTGGTGGGAAGCGCACCATTTGTGGCGGCCGTTTATGGCTATGCCTGGGAACGATTGCGTTTTGAAATCGTTCGCGCCGATATTCCGGTCCACGGCCTTGCGCCAGCCCTCGAAGGCTTACGCATCGTTCAGCTCAGTGATATCCATGTGGGCGACTTCATGCCGCTCGACCAGGTGCGCCGGGCTGTGGAGATCGCTAACAGTCTCGCTCCCCATCTCGCCGTGATTACCGGAGACTTTGTCACCAGCGCCGGCGATCCTCTTGCCGAATGCATCGCCGAACTCAGCCGCCTCAGAGCTTCCCTGGGCGTATGGGGCTGCAATGGGAACCACGAGATCTATGCGGGCGCCGAAGAGATGGCTGAAGCATTCTTCGCCGTGCACGGGATGAAACTGCTGCGTCAGTCTGCAGCTCAAGTCCATTGGAAAGGTGAGAGCCTCAACCTCATCGGCATCGATTACCAGCACGACATACCGATCACTGGGGGATTGCCGTCGTTGAGCCGCGCCGAAGGGCTTGTACGCCGCGACATGCCCAATGTCCTTCTCTCCCACAATCCGAACACATTTCCTTCGGCCGCAGCAGCCGGCATCGAGCTATCCCTTGCGGGCCATACTCACGGCGGCCAGATAGGCGTTGAAATCCTCAGTAAGTCATGGAGCCCCGCGCGCTTCATGACCAACTTTGTTGCCGGGCTATACCACTTGCCTATGAACGTTGCCGGAGGTCCTTCGCGAGTCTCCACCCCGAAGACAGCATATCTGTACGTCAATCGAGGCCTCGGAACCTTAGGAGTGCCAGCTCGCGTCGGCGCTGCCCCGGAAATCACCCTCCTGACGCTGCAATCGCAGCTGTAGCACATGCAGCGCGGATTAGATCCTTATGCGGCCGCTTTCCTTTCGATCGATTCACCGCACTCTGTCGTTCATTTCTCCGGTCTGGTTCCGATAGAGATCATTACTAGTTGTTTACAAATTCAGATTTTCAATTCCGCTTTCAAACGTAGTTGCACGAGCCAATATCGCTCACGGAGTCCAGACGGTGATTATCTCTTCGTTCGGTTCAGATATGACAAGCGGATAATTCCGCAGGTCGAATCGCAATTGCTGGTGTATGAAGAAATTAGTTCGAACCTGATTCATGTTGCCGAGGCGAGACTTGCGGCCCGCGCTTCGCGAAGCTCAGTCCTGCGCACGATTGAAGGCGGCCAGGCATTTGAAGTGCAGCAAGAGTTCCTTACTGTTGCTGCTCGGGTGGCCCGAAGGGGAGCCTTTCTCGCTTTTTTATGTTGCGTCGAAGCTGAGTTGAACTCCACAATCTGTTTGATAGACGCTGGAGTTATGCCCATGACGACGCCGGAAGTGCAAATCAGAACCGAGTCGAGCGATGTTGGCAGGCGCGCCAGACAGCGAGTCGCTTGCCGGCTGCTGCCTTTTACTTTTCTCCTTTACATCCTCAACTACATTGATCGCGTCAACGTATCGTTTGCCAATCTCAGGATGAGTGCGGATCTGGGCTTCAGCGACCGCGTCTACGGCCTCGGTGTAGGAATGTTTTATGTCACCTATGTCCTCTTCGAAATACCGGGGGCCGTGATTGTCGAACGCTGGAGCGCGAGGAAGTGGATGGCGCGAATTATGATCTCCTGGGGAATCGTCACGATTCTCACCGGATTCGTGCACACTGCGACCCAGTTCTATGCTGCCCGTTTCTTGTTGGGGGCTGCCGAATCCAGCTTCTTTCCCGGAATGATCGTCTATCTGACACACTGGTTTTGCGCGGGCGACCGCGGCCGCGCCATCGCTTGCCTATATGCAGCCAACCCTGCGGCTGCTTTGATCGGCTCGCCCCTGGCGGGCTGGCTCCTTGGGGTTCATTGGCTGTCCCTCCCCGGGTGGCGCTGGCTATTCATCCTGGAAGGCCTTCCTGCTATCGCCTGCGGGATCGTAACGTTCTTCTATATGACGGACCGCCCGGTTCAGGCACGTTGGCTCCCTCATGACGAGCGGGACTGGCTAATGAAGAAGCTGGAAGATGAGGTAGAAGCAAAGAAAAGGATCCGATCCTACACCATCCTTGAAGCGTACAGAGATCCCCGCATTCTAAGATTGATCGTCGCGTATTTCCTGGCTCTAACTGGCGCTCTCGGAACCATCTATTGGATTCCGACCTTCTTGAAACGGCTGTCGGGAGTCTCCAACCAAACAGTGACGTCTTTGTTGTTGATTCCGGCCGTGATCGGACTCGCCGGGATGTTCATCAACGGTTGGCACTCCGATAAGACGGCCGAACGATATTGGCACAGCGCCATTCCGCTGCTGGCAGCGGGATTGATGTTCGGGCTTCTGACCGCCGGGCGTCACGAGGTCCCGTTGGCGGTAGCTTGTCTGCTTCTGGGCAGCGGCTTCTTGTACGCATACTATCCAGCCTTTTGGGCGATACCGACGACGATGCTGAGCGAGGCAGCTGCAGCCGCTACCTTTGGACTCATTAACTCGATAGGACAACTCGGTGGATTGGCAGGGAACTACACGATTGGCTACCTCAATGATCGGACACACGCGCTTACGGCAAGCTTCATTTTCGTGGCGCTCGTCTATTTACTGGCGGGCAGCCTGATTCTCAGTTTGAGAATCCATCATCCACGGCAAATGCGATCGAAGTGAAGCAGCTGGAAGAAACCTTGGACGCGCAGAATTCTGAGGACTTACCAATCATGACTGGCCTGGGAATGCCTGGCCGCCAAGTCCATGTATAATCTGGCAACCTGGATCCAGGCATCTTCCTATACGGAGTCGCAGGAGAATCTGCGCTCTTCGGTGGTATCAGAGATGAGAGTTCATTTATGACATCTGGAAGAGGGGTCGTCGTCACTGAGATCGAGACGAGGACAATCAGTAAGCTTAGACGGCGGATCGTCCCCCTCCTCCTGATCCTCTACATCATTGCTTACCTTGACCGGATCAATATTGGTTTTGCAGCCCTCACCATGAACACCGATCTGGGTATCTCGAGCGAGCAGTTCGGAATGCTCGCAGGGATATTCTTTTGGGGATACTTCCTCTTCGAAATCCCCAGCAATCTCCTCCTCCATAAGATCGGGGCACGAATCTGGATTGCTCGCATCCTGATCAGTTGGGGGATTGTGGCGATGCTGACTGGAATCGTGCACAGCGTCGCTCAACTGTATGCGGCGCGCTTCCTGCTAGGCGCCATGGAAGCCGGGTTCTTCCCTGGCATGATTCTGTATCTGACTTACTGGTTCCGACTGCGCGAACAAGCCCATGTCATCTCGCTATTTGTCATCGCGCTTCCAATAGCCAGCATCTTGGGCGCTCCGATTTCGGGTTTCGTACTCGACCACGCGCACTGGGCATCGATCGGCAGCTGGAGGTGGCTTCTGATTATGGAAGGATTCCCGGCTGTCGTTTGTGGCGTTTTCACCTATTTCCTCTTGCCAGACCGTCCGAGGGATGCGAATTTTCTCACGCGAGAGGAGAAAATCTGGATCACTGCCGAACTCGCCCGTGAAGAGGAGAAGAAGGTCGGCGAGGGATCGATATCGGTGTTGCAGACATTGGCTCACCCCCGGGTATGGCACCTTGCGATCACCGGTTTTACATTCGACATTGCGTTGTATGCGATGAGTTTCTATATGCCGCAGGCCCTGAAGGCGATTTCGGGGAACGCCTCCAACATGGCGGTAGGCATCTTCGTGATGGTTCCTCACATAGCCGGGCTATTGGCGATGACACTTGTATCCCGAAGTTCCGATTTCAGGCTGGAGCGGCGCTACCACGCCGCAATCCCCGCCCTCATCGGCGGCATGGCACTGATGTTGCTGTTCACAACGACTTCCCTCTTACTTTCGATCACGCTCTGGTCACTGGCAGCGATTGGGATTTACAGTTTCTTCGGCCCGTTCTTCTCGCTTCCGAGCGAGTTCCTCGCGGGATTCTCCGCAGCATCGGGAATCGCTCTGATCAACTCAATTGCGAGCTTGGGCGGATTTGCCGGGCCATCTGTCATTGGCGCCCTTGCTGGCGGGACGACAGGAATCTACCGGGGCATCGCGGTCGCCGGTCTTTCGTTGTGCGTAGCAGCAGCCCTTATGCTCCTGTTACCCGAAAGACAAACGTCCCATCGGGTGCGCATTGCTGCGGATAATATGTCAGAAAGTAAGTGACAGTTTGCCGACGATATGCTCACGACGAGTTGGTTCACGAACGGCTATACTAGCCTTCGGCTGAGTCCTCGTCCCAATGTTTGGCTCTTTTCGTACTGCGGAAGGAGATGGAATGACTACAACCCGCCGCGACTTTCTAACTTCGGCTGTGACTGCGGAGGCCGCCGTGACTTCCGGTCACGCGCATGCAGAGGACCACTCTCACGGCCATGGCCACGATCACCAGGTGGTTCCTTCGGACCCAGCGCTTCGGGTGAAGGCGCTCGAATCCCTTTTGGTCGAAAAGGGTCTAGTTGATCGCGCCGCACTTGATGCGCTAATTGACACCTACGAGAACAAAATCGGGCCCCGCAACGGAGCCCGGGTAGTGGCGCAGGCCTGGGCTGATCCCGCTTATAAACACCGCCTGCTGACCAACCCAGATGTGGCCATCGCCGAGTTAGGGTATGGGGGATTGCAGGGCGAACACATGGTCGTGGTCGAAAACACCGCGCACGTGCACAACCTCGTGGTTTGCACGTTGTGTTCCTGCTATCCCTGGCCCGTTCTCGGCCTGCCACCGGTCTGGTACAAGTCGGCGGCTTACAGATCGCGGGCAGTCATCGATCCGCGTGGCGTGTTGCATGAGTTCGGGCTGGAGCTCCCTGATGATGTAGAAGTGCGGGTATGGGACAGCACGGCGGAAGTACGCTACCTGGTGCTCCCGGAGAGGCCGACTGGCACAGAGAAGATGAGCGAAGCCGAGTTGGCTGCCCTGGTCACCCGGGATGCAATGGTCGGAGTGGCGAAAGTCGCTGCCCCTCCAGCCGGCGGTGGCGCATGAACGGCGTCCACGACATGGGCGGAATGCATGGCATGGGCCCCCTGCAGCCCGAAAAAAACGAGCCTGTCTTCCATGAGAAATGGGAAGCCCGAAGCTATGCCATCACGCGCGCTATGGCCGCATGGGGAAAATGGAACCTGGACGTATCGCGATTCCAGCGCGAGCAGATTGCCCCGGTGGATTATTTCCGGATGAGCTATTACGAGCGGTGGATCGTGGCGCTGGTCGAGTTGATGCTCAAGAATGGTATGGTTACCCCCGCCGAGTTGGTGAGCGGAAATCCCGATCCGGGATCGGCCAAACAAACGCCGCCACTCACGGCACCAAAAGTGCCAATCGTGATTGCGAAAGGAATCTCCGCGCGACGCGATGTACCCGTGGCGGCAAGCTTCCAGGCTGGCCAGCGAGTGCGTGCGCGCAATATCAACCCTGTCGGACATACCCGCCTTCCCCGCTACGCGCGAGGAAAAGCCGGGACCATCGATCGCGATCACGGCGTGTTTCTCTTTCCCGATACCAAAGCGTCGTTCCTCGGTGAGAAGCCGCAGCACGTGTATTCGGTTCGCTTTGCCGCGCGTGAGTTATGGGGAGAACAAGCGGCACCGCAGGATTCTGTGTACCTTGATTTGTGGGATGACTATCTTGAACCAGCCTGATTCAGTTCCGCAGCCCGAAGGTTTAGCGATACTGCCGAGTTTGCCCCGCGATGAAGGCGGGCCGGTATTTGCGGAGCCCTGGCAGGCACAAGCATTCGCACTCGCCGTCCGGCTCTCCGCACAAGGACACTTCACGTGGAGTGAATGGGCAGCCGCGCTCGCAGATGAACTCAAGGCTGCTGCGAATCGCGGCGAGCCGGATGATGGCTCGCGCTACTACCATCATTGGCTGGCAGCTCTCGAACGTCTCGTGGCAGAGAAAAAGTTATCTGATCCGGCGGCGATGCTCGAACGCAAAGAAGCCTGGGCTGAAGTCTATCGGCATACACCGCATGGCAAGCCCGTCGAGCTCCAAAAGCGGCTCTAACCAATCGTCGTGCGCGGAATTAAGCGCACTGACTGGCGCGAATTTGACGCTGTTGGTGCGTAACCGGCCATGATCCGGTCTTCAAATACCACGTTTGAGGTATTCACCAGGGTTGGCCCCGACAACTCGCTTGAACGCCTTACTGAACGCAGCGTCGGACTCGTAACCGACCAACCGAGCGACGTCTATGAGCTTTTTGTCACGCTGTTCGAGTAACTGCATCGCCTTCTGCATCCGCCACTCGGTTACATATTCCAGTGGTGTTTGTCCGAGTAGCTCTTTAAAACGCGCTGCGAATGCGGAGCGAGACATGCCCGCCGCTTCGGCCAGGGATTCGACCGTCCAGGGTGTATTCACTCTGTCGTGAATGGCACTCAGGGCAGTGCCCATTTGAGGATCGAAAACCGCACGAAGCCATCCTTTGTTGCGTTCCGGTCCCGACGCGATATGCGCCCGGAGTACCTGGATAAACAGAACCTCGGCTAGCCGAGTCGCGACTACTTCAGATCCCGGCGCCTGTTCTGCCATTTCTGACGCCAGCGCCTGCACTGTGTTGTGAAGAGCAAGCGTGCGTGCCTGATCGGCCTTCATCAGAATGAAGCTCGGCAATAACTGAGTGATCGGCTTCAGGCTGGCGCGATCGAAACTCAAGGACCCACAGACGATTGTCGTCGGTGCGCCACCACCTCCACAATGAGCGACATTGCCGTTGGCCTTGGCCCCGATCTCGCGGAAACTCCACCTCGGACGTGTTCGCGGGCTGTCGCGCAAAACAATCGAAGTCCCCCGGGCCAGCAAAAAGCAATCACCACCGGTGAGGGGAATCGGCTCCGGAATCCCTTCCACACTCAGCCAGCAGTTGCCGCGCGAAAGCATGGCGAAGTGCGCCAAATCTGTGGGTGACATCTTTTTGTCGGAAGGCGTGACTTTTTCTTCGGTCTGATTTTCCTGTTTTACGCCCCACGGGGCTGTGGCTTCGAGCCTGTGCAGACCGAAAGCGGTTACGTGCATCGTTCTGAAGATGTCTGTTATCGGGTCCAACTTAGCCTCCATCTTTTGGACGAATAGACAAAATATTAGGACTCCTGAGCAGTTCTCGTCCACCGCCAAAGAATCTACCCTACTGTACCGAATGCTACACACATTCCGAAGGGAGTAAATATGGGAAAGCTTCAAGGTAAGGTTGCAGTCATCACGGGTGGGGCTACCGGCATCGGCCGCGCCGCAGCAAAGCGCTTCATCGAGGAGGGCGCCATCGTCTTCATCTTCGGCCGCCGGCAGGCAGAGCTCGACGCCGCTGTGGCCGACCTCGGGCCCAATGCCCGCGCAGTGAAGGGCTCGATCTCCGATCTGGCCGACCTCGACCGACTCTACGCGGCGGTGAAGGCCGAGCGCGGAACCCTCGACATCGTCTTCGCCAATGCCGGGGCGGGAAGCCCGCTTCCGCTCGGCAAGATCACCGCCGAGCACATTGACGAGACCTTCGACACCAATGTGAAGGGTACGATCTTCACGGTCCAGAAGGCGCTGCCGCTGATGGGCAAGGGCGGTTCGATCATTCTGACGGGCTCGAGCGCCGGCACCACGGGCGCCCCGACAATGAGCGTCTACAGCGCGAGCAAGGCGGCAGTGCGCAACCTCGCGCGGACCTGGGCGGAGGACCTGAAGGGCACCGGCATCCGGGTAAACGTGCTGTCGCCCGGGGCGACGGCGACCGAACTCGCGAAGGCAGCGCTAGGCGAGGAGGGCCAGAAGGTCTACGCCTCGATGACTCCGCTCCAGCGCATGGCCGATCCGGCGGAGATCGGGGCGGCGGCGGCCTTTCTCGCGTCGGACGACAGCAGCTTCATGACTGCCAGCGAGCTCGCCGTCGACGGCGGCCTGGCGCAAATCTGACGCACTACGCCTGGCCGTAAATTCAACATAAAAGACAACGAAAAACAAAAGGGAGAAAACATATGAGTAATAACCATGGACAAAAATTGGCGGGAAAAATTGCGGTTATCACAGGCGGAAGCAGCGGGATTGGCTTGGCCACAGCCAAGCGCTTCGTGGAAGAAGGTGCGCACGTCGTGATCACTGGGCGACGAGAGAAAGAGCTGAAGGAGGCCGCAGCCTTCATCAAGAGAAACGTTACGACGGTCGTGGGCGACGTGTCGCGCTTGGAAGATCTGGACCGGCTCTATGCCGTCGTGAAAGAGAAACATGGTCACATCGACGTACTCTTCGCGAACGCGGGCGCGGGTACAATCGCACCGCTCGCGGTGGCTACTGAGGCCCATTTTGACCAGACCTTCGACGTGAACGTGAAGGGGCTGTTCTTTACGGTGCAGAAGGCCCTTCCCCTCTTCAAAGACGGCGGTTCGATTATCCTGAACTCTTCGGTCTCGAACGTGTTGGGGCTCCCAGGGTTTAGCGCCTACGCCGCGAGTAAGGCGGCTGTGCGCAACTTCGCGCGCGCCTGGACTATGGAGCTGAAAGACCGCAAGATCCGCGTGAATTCGATGAGCCCCGGACCAATCGATACCCCGGCCTTAGCGACGACGACGGGCCTTACCGCTGAACAGGCCGAGCAAGCGGCCGCCCAGTTCACCTCGCAGATCCCAATGGGTCGCAGAGGCATGCCCGAGGAAATCGCGGCCGCAGTCACGTTCCTCGCCTCCGATGAAAGTTCTTACATCACCGGCGTGGATCTCGCCGTCGATGGAGGCATGGCGCAGGTCTGACCCCGGCGCGGTCGCTTCTCGAACTTTAGTTCTCACACGAGATCGGAGAAACATTATGAGCTATGCAATTGTAGGATTCGGAAAGATAGGCCAGGCACTCGCCCACGCCTTCGCCCGTAAAAACATCGACGTGACCGTTGCGAGTCGCCGGCCCCCCGAGGCGTTGGCACCGCAGGCTCGGGCGATTGGACCCACGGTCGTCGCCAAGTCGCTGCGGGATGCACTCGAGGCCGACACAATCATCCTGGCGGTTCCGTTCGGGGAACATCGCGAGATTGCGAAGGCCCTGCCGAGTTGGAAAGGCAAGACGGTCATCGACGCGATGAACTCGTTTCCAGTCCCACCTGAGGAGCTGGACGGTCTTCCGTCCTCCGCATTCGTTGCGAAGTCGTTCACCGGCGCTAAGTTGGTGAAAGGTTTTAACCACTTGGTTGCGGCCACACTGGCTACCGACCCGATCGTCGAGGGCGGCCACCGGGTCGTCTTTCTGTCGAGCGATGACGAGGACGCTATCGCTCCCGTGGCGGATTTGGCCAAACAACTTGGGTTCGCACCCGTCAAGCTGGGAAAGTTCAACGAGGGTGGCGCGCTGGTGCACGCACGCGGCCACACTTGGGGTCAGCTCATCTTCCAGGATTTGTTCAAGAAGCAGCAGTAGTCGATCGACGACCGTGTGATTTGGCCCGAGAAGGATGATTCCGAAACGTCCGATTAGATCGGACACGCTTGATGTAAGGGAAAAGGAGAGATTTCGATGAGCATCGAAAAGAATGTCCAGATTGTGAAGAATTTTCTTGCGGCACTCGGCCGCCGCGATAAGCAAGGTCTGCTGGCGTTGTCTGCCGAAGATATTGAGTGGATCATTCCGGGCGAGGACTGGCCGCTGGCCGGCACGCACCGCGGGCACGCGGGATTGGAGAATTTACTTCAGAAGGCTAACGAAACGGTGGAAACTTCGTACCCAGAGCCCCCCGAGTTCATAGCGCAGGGAGACCGGGTTCTGGTCGTCGGCTTCGCTACGGGGAAAATCAAAGCCACGAATAGGACGTTCGAGGACCATTGGGTCTTCGACATTACCGTTCGAAATGGCAAATTGACGAACATCCGGGAGTATGTCGACACGCAAGCACTGGCGCGGGCCTCCGAGATGGCCGCGAGCCCCAGGCCCTGACCCATCGCGCTTTTTCTTTCTCGGCAAGCTGAATCGCCGGACCTCGGTGAGTGATTATCGCCTGTGCACTCACTGAGGCACGACCAGTAATGAAATGTTGGCTTGTCGCCAGCGTCCAGAGTGACACCCGGAACTCGGGAGTCTCCTTATCCGCGAACTGTTCGAAATCAGGCCGCCCGCTGTGATGATCACTGTAGTTGTTCAATGCGAGTATGGGGAGGACCTCTTTCACCGATACTATGCGCTCGCAATGTGACGCGCCCCCAGAGAGCAGTGATCAACGCACAGCGCGTGAACGCCCAATAGATCCCTTCATCGTGAGTCATCCGTTCAGTAAGATCGATCTTCCGGGGGCCGCTCTCCTCACAATCAGGTCGAAGATATCTTCAGCACAGCCTGTGTTCAGAAAAAAATCCATGCCCAGGAAAGTCGGCATCTTTGCTTCCGGGACCTCATTCCGAATCTGATGCCATCTCTGCCGGCGAAGTATCAGCCTGCGTTTGTGCGTAAGAATCGCCTGGCAGTATCGTCCATGCCGGCAGTCTCCATGGCAGTCTCCATGCATCAAAATGTGGCATGGATCCTGCGCGTTCCGTCTCAGCCACGCATCTCGTCGACCGAAACGACTCCGCCCCGCCCGACCGGGTCCGGGTGCGCGGCGCCCGCGAGCACAACCTCAGGAACATTGACGTCGACATCCCGCGCGATGCGCTCGTCGTCTTCACGGGCGTCTCCGGATCGGGCAAGTCTTCGCTCGCCTTCGGCACGCTCTACGCCGAAGCGCAACGCCGCTACCTGGAATCCGTTTCGCCCTACGCCCGGCGCCTTTTTCACCAGCTCAGCGTCCCGGAGGTCGACTCGATCGACGGCCTGCCGCCCGCGGTGGCCCTGCAGCAGCAGCGTGGATCGCCGACTACGCGCTCCTCAGTCGGCAGCGTGACGACTCTCTCCAATTTGCTCCGCATGCTCTACTCCCGGGCCGGCGACTATCCCCGCGGCCGGCCCATGCTCTACGCGGAGAACTTCTCGCCCAACCGGCCCGAAGGCGCCTGCCCGAAATGCCACGGGCTCGGCCGCATTTACACCGTCACCGAAGCGTCGATGGTGCCCGATCCCACGCTCACCATCCGCCAGCGCGCCATCGCCGCGTGGCCCCCCGCCTGGCAGGGACAGAATCAGCGCGACATCCTCGTTTCCCTCGGCTACGACGTCGACCGCCCGTGGCGGGAACTGCCCAAAAAGGACCGCGACTGGATCCTCTTCACCGACGAGCAGCCGACCGTCCCCGTATACGCCGGCTTCACCCCCGCGGAAACCCGCCGCGCCCTCCGCGCCAAAACGGAGCCCAGCTATATGGGCACATTCACCAGCGCCCGCCGTTACGTGCTGGAAACCTTCTCGAAAACGCAGAGCGCCATGATGAAGCGCCGGGTCTCTGCCTTCATGCTCTCTGCCGAGTGCCCCGTTTGCCACGGCAAGCGCCTCCGCGCCGAGGCCCTCGAGGTCCGTTTCGCCGGCCTTGACATCGCCGAGCTCGGTGCTCTCCCTTTGCAGCAAGTCCATCGCCGCCTCGTGCCCTATGCAGACGACAAGACCTCGCCGCTCCGGGCCATCCCAGAGAAAGCCGCCGTCGCCCTCCGCATCACACAGGACATCGTCGCGCGGCTCGACGCGCTCCTACTCCTCGGCCTCGGCTATCTCGCCCTCGAGCGCAGCACACCCACCCTCTCGCCCGGCGAGCTGCAGCGTCTGCGCCTCGCCACCCAAATGCACTCCAACCTTTTCGGCGTCGTGTATGTCCTCGACGAGCCTTCCGCGGGACTCCACCCCTCCGACACCGAAACCCTCCTCCACTCCCTCGATGCACTTCGCCGCGTCGGGAATTCTCTTTTCGTCATCGAGCATGAGGTCGATGTCATTCGCCGCGCCGACTGGATCGTCGACGTCGGCCCCGGCGCCGGCGAACGCGGCGGCGAGATCCTCTACAGCGGTCCGCCCGCTGGGCTCCGCGACGTCGAGGCCTCTAAAACCCGCCTCTACCTCGACGCCACCCGCCGTCCGCCCGTCCGCTCCACGCTCCGCGCGCCCACCGGATGGCTCCGGCTCACCGGGGTCACCCGCAATAACCTCCACAACCTCGAAGCCCGCTTCCCGCTGGGCGTCCTCACCTCCGTCACCGGCGTCTCCGGCTCCGGCAAATCGACTCTCGTCAGCCAGGTGCTCGTCGAACTGGCCGCTCAGCACCTCGGCCAGAAGCTCTCCGAGGGCGATGCCGAAGAGGATCCCCTCACCGCCGACTTTCCCGTCACCCTTGGCGGTTCCATCACCGGCGGCATGGAGTCCATCCGCCGTCTTGTCCAGGTCGACCAGAAGCCCATCGGACGCACACCCCGTTCCAACATGGCCACGTACACCGGCCTCTTCGATTGCGTCCGCCGCCTCTTTGCCGAGACCAAAATGGCGCGCGAGCGCCGCTACGACGCCGGGCGCTTCTCCTTCAACGTCGCGAAAGGCCGATGCCCCACCTGCTCCGGGGAGGGCTTCGTCTGTGTCGAGCTGCTCTTCCTTCCCAGCGTCTACTCGCCGTGCCCGGCCTGCCATGGCGCGCGGTTCAACCCGAAGACCCTGGAAGTGAAGTACCGCGGCAAAAGCATCGCCGAAGTCCTCGGCCTCACCGTGGATGATGCTATCGAGTTCTTCACCGACGAGGCCGCTGTACAGCGCGCTCTCTCGGTCCTCAGCGAAGTCGGACTCGGCTATCTGCGCCTGGGCCAGCCAGCCACCGAACTTAGCGGAGGAGAAGCCCAGCGCATCAAGCTCGCCACCGAGCTCCAGCGCCCGCAGAAAGGAGACACCCTCTACGTCCTTGACGAACCCACCACCGGACTCCATCCCTCCGACGTCGAGCGCCTCATCGCGCAGCTCAATCGCCTCGTCGACCTCGGCAACACCGTCATCGTCGTCGAACACGACCTCGACATCGTTGCCGCCAGCGACTGGGTCATCGATATCGGTCCCGGCGCCGGCGAAGAAGGCGGACACATCGTCGCAGCTGGCACCCCGAAGGCGGTGGCCCAATCCACAATCAGCCGCACGGCCCGGTATCTCAAACCTCTCCTCGTCGTAGGAAGCTGATCCGTCCGGAAAGGCCCGCTCCGCGGATCCGCGTCGGGTGGGGAGAAATGCCAGCACGATGTGCTATCAGGTTGGGTCGTTGCTCGAATCGGCATTTCCCAATACCTATTTCTTAGTTTGTCGCGAAACCGTTCTCGATGAGCGATAAGGCCTGAAGTCAAGAGATAAGATTTGAACTGGCTGGTCTCTACATTGTTGACCGGCTTTTCGTTCCGAATTCAGCGCCAGCGAGTGCCCAGATTGCCAGCAAACCAAGTAAAGAATGATGACCTTTACCGACTGACTGTCTCTTGCGATCTGCTGTGAACGCTCCGGCCCATCTGGAGTGAAATCTCTTATCTGCAGACGGAAGCTGAGAATATCCGACGGCTGGAATCCCAGGTGGGTGTCTTCAAGACGAATGAAGCTGTGAATGAGCAGGCCCGCGCAAACGACCAGCATGATAGAAAGCGACCTCCGTACCTACCAACCACCCTCTTGTCCGGCCAAGGGAGTGCTGCGAGGTTGTACCGTGAGCACGAAGAGTCTCTGGCCGAGCCGTGGACAAGGCTGGCCCAACAGCAAACAACAGAGGGGCTGCCAGCGTGATGACAACATTAAAAAGGATCACCCAGGCGTCCACCCGCACATCCGCGTAAGACGGTATCGCCTGGGCTGCGAAATGCATTATGGCGATTCGGCCCACGGTTGCCAAAATCAGCCCGAGCCCCCCTCCAATAGCGAAGAGAAGCAGGCTTTCGGTCAGCAACTGCGCCAGGAGTCGCCCGCGGCTTGCGCCAAGCGCCCTACGGATGGAGAACTCCTGGAAGCGTGAGGCGGCACGGCCCAATTGAAGGTGGGCCACATTCGAGCAGACGATGACAAACAGGATGGCAACTGCGGTCAACAACATCAGCACCGCCGGCCGGCTACTCGAGGCGAATTCCGCATGAAGCGTATCCACTTCGGGCATCAGGTTGGCATTCGTCTTGGGAAACTCATTCTGCAGCCGCGCGCCGATCGTTGCCATCGCCGCGCGTGCTTTGTCGAGAGTGATTCCTGGCTTCAGTCGGCCGACTACTCCTTCATCATGAAAGATGCGATTAGCCTCGTAAGGTCCAGTGGGGATATAGACCTGAATATTACTGACGGGAAAGAAGAAGCTGCGCGGCATCACTCCGACAACATCGCGCGTGACTCCGCTCAGCGTGACCGTCCGCCCGACAATGTTGGGTTCACCGGCAAAGACGCTCTGCCACGTATCGAAGCTGAGGATGACGACATGGTCATCGCCCGCCACCAAATTGCGCCCGAGGAAGGGCATCACTCCGAGCACATCGAAAATATTGTTGTCCACGGCCAGGGCATCGAGGACGCGCGTTTGACCGCCACGCTCGAGATAGAGCTGAAAACGATCTTTGCCTCGCTCGTCGAGGCCGATATAGTCGGCTGTGCCTGAAAATACGGTGTTCGTCCGCCTCCACTCTTGCGAATCAGCAGAGGCTACGTTAGAGCCAAGCGCAGGTTTGAGACGATCAACTTCTGAGATTGCAACCAGCCGATCCGGCTGGTGGTATGGTAGCGACCGCAGTAGTATGGCTTGTGCCACGGTGAACATGATGGTGCTTGCGCCAATACCAAACGAGAGAGTCGCTACCGTAAACGCCGCGAATACGGGACTCTTCGAGAGCGAACGCATCGCGTAGCGCAGATCGTAGAAAAACATCTCGAGCAAAGGCAGGCCCAGTTGTTCCCGGCACACCTGTTTCATCGTCTCGGAATTTCCAAATTCAAGGTTCGCGCGGCGCCGGGCTTCTTTCGCATCCATGCCTGCGCGAATATGCTCCTCGACAATCAAGGCGATGGTGCCTTCAATTTCATCTGAAAGATCCCGTTCTCTAGCTATTGGGCGGAGTAGCCCAAGCAAACGGATGCAGAATGCACGGAGTCCCCTCATACCGTCTCCTTACCAGGTGTGAAGAAGCGAGACATAAGGTCAACGGTCTGTTCCCATTGCTGCGCCTCATGCTCAAGGTGTCTTTTCCCCGCTCGCGTCAGGGCGTAGTACTTCGCCCTCCGATTGTTCTCAGACGAGTGCCAGGTGGAAGAGATAAACCCCTGCTGTTCCAGCTTGATGAGAGACGGGTAGATGGTGCCGTAGGGTACCGAAAGTGCGTCGCCGCTCGTTTGCTCGATTCTTTTCGCAATTCCATAGCCATGCAGAGATCCCATCGCCTCAAGAGTCTTGAGGATCATGAGAGCTAACGTCCCTTGCCGGATCTCCGTCTTTTCCTGGTTCCTCATTCGAGCTTCCTATAGGCAGCCAATAGGATATTGGCACGTTTCCTATAGGAAGGCAATAGGAAAAGTGAGGAAACACCGACTGACGGATTAGGGATCGGATCGCTCCCAGCTATGTGAGCGAAGAATCGTGGCCCGCGATCAAAGATCAAGTAGCCGCGGGCCGAGTCAGCGGGAAACGCCTCCCTCAACTGCTGAATGACCCATGCACTCGTCGGATGACTAGTCACCTGACACTGAAGAATACGCCGCCGGTCATGCGCGATGACGAAAAAGCAGTCGGCCCCAGAGCGTGTCCCTTTTCTCTCGGTATTTTCGCATGAATATTCAGCGGGAGAGATCGCTTTCGAATGCTCGCGCAACCATGTGTTCGATGGGAACTCCCCGCTCAAGCGAAATGCAAAGTTCGACCGTGCGTGGAGGTAAGAGTGTTTCCGGTCATGGATCGCAGTAACTCACCCTGTTCCGAATATGTCCTTGGTCTGCTGGAAATCGCCCTGGAGCGCACTTCTCCCAACCAGGGTGGTTTGAAGAATTTGTTGAACGCGAAGATTTCCTGGCCACAGACTCGTCTGGGCATCGGACTGAATCGACAGCCGCGATTTGCCCGCGCGATTCGCTGGCTGCTCCTGGCTGCAGAGTCCGAGGCGGAGGGCAAGTGGGACCGTGCCGGATTCTATTTCCGGCGTTGCGAAGTCAGAACCGTCGATGCCGATTGGACAGCATTGCGGGAAGTGCTGATCAAACTGCACAAGGCATTTGTGAATGCCGGCGTGATGGCGGCGAGCGACGCATCGGCGGAACGAGCGAGCTGGCATTTCACGGAGATGGAACGGCTGGTCGCCGTCAATCCAGTGCCTCCGGAGTGCAGCGAATGCCTGCGTAGCACAGCGGAGCGGTTGCTGAAGGTACTTTCAGACAAAGGGCGATTCGGGGAAGCATTACCGATTGCTACCCGAATGGCAGAACGGACCGAAGAGTTGCGGTTTGTGCGGCGGATGTTCGAACTGGAATGGCGCAATGCAAAAAAGAGGGTTTCGCAACCATCCGTGAAGCAGAGCGCATACGAAGATCTCGCCATTTTGCAACGATCGGTAGAGAAACTCGAGCAATGGCGCAACAAGTACGGCGACTCGCCAGAGCTGTTCCGTTATATCGCTGACCTGATGCTGCTTTCCGCAGAACGCCGGAAAGCGGCAGGGCAGCTTGCACAAGCCATTTTGGAAGCGCGGCGGGCTCACGATTACAACCCGTTTCTTTCCGCAGCCGCCGATGCTTATCGGGGGTACGCGAAGGACATGACGCACCTGCACGCCAACCTCCATACAATGTCCGCGGCGCAGGCGAAGAGCTCGGGATTGTCTGACAATCTGAGTGATGCCCGGGAGGGTTTCGCCCCCTCGAACTTCTATTCGCGATCGGAAGCGCGCTTCAAGTTGCAGGATAGGTGCTTGAACGCTCTTGCGCGCGAAGCCTGTGAACGCGCCGGGCTGGACGGCCTTTCGGATGATCAGTGTCTGGCGATCCTGGACGCTTTGCCGGCCCTTTCAACTGCCGGAAACCCGGAATCGCTGGATTCTGCCTGGGTTGAAATCCAGGACAAGGCGCCGCAGCTTGCCGCCATCTCGCTCTCGCTTGTGCTCCGCATCATGCAGAGTGCGGAAGCCCGGGCGGTGACGGACGTCGTCGCGGAGAAAATCGAGACGCCGCCCATTCAAGCAGCGACCGCGCGCGTGAAAAGCGAGGAAGACTTCTGGGACTGGGTTTTCAGTCCATTTGACTTCGTCCGCAAAGCAGTCCTGACTCTATGCATGGTGCTCGTGCTGGCAGCGCCGGCGGTCACAATTCGCGAAGCGATTCGCAGCCACGAGCGGGACCTGGTCTTCGCACAACTTCGGCAGTTATCCACCACCACCGACTACGCCGGGACCGCGAACACGGCGGAGCGTTTCTTCGCGCTGCGGCCCTTGTACGGCGCCGAAAGCCGAGACTCAGAAGCGCTTTCGATGTATGCACAGGCGCTCACCCGCTGGTTCGCCTCTTCCACGCAAAACGGGCTGACCTCGATCGCGGACCACCTGGCCACGTATCAGCGAATCGCCGGCGAGAACGGCAGCAAGGAGGCATCCCGATGAAACGCATCGTTTCCGCTTCTCTCATCGTGCTGGCAGTGCTGGCGTCGGCCCAGCTGATCCGGCTGGCCATCCATCCGCCGGCCGCTGTTGCCAGAATTCATGCCGATCTTTCCAGGTTCCCGCTACACCAGGCGAGGAAGGTCGAGTTACATTTCACGGGTGAGATGCAGGAGCAACTTACCCCGCGAGAACAACTGGACCAGGCGCGCGACTGGTTGCTGCTTACCGTGCTCTCGGGAATCAGATTGCCCGGGAATTCCCTCCGGGAAGTAACGTACGACATGCCACCGGTGCGCTACGCGCAATTGGAGAAGGTGGCGGGCTTCGACTACGGCGCCTCACGGGCCAAGGTACTGCCCGGAGGCGAGGTGGTAGCCCTCGTGCCTGCGAACGATGCCGGGCGATCGGATTACCTGACTGATATCGCCGACCAAGTGAGAAAGGAAACCGGCCAAATTCCACAAACGATCGAGGTCTTTGAGTACACATGCGATCTGAAGAGCAATGAAGCGTCCCTGGTGCGATCCGACCCGCTGAACGGCGCCAGCCTGTTCCGTCCCGAATCCGGTTATCACGAGCGCACCCTCTCCAGTCTCAAAGATCTGGAGAGCCTGCTGGCGGAGATTGACGATATCACCTATTCGGAATTGAAGGGAGGTCAGGTGGTAGTGGGAGGGCGCCGGATGCAGACCTATCGGCGCGTAGGTATTGGGACTGAGGAGATTGCAGCAGTTTGGATGGCCCAGACGCATATTGGCGCCCATTCCGAAGAGTTCAAGCGATTTGAAGAGCAGAAGAAAGCCGAGTTTGAGCAACGATGGAGTAACGCCTCGGATTCACTGTTGGACCGGAACGCGGTGAAATCGGACGCAGCCAGCGTTCGCGAAGAGCTCGAACAGGAACAGAAGAGACTGGGCGTCGTCGATCATCTCGGGTTTTCGCTCGATTGGGGATTCGATTTCGATAAGGCTGCCCGAATCGTGGAGAAAATCCCCGCACTCCTTACGGTGTTAGGCGGACAGTTGACTCCGGTACCCTCGCAATGGGGCCACCTGGATTTTGGTGTTAAACCTGATGTTTTGGGCGAGCTCACTTCGATAGGGGATCCTCGCGTCCTTCGCGCGGTGGATGAGTTGAAGCAGAGACGCACGTCGGCCCTCTATGAATTGCTGAACGCCATCGAGCCCAAGGATGTGGCCCAGGCCATTCTGGAAGTGTTGCACCACGAGGCGGGCATTCAATATGCCCGGTACGACGGCGATCTTAAAGGCACGAAAGCCGGAATGGTTCTTTTCTACACCGACCTGCTGGCCAAATTGTGGTCGTTCAACTTCGACGAGAGCACGCCCACCGACAAGATCGTGGACTTTGTCGCAGCGACGAAACGTCCCGTTTCGCCGGTTTTTAAAAAGGAAATCGACGAGCAGGATTATACCCGCCTCTGGTTTGGTCCTCAGAACAAGGGATTCCAATTGGGACCGGGGCGCAGGTCGATGCTGCTGGCTCGCAATGCGACCCGGCTCTACTCGGCTTCGTCCAACAGTCTGAAACCGGACCAGGAGACGCCCGCCACTGCCCTGACCGGGCCCTTCCTCGACTGGTGGGATGGCCATTTCGAAGAGGTGGCTCGCTTCGAGCCTCAGTATTACCGGCTCAACGAGATCATGAAATGGAGCCTGGTGTTTGGCTGGCTCGATCAGCAGCAGGCGCTTGCGAAGCTCGACTGGCTGAACGCCGTACCGGTCACGAGAGACAATCGCTTCCCGGATTGGGTCCTGCAGCATCCTGAACTGCGATTCCGCGCCTGGAACAAGATCAAGTTCTACCGTCCGGCAGCTTTTGGATACGATACCGAGGTTCTGGCGCTCCTTTACTCCCCCGCCTTTCGCATCTTCGGGAATCCGAAAGAAGTGATTTATGGCGGCATTTCGCTGGCCGACAGGGAACTGATCGCCACTCGGGAGGCGCTGTCGGAAGAGGTTTCTTTGGCCGCGCGGCGTTCGAACTTGAAGTATGGAGAGGTGGGGACGAACACCTTCAAGACTCTCGAGGACACCGAGTACACGTTCGCGAACAACGCAGACCGATTCGAAATGCTGGCGAAGGCCAAGCCTGACCTGAAGATCGTCGGACGAGACCTTCGCATGACTTCGCTCGAACTTCACCAGAACATTGAACCGGTTCTGACGGGCGCGCGTTTCGATACGGCCATCGGGGAGACGCGCCTCGGATCGCTCGCCATCAGGGGCGATGCTGATGTCTTTCGCGTGGGATGGGCGAGCCGGGATATGGATGTCGCACAATCCGTTGGACGCGCGGTGAGCACGGCCGAGAACCCGCAGTCGACTCTGCTGGCGGATGTGCGCGTTACCGCCGCGATTCATGGGAACGGAAACGAATACATGGTGAAGCTTGACGGCGTCGATCGCTGGCTCAAGCTCCGTACTCAGGGTCCGGGAGAGCTGGAATCGGGATGGGAGTCGTCTGTTGCCACGGCCTCTGACCGCGCCCACCCGGTCGAGATGGCGTGGATAAGTGCGGACGAGATGGACTCTCAACTGCAGAACGAGACCCTTGTGGCTATATCGCGAACCGAAGGGGACGGCACGGGAGTTTTGCTGACCCGTGGCGCGCGAGCGCCACCCGGATCGAAAACGACCGAGCTGTATATTGGCGGGAAACAGGTTGAAGCACAGGTCGGACCTTCCGGCGATGTTTACGTGAAATGGAGGGATCTCCCCGAAGCGGTGCGCCAGAGGCCGTCACTGGTGCAAACGGCCATGGAGAGGGGTGGCAGGCTGGGTGATGACATGATTCCCCACCCGGCCCTCGACCGCGCACTCGACGAGGAGGATTTCGAAGCAGCGGTGCGGGAACTCTCCCGGGATCCACTCCACGCCCAACTGATTCTGCGTGCTCATTATTCGAATGAATTGAACAATGCCACCCGGCTGCTCGCTGCCGGCAAAGATGGAGAGGCGCTCACTCATCTGCGATCCCTGGAAACACTGTACGGGCCGACTCCCGAGATTGAACTCCGCAAGGCGCTCGTATTTGCTTCGAACAACCGTCCCGAAGAAGCGGCCCAGGCGCTTAGGGCAGTCGGGCAAAACAACAGTTCGGATACATCGGCTCTCTTTGAAGAAGTGAATCATCGCCTTCTCAAAGCCCCGACAGATGTCGAGAGGGAAAACTTGGAGACTGTGGCCAAGGTCGCCGACTGGCAGAATATCCGTGTACGGCAGGGGAGCGCGGATGTAGTAACGCCGATTCAGTCCGGTGATCGGATCCTGCTTGAGTACCGGGTTGTCGGCAAACCAGAAATCCAGGCCGTTACCGGGGTTACCGATGCAAAGCAAAGCATAATTTATATCCCGCAAGACGACGCCCGGCTTGCCCATCTTGACTGGTCAGTGGATGTGGACAGGACAATCAACCAGGTCATCTCCTCGCATAGTGGCATGGTTGTGCGATTGCCGAGTACGGATATCGCCTACTTCCGGCCTTCGCGCATTTATCTCGAAGACACGGCCGTCTCGGTGGAGAGAACCTATGCGCCCCGGTACTCGATGCCGGTGCAAAATGGACTTCGGTCGTTGGACACGAGCCAATGCGATGGAACTTCGAAGAAGCCAGGGTGCGAACAGGAAGGTTCGGTGTATGTGGTGATGCCTCTCAATGAGAGGTCGAGCCTTTAAATGGCCACCATGAGATCAGCCGCGTTTGCCGCGGATTTCAGCCGGGCGGAGAGACTGCGCAGCGTTGGGCTTTGGAACGAGGCGGTGGAGCATTACCGTTTGGCGCTTCTGGAGCGGTTGGGAGCGACCAGGCAGCCCTGGCGAACGACAGAGCTGATGGTGATCGATCGCTTTGCCGAGGCGGCGGTACTCGTCGGGAAAAACGATGCCGCCCTTGCGGCGCTGGCTGCAATGGAAAGCGCGGCCGAAGAAAACGGAGATGCATACGCCCGGGACTATGCCCGGCTCAAATGGGCGTTGACAGCGGCACTGTGTGGCTCAGCCCGAGAGGCTCACACGAGGCTTGATGCGTTTGCTCGCTCCTCGGCCCAGGCAGGATTCGGCGGATCCACCGCGGCAGAGCTGGCGGACTGGGAAGGCGGCTTCACATGGCCACATACCACTCCCGCGGATCGCGCCATCCTGTTCGTGACTCTATATCTTGCCTATGGCGTAGTGCTCGCGCATGTCGGACAGTATCGAAGCGCCAGGCTGGCACTGCAACGGGGTGTGTTCCACGCCGCCGGAAACGGTGAGGAATTCGGGCGCCGATCCCTGATTGCCCTGCAACTGGAACATACGCAGGCACTGCTGGAGTGTGGCGAGGTCGAGGCCGCCAGATCGCTTCTCGACAAGATTCGTCCCGTGCTCGATCCGACATCGGAGCCGGGATATTACGTTCGCTCCCTGGAGGCCGCGGCCAAGCTGGCGTTGCTCGAAGGCGATTTCGGAACTGCTCTGGAGCAGCTTCGACGTTGTCGGAACGTTTGCCAGGGGAGCGCCTTTAAGAAAGCTGCGCTGGCATGTTCAGTCCGGCTTTCGCACGTACGCATTCTCCTGAACCAGACCGTGGAAGCCGAAGAGGAGTTGCTGATTGTACGCGATGAAGCGGTGCGGCTCGAGGACCGGGAGTTGGAGGAACGAACTGAATTTCTGCTGGAGCTGGTACAACTACGGCGAGGCGAAGCAAGGGATCTTCAGGCCGTTTCCACCATAAGTGAGATGTGGGGCGTTCCCGTAGAACGACAGACCGTCCGGACCGACAGAAGGACGGTGAGGCAATCGCAGGCATCGGAAGCCTTGGGATTTCTCTCGCTGTTCGAAGTGCGAACGCTCGAATGGCTCGTGCTCCTGGACAGCGGGGATACGGATACGGCGGCAAGGCGTCTGGGGGAACTGCGTGCGACCTTTGGAGACACCGACTCGCTACTCATTCAGGGGCGGTTATCGGCCATCGCCGGGTTGTTGGCATTTTATGGCGGCCAATACCTGCGGGCCGAAGGAATTCTCACCAGAGCGGTGCCGGTTTTCTCGCGGCTGGGACTCAAACACGACTTGTGGCAAATCCAGCGAGTCCTCATGATGTGCCGGCTGCACCAGGGCCGTCCCGACGCGCGCCTGGCGCAGCGAAACTCCGATCTGCTCAGGGAACTTGCGGCTTCGCTCTCGCCCATGGACCGCATTCGATTCGAGTTGAACAAATGGACCGAAGAAGAGGAATACTTCACGTCCATGGTTCGCTCGATCGTGGAATTGCGAAAGAAGAAGGCCCTCTTGCAAAGGTGGCAAGGCGGCATAAAGGCGCGCCGCTTCATGGAAGAGGTTGAGGCCTACCGTCGCCGGCTCATCAACGCGATCGGACAGGCCGGTAGCAAGTCTGAGGTTCCAGAGAAGCCGGCTTTCCTCCGCTTCCTGCTGCGAAGGCAAGCCAGGCAAACCTGCCGTATTTCGTTCCTCGTGCTCCCCGATTGCGTGGTGACGTGCGTTGAAACCGGATGGCGCCTGGAATGGATCATCTCCCCTATAACTCGGTTGCAGTTGCGCGAGTCCGTCAAGTATTGGCACGAAGTGATCTCCGGACGGAAGGAGATCGGGCCGAATGGGGTGCGCAAGGCGTTCGAGATGGCACAATCGATGGCGTCTGCGATGGGCCTTCGGGAGGTGCTCGAACGGCTTCCGAAATCCGTGCGCCACGTGGTCTTTGCCCCCGATGATGTGCTCCACGGATTTCCGTTCGCGGCTCTGCAGATCCATGGGCAATTCCTGTGCGAAAAGGTCGCGGTTTCGATTGCCGTCCCGGTCACGAGCAACGGCGGCCGGCGAAATTCGAAAACGACTGTGGCAGCGGTCATTAGCGCTGGCAGAAACCTGGATGGCTATCCGGACCTCCCTGGCGCCGACAGCGAGTCGGAAATGGTCAGGGAGTGGGCGGCGCAGCAGGGGTATAAAGTGGTCCGGCTGTCGGACCAGAATGCGAACCAGGTGGCCGTCCGGGAACTGCTCGGCCGCAGCGCCATTGCGCATGTTACCTGTCACGGTGTTTTCCGGCCAACGGAACCCGGCAATTCGGGCCTGGTGCTGTCGGGACCCGCAGAAACGGCTGTGCTGAGAATCCGCGACTTGGTAGAAGATGAGTACGCCTGTTTGGAACACATTACCGTGGCGTCTTGCTGGTCCGCGGAAACCTTCATTTCCGCCGCGCGGTGGGTGGTCAGCCTGCCGGAGATCCTTGCCGCGAAAGGAACCGGCAGCATCCTAGGGTGTTTCTGGGAAGTGGACGACGAATTTGCGATTGCGTTCTTCCGCCGCTTTTACCTATACCTCATGGACTACCCGCGGGATTCCGCACTGGCGCGGACCCAAAGCGACTGCATCGCAGGAAGGATGGGCGAGCGCGGAAAGGATCCGTCGTACTGGGCTGGATTCGGGATATATGGGGAACGAAATTTTCTGAGGAGGCCACGACGGTGAAGACCATCCGCGTTTTCATTAGCAGTAAACAATTGGAATTTGTGATAGAGCGAGCCTTGCTCGCGCAGTCAATACGCGCCTATCCATTAATGGAGCCAGTCCTGGCCGGAGAATGGCCTCCCCAGCGAGCGTCGATCCGAGATCACATGCTGGAAGAGGCGAGGTCCTCGCCCATTTATTTGGGGCTATTCGGAGCCGTGTACAGCGAGCCGACTGAGATGGAGTATCGCGCCGCCGCTGAAAACTCCTACCGCGAACTATTGATCTATATCAAGGACTCGGCTCGCAATGAACGCGATCAGCGGTTGAGTCAACTCATTGCAGAGATGAAGGACAGGCACGTTACCTATTCGTTCGGCGACGTGAGGGATCTAATGCCGATGGTACCGTTGCATCTCAGCGATGCGATCGCGAGGATGGTTGATTACCTGCAGAAACTGGGCGAGGCCCCAACCACAACACGATCGGCCCAGTCCGTGTTGCAGCGACGGCACAATACGGAAGTGGAGGCTCTTAAGTCACTGGGATTCCGGTCATGGAGTCTGCAGGATATCGACCATGCGTGTTCAGCATTATCCGTTGTCCCCAGCGGCAGCAGTCACTCGAAGGAGGAACGATGAGTTTTGTTATATGGATCGCCCTGATTGCCCTGCAGATTCTAGCCGTATCCATCCGCAGAAGTCGTGAACACGAAAAACAGGAACTTGCGCTTGCGCTCCAGGCATCTTTTCCGGAAGAGGCGAAGCCCGAGGATATTCTTCTTACCGAGGAGGAGCGCGTAGAGGTTGCGGCGTGCCTGGCCGGTGCAGTCGCAACGGTGGAGGATGAGAACAGCATGACATTGGTTTCCGAGGCCGCCACGCTGTTCTCCGAGTACTCTACTCGCAGTCTCATCCGGATCGTCACATTGTGCCGGATCACCCCGGTGGAGGAGGCCGAGACATGCCGTAATTCGTGCATCGCGGCGCTCCGAAAGCGCCAGGATTGGGAAGAGCCGTTGAGTATTGAGGGGGGCTGGTTGTCAAAATCCAGTGTCACGGACTCTTCCCCCCTCCTTGATACGTCGCGGCACGGTTCAGAAGAAAAGTAATAACGAATGTGGGGAGCCGGAAAACCAATGAGCTCCCAATGCCGCCATAAACTGAAATCCTGAGGGTTCTTCTGCCACGCGCGTGTTTCGATTCGCGAAGGGATGATTTTCTCTTACCAGGGATTGTCAATGTGGTCAATTAATTCACATTTGAACCGCCCTTGGTCGCGCGTCCGGAGCCCATCCAACCAGGCGCGCGGGGAACGGATTCAGTCTTCGCTTCTCGGGTTTCGAAAGGGATAAGTATCCTTCCCGCCGATCATCTGACGAACTTGTGACGTAAGTGCATACGACCTTGGTGCCGATGCGCCGGACCATGTTTGCTGATATCTTCCTTTCAACATCCGATAAATCTAAATTCGATATAGATTGCCTATTCTAGACAAGCCCTGCGCTATCTTTTCCCGGCAGGGATGGGTAAGAGCGGTCCAGCACAAAGCTCCCCGGCTTTGCTGGCACCATTTGGGAAGTTCCCCAGTCAATCAGAGACTGGGGAATTCTTTTGCCCCCGCGCCGAGCATCGCGAGTTGACCACATGTGTCGCCGGTCACCGGTAGGATGCTGGTAATTTCCCCACGATCGCACAGAAAACGTTGATCGTCCGCGGATCGGCGAATGATCCCCCAAGTTTGCCAATGGGGCAAATGTTATTCCCATCCTTGGAATATCGACAGGTCAGGTTGGCCAAGCGCCGCAGTGGCGGGTGGATTCCTTTTGCGGCGGCGTTGCTTGAGGCGGTAACTGTCGCCGTTGTTGTCGGTGGAAGGCCAGCATCGGGGGACGGGCCGCTGATCCAGCAGTAGTGGGTTCAACTCCCCCAATTTGCTCATCGACCTCCGAAATTAGCTTTCATGTGGGCGTAGGATCCATGTGCGCGGTACCGTCAGCGCAAGTGCGAGAATTTCCAGTTCTACCTCGTCACCTCACACCGTTAACGCGGTGCCAGATGATCCATGTTCTCTCCGGGGCTCATATCTTGATCCCCAAGGCGCGCGCCTGGGATCAAATAATCACAAACCCGCGGCTTGAGTTCGGTTAAGAGTGAGCCATGAGTCCGCTGCAGAACCTGCCAGGAAAGCCATGGCATGTCCAGCTTCCTGCCGATCGGTTTCAAGAGCATTTCTCGAGCGACGCTCGGAGAGATTGGCTTGCCAAGTGGTGAGACCAGCACAAAATCATTGGGAACAGCACCTCTCAGCTTTGCTCTTAGTGCGAGAAGGGCGCTATTTGTACGAAGTGGACGGACGGCGCTTCGAGACAGGCGAAGGCGACACAGTGAGTGTGCCCGGTGGCGCAGCGCACGCGTTCGTCAACATCTCCGGCGCGCCTGGGCATCAGCTGGTGATGATGATTCCTGGGATGGACGCCTACGGATTCTTTGAAGGGCTGGGGTGCGTTTTTGCGCAAGGCCGGCCGACGCGTGAAGCGTTGAACGCATACGGCGCGGCGTGGCACATGGAGTTTCTCGGCGGTCCGATCAGCGCGAAGTAACGAGCGTCTGCAGAGCGGCAATTCATGCATGGCGCAAACAAGCTTGTGCAATTCCTGATGGCCGTAAGTCAATTGCCAGAAGATGCACGTGCAAAGATACATTCTCTGCGACGGTTTCGCCTCCGGGTTCGAGTTCATCCCCGATTCGCTGTCGACGGCACCGCATTGGGTTCGCCGATCGCCTTGTGCAAAGGCACTGTTCAGTTTCAGGCATCATTCTCCGTAGCTAGTTTCGCATACCGTCACGGCGGCTTATACGGGTGATTCAACAGACGTAGCATCCAAGGGCAATCCGCTCTTGGTATGGAGCAATTCATCACCTGGTATTACTCTGAACGGAGCCTTACTCTGAATCGGGCCGTTGTTCTCAGGTTCCGCCTCTACCTCGAATCCCTCGGTATGGCTTGCTCCAGACGCATTACCCGTGCACGCATGTGCTCGACTTCGTGCAGATAGTCCTGTCGCGTGAAACTCCTGAGCTGACTATGTAAAGCCCATCTTCTTCCCGGCGACCGCGATCCATGACGAATTTTGCTCTGGATGAAGTGCGAAACACCGCTTAGGACCAAGGTTCAGGTGATGTAGGACCAAGGTCCAATAGACACACACCGCTGAAGCTACGTAACCTTCCCAGACAAGGGGCAGGCGATGGAACACCGGATCACAATCGTCGACGACGAAGGCGAGGTCCGCAGTGCCCTTCGACGTTTGTTCAAAGTAGCCGGTATGAAGACACAGAGTTACGCATCGGCGGAGGATTTTCTGGACGCGCCTTCCGGCCGCCGTTGTGATTGTCTGATCCTCGATCATGGGCTCCCAGGAATGAGTGGTCTGGAACTGCAGAGCTGGCTGGCTGCCAGCGATCGGAGAGTTCCTATCATTTTTGTCTCAGCTCAGGACGATGCCCACACGCGAGCGCAGGCTATGCAGGCAGGCGCGCTCGCTTTCCTCGCAAAGCCTTTCAGCGACGAGGTTCTTCTGCAAGCTGTTCAAACGGCTGTGCAGTTGGCCGGGTCATAACCATAAGGCCGGGACAATGGTACGCGCGGATCGTTTAAGCACATCGACGGGCTTCAGTGCAACGACCTTTCATAAGGCGAACGAGTCCCGCGACGGAAAACGCTTTCCTTTGGCTGTCTTGTTCGCAGAGCGTACTGTCTATTTGCCAGAAACGGTCTTCCGGTCCCGCGCCTGCTGCCGGCCGCCTGTTTCGCTTCGAGCAGCGGTGCTGGCCGCTCCATTCCAGGGCGCCCATCACATGGCGATCTTCATCACTCTGAGGACTTCTTCATGGCGGATTTCTTGCCGTCGACGACATGCAGCACCCGTTGCAGAACAGCATTCGCGCGATTCGATGACTTAGAGGGGAGGAGATCGTGGCTGCGGTAGGCGCACAGATCTTTGCAGACAACTCGATCCTGAACCTGAGGGATGTCGTCCTTTCCCGAAGCGATACGCCTCAGACATTACGGGAGAAACTGGCAAGAGTCATCCTGGACGAGATGTATCAATTCGTAGGCCTGCTCGACGCCGGGGGCATGACTCTCGAGATCAACCGCGCTGCTCTGGAAGGTGCGGGAATCCAGCTGAACGACATCCAGGGCCGGCCGTTCTGGGAAGCACGCTGGTGGCAGGTCAGCAGTGAAACGAGGGAAAAGCAGCGCGAGCTGTGTGGAAGAGCGGCGCGCGGCGAGTTTATCCGCTGCGACATCGAGATCTATGGACGGTCTGCCGGCGAAGAGACGATTGTTATCGACTTCTCGCTGATGCCGGTCCGCGATCAGCTGGGCGGAATTGTGTTTCTGTTGGCCGAAGGCCGCAACATTACCGAAAAAAAAGCAGCCGAAGCAGAACTGGCGCGGAAGCACGAGGAACTCGAGCGACTTCTCGACCAGGTTCGCCAACTCGACCAGTTGAAGAGCGACTTCTTCGCGAATGTCAGCCATGAGTTGCGCACTCCCCTAGCGCTCATCCTCGGACCCGCCGAGTCAATCCTCGCTGCCGGCGCGAATCTTACCGAGGTGCAGCGCCGCAATCTGGGCGTGATCCGGCACAATGCTGCAACGCTGCTCAAACATGTCAACGACCTGCTCGATCTTTCGAAGCTCGACGCCGCCAGGATGACGATGGATTACGTCGACATAGATCTCCCGCGGCTGGTGCGCGCCGTGGCGGCGCACTTCGATGCACTGGCTCCACAGCGGACGATTTCCTATGTCATCGTCACGCCCGATGTTGTTCGTGCGGAGATCGATGCGGAAAAGCTGGAAAGGATACTTCTCAATCTGCTCTCCAATGCTTTCAAGTTCACACCCAGCGGCGGACGTATCCGGTGCACGCTTGCAGTCAGAAACGAAGGCTTCGTCCTGGCCGTGCAGGACAGCGGACCGGGGATTCCGCCCGCATTGCGCGACAAAGTCTTCGAACGCTTCCGCCAGGCACAGGGCGGAACTACTCGCGAATTCAGCGGAACGGGCCTGGGGCTGTCCATCGCCAGAGACTTCGTGGAACTGCATGGCGGTACGATCGCCATCTCCGACGCGCCAGCCGGAGGAACCCTGGTGCAGGTCGAGATTCCGCTCCGTGCTCCTCATGGTTCGGTCGTCAGAATCGCAAGCGATGCCGAATCGGTGTCCGCAGTCTCGATGATCACAAGCACAACCGTGGAAGAACTGCGGCGCGACCAGGTGGAGAACCCGCGGCCTGCTCAGGCGGCAGGAAATCCCACCGTGCTGGTAGTGGAAGACCATTCGGAGATGCGCCGCTTCATTGTAGAAACACTATCGAGCGACTATCGGGTGATCGCAGCCGCGGATGGCGTCGAGGGTCTGGCCCAGGCTATCGCTGAAAGGCCCGATCTGGTGGTTACGGATCTCATGATGCCAAAGATGGGCGGGGATGAGTTTGTAAAGCATCTGCGCGCGCATCATAGCCTGCCGCAACCGCCAGTGCTGGTGCTTTCCGCCAAGGCGGATGACATGCTGCGCCTCAGACTGCTGGCGGAGTCAGTGCAGGACTACCTCGTGAAGCCATTCTCCGCGGCCGAACTGCAGGCGAGGGTCCGGAACCTCGTCACGATCAAACGGACGAAAGATCTGCTCCAGGAAGAACTCGCCAGTCAGGGTGAGGACCTGGCTCTTCTGACGCGCGAACTGATCGCGAGCAAGCGGCTAAGTGAGGAGAACCTGGAAGCGCAGCGCCAATTCTCCGCTCTGGTGAAAAACAGCCGCGATTTCATCGGCTTCACCTCGCGAGAGGGACGGACGATCTTCGTCAATCCCGCCGGCAGGGAACTGGTTGGACTGAGCGAAGAAGAGGTCCAGCAAAGATCTCCGCTCGACTACGTGATTGATGAAGACCGCGATCTACTTCTCACAGGCATGGCAGCGGCGACTGAAAGAGGCAATTGGGAGGGGGAGATACGCTTTCGACATTTCGGCTCGGACGCTGTGATCCCTATGCACCAAACCATCTTCGTCGTCGATCCTGTGGAGAGCGGCGGAAAGATCGGTCTTGCGACCATCAGCCACGACATCCGGGAGCGCAAGCGCGTTGAAGAAAGTCTGCGTGAAGCTCACGCGGAGCTGGCTCGCATCTCTCGGATTGCTTCCATGGGTGAACTGAGCGCTTCCATCGCACACGAGGTCAATCAACCGCTGACCGCGGTCGTTGCCAACGCTAATGCATGCGCCAGAATGCTGGATGCCCAGCCGCTCGACCTGGAGGAGCTTCGCCTGGCCATCGGTGATATAGCAGCCTCCGGCAAAAGAGCCTCGGAGATCATCACGCGCATCCGGAGTCAGGTGAAGAAGTCCGGTTCCGGCAGGCACAAGCTCGATATCAACGAGGTCATCGTGGAGATCATGCCGCTGATAAGAGGCGAAGTCGACCGGCACCAGGCGAAGCTCGAAACACACCTCGAACACAACCTTCCCGCGATCCTCGGCGACCGTGTGGAACTGCAGCAGGTCTTAATCAACCTCCTGATGAATGGCATAGAGGCAATGACAACGACGATGCACGGACCACGCGCGCTGACGGTGCGCTCGCAATTGGCGACGACGGGAGAAGTGGTTGTCGCTGTCCGCGATTGCGGACCAGGGTTCCCGGCCGATCACATGGGCAAATTGTTCAACAGTTTTTTCACCACGAAGCCGAACGGAATGGGAATGGGCCTGCCCATCAGTCGCTCGATCATCGAGGCCCACGGGGGAAAGTTGTGGGCCACACTGAACCCCACAGGTGGCGCGACTTTTCAGTTTGCGCTGGCGTCGGCCGCATAGAGGTGCGCCATGGAACACCGACATCCAGTGGTCTATATCGTGGATGACGATCTCGCCGTCTGCTCAGCATTGCGACGACTGATCCGTTCAGTGGGTCTGGAAGACGTTGCCGCAGGCTCGGGCATGGTAGCAGTGCAGTGCTCTTTCGGCGATGGAGGGTTCTACCGCACGCCGACGACAATCAGGGATCGGTCGTCAGCGGGGGGACCGTTCTGCCATGCGTCGATGCTATAGAGGATGGCCCGCTTCATCTCAGGCAACGACTGCTCCGAGGCCTCTCCTACGATGCGGCTCAGCCCATCGATGCCCAATTCCTGCTCCTGCGGATTGAAGCATTCGCTGAAGCCGTCCGTGTAGATGACCACGCGATCGCCGGCCTGAAGCTGGATTTGAGTCGTCGCGTTGCCGTTGACTGCTTCTTCGAGCAGTCCAAGGGCGCGACTCTGCGATTCCAGCAATCGCGGCTGCTCACCGGGCCGCGCAATCATTGCCGGTGGGTGTCCGGCTCCGGCGAATACCAGCGTGCGTCCGTCTCCATTCAGCCGCACGGCTGCGAGCGTGAGATAGAATTGGCCGCTAAAGGATTGCAGCACGAAGCGGTTGAGTTGCTGGAGCATCGGTGCGAATTCCGTGCCGCGCTGGATGAGGTCAATGATCTCGGTGTAAACACGATTGGCTACCAGCGCAGAGCCGATGCCATGCCCTGACACGTCGCCAACCATCGCATGGAGGCAATCGCCGCCCAATATCACGAGCCCAAAATCTCCGCCGATCGATCGGGCCGGCTGATAATGCGTTTCCACCGTACCGCGGTCCCAAACCAACCCCTTCGGCACCAGCGTTTCCTGTACCTTCGTGGCGAGTATCAACTCTTCTTCA
This sequence comes from Terriglobales bacterium, assembly GCA_963788475.1. Classification (GTDB taxonomy): domain Bacteria; phylum Acidobacteriota; class Terriglobia; order Terriglobales; family Acidobacteriaceae; genus Telmatobacter. The sequence goes on from CAWBGO010000015.1 coordinate 174,774, forward strand.
ATTTCCCGGTTGCGCTTTTCCAGCAGGCTATTCGCTCGGCGCAGGTCCGTCTCCGCTTGTTTGCGCTGGGTAATATCGATGACAGTTCCTTCAATCATCTCCGGCGCCTCGTCACTGCTGTCGATGAGGGTCGCGTTTTCAAGAACCCAAACGGGCGCGTCGTCCTCATGTCGAAGACAGTGCTCGAAGTTGTTGAGTACCTTTTGATTCCTGAGCGCTGCCAGAAAGGTTTCCTGATCGGCTGAACCGAGAAGAATATTGCATGCGGATTGGCTTAGGTGCTTCCGGGGTGCGTAACCAAGAATTCGAGAAAAGGCGTCGTTACAGTCAAGAACGCGTGCCTCCAAGGTCCCTCGGTAAATGCCCGCGACGTTTCGCTCGAATAGCAGACGATAGCGTTCATTACTCGCCAGCAACTCCAGGGCATGGGCGGCGAATCGCCGGTCGACCCACGAGGTGAGGAGGGCCAGCCCTAAGGCGACAAATGTGACAGCGGCAATTCCCGCGATGCCGAGTGTAGAAATATTCACGGCGTGGGACAAGTCTGGCTGCGCCGTTGACAGGCTAAAATGCGCCGCAGCCATCCCCGTGTAATGCATCGCTGGGATCGCCACACCCAAGGCCACACTTCCGGCTAACTTTCGCCAATCTGTCCCGGCCGTGTCTCCGCGGAAATAAAAAGCTAGCCACAGCGCTGCGAAGGAAGCAAGGACGGCAATGAGGATCGAGAGAGCCACAAGCCGCACGTCGTACCCGCATTCGGCTGTCAAACGCATCGCCGCCATGCCGATGTAATGCATGGACGCAATTCCTGAGCCCATCATGAGACTGCCGAGGACGGTTTGCAGAGGGCCCATCGCCTTTCGACTCACGGTGTGCAGGGCAAGGGCCGAGGCAACGATCGCGGCTCCGAGCGAAAACATAACAGTTGGCCAATCGTAGGCGACGGGCATGGGCAGGCGAAAGGCCAGCATTCCGATGTAGTGCATGGACCATATGCCGAATCCCATTGCCGCTGCTCCACCGGCGAGCCAGCTTTGGCGGAGCCATCCGCTCGCGGCGGTTACCCGTCCAGCTAGATCGAGTGCCGTATAGGATGCAAGAATTGCGATCACCACGGAAAGAGCCACCAGGAAGTAATCGTAGGAACCTGTCATCGCGGGCTGGCCTGTTGTCATGGGGCTGCCCCCAATAATTAGGCTACCCAGGGGCCGCGAGCTGGACAATTCTTCGCTAGAACGAATCGGAAATACGACTTTTGAACTAATCGAGCCGTTACAAATTTCGCAATCGGCCGAATTCTTGACGAGCACAAAAGCCCAAAGATCTCGATGGCATGCGACTCATCTTCTCGGGAAGTTTATGCGTCAGAGAGCGCCGGAGAGTTTCGTGTGAGACGAAGTAGCAAGATCTAAAGCCCCTGACTCCGCCTTGACTCTGAGGCCCCGGAACGCCTCCAGTCAGGGTGCGTATGGATAGTGATAAATCTCCAAACCGCATTTCCAGCCCGTCTGATTCTAAAAACGTGGTAAACCCTGAAGGCGACAGCTGAGACACGAGCCGTCCTGGATTGCAGGACGCAAACGGACTCTTCGGTACTGAATATCTGAAATACTCAGGAGAGGACGGTACCTGGATAAGCGACTCTGGAACCGGTATGGAGGATTTTCTTGATCGACGGAACTCACCTTGCTTTATTCCTTAGTGCTGCTCTGGTGCTTGCGGCCACGCCTGGGCCTGGGATGCTTTATGTTCTCGGTCGGACCCTCCATGGAGGGCGGCGAGAGGGCGTTCTATCAGCGCTCGGCACCTTGGTTGGAGGATCAGTCCACGTCGTGGCCGCGGCCTTCGGCCTCTCCGCGATTCTCGCGACCTCACCGATAGCCTTCGCCATCGTCCGGTATGCCGGGGCTGCATACCTCATCTACCTTGGCATCGCAATGCTCCGAAGCCGCAACATGGAAATCGAGATGGCAGCCGAAGCTGGTGCATCGCACGGCCATTTTCTACAGGGGATCACTACAGAGGTGCTCAACCCCAAGACGGCGCTTTTCTTCCTGTCCTTCATCCCGCAGTTTGTGATGCCGGCGAGACGACACCTCATTTCACAGTTTCTGCTTCTCGGGGCGATTTCCGTGTCCTTGAACACAGCAGCAGACATGATCGTGGTCGCTCTAGCGGGGCCCGTCGCCCACAAGCTCAAGAACAATCCGAATTTCACGCGGAGGCAGCGTACCGCCTCAGGTCTTGGAATGATCGGGCTCGGCACCTATGTCGCGGTCTCGAAATAGCCTCGCGGCTTGCCCTCAGCCCATTCGTCAGGTCCTGATTTACTGGCCGGTCGGCCTGCTCAACGCGACCTTTGGTAACGGCGAAACCAGGCCTCAGGCCAATGGCTGACAATATTCTCATGGAAAACTGGCCGAACCGGCGTCTGCTCGATCTGCTGAAACTCGATATCCCGATCATTCAAGCGCCTATGGCTGGGTCGGATTCTGTTCCGCTGGCGCGAAGTGTGTCATCTACAGGCGCACTGGGGTCACTAGCGTGCGCACTGCTCACTCCAGACGCCATACGCGAGGCTTCGCGCGCAATTCGAGAAGGGATGAGCCGTCCCTTCAATCTCAATTTTTTCTGCCACACAATGGAACTGCCGGACATCGCCGCCAAAGAGAGATGGAAGAATTTCTTGAGATCACATTACGAACGCTTGGGTCTCGACATCGAAGCTGTGGCAGAAAGCCGCCTCCGGCTTCCGTTCAATGAAGAGATGTGCGAAGTTGTGGAGGAGGTTAACCCTGCGGTCGTCAGCTTCCATTTCGGACTGCCCACTCTTGATCTAATGGATCGACTCAAGAAGCGCGCTATCAGGGTTCTGTCTTCGGCGACGAGTGTAGAAGAAGCGAGGTGGCTTGAGGACCGCGGATGCGATGCCGTGATCGTCCAAGGTTTCGAGGCGGGCGGCCACCGGGCCATGTTTCTCGAAACGAACGTCGCAACTCAAGTTGGTTTGTTCGCGCTATTGCCTCAGGTCGCGGACGCTGTTTCGATCCCTGTCATTGCTGCGGGTGGCGTCGCTGATGCAAGAGGCATTGTTGCTGCTTTCGCACTTGGCGCTTCCGGCGTGCAAATTGGCACAGCCTACCTGTTTTGCCCCGAGGCAAACGTATCTCCTGTGTACCGTCGAGCGCTCGAACATGTGGCAGACACTGGGACAACCGTGACGAACCTATTCAGCGGTCGACCGGCCAGAGGCATTCTGAACCGCTATGTGACGGAGGATGGACCTTTGTCAGAGGTGGCGTTGGCCTTTCCATACGCAGCGACTCTGGTGGCGCCTCTGCGCGCGGCTTCGGAGAAGACCGGTTCACTCGATTACATGCAACTATGGGCTGGCCAGGCGGCAGGGCTCGTGACCGCCATGCCCGCAGATCAATTCACCAGAAAGCTTGCAGAGGACGCACTTAGCCGCTTTGCAGCCGGAGCGTGAGCTTTAGCGTTGTGTCGCTGCTGCCTATGGCTGAGCAGCTTTCCTTTCGCCAGAGATCATTCTTGATTCACGCATCATCTCCAACGCACTCATCCCCTCGTCCAGCGATGCAGCCAAATCACACTCCCGGTTTGGATCGCGGTGGTATTACCGCCCATCCTTCCCGAACCGGGTAACGAGGCTGCCGCCCCAACCGGGCGGACAGGCGAAAAAAAACGGCATAGCGACGACCACGCCTCAGTTGTTCAGGTGCGAGACAACCTGCGCTGGCCTCAGCGGAGATGAATCTGTGAGAGGTCAATCTTCGCCGGCGGATATTGCAGCTTCATCTCCTTCAGCGTTTCATTGACGATCGCGCCGATCGCGAAATTGCGGAACCATTTGTGATCCGACGGAATAATGTGCCATGGGGCGTGCTTCGTGCTGCATTTCGTCAGGGCATCTTCGTAGGCCGCCATGTATTCATCCCAGTACTCGCGTTCGAGAAAATCGGGGAGCGACAACTTCCAGTTTCTCGTGGAATCGGTCAGCCGCGCCTGAAGACGCCGGAGCTGCTCTTCCTTACTGATATGCAAATAGAACTTCAGGATCCTGACGCTGTTCGCATCCTGCTCTTTTTCAAAGTCGTTGATCTGGTCGTAGCGTTTTGACCAGACTCTTTTCGGCACGAGTTCGTGAACGCGCGCAACCAGCACGTCTTCGTAGTGCGATCGATTGAAGATGCCGATGAAGCCGCGGCCCGGAACTGCGCGATGCACTCGCCACAGAAAATCGTGGTCCAGCTCTTCGGGCGTTGGCTCCTTGAACGCAGTTACCTGGCAACCCTGCGGATTGACGCCCGAGAAGATGTGGCGAATCGTCCCGTCCTTGCCGCCGGCATCCAGGCCCTGCAGCACCACCAGAAAGGCATAGCGCTTGTCGGCGTACAACACGTCCTGCTGCTCACGCAGTTTTTCGATGTGGGGTTCGGTATCCGCCGCGGCCTTGTTGATTCCGAGCGTGTCGGCGGGATCACGTTTGATGAGGTGCGCGTTTTTGCCGGTACTACCACGAATTTCTTCGCCAATTTCATGGCTTCATCGTAAACACAGGCGCACAGCGGAAACCATACGACGGATTTCTCCTACCAATGGAGGATAACCGGTTCGATCATCCGTTGTAGGCGGCAGTTCGCCTTCCGGCTCTCTAGACGGGGCTGCTGATGACGGCCGAGGATCGTGGTTGGCGCTTTGCCATTCTCGCGGGATCAGTCGCCCATATATCCGCCCCTGTGTGCGCAAGGCATGTTGGGCGGTCACGAAGGAGACACGGTATGACGATCAGAGTTCCGCAAGTGATGCGCGCGGCGGCGATCGATCGTTTTGGCGGTCCGGAGGTGTTAACGATCCATTCCCTGCCGGTACCCAGGCCGGATCCCGATGAAGTGCTGATCGCCGTGCACACGGCGGGTGTGGGCAGTTGGGACGCGGATACCGCAATTGGCCAGCTTGCTGCCCACGCTCCAATCGTCGCCGATTACGCTTCTCGAAAGACTCTCGTTAAGGTCTTGGTTGTTCCTGATTTACCGAATCAGCGCCTGTGTAGCGTTTTGAAGGATAGACTAGACATTCGCTTACTGACCTTTACTCGCTCTGCGCAGGGTCACATCACTTTCGACGGTCTGAAGGAATTGTAGACCGTGGCCAAGCGGAATACGGACTAGTCGTGGTCAGCGTCCGGACACACACGGGCATGTTGGCAAGACGCGCCCCTTGACTGCTGGCATTTCAAATTGCATCGAGCAAGCATCGTTAGTAGGAACCTCATACTAACCCGATTCCACTTGTCTTGAGTTGTCTTTTGGCTTCGCAGATGCTACGCGCTTCTGGCTGACATTTCAGAGTCCTTCGAAGAACTGGTGCAACCTCGGACCCAGTGCCTGAGCGATCTTCTCCATAGCCCTAATGCCGATTTCCTTATGCCCGTTTTCCAATTCCGACAAATGCTCCCGCGTTAATTCGGCGTGGTCCGCCAGCATAGGCCTGAGTCCATCCGCGTTCGGTTCGCAGGACGCGAATCCGTCTCCCGACCCGCACGCAGATGTCCGTTGCCATGCCTCCAGATGGCTGTATGCTGTGGCTTACACGTAAGCTATGGCTTACATCGGGTTGGACTCTTGAAGGAAGTTTATGTCGAAGCACTGGAAGCGGCTCGCCCGGATGCACGGGCGGGTTGCCTTGCCCGATTCGTCCAGATTCTGGACTTCTTAAGACTCCAGTTCTGGTCCAGAAGTGCGCTGGGTCACATCTAGTAATCACGTGTGCAGGAAGGAACTTTTTTCAAATGCCGATCAATCTGACCTCAGTCGGAGGCGATATGCGGAGGCTCGCTCTTGTCTCTGCTCTGCTCATGTGTTCTAGTTTTGCAGTTGGCCAATCACCTCAACTCAAAAGCGGTGCCACTATCTACATTGAACCAATGGGCGGGTATGAAACGAACCTCGCTGCCGCATTGATGAAAGAGAAAGTCCCAGTCGTGATAGTGACTCAGGAGGAAAAAGCGGACTACATCGTTTCAGGCGGTGTAGTTCACAATGGGCCGAGCCATCCGGCAGTGGTGATTAATAACAGTGCGAGCGCGACCGTGAACGCTGGTGGAGACAACCCCAACCAACAAGCAAGGAATCAGGGAGGGGCATTCGCACAGCACGCCCATGACATTGCGGCAGAAAGTAGAGCAGCAAAAGAAGCGATGGAATATTCCGATGTACACATCTCCATCGTAGATGCTAAATCCACGCAAATTGTATTTGCGTACTCAGGCGAAAAGAATGGATCGAATCAGCTTACAAAGACCGCCGAAGATTGTGCCAAGCATCTGAAAGAGTTCATTAAGAAGTCGGAAAAGAAGCCCTAGCAGCTTTCATGCGAAGCGCTGGCCTGTTTGGATGACGTCGCGGTATGAGTGGCTCGGCGGCGTTCACCAGAAAGAAGATTTTCAGTGAGACCGCTGAGGTGCAACCCCAGACTCTGACGGCTTAGGAACTCGTTGAAATTCGCGACATTGCAGCGAGTTTCCTTGTGATTTGTGTTCTTGCTGTATCGAAATCGGTTTGAATCGAGTGTTTGTGTAGTGTTGATGGGGGTTTGCGGGTGCCTGGGAGTCATTCCCCGGGCTTCCACCCGTCGCTCAGGCACACTGCTGCCCGAGCCTTTCCGATAGTGGACCCATCAGTTTCGGCAGCCGGATCAAGTTGTGCGCCGCGCAACTGAACACGAAGAGCCAGTGCACTTTCTCCAGGCCTCGCAGCTTGACCTGCCGCAACGGGCCGGTCTGCTTGAGCCAGCCAAAACCCTTTTCAACCAGCCATCGCCGGCTGAGGCTGATGGCATAGCCAGGCTGCCGCGTGGTTCGGCGGTCCAGGTTGCTGCGGCGGCCCTTCTCGTTCTTGGTCACATGCGGTGTCACATTTAATTCCCGCACCGTGCTTACGAAATCTTCCGTGTCGTAGGCCTTGTCGGCACCCACCGTGATGCGACGCGAGTGGCCTTCCTGCTTTTGCTGGAGCATCAACAGCGCAGCGTCACGCTCGGCGTAGCCGTCGGCATGCGTTACCATCGCCGCGGCAATCAGCCCATTGCGGTTCTCTACCAGGGCATGGCCAAGATAACTCAACTTCGACTCTTTGCCGTAGCTCTTCTTGTACAACCGCGCATCGGGATCGGTGCTGGACTGATGCGTATCGTTGCTGCGATTCTGTCCGCGAAAGTTCGTACCATCGTCATCGTCGGAGCCATCCTTGCTGCGAAAGCTCTTCTGCGAGGCCCAGGCCTGGATCAGCGTCCCGTCCACGGTAAAGTGCTCGTCGGACATGAATTTCTTGGCTTGCCTATTCACCTCGGCGAAGAACCGCTGGGCCACATCGGAGGTCAGCAACCGATCGCGGTTCTTGGAGAACACCGCATGGTTCCACACCGCATCGTCCATGCCCAGGCCCACGAACCAGCGAAACAGAAGGTTATAGTCGATCTGCTCGACCAGCAATCGCTCCGAGCGAACCGAGTAGAACACCTGCAAAAGCAGCGCCCGCAGGATATACTCTGGCGCGATCGACGGCCGCCCGGACGATGCGTAGAGCGCATCAAACTCCGGGCTGAGTGTCGCCAGCACCACGTCCGTCAACTTGCGAACCGCTCGCAGCGGATGATCCGCAGGTACACGCTGCTCCAACGAAACATAGCTGAACATTCCGTCTTGAATACGCTCGTCCCCACGCATGTCTGTTTAGACGATCAGGCGAAGGCCGCCGCACCGGATAGGTACCTATTTCAACAAGTTCTTAGAAGGGATTGGCCCATTGGTCGCCATCCGTTTGAGAGTCGCCAGTAATCTGCTCCCTTCTCCGTAAAGTGCATTGACCGCCAGTTCCCTGCCTTTCTTGGCGTGCGAGATGCGCCACTCGATCCATTCGTCGGTACGGTTCGGGTTGACCAAGTCCGTAAGCAACAGGTTAACCGTGTCCTCGCAGGACTCGAATTGCCGCTCAAGTGATTCAATATCGGGACTAGCAATGCCCCCGAATAAATCTCGCTTATGCGAGGAAACAATGAGGTCTGTGTTACCGCCGCAGCCGTCTACCCATTTCTTTGTTTGGTACATTACATAGCATATCGCCAAGACTAGTTCATCAAGGTCCATAAATGAGTTGCAGAATCTCTCAAGAAGGCTCTTCGCTAGAAGCAGTCCGCTACCAACGCAATCCCCTCCAAACTCAATCTGCCGGACGGTCGTGCCGCTCGCCTTGAACAGACACTCATAATTGTTGACCTCATTCTTTACTGTGACCACGATGAGTAAGTCGCATCCGGGTCGATCGTCCCGCAGAAATGCAGCGTATGGTGCAATGTAGCGCTCGAAAGAAGATGATATTTCCTTTTGAATTATGTCTCGCACCTCATCCGGCATCCGCATATCACGCGGGGAATATTCCCAAAACAATGCGCGCTGTATCCGCTCTCCAACAGTTTCAATCAGTTCTGCGTCACCGGCTCCCGTAATGGCAACGCAAAGCCCTTGATCGCACATCTGTCTGATTTTTTCAGTACTATTCTTCGTGTACCCTGTGATGGTTTCCTGTGTGTCGGCGCAAAGTACAATCCCGTCCAAGCATACGAAACCCGCAGCAATCGTCATCCTTCTTCTTCTCCATGGCCGCTTGGGTTTGGCTTTGAAATATGCGCGTTAGAAAATGTGCGGCTTATGCGTCATTGGATACCCCTCCGTAGCCTTCTTCAAGGGAATAATCTTGCCAACTGATCAACAAGTAGACAGGTTTCGGGCACCTTCCCTGCGGGGACGGAGGATGACAGTGAACGTCAAAAAGAGAACACGAAGCGTTAGTTAATACCCCCAACGAATCGTATCTGCAGGCTGCTGGTGAGGCATGTGCGGCCCCGGAGGAGGTTCGAGGCCGTTGCATACGTCTTGTCACGTCCTTGGCAGGACTTCAGATTACCGGGACACCTCCCGGCTCAGAAAAGCGCAGTTTGTCCAGATTCTGGACTTCTAAGGCTCCGTCTCTGCCGTGCGGTCCCCGCCAGATAAGTTAAAATCCCTTTCATTCGGCTAGGGTAGCTCCCGAATGAGCAGGCTCTCCCGGCCTAGTAGTTCTTCCACAACATACCCGCCTAACGTCCCATCAGAGAACGTCACACACAGGCCGTCCTTGCTGTCCTTTTCGACTTTCAGAATGTGTATGCCCTCGGCCATCATGGCAATGAGAATATCGTTCTGCCAAAATGCAGGATGTCCAACTTTGCTCACTGACGCTGAGTCTGTCGCTTGAACTCCAGCGAGACCGGACGCAAGAGAGCGTAGTTTGGCTGTTTAAGGGCGTTATTTAGGTGACCCGTGGCGGCAATCCACCCGCGCTCGATGTGAGATTCAAAACGTGGAAGCTCAGAGTTTATCTTGCACTTTTGCAATGGCGCTGCACCACAGACAGGGCAATGGACATATAAAGAATCTAAAATTTCACGCATAGAATCCATGTACCCGAATCGAGTGGAAAATGATGTTCACTTTTGTACACCTCCGCACATTTTCGTTGGGTAACAGGCAGCAAATGCTCGTCACGTGCGACAGGGCAGAAGACGACCAACCCATCAGTCGATGAACAAGTTCCCGTTCCTCGGACACGAGGCGATGTAATTCATCGTCATTCACCCTCTCTCACATTTTCGCTTCTCTACTTCCCCAATTCACAGAGTGATTCTGTTCACCTTGAATCGAAGATGGTCGCGTGAATCGTCACTCCTCCATTGAGGCAGTACGTGCATCTCCACGTGCATATCCGGACCGCCAGCTTCGAACGAGCCCCTCGCCAACCCCTGAATGAACTCCTCTCTCAAGCCGTCCGGAACATGAAACATCAGGAGGATTTCTTCGCCGCTCTTCCTGACGTAAATCTCAATACCGTCTCTCATTCCTGCCTCCCTGTTGAAAGAAACGAATCTATGCAATTGATTGGCGGATGCGGATACTCACACCGCGCCCAGAATCCACGCCTCGATTAGATTCGACTGAACAGTTCGCTCCACCTCTAAGGCCGCTTTCTCCAAGGCAGGTAGTCCACGAACTTTAAGCCGAGTGCTCGATTTACGTCTTTAAACAACGGCCATGCCAAAGCAAAGGTGAACAGCCAGTACAAGACATCGGGAATCTTGGAAGCAGCTACAAAGCTATACATTCCTACATTGCCATTTGTCAGATTGTCCAAAGGCTTTTCGAGATTTAGCCCCTCGACAATGAGATAGGCTCCCCCACGGAAGACGTTTCTCACGATATCTTCGGCAAGTCCCCACAACCTAGTAAACAGGTAGAGGATGATGAACCGAAGAATCAAAAACTCTGTAATTTTCGACCCTTGCCAACTTGGTGCCTGAATAGGGCTTTGGACTTCTTGATGCTCACCGAGAGTTCGGCGTTTCTCTTCTATCTCCAGTTCCGTCTTTGTGATTTCGAGTCGCGTCTTTTGCGTAAGCTGGTAGGTATAACGAAGGCCGATTATCGCGGCGGGAATTGCCAGAATCCCCGTCACAATTTCCCACCAGTGAGGAGCTTTAGGAACTGCGTCGTCCAAAAATGCAATTATCATTGCAGACGATAATAACCGGGAGATGAGTCGTTTGCGTCACTAATCGTCAGGCAGGACTCGGCTGCGGCATCACGAGGTGTCAAGGACGTTTCGCCCTCAGGCATTAGACAATCCCGAGAATCCGCCGTTCAATTTCGGCGACCTCTCGCTCCTCCGCCGTCAAGTTCGGTCTGAGGAATCCATACAGTGACCCATCGCGGTCTGCCCGTTGCACGCCGCCGTTGCGTATGCGGCATGTTCATCCCCGTCCCGCCCGTCTCTACCAAACCGTCGCACCCATAGAGCCGGGTAGATTTACCCTCAGGAATTTGCCACCCGTCGAACGGCCAGAAGTGGACTGGCCGCTTGCACCAGTTCCGCAAGTAGAGGAGCCAAGACAGACCGGCAAACGTGGACTTGGCGACTGAGCCTTGAACGTCGAAGAGGAAACGGATTTCGCGGTGGCCGTCCACCGTTCTGTCAGGCGGAGCCAAGTGGTTTCGCCCATCCGGCTCAAGCCGTCTCCAACGTTCATCGGAGGAGTGAACGCAATTGAGCTATTGGTGGTTCGCTTCATTCGAAGAGTGGCAGGGTGGGGTTTGCTCCCTTTCCTTTGGAGGCTCAACTAAACTTGAATTGTTGTTTCCTGTATGTTCTATTTCGGGAGAGGTTTTCTTTCTGTCTTCAACGACCCTTTATGCTTCTAGTAACCGTCATTCGGCCAATGGTTTTTCGCAGTAAGTTTCACGTCCTAGACAGTGAACGCAAGAGAAAAGGTAATCCAGATTCCCGAGATGAATAGCCATGATTGCGTTTCAAACCAACTCAATCAACCCCAGTGAGCCGTTGGCACGTTTACCTGCCGCTCCCGGGCCAGCCGGGTGCTGGAAACCGTTTGAAGCTTACCCACGCTTGAAGAGCGTCTCCGATGGCTTGAACTTCCCATCTTGTACGCAAGCGTGTTCGGCTCTGAGAACAAAGTCTTTCACATCGGGCACCCCGCCCGACACAGTAAGTTCGACGATTGCGGAATAATCAGGAAGGCGCCTTCTATCGGCATATGGATAAGTAGCCATGGACCGAAATGTCGCCGGACTTCTCGGATGAGGGAAGGGGCGTGTGTTCCCAGTGTTCATATGCGCAAGCTCAATTTGGTTCTCATACTTTCGGACAAGCGAGGATGAATCGAGTTGAAGGATTGTATGCTTCTTCCCAACGTACTCCGCAGCTGACATAAGAGTGTGAAGACGGTCCCGGTCTAACCAGAAAAAGACTCGCTCATTCAGGGCGCGGTACCATTCCTCCGCTGTGCATCCATCCAAGCATCTCGCGAGATTCTTTTCGGAGAGAGGTTTCTGGTCACGAATGACCGCCTTACCATATTTGGGATGCGTGATTTCGACAGACTCGCGACGTTGTGTTGTAACAAGCTGCGTGCGTTGGGGCTCCCCGACCTGAAAAAGCTCGAGTAATGACACCGTGCTTAACAAACCATGTGCGGCGATGCTCGGCCAAGAACCAAACGAAGCCATGTGGTAAAGAACAGGGTAGCGTTTGCCCAATTCAGTCGTAGTTACGCCCAAAAGTTCACCATGCTCGCCTATCGATTATGCTCTTCCAGTGAAAACGTGTCGAAATCAAGGATACCGGAGCAGCCGCTACGTGCTCGACTTCTTCGGTGAAACGGATTGTCGGCGGCGTCAACTGCTCAAAGCGTCGAGCCTCACTGTTCCTCCTGTCGATGTAATCGGCAAAGGTCAATGCAATATCAGTCGGTGCATTCAGCATGGCGGCTCGTCGAAGTTGAACCCAATCGAACTCCCCAACGCGGCGTTGCCTTTGCGAGACGGAACCCATCTCGACTGTTTGGAGTTCTTCGACCGGAATCCCAGAGCGGTCGCTGATGTCCTGCCAAGAAAGCTCACCTTTTAAGGGTCCAGAAGTGCTCTCCTCCGGACTCTTGACTCTAATAACATAGCTGCGACATACCATCACGACCTTTCGGATTCGAATTGGCGAAATACCGGCTTCAGCAAGGCATCCTGCGACCGTTGTGTCCCGGGACGTTACATACGGATACGGCCCGTGATAGATGCTCAGACCTGAGCCCTGCGTGCCCTCGACGAGTATTCTCTTTCGCCTTGCGAAAGCCTCTTCCAATTCATCAGCTATCGGTCGGCAGAACGGCGCTAATCGAGCGTTTTCACGGGCGAGAGTGTGTTTCTTCTTGTAGCGGTCCATGATTCTCCGGGCTGCTGCAGCTCCCACACCCTGCCCTGTCGAGCCGATGGCATTCACGAGCTTCGCCTCGATGGCCTTGTCTTCCTTGGTAATGACCATCGCCTGTGGGTCGATGGAAAGACGACGAGCATCAACATCGCAATCGGCCGTCTCTTTGAGCAGTGTGTCAACGTCTATAACGGCTCCGGGTCCAATCAGCAGCTTGGCATCACTGAACAACGTTCCAGATGGTAGCTGCCGATGAGTGTAAGGTTCTGGGTCTTGAAATACTTTATGTCCGGCATTCGGTCCACCAACCCGCACCAGTACGTCATATTCGGGAGCCAAAAAGGAGCAAATGTGCCCCTTGCCTTCACTGCCGAACTGACCTCCAACGACGACATCAACTAGCTGGTCTTGATGGCGTCCGAACAAGCCTATGTGGCTGGCCGCACGAACGAGAACGTCGTTGCTGTCACACCTATCTGTAGCGATGACCACATCTGCAATGCTTTCGAGGAGATTTATCTTCTTCTCTGTCTTGCTGCCTTTCCGCACGGCATCATAAGTGGCTAACTCTCGGGCCACGCTACCTTTCCGATGCGAATAACGCTCCGCGAGTTGAGAATCATCGGCAGTCAAATGAATGTGCAAGACCCGCGGTCCGTACGCACGCCGCACACCATCAACTTGCTCCGGCTTCCGGACGGCATCGACAACGAGAATTGACCGCTCGGACCCCTGCTGGTCGATGAATCGAGTAACCTCATCTCGAATCCACAGGCCATGCGTTCTCCGGTCGAGTTCATCGCCGAGGCGTTGCAGCGCTCGACGTTCACTTGCCGCACGCGGAAACTTGCTTAGGATGATTTCCTTGGTCTTTAAAACACGAACACCGAATCGGTCCGAGAGTCCTTTTGACAACGTAGACTTTCCTGACGCAACTGCTCCCGAAATGAGAATTATCTGAACTTGCATATTTTCATTGAACCAAGTCGCCGAACAGGTCACCTTGCGGATTTACAGAACGCGCCGTTCCCGGAAGCTCGTACACGGTCACACTGATTCCCTTCGTACAAAGTTCCTCTGTGATGAGATTGGAGACAAGCGCCCAAGACCCGCCAGCCTCACCCGTCCCGACTTTTGGCATGTGGACACTGGCATTCCGTTGAATCGCTGCTTCACGCAGCTGCTGTAAACAGTTCCGCAATGCGCCGTACCGTAAGCGCGTCTTCGGCGAAGGGCCGTATCCTCTTTGCGCAACCATTTGGAATGTTGCAACTCCGTCCTCTACGCGCGATAAAAAAGTCAAGCCAAGTTTCGGCCCTCGCGTCTGTTCGAAAGCTTCTTTGAAAGCCTTCTGCGCTTGCGGCCATTTCGCTTGCAGGGCTTTCCCAAATCCCGCACCCCAATTTGGCGTCTGGTCGTTCACAACGTGAGCGATTATCTTGTCGCCCTCACCTCGTGGCTGAAGAGCATCACCGCGAACGAAGTGAATGAGGGAGACTTCCTTGACCTCTTCGCCGATTGGCTTTGCAATTCCCACAACTCGTGGGAGTATCCTGCCCGGATAGGGCGAAACACCGACCATCTCGAGACTGAACTCTTCCCTTTGGCCACCCCATTGCTCTTTTGACGAGGCAGTGAATCCAATCGCAAGACATTCCTTCGCCGCAGTATTCGGTGGCAACAGGTCACCTCGCTTCAAGCCCACATCCCAGTTCTGAGCTGCTTTGACGTACTCTAAGCGGTACCGAGGCTCAGCTTTCTTGCTCTCGTCGGCAACAGCGGCGAAAACGGCACATTGAGAAGAAGACAATCCAGCAAGACGCAGCAAAACTGCTTCTACAGACGCCTCATACTTCACCCGGAGTTGCAATGCCGTCTCAATGGACATCCGGAAATTGGAGAGGTCGTCTTGAATGCTGCCTACGGGAAGCAAGAATTCAGCAGCCGCCAAGTTGCATAACATTTCCAACTCATAAGAGGCTGAAGTAATCTCAGAGTGATAAAGCCGATTACGGATTTGCTGTGTACAGTCAGGAAACAACGTATGCCCTAGTTCGTGGCAGATTGAGAAGCGAATCCGGGTCTTTGGACGGCTTGGATTGTACTCGATAACCGGCATTCCATCTGAGCCACAAATGGTTCGAGCATCACGAACATCTGTTCTCGGGACCACCGGAATGGAAAGACGCTCAGCCAATCGGATTGGGTTGATGGGGAGTGTAAGTATCTGTGCGTCGAGTGCCTCAAGGACGATTGTTCTTGCCTTCTCGACTATTAGGTCGACGGGGTCACCGTTTTCCGCGAAGGCGCGAACGGACGGATGCTTCCAATTGAAAGGAGATGGATTGTGGAGGATGCGATGTGCCACCTTCCCGAGGTACTTGCCTCTGACTCCTTGAGAAAAATCGTAATGCTCTTTCATTTGCTCCTATGACTGGTTTTGTTGTTCATACTGACGTTGTTCGTATCGTTCAGCAGTTCTAGAACTGATAATGCGGATGCGCTGCCCTCGGTCGCAATGGCAAACGACCACAAGCCGCCCTTCATCTGAACGTCCCATGGTTACAAATCGGTCTTCTTCAACGGAGTGTTCGTCGTCGTTAATCGTAATCGAGAGCGGGTCATCGAATACAGTCGAAGCTTCCTCGAAGGAGACACCGTGCTTCTTGAGGTTCGATGCTGCCTTTGTAGGGTCCCACTCAAAACCTTCGTACATGCACGATTCACGAACAACCGAGGTCTGGCAACGCTTATCATCCGCGCTTTACGGCTTGACTCATTGTGTCACTATTGCACGCTTCCCGCCCCCTGTCTGCCACGCAAGCTCATCCCTTTCGTAGCAGTGGCGTACTGTTTCTCGGTAAGCTCCCGAAATATCCCACCCCTCCCCATCTCAATCCCCTGATTCACCGCCAGACAGGGCGTCTTGGTCGGTGAATCCTCCGCCGCGTTCCGCGAGTTCGACCACCTTACCGGAAGATGCGAAATGCAGTTTGCGAGGTAAAGCAGTCTTCAAATCTTGTTCTAGAAGTTGACACAACCAACCGTCACGAAGTTGGAATGACAGGTGCACACGGTGGGTTTGGCCTTGCCGGAACATGGAGGGAGTATAGGCGAAACAAAGGCGAAAGTAATCCGCAGCCCGTTTGCTCATGGAACGAGATGCGTAAATCTGTGCGTAAAGGAATTTGGAAAAACCGGATGGGACTTCGGGTTTAGAGTCATCGAGCCGTATGTTAGGTCGGCTCAACCCATTGAAACCAAAAGAGATTTTGGTTGCGGGGGCTGGATTTGAACCAGCGACCTTTGGGTTATGAGCCCAACGAGCTACCGGGCTGCTCCACCCCGCAGATTCAGTTTAACAAGACGCCCTTTCGAGGGTCAAACCTTGCCGGTTTTGGATTCGTCTTCTAACTATATTGGCCAACCGGAAATCTTGAAATTTGGCTTGATCACCCGGATTTGCCTTGATCACCCGGAGGGGCTGGACGAGTTAGAAAACCGCGTTGGGGCGGCTGATCAGATACGGTTGCACTCCCCGTTAGACTAGAAGATATGGCCACCCTGAAAGCGGTTCGTGGGACCCGCGATCTTCTACCTCCAGAGACGGCGTTGTGGAACCGGATCGAGGCGGCGGCGCGCTCCGTGTTTGGCCGCTACAATTTCGGCGAGATTCGCACCCCCATCTTCGAGGACACGGGGCTGTTTGCGCGCAGCGTCGGTGAGGACACCGACATCGTTTCAAAGGAAATGTACACGTGGGAGGATCGTGCACGGGCCCAGTCGGAGAAGCCGCAGTCGCTGACCCTCCGCCCCGAGAACACGGCGGGCGTGGTGCGCGCCTACATCGAGCGCAAGCTGGGTGAGACCGGGCAGTTACACAAGCTCTATTACATCGGGCCCCAGTTCCGGCGGGAGCGGCCGCAGAAAGGGCGCTACCGGCAGTTTTCCCAGATCGGCGCCGAGATTATCGGGCCGCCGAGCGCGGGCAGCGAGAGCCCATTGCGGGACGCGGAGATTCTGGAAATGCTGGCCACGCTGCTCGATGAGCTGGGCATTTCCGGCTGGACGCTGCACATCAATTCAGTCGGCTCCGCGGCGGACCGCACTCATTACAATCACATTCTTCGGGAAGCCCTCATCCCCCTGGCTCCGAGCATGTGTGTAGACTGCCAGCGACGGGCGGTGACCAATCCGCTGCGGGTGCTCGACTGCAAGGTGCCGGCTGATCAGCCCATTATCGACAGCCTGCCCAGAATCGCCGACTCGCTCGATCCGGAGTCACAGAAACACTTTGCCCAGGTGCTGGCAGCCCTCGACGCGGCCGGTGTGCCCTATTCGCGCAATCACCGCCTGGTGCGCGGGCTGGACTACTACACGCGGACTACTTTTGAATTCACGCATGGCGGGCTGGGGGCGCAGAACGCACTGCTCGGCGGCGGGCGCTACGACGGACTGAGCGAATCGATCGGCGGACCGAAGGCGCCGGGCATCGGCTTCGCCATGGGCGAAGACCGGTTGGTGCTGACCCTGCAGGCACTGGAGCCGGCTCAGCCGCCGCTGGCGGATGCCTATGTTGCTCCTGTCGGAGAGAAACTTAACCCCGCGGCCCTGGCCCTGGCGCGCGAGTTGAGGCGGGAGGGCCTCCGTGTCGAATTGGGAGACGGTGTTTTTCGTCTCAAGAAATCGTTTGAAGTTGCCGACAAGACCGCCCGGCGCGTCGTCATCCTGGGCGAGGACGAACTTCAATCCGGTATTCTTACGGTGAAGGATTTCTCCACCGGCATCCAGACCAAGGTTCCCCGCGCGGAGTTGGCCGCGGTTCTCGCCAAGTGAACGAAGAGATATTTTTGGCCTCCCACCCTTTCGCCAGAAAGAAGGCGAAAGGATGGGGCACGGGATGGGTTTGGCCAGGACAAAGTAGAAAGTCGAAGGACATTCGGAGTGCTCGATTTCTTAGGCAAGCTTGAACGGACACACTATTGCGGCGATCTGCGCGCCGCCCATGCCGGCCAGCAGGTTGTGCTGATGGGCTGGGTGAACCGGCGTCGCGACCATGGGAATCTGATCTTTCTCGACCTCCGAGATCGCAGCGGCATTGCCCAAGTCGTGCTGGACAAGGAACTCACGCCCGAAGGCCATGCCAAGGGCGAGCAGGTTCGGCCGGAGTACGTTGTGGCGGCGGTGGGCAGGGTGCGGCTGCGCAGCAAAGACGCCGTCAACCCGAAGATGCCGACCGGCGAGGTGGAGATTGAAGCCACCGAGCTGCGGGTGCTCAACGATGCACGCCTGGCGCCGTTCTCGCCCGCTGAAGAGACGATCCAGAACGAAGAAGTGCGGCTCAAGTATCGATACGTTGATTTGCGCCGAGCGGAGATGCAGCGCAACTTCTGGCTGCGCCACGAGATTACGCGCGCCATTCGCGAGAGCCTGAGCGGGCAGGGGTTCCTGGAAGTCGAGACTCCCATGCTGAACAAGTCGACGCCGGAGGGCGCGCGCGACTTTCTGGTGCCCAGCCGGGTGCATGCGGGCCACTTCTACGCGCTGCCGCAGTCGCCGCAGATGTTCAAGCAGATCCTGATGATGTCGGGATTCGACCGCTATTTTCAGATTGCGCGTTGCTTCCGCGACGAAGATCAGCGCGCCGACCGGCAGCTCGAGTTCACCCAGGTCGATCTGGAGATGAGCTTCCCGCGGCGCGAGAACGTGTTCGAAGTGGTGGAGAAATTCTGCGCGGCGGGATTTGCGGCCGCCGGGGTTGCGCTGCCCGTTCCCTTCCCCCGGATCACGTATGACGATGCCATGCGGCAGTACGGTTCGGATAAGCCGGACCTCCGCCTGCCCGGGCTGACCGATGTGCGGCCAGCCTTCACTCACGAGGCCCTGGCTACGCTGCAGATCGATGCGGCGTTGCCGGTGGTAGCTCTGCGCATCCCCAACGTGGGCGAGCTGAGCCGCAAGGAGCGCGAGGAGAATCACCCGCTGTTCGATCTGAAAAAGGGCGCCAAGTTCATCGACGATTTCAAGCGCCTGGCGAAGAGTTTCCCGGAAGCGGTGGGCAAGATTCGCGAGCTGACCGGGGCCGCCGATGCTGACTTTGTGATTGTGGTGGCAGGCGACCCGGCGCACCATATCAAGGCCAGCGACACCAAGTTTGAGGGCCGGCTGTCGGAGCGCGAGATCAACGTCTATTCAGCCGCGGGCAATTTTCGGACGGAGCTGGCAAAGAAATATGCCGACCGGCATGGGGCTTTCCGAGTTACCGAGGAAGCCGTCCAAAACGCTGATCCGCGAAGCGGCGGCAAGATGGTAGACGGCGGCCCTGCATTCCATCCGATATGGATCGTCGACTTCCCGATGTTCGAGTACGAACTCTCCACGGGGAAGTGGGTTCCTGCGCACCATCCCTTCACCGCGCCGTATGAGGCCGACATGGCGAACCTGGTCAGCGACCCGGCCAGCGTGCGGGCCGACTGCTACGACCTGGCGATGAACGGTCTGGAGCTTGGTTCTGGCTCAATTCGCATTCATCGCAAGGACGTGCAGCAGCAGATCTTCGCTTCGCTCGGGATCTCGGACGAAGACGCCCGCAAGCGGTTCGGCTTCTTCCTCGATGCGCTGGAGTATGGCACCCCCCCGCACGGCGGGATTGCGCTGGGTCTCGATCGCATCGTAATGCTGCTGGCCGGCGCGCCCAGCCTGCGGGAAGTGATCGCGTTCCCCAAGACCGCCAAGGCCATGGATCTGATGGCCGATGCGCCGACGACGGTGACCGAACAGCAGCTTCGGGAGTTGCACATCCGGGTGGCTGGGAAAAGCTGACCGGCGTCGCGCTATCCTGATCACGAGTGATCTCAGCAGCCAAGCCTCAATTTCGCGTGGCAGTGTATTGCGGATCGGCGGACGGAAACGATCCCGTGTACCTTGCGGAAGCGCGCGCGCTTGGGCGAGAGATCGCAGCCGCGCACGTGGGCCTGGTTTACGGAGGCGCCAACGTCGGGCTGATGGGGGCCGTTGCCGATGCAGCCCTGGCCGGCGGCGCGGAGGTCATCGGGGTGTTGCCCGAGGTGCTTGCAGGGCGCGAGATTGCGCACAGCGGGCTGACTCGCCTCGAAACCGTGGCTACGATGCACCAGCGCAAGGCGCGCATGGTGGCGCTGGCGGATGCATTTCTCATTCTGCCCGGCGGCTATGGGACGCTCGACGAGACATTGGAAATCATCACCTGGTCGCAACTGCGACTGCATGCCAAACCGTGCATCCTGATCAACACCGCCGGCTACTGGGATGGATTGATGGCGTTTCTCGATTCGACCGTCGCGGCGGGTTTCCTGAAACCGGAAAACCGCGCTCTTCTGCTTGTGGCGCGGAATGCCGCGGAAGCGTTGCGTATGGCGTTTTGACAAAAACGGGGGGTCAAAAGGATCGAAAGAACCTCCGGAACCGAAGGATTCAAAGTACCGCAATTCGGGGCTTACCAATGAAGCGAAGGCAATTCCTGAAAAGTACGGCCGCCGCGATTGGAACCCAGCTGTTCACGGGCCAGTTTCGGGGAGAGACGACGAGGGACGTAAGCGCACGTACTTATCGCATCATGGGAGTTCCTTTGCGTGCGGGCTCGCTGCTCCCGGGGAATGAAAACGACGCCCAGGCCTACCGGGAAGTTCAATTGCTCAAGCGCCTTGAAGCGGTGGGCTGCAAGGCGATTGACGACGGCGACATCGCGATTCCAAGCTTTCTTCCTCATCACTCGATCCCTCCTATCAGGAGTTGGCCTGCCCCCCGCATTGCATGGGAATGCGTCACCGAGCGGGTCGTGCCATTGCTCATACAGCCGATGCAGGTTCCCTTGTTGATCGGGTGCGATTGCAGCGTCGTGATTGGAACCACCGCGGCATTGATCGGCGCATCCGCGCAAGATATTCATGTCCTCTATGTTGACGGTGACTTTGACGATGCTGCCCCTGAAGCCGGCCGCTGCCAAAGCGCTGCCTCTTGTGCTGTGTGGCTACTCACCCATGATTCGCCGTTCTGGATCGGTCCCCCGCTCCGTCCATCGCAGGTGTCGGTGATTGGCTGGACAAATCCTTCTCGCTCGGGATCGGGGACAGGTTCGATATCTCTGGCGGAGGTGCAGCGTGCAGGGCCCCGCGAGGCCGCGATGCAAGCACTCAGGGCGGTTCCGGCGTCCGCTGCTGTACTGCTTCATTTCGATATCGATGTCCTGCAGAAGCGGGACATGCCAGCAGCCTACTTCCCTCACACGGAAGGGCTGAGCCTCTCCGAGTCAAAAGAACTACTCGGCGTGTTGATGAAAGATCCGCGAATCCGGATTATCGAGATCAGTGAATATGCCTCTCTGCGCGACCTCGACCGGGACTATGTCAACAAACTTGTCGACTTACTTTGCGAAGGACTGAAGGGGTAAGTGCAGGGCTATGACCACGTGGTGGCGAAGACCTGTCAAAGGAAGATTTGTCCACGATCCGGCCTGGATCATCGTTAAGTGGTGCGGGAGCGGGTAGCCGCAGTTCATTCCTCCATGTGTCAGAGCCAAAGGCCGCCGCTCTCGACGTGACTGATAAGCTAACGGTACCGTGACCGAGACCATCAAAGACCTGTTCGCTCGGGGATATCAGGCGCGTCGAGAGAATCGACTAGCTGACTCCCGTGCTGCCTTCATTGAAGCGGTACGCAAAGCTGCGATAGAGACCGATCGACCTTCTTTGGCAGAGGCACTTAGCGGCCTGGCGCAGGCAGAGCGTGGCATTGGCAATCTGGAAGCTGCGGCTCATCTCTACGCCAACGCAGTGGTGCTATATCGGGAATTGGGGCTGCGGGAAAGGCTGGCGTACGCGCTACGGCACGAGGCAGACACCCTGAGAGAAATGGGTAAGGTTGTGGAAGCCGAACCACTTTACCGTGAAGCCGAGGGGATCTACCGGCAGATTGGCGAATCAGCGACGCTTGATTTGGCCAATACTCTCAGAGGTTTAGCCCTGGTGAACGAATCAATCGGCAAAACTGACGCATCCGAAGGGCTCTGGCAAGAGGCTCGCAAGTTGTATTCGAAATGCAACGTGGAGGCTGGCGTTGCGGAGTGTGACCAAAAGCTTTCCCAGTGACCGCGACTCGGTTTCGGTCGATAACGATCTCGCGCCGCCCTTCGGGACGCACAAAACCCTCTGTGTTGTGAGCCCAGGAGTGCGCCCGCCGCAGCGGACTTCTCCCGGGCTATTCCCTATTCATCCCGCCGGAACGGACTAGTAGCCGTACAGGCTGCGCGCGGGGACCGCTGCCCGCGTTGGCCCCCAATTCGGGAGCGAGGCCATCTGCGGACCCCCATACCCGTAGGATGACGGAGCCGCGTAGGTCTGTTGGGGCGCCATGTACATTGCCGGCGGCGACACGTACATCGCCGGCGGGGTTATGTACATTGGCTGGGGCATCACGTATACCGGCGCGGCGGCCAGAACGATGGGTTGCGGCGCGATGTAGACGGGAGGCGGCAGATATACCGGCTGGGGTTGGGGATAGTACGAGTAGTTCGGTTGGGGCGGAGCGTAATTCTGTTGCGGGGGCGCGTAATTCTGCGGGGGCGGCGCAGCGGCCATCTGTTGCGGAGCGGGCTGCTGCTGTTCGACCGGCGAAGGCGGAGGATCATACTGCGCCGAGGGCCGGTGGCTCAGGCCGTAGGGATCCCGCTCCGGTTCCTCGCCTCCTTTGGGAACGTACAGGTCGTCCATCACCTTGAGGGTCAGGCGCGTTTCCTGCTTCAGCACCGGGCGCGGCCCGCGCATCGGCAGCATGATCAGGTCAATCGGCCAGAGCACTGGAAGCATCCACAAGACCGTGTCGCGAGTTGCATGGCCTTTCCCCAGGATGCGTCCCTCGCGGTCAATCGAATAGCCGGGCACATCAACTACTCGCGCGTCCACGGGAATCACCTTGTCGGGCTCGACCACCATATGGTCGAAGGTCAGTTCCATCCAGCCTTTCCCGACGAAGTGCCCGGGGTCCTTGAAGGCCTCAAAGCGGCCCACGAGGTAGCTGTCGTAGGGCAATACCATCCGCCCGTAACGCTCCACGTGGTTAAGGCGGCACATCACCGGATCGCCGACCGCGGTGGTTTTCGCTGACAGTTTGGGCTCGGACAGTGTGCACTGCATCAGCGATCCGGCAGGGATGAGGTGGTCGGGGTGGTAGTCAGCAGCGGAAATAGTGAGAGGGGCGGCAAACAGGACGGAAAGAGCAAGCGTGGTGCTCTTCATGGGTGACCTCCAGGTCAAGACGAGCTCTTGGGTGTGAGCCGGCAGTTGCCTTTCAACGGTCGAGCTTTGATTGTCCGATCATGCTGCGGGACGAGGGAGAGAAGGGGATGCCGATCGGTGCAGCTGAACCCTCTTTGGATGGGGTCTTCTTTCCTGAAAGGCTACATAGCCGTGATGAACGGATCGAACCCGCGCCCGATGCGAAAGTTGCGGAAGAATTTTTGTGGTATCCCGGCGCGCCCGCGGGAGAGGCGCCTCAGTTTGGTGCGCCGGTGGTTTCAGCGGCGGCGAATTTGCATTCCTGGCACTGGCAATGACGGCGCAGATATTCCCAGGAATAGATGCCGCTGGTGTGGCCATCGAGCCAGTTGAACTGGAGCGCGTAGCGGCCGACGGGGTGGACGCTACCAGGCTTTGCGGGCGCACTGTACATGGGCAGCAGTTCCGTCGACTTCTTTTTCGGCTGGCCGGGCAGGCGGCCATCGAGCTTGCGCTCTTCGTTACAGGTGGCGCAGGGACAGCCGTTTCGCAGCCAGGCGAAGGTCCAGGCGCTCTTGTGGCCGTCGGCCCAATCGATCTCGAGGCCCTTGCCTTCGGTCAGCAAGACCCGCACCTTTTCCGGAGTGATGGCAATCCGCGGCAGGGCGCGCTCGGCCGCGGCCTGGCGGGCGTTTTCTTCCGGGGTCATGATGCGGATGCCTTCGTGGCTCATGAATACAGTTTACAGGGGGCAGTGAAGGTCGTGAACGAAGGAGTGAATCAGTGAAAGAGTGAATAAGTGAAGCAGTTCTTCACTCACTTTCTTCCTTCACTCGTTCACTTCGTCTGTTCCGCACTGATTCACTTTGTCTTCCAGAAGTACCAGGCGGCCATCCCGAACCCGATGACGATGACGGTTGCGCGCAGGACGGGCTGGGGGATCATGCGGGCGAACCGGGCCGAGGTGTAGCCGCCGATGGCGCACGCAACCATGGCGAGGAGACAATAGCGCCATTCCACCTGGCGGCCGATGACGAAGATCAGGAAGGCGATGCCGTTGGCGGCGGTGGTTGAGACGACCTTGAGGGCGTTGATCTCGTTGAGATCGTCGAAACCAAACAGGGACAAGAGAGTGATGATCAGGAAGCCGGCCCCGGCGCCGAAGTAGCCGATGTAAAAGCAGACCACGACGGTAGAGAGGAAGACCAGCGCGCGGCGCGGCGGGAGCGAGGTTTGGTCCGCCCCCCTGGCGCTGCGGCTGTGGCGGGCCGCTTTGACCTGGTCGAGCCAGCGCGTCATGGGGCGGCTGAGCGCGAAAATGATGGCGGCAATGAGCAGGAGCCAGGGAACGAGGCGCATGAATGTTGTCTGCGGGGTACTGAGCAAAACGAGTGCCCCGGCCGTTCCGCCCAGCAGGCCGGCCAGGCCCATTGGGAGCGCGAGGCGACGATTTTTGCGGATGTCCTCGCGATAGGCGTAGATCGAGGTAACCTGGCCGGGCCAGAGTGCAACGGTATTGGTGGCGTTGGCCTGGACCGGCAGCATCCCTGTGCCCAGCATGGCGGGAAAGAGCAGGAATGAGCCGCCGCCGGCCACGGCGTTCAGGACCCCCGCCAGGAAGGCGGCGACCATGAGCCAGATCCAATGCCAGTCGATGGCTATGGGGAGACCGGAGAGGGCGAGCATTGGTCTTTCATTGTAAAAGGAGTGGCCGGAAGGGACTCAACGGCGGTCTCGGCGGGAATGGCACGAGGCGCAAGTGGTTTAATTCAAGCATGTTAAGTAGGTCTACTAGATGTGAGCATAAAACGCTCATATTTCATGCATCTTTTGTGCTATAGTTTCCATCAGATGTGGTGAGCGGTCGTGAGGAGCATGTCCCCGACCCCACCAAGAAATCCTGAGAAGCATCTGGAGGAAACACAGTCATGGCAATCAATCGTTGGGACCCCTTCCGTGAAGTCGTTGCATTGCAGAACCGCGTGAACAACCTTTTCCGCGAAATGAATGATGAAGGAGACAGCCCTCTGACCGCTGCCAGCTTTGTGCCCGCAGTCGATATCTATGAGGACTCCCGGAAAGTTGTCCTGAAACTCGAAGTGCCCGGGATTGACGAGAAGGATCTGGACATCCGGGTGGAGAACAACACTCTGACCGTCAAGGGCGAGCGCAAGTTCGAAAAAGAGGAGAAGGAAGAGAACTTCCATCGCATCGAACGGCGCTACGGAACGTTCTATCGCGCCTTCACCCTGCCGTCGACGGTTGACACGGAGCATGTGCAGGCGAACTATCAGAACGGGATTCTGAAGCTCGAACTGAGCAAGAAGCCCGAAGCACAGCCCAAGCAGATCAAGGTCAACGTGGGCGGCGAGAAGAAAGTTGAGGAGCCCCAGTTGGTCGGCGCGCGATAAGTAATAACCAAGTTGTCAGGGATCAGTTGTCAGTTGTCAGTCTTCTCCTCGGTTACCCGGAAAGATCTGGCAACTGACAATTGTTTTTGGCGACTGCCGGCGACGTCATCCCATACCGTGAATCCAATTCTCGGCGAGGGTAAATGGCCACATCGAGCATGCAATTCAATTGGACACAGGGCAATGATCGCTGGCCGGTAAAACAAAGCTGATCACTGACCACTGAAAACTGACAACTGGAGTATCTATGGCGATTCGTTGGGAAAAACTGACTGTGAAATCGCAGCAGGCGATGCAGCAGGCGCAGGAGCGCGCGGCGGAGCAGGGCAACCCCGAGATCTTGCCCACGCACCTGTTGCTGGCGCTCATCGAGGACCGCGAGGGAGTGATTCCCGCCGTGCTGGGGAAGATCGGTGTTCCCACCGAACGGCTGGAGAACAGCCTGCACCAGGTCGAGCAGAAGCTGCCGCGGGTCGCGGGCTCGTCCACGCAGCCCGGTATCAGCCAGGCGCTGAACAAGGTCGTTGAGCAGGCGTTCAAGGAAGCGGCCAATTTCAAGGACGAGTACGTCTCGACGGAACATCTTTTGCTCGGGGTGGCGCGCCAGAAAGGCGATGCGGCGCAGGAAGCGCTGGCAGCCATCGGCGCCACGCATGAGGTGATTCTGCAGGCCCTGACCGCGGTGCGCGGATCGCAGCGCGTGACCGACCAGAACCCCGAAGGCAAATTCCAGGCGCTCGAAAAATACGCCAAGGACCTGACGGAGCTGGCCCGGCGCGGCAAGCTTGACCCTGTGATCGGACGCGATGAAGAGATTCGACGCGTGATCCAGGTGCTCAGCCGGCGCACCAAGAACAATCCCGTGCTCATCGGCGAACCCGGCGTGGGCAAGACCGCCATCGTCGAAGGCCTGGCGCGCCGGATCGCTTCGGGCGACGTGCCGGAGAACCTCAAAGACAAGCGGGTGATCTCGCTCGACCTCGGCTCGATGCTGGCCGGCGCGAAGTATCGCGGCGAATTCGAAGACCGGCTCAAGGCCATGCTGAAGGAGATCGAAGAGTCGAACGGACAGGTCGTCCTGTTCATCGACGAGCTGCACACGCTGGTCGGGGCGGGCGCGGCCGAGGGCGCCATCGACGCCAGCAACATGCTCAAGCCGGCCCTGGCGCGCGGCGAACTGCGGGCCATCGGCGCAACCACGCTGAACGAGTTCCGCAAATACATCGAGAAGGACGCGGCGCTGGAGCGGCGCTTCCAGCCGGTGTATGTCGGCGAGCCCACGGTGGAAGACACCATCGCCATTCTGCGCGGGCTGAAGGAGCGCTACGAGGCGCACCACAACGTGCGCATCAAGGACTCTGCGATCGTGGCCGCGGCCACGCTGTCGCATCGCTACATCAGCGACCGCTTCCTGCCCGACAAGGCCATCGACCTGGTGGACGAGGCCGCGGCTTCGCTGGCGATTCAGATCGGCAGTGTTCCCACGGAGATCGATCAGCTGGAACGCGAGGCCACGTCGCTCGAAATCGAACGCGCCGCGCTCAAGCGGGAAACCGACAAGAACAGCCGCGAACGCATGGTGGAAGTGGAACGGGCGCTCTCGGAAATCAAGGAAAGAGTCACCGCATTGCGCGCCCGCTGGACCCAGGAGCGGGAGGCGATTACACGGATCAGCGAGTTGAAGAAACAGATCGAAGCGCTGCGCTTCGAAGCCGACGAGCAGACGCGCAGGGGCCAGCTGGAGCGCGCCGCCCAGATTCAATATGGCGAACTTCCGAAGCTTGAAGCAGAACTTCGCAAGTTGAACGCGGCGCAGGACGGCGCGATGAAACAGGGCAACGGCGTCGCCCGCATGCTCAAGGAAGAGGTCGACGAAGAGGACATCGCCAAGATCGTGAGCAAGTGGACCGGCATTCCCGTGTCGCGCATGCTGGAAGGCGAAGTGAAGAAGCTGGTCCAGATGGAGCAGCGGCTCAAGGAGCGCGTGATCGGGCAGGACGCGGCGTTGACCGTGGTTGCCAATGCCATTCGCCGTTCGCGGGCGGGGTTGAGCGATCCCAAGCGGCCTATCGGGTCCTTCATTTTTCTGGGACCGACAGGAGTGGGCAAAACCGAGACGGCTCGGGCGCTGGCCGAGTTCCTGTTCGATGACGAGCAGTCCATGATCCGCATCGACATGAGCGAGTACATGGAGAAGCATGCGGTGGCCCGGCTGATCGGCGCACCCCCGGGATATGTTGGCTACGACGAGGGCGGGCAGTTGACCGAGGCGGTACGCCGCAGGCCCTACTCGGTAATCCTGTTCGACGAAATCGAGAAGGCGCACCCCGATGTGTTCAACATATTGCTGCAGGTGATGGACGACGGGCGCCTGACCGACTCGAAGGGCCGGACCGTCTCTTTCAAGAACACGGTACTGATCATGACCTCAAACCTGGGGGCTGCGTTTCTGGGCACCGAGGCGCTGAAGACGGAACACGACTTCGAGATGGCGCGCGAGAGCGTGATGCGGGTGTTGCGGGAGCAGTTCCGTCCCGAGTTCCTCAACCGCGTGGACGACGTCGTGATCTTCCGCCCGCTGGGCCATGCGCAGATGAATGCGATTCTCGAATTGCGGCTCAACGATCTGCGCAAGCTGCTCGCCGACCGGCAGATCTCGCTGGAGTTGACCGAGCCGGCGCGGCAGTTGATCCTGGCTGCTGGTTCCGATGCGGCGTACGGAGCTCGTCCTCTGAAGAGAGCGTTGCAGCGCATGGTGCAGGACCCGCTGGCTATCAAGATTCTGGATGGCGAAATCCTGCACGGAGCGCACGTGCGCATCGACGCGGACCGCAACTCGAACCAGTTGCGGTTCGAGCCGATGGGTCGGGAGGCAATGGCTTAACCACCACCTGCGGTGGGGCCGGCGTTTTGGACCAGATCTGCGCGAATGACAGAGGCCTCGGAGGATGATTCCTTCGAGGCCTTTTTGTTCGTTGGAAGGACGATGCGCGCCAGCTGACAGAGCGGAGGCCATTTGAGAGAAGCTAGATGCCTACGCCGAAGTCGTTGGCGGTCTGGGAGCCGGCATTGGAATAGAAGTCGTACGGAGTGCGGTGGTTGAACTTGTAGCGGCAGCGCAATTCGTAGCCCAGGTAGATCCCGATCGTGGCCACGGCCATTCCCATCGAGAACCAGCCGATCACGCGTAAAGTCTTGCGCTCGCCTGCTTGCTCGTCTTCTAGAAGGGCCTCGGGTTCCGTGGACATCGAATCAAGCCTCCTGCTGACGATGATACCGCAGTTCTGACTGCGCCCGTTTCAATGGTGGGACGTTTTCATCATCATTTAGTTACCGGAGTATTGTCGTTGCGGGAAAGCAAATGGGCCTTTTCCGCTTCGGGAAGAAAGCTGGCCTGAATGGAGTTACGGGCCAACTGGCGCAGTTCGTCGCGGCTGAAGCCCTGCTGGGTGTGGGCCAGAAGGTATTCGTTGGCCACGTCGGAACCGAAGAAGGCGGGGTCGTCGGAATTGAGGGTGACCAGGAGGCCGGCGTCGAAGTAGCGGCGCAGCGGGTGGTCGGCAAACGAGGGGCACACTCCGGTGCGCACGTTCGAGGTGGGATTCAATTCGAGTGGCGTGCTTCGCGCTTTTAATTCCTGGATGAGATCTGGGTCGGTGTAAGCCGACAGCGCATGTCCGATGCGTTCGGAGCCGATGGCGAGGGCTTCGCGGATGGCTTCCGGGCCGGTGGTTTCCCCGGCGTGGTTGGTGAGGCGGAGACCGGCCCTTGCGGCCGCGGCATAGAATTTGCGGAAAGGTTCGGAGCGCGCCTTGCGCTCGTCGCCGCCGAGGCCGATGCCGATGATCGAGGGATACCGGGGCCGCATCTCGGCGGCCTTGCGGAAGACGACGCCCGCCTCTTCCACGGAGAAGTGGCGGACGGCGTCGAAGATCCAGTAGAGAGACAGGCCAAGCTCGCGTTCGCCGCGCTCCCGGGCTCGTTCCAGGCCGGCGAAGATGGGCTCGAAGCAGAGCGGGATCGTAGTTGCGCCACATGTAGATAACGCCAACGGAAATATAGACTTCGGCGTGAACGACGCCCTGGGCGGCGAGCCGTTCCATCATCCGCCAGGCGGCCAGCTCGTAGTCCTCGGGGCGGGAAAGCAGGCGGGTGACGGCTTTGAAGGCTTCGATGAAGCCGGTGAAGTCAGTGAAGTGATAGAGGGCCTTGGCCTTGGCGAGCGAGAGTGGTTTGGCGTCGTGGCGCCGGCTCAGCTCGACCAGGGTGGAAGGCGTGATGGTGCCTTCGAGGTGCAGGTGAAGTTCAGCTTTGGGGAGGCGGCGGATGAATGCCGCGATGTCGTCCATGAAGACAGTTTAGCTGCTGGCTTCCGGCTAGGGCGGGGGGATGCGGACGGTGTTGGCGCGGCAGGAGCGAACCCCGCTGCAAGGGATGGGCTGAAGGTTCTTGTCGAGGCAGACCTCGACCGCGGTGAGGTAGTTGCTGCCGCAGCTCAGGGCGAGGGCGGCTTGCGGGATGTGAGGATTGCCCGCCGTGAACAGTCCCAGAATCTGAGCGGGCGGCATGGAGATCTGCGAGTGGAGGCCGGCGAGTCGGGGAGGAATCGTGACCGAGTGGAATGCTTTGCGGGCGGAGGAGAAGAAGTCATCCGGGGACAGGCCGGAGCAGGTGCCGTGTGTCTTCCACTCGTGCTCGAGAAGGCTGGGGTCGGGGTAGATGTCGCTGTATTGCGATGGATCGGCGGGGCCGGGGGCCGATGAACAGTTCTTGGGATAGGAGCCATCGTTATTTTGTGGCCATAGGCCATGGAGGACGAAGGTGGAATGCACGGCGCACTCGGGGGCGGTCGGGTGCGAGTGGCAGAACTCCGGCGACCAGGACAGATTCAGAAGGTAGAAGTCGAACGCGGCGGTGGCCGCGGCACGGGTCTGCTGGGTAGCTGCCTTGGCGGCCGGCTCGGGGGGCGGAGCAGAAGTCGTGCCGGAGTGGCAGGCGGCCAGCAACAGGAGGATGAGAGCGAGAGGGAGGGAACTCGGCTTCACGCGGGAAGGATACGCAATTTGGCTGCGGCCCGCAACGAAGGCGCTCTCCGCACAACTCTGCTCGGCCTTTCTACTTTTTCAGATACGTGATCTTCGTCGCGCCAATCGTTCCGTTGAAGGCGAACGGCGCCTGGTCGTAATAATCGAGCGACACAGGCGAATCCAGATCCTCGCCGATATCGAAGGTCGCATTGGATGTGAAGTGGAGCGACATGGCGCGCGGCACCTGGCCCTGCCCCACCACTGCGCCATTCACCTTCAGGGTGACGTTCATCGGGCCGCCGATCGGGCCAGCCAACTTCGATTCGACCTCGATCTTCGCCTTGCCGGCGGGGAGCTTTTCCTTGGCCTTGATCTTCGTACGCTCGACCTCGAACAGGTTGAACTCGTAACTGAGGATGCCGTCCTTCACGTAGCAAGTCACGCCGCCGGAAAAACCAGCCAGAGCATAGAGCACGCCGTTTGCATTCGCAGGCACGTCGACATCCATGGTCACAAGGCTGTCGACCTTGCCGAGCTTGGGAGCGGCGGATTCGGGCATGCGGGTCATGGGGCCATCGAAGGTCCACTCGGTGAGGGAGGATGCGGGTGCGTCCTCCGGATGGAACATCGCCGTGGACCACATGCCGCCGCCGATGGGAAGGTTCTTGTTCTTCGTCGACTCGAGCAGGAAGAGGCCTTCATCTCCTCGAGCTTCTGCGGATTCGCAGCGGCAAGGTCGTTCGCCTCGCTCCAATCCTCATCGATGTTGTAGAGCTCCCACTTGTCTGTCAGCGGCGACCATTCCTTGATGCCTTTCGGCATGCCGCCCACCCACGGGTCACGCGGGCCCGGGGCGGCTGCGAACCAGCCGTCGTGGTAGATCGCGCGGCTGGCCATGATGTCGAAGAACTGGGTGTGTCGCGTCCCTGGTGCCTTGGGATCGCCAAACGCATAGACCATGCTGACGCCGGCGATCGGGTCCTGGTCGAATCCGTTCACGACGTGCGGCGGCGTGATCTTCGTCAGTTCGTAAATCGTCGGCACGATGTCGATCACGTGGTGGAACTGCGGCCGGGGCGTCGGATCTGCCTTGATGCGATCCGGCCACGCAACCGCCATCGGCTGGCGGGTGCCGCCGAAGTAGGCACCCATGAGTTTGGTGCCCTTGTACGGCGTGCTGCCGGCCCAAGCCCATCCGGCGTGGATACATGTTGTCGGTCTTCGGACCACCGAGCACGTCGAGCCCGCCGAGTTCGTTCAGCGCCTCGATGTGTTGCGAGATCGTGGTCGGAATTCCGTTCTGCGCCAACTGCTCGCTGATGGTGCCGTTCAGGCCCTCCGACGAGGAGCCGTTGTCGCCCCAGATGTAGAAGATCAGCGTGTTGTTCAGCTTTCCTTCTCTCTCGATCTCGTCGATGACCTTGCCGGCGTTGTAGTCGGCGTGCTCGGCAAACCCGGCGAAGATCTCCATGAGCCGGCGCTGGAAAGGTTTCTCAGCTTCGGGAATGGAATCCCACGAAGCCATCGTGGCGGGGCGCGGCGTAAGTTGCGCATCCTGCGGAATCCAGCCCAGGGCTTTGGCACGTGCGAAGGTGCGCTCGCGATACTTGTCCCAGCCGTCGTCGAACTTGCCCTTGTACTTGTCAGCCCACTCCTTGAAGATCTGGTGCGGGCCGTGCGCGGCGCCCGGCGCCCAGTACATGAAGAACGGCTTGTCCGGTGCGTAGGCCTTCTGTTCGCGAAGCCATTCGATGGCGTCCCGCGCGATGTCCTCGGTGAGGTGGTAGCCCTTGGGTTTCTCCTCGGTGACTGCGGTGGTGTTGCGCGTCAGGGTCGGTTCATACTGCGAGGCCTCGCCGGCGAGGAAGCCGTAGAAGTACTCGAAGCCGTAGCCGGTCGGCCAATAGTCGAACGGACCCTTGGACGTGATCTGGTCTTCGGGCGTGTTGTGCCACTTGCCCCAGGCCCCGGTGTTGTAGCCGTAGTCCTTCAGCACTTCGGCGACCGTCGCTGACGACTTCGGGACGATCCCGCTGAAGCCGTCGAAGTCGTTGGCGATCGCCGAGATCTGGCCATTGCCGACAAAGGTGTGATTGCGCCCGGTCAGCAGCGACGCGCGCGTCGGCGAGCACATGGCGGTGGAGTGGAAACGGTTGAAGGAAATGCCCATCTTGCGCCACGCGATTGAGCGTCGGGGTGTTGATCTCGCCGCCGTAGGTCGAGGGCGTGCCCGGCCCGACGTCGTCCATCAGAATGATCAGGATGTTCGGCGCGCCGTCGGCGAGGTGCTTCGGCTCGACGCGCTTCTTGTAGATGGAGTCTTCCATCGTCAGCCCCGCGGTGGAGGCGGACGGCGTGGGCGGGAAAGGCAGGACTTCCTGCGCCCCAGCGACGTGCGCGAACGTCCCTCCCAACACGAGGTTGGCGACGGTGAAGATGGTGTTCCGTTTCATGTTCATTTCGAAAGAATCCTAGAGTACCGAGTTCAGCTGTCTTCGGTAGTCACGTCAGTCTGCCAACTGACTGCTCGCCTCGAGCGGAAGGACATACCTGCCGCGAGCGATCATGCCCACATTTAACCTGGCGAATTGTCGTTCTGGACGGAGTCTACTCTTGGAGCAGAGCATGACTGAAGGCGAAGAATTACTGGGGATGGCACCGTAGAACTACGTTGTCACCCGAAGGTTTATCCCGTTTTGGTTTGAATCGCGGGCGGTCTCTGATCTGGAGTTGCAAGCGTAAAACCGCTGGTCCGCCGGGGCGGACCCGGGATGACAGTGCCAAAGGGTGAGTGATCGGGCGTTGCCTACCGCGCGGGAGCGAATTCGGAGCGGTGGCGGCTGTAGAAGAAGTAGATCAGCAGGCCGACGAAGAGCCAGATGAAGAAGGCGGCCCAGGTGAGGACTTCGAGGCCCATCATGAGCACTACGCAGAAGATGATGCTGAGCACCGGGAAGAGGGCGCCGAAGGGGGCACGGAAAGCGCGATGGCGCTCCGGTTCGCGATAGCGCAGGATGAGCACGGCGATCGACACCAGTACAAATGCGAACAGGGTGCCGATGTTGGAGAGGTTCGAGACCGTGCCGATGTCGAGCAGTCCGGCCGGGATGCCGACCACGAATCCCGCGACCCACGTGGCCACCGCGGGGGTGCGGAACCGGGTATGGATGCGGGAAAAGATGTCGGGCAGCAGGCGGTCGCGCGACATGGCAAACCACACGCGCGCCTGGCCGAGCTGGAAGACCAGGATGGACGAAATCATGCCCAGCATGGCGCCGACGAGGACGATCAGCTCAACCCAGCGGAGGTTGCCTCCCCCGGGCATGAGGGACAGGCGTTTCAGCGCGTTGACCACCGGCGCTCCGTCACCCATGATCGAATGCCAAGGCACGATGCCGCTGAGGACGATGGCGACTCCGCCATATAAAAGCGTGCAGGCGACCAGGGTGGCGAGGATGCCGAAGGGCAGGTCGCGCTGCGGCCGGTTGCACTCTTCGGCGGCGGTGGAGACGGAATCAAAACCGATGTAGGTGAAAAATATAATCGAGCCGCCGGACAGCATGCCGGTGAAGCCGTTGGGCATGAAAGGGTGCCAGTAGACGGGCTTGATAAAGCTGGCCGCCGCGAAGATGAACGCCAGGATGGCGACGATCTTGATCAGGACCAGGATGTTGTTGGTCCGGGCGGACTCGCGGATGCCTCGGACCAGGACAACGGTAAGCACCATGACGACCAGAAAGGCTGGGATGTTGAAACCGAAATGCCAGCCGGGAGCGTACAGGTCGTTGCCGGCAAGATCCTGCAGGCCGGTGGGCAGGTAGGCGGGCGAGATCCACATGACGGGGGGATGGAGCCCGAACCATTCGAGCAGGGCCTCGATGTGAGCCGCGAAACCCACGCTGACGCTCATGTTGGAGAAGGCGTATTCAAGGATCAGGTCCCAGCCGATGATCCAGGCCACCAGTTCGCCGAGGGTTGCATAGGTGTAGGTGTAGGCCGAGCCGGCGATGGGGATCATGGAGGCGAGTTCGGCATAGCACAGGCCGGTGAAGACGCAGACCACGGCGACGAGGACGAGCGACAGGGCGAGAGCGGGACCGGCGCCGGGCCGTCCCGCCATGGCCGTGTGGGTGAGCAGGTAATGAATGAGGGGGGTGCTGCTGATCTCCGGCTTGTCGAATTTCTGGCCCGCCATGGCGGTGCCGATGACCGTGAAGATGCCCGAGCCGATGACCGCCCCAATGCCCAGAGCGGTAAGCGACCAGGGACCGAGCGACTTCCTGAGCGCGTTCTCGGGCTCCTCCGAATCGCGGATCAGCTTGTCAATGGATTTACGGGCGAACAGTTGGCTGGGCAGTGCGGTTCTCCTCTTGCAGCCTCAGGGGGTGCCTTCGAATCCATTGCGGGTGCTTGCCGAAGATAGGGGGAGATGCAACCAGGGCTCCGGACCAGGCGATGGCCTGATCCGGAGATGAGTCATGCTCGAAGCAGCTTAGCGCTTCGACTGTCCGCGAGCCAGTTTCTTGACCTTCTTCTTGTTGGCGCCGCGCGGGGCGGTGCGCTTGGCCTTGGGAGCGGCCTTCTTGCGGGCGGCGCGCTTCAGCTTCTTTCGTTCCAGCTTGTCTTCAATCTTGGCGGTGTTTGCCACGTGTAACCTCTTTCGCTGCAATTTGTTCAATGTGTCCGGCAGTGCCGGTTGACGCGATTTTAATGGTAACAGCGATTGAACACAGTGAACAGAGAACAGTGAACAGGGAACAGTGGCTGGCGTGGCAAACCTCCAGGACCGCGTCTGAGTGGATGGACCGGCAGACAGCTATCGATGGAAGTTGAATGAGCGTCCGCCATTATCCATTGTCCACTGTTCCCTGTTCACTGTCCCCTGTTCCCTGTCTGCCGTCCGGTTGGTGGCATCTCGAAGCCTAGCCGTCACAGATCAGTCGACGTTGCAAGGGAAGGCGGTTAGGGTGGCTTCATGGAAAATCCCAGCTGGATTTCGCTTCGAACGAGTGCGCGGATGGGAGGAATTCTGTCCGCGAGAGCCGTCCGTGCTGTGGGGATGGCGGGGCTCCTGTTGGCTCTTGTTGCCCTTCCGGGATTCGCGGTCGACGCCCCTACGTTTCGCGGCGACGCGCGGCACACGGGCGTGTATGACGGGGCCGGAGTCCCAAAACTAAACGGCGTGAAGTGGACCTTTCACACCGAGGGCCGGGTGATTGCCTCACCCGCTATCCATGGCGAAACCGTTTATGTAGGCAGCACCGGTGGAGCGTTGTATGCCATCGACCGCTCCGCGGGAACCGCGCGGTGGAAGTACGATGCCAAGGCCCGCATCGCGTCTTCGCCGGCGATTGCCGGCGGGCTGGTTTACTTTGGCGCCTTTGATAGCAACTTCTACGCCGTGGATGAGAGCACGGGCCAGCTGAAATGGAAGTTCAAGACGGGCGGCGAGCACCGCTTTTCCGCGACCCACCTGCATGGCTCACAACCCGCCACCGAGACCATGCCGGACCCGTGGGACTGCTACCTGTCTTCGCCGGTGGTGTGGAACGGCACAGTGTATTTCGGCAGCGGCGATGGCAACGTGTATGCTCTCGACGCGGCCACCGGCACGCTGAAGTGGAAATTCAAGACCGGCGACGTGGTGCATGCTTCGCCCGCGATTGCGGAGGGCGTGGTTTTCATTGGCAGCTGGGACAGCTACTTCTATGCGCTCGACGCCGCGAGCGGCGGGCTGAAATGGAAATTCAAAACCGGCGAGGATCCCGACATCCACAATCAGCAGGGGATTCAGTCGTCGGCCGCGGTGATGGATGGAATGGTGTACTTCGGCTGCCGCGACGCGCACTTGTACGCGCTGGATGAGCAGACGGGGGTGATGAAGTGGTCGTATTCCACCAAGGGATCGTGGGTCATTGCTTCGCCCGCGGTGCGGGACGGCAAGGTGTACTTCACCACGTCGGATACGGGGTTGCTGTACGAAGCGGATGCCAAGACGGGCGCAATCCTGTTCTCGGTGAACTTCAAGGGATGGCCGCTGTTCTCTTCCCCGGCTGTCGCGGGAGATACGGTCTATGTCGGCTCGACGGCCGGAACGCTGAACGCGGTGGACCTCAAATCCCAGGCGGTGGGCTGGACGTTCGCGACCGAGACTTCTAAGAAGAACGGTGCTGCGTTTACTACGCCGGAGGGAAAGCCCGACTATGCCAATGTGTTTGCGTCGGACTTCTATGACGACATCATGGCCGGCTACGTGAAGCTGCTCTCGATGGGTCCGATCCTCTCATCGCCGGTGGTGGTGGACAACGTGATTTATGTGGGCAGCGTGGATGGGAATGTTTATGCGCTGGATTGAAAAAAAAGGGACTAGGGACTAGGGACTGGGGACAAGAAAGGAAAGGAGGACGAACATGAGGGAGACAAACAGCATGGATCGCAGCCGTAGCCAACGCATTCGGAGCGCGCTTCTGGTTTTGAGCGCCCTGCTGCTTTTTCTGTTCGGCCTCTTCCTGCTGTTCGCGCCGGCGCCAGCCTCCGGCGGCCAATCGCGCCGGCGGCCCAAATCATACCGCCCGCCGCTTGAACGGGTAGATAATGGTCTCGCAATCGCGAAAGCTGAATTTACCGGTGGAGGATATTTTTGGTCCGGTTGAATGGCACGTTGAGCCCACGGCTTGGCGGGCCGGCAGCGTCCCGCGAGTTTGCACGAGGTGTGGGCATGTCGAGTATCGCTGACGTTGGGCGGATTGCCGCAGGTGAGGAGAGGCGGAAGGGCCCGTTTGCCCGCCTTCTGACAAAGTCATGGCTATTCCGCGCCGCCATGGTGGTCATTGTCTCTTCGGCCATCGGCTTTCTGTTTGCGTTGCCCGAGTGGAACATGGGCATGGGCTGGAAGCAGCCCGTGGCGCTGTGGTGGGCGTGGGGTCTTGTGACGCCGCTGATCCTGGTGGCCGACCGTCGCTTTCCCTACACCGGACGGCAGCTTGGGCGGCGGGTGGCGGCGCATGGAGTGGCGTCGCTGATTTTCACAACGATTTCCATTTACGTCTTTTTCGCTCTCCGCGTCGTCATTGGAGACTCGACGTTGACCGGGGGACCCCACTGGGGCGTCCTCAAGCCCGCGCCGATGCTGAAGAACGCCGGCTGGTTTATCTGGGGCTGTCTCATTTACTGGATGATCACCGGGGCACTGTTGGCCTACCGCTATTACGAACGCTTTATGAGCAGCGAAGTGCAGTTGGAGCGCATGGAAAAAAGCTACTCACATGCCCGGTTGAACGCGCTGCGGATGCAGCTCGATCCGCACTTTCTGTTCAACGCGCTCAACACCATCTCTTCGCACGTGGAGCGCGACCCCAAGCTTACGCGGCTGATGATCGAGCATCTCGGTGACCTGCTGCGCATGTCGCTGGAATCGAAAGACCGGCAGGAGGTTCCGCTGGCCGAGGAACTGGCGTTCCTCGACCACTATCTCGCCATTCAACGCATTCGCTTCGGCCGGCGGCTCAGGGTGGAGATCGAGATCGCGCCGGAAGTGCGGTATGCGTCGGTGCCCTCGCTGTTCCTGCAGCCGCTGGTGGAAAATGCGATCCGCCACGGCATTTCGCATCGGGCTTCGGGCGGCACAGTGACCGTGGTGGCCAAGCCGGTGAGCGAGAATCTCGTCATTCGCGTATCGGACGATGGGACGGGACTCCCGCAGGGATGGACGGCGGAAAAATGCACGGGCCTGGGCCTGTCGGTTACGCGGGAGCGCATCGCCGGCCTCTATCCCAACGGAGAAGCTAGCTTTGCCATCGGTCCCCGGCAAGACGGCGGGACGGTGGTCGAGATCGTGCTGCCATTGCGCGTGATTGGAGAAGAACCCAATGAAGCCAGCGCTTGAAAATATCAAAGTGCTCGTGGTGGACGACGAAGCGCCGGCGCGGCAGCGGCTGCTCGATCTTCTGCGCCGCGATGAACAGATCGGGACGATTCTGGAGGCGTGTAACGGGCAGGATGCGGTCGAGCTGATCCAGGACCATCACCCCGATCTTGTTTTTCTCGATGTGCAGATGCCTGAACTCGACGGGCTGGGCGTGATCGAAGCCATCGGCGCGGCGGAGATGCCGCTCACGGTATTTGTGACCGCCTACGATCAGCACGCCATCCGCGCCTTCGAAGCCAATGCCCTGGACTACCTGCTGAAGCCCTTCAGCGATGAGCGTTTTGAGGGCGCTTTGGCTCGCGCCAAGGCGCGCCTCGAGGAGCGCAGCCTGCTCGAGTTCGGGCAGCGGGTGATGAAGATGGTTTCCGTGGCGCCGGCCAACTCCGACCGCCGCTGGGACCGCCTGGTGGTGAAGTCGGGTGGGTCGACGCGCTTTATCCGGGTGGTCGATGTCGATTGGATCGAGGCCGCCGGCGTGTATGTGAACCTGCACGTGGCGGGCAAGGAATTTCTGTACCGCACCGCACTCAATGACCTGGCCGACCGGCTCGATCCGCGCCGCTTTGTACGGGTGCACCGCTCGGCCATCGTGAATATCGAGAGCATCGTGCAGCTGGAGCCGATCTCGCACGGCGAGTTTGACGTCGTGCTCCGGAACGGATCGCGCGCCCGCGTGAGCCGGACCTACCGGGCGCAACTGGAGAAGCGCCTGGGCCAGCCGCTGTAAGGTTGGGCGGAAATCCGGCGGCGCGGCCCGTTCTCGCTCAGTTCCCCATCATCAGCACGGTGTACGGCGCATTCATGACATGACACTGGCCTTCGGCGTGGCCGAATTCATCCTCGGTCACGTCCATGACGAAGCCGGAAATCGGGCCGACGGTGACGTGCGTACCGGCGCTGGTGCCGGGCCTGTATTGATTTTCCTGGTCGTCGGCTTCCCAGCGCCATCCGAGTTCGAGACACGCCTGGCGGCGGTGTGCCGAGAATGCGACGAGGTTAGCCATCTGGTACTGTTCCAGATGGCATTGAAGCGCGAAATCGGTCTCGGCGGCAAGAAGACCCGCGAGGACGCAAATGCCGGAGGCTTGAGCGAGCTTTGACGTTTTCGAGAGGCGACGCAAAGTGGGCTTCCACCAGTCGAAATAGGGGTATGGGTGGCTTGATTATATCGTCACCCTCGATTTTCGAGCTACGAAAATATCGCTGCGGAGGTTAAGAGCGCGTGAATGACCTGGAGGGAAAGGTCGCCGTCGTGACGGGCGCCAGCCGGGGTGTGGGCCAGCGGATCGCGGTGCGCCTGGCGAACCTGGGGGCGATGGTGGCACTCGTCGCTCGCGCCCAGGCCTCCCTGGAGGAGACTCGAAGTGAGATTGAGGCCAAGGCCGGGCGCGCGGTGGCTTACCCCGCCGATCTTAGAGAGACGCATTCGATCGAGCCGCTGAAGGTCGCGATTGAGCGCGATCTCGGAGTTCCAACGATTCTCGTCAATGCGGCAGGGGTATTCGGACCGATCGACCTGGTCATGGACACCGATCCCGCGGCGTGGATCGAGACTATCCAAATCAACGTCATCGCGCCATACCTGACCTGTCGAACATTTGTGGGGGAAATGGTGAAGCGGGGCTGGGGCCGCATCGTCAACGTGACCTCGGCCGCGGCCCTGCACGCGCCCGGGCCCGCGAACAGCGCCTATGGCACGAGCAAGGCGGCGCTCAACCAGTTCACAAGGCATCTCGCATCGGAGCTCAAGGGAACGGGCGTGACCGCGAACGTGATCCATCCCGGCGACGTGAAGACCGAGATGTGGGCCTACATCAAGGCCGAGGCGCAACGGCTGGAGAGCGTCGCCGATGCCTACATCCAGTGGGCGGACTGGGTGGAGGAGACGGGCGGCGACGATCCGGAAAAGGCCGCCGACCTGGTTGCGGACCTGATGGGCGACGAAGCGGCCGCGGTGAACGGCCGCTTCCTGTGGATCAAGGATGGCTTGCAGGCTCCGATCGCGAGCTGGAGCGAACCGGAAGATCGGCAACCCTGGCGGAGATAAATCTCGATCCGCAGTTTCCGACCGTGCGTGGATGAATAAAGTGACTCCTGCTTCTGTGGTTTCCCGCCCTTTCGCCCGAGCACCCCAGCGACGAAGACCTGTCGCTGGGGGCCTCGGTAAAGGCGAAAAGATGGGGCACGGAGCATCTGTTTATGAAAAGCCGCCGTCCTCCCCTCGCGGAGGCGCGTGCCGATACGATGGAGTGCTCTAACGCACAGCGAAGCCATGTATTGCGCGGGATAGACTCGGACTGGTTTCAATTCCATTGGGGAGCAATTTTTGGTGTCAGACGAGAGCAGGCGCGTGCTGGTGATCAACCCGGGATCGACGTCAACGAAGTTCGGGATTTTTTCACGAGTGGGCGCGGAGTGGGCGGACTCAGCACAACATGACGACGCGGAACTGGAGCAGTTTCGCGGCTGCTCGACACTGGCGCAGGCGGATTACCGCGCCGGCCTGATTGCGGATGCTCTGGCGGCGGCTGGATACGATGCACGGAACCTGGCGGCTGTGGGCGGGAGAGGCGGGTTCCTTCCGCCGCTGCCCTGCGGAACGTACCTGGTCGACGAGGCCATGGTGGAAGAGCTTCGGCTGGCACGCCGCGGCGAACATGCGTGCAACCTCGGCGCCGTGCTGGCGCTCCGGTTTGCGCAAGCGGCCGGAGTGAACGCCTACATTGTTGATCCCGTCACGGTGGACGAATGGCAGCCATGCGCACGCGTCTCCGGTTCTCCACTGGTCCCTCGGTTGGCCGTTGGGCATGCGCTCAATACCAAGGCGATCGCGCGGAGATTCGCGCGGGAGCAAGGGCGGGCGTACCAAGACTTGCGGCTGATCGTGATTCACCTGGGGAGCGGGATCACGGTTTCAGCTCATCGCGGGGGACGGATGATCGACAACAACACGCCAGAGGAGGGGCCGATGGGTCCGGACCGGAGCGGGTCGCTGCCGGTGCGGGAGCTGATCAAGCTGAGCTCGAGCGGCGCGTTCACCCAGAAGCAGCTCGATCGGAAGGTGTTCGGGGAGGGCGGCCTTTTCGCCTACCTGGGGACGCGCGACCTGAAAGAAGTGGAGCGGCGGATGGATGCGTGGCGATGGCGAGGCCGCGGCGGTGTACGAGGCGATGATCTACCAGATCGCCAAAGAGGGCGGGGCGATGGCGGCGGCGCTCCAGGGCCGGGTGGATGCGGTGTTGCTGACCGGAGGCATGGCTCATTCCGCGCGCATGGTGAGCGGGCTCAAGGCATACATCGATTGGATAGCGCCGGTGGCCGTGTATCCCGGCGAGGATGAACTGCGGTCGCTGGCCGATGGCGTATTTCGGGTGCTCGATGGCGAGGAGCAGGCAAAACGGCTATGGGACGACGGCCGCGAGCCGGCGCATCCGGCGACCCGGGAGGCGCTGGTGATCGGACTGGAATGACCCCGGGGTTCGGCGAACCTGCCTCCGTAACTGCACATTTTGACGTCATTGCTATAAGTTTTAACAGCTTATTCACGAAGTCTCGGGGCGCACACTTGCCGGTTATGTTCCAGAAGGGAGGCTGCGCCTTGCCGCCGGAGAAAAGGGATTTCAAATGCCGCAACTCTTCCGGTGTTGACGTCGCCGCGACCGTCCCCCGAGGCTCCGGGAAGAAACGTGACAACGTCAAACCTTCTTTTGGATTCCGCGCCAGTCAACCGACCCCCTCATTTTTCTGGTGGTTTGGATTGAGCATTATCCTGCTCGTTTTGGGTTGTAGCCGCGCGCCCCACGCCTCTCCGTCGGTGTCGACCTCTGCGGATGGGTGGCATCAGTTTGAGGGAACCTGGACGGCCGCCGGAAGCCGCAACATCATGTCCATGGGCCGAAACCGGCACGCGGCGGTCTCCACCCTCGAGGGATCGCTGGTTCTGGCTGCTTCATCGGGTGTGGGCGTCGGGTTTCAATCCCAGGCGTTGATTTTCAACGACAGCGCGACCGGGCTGGTTGGGCGCGCGGTCTGGACGGACGAGCGGGGCGACCAGGTTTTCAGCGAACTGCGCGGCGAAGGCGCCGCTGAAGGCAACAAGATTACTGGAACATTTGTGGGTGGGTCGGGGCGCTACAGCGGCGCTACGGGGGCATACGCGTTCTCCTGGCGCTTTGAGATCGAAAACGAGGACGGGGTCGTGGAAGGCCAGTCGGTCGGACTGAACGGGCGTGTCCGGTTGGGCTCGCCGCAGACGGAACCAGGCCCGGGAGGGCCGAAATCATGAGTAGCCCTGGGTTGATAACCACATCGCCGCCGGAATCCACGTCCAAGAGCAGCCTGCGGCGAATATTGCTGCGCGCCTTTCCCTTTGTCATGGCCGCTGCGATCTGGTTCTGGCCGGTGCCCGACGGGCTCACGCCCCAGGCCTGGCACTTGTTTGCCGTTTTCATCACCGCGATCGTATCCGTGCTGCTGGGGATTTACCCCCTGTTGACCTCGACCACTTTGGCGGTGGGGACGGTTGTCCTGACCGACACCACTTCCGCAGCCAAGGCCTTCGCCGGCTTTGCCAATACCAGCGTGCTGCTGGTGGTGATCGCCTTCCTTGTAGCTCAGGCAGTGGTCAAGTCGGGGCTGGGACGGCGCATCAGCCTCTTCATGGTGAGCTTGTTCGGACGCTCGTCGGTGGGACTTGCCTACAGCATCATCCTCACCGACGCGGCCATCGCTCCGGCCTTCCCCAGTAACACCGCCCGCGGAGGAGTGCTCTACCCAATCGTGCTGTCTGTCGCCCAGGGATCCGGTTCGCACCCCGACGATCCCCAGGGCCGCAGGTTGGGCGGCTACTTGATGTTCAGCGCCATGGCCAGCTTGGCCATTTCTTCGGCTTTGTGGATGACGGCCACGTCGGCCAACCCCATCGCCATCCAGGTGGCACAGAAGTACGGAGTCAACGTCGGCTTCGGCCAATGGCTGATTGCCTCTTCGGTGCCGGCCCTGGTCATTATCCTCGTTTTGCCCTGGCTGCTCGCCCGCTTGTTCCCTCCCGGCGTGGGCGCTACGCCCGAAGCTCCCGCCAACGCGCGGAAAGCTCTTGCCGAGTTAGGACCGCTGTCGCGCGAAGAGTGGATCACGGCCATCGCCTTCGTACTGATGGTCAGCGGCTGGATTTTCGCCGACAAGTTGCATCTGAATGTCACCAGCATTGCTTTTGCAGGACTCGGCCTGTTGCTGCTGACCGGTGTCCTCACCGCGCATGACATCGCCACGCAGGGCGATACACTGGCCACATTTCTCTGGCTCGCCGTGCTCTTCGCACTAAGTGGCCAGCTCAACGAGTTGGGCTTCATGGGTTATGTCGGTCAGCGACTTGCTTCCTACATGGGCGGACTTTCGTGGCCTGTCACCTACGCGGCTCTGGTCCTGCTGTATGTGGCTATTCATTACGTCTTCGTGAGCCAGTCCTCGCAGGTCCTTGCGCTGCTGGGGGTGTTTCTCGATGTCGGGATTCGCGGCGGCGTTCCGCCCACGCTGATGGCGTTTTCTCTCTTCTTTGCGAGCAGCTACTTCTCAGTGATCACGCCGCAGGGTGGAAGCCAGAACGTGATCTTCGTGGGCAGCGGCTATCTGACGCAGCGCGAACTCTATCGCCTCGGCTTCTTGACCACGCTCTTTTTTCTGGCGGTGTTTTTAACGGTCGGGACCGGGTGGATCCTGCTGGTCGCGCGATGATCTGGCCAGGCGCACAGGCGTTGATCTACAAAGATGCCGAGGGTATGGTGGCAGTGCTCCAGGGCAGCGTGGGAGGCGCTGGTGATTGGGCTGGAGTGAGAGAATCCCACGCTCGTGGATCCATGGAAGAGCACCCGATGGCATTCCTGGCAGAATCTGTGGCTCAGCCCTGGAAGACGTTTTCGGCGTTGCGGAACAGAGTGCCGAGGGCGCGCCAGACCCAGCGAATGAGCAGAATGATCATTAAAACGAATGCG
Source organism: Terriglobales bacterium (assembly GCA_963788475.1). Taxonomy (GTDB): domain Bacteria; phylum Acidobacteriota; class Terriglobia; order Terriglobales; family Acidobacteriaceae; genus Telmatobacter. The sequence goes on from CAWBGO010000015.1 coordinate 219,212, forward strand.
GCTGCGATCGAGGCAGCGACAAACGGGTGCCGCGTGGCCAGCCAGGTGAGCGCGATGGATATCCCGTCTTCGCCAAGGCTCAGGCCGATATTCGAGAAGGGCTCGGGCGAGGGTGTGACGGCGGCACGAGCGGCTGTCTTACCACCATGGGCGGCGAGGGCGATAAGGCCGCCGAGGAGGGTGACGACGAGCTGTTCCCGCGGCCCGAGAGTTGCTGTAGCGCGCCACGCGAGCAGGGCCGCCACGGGTACGCGGATGAAGGTGTGCAATGCGTTCCAGACGAGGTCGAAGGCGGGGATCTTGTCGGCGAAGAACTCGACCGCAAAAAGCGCGGCGCTGGCCGCGATGACCCACCAGCTGCCAAGCAGGTGAAGCGCTTCGGGAAGGGGAAGCACTCCCGCATGCGCAAGCAGTCCCAGCGTGGCCACGGTGGCGTAGACGTTGAGTCCTGCGGCAAACGACACCGCGACAATCAGCGCAACCAGTTCCTGGCCGTGGAATGGGAGTTTCACTTCGCAAGTATATGACCCGCGTAGCGCCTCGGACCGCCATGTCCGGGGAAGATGGATTGCGGTCAGAAACCGGACAGGACGGACCAGATCCGAATTCAATGTTGAATCTGGCTTAAAACGTCACGAATGGGCGCGGACGATATCCTCAGGATTCCGGTGAACGGCGTGTACATCTCCAGAATGATCAAGATTGCGCTGGACACCGCGAGCGCGCTGATCGAGAGGGAGACAATCACAGTGGGATTGTGAGGTGCGACGAGACCGAAGCTGACAAAGATCGCCACCAGCCATGAAACGAGGACGACCAGCAGGGGCGTGGGCAGGGAGTTGCTTTCCGATTCGATGAAGACTAACCAGCTGACCTGTCTCAGATCATCGAGGAGCCCAATTGCCTTGATTTTTGCCGAGGCTTGATTGTCATTCTTGGGCGCGAGATACCTCAACTGCTGATCTATCGTATCGGCATAATCGGTCGGTTGGAGCTGGACCTGCCTGAACTCCTCGCGGGGCCAAATACGATGAAGTGTCGCTTCAACCAGCCCGCGTACCTGGGAGCGAATCGGGCTGGCCTCCGGACCATACTCCGCCAGGACGCGATCCAGGAGAATGATCTTCGAGGACACCTGCACCACGCGAATTCTCTGCGCGTCGTAGGAGGCTTTGGCTGAGGATACGAGCATCCCGAGGACCAGCCCTGTCATGGTGACCATGACGCCGGTAGACAAGCTCACCACGGTCCTTGCGTCCTGGCTGAAGTGTTCTTCGGGCAGCACGCGGCGGAGAAGCATGCCGAGCGCGGCTCCCGCGAAAACAACCAGGAAAACAAGGCAGCTCACGTAGATCGATTGCATGCTGTCCTCTTAAATCGGATTGGGATCCGCCTGTGGTTGTCCAAGTTCCAGTGAGTATCCCGGGAAGCTTACGAAACTGTCATGCGCCACGGAACTGGCATTAATACCAGCCTTTGAACCCAATTCGACGGAAGCCGGATGGATGGAGGTCAACCGAGTTATTTCACGATCACCGGCGGCACTCCTGGCCCCGCTGTCACTTTCGCCTCCGTGTTAACCAGCCGCACGGAGCGGCTCTTCATGCCGGTCACGTCAATGGACGCAAGTTGCGACTGCCGGATCAGAACGCCGTCCGCATCGTTGAGGCGCAGGACCGGCTGATCGGATGCGGGGGCGGCGTCAATTCTCATGTCTTCGATGAGCAGGTCCTGGACCTGATCCACAACGAAGCCGGAGCGCCAGGTGGCCGCGTGGGGCTCTTCCCAGCGAATCTCCACATCCCTCATCGCGACGTCGCGCGCATAGCGGAGCGTCAACGCCGCGGTTGTGCTTTCATACGGCGCATCCAGCGCGTGAGAGACGAAGAGGCGGACGTGGTTGAGTCGAATGCCTTCGAGCCAGCTGTCGGGATGACCTTGCATGGCGGAGGTTCCCTGGCCGTGCGCGATGACATTGCTGATGGTCACGTTGCGGATGATGCCGGCGGCGGGCTCGTTCTCGTAATGGCGGCTGTCGATCTCGCTGCGGCGCTTGATGTTGAAGTGAATGGGGTCGCCATCGCCCCACCAGAACCAGTCGAAGCGCCGGGTATCGATGGTGACGTTGTCGATCACCACGTCTTCGACAATGCCGCCGTCGAAGACCATGAAGGCCAGGCCCCGATTGGAGTTGGTAATGATGATGTTGCTGATGGCGACGTGACGGACGGCCTTACTGTTGCCGTCGCAGAACTTGATGGCGCTCGACGACGAGGAGAGACGGCAGTTGATCACGGTTACGTTCTCGGTGGGCAGCACGGGGCCCCAGGCGGATGTCGAGTAAAAGCAGATGGCGTCGTCGCCGGTCTCGATGGTGCAGTTGGAAATGCGGACGTCCTGGCAGCCGTCGGGATCGATGCCGTCGGCCCATACCGCTTCTTTTTGCGATGAGTAGATGTAGACTCCGTCGATGACCAGCCGCTTGCACGCGTAGGGGTTGATGGTCCAGCTACGCGAGCGCAGGAACTTCAGGCCGGCAATGCGCACATCGACACAACGCAATAGCAGCACCATGCGCGGAAAGACGGTCTCCTTTCCCTGGCCCACCGGAAACGACCGCAGCAATGGCTTGCCCGCGGCTTCCATCTGGCGCTGGTTGGGCAGGATGTAGTGGTCGGTGATGGTGTTCAGATGCCACTCGTAACTTGACTGGCCGTCGAGCGTACCTCCGCCTTCAAGCACGATGTCGTGCAGGTCTTCGCCATAGATGAGCGCGGCTGTTCGGGCGTCGTCGTACTGGCTGGAATCGAAGGTGGCGTAAATGGTAGCACCGGCCTCGACGAAAAGCCGCACGCCGGAACGCAGATGAAGCTGGCCAGAGGAGTACTCGCCGGGCGGGACGTAGACGCGGCCGCCACCGGCGTTGCCGCAGGCGTCAATGGCCTTCTGGAGGGCCGGCCGGGCATCGTCACTCTTGCGGCCGGTGGCGCCGTAATCCCTGACATCGAAGACGCGCTGCGCGGAGGCAATCTGGGTGAGGGCCGCGATGGCCAGCGTGCAGGCAAACAAAGACCTTAGACCCAATGATCTCAGGCGGAGGGAAACCATCCAGCCATCATGCATCAACGCCATCTGAGGTAACAAGGGATGAAATGGAAAGACCGGCACATGGGCGGATTTCAACGTAGAATAGAAATAGACACAGAACTTTTGCTCTGTCCCTGACATTCATCCAGCCTGCTCCCCGCGCTCCCTTCTATCCGCGCCCGACGAGCCCCGCAGCCCACGCAGCAGCCACTAGTCGTCGGAGTAACGTGCATGCGATCCGAACAAATTCATCGCGCCCTCTCGCAGGGTATCAACCGTTTTGAAGTTTGCCAGCTGGTTGCGAAAGGCGTGAGGCGCACTCATAAGACCGGTTCGCGCTTTGAAGATTCCATCAACGATGTGCTTTCCTACCTGGGAGCCAACGAGCGGACGCAGGAAAGCCTGCACGTCCCCGCCACGGAAGAAGCGTCGAAGAAATCGCTGCAACCCGCCGCCTGAAGCAAGCTACAGATACGGTTTCGCGAAGCTGCAACTGCCAGGTCGAGGCGACCAACGGGAACCGTTAGCCGTTGCAGAACGGGCTGTTTCGGGAACAGGATGCGGACCGGGATGGAATTGAATGCAAAATGGGCGGCCCCGGGGCCGCCCATTTTCTTGTTGATACCGATCCGGCTGCGCGGAACGGGCTGAGGAAGGAGCGTTGGTATCAACTCCATTCCGACAGGCGCGCTTTGTTGATCGCTGCCCGGGAAATGTCCCCATCCGTTTCGCAACGGGGTGTTCTTTTTTGCCGGAGTCTTGAAGAGGGAAACAGGCGTTGGCCGGTTTCCCCTCGGGACAAGCTAGACGACCGAAACGTTCTCGGCTTGCCAGCCCTTGGGTCCCTTGGTGACTGTGAACTCAACGCGCTGACCTTCCTGAAGGGTGCGGAAGCCCTGCGACTTGATCGCGGTGTGGTGGACGAAAACGTCCTCACCGTTGTCGCGGCTCAAAAATCCAAAACCCTTGGCGTCGTTAAACCACTTGACTGTACCTTGTTCCATGATGTGTTACTCCTCTGCTACTGATGTCACCGCTGAACGCAATGTTGGAAGTGTTTGCGAGTGGAGGGGTAACTCAATCAGGCAACGGAACTTCTAAATCGAATTCTACGATCAAACTGATTATAGCACGAATGTACGGCGTCCGACTCTAAAGGCATGTCCCAAGAGATTCGTCAGACGCGAGAGACCAGCCGTACCGGGGCGGCTTCCTCCATTCCGCCCACTATACTGTGGCCTAGGTGAATATGAGATCGATTGCATCTTTGACCCTGGCCTTGCTGTTCGTGTCAGGGGCGCTCGCCCAGTCCGGCCAGTTCGGGACCCTCCTGAACTGGGAAGCCCTGCCATCTTCCCAAAGTGACAAGATCACCCGGAATCAGGTTTTCTACACGATTCACCTCGGAGACGTTCACTACCGGATCACGAAGAGAAGCCCAACGGCTGAATGGAATATCGGTCAGCAATTAGAGTGTCGGGTAGAAGGGAATAACATGTTCGTCCGCAATGCCAAGGGCAAGGAAGTCAAGTACGACATCGTGGCGAAGGATGGCGAGGCGGTGCAGGGAACGCACTGACAGGACACTACCGCATCTACAGCTTCTCGAGGTTGGCGAACTTCTCCATGAGCTTCTTCATGCCGTGGCGGTCAAACATCACGGTCAGCTTGGCGTCTTCCCCGTCGCCCTCGCGGAGCAGGATCGTGCCTTCGCCGTACTTGCTGTGGCGGACGCGCTCACCTTTCTTCAGGCCGGTCGAGCCACTGGGCGCGGGGATGTCCATCGCGGGACGGGCGAACGAGGCCGGCTTGAGGGGGCCGGCTTTGCCGCCAAAGAAGCGTGCAATATTGTCGATCGAGCCGCCCTCCGGCGCTCCCGCGCTTTTACTTTTTGGAGAAGTGCCGCGGCTGTTCGATTCGCCAGTCCGATGTGGGGACCGCGGGGCATCCTGATTCTCGTCTTCGTAGTTAAAGTGACGGCCATCGATCTCGTTGTCTGAGGGGGAACGGCGTCCGGCTCCGTATCCGGACCCATAGCGCGAACCGTAGCCCCCGTAGCCGGCTGCGGAGCCTGCATACGCCCAGGCCGCCGCCCGCGTGCTGCCGAGGTTTTCGATCAGTTGACTGGGCACCTCTTCGAGGAAGCGAGAAGGGATGCTCATCTCCGGGGCGTCGTTGCCGTAGCGGCGGCGGAAGTTGGCGCGGGTGAGGATGAGAGTGTTCATGGCGCGTGTCATGCCGACGTAGCAAAGGCGGCGTTCCTCTTCCAGTTCCTCGGGATTGTTGAGGGTGCGCGAGTGAGGGAAGAGGCCCTCTTCAAGGCCGGCAAGGAACACCAGCGGAAATTCAAGACCTTTAGCGGAGTGCAAGGTCATGAGCGTGACGCGGGCGCTGGGATCGAACTGGTCGGCATCGGAAGCGAGTGCGGCGTGGTCGAGGAAGTCGGCGAGCGTTTCGCCGCGGACCTCGGCATCATGAGCGGCGTTGGCGAGTTCCTTCAGGTTTTCAATGCGGCTGAAGGCCTCCGGAGTGGCTTCGGTCTCGAGCGCCTTGATGTAGCCGGTGCGATCGATGATGAACTTGATCAACTCGGGAAGGGTGGCCGGATCGCCGGGATTGCGAAAGGGTCTTCCGACCCCTGCTTCGTTTTGGTCGAGTTCTGCGGCCGGGGGAGCTTCCATCCCGGGTCCTAACCCAGGGACCTGGGGCACCCTGTTTTCAGACTCTTTTGCCTTCTTGGGCATTTTGAGGAAGGGGCGCTTCGGAGCTTCTACGAAGGGATTGAAACTGGCCGGATCGAGCAGCGGGAGCTGATCTGCATTGCCGCCGAAGTTGAAATCGGCAGCGGCCCCGGAGTCGAGAGCGTCGGCGACGGCCTGGTTTTCTTCGTCGGTCGGCGCCGCGGCTCCGAACGCGAATCCTGCGTCTCCTGCATCCGCATCCGATTCGGCGACGTCGGCGGAGAGCTTGCCGGCGAAGTCGGGGTCCATCATGGCCTGCGCGTCGAGGATCAACTGGCGAAACGAGTCGAGCGCCATCAGCGCACGCGTGGCGATCAGGCGGTTGTTGATGGCGGCGCCGAGCGCGTCCCAGGTAGAACTGCCGGTTTCGAGGGCAAGCCGTTCGAGCGTGGCCAGGGTGGTGGCGCCGATGCCGCGCACGGGGGTGTTGATGACGCGATTCAACGCCATCGAATCGTGGGGATTGCGCACCAGGCGAAGATAGGCCATTACATCCTTGATCTCGGCGCGCTCGTAAAAACTGAATCCACCCACCATGGAGTACTTGATGTTGTAGCGGCGCAGGGCTTCTTCAACGAGGCGCGATTGAGAGTTGGTGCGATAAAGCACCGCGCAGTGCGCCTCGTCGCCTGAGTCGCCCGCTTCGCGCAGGAACTTCTGGATTTTGTCGGCGATGAAGAGGGCCTCGTTTTCGCCGTCGGGCGCCTCGTAGTAGCCGATCAGCGAACCGCCCTGGCGATCGGTCCAGAGCTTCTTGCCCTTGCGGCGGATGTTGTTGGAGACGACCGCTCCGGCGGCCTCGAGGATGTTCTGCGTGGAGCGGTAGTTCTGTTCGAGGCGGACGATGCGGGCGTTGGGAAAATCCTTTTCGAACTCGAGGATGTTGCGGATATCGGCGCCGCGCCAGGAGTAGATGCTCTGGTCCTCGTCGCCCACAGCGCAAACGTTCTTGTGCTCGCCCGCCAGCAGCTTCATCAGCTCGTATTGGGGACGGTTGGTGTCCTGGTACTCGTCGACGAGGACGTAGCGGTAACGGCGCTGGTAGCGCTCGCGCGTCTCCGCCGACACTTTGAGCAGGCGCACCGCTTCGAGCAGCAGGTCGTCGAAGTCCATGGCGTTGTTCTTGCGCAGCTCGGCGGTGTACTCCTTGTAGATGTGCGCGATGCGCTCGCCGTTGGGATCCTTCGATCCGAGGTAGTAATCCTGCGGATCGACCATGTGGTTCTTGGCCCAGGAAATGCGGCCCAAGACTGTCCGTGGAGTCAGTTGCTTGATGTCGAGCCCCATCCGTCGCATGATCTGCTTCACGATCGCGGCCTGGTCGTTCTCGTCGTAGATGGCGAACGAGCGAGTGAGCCCCGACCCTTTGACCTTCAGCGCCTCGATGTCGCGGCGCAGCATGCGCACGCATAGCGAATGGAATGTCGCGATGAGCGGCTTGGCGAGGGAACTGTGGCCGAGCAGTTTGTTGACCCGCTCCGCCATCTCGCTGGCCGCCTTGTTGGTGAAGGTGACGGCGAGGATCGAATCCGGCGCCACGCCTTTTTCCTCGATAAGCCAGGCGATGCGGCTGGTGATGACGCGCGTTTTCCCTGAGCCCGCGCCGGCCAGAATGAGGAGGGGGCCCTCGGTGGCCTCAACGGCGGCGCGTTGTTCAGGATTCAATTTAGCGATGAGCGACTGCGACAAAGCGGCGTCCGGAGGGAAAGGTCCTTGTTCTAGTTTAACCGGATCACTAGTGGCGCGCTGAGCAGCGCCCCGAGCGACATCCGGAACAGTGGCCTGGCGCGGCCGGGATCGCTCACTTCTCAGTCGGCTCCACTCAAACTCGTCCGGATCAACCGGTGTGATCGACGTCATACCAGATCGGTTTAAAGCTGTGTACGATTGCGAACATTAAGAGCGACCAGCCCTTAGAAACGCCTGCCTGGAGGAAAGGGGCCTTCCTGGCCTTAAACCGCTTCGGGCGCTGCGGAAGACTGGTAGCGATCTTTCGCCCGGATCCGCATGTCAGCGTGATGGGCAGAGCAGAACGAGCTCATTGGACTGCTGCTTTCCTCTCTTCATGGCATCCGGTTTCGGTCGAGGGCAACCTGCTCCGAAGTCGATGAAGCATCCCATCCGGGACGACTGAAGAGCAAGCCCGGGGGAGGGCACCATGGGTCCCTGTTTCTTAAAGTGTTTCTATACTGCAGCTGCAACCGTCGTCTTCGCCGCATCCGGCTTCGGGTCACCCGTGAATTTCAAACTTCTGCCGCTGGTTCCGGCGGGCGCCCAGATCGTGGCGGGTTTTCAAGACCTGCACGGTCCGGCGGCGTCGGGCCGGGTTCTTCTGACGACCCACAATAATCGGCTGGATCTAGATGATTGGATCGCGCTGACAGGCGTCGATACGACCAAGGTGTTCGACGAGGTGATCGAGGTCGCCATGTCTTCGGACACGGTGGAACTCCGGGAACATCTGCTCCTGGTTGCGGGACACTTCGATCGCGCGCGCATCTTCAAGTCGGCCGAACAGAACGGCGCGCCACGCGTCAGCTACCATGGGGAAACCGCCCTGTTGATCAAACCCTATTCGCGTGAACTGGGTGACATGACGGACATGCGCTGGCTGATGATCCTCAACGATCGGACCGCGATTTTTGGAACGCCCGGTATGGTGCGGCTGGCCATGCAGCGCTACGATAGCCACTATCTGCCTGATCCCGCGCTGGTGGAACGCCTTGCCCGCTTGCGCAGCGACGTGACCTCATGGAATGTGTTCTTGCCTCTCTCGAAGACGAAAAATGAGATCGGTTTCGTGCAGCCGCACGGGGCATGGAGCCAACTACTCGATGGCGCAGAATTGGTGATCGTAGGAACTCATTTCGGCTCCAAAATCCGGATGGATGTCTTGGTCGATGACGGCAAGGGCCGAGGGGCCGCATATTTTGCCGAGAAGGCCGCCTTCTTCACTGAAGCGTTTAGCGGTGATGGTTCCAACCATGGTGATCTCTCCGCAAGGGAGCAGCCGCGGTTGCGCGATCTGGTTGTCGGAGAAGATCGCATGCAGGGTTCAATCGTCTTGTCTCAAAAACAGTTCTATGCGTGGAGGGACCGGGAGATCAGCCGCAACCTGGCTTTCCTCCAGGCCGCCCACGGGACGCCCGGGGATTGACCAATCCCCACAGGCGGCGAGGGACGTTGGACCTCAGGCCCGGAGCTGGAACAGCACGACCGCCGCCAGCAGCAGTGCTGACGCGACCAGCACAATGGGGACGTTCAAGTCGAAGACGATCAGCCGCGAACCGATGCGGAGGCGCAGGGGACGCATGCCGTTGGGGTCGTGCAGCGTGCCGCCGTAGAGAGGGCGCGTGAGCACTGCGACCAGGAAACCTGCGAGGGAAGTGCCGGTCAAAAGCGCGGCGAGATAGAAACGGGCGTCAAATGCCGCACCGGGCCACCAGAGGAGCGCCAGTTCGATGGCGGCGGCCGGCAGAAGCGTAAAGACCTGCTGCACGAGATGAAACCGCGCATGGCCGGTCCACAGAGGGTTGGTGGCGTGGGTGCGGTTCAGATCGATGAAAACCGGCATGATTCCCTGGCCGCCGGCGATAGCCGTTACAATCGCTCTGGCGAGAAACGCTGCGGTCATTCAGCGGCAGTCCCGAACCCTCTCCTGAAAGTTGCTTTCTCCGCCCGTCTCAGGCCTCCAACGACTCATCCGTATCCCCGTCCCCTTCATCACCGCCCTCCACCGAGATGCGGAGAGACTTCAGGAAATTGAGGTCGTTCTGCGTGAATGTGCCATCATCCGCGACGGCGTCTTCGTCGGACGCCTCCTTGGCCGAGACTTCATTAAGGCCGATGGTGGCTTCCAGCATGAGGAGCACGTCGAAGCCGTGCTTGCGGATGTCCTGCACTACTCCGGCGATTTGCTCGCTTTCAATGACCGATTCGTGGATGGCCTCTCCGAGCTGTTGGATGAGTTCGCGCAGGCGAGATGTCACAATGTACCTCCGGGCTGCGGCCGGCGCGGAAGGTGCGCTGGGAGCGGCATGGAATTTATATACCTTACGTCCGATGCGTCCTGACGGCAACTGCGCTGGATCAAAGAGAGGTACGATGTCCGACGCGTTCCGCCGCTGATACCATCATAGTCGGGAATGAAACCGCAGACCATCGGCCGGGCGTTGGGGATCGGCATGCGCGTTGCAGGGCGCATGGCCGGGGAGAAGCTGGCGGCAAACGCCCAGGCGGCTGCGGGCCGGCCCGCCACCATCGAAGGCGGAAGCGTACCTGAGAGCGTCCGGGCGACGGGAAAAACGGCGGGGCGTGCGACGGGCAGCCTGGCGCGCGGCGTGGGCGGCTTTCTGCGTCCATTCGGCCGCGTGGGAAGCAAGATCTTCCTCGAAGTTGCCGGACTTTTCTTCTTTATCTTCGTGCTGGTGTTCGGGCAGACGATATGGCGCGCCCGGGCCAGCTACCTGCACGGGCCCGATCATGAGAAGTTTTTGGTGGCGGCCGGGCTGATGCTGCTGTTTCTGTACCTGAGCGTGAGTTCATTCTGGCGGGCGCGGCGGAAGTAGTGACCGGGAATGGAATGTTCTTGATCGAGAACTCGCGGCAGGCGTCAGCGCCACGTGGTTCTCAGCCGCGGCACCGTCCAATCCACACAATAAGTGTTGATGAGGTAGCGCGCGCGCCGAGTCGGGCTGACTGTTTTTCGCTCGAAGAAAAAGCAAAGCTGGAAAATCCAATGTGAAGCAAATTAGCGCAAAAGGTTTCCGAACCCAGCCTTCTGCCCGGTGTATGATTTAGCGAATCTCGAATGTTTCCAGTATCATAATAATTGCCCATAGGCAGGTTTGGAGGTGGGAACTCTTTGGCAGAGGTTCGCGTTCAAGAAGGCGAGCCGCTCGAGAATGCGCTACGCCGTTTCAAGCGAAAGGTACAGCAGGAGGACATTATCAAGGAAGTGAAGCGTCACTCCTACTATCTGAAGCCCGGTGAAAAGCGCCGCGTCAAGGCAGCTTTGGCGCGCAAGCGGAATCGCAAGAAGGCTCGCAAAGAGCAGGACTAACAAGCCGGAGGTGCTCCGGTTTTGAAACAGGCAGGTTCTCCATCGGGGCGGCGGTTGCGCCGCCCGGTGGGAACCAGGATGCCAGAACCGTCGTGAATTGACCGCCCCGTTTCTTCCCCGCCGCAAAAATGATTCAAGAAACGGCCGGCGCGGGCCATTCACGAAGTAAGGAACTTAGCGCCGGCGCGTGACCGGCGCGCTTCAGTCTTCCGTTGGTTTTACCGAAGACGAGTTTCGCCGCCCCGATCTAACGCGGCCCGGGCCCTTGAGATCAACGTACGCCGCAGGGAAACGGACCGGCAGATCCAGAGGTCATGGCCGATTTGGACACTTCCCTGCTGTGGGGAAGCCGGCCATGGAATTCACGGATAAGGTACTGAAGTGTATTGATTGCGGTTCCGAATTCATTTTTACTGCAGGCGAACAGCTTTTCTTTCACGATAAGGACTTCAAGAACGACCCCAAGCGCTGTAAACAGTGCAAGGCGAAACGCGCCAATGGGGGTCCCAGGGTGAGGGCGGAAACCCGAACCAAATGCTCGGCGTGCGGAACGGAGACCACGGTTCCATTTCGTCCCACGCAAGGACGTCCTGTGCTGTGCCGATCCTGCTTCCAGAAGATGCAGCCTCCGATGGCATCGGCTCCGCCGTCGCCCCCGGCGCCTGGGGGGGCGCCTCGATCGACCTGAAACGGTGCGGTTAAAACCGCGCCTGATCAGAAGGTTGGCAGTGATGCCTCGGGAAGGGCAGTGTGGTTAGCGCCTAGATTGTCTTGTTCAGCGCGCGATGCCCGATATCGCGGCGGTAGTACATCCCCTCAAACTGGATTTCGCCCAAAGCCTGGTACGCCCGCTGGAGGGCTTCTTCGAGGGAAGGCGCTGCCGCTGTAGCTCCCAGGACCCGGCCACCGGACGTGACCACCTGCCCTCGGATCTGGGTCGTGCCCGCGTGAAAGACCTCTACCCCGGGAATGCGGGCCGCGACTTCCAGCCCGGTGATTGGGAATCCCGTCTTGTAAGCAGCCGGATAACCGGCGGAACTCGCCACGACGCAGGCCGAGGCTCCGGGACTCCAGCGAAGCTCGGTATCGGACAACTTGCCGTCGACGCAGGCCTCGATGGCATCCACCAGATCGCTGTCCAGCCGCATGAGGATGGCCTGGGTCTCCGGATCCCCAAAGCGGGCATTGAATTCGAGCACCTGCGGTCCGCGCGCGGTCATCATGAGGCCGCAGTACAGGACGCCCGAGAAGGGCGTTTCTTCCTCCGCCATGCCCTGCACGGTGGGCTGGGCGATGTGGTGGAGAATCCATTCCGTCATCCTGGGATCGAGCATGGCGTCGGTCGAGTAAACTCCCATGCCGCCGGTATTGGGGCCAGTGTCGCCTTCGCCGATCCGCTTGTGGTCCTGAGCGGGGACGAGCGGCGCCACATTGTGGCCGTCGGTCAGGCACAAGAAGCTGATTTCCTCGCCTTCGAGGAACTCCTCGAGTACGACCTGCCGCTCGGCCGACCCAAGCAGCGATCCTGTGAACAGGCTTCTCGCGGCCTCAGCCGCGATGCGATGCGACTGGCAGATGATGACCCCTTTGCCGGCTGCCAGTCCGTCGGCTTTGACGACGATCGGGGGATGGAAGATTTCGAGCGACTTCTCCAACTCGGCAGGGCTGGCGCAGACCGCGTAATTGGCGGTGGGAATGTTATGCCGCTGCAGGAAGCGCTTGGCAAAGCCCTTGCTGGTTTCGAGCATGGCGGCCTTGCGGGTGGGCCCGAAGACGCGGTAGCCGAGGGCGCGAAGCGAGTCGACTATGCCCAGGGAAAGCGGAAGCTCCGGTCCGATAATCGTCAGGTCAGGCCGCTCGGCAGAGGCGACAGCGATCATTGAGTCGAGACTCTTCAAGTCAGCCGGAAGGCAGCGGGCGATTCGTTCCATGCCGCCGTTCCCGGGCGCGCATACCACTTCAGTTACCCGTTCACTCTTCTTGACCGCCCATGCCAGTGCATGTTCGCGCCCCCCAGACCCAAGGATAAGGACCTTCATTCGAATCGCCTCGTGCGGCCCCGGTGCATGCCGGTAGTCTCTAGCGATATGGTCGGCAATCGGCCTTGGGAAGTCAAACGGCGGAGGCATCGTTGGTCACGTTACCACCTATACTTGCGAATAAGTGGAGAGGTCGAAACACAGGCAGCATGTCTATGGAGCCATGACGGAAAACCGGATCAAGCCGCATATTGAGCAAGCTGCCGAGAAGGAGCGCCGCGCGCATCAGCAGCGGCTGTATCGGCGCAACCAGGTCTTTGGGTTGTTGATCATCGCGGCGGTGATTGTGGCGTGGTGGTTGTTTCACACCAATCGCGGGTGGATCTTTCCGCCCGGCTGGTGGCGCCCGTGAGTCCTTCGCGGACGGCGGGCGTTTCGAGAGGCAACTCTGACCCTTTGGTCGTGGCGATTCTCGGTCCAACGGGCAGCGGCAAGACGTCGCTTTCCCTCACCCTGGCCGAACGATTCGGCGGCGAGATTGTCAGCTGCGATTCGATGGCCGTTTATCGCGGCATGGACCTGGGAACCGCCAAGCCGTCGGCTGCGGAGCGGGCGCGTGTTCCGCACCATATGATCGATGTTGCCGACCCGGATGAGCCGTTCACCGCCGGCCTATATAGCCGGGCCGCACGCGTCGTTCTCAAGGAGATTGCCGGCCGGGGACATCTACCGATCGTGACCGGCGGAACGGGCTTGTATTTGCGTGCGTTGACTGAAGGACTGTTTGCCGGGCCGGAGCGGCAGGACGCGCTGCGGGAGAGATTGCGGAAGAGCAGCGAGAAGCATGGGGCGGGCTGGCTGCACCGGATACTGACGCGGCTCGATGCGTTTTCGGCGGCGCGCATTCACGCTAACGACACGGCCAAGCTGATTCGGGCGATTGAAGTCTGCCTGGAGGCGCGGCAGCCCATGTCGCAAGTGCTGGCCCGCGACCCGCTGAAAGGGTTCCGGCTATTGCGGGTGGGGCTGAATCCGCCCCGGCAAGAGCTCTATGGACGGCTGAATGAGCGCTGCGCTGCGATGTTTGCCGCCGGCCTGGTGGAGGAGACACGCGGCCTGCTGGAACGTTTCGGGTATGTGAAGGCGCTCGACTCGCTTGGCTACCGCCAGGGACATGCCGTCCTGGCGGGGACCTTGAGTGTCGAGGCTGCAATAAAAGAGGCCCAGCAGGGCCATCGCAATTACGCCAAGCGGCAGATGACGTGGTTTCGGCGCGAGCGGGATGTGCGTTGGATGGACGGGTTCGGGACCGATGCGGAAACCGCTGGCGCTGCGGCGGAGATGGTTCAACTTCTTCTCGCGGGACCCGAGATCGGCGCTTAGGGTGCGGCCGGGGCGTGGACCGGCGGGGTGATCTGCTCTCGCTTGTATCCCGCAGGAACCTCGAACAGCGAGGCATCCGGTTCCTCGCGCTTTATGGAAAGAATCGCCAGCGTCTGAAGTCCGCCGCGCCCATCGGTGTGTTGCTCCATCACGTTCATTTGCAGTTCTTCCGAGAACCAGAATTCATCCACCATGTGCACGGGCTTGCCGGTACCGCTGACACGTGCAGGAATGGTGCGCGTGATCCTGGTTCCCCTGGCCTGGGTGCCATTGATGGTCGTGGAGCCGAGGTCTTCTTCTTTTCGGTCCTTTTGGTCGATGGACTTGCGTGGCGGGAGCACCACCTGGTCGCGATAAGTCATGGTGACCGGGTCGTAGATGTGGCTGATCCGGGTCACCGGGTCGTAGGTGTGCACGAACAATGTCGGCGGTGTTCCGCGGAAGGTTCCCGGCACAAACTTGTGCCGCTCATTGCGAATGCGCCCCCCGGAATCACGCGCGATTTCGATGACCGAGTGTTGTGAGGAGCGAGAGCCATCGGCCGCGGCCCCTTCATTGTTGATGACAACGGTCGCGGTGAATGGGGCTCCGGCAACGGGGACGATCAGGATGGGTTGAACGAAGGTGCTTCCAGACGGCGATTGGTTCTGGGTGACAGGTCCCTCATAGGGAGGCGCGAATTGCTGTGCCGGCAGGATCACGGGAGCGGCAGTCAGCAGAGCCAGAACCACGCGGATGTTGCGCTGCATAGTCACCTCGGCAACAACGCGGCAGAGTACCACGAATTCGATCAATCGACCGTGACAACAGTCGCATGCGGCCAGTCCGATAAACTGAACCGAGGCATGAGGCGCCATACGGAGAAGAGAGCGCCTCGGATCGGAGCCGTTTTGGCAGAGACAGTGTATGACGTGGCAATCATCGGGAGCGGACCGGCTGGTTACACCGCCGCGATTCGCGGAGGCGAGTATGGGCTGAAAGTGGCGCTGATCGAGAGCGAGCCGGTGCTGGGCGGCACCTGCCTGCACGTGGGCTGCATTCCCACCAAGGCCCTGCTCTTCAACGCCGAAATCTGGGACCACCTCAAGCACGCCGCCGAATACGGCATCGCCGGCATCGGCACCCCGCAACTCGATTGGGCCGCGGTGCAGAAACGCAAAAATGCCATCGTCACCAGGCACACCAAGGGCCTCGAATTCCTGATGAAGAAGAACAAGGTGACGGTGATCTCGGGCTACGGCAAGCTCAATGGTCCCCCCAAAGACGGTATCCATACCGTCGAATTGAGCGGCGACAAGGTCGAACCTTCACAGGGCGAGACTCGACAGATACAGGCAAAGAACATCATCCTCGCCACCGGTTCATATGCGCGCACCCTGTTTGAACAGAAGCCCGACGACCGCATCCTGACCAACATCGAGATTCTGGCGCTGAATGAGCCGCCCAAATCGCTGGTCGTGATTGGGGCGGGGGCGGTGGGTGTCGAGTTCGGTTCGATCTTTCGCAGCTTCGGCACGGAGATCACGATCGTCGAGTTCCTGCCTCGCGCGGTTCCGGTGGAAGACGAGGAAATCTCCAAAGAACTGACGCGCCTGTTCAAGAAGCGCGGCATCGATGTGAACGTGGGATGCAAGGTGGAGAAGATCGAAAAGACCGAAGCGGGTGTCAAAGTCGCCTGGACCACGGCGAACGGGAAGACGCAGGAGAAGGAAGCCGAAAAGGTTCTGGTGGCGGTGGGGCGAGGCCCGCGCACAACAGACGTGGGCATCGAGAAGACGAAGATCGAACTGGATCGCGGATTCGTGAAGGTGAACGAGGCACAGGAGACCGCGGAGCCGGGGATATACGCCATCGGCGACATTGTGGCCGGCCTTCCGCAGCTGGCGCACGTGGGCGCGATGAGCGGGATCGTGGCCGTGTCGAAAATCGCGGGACGGCCTTTCCGGCCGGTGCGGCGCGACCGCATTCCAGGCTGCACGTACAGCGATCCGCAGATCGGCTCCGCGGGGCTGACCGAGGCGCAAGCGAGAGAGAAGGGCTACGAGGTCAAGGTGGGAAAGTTTCCCTTCGCCGGCAACTCCAAGGCAACGATTGTCGACAGCCACGACGGGTTCGTGAAGATTGTCTCCGAGGCAAAGTACGGAGAGATTCTCGGCGTCCATATCATCGGTCCGCAGGCCACGGAACTGATTGCGGAAGCGGTCGCGGTGATGGAACTGGAGGGCACCGTCGAGGAACTGATGTTCACCATTCACGCTCATCCGACGCTGTCGGAGGCGATGCTGGATGCGTACGCAGCGGTGGAGGGAATGGCGATCAACGCGTAGGCCCGATCCCAGGTCTCAAAGGCGAGACCTGGGGCACTCCGAACCAGCACCCCGGTTGCTGCGACGGTGCCTACCAGCGATAGACGGTCATCTCATCGAGGTAGACCTTGCCGTAGCTGTCTCCGCCGCTGGCCCCATCGATTTGGAAGTTCGCGATGATCGCAGGTCCCCAACCGAGCGCGAATGAAGAAAACGCGGTGATATTGAGATCCTGCCGGTTCCCATCGAGCCATACCGTGTGGTAGGTCACCCAACCCGACTCGTTATGGGAATAGTAAATCTGTATGTGGTGCCACTGGTTGGTTCCCCAGGTATGCACGTTGCAGGGTGCGTAGGAATGCTGCCAGGTGTCCCATGGCTGGGTGGGCGAGCCGCCGTTGATGGTGTAATCCCAGCGGTTGACCCAACTGTCGCACTGGAATCCCATGATCACGGTTTCACCGTTGGGCATGGTCTGGTTGAGGTCGAATTCGAGGTTGGAAAAGCCGTCCGCGCTGCTGGCGATGTAGATCCAGGCGTCGTAGAAGAAGTTCTGCGACGACGGGTTGTCGTCGAAGTGGACCGAATACCGTTCACCGCCGAAATCGTGGAAATTGGTTGCGAATTCGCGGGCGCTCCCGGTGAGAGAGGGCGAGCTTTGAATGCCCATCCAGCCGCTGGACCAGCCCGGCGTTCCTCCGTCATGGCCCTGCTTCCAGTTGTCGAGCGCCTGGATCGAGCTCACCCTGACGGCATTCGAGGGGATCACCGAGGTCGCCCCTCCCCCGCCTCCTCCGCCGCCAACGTTGAACCCGATATCGGTGACGCAGACATCGCCCCCGTCGTTCCAGACCTTGACATGGAGGGTATGCGAACCATCGGAGGCGCTCACCGGGCCGTTCATCTGTTGCCCGGCAAATATGGCTGTGGAGGTGCTGTTGTCGAGCGAGTAGCCAACAACCATGACGGTACGCCCGGAACAGGTATCCGCATTCATGGTGAGGTTGAAAGGAGAGGACACTTGTGCGCCATCGGTGGGGCTGGAAACCGTCGTGCCGGCCATTGCGGGCAAGGCCGTTGCGATGAAGATCAAAGCGGCGAGAGAGAAATTTCTGACAACATTCATCGAAACACCTTCACGGGGGAGAGATGGTGGTGCTTTCGGTGGTTGGACCTTCGGGCCTGACTGTACGGCGAAGATCGTCGAAACCGCCGGTCGATCGAGGGGCGCAGGGTGCGGATCGAACACAAACGCATCCTGGCCCGAATGCAAGGGCGTCCCAAATGCAAGGGCGCATACGGGTGCCTATGCAACGGCGTGCGTAGTTACCTGGAAATCGGCTTGCGCGTGTGGCGGGTGCGGTCCAGCAGGGTCAGGAAGACGCCGGCGGCACAGAACTAAATAAAAAGCTTCTTCAAACGATCGGGAAGGAGCAAGCGGTTGAAAAACCAGGCTACAAACGGACTCTCAAGAGAAGACAATCAACGTGCTTTCAAAAGTTATGGGGAAATACTTTCACGGGAGAACTACGCCAGGCAATTGAATTTTTTACATTTCGTAAAAGAAAGGGGATTTGCAGGCATCCCGAACGGGATTTGTCTCATCGCGTGGGACGTTTCATCCTGCGGATCCGTGCTGGTTGCTTCTCTGGGCCGCTGAGGGGGCGGCAATCGATGCTTTAACGCTTCCCCGCCCTCATTGCCACAACCGCAGCATCACGACACCGCCCTTCGGTGGAGTCACAGTCACCGAATCGCGCAGTGGTCCCAGGTCCTTGTGCGTCCAAAGATCGCGCGCATGCACCGGGCCCGTGAATCCCAGGTCCTTAAATGAAACCGTCACCGGCTGGGGCACGTCGTCGGTGACAAAGTTGAAAACGGCCAGCGCCCTGGCGCCGCCGGAAAGCTTTCTCACCCAGGTCTGGAGCGGACCCAGCCGGAATCCCTGCTTGCCCAGGCTATCCTGGTCCACCGCGATCACTTCCTTGTTCATCAGGATGCTGCGGGTGGTGTCGTCCATTTTGCTCAGGTCGTTTCCGGCCAGCAGCGGAGCGGCCAGGATGGCCCACAGGCTCATCTGGGTGCGGTATTCGTCGGCGGACATGCCTCCGTTGCCGATTTCCAGCATGTCGGGGTCGTTCCAGTGACCGGGGCCGGCATATTTTTCGAGGCCGGCCTGCGAAAACCCGATCAGGGCCATGCTGCGGAAGCTGTCGCTGATGTCGTCGGTGGTCCGCCACAGGTTTCCGCCTACGTCGGCTCCCCATGCCCATACGTCATCGACGCCATACTGGCAGATGCTGTAGACGATGGGCCGGCCGGTCTTGACCAGCGCATCGTGCATTTTGGCGTAGGCATCGCGCATGATCGCTGAGGCCTTCCTGGGATCCTGCTGCGGGTTGTAGAGGTCCATGACGGTGCGCAGGCCGCAGAGATCGTACTTGAGGAAGTCCACACCCCAGGCTGCGTAGGTGTTTGCGTCCTGCTGCTCGTGCCCGTAGCTGCCTTCGTATCCGGCGCAGGTTTTGGGTCCGGGCGAGGAGTAGATGCCGAACCTCAGGCCCTTCGAGTGCACGTAATCGCCGAGGGCTTTCATGTCGGGAAATTTGCTATTGGTGTGAATATTGCCTCCGGCGTCGCGCTGGCCTTCCCAGGTGTCGTCCACGTTGATGTAGATGTAGCCCGCGTCCCGCATCCCGGTGGCGACGATGGCGTCGGCTGCGGCCCGCACGTCGGCATCGGTCACCTTTTCGGCGAAGTGGTTCCAGCTGTTCCATCCCATCGGAGGCGTGGCGGCAAGCTGGCCGGCTTGCGCCAACGCTGTCGACACTGGCAGGGCAACAGCGACTCCAAGAAAGCAGAAGCGCAACAAGGATTTTCTAAACCGGGTCCAGAGCATGCGACAAGTGTACGTCTGATTTCAGCCTTCGATCACTCCGCCCAAATCCTGGGACGGCGCCATTGCATCTATGGATTGAGGGCGTATACTCGCTCTCGTACGGGTCGCATCCTGAGTTTGCGGAGCGGCACTGGAGACAACATGAGCCTGACCAACTTCCCCGGCGGTGGATCCTCCTCCACCGGAGTTCCCATCACAAAAGTCACGATGCCCGCGCTGGCCGAGATGAAACGGCAAGGCAAGCCCATTTCCGCGCTGACTGCGTACGACTACGCCACGTCGCGCCTGGTCGACGAGGCCGGAATCGATTTGATCCTGGTGGGCGACTCGCTGGCCATGGTGGTGCTGGGCCACGACAATACCCTGGCCGTCACCGTGGACGAGATGCTGCACCACACCCGCGCGGTGCGCCGTGCCGTACGCCGCGCCCTTGTGGTCGCGGACATGCCATTCGGCAGCTATCACGGTACGGTTGCGCAAGGTGTGGCAAACGCCGTTCGCTTCGTCAAGGAAGCCGGCGCCGAAGCGGTGAAGATTGAAGGCCCGCGCGTGGAACTTGTCCGCGCTCTCGCGGAGGCGGAAATTCCCGTAATCGGCCACCTCGGCCTGACTCCGCAGAGCGTGCACCGCATGGGCGGGTACCGCGTGCAGGCGCGGACTACCGAGGCAGCAGCGCGATTGAGAGCCGACGCGCACGAACTCGCGGAAGCCGGAGCGGGAGCGCTGGTCCTCGAAGGCGTGCCGCGTGAAGTGGCAGCGAGGATCACCGCCGAACTCGCCATCCCCACCATCGGTATCGGCGCCGGTCCGGACTGCGACGGCCAGATTCTCGTCTTCCACGATCTCGTGAATATGACGTTTGCGCCGCCGGCCAAGTTCGTGCGGCGCTATGGCGATGCGGCGGGGCTCATCCGGACCGCGGTCGAGCACTATCGCGAAGATGTGGAGCGCCGCGCCTTTCCGTCCGACGAGGAGAGCTATCATCTGCCCGCACCGGCGCGGAAAGTCCTTGGTACGGATCCCGACGATGTTGACGCTGTTGTGAATCAGGACGCCCGGCAGGACTTCGGAGCGTAGTCCGGCCCAATGCAAATCCTCCGAACTGTAGATGAGCTGCGTCAGTGGGCGCGCGCCGATCGCTCCGCGGGCAATACCATCGGCATTGTTCCCACCATGGGTGCGCTGCATGTGGGGCATGCATCGCTAATTCGCGCTGCGACCAGCCAATGCGGCGTCGTCGCGGTGAGCATCTTTGTGAATCCCACGCAGTTCGGGCCCAACGAAGATTATTCACGCTATCCGCGTACATTTGACGCCGATTGTGCGCTGGCCAAAGCGGAAGGAGCGAGCGTGGTCTTCGCGCCATCGGTGGAGGAACTGTATCCGCCGGGCGCGGCAACGTTCGTCGAGGTCGAGGGCCTGAGCGATCGCCTCGATGGCGCGTCCCGGCCGGGGCACTTTCGCGGTGTCGCCACCGTTGTCAGCAAACTGCTGATCGCCACCGAGGCCGATCTCGCTTTCTTCGGCCAGAAAGACGCTGCTCAGGTCGCGGTAGTGCGCCGCATGGCGAGGGATCTCCGGCTGCCGGCGAAGATTGTGGTCTGCCCGATCGTGCGGGAGCCGGATGGGCTTGCACTGAGTTCACGGAATGTTTATTTGAGTGGGACGGAACGTGCTCAGGCGCTGGTGTTGAGCCGGTCGGTGCGGCATGTGGAGTCGATGGTGGCGATGGGAGAACGGCGCGCGCCCATTCTCATCTCCGAAGCAAGGAGAATTTTTGCCGCCGAGCCTGCGGTACGCGTGGATTACATCGAGTTGGTGGAATGGGATACGCTGCTGCCTGTGGAGACGGCTGCGTCTGGCACGCTGTTCGCCGTGGCGGCCTGGGCGGGTGCGACGCGGCTGATCGACAACACGATCATTGGGTAGGTATTGAGGCACCGACTCAACCAAGAGTTCTTCAAGTTGAGCGAAGTCCGCCGCGACGGACTCCGCTCAGCATGACAGGGCGTTGGCCGGGTGGAGTTACCATGCGAGCGTGAGCGATTTTGCAATTCTGAACAATTTTGCGCCGCTGGAGCACGAGCGTTTTGCGGCGCATCGGGAACTTGAAGCAGCGGCTCACGGCCGACTTGCGCGGCGAGGTCCATTTCGACATGGGCTTTCGCGCCATGTACGCCGCCGATTCCTCGAACTATCGCCAGCTTCCGATCGGAGTGATTCTGCCCCGCGATGCGGCGGACGTGGAAGCGGCGCTGGCAGCCTGCCGCGCCACCGGGGCCGCGGTGTTGCCGCGAGGCGCGGGGACGAGCCTGGCCGGCCAATGTGCGAACGTCGCCGTGGTCTTCGATTTCTCGAAATACATGAACCGGCTGGGCGCGATTGATCCGGAAGCCAGGCTGGCGACTGTTGAGCCGGGCATCGTTCTCGATCGGCTGCGCGAAGCTGCCGAGCTGCACCACCTCACTTATGCTCCCGATCCGGCCACGCACTCGCGATGCACCCTCGGCGGCATGATCGGCAACAACAGCTGCGGCGTGCACGGCCTGCTGGGCGGCAAGGTGGCCGACAACGTGGAGACGCTCGATCTCGTGCTCTACGACGGGACGCGCATGACGGTGGGGCGCACCGGCGCCGCTGAGCTCGATGCGCTCATGCGCGGCGGCGGGCGCGTGGGACAGATCTATGCCGGACTGGCGAGGTTGCGCGATCGTTATGCGGACCTGATCCGGGAAAAATTTCCGCGCATTCCGCGCCGCGTTTCGGGATACAACCTCGACGAACTGCTGCCCGAGAATGGCTTTCACGTGGCCCGCGCGCTGGTGGGGAGCGAAGGCACCTGCGCCACGGTAGTGTCGGCCACGCTGAATCTCGCCGCGAGCCCGCCGTTTCGCGTGCTGACTGCGCTTTCGTTTCCCGATGCGTTCGTGGCCGCGGACGCGGTGCCGCGCGTGCTGGAATACGGACCGATCGGTCTGGAAGGATTCGACGCGTTGCTGGTTGAATTCATGCGCCGCAAGAATTTGGCCCTCGACGACGTTGCGCTGCTGCCGCCGGGCGGCGGCTTTCTACTCGTCGAGATGGGCGCCTGGTCTGGCGATGAAGCGAAAGAGAAAGCAGAGAGGCTGGTGCGTGCGGCGCAAGGCTGGGACATCGTGCCCGAGGCGCGTATCTACAATGCGGCCGATGCCGCGCGGGTGTGGTTTGTGCGCGAGTCAGCGCTGGGGGCGACGGTCTTCGTGCCCGGCGAGCCCGAGGGCTGGGAAGGCTGGGAGGATGCAGGCCTTCCGCCCGCACGGCTCGGTGTTTATCTGCGCAAGGTGACGGCGCTGATGAGCGAGTACGGGTATCGCAGCGCCCTCTACGGCCACTATGGCCAGGGCTGCGTTCACATGCGCATCAACTTCGATTTCCAGACCGAGAAAGGCCGGAGCGATTTCCGCGAGTTTCTCGATCGCGCCGCCGACCTGGTGCTCAGCCTGGGCGGATCGCTGAGCGGCGAGCATGGCGACGGCCAGGCGCGCAGCGCGCTGCTGCCGAAAATGTTTGGGCCGGAACTGATGCAGGCGTTTCGCGAGTTCAAAGCGCTTTGGGATCCCGACAACCGCATGAATCCGGGCAAGGTGGTCGATGCGGTCCGCGTGTACGATCCGCTGGAGAACCTCAGGCATGGGCCGGTCGGCGGCACGACCGCCAATGTACATGATCAACCAGAGTTCGAAACGCACTTCGTGTTTGCCAAGGATGGCGGTTCGCTCCAGCGGGCGACGGAGCGTTGCGTGGGCGTGGGCGCGTGCCGCAAGGCGAGCGGCGGCGTGATGTGCCCCAGCTATCGGGCTACCGGCGACGAGCAACACTCCACCCGCGGCCGTGCCCGGCTGCTGTGGGAGATGCTGGCCGGCGACCTGCGCAAAGAGGGTTTCCAGAGCGAAGCCGTGCATGAGGCGCTGGACCTCTGCCTCAGCTGCAAGGCGTGCAAGACGGAATGCCCCGTGCAGGTGGACATGGCCGCATACAAGGCCGAGTTCCTGGCCCAGCGCTACAAAGGAAAATTGCATCCGCTGCAGCACTACATCTTTGGATTCGCGGACAAGCTGGCGCGGTGGGGTTCGATTACACCGGGGCTGACGAATGCGATTCTTACCGGGCCGGTGACAAGCCCGTTGATCAAGCGCATGGCGGGCGTGGCGCAGGAACGACAGTTACCAAGGCTCGTCCCAAAGAGCTTTGTATCAGGGCACGACTTCAGTCGCGCTGACGAGGAACGCAATCGGCACGAGGCTGCAAGGCGCGAAGCGCAGTTGGCCCCACCGCAGGTGGTTTTATGGCCGGATACATGGAACAACTACTACCATCCTGAAACTCTTGCTGCAGCGGAGATGGTCCTGAGGGATGCGGGATTTGAGGTGATTGTGCCGAGGGGCCACATCTGCTGCGGCCGGCCGCTCTACGACTTCGGCCATCTCGATGCAGCGCGGCGGTATCTCGCCGATGTTCTCGATCGCATGGGTCCGCACATTGAGGCGGGGCGGCCGTTTATCTTTCTGGAGCCGAGTTGCGCCAGCGTGTTCAAGGACGAACTGCCGGAGCTTTTCCCCAAGGATGCGCGCGCCAGGCGCATGCGCGAACTGGTGTGGCTGCTGGCCGACTGGCTGGCCGCCGAGGCGCCGGAATTCGCCACCGGACGGCTGAACGGCGCGCATATTCTCATCCACGGCCACTGCCATCACAAGGCGGTCTTCGGGGGGCCGAAAAAGGAGATCGCACTGTTGCGCCAGGCGGGGGCGGCGGTTGACGTGATCGAAGCCGGATGCTG
This sequence comes from Terriglobales bacterium, assembly GCA_963788475.1. Taxonomy (GTDB): domain Bacteria; phylum Acidobacteriota; class Terriglobia; order Terriglobales; family Acidobacteriaceae; genus Telmatobacter. Next base: position 243,485 of record CAWBGO010000015.1, read on the forward strand.
CGGCATGGCCGGTCCGTTCGGCTTCGAAGCCGACAAGTTCGAAGTGTCGAAAACGATTGCCGGTCAGGGTTTGCTGCCGGCGGTGGCGTCGGCTGGACCCATGACGATCGTGGTCGCCGACGGATTCAGTTGCCGTGAGCAGATCATGCAGCTGGGTCATCGGCGGGCTTTGCATTTTGCCGAGGTGATGGCGCACAGCTGCGGGTGCGGAGGGTAGGCGCTAGTCTCACAGCGTTGCAGCCGCGCGCTGGATGAAAAGAATTGAGTTCGTGCTCTCCCACCCTTTCCGCAGAAAAAAGCGGAAAGGATGGGGCACGGAGTGTTTGGATATTTTCAGGCGAGATTCAGTCGGCGCCGGTATGTGCCGGGCTCGCTGAAGCGCGCGCCTGGCCCTGCAGGCGGATCGAAACGTGGACGAGGCTGAGGGCAGCGGGCGTAACGCCGGGAATGCGGCTGGCCTGGCCGATCGTGATGGGCCGGATGCGCTCCAGTTTTTCGCGCATTTCGCGCGACAGGCCGCTGATGGTCCCGTACTCGAGCCATTCGGGAATGGTAACGGCTTCGGCGGCCTTGAGCTTCGCAATCGACTTCTTCTGCTGGTCGAGATAGCCGGCGAACTTGATCTCGGTTTCGACCGCCCGGGCCTCATTGCGAATTGCAGCGCGCTCAATCGGCGTGTGGTCGGGCTGGCCGAACATTTCCTTGAGCAGCGGCTGCGCCGCCAGTTCATCGCGGAGGGCTTTCAGGATAGGCTCGATGGTTACCTCGGGCCGCTTGAGCAGCTGCGCCCAGGTCTGGCCGGCGACGGCGGTCAGCGCGCCGAATCCGGCGGCGGCAAGGTTCTCGCCGCTGGGCTTGCGCGTGGTGAGCAACAGATCGAGGGCAGCCATGCGGGCCTGCTTCTGTTCGTATTCTGCCCACGCCTGGTCGCCGACCAGCCCCAGCCGCCGACCGTAAGGGGTAAGGCGGCGATCGGCATTGTCGATGCGCAGATGGAGCCGGAACTCGGCCCGGGACGTGAACATGCGATAGGGCTCGTTGGTGCCCTTGGAGATGAGGTCGTCGATGAGGATGCCGGTGTAGCCTTCGGTGCGATCCATGGTGAAGGGGGGCTGGCCCTTGAGCCACAGGGCGGCGTTGATGCCGGCCATGATGCCCTGGCAGGCCGCCTCTTCATAACCGGAGGTGCCGTTGATCTGGCCGGCCAGGTACAGGCCCTCCATGCTCTTCACGCGAAGCGAGCGGTCGAGCTCGGTGGCGTCGACGCTGTCGTACTCGATGGCGTACCCGGGGCGCAGCAGCTCGGCCTGGTCGAGGCCTGGAATGGAGTGCACGATCTGCCACTGCACTTCCATCGGCAGCGACGTGGACATGCCGTTGATGTAGACCTCGTGGGTGTTGAGCCCTTCCGGCTCGAGGAAGAACTGGTGCTGGGTCTTGTCGGGGAATTTGACGACCTTGTCTTCGATGGACGGGCAGTAGCGGGGGCCGATGCCTTCGATCCGGCCGGAATACATGGCCGAGCGGTGCACGTTCTCGCGGATCAGACGCAGTGTCTCGGGCGTGGTGAAGGCGATGTGGCAGCTTACCTGGGGCTGGACGATCTTCTTCGTCCGGAAACTGAAGGGCGTGGGGTCGGCGTCGCCGGGCTGTTCTTCGAAAGCCTTCCAATCGATGGTGCGGCCGTCGAGGCGGGGCGGCGTTCCGGTCTTGAGGCGGCACGTCCGCAGGCCGAGGGCGCGCAGGGCTTCGCCGAGAAGAACAGAGGCCGGCTCGCCGCTGCGGCCGGCGGGATAGCGCTCCTCGCCGCAGTGGATGAGTCCGTTGAGAAAGGTGCCGGTGGTGATGATGGTGGCTCCCGCCATGAGGCGGCGGCCGTCGCGGAGTTTGAGGCCCACGCACCCTGCCTTTCTGTCCACTGTGAACTGTCCACTGTTCACTCCCGTCCATCACCAGGTCGACGACTTCGGCCTGGCGGATGTGGAGGCCGGGCTGGGATTCGAGCACTTCGCGCATCTTCACGCGATAGAGCTGCTTGTCGCACTGGGCGCGAGGGCTCCAGACCGCCGGGCCGCGGGAGGTATTCAAAAGCCGGAACTGGATGCCGACGGCGTCGGCCACTTCGCCCATGATGCCGCCCAGGGCGTCGACTTCGCGGACCAGGTGTCCCTTCGCGACGCCGCCTACGGCGGGATTGCAGCTCATCTGGGCGATGAGGTCCATGTTCATGGTGATGAGCGCGGTCTTGAGACCCATGCGCGCCGCGGCCATGGCGGCCTCGCAGCCGGCGTGACCCGCGCCCACGACCACGACATCGTATTGTTCGGTGAAAGCCATCCAATCTTATTGTACGGATTGGGCGATGGCTGTGATAGCTGACGGCTCACGAGGTGACGAACCAGTAGCTCTTGGGCCAATCGCAAGGACGTCGGTCCAATACCGGTGATAGGATGCACACAACGAATGCCATCTCGCCCCAGAGTCGAGGAGGTATAGCCGCATGGGTTCAGTCGATCTTCCCTGGGATCCGCAACCAGTCGCCGGGTCCGCATCTGCAGAAAGCAATGAAGATAAGGTCTGTCCGCCTGATCAGTCACCCGAAGAGCTCGTGGAAGAGGGCCGCAAGATTCGCCGCCTTCAAATGGTGGTGAACATGGTCACGCAGGTCATCGCCCAGGATCACACGGTTACGGTCGAACAGGCGTCGGAGATGGTGGCGGACACCCGCCGCGTGGCGCTTACCATGTTTCCTGACAAGGAGCTGGCCTTCAACCTGATCTACTGGCCGCGCCTGCAGCGCCTGATGCGGGAGCGGTACCGGATGCAGTAGAAAGCAGGTAACAGGGGTCAGGGAACAGTCTGCCCCACGATACAGCTCGTTTGCGTTGCTGTTCTTCTACTTATTGTCCATGGCGGAGAGCCGGAAGGTGATGGTGCCCCAGAAGAGCCGGGCCCGCATCTGCACGGGCAGGTGGCGCTCGTCGTCGGTGTACCAGATCCAGATGTTGCCGCGGTTTTTGACCACCCCGGCATCGGCGGTTGGCTGGACCCGGACTGTCTTGAAGGTTCCCAGGGGAGTCTTGATCTCTTCCTTGCCTTCCACCTTCATGGTCACGGGGACGGTGTGCAACGCGTCCACGACCGGGATCACGAAGCTCTTGCCCACTTCCATGGGCTGGGAAGCGGCGAAGAACATGCCGGTGAGCAGGTCGGTGAGGCAGCCGGAGACCGGCGTCTCGATGTGCTTGGTCTCGCCCTTCACCACGTTCTTTTCGTCGAAGATGGATTTGGACTGGGCGTAATCCAGCTTGAGGGTCGAATTGATCTGCCGCCGTCCTTCCACGGTCTGCTTGTCGAATTCTGCGGTGCAGCCGGTATTGCGGTCGAAGGTGGACTGAAAGTGGTCGCTGACATGGAAAAGCATATTGATCGCGCCGCTGGTGTCGGCGTTGGCCGTGATCCGTTCACTATCCCCATTGGCTTCAAAATGCACGACCGCGGTTCCGGCGGAAAAGACACGCCAGTCAACGGAATAGGTGAGGGTCTGCTTCTGGGGAAAGGCGAACCCGGCCCGGGGCGCGGGCAAACGGACGAGGCCGAGGCCGGCGAACCGGGCGTTGCGGCTGGTGGAGGTTGTTGACCGCGTGAGACATCGGCGCACACGAGGGCACAAAAAATGATCACTGCAGTCGTGCGGGTCTTCACCGGTTTGGCGCGGCTCCTTTTATCTTTGACGGTCAAAGCTTGAACTCGTTCATGGCCGCCCGTGCAACATGTGAATGATGGCTGGTCGAAGGAGGGCCAGGCTAATGTACAGCAGCAGTGCACCCAAAAGAGCATTGTACTCGCGGTGCTTGAGGTAGAGGGCCCAGGCAAAGTGGCCGCCACCAGGGTCCGAGGGGTCAGCGCCTCGGACGAAACGAGGGAAAAACCGGGGAACGCGCCGGCAATAGGCTTCGAAGCCGGGGAACGTGGCGCGCAGGAAGCGTTCTTCCGAGGCGATGACCGGGACGTAAATCACCAGGAAAAACACGGCGAGCAGCAGAGCCACCGGCCAACTGAGAAGGGCTACGGCAAAGCCGGCCGCAATCAGCGTGGAACCGAGGTATAACGGGTTGCGGGTATAGGCGTAGGGGCCGGTTGTCGTAAGCTCCTGATTCTTTTTCACATAGCCTGACGCGTAGGCGCGCAGCCACAGACCCGGCACGACCAGCAGCAGGCTCCAGGCCACGGCCGCTGGGAGCGGCGCCCGCCGGCTCAATTCAAACAGATACAAAGCCGCGGTAAGGAAGCCCAGGGGAACGCGGATGCGGCGGGCGATGCGCTGCCAGCGGGTGATCCAGTCAACAGGTTCGCTCATGCCGGGGATTCCTTGCCCAGGAGAGACTCGGCGGCCTCGAGGACAGCGTCGGGGGTGATGGTGAGGAGGCCGGCTTCGGGCTCGGCGCGGCGGCTGTGGTCGCGCCGGCTTTGAGGACTGCGCAGCACCCGCGCCCGGGTCCCGAACGGTCCGTTGCGCGCCGGGTCGGTGGGGCCATAGATGCCGACCACCGGGCGGGCGAGCGCGGACGCCAGGTGAAGGGGGCCGGTGTCGCCGCCAACCACCAGGGCCACCCGCCGGGTGAGGGCGACCAATTGGGAAAGGGTGCTGATGAGCGGCCGGGCGGCGCCGTCCGACTGCTCCGCGATGGCGTTGGCGAGCGCCTCTTCGCCCGGCCCCGCATTGACCAGAACGCAATCGCCCCGGGCGGCGAGGGCTGAGGCTACCGCGGCATATCTTTCGACCGGCCAGCGTTTGGCGCCCCACCCCGCTCCTGGATTGAGCAGCACGACGGGCTGCCCGGCGCACGGACAGAGCAATGAATCGCACCAGGCTTCGGCAGCCGGATCGACAGGAAGCAAAGGATGGAGCGGGGTGAGTTCGTCTCCCGCCACCGCGGAGGCCAGTTCCACATCCTGTTCGATCACATGGGTGCCGCGTGTGGAAACTCGCTCGGTGAACCACCACCTCGCCGCCCACTCGCGGGGCCTCGACTCCCCCACCCGGCGGCGGCATCCGGCCATATGCCCGATCACAGCGGAGCGGACGGCTCCCTGCAGATCGAGGACGACGTCGTAGTTACAGCGCTTCAGGATGGCACGCAAGCTACTGATTTCATGGCGTGTGTTGGGACTGAAAGGGCGATGGCGCCAGGCCTTGGTCGAGGCCAGGTGGAGATGATCGACGAGGGGCTGCGCAGGCCCGCGGCTGAAAGTGCCGCTCTCGCAGTGGGCAGACAACAGGGCACACCAGGCCGGTTCAACGACCCAGTCGATGACCCAGCCGGGATGGGCCTGGCGCAGCGCGGTGACCGCCGGCAGAGCGTGCAGGACGTCGCCCATCGCGCCCAGCCGGACCACGAGCAGGCGGAACTTGGATTGCGTGTGCAAACAACTGATTTTCTCACAGGGGCGGGCGGGGCGGAATGGATTCGAGCCTGGCGACGAGCCAGTCGAGGGCGGCGGATTCCTCCTCGATTTCGACGCGGAGGCCGGCGGTCAGGAGAGGCAGATCCGGGGGGAGCGCGGCGATGAGGGGAGTCAGCCTGACCTGATCCTTGGCAGTCGTAAGCAGGGCGGCGGCGCCCGCGGCGCGAGCGGCGGCCTGGAGGCGTTCAAGATCGCGAGCGTCGTAGGGGTGATGGTCGCGGAAAGCGACCCGGCCGGCGAGGCGCAGGCCGGCGGCTTCAAGGCCGGCAAAGAACTGCTCGGGGCGGGCGATGCCGCAAAAGGCCAGAACCGGACCGTCGACTGGCGGGACCGTCCATGCGCCGATGCAGGCGCCAGATCGGGCCTTGCCAACCCCAGTTGCGGAGGTCGGATTCGAGGGAAGAGCCGTCGGCGGGGATGGCGATGACGGTGGCGCGCATGGCGGCCCGGCGTGGTTCGCGGAGATTGCCGGCGGGGAGAAGGCGGTCGTGCCAGTCGTCGCGGTTGAGAAGCAGGATGTCGATGTCGCGATGGAGTTGGCGGTGCTGGAAGGCGTCGTCGAGGATGTGGAGGAGGGGCTTACTCTCTTCGGGGAGCGCTGCGGCCTCGGCGAGGAGACCGGCTTCGTAGCGCTGGGAGGCCACGTAAACCGGAACCTCGGCCTCGCGGGCGATGAGGAGCGGCTCGTCTCCGAATTCCGCGGGAGTTCCGTCGGGAAGGACGCGGGCCGGCGCACTGGTGTGGCGGCCGAAGCCTCGGGAAAGCACGTCGACCGCAAAGCCGCGCCCCGTGAGTGACTTCGCGAGAGCGATCGCGAACGGCGTCTTGCCGGCGCCGCCCGTGGAGAGGTTGCCGATGCTGATCACGGGAAAGCGCAGACGGCGGATCGACTCCAGGCCGGAGCGCAGGCGCAGTTCGCGAAGGGCCAGGCCGAGGCGGTAGAGCGGGGTGAGGGGAAGGAGCATGCGCCGCGCGGTCCCGCCGGCGGTCATGCCCGCTGCTCCGACGGGGCGCGACCTGGAGCGGGGGCATGCGGAGGGTATCCGAGCAAGCAACGCATGGCCTCGACGCAACGCGCCGTTGCGCCGGCCTGTTGCTTGAAGACCTGGAGGGCGCGCTCGCCCATGGCTTTGGCTTCGGCCGGGTGGTCCAACAGGCCGACAAGCGCCTGGGCCAATTCCTCCCGGGGAGCGATGCGGATGGCCTGGTTGGCGAGGAGATCCTCGGTGATGGCACGGAAATTGGCGTAGTGGGGACCCATGACGATGGGGACGCCGAATTGCGCCGGCTCGAGCGGGTTGTGTCCGCCGGCGGGAACCAGGCTGCCGCCGACGAATGCCACCGACGCGACCGAGTAGACCGAGGCCAGTTCGCCGATGGTATCGAGGAGCACGACCTTGATTCCCTTAAGCGGTTGCAGGTTTTCGGGCGGCTGAGTCTTCCACTCTGAACGGCGGATCCATGGAACCCCGGACGCTTCAAGCAATGCGGCGACGACTTCAAATCGTTCCGGGTGGCGCGGCGCGAGAACGATGACCAGCGAAGGATCGGCGCCGGCAAGCGATGTCCGCGCGGCCATGATTGCGGCTTCCTCTCCGTCCAGCGTGCTCCCTGCGACCAGAAATCGAGGCGATGGCTCCAATGCCCTCAGGAGTCTTGTGGCTTCGGCTTCCTCGGTGACCCGCACGTCGAATTTGAGATTCCCGGCCACACTCACAACTTCCGGGCGGCAGCCCAGCGCGCGGAGGCGGGCGGCGTCGGTTTCGGTCTGCGCCAGCACGCGGCTGATCCGGCCGAGGATCGGCCTCCACAGCCGTCGAAGCATCTGGTAGCGCGGCCACGACCGGTCGGAGATGCGGGCGTTGACGACGGCCACCGGGATCTTCCGGCGGAAACATCCGTTGAGCAGGTTGGGCCAGAATTCCGTTTCCGCCAGGATGAGCAGGGTCGGCTGGAGGGCGTCGAGGTAGGCGCGCACGGCCCAGGGCAGATCCAACGGGCAGTAGAAAACGCGCTCCGCGCCGAAGCGCTCGCGAGCCAGGGCCTGACCGGTGCGGGTCGTCGTCGAGATCATCACGCGGTGGTGGGGAAAGTCCCGGTCCAGTTCCGCGACCAGCCGCCCGATGGCCAGAACCTCTCCGACCGAAACAGCGTGAAGCCAGATCAACGGCAGGTCCGGTTCGTTCCGATCCCTCTCGGCCCGATCCCGCTCCAGGATTCTTTTCGGAACCCTTCCCAGGCGTTCTCGAATGCCCTCGCGGTATTTCTGCGTCGTGGCCATCCGCCACAGCCACCAGGGGGCCCCGCCCATCAGGGCTCCGAGCAGCGCCAGGTTGTAGAAAAAGAGAATCATGCGAGACGGATTGAGGCTTTGTGGTGTCTAACCCATCAAATGATACAGTCGTCGGGACTGAGGGTATTGGGGAGGATGAAGGTCTTTCGATGGTTGCCGCTGATTGTGGCCGGGCTGGCGCTGCCTGGGGTGGCGAACGACCACGTGCCGCCGCCGGTGCAGCCGGCCACCTCGTTTGCGGCTGTTGAGGTGCACGAGAAGGAAAACGTGGCGATTGCCGCGGAACCGTACGACACCAAGGAGAAAGAGTCGATCTTTCGCGTCGACTACCTCGGCCACGGCGTCATGCCAGTGCGTCTGATCGTGACCAACAACGGCGACAAGCCAATTTCGCTCCGCGACGCGCGCATCCTGTTCCAGACCAAGTCCGGACAACGCATCCAGGCTGCCGAACCGGAGGACGTTGAACGGCTGATGACACGCAAGGAGCGCGAGGGAGGCCGGATTCCCATGCCCGGCCCGATCCCCACCATCAAGCTGAAGCCCAAGGCGAGCAACAAGGACATCGAGGAAGACTTCAACACTTTCGAGTACGGAGCACTGGTGGTGGAAGCCCACACGACGCGCGCCGGTTTTCTGTTTTACGACGTGTCGCAGCTCGATGATCCGCTCAAGGGCTCCAAACTGCACCTGCATGCGCTGCGCAATGCGGAAGGGCATGAGCTGTTCTACTTTGAAATTCCCTTCGACAAATACGTGCAGTCCAAATCGAGCCAGATGAATTGACCGCGGCTTCCTAAGCTATCGAGCGGCAAATTATAGAAGTACTTACTAAGTCAGTGATGCCTGCTTTGGCCGACGATCCCCGATCGACGGACACTTGTCGACTGCCCAGGAGCTATTGCTGATTTACAGAAGCTCTCTTGCGCGACCCGAGCTCCAATCTTGCACCCAGTTTCCGTGTTTCGAGCGATGCGGTTCCTTGGCTGGACGCCTGGATTGCAGACGAGTCATTCCTCCCGTGCAACGCGCGGGTGGGTGCAGGCATCAGACGGCAAGGTTAGCAGGTACAGCGGCTGCTCTCCACAAAGGAACTCACAGTAACCGGGCGCCACTGGGGAATAAATTGAGTCGCGCTGTACTTCCGCTATCGTCGCGAGGTGACACATGCAAATCAAAATATCGGGCTTCCGAGGCTGGGCTCAGTTGGCTTTAGCCTCACAATTGATCGTCGGTATTCCTCTGGCAGGCTACGCCCAGGATCAGGCGAGTCCGCCGTCTTCAACAGCGCCGGATAATTCATCACAAAACAAGAAGAACGACAAAACGGCCGAGAACCAGAAGGAGAACAGTTCAGACCGCGAGACGACGCAGAAGATTCGCCAGTCAATCGTGGCAGACAAGTCTCTTTCCACTTATGCGCACAACGTGAAGATCATCACGCAAGGTGGGCAGGTGACGCTCAAGGGGCCGGTGAAAAGCGAAAGTGAAAAGGAAACAATCGCTTCAAAGGCTGCCGATGTTGCCGGAACCGGCAAGGTCAACAATCAGCTCACCGTAAAACAGTGATCGATCAAACGAAAGCTTCAACCCTCATCAATCAACAGGAGTTCTGATTATGGCAGGAAAGAATACAGCAGCATTTGCAATTTTCCCCACGCGCGCAGCGGCAGAAGCAGCAGTGAACGCGCTTACCGCGGCCGGATTTTCCAGCCAGGACGTTTCCGTTCTGATGGCCGACAAATCCGGAACAAAAGATTTTGCCACGGAGAAGAATACGAAGGCACCTGAGGGTACAGCGACCGGCGCGGGTGTTGGCGGCGGTATCGGCGGCACCCTCGGACTTCTGGCGGGGATCGGCGCGCTTGCGATTCCCGGAGTGGGCCCTCTGATCGCGGCAGGTCCGATCATGGCCACGCTCGCTGGAGTAGGTGTGGGAGGAGCGATCGGCGGTATCGTTGGCGCTTTGGTCGGAATGGGAATTCCGGAGTACGAAGCGAAGCGGTACGAAGGCCGCGTAAAAGAGGGAGGCGTTCTCGCCTCTGTCCACTGCGACAGCTCAGAAGAAGTCTCGCGTGCGAAGGACATTCTGAAGAGAGCGGGCGGAGAAGATGTGGCTTCAGCAGGTGAGAAGTCTGTGAGCAGCCATACAGTCGAAAAGTCTGTCAGCAGCCACCTGAGTGAAGAGTCTGTCCACAGCCCGGACACGATCGACGCCTACAGGGACCGGGAGCCGCGTGCGGAGTCAACGCAAAACCCTGACACAATCAACGCATACAGGGCCAAGGAGCCGCGGTCAGCGTATCCGGAAGGGGCTACCACTGAAGACGAGATCCTGGACGATGAGAGGCGCACCACCCGAACCACGAGGGCGTCGTAACTGGGTCAAGCAGTGAATCAGAATCAATCGAACTGGCCTGTGCGATTCTTGCGCAGGCCTTTTTTTTGCTCAGGAATTCAGCTCGCGCGTCTCAGTTTCAACTGCACGCGTTCGATCTGCGCGTCTCGAACCGCGTATTTTTCAGACGGCGCTCAACTTTCGGATCGCAAGTTGTTCGTCAGTCGAGTTCGCGCAACGGCTGCGACGACATGAATACAGCGATAAACGTCAGAGTTGCCAGGCCTGCCATGAAGGCCAGCACGTCACCAGTCGCCATGCGGCGCGAGAGCCAGCCCGCCAATAATGAGCCCAGAGGTGGCAGCCCCAGGAAACTGGTCGCGTAGATGCTCATGATGCGGCCCCGCATCTCATCGTTCGACAGGTGCTGGATCGAAACGTTGAAGCAGGAAATCATGAGGATCCCGCTGAACCCTTCGAAGAAGGCCAGGATTGCGGAGAACGCAAACCGATGCGACTCGCTGAAAGCCATGATGGACACGAAGAACACCACGCCGGCGACCGTGACGACGATTCCGCGGCGGGGGATGTTTCCCAGCACGGCGATGGTGACCGCGCCGAGCACCGCTCCGGCACCCGAGCAGGCCAGGAGCCATCCGAGGCCACTCTCTCCGACATGCAATTGAATTTTGGCGAAATAGGGGATAAAGGTGAGGAACGGCAAGCCCAGGAAACTAACGGCCGCCGTCATACCCATCAACACCCTCATCTGCGGACTGCTGTTGAGGTACGCAAACCCACTGCGCAGGCTGCGTAACATGCTCTCGTGGCGGGAGGGATTCTCCTGCGGAAAACGAAGTCTTCCCAGCGCCCAGAGCACCGCGACGAAGCTCAGCCCGTTGAGGAAGAAGTTGCCGGCCATTCCGAACAGCACCATCGCGTAGCCGCCCAGCGTCGGACCGAGGATGCGCGACATGTTGAACTGCGCCGAGTTGAGCGCAATGGCGTTGGTCAGATCATCGCGTCCCACCAGCTTTGGCACGAGGGCCTGGTAACTGGGCGCGTTCATGGCCATGGCCACGCCATTAGCAAAGGCGATGGCAGCCACGCCCCATACATTGAGAAATTTGAAATATGTCAGTGCGGCGAGCAGGAAAGCCAGAACCATCATGACCGTTTGCGTGACCATGAGCAGCCGCCGTTTATTCACGCGATCTGCAATTACGCCGCCGAAGAGAGTGAAGATCAGGAATGGAATCGACCCGGCAAACCCCACGACACCGAGCCAGAACGAGGAGTTGGTGAGCGTGAGCACGAGCCAGCCCTGCGCTACATTCTGCATCCAGGTGCCGATGTTGGAGAGGAAGTTGCCGGTCCAGAACAGGCGGAAGTTGCGATTGCGCAGGGCGCGAACCGCCCGGGGGAAATCGTCAGTCTTTTCCTCCTGGAGGGCTGCGATCACCGCGGCGGTCTCTTCGGGCGCCTCCCCGAACGGACTCTCGTCCATCTGCCGTGGCGGGCTCAGACCGGGTGTACCTCCGCTTTAACCAGTGTAGCCGGGCGGTTCTTTATCTTCAGGCACTCGAAGTTCTGCGCCATCCAGCCTCTGTATACCCTCTTTGTTGTATGACTCTCCAAGCCCTGTGTGTGGCAAAATGATGGCAGAGAAGCTTGTCTTTTGGCCCACCGACACGTCCCGGAAAAGAGATAGACGGGACACCGTGTGCCTTGCGGCCGGCGATCCGAGGTTCCCGCGCGTGTACTTGCCGTACCTGATGTATGGATACGCGGCAACTGTCGTGCTGATGCTGGCAGGGTGCTGTGTCATTAGCCGGACTGTGCCGGGGTTGCGCGGTGTGCGCCTGTTGAGCTGGGCTCTGGGCTTTGGGCTGCTGGGGGTCCTGCTGTTGGCGATGAGACCCTTTGCGCCGGCATGGGTGACCATTCTATTGGCGAATGAAGCCCTGTTTGTCTGCTCATTGCTGATCTATTCCGCGACGGCGGACACGCTGGATGTCGCGGCCCCATTCGTTCCGTGGGGAATTGGGATCATGGTGGCGGCTTTGCCGGCCCTCGGCTATTTCGCCTATGTCCGTGTCGACCTGTCTGCGCGCATCCTCATCTGCAGCGCATGTTTCGCGATTTTTGGCGGGGCCAAGGCGACCATGCTGTTTCACTACGAGGAACCGTCGGGAGACCATGCAGTCCCGGCATCGGCGCTTCGCTCTCTGATTGCGGCGCTGGCATGGCTTCAGATGCTGGTGGTGGTTCTGCAGATCCTCCGCGGCATCCTGACGGTGCTGTTTCCGCCCACCCAGATTGTGCACATGGACATCATTCAGTCCGGGTTCACATACATGAACCTGGTTTTGAATGCCGGGGCCGGGTTTGGCTTAACCTGGCTGGCGCTGAGCATTCACCGCCTCGACCTGCACAGGATAGCGCAGACCGACAGCCTGACGGGATTGCTGAACCGGCGGGCGTTTGAAGAGATTCTGGCCCGGGAACTGGCGCATTCGAACCAGGCCGGGAAATCCATTGCGGTCTTGCAGGTGGACATCGACCGCTTCAAGCAGGTGAACGATCGCTGGGGACACCAGGCCGGCGATGAGGTCATTCGCCGGGTGGGTGATTCGCTGCGCAGCAGTATGCGGCCCAGCGACGCCCTGTCGCGTTTTGGGGGCGAAGAATTCATGATCCTGTTGCGGGACATGACCACGGAGCAGTCGGGAGAAATTGCGGGCAGGCTGCGGGCCGAAATTGCGGGTTTGACCGACTTGCCCGGGGAAGTCCAGCTGACCGTCAGCATCGGGGTGGCGGCGAGTCATCCCTTCGACACACCGCACGAGCTTCTGCGCCGCTGCGACGAGGCTTTGTATCGGTCCAAGCGGGGCGGGCGGAACCTGGTTACGGTGGATCGGTCCGCTGCGGGCGACAGGGGCAGGGCGGCGCAGGCCTCGGCGTAAAGACGTCTCCGCGGTGAAGAGAACTGATTCCCCGGTCTATCGGAAGTAGGTTGCCGAGGTGCTGTCGGTTTCCCAGATGGTGCAGTCCTTTACGCGCACCCGGCCCTCGGTCATGCCCGCCAGCTGTTCATTGGTCTGGTCGTAGAAATAACGGGCGATGTTCTCGGCGGATGGATTCAGAGTGGTGAAGGGCTCGAGGTCGTTGAGCATCTGGTGGTCGATGCGGTCGATGACCGGGCGCATCACCTGCTTGAGCATCTTGAAATCGAGCAGCAGGCCGGTCGCGTCGAGTTCGGCGCCGGCGAGGGTGACGCGGACCTTGTAGTTATGGCCATGCGGGTTTTCGCACCGGCCGTGGTAATTGCGAAGGTAATGGCCGGAAGAGAAACCCGCCTCCACTGTGACTTCGTACATGATGATGTGCGCGACCTGCGGGAAGCGTCCCCTGCTGCCATTCTAGTTCTTTTCGCCGCGGCGTTTTCTTCGGGCCTCAAGGCGGGCCTGTTCGCTGCGCCTGTCGACCTGCTCGAAGAGGTTGCTCATGACGCCGATCAGGGCAAAGCCGAGGCTGGCGAGGAGGAGAACCAGGCCCACGGTGCGCCACAGGGTTCCGTTGGCCGGCAGCCCGGGCTGAAAGGTCGACGGCACAAGCGACATGGCTCCCGATAGGAGAGCAAAGAAGCCAAGAACCGCGGCAAGAATGTAGAAATTGCGGGACATGATCGGAGCGAGCGAACCTGCTGCGATTGTATGCGCTCGGAGGATCGCGGGGCCGGGAAGACTCGAGCGTCAGCCGGCGATTGCGGCACTTTCGATCAGCGTCACTCCGGAAGCGGCGAATTGTGACTCGATGGCCGCCGACAGAGCCGTTCAGGTCGATGGCGCGGCAAGCATCGCGCACCACGACCGCGGGGATGCCGAGGCGGCGGGCGTCGAGCGCCGAATAGGCCACGCAGTAGTCGTAGGCGAGTCCGGCGAGAAACACGCGGGTGAGATTGCGCTCGCGAAGGTATCCGGCCAGACCGGTCGCGGTGGCGCGGTCGTTTTCAAAGAATGCGGAATAGGAGTCGATCCGGGGGCGAAAGCCTTTGCGGAGGATCAGCTCTGCCTGGGGCAGGTGGAGCGCGGGGTGAAACTCCGCGCCGCGCGTTCCCTGGACGCAGTGATCGGGCCAGAGTGTCTGCTCGCCATAACTGACCTGTACCTGCTCGAAGGGCCGCTTTCCCGGGTGGGCGCTCGCGAAGGACTGATGGTTGGGCGGGTGCCAGTCCTGTGTGAGGCCGATGTGCTCGAAGAACGGCGCGATCCGGTGGATGACGGGAATGATGTCGTCGCCGCCCGCGACGGCCAGTTGCCCGCCGGGGCAGAAGTCATTTTGGATGTCGACGACGAGGAGGAGATCTTGGGCAGTGAGGCGCATAAGGTAGTGTGCTTCTCTTATCTACAGTTTATGGGGAACTGCCGGGTGGGCTGCGGCTGGCGATGATGAAAGCGCCACCGGTTTACATAATTTACACGGGCTAAATTTCCATGGCGCAATAAAAGCATCAAAATCCTGTTGACATTGTCGATTTGAGTTCCCTATGCTGCAGCCCGGTCCCTTGTCGAGGACTTTCCCCTCTAGGTATTAGAGATCTGCACAATCTGGCGGCTGTTGCATGCTTGGACAGCAACTCACTCACTTCAATTCCCCACTCGACCCAGGCCTGGCGGCCTGAAGGAGATCACATGCTTAACGGAAGACGGTTAGTACCGCTCCTGACGATTCACAAAGACACGCGGCCTTTGCTTAGCTTGTTGGGAATCTCTGCGGCGATCACCGCGGCAGTTGTCCTGACCATGACACTCAAGACGCCGCGCATTCACGCGGGCGAGGATGACGATCAGGACAAGGCGAAGATCGCGATCGGTTTCTCCATCGCGCCGGTTCCTCTGAACCTGAAGGGGAAAGACAAGGCACTGGTGGGATTGGGCAGTTACATCGTCAACGCATCGGCCGATTGCAACGGCTGCCACACGATGAGCCCCCAGACTGAATACGTTCCTACCGGGGATCCGTACCTGCTGCGTCCGCCGCAGGGGCCGTTCACTGGAATGAGACAAGTGAATCCGGCAACCTACCTGGGCGGGGGCAGCGATTTCGGGCCGTTTCCCGGGCTGGCGCATCTTTACTCGCGCAACCTGACTCCGGACAAAACGGGCAAGCCGGCCGGGGGGCTTTCCTACAAGCAGTTCCTGACGGTCATCCGCACGGGGAAGGATTACGACCATCTGCATCCGACGTGTACGGGGGCGCCTGACGGGACGTGCGTTCCGGCTCCGTTTAATGGGGACCTTCTGCAAGTGATGCCGTGGCCGACTTTTCAGAGCATGACGGATCACGATATTCGGGCGATTTACGAGTATCTGAGCACGATTCCATGCATCGATACGATGGTGAAGGGGGCGCCCATCCTGAGGAATAGTTGTCAATAGGAATCGGGTGGTGGCACTGCCGAGTTGTTCGGGTGTGGGTTATCGTATCCCAGGTCTCAAAAACGAGACCTGGGGCACCCGGCAAGTGAAAGGGCGAGGACATCTGCAAGTCAGTTTAGCGTGACGCCGTGGGAGGCGGTGTAATAATGACGCGCATAGCTGCCTGCCGACTCGACACTCGCTTCAAGTGATTTACGATCGCATTGACGTATTCTTCTGGCGAGCCGCAAGAGCGGCTGATCGTCCGTCCATCTCCAGCGGCATTGAAGGCCACCACAGTACATACGTCCGGCGCGTCGAGGGGAAGTGTATAGCCAAGAGCCTTCATGTCATCTCTGTACCTGTCCCACACCAGTGGTTCCGGAACCGGGTAGATAGGGTTTAAAAATTTGTCCACATGATACGATGGCGTGCCATAGACCCATCGTCCAAACAATAGAAAAAGTTTCGTCGCGAACCCGCACTTCAGCATCCAGGTCAACTCCCATTCAAGGCCGCGGGAATTGCCCGGCAAAGCGATCACTGCATTGCACTGGCCCACCATGCGCTGAACTTCCTCGCGCCAGTCGTCGCCGCCAAAATATTCCCGCGCCGCGCCCACGGTGGCTAATTGATCCTCGGGATTGCCGAGCGCAATAAATGGCCCCATCGCTGCCTCAACCGCATGCGTAAGATAAAGGTCGAGGCTGACCATTCCATAGTCCAGCGGCGCGAACGGAAGGGAATCCGTAAAAAAAGAAAACATGTGGAACTTCCGCCTCTTGCGGCGCACCTGCGGCCTAAAGTCAAACTGCAGCTTCTCATCGTTAAAAACTCGCAGATAGACGACCGGTGCCCTAAGATCCTCCTTCACCACATCTTTGAAACGCCGTGAAGCTCGTGCTCGCCGTAGAAAGCCATAAGCAATCCAAAATGACACCGATGCCAGGCAGATGAAAAAGAACCAGTTCCCGATGTTGTATCGGTAGTTGGAGGATTCCCACGTGTCTTCCCGAGAGAACGCGATGGCTATGAAGAATAGTCCGCACAGCGCGTACCCGCCAGCAAAGTAGAACCATCCTCTAGGCCTTCCCGGATCAAGGCGAAGCTTTTGCACCGGCAATTTCCGCGTAACCACCAGCATCAAGGAAATTGAGCACAGCACGAAACACAGAAACCATACCGCAACCGCAATGCTGTCTCGCCTATAAAATGTCGCGACAAGGGATTCTGCGAGCAGATTGTGAGACAGATAAAAACACATGAGTGAAGCAATCAACACTCCCGGCATACAGCTGCCGCAAATGATGAAGAACGCGATATTGCCGCGATATCGCTTCAGGCGGATCTTCTTGAAGCAGCCCGCGCAGAAAATGACGAACGCGAGATAGACGGGTGCCAGGAGAGCAGCCCTTAGGATTTCGTACAGCTTTTCCGCCGACAAATCCATAGCGGCCTTCTCGTCCGATGCCAGATCAGACAAAATCGTAAGAAATGTAGTCGAAGTCCCGCTTGCGCCCTATGCGCGAGACTCGGGTCAGAACTACACAATTGAATGATGACAGAGCTTTACCGGACTATTGAAAGAAAATCAGCAGCTTCGACGCCGTGTTTCATGCGACGCACACCGGCCAGGGCGGACCGGTTCCCCCCACCGGAAGCCACATGAGCACAGATTATGTTTATGTCATGCAATTCGAGGGACAGAAGATCGCCCACATGACCAAGATCTGGAATGCGGAATTGGCGCTGAAGGATATTGGTTGGGCTTGATGCCCAGACAAGCACCAGGGCTGTTCACTGCGCGATTCCGCCAACCGGGGGGAGCCTTCCGGCATCTAGTCCAAGCTGGACCCGGGAGGCAATCTTCTGCATGGGCAAGTTTGTTCTTACGGTTGCGGCTCTTGCGCTTTGCGGAAGTTCGCCTTTGGTGTACGCACAAAATCGTGTCGAAGCCGGCTTGCTTCTCGATTATCTAAGCGTCTCGCAGACCAAGACCAATAACTTCGGCATTGGCGGAAGATTCGGCTACCGCGTCCATCACAATGTGATGATCGAAGGAGAGCTGGCCTACGATTTCGGGGTCAACTTCCAGGAGCTGTACCGAAACGCCGCGAACGGCGATATAAACGCAATCGAGCATACATCGATCGGAGTCACTGAGGGCCTGTTTGGGCCGATGCTCCAAGGATCCCACGGTCATCTTCGTCCATTCGTGGTTCTCAAGGGAGGTTTCGTCGACTTCCGGCTAAGCCCGAGCCTGATTCCGATTAACGGGGTCATAAGCTCAGTTCTCGGCATCCGTACCTCTCAAATGAATGCGGCACTCTATCCTGGCGGCGGGGCCGAAGCCAGCCTGGGTCCAGTCGGGTTGCGGTTGGAGTTTGGCGACCTTATTTACTTCAACGACGGCGGGCACAACAACCTGCGGATCACGTTTGGCCCCATCCTCAGATTCTGACGTTCATTCGCGATCATGCGCCGATTGCGTTTCTTCCAGCCCTTCGGCCGGAGTAGAGTCGACTTCTGGATGGGAGACGGACGATGCCCGAAAACAAAAAGAACGACGCCCATGAAAAAGCGCTAACTCTCAATCTCGATGGCACGATCTTTGGCTCGTTTGCAGAAATCGGCGCAGGACAGGAGGTGGCGCGGTGGTTTCTGCGCGTGGGGGGCGCCTCCGGCACGGTTGCGAAGACGATTTCGGCTTATGACAAGGAGGTCAGCGACCAGCTTTACGGAGCCGGGACTCGTTATGTTTCCAGGCCGCGCCTGCAGGCCATGCTGGAGAGTGAGTGGAAGCAACTGCTGATGCAGCTCCAGGCCACCCGCGGAGCCGACACCAGGTTCTTCTCGTTTGTGGACACGATCTCTGCAAGGAACTTTGCGGGAACCAATGACTGTCACGGGTGGATGGGATTGCGCTTTCTCCGCCAGCCCGGCGATGCGCCAAACGACATAATTCTGCATATCAACCTGATGGATCCCAGCAACCTGCAGCAACAGGAAGCGGTAGGCATTCTCGGCGTGAACCTGATTTATGCCGCGTATCATGCGCTTGGCTCGACAGAGGAAGTTCTCGCCAGTGTCTTCGAGAAACTTGGGAGCCACCGGGTGGAGAGTGGACTGCCTGGAATGGAGCGGGCCGGCCTTCGCTCAGTGGAAACGGGACGAAGCTCATGCCCTTCTCGTTGCCGGCGGGTATGCGGAGGCGGTGGTATTTCCGGCGGACGACCAGGTTGTGCCCCCGAACGAACTGCTCTACAAGCGAGCTCTGGTGCTGGCGCCGGGGAGATTCGACAGCGCATGCGGCCTGCATGCCGACCTGATCCGCAAGACCCTGGCGCAGTTGCCCGAAGTGGAACTCAAGGAGAGCAAGGGCGGACTCGGGTTGTTCTGTCTCTCTGTCGCCGACAGCAGTGCTCCTGAAGGGAGAGTGCCTGCCCAGGAGATTTTGCAACGGGTGGCGATGCTTCAGCAACTCGGCTATGGAGTGATCCTGTTTCGCGCGCAGGAACTCTACAGGATGAGCGCGTTCGCGAATCGCTATACGAAATCACAGATTCATTTCGCGATCGGATTGTCTGTTCTCCTGCGTATTCTGCAGGACAGCTACAAAGAACTGGCCGGGGAGCTGCTGGAAGGCATCGCGCGGCTCTTCAGGCAAAATGTCCGGCTGATTGTGTATCCGATGACGGTGGAAGAACTGAGGGGCCGTGTGACGGCGGATCAGCTTACCGGATGGAGATGGGAAGAGAGCAATGGCATCGTCGATGCTGACGGAGTGCATCCTGCAGGGCCGGTAGATTCGCTGTATCGATACCTGCTTGAGAGCGAATATATTCTCGCGGCGAAATCCAATTAGGCCGTTGAGATGAGGAGCTCAGGCGCAGTTTGCCTGGTTTCCGCCTTGTTATTGAGTCGTGGACTCGAAGAACCTCTCAACGTCTGTGATGGTCGTGGTCATGCGATAGGGCGGGAGGCTTTGGAGGAAGGTCTGTCCGTAGCGCTGGCGGCGGATGCGCGGATCGAGAAGCACCAGGACGCCGCGGTCTTCGAGGGAGCGGATCAGGCGGCCGAAGCCCTGCTTCAGCGTGAGTACCGCTTCGGGGACCTGGTACTCGAAAAAGGGCTTGCCGCCGGCTTCTTCGATGACCTTCATGCGCGCCTGGACGACTGGGTCGTTGGGCACGGCGAAGGGCAGGCGATCGATGATGACACAACTGAGCGCTTCGCCCTGCACGTCGACGCCCTGCCAGAAGCTGGAGGTTCCGAAGAGAACCGCATTCGGCGTGGAGCGGAACTCATCGAGCAGCGCCTTGCGGGGGGCGTTGCCGTGCAGCAGGATAGGAAAATCGAGGACCGGGAGCAGGCGCTCGTAGAGGTCGCGCATCTGGCTGTAGCTGGTGAAGAGGCAGAAGGCGCGGCCGCGGGTGATATCGAGCACGCGCCGGATGCAGCGGGCGGCAGCTTCGGGGAACTCGGGATCGCGGGGGTCGGGCATCTCCGGGGGCAGGTAGAGCAGGGCCTGTTCGCCATAACGGAAATGGGAGGGCACGACGAGTTCGCGCGTCTCGCGCAGGCCGAGGCGGCGGCGCATGTGCTCGAAGCCGCCCTGCACGGTGAGCGTGGCGGAGGTGAGCACGACGGTGGGAATGGTTTCGAAAACCAGTTCCGCCAAAAGCTCAGAAACGTCGATGGGCGTGGCTTGGAGGAATGTAGTGCGAACCTGGGAGCGAAATCCTCCCCTGGCGGCGGGCGTTCCCTTCTCGCTTCCACCGTAGACGCGCCGTTCGAGCCAGTAGACGGTGTTGGTGGCGTTGGATTCGAGCAGAAACTCGAGCTCCGACCGCAGACGCGTTACGCGTTTGCGCAATCCAGGCGCTTCGTCGACGTTTTTGAGGTTGTCGATCTCCGCTTCGAGGCGGCGCAGGGTGCCGGTCACGCCCAGGTACAGGTCGCCGGCGTTTTCGAGGAACTCTTCGCGGCCAGTGAAGGGCTGGCGGCCGTCTCCGCTCATGGGCAGGCCGGAAAAGAAGAGGCGGGCACGCTCGCGCAGTTGTTGCGTCACTCCGGGAAGGTTCCCGGCGCCCTCTTTGCCGCGCAGCATGGCATCGGTGTCGCGGGCCAGTTCTTCAAAACGGATGTTGCTGACCGAGAGGCCGAAGTAGCTGGAAGCCACCTCTTCAAGTTCGTGGGCCTCATCGAAAACCACGGCGGCGGCTTCGGGCAGAATGCCGGCATCGGGAGCGCCGGAGGCTTCGCGGCGCACGGCAAGGTCGGCGAAAAACAGGTGGTGATTGACGATGATGATGTCGGACTCAAGCGCCTTGCGCCGCATCTCGGTAATGAAGCAGCGGCGGTAGTCGGGACAGGTCGATCCGAGGCAGGCATCGGAGCGCGCATCGAGCTTGGCCCAGAGGGCGCTTGATTCGGGAAGCCCGGAGAGCTCGGAGCGGTCGCCGGTTTCGGTGGTCTGCTCCCATTCGGCAATCTGGCGGTACTGGTCGATCTCCTCCAGCCCGGAGAGGATGGGCTGGTTGCGCAGAGTGACCAGCTTGTGGCGGCAAAGATAGTTGGCGCGGCCCTTCATGTAGCAGACGCGCAATTCGCCGAGCAGCGATTCGAGGAAGGGGACATCGCGAAAATAGAGCTGGTCCTGGAGGGCCTTGGTGCCGGTGGAGATGATGACGCGCTGGCCGGTGCGCAGGGCTGGAAGCAGGTAGGCGAGGGTTTTGCCGGTGCCGGTGCCGGCTTCGACGATCAGGTGGCGGCGCTCGGCGAGGGCCTTTTCGACGGCCTTGGCCATCTCCAGCTGCCCGGGCCGGTATTCGTAGGGCAGCGGCGAACGCGCCAGCACGCCGCCGGGAGCGAAAAACTCATGGAGAGTGGGGAGAGCCCGGGTTGATATGTCGCTGAGAGGCATGGAGCCGGCTACTTCCATCATATTGACCCGGGCAGATGCGCGCTCGATGAGGAACCGTGCGGTTACGGGCCGGCCTCCTGATTCCGGAAGAAAGGCGGCATCGAATCACTGAATGTCTTTGCCGAACCGGAAAGCGCCCTTTATGGTATAGAGGACCAATTGAGGACGCAAGGGACTGGCATCTCGGAGGTGCCAGCGCAGGGCACCACTTTACGTACGGGTTCTTGCGGAGATCCTTGAAAGTTGCGGGATTACTTCCCAAGTCCCCCCAGACTTCCCCATGAGCGACGCGGCACTCGCGGTACGCGCGAAAGGACGACTGCAAACCGGCAAGCTGCTGACCTACGGGATGTGGGTGGTCATCGGCCTGCATGCGATCGTATTGGTTTCGATTCATCCCGGTCCGGTAGCTCTGTCAAGATTTCTCACCGCCGCGGTGCCGATACTGGCCGCTTTGGCCGGTGTCCATCGCGCGCGCCGGCTGCCGGCGCGAGAGCGCCCGGTCTGGCTGTGGGCCAGCGCGGGAATGCTGCTGTGGGCTGTGGCTCATATTGTTGAAACGGTCATTGGCCAGTCGACGGCCGCGAGCAGTCTTACCATCGACGCCTCGGACTTCATCTACCTGACGGGCACCTTTCCTCTTCTGGTGGCGCTCTCCACAACTCGCGAGACCGAATCTGTTCGCGCCATATTTGTTTTGAACTGCGTGCAGATTGCCGTGGCTCTCATTCTGAGCTACTCGCTGCTGTACCGCATGCCGCTCACCCCGGCGGCGGCTACGACGGTGATGGGACGAATCTATGGAGCGGCGTGCATCCTTCTGGCCATCATGGCGGTGCTGCGCGTATTTACCTGGGCGACTTACGAGGAACGGCAGAGCGTGCGCTCGATCTCGATCGTTCTCTGGACTTATCTTCCGGTCGAGCTGGGTATGGATTACGCCACCGCTCGCTGGGATCTGCGCGCCGGCACCGTGCTTGACCTGTTGTGGAGCGTGCCTTTTTTCCTGGGAGGCTGGCAGGCGCTGCACATGCCGATTCTCCGTTCGGATCAGAAGCCGAGACCTCAACCCAGCCGGACACGCCTGGTGGTGGAGGCGCTGTGTCCGATGCTGATCACGGCGGGGGTCTTCGCGCTGGCGGCATCCATTACCCAGCAGCATCCCCTGCTGGGGTTATCGGCGATCTTTGTTCTCCTCGGCATCCAGGGGATGCAGGCGGCGGTCGTACAAATGAATTACCTCGCCGGGCACAACCTGCTGGTGGAAAGAGAGCTCGAGCTAAGCTCGGCCAACGCGGCGCTGAGGCAAATGTCGCTCGAGGACCCCCTGACGCATATCGCCAACCGGCGGCGATTCGAAGCGGCCCTCGAGAGTTGCTGGCGCCGCGGAGCGCGCAAGCGTCAGCCGCTCGCCCTGCTCATGATCGATGTCGATTTCTTCAAAGGCGTGAACGACATGCATGGCCACACCTACGGTGATGAGTGCCTGGTGACCCTGGCGCGCATGATGAAAGAGCATGCGCGTCGGCCGGACGACATCGTGGCGCGGCTCGGCGGCGAAGAGTTCGTGTTGCTGCTGCCGGATACCGACAGTCCCGGGGCTGGGGTCGTTGCTGGGCGTCTTCAGGAGGCGATCCGATCGCTCGGGGTCAAGAACGAGGCATCTCCTTTTGACCATCGACTGACGATCAGCATCGGGATCGGGGCGGTGAGCCGGCCCCAATCGGGCGTCGATCCGACCGTTCTGGTGGATTGCGCGGACCAGGCGCTCTACGACGCCAAGCACCAGGGCCGGAATCGGAACTGCACGCGGAGCCTCGATTAGGTCTTTGGCGGATGTCGATTTGATTGACTTCGAACACTGGACTAAGCATACTTAGTCCATGGGGTACACGGTACATCAAGCCAAGACCCATTTCTCGCGACTGCTGAAAGAGGCAGAAGCGGGCAAGGAAGTCATTGTGACCAGGGGAAAGAAGCCGGTGGCAAAAATTGTTCGGATCGAACCGCCGGCTGATGAAAAGCTGCCATTTCGGCTGCTCGGCGCGTTTCGCGGAAAAATTCACTGGGATGAAAGTGCACTGGGTCCCATGAGCGACGGCGAACTGGTTGAATACGGATTCGATTCCATGCTTGACGGCGATCTGGTTGCCCCGCCCGAAGCCAAGTGAGATACCTCCTCGACACGCATACTCTGCTCTGGGCGCTCGACACTCCAGAAGAACTCCCCGACACCGTTCGGCTGATCATCGAGAATCCGTCGTCCTCCTTACTCATCTCGATAGCTACGCCATGGGAATTAGCGATAAAGACCCAGTCGGGCAAGCTCGATGCAAACGATCTGCTGGACCAATTTGAGCATCTTGCCGGTTACGTCTTGATCGAAACGGAGGTTTCTCACGTCATCCGGGCCGGACGTCTCCCTCTGCTGCATCGTGATCCGTTCGACCGCCTGATGGTCGCGCAGGCAATGTTGATGGGATTGACTTTGTTGAGCTGCGATACGATCTTCGATCGTTATGGCGCCAAACGCATCTGGAACTAAGGAAGAATCCCTCAGAGTTGTTGGAGAAAAGCCTTGCCCACATATCGAAGGTCGGTGATTCCCGCTTCGGCAGATGCCGCAGCGCTGCCGCTGGTGGCGATTGTGGGGCGGCCTAATGTTGGTAAATCCACCCTGTTTAATAGGCTGACCAAGAGCCGCCGCTCCATTGTGGGCGATGAGCCGGGGATCACGCGCGATCGGATTTACGGCGAGTATGAGTGGGCGGGAAGGCGCTATCGGCTGGTGGATACGGGCGGCATCGTGCCCGACGATCCGGAACTGATCCCGACGGAAATCTTCAGCCAGGCCAAGGTTGCGCTGGAAGAAGCGGACGCGCTGGTGCTGGTGGTGGATGCGCGCACGGAACTGGCCAGTCCTGACTACGACCTGGTCCGGCTGCTGATCCGCGGCGGCAAGCCCGTCTTCCTGGCGGTGAACAAGGTGGAGGGCGAGGCGATGGAGCTCGCGGCGGAGAACTTTCGCCAGCTGGGCATCCGCAACGTGTTTCCGGTCAGCTCCGAGCACGGCCTGGGCATTGGGGAACTGCTGGACGCCATCGCCGAGGCAATTCCCGCGGGACCCGGAATTCCGCCGCCCATGGAGCCCGGCGAAGAGGCAGAGGACGAAGAAGCGGAAGACCAGGAGATGTGGGAAGGCGGTCCGCTCGAACCGGGTACAGAAGAACCGCCCGCCGACGGCAAATCACAGGATGCGAAAGGAATGAATCGCACCCACGGCGAGTTCGAGCAGCATGAGACGTCGATTGCGATCATTGGTCGGCCGAACGTGGGCAAGTCCACTTTGCTGAACGCTCTCACGGGTACCTCGCGGGCTATCGTGTCGCCGGTTGCGGGCACCACGCGCGATGCGGTGGACGAATTGGTCGAGTTCGAGGGAAGCCAGCTTCGATTTGTGGATACTGCGGGAATCCGCCGCAAGGGCAAAACCCACCTTATGGCAGAGAAACTGAGCGTGGTGATGGCGCGCCGGCACCTCGAGGCTGCGGACGTGGCCCTGCTGATGATTGATGCCACCGAGGGGGTAACGGCCAGCGATGCGACCATCGGCGGCTACGCCCACGAGAGCGGGCGCAGCGTAATCATTCTGGTGAACAAGTGGGACGCAGTGACCACGGGGCGGACGGATGGAAAGCCACCTGCCGATCGCGAAATTTTCGAGCGGCAGTTGCGCCAGGTACTGAAATACCTGAGCTATGCGCCGGTGATCTTTCTGTCGGCTCTCGAGGGAACTGGGCTGCAACGGGTGCTGCACGAGGTGAAGAAGGTGGCGGCGGAGCGGCGTAAGCGCGTTACCACGGGACAGATGAACCGCTTCCTCGAACGCATTGACTTCCAGCGCGCGCCGGTGCCCATGGCCAAGCGGATCCGCATCTTCTACATGACCCAGGCCGCGGTGGCGCCGCCAACATTTGTGCTGTTCACTGACCGCGACATCAAGCTGCACTTCGCCTTCGAGCGCTTCCTCGAAAACCAGATCCGCGAGGCATTCGGGTTCGAAGGCACGCCGATCTGGTTCAAAGTGAAGGCGAGAAATGCAGGGACCAGGGACTAGCCCGAAATTCTCACAACCCACGGCTCTCATCTTCGTAATCGCTGCAACAAAATGCGCGCTTTTGCACTTTCTTTCTACCGGTTTTGCCACAATAGAGGTGGAAGAGAGGATCGAAATGCGGCCTCAATCAGAATCCAAAACACCGCAGAGACTTGCAGACGATTCGCGGGAACCGTGTTGACCCCGGGATGACACCCCCCCACCCCCCCCCGGTACTGTGAAACTGTGAAACTGTGAAACTGTGAGCCGACCACCTCGATCAAGCCACGACTCAAGCCTTCGAAGCTGGTTAGAAATCCAGACTAGCGTTCGTGGTTTCGCAAATATCCTTCGACCTCTGTGCCCCCAACCGACGGAGTTGCGAGTCAAATGTAGTCGCGAAATAACTCCGGAGAAGGGGCGGGAATGACGCCACGCCCCACCAGCATTCCGTCGTCCGCCGCAGTTTTCGAAGCTGCCGCGACCGCCGCCTGGACAGAGGAAACATCCCCTGCCATCACGACAAAGCCCTTGCCGCCCAGGGCCATGGCTAAATGCACGCGAAGCAGGGTCACGTTGGCGGATTTGACCGCCGTGTCGGCTGCCTCGATGACGCTGGCTGCGGAAAATGTTTCGATCACACCGATCGAGCGCAGTTGTTTCGGATCGACGTCGACCGACTGGGAAATCGCGGCCAGCACGGAAGGATGAACGCGGGCGATCTGGCGGCGCTCGATCAAGGACGGGCCTGCGGCGGCTGCGCCGGCGTGGAGCGCCGCCTGCACCGAGGTGACGTCTCCTGAGACCACGATCAGGAACTTGCCCGAGCAGATGGTGCGCGCCAGCAGCAGCTGGATAGAGCCGGCCTTAAGCATCACGTCTTCGACAAGGTAGCCCGTCGCCACGCTCGAAAGTTCGATGAGCCCGACGGAGTTTATTTCCGTTGTCATGTTGACTCCTTCCGCAATGCGGACACCAGCCGACAGCTCTCTCAGGCCTCGATGACGATCGAATCCTGCTGAACGGTCACCCGGCCATCGATGCTGGCATGGACGGGTGCGCCGAGTTTTCCCGGCTCGGGGGTTGCCAGCAGGTCGCCTTCGCGCACGCGATCGCTGCTCTTCACTTGAGGAACTGCCGGGGCTCCCGCGTGCTGCTTGAGCAGGATGTTGACTTGTTTCGGCGTAAATATGTGGTCGACGAGCGGGCCAGTGTTGTTGAACTCGCTCAAGCCCAGCCTGGCGATGAGGCGCCGCATCGGCACGCGGCGGAATTCAGCCATCGGGTGCGGGATGACCGAATCGGGCGAGCCCTTGAAGACCAGGCCGCGTTCGCGAGCCATCGGCTTCGCCTGTACGCAGACGGTCGCGGGGATCGAGGTCCTCGGGACACGCGAACATCGTGCACAGGTTGCATTCGCAGCAGTAGAGCGTTCCTGCCACCATCCCATCCGCACCGCTCGCAAATCCTAGCGACTGCATGGCGCGGTGAGGTTCAATGGGATGGCCGAGCAGAAAACGGGGACAGAATTCGGTGCAGAAGCGGCACTGGTCGCAGGCCGATCGCCCGATTCTCTGCACATGTCTCCATGGCGCGTTGTGGCGGCGTATCAGGTTGTGCGATGCGGGAAGAACGACAATTCCGCCCGTAGTCTTGGTGACAGGCACGTCAAGACCCGCCGCCGGTCTGGCCATCATGACCCCGCCCAGCAGAATGCCGAAATCGGAAACCGTCGCGCCTCCCGCAGCCTCGATGACTTCGCCGATCGAGATGCCGATGGGCGCCCGTACGGTCACCGGCCTCAGAACCGCGCCCGCCACCGTGAGGTGTTTGTGCGTGACCGGCTGATCGAGCCCGATGTTCATCAGGGTCTCAACGTTTGCGACCACGGTGTCGACGTCCTTGGGCAGCCCGCCGGGCGGAATCACCCGGCCTGTAACCAGGTGCACGAGGACGAACTCGTCGCCCGCGGGGTACACATCCGGCAGCGGCACGATCCGCACGCCTTCCGGTGCCTTGCTTTCCAGGGTCGCAATGATGTCGTGATACTTTTCCTTGATTCCGATGACGCCTTCACGGGCACCGGTGATGGCCATGGCCGTTTGAAGCCCGCGCAGGAAGGGCTCCGAATAGTGCATCAGGAGCTCTTTGTCTTTGTGCAGCAGGGGTTCGCATTCAGCGGCATTGGCGATGACGGTCGAAACCCGGGCCTTCAGCTTGACGGCAGTCGGAAACCCTCCCCCGCCGGCGCCGACGATGCCCAGCTCTCCGATACGGTCGATGGCGGTGCTGGCCGCTTCGGAGCTGCCTGCCGAACTCGATCTTGGCGTTCTTTGCAAAGTTTCTTGCATATTGTGATTGACTTTGATTGATACTATAGCCTAATATTCCGTACACAGTCAACAGCAAGCACGAATATGATCTGTTTGGTTCCCAATATCGGGAGTACTTCATTCAAGTACCGTGTCCTGGACATCGCGCAGGATGTCAAAATCCTTGCCCATGGGCGGGTGGAGCGAATCGGTCAGCCTGATGGCGAGTGCGGCGACTATCCGGCCGCGATCCGCAAATGCATTGCGGACATCTCCGGCCCCGGCCAGCCCTTGAAAAGCCTTTCAGAGGTGGACGCTGTCGGCTTCAAGGCGGTTCACGCCGGTCCCTGCACCGGATCTCAAATCATCGACGACGAGTTTCTCGCGGCCATGGAGGAGTTCTCGTTTCTGGCCCCGGCTCACAATCCTCCCTACATCGCCGCGATCACGGCGTTTCGCGAAGAACTTCCAGGCGTGCCGCTGGTCGCGGTCATGGAGACAGCTCCCTACGCCGGGATGAGCGAAGCGGCGACAACCTTCGCGGTTCCGTATGCGTGGCGCGAAAAGAGCGGCATCCGGCGCTATGGATTTCATGGGGCCAGCCATCGATCGGCGAACGAACGGACGCAGGAGTTGATGGAACGTACCGATCTGCGCCACATCTCGTGTCACCTGGGCGGCAGCTCGAGCCTGGCCGCGTTTCGCAACGGCATTGCCGAGGACACGAGCTTCGGGACTTCGCCTCAATCAGGGTTGCCGCAGAACAATCGCGTTGGCGATATCGATGTATTCGCCGTGCTGCACATGATGAAGAAGCTTGGGCTGGGTCCGGACCAGATGGCGGCACTGCTTGCCACCCGCTCCGGCTTGGCGGGAATCAGCGGAGGCAGCGGAGATTTGCGCGACCTTTCCGAGGCGGCTTCGCGGGGCGACGCCCGTTCGCGTCTGGCCCTCGATGTGTTTGTTTATTCCATCCGCCACTATCTCGGAGCCTTCATGGTCTCGCTCGGCGGAGTGGATGTCATCACGTTTTCAGGAGGCATTGGAGAGAACAGCAGCGAGATTCGCAGTGCCGCCCTGCGAGGGCTGTCGGGGTTCGGGATTGAACTGGACGAGCAGAAAAACCAATCCATCGCCGGGGAAGGAACCATCTCCGCCGATGCTTCCACGGTCCGGGTCATGGTGATCCCGGCCAATGAAGAAATGATTGTTGCCCGCGAGACGGCTGCCATTGTCGCTCAGTGGCAAGCCGCGCAAACGAACGCAGTCCAGCCGGCGATTTTCGCCGAGTCGGTGCAGGGTTAGCATGAGCAGCATTATCGCCGCCCCGAGAGCAACGGTCACTCTGGAGAGATTGATGGTGGAGCAGATTGTCCGGCAGGTTGCGCTCGAGTACCTGAAAAAGGGAAAGAACGGTTCGGTTCCGGTGCTGATGGTGCAAACTTCGTCCCGGCACATGCATATCTGCCGCGCCGATATGGACATATTGTTCGGGCCCGGGACGGAACTCACTTTCGATCGTCCGCTTTTTCAGGAAGGAAACTTCGCAGCCAAAGAGACGGTGACCATCGTGGGGCCGCGCAATCGACTCATTTCGAATCTGCGCATCCTGGGGCCGATGCGCAAGCAATCGCAGGTGGAGCTCGCGTTTACCGACGCGATCATGCTGGGCATCGACGATATTCCTATCCGGCTCTCGGGAGATATCGCGGGCACGCCGGGCGCGATCATCATCGGGCCGAAGGGAGTGGTCGAACTCAAGGAAGGCGTCATTCGCGCCGCCATCCACGTACACATGAACCCCGCGGAAGCGGCCCATTTCGGCGTGAGCAAAGGCGAGCGGATGCACCTGCGCATCGGCGGTCCGTCGGGGCTCACATTCAATAACGTTCACGTCCGCATCGACCCGGCCTCGCTTCTGAATGTCCACATGGACACCGACGAGGCCAACGCGTGCGGTCTGCACATGACTAAAGAAATCGAGCTTTTCAAGTAGTACCAGGAGGAAAGAGGTAGCGATGAAACAAGCGCTGGGAATGATTGAGACAAAAGGCCTGGTGGCGCTGTTTGAAGCCATCGATGCCATGCTCAAGTCCGCAAACGTGGTCTTCACCGGATGGCAGACAGTCGGCTCCGGCCTGGTGACCGCTTTTGTCGAAGGAGACGTGGCTGCAGTGAAGGCAGCAACGGATGCAGGCGCGGAAGCGGCAGCGAGGATCGGCGAAGTGATCAGTGTGCAGGTGATCTCCCGCCCCCACGATGAGCTGCCGTCCTTCGTTCAAAAGACCACCAGGACGGAATACCGCGAACCGGTCGGAGTCTAGGCCAGCACAGGAGAAAACGATGAGTGATGCAATCGGATTGATTGAGACCCGGGGCCTGGTAGGGCTTGTTGAGGCATGTGATGCGATGGTGAAGGCTGCCAGCGTGGAATTGGTAAAAACCGTGCAGATTGGCGGCGGATTCGTTACGGCGATTGTGCGCGGCGACGTGGGCAGTGTGCGCGCGGCGGTCGACGCCGGCTCAACCGCGGCGAAGAATGTGGGCGAACTGGTTTCGTCGCACGTCATCCCGCGCCCACACGATGCTCTGGTCGAAAGCATGTTGAATTAACACCAAAGGAAAAGGTGCGAGATGGCGAATGAAGCAGTAGGAATGATCGAGACCAAAGGCCTCGTGGCTCTGGTGCAGGCAACCGACGCGATGCTCAAGGCGGCCAGCGTGACGTTCATGGGCTGGAACAAAGTGGGCAGCGGACTCTGCTCGGTGTATGTGTCTGGCGATGTGGGCAGGTGCGGGCCGCGGTCGATGCGGGCGCGACAGCCGCGCGCGCAGCCGGTGAAGTGCAAAGCGTGCACGTCATCGCCCGGCCGCACAGCAATCTTGCCAGCGTGTTGCCAAGATAGTTCTGTCACCGATTCAGGTTCACGAGAGCCGCGAGGTACGCGCGCATGTTCATAGCGAAAGTCATCGGCAACGTGGTGTCCACTCAGAAGATCGCGAAGTTCCGCGGAATGAAGCTGCTCCTGATCCAGCCCTACATCAGCAGGGAAGGAAAGCTCCAGGCCTCCGGCAGTTCGGTGGTGGCCGTCGACAGCGTGGGAGCCGGGGTGGGCGAGTGCGTGATGTTCACGCAGGGCAGTTCGGCACGACTTACGCCTACCACCAAAGATGCGCCCGTGGACGCGGTGATTGTAGGCATTGTCGATTCCGTCGAGGTTGAAGGCGCTGCACTGGAGAAGCCATAAATGCAAATTCAGGAACAGTTGATTGCGGATATTGCGAAAGAAGTAGTGGCCAGGCTTCGCGTGCAGTTGCAGCAGCCAGTTCCGGCCACCAATGGCCATCGGTACCCGGACGGCGGGCAGGACGGCGTCTTTGCCACCGTGGATGAGGCCGTAAACGCGGCCTACGAAGCGCAGAAGAAGGTCGCGGAGATGGACCTCGAGCAGCGCGGGCGCATGATCGACATCCTTTGCGGCATTTGCAATGACCGTCGCGAAGAACTGGGCCGAATGGAGATGGAAGAGACAAAGGTCGGGCGTCTCGATCACAAGATTCTGAAGCTGCAGAACATGCGGTATGTGCTGGGCGTGGAGGCCATGCGCAGCGACGCGCGCAGTTCCTCGACCGGTTTGTGCATCATCGAGCGCGCCCCTTGGGGCGTCATCGGGATGATGCTGCCCGTCACGCATTCTGTGCCGACGATGGTGTCAAACGCCATCAACATCCTGGCCGCGGGCAACACCGCTGTATTCGGTCCTCATCCTTCCGGAGCCCGGGTCGCGCAGTACGCGCTGCAGATATTCAATCGCGAAATCAAGCGGGCGCTCGGCGTGGAGAACGTATTGACCACAACCCGCGAGGCCAGTATCGAGGCTGCGGAACAGATCTTCAATCATCCCAAAATTGCGCTCATCTGCGTGACCGGGGGAACGGCCGTGGCGCAGGCAGCCACGAAGTCCGGCAAGCGCGTTATCGCCGGCGGCCCGGGGAATCCTCCTGTGGTGGTGGACGAGACCGCCGATCTTGATCGCGCCGCCAGATGCATTATCGAGGGCGCCGCGTTCGACAATAACCTGCTCTGCATCGGCGAGAAGGAAGTATTCGTGGTGGCATCGGTGGCCGATGCGTTTATCTCCGCGATGCGCCGTGCAGGGGCTCATCAACTGGATGGAGCGGCCATCGAACGGCTCACCAAGGCGGCGTTCAGTTTTGACGGTCATGGCGGAGGCTGCGCGCGGGCGCACGTCAAGAAGGACCTGGTCGGCAAAGACGTCGAAGTGCTTGCCGCGGCCGCCGGTGTCCGCGTTCCCCAGGGAACGAATCTCCTCTTTGGCGAAACCGACGAGGACCATCCCTTCGTGGTTGAAGAGCAGATGATGCCGTTCATACCGGTGGTGCGCGTGCGGGACGTGGATGCGGCGATCGCAGCGTCGGTCAAGGCCGAGCACGGCTACCGGCACACGGCGATCATTCACACGCAGAATGTTGAAACCGCCACGCGCATGGCGCGGGCCATGAACACGACTCTGTTTATTCACAACGCGGCATCGCCGGCTTCGTTGGGAGTCGGCGGGCCGGGCTATTTCAGCCACACCATCGCCACACCCACGGGCGAAGGAGTTACGACGCCGTTGACCTTCACGCGCGAGCGGCAGATGGTTGTGGGAAATGCATTGAGGATTATCTAGCTTATGTTTCTGGCCCGGGTCACAGGCACGGTAGTCGCTACGGTAAAACACGCCACGCTGCAGGGCGGCCGGTTTCTTCTAGTGCAGAGAATGGAGCCGGATGGCAGCCTGGCCGATGAGCCGAACGTGGTGGTGGACTGGCAGGGCGCGGCCAATGGCTCCACGGTGATCGTTTCAACCGACGGGGATATTGCGCGGGCCCAGTTCGGCAATACCACCCCGGCGCGCATGGTCGTGATGGGCATTGTGGATGAAATGCACGTACCGGCAATGATGGAAACGGTGAGCGCATGAGACTGGGCATCGTTCGCGGCCACGTTGTTCTCAATCCTGCCCTCGCGTCGTTTGCTGGCCGCAAGCTTGTCGTGATCGAACCGGTATCGATGGAGAATCTGCGCGCGCGCAATGGAAAAGGCGGTGGCAAGAGCTTGGTCGCGATCGACGAGCTTGGCGCCGCAGTGGGACAAATGGTGGCATTCACCGAAGGGCGCGAGGCGTCCAATCCCTTCTGGCCGGATTCGGCGCCCGTGGACGCATACTGCGCCATGATCGCGGACGCCATTGAAGTTCAGCCGCAATAAGTTTGCACGAGATTCGAGGTGTGAAAGTGACTCAAGGAAAGAAGAGCGTTGATATTTCAAGCCGCAAGGTTGTGACCATGCGCGACGTGCAGGATGCAGTACGCAGCGGGCGCCGGCAGCATCGTCACATGCGCGAGCTGCGTCATGACCCCGTCGGCCCGCGATTTTCTGCAGCAGCGAAATATTGAAATCGTGTCCAACGGGTGCGCGAAGGCTGCAGGAACAGGGTCGACCGGGGCTGGATCGAATGGACGGGCGCTGGCGACCCTGGCCCGGAGCGGTTCGCAGAACGGTTCGGTGGTCGGCCCTGGTGCCGCTAATCCTGCGTTGTTTTTCACGCCGGAAGCGGAAGCAATCAAAAAAGAAATTTGCAATGTCGGTAAGAAACTGTGGATGCGGCAATTCGTCGATGGCAACGGCGGCAACATCTCCTACCGGATCGGCCCAAACGAAGTCATCTGCACTCCGACACTGGTGAGCAAGTTCGATCTCACCCCGGACGACCTGTGCCTGGTCGACCTCGAAGGCAACCAGGTCGCCGGGACCAAGCCGCGCACCAGCGAGATATTCCTCCACCTCGAAATTTACAAGGCCGTGCCGGAGGCCAAGGCAGCCGTGCATTGCCATCCGCCTCATGCAACGGCCTACGCCATCACCGGCCGCGTGCCGCCCAATCTCGTGATTCCCGAATTCGAGGTATTTGTAGGCAAGGTGGCGATTTCGCCCTACGAGACGCCGGGGACCGAGGCTTTTGCCCGGACCGTGCTTCCGTACGTTAAAGAGCACAATACGGTGCTGCTCTCGAATCACGGGATCGTCTGCTGGGCCGATACGGTGACCCACGCGGAATGGTATGCCGAGGTGCTCGAAACCTATTGCTGGACCCTGCTGGTGGCCAGCCAACTGGGTGCTCCCATCTCCCATATCTCGGAACGGCAGGGATCGGACTTGCTGGCTATCAAGAAGCGGCTCGGGCTGCCCGATGTCCGGTTCGACACTTCAAACCTGAAAGAATGTCAATTGTCGGAACTCCAGGTACCGGGCTCCATCGCTCTCAATCCCATGCCTTGCGACGGAGGCAAGGTCTGTTCCGCCGAGCCGGATATCGAACGGCTGGTACAGTCGGTCACCGATGCTGTGATGAAGCAGATCGCCGTTGGATAGTAGTTCTGCTGTCGCCCAGACCGCCGAAGCCGGAGCGGGGGCGGATACCGTTCGGGTACCATGCAGACACAGGATGAGAGCCGCCGAGCGCCAACTTAGAATCCGCCAGATGTTCGAGACCCGCGACTTCGTGGATGTGGAGACCCTCTGCCGGGAGCTTGATGCCTCGGAGGCGAGCGTCCGCCGCGACCTGGGCGCACTCGAAAACGAAAAAGTTCTCAAGCGCGTGTATGGCGGGGCGATCCCCATACAGATCGCGGGGGATTATGCGGTCGAAACGGCGCGGTTGCGCGAGGAGAAAAACCACATTGCGCATTTGACCGCAAGCCTGATCGAGGACGGCCAGACGGTGATCCTCGATGGCGGCACGACGGTCATGGCCGTTGCCAAAGAACTTGCCGGCAAATCCATTCACGTGATTACGAACTCGCTGCCGATTGCGGAGGCGCTGGAATCCTATCGCAATATCGAATTGACCCTGACGGGCGGCTATCTCGATCCGCGCATCCGCGTGATGCTGGGGCCTTTTTGCGAACAGATGCTGGGCGCTATCCGGGCCGATGCGGTGATCATGGGCATTGGCGGGGTGACCGAGTCCGGATACAGCAACAACAACACCCTGGTTGTGGGATCGGAAAAGAAGATGATCGAAGTCGCCGATCGTGTGATCATCGTCGCCGAT
Source organism: Terriglobales bacterium (assembly GCA_963788475.1). Classification (GTDB taxonomy): domain Bacteria; phylum Acidobacteriota; class Terriglobia; order Terriglobales; family Acidobacteriaceae; genus Telmatobacter. Next base: position 278,460 of record CAWBGO010000015.1, read on the forward strand.
CACACCAAGTTCGGGCGCGGCGCGATGTTCCCGGTCGCTCCGCTCGAGGCTGCGGACGTTGTCGTTTCAGATGCGGTGCTCGCCCCGGAATACAAGGAACTCCTGCGCCGCCACGAGATTGATGTGCGCCTCGCCTGAGCGCCTGCGGCTATTGAGAGACGATCTCGGCCAATTCCGGAATCGCCATCGGGTTCTTCAGGTTCTCGAGCAGCCAGGCCATGTTCCTGCCCAGCGTTTTCATGGTCGCAATGCCTTCCCCATCCATTTCAACATCGCCAATCTCGCGTCCGATGCCGATGTTCCAATAGGACGAGCCAGGCACGATCATCTCGTTGATCAGGAAGAAGTGGTTCAGCGCGTCGAAGGTGTGAATCGCCCCGGCGCGGCGCACGGAAACCACCGCCGCACCCACCTTGTGGCGGAACATACCGTCGTTGGCTTTGGCCACCTGGCAGGCACGGTCCATCAGGGACTTGATCTCCGGCGAAACATCGGCGAGGTAGGTGGGCGACCCGAACAGAATGCCGTCGGCCTGCGCCATTTTTTCAATCAACATGTTGCCCATGTCGTTGGATTCGGCGCAGCGGCCATCGCGGTTGGTGCGGCATTTGCGGCACGAGACGCAGCGGTGGATTTTCAGTCCGCTCAGTTCAATGAACTCGGTTTCGATTCCTTCGAGCTCAAGCTCTTTCATAACGTGGTGAAGCAGGATGGCTGTGTTACCGCCCTTTCGGGCGCTTCCGTTGATTGCGAGGACCTTGATATGAGAGCCGTACATCGAACGACCTCCCTGAAGAAAATCCTTGAGCGGGATGAGCACGCAAAATTCCCGAGAAATTCGATTGTGCGCCTCCGGTGTCGCGCATTGGCTGTGTGCTGCGTCACAAGGATTTCTTTCGAATGGGTTCTGTGGCCCCCGGCTGAGCGCAACCTGCCGGGCATTCCCCAAGTCAAACAGTTGCGGTGGCCGCTGCTGGTGTCTGCGCGAAGGGCATCAGGACCGGCTCTGGAATAATTCAAAGAAGAGGAGACGCTCGATGTTGAGAAGGAATTTCCTCTCCGGCTCATTCGCACTGGCCATGGCGGCTTCCCGGCAAGGGCTGGCGTGGCCGAACCAGGCTCCGAAAAGCATTCTGGAGTACGGGGCGAAGCCTGACGGAAAGACGCTGAACACGAACGCAATCCAGCGTGCTGTCGACGATGCGTTCCAGGCCGGCGGAGGAATCGTCCACGTTCCGTCAGGGACATTTCTGACCGGCAGGATCAACCTGAAGAGCCATGTAACCCTCTATCTGGATGAGGGGTGCACGCTTCGCGGCAGCACGTCATTGAGCGACTACGACGCGGGCGACGGAGGCGGCGAAGGCAGGCAGCGGCATCTGATTTTTGCCCATGACGCGGAAGGGGTGACCCTTGCCGGCCCGGGACGGATCGATGGGCAGGGAAAGGACTTCTGGGAGCCCTCCGGCAAAACCCCTATTCCGGCCGACGAGCAGTGGGGCGACTTTTCCTCCCGGGTCCTGAGTCCGAAAAAATCGGGCCGCCCCAGTCCGATGCTCTACTTTGTCAACTGCCGGCAATTGCGAATTGACGGTGTGCGGATTGAGAATTCGCCGGGGTGGACGCTCCACACTCTCAACTGTGATGACGTCAACATCAAGGGAATCGCCATCAAGAACCCGGTGGTTGGCCCGAATACAGATGGAATCGATATGACCGGGTGCCAGAACGTTCTGGTGTCGAATTGTTCCGTCGATACGGGCGACGATGCTATCTGCCTGAAAAGCGAAAATCCCAACGGTCCGGAGCCGCGTCTGACCAAAAACGTGGTGGTGACCAACTGCCACATAACCACGTGCTGCAACGGGTTCAAGCTGGGCACGTCTTCCGAAGGCGGATTTGAGAACATCACGTTTTCGAATTCGGTGATCTACAACGACGAAGTTGAGCTCAAGGCGCGCGTCATCTCCGGCATTGCCCTCGAGGTAGTCGATGGAGGCTGGATCGACGGCGTGGTGGTGAGCGGGATCCAGATGCAGCGGACCCGCACACCTGTCTTTATCCGGCTGGGCAATCGCAAGCGGTCCCACGATTACCCGAAACAGGGGATCCGCGGCGTGAGCATCGACAACGTGCAGGCCTCGGAAGCAGTTCTCGCCAGTTCCATCACGGGCCTGCCCGGCATGGATGTGCAGGATGTAACGCTCTCGAACATCCACGTCGACAGCGTGCTTCCAAGCCGCCCGGAATGGGTGGGACGCGCGGTGCCCGAAAAGGAGGCCGCGTATCCCGAAGCCAAGATGTTTGGAATGCTGCCGGCTTCCGGGCTCTATGTCCGGCACGCACGCGACCTGCGCCTGAACAATGTCGAGTTCACCGCGCCTGCCGGTGAAGCACGCCCGACCATCATCTTTGACGATGTGATCGGAGCGCGTGTGACCGGACTGAAGAGCGCTCCCGTCAGCGGAGGAATGCCGGTGGTGCAGGTCATCCACTCCGAGGATGTGCACCTGTCCGAGGTATCTCCCTCAAGAAGCACTCTGCCGGAGAATCTCACTGCGTCAGCCACCGCGGTGTGAGATTCGCCGGCCGGACTCACGGCCCAAAACTGGCCGGTGTGCAGGCTGACGTGCTTGCCGGCGTCGGCGGAGTCGGCGGCGTGGCCCAGGGAACGTTGGTGAAGTCGAAAAAGTCCAGCAGGTTGGGCTGCGCGGCATCGTGCGGATTCAGGTGCGCGGAGCTTCCAATAAAGCGGTTCTCGACAAACTTGATGATCGCCGTATGATCCATCGGGATGTGCGACACGTAGTGCCGCCGTGTGAACGGCGAAATGACCATGTTGGGCACGCGGAAGCCAAGCTGCGCGCTGAATCCGCTCACGGCTGCCGCATCTGCGGGATTGGCACCGGGATCCGTTGAGTACAGGTCGCAATGCAGCGTCGGGGTTCCTCCGCTGGGGCACGCAGGGGAAGTAACTGTCGGCATTGACCGCGATCTGCGAAATGTCCGGAATGGCTCCCATCGAAGCGCTGGTGAAATCGTTGGAATGACCCGGCACCGGAGGAACGTGGTCATAAGGGCCGCCACCCTCGTCATAGCTCACAAAGAAGACTGAATCCTTCCACGCCGAGCTGCCCATCAGTTGACTGACGAGCTTGGCCACCTGCGCCTGGCCGTTCAGAATCGGTTGTCCAGACCCTGGATGCTCGTCATTGTGGCCATAACCTGCCTCGATGAAAGCAAAACTGGGCAGCGTGCCATTCTTGAGATCGTTGGCGTAGGTCGGATCCAGAGGCGCGATATGAGTTGGATCGACACAGTACGAGTTGGAAGCGTCGCCCACCGCCACGCTCGACGACACGGTTGGTGGCACGCACGCGGCTCCGGGCTTGGGCTCATAAATGTACTGGTAAGAGTAGGTCAGGTTAGAGAAGTGGGTAGCGGGATACACACTGTTGCCCGTGGCGAGGCAGTCATCCTGATCGAGGCAGAGACCCTGGGTCACCGTGTAGTAGATCTTCCAGGTGACCTTGGCCTGGTCAAGTTCCTGAAAAATGTTCGGGATGTTGAGTTGGGGAAGATGGTCATTGCTTCCCGGGTCGTGTACCAGGCCCTGCGTCGTGCCGCCGGTAAAGGTCGCCAGACGATTCGGAACGCTCTTGCTCGCCACCGGCGAGAACCAGCGATCCGAGATCGCGAAGTTGCGATGCCATGTAGTAGTAGTAGTTCAGGAAATCCTGGTCGTAATACCCCATGGCTCGCTTCCCAACGAGGTCGGTGAAGTTTCCGGAGCAAGTGTTGCTGCTTGCAGCGCAGTATTTTGCGAAACCCTCGGCGGTATGCACGAAGCCATTCATTAGTATCGGCCGCGTATCGAGAAAGTTGTAGCGTTCCACGTCGCCATAGCTTGAGAGCCAGTCGGACGACTCGTCGTCAATACAGGTGCTGGTGAACTTGAACGGCGAGTATGCTGTTCCCTCGTCATCCTGTTGCTGATTCGTGCCAGCGTCAGCTTGTCGTCAATGCCGTCGACCGTATATGTCACACCGTCATCACCGACGTTCCAGTGATTGGCTATCCTGTAGGGGTTCAGCATGCCGAAGTAGTTGTCGAACGAATGGTTTTCCTGGAGCAGGAAGATCACGTGATCGATTGACTGGATACTTCCGACGGGCGTGACGGTTACGGTGATCGCCGCCGTCGCGTTGCCTCCGGCGCCCGTAGCCGTCGCTGTGTAGGTGGTTGTCGCCGACGGCGTCACGGCTTGCGTTCCGCCCGCGACCGGCAAGTTGTAGGTGGTTCTGTCAGAACCCGTCACGGTGACCTGAGTTGCATTTGTCGCCGTGACCGTGAGCGTTGAAGAATTGCCCGCCACGATCGCGGTCGGGATTCGCCAGGATGGTGACCGTCGGGGTCGGATTCGAACTAACGGTGACCGTTGCCATCGCCTGGACGGTGCCGCCCGGGCCCGTGGCCGTGGCAGTGTAGGTTGTCGTCATGGTCGGACTCACCGACTGCGTTCCTCCGCTGGACGTCAATGGGTAGCTTGTGCCGTCGCTCCGGAAATCGTCACCTGGGTCGCGTTGCTGGCGGTTACCGTCAGAGTGGATGAGTCGCCGGGAGCGATGCCGGTGGGATTAGCGAGGATAGTAACGGTGGGTGGGGGATTCGGCGTGACCGTGACTGTCGCAGTGGCCGTCGTTGATCCGCCTGCCCCCGTCGCCGTCGCTGTGTAGGTCGTGGTAGCCGCGGGGCTTACCGCTTGCGTGCCTCCGCTCGCTGAGAGGTTGTACGAGGTTCCATCGGAGCCCGTTCACGGTGACCTGGGTAGCCTGAGTCGCGGTGATGGTCAGGATGGATGAGGCGCCCGCTACGATGGCGGTCGGATTGGCGGAGATCGTCACCGTTGGAGGACTCGCCGTAACCGTGACTGTCGCTGTGGCCGTCACTGATCCCCCCGCGCCGGTCGCGGTCGCGGTATAGGTGGTCGTCGCAGTTGGGCTCACAACTTGAGAGCCCCCGGTGGCGGGAAGAGTATAGGAACTGCCGTCCGTTCCGGTGACAGAAACCTGGGTCGCATTGGTCGCGCTTACGGTGAGCGTGGATGAACTCCCGGCCGCGATCGTGGTGGGATTGGCTGTCATGGTGACCGTGGGCGGCGTTGCGGCGGTTACGGTCACTGTGGCCGTCGCCGAAATATTCCCAGTGCCCCCGGCGGCGACTGCGGTGTACGTGGTCGTCTTGGCTGGGCTTACGGCCTGCGTCCCACCTGTCGAACTGAGCTGGTACGAGCTGCCATCGGATCCGCTGACCGTCACGCCAGAGGCATTTGTGGCCGTTACGGTCAGAGTCGACGAAGCCCCGGCGGCGATGGAGGCGGGCGCCGCAACGATGGTCACAGTGGCCGGATTGACCATGCTTGTATGGCTTGAACTGCAGCCCGCCACGATGAATGCGAATAGGAGACTGCCGACCCGGTACGAAAGAAGCTGGCGGGGAATTCTGGACAAATGCGCTAGAAACAAGTCTGTACTCCGTTCTGTCGCTCGAAAAAGCGCACAGGTTCCGCTGGGCGCTTCGGGCATTCGGAACGCAATTCGTCCGACGACCTGCGCAGGACTTCCCGATCAGTGACCCATCTCAAAACGAAAGATTGTATGATTCAAGGGTTTTGGCGGGTTGCCAATCGATCGCACCCGCACATTATGTGTTAGATACCCGAATGATGTTGGATAGATGTCCAGCACAGCAGAATCGGAGGTAACGTACCAAAGTCATCGCGGTCCGCTGCCCTCCACTTCTCCGGCCTGTCGACAAAACCGGAAATATGATAAAAGCCAAACGTTCGTCCTGACTCCAGGTTCCCTTCCCAACACCTATTCGTGAATCCAAAAGGTCCCCGTAACTACCGCACTCTCTTTTTCACCCGGCGCCACGGCGAAAGCCTTGATGGTCAACGCCGTTCCCTTGACCATGATGGGGGCGTGATAGACCGGCGAACTTTCAAATGGCTGAGAGCCATCAACCGTGTAGTGCATGGACGCCCCGGGAGTGTCGCATCGCAAGGTGACGGCCGTGTCGCCTGCAAACAAGCCAGCCTTGGGAAGAAAAGCGGGCTCTGCAGTTTTGCCGGCCGGGCGTGCCGTCCTGGTTGTAGGCTGCGCTTCCATACCGGTTGGCGATGGCTTGATTCCCAGCAAGAGGGATTCGAGATACGCACGTTGAAAATCATGAATCGGCCACCCCTGGTAGTTGCTGTTCCAGTCCCGTATCAATGACGTCGCATCTTGATAGGACTTCATGACCTTGCCTGACTGCTCGGGCCCGACCGCGGCGATAAAAACATCGATGCGCTGCGTGTTGAGTTGGTCTGAGATCGTGAGGTCGTAAAGCCCGGGAGAAGGCAGGGGAACTGTGATGGTCGGGCCATTTTTCTCGAGAAGGATGTGGGACTGGCGCGGAGATGCGGGATCGAGCGGTCGTAAATCATACGTATAGCGGCCATTGGGCAATTTGGCGGCAAGTCCTCCTATGTCCACGCGGTTTTCGGGGCCGAGCGCCGCAAGGGTCTCCTCGCGCGGCAACCGAGGCCCTTGACTCAGGCCGGATTCCTGGTCCCGGCTGCGCCGTGACAGCACTGCACGAATACGAGCCAGCATGTCGACCGCAAAGGGATCGGGCTCACGGTAAAGGGACGGCACTCGAAAAGCGCGTTCGCAGTCCTGGGCAAGAAAGCATTCGTAGAGGATGCGTTGACCGTCGGGTAGAAAAATCAGGATGGAATGATTCGCGGGTTCCCCCGTGGGTAGCAGAAGCGATCCCGGCGGTATGGCATCGCCGGTGAGAACAGGCGTGCTCGTTGCCCTCAATTTGCCACCGGCCTCGGACTTGCCACGCCACGCCCAGGGGCGCTTCTTTCGGACCGTTGCGCTCTGACGGCGGTGGCTGGGAGAATCAATAGCAACAGACACAGGCAAGAAATGGTGCGGCGGGAGTCACAAGTTCGTGTACCCGAGTTACTAAGATTGCTTCTTATGATCACTCGCATATGGCTTATTGTGCCGAACTGCGATGTGAAAGTCGACGAGATGTTGGGGGCAACACCTCCTTGCAAATCGCCATCTAACTAGTTACGCTACACTTTGCGTGGTTGTTCGCGTCGAAAGAAATCAACTCAATACATCGCTCATCGTTGCACGAGAGGCATCACGATAGATCCGGAGAATGTGAAAATCCCAGGATCGGCTTGCCTTAGTGTGTCATTTTGAAAGTCTGACAGGGCTTTAGCTCGCTCATGCGCTACATTGCGCTGCTTTGATTCATCCGTTTGTACGCCCCGCGGACACGTTGTTCATCTCCTTGCCATTGGTGAAGGTGTCGGTGTATGTCTGAATATTCCAGGTTTATCCGGTCTGCTGCCCGTCCCGCTGACCCAGTTTCTCCTTACGAAATCTCAAGAGCCTTCTTCCCCGCCGCGCGCTTGGGTGGGCTTCGCTCTGCGTTTCGGCGGTGAGCCTGTCGGCCCAGACGCCAACTCCCGTGCCGGTCCCGACCTGGCGCTACGACCTGACCCATGCCGGGCAAAATACGAGCGAGACGGCTCTGACGCCGGCGAACGTAAACCCGACTTCGTTTGGCAAGCTGTTTTCTCTCCCTGTGGACAGCACGGTTTATGCCCAGCCCCTGTATGTGCCCAATCTGAAGATGAGTGACGGCCTGTTCCATAATGTGGTGTTTGTGGCCACTGAGAACGATTCGGTCTACGCCTTCGATGCGGATTCAAACAGCGGTGCGAATGCAAGTCCGATCTGGCAGGTCAGCCTCCTGACCGCCGCGCATGGAGCGGGACCGGGAGCAATCGCGCCGTCGTGGATGGATACAGGTTCGCCAGACGTAGCTCCCACAGTGGGCATCACTGGCACGCCGGCCATTAACCTAGCCTCCAACACGATGTATCTCGTAGCCAGCACCAAGGAGAACGGCAATTACTTCTCCCGGCTGCACGCAATCAACATCATTACCGGCGCGGAACAGCCGAATAGCCCCGCGAATATCACCGCAAGCGTCGCGGGTACGGGCACTGGCAGTGCGGGAGGACAGGTGGCATTCAGCGCCCTGTGGGAAAATCAGCGCACCGCCCTGAATTACTACAACGGATATGTCTATTTTGGCTATGCCGCGCATGGAGACATCATGCCATGGCATGGCTGGTTGTTCGCCTATAACGCCACGACGCTGGCGCAGAGTAAGGTCTTGTGTCTTTCTCCCAACGACTACGGCGGTGGCGTATGGGCCTCGGGCGCAGGCATGCCGATCGACGAAGACGCACCAGGCGGACGGATGTTTGTGGCCACCGGCAATGGGCATTCAACCAATCCGCCGTACAACGGGACCACCGAGTTCGGCGAAAGTATTATCAATTTCAGTCTCGCGAACGGCGGACTCACACCGACCGATGCCTTTACGGCGTTCAATTTTCAAACTCTCAACGACCACGACCTGGACCTGGGATCGGGCGGCGTCCTGATGGTGCCGGATCAGCAGGGGACGCACCCGCACGTACTGGTGCAGGTCGGCAAGGAGGGGCGCATCGTAGTACTGGACCGCGACCACCTCGGCGGCTACGCCCCGGCGACCGGTACATCCAACACCAACGCCCTTCAGGACATCCCCGGCGCCAACAAAGGTTTGTGGAATACGCCGGCCTATTGGAACGGCAATGTCTACATCTGGGGCAGCGGTGAAGACGTCGGCGGCGACGTACCGAAGATGTACAAGTTAAATACCGGTGTGATGGACACAACACCATCGAGCACGTCCTCCATCCTTTCGGACTTTCCGGGCGCTTCGTTTTCAGTATCCTCGAATGGCACCGCGGACGGTATTGCCTGGGCTGTGCGATCGGACCAATTCGACACCAATGGTGCGGCGGTGCTGTACGCATGGCCCGCTACCGATCTCACCACTCCGCTGTATGAGAGCGACACCAACGCCGCGCGCGACGCCGCCGGGCCGGCCAACAAGTTCTCTACTCCGGTGGTGACAAACGGCAAGGTATACGTGGCGACGAACGGGGAAGTGGATGTGTACGGGCTTTTCAACGGAGAGCCAACCGCCGCGCCGCCCGTGATTGCACCGAATGGCGGAGCATTTTCCGCAATCCAGAGCGTCACACTCTCCACCACGACTGGAAGCGCGGACATTTTCTACACTCTGGATGGTTCTACTCCAACGCCTGCCTCAACACTCTATTCAGGCCCGATCACGATCGACACGGACACAACCATCAATGCAATTGCAAGCGCACCCGGGTATATCCAGAGTGCACTCAGCAGTGCTACCTTCACGTTTAGCTACCAGACGCCGGCCGTGACATTCAATCCGGTCGCCGGGACCTATCCCACCGCGCAAACGGTAACCCTTGCGGATACCGATACCAGCGCAAAGATCTACTACACCACCGACGGCTCCGCTCCCTCAGCATCTTCAACCCTGTATTCAGGACCGATTGCGGTCTCAGCTTCGAAAACGATCAGGGCAATCGCCATCGATCCAAACCTGTACAACAGTGATGTCGCCACGTCGGCGTACGTGATTCAGACCGGGGCAACATCGATCGATTTCGGCGGTGGCTTTCCTTCCGCGGCAGGCTTAACTCTGAACGGCAGCGCGGTCGCGACAGGCGGCGCTCTGGAATTGACGACTGGCGGATTGAACCAGGCGGGGAGCGCGTTCTGGAAGGCGCCGATAAGCGTGCAGAAGTTCGTGACAAACTTTGAGTTCCAATTGTTGAACGCGCGAGCGAACGGCTTCACCTTCACCATTCAGAACGTCGGACCGACGGCACTGGGTGGAGGCTCGGCTGGCCTCGGTTATCAGGACATTCTGAAGAGCATTGCTGTCAAATTCAACTTCTACAATTACATGAGTGGGGGAAGCAATTCGACCGGCGTTTACACCAATGGGCAACCACCCCTGGTTCCGACCGTGGATATAACCCCGAGCGGTATACAGTTGGCCACCGGCGATAAAATCCAGGCGCAGATCACCTACGACGGCACCACCCTGACCCTCAACCTGCTTGACACCGTAACAAAGGACAAATTCACGATGTCGCAGGCGATCAATATTCCCCAAGCTGTGGGCGGAAACACCGCTTACGTTGGTTTCACGGGAGGCACTGGCGGCCTTTCAGCGACCCAGAAGATCCTTAACTGGACCTACGCAGCTCAGGCGGTGCCGCCCGCATTTGCCCCGCTGGGCGGCACGTATAGCGACGCGCAAAACGTTGCATTGAGCAGCGTGGTCGGCGACGCCGTCGTCTATTACACCACTGATGGATCGACGCCTACTGCCGCCTCGACAAAATATTCGACCCCGATTGCTGTCGCGGCGTCGAAAATGATCAACGCTATCGCCATCAGCCCTATCCTCGGCACCAGCAGTGTGGCGAGCGCTGCATACGTCATTCAAGCTCCAACTTCGCCCTCGTTCACCCTGAGCGGAAGCGCCATCAATCCCTTTGCTGCAGGTGCCTCGGCGACTTCAAACCTCACCATCACGCCGAGCGGATTCTTCACAGGAAGCGTTGCGCTGAGCTGCGCCGTCGCCGGTCCAGTGGGCGCAACGGACGCGCCTACATGCACGGCTACTCAACCCGCGGCGGTCTCGGGTACACAGCCGGTGACCTCCACGCTGACCATCAATTCCAAGACGACGACCACTCCTGGCAGTTACTCGGCCACCGTGACTGGCAATTCCGGAACCTTGACCCAGACCACGAGCGTAGCAATCACAATCAGCGGTTTCACGTTGACTAACACACCGGTCAGCATCGCATCTCCTGGAGCAAGCGGAACCTCGACGATCACCGTGACCCCGGGCGGCGGGTTCATCGGCAGTGTCGCCCTGACTTGCGCCGTCACCACCAGCCCCGCCGGAGCAATCCATCTGCCGGCATGCTCTGTCGCTCAACCTGCGGCCATCTCCGGGGCGCAGCCGGTCACCTCCGTGCTCACCATCACAACGACCGCGAGCACAGCGGCGCTCCACAACCCCTTCGAGCGCATGCTGAGGCTGGGCGGTGGCGGAACAGTCGTGGCGCTGTTGTTCTTCTGTCTGCCCCTTCGCCGGCGGCGGAAATGGCAGACATTGCTCGGACTGGTGTTGTTCGCATTTATTGCGATGGCTGCCAGCGGGTGCGGAGGTAGCTCAAAAACTACACCAACTCAAACTGGGACAACCGCCGGTGCCTACACCGTCACTGTCACAGGTTCCAGCGGTTCGATGACCGCGACGACCCCCGTCGCCGTTACGGTACAGTAAGAAAAGCCGGACCCGACTTAGCGATACTGAAACTACCCTGCCGACCCCGCTTGAACGAGATTCTTCGACAAACGGGTTCGGCAGGGTTTTCTGTTGTGTGCTTCGAACTAAATATCGGGACCATTTGTCTCCTTTGATGTTCCTGATGGCCCCTCCTACCGCACCTCTCCAGAGGTTACGTCCACGTCACCCGGCGTCGTGTCCCATCGTGTTTTTATGCACACCCGCGTTGGGTTTTCAACACCAAAGACATAGATCTGGTCCGCAGAGGCGGAGTACCGAAGTAACTCAATGACCGTGCTTGACGTCACATAAAGTTTGAAAACTGGCTTTATACTGGGAATCAAATTAATCACTAGATCACCCCGTTCAGAACACCCGGTCTTTATGTAACCCGAAGATCTGTGCGGAACTCCTGGCCACGGCGAGTACGCAACCTTGGTATTTCGCTCCGAGCGAAAGCCGGATGCGGACTCGTAGAACCGTGGGCCGATGGGAAGTGCTTCCATCCGCGAATGAAAGCTGCGCCTTATGTATCGTTGTCAATTATTTCAGCTCGAAACGGTTTCACTCACACCCTATCCCTCGAGTCTGCTGTTCATCGGACGCAGCAAGTCAGCGTCTTCAAGGTTCGTCGATGCCCTCTTTGCAAAGTCTGTCCGGTGCTGCAAATCGACGCCGGAGAGGAGCAAGCGACGGTGTGGTCTTTTGTATCGGCCGTACTTGAATCCATGAAGGTTCCAGTCTCCCTGCTGTCTACATCGAAATCCGGTGAAAAACGCAATCTCTCGTGACCGATGCGTGCTCACCCATGACTCGAGGCATATTTATGAAGACACTTCTCTTTGCCACGTTGGCCCTCGTAGGAATTAGCTTTCCGGCATCGGCCATTACCGTTTCCTCACCAGCAAGCGGAGCGAAGTTAACGTCGCCCTTTACTTTGATCGCAAGCACCAGCACCTGCGGATCAGTTGCCGCCACCTCCATGGGCTACTCGATCGATAGCGGTTCAGCAGTCATCGAGCCCACTTCTTTCAGCGCAACGGTGACCGCCGCTGTAGGAGCACACGTACTGCATGTGAAATGCTGGGGCGCTAAAACAAATGACCAAGTGCTACTGAATATCACGGTGGTTTCATCGGCCGCCACGTCGGACATAACCGTCATGAACCCTGCGAATGGCGCCCAGCTGACCTCGCCCTTCAGTCTGGCCGCAAGCACTCGGACCTGCGCTTCAACACCTGCGGCCTCGATGGGTTACTCCATCGACGGAGGCCATACAACGAGTGAACCCACGTCTTTCAGCGCATCGATAACCGCCAATCCGGGAACGCACGTTCTCAGCGTGAAATGCTCAGGGCAGAGCGTCACCGACCAAGTGGTTTTCAACATCCGAGTGGTTCCACCAGCGACCGCGGCCACACCCAGGTTTTCGGTGGCTGCCGGCACATACACCACCAAGCAAGTGATCACACTCTCCGATGCAACCGCAGGGGCGAAGATCTATTACACGACCGATGGTTCCGGACCGTCGACCTCCTCGCTTTGCTATAGCGGCCCTATTTCCGTCAGTAGCTCCATGACCATCGAAGCTGTCGCGGTCGCGTCAGGTTATACCAACAGCGGATTGGCCAGGGCGGACTACGTCATTACCACACCCAAAGGTCCAACGATTCCTCCCAACGCAATCAGCGAAACCCAGGTTCAGCTGCTTCCCAACTGGCGGATCAAACACGATCCCGGCACGCCCGGTACGTCGACCGGCGCGATGGCCGTGGTCAGCGATCCGTCTTTGAGTGGCGAGGCGGAACAATTTTATACCACCTTCACCGGTTCGGGCGGAGAACTCTACTCGTTGACTTACGGAAACGATTCGGCCCCCAATAATTTCGTCTATGACGCCCAGGTCTGGATCGATGAGGGAACCAAAATCGCCAATCTGGAAATGGATAATAACCAGGTGATCCCCAACGGAGACACGGTGATCTATGCTTTCCAGTGTTCCGGAAATGCCAACGTCTGGGAATACAGTTCGAACGCGGGCACGCCGACCGCGCCTGTTGTGAAATGGCTCCGTTCAACCGCGCCCTGCAATCCGGCCAACTGGGCAACTAACGTCTGGCATCACGTCCAGATCAGTTACTCGCGCGACAGTGTTGGCAACGTTACCTACCATTCAGCCTGGCTTGACGGCGTCGAATCCCCCATCAACCAGACGGTGAATTCGGACTTCACGCTCGGTTGGGCCGCAGGAACCCTGATTACTAATTTCCAGGTCGATGGTGCCGGCGCAAGCGGATCGGCGACACTTTATCTGGACAATCTCACTATCTATCGCTGGTGAACGCTGTGTCCCACGGGCGGGCCGTCGCGGCCGCTCGCGGGACAGCGGGGAACGCAACGGTTAATTTTTACTCGATGTGAGTGGATTTTTTGCTAGATGCGTGTAATTCCTGCGAGGATGTCCGGATAAGAAATATTTTAAGAATTATTTGCGAAATGTCATTGTCGTGCCGGGCGGTCATGTGTAAGGATGCCTTAGAACATTTCTTAAATAGTTGCCTTCGGTCAATCTGATTGTTGAGTGAGCCAATGCAGCGGAAGCTGAGAAGTAACACTGCATCGACTCATTCGAACGGTGCAGATTGACCAGAATTAGACCGGTGCTTCACTGGCAAGTCCACGTGAATCCCGACACACGCGAATAGAGGTTTGCTGAGCGCGGTAGTTGTGCCCTCAGACCAGCCCTGCCCATTCAGGAAAACGTATTCGGCCTCCTTCCGCCAGACGAAGGAGGAATCAGATCCGGCGCGCCGGAACTTGCCTTCAGCCGCGCCTTGAATCCAAAGGGACCCTGATGAACATACTCCGTTCTTTGACTCTCGCATCCTCTTTCGTCCTTGCTCTCACCGTCCCCGCACTGGCCGGGGTGACCGTGAACAGCCCTGTGAACAACACCGATGTCCCGTCCCCGTTTACGCTGTCGGCGAGTGCTGCAACTTGCTCCTCGCAGAGTGTCGTCACCATGGGATATTCGTTCGATAGCAGCAGTAACACCGCCGTCTTCAGCGGTCAATCGATCAACAAGGCCGTTTCGTCTTCGACAGGGACGCACACCCTGCACGTGAAAGCGTGGGGCCCGAACGGAGCCGCATGCGTCTCGTCGGTCGTGATCACCGTCAAGGCGGGCTCGGCAAGCCCCGAATCAGTCATTCCTTCGAGCGCTGAGGTGGTCAGCTCCATAGAGGCCTTGAGCGGCTGGGCCAAAGCGCACGATACCGGCGGGCCAGGCTCCTCCAGCGGGTCGATGTCAATGGTCAGTTCACCGTCGATGTATGGGAGCGCACGAGCCTTTGTTACTTCGTTTTCGAATAGCGGAGACGAGCGGTATTCCATAGCGTTCTCAGACAATGTCAATGCCAAGAACATCTTCTATGACACCTGGGTGTATCTCACCAGTTCGTCCAGCAAAATCGGCAATCTCGAATTCGATGTGAATCAGGTCATGCCCAACGGACAGACCGTGCTGATGGGTGTGCAGTGCGACGGATATTCAGGCTTGTGGGCTTACACGGTTAACCAAGGCTCCGCCTCAAGCCCAAGTCCAGCATGGGTGGGCAAAAGCGGAACCAGTTGCAACCCGCGGAGTTGGTCTCAGAACAAATGGCATCATGTTCAGGCCAGCCTTTACCGCAGCAGTTCGGGCACCATCACCTATTATTCGGTATGGCTCGATGGAGTGGAGAACAAGCTGAACGTTCAGGCATTCGGGGCTGCAGATCTCGGGTGGGGTCCAGTGATCCAAACCCAATTCCAGGTAGATGGTCTCGGCTCGAGCGGCACGGTCACCACCTACCTGGACCACCTGACAATTTCCGCCTGGTAAGGGACCGGCTGTTTCAGGCTGAGTTCGAGTGACGTTTTCTTCTCTTTGCGAGAATGCAAGGCCAACCTGGGTTCGCTGCCATCGGCGCGAGCCCGGGTTGCTCGTGCTCGGCGGCTTTCCACTTTAGCGCGGGCTTCGTGTTGCTGAGCCCTCCGTCTCCCGCCTGGCTGTTCTGAGTCGTGGTCAAGCTACAGATCTTCCGACAAACTTCGCTGAATGTCCTGAGCGACTTCATCGATCGATGTATTCCTGCCGAGTTGTTCAATCTCCCTGCTGTTTTCCATATCCCGCAATCCCACCTTAGCCGCAATTTGCTGGTTCATGCTTATGACGGCCGTGACCTCCTTTTCGGTGAGGAGAAGGATTTGGAGCATTAGATGTTCCCGTTCATCGGCGCGTCGGGCCAGTCGCGCCTGCCTCATGAGGATGAGGCTCGCCAGGAGGATAGCTTCCATGGCAACGATGGTTCCGAGCAGAGAAAAGGGCACGGGATCGAAATGCGGGATGGGCGGCATATGCAATGTATTGGCGAGAATCCAGAACAGGAAGAGGACGATATGAGCGGCCACGAATCCGAGATTGCCGACGATGGCGGCGGTTAAATCCCCGAGTCTTTCCGCCGGAGATCTTCGCGCCAGAAACTCCTGTTCATGCTTGGCGATCGTACCTATGTGTTCTTGCACGTGATCCGGAACCTGCATTGTGTATCCTCGCGGAGAATTGTACTCACCAATTTGATGACTGCCTTCATCCAGGCGACGGCCTTCCGTGCATAGATGTACGTCGTCATCGGAATGAATGCGCCGGAGCACAATCGTCCGTTGTTCGAGGTGGTCGACTCAGGCCGGTCAGCTTTTATCTTTTCCTGACGAGGTCTCTGAACTCAGGATGCTTCTCCACGAAGTTCTTTGCCACCGGACAGATCACGTCGACTCGCAAGGAATTCTCACGTGCATATTGAAAGGCGTTCGTGACAAGCTCCAGTCCGATTCCCTTGCCTCGCAGCCCGCTGGCAACCTCTGTATGCCAGATCGTCATCCAGCCATGGCCATCCGTTTCGAATTCGAGATAACTGGTCTGCCCATCCTGCACAATCTCAAAGCGGCTTTTGGTGACCCGCGTGGCTTCGCCCACTTCGACCTCACTCCTCTGATATTACAAATACGTTGTACATGAATGAGGGCGCGGAGTTTGAAGATCCATGTTCCAGTTGTATCGTCCACAGGCAATTCAAGCACCGGCGTTAAGAGAGCCGGGGACGCCCCGAGCAAAAAATAAAATTAAGTAGACCTGCCGATGAATGTCTGTGGCGGAATGAGCCGAATGTCAATGCCGGGCGCTTGGCGTCAGTTTCTTCAGCAGAAACTCCTGCACAAGGCTGCTCACTTCACGCTCCCCGGTGCTGATCAGAAACCCGGTGAACACCAGCGATGCGCCACGATTCGACTCCGGATAGTACGTATTGGAAATGGCACTGGAGATGAGATCGCCTCCCATGCTGGAAATGTTCACCTGGTTCCGGCCATTATCGCCTTTGCATATGAATGGATTGGCGAGGGCATGCAGCGTGCGCGACTTCACCGTCCCGGTGCCCTGATAGAAATAGCGTGGATCCTGGTGCAGCAGCGAAGGCAAAATGGCGCCGCCGAACATGATGTCGGTCACACCATCGGCGTAAGCGGCGCCAAATCTTTGTCCATAGCCCTTCCAGCCCTGCTGATAGTCCGGGGTGTCGCCCGCCTGGTTGACCGCGGCAAGCACGCCGGCTCCCAGGATACTAACCGGGTCAACCGAAACCTTGTAGGCCATTTGGAATTTCAGTTTGGTCGTAAGCGGCACGGCATTCTTCGAGTCATAGACCACGTAGAAATTCGGAATGATACCAAGAATGCGCTGTTGCTCTGCGATGGCCACCTGTTCGGTGGCAATTTGTTCGGGCGAAGCCACCACGGTCACTGAAGCAACAGCGTTCTGTAGTTTCAGCTGAATTCCGGTGACATCGAAGTATTGTCCCGAGGCAATCACCAGCGGCGAAGAGACCCACGGGTCAAATCCATTCGCACTCACGGTGATCCGGTAAGAGATATTAGACGCCACGTTCTTGAATTCGAAGAATCCATTATCGTTAGCAGCCTGGCTCTGGCGGGCGGGATTATTCGTTCCCTCAAGCAGCACCGTCGCGCCCGGTACGATGTCCCCGTAGGTATCCGTCACCGTGCCGCTGACATCACCGGGATTTCCCGAATTGCCATGGCCCGGCTGGTCTGGAGCATCCGGCAGCGTGGGTGTCACCGCAGGACTTGCGATTGCTGCTGACGGGTCCGCAAGCTCTTGCGTCAGCGACCGCAGGGGCGTTGTGAGTACAAAAATCGCGCTTGTAACTACGGTTGCGAAAACAAAATTTCTAGGGCGCATCATCACCATCAGAGAGTTTTGAGCATATCTGCCGTGAACTGAGGAAGTTAAGTCACAGGCAAACGGGCATCGGGACCGTTTTTTTGGCCGATTTTTCCGCTGCCGATAGCTCTCCCGGAAAAGCGGCGGTTCTATCTTTAGACGTTTTCCGCGCTGCTAGGGTGCATAAAGTGAAGCCAAGTGGGCTAGGACACTGCATGATTTCAGTTTACAGTGCCACTATCAATTTTGGCAGTGTCCTGTTCCTCGAACACTCTGAATAATCAAGAAAGGCTCGTCGGCCGATGTACAGGCCGGAGCTGCGGAGATCATCGAATCTGGTTGCCTGAGCGCCCAAATAGTACCTACAAACAGAGACGGTCCGAACGGAGCGAGTGAGGCGAATCACTCAAGGTTACCGCGGTTGATCGCTAGAATGGGATTTTCAGGAAGACCCTTTCCAGGTGAGTAGTGAATGGATGTACTTTCTTCTCGGTTTATTTCCTTCGTGCTTCTCGTATGCGCCGTCTTGTTAGTTCCAATGCCGCGCTTGTCTGCGCAGGATGCGCGGCGCGGGCCAACTGTGGTCGTGCTTCAAGACCTCCCGGATGCGCCCAAGGCACAGCCTGAGTCTCCTCAACTCCAGGTTGTTGAGGCTTTCGACGATGAGTCGATTGGTGGACAAAGTGGGGAAGCCCTGGCCGCCGAGGCAGGCCCGCAGGTTAGCGCGCAGCAGCCTGCTTCCGTGCTCGATCCTCCTCCTGCATGGATCAGCGGCACTGTCACCGATGCGAATGGTGATACGATCGCCGGCGCGACGGTCACGCTTGAAAGCGCCGACCCCGCAGGCCGGCGGAGTGCCGTTGCCAGCGACAGCGGCGCATTTGAATTCGAT
The DNA here is from genome assembly GCA_963788475.1 of Terriglobales bacterium. Taxonomy (GTDB): domain Bacteria; phylum Acidobacteriota; class Terriglobia; order Terriglobales; family Acidobacteriaceae; genus Telmatobacter. The sequence goes on from CAWBGO010000015.1 coordinate 296,960, forward strand.
AATCTCAAGCCGGGAATCCAATATCACGTCACGATATCAGCGAAGGACATGCAAAGCTGGGAGTCGCCGCCCATTGTTCTCAGTCCGGGCCAATACTTTCTTCTGAGCGACATTAAACTGAAGCTCCCCGGCTCGGAGGTTTCGGTGACCGTGTACGCAACCCAGGAGCAGATCGCTACCGAGCAGGTTATCGTTGCGGAGAAGCAGCGAGTCCTCGGCTTCTTCCCCAATTTCTATGTGACCTACGATCCCCACCCGGTGCCGCTTACAACCAAGCTTAAGTACAGGCTGGCATTCAAAGCCACCACCGACCCGGTGACCTTTTTCGGGATTGCCTTCATGGCCGCTGTCTACCAGGCGGGCGACGTTCCGGATTATCAGCAGGGTTGGGATGGCTACGCTCAGCGAGTGGGAGCGGGCATTGCGGATACAGCGACCGACATTTTCTTTGGCGGCGCCATTCTGCCGTCACTACTGCATCAGGACCCGCGCTACTTCTACCAGGGCACAGGAACAAAGAAGTCTCGCATGCTGCACGCCATCTCCTATCCATACATCTGCAAGGGAGACAACGGGAAGACGCAACCAAACTACTCCAGCCTGGGAGGCGATCTGATCTCGGGCGCAATTTCGAACCTCTACTATCCCGAAACCAACCGAGGCGTGGGACTGGTGTTCGAGGGATTTTTCATCACCACTGCCGTCCGCACGGTTAACTCCATCATCCAGGAATTCGTTTTGCGCAAGTTGACGCCCAGCGCGCGGCAGAAAAATTAGAGCAACGGCAATATCGTGGGTATAACGGTAGCCATTCTTGCGTTGAGAACGGCTACATAACGCCGATCGTGCAGCTCACATGTACTATTTCTTGCCCTTCTCTGGCCTGGGCATGAAGTAGCCGCGACGCGCGCGCACATCCACGCCATCGCGGTTCACTTTCACCTTCAGATGATAATAGGTTCCATCCTGCTTGACGCCATCCAGCGAAAGCTCAGCACGTAGACCACTTCCGGCATTTCCGTCAGACTCTTGAACCCGATGCCCAGGTCATTGCTGTTGTGAAAGAAGGTGCCACCCGTTCCGTCGGCCAGAGACTCCATTGATCCTTCGGCGAGGCTCATTGAAGTTCGATTGTAGTCCGATGCGAGGCCCTCCCGCGGCTACTGGCGTCCAGCTCCGCGGTATACAAGCCGCGCGCATCGAGCGCGCTCAAAGTCTTCTTTCTTCAGACCGGCAAGGGCGCGGCCCTGCTTGTCTCGGACTACTACCGGCACCAGGACGCGGTTTACATTGATCTGAAACGTGGGAGTCGCGGCTGGCGGCCCGCTCGCCTGTTGAGCGCAGCGCGCGTGGCGCGAGAACACACGCAACATACCAGCAGCGAAATCAAGAGACGTGAACATCGCGGGCGCATGAATATTCTTTCGGTCAGATTCTCTAATTGCCGATGGTGAGCTTTCGGATGATATCAACTTCTCGCTGGCGGTACGGCTTGCCGTCGGCATAGAAAACATCGTGAAACCAGACCGTGGGCTTCTCGTTTACATACGGCCGCTGCCATGAGTCCCAGGGAAGATAAGTCTGGCTCTTGCCCGCGACCAGGCCCCAGTTGATGGCGCCTACGCGATGCTGTTTCGCGATGGGAAGAATGGTGTCGAAGGTGCTGCCCGCGCCACGCGCCATGTACTCGGTGCAGATCAGGGGACGATGAAACGCTTCCAGCTGCACGACCACCTTCTCAAACTCCTCTGGCCAGCCGTAGTTGTGAAAGCTCACCACGTCGGACTGTTCGATCTGCACCCTTGCCAGCGGAGGCATCGCCTGGAGCGAACTCCAGTCGCCGTGCCACAATCCGCTGGTAAGCGGCTGCTCTGGCTGCGCCGAGCGAGCCCATGCGAAGACTTGCGGCAGAAGGGAGAGGATGATTTCATTCTTGTTTTTCGGTTCGCCCTTGGCATAGGAACTGTCGTTGCCGTTGTCGGGCTCGTTCCACATGTCCCAGGCCAGGATGCGCGGATCGTGCGCAAATGCGGCGACGATTCCCTTGACGTATTTTTCCAGCCGCGGATGCTGGGCCGGATCGGCAAGGATGGCTGCACCGGGCGCCTGCACCCAGCCCGAATTGTGCACTCCTGGAATGGGCGGATGCTGAGGACCGAGCTTCGGAAACGGCTCCCAGCACGAATCGAAGAGTACCAGTACCGGCCGAATGTGATGCCGCGCAGAAATCGCGAGGAATGTATCCACACGCTTTTCGAAAGCCTTCGGATCCTGTTCCCACGCCAGGTTATGCAGAAACACCCGCATGGTGTTCATGCCGATGCCTTCCGCCCAGCCCAGCTCGCGATCGATGGTGGCGGTGTCGAAGGTATCCGCCTGCCACATTTCGAGTTCGTTGATAGCGGTCGACGGCAGGAAGTTGGCGCCGACAGGCCAGGGCTGGCGTGCATACCAGGCATTGGCCTGCTGCTCCGTCCATCGATCCTGCGCGCGGAGGCGGGGCGCGATCGACGCGAGCAAGGCGAGCGTAAGCACGCCGGAGCAGATGCGAAAGCCCGTTCGGGGGCAGCGAAAACGCATGCGAGCATACAGCAGTTTCAATTCGGACATGGTTCCTTTCCTATCGATCGAATCATTTTGGGGAAGCAAGTTCGGCGGCCTTGGCGCGTTCCGCCGCGGCATCCTGCGCGCGGCCCTGGCGGTCGAAGGCAATCGCAAGCTGGATGTGCGGCTCGGCAAATGCAGGATCGGCCGCAATCGATTCCTGGTAGCGCGATACCGCGTCGGCGATCTGGCCGCGCAAGAGCAATTGGTTACCGGCATTGAGAGCGAAGCTGGCGCGCTGGCGATTGACAGCGGCGCGGCTCAGCTCGGCGCCCTGGCGGCGATAGTCGGCGGCCCGCCCGCGCAGGTCCTTCATCTGCGCTCGCAATTGTTCCGCCTTCTGCTGGTCGTCGGCTGCGTCGGCGGCATCGGCCTGGGTGGAAAGATTGGCGGCCTGTTCGGACAGTACTCCCGCGAGCGTGACCAGCGGGCCGGGCTGCCCGGGCTGCAGCGGGATTGCCTTCTCCAGCGCTTCGGCCGCTTCGTCCAGCTTGCCGGCCTGCTTGAGCGTGCTGCCCAGGATGGCCCAGGCGTTGCCATTATCGGCGCGCAGCGCGACGGCTTTGCGCAACTGAGCCACCGCCTCATCCAGCTTGCCCATCTGCATGTAAGTGATGCCCAGCGTGTAGGGGGGATCTTCGAGGTTCGGGTCCATCTGTCCGGCTCGCTCGAGTTCGGCAATTGATTCGTCCAGACGGTCTTTGAACTTGTAGGCCAGCCCCAGGTCATAGTGAAGCTGAGGATCATTGGGATCGAGGGCGAGCGCGGCCTTGAAGTCTTCGATCGCCTCATCGAAGGCCGACAGTTGCAGGTGCGCCACGCCGCGGTTCTTGAAGATGGCAGGATCGCGCGGGCTCAGCACCTGGGCGCGCGCCAGGTAGTCAAGCGCTTCTTTGGCCTTGCCTGTAAGGGTGAGCGCGAGTGCGAGGTTGGTGAGCGCAGTCGTATTGCGCGGCTCGGCGGTCAGCGCTTTCTCAAACCAGGGAATGGCTTCCTGCTGGCGGCCCAGGCGCTGCAGGGACATTGCCAGATCCTCGGCCGCGCCGGGCAACGCGGGATTCAGTTTCAAGGCTTGCTCGAGTGCCGGCTCCGCGGCCTCGTCGCGGCCCGCGACCGCGAGCGTCCGGCCATACTCGAGAAATGCCTCGGCGCTGGGCGGATCGAGCTGCGTGGCGGGTTCGAGCGCATCGAGTGACCCGGAAAGGTCGTTCTGCCGCCGGTCGAGAACGCCCAGATGAATGCGGGCTGGTGCGTATGATCCATTGGTCGCGACCGCCTGCTCGAAAGCATGTTTCGCTTCGTCCCATTTGCCCATCTGGGCGTAGATGGTCCCGATTGAGTCTTCAAGGTCGGCGCGCGAGCCGGCGATCTTCTTTTCCGCCTCAAACTGCGCGAGCGCCTCGTTGAGCTTGCCCAGGGCGGCGAGGGCGCGGGCATACGTGTCATAAAACACGGCGTCCAGGGGGGGCTGATTGGCGGCTTGGGCGAGCCGAAGCGCGGCTTCGAAATGAGGCATCGATTTCGCAGCTTCGCCCGATTGCGCATACGCGAATGCAAGATTCGTTTCGATGCCCTGGTCGTTGGGTTTCAGGCGTGCCGCGGCTTCCAATTGGGGAACTGCGTCGGCCGGTTTGCTCATCTCGAGCAGCACCGCACCCAGCGCCTCATGCGCCTCGGCTATGCGCGGCGCGAGTTTGACCGCCTCGGCAAATCGCTCCCGCGCGACATCGAGCTGGCCCGCTTGTTGCGCCGCGTACCCGGCACGGAACGCGGCGTCGGCCTGCTTCAGGGACTCCTGATTCGTGGCCTGCGCTGACTGGGCGGGCAGGCATGACGCACCGAGGAACAACCCCAGGCCCAGCCACGCCAATCCTCGCACCACTCGTGAGCCCATCGCCTACTTCCCCGCGGGCTTCGGTTCGCTTTGATGCTGCAGGTCGACGACCATCTGGAATTGGCGATTGGCTTCGGCGAGCTGCCCGATGGCCTTGTAAGCCTGGCCCAGCAGATTGTGAGTGATGTAATTCGACGGATCCATTTTGGCGGCCCGGTCAAGATAATGCAGTGCCTGGATCGGCTGCTTCATCTTCAGAAATGTCTGGCCGAGGAGTATGTACGGCCCGGTCGAACTCGGCTCCAGCAGCACGGCCCGGTTTAGCGCCTGCTGGGCCTCAGGATACTGGCCGCTCCGCAAGTACGCGTCTCCCAGGCGATCGTAGGTTTCGCCCTGCAGGGGATTGATTTTGCGTTCCGCCTCCAGTTCACGGATGGCGGCGGGAAGATCGCCTCTCGCCAGCGCGGCCTCGCCGAGCAACTCGTGGGCCAGCGGAATGGAGGGATTCAGCTCCAGGGCTTTTCTTGCCTGTACGGCCGCCTGGTCGCGCATCTCCCGGCGCAGGAAAAGGCGCCCGGCGAGCAGATAAGCCTCGGCCGAGTCGGGCGCAAAACCGTACTGGGTGGCAAACGCGTGGCGCGCATCGTCGTAGCGGGCGACGTCGGCATAACAAAGTCCGAGCACGTATTGCGGATCGATGTTGGCGCGCTCCACCGCGGCGTGCGCTCTCTCGAGAAACGGGATCGCTTCGGCCGGATGGCCGGTACGGAACAGGCTCACCCCGTGCATTTCGATCGATTCACGGTCGGAGGGGTCCTGGGCTTCGGCCTTGGTGAAGGCCTCAATGGCCTGGGAAAGCTGCTCCCGTTGATAGAAGATGATCCCGCGCAGCCGTTCGACGCCCGCCGGCTCCGGGGTGTGGGCGGCAAGCTCGTCGAGCATCGCCATGGCCTTGTCGAGACGTCCCTTGCCGGCCAGTTCCTGCGCGGCCTCGAAGGTGGGAGCCGGAGTCGCGTCGCCGGCGGGAGATGCAGCCGGAGGCGTCTGTGCGGAGACGAACGATTCAAGACAAAGCAGAACCAGGGCGGCAATGAAAAAATGCGGCATTCAGGATGGCCTGTCTACAAGTGTAGTTGGATCACGTCGACCAGTCCGAATCGGCAGCCGGCCCGAGTGGCGGCGATCGTGGGTTCAAAGAAAGAGGGGAGCCGAAGCTCCCCTCGTGTAGTTGCGACTCCTTCGCGGTCTAGAACTGAACGCGGAGAGAGAAGGTGAGATACCGCGGTCCTGAGCCCTGACCGGCGGTGCTGCTGCTGATCGGGCCATTCGTGAAGATGTTGGTGGTATTCGGGTTGCCGGCGTTGATGTGGTTAAACGCGTTGAAAGCGTCGAAGCGGAAGATCGTGGCAACCTGCTCCCAGATCGTGAACGACTTGGTGATCGACAGATCGGTGTTGAAGAACGAGGGTCCGAAGTAGTTGTTGTTGCCCGCGTTGCCGATCACATCGAGACCCGGGAAGGAGAACACGCCACCGGAAGTCGGTTGCTGTTGCCAGTAAGTCCGGGTATGGGAAATCGGATCGAACCCGGTCAGGTGGGTTTTCAAACGGCCGTTGGCGTTGGGACGGCACGGCGCCGCCGATCCACCGGTGTTATGGTTGCAGTCCTGATTGTTCCCGAAGTTACTGAAGCTGACGCCGAACGGCAAGCCGCCCGACCAGTTCAACACGCCACTCAGTTGGTATCCGCCGATCAGGTAATCGACCGCGCGGCTAACACCCGCACCAAACTGCTTACCTTTGCCGAAAGGCAACTCGTAGCTGCCGTACACCACCAGTTGCTGGGTGCGCACGTTGCTGTCGCGGTAGTGGGTGACGTTGTGATCTCCAGGTCCAGTAGCCGTTGGCGTCGGCGAAGGCGCTGGCCCACTGGTAGTTGGTCGTGATCGCAAGACCCTTGGACATGGTCTTGGCCAGTGTTACCTGAGCCGCGTCGAACTCGGTGTTCTGATCGTCGCCATAGTAGCTGATGTTGCTGGTCCAGCCGCACTGGCCGGCTGCAGGTTGGGATCGCCGTCCTGCGCCTGCAGAGCTGCGAGCGAGATGTAATTCGGATCCTGCAGGCCGGCAGCCCGTGGGCGTAGTAGCGCTTGAGCAGACGTGCGTTGGAAACGCCGCCATCGGCGGCGATGCCGTCCGAAGTGGCCGAGATTCCAGGGGCTGATGGATCCCAGTGCAGGGTCTGTCCGTTGCGGCTGTACTGGCCGGGCAGGAACAGCGCCGACTCGTTGGGATCGGTGTTGTTCTGGTCGGTGTCACCCAGGGTGTGGGTGCCCTTGTTGCCCACGTAGGCCATGGTCAGGTTGAGGGTGGGAGTGATGGCGCGCTGCAACGAAAGGTTCCACGCGTCGATGGTCGGGAAGTGGAGCGGGTCGGGACGAGCCTTGGGGCTGACCTGGTAGGCCTGCGCCGGCAGGAGCCCGTTGTTGGGAACGGTCGGGAACACGAACGCCGGCGGTCCTTGCGCGAGAGTGAACGGCAACGCGCCCGTGGTTCCGCTGGAATTGAGGCTCTGGTTGGCCAGAACCGGCAGGTTCTGGGTCACGACGTGACCAAAGATCGAGCCAAAGACGCCGGTGTCAAAGCTGCGTCCATAGCCGGCGCGAAGGACCGTCTTGTCGTTCAACTGGTAGGCAAGGCCAATACGCGGATCGAACATCTTGCCATAGCTGATGCCCCATCCCATGTTGTTGCCGATGCCGCCGATGCCGGCCACGTGCATGTAGCCGTCATTCAGGTTCATGAGCGAACCGTTGCCCGCCGCATTGACCGATTCCGGGAAGATAGAGCTCATAGCGCAGACCCAGATTCAGAGTCAGAGCGTGGGTCACGCGCCACGTGTCCTGTCCGTAGAAGAAGTACCGCGGCTGGTACTCCTTGGCATTGGTCGACGTCGAAACATAACGCCCGAAGCTGGTCGATTCGCCCAGGACGAAGCGTTGCCAGGCCCAGGCCATTGGTGCCGTTGGCCGAGGTCGGACCATTTCGCGAAGTTGAACAGTCCGGCACGGTCCGTGTCGGAAGGCACGCGCAGGTTGTGGGCCCAGCGCAGGTCGGCGCCAATCTTGATGGAGTGGTTGCCCTTGATGATGGTCCAGTTGTTCACAACCTGGTACTGGTCTTCGTTCTGGGTCAACGGGCAGTTGCAGCGGTTGATGTTCAGGCCGGCGCCGAAAGTCGACTGGGTTGCCGGTAAACGGATAGCTGACGTCGAAGCCGGGCGCACCGGCCGGTGAACGGAGTTCCCGGTGTTGATCCCGTTGATGCCCCACGCGTTGGCGAGTTCCGCCGTGCTGTACTTCGAATCGACGACGTTGTACTTGTAGTAGCCGAAGCGCCAGTCGGTGAGCAGATGGGCGTTGACGGCGATATCCATGCCCGAGGCCAGGCTCTCGTTGGCGCCGTTGGAGTTGCCGCCGTAGCCGCCGATGCCGAATCCGGGACCACCCGCGTCGCCGAACATCACCTTGCCGGAAAGAGTGTCGGTGAAGCGGGAGAAGCGCCCGAACGCATGCATCTTTTCGTTGATGGTGTAGTCGCCGCGGATGGTCCACTGGTCGCTGTTGAACAGGCCGGTGCCGCCCTCGGAGAAGTTGTTCGGTCATCGACACCGGCGCCCGCCCGTGTTGGGCGTATACGGCTGCAGGAGCTTCAACAGCGTCAAGGCCGGGGCCGACAGCAGCGAGTTGGGAATGATGTTGTTCGCGAAACGCCGCGTTGGTAGCCGCCGACTGGTCGCCGGTGTTGTTGGTCAGCAGCGGCTTGCCGCCCAGCTGGCTGGCATAGGCCGCAGGCATACTCGCTGAAGTCGCAGCCGTTCCCGCTCAGGCAGGTATTGATCAGGTTAGCCGTCGGCACCGTGTCGCTGGACGATGTGCCGACCTTCTGACGCTGTCCTTCGTAGTTGCCGAACATGAAGAACCTGTCCCTGATCACGCGTCCGCCGATCGATCCGCCGAAGCGGTTCTTCAGGCCCGGAGGAATCGAATGCCCTGCCTTGTTGCGTGTAAGGATCGCGGGCCTGGTTCGCATTGCCGGTCCGGAAGTCGTACGCGCTGCCGTGGAAGCTGTTGCTGCCCGACCGGGTCTGCGCCGTCACCACCGCGGATACGGCCTTGCCCAACTCGGCATCGAAGTTCTGCGTGGTGATCTTGGTTTCCGTCACCGCGTCCATGGCCGGATTGATGACGATAATGCCCAGGATCGGATCCTGGTTGTCGGTGCCGTCGAGCTCAAAGGCGGTTCCGCCGAAAGCCTGGCCGTCCACCTGGATCTGCTGCGAGCCCTGCGGGTTCTCGTCGGCGGCATGGGACCATCCCAGCTTCTGGGCGCCGGGCAAAAGCAGTTGCAGGTTGGTGAAGTTCTGGTCGCCCACCGGAAGAGCTGGAGATCTGCTGCTGGTCGAACACCGTCGCCACGTCGGCGCGGTCGGTCTTCAGCTCCGGCTGCTGGTCCGCGTTGACTTCGACCGTCTCGGTTTGCGCCGCCCACATCCATCATGGGATCGATGCGCGGCGCGGTGTCGGCCTGACACCTGGATTCCCTTGGTCTCGAAGGATCTTGAATCCCTTCAGCGTGACCTTGAGGTCGTAAACGTCGGGAATGAGGTGAGGAACGCTGTAATCGCCGGACTCATTGGAGGTGGTGGTAACAACGGTGCCCTTGGATTCGTCGGTTACTGTGACCGTGGCGTCCGGGATGGCCGCCCCGCTCTTATCGGTCACCGTGCCGAAGATCGATCCGTAGACCGATTGGGCGCGGGCCGGCGAAACAAGCAACAAATTCGCGCAGGCGAATAACGCCAGCGCGAAGGCTGTACGACAAATTCTGTTCATGCGGTCTCCTGAAAAGGGCTTTCGTTTTTTTTTGTGTCAACTTATGTTGTGAACGCCGGCAGCCACACTGAACTGTCCGGCATGAAGGCTACCCCCGCCGCAATAGCGGGGTTCGCGAAAATCCAGGAAACAACCCACCTGAAACTGATTTACAGAAGAAAAAAAGGTTGTCCCCAGGGCAACTCGAAACGATACTGAAACCGCCCTATGTATGTCAACGATCAAATCCCCGTCTTGGAGCGATCATAAGGCGAAGAAAATCGCCTCCAGAAACGGGGAAACGGTTACTGGAAATTGTCCCCGTTCGCATTCCAGCCGGTCCGGCTAAACGCATGGATACAAATACAGTTATATAAAGCGATTTAGCCGTCAGAACGCCCTGGAATTCGTTCCCGCCTCCCCGATCGGCGGGCCTGATCCCGAGACTCCCAGCCCTTCGCCGGCCGAGCCTCTTTTGGTACCCATCTTTGTCACGAAACGGACCGGAAGGACGTCGCTTCGGCATCAGAAAACTCCTAGCGGGAAGAACACGCCACCTTCCCGGCGCGAATCTCCGTAGCCAGGTTGCGGGCCTGTCCATTGTCCGGGGCAAAGACCATGCAGGCGCTCCAGGGTGCGGAGAGCTTCGGCGCGGTTGCCGGTTTCGCAGGCAACAATGGCCAGGTTCAGGCCGGCACCGGTCTGCACCGGATCATGGTCGAAGGCCGTCTTCCATAGCCGCTCGGCCTCGGCATACTGGTGCTGCTTCGCCTTGATCAGGGCCAGGTCGCCCAGGGCCATCGAATCGAAGGGGTTGGCCTCCAGAGCTCGCTCATATTCGTCCGCCGCTCTGTCGGTGTGCCCGCTCACCTGCTCCAGAAACCCCAACTGAGAATGGAGCTCCGGATCCTTGGCTGCGCCTTTTGCCTCTTCCTCGCCGCGCGTCAGCAGCTGGATGGCTCGCCGGCCGGCCTCCTGGTCGCCGCGCTCCGCCATCTGCGCGTAGGCGAGACCGATGTCGCGATCCCGAGGGGCTGGGCCTACGGCTTCCAGTTCACCTGCCGCCGGGGTCGTGCCCGGCCGTGGCGTAATGTGTTTTCTGATCAGGTGATCGGTCACCTGTTCGTGCGCAATGTCGCTCGAGGCGGCCCGGGCCATGTGGCAGGCGGTGCAATCGAGGTTCTCCGGGTGGTGTGTGGCAGCGAAGGTCGGTCCCTCCGGCCCGGTCCCGCCATGACAACTCAAACAACGCTGCCGGTAAAATGCCGCCCGATCCTCCTCCGACGGGCCTCCGTGCGGATCGTGGCACGTTGTGCAGGTCATGCGATCGCCGGATTTCTTCTTGCACTCACTGCTCAGCAGCGCCTCCCACTGGCTGGTGGCGCGCCCTCCCGATCCCGAAACGCCCCGGTAAACGAAGAACTGCGCATAGTCGAACAGATTGTCTCCGGGCTTGAAGTTTTCCGGCTTTCGCCCCAGCCGATCGACTGCCGTCTGACCCTCGAGATGGCAGTTCAGGCAGACGGAGTCGCGTCGCACCGGCTCGAGGGCATCCAGCCGGAGCACGGGCGTCTTGCCTTGAGAAGCTATGTGGGCAGATCCGTCCCCGTGGCACGCTTCGCAGGTGATGCCACCGAAAGCGAAAGGGGTGCCGGCGTAATGGTTGCGTGCGTCCGGCAGCGACGAGGCGGCACCGGTGGCATGGCAGTGCAGGCATCCGGGATCGACCGGCAAGGTCAGGGGCATCTCGCGGTCGGCGAGATGATTGGGCGTCATGTCCCACAATCTCTTTTTGGCATACCAATTGATGGGAGATTCGAACCAGTAACCCTCCTGCTCAAACAGGTAGGTGCGCCCCCGTTTTCCGGATCCGATGAAGTACAGGAGTTCCTGTTGGCCGCGCAGACGATTGAACGGAACGAGATCGGCCGGCTGCGGGCTTCGCGTCTGAAGGCCGGGAAGGCTCTTCCCGCTCGTAGCTCATCCAGACTTTGCCGTTTTCCTCGTAGACCCGATAGTGGATCCCTGAAGCCGCGTGCCGGAAGTCGGCCGGGATCACTCCATCAATCGCGGGGCCGCTGGCATTGGCCATCGGGGTCTTCTTGTATCTGTCATAAATAGCGCGGTGGCAGGGAGCGCATCCCGCATCGGGATCTTCAGCGGCGCACACGAAGACCCCAGGCCGGAAAAGCGTGCAACCAGCCACCAGCACAACCAGGCGGAGCCCCAGGCACAGGGATCGAGACAACAGACCGCACATCCACCAGCAATCGCCGCCGTTCTCGAACTTGCGCTTGTAGTGACGTAAAATATGTAACGAAGATTACGGCGATAGAAGCATTTGTAATCTATTAACTTTTGCATGCTTTTCGGCCCGTAAAGCGGACACCGGTCCGCAACAGCTACAATCGGCTCCGGGCATGAGTGAACATCCTGCAATTCATGGTTGATCGACTCGCTACCCCGATCGGCGATCTGCTGATCGTGGCGGATAACGACGGCAACCTGCGCGCGACGTTCTGGACGGATCATGAAGAGGATCTCGAGCGCGTGCTCCGTCGTCACTACGCGGGAATGCAAATCGAAATGCGGCCGGGGTCCGATCCGCATGGGCTCACCGGGGCCATCGCCCGCTACTTCGCCGGCGAGTTGCACGCCATCGATAGGCTGCCCGTCGCGACCGCGGGCACGTCATTCCAGCGTGAGGTCTGGAGTGCCCTGCGCGAAATTCCGTGCGGAAAGACCATTTCCTATGGACAGCTCGCCGCAGGCCTCGGCCGTCCCGCCGCGGTACGGGCGGTGGGCCTGGCCAACGGCGCCAATCCAATTGGCGTCGTCGTCCCGTGCCATCGAGTCATCGGCTCGAACGGCTCGCTCACCGGCTACGGCGGCGGGATCGAGCGGAAACGCTGGCTACTGGACCACGAGCGCCAGATGCGCCTGTAAAACCACGGTCCATGCTTCAGCGTTTGCGCAAACGCACCAGCAGCACGCCCTGCCGGGGAAGCGAGCCTGGATCCAGGCTTGCTTTTCCATTGCGCACCGGCAGCGCGATGCCGGATACAGTCTGATCCAGCCCTCCCGCTTTTTCCAGTTCGCTCTTCTGCTCCGGTGTGGGCTGCGCGGGGCTCCCCATCTGTTGCCAGGCGCGATACGCGTTGCTGTGGAAAGCGTCCATGCGGTACTCGGAGGTGATCGCGGTTTTGCCCCGCAGGCCGTCCACTTCGAGGCGGATCTGAACAGGTTCCGCGGCAACATCGGCGTCGTGATAGTTCCAGATCAGGACATCCACTTCCGAGCCGTTGCGCGTGGCAACCGCGTTCACATCTGGAACCCCGGCAACGCTGTTGGCAACCACCTCCGCCAGCGGCATCGCGCCGCTGCTCTCGGTATTGAGCCACTGTGCTTTCTCGATAGGGCCGCCGCCTCCGAGCATTCCGAACATACGGAACACGTTGAGGACCGCCTTGTCGATGCCGTCGGTAGCCAGTTCGCGGAATCCCGCAAACACTGGCTGATCTTCAAACTCGAAGGCCCAGGTAACAGCCCCCTCCACGGTGAGGCCGTATTTACGGGCGAGTTCGTAGGTGCGCATCGTGGCTTCGGCCACGCTAACCCCGTAGAGCGGCCCGTTGCGGTAGCCGTTCTGGCTGCCCTGGCATGCGGCGCAGCCTTCGGGATCGCTCTCCCCGAGAATGATCGGCGTCGAGCGCCACTCCGGATAACTGGCGATCACCTGCATCCCGCGTTCCACGGCGCGAAGCTGGGTGCCGACGCTCATGACCACATGCCCGGCCTCGAATTTCGGATGGCCTTTGGGATGGTAGCTGATGAAGTCGAGCGGAGCGCCGGTGGCGCCCGTTGCGGCGTTCTTGCCGTGGGCGCAGTGTTCCAGGAACTGGCGCAGAAATGGTTCCGAGTGATCGCTGACGCCGGTCGCTTCCGGGCCTCCGATTTTGGCTTCAGGCAGCGCCGTGCGAATGGCCGCGGCGGTCAGGTCGTAGAGGCGGTCGTACTCCTCCGGCGTGCCGTGCCAGTAGCCGATGTCGGGCTCGTTCCACACCTCCCATAACCAGGTCGCAGTCTGGCTGCCGTAGCGGTCGCGGAGGTGGGTCGCATAAGCCAGAACCAGCTTTGACCATCTGGCTTCATCCTTCGGAGGGTAAGTCCAGCCGGTGAAGATGTCGCCCTTGGGAAAGGTGTGTCGATAGGGCGCGGGGTGCGTCGAGAGCGCTTCGGGCATGAAGCCGATTTCCACCAGCGGGCGCACGTGCGCGGCCACAAGAGTATCGAAGATGCGGTCGGTGATGGTGAAGTCGTAGACCGGCGTGCCGTCCGGCTTTTCGGTGTAGACGTTGGTCGAGCCCCACTTCAGCGAGCCTTCGCCGCTGCCGGTGGTGAACAGGTTGTGCGGGCGGAAATAGACGGGTACGGGGCTTAGAGAGGCCAGTTCACCCAGCAGTTTTTGGCCGTTGGGGGCGTAGAGGTAGTTGGGCTCGTCGGCGCCGAAATAATTCCAGATGGGAGTGTAGGGACCGGCCGGTTGGCTGCCGTGTACGCGGATAACGACGGGAGCTGCGCCAGGGACCGAAGCGGGAGGGCCCTGGGCCGGAAGCGCGAGAGCGGTCGTGATCAGGAACGCCAGAAGGCGAGAGCTGCTCATGCCGTCAACGATAAAGGAAAGAGTCCGGGGTCAGAGTTCTTCCAGACCTCAAATCTCCGACCGGGGCCACCTGCTCAATGGCCTTGTTCGATGCGCTCCCAAATCAGTTTTCGCTCGTGATCTTCGCCCATCTCATGGGCCTTCGCCACCAGAGTCAACCGGTTCCCTTCCAGGGTGAGCCGTCGCGTCGGTCGACTCCTGTGCCCAGACATGGTTAGTCCGAAGCGCAGAGGTGAACAGGAGGAAAAAGAGAACCAGGAATTTCACCCGTCGCACAGCACCTCCTTGTCAGCAGATCAACCTTGGCCCGGGTCGCTGGAGCGAAAAAAGAATACCCAGGATCAGCTCACCGGCGGGCGCCGATTCGTCCGGGCCTGGGTACTCTCTTAAGTCGAAAAAGCTACGCCGTTGCAGTGGCCAGCTCAGTAGCGTGGGCGTGTTCCTTTTCCACCTGAGTCAGGGCATCTTCGAGAATATCGAGGGCTACGGTCGCTTCCTGCTCGTTGACCACTAGCGGCGGGCACAGGCGCAGGGAAGTTTCGCCGCAGCCCAGGATCATGAGGCCGCGCTCGAATGCCAGGGTCTCGATGCGATTGCGCAACGCCGTGGCCGGCTCGCGGGTGGCTTTGTCTTTCACCAGCTCGATGCCGATCATCAGGCCGCGGCCGCGCACCTCGCCGACCAGCGGATGCGTTGTGGTCCACCCGTGGAGGCGTTCGAGCATCTGGCCGCCGACGTGCGCGGCGTTGGCGATGCCTTCGCGTTCCAGTACGTCCATGGTGGCGAGCGCCGCCGCGATCGAAACAGGATTGCCGCCGAATGTGGATGCGTGCGATCCCGGTACCCAGTTCATGATCTCGGCCCGGCTCATGCAGACGCCGAGCGGCATGCCGCTGGCGATGCCCTTGGCCATGCAGACGATGTCGGGCTCCACGCCCGAGTGCTCGATCGCCCACCACTTGCCGGTTCGGCCCGCACCGCTCTGGACCTCATCCGCAACCAATAAAATTCCGTGCCGGGTGCAGATGGCGCGCAGTTCACGGAGGAAGTTGTCGGGTGCCACCACGTAGCCGCCTTCGCCCTGGATGGGCTCGATGAATACAGCGGCCACTTCTTCCGGAGGCAGGATGGTCTTGAACAGCTTCTCCTCGAGGTAGCGCGCGCAGCCCAGGCTGAAGGCTTCCTCTTCCTGCGGGCCTCCCGAGCATCCGCGGTAGGCATAGGGATAGCGAATATGGGTCACGCCGGGAACCAGCGGCGAGAAGCGCCGCTTCTGCTGCGGCTTCGATCCGGTCAGCGACAGCGCACCCATGGTGCGGCCGTGGAAGGCGCCGAAGAAGGAAATGATGTGCTGGCGGCCGGTGTGATACCGGGCCAGCTTGAGCGCGCACTCAATGGCCTCCGCACCGGAGTTGCCATAGAAGAAGCGATGCGGTCCGGGCATGGGAGCAACGGCCGACAGGCGCTCTGCGAGATCCGTGAGCGGCTCGTTGTAGAAGTCGGTGCCGGAGATGTGGATCAGCTCGGCGGCCTGCTTCTGAATGGCGGCAACCACGTCGGGATGGCAATGGCCGGTTGAGGTCACGGCGATGCCGGCGGCGAAGTCGAGAAACTCGTTGCCGTCCACATCTTCTACACGGACCCCGCGGCCACGCCTGGCTACCAGCGGATAGGAGCGCGTATAACTGGGCGAAATCAAGCGGTCGTCCGCGGCCACCGCGGCGCGGGCCTTGGGTCCGGGCAGCGGACAAACCAGCCTGGGTCCGAATTGGGCATGCATCTCTTGCTTGGTCATCTTCGTATCTCCTCGACGGTGCGGTTGTGCGGCTCCTCTGAATGGAGCCCTGCACGGATCCCGGTGAAAAAGGATCGATCAACTTACGGGGATGGAGCAGGCGAGGATCTTCGGCGGACCTGATGCTAATCGCCGCCGAAGAGGCTAGGTCGCGTGCGAGTCGGCAACACACGCAGATGGCGGCGCGGGCAAATGCAACGGGCGCGCGACCCTGACCAGCGTTTCGACACCGGCAGCGTCATCGTTCCGTTGAAGGCATGCTTGTGCATGGAAACCCGCTTCGGCAGAGGATACCACGTGCATTGCTCGATTTTCCACGGGATTCGACGGGACGCCCGGAAGACGACGGATCACGTGCTATTTCGGCGCAAGTTACGAAACTCCGGCGCGTTCCCGCGCACTATACAGTTGCGCGAACATTCATTGGTTGACGACCTGCGGCCCGGCGTGTCAGTTTGCGTGCGGGCCCCTCATCTTGAACCAGGAGCTCTCATGGATCGGCTAATTCCTCCGCCCGCCCCAACTCACATTCAAATCAACAACGTCGCACCAGGCCACAGCGCCGCATCGGATGGCGGCGGCCTGCCCAAGGTATCAGGCCAGTGTAGGGCCGTCATTCAAGGAGACCCGGACGGGGTCTTTTCGGTGGAGAGCCTGGAGACGATGGCCCTGGTGCGCGATCCCGATGTCCCGCATTCGCCCCCGGCGTGGGAATTCGCCGACCAGGTGGACGGTGCGGGACCGATTTCAATCGATGCGGGCGAGGCGCTGATCGTCACGGTGAATTTTGCCTGCCCGGCTCTACCGGCAAAGCAGACCTACACTGCCGTTGCGGTGGTGGTATTGGATGGCGCCGGGCAAAATCCAGTGCTGCAGATTCCCATCAGTGCAACGGTGGAACGGGAGGCTTTGAGCATCTCCATCACTTCGGCCCCGGCCACATTTGTTGCCGGGCAGGTGCAGAGCTTTCAGTTCGTGTTTGCATCGTCTTTTCGCAGTAACATCACCGGCTTTTTCAAATTGGAGAGTCCGAACCCGCCGTTTTCTTCTTTGGATCCTGACCCGATGTTTCCCGCGGTGCCGGCCATGGGAAGTCTGAATGTCACTCTTCCAGTCGCCTGCGCCGGCGACGCCGCTGTGGGTAGCTACTCGCTCACATTCGCCTATCGGCAAATTGGTGGACCCACGGAATGGGGTTCGGTCACCAGCAGCGTCCAGGTCGTTGCTGCGCCGCCGCCTCCCAATCCGCAGCCCGATCCGCGCAAGGATCACTTTGACGCGGTCTGGGTTGGGGGAAGCACACACCGCATTTGCCAGCTTACCGGCGGGGGCGATCCGGAAGGCTTGCCGCATCCAAACGACACTACTCGTTTCGGACTGCTGGGCACTGATCTTGGAAGCTCCTTTGATCAGTTCGTCAACGGCGAGCACCGCACCTACTTCTTCTTTGGCGACACGCATACCAACGCCGGGGACCAGGACGGGGATGCTATCGCGTATACGACCGACGATCAGCCCGAGCCGGAAGGCCTTCACCTGCAGTTCATCATGGGCGACAACCAGTGGCGCCGGCTGGTGATTCCCGGCATATCGCTAGGAAACTTCGAGGTTCCGACCGGAGGCTTCAGCCATGCGGGGCGGATTTACGTGTTCGCGACTACTGGAATCCTCAGGACCGCCGACCCGCCGTTTATGGAGAATTCGGTTCTGGCCAGCACAACCGACGCGCACAACAACTTCGACCTTGCGTATTTTGTTTCGCATCGAGACGACAACGTGGATACTGCGGCGACGGGCGGGAAATTCATCAACGTGGCGCCGTTCGTAATCAACAACGACGACTGGCCGGGACTGCCCGATACTGCGTCGCGCGGAGGACAGGGAATTGCTGATGACCGGGACCGGAAGCTACCGGCGGAGCGCGCCTTACCTGGCCTACGCGCCGCTGCCGGACGGGCAGGCTCCCGCGCAGGGGGACTGGAGATATCTGCAAGGTTTTGAATTCTGGGAGCCGGGATTCGGACCCAACGGACCGCCCAACTGGAGCACGGCGGAGAGCGATGCGATGCCGATGTTCAACGATGCGATCGGAGAAATCTCCTACTGCTACAACGCTGGATTGAAGCGCTGGCTTGTCGTGTATGGAGGAGGCCCCGGGATACTTCTCCGGTCCGCACCGATGCCGTGGGGTCCGTGGTCGGAACCGCAGTTGATCTTCAGTTCGGTGCGAGACGGCGCGCAAGGGAAATACATGTTCGAGTGCGGGCCGTATGGTGCGTACGTCATCTCGAGATACGATCGGTGGGATGCGTCATCGCAGCAAGCGACCTTTTACTACACAGTCTCGAATGGCAGTTGCAATGACGACAACAGCGAACCGCGCTACCAGGTGCACCTGATGAAGTCGACGCTGCAACTGGTGAATATCGGTTAACGGCGATCACCGTAGACTGACATTACTCGGAGCGAAGAGCGGCAACCGGATTCACCGCAGCCGCCTGCCGCGCCGGAACGAATGTCGCCGCCACGCCCAACACCAGCAGGATGCAGACCGCCGCCACCAGCGCCAATGGATCGTGCTGCGATGTCTGCACCAGTTCCTTGCTGGCCAGCCTTCCTGCAACAAAAGCCAGCGGCAGCCCGATCGCCACGCCCAGGAGAGACAGCAGAAATGCCTGGCGCAGGACCATGGTCATCACCTGGCGCCGATCGGCGCCGAGGGCCATGCGGATTCCGATCTCCTGCGTGCGCTGCGACGTAATAAACGACAGTACGCCATAAATGCCAATGAGTGAGAGCAGGAGAGCCGCGGCGGCAAAGGTCCCGAACAGCGCCAGAGAGAAGCGCGGGCCGGCGTAGCCGTACATATCCAGCATCTGGCGCAGGCTCATCACATCGATGACCGGCTGATCCTTGTCGATGGCATGGATGGCCTGGCGGATGGGATTGACAAGCTCATCGGTCGGCAGTGACGTGGAAAGAACCAGCGTGCTTGCGGCCTGCGGAGCGGTCGTGTAGGGCAGGAAGATGTGAGGATAGTTTTCGCGGAAGCCGACGAAGAAGGGCAGGTCGCTCATGACCCCGACGACCGTGAAAGCGTCATTTGCCAGCCTGGTCTTGTTGTCGGGCTTGAAGTCGGGCAGATGGACGGTGCGCCCGATGACGTTCTCGCCGGGGAAGTAGCGCCTGGCGAAATTCTCGGTGATGACTGCCTCGTGCGCGGCCGAGGAGACTTCGCGCGCATCGAGAAAATGTCCCTGCAGCATCTTGCGGCCCGACATGGTGAGGAAGTCCGGATCGGTGAGGTGAATCGCCACAATGCGGCGGTCGGTCTGCTGGCCGCCGATCTGCACGCGGTCTCCGTAGATGTCCATGAAAGGAAATGCCGCGTCGACCGTGGCGCTGCTGACGCCCGGAACGGCGCGGGCGCGATCGAGCAGATCCCGGAAGAAGAGGGCGTGGCTCTCCGGCGTGGGGTAGCGCACGTCGGACAGCGGGATGCGCAGCATCAGGGTACGATCGGGCGCGAAGGGAACGGGCACATTCTCGACCGCGAGAAGAGAGCGGACCATCAGGCCGGCAAGCATGAGCAGCGCCAGGGACAGCGCGATCTCGGTGACCACAAATCCGCTGAGCAGGCGTCGCTGCGCGCGGCTCCCCGACGAGCGATTGCTGTTGAGAGCGGCCGCCAGCCTCGGGTTGGCGCTGTGCCACGCGGGCGCCATGCCGAAGACCACGACCGTAGCCAGCGCGAGCCCGAGCGAGCCAAGCAGCACTGGAAAATTCATGGTGACCACGGCCTCATCGGGAATGGTGTCGGCAGGCACAATCCGCAGGATGGCTTTCAGCGCGAAGAATGCAAAGCCGAGAGCGACCGGCAGTGCGGCCAGCGCCAGCAGAAGCGATTCGGTAAGCGCATGGCGGACCAGGCGCATGCGCGAAGCGCCGATGGCGGCGCGGACAATGAATTCATGTTCGCGCTTGACGGCGCGCGCCAGCAGCAGCCCCGACACATTCACGCAGGCGATAAAGAGGAGCACGAACACCGAGCCCAGCAGCAGGTGAATGGTGCTGGCCAGATCCGACTTGAACATCTCGTCGAAGGGCAAAATGCCCAGGCCGAGGTTCTTCGGAAATATGTAAGGCGCGGCCAGCGAGAATTCCTGGAAGATCGGATGCAGTTCCGCAGCGGCCTGGGCCTCGGTGACTCCCGGCTTGAGGCGGCCCACGAGCGCGAAGTAGCGCTGCCCCTGCAACGGTTGGCCCATTGGTCATCTGCACGGGCAGGTACACGTCCGCGCCGCGCCACAGAAAACGCGGAGGCATCACGCCGATGATGATGCGCGGATGGCGATCGAAGTTGAGCGCGCGTCCGATGATCGAGGGACTGCCGCCGTAGTGTGCCTGCCAGTAGCGGTAGCTGAGCAGCGCCACTTCTTCGTGGCCGGGCTGGACGTCGGAGTCCTGCGTGGCGCGGCCCAGAATGGGGCGAACGCCGAGCACGTCGAAGGTGTTGGGTGTGATGTAGTTGCCGCGCAACCGTTGCGGCTCGAAATTACCCGTCAGTTCGACGTAGCCGATGGTAGAGGCCGTCACGCCGGAGAAAATGTCCGTCTTCTGCGCGATTTCGTTGAACTGCTGCGGCGTGTAGGCTCTCCAGCCGCATTCGCCGATTTCCGGCCAGCACAGCTTCGGCGTCGCCAGGGTGTGAACATCCTTGTAGGGAAAAGGATCGATGAGCACGCCGTACGCCACGCTGAACACAGCGGTGGCGATCCCGATGCCCAGGGCCAGCGTTACGATCGCCGTGATGGCAAAGCCCGGATAGCGAAGCAGCTGACGGGCTGAATAGCGCGCATCCTGCAAGGTGGTTTCGAACCGGAATCCGGCGAAGGAATGACTCATGCTGGGGCTCCCGCGTCGCTGCGTTCAAGAGTCAGAACCAGATTCGCATGAATCCCGCCCACCCCGTCAATCGGGGCCGGCGCCCTTCGCCCGGTATGTGACGAGGGGCGCGAGGGCGAATCATGAAGCGCTACGGATGGCCCTGTGCCTGGACCCTCTGCGGAGGGCCGCCTACGCCGAACACAACGTGGACCGTGGTCTCAAATTCGACCGGCTCGCCGACCAGGGAAAATGGCCTGAATTCCCATTGCTTTACCGCGTCGACCGCCGCGGACTGGAGCAGATCCGGTCCGCTGACCACGTCCACCGCAGTGACGGCTCCGGTCTTGGAGATGGTGACGTTCAGAGTGACTGTTCCCTGCACCCGTGCGACTTTTGCTTCGAGCGGGTACGCCGGCGGAACCTTTTTTACCAGCAGTCCCTCGGCTGTTCCGGGGGCAATTTTCAGCGTGCTGCCCGCTGGCTGGGGGGGTGGCGCAACGGGCGGGTCTGGAACCGAGGAGGGTGTCGCAACGATTGCGTTGGATTTTCCGCTGGGGACGGCCGGCTTGACGGCAGCAAAAGTGATGGCGCTGGGCGTGGCGCTTGCAACGGCGGGCTTCACGGGGCCGTCGCCGGTCCTTGCGGGAGGAGTGACACCGAGTTTCTCCGCCGGAAGGGCGCCTGGTTTGGCAGGAGAGCTGGGGTTCGGATTTGCGGAGGCGACAACGGTGGTCTCCGCCGGAACCGGAGCGGGATTCGCCACAGAGGCAGTGCCCGCCTTTGCGGCGGCCACTGTGCCAACGTTGGCTGCAGCCGGCTTCGCAGTGGCGACGGTGCTGAGCTTCTCTGCAGGAGCCGAATCAGGTTTCGCAGCGGAGGGAGTACTCGGCTTCGCGGGAGCGGTCGTGCTCGGCTTGGCTTCCACAGCGACGCCGGTTGTCGTTGCAACGGCGACGTGTCTCTCGGCTGGAGAGGCGCTGGGCTTTGGTGGAGAAACTGTGTTCGGCGTCGCCGAGGCCGTTGTGTTGGCTTTCGCTGGCGGAACCACGATGGATTTCGCGTTCTCCACCCTGATCTTCGCACTCAGCGCGTAGATCCGGCGATATCCAGCATCGAAGTGCTTGATGCCTTCCTGGACAAGCTGGAACTCCTGGTCAAGCAGCGCCGGGACTGTCCCGGCCGGAATCGGAGTGCCCGGAGCGCACGTCAGGCATAGCTTGCTGAATCTGAAGCCAACCAGGACCTTCGTGGTTCCGACAGCTGCGAACGGTTGTCCCGGCTGGTGCATCAGCTCGGTTTCCTCGGGATGAAAGTCCACATACAGGTCGGCAAACTGGGGATCGTGAGGGATGAACCGAACGTGGTGCGCGGAAATGACGAGCTTGCCATCCACCATCGGCGAGCCGTCCACCTTCCCGCCGTCGTTGCGCATCTTCGTCGCCTTGACGTACCAGCAGACGGCCGATTCGGTCGATTCCCGAGGCAATCGGGCCGGCGGGATGGCAGCGCTGAATTCCGTCGCCGTCCTGCATAACGCTGCATAATGGAAAAAGCCCGGCGCCTGTTCGAATCGAACAGCTCCGTCGCCACTGATGAAGGCCGGTTCCTGCGCGCGCAGAAATGCTTCTTGTTGAAACAGTCCGCAGAGCAAGAGTCCCGTACCCAAGAGGATCCGATACATGGGTGCGCTCCTGTTTCCAAGTTGGGATGATGTGAACAGGATCATCGACTGAACAGAAGGCAAGGCATCCTGGAAAGCTTCAGCCGGTCACCGAATTTTTACAAAACCCGTGGGCTTTAACGATCGCTCGATTCTTGACTTCCGATATCAGTGACTCCTGATAAGCGATCGGTGGGGAGGTAACGCCTGGGTTGATGGTTGAAATAATACCAGCGCACGCGGGATTTTTTGTGGCACACATCAAAGAAAGGCTCGTCCAACGGAGATTCCGGAACCTCTGATATAAAGGCTCGGATGTAAAACCGGCTGGAACGAAACTGGAAGCAAAGGAAAGGTGCACACTCTGATGGCTCAAAGGTGGTGGGGAATCGTCTGTTTACTAGGGACCGCCTGCACCGCCCTGCGCGGTGCGGACTGCGGCGCGCTGAAGAAGCTCGCGCTGGAAAACACTACCATTCTGGTTGCCGAGGCGGTGACTTCAGGAACGCTCGCGGTTTCCGAGCAGACGCCGCCGATACAGGGATTGCCGGCCTTTTGCCGCGTGACGGGAATCATGCGGCCCACCAGTGACTCCGCAATCCGCTTTGAAGTATGGATGCCGGAGAAGGATTGGAACGGGCGCTTTCTCGGCACGGGAAATGGCGGATTCGCAGGCTCGATTTACTATCCACAACTGTCCGGCTATCTGCGCCGCGGCTTTGCTGCAGCCGGTACGGATGCGGGCCACCAGGCCGAGGGCACGGACGCAAGCTGGGCCTTCGGGCATCCCGAGAAAGTGAAGGATTTCGGATGGCGCGCGATTCACCTGATGACTGTACGCGCCAAGCAGATCATCTCCGCTTATTACTCCAAGCCGCAAGAGAAAGCTTACTTCGATGCGTGTTCCGACGGCGGCCGCGAAGCGTTGATGGAGGCGCAGCGATTCCCGGAGGACTACGACGGCATCCTGGCCGGCGCTCCAGCGAATGCATGGTCGACGTTGCTGGCGGCGGGAGTTGCCTCGATTCAGAGTATGATCGCGGATCCGCGCGCCTACATTCCCGACCGCAAACTGGCGGCGATTCAGAAGGCAGCGCTGGCAGCTTGCGATGAGTTGGATGGCGTGAAGGACGGGATCATCAACGACCCGGCAAAATGCCGCTTCGATCCCGCTGTTTTGCTGTGCAAAGAGGAAGATACGAGTGACTGCCTGACCCCGCCGCAGGTGACGGCGGTGAAGGCGCTATACGGCGGGTCCAAAGACGGACAGGGCCACGTCTTTTTCCCAGGCTTTTCGATGGGGGATGAGACGGCCTGGCGGCAGTGGGTTGTCGGCGAGGATCCTGAGTCGGCCCTCGGTGCGCGTTTCGTGCGTAACAACTTCCGCTACATCGTGA
Source organism: Terriglobales bacterium (assembly GCA_963788475.1). Taxonomy (GTDB): domain Bacteria; phylum Acidobacteriota; class Terriglobia; order Terriglobales; family Acidobacteriaceae; genus Telmatobacter. Next base: position 320,673 of record CAWBGO010000015.1, read on the forward strand.
CCGGCGATCCGAAATGGAACGCGCTGAGCGCCGATGTGAACGCAACCCTGCGCCAATCGAAGGAAAAGACTGCGGCCGATCTCGATTCCACCAACCCCGACCTAAGCCGTTTCGCCGCCCGCGGAGGCAAGCTGATCCTGTATCACGGGTGGGACGATACGGCCATCTCTCCAGGAAACACCGTGGCGTATTTCAACGAAGTCCGGAAAACGATGGGAGCGGAGAAGGTGGATTCGTTCGCGCGGCTCTACATGGCTCCCGGGGTGGAGCATTGCACCGGCGGGCCGGGCCCGAGCGCCTTCGGCCAGTTCGGAATGGAGACGGCCAAGGGAGAAAAATACGGCCTCTTCGATTCAATCCAGGACTGGGTTGAAAAAGGCTCCCCGGCCGAAGATGTGTTCGCAACCAAATACGCGCCGGGTGAGGGCGGGGCGATGAAGCCGGTGATGACGCGCCCACTGTGCACTTATCCGATGGTGGCGAAGTACAAGGGCAACGGAGACACGAACGATGCCGCGAGCTTCACCTGCGCTGAGCCTTAGCGCCGAGCGCAGGTTCTGACGATTCCGGCAAGAAACGGGAAGCGTCGTTGCCGCCGCCGGGCTAGGATGAGAAGCAAGTGACCGCTTCCCCGACAAGCCCGGCCCGCGCACCCGAGGTCCCCACCGCAAGGATCGTCCTGGCCTTTGCCAGTGTTTACTTCTTCTGGGGCTCGACCTATACCGCGATCCGCATTGGCGCCGCGGAGATGCCGCCTTTTCTTCTGGCAGGCACACGATTTCTGATCGCGGGCGCACTGCTTCTCGGCTGGTGCCGCTGGCGCGGATTGCAACTTCTTTGGCCACGCAAAACGATGCTGCTGCTTGGCCTCATCGGTGTTCTGCTGCTGGGCGGCGGCAACGTCGGCCTGGTGTACGCCGAGCAAACGATTCCCAGCGGCCTGGCGTCGCTGATCGCCGCGGTCATTCCCCTCTACGTGGCATTGTTCGAGATGCTGCTTCCCGGCGGCGAGCCGCTGCCCCCGCGCGGGTGGCTGGGCATGGGCCTTGGTTTTGGCGGACTGGTAGTTCTGCTGTGGCCCTCGCTGCGCACCGGCATCTCCGGCGACCGCACTCGCCTGTTGGCGATCGGAGCCCTGCTGGCGGGAGCTCTTTCCTGGGCCATCGGCAGCCTTCTCTCCCGGCGTGCGCGCCTGCCTGCCAATAGTTTTGTCGCGGCGTCGTGGCAGATGCTCGCCGCAGGAGCGGTCAACACCGCGCTGGGGACCGTCCTGTGGCAGTGGCCGCAGTTTCACCTGAACCGCGCCGCTGCCGGATCGCTCGCCTATCTGATTACCTGCGGCTCACTGCTCGGCTATACCGGCTACATCTACCTCATCGAACACGTACCGGTCGCCAAGGTCTCTTCGTACGCCTATGTGAATCCGGTGGTGGCCGTTCTGCTGGGGATCGCCTTGCTGCACGAGCGGCCGGCGGTGGAGGAATTTATGGGCATGGCGGCGATCCTGGTGGCGGTTTTCCTGCTTACCACCGCCCGCGTGAAGGTGCGAGATCCGGGGTGTAACGTTGAGGAACTGGAGCGCGTGGCCGCGGAATGAGGTTCTAGGACGAAATTCTCACAGCCACGACTCTCATCCTCGTGACTGCAGCAAAAGTGCGCGCGCTTTTGCACTTTCTTTCTACCGGTTTTGCGACAATATAGGTGGAAATAGGTGGAAGAGAGGATCGGAGTGCAGTCTCAATCAGAATCCAAAACACCCGAAGCAATTCGGTTTCGTTCTGAACGCTTTAGGAATCCAAAACCGGCCCTCTTGGGCAGTTTTATTTTGTGGGATGGTGCTCATATCCGCATTACCTTCAGTGACTGCAGACGATTCGCGGGAGCCGTGTTGACCCCGGGATGTGACCCCCCACCCCCTCCCCCCCCTGTGAAACTGTGAACCTGTGAAACTGTGAACCTGTGAAACTGTGGTCGATCACTTCGAAAAAGCTACGACACACGCCTTTGAAGCTTGTGGGAAAATCCAGACTAGGACGTCTTCTTGTCGAAGGCAGTCGGAGGGACCAGGGCGGGGGAGGACTCTCCATCGAGAGTGACGACGCCTCGTTCGAAGGTACGCAGCGCCGTATCGTCGGCGGCCATCGCCATCCAGCAGACCGCGGCTTTCTTGACCAGCCCGCAGGTGATCTCGACGGTGTAGGAAACTTCCGGATGGCCCTTGGGCGTACCCTTGACGCGCTCGATCCACATGGTGTGGCTGCCGAGCGAATAATTGGCCGTGACCGGCTTCCCCAGGTCGAATGACTGCTTGAGGCCCTCGGATGCACCCGAGGCAAAGCCGGGCAGTTGCGCCTCCGTCATCGGTTCTCCGAAGCAGTCAAACGGCAGCGCCACCTCGACCATCACCGAGGCAGGCTCACCGTGGCGAGCCGTGAGCGCAACCTGGACGCAAGCCAGGCCCTTCTTTTCCTCGTCGCTGCTGGCGTTCTTGTCGGCCTGTTCCTTGACCGCGGGCAGCTTGCCCTGGGAGTCCACTACCTCCCAATCGTCAGGCACGCTGTAGCTGAAACCGAGGCTGCTCGCGTGGGGCTGCGGGGCCGCGGCTGACGCCTGTCCCAATGCGGTTCGTAACGCGACCGGGCACAACACCAGGCAAGCCAGACCGGCCAGCAAACCAGCAGTGCGATGAGCTTTCATGCGCGCCAAGTCTACCACGCTCGCCGCTTTGCCAGCGGTGAGCGGGAGCGGCCATGAGCGGCTATTTGAGCAATGTCACGGAGAGTGCGGACAGGACGCCCGCCGCCGCAAAAGCCAATCCCAGGAACCAGTAGATGCGAGCCTTGGTAAGCAGCGTGACGGAAGTGACTACGAGCCCGATTTCAAGCAGCGCCTCGGCAAGATCGAAGCGGGTGGCGCGCGCTTCGGCCTGCTCGACCTTCTTTTCAAAGGCTTCCGCCTTCTCCTGCTCTTCTTTCAGATCGTCGTTCCACTTTGCCTGGTGGTCGGCATAGAGTTTGGCGATCTTTTCCTCTTTGTCCTTGTCGGCGAGGGTCAGGACGGAGAGCAGATCGGCGCTAAGGCTGGTGTTGTAGGAACGGATCTTCTTGGCCTGGTACTCATTCCATTGGTCGGTGGCCCGGTTCTGGTCGAGCACCGCCTCGGTGTGGGTACGATGGCCGAGCACGGTGGTGATCGCCACCAGCACCGCCAGCACCGCCATGGTGAAGGCGACCGGCCGCATCGACGCTTCGTGGGCGCCGTGTTCGGCATGTTCCTGCAGTTCGTGGGCTTCGTTGGCTTCCATGGGGAATGGTCTCCTGCTTACTTTCGTTTCCAGCGCACGCCGTCCTTCGAATCTTCGAGCAAGATGCCCTTTTCGGCCAGTTCCTTGCGGATCTGGTCGGCGCGGGCAAAGTTACGATGCTTCTTGGCCTGGGTGCGCTCCGCAACAAGAGTATCGATGGCGTCATCTGTGAGCGACTGGCGGGCGAGCAGTTCGGGAGCCACGTCGTCGAGGCGACCGGAGCGCTCGGCCCATTCGACGGCGTGCCGGGTGGGCTCGGCGTCGCGGTCCTCGATTACGTCGAAAACCGAATCGAAATCGGATAGCACCGCCAGGACGGCATCGCGATCCCCGGCGAAGAATTTCCCCTGGTCAATGGCCGAATTGGAAAACCGCAGAAGGTCGAAGATCGGAGCACGTGCTTCGGCGGAATTCAAATCATTAGCCAGCGCGGTCATATATTCGAAGCGCGCCGTCTTCACTGTTATCTGCAGGTCTTCGTTCTCGCCCGCGGCGAAGTTCCCCTGTTTCAGGCGCTGGTGAAAAGTGCGCAGCCTGTCGATGGCGTTGGTGGCTTCGGTAAGACTCTCGAAAGTGAAGTTGAGCTGATGCCTGTAGGGTACCGAGATCAGCGCCAGCCGGATGGCCGAGGCCTTGTAGCCCTTCAGCAGCAGGTCGCGGAGGGTATAGAAGTTGCCTTCGCTCTTCGACATCTTCTTGCCGTCCACAAGCAGGAAGCGCACATGCATCCAGTGGCGCGCGAACGGCTTGTGGGTCACGCTCTCGCTCTGCGCGATTTCGTTTTCGTGGTGCGGAAACATCAGGTCTTCGCCGCCCGCATGAAGATCGAAGCTGTCGCCCAGGTATTCCATCGCCATGGCTGAACACTCGATGTGCCATCCGGGGCGGCCGCGCCCGATGGGCGTATCCCAGGAAGTTTCGCCTGGCTTGGCGGCCTTCCACAGGGCGAAATCGCGGGCCGAGTCCTTCTCGTACTCGTCCACATCCACGCGGGCGCCGTCTTCCATGCCCGACAGATCTTTCTTGCTGAGCTTGCCGTACTCCGGGTAGGCAGCCAGCCGGAAATACCAGGAACCGTCGTCGGTCCGGTAGGCGGCGCCGACCTCGGCAAGCTTCTGGATCAGTTCGACCATGCGATCGATGTGCTCGGTCGCGCTCGCGATCTGCTCCGGCCGTTCCACCCGCAGCGCGTCCAGGTCTTCAAAGAATGCCGCTATGAACTTGGGCGTGTACTCGGAAATGGGGACTCCCGCCGCGGCCGCGTTGCGGATGATCTTGTCGTCCACGTCGGTGATGTTCATGACGTGGCGGACAGAGATGCCGGTGAGCTTCAGAAACCGGCGCAGGACGTCGATCTGCAGAAAGGTGCGGAAGTTGCCGATGTGCCCGTAATCGTAGACGGTAGGTCCGCAGGCATACATTCGCAGCGCTACGCCGTCGGCGGGTGCGAGTTCGTCCACTTGTCCCGAAAGGGTATTAAAGAGGCGAAGAATCATCGATCGTACGACGTGCTCACAGGTGAGGTTCGGGCTGGTGTTTGCCTTTCCGATTGTAGCAGCGGGATATGCGGCCCCGACGAACCCCTCAGCGCCCCAGCGCCAGCGACGGATCGGCGGACAGCCCCGCCGGGGCGAACTCGCCCGCACGGAAGCGAGGCCACGCCGCGGCGGCGATCATGGCGGCGTTGTCGGTGGATAAGGCCAGGGTGGGAAACGAGATCTGCACGCCGCGGGGGCCGCCTTCGGCTGTGAAGCGGGTGCGCAGTTCGCGGTTCGCTGCCACGCCGCCGGTTACGAGGATGCGCCGGGCGCCCAGCGATTCAGCGGCGGCAAAGGTCTTCTTCATCAGGTCGCCGACTACCGCGTGCTGGAAGCTGGCGACCAGGTCCAGCACCGGCTGGGGACAGAGGGACAGGGCGGCCTCGCGGGTTTGCGGCGGACGCGCCATGGCCAGCATGGCGGGGACCCGGTTCCTGGCCTCGGCCCGCATGTCGTGCAACTCCACATAGCGCAGGACCGCTGTCTTGATCCCTGAAAACGAAAAGAGAAAGTGTGGGTTGAGATCAGCGATGGGCGCCGTTTTCGCGGCCTTGGTTCGCGGCGGCTTACCGCCGAGGTGGAGTTTTGGTTTGATTTGTGCGAAGGAAAAAGGCACCGCATGTGGATCGCCGAAACGGGCCAGCGAGTCGATCCAGGGCCCGCCGGGATAGCCCAACCCGAGCAGTTTCGCGACCTTGTCGTACGCTTCACCGGCGGCATCATCCAGCGTGCGCCCGACGAGCGTGTAGTTCCATGTGCCGTTGATCGGCCGGGCCAGATAGAGATGCGTGTGTCCGCCCGAGACAACCAGGGCCAATGCAGGCTCATCCTCCGTTCCATTGGCCCCACTGTCATCCTCAGCGTAGCGAAGGATCTGGGGTTTGGAACGGTTCATTGGCCCTTTTTTCTGCCGTTCCTCCAGCAGCACCGCATGAATGTGTCCTTCGAGGTGATTGATCGCGATCAGGGGCAGGCCTCGGGCGAAGGCCAGAGCCTTGGCGTAGGTGATGCCAACCAGCAGCGCGCCGGCGAGGCCGGGGCCGGACGTGACCGCGATGGAATCGAGATCGTCGAGAGTGATGTGCGCCTCGGCCAGCGCGGCGCGGACCACCGGAACGATGGCGCGCAGATGTTCGCGGCTGGCCAGTTCCGGGACCACCCCGCCATAGGTTGCGTGGGTCGCAATCTGCGAGGCCACCACCGACGACAGCGTCCGGGCGCCGCGTTCGACAACTGCCGCTGCGGTCTCATCGCAGGAGGTTTCAATGCCGAGAATGAGGCCGCTGGACATATCTCCAGTTTACCGGTCACATGCGATGGACAACCCAACGGCGCCGCGCGCTCCAGCGAGTGAGAATAGAGGAAGATGGCCACCCCGACGCCTCAATTCGAAGCTGCCCTCCATATCGTCGAGACCTTGCGGGCCGGTGGCTTCGAGGCCTATCTGGCGGGCGGGTGCGTCCGCGACCTGCTGCTTGGGCGCGAACCCGTGGACTACGATGTCGCGACGTCGGCAACGCCGGATGTGGTGTTGGAGATGTTTCCACGGACATTCGCGGTGGGAGCACATTTTGGCGTGGTACTGGTCGCGTCCGAGGATGGCGCGGGTTGCGAGCAAGGATCGGTGGCGGAACGCTGCGTTACTGAGGTGGCCACCTTCCGGTCCGACGGAGCGTATTCCGACGGCCGTCACCCCGACGAAGTGCGCTATACAAAGTCCGCCCGCGAAGACGTGCAGAGGCGCGATTTCACTATCAATGGGTTGCTCCTCGATCCGACAAACCTTATCCACTCCCCCGATCCAACGCTCGCCGTCCGGGAAGGACTGCTCGATTACGTCGGCGGGCTCGCTGACCTCGATGCGGGCGTGATCCGCGCCATCGGCGAGCCGCGGCGACGCTTCGAAGAAGACCAGTTGCGCCTGCTGCGTGCGGTCCGCTTTGCAGCCCGTTTCGGATTCGACTTGGAGGCCCAGACAGCCGCCGCCATCCGGGCGCTTGCGCATCGCATTCACGCGGTGAGCCGGGAGCGCGTGCGCGACGAACTCACCAAAATGTTGACCGAGGGCCGGGCCCGGCGCGCCTTTGAATTGCTCGATGAAACCGGCCTACTCGCCCAGGTGCTGCCTGAACTGGCAAAGATGAAGGGAGTCGAGCAGCCGCCGCAGTTTCACCCGGAGGGAGATGTCTGGATCCACACGCTCATGTTGCTGGAACAACTCGAGCCCGGCTGTCCGATGACCCTGGCCTGGGGCGCCCTGCTGCACGATGTGGGAAAGCCGCCCTCGTTTCGAGTCGCCCCGGACCGTATACGTTTTGACGGTCATGTCGAAGTAGGCGTGGCCATGGGCGCGGAGATCTGCCGGCGCTTTCGCTTTTCGAACGACGACGCCGACCAGGTGCTCTCTCTCATCGAAAACCACATGCGTTTCGCCGACGCGCCGCGCATGAAGGCCTCGACATTGAAGCGATTTTTCCGGCTGGAGAATTTTCCCGAGCACTTGGCCCTGCACCGCATGGACTGCCTGGCGGCGCACGCCAACCTCGACATCTATAACTTCGTGCGAGCGAGCTACGAGTCCATGCCGGAAGAAACGGTGCGCCCCGCGCCCCTCGTGACCGGCCGCGAACTGATCGCCGCGGGCTACAGGCCCGGCCCGCAGTTCAAAGATATGCTGCAGGCGGTCGAGGACGCGCAGCTTGAGGGCGCGATCACCAGCAGCGAGGAGGCGCTGGCGCTGGTGCGGGAGCGGTTTGGAGAAGCGGCTACTAGCTCCTAGTTGCTAGCTTCTAGCGGGCCGACTGAGCGACTTCACGGGCTTTCTGCGCGCTGGCGCGGGCTCGTTCGAAAAGCAGGGCCTGTTCACGGACATTGCGAGTGAGGGAGGCGGCGCGTTCAAACTCCGCGCGGGCTTCGGCGTGGCGCCCCAACCTGGCCAGGACGTCGCCGCGCACGCTTGGCAGCAGGTGATAATTCTGCATCAGCGGTTCTGCCAGGAGCGGATCGAGCAGATCAAGCGCCGCCTGCGGACCGGAAGCCATGGAGACGGCCACGGCGCGATTCAACTCGATGATGGGCGAGGGTGCGATTGCAGCCAGTTCGCCATAGAGCGAGACAATGCGAGCCCAGTCGGTTTCCCCGGCGGTGAGAGCGCGCGCGTGGCAAGCTGCGATCTCGGCCTGAACGCGATACGATCCCTTCGCCGCGGAAAGACGCGCCGCTCGATCGAGCGCGTTGAGGCCGCGGCGGATGAGTAGCCGGTCCCAGTGCGTGCGGTCCTGATCGAGCAAAAGAATCGGCTCTCCCGCCGGCCCGATGCGCGCTCGCGAACGAGAGGCCTGAATCTCCATCAACGCGACGAGGCCATGCACTTCCGGCTCACGTGGAGCGAGTTCGGCAAGGATGCGGCCCACGCGCATGGCCTCTTCGCAGAGAGACACGCGCATCAGGTCCTGGCCGGCAGTTGCGGAATACCCTTCGTTGAAGATGAGGTAAATCACTTCGAGGACCGAGGCCATGCGTGCCGCCAGGTCCAGGCCGCGAGGCATTTCGAACGGAATCCGCTTCTGGGCAAGAGTGCGCTTGGCGCGCACGATGCGCTGCGCGATGGTCGGTTCCGGGACCAGGAAAGCCCGGGCGATTTCGTCGGTGGTCAGACCACCCACGACGCGCAGCGTCAGCGCGGCGCGCGCCTCGCGGGCGAGTATGGGATGACAGGAGATGAAGATGAGGCGCAGCAGATCGTCCCCGATGGGATCGTCGAGGGGCGCATCGAAATCAGGCGGCATGCGCTCCAGATCGAGCAGGCCTCGACCGATCTCTTCGTGCTTTCTCCCTTTGAGCGAGATCGACCGGAAGTGATCCATGGCGCGGCGTTTGCCGGTGGTCATCAGCCAGGCTCCGGGGTTGGCGGGAATTCCGGAGTCAGGCCACTGCTGGAGGGCAGCCAGCAGCGCTTCCTGGGCGAAGTCTTCGGCGAGACCCACGTCGCGCACCATGCGCGTGAGTCCCGCGATGACTTTGGCGGCCTCCATCTTCCAGACCGCGTCGATGGCGCGATGGCTATCGGCAGAAGACACTGCTACCGATCACATCATGCCGGGTGGGGGGTGGGCAATTCGGCTACTTTTTAGCCAGCTGGGCGCGCAGCCGCTCTTCCTGCTCGCGGACTTCGTCGGTCATCACCGTGCCGAAATCTTCGGTTTCAAACACCTGGCGGATTTCGATTTCGGATTCGGCGTTGAACGGGTTGGGGCAGCGCTTTACCCATTCAATAGCCTCTTCTTTCGATCGCACCTGCCAGAGCCAGAAGCCTGCGATCAGTTCCTTTGACTCCGCGAAAGGACCGTCGATCACGGTGCGGTCTTTGCCGGAGAAGCGGACGCGGGCACCCTTGGAACTGGGCTGCAGCCCTTCGCCGGCGAGCATAATACCGGCTTTGACCAGCTCTTCGTTGTATCTGCTCATCTCGGCCATCAGTTGGGGGTCGGGAAGGCCCCCCGCTTCCGACTCGGCCGTGGCTCTCACAATCACCATGAACCTCATTTGCGGCCTCCTTGGGCGCCCGGCTGGTTTAGGAAGAAGATTCGTGCGGGCCAGATCAACGCGCCGCCGCTTCCTGGTGCTCAACGCAGGGAGGTTGAGGGCCATCCATCTCGTAGAGCTGGCGCAGTTCGCATTCACCCTGCCCCATATGCTGCAGGAACTCTTTCACATACTCCACGGCAGCCTCCTTCGAGGGTGCATTGAGGATGGCGAGCCCTCCAACCACCTCCTTGGCCTCGGCGAAGGGGCCATCGGAGACTGTGAACTTACCGTTCTCGACCCGGACCCTGGCTCCCGACTTGCTTGGCATGCAGCCTTCGGTTGCCACGAGCCTGCCGCTCTTCATCTGTTCTTCGATCATCTTGCCCATTTGGGCCATCTCTTCAGGGGTAGGCGGGGCGTTGCGTTCGGGACACTTGTAGATGCTCAGAAATCGCATGATTAAATTCTCCTTCGTCTCTTTTACCGCAAGAGCGTGGCGCTCTGTGCGGTTCTATACTCACGTCGAACGAGCAGACGGGGAATCGACAGGAGAGGTCAAAATTATTTAGGAACTGGAATCTCAACCTCCCGGCGGCCGGCTGGGGCCTCGCCGGTGGCGCGGCGCACTGCCAATCATCCCGCCGGATGCGATAAAAAATGTTGGCGTCTTTGGCGCCCGATCGCGTTTTGTTGCTAATCTGCTTCCCGGAAAGTGAGAAAAGGTGGCTGCTGCTGCTCGAAGTGAACGTGTCGAAATTGAGCGCACCGTTGACTTCCAGTCCTGCTGGCCGGAACTGGAGTTGCCGCCGCACGTGCGCGAAGTGTTGAGCGCCGCACCGCTGATCCAGGCTCCGGAAACGCGCCCGCAGCTGATGGACTGGGCGCTCGGGCGGTCCTCGGGAGAAACCGACTGGACGCTGGGCAATCGCGACGACCACGGGCAGTATGAGGCGGTGTTTCAGACGCAAGGGGTTGGCCGCGTGACCGAGGCGATCATCACCAAGGCGCGCAACGGGCTGGCCATCAATTTTCCGGAGCCCGCGATGCGGCGCCGCGACCCGGACGCGATGGTGATCGGCGACGAGTTGCCCACCGACAAGCCCACCTATGCCGAGCGCTTCGGGGAACCGTTCGACCAGACGCGCCGGCAGACGCTTGACTGGCTCAAGACACAGGAACTGGTGGCCATGCCGTTCTATGCGGGTACAGATGAGCTGGGATACGGCTCCCTGTTGATCGTGTCGCGGCAGGCGGCGTTTTTTGCCGCAGCGCTGGCCGATCTGCAGGGCATGATTCCCCGCAGCCAGGTTCCGGCTGACTTCAGGATCACCGGCGGCGTGCTCTTCGTCGCGCCGCCCTTCCGCCACACTCACTTCGGCGGCCGACAGGTGGTGGTGCATGACCGCACCGCAACCCACCAGGAAGTGTTCGCTTATAACCTTTACCCGGGGCCGAGCGCGAAGAAGGGCGTCTATTCCATGCTGCTCGACATCGGCGAACGCGAGGGCTGGACAACCAATCACTGTTCGGCGGTGGTCGTGGTCACGCCTTACGAGAACCAGCTCATCCTCATGCACGAGGGTGCATCGGGCGGCGGCAAGAGCGAGATGACGGAGCAGATTCACCGCATGGAAGATGGGCGCCTGCTGATCGGGCGCAACCTGATCACGAAAGAAGAACGGACCCTGAATCTGCCCGAAGCCTGCCATCTGCGCCCCATCGCCGACGATATGGCCTGCGCGCATCCCAAATACCAGAGACCCCACGGGCGGCTCACCGTGGCTGACGCCGAGAGCGCCTGGTTCGTGCGCGTGGATCACATTCACAGCTACGGCACCGCGCCGAACCTGGAGCGGCTGTGCATCGATCCGCCCGAGCCGCTGATTTTTCTCAACCACTACATCGTGCCCGGCGGGACATGCCTGACCTGGGAACACATCGAAGATGAGCCCGGCAAGCCGTGTCCGAACCCCCGGGTCATTCTGCCCCGGCGCATGATCGAGGACATCGCCCTCGGTCCCCAGGCGGTCGACGTGCGCAGCTTCGGCGTGCGCTGCCCTCCAACGCACCGCGACAGCCAGCTCTACGGCATCCTGGCCATGATGCATGTGCTGAGCCCGGCGCTGGCGTGGCTGTGGCGGCTGGTAGCTCCGCGCGGTCATGCCAACCCCAGCATCCAGACTCAGAAGGGCAAGGAGATGCAATCGGAGGGCGTGGGTTCTTACTGGGCCTTTGCTACCGGCCGGCGCGTGGACCAGGCCAACCTCCTGCTCCGCCAGATTCTGGCTACCCCCGAGACGCGCTATGTGTTGATCCCCAACCAGCACATCGGCGCGTGGAAGGTGGGATTCATGGCGGAGTGGATTGCGCGTGAATACCTGGCCCGGCGCGGCAGCGCTCGCTTTGCACGCGAACAGGTCGACGAGGCGATCTGCCCGCTGCTGGGCTACATTCCCAACCAGCTCAAGGTGGAAGGCTCAATGATCCCGCGCGTGTTCCTGCGTGTCGAAGAGCAGTTGCAGGGAGGCCGTGAAGTGTACGACGAAGGCGCGCGGCAGTGGCGCGAATTCTTCGCCCGCGAACTCAATCAATTCCTCGTCCCGGATCTCGACCCGTTGGGCCGTGAGATCATCGCAGCCAGCCTCGACGGCGCGCACCAGGAAGACTATCGCAAGCTCATCCCGCACCCGATGTTCAGGGACGATGGGATGTAGGCGGCATCAAGATCTGGTTGCGAGTCGTCCGTTGATTGAACTTTCAGTGTGAAAAATTATAGGAGAGCTCAAGCCCGTTTCCATTGGGCGTTCGTATGGCCGACAAGGAAAAGTCATTCTTCACGGGACCTTCCTTGGCGCGGCGACGAAACACATAGCCGCCGATGTAGTATCCGAGCACTCCTCCGACGAAAACATCGGAGGGAAAGTGTTTGCGTGCGATCACGCGTGCTGCGGAGACACTCGTCGCGAGCGAGTAAACGACCAGCCTGGTTCCCCAGCCGTTGTACTCCTGTGCCACTACATGAGCGAAAGACCACGCCAGAATGGAGTGATCGGAAGGCATGGACTGCCCATCGGGCCACGTCTTTGGGCCATGAGGCCAGAGGTCCCCTTTCCCGTTGCCCTGCATGGGGGTCTGGCGATCGATGCCATAGCCAAGCGCGGTATTCAGAATGAACGAATCAACCATCGCCTCCTCCGCGAGGATGGCGGTCTCCTGCAAATGACGGTCGTGCTTGGCGCTGCCGGCCAGGAATCCGATGGTCACGGCGCCTACTGGGGCATAGAGGCCTACATAATTCGAGTACGTGTTTGCATTGTGCTCCCGGCTTGGATCCACGCCGAGCTCATCCATAGCATTCACGTCCGTCGCAAATGCAAGTGTCGTGCCCAAGCCAAAACCCACGACCGCCAGCGCATCGGGCTGGCGCAAACGCAGAGGGGCTGTAACGATTCCCCATTCATCCTGTGCCACGTGCAGAGCGCACGTCGGGATGGCTTTGATGCCGCACTCCTTGGTGTCTTTGGTGGCAGACCCGTTGGCGCCAGAGCCGTTTGCAGCTGACCCGTTCGCAGGTGCCTGGGCTATCGAAGCGCACGTCGGAACCAGCAGAAGAAAGAGCACGAGAATGCGCGGGTACATAATGGATATGCTAAATCACCGGCCGTCAGCATATCGGCATCACACGATTCTCTAGCCGCTCTGTCATTCAAGGTTCATCAAGCCGCGTCGCGCGTAGTCGCTGGCGATCCGGCTTCAGACTGCTTGATCGAAAAATTGAGCTCCCGCGAGTGTTGCCGGCTTACGATCGCAGCCACGCGATCTGCAAGCTGCGTTCATGCTGGCGCAGCCTGGAATCACGCCGTAATCAATGCCTACAGGCCGAAGTCGCTTAGCCCCGGATGGTCGTCGGGCCGGCGTCCCAGCGGCCAGTGGTAGAGGCGCTGCGACTCCTCGATGGCCAGGTCATTGATGCTGGCATGGCGGCGGTGCATCAGGCCGTCTTCGCCGAATTCCCACATCTCATTTCCGTAGGAGCGCGACCACTGGCCGGCCGCGTCGTGCGACTCGTAGGCAAAGCGTACCGCGATGCGATTGCTGTCGAAGGCCCACAATTCCTTGATCAGGCGGTATTCGAACTCCCGCGCCCATTTGCGGCAGAGGAAGGCGACGATCGCCTCCCGTCCGTTGACGAATTCGGAGCGGTTGCGCCAGCGGCTGTCGACCGAATAGGCCATGGAGACGCGTTCCGGATCGCGAGTGTTCCAGGCATCCTCGGCGGCGCGGACTTTTCTCGCAGCGGTTTCACGGGTGAAGGGCGGAACAATCGGATTGGTCACCACCGAGGACATGCTTGCTCCTTTGCGGGATCATCAAACCCGCGTCACACTCGGTTGGATTTCCTCGTGCCTGCGTTCGATGCGCGATCGAGTAAAAAAAGTTAAGGCCGTGGCCGCTATCCTGAACCTTACCCATGGACACCCTGCAGCGCCAGTTCGATGTGGTCGTTTTAGGCGCCGGCGCCGCGGGGCTGATGTGCGCCGCAGTGGCAGGGCAGCGCGGCCGGCGGGTGGCGGTGCTCGAGCATAACGCGCAGCCGGGGCGCAAGATCCTTATCTCCGGCGGCGGGCGCTGCAACTTCACTAACCTCCATTGCACGCCGGACCGGTTTCTCTCCAACAATCCCCATTTTGCCAAGTCCGCCCTTGCGCTCTACCAACCACGCCATTTCATTGAGCTGGTGGAACGATACGGGATCGCCTGGCATGAGAAGACGCTGGGACAGCTCTTCTGCGACCACTCATCGCGCCAGATCGTGGATATGATGTTGGCGGAGTGCGCGAGCGCCCGCGTGGAGATGCAATTGAATGCGCGCGGAATCGTAGTGGACGGAGGAGCCGGTGGATTTCGGGTGTCGTCCTGTGCGGGTGAATTCGTTGCAGGCTCGCTGGTGGTGGCCACTGGAGGATTGTCGATCCCGAAACTGGGCGCCACGGAGCTGGCATACGATCTGGGGCGGCAGTTCGGTTTGCGGTTAATCGAGCCGCGGGCGGCACTGGTACCGCTGGTGCTCGGCGGCGACGAGGCGCGCTGGACAGAGCTGGCCGGCGTGGCCGCGGATGTAGTGGCCCGAGCCGACGGTTCCGACGGCAAGAAGACCGCGGCGCCCGCCTTCCGAGAGAAGATGCTGGTCACCCATCGCGGACTGAGCGGGCCAGCTGTGCTGCAGGCCTCGTCGTATTGGCGGCCGGGCCAAGCGCTGACGATCGATTTCGCGCCGCAACTTCCCGCTGGAGAGGCGTTATTGGGGCCACTGCTGGAGACGGGAGCTCGCCGGGATACCATCGCGCTCCGCCAGGCATTGCATGCGGTCTTGCCTCAGCGGCTCGCCGGTTTTCTGGCCGAGGCGAGCACGCCTGCGGGCTGGTCGAACGCTGCGCTGGAAGCCTGTGAGCAGGAGCTGCGGCGCTGGCGGTTCCATCCGGTTGGGACTGAGGGCTTCGAGAAAGCCGAGGTGACGGCGGGCGGCGTGAACACCGACGATCTGCAGGCGCGAACGATGGAAGCGCGCCGTGTGCCAGGATTGTTCTTCATCGGGGAAGCGGTCGATGTCACCGGCCACCTGGGCGGATTCAATTTTCAGTGGGCCTGGGCCTCGGCGGTAGCGGCGGGGAATGCGCTCTGAGGACAGCATCTGACCGCGACGAACGTGAATCGCCTTTTGGAAATATGCGGCGCGCTATTCGTGTTGCGGCTTTATCGCCAGCGCTCCGAAGGCCGCCCGGATGGTTTCGTCCGTTAGCAATTCGGGTGTCAGCAGCCTTTGGAACACCAGCCCTTCGGTCAGGACATGCAGGACGCGTACCAGCTGGTCGGCCGGCATGGGAAGATCTTCCTCTTCGGTTACTGCGCGAAGCCATTGCTCGCCGAAAGCGTAGCTCTGGCCGGTGACCTCTCTCACCTGCGCGCGCATCTCTTCGTGCGTCAGCGTATAGGCCAGGCCGGTTAGACGGCCCACGGCCACGGCGCTGCGCTCCGGGATTGCCGCAATTGTCGCCTCGGCCATGGCGCGCATGATCGCCGCAAAGCTGGCGCCAGGTTTAACATGCGGCTTGATGGGCGGCCAGTAGGTCAGCCCCAATGAGATGAAAAGCTCGTCACGATTCTTGAAGTTGCCATAGATGGCTCCTGTGGTCATTCCCGCTCTTTCTGCGATGTCTTCGAGGGTGGTGTTCTCGTGACCCTTTTCGCGAATCAGCGAGCGGGCTGCTTCCAGGAGTTTGGCGCGCGTCCGCTCGCGCTTGTCGCCCTTGGGCTGTCGACGGCGGGAATTTTCTTCAATCTCTGTCATTATGGGTTTATTTTATAGCAAATCTATTTTATAGTTAATCTATTATTTTGGACGGAGGGACAAAACCATGGAAATGACCCGAGAAAGCCAAATCGAAACGGCATTACAGAAGATCGTAGACGCTGGAGAAATCGCCGGCGCGGCGACTCTCGTCTGGCACGCCGGTTCGAGATATGGAGAAGCCCAGGCCGCCTGCGTGGGTTGGCAGGACGTAGAAGCCAAACTCCCGGTCGAACGGGACACGATCTTCAGGATCGCCTCCATGACGAAGCCAATCACCTCCGTTGCTGCTCTCATGCTGGTCGAGGAAGGCCGGATCGCTCTGACCGACCCGATTGACCGTTATGCTGCGGAATTTTCACACATGCGCGTGCTGCGGTCTCCGGACCGTCCTCTGGATGAAACCGATCCCGCGGAGCGCGCGATTACCTTTGAAGACTTGTTGAGCCATCGCGCCGGATTCACCTATGGGGATCTCCATCGCGGCCCGATCGCGCAGGCTTACCGCGATGCCCTGGGGGGCGAGATCGATAGTGATGTCGCTCCCAATGAATGGATCGCGAGGCTGGCGCAGCTACCATTGATCGGGCAGCCGGGTTCCGCAATGCACTACGGCCGGTCGACGGATCTTCTCGGAATGCTGATGGCGAGAATCGAAGGCGCCCCGCTCGGGGAAGTGCTCAAGCGGCGCATTTTCGACCCATTGGGAATGAAAGATACAGGTTTTCTTGTCCCACGGGAGAAGCGGGCTCGCCGTGCGGCCGCGTACGGGTTCAACGAAGAGGGTCGATTGACCAGGCAAGTCACCCGGGGTGGCGTCTTCGTCCGAGAACGCCCGGACGACATGGCCTACGAATCCGGGGGCGCCGGGCTATGGTCCACGACAGATGACTACCTGAAGTTCGCACGGCTATTCGTGGGTGACAGTAAAGTGGACGGCGTGCGTCTCCTGCGACCGGAAACGCTCGCCATGATGGTCACCAATCAACTCACAGCGAGCCGGCGCGCGAACCCCGTGTGGCTTGGCCTTAATGAAGCAGGTCGAGGGTTTGGCTTGGGTGTCTCGGTGGTGCTGGAGACGGATAAAGGCGATTTCATGCGGCGTAGCAGCGTGGGAACGGTCAGTTGGCCGGGCGCCTGGGGAGGATGGTGGCAGGCCGATCCCCGCGAAGGCTCGGTAATGGTCTTCCTGGCGCACAACATGGTCGACCTGGCGCAGATGTCCAAAGGGATCGGCCTGGGTGTGTGGGCCGCCATCGACGCGTTTCAAACCCTGGCAATGGCTTCGCGACCGTAGTCTGCTGTTCGGAAAGCCGGCCGTGAAGCGATACTGCGCTGTCTGCTGAGCGCTATCAGAGGCTGCTTCATTGCGCCGGAGGGGTGATGGGCCTCTTCGGCGGCGTCAACACGAAACCTTTGCGCGTGAGTGAGAATCCCTGCTGTGGAAGTTCGGCCTGAAGCAGCTGGTTGTCGGGGCCGGCGAAGAGATCAGTATCCACCCCCGCGATCGTGGCGATCAGGTGATGCACCGGGATCGGCTGGCCGTCGAGCGTGCCCTGCTCGTCGGCGTAGGTGGCAAGCTGGACTGGTTCGACGCTGCCGGCCTGCTTGGGAAGAATCGCCCAGAGATCGCGGTTGTTCTGCCTTTCCCCGAGGGTCAGCAGTGTTTGCAGCCCGCCCGGATCGAAGTCCGGGATGAACACCGCATTGCTATGGCCCGCCAGCCGCGTGGTGGAGCTGCGGCCGTTGGCAGAGATGTTGAGCAGAAACTCGGACGCGTCGGGCTTGCCGGTAATATTCACTGCCTGCCCATTGACCGTGGCGCTCAGCACGACGTGCTGGATGTGGTTGGCCCGGTCGAGCATTTCCGTTTTGGAGAGCCGGTAGTCGAGACCCTCCATGGTGACCCGCACTGTGGATGTGGAGTCAACGCCGGCAGCCGACGCGCTGAAGCGGAATTCGGCGGTGCCGACCGCATGTCCGAGCTGGCTCACGGCGAATGTAGCGGATTGAGTGGCGAGGGCGCCCGAATTTGTCGCTGCGACCCCCGGATGCGGCTTCGAGCCGATCCCCTGGGTCGCCGATTGGGCCGCGGTGGGGGAGACCGCAGCAGAGATCAAGGCAAGAATCCCCAGGAGGGAAAGAACACCAGACTTACGGATTCGAATACGCAACACGACTGGCTGCTTAGACGAAAAATCCCGGCAAGGGTTGCGATGGAACAGTGGTCAGGGATCAGGGAAAGAGGATCACGGGCGCGCCTGCTTTCGTGGTCTCCCATCCTTGCGACAGGAAAAAGTCGCAAGGATGGGGCACGGAAGGTTCGCGGGTGACCAAGATTACCCTTTGGCGGTGGCGAATCGCTTGTTCACCTCGGCCCAGTTGACGACGTTCCACCAGGCTGCGAGGTAGTCGGGACGGCGGTTCTGGTATTTCAGGTAATAGGCGTGCTCCCACACGTCATTGCCCAGGATGGGATAGAGGCCCTGCGAAAGCGGCGAATCCTGGTTGGGGGTGGTGATGACCTTTAGCTTTCCGCCCTGCAGGACAAGCCAGCCCCAACCGGAGCCGAACTGCTTGGCGGTGGTTTCATTGAAGAGCTTTTTAAATGCATCGAAGTCGCCGAAATCGGCCTTGATCTGGTCGGCCACCGGGCCAGTTGGCGCGCCGCCGATGCCAGATGTGTTGGCGGGGCCCATGATGTTCCAGAACATGGTGTGGTTGGAGTGCCCACCAGCATTGTTGCGCACGACGGTGCGAATGTCCTCAGGCACCGCATTCAGATCGCGGAGCAGATCGTCGACCGGCTTGGAAGCCAGGTTCGCGTGCTTTTCGAGCGCCGCATTCACGTTGTTGATATAAGTCTGGTGATGTTTGTCGTGATGCAGGTGCATGGTTTCGGCATCGATAAAAGGCTCGAGGGCCGCATAGTCGTACGGCAGCGGGGCGAGTTCGTAAGCCATGGGGAAAATCTCCTTTTTGCGGATTGTAGTGTACGGAGGGTTCCGCACGTGAGGTAAAGACGTCAGGCCCGCGCTGTGAAACACTCTGTTCACATCGCCAGGCCCGGCCGTGTGGTTGGATGGAAAAGCACAGCCCTACGGTTGGATGGATGCGGCTCGGGGCATGCGCGGTGCGAAAAAGGTTACCGCCTTCCCGGTTTTGAAATCTGATGCGTCAGGGTTTACCGTGTCTTGGTGCATGCCTGTCGGCAGCCAAAGACCGAGTCGCACTCATGCGCGGGAGTCGGGACTTGAGACGTTTCGAATCTTATGGCGGTCCGCCTGCGAAACTTTCCTGTGACTCGAAACATCGTTAGGAAGGACTGAATGATGCGGCCTCCCCCGATCCCTGTTGAACACCGCAAGTTTGACCATGAGTAATCAGCCTCTCTACCGCTGGCTTGATCAGCAGGGCGAAGCCTTTGGCACGCCCGGGCTGCCGCCCCGCTGGACCTCGAGCGTCAAGGACGCGGTGGGTACCGCCTACTCCGCATCCAGCCGCCTGTGGTTCACTTGCTCGCACGGAATCGTGAACGAGATTTACCACCCCACCATCGACCAGCCCCAGATCCGGGACATGGAGTTCCTGGTCACGGACGGCGAGACGTTTTTCCACGAAGAAAAGCGGGAATTGCTCACCAGCTTCGAGTACATCCATCCCGAGGCGATGGGCGTCCGGTATGTCAACCGAGATCCCGATGGTCGTTATTCGCTCACCAAGGAGATCATCTGCGATCCCCATCACAGCGTGCTGCTGATGCGGGTGCGTCTGGAAGGACAGAAGGACCTGGTACCCCGGTTGAAGGTCTATGCTTTGCTGGCGCCCCACCTCGACGGCGGCGGCGCGGGCAACTCAGCCCGTGCCGTGGATGTAGCGGGCTACAAGGTGCTGCTGGCGTGGAAGAACCAATGGTCGCTGGCCATGGGAGCCAGCTGCGGCTTTTCCCGGGTCAGTTGCGGGTTCGTAGGGTCGAGCGACGGCTGGCGCGACCTGAAGGACAACTTCAAGATGGATTGGGAGTTCGGATCGGCGACCAACGGCAACCTTGCAGTCATGGGCGAACTCAACCTGGACTGCTCCGCCAATGCCGCGGGCGGAGCCGTGGACGCACGCGAATTCACCGTGGCCATCGGCATAGGCGATACCCAGCACACCTCGTTGCAAAAGACAGTAAGCGCATTGACTATGCCTTACCAGCAGCAGCGCACCCGTTTCCTCGAGCAGTGGCACAGGGCGGCCAATCCGGCCTGGCTGGCAGATAGGTCCTGCGACGGGGGTAAGCTGATGCGCGCCAGCCACAACGTGCTGCTGGCCCACGAAGACAAGAAGTACTCCGGAGCCTTCGTGGCCTCCGCGTCCATTCCCTGGGGCCAGTCGAAGAGTGATGACGACCTGGGCGGCTATCACCTGGTGTGGACCCGCGATATGGTCCACACGGCGAGCGCGATGCTGGCCTGCGGGCGCGCCGAAACCGCCCGGCGTGCGCTTGTGTATCTTGCCTGTACCCAGGAGCCCGACGGCGGATTCGCGCAGAATTTCTGGGTCGATGGGCGGCCTTACTGGTCAGGTGTGCAATTGGACGAGGTAGCCTTTCCGATCGTCCTGGCCTGGCGTCTCTGGAAGGCGGACGGCCTCGGTGAAATGCACATTTACCCGTTCGTGGAGCGGGCGGCCGGATTCCTGGCGTGTCATGCCCCGATCACGCACCAGGAGCGCTGGGAAGAAAACGCCGGTTACTCGCCATCGACATTGGCGGCCGTGATCTCTGGTCTCATCTGCGCGGCGGAAATCATCCGGGCGCATGATACGGACGGCCTGGCGACTTTCCTCGAAGAGTATGCCGACTGGATCGAAGGCCACCTCGAAGAATGGACAGTTACAAATGAGGGGGTGTTGCATCCCGAAGTCAGGCGCCATTACATGCGGATCCGGCCTCCGGAAACCGGCGAGGCCTATGCCTGCGAAAGCTGCGCCAGTGAGCGCATTCGCATCGCCAACCGGCCTCCGGGCGCACGCTCTGAATTCGAAGCGCGCGAGATCATCGACGGCGGTTTTCTTGACCTGGTGAGATACGGGGTACGCCGCGCCGACGATCCTTTAATCGCGGATTCTCTCAAGGTCGTGGACCTCGTCCTGAAACGAACGCTGCCGCAGGGGCCCTGCTGGCTGCGCTACAACCATGACGGCTACGGCGATCGCCCCGACGGCGGTCCCTTCCTGGGATGGGGTCAGGGCCGTCCCTGGCCCCTGCTTACCGGCGAACGCGCTCACTATGAGCTGGCTGCGGGGCGGGACATCACGCCCCTCATCCAGACCTATGAGAAGTTCGCAACCATGGGTCAGATGATGCCGGAGCAGGTATGGGACGAACCCAACCGGCCTGATCTCGGCTTGCGATTCGGCCAGCCCGGAGGGTCGGCAGTGCCGCTGGTGTGGGCCCATGCGGAGTATCTCAAGCTGCTGCGCTCGGCGCGGGATGGAAAAGTCTTCGATCGCGTCGATCCCGTGTACGAAAGGTACTGTGAGCCGGAGGGTCGGCGGCGAGTGCGGCGCAATCTCGAAATCTATTCCCGGCGCCGGCCCATCCAGAAAGTAACCGCCGGCGATACTTTGCGCATCCTTGATGAAGATCGATTTGAAGTGGTGTGGTCCCGGGATGGATGGAAGTCGACGCACCACACGCCCAGCCGCGGCCTGGGCAATTCAGGATTCAGCGCCGATCTTGAAATTCCGATTACAGCGCAATCGGGTGAACTATCATGGACTCTCCAATGGACCGAGAAGGGCCGCTGGCTTGGGTACAATGTGCAAGTCAAGATCGAGTCTGATTTAACCTCCCCCCTCAACCAGGGAAATCCAGAAAGGATTGAACAAAGATCATGACACCAACCGCTGCCGACATAACCCTTGACCAACTGTCGATCGACACTCTCCGGCTCCTCGCGGTTGACGCCGTAGAAAAAGCGAACAGCGGCCACCCCGGAGCCCCGCTGGGCTGCGCGCCCATCGCGTATCTGCTGTTTCACAAGCTGATGAAGCACAATCCGGCGCACTTCAAGTGGTCGGACCGCGATCGTTTCGTGCTTTCGAACGGCCACGCGTCGGCTCTGCTTTACTCCACGCTCTATCTGTCCGGCTACAAACTGACGCTCGACGACCTGAAGGCGTTTCGGCAGTGGCATTCGAAGACGCCGGGGCATCCGGAATCGGGCGAAGCCGACGGCGTCGAGGTGACCACCGGTCCGCTGGGCCAGGGCATCGGTATGGCGGTCGGCATGGCCATCGCAGAGAAACATCTGTCCGCCGTGTATAACAAGCCGGGACACGAGATCGTGAACCATTACACCTATGCTCTGTGCGGCGACGGCGACCTGATGGAAGGTATTTCCCACGAAGTGGGTTCGCTGGCCGGCACGCTGGGATTGGACAAGCTGATCTTTCTCTACGATGACAACCTGATCTCGCTCGATGGTCCTACGAAGTGGAGCTTTACCGAGGATGTCTTGAAGCGTTTCGAAGCTTACCACTGGCATGTGCAGCGGGTGAGCGACGGCAACGACCTCAATGCCATCGAAGCGGCCATCGATGCGGCCAAGGCCAAGACCGGCAAGCCGTCGCTGATTGCGGTGCGCACGGTCATCGGTTACGGAAGCCCCCGCGCCGGCACAAACAAGGTGCACGGGGAAGCCATGGGCGCGGCCGACACGGCGGCGACCAAAAAGTTCTTCGGATTCCCGGAGGACAAAAGCTTTTATGTTCCCGACGACGCGCTGGCCAACTGGCGCAAGGCTATGGATCGCGGACAGGCTCTGGAAGCGGAGTGGAACAAGCGGTTCGACGCCTACGCGGCGGAGTATCCCGAACTGGCGGAGCAATTCAAACGCACTCAGAAAAACGTGCGCAAGGTCGGATGGGAGAAGGCGCTGCCCAGCTTCCCGGCGGGAAAGCCGGTCGCCACGCGCAATGCCGGCAACGTGGTGATGAATGCGATCGCCGACGCGGTCCCTGAGTTGTTCGGCGGTGCGGCCGACCTGACTGCGTCGACGAAAACGATCTTCAAGTCGAGTCCGCATTTTGCCGATGATCCCGCGGGACGCAACGTTTTCTTCGGGGTGCGCGAGTTCGGCATGTGCGCCGCGGTCAACGGCATGGCCGCGCACGAGGGGCTGGTTCCCTTCGGCTCGACATTCTTCTGCTTTTCCGATTACTGCAAACCCGCGCTTCGCCTGGCTGCCTTGTCGCGCGCTCATTCGCTGTTTGTGTATACGCACGATTCCATCGGGCTTGGCGAAGACGGCCCAACTCACCAGCCCATCGAACACCTGATGATGTTGCGCGCGGTTCCCGACCTCACCGATTATCGTCCCGCCGATGCCAATGAGACTGTGGCCTGCTGGCGGCTCGCGCTCGAACGCAGCGGTGCGTGCTTCTTCGCTCTCAGCCGGCAGGACCTGCCGGTCATCGATCCCGCCACGCACGATGTGTATGGCGGAGTCAGCAAAGGCGCATACATCCTCGAAGATGCGGCCGATCCCCAGGTGATTCTGATTGGCACAGGTTCGGAAGTCGCGCCCTGCGTGGAGGCAAAGAAGCAGCTCCAGGCCCAGGGCATCGCCGCCCGCGTGGTCAGCATGCCCAGCTGGGAGATCTTCGACGAGCAGTCCGCTGAGTACAAGGCGAGCGTGCTGCCCGCAAATGTGCCGAAGCTCGCTGTCGAAGCCGGATCGCCCCTCGGCTGGTGGAAGTATGTGGGGCTGGATGGAGATGTCATTGGCCTTGATCGCTTCGGCGCGTCGGCACCGGGGCCGAAGGTGCTGGCGGAACTTGGTTTCAGCGCGGAGAATGTCGCAGCGAGGGCCGGAAAGCTGATCAAGGGCAGGGACTAGGGACATAGGGACTGGACAGGGGTGGTTAGTACCTACATCCCTACTTCCTGTTCTCCGAAGGAGTGCTATGAAACTCGTCATCAGCGCCGATCATGCGGGATTCGCTCTGAAGGAAGATGTCCGCGCCTATCTCACCAAGGTTGGACACGAGATGGTGGATCTCGGCGCATACAACGGCGACTCCCCGGACGATTACCCCGACTTTGCGGAAAAGGTCGGCGAAGCAATCAATCAGGGAGTCGCAAAGCGCGGGATTCTTATTTGCGGATCCGGCGTAGGCGTTTGCGTGGCGGCCAACAAGATTCCGGGCATTCGCGCTGGAATGTGCCATGATACTTACTCGGCGCACCAGGGCGTCGAACACGACGACATGAATGTGATTGTCTTTGGCGCCCGCATCATCGGCGCATCCCTCGCATACGAACTGGCCGATGCATTCATCAACGCCAAATTTATCGCCAATGAAGAGCGGTTCACGCGGCGATTCAACAAAGTCAAAGCCATCGAAGCCAAATACATGTGCGGCCAGGGGTCAACCAGTCCCGCATAAGTTTCGAAGTTCACAGTGATTCGTGGACGATCGAGCTATCAAGTATGAACTACGAACTGTTTCGTTTCGCAAGAGGCGCCGATGTTCCCCTTCGACGTGATTCTCTTCGATGTAGGCGGAGTTCTTCTCACCAACGGCTGGGACCATTGCGAGCGTGCCGCGGTGCTGAGCGACTTTGACCTCGAGATAGCGGAATTCGAAAAGCGGCACCCCGAGCCCAATAACGCATGGGAGCGCGACCTGATCAATGCCGAAACGTATCTCGATGAGACCGTCTTTTATGAGCCGCGCAGTTTCTCTCATGAAGAATTTCTCGCGGCTATCTTTGCGCAATCGGTTGAGTTGCCCAATGGTGGATTGGGAATCCTGAAGGAACTGGCGGCATCTGGTAATTACATGCTGGGCTGCCTGAATAACGAAGCGCGGGAGCCCAATGAGTATCGCTTTCGCACATTCGGTTTGCGCCGGTATTTTGAAGTGTCTCTAAGTTCCTGCTACGTGGGCCTGCGTAAGCCCAAGGCTCCGATCTATCGACGAGCCCTGGACATCCTGGGAACGCCGCCTGAGCGCATATTGTTCATCGACGATCGCCAGGAAAACGTTGCAGGGGCAGCAGCCGCGGGCATGAAAACCATCCGGTTCGAAGGCGCGGACAGCTTGCGCCGGGAACTCGAGTATCTGACAGTTTTTTAGCCAGTGTGTACGGAGGAAACAATGCAACTCGGATTGATCGGACTGGGAAAGATGGGCGGCAACATGGCCGAGCGCCTGCGCCTCGGCGGACACCAGGTGATCGGCTTCGATTTCAATGCCGAAGCCGTCGCAAAACTCACTGCCTCCGGCAACGTGGGCGTGTCGTCGCTCGAAGATATGGCCAAGAAATTTACCGCGCGCAAGGCCATCTGGATCATGGTGCCGCAGGGCAAGCCGGTGGATGAAACCATCGCCAAGCTCGAACCCCTGCTCAACCCGGGCGACATCCTGATCGACGGCGGGAACTCGAATTACAAGGATTCGCAGCGCCATTACAAGGAAGTTACCGCCAAGGGCTTTCAGTTTGTCGACGTCGGGACGTCCGGAGGCGTGTGGGGATTAACCGAGGGCTACAGCATGATGGTCGGCGGCGACAAGGAAGCCGTTGAATATCTGCGCCCCATCTTGGAAACGCTCGCTCCGGGCAAGGACAAAGGCTGGGGACACGTAGGGCCCGCAGGCGCCGGCCATTTTGTGAAGATGGTGCACAATGGCATCGAGTACGGCCTCATGCAGGCCTACGCCGAGGGGTTCACCATCATGGAGAAGAAAGAGGAACTGGATCTGAACCTGCCCCAGATTGCCGAGATCTGGCGCTACGGCAGCGTGGTGCGCAGCTGGCTCCTGGACCTGACGGCGGAGGCGCTCGCAAAGAATCCCACTCTCGACGGGTTGCAGGCGTACGTTTCCGATTCCGGCGAAGGCCGCTGGACCGTGTTTGAGGCGATCGACTTGAACGTATCGGCGCCCGTGATCACCGAGTCACTGATCCGGCGCATCCGGTCGAGGGAAGAAAACAACTTTACCGATCGCATGCTCTCGATCATGAGGAACGCGTTTGGCGGGCATGCGGTGAAGAAGGACTAGTGGCATAGTTTTCAGTTCTCAGTTGTCAGTTCTCAGCGGTCCCGCGAATGACTGAAAACTGACAACTGATGACTGACAACTGTATCGAGGAGGTCAGGTTATGGCGACGATTCAAATGAAGGTTCAGCCGGAGGATCTTTCCCAGGTCCCGCGCGGTAATGAAAGAATCCCCGATCCGGTCATCATGACCATTTTTGGCGCCTCGGGCGACCTGACCAAGCGCAAGCTTCTGCCCGCACTGTTCCACCTCGAGCAGAACGGCCTTCTGCCAGCCAAGTTCCACATTGTCGGCGTGGCTCGTCGCCCCCTGGGGGATGAGTTCGCAGCCGACATGCGCCAGGGCATTGTGGAGTTTGGCGGCGTCGACGCCACCGATCCCAAGCTCGATGGCTTCATGAAGAAGGTTAGTTACTTCGCGCTCAACTTCGATGACCCGGGGCACTACGCCGCATTGAACGCAGAGCTGGAGCGCATCTCCAGCGAGGAAGGTATCGGTCCTCACCGGCTCTTCTATCTCGCCACCGCGCCGGAGTTCTTTACCGGCATCGTGGAGAACCTCGGCGCGCAACAGATGGCGCATCCCGAAAATGGCCACGTTGGCGTGGTAATCGAGAAGCCCTTCGGCCACGACCTGACTTCGGCGCGCGAGCTCAACCACCAGGTAAACGCAGTCTTCGAGGAGCGCCAGGTTTTCCGCATCGACCACTATCTTGGCAAGGAGACGGTGCAGAACGTTTTGGTGTTTCGCTTTGCCAACGGGATCTTCGAGCCGATCTGGAACCGCAACTACATCGAGAACGTGCAGATCACGGCTGCCGAGACGCTGGGCGTGGAGGGCCGCGGCCCGTTCTATGAGAAGGCCGGGGCACTGCGCGATGTGGTGCAGAACCACGTGATGGAATTGCTGAGCTTCGTGGCCATGGAACCGCCGCCCAGCTTTGAGGCGGAGAGCGTGCGCCGTGAGAAGTTGAAGGTCTGGCAGGCCATCCCGCCCATTCCGATTCTCAACACAGTTCGCGGCCAGTATGGCCCCGGCGTGGTCGAGGGCAAGAAGGTTCCGGGCTACCGCGACGAAGAGCGCGTCGATCCCGAGTCAGGCACTGAAACCTACGCCGCGGTGCGGCTCGAGATCGAGAACTGGCGCTGGGCGGGCGTGCCATTCTATCTACGCGCCGGCAAGCGGCTCAAGAAGCGCGCCACCGAGGTCAGCATCCAGTTCAAGCAGCCGCCGCTGCTGATATTCAACCGCATGGCGGCCAGCGGGCCCTGCACGGAGATCCAGCCCAACCTGCTTACCATCCGCATCCAGCCTGATGAGGGTATCTCGTTGCGCTTCGGCGCCAAGGTGCCGACTACGCCGGAAATGGCCGTCTGCCCGGTGGTGATGGACTTCAATTACTCCGCGGCTTTTGGCAGGTCGACGGCCAACGGCTACGAGCGCCTGCTGCTCGACGCCATGCTCGGTGATCAGACTTTGTTCGCGCATCGCGACGGTGTGGAGACGACCTGGGGCCTTTACACTCCTATCCTCGAAGCCTGGGCGGCCAAGAACCCCGAGGTTTTCCCTAACTACTTTGCCGGCAAATGGGGCCCCGACTGCGCCGACCGCTTGCTGGAGCGTGAAGGCTATACGTGGCGCAATCATCTGGGCAAGCCGGAGTAATTAGAAGTGCAGGCCGAACTTCGGTTTTCCATTCGCGCCTGAAATGCGCACCGGGATCTCCGTTCCCCAGCCATGCTTCTTGAAGAATGGATCGAGAGGCGTGAGCAGGATGCTCTTCCACTTCGACTTCACCATCTGGGAGAGCTCGGCCTTGGTGCGCACGTGGCCCACGAAATCATAGCGCCTGCCTTCGAGGACGTAGGTTCCGTTCAGCTGTATTTCGCCTCCCGGAAGCGAGTAGTTGAGATCGGAAAAGGAAAGCCGACCCCGGCTCATGTCGAACCTTCCTGTCATCCTTGACGTCACGTCCGGGGCGCCGGGTTTGAGGTTGTCCGTCTCGCCTCTGGCCCGGAGGCTCAGAATATCGATCTTGTCTTCAAGCGCCGGATCGTTGAAATGAATCTCCCGCAGACTGAAGGTCCCTTTCATCTTCATCCGCTTGCTCACGCTCTCGTCGCCGGCTTCGATATCCAGGGCGGCATCGGTCGTCACCACGCCGGACATCTCCGCCGGTTCGGACTTCACGGCCAGTTTCAGGAAGTCCTCAATCTTCGCGTCCGGCACGTCAACTTTCAGATTGAGGTTGTGGCCGCGACCTTTGATATTGACCACCGCCCCGCTGCAGGAGAACTGCGACGATCCCAGCGTGGCGTCGATCTGGTGCAGGTAGGTATCTCCCGTCGTTCCATCCACGGTGGCCGCGAAGTGCGTGGTGAGCGGCATCCCGTGGTGGGCGGTATCTAGCGAGAAATCCGGCACCCAGGTTTCTCCGCGCACTGCGATGTGATCGAGCTGCCCGTCGAAGGTTCCGGTGGACCGCAGAATCCCGCCTATCCCTTTGATGGTGTTGAGATCGGCGTGGTCGAACTGATATTTGCCATCCACTTTGGAGTCGCCCGGGCTCTCTGTGTTCCAGGGCCCGAAGCTGCCGACGGCGTGAATCTCTCCCTGCGGAACCGGGTTGGTGAGCAGGGCGTCAAAGGGCCACCCGCCATTCGGCCCCACGTCATGCAACACCACGTGCTTCAGGCGAAAGATCCGCGGATCCTTATCCGGCTTGTCGGTGCCGATCACCAGTTGCGAATCGTCGCACACGATGGTGTCGACCCTGATCTTCACTTTGCCCAGGTGCCGCTTGTGAGGGCCGGCCTGCCGGCGCATGTCGGCGGGCGGCACATGGATGGCAAGATTGTGCACTCCCACTGCGCCGATATGCACCGGCTTGAAGATCAACCCGGAAAATGGAGCCTCAAAGTCAAACCGGCCAATCGCGATCACCGGCGTCGTATCGCCCGCCGCCACGATCTCTGGCGGTGGAAAGATGCGGAGACCCTCTCCGGTCACGCTCAGTTGATTTGAAATCGAGACGTGCAGGCTGTCCAACTGCACGTCGCTGCCAAAGCGAGCTTGCAGGGTTTCGACCACGCGCCCTTTCAGGATGGGACCGGCCCGGGCTACCAGGATCTTCACCACGATCACGGGGACGAGCATGACCGCCACAATCAGGATGCCCCAGCGCCAGACCCGTGATCTGGCAGCGTGCGGCCTGGTCGACGGCTGGTGTTGAGTGATGGCCAATACTGCCTCGCGGACAGACGTCCCCATGCTTGGATGCGTGCATTTCGCCCGCGGGTCATTGGGCGCCCGATTTGGAATCCAGCGCCCCTGTCCCTCTCTCGTTTCCCCGGCTACTCCTTTGCTATTGGCACATGCTGAATGCAAGTGTCGGCGCTGTCACTGTTGATCCGCCGGCTGTCAGCATCACGGCGGGCGTCGTCATCTCCGACGGAGAGCAGTCAGCGAGACCGCCGGATGAGGGAACGAAGGCAGCCGCATCGATCTGGTAAGTCCCGAGCGTCGCGTTCGGTGTGAGTATTGTGCCTCCCGACGACCAGGCTCCCGCGTTCGCCGCCGCTGCCGACACTTCCAGCGTGTAATCCGCACAGTCAGTGCCCGTCGGACACGTCAGAGTTCCGTCCGAGGGGGCCGTTTCCAGCGACAGGGTGGCTGCGTTCTGTGTCGATGTCGGCGCCAGCGGAATCGTGTAGGTCACGGCGTTTATGGTCTCGAGCACGCTTAATTCAACATCGACAACCGTTCCCGCGCTGCTGCTGTTCTGCGCGGTTACCGCGCCGTTGAGAGTGGCCGAGCTCAGAACGGCCGATGCAAGGGCGTAGAGGTTGACTTGTCCGGTTGTGCTGCCGACAGCAACCCCGGTAATGATGGAAGGTTCATAGAGGGCGCCGTCCATGCGCGTCCCCACTATGACCACGTCGTAAGTTCCCGCAGGAAGTGGACAGAAGACGAACGAGCCGTCCGCGCCCGCCAACGCGGCTCTTTGCACCCGGTCGATGCCACTCGCATCCTTTTGCTCCACGGCGACCAGTACCGTTCCGCTCACCGGATTACCGGTGACTCCGTCCAGCACCTTGCCATTGATGGAGGTCGACGTGGTGCTCACCTCTCCCGCATGCAGAACCGGTTTAAGGCGATATTTGCCGTTCCCTTCGTGGACGATCGATTGACATGTGACGAAGTCGATGTCGAGATCCTGTGTCTGGCCCGCCGCGATGGTGAATTTGCCCGATGCAATCTGGCCGGAGGGAATCTTGATCCCGGTCTTGGCTTCGCTCGAGAGCTCCAGCGTATGAACGCTCGAGTCCGACGCCAAGACCACGCAGTTCGCGTCACTGCCGCAAGGGTTGTTGGCCACGGTCGCGCCGCCGTTCGGCGCCAGGATCAGCCGGATCTGCTGATACGAGGCGGCCTGCAATTGCTGCGCATCTCCGAGCGTTGCCAGGAAGCACTGATTATTGGCCTGGCCGAGAAGATCGACCTGCATGGGTGATTTGGAGAGGCTGGGCGTCAGGTCAACCCAGCCGAGGTCACTGTCGCCGGCGGTCGCGCTCACATGAGCCTTAACGTCGGTGATGGTGACGTACACGTGGGAAAAAGGCCCGCTGGGCGACTGGCAGGTGGCCGGATCGCTTACCCGCACGCTGACCGTGGCCATGGTCGCCGGGGGAGTGGTCGATCCCGACGATCCCGTCGACGTGTTGCTGCAGGCCACCACGATGACCGCAGCCATGATCAGGCAGAAAACAGCAAGAATCGCCTTCCAGGCGCGCGGAAAACGGCCTGTGAGGTGCGGAGCAATCATAGGTTCCTCCGGTAAAGATTTCTGGTTCGGCGGAGATGGCCCGCCAAGGCAAAACGGCAGAGATATTTAATGCAAAGGTGTCCGTGCGGCAGTCGGATGCTTGGTTGTTGGTTGCGGACCGGCGGGAGTCCCGTTACAGGAGCCGGGGTTACGAAAGTCCGTGGTGGAACCGTCTACTCCCGAATCACCTTTACAAAAATGCCGTCCGGTAGTTCGCCCTCTAAAATGTGGACAACGCCATTCTTTACATAGCCTTCGAGGACTTGGCGTTCCGCTTTGGGTGGGGCCGGCCTGGCAGCGTGAGGGGCACTGGAGGCCTCCGCCCCGCCGGTTTTCTGGCCCGATGACGGGCCAGCCCCGCTTGCACTCCCGGCCGGCCTCCCCATTCCCTTGTCCATCGCCTCATTGGCCAGCCGGTCTGCCTCTTTGTTGCCGGCGCGCAGCGTGTGCCTCATCTGGAAGCCCTCGAGCTTGCGCGCCAGTTGGCGGGCTTCTTCCCACAGGGGACGCAAGCCGGGGCTGGCCACCTTGTATGTGCCCTTCATCTGCTTGACCATCAACTCGGAGTCCGAAACCACCCGCAGGCAGCGGACGCCGCTCTGCGCTGCCCACTTCAGCACCGCCAGCAAGCCCGCGTATTCGGCGTAGTTGTTGGTCTGCACGCCCAGGAAGGCGCTCAGGCGAGCCACAACCTGGCCCCGAGGGTCCTCAATGACCGCGCCGTAGGCGGCCGGGCCGGGGTTGCCGCGCGAACCGCCGTCGCAATGCGCCGTGAACCAATCATCCTGGCCCGCGGCTGGAGGCGGGGGGACCCCGTCGAAGAGATTGCCATTCATCGTGTCTTCAGTTTACCCATCCTGGCGGGTCCGATTGTGATCGTTCTGGGTCCCGGCGACGGGCCAGCTCCAGGGTTCCGACGGGGTGCTTTTCGGTGCCTTCGATCGGGCGCAACAATCGCACGGAACAACGCTCGGGCATGTTTGCTTCTGGCTCACCAATCGGGACTTGAACCGTCCATCCGATGACAGCAGAGCGTGGTCTTACAATCCCCTGACACGGAGATTACATGGCGACGGAAGCGGTGAGTTACCCTACTTCTACGGTTGGCGGAGCGGCAGTTTTGGCATGGCCAACCGCGAGGAAGGTAGAATCCTCCCCAGGCATGTCTGCGACCACCGCAATGGACGGACCGAACCGCGCCCAGGGGCGTATCCAGTCGCGCGCGCCGGAAACCGAGCTGATCCGCGAGGCACAAGCCGGCTCGCGAGCCGCCTTCGATGCCCTGGTTCGGCAATACGAGCAGCAGGTTTTGCGCCTTGCGATGCACCTGACGGGCAGCGAACACGATGCCGAGGACATCTACCAGGAAGCTTTCCTCAAGGCTTACCGCTACATCGGCAATTTCCGCTTCGAGTGCTCGTTCTACACCTGGATTTACCGCATCGTGACCAATCTTTGCCTGGATCAGCTGCGCCGCCGCAAGACCCGGCGCGAGGACCAGGCTGTCATCGTCGACCATTCGGGTGACGAGATCGACGTGCTTTCGTCTGTTTCCGATGAGCGCGCCTTCTCCAACCCCGCCAAGGAACTGGATCGCAAGGTGCTGGGGTCGAAGATCCAGGATGCGCTGGCCAAGCTGACACCGCGCGAGCGCATGGTTTTCGAATTGAAACACTACCAGGGTCTCCGCCTTCGCACCATCGGAGAAATGCTCAACACCACGGAAGAAACCGCCAAAAACACACTCTTCCGGGCGACAAAAAAATTGAGAGCACAATTGGCGGGCCTCCGCTAGCCACCTGCGGTGGAGCGGGCGTTTTGGTTGAGATTTGTGGGATTTTCTGAGGCTGGAAGGACGTTGGTTATGAACTGCGAACTTGCTCATGAGCGGATCGTGATGGCGGCATATGGGGAACTCCCCGATGACGCCGCCCACGAGTTGGATCGACACCTGGTCACGTGTGTCGGCTGCCGGGGAGAGCGGGAGCAAATGCAAGCTCTCAAACTTCTGGCAGAGGCTTACCCGGTGGCGGAGCCATCGGCGAATTTCATTGCCCGCTCGCGGCTGCGGCTTGAGGAAGCGATCGACGGGCTCCCCCCTAAGACCTGGCTGGAGCGCTTTGCGCAGCAGGCGCAAAACAACTTTGCCAGCCTGCAGTCTGTGCCTCTGGCCGCTTGCCTGCTTTTGCTGATCGGCGCAGGCGCCGGGAGTCTGGGCGGATATCACATCGCTCAATTGCATGCCGCGCAGCTCAGCGCCGCGACCGAGCCACCCAAAGGCGCACTGCCGGCGGCTGGCGGCGACGTCGAAGTCGCCAATATCTCCAGCATCGAGCACGTTCCCAACAGCGAGCAGGTCGTCGTGCGTTACAACCGGCTGGTCCCGACCGAGACAAGGGGATCACTCGATGACCGCGATATCCGGCAATTGCTCATGCTGGCTTCGGATAACTCGAATCCCGCGGGGGTGCGCGGCAATTCGGTAGAATTGCTCGCGGCCGAGTGCCGCGCCGGGCATGCCTGCCGCGGGGCCGGCGGTATCCGCGATGCGCTCATGGTGGCGCTCCGCTACGATCGCGACGAGGGGGTGCGCCTCAAGGCCCTTGAAGGACTCCAACCATACGTGGCCGAGGATGTTCGGGTGCGCGACGCGGTGCTGGAATCGCTCCTCAACGACAGCGATCCGCGCATCCGGACTGCCGCCATCAACATGCTCGAGCCCGTCGACGCGGATACAAGCGTGCGCCAGGTGCTCCACACCGTCGCCAGTTCCGACCGAAACCCGCATATCCGGCTGGTTTCGCGGCAGGCTTTGAGCCATGTACCAGATTTTCAATAATAATGAGTTGAACCTTATGGCCCTCGCACCGTCGAATCAGAAGAGTGCGGGCCGTAATCGAGAACCATCGGAGATGAAACAATGAAGTACCTTTTGAGGCCGTTCAAATCCATCGCATTCGTTCCTGCCGCCCTCCTCGTTTTCGGCGCAGGATCCTTCCTGGCGCCACCAGGGGCGCCGGCACAATCCACAAGAATCGTACGAATCCTGGAGCAGGTCGATCCCCTACTGTCGCACTCATCCCCCGGTTACCTGGGGGTTCTGGTTACCGACGTGGACAGTGATACCGCTTCCCGGCTCAAGCTTAAGGAAGTCCGCGGCGCGCTCATCACGCTGATCGACCACGATGCCCCGGCGGGCCAGATCGGCCTGCGAGTCAACGACGTGGTGCTCGAAGTCAACGGGCAAAAAGTGGAAGGTGCGGAGCAGTTTGGCCGCATGCTTCGCGAGATTCCCGCGGGGCGCAAGGTCACGCTTTCGCTTAGCCGCGACGGCAGTTCCCAGACGATAGAAGTCCAGTTGGTCGACCGCAAGGTCATGGAGCAGGACGTCTGGAACAACCTCGGCAAAAGCAACGAGTCGTCCGGGCAGGCGCCGGCTCTCGGAATTCTTCCCGGGGGCGGAGGCGATGTGCCGGAGACCGGTTTTCATATGCCCTTCGTCGGCACCAACAGCCTCCATGTCGGCGCGATGGTGGAGCCCCTTACCGCGCAAATGGCCGACTACCTCGGCGTCCCCGGCGGAATCATGGTGAAAGGTGTAGCCCGCAAGAGTGAAGCCGCAGCGGCCGGAATCCAGGCGCGGGATGTGATTCTCAAGGTCGGCAATGACGCCATCAGCACCACCGCCGACTGGGATCGCGCCCTGCGCGCCAACCAGGGCAAGCCCGTGCAGGTAACCATCCTTCGCGACCGTAAGCAGCAGATCATCAACCTCCAGGTCGATTCGAAGCACAAGAGCGAGGTCGATTTCCAGGATGTGTTCCCGGGCCTGCTTCCCGACGGTCCTTGCCCGCTCATGGCACAGCTCGACCCGGCTTGGGGAGCCGACGCAGCCGCGGCCGCCGATACTTTCCGCCAGCAGATCGAGCAGTTCAGCCAGAACTTCAATCCGGATGAGCTCAAAGTCGACTCCAGGCAGATGGACGAGTTGAAGAAGCAGATGGAGCAGTTCCGGCAGGGCTTCAAGGCCGATGACTTCAAAATTGATCCCAGGCAGATGGAGCAGTTCCGCCAGGAGATGAAGGCCTTCGACTTTAATTTCGATTCGAAGCAGTTAGACGAGTTGAGGAAGCAGATGGAGCAGTTCCGCCAGAACTTCAAGCCTGAGGACTTCAAGATGAATCCGAAGGACCTGGAGCGGTTCGGGAAGGACATGCAGCAATTGCGGCACAAGTTCGACCAGAAACAAATGGAGCAGATGCGTCAGGAGATGAGCCAGCAGGTCTAGACGTCAGCTATCCGAAGTCAGGTGGGGGCGTCGCCGGAGTAACGGCGGCGCCCTTCCTCTTTTACATGCGCATCATTTGCAATCTAAAAATTGATGCGGGTAGACGCCTGCTCTGTTTAGAATCGCTCTCGACGTTGCGCACGGTCCCCACGTCTCCGCCTGTCCAGAATCCTGTGCGATCTCAAGAAAGGTCCAGCCATGGCAACCAACACCGTCACCAACTGGTTTGGCGATATCGTTTCGCATCCGCAGGTCATCGTCGAAGCCAATTCGGTGGACGATATCGTGCGCATCCTGAAGGATTCGGCCACCTATCCCCCTCCGGTGCGAGCCATCGGGTCCAATCACTCGACCGCGCCTTGCGGAGTCGCAGACGGCGGAACCCTCATCCGCATGAAGATGAACCGGATCCTGGATATCGGGACCGACAGCTTGACCGTGGAAGCGGGCACCATTCACATCGATATGGCGAAGGCCCTTGAAGCGAAGGGTTTGCAATTCTACGTGAACACCGAGATCGGCAACCTGTCCGCGGGAAGCGCCGCCTGCGCGGGTACCAAGGATTCATCGTTCCCCGGTGAATATGGCCAGGTCGGGTCGTATGTCACAGGCATCAAGATGGTCCTGCCAGGCGGCGACTTGCTCGAAGTAAGCGAAGACACGAACCCCGAGTTAATGCGGATTCTCAGGTCGAGTTATGGCCTGCTTGGGATCGTCTACGAAGTGACTTACAAGATCAAGCCGCTCACTCCCATGCACGTCCACCACGCCACTTACAGCCTCCAGGGCTTTATCTCTGCCCTTCCGGACCTGAAGGCTCTCGGATACGCGATGATGTTCTATATCTTCCCGTTCGTGGACAAGATCACCGTCGAGTTCCGCAAATATATCCCCGGCGCAACCGGCGAGCCAAACCACTTCGCATGGCAAAGCCGAAATGAGACCTGGGGCACTGTCGGTCCCAAGCTTGGATTTCATATTGAGGAGAGCTGTTCCATCCCGGCCGTCCGCTACGGAATGATCGACGCGTTAAATGCGGCATGGCGTTCGCAACTGGAAACCATCGTTTCCAGCGACAACACCGTTCCGCCCGATCAGATTATTCGTTATCCTACCGTTTCGAATGATAGCCGGTACACATTCAGCCTGTTCGCATTTCTCGAAGACGAATATCCCGCGGCCCTGACTGACTTCTTCAAGTTCTGCAAGGACTACTACGCACAGAAGGGGTATCGTTCCAACCTGCTCTATGTCGGCTATTACATCGCGCAGGATCAGACAGCGCTGTTTTCGTATTCGCACGACGGAGCCGTGATGACCATTGATCCGGTTTCGACGGCCAACCCGGGGTGGGACCAATTCATCGACGCTTACAACCAGTTTTGCATGGACCGCAATGGCATGCCCTTGTTGAACCAGACTCCGGGGTTGACGCCGTCCATGGTGCGCAAGGCATATGCGGATAAACTCACCACATTCGAGAACACGCGCAAACAGTACGATCCGAACAACCGCCTTCTCAACGACTACTTTCGCACCCTACTTTCCTAAACACCCGGCCATCAAGATCCGCGGCTCCATACCATCGGCGTGGCCAGACGGCGCAGGACTACGCCAGCAGGTGAAATCAGAACGTCTTCATATACTCGATCAATGCGCGCTTGTCTTCGTCAGGCAGCTCCGATCCGAAGGTGTGCCCGCGATCCTGGACGAAATCCGGCGCATTGGCGACCAGTAGAAACAGTCCGTTCAGGTGGCCCGTCCCGGTGATGTGGCAGAGGAGTCGCGTGAAGAAGTTGTCAGTGCGGAAGTTTTCCGGAGTCACGAGGTCGACATTGGCGATCAGATCGATGGGCGTGTTGCGCGCGATGCAAACGGTGCCGCCTTCTTCGTATTTGAACGTACTGGCCTGCGTTGTTCGGCGGATGGTCTTCAGTCCCAGCCTTCGGTCTGGCCAGAGTAATTTATCCATCGCGTCCTGGTAAGCCGCCAGCCTTCCTGCAATCGATGGATCGTCATTCAGCAATCCGAGCGAATTATTGTGGAAGAAGGGCGCCGTGGCCCATACGTTAGCCAGGGTCGGTGTTCGATAGTAGCCGCGCCCTCCAGTGGCGGTCACCGGAAGTAAATTCAAATCTGTATCCAGGGGGTTGACCAAGCCGGTGATGTGAACGTCGGGAAGCTTCTTGTAAGTGTTCGACGAGAACTCCTGCCAGATATGGCCCTCCGTGGCATTACTTGCCATGGCCCTCTCTATGTTGGTTCCTATCTCCGACACCGGATGGCGCTCGTCGTCGGAGAGGAAGTTATCCGTCAGGAAATCGTCTTGCACGACAGCGCTCCGATACCAATCCCTGGGATCGCCCTGGTAGCCCTGCGGTGGGCGCTTGCTCGAGTGGCAGCGCGCGCAGCTCTCCGCGAACACGATCTTGCCTCGTGAGAGAACCGCCGCATCTTTGGGCACGTCGGCCGCCCCACCGTCGGCATCCGCAAGGTGCAGCGGCGGCAGGGTCCGGAGAAAGGCCTCCAGGCCGCCCATGCGCGCTTCCGTGGCAGACCAGCCCTCGTTGCAGGCGCTGTCTTCCTGGCGCGCTTGCCTGGGTTCGAACACTCCTTGCGGCCGCTTCAATCCATATACGGGGTCGTGCAGTGTCGTCCAGAAGTGCGCGCAGAGGCCGATGTTCACATACACGCGAAGCGCCGCGCAGGCTGTGTCGTCGACGCCGGGCCTGGGTGTCGGATCGCCCAGGCACGCCGAGCCAATCGAGTCCGCGCCGTCTTTCAGCACATGATAGACCTCGCGCTCTACGCCGTCGGCCGTGCGTTCGGTATGTTTTGGCCGGAAATTCAGGTTGGCGATGTTATTAATCACATTCGGATTGTTGATATGGTCCGTGGCGACCTGCGAAGTTTCCGACGTTCCCGCCGGCTGCGCGTTGGCCACCTGCCAGCGAAAGTCGCTCGTCTTCAGTCCCCGCGTGAGTGGATACTTGGCCGTGTTGAACAGTTGCTCCTTGAAATATTGGTTGCCGATACCGGGGTGAAGATTGCGCCACTCGGGATTCTCAGGGTCGGACGGCGGGTGCAGCGGATTGAAACCCACATGGCAAAAGCCGCAGGCTATTCCGATCAGATAGGGCGGCTCCACCTTCGACGGGTCCGCCATGTACTTTTGAACGTCCCATTCGGAAGGCTTGAAGTCAGGGTTGCGAAACTTGCGCATGCCGATAATTCCGGCAGGCTCGCCGGGAATGTCAGGAATCTTCGCAACGTCCGGGCTGGAGCAGTCATCCAGCCACAGTCCGTATTGATCGGGGCCGGTCGCCTTCTTGCAATCGGGATCGCTGATCACGCCAAATAGTTTGAAGCGCTGGCCACGGAATCGAGAGTCCGCGGCTTGCAGCAGGTCGAAGGTTCCATGCGATTGAATTGCAAGGACCCGCCAAAGAGCCTGGTCGCCCACTGCCCGTTTCCCTGAAGCGTCCAGATCGCCGCCGGTCCAGAAATACCAGGTATCTCGCCCGTGCTCCTGTTCCCCTGTGAGGCCCGCATACCCCGACTGGTAGCAGCTGCTTTTTCCGCTGGGACACGGGTAATTCTCCTGGGCCCGGGTCGTCGAATAGACACCGGCGCTCAACGCCACGGTACACATCAGAACCAGCAGAAAAATGCGTCGGCCAGGTGTCATCGGCAACCTCGGCTGTGGTCCCTGCGCTTCTGACGCGCGGCGGGCCGGAAATGCATTGGATATCGCAGTTACGACTTACAAGTGAGAACGAATCTATCACGCACCAAGAGGGCCAGCAATCCTCAATGCAGGATTGGCCGGCATCCAGTCCGCTTAACTCACCTTGGTCATGCCTTGCCCTCGACATTGCCCCACCTTAAATAGTTTCTGGTATAGGCCATCCGTTTCATCTATGATTTGCTGCAACGGATTCCCAGTTCTGAGTACTCGAGTCCCCCGGGGGCGTTCTGAGCTCCATTTTTATCAACTACCGACGAAATGACTCCGAGGGCGAAGCCGGCCGTCTGTTTGACGAACTCGAGAAGCGGTTCGGCGAACAATCGGTGTTCATGGACGTTGAGGCGATTGGGGCCGGTCAGGATTTCAGAAAGGCTATTGACCAGAGCGTGGCCTCCTGCAGCGTCTTGCTCGCGCTCATCGGGCTGCACTGGCTGGAGTCGCGCGACGACTCCGGAGCTCGTCGCCTGGATTGCCCCGGAGACCTAGTTCGCATCGAGTTGGCTGCCGCTCTGCGCGGCAACACCCCCGTGGTTCCGGTTTTGGTACGGGGCTCGAGCATGCCGCGTCCCGGCCAGCTTCCCGATGATCTCAAGGACTTGGCCTGCCGCAACGCGGTGGAGTTGACGCATGCGCGCTGGAAATCCGACGTCCAATTATTGGTCCGGGCTCTGCGGCCCTACATGGAAACTTCGACCGCCGTTGACCACCGTCTTACGGGAGCTAGTAAGCAGCCCAATCAGAAAACCGGTCCAGTCCGCCTCGAAACCGCAGGACGGCGGGTTGAAACAGCGTCGATAGCCGCTTCGATCGCTCCGCAAACCCTCGATCGCCTCAGCCACGAACTGGCGCCGTACCTTGGTCCGATTGCCAGCGTCATCGTCAAGCGCGCCGCCCGGCGGTGCAATTCCGTTGAGGAACTCTGCGCGACCGTGGCGCGCGAGATCGACTCGGAAACCGACCGGATCAGATTCCTCAAAGCTGTCGGGCTCAAGGCATAAAACCTGGGATGACGTTTCGAGTGTCCATTGTTGGCGGGCGCCGCCTCGACCATTACGACAAGACCTGTTCGAACGAGCCTCTGGGTCACCCCGGTGGGAATTCCGGCGTAGGCAAAAGGTGAGTTATTCCGGTTGGTTATCGGCGGCGCCATCATCCCAGAAGCAAACACCCATTCCGATATTCGTCGACATAACATATGCCACTTAGGTAATAACCTATTTCACCTATACCTCTCGTAACTTAGAAAAACTTCATTGATGACGACCAAATGACAACTGAATTGGGACCAAATCCACGATTGCAACTTCGACTGATACGTCCGCACCGTAATCCGGCAGCAAGAATACCTCGGGGGGAAAACAGGCAATGTAAGGAGACACAATGAGAGGTTCGCGAATAGCGAGAGTTGCTATGGCTCTCGGAATATGTGCGCTCAGTCAAGCAGTTTGCCATTCACAGGATAACGACGGTAAATCACTTCTAATCCCTGTCAATGTTGGAAGTGGTTATAGCTGTGGCCGTTTTACAGCTCCACTCTATTGCTATGGAATTCCCGTCAGCATCGGAACCGCATCCAGCGGGAACGGGAGCTTCTGGTTGGACACGTACGTCACGGGCTACAACGCCGGCACAGGATTTGTATTGTTCAATGGCGTCGAGGACCTGGGGCAGGCGACAATAACCGGCAACATGCCGACTACAAACAGTTCCGGACAAGTTACAACGCTGGTGGTCAACTTCAAAGGGTTGACGAATGATGGTGACGGTGATACCTATACCGGAACCATGACACTTAATTTTAGTTACTACTATTCAAGTGGCGGCGGAGGGAAAGGTGGTGGCGGAGCGGGGTGGCGCTTTATCTGCACCGGCGGAAACATTAAAATCACATATCTATAATGTAAAGCCTAACCCACTCAATCAAGGCAATCGACGGTACAGCGCCGATCCCCGCAGCGAGTGCGCAACTCAAAAGGCTGCAGGGACCGTCGCTGTCACAAACAGTACGACCCAGAAAAATAGCAATGTACTCTAGCCGGGCTATGAACTAAGGTCTCCCCGGCGAGGACTGAATCATGCTTTTCCTGGCGGACATTGTTTTGTCAGCCTGCCGCGCAGCGGCCAGGGGAATACGAACTACCGCTCCGATCGGCTTGATGTTAGGCCCGAACAGCGGATCGGAAGCCGCAATTGCGGACACATCGACCGGGGCGATATTGGCATTCATGCCGGCATTGATTGCCGCGATGTACTGGTTGGCGATCAGAGCATAGCCGGTATTGGTGGGGTGAATGCCGTCAAGGCCGAAGAGACCACCGAGAAATCCGGTAGTCGCGTGGTAGTTATTGATCGTAATGCCGCTCTGCGCCAGATCATTGAAGTACGTGTGCATATCGATCGGGATATCCCGGGCCGCCGTCACCTGCTGCGCAATCACGGCGTTGTACTGGGTGACCGTGGACTGCACTTGCGCAATCTCAGCCGCGTCGAGAACACCATCGTCGGTGAGCGGCGTGGGCCGTTGGCCCTGTTTCAGAGCCGCGACGGCGCTCTCGACCTCAGCAAGCCCGGTGGTATTGACCAGGTCGCCCGGTTGAATGCCGAGTAGGGCCGACACAATCGCCGGCGGCAATCCGGAAGCAGCGGATACCTCTCCAATGATGAGGGCTGCGGGGGTCAGGTACGGAACCTCGGTCACATCCGGGATATTCGCAATGATCAATTTTGCCTTTGTCTGCGAGTGGAGTGCGGCGATCAACTGCTGATACTCCGAAGTAAAGGCATTCACCGGGGTCATCACTGCGGGCGTCCCCGCAAAAGCGGCGTTCAACGCATCGTTGTTGCCGATCCAAAGGAACAACACGGTGGGCTTCAGGAAAATCGCGGCCTGCAACTGGGTGCGAGGAACACTCAACGGTAAAGCAAGCACCGCGCTGGTGAGGAGGTCCTGGCCCGTGGTGGGAACCAGGATCGGGGCCGTATTGATCAAGTCGTTGAGGGTGTGGCCGGGAACCGCGAGGTCGTATGGCTGCGCGTTGGGGTTCTCGCGCCCCATCGAAGTTCCAGGCGCCGGTTCTGTGACCGGCGGGGGGCCGAGGCTTACTAACTGGAGCACCGCGGGCGCTCCCGGCGGCGCAATCAGCGGCAGGACGAGGCTGAATCCGCCTTGCTTGGCGATGAGGCTCGCAAATCCGTTTGGCTGCTGGGAGTCGAGCAAAGACCCGTTTTGAAATCCCGCGCTCAGCGAGTCTCCGATGACCACGGTGGTTTCAAAACCCGGCGTATTGCTTTTGGGAATGGAACTGGATCCGCAACCGAGCACACCCGCCGCGATGCCGGCCAGGGCCGCGCCCGCAAGCACGAGACGTTGATCGAAGCGCATGGGGACTCTGCTCTCGATGGAAATAGGATCTGCCTGGATGCCGGTGCAGGCCTCCGCCACAGCCGGCCGTTCATCCCGGCAGCCACTATAACACCACGACGCTGTCCTTTACTTCACGCCCTTGCCGGGGTCCCACACACCCTGGAGTTTGCGCACATAAATGATCTGGCCAAGGTGGTACGCATTGTGCGCCCCAACGTGGGCGACCTGAGACGCGTGCTGCGCCAGTTTCTGGTCGTCGGCATCCTGCACTGCCTTTTCCCAGTCCGTCATCACCTGGTCCAGCTTCTTCACCAGTTCGTCCCATTGGGCCGCGGTAAAGTTGTCAAACGTCTCTTCGTTGTTGCCACTGAAGGCGGCCGACTTCTCCCCTTTGAAATCGGCCAGGGCCCGCGCATCCCAGAACCACAGATGATAGGTTAACTGCCCTACCGAGTGATTACCCTTCCCGGGGCTCCATTTGGCCTGTTCTGCGGTCAGGCCTTCGAGGGCGGTTTTGGCCGGCACAAACCAGTCTTCGTCGCTGTGCGTTGTGCGCAACTGTTCGAGCAGTACCCCGCGCAGATCTGTCGGTGATTTCTTGTTTTGTGCATGAATACCCAGCGGTATCGCCACGGCCAACAGAACAGCCAGCCTTCTCATTCGCATTGGACCTCGCTTGTTCGAGCAATGCCGGAAGTATAAATCCATCGCGCGAGCGGAGAACCCGCATTCAGCCCGCGATCCGCGGTGACCGGGCCCCGCTCAAACCGGCAACGCGCACTCTGAG
The DNA here is from genome assembly GCA_963788475.1 of Terriglobales bacterium. GTDB lineage: Bacteria > Acidobacteriota > Terriglobia > Terriglobales > Acidobacteriaceae > Telmatobacter. Next base: position 363,460 of record CAWBGO010000015.1, read on the forward strand.
GCCGGTTCGAAACTTTCCCCTGCGGTTGGGACACTAATCGATTGGCGAGACCTCAGGATTTCAATACGTTCAAACTGCCATGACTCGATTCCAGCAAACCACCGTCCTCGAAGTTGCCGGCCAACGCGGCTTGCGAACCGGCGTCCGGCCAGACCCGCAGCCATACCTTCAGCCGGCCGTTTCTCTCTTCTCCATTGGAATGATTGGCCTAGGCCTCCTCGCGCTCATCTATGGCGACTTCGCAATGGTGTGGCAGCCGGTGGCTCCCTGGGTGCCTGGACGCACGGCGCTCGCGTACGGCTCTGGCGTACTGATGCTGGTCTGCGGCGCCGGACTGCTGTTCCGCGCAACGGCCGCCTGGTCGGTGCGCATCCTGTTTCCTTATCTCATCGTCTGGGCGCTGCTCAAAGTGCCCGCCCTGGTCGTCGCTCCGCAAATCGAAGGCGTGTGGCTCGGCTTCGGCGAACTCGCGGTCCTTCTGTCGGGAGGGTGGATCTTGTTTGCGCGCTTCTCCGTGCTGTCCCCTGGCTCGGTACTCGAATTCGCGGCCGGCGACAATGGCGTCCGCATCGCCAAATATCTCTTCGCTGTCTGGCTCATTCCCATCGGGCTTTCGCATTTCTTGTATGTGAAGGAAACCATGGACCTGATCCCGGCGTGGATTCCATTCCGCATCTTCTGGGCTTATCTCACGGGCGCGGGGCACATCGCCGCCGGCCTGGGCGTGCTTTTCTCGGTCCTACCGCGCGTGGCAGCGGCAGCCGAAGCGGGCATGCTCACCGTCATCACCCTGCTGGTCTGGGTCCCGGCGGTGTTCGCGGCCCCCCGGGCACGCATGCCGTGGACGGCCTTCTGGATCTCCACGGCAATTACCGCTGCTGTGTGGGTGGTCGCCCAGGAGATCCGGCAACAAAAAACGCATCGGATGGAGAGTAGATCGCCTGTCAGGCTGACTGATTCTCAGTGATCTTCCGTCTCGCACAAGCCCAGAATCGCCGCGCCAAACTTCTCTACCTTGGCTGAACCAATTCCGTCAATCGCCAATAGCTGGTTTGGATTTCCTGGCCGCAGACGCGCCACCTCCCTCAACGTCCGATCGTGGAGCACCACAAATGAGGGAACCCGCAGCCTCTTGGCTTCGTCCGTACGCCACTCCCGCAAACGCTCCGCCAGCGCCTGGGCCTGCGGAGTCAACTCGCGTGCCGCGGTCTCTTCTTGATTCTTGCTGTGGTTACTTCCCGTTCGCTTGTTTGCATTTCTGGCAGAAGCAGCTTTTTTCTTTCGGTCCCCGGCCGAAGGCGCGGCCGCGAACTCTTCTACCACCCCATCGCTGATGAGCAAAGGCAGCGGGGTGGTCGGGCGCACAACGAGACCGGCGTCTGTCAGACTGATGCGTCGATATGAAATGACCTCGCCGTCCTTTTCGAACTCGGCATTCTCCACCTCAATCAGTCCCGACCGCTTCATCGCATTCAGCAGCTCCTCAAACTCGTCGCGGCTCATGCCCTCGGCCCACCGGTGTTCAGAGCGAAGCCCCTTGACGCTCTTGTACGCCGCTCCGCGCAGCGACTCCACCATGCCCTGCACCCACTGTCGTTCCGTTGGCGTAGCCCGGCGGAACAAACGCAGCACAGCTCCCGCCGGATCGCACGCGTCACACTTCTCGCATCCCCGCTGCGCGTCAGCTTCGTCCCCGAAGTGACGCACCAGTGAGCCCATGCGACACTCCTGCGACTCCGTAAAACGCAACACCTTCTCGAACTGTTCGCGCCGATACTGCGACTGGATCGAGTAAGTCCGTCTCCACTCCGGCTTGCCCACAGTCGCATTACCGGCGAAATCCACCTGCGCGCCACCGTGAATCTCCAGCTTCTCGAGGGCCTTATCGAATTCCTCTTCGCCAAGCGTTGACGCCGCGCGAATCTCCCTGATCGGACGCTGTTCTTCGGTCAGGACCCGAAACACTTCCTTCAGATGCTCGACGGGAGGATAGTCGCGGCTAAAGAGGAAATCATGCGTGCGTTGATCGGCATAGGAGTGCATGAGGTAAGTCCGGCTGAGCTGGCCGTCCCGCCCCGCCCTCCCGATCTCCTGGTAATAGCCTTCGAGAGTCGAAGGCAGACCGGCATGGATCACGGTGCGAATGTCCGCCTTGTCAATGCCCATGCCAAACGCGATCGTCGCTACCACCACTTCCAGTTCGCCGCCCTGGAACGCCCGCTGCACCCGCTCGCGCGTGTCGGCGTCGAGACCCGCGTGATACGCCGCGGCAGGGATCGAGACGGACAAGTTTGCCGCCAGTTCCTCCGACTGCTTGCGCGACTGGGCATAGACAATCGCCGGGCGGCGGGCGGAGTCGGCCAGTAGCCGGGAAATGATCTGCGAGCGCATCGGCACCGGAATCTCGACCACTTCGATGGCCAGGTTGTCGCGGCGGAATCCGTGGATGAACCGCTCCGGCTTCTCCATGCCCAGTTGGGCAATAATGTCGGCCTGCACCGTGGGCGTCGCGGTGGCCGTCAGGGCCACGACCGGCGGCCGGTCGGAGTTTCCCTCCCGGTCCGACCCGCGCAGTGAGGGCAGGTACTGCCCCAGCATCCGGTAGTCAGGGCGGAAGTCATGGCCCCACTGTGAAATGCAATGCGCCTCGTCGATGGCGATCAGCGCCAGCCGGCGCTTGGCCAGCATTTCCGGAAACCCGCGTACACGGAGGCGCTCCGGCGCAATAAACAGGAACTGCAGGTTTCCATCCAGGTAGTCCACGCACGCCTGCCGCGCCACCGACCGGTCCAGACCTGAGTGAATCCGCGCCACCTTGAAGCCGAGTGCGCGGAGTTTGGCAGCCTGGTCTTCCATCAGCGCGATCAGCGGCGAAATTACTAGCGCCGCGCCGCCACGGGCCAGAGCCGGAAGCTGATAGCAGAGCGACTTGCCCGAACCGGTGGGCATTACCAGCAGCAGGTCGCGGCCTGCCACGGCGGCGCGACAGACTGCCTCCTGGTTGGCGCGAAAACCCGCGAATCCGAATGCGGTTCGAAGCAGATCAGCCAGGTTTCGCGGATTGGCGGTAGTGGTCGACAAGAACGAGCCAGGCGGAGGATACACCCCGCAATGCAGCGTGTGCGTACCCTTCACTCTACAAGAGAAGTCCTGCAACCCGCACATCCCGGAAACCTGAAGGTGAGGCTGGCTCGCCCTGCATCTCGCCTGGAGGCGGCCGCCGCAGAAATTAACTGAAAAAACGCTTGAGTACGTCTTCATTTTTATGGAGGGTAAACAGCCATCCCTATCGTGTGCTCCCCATCACACCTGTTGCGGCGATCCCTTGTATTTGTGTATCAATCACAAAAAGCCGTGGTACGCTCACCCTCAGTTAGCGACGAATTGAATGCATAAAGTCAGTCCATCATCTCCATGGGCTGGTATGCATAAGCTCCCTCGATTGCCAGTATCGGCGTGACGCGAAGAAAGCCGATGCGCAGATCGATGAGACGGGCCCCCTCTGAATCACTGAGAATCCAGTTCTTTGGCCTGAATGTCGACAGCACACGTGTGCTTGCGACCCATGCGTTGTAGCGGAACGAAAAATTTAGGCAGGTGCATCATGGTAGTGAAGACTCATAGAAACGGACGCGATCATATTGGTCTGCATATCGGAACAGCCAATGCAAGGCGGTATTTCCGCAAGCACGCTCAAACCATCGATCTGAGGCTCGACGATCTGGAGATCCGATGCGACCTATCGCCCGACTTCTGGGAAGGGCGGCCCGAGATCCACGATCCGCGCCTGAATGAATGGCTGGAGTTCAAGGTCGGCAGCGCGCGTCGAGGCCGCGAACCGATGCTGCTGACGATGGTGCCGTCCGGGGCCGACACATTCGCGGTCATGGCAAGGACAGCGAAGAGAACTGATGCCTTCGGCGCCGAAATCTCCGCGCCCAGGAAAGTGAAGCCCGAATCCTATTTTCCCGTCGAGCGGCTGCCGGCTCTGGAATCCTTCGTCGCTTGACTCTTTCAAGGCTAACCGCCGACTCCGAGCTGCCTCAGCACCGTAGCGTGATCGAAATACACGCGTTCACAGACCAGACCATCTCCCTCGAACAAAAAGAACAGGGCCGCGCGCACTTCCATGGGGCGCCCGGTGGGAGGAATGCCCGCCCACTCGCCCTTCTGGGTTCCGCCGAATATGCACTCCACGATGGTACGTTCCCTCGCGCAGCCAGAAGTCAGGGTAGGCGCCGAGCAAAGCGTGGAGAAGACCGTCCACTCCTGCGGCACCATCGACGATCCCTCCGAGCGCCGGAACATCGTATTGGGGATGCCTGAAAGTCGCCAGAGCCGCAGCCACGTCGTGGTCAACCGCCTCGGCCCGGATATGTGCTTTGACCACCGCCTCCCGGCGCGCCCTAAGCGTGGCAACGTCCGTGGAACTCACGTGCACCCCCTCGGAAAGCAGCCCCAGCATATCCCTGGATCGACCTTGCCGCAAGCCGTTTTCGCTGTCGCAGGGCCCCGGCATTTCGCCCGCCGGACAGACTAATGAGTTCCGCGCCAGACAGCGCGAGCAGCGCAATAGTTGCGCAGATTACGGCCCCCCTGCCGCTATCCGCGAAAACGAACCGAAGGAGGCGACTCTTCAAGGTTAACCTCAATGTTTGCAGGGCCCGATCGAGCTTCGGAGGAAGTCCGGGGAATATATCCTGTAAGTCAAGCCATTTGGCTTTTAGTTGATTGAACTGATATGATTGTTGAGAATAATGAAATCTTCCGTCCGTGATTAACCTCACACATGGCCGCCTGGCACCATTCTTTAGTCATGGCCGGGGTGTGATTGAATAGTTAAGATGGCCATTCCCCGGAGATCGACCCTGCGCGGCCGCTCGATAGCGGCCACCCGCAAGGCGCGCGAGTACGCGATGGTGGCGCGCGCTCTGGCGTCGACCGGACACCCGGTGCTGGCCCAGATCGTGCCCGCGCGCTTCTGCAATCTGAGCTGCGCCTATTGCAACGAGTACGACAAGGTGTCAGAGCCGGTCCCGCTCGAAGAGATGTACCGACGCATCGATCATCTGGGCCGGCTGGGAACTGCCATGATCGGCATCTCCGGCGGCGAGCCGCTGACCCATCCTCACTTGGACGACATCATCCGGCGGATGCGTCGGACGGGTGCGATCGCCGGCATGATCACCAACGGGTATCTCCTCAATGTCGAGCGGATTGAACGACTTAACCGGGCCGGCCTGGACCACCTTCAGATCTCCATCGACAACCTGGAGCCGGACGAAGTCTCGAAAAAGAGCCTCAAGGTGCTGGACAAGAAGCTTCAGATGCTCGCCGACTATGCCGAGTTCCACGTGAATATCAACTCCGTGGTGGGCGGGGGGTTCAAGGATCCCAATGACGCCCTGGTGATCGGCAAACGGGCGCTGGAACTGGGCTTTGAATCCACGATCGGGATCATCCACGACGGCAGCGGGCAACTGAAGCCCCTCAAGGACAATGAGGCCAAGGTCTACTTCGAGATGACCAACCGGAAGAAGACCAATTACGCCCAGTTCGACAAGTTTCAGGAAGCCATCGCCCAGGGCCAGCCCAACGACTGGCGCTGCCGGGCCGGTTCGCGGTACCTCTACATCTGCGAAGACGGCCTGGTCCATTACTGCTCCCAGCAGCGCGGCTATCCCGGCGTGCCCATTGCCGAGTACACTACGGCCGACGTGAAACGGGAGTTCCTGACGGCCAAGAGCTGTGCCCCCAACTGCACCATCGGCTGCGTCCACCGGATCAGCCATATTGACCACTGGCGCGCGCCGCAGACTAAAACGGTTTCGCCGGGCAGCCAGGGTGAACTGGTCCAGATCCACGGAGCGGACTGAAAAAGCAGCTTCAAGCTGCAGCCGGATTTCTCATCATTCAATGGAGCTATTCCGGTTGTTTGCCCTTGTGCGGGTTTCGTGGCCACTCGGTCGCGGAATGACATGCGCGGTCGGTCTGTCCCCCGAAAATGGGGCTAATGTAACAGAAAATGCTGTTTCAACCGGAAATTGAGCTCGTAAAGCCTTTAGATTCATGGTTAAAATTTCAACGAGCGAAGGAAACGCGAATCTACATAGGGGTGGGTGGGGGTCGACGGATTTAAGGCGAAGAAAGGGGGAATCTAGTGCTTCAAGTCGAGTGCAGAAAGGTATAAATCGGGCAGGCAGGCCACATTTTGAACCGGGAACATTGCTGACACCGCGAAGGGCATTGAGAATCTCCAAATCCAAGTTTGCGGCACCAGACCTTAATTCTCGGCAAACCCAACCTAAGAGAGTGCTGCTGTAGCGATTCTGCCTCCGGAGTACAGGCTTATCCTGCCGCCCGGCGGAGCAGCGAGCCAAAAGAATCCTGCTTTGGAAAGTTCAGAGCCTGGGCCGCATGATCCACGCCGAAGGCATGCGGGGATGTTGACGGAAGGATAACTGCCGAGCAGGCGGTGATTCTTCCGCAACGACACGAGAGATACGACGAGAAGCGAAGCGTCGGCCAGATTATTTGGGTGAGTCGGAGTCGTGCGCGGGATCAGTTCGGGTCAGGCGAAGATATTGGACCACTGCAATCTTGCCGGGACCGAGCGGAAGCGTCGTGATCGAGATTGCATCGCCAGATTTGATCACGAAAGGACTCAGTTGCCCCGGAAGCGCAACGACAGGGATGTCCTTCTTGCGAAGTTCCAGGCCCAGCCTCTGGAAATCGTTGGGGGGTTCGTCTATGGGATCGGTAAGAGTGGTGAAGGTGCAGCGGATCTGATCCGTGCCCTGGATCGGTTCGACACGCAGGTCATATCCGAAGACTGTATTCAATCTGTCGTACTGGCGGAAATAGTGAAATATATGTTCCGGCGTGCTCCTATCTACCCAGGCGGTGGTTAGCCTCGGAGTAAACGGAGCCGGCTCTGACATCGAAATATCAATCACTATGCCATTTGCTGTGCCGCCAGGTGCCCGTCCCAGGGCACGCGCGGTCGATGGAACGGCGGAAACTATCTTGTAAAAGGGCGAATCAGCATAGCCCTGAGAATAACCGCAGAGCGGAATTGCGAGTGGGATGATAAGGAGAAAGCGCTTGAGCATACCGCCTCCGGGCACTTCATTAGACGCAACAGACTGAAGTTTCCTTCACCACCCGGAGCATATCAAAAAGATTCTGGGCGAGTTGTGGCCGACTCGGAAGTAATGCCACTTTGAAACTCCCAACGGCAACCGCAGTGATGGATGAAACGGTGTTCCACCCGAAAGCATGAAAAATACAACCGCGGATCCTTCGTCGCTGCGCTCCTCAGGATGACAGCGCTGCTGTGGGGGTCGGGAGCATTATTTTCAGGGCATATCCTTCACTGCGTTCAGGATGACATTGCTTTGGATTAGCGGATGTGTGCCGGACGCGGTTTTGCAGGCTCACAAAAGTAGTCTCAAATGTAGAAGGCGGAGATTTCGAGCGATCCCGGGTTATGCGCCCTGGTTCCCCGGGTCGCCCGCCCACAACTCCGCGATTTCCTCGTCCTCTGCGTCCGCCAGAACGGGGTCCTCCGTCGGCTCTGTGTCTCGTCTTTGAATGGCGGCTCCTTCAGGTTCGGTTAAGAGCTGGGTTGTGGTCATCATGTCTTGCCCTCCTTGGTGTTCTTTCTCCGCACTGCAACATCCTGAGTAAAGCGCGTAGTCGTTGCCTGAGCAAGTGCATTGGTCCGAATCGGACAGGTGGACGATGGAGGCTGGCTAATGCGGGTCACTTAAGGGTCATGCAGGCCGGGGACGGATCAACCGACACCCGCCCTCGCCGCAAAAACAACGACGCGGCGAGGGTGGGGCACCCATTTCCTGTAGAGCACCCATTTCGCATGGAACGCTTTCAACGGAAACGTTAAATGAACGTTATTGACGGCTAGTTTCCTCCCAGCCAAAGACAACGGCGCATCCGGATCGGATGCGCCGTTTGGCATTCTGGGCCGCGTGGCTACTTGGCGGCGGTGTGCTTGGCTGGCGGCTGGGCCACGGCGGTGGCCTTGGTGTCGGCGAGGGCCTGGTCGATGAGTTGATAGAGCTTGCTGCGGTCCACGACCTCGACAAATGGCGCGCCTTTGGAATTCGCCGTCACCACCCAGATGGTCGGAGTGTGTTCGATGCCCACTCGCTGGCCGAGCGCGTAGTCAGCCTTTACCAGTGCAACCAGGGCGCCCTGCGGATCGGGCGCGAAGGGAAACGCTACGCCGTGTTCCTGGGCGTACTTCTGGGTGAACTGGGCCAGGATGTCCAGGCTGGTGATGGAGTTCTGGTTGGCAAAAACGTTGTCGCGATAATCGTCGCCGAGCTTTTTGCTCTTGGTGTCGAACCACCGGGCGTTGATAGCAGCCTGCATGCTCCAGGCGTGGAAAGGCAGCGGGAAATCGTGGCGGACCCAGGGAATGTTGTATTTAGTTGCGGCTTCCCGGAGCAGGGGGTTGGCGCGGGCGCAGTCCGGGCACTCCATGTCTTCCCACTCGACGATGGCTACCCGGGCTCCCGCGGGCGGCTTGAGGGCGGAGGGATCATGGACCTGGGTTCCAGCCGGCGGCACATTGAACTGGGCGCGGGCCGAGGGGACCAGTGTCAGCACGGACGCGGCCAGAATCAGGACCGGGACACGGGCGGAGTTGCGGACGGCAAACGAACGAAAAGCGCGGGCGACGAAACAAAACATGTAGGTTGGACGGCTCCCTGTTGCTGATTGTAACGGGATTAGAAGAAAAACGTTGCGCGTTATTGACCGTCGGAGCGAGTCGAATGGTTACCGGAGTTGTAGTCGCGGCGCTCCGCTCGACGGGCCGCCATCCATCGGCGCCACTTGTAGTCGGCGAAGAGAGAGGCGGCGACAATGACGGCGGCGACGATCGCCAGTAAGATCTTCATACACCAATATCCATTCCGGCTTCACGCGTTGCGGAAAAACAGAGAATGAGCGACGAAATCGGTAAGAAATACATCCCTCAGGGGCTAAAGCCCCATTGATTTTGTTGCCCTTATGGCACGGCTAAAGCCGTGCCCCTTCAAAAGCGGCGCGTTTTTCCGCAGCCTCTTTTCACTCGTAGCGCAGAGCCTCGATCGGGTCGAGGGATGCGGCCTTCCACGCCGGATAAATGCCGAAGACCAGTCCGATGACGCATGAAACGGCAAAGGCGATCGCGACCCAGGTGGTGGAGAGCGCGGCGTGAAGAAACGACACCGCGAAGTGCAGGATCAATGTGAACAGCGAGCCGGCAAGAATGCCGAGAACCCCGCCCACCGCGCACAGAGTGACCGCTTCCAGGGTGAACTGCAAAAGGATGTTCTTTTTGGTCGCCCCGATGGCTTTGCGGATGCCGATCTCGCGGGTACGTTCCGTGACCGAGACCAGCATGATGTTCATCACGCCCACGCCTCCCACCATCAGGCCGACCGACGACACCGCCACCATGAAGAGGAACAGGCCGCCGGTGAGTTGATTCCACAAGCGGGTCAGCGAGTCGGGACCAAAGATGGCGAAGTTGTCGTCCTGTTCCACGCGCACATTGCGGCGCACCCGCAGGAGCTCGCGCACCTCCTCGATCACCTGGGCCTTGTGGATCGGATCGTCGTAGCGCACCACGACCCAGAAGTCCTTGATCTCCGGATGCATCCTGCGGAAGGTGTTCAGCGGAAAGTAGACGGAGTTGTCCTGGGTGTTCCGCCCGCTGCCGAAGGGCTGCGGCTGCACGTCGAGGACCCCGATGACGGTGGCGATATGGCCTTCCACATTGATATCGTTGCCGATAGGAGATCCGTCGGGGAAAAGGTCCTCGGCGGCATCGTGTCCGAGGACGGCCACGTTCGCGGCGTGCTCCTCTTCCGATTCGGTCCACATGCGGCCGGAAATAAATTCCAGGTCAGTCACCTCCTTAACTTGCGTAGTGTTGCCGTTCAGGATGGTGTTCTGAATTTTGTGCGTGCCCGCTCTGACTGAAACGGCGCCCAGCCCGGTCTGGAAGTTCTGATACGTGAGTTCAGGGTCAACCGCGGTAACAAAGGGGAGTTTGCGCATCGCGACCGCGTCTTCATAGGTCAGCTTCTTGCGGTTCAATTCCTCAGTGGTGGGGCGGTGGCCGAAGGGGATGAACTGGAAGATCCAGAGGTCGTTGGTGCCGAGCGAGCGCACGAACTGGTCGATATTGGTGTTGAGTCCATTGATCGCAGAAGAGATCAGGATCACGGTGGAGATGCCGATGGAGATTCCCAGCACGGTGAGCCCGGAGCGCAGCTTGTTCTTGCGCAGGGTATCGAAGGCCAGCCGAATGGATTCTTTCGAGTCGCTGATGCGCATCGCTATAGCTCCGCTCGCAACGCGGCGATGGGGTCAAGCAATGAAGCTTTGTAGGCCGGGTAGATGCCGAAGAAGAGGCCCACCCCTGCCGATACGAAGAGGCTGACGAGGATCGACCAGAACTGGACAACCGACGGGAAGGCGATGGCCAGTGTAATCAGCTTTGCGACGACGATTCCGGCGACCACGCCGATCACGCCGCCGGTCAACGAAACCGTGCCCGACTCGATCAAAAACTGCAGGAGGATGTCCTGTCGGGTTGCGCCAAGCGCTTTCCGTACGCCGATTTCCCGGGTGCGTTCCGTGACCGCCACCAGCATGATGTTCATGATCACGATGCCGCCGATCACCAGCGAAATGGTGGCGATGGCGGCCACCACGGCGCCGAAGTTATTGATGATTTTCCCGAGGAGGTTTTGAAAGGTGGCGCTGGAGTCGATGGAGAAAGCATCGAGGGCATTGGGCGCCAGGTGGCGACGGGTCCGCATAATGGCGCGCAATTCATCTGCCGCGGCGTCCATCACCTCCCCGCCGCCTCCCGCGTCGGCAAAGATGACGAGGGTGGCGTTGGCTCCATAGGCATGCAGAAATGACGTCAGCGGGACTGCGACCCAGTTGTCCATGCTCATGCCCAGCATCTTGCCCTGCCGCTCACCGACGCCGATGATCGTGAAGGGCGCGCCATCCACCCGAATCTCTTTCCCCAGGGGGTCGCCGGCGCCCAGCACGTTATCGACGATGTCGGCGCCCACGATTGCGACCGCCGTCGAGTGGTCGTCTTCGACCTGGGTAAACGACCGGCCAAGTTCGATATTCAGATTGGAAAGAGCGGGCATGGTCCAGGTCCAGCCGCGGATGTTGGTGTCGGTCGTCGACTTGGCCCCGCGCACGACCTTTCCGTTGGTGTCGCGCTGCGCGCCCACCGATCGGCACAGCCGGCAATCGGAAAGAACCGCCCGGTAGTCGTCGTAGGTCACATTCTTGCGCTTTTTGAATTCGAGGTATTCCTCGAGAGTGATGAAGGTTTGCGGCATTTTGCTGATGGTGATGGTCGCCGCGCCATACGAGTTGATCTTTGAGGTGACAAACTCCTTGGCGCCATTAGTCAGCGTGACCACGGTGATGACCGAGGAAACCCCGATGATCACACCCAGAAGGGTGAGGATGGAACGCAGCTTGTTCGCCCACAGCGATTGCAGGGCGAGCCGAAAGGCCTCGACGAGTTGCATGGTCCCAATCTCCTTTTCCGAGCCAGGCCGGCGCACAAAACCAGCGCCGGCTTCGCGCCTGCGGGCGGATCACATTCTATCCGTATTTTCTATAGTCTACGGTAAAAGCAGAAAGACTGGAGACCAGGGACATAGGGCTGGACACCTTATGTCTACGGTCGGGCCGATCGCGCTTGCGGCCTCCAAGTACCCAGGCGAATAACCGTGGGTATTGCGGAGTCTGGTTTTTCTAGTCCCTGCGTCGCTCGGTCTATGTCCGCATAAATCTGTATCTCTCCAAACTCCGCGGTATCCCAGGTTAGGCGCAAAAACAAAGACGCGCCGAACCTGGGGCACCCATAATTGGTACAAAACGATGCGGTCAAAGACCTAGTCGCTAAGTCCTGGTTCCTAATTCCTTTTGCCGTTCTGCTCTTTGAGCCACTGATAGAGCGGGGCGAAGTAGTCGAGCATGGCCTGGGCGTCGAGGTGATCGCTGCCGGTCATCTCTTTCAAGGTCTGTTGCCAGGGCTGGGACTGGCCTGCCTGGAGCATGGTGTTCAGCTTTTCTCCGGCCGCCTTGGAGCCATAAAAACTGCAGCGGTTGAGCGGGCCCTTGTAGCCGCTGGCGTCGCACATCGCCTTGTAGAACTGGAACTGGTAGATGCGGGCGAGGAAGTAACGCGCATAGGGGACGTTGGCGGGAACGTGCATCTTGGCACCCGCGTCAAAGTCGGCCTCGGTGCGGTCGGCGGGCGGCGCGACGCCCTGGTACTTCTCGCGCAGCGCCCACCACGCCTTGTTGTAATCGGCGGGCTTGATCTTCCCGGAGAAAACCTCCCAGCGCCACTTGTCGAGCGCCAGGGCAAAGGGCAGAAACGCGACCTTGTCGAGGGCGGTGCGCAACTGCAGCGGGATGTCGGCTTCGACGGGCGGCTCCTCGGTGGCCAGGCCCAGCGTCTTCAGATAGGCGGGAGTGATGGAGAGGGCGATGGAGTCGCCGATGGCCTCGTGGAAGCCGTCGTTGGCTCCGTTGCGAAACAGGAATGGCTGCTTGTTGTAGGCCCTCTGGTAGAAGTTGTGGCCCAGCTCGTGATGCACGGTGGTGAAGTAATCGTCGTTGACCTCAATGCACATCTTTACGCGCAGGTCGTCGACGGAATCGACGTCCCAGGCGGAGGCGTGGCACACCACGTCGCGGTCGCGGGGATGGACGAACTGGGAGCGTTCCCAGAACGTGTCGGGAAGCGGCGCGAAGCCGAGCGATTTGAAGAAGTCTTCGCCGTAGTGAACCATGGCGCGGCCGGCGGCGAGCGAAGCGGCGTGCCCTTTGTCGGAGGACAGGTCGGTCGATGAATCAAAGGCGGGCGCGGCGGCGGGATCCTTTTCGGCGATCTGCTTCTTGAGCGCCGATTCGAGATCGATCGGTTTGAACTGGGACAGTTTGGGGTCGGTGGGTGCAACGATGTCGTAGATGTTGCCCCACTCCTGGGCCCACATGTTGCCCAGGAGTTCGGCCGGGATCATGCCGTCTGGGCGCTCCGCGGCCTTGCCGTATTTGGCGATGAGGCGCGCGCGCACGTAGTGGTGCAGTTCGCGGTAGAGCGGCTCGAGCTGAGCCCACGTGCGCTCCACTTCGGCGGAGAACTCGGCCGGGGTCATATCGTAGGGGGCGCGCCACAACTCGCCGGTATCGTTGTAGCCCAGCTCTTTGGCGCCGATGTTCTGGAGCTCGATGAAGCGGGTGTATTTGTCCTTCATGGGCGCGCCAATGGCGTGCCAGCCCACCCAGAGCCTGGTCAGTTCTTCAGGATCGTGCGACTTGGCCATGATGCTGGAGATGGCGTCGATGCCCATGCACTTGGCGCCGGACGCTGGCTGCTGCCCGGCGGGAGTGTCGGGGCAGAATTTGCCCTTGCCGTAGGTGGCGGTAAGCTGCGCGGCCAGTTGGGTCTGTTCCGCGAGCAGCTTCGGATCCTTGGGCGCCGCGGGCGTATTTAGCTGCAGGAGCAGGATCTGGCGGCGCAGCTGGGGGGGAAGGGTCACCTTGTCCCAGCGATGGCTCTCCGCGCCCAGGGCGAGAGCGCGGGTGGTGGCCTGCTCGTTCATGAGGGCCGTGGTCGCTTCGGTGTCGTCGGTGATGTCGGTTTCGGCAGTCCACTCGGCGTGCGAGGCATCGGTGGTGAGCTTGAGCAGCTCGGCATTGGCGCGGTCAACAAAGGCCTGGGCCTCGGCTACGGTGGGCGGCTTGTTGCCGTCGGCAGTCTGGCCAAAAGCAAACGAAGACGAGGCGGCAAGAATCAAGAAAGTGAAAAGTGCAGGAGAGCGCATGGCCGGAAGTATATAACCTGGGGCGCGGCTGCGAGTGTCAGGGGAGGTCCGCGGACTGACGAGGGATTGATCCCGCCCAAGCGGAGCTTGGACGGGGCACCCCATTGTCATCTTCACCGGACTCACTGGACCAGTGGAGCCTGCCGAATTACAATCCTCCGGACTGTAAAGGCCAAAATCAAATGAAGCTATTTTCGTTGTGCATGGGCGCAATCAGCGTGGTTGCGCCGGTTGTCGTCGCGGGCGGCCAGGACGCGGGGAATCAGACCAAGGCCTCCAACGCGCCGCAGATCGAATTCCCGAATGTGCTGTATGGTGTTGCCTACTACAACGAATACATGCCCCAGGACACGCCCAATGCCCAGGCGGAGCGGCTCGAAAAGGATGTCGCCCTGATGAAGGCCGCGGGACTGACCGTGGTGCGCATGGGCGAATCCACGTGGAGCCTGTGGGAGCCCGAAGACGGCCGCTTTGAATACGCGTGGATGGACCACATCGTCGACGCCATGAGCAAGGCCGGCATCAAGGTGATCCTGGGCACGCCGACTTATTCGCTTCCCGCCTGGATGGCGCATCAGCATCCGGAGATATTTGCCGACCGCATTCCGCCCGGTCCTTTTGGCGGCAAACCGGTCCCAAGCACTTACGGCATTCGCCAGAACATGGACACCGACTCGCCGGCGTACCGGTTCTACGCCGAGCGGCTCATCCGCCACATCGTTGCGCATTACAAGGACAATCCCGACGTGATCGGATGGCAGCTGGACAACGAAACCTCCAGCTACGACGCAGCGAACACGGACGTATTCATCGGCTTCCAGCACTATCTTGAAAAGAAGTTCGGCACGCCGGAAGAACTGAGCAAGGCGTGGTTCCTCAACTACTGGGGCGAAAACCTGCATTCGTGGGAAGACCTGCCCCGGCGCGACGGGACCATTTCGACCGGGTACAAGCTGGAGTGGACGCGCTGGAGCCAGATGCGGGTGACCGATTTCCTGCACTGGCAGGCGGGACTGGTGCGCGAGTGCGCTTCACCGCGGCAGTTTGTGACCACCGACTACGGCAGCATGATGAAGCGCGACGTGAACGAGGAAGCCGTCGCCCAGTCGCTGGACATCGTAGCCAACAACATTTACCACGGCACTCAGGATCACTATGACGGGTCCTTCCAGGCGCTGCAGAGCGACTTCACGCGTTCGTTGAAGCATGCGAATTTCCTTATCACCGAGACCAATGCGCAGACTATCGGCTGGAGCTCACAGAGCCAGTTCCCGCCCTACGACGGCCAGCTGCGGGAGGATGTCTACACCTATCTCTCGAACGGCGCCAATATGGTCGAGTACTGGCACTGGGCATCGATCGCCGGGGGCCAGGAGACGTACTGGAAAGGCATTCTCTCGCACGATCTCGAACCGAATCGCGAATACGCGGAGATGAGCCGCACCGCGCATGAGCTGGAAAAGATCGGGCCGCACCTTGTCGGGCTCAAGATCAAGCCGGAGGTGGCCATCCTGTGGAGCCGTGATTCAGCCAACGCCATCGACTTCATGCCTTACGGTGGAGGAGTGCCGGCACGCAGCTGGACAGGAACCCCCGACGGGTACGCTTCGCTGGTGCAGCAGATGCACCACTCGCTCTACGAACTGAATGTGCCCTCGGATTTCGTGTTTCCGGAGACGCAGGATTTTTCCGCGTACAAACTGCTGATTGTGCCCGCGCTCTACATTTCCGACGATGCGCTGCTCAAGCGTATCTCGGACTACGTCAAAAACGGCGGCCACGTAGTAATGACATTCAAGAGCGGATTTGCGAATGAAAACTCCGCTGTCCGGTGGGTGCGGGCGCCGGGGCCGCTGCGCGAGGCGGCCGGCTTCAGCTACCAGGAATTTTCCAGCCTGGAGAAGCCCCTGGCGCTCAAGGACGATCCATTCCATGCCGGCGAGGACAACAAAGTCTATTACTGGGCGGAGTTCCTGATGCCGGAGCATGCCAAGGCGATCGCGTTCTACGACCACCCGTTCTTCGGGAAGTGGCCCGCGATTACCGAGAACAGCTTCGGCTCTGGAAGGCTGCTCTACGAAGGGACTTATCTCTCCGACGCAATGCAGACGACGGTACTGCGCGATGCGATGCAGAAGGCGGGCCTGAGCGGCGCGGATCAGCAAATGCCGGCCTCGGTACACATGCAGCACGGGGTGAACCGCATGGGCAAGCGGCTGCATTATTACTTCAACTACTCCGCCAATGAGGTGAAGGCGAATTATGGGTTCGGGGCGGGAACCAATCTGCTGGACGGCAAGGCGGTAGCCAAGGGTGCGGTGTTGACGCTGGGGCCATGGGACCTGGCGATCATGGAGGAGTAGTAGTTTTCGCATCCCGCTCGCGCTTCGTCAGTATCGCTTCAAACCTGCCGGCATCCGAATCGATGTCCCGCACCCTTCCGGACGTCGCCGCAATTGTGACCCTAGCGCCGAGGGCTTTGGCGTCACGCTATGGTGCTTATCGGGGTTTGGCGCCGTGGTTCGGGACCAGAGTAGGGGTAGCAGGATACGCAACCGTCTTGTCGCGTCCTGGAGGCACCTCCGGCATGAAGAGAAGCCGATTAAGATTCTCATTCCGAAAACCGGGGTCTTCTATCAGCTTCATCAATTTCTGATAGCCCTTTGCGTCGAAGGCGAAGGCATCTGTCGAGAAGACCCTGATACCGTTCCGATCCGCCAACGTGTAGACCTGGTAGTACACCCCGCCAACGGTGGCATTTCCGGCGATAAACTCCTGTAACTGCCCGACTCCTGCACCGAGGTTTCGGCGGACCGCGAGAAAACCGGGGGCGTCACTTCGACCGGGCCTGTCCCACTCGAATGGCTTGGGCGGCGTTTCGTTGGGTAGACAGAATGGCGCGAAGGGTATGAAGTCCGAATGGTAGAGGCCCACAATACGCCACGATCTCAGATTGCTGACGCTGGCATCAGGACTAACCGGAACGATATCCCAGTACCTCACCTGTCGACGCGTCATCGGGAGTGGCCTCCCGTCTTTGCCGATAAACTTCACTTCGATGCTGGTGTGAGGCATGGGGTTAACGCCTTGCATCGACAAGTTAGGGGCGACAGGTTTCGCTGACCTGTATCTCGCCGTGCCGATCGAAAGGTCCTTCTTGTCGAATTCGATCGTAACGTTCGGATTCTTCGAAGGCTGGGGACGAGGGTCGGGTTGTCGAATAGGCGGAAGTTCGCTAAATTTTGGCCCGTCGGGTGTGTCAATGATGTACGGTCCGTGACCGCTACCTTCTGGTGGTGGGGCCAAAGCCTCATCATCGAAGTCGACGTGAGTGATAGATTGGCCTGCCATGGATCCTCCGCTGCAGGATGTCAGACCAAGCACTGCGCGTCTCGGTCTTCAATTACTACCGCGGCTTTTCTGAGGAAACAGGGCCATGGCACAGATCCAAAATGTGGTTGGGCTTGCAGGAACTCTGTTCAGTTGGCTTGGAGGCGCCCATCAATAGACCCCCTGCTCTGGCGGGACAGGCATCCTGATCCGTTATGGGCAATGGGATCGTTGACCATCCCCGCTAAACCCGGTAAACTACTCTAGTTTGGCGATTCCTGCCTGCCGCCGCAGGCGTTCGCCCAAAAGCACTTGGGGCTTGAGCGGACCGCGGCGAGGAAGTTTCCGCCTTTTGTCGATTTTTGTTCGAGCGTTTCGCGCGCAGCGCGTGCGGCTCTGGAGGACTTATGTACGCAGTTGTACGCACCGGTGGAAAGCAGTATCGTGTCGCGCCCGGCGATGTGGTGAAGATCGAAAGCGTTGTGTCCCCGTCGGAAGACAAGACCATCGAGTTCAGTGACGTGCTGGCGGTTTCCGGCGAGGCAGGCAGCGTGGTGAAGCCGGGTGCGGCCAAGGTGACGGCCGAGATCCTCGGCGAGGGCCGCGGCGACAAGATCCTGGTGTTCCACCTGAAGCGCAAGAAGCAGTACAAGAAACTGCAGGGACACCGGCAGAACTTTACCGAAGTCCGCATCAAGGCCATCGAGGCCGACGGTGTGACGTATACGAGCTAGCTTTCAGCCCTCAGCTTTCAGCCGTGGGGGCCGGGCGGAGACAAGCTGATAGCCTGACGGCTGACAGCTTGATTGAGAAGGGGATTCAGCAATGGCACATAAGAAGGGTGGAGGCAGCTCCACAAACGGACGGGATTCCAATGCACAGCGGCTGGGCGTCAAGGCCTTTGCCGGCGAGCTCGTGACCGGGGGATCGATCATCATCCGCCAGCGCGGCACCAAGATCAAGCCGGGGCCGAACGTGGGCATCGGCTCCGACGACACATTGTTCGCCAAGGTGAGCGGCCGGGTGAAGTTTACCGATCGCGGCAACCGGGGACGCTTCGCGTCCATCGAGCCGGTCGCGGTCGAGTAACGACCGCCTGACGCAAGCGTACTAGCAAAGGCCACGGCATTGCCGTGGCCTTTGCTGTTTTCCGAAGACACATGCCTTTTGGGTCCCAAAACTCAAATGGGCCGGAACCCACCAGGCTCCGGCCCATTTGTGTCCACCCTCCCCCGAGGAGCTTGGAATATTGTCAGGACTTTGATTCGCTTTCGTGCAGATTACGGGTCAGGACCTTGTCTACCACCTTCTCCACATCGGTGAGGAAGAAGCTGCTGGCGGGCTGAACGACGGCGACCTGGGTTCCCTTATGGCCCAGCGCCGACGCTATTTCGTTCCAGCGATAGATGGTCGAGTTGGCGGGAACCACAACTGGTTTCCGCACCGGCTCAGGCAAGACAAAGTAGGAAAGCCACACCCCCAGGGAGATCAGAGTCAGGCTCTCGCACACAAACTGCAGCGGATTGGTGAGGGATGAATTCCCTGAAAGCAGGTTGCCCAAAACAAAGTCGTTGGCGGAAAGCATTCCGAAACCGAGGGCAATCCCAAAAGCAAGGTCGCGCACTGACAGGCGCAACGCATTCATGCTTATGCATAGGAAAGCCAGCAGGCACAATTCCAGCACGCTGACAGAGCGCATCAACCCCAGGGCGAGGTCAGGGATGATGAGAATGCCCTTGTGGGCATACGAGACGGAGGCAAGGCTTACGATGATCGAAGCGACAGCCGCCCACCGGAAGATCACGACCCCAAAGTTTCTGAGCCCTGCGAAGGGCGTGAGCGCGGAGCGAAAAACTTCCATCGCAACAAAGAACAGGAAGACCGCGCTGGCGATGTAGACTCCCCAATACGCGAGGAAGTAAAGGATGAAGCAATAGTCATTGAGCCAATGCTTGGACTGGCCGAACAAAAGGAGCAAAAGCACAGGCATCGCACCAATGCGCAGAAACAGATACGCATTCATCGCCGGGAAGCGGCGCTGCAGCTTTTTGGTCCAGAAAAGGTATCCGAGAACGGCCCAAAGCAGGAATTCCGCTCCACTCAATACGGCCATTGCGAGGTTAATGGGCATAAGGGGTCTATCACCATCCCAATAGAGTCCTCAGGATAGCGCTTATTCCTCCGTCGCTCAAAGGAAAAAAGCGGCAGACTTGCTAGCACTTTCGTGCGATTACCCTTATTTGTTACTGGCCGTTACTACCGGAGGGGCAGCCGGGCATGTGGGGTCCGCACGTCGGCACGGGCAAAGTCGCGGTTGCGGACTGATGGCTGCGGATAGCATGGGTAGAAGTAGAGGAAAGCGAAGCGGCAGCGGCACCGGCGATCACAACGGACAAAGCGAAAATGCGGACGGCCAATTTCATGATGAGTAAACTCCTTATGGATTTGTTAGAGCGGTAAAGTGGAGCCCCGCGTTACTAAAATCCTAGATCAGACAGCCGGCACTAAGTGCCCCTTTTACAAACATATTCGTGTGATTTTGCTAATCTAAAGGAGATTATCTCTTGGATTTCGGTAATCTGCAACTGGTTACCGTAAGGGGATGCCAATCCCACCTCCGTTTTCACCCTCCAACATGCTAAAATAGACACAGGCAAATTTGTTCAAAGCCCCCGTCTTTTCAAGCGGTTAATCCCCAGATCGACCCGTCGGGAGGACCCCTCCGAACCGCTCAGTACTTTGGGGTTGAAAACAAAGGCCGAACGGACATCTATGGCGACTGAAACACCGATCCTCCCTGCGGCTGGCGATAACGATAGTTACACCGGCGAAAACATCAAGATTCTCGAAGGCCTCGAGGCGGTTCGCCTGCGCCCGGCGATGTACATCGGTTCGACCGGGGAAATGGGCCTTCACCACCTCGTCTACGAGGTCGTGGATAATTCCGTCGACGAGGCTCTCGCCGGCTACGCAAAGAAAATTGAAGTTGTCATCCACGTCGACAATTCGATTACAGTGGTCGACGACGGCCGCGGTATTCCCGTGGACATGATGGATCTGCCCAACGGCCAGCGGATGCCGGCCGTCCAGGTGGTGCTGACCAAGCTCCACGCCGGGGGCAAATTCGACTCCTCGACCTACAAGGTGTCCGGCGGCCTCCACGGGGTCGGCGTGAGCTGCGTGAACGCGCTCAGCCAGGAATTCAATGTAGAGATCTGGCGCGACGGCGCATACCTGGGAGATGGATTTCAGCTGCGGGCTGCCGACGACGGATCTGCGCAAGTCCGGCACCAGCAAGAAACGCGGGACCAAGGTTCACTTCCTGCCCGACAAGAGCATCTTTGCGGTCACCGAGTACAACTACGACACCCTGGCCCAGCGCCTGCGCGAACTCGCCTTCCTGAACAAGGGCCTGGAAATCACGCTGACCGACGAGCGCACCACCGATCCCAAGACCGGGGAATCCAAGCGCACCGAGTTCCGCTACGCCGGCGGCATCGCCGAGTTCGTCAAGCACCTGAACCGCGGCAAGCAGGTCCTGCACGACAAGCCCATCGTGATGGAAGCCAAGCGGGACGGCGTAGAGATGGAGATCGCCCTCCAGTACAACGACGGCTACTCCGAGTCGGTGTTCAGCTTTGCCAACAACATCAACACCGTCGACGGCGGCTCGCACCTCTCGGGTTTCCGCACCTCGCTCACCCGCACCATCAATGCCATCGGGCAGTCGCTGGGGCTCTTCAAGGACATGAAGGAGAACCTGAGCGGCGACGACGTGCGCGAGGGCCTGGTGGCGGTGGTAAGCGTCAAGCTTTCCCAGCCGCAGTTCGAGGGCCAGACCAAGGGAAAGCTCAATTCCGACATCGCCGGGATCGTGCAGGCATTCGTGAACGAGCGCCTTGGCATGTTCCTGGAGCAGAACCCGCCGGTTGCGCAAGAAGATCATCAACAAGGCCATCGATGCGGCGCGCGCCCGCGAGGCTGCGCGCAAGGCCCGCGACCTGACCCGCCGCAAGGGCGCCCTGGACGGCGGCGGCCTGCCCGGCAAGCTGGCCGACTGCAGCGAGCGCAACCCCGATCGCTGCGAACTCTACCTGGTCGAGGGCGAAAGTGCCGGCGGCACCGCCAAGCAGGGCCGCGACCGCCGTTTCCAGGCCATCCTGCCGCTCAAGGGCAAGATCCTCAACGTGGAGAAGGCCCGCTACGACAAGATGCTGGGCCATGAAGAAATCCGCGCCATGATCACGGCGCTCGGGACCGGCATCGGCAAGGACGACTTCGACTTCACCAAGCTGCGCTACGGCAAGATCATTCTGATGACCGACGCCGACGTGGACGGCTCGCACATCCGCACCCTGCTGCTTACGTTCTTCTTCCGCCACATGACGGAGCTGATCAAGCGCGACAACGTGTACATTGCGCAGCCGCCGCTCTACAAGATCAAGAAGGGCCGCTTCGAGCAGTACATCAAGGACGACCGCGAGTTTGTAAAGGTGATGGTGAAGCGGGCCTCGGAAGGCATCATCGTCCGCCACGGAGAAAACGCGAGCAAGATCGAAGGCGCGGACTTGACGCGCTTCATGGGCTTCCTGAACGAGTACCTGGCCTTTGTCGAAAAGGTCGACAAGCGAATCCGCAACGAGAAACTCACCGAACTGCTGGCGCGGGCCGAACTGGTGCACCGCTCCGACTTCGCTTCGAAGGACGGGAGCGACGTGCCGGAAAAGATGCAGCGTTTGCACGAACAGCTGGCGGAAGTCGCCGACCAGTTCCAGTTCAAGCTTCAAAAGCCGGTCGAGGACGAGGAGCACCACACCTGGTCAGTCTGCCTCACCGATTCGCAGGGCGCCACGCGCTGCATCGACTGGAACCTTGCTTCAAGCCCCGAGTTCCGGCAGATGATGGCGAAGTATTCGCAGATCAAAGACTATCTTGAGCCGCCGTTTCTTATCGAGTTTGCGCCCAAGGGAGCGGCCGAGACCGCTGCCGAAGAGCCCGAGGGCACGGAATTTGAAGAGGGCCAGGCGCCCGTCGAGGCCAAGGCCGAGGCCAAGCAAGCCCGGCGTGCGGCCCGGATTCCCCGCGAGCCTGTCGAGAAGCAGACCGCCCGCGAGCTGTTCGCCTACATCGTGGAGCAGGGCAAGAAGGACTACCAGGTGCAGCGCTACAAGGGCCTGGGCGAAATGACTTCGACGCAGTTGTGGGAGACCACGATGGATCCCGAACGGCGCACGCTGCTGTCGGTCAAGCTCGAAGACATCGCCGAGACCGAGGCCATCTTCACCACGCTCATGGGCGAAGACGTGGAAGCGCGACGGAAGTTCATCGAAGACAACGCGCTTGACGTGAAGAACCTGGATATCTGAGGCGAGTGCGGCGGTGTAGGCTGGCGCAATTAATGTCCGGATTTGCTCAATTAATGTCTGAGTTTTTGGCTCATTAAGCGGCTGGACTCGAAAACGCCATTGATCTGGGAATAAGCCACTGATTCACTTATTCTTATCGCGGACCGTTGAAATAGCTCTGGGAGATCCATCCGGCGTCGAGAGCGTCTTTTAAGCTTAGAGAAGTGCAAGCGAATAGCTGATCTACCACTCTCGACATCGCGGAGGTTTATGCTCTC
The DNA here is from genome assembly GCA_963788475.1 of Terriglobales bacterium. Lineage (GTDB taxonomy): Bacteria > Acidobacteriota > Terriglobia > Terriglobales > Acidobacteriaceae > Telmatobacter. The sequence goes on from CAWBGO010000015.1 coordinate 386,302, forward strand.
GAGAATGCAAATTATGTTAGGGTCGCCTGGCAATCTGTGCACGGGCGCCCGAAACACCCGTGCTATAGCCGTGGCACCGACTTCCGCGCTTAGCGCTAAGGAAGCCTAACGAATACGAGTCTAATTCGCCGATGTGATTTCCCGAAGACACTCTCTGCCGTTTCCGCCATTGCTAGGAAAGGAAGCCATTGACTGTTCGTGAAGCGGTGGTTTCCAAATCTATGACGCAATGGTGAATGCTCGGCTAACCGGATTGAACCCCGAACCCGGGCCAAAGGGCGAGCGCGTAGAACTAGAATTTCGACTGACAATCGGCTACAAAAGATCGATGGCCAGTGGACCATTGTGCACGAGCATCATTCAGTACCCGCATCGGATTAATGTTATCGGCGCATCCGTTCGTGGCGAGTGATTGCGACACGGCTCATCCGAGCTTTTCAACAATCTGAAATTCAAGCTGAGAAACAGGCGGCAGCGAGGTGCGTCCGATCGAATGCCGTCGATGAGTGCAACGGCGATTGAGCGCCAATGCAGAATCACCAATTTTCGTCCTGAGAACTGACGTACTTTTAAATCTGCTGAGTGGGCAAAGCTGCTCGGTGCGCTATACAAAACGACGTAGACACTCTACTTCCATTAGGAGTAGAGTGTCTACATCTATGAACGAAAGAAGTCAATATAAGAACCGAATCGAGCTGCTGCAGGGAACACTCGACATGCTTATTCTTCAGACCCTGCAATGGGGACCGCAGCACGGATACGGAATTGTCCAGGCTTTACGTTTGCGATCCGGAGATGTGCTTCAGGTGGAGACCGGATCACTGTATCCGGCTCTCCACCGATTGGAGCGTCAGAGCTGGGTGCAGTCTGAGTGGAAGCAGTCAGAGAGCAAGCAAAAAGCCCGATATTACCGAATCACGGCCAAGGGGAAAAAGCAGTTGGCCTCTGATCTGGGCCGATGGGAGCGGATTGTCGAAGCGATTGGGTCGGTGATGTACGTCAAGCCGGAGGAGAGTGAGTCATGAGGTGGTTCCCGAGCTTCGGTTTTCAGCGGCGCAAGCGCGAATTGCAGGACGAGATCGATGCGCACCTGCAGATGGCGATTGCAGATCGAGTGGCGCGAGGCGAGACGGCAGAGACGGCGCGACAAGCGGCGGCGCGGGAATTTGGAAATATTCCTCTAGTGCAAGATGTGACGCGCGACATGTGGGGCCAGGCGTGGCTTGAACAACTAGGCCGGGATGTCCGTTACGCGTTACGGCAACTGCGCAAGAGCCCCGGCTTTTCGATCACCGCGACGGCGATGCTGGCAGTAGCTATCTGCGCCAACAGCACCGTATTCAGTTGGATCGACGGCACGATGTTGCGTCCGATTCCTGGCGCGCGGGACACGGGCGACCTTGTGAGCCTGCAGCGGGGGGAACGGAACTTCTCTCCGACTCCGCCATTCTCGTATCTCGACTATCGCGATCTGCGCGAGCAGAACCACACCTTCACCGGAATACTTGCCTATCATCACGATTGGATCACGCTGACCGGCGGCGCACAGCCGGAGCGTGCCTATATCGCGAACGTGTCGGCGAATTATTTCGATGTGCTCGGCATCAAGCCGCTGCTGGGGCGTTTCTTTCTGCCTGAAGAAGAGACGCGTCCAGATGCTGTTCCCAACGTGGTCCTGGGCTATTCGCTTTGGAAGACGCGTTATGCCGAAGACCCGGCAATTGTGGGCAAGTCGATCGAGATCGCCCGGCATCCTGTGACGGTGATCGGTGTGGCGCCGGAGGGGGTTGTCGGAGCAATGCCCGGGATCCGTGAAGATCTGTGGGTAACGCTCGATCCCCTCGGGACGGATGTGTGGCGGATGACGCATCGCAGTGGTGGTGCGGTCTGGCTGAACGTAATTGGAAGATTGCGGCCCGGCGTGAGCCTTGGCACGGCAGCCCAGGATCTCGATACCCTGATGCATCATATTGTGGCGGCGTTTCCGGACGATCATCTGGGCGAGAACCGGATCACGCTCGATCCCATGTGGCGCTCGCCATTCGGCGCCAACGGATACATGGCGGCGACGCTGCCAATTCTGCTGGCCTTCGCCGCTGTGGTGCTGTTGCTGACCTGCGCGAACGTGGCTACGCTCACGCTGGTGCGGTTTGTATCCCGGCGGCGTGAGCTTGCGATCCGGCAGTCGCTCGGGGCGAATCGCATTCAACTGGTGCGGCAGATGGTGCTGGAGGGCGCGATGCTTTCCATCGTCGCAGGAGTCGTGGCCCTTGTGTTGACATCGTGGACATCGAAGACATTCGCATGGTTCTTTCCGGCGAACTCGAATCCCAGCGTACTGAACGGGGCCATGGACTATAAGGTGGTGATCGGGATTGCTGTGTCTAGCCTATTGGCCGGCATGCTGTGCGGCGCGCTCCCCGCCTGGCGTTCGTCCCACGCGCCGGCCGTTGAGGCGCTCAAGGCAGAGTCCGCAAGTATCTCCGGCGGCTCACGCAACCGGAAACTGCTCAGCGGGCTGGTGGTGGCGCAAATCGCGCTTTCACTTCCGCTGCTGTTGTGCTCCGGGCTCTTTCTGCGGACACTGCGGAATCTCGCCGGCGCGAATCCCGGATTTGAGCAGGACCACATTCTCACTGCGTCCGTGGGGCTGAATATTGCCGGCTACAGCCACGACGAGGAACAGGTGATCCGTCACAAGATTCTTGATCGCGTGTCGGTATTGCCCGGCGTGAAGGTTGCGTCTCTTACGGACTGGATTCCGATGACCCTGGGCCACAAGGGCGAGGATGCGTATCCGGAAGGGTATGTGCCACACCCCCATGAATCTTTGCAGGTGTACCACGCCGAGGTGTCCCCGCGGTATTTCGAATCCCTTCACATACCCATTCTGGAAGGACGTGAGTTTACGCCGGATGACGATGAAAAGGCCCGGCGGGTACTCATCGTGGATCAGACCGCGGCGAGGCGCTACTGGCCAGGACAGGATCCGCTGGGAAAGAAACTCAGGATATGGGGCAGCCTTTTCACGGTTGTAGGCGTCGCGAGAAATTCGACACATATGTTAGTGAATGAGTCACCGGAGCCTATGGTGTATATGAGCTTTTTCCAAGTGGGGTACGAGACTATCGTGCAGGTGAAGACCGAGGGAAATCCGGTCGACCTTGCGCCGGCGGTGGAGAACGCCATCCACGAAATCGATACACGGCTGCCGGTATTCGATGTGCGTCCCATGCGCGAGAGCACTCAAATCGCGAGCAGTTTCGCCGTCATACAGAGCACCCTGGCGGGAATGTTCGCGCTGATCGGGCTGGTTCTTGCGATAACCGGAATCTACGGAGTCGTGGCCTATCGAACCCAAATGCGGACCCACGAGATCGGAATACGAATGGCGTTAGGTGCTTCACGTGTGGACGTGCTGCGGCTCGTGCTTGTGCAGGGACTATGGCTCACAGGCATCGGGCTGGCGCTAGGACTGGCGTTTGCGTTGGGAGTGACACGCATTATCGTCCGGCTGTTGTACGGAATCGGCGCCAACGATCCGGTCACCATCGTTTCCGTCGTCATGCTCCTGGGAGCAATGTCATTGCTAGCATGCTACCTTCCCGCACATCGAGCGATGCGCCGGAACCCCGTGACCGCAATTCGCGAGCTGTAAGCCGCAGTTCGGACTCGACCCGAATCGCGCGAATTCGGCGTGTGCACGGCCTCCAATTGATTGGCGAGAAGGGCAACCGGATTTCACAGGCCAGAAACCAATCTCCGCCCGGTGGGTCTTCATTGTGCGTTGAGTGACAGGCCAATGCGCTCATCTAGCGTGCTTCATGGAATGGCATCTGGATCGGTCCTGAAAAACGGTGCGTCCAGCGAAGGTCGGCATGATCAGTGGGAGCAAGTCCCACCGGGGTAGAAAGTCCAAGCCCCGTAGCTTGAATGGCAGGGCGGGAAGGAAACTTCCCATTCTGAAGCCCATTGACGAAGCCATCTGAAAAGGATGGTGAGCGAGTCACCGGGCCGTAATGCGGTAAACCCATATGGCCTCGAAAGGGACAAAACCCGAAGGCCGAGCCTCCCGTTTTTGGGCGAAGGCAGCATGGAGTGTCGCATGGACTGATGCGGCACAACACTTCGGCGGGGTTGGTAGGGACGGCACGGTGACAAGGTCATGCTAAGCAACTGGAGAAGCCCTCCTCGCCCCGTCGCGAAATCGGCGGAGCAGGGAAGCCGTATAACCGGTGACACCGGGAAGTCGGTGGAAGGCGAGAGGGACTCGGCCGGGTCTGTAGTAGCGAGGAAGCGGAGTAACGTCCGCAGAGCGAAGAGGCCCTGCTGTTTGTAACGGCTCTAACAAAGGGAGGCAAGGGTGAAATGACAACAGCGCCCATCAGTTTGCAGGACCTGCGAAGGAGCCTATATGTCAAGGCGAAGGCAGAACCGTCTTGGCGTTTCTGGGGGCTATACGTCCACGTCTGTAAGGCGGAAACTTTACGAGAAGCCTACCAGATGGCGAGAAGTAATGACGGGGCGCCGGGTATCGACGGGGTCACGTTCGAAGCTATCGAGGAAAGCGGAGCGGAAAGTTTTCTCGTACAGATTCGGGATGAATTAGTTACCAACACGTATCGGCCCATGGCGGCACGGAAGAAGGAGATTCCAAAGGACGGGGGCAAGAAAGTCCGCGTCCTGTCGATTCCCGCTATTCGTGATCGCGTGGTCCAGGGGGCGCTAAAGCTCATCCTGGAGCCGATCTTCGAAGCCGACTTCCAATCGGGGTCGTTTGGGTATCGACCGAAGCGAACGGCGCATGAAGCCGTAGCCCGGGTAGCTCGCGCAATCGTCGAAGAGAAGACGCGCATCATTGATTTGGATTTAGCCTCCTATTTCGATAACGTTCAGCATTCGCTGCTGTTAGAGAAAGTGGCGCGGCGGGTCCAGGATGATGCTGTCATGCATTTGCTCAAGATGATTCTGAAAGCGACCGGGAAGAAAGGCGTTCCCCAGGGTGGTGTGATTTCACCGTTGCTCAGTAACCTCTATCTGAACGAGGTAGATCGGATGCTGGAGAAAGCGGTGGGTACCACGCGAAGGGGCAAGTCAACTAACGTCCAGTACGCACGTTTCGCGGACGATATGGTGATCTTGATCGACGCTGAACGGCGGAGTGACTGGCTGGTGAAGGCGATAGACAAACGGCTGCGCGAGGAGTTTGCAAAGCTACGCGTTGCGATCAATGAGAACAAGAGTCGAGTGGTAGATCTGAAGAAGGGAGAGAGCTTTACCTTTCTGGGTTTTGAGTATCGGCGCATACTCAGCTTTCGGCAGAAGTGGCGGCCCTACTATGCGCCCAAGATGAAGAAGCGGACAGCGCTGTATGAAAAGCTCAGGGAGGTCTTCCGACAGCATGTCAGCTGGTCCATCGAGGTCGTGATTGCGAAAATCAATCCGATTCTGCGTGGCTGGGTGAACTACTTTCGGATCGGTCATTCGAGTTCCTGTTTTTCAAAGGTCAAGCAGTGGGTAGAAATGAAGGTCCGGAAACATCTGATACGTGCCCGGGGGCGCAATGGCTTTCCCTGGAAGCGGCGGGGCAGCGAGTGGCTCTATGAGGGGCTGGGGTTGTTTAACGACTACCAGCTTCGTCGATGGTCCAGCGCGAAAGTCGCTCCAGCACGATAGGTCACATAACTCTTGGCATGAAGCAAACAGGTGCGCCCAGTGCGGGAAATCCGCACGCTGGGTGCGATGTGGCGGGGGCTGGAAACGGATTCACGGTTTGGCTACTGAGGCACTCCCAGAGGAAACGGGGAGAAACAGATAGGTCGGACCTACGGAACACCGCGCCAGTCCTCGACCCTACCCCCAGGCAACGGCAATCTCCACCGATGATAGGTGACTCGACGATTCCAGTCGTAATGCTAGGTGGCGTATCAATTCTGCGACTGTTCAATCGTAAAGAGCGATATGATTCTCCCGTTCCCAGTGAAGTGGGCGGCAGGCGCGCGGATGTTGGCAAGCGCCGAGTTGCCCGGAATCGTACATCTGAAAAATCTATCAATGAGCTTAGGCTTGATCAGAGCAGGGGTGAGATGTTCAATATAAATTACTGTCATAGCCTTTGCGGGTGGTCAGTTTTTCCGCAAATTTGTAGGATGGTGCCCGTTTTTTGCGCAAACCGTCTAAACAAATTGACCCATCGGATTTGTGTTAACTCATTTAGAATGGGGGTTGGCGGGGCATTTTTCAGCAAATTTTGGACATTTTTTCCGCCAACCTACAGGCGGCGGCCGCCGTGCCAGCGGTCACTTGGAGCCCGCAGTCCTATGCTGTCGCGGTTGGGGTGGGATCAGCGGGGGTATAGGGCCGCCCGTCTTCAAGGTCGATGAAGAAGCCACGGAATGCTTTTCCGTCCGTCTCCATTCCATTGATCTTCTTGTTCGCCGGATCGGATAGGTTGAATCGCAATTCCTGGGTGTGGCCGGGATGATTCGGATCGTAGATCTGCACCCGGATGTCGTACAGCGTTGGCATCTCGTAGCCGATCGCAACCACCTGGTGATTTTCGCTCGGGTCCTCGTCACCCCTGGAACGGATCAGCACCAGCACCGCTGCAACACCTTTATCCAGCAGTTCCTTGAGCTTCGGCCACTGGGCCGCGGTGCGTGTTCCTAACCCGGTGATCTTGACGGGCGGCGTTGGAGTTCCAGGCAAAGACGGTATTGTGTTATCCACATCCGGCGACGCTTGCCACTCGATGACCTTTAACCATACGACAGGAAATAACGTGAAGGCTTGGCGCCCAAATAACTCCCAGAACAAATCGAGCTCCGGACACTTCTGCTGCGGAACATGGGTCAGATCTGGAATGGGTTCCTTGTTCACCCACCGCGCGATCGCCCCCGAGCACATCCCGCCACACAACCCGAACGACCACTTCTTTCCGCCCGACCCGAACAGCCGGGGATCAATGTTGAAGCTGTTGACGAACTTGAATCCGTGCTGGGCGGGATCGAAGCTGGTCTTTGCCGAAAGTGGTTCCAGGCCCGGCCAGTTTCCTGCTATCGGGAGTGGGTAGCCGGCATCCGCCCGGTCCGCCGCAATGTCGTACCGGATATATTCGTTCCCCTTGAAGAAATACGCCTTGCCGTTGTTCCACACCACGGCCGAGTTGATCCCCTCTTTCCACAATCCTGGCCAGGCACTCGCAATCGGCTTTGGATACCCATCGACGGCCTTGTTAGCCGTCAGGTCGTAACGTATGTACTCGTCGTTTTTGAAGAAGTAAGCAACATGCGCGTTCCAGAACACCACCGCGTCGATGCCCGTCTTCCACACGCCATGCCAGTTTCCGTCGATCGGCTTCGGATAACCGTCCTCGGCCCGCCGCGTCAACTGATTCAGTCGGACAAAGTGATCGCCTTTGAAAAAGTACGCTTCGAAACCCTGGCTCGCGCCGGTGTCGAATCCAGCCTTCCCAATGCCGGGCCAGTCGGCCGCAATCCCTTGCGGGTATCCCGGGTCTGCCCGATCAAGCGCGGTGTCGTATTGTAAGTAATCGGAATCGCGGAAAAAGTACGCTTTGGTCAGCGGCAGCGGCGCAATCAGCACGGCGGAGATTTTCATAGCATGTCACTTTATACCAATAGCCATCCGCGTGCGGAGCGAACTTTTTCTTCATTGCGTCGGTCGATTGACCTTCTCGTTCGTATCCCAAGAGAGCGGTCGGGCTGGGCGACAGTTGTGCTGCTCCTGCTGTTCTGCAAGACGCCGGCGATCGCACAACCGCCGGCTTCCACAGCTGTTGCGCAAACCTCGCGCGCGACGATGGACCACGATCTGCTCGAGGTCACAATCCCCCGGCTGGAGCGCTACTACCGCACCGGCAAGTACACCGTGACCCAGGTGGTGAACTGGTATTTCAGCCGCATTCGCAGGTACAACGGCATCTACGGCGCGGTTGAATATCTCAACGTGAAAGGGGCGCGGGAAACGGCTGCCCGCGAAGATACCGCCGCTGCGGCCGGGGGAGCGAATTTCCATCGCGGACCGATGTGGGGCGTGCCCATTGTCCTCAAGGAGAACACCAGCGTCGCGGGCCTGATCACGAGCGATGGCTGGAAAGGGTATGTCATTCCGGGCCACGAGTTGATCGCGCCGCGCGATGCCACCATCGTGGCCAAATTGCGAGCGGCCGGGGCGGTGATTCTGGGCAAGACCAACATGCCCGACTTCGCTGCCAGCGACACCAACCGCAGCACTGCCTACGGCCGTACCGGGAATGCCTACGATGTTCGTTTCAGCCCGGGCGGCTCTTCGGGCGGCACCGTCACCGCGGTTACCGCGAACCTGGCCGTGCTGGGCAACGGCACGGATACCGGCAACTCCATTCGCATGCCGGCGGCAACGAGCGCTGTCGTGGGTGTGTTTCCCACTCGCGGACTGGTCAGTATCGCGGGCATTGCGCCGCTTGACTGGCTGCTCGACAACACCGGGCCGATCGCAAGGAATGTCGCCGACGCGGCCATTGCGCTCACGGTGATGGCGGGAGAAGACCCGATGGACCAGGCGACGGCGGGGTCTTCCGCGAACGCGCAACCCGGCCCTTACACCAGGTATCTCAGAGCCGATGCACTCAAGGGCAAACGATTCGGGGTGCCGGCGTTCATCCTCGACGGTGCGGGCATTCCGTTTGAGGGCATACCGGCCGGCGAATCTCCGGATCGCGCCGCCGCGGCCCGGGAGGGAGCGCGGCTGGCGCTGCAACCGGAGACGCGGGCGGCTTTTATGAAAGCTGTGGAGGCGCTGCGGGCGGCGGGCGCGACGGTGGTGTTCGATGATTCGATCCTGCCCGACAGTTTTGCGGAAGTGGCGTCGCGAATTGGCACCATGCCCTACATCCGCGAGGGGACGGAGAACTTTCTGGCTCATTATGGCCCGGCCCAGTACCACTCCGCGCGCGAATACGAGCAGGAGGTTGGATCGCCTCTGCCAGCGACGATCATCGGGGGCGGGAAGCCGGATCCCCTGGATCCTCGCGACGTGGTTGCGCAGGTCAATTTCGAAAACAATCCCCAGGCGGATGGCGATGTGCGGATTCCGAGGCAGAGGGCGCTCGATCAATACAACGAAACGCTGGACCGCATGCACCTTGATGGGTATGTCTACCCTGCGATTCAAATGCCGCCGCCGGACGAAACCATGGCGCAGGATGGAGGGCTCAGCACCGGTCCGCACAGCGAGACTGGCTGGGTCAACATGATCGGCGTGCCGGCGGTGGTTGTGCCGGCCGGGTTCTACAGCGGCGGGTTGCCCTTTGGGCTCGAGATCTCAACGCGGCGTTGGAAAGACGGCGATCTGCTGGGCTGGGCGTATGCGTTTGAACAGGCTACCCACATGCGAAGACCGCCGGTGCTGGTCGAAAAGGGGCTGCTCAAGATTGAACACAATCCTGGTTCCTAAGGATTGATTGAGTTTTGTGGTCTCCCACCCTTTCGCCAGTAAAAAGGCGAAAGGATGGGGCACGGGGTGATTACGTCTCGTTCGATGTGACTTCGTGCAGTTCTGTCTTGGCTCTGGCGTGGCGTTCGACAATCACGGTTTTCAACTCCCATGGCCGGAGCGTCACCTGCTGATCGAGGCCGAGTATGGTGCTTCGAAGGCCAGCTTTTGTTGCAGTACCGGAGCGTTCCTGGAGCCGGATGACGACGCCGTCGCGTGAGTTCTCCGCATGCTTGATGGCCAGGACCTGGATGTTGTCAGGCATTACTTCCAGAAAAGACTGCTGCCATGGCAAATGGCCGGGGTGGGTCGAATCCATCACGTGTGGGGTGGGTGTCTGGAGTTCCTCGGCACGGCGGTCCATTGCCAATTGCGTATACGGTCCCTTCGCGCCCATCAGCCAGAAGATTCTCTCCTGGCGGCCCTGGTCCTGCCAGGCGTTGTCATCGTCGGGCGGCACTTGATTGGGATTGTGGCGCGCGAACGGCGCGGAGCGGATGAGCACTGTCCTCAGCAACCCGTCCAGGCAGTCGTAGCTGTATGTCGAGTTGTTGATCAGCGCGACGGTATGATGGTCGGACCCGATCGAACCCTGGACCGCGATCCAGTCCTGGTACGGTTCCTCTTCACCGTTGGTGCGGCGCTCGAGCACGGCGCCCGGGACTTTGGCGAAGATCGTCGCGTGTTCGAGCGCGGTGGGAATCTCCAGCATGAGCATCTGTTCCCGTTGGCGCCAGTCGATGATGAAGTGAAGCTCGACTACATCCCATCCCGCCATCTGGCGGATGTTAAGTACGATCTCTGAATCCTGCCAGCGCGCCCGCTGCCGCGTGATGCGGCTGAGCGAGCCGTCTTCAACCACGCGCGAGGATTCGAACGTGGGCCGGCCGATCTCCTCCCGAAAACTCGCGACACCATGCGCCCAGGTGTCGCTCGTATCGCGGATGGCGACCAGGCCGATTGGTCCGGACAAAAGCTCGGCGCCATCCTGGGCTTTCAGTGACGATATACCGAACGCCGTATCGGATATCTTGCAAAAGCTGCCATACGCTTCCGTGGCCGGCGCTTCTCCACGAGACAGCTCAAAGACCTCGTAGCCGCAGGGAGGAAGCTCCACTACGCCTGACAGCCGCGGAAAGAAGTCCGTCATGCTGGGCGAGGGCCGCCACTGCAACGGGAAGCGCCGGCCGTCTTTAGACGTAAGATGCATGGGGCCTGTCTTCTTCAGATCCGATCCTACGATGACTTCGGCCAGCGCCTTGCGCCGCCAGGGCAGCGGATTGAAGAGGAACAGGGCGTTCTCCTTCACTCCGCTGGTGTCTACCTGCATCGCGATCGCCTGCAGCGCTTCCACCTTCGAGGTCTGCGCGATTTCGCAGGCGTATCCCAGGCTGTCGCGGAGTTGGGTGTAATCACCGCAGAGGGCCGTGCCGGCCATGAGGTCATGGAACTGGCAGAACGCGACCTTCCACCAGGAGTCGGCGAAATCCTTCTGCGGGTAGGGATGCTCGACGGCGAGGCCGGCAGCGACAGAGATCGCCTCTGATTCCCCGAGCGAACGCTCCGCGCGCCGGTTCAGAAACTTTCCTTCGCCGTAGGCGGAATAGCAGCCGCGCGCGTGATGCTGCAGTTCTGTCTTCACCACGGGCAGGTGGGGGAAGCCGGGATCTTTCTCAACGTCCGCAAAGAAGCCTGCGAGCGTGCTCCACCGAAGCTCGGGGAGATCGGAGTCGTACTGCATCTCCGTGACTTTGCGAATCTGTTCCCGTGTCACCGCGCCACCGTGGTCGCCCACACCAAGAAACATGGCGGCGTGATTCAGGCCGGAAGTGAACAACTGCTTGGGTGCGGCGCGAATCATATCGGGTGCTTCATTCCCCGGGTCATAGTTCTTCCAGATGCGCATGGTCAGGACGCGCGAACCATCCGGCCCCTCCCACCAGAACAGGAGCGGGAGCTGCATTTCGTGCTCCTGGGGGCGCATGAATGCGTAGTATCCGTAACCGGCGCTCTTGAGGATGGTGGGCAGCCCCGCGGCGTGTCCAAACGAATCGGGATTCATCGCGATCTTGACGTCGACGCCAAGCGCGCGCTTGCAGTACTCCTTGCCGTAGAGCGAGTGCCGCACAAAGCTTTCGGTGGATGGAAGATTGCAGTCGGGCTCGACCGGCCACCCGCCCGCCACTTCCCACCGTCCCTCGCGGATACGCTGCTTGATTTGAGCGAACATGGCGGGATCGGCGCGCTCGGTCCAGCGATAATGGGCCGCCGATGTATGGGTGAAGCAGAATCCCGGCGTCTCCTTGATGCGATTCAGGGCGCTGCGGAACGTGTCGAGGACGGAGTCAGCGCCGTCGCTCCAGGGCCAGAGCCAGGCGGCATCGATGTGCGAGTAGCCGATGATGTGCAGCACTTTTCTGGTGCTGCCATCCGTGGCCGGCGGGGTTTCACTTAAGGAAGAACGCGCCGCCAACAATCCGGCTGTGGCGGCGCTGCCAATCAGAAAATCTCTACGAGAAAAATCCCGCCTGCCCATACGCTTCTCCGAAACCCTCAACACTGTAACAAGCCAGGCGTTGGCCCGGCTGTGTTTTCGAGAAACGGAAACGAGCAGGCGGCACGAAAGAGGTTAATACGCTGCGATGCCGTTGAGGCCGGCCGAAGCGGGCAAACCATCGACCTCGCCGAAACGAACGAGGCTGCCATCCGATTGCACCGCGAACTCTCCGATCGCCCCGGTTCCGGCATTTAGCGTATAGATGAATTTTCCATTTCGGCTCACCGCGGTGTCGATGTTCGCGCTGCCGGCTGGATTCGCGCCCACGATGGTGCTACTGATCGGGGCGAGAGCTCCGCTATGGTCAATGGTGAATCCGGACAGGTTCGACGTGCCCGCGTTGGCGGTGTAGACGACGCGCCCATTTGGCAGCACTACGTCCCAGCACGTCGCCGCACCCAGGGTGGGAATCGCATCTGAAATCACGTCGAGCGTCTGGTTCCAATTAAGGTGATACGAAGAGATGCTAGTTGTACTGGGGTTATTGGCGACAATCAGCGTGCCGTGGGGCGCAAACAAGGCTGCAAATGGAACATTCCCCGCGCTTGCATTGACGGAAATCTGCCCCAGCGTTCCGTTTTGGCGAACCCGGAACACGTCGATCTTGTTGGTGGCGGTCTCGGTTACGACCAGGAATTGTCCGTTAGGGCTGAAGGCCAGAGACGTCGGCGAGGTTGCGGTGTCGCTGAGGTTGCGTGTGGAGTTTTGGATCGGATGCAGATGGCCGTCGCCGGCGAGGCGCAATCCACTTACGTTTCCGTTGCCGCCCGCGTTGAGCACGTAGACCAAGTCGCCGGACTGCGCCACGGCCGTCGGCGAACTGCCGCCACTTGGCGCAGAGTCAATGAGGGTGAGCGAACTGCGGTCCACTCGAAACGAACTCACGGTTCCGCTGCCCGCGTTCACGGCAAACAGAAGGCGATGATCGTGACTAAGAGTGAGGGAGCCCTGTGAGTGCAGCGGATCCACTGTCCCGCCACTGCCGTTGCCGCCGGTCGCAAATTCGCCGCTCGACTGCAGAAAGCCATTTTCCCGCCTGGCGTAGGTTTCAATCTTGTTGTCGGTGGCGGCATTGGTCATCACAAACACCGCACCTCCGTCGTCTTCCTCCGCGGTGACAGTGTTGGGCAATGCAACTGCTCCGACGGCGGATAGACACACTACGAGTATGAGTTTCGACTGCTTCATTTCTTCGGTGCTCCGTTCGGGGAAATTTGGCCGGCCATCGCGTAACGAACGCGCGAGATGCCGGCCTTTGTTGCAACAAGGAGTGCCGCGGCTTCGCAAAGGTTACGGGTTTGGTGAAAAAGAATTGTCGCGGGAACGGATACAGTCGGCTGCGTTAACAACGCTGTAACATGGAGGATCAATCGGCAACTCCGACGGCCCCGAAGCATCTTCAATGTAGCCGGATTATGGTGGCAAGCCGTACCGGAAAGCTATCCTGTTAGGAACCCGGGTTGAGAGGAGTACCCAATGGCGACAAGCGTGCTGAAGAAGGCAAAGAGTCCAGCCGTCCCTAAGCTGACCAGGCGTGCGGCGTGGAAAGGGCTGCAATCCCATTACAAGACAATTCGCGAAACCCACCTGCGAACGCTATTCGCTGAGGATCCGGGGCGCGGCGAACGCCTGACGGTAGAGGGCGCCGGACTGTTTCTCGATTACTCCAAAAACCGCATTACCGATGAAACCATCAAGCTGCTCCTGCAACTGGCTGAAGAATCAGGGCTGAAGCAACGGATCGAAGCCATGTTCAGCGGCGAGAAGATCAACATTACGGAGAATCGGGCGGTTCTGCACGTGGCGCTGCGCGCGCCGAAGGATCAGACCATCCTGGTGGATGGCAAGAATGTGGTGCCCGAGGTTCATGCGGTGCTCGACAAGATGAGCGACTTTGCAAATCGCGTGCGCAGCGGCGAATGGAAAGGACACAGCGGCAAGCGGATTCGCAACGTGGTCAACATCGGGATCGGCGGCTCCGACCTGGGGCCGGTGATGGCGTACGAGGCGCTGAAGCACTACAGCGAACGTTCCATGATGTTCCGCTTTGTCTCCAACGTCGACGGCAACGATTTTGCCGAAGCGGTGTTGGATCTCGATCCGGCCGAGACGCTGTTTGTGGTCTCGTCGAAGACCTTCACAACGCTCGAAACCATGACCAATGCCCACTCGGCGCGGAGCTGGTTCCTGGACCGTACGGGCGGAGACGAATCGGCGGTCGCGAAGCATTTCGTCGCGGTTTCGACCAATGCCGGAGAGGTATCAAGGTTCGGCATCGACACGGCCAACATGTTCGGCTTCTGGGATTGGGTTGGCGGCCGTTATTCCATGGACTCGGCTATCGGCCTGTCGACTATGCTGGCCATCGGACCCGATAACTACCGGGCCATGCTGGACGGCTTTCACCAGATGGACGAGCACTTCCGCACTACGCCGTTCGATCGGAATCTTCCCGTGCTGATGGGGCTGCTGGGCATCTGGTACGACGACTTCTTCGGGGCGCAGACGGTGGCCGTGCTGCCCTACGAACAATACCTCAAGCGCTTTCCCGCCTACCTGCAGCAGTTGACCATGGAAAGCAATGGCAAGCATGTAACGCTGGCTGGAACTAAAGTTGACTATGCGACTGGCCCGGTCTACTGGGGCGAGCCTGGCACCAACGGGCAGCATTCCTTTTACCAGTTGATTCACCAGGGGACCAGCCTGATTCCCTGCGACTTCATCGCCTTTTCGCAGGCATTGAACAATGTCGGGCGGCATCACGACATCCTGATCGCCAATGTTTTTGCCCAGGCCGAAGCGCTGGCGTTCGGAAAGACCGCCGAACAGGTGAAGGCCGACGGGACGCCTGACTGGCTCGTGCCGCACCGGGTCTTCGAGGGCAACCGGCCTTCGAACGTGATTCTCATCGATCGACTGACCCCGGCGGTTCTCGGCAAGCTGGTGGCGCTTTACGAGCACAGCGTCTTCACCCAGGGAACGATCTGGCAGATCAATTCGTTTGATCAATGGGGTGTCGAACTCGGAAAGGCGCTGGCGCAGCGCATCATTCCCGAACTCGAGAGCCCGACCGATCCGGAGCTGAACCACGACAGCTCGACCAACCACCTGATCCGGCGGTACAGAAGCACGAAATAGGACGACCCGCGTTCCCCGGCCGATACAATGGACCCATGGAACTGGTCCAGATTTCTCCCCTCCGGCAGGCGCCGGCGCCCAAACCCGAATGGCTCAGGGCGCGCGCCCCGGTGGGTGAGAATTACCACAACCTGAAGGTGTTGGCCCGTTCGCTGGGTTTGCACACGGTGTGCGAGAGCGCCCATTGCCCCAACATCGGCGAGTGCTGGCACCACAAGACCGCGACCTTCATGATGCTGGGCAACCTGTGCACGCGGCGCTGCGGGTTTTGCGCCGTGCCCAAGGGGCGGCCCGAGCCGATCGACTTTGACGAGCCGCGCCGCGTCGCTGAGGCGATCGCTACGCTTGGCCTGCAGCACGCGGTGATCACCAGCGTGAATCGCGATGACGACCTGGTGGGCGGGGCGCGGGCGTTCG
Organism: Terriglobales bacterium; assembly: GCA_963788475.1. Lineage (GTDB taxonomy): Bacteria > Acidobacteriota > Terriglobia > Terriglobales > Acidobacteriaceae > Telmatobacter. The sequence goes on from CAWBGO010000015.1 coordinate 401,909, forward strand.
CGATGGTCATCGGCGAAATTCGCCGCCAGGCGCCCGGTTGCCGCGTCGAGGTCCTCGTCCCCGACTTCCAGGGCAACGAAGAGGCGATCCGGATCGTGGTGGAAGCCGCCCCGGAAGTGCTGAATCACAATATCGAATCGGTGCCGCGGCTCTACCGCGTGGTGCGCTCCGGGGCGCGGTACGAACGCTCGTTGGAGCTGTTGCGTTACTCCAAAGAGTTGGAGCCCGCAGGGCTTACCAAGTCTGGCGTGATGGTGGGGCTCGGCGAGGAAACGGTCGAGTTGCTGCAGGTATTCCGTGACCTGGCTGCCGTTGGTTGCGACATCCTCACCATCGGGCAGTATCTCCGTCCCTCGCGCGATCACCTGCCCATGGCGCGGCTGTACACGCCACGAGAATTTGTGGAGCTTAAAACGGAAGCGCTGAAGATGGGATTCCGCCACGTGGAGTCGGGGCCGCTCGTGCGGTCGAGTTACCACGCGCATGAACAGTCGGCGGCAGTGGCTGCCGCTGCTGTTTCGTAGCGAAGAACCGCCGATTTCTTCAGGGAAGTTTTGCGGTCAGCTTCGTCCGCTCTTCAGCGGTAAGAGTACCAAGCCACGGTTGTATCTTGGCCAGCAATTCAGCAGCTTCTTTGCGGCCTTCTTTCCTGGCCTTGTTGTCAGCGGACGGTCTTGAGTAGCTGTGGTTTGAATAGACCAGGTAATGCCCTGCATGGTTCGCCCAGTCATAATGCTCGTCGAATTGTACGACCCACTTGTCGTCAATCTCGAACGGCTTATCGGGAGTTGTCTTCAACGCTTGCCCGCTGAATGTGTCGTCCAGTTGCCTTATTAGTTCTTCAAAGAAATATTGACGGAAAATCGGACCGCCCTTCAGATCGGCCAGTTCCTTTGAACCGTCAAGTCGCTTCTTGACTTCGGCAAGCGCATCCCGATTGACCAGGTATCGTGGGACCACAACAAGATACGTACTGAGGTGCGGCAAGCTGGTGTAATTGGACGCAACCGCAGCGAGAATCCTGGGGTAGTAACTGACAAATTCCTGTATGGCGGCGTTGAGTGCAGGACTCTTCTCGGCGATCGTTTGGAGGTCAGTCCACAAGATGCCCCTGGCCTTCTTTTCCTTGCCCAGGCCGAAGACGATCCCACCGGACTTCAGCGCCAGATCGGAAATTACTTTTTCCCCTTGCGATTCCGCCCAGCGCTCAAAGCTATCCGTCTGGGCGAGCTTTCCGACGAATTCGAGTGTCTTCCCGGTCCAGCGAATCCAACCCATTAGGCCACCTCGGCGCTGCGATGTGCGAAGCGAGCGTAAGTATGTCACATGGATTGTCCCGCTGTCTTCCGGCCGCCTCCTGCGCTCTTGGAGGTATACAAATTCCGCCCGGCTGACGTTCATCCAACTTTTGAAAAGGGCCGTTCAACGAAGAAAGCGCTGCCTGTGCCTGATGTCTCTCGCGAAAGTCCGTGAGGTATAACTGCGCGTGCCGGGCGGTTTTAGTAGAATAGCCGTTGGCAATTGGCTCTCTGTGAGGAAGATACGATGGCAGTCTCGACGATGGCCGGCATTCCGGCACTCAAAGAATTGAACGGCGACCTTCGGCGGCGCATGGACCAGGCGGTCGCCACGTTCCAGTCCAGTCTTGCTTCCACACGCACCGGACGGGCCAGCGCTCATATGCTCGACCAGGTGAAGGTGGACTACTACGGCACGCTCACGCCCATCACGCAGTTGGCGCAGGTGTCCACGCCCGAGGCGCAGACGATCATGATCTCGCCCTGGGATCCGACCGTGCTCAAGGAGATGGAAAAGGCCATCCAGGCGTCCGACCTGGGCTTCAACCCTATCTCGGACGGCAAGATTCTCCGCGTCCCCGTGCCACCCATGACCGAGGAACGGCGGCGCGATGTGGTCAAGCACTTGAACAAGGTGCTCGAGGAGCACCGCACCGCCGTCCGCAATGTACGCCGCGACGGTAATGACGCGCTGAAGAAGCTCGCCAAGGACAAGAAGATCAGCGAGGACGAAGAAAAGCGCGCTATGGAAGAAGTGCAGAAGATGACCGACGAAGAAATTCGCAAGATGGAAGAGATGTCGCGGCGCAAGGAAGTCGAAGTGATGCAGGTGTGATGGGTGCGCACACCCAAATTGCTGAAGATTTTTAAATTGGAAACGAATCAGCCTTTCTTCGGTCGCTTATAGAACGGCAGCGCAACCTGCTTCGCTCGCACCTGGTTCGCACGAACCTGCACCAGCACGTCGCGTCCGCTGGCCGCGTACTCTGCCGGCACCAGGGCCATGGCGATGTTGGTTTTGAGGAACGGCGCCGGGGAGCCGGAGGTGATTGTGCCGATTTCACGGCCTCCCAGATCGAGCACCGGATAGCCATCGCGGGCGATGCCGCGGTCAACCATCTCCAGGCCGACGATTTTGCGCTTCGGGCCGCCGGAAGCCTGTACTGCGAGCAAGGCGTCACGGCCAATGAAATTACCCTTGTCGAGTTTGAGCCAGTGAGTGAGGCCGGCCTCGAGCACGTTGATCTCTTCTGAAATTTCGTGGCCGTACAGGCTCATGCCGGCTTCGAGGCGCAGGGTGTTGCGGGCGCCCAGGCCGCAGGGGCGTATGGCGAACTCCGCGCCGGCTTCCATCAGCGCGTTCCACATCTTTACCGATGTGGCTTCGTCGGAGGGAATGTAGACCTCGAACCCGTCTTCGCCCGAATAGCCGGTGCGTGCGATCAGGACGTTGGGAATGCCCGCCACCGTGCCCCAGGTGAACCAGTAGTTCTTAATGGCCGCCAGGTCCACCTTGGTGAGTTTGCGCAGGGTGTCAAGCGACCGCGGGCCCTGCAGAGCCAGTTGCGAGTAATAAGGAGAGTAGTCGCTGATGTGAATGCCTGGCATGGAGCCGGCGTTCTTTCGGATCCAGGCGTAATCCTTGTCAGTTGTGCCCGCGTTCACTACCAGGAGATAGTCGTTTTCGCTCAGCCGGTGGACCAGGATGTCGTCAACGAAGGCGCCCTGTGGGTTGAGCAGGGCGGAATAGTGGGCCTGCCCGTCCTTCAGGCGCGAGGCGTCGTTCATCGTGAGGTGCTGCACGGCAGCCAGCGCGCCGGGGCCGCGGAACTGGATTTCGCCCATGTGGCTCACATCGAACAGGCCCACGCCTGTGCGCACAGCCATGTGCTCGGCGATCAGGCCCCCTCCGGGGCACGGGTACTCCACCGGCATATCCCAGCCGCCGAAGTCGACCATTTTGGCCTTGAGAGCGCGGTGGGTGGCATTCAAGGCGGTCTTTTTCAGCGCGGGCGCAACGGGAGCGGCGGGGGTGGACATGGGCATTCCTCTCAGGGGCCGTACTCAACCACGATAGGATTCGGCGGCGGCGGGGGTCAAACCCGCAGTGGCGAACCCTCCAGCCTTAGGATGAAAGCAGTGGCATTTCCCAGGGGATACCGGCATGGACAAGGTTCGCGGCATCCTGATGTTGTTTGTCGGCGCCTTTGCGCTCTATCGCGGAATCATTATGCACACCCGGCAGAGTGCCTGGCTGGCGATCGGCCTGGGCCTGGTGGCGATTGCACTCGGGGTTTACCGGCTGACCCGAAAGCCGCCGCGGCGGCTGGTGTGAGCGGGCGGCCCGGACGGTGGTCCGGTAAACCGCTTCGCATCCCCAATTGGCAGGCCATAAACACTACAGGAACCGAACCGGGCCGTTTTCCGTATCAAACAAACGGGTAACTTCGCCCGGGGCGCCGCATCCGCCGGATTGGCTGCGGCCTGAAGGAGCGGTCGTTCGTCCATACAATACCGGGGCAAACTCAACCGTCAGGGACCCTTCGGGACTGGCCTTCCGGCTCCGAACGGGGACTTGGGAAGCCGAACTTTGCGTACACTGGAATTGCCGGGTCGGGGCGAATCGCGGTAACCCAGAATTCAGCATCGACGGGATAGGGATCCCGTCCGGGTGGACGACGGGCGTCTCACCATTCAGGAACAGAAAGCAGAATCATGCCACTGATTGAGGCTTTTCGACTCGCGCTCCAGTCGCTGTGGGGAAACAAGATGCGGTCCATCCTCACCCTCATCGGGGTGGTGATGGGCGTGGCCTCGGTGATCATGGTCATCACCCTGGTGAACGGCGCCAACCGCTACGTCAGTACCAAGCTCTCGGGCTACGGCGCCGATGTGTTCACGGTGACCAAGATGTCGAGCGTGATCTTCACCCCTGAGGAGTACTTCAAATACCAGAAGCGCAAGATCCTGCGCATCGACGACTATTACGCAGTGCGCGACGGCTGCTCCGAAGACTGCAGCGAAGTAGGCGCGCTGTTGAACAAGTCCACCAACGTCGTAGCCAACGGCAAATCGAGCAACAACACCGACGTGCGCGGGTATACCTGGACGATGCTTTCGCTCAACAATATCGATATAGCGATCGGGCGAGGCTTTACCCCCGGGGACGAGGATCACGCCACCAAGAACGTCATCGTGGGCTACGACATCGTGGACAACCTGCTCCCCGAGGGGGATCCCATCGGCAAGGAGATTCGGGTGGACGGGATTCCCTACACCATCATTGGCGTAGGGGACCGCCAAGGCAAGACGCTGGGTCAGTCGCAGGACAACTGGGTGGCGATTCCCATCACCACCTACCAGCAGATCTACGGCTACAACGACTCGGTGAATATCTATGCGCGCGCCAACGGCAACGCGGAAGTGATGGAGCGCGCCAAGGACCAGGCCCGGGTGCTGATGCGGACCCGGCGCCATGACGCACCGGGCACCCCGGACGATTTTGAAGTCGAGACCAACGACACGTTCCTGGACATCTGGAAGCAGATCAGTTCGCTGTTCGCGTCGGTCGTGCTGGGTCTGGCTTCGATCGCCCTGGTGGTGGGCGGGGTGGTGATCATGAACATCATGCTGGTCAGCGTCACGGAGCGGACGCGCGAGATCGGGGTGCGCAAGGCGCTGGGCGCCAAACAGCGCGACGTCCTGCTGCAGTTCCTCATCGAGAGCGCGTCGCTGGCCCTAGTGGGCGGAGCGCTTGGCGTCCTTGGCGGAGTTCTCGTGGGCAAACTCATCACGATCGTGGTGGGCTTCCCGACGGCCGTTCCCGTGTGGGCCATTTTTCTTGGGTTATTCCTGGCGACCGCCGTGGGAATCTTCTTCGGCGTGTACCCGGCCAGCAAGGCGGCCAAGCTGGATCCGGTGCAGGCGTTAAGGTCGGAAATGTGAAACGCGCGGAGCGCGTTTAAGTCTTCATTTGTCAGTTTTCAGTTGTCACTAGAGGGAAGTCATTGAGAACGCAAAAAGCTCATCGCATGAAGTTGGAAGGATGATCTACGCACTTCTTGAGGCGATGAAGGTTACCGGTCTGAGAACTGAAAACTGATCACTGACAACTGTTGCGGAGCAACCATATGGCGCAAGGACAAACACGGGAGTCGGTCAAGATGGCGCTCCAAACGCTGCGGACGAATAAGCTGCGTTCGGGGCTGACGGTGCTGGGGATCGTGATCGGCGTGACCACCGTCATCACGATCTCGTCCGTCATCAGCGGATTGAACAACCGGGTCAACGATTGGGTCAGTTCGCTGGGCTCGAACGTTTTCTGGGTGTTCCATATGCCGGTGATCGGGGTGCGGCCCACGACGGAGATGCTGTCGCGCAGAAAGCTCAATCTCGATGAAGTGATGGAACTGCGCAAGCTTCCGCACGTGGTTGCGGCCGACGGGGGATTTCAGCACGTGGGCCAGTTCCGCGTGGGCGCCGTGAGCGTGAAATACCAGGGCAAGAAAGTAGCCGGAACCCGGCTCCAGGGATCCACCGTCCAGATCGCCCAGGTGACGGACCTGACTTTTCGCGAGGGGCGCCTGTTTACCGATGAGGAAGACCAGCGCGCCTCGCATGTATGCGTCCTGGGCTACGATACCTGGCAGCAGCTCTTTGGAGACCAGAGCGCGGTGGGTAAAGAGGTCAACGTCGAGACCGGGATGTACACCGTGATCGGGGTGCTCGACAAGTTGAAGCAGCCCTTCGGTGGAGGCAAGAACCCGGATGACAACAAGGTCTACTTCCCGCTTGGCACGTTCCATAACCTGCACCCCGAAGACAAAGATATGTGGGTCAGCGTGAAATACGACGATCCGAAATACAAATCCCTGGTTGAGGAAGAGATTCGCGAACGGCTGAGGATCATGCGCAAGGTGCGCGTAGATAAACCGGATGACTTCGAGATCTTCGGACCTGATTCGCTCTCCAAGCTCTGGGGTCAGCTTACGGGCGGCCTGGTGCTGTTCATGATCGCCGTCTCGAGCGTGGGCCTGATGGTCGGCGGCGTGGGGGTGATGAATATCATGCTGGTTTCGGTCACCGAGCGCACCCGCGAGATCGGGGTGCGCAAGGCCATCGGGGCGACGAAGAAGACCATTCTTACGCAATTCACCACCGAAGCTGTCACGCTGTGCGCAGTCGGCGGCATTATCGGGATTCTTGTTGGAGCGGTGCTGACATATATCGTCTACTTCTTGCCCATCGGGCTGCCCGCGACGCTTTCGACCACCTGGGTGCTCATCGGGTTTGGGGTGTCGTGCACCATTGGCCTGCTGTTCGGGATCTACCCGGCATGGAAAGCCGCCAACCTCGATCCGATCGAGGCGCTGCGGTATGAGTGACAGTGCACAGTGAACAGTGAACGGTGGACAGTGCGCTCTGTCGGCGGCGTCACAGACGAGAACAGCTAGAGGCTAGCAGCTAGAAGCTGGTTTTATGGCGCGAGGTCAAACGCGGGAATCGATCAAGCTGGCGCTTGACACGCTGCATAACAACAAGCTGCGCTCGGGATTGACCATCCTCGGGATCGTTATCGGCGTCACCACGGTCATCGCCATCTCCTCGGTGATAAACGGGCTCAACCGGCGCGTATCCGACTACATCACCTCGATGGGCTCAAATGTGTTCTGGATCTTCCACATGCCCATCATCGGGGTGCGTCCGACAACGGAGATGCTGACGCGCAGGAAGCTTACGGTCGAGGACGCGCTGGCCCTGCGGAGCCTTCCCCACGTGATCGCGTCCGACGCCGAGGTCCGTCACGTCAACGAGCGGTTCCGCGTGGGCGATGTGAGCGTAAAGTACAACGGCAAGAAGGTGTCGGGGGCATTTCTGCTCGGGTCCACCGACCAGCTTGAGACAATATCGGATCTGACCATTGGCTCCGGACGCATCTGGAACGACACCGAGGATGCGCACCGGACGCATGTCTGCATGCTGGGCAAGGACACATCGGACATGCTCTTTGGAAACCAGGACCCCCTCGGCAAGGATGTCAACGTGGCGACAGGCCTCTACACGGTGATTGGTGTGGTGGACAAGCGCAAGCAGCCATTCGGTACGGGCAAGAATCCCGCCGACAACGGCGTGTACTTTCCCCTGGGCACATTTCAGAATCTCTACCCGGAGATCAAAAATGTGTACATAGCGGTCCGCTACGACGACGCGCAGAACAAGTCGCTGGTCGAAGAGGAGATTCGCGAGATGCTGCGGGTGCGGCGGAAGGTGAAGGTGCAGGCCGACGATAATTTCGAGATCATGGGCCCGGACTCGCTGACCAAGCTGTGGTCGCAACTCACCGGTGGGCTGGTCCTCTTCATGATCGCCGTCTCCAGCGTGGGGCTGATGGTCGGCGGAGTCGGAGTGATGAACATCATGCTGGTTTCGGTCACGGAGCGCACCCGTGAAATCGGGGTGCGGAAGGCCATTGGCGCTACCAAGCGCACCATCATGACCCAGTTCACCATGGAGGCGGTGACACTGTGCGCCATAGGCGGGGTGATCGGCATTCTGGCGGGAGCGGTGATCACCTTTATCGTCTATTTCCTGCCGATTGGCTTGCCGGCGTTCCTTTCCACCGCCTGGGTGCTGGCTGCTTTTTGCGTGTCGTGCACCATCGGGCTGGTGTTCGGCATTTACCCGGCCTGGAAGGCCGCCAACCTCGATCCGATCGAGGCGCTGCGATATGAATGAAAAACGAGGGACGTAGGGACTAGGGACCCGGACGTAGGGACTTGGGGACGTACGGTACCGAGAACCAGTGCTGGGTTAATGACCGCAGGAATCTGTATCTCTCTAAACTCCGTGGTATCCCGGGTTAGGCGCAAAAACAAAGACGCGCCGAACCAGGGGCAACCATAATTGGTACAAAACCATGCGGTCAGGGAGCTAGTCCCTATGTCTCTAGTTTCTTGTCCCTGTTTTTCCCCTCCACCGATCGATGGATGCGGCTCCCGCGTGCCGCTGCGTACGATGGCCGAACGATGCAGACTGCCTCGCAGCCAGTTCCCCAAGCGGCCCGGCAAATGGGAGTGTGGGCCGCCACGGCGGTTGTCACCGGCGAGGCCATTTCGCTCGGCATCTTTCTCACTCCCGCCGCGATGGCGAAGTCGCTGGGCTCCCCGGCGCTCCTCGCCGCGGTTTGGTGCGGCATGGCCGTCATGACCCTGGCCGGAGCCTTGTGCTTCACAGAACTGGCGGTCCGAAACCCGCAGGACGGCGGCGAGTATCTCTACCTCCGACGCGGCTTCGGGCGACGGGTCGCGTTCCTTTATGGATGGATGGCGGCCGTTGTCATGTATCCCGGCGTGGCAGCGGCCCTTTGTGTCGGTACGGTTCCCTATCTGCAAGCGCTCGTGCCCATGTCCGCGCCACTCGCAGCCGCCCTTCCAGCTCTCCTTCTGCTCATCCTCGGCGCGCTCAACTATTTCGGAACCCGCCTCAGCAGCGGCATCATGACCATCCTCAACTGGCTCAAGGTGCCGGTGCTGGTCGGCCTGGCGGGGTGGGCACTCGCCTCCGGCCATGCGTCGCTGGCGAATCTCACCCCTCTAGCCGAGCGCCGTCCCGGCTCCGACCCGCTCATCGGCGCCATCGCCGGGGCCGCTATCAGCGCCTTTTTCTGCTTTGGCGGCTGGTGGGAGGCGGGCAAGATCGCCGGCCAGGTCCGCAACCCCGCGCGCACGCTCCCCATCGCGTTCTGCGGCGGAGTCCTCCTGGTGACCGCGCTCTATCTGCTGGTCAGCCTGGCTTTCGTTTCGGTCGTGCCCATGCAGCAGATCCAGAGCAACACCGCATTCGTGGCCCAGTTTGGCCAGGCGCTGTTCGGCTCGTCCGGCGGCCGGGTGCTTTCGGCCTGTGTTGTCCTCAGCGTCCTCGGCGGTCTCATGGTGCTCAGCATGGCCGTTCCCCGGGTTACCTATGCTCTGGCCCGCGGAGAATCCGGCGACAGCCCGTCCGGCGCGCTGGCCGTTTTCGCCCGTCTTCATCCCCGTTTTGGTACCCCGGCCAACGGAGTCCTCCTCCAGACAGGCATGGCTCTGCTGGTGCTCAGCCTCGGGGCCTTCGACCGCATCCTGGCCTTTATCATCTTCTCCGCGGTTGTCTTCCTGGCTCTTACCGCGGGCACGCTCTTTCGCACCATCACTCCGGTGGACCGCTGGTGGTATCCGCTGGCCCCCATCGTCTTCATTGCCGGCAGCGGCTTGCTGGCGCTGATGCTTCTTCTTCATGCCCTCGGCCCGTCCCTGCTCGGAGCAGCCGTGGTGCTTGCCGGCCTTCCCGTCCGCTGGCTCCTGGTCCGCAAAACTACCCTCACGCCAGCCGTCGCGGCCGAGTCCGCTGAACCCTGTCCCTAGTCCCTCAGGAGAATTCAATGCCCCACATCCCGCTTCCACCCGACCTTCCCGGCATTCGCGGCGCCATGGCCTTCCGGCCGGAAACCGCGCGTCCGCTGAACGCACTGGTTGAGATACTGCTGCAAGGGCCCAGCACGCTGAGCCGCGGCGAACGCGAGCTGATCGCAACCTATGTGTCGAGCCGCAACTGCACCCACTATTGCCACAGCATCCACGGCGCCATCGCCGCCGCGCATCTGGGCGGCAACGAGGCGCTCGTCAAGCAAGTGAAGACGGACTTCACCCAGGCCGGCATCTCCCCCAAGCTGAAAGCGCTTCTGGTGATCGCGGGACTGGTGCAGAAAGATGGCAAGCTCGTTACCGCCGCCGACGTCGAAGCAGCCCGCTGCGAAGGCGCAACCGATCTTGAAATCCACGATACGGTGCTCATTGCGGCCGCCTTCTGCATGTACAACCGCTATGTCGACGGCCTCGGGACCTACCAGCCCGAAGATGAAGCTTTCTATCGCGAGCGCGGCCCGCGCGTGGCCCGCGACGGATATGTAAAGGTGAGCGAGGAGTACCTTGCAAGCCATGCTAGTGCCGCCCGCTAAGGCCATAGTTGTCAGTTTTCAGCTCTCAGTTGTCAGTCACCGATCGAGCACGGTGCTTCGGAGGCGAATTGAAGCTGATCTTTGACGGCCGACAGCCAAACCCGACAACTGAGAACTGACAACTGACAACTGAGGTGGTCCCCATGCCCCACATCGATCTTCCCGAAGGCTTGCCCGGCATCAGTGCGGGCTTCGCATACCGCCCTGAAACTGCCAGGCCCATGCGCGAACTGGCGCACATCCTGCTCCACGAACCCGGAACTCTCACCCCTGGCGAACGCGAACTCATTGCCTGCTTTGTCTCTTCGCGCAACCGGACGTATTTCTGTGAGGCCAGTCACGGCGCAGCCGCCACTGCCCACCTCGGCGATGCTTCCATTGTCGAGCAGATCAAGAAGGACTTTTATGCAGCACCCGTCAGCCCCAGGCTCAGGGCTCTCCTGGTCATCGCAGGAAAGGTTCAGCAGGACGGAAAGCTGGTAACGCAGTCCGATGTGGATGCCGCGCGCAACCTGGGCGCTACCGATCTCGAGATTCACGACACGGTATTGATCGCGGCGGCGTTCTGCATGTACAACCGCTACGTCGATGGCCTCGGTACCTGGCAGCCTCGCGACCCCGAGATGTATGCGCAAATGGGAAAGCATCTCGCCGAAGAAGGCTACACGACACCGTCGATCCGCCAGCCGGTGGGTGCATCCTGAGCGTGCCGATTTTGTATGGGCGAAGCCACGGCCGGGTATGACCGCGATTCCCTCCAATCGGCCCGAGTTGCAGGTCGACATTTGGCAAACGCATTCGCCAAAGGAATCGCGGCTTGTTCGTGAGGCCTTAGGCGTCCAGGTCGCTGACCGATTTCAGGCCAGCGGGGTCGCCCACCACGATCGATTCTCTGCCGGGGGTGATGAACCCCTTCTCTGCCCACCTCGATAAAACACGGCTGATGGTGAACAGGGTGGTGCCGGTCATTTGCGCAAGTTCTTCGCGGCTGAGCGAGATCTGGATGCCTTCGTCGGTCGGCTTCCCGATCTGCTTCAGGAGCCTGAGGATGGTGAGCGCCAGCCGGGTGGCCACTTTTTCCGTGGCAACTTCGCGGAATCGCTCTTCGAGTTCTCGCAGGCGTCCGGATAGGATCCTGCTGATGTTCTCGCGGATTTTCGGATGCCGGACCAACAGCGACTGCAGACGGCTGTATTCCCAAACCAGGGCCTTGCATTGTTCCATGGCCCGTGCGGAGCACGTTTGGCTGCAAGTTGGTGAATCTGCTTGCAGGTTGATCGCGTCGCCCGATCCGCTCATCCAGAGGAGTACTTCACTGCCATCGGAGCTGAGCTGGGTGTGTTTGACGCTCCCGGATTGAATCAACATCAGGTTGCGGACCGGCTGACCCTGGATAAACAGGAGTTCATCACGAGCAAAGGTGCGAGCCCGAGCGCATGAGGCGATCTCCATGCAATCCCGTTGGGTTAGACCGGTGAAGAGCGCAGAAGCACACATCATTACAAGGTGCTCTGCGAGGTTGGAATTAACTGGTGACAAATTCCCCGGAGCGGACGCATTGCTGGGTCCGCCTAAGCGTGCCGTTGCCATACTTGCCTTCACCTCGACAACTCAATGGAACAACCAAAAACTGCAAATTTGGAAAACTCAAACTGTGAGATCATTCTGCTCGCGGCGATCGGTGATACAAATCACACGTTTGAAGTTTTAATCTACATCTTTTGGGGTGAGAATTGCTGTGGTGCGAATGATCGAAACCATTCATGGCTGCCACATGTATGGGCATGGAATCCAGCCGCGCCGGGACGCTTCGCCGCTATCCCTCACTATTTCTTATGGTTGCAGAACGCTGGCTTGGGATTCGGAAGGGGCATGGAGATGTCTTTTACCCTCTTCAGTGATCAGGAACCAATACCATTCAACGGTCTCGGGTGTTGCAGCCACCGGGGTGAAATAGGGGGGGTCCGCGTGAATGAGATAGGCTCCCAACAGATCGTTCGCCAAAAGTGCCAGCAAAAGTGCCTTGACTTCGTCGGAACCAATCTCGAGGCCGGCTTTCGAGAGTTTGGCGAAGATCGTTTCGAACGATTCGAAATCGCCAAGAACGATTTCCAAAATCCTTCGATTGAGGTCAGCGTGCGTTTCGCCGAGGTTGTTGTGGCCCATGCTGCGTACCCATTGGCCCCATGGTTAATCGAATTCTTTATATGCGCCGCGAGGCTCGGTCGGCGCAAAATTGCGAACTGTTTCGAATGGCAAGGATCTTATTCGTGGTCAGCCTGTAATGAGACCCATGATCCCGCCGGTGAACGCCTGACCGCGACGACACAAATTTATAGATACTCGAACTCCCATCTGAGGAGCGGAAAACCGCGAAACGGCTGGCAACAAGCTGAAGAGGGGTGTGGAGAGACCAGCAGGTTCGAGATTCGGCAACTTCCTTCAGAGCCCAACCAAGCCTCAAAGAATCAATGCGTCAAAGAGATATATAGCACGGCACTTCGCAGATGTTGGCTCGATTCTCGCAAGGGGGAAACGGGCATGTCAACGAAGTTGTAAATGAAGATTTGTTCATTTTCCACGATTGACCCATCAGTTCCGTGATTGCAAGACAGTTGGAAGCCGGTATGTACGGGAAGCCGCGGCACAGGATTAACGTCTCTTTTACAGCGGCAAGTTGCCCTTACCAGATAACCAGACCTCCGTGTCACGGCATCTCTTCCACGAGCATCATGGCACTCTAAAGGAGAAGTTCTCGAATGGCGAAGCAGAACGGAACGCGGCTCTTGAGCGGCATTGCGGCGGGTGTGGCAGGCGGCCTGTTTGCATCGTGGGTGATGAATGTGTTCATGACGAAAGTGAACGATCACCGCGAGGAAGAGCAGAATCACGCTGCGCATGGCCAGGAATCGAAGGAGGACGCCACCATGAAGACGGCCGATGCCATTGTGTCGACCGTGACGGGCGGCCGTCATCTGTCGTTTGAGAAGAGACAGAAGAGCGGCCCCATTGTTCATTACGCTTTTGGCGCCATAATGGGAGGGGTTTACGGGGCTCTCGCGGAGGTCTCTCCGTCAGTCACAGGCGGCTTTGGGACCGCTTTTGCAGGATCGCTCTTCGCGGGAGCGGACCTTGTTGCGGTGCCGGCACTGAAATTGTCGGGTTCCGCCGCGGAGGCTCCCGCCAGCACTCTTGTCACGCCTTTTGCGGCTCATCTGGTTTACGGAGTGGCAACCGAAGGTGTTCGGAGGTTGGTGCGCGCGGTGCTGTGAGCGGCGCCAGTTAAACGCAAGACAAACCGATTTTCATGGAAAATTTGCACCATTATCTGTGCAAAAACTGCCTTTACAACGGTTTACAACTTTTGAGGGAGAGCAGCGACGCTTGCTTTTGGCTACTCTACGTCTACCAACCTCTCACTACCTTGGACGGGCCCCTGGAGGGCACGGATTGAGCCGGCGCAAAGCCGACCGGCTCACGGGAATCCGACGCCATAACGGCAGGCCTATATCCCAAGCAACCAATCTCTACAGCGGAAACAGACTGCCTGAGTCAGGCGCAACTGAGAGCAACCGCGCTCGTGGCCGCGGAGGGCGTGGCTGGTGGTTCGAGAGCAAAGAGAGAATCTCTCTCAGCTCGGAGCGGACATTGCCGACTGTTGCAGCGAACGAATCGGACCGCCGGACGGCCTGATTCGAAGCCGGGCTCGACTCCGGCGCGGCAGCAGGCTTGGTTTCCACTCGACGATGATTTACCTCGAGCGCCTGTCGCGCGCCAGAGAGCGTGTATCCTTCGCCGTGAACGAGGCGCTTGATTTCGAGCGCAAGTTCGACCTCGCGGCGCCGATAGAGGCGCTGACCGGTCCCGCTCTTGTTGGGCTTCAGCTGGGGAAACTGAGTTTCCCAGAAACGAAGGACATAGGTTTCGACAGCGCAGATACGGGCTACATCCCCGATCTTGAAGTACAGGCGATCAGGGATGTCGGGCGAGTCGACAACGCGCTTGCGGGAAAGTTGTGAGGTCATTGGTCACCAATCGAAGAGTCCTTCCTCTCGCCGGGGACGCTTCTCTCAGCGCAGTATAGGTACCGGCCGCGCTAAGGTGAAGGAAAAAAACACGGTTTCGGTGTTTTTGACCCATTCCGTGCACCCGGCTTGCGGGGCACAACGGAATCCCTGCTCAGAGCTGCGCGGCAGTCATGGAGCCTGTTGGCCGTTCGACGGGCTCTCTAACCGGGGAATGCGGTGGGGCGGCGCGCAGATATTGCTGCGGCCAAACGGCCGCCTCGGAGAGAGCCGCCGCGGCATGCAAAGGCCAGTAGGGATTCCGCAGCATTTCGCGCGCCAGCAGCACGAAATCGGCCTGGCCGGTTTCGATGATCGCGTTGGCCTGGGTCGGCTCGGTAATCATCCCCACTGCCATGGTGGGAATTCCTGCTTCGGCGCGGATCCGCGCCGCGAACGGAACCTGATAACCGGGGGCGACCGGAACCTTGGCGTCGGGAACCATGCCTCCGGAGGACACGTCGATGATGTCGACCTCGCGTTCGCGCAAGGCCTGCGCCAGCTGAACCGAATCGTCGATGGTCCAACCACCCTCTACCCAGTCGGAGGCTGAAATGCGAACGGAGAGCGGCAGGTGCTCCGGCCACTCGCTGCGCACAGCATCGACTACTTCCAGCAGAAGGCGAATCCGGTTTTCGAAGCTGCCGCCATAGGCGTCGGTGCGATGGTTGGCGAGGGGGGAGAGAAATTCGTGCAGGAGGTAGCCATGCGCTGCGTGGATCTCGACCAGGTCGAATCCAGCCGTGAAAGCGCGATGCGCCGCTTGTGCAAAGGCCTCGATGATGGCTTCGATGCCAGCCTGATCCAGTGCCTGCGGCATAGCGTGCCGGGGGGAAAATGCGATGGCGCTGGGAGCGACCGGAGTCCATGCGCCTTCTTCGGCCGTGAGCAGGCGCTCGCCGCGGAAAGGAGCTGTGACGCTTGCCTTGCGTCCCGCATGGGCAAGTTGAATTCCTGCGCGAGCTCCCTGCGAGTGGATGAAGGAGGCGATGCGCTCGAGCGCCGGTATGTGCTCGTCTTTCCAGATGCCGAGGTCGGCCGACGAAATGCGCCCCTCGGCCACCACCGCGGAAGCCTCCACCATCACCAGTCCGGCGCCGCCCTGGGCACGGGCGCCTAGATGTACGAGGTGCCAGTCGTTGGCAAAGCCGTCTTCGGCGGAGTACTGGCACATCGGGGAGACACCGACGCGGTTGGGAAAAGTCACGGAACGAAGTTGAAAAGCAGAAAAAAGAGGATGGCTCATGAAGTCTTTATCGCGCTCCCGGGCAAGGATTTGAGAAAAGCCCGTCCATCATAGATGAACCAGGCTATGGGACCGATGCACCATCGCGCCATCCCCCGTGGATCTCTGGCGATCAGGAACCTCGGATTCTCACGACTATCAATTTTGCGAGTGGGCGGAATGCCACAGGCTCTTTAGCATGGCTTCGAACAATGAAGGAGGAATTCATGTCTTCGCCGCCTGCGGTATCCGACCTTTCCCCCGAACCGCTCGGAGGATTGGCCCGGCGCGTGTCTGGTTTCACCATCGTTCTCAGCATTCTCCTGATCGTCTGCGGGTTCCTGGCCATCCTGCTTCCGATCGAGATGTCCTTTGGCGTTGTTATCGTGATCTCGTGGCTGCTGATGATCAGCGGAGTGGTGCAGGTGATACACGCCATCCGCGGCCGTACCGTAGGAAGCAGGTTCTGGACGGGAGTGATCGGGGTCATCCATTTCGGCATGGGTCTTTTCTTCCGGCTCGATCCGGGTATCGGCATCGCGGCCCTCACGCTGGCGCTGATCGCGTTTTTCATAGCCCAGGGAGTGATCGGCATCGTGGCCTGGTGGCGCACTCGGGAAAGCGGCGCGTCCGGATGGCTGCTGTTTGAGAGTGCGATTACCCTCCTCCTCGGCCTGATGATCTGGCGCCACTGGCCGAGCGGTTCTCTCTGGGTGATTGGCACGCTGGTTGGCATCAACATGATCATGTCCGGTACGACACGCCTCATGCTCGCTCTCGCCGTCCGCCGGGCCACAAAAATTATCGCGCAGGCCACCTAGTCCAATGAATTTTCCTCGTCGCGCTTGTAGAACCAGAGTCGTCTGGCGAAGCATCCTCGCGGTCCTCGCCCTAACCTCGATCACTGTTGCGCAAACCCCGTCACGCATTCAGGCCGACGTTGCGGGGGGAAATCTGGCCACAATGCGGTGGCCGAATTTCCGCGATTACCAGCCCTGGCTTCAGAAATTCTATGAACCTGGCGGGTTCGCTGCCGCGTGGGTTCAAGGAACATCGCCTTCTCCGCAAGCGCGGGCCATGATCGACCAATTCCGCAATGCATGGAAGAAAGGACTTGAACCCGAAGACTACGACGCCTCGCGCTGGGACGGACGCCTCAGTGCTCTCCAAAGCGCGGGAGCCAATCCTGCCGATTTCGACGTCGCGCTCACGGTTTGCACCATGCGTTATGTCTCGGATCTGCGCATCGGCCGAATCAATCCGAAGCACCTGAAGTTCGACCTTGATGTCAAGGACAAGAAGTACGATCTGGACCAGTTTGTGCGCGACAAATTGTTGCCGGCGTCCGATGTGTCCGCGGTCATCGACAGTGTCGAACCGCAGTTTGACGGGTACAAGAGGGCTCAGCAGGCGCTGGTGCGTTATATCGAACTGGCTCGTGCCGATGACGGGGAAAAGCTTCCCGTGCCGGCCAAGCCCATTGATCCGGGCCAGTCCTATGCCGGTGTGCCCCGCCTGGCGCGCTTTCTGAAACTGGTCGGCGATCTTCCGCCTGATGCTCAGCCTCCTGTCTCCGATATTTATGACGCCAGTCTGTCTGAAGGAGTCAAACGATTCCAGCGACGGCACGGCCTCGATGATGACGGCCGTCTTGGTCCTTCGACGGTCAAGCAAATGAATGTCCCTCTGTCAGATCGGCTTCGCCAGTTGCAACTTACCCTGGAACGGTGGCGCTGGTTGCCGGAGGGATTCACTGCACCGCCGATCATCGTCAACATTCCCGATTTCCGCCTGCGCGCTCTCGATGAGAACAACAAGATCGCCCTCCAGATGGACGTGGTGGTCGGAAAAGCGATGCGAACGCAGACGCCCGTATTCACGCGCGATATGACGTTCATCGTGCTTCGCCCATACTGGAACGTTCCGCCCGGCATCTTCGCCCGCACCGTACTCCCCGCGATCAAAAAGGATCGCGGCTATATCGCCGCGAAGAGATTCGAAATCACCACGCAGGATGGAAAGGTGGTCACATCAGGGGCGGTTTCCGATGAGGTCCTGGCGCAATTGCAGGCCGGCAAACTTGCCGTGCGGCAGAAGCCGGGGCCCGACAATTCGCTGGGCCTGGTCAAGCTGATGTTTCCCAACGAGTACAGCGTGTATTTGCACGATTCGCCGCAGAAAGATCTCTTTGACAAAAGCCGCCGTGATTTCAGCGCCGGCTGCGTTCGCGTGGGGAAGCCCGCCGAGCTTACCGCGTGGGTGTTGCGCAACAATCCGGGCTGGACACTCGACCGCGTGCGCCAAGGCATGGAGAGCGGCCCCGACAATACCGCCGTCACCCTGGCCAAGCGGGTGCCGGTGTTCATCCTTTACGGAACAGCGGTTGCGTACCCGAATGACGAAGTGCACTTTTACGACGATATATACGGCCACGATGGCAAGCTGGCGCAGGCGCTGGCCAAGGGCTATCCATATCCGTGAGGAAACAGTCTGGATTTCTCACAAGTTTTGAAGGCTTGAGACGTCGCTTGATCGAAAGGGTCGACTCACAGTTTCACAGTTTCACAGTTTCACAGGGGGGAGGGGGGTGGGGGTCCGGCTCGAGTTATCCCTTGCCGAATTGCTTTCGGTGCCTTCGGTTCTGCGTGGCCGCACTTCGATCCCCTCGTCCATCTCTATTGTGGCAAAACCGTGAGAAAGAAAATGCAAACGCGCGCCTGCATTTTTTTTGCGCAACGACGAGACGATGGCTTCGGGCTGCGAGAAATGCGGAGTAGGGCCCATTCTATTTACTTAAGCGTCCTACTCTACGGGGACGGAGCACCCGACACCCACCCTAGCTGCAAAAACAACGACGCGGCGAGGGTGGGGCACCCGTTCCCATGGAATGCCTTCAAACGGAAATCCTTAAATGAACGGTATTGGGGGTAGGGCTGGGCTAGACTACCAGCGACGTACGCGTCCGACGTCTACATGGACAAACTGGGAAGAAGCGTAATACCCGACGCCGCCGCGATGCAGGCTGAGGGCCGTATCGCGAAGCTCGGAAGTGGACACACCGGGGATGCGAATATCGATCGCCATGGCCTGCATGTGGAGGCTGTGTTCGGCCACGCCGTGCCCGTGGCTGCGCAGGTATTCATTGCTCCAGGGCGTGCGGTAGCCGCATACGACATTGATTTCGGCATCGGGATGTCCCAGGGCCACGGTCAGATCATGCAGAAGATCGAAGACGCGCGGATCATAGTCGTGAACATCGCCGGTGCGGTGGTCGCGCAAATAATGATTCATTCGCGCCAGGGCGTCGGGATCATAGGCGTCCCCGTGGCGGTAGACAATATCGAGCCGCTCCCCGGTGTGGGTGTGAAAAAAGTGCAGGCGATACGGAGCGTCGGTCGAAGGCGTTGCGCCAGCCAAGGATGTGGGGGCTAGCACACCAAGACAAAGCGCGGCCAGGAAACATGCGGACAAGCCGCTGCGAAGCGAAAGGGCCAACCTGAATCTCCCTACAAAACATCGGCCACCCGGCAGGGTGGCCCACTGTTTCGATTCTATCAGGAGCGGAATTCACGAGGACCCTTGGGGCGTCTACTGGGCCGGCAGCGATTGCACAAGACTGATCAGGTTCTGCGGCTTTACCCGAATGGCGCCGCCGCGTGGACTATCGATATCCGCGATCAGGAAGAAAGCGATGGATACAGCCACCGGGATCACGAGGAATATGCGCCGGTCGCTTCGGCGCACGCCGAACCCTATGAGAAAATTGCACCCGATGGCGATTATCGCCATCAATCCCCACGCAGCGATAGGTATCCGGTTCCACCAGGCAGCCTGCGTATATCCCTGCGAGTTCAGCACGTCATTCATGCCTGAAGCCACCAGGGCATACACCGGCGTGTCCTGCACACGTCCCTGCAGAATGGCAGACCAGAGCTGGTTTTGGAGATCCGCCGTATCCGCATTGATCTTGGCCACCTGGCTTGGAGAGCGAGTGGTGTAGAAAAGGATCCGCTGGTCAAGGTACTTCTTCAGGAGGGTGTGGACCTTGGCCGCGCTTTCCGGTGCCAAGAGATCCGCGCGCAAGTATTCGGTGCCGATCGCGTTGGCTTCCTCCTCCTCGTAGTTCTTGCGCTGATCGTAGCGGCCAGTGGCCATGGAGAAGCTGAAGCCGATGATCAGCCCCAGCAGGGTGAGGGTCGCCCCGACCACGGTTTTGAAGTCGTCCCGCGTTTCCTCCGTGAGCGACGCGACTCTGCGGCGAAAATAGTCGCCTGCCATGCCCGCAAGTACCAGAATCAGAAATGACACTACCAGGACAAGAAAAGGAAATTTCATGAGACTCATTTTAGTCACCCTGCTCGACAGCAGTCCCATTCCCCAATCACGCGTGGGCCGCAGCCTACTAATCGGTATTTTGTCAAAGCCTCTGATTCCGACATTAGGGCCACGAGAGGTTCGATTCAACTGGCAATTATTCCAGTCGTTGCCGAACTTGCAGGTGGAAGGCGCACGGCATCCGCGACGATGCCGCCACCCGTTATGCGGAGATGAATGGCATGATATCAACGAAACCTTCAGGATGACTCCGGTACGGCCTAGTGTGGTGACCGCATGATTTCGTTTCTCTGGAGTTCCTGCTATCCCACCCTTTCGCCAGGAAAAAGGCGAAAGGATGGGGCACGGAGGTCGTACAAGAACACGCGGTCAGAGTCCTAGTCGAGAACCGGCGCTGGCTTCGCGAGCAGAACGCCGAGGGCGCAACTTGCCATTCGAGCCAATTCACCGTCGGCGCGACTGGTGAGAACGATCGGAACCTTGCTTCCGACCACAACTCCGGCGGCGAGCGCTCCGGCCAGGTACTGAAGCTGCTTGAAGAGGATATTGCCTGCTTCCAGATTGGGGACCAACAGAAGGTCCACGTCTCCTGCGACCGGCGACTTGATTTTCTTGATGCGCGCGGCATCGCTGGAGATGGCATTGTCGAAAGCAAGGGGACCATCGACGATCGCACCGGTAATCTGTCCTCGATCGACCATCTTGCAAAGGGCGGCGGCATCGAGTGTAGAGGGAATGGCAGCGTTCACTGACTCGACCGCCGACAGGATTCCGACCTTCGGATTGACAACCCCGACCTTCAGCATCGTGTCGATGGCATTCTGCAGAATGTCGACCTTGGTCTCAAGGTCCGGCTGGATATTGATGGCCGCATCGGTGACGAAGAGAGGCTTGTGATAGGACGGCACATCCAGAGCGAAGACGTGACTGATGCGCCGCCCGGTCCGCATTCCTCCGTCGCGCGAAACCACGGCGCTCATGAGTTCGTCCGTGTGCAGCGATCCCTTCATGAGCATCTGGACTTCGGCTTTCCGGGCCATCTCTACGGCACGAAAAGCTGCGGAGCGAGTGTCGGCGGTGTCAACGATGCGAATTGTCCCCAGGTCGATTTGCATCGTTTGAGCCAGCTGGCGAATTCTGACCTCGGGTCCTACAAGAAACGGAACGATCAGCTTATCCTTGAATGCCTGATAGGCTCCGCCAAGGGACACTTCGTCGCACGGCCAGACAATCGCGGTCAAGACGGCCGGCTTGGAGGTAGCCCGTGCGATCAAGCCAAGGTAATGACGATAGGGATTGTTCACAATGAGTTGCGGTACGGGGAGAGTGGACCAGCGCAACCTGGCCCGGGGTGCGAGAACCCGGGCGGTGCCGGAGAAGATCGACGTCCCCGAGTCATTGTTTGCCTCGCAATCGAATGTCACCTTTTTTGTTGAATCGTCTTTGGCCGTAACCTGAACCTTGACGAGAATGCGATCCCCCACATGGATGCGATGGTGGAAGGAGAGCGACACGTCGGTCAGCGTGCAACCGGGCCCGGGGATGTTCATGCTGAAGAGGCCGGAGATCAGGGACGCGCACCACATGTTTGGCCCTGTGGGGGCCAGCCCTCCAGCCCGCTCAATGAGTTCATCGGCATTCAGAACCGCGTGGAATCCGGAAATCGACGCAAAGGCCATCGCGTCATCCGCGGTCAGCACATGTTCTGTGGTGGCTGTGTCGCCAACTGAAATCTCGTCGTATACCTTGCTTTCAATAAACCCCAGATTCACGCCGACTCCTTCTCCACTGTGGCACCCTTGTGGAGTCTGGGTGTCATTGTATTGGCTGGGAGCACAATCCCAAGTGACTGAACTCACCCTTGGCAGATAACAGCCTGTTCGAGCTGCCGCCCGACGAACTCTTTAAGAAGAGGAAGAACTGGAATTCTCGACGGATTCGAGCATGGCGGCGACGAGCGCCAATGGGAGTCCAACGACATTGAAATAGCAACCTTCGATGCGGGGAATCCAACGCGCTGCGCGTCCCTGGATGGCGTAGGCGCCCGCCTTGTCCATCGGCTCCCCGGTCGCGACGTAATCCTCAATCTCGCGGTCGGAAAGGGTGAGAAATCGGACCGCTGTTACTTCCGCAGCGACTTCTGCGCTTTGAGGCGTTACGACCGCGACGCCGGTCATCACCAAATGGGTACGGCCGGAGAGCAGGCGCAACATGCGGGCCGCGTCGGAGGCATCAGCCGGTTTACCCAGAATGTGATTGTCAAGCGTGACGGTGGTATCGGCGCCCAGGACTACCTGCGGTGGGGCCGATTCTTCGGATGAGACTTGCCGAAAGACCGCTTCGGCCTTTTCGCGCGCCAACCGGGTCACGTAGGCGATGGGGTCTTCGTTCGCACGCGGATCTTCAGGAATTTCGGCCGCGCGCACGTTGAACGCGAATCCTGCCTGAGCAAGCAGTTCGCGGCGGCGCGGGGAGGCGGAAGCTAGGACCAGCATAGAGGAGATTATGGCAGCTTGCGGCGTGAGTGGTGTTTCGCGACGAGGAGGCTTTTCTTTGCTCGAGCCGCTGTTTTCAACTTAGCGAGTTAGCGCCGCTATGCGGCATAGCAAGTCAGCGGCATGGAGTCAGTATCAGATCGTCAACCCGGTGTGGAGGCCGGCCGGTGTCGCCAGCCCCCAAGCCATGGCCGGCGTGTTGTGAGCCATTCCAAACCGCCCGTCGGGCCCCAGCAGAATGATGCCGCCGTGGCCGCCGAGCCGGTTGAAGAGATAGGAGATCGCTTCGCGGGCGGCAAATTCGGGTGAGCTGCCCGCCGCGACCCGATCCGTGGCCCACTTGCCCAAGACCAGTTTCATGATCGGCTCTCCCCAGCCGGTCAACGAAACCGCGGCGGAAAGATTATCGGCGTAACACCCGCAGCCGATCAGAGAAGAATCTCCAACCCGGCCCGGTGTCTTGTTCAGTGTGCCTCCCGTTGAAGTTCCGGCGGCAAGATTTCCGCGGGAATCAAGCGCCACCGCCCCTACGGTATCGTGGCTTGCGAGTCCTGGCGATCCGACGCCGGAGGAGGATTCCGAAGCGCGGGTGAACGCGGTTTCGGGGCTTTTGTCATCGCCAAAAATCTGTCCCGAGAAGGTTTCGTCGGCCAGGCCTGCAGCCTGCCTCAACTGCGCCTGTACTAGCCGTTCGCGCTCTCGATCGAGAACCAGTTGATGGTTCTCTATCAGGGCCATGCCATGAGCTGACGCGAAGGCTTCGGCGCCGGCTCCGACGAAATAAACGTGAGGACTCCTCTCGAGAACGAGGCGGGCGGCCTGAATGGGATTGAGCAGACGTTCCACACATGCGACGCCTCCGGCCTTCATCCTTCCTCCATCCATGAGGAGAGCATCCAGCTGCACCTTCCCGTCGGACGTAAGAAAGCTTCCCCGCCCGGCGTCGAAGGTCGGGTCATCTTCCAAAGTCACAACTGCTGCCTCGACCGCGTCAAGCGCAGTGCCTCCGCGGGAGAGAATCGCGTACCCCGTTTCAAGCGCGTTGCGAACGCCGTCCTGGTGCGCATGCGCCTCAGAGGCAGGAATTGCCCAGGCGCCTCCGTGCACCAGAAGAGTTGGAGTGTGTGTGGAGTGCGAAGTCATGTAGTGATGTTAGTGCATTGGAGATACATCCGTTCCGAGCACTTCGGCGTGCGCGAAATCATGGTGCAAGTTGCCGGTGCTGTGATCGTCAATCAACGCTGCAAAGCGGATTCGCATCCGCGGGCTTTCATATGTTGAATCACAGACAAGATTGTCATTTTAAAAACGTGACACGACTTTGCAGGGAATTATGGGTGCATTGGGTAAGCTTGAAACATTCATAGGCAATACGAAAATGAACGGGAGGACGACTTCCCGATTACGCTGGACTACTTTCCGCGGAATCGCGCGTGGAAAGATGAATCCTGGAAAGGGTCCTGGCGGATGTGGCGTCTTGTCGAGCACAAGGGCACGAAGTGTGCGGGGGAGCCCACGAAATCCGCCACGATGGAACGGCGAAGTGCCGCGGAGCAGAAGTCCGGGATTGGCGGAAAAATGGTCCGGACGAAAGAAACAAACGCAGCCGACCCAGATGAGCAGAAGGCAACGCAAGGGACAGCCGGGGAAGGGATGTCCCTGATCGAAACAAAGGCCGAGCGAGAACTCCAAGAGGTCGTATCGACGATGCTTGAGATCGCGCTCCTGGGCAGTTTGAACTTCTCACGGGAGTGGATGGGCTTTTCGGAAAAAGCTCGGCATGTGCGTGGGAGTGAGAAGGAGATGCCCGGCATAAGCCTCGCAGACGCGTGGATGGCTGAGCCCGAGTGGCGGGGCGAGTCAAGGGAGGCAGAGGCGGAGATGGGGGCCGGGAGTCGCGAACCAGAACAGTGAGTTCCGAGCGAGAGCGCAAGCAACGTAAACCCAGGAAGAACGGCTGACGAGGTGGCCAATGCAAGCGAGCCACGCGGTGGAAGGCACCGCGTGGCTCGCTTTGCGCAGAGGTGCGCCTTGTTGGCGAGTCGCCGACGGCCGGAGTCAAGAAGAGCGTTCAAGGGACGAAATACATCCGAAACCAAGCCTAGAGGAATGAAGAGATAAGTATGAAGCTCACGAAACAGAAATCGTTGTGCGCAGTTCTCTGCCTTAGCACCAGCTTGGCGTGGATGGTGGTAAGTGAAGCGGCAAGGGCCCAAGGGTTCACGACAACAACGGTTCAAGGGACGGTGTATCTTGCCAATGGCCATCCAGGTTCGGGAAGTCTGCAGGTAAGTTGGCCGGCGTTCACGACGGCGAACAATCAAGCTGTCACTGCGGGCCGTATGAACGTGACCATCGGAGCGGATGGCTACGTGAGCCTGAACCTGGCAGCAAACCTTGGAGCAACGCCGGCGGGACTGTATTACACGGCTGTCTATCATCTGAGTGACGGTACGACGAGCACAGAGTATTGGGTTGTACCCGCGGCCGCACAGGCGAGTCTATCGCAGGTACGAGCACAAGTCATGCCCGCGGCCCAGGCCGTGCAGG
Source organism: Terriglobales bacterium (assembly GCA_963788475.1). GTDB lineage: Bacteria > Acidobacteriota > Terriglobia > Terriglobales > Acidobacteriaceae > Telmatobacter. The sequence continues at coordinate 426,868 of CAWBGO010000015.1, forward strand.
CGGTAAGCAAAGCGTATGTGGATCAGTCGGTTCAAGAGCTTACCCAGAGTTTGTTGACGGCATCGGGTGGATCACTGAGCGGGCCCTTGTATCTGAATGGAGACCCGAAAGAACCGACCCAGGCGGCAAGCAAACATTACGTGGACACCGAATTCGGCATGGCCGTGCCTATGAGCGGAGGAGCGCTGACGGGACCCCTGACGAGCGTACAACTGGGCGCAGCGTACCAGGTGGATCAATTTCCGGGAGCGGATTTTGGAGCCAGGCTGCAGGCATGCGTGAACACCCTGAACGCAACTTATGGAGGAACGTGCGACGCGCGGAACTTCAGCGGCAATCTCGCGTTAAGTTCGAGCCTGGTTATCGGAAAGGCCAATGCGACGGTGCAGCTGCCGTGCGCGACAATTTCAACCTCTAAAGAGATCAAGATCCCGGCGGGAACACGGAACGTGACCCTTCATGGTTGTGCCCTGCGCGGCGCAAGCGCGTCAAGCGGCAGCGCGGGCGGGACGGTATTTCTATATTCCGGGACGGGCGCCATGATGCAGGTGGGAGATCCGACCTATGGGGTCGATACGTCGGGCTTCCACATTGACAACGCAGTGATCAACACGACGGGATCGGCCAGTTCGACGGCTGAAGGCCTGGCGGCGTATCGCACCCAGGAGATGAATCTCGCCAGCTTGTATTTTCTTGGTAACTCCAACCAGACGGGTATGACGCTGGATGGTACGGGGAACTATTCCGGGGGAACCTTTCAGGACATTGAATTTGGCGGGTATGGTACGGCCCTCAACGCGATTGGGCACCAGACTGCGAACGCAATGACCACCGATTGGACGAATGCGAGTACATTTCTGCGCTTGCATATCAATTGTCCGACTAACGGCAGCACTCCGATCGCCGGCACTTATGGGATCAACTTACTGCAGGGAGATGGAAACACCTTCACCGGGGGAGATGTAGAGGGATGCTCAACAGCGCTGCACCTTGGGCCGAATGCCCAGAACAATACAATCGTTGGGTTGCGCAACGAGAACTCCATCAACCAGGTAGTGGCAGACGCGGGCAGTTCGTACAACAACTGGATCACAGGCGGAACAATGTTCACGGGACAGTTGACAGACAACGGCACGCGCAACAGCTTCCTCGATACATTTCACCGGAGTTTCAACGGCTTGAATGGTGACTGGTACGGGAGCCAGCAGGACGCCACAGTTACTAACCATTTCCGGCTTGGGACGGGCAACGGAAATGAGCGCGGATTGTTGAATCGATACCAGACAGACCTCGGTTATCGGTGGACCACGGGCTTCAGCGATGCGGCCGCAGGCGAGCAGTTCTACCAGGTTCTGGACGAACTGAACAACGTGTACCGGTTGTCGATCGGGCAGTACAACAACGGCCAGTCGAGCTCAAACAATCAGACCGTGATCAATGCAGCCGGTTCGGGAGCAGTGGTATTGAATGGATCGAGTAATTCCGGAACGGGCGGTATTCTTTTCGGTTCAGGAGGCGCGAACGCCGCAACGGTTGGGTCGATCAACAATGCGGGGAATGCGCAGTTTAACGGCACGCTGCAGGTCGGAGGTCCCTCGACCTTTACTAACTCGACTACGGTCAAGAACCAGGCCGATGCAGAAATCGACAGTTTCCTGTGGGCAGGCGCAACGTCGAATCAAAAGGAATCTTACACGTACAAGGACTATACGGGCGCCAGCCAATGGTACATGGTGAAGGACGCAAGCAATAACTGGGCGCTGAATTCCGCGACTGGCGGGTTGGATAGCTTCAAGGCTTATCAAAGCTCAAATAGCGGCGATACTTATATCAATGCGAGCAACCCGACGGGACATGTTCGGTTGAATTACGAGACTGGGGCGGGGGCTGAGACTGATATCTACTCGGGAACAAGTTCGGGGTTGGTAGCCGCATTCCTTGGCTCCACGGCAATCAAGTTTCCCGGGCTGGCCGCGACGAGCGGGCATAACTGCCTGCAGATCGATAACTCGGGATATATTTCGAATTCCGGTCTGTCATGTGGGACAAGCCTGAATGGAACTGTCAATACGGGAAACACGGGGCAGGTCGCGTACTACACCGGCAACGGCAACGTGATCGCCGGAATGAATGCGGTGGCAGTGAACGTGGGGGGTACGGGAGCATCGAGCGCAGCACAGGCGCTGCAAAATCTCGGCGCCCAGTCGGTACTGACGGGAGTCGCTTCGGACGGGGCATCGGGGATCGCCGTCGCAGGCGCCGTCGCGGCGGGCGGGGTACTGTCGAGCGTCTCCGATAGCCCACCCAAAAACGCGGCTAGTGGGTTCTCCGACTTTGCATACTTTAGCTGCACCAACGAGGTTAACCAATACTTCGTTGGCTCGACTGGACCCGTGTCTAACCGCCAAGCATGTATCGACGCCCCTAAAATCCGTTGGTCGGCCCCTGGGGTAAACTTCGGGACCACAACCTACCCGTGGGGTAACAATGAATGGTCGATTCAAAATGGCATATATATGGGCATCATAGCCAACTCTCCCGGCATAAGTAGCGGAATGACCATAGGCCAAACGAAAGCCGGGATCGGCGACAACGTCGGCGAATATCTGTATGAGAATAACTATGGCGGTTTTGTCGCCGGGTCGGATGAGGGTCTGCACGGCCAGGGTATCGGCGTATCAGAAATGGGAACCGTCTACACGGGCACCGTGGCAACAAGCGGCGGCGGCGCGGGCGCGACATCTATCAAAGTGAATTGCACGCACGACTGCGCCAACCCCGGCGACGGGCGCTATCTCATCGACATGTCCAGCGCGGTAGCGGGTAATGCTACAGCGGAGGCCAATCCTAGCGGCTTTACCCCCGGCACACTCTCGACGGACATCGCGGTTACGCCCTCGACGTTTTGGTGTACGTTGAACGCGAACGTCAATCCTGGGATTCCCTCGTCGCCGTCCCGTGTCGGCATTGACGGCGTTTCAACGCCGTTCGTCTGCAACTCCGGCCCCGGAAACGCGGGCAGTCCATCAATCGGCGATCAGATTTGCTTCGCCGGTTCTTATCACGAACAGGTGAAAGTGACCGCCGTCTCGGGGTCTGGGCCGTGGACTATCACGGCACCCCTGCGCCATGCCCACGAAGCGTCTAGCTGGGTCGCAGCCAATGGCGCCTGTGGACAGTTCGCAGAGTTTACCGCTAACACGGTCGCGGCTTCTGGGTCGTTTCCGACTCAGACGATCCGCTATCCAATCGACGTGCTCGGCGGCCCGGACGCCCACACGCTGTGGTTCCGCGAGTTCACGGCAAATACCTCGTCTGCATCCCTGTTTGGCAACGTCGTGTTTGCATCTAGCCCCGGAGGCACGATCACCAACTCTGGCGGAACAGTTACCTTCAACAACCTTAATTTGATTGATGCTAGTTTGCAGCACGGACTCTGGTTTAATCAGCCTACGCTTACCATCAGCGGAACAGGTACGGCGTTCGACGGGCAGTGCATCAATTCAGTCGCCAACGCTGCCGGGTTTCTTACCTGCACACAAGCGGCAAGCGCGGGGCTAGGACCGCTCTCTGGTTACACATTGGCGATTGGTTCGTCGCGGTACGGCAACACGGCGTTCAATCTTTATAAGGGCGCAGAGACTCTCGACGTATTGACATATACAACGACCCCGCCGAGCGTTTCTCCGAGCAACGTGACCACCTTCACGGTCGAGCCCAACAACGCGGCATGGGCCAATGCTGACGCGGTGGAACAAGTGCATCATTATTCTATCCAGATAGACACTACCCGTCACTCAGAGCAAGTTTACAACCCGATGATTTTTTCAACGCATGTGCGGATGTTAGGGGCGGGCGGTCCCGGCATTCGTGGCGGCGCTTTGAACAATCCGGCAGGAAACTTTGTAATGGACTATGTGTCCAACAATCAAACGGCATCTTATTACAACTACCACGGCGGCGTGGTCAACCCTCCGGGTGGCCAATACCTCGCGGGACTAATGAATTACGGGTGGGCGATGCAAACCGCTCCCGACCCTCCTGGGTCGCCTGCGATACAGATTGGTTGCCCGTATAGCGGCTGCACGGATGCGAACTTCAGCTATAACTTTTTCAACCTGCTAGGCAATGGCGGCAACGGCTCACTTTCATGGACTCCGAATACGCGCACGTTCGCTTGGACGGCTCTTCAGATGGACTTTTTGAGCGCACCCATTTCCCGGCCCACCATCCAGAGCTACGCCAACGGCTCCGCCAATACCCTGATTTTCAAGTCGTTGGACAGCGGCGGCGTTTCGCACACATGGACCATCACGGCACCGTTGACGGGCGGCGGGTATACGCTGAGTCTCCCGCAGGAAACGGGCACCCTCGCAACGCTAGCCGACATACCAGCCGCTCTCACCAACTTCGGCGCGTCCGGCTCGGGGCATAAAGCGGGGTTGGTCCCGGACCCCGGATCTTCCTCGGGTGCGACGAAGTTTCTCCGCGAAGACGCGACTTGGGCGACGACGAGCGGCATGCTCACGAACGTCCCGCCCAGTCTGCAATTCCTAGGCGACGGGTCTGAAGGCGCATACACATGTACCTCGGGATCATGCACCATCGCCTATGGAGAGCATTGGTATTCCTCGTTTAACGTCTCGGTTGGCGCGACACTGACGGGTACAGGTAGCCCCAATCAGGCTCCGCTGATCATTCGCAGCCCCGGCACTTGCACGGTAGCGGGCAACTTCAACCTGGATGCTCGCAACAACCTCTCCAATCAGGGCGGCGGTGGCGGTGGCGGCGGCGGCGGAACAGGAGCTGGGGTTGTCGGATTCAACTCTTCCGGCAATCAGGGCGGCGGCACGGCGGGCGGCGCGGGAGGCGGAACGGGCGGCGCAGGAAACCTGTCTTACACCCCGACATCAATACAACACATGCTGGTCGGCTCGACCATTCTGGAGACAGTCAACAGCACGGGTAACTTTCTAAGTTGGGGCGGCTCAGGTGGTGGCGCGGGCGGTAGTTCCGGTCCGGCCGGCGGCTTCGGCGGCGGCATGATTATTATGGCCTGCCAGACGCTTAACATTACCGGCACGATTTCCGCTAGCGGCGCGAACGGCGCGGCCTCCACTGGTAACAACGTAGGTGCCAGCGGCGGGGGTGGTGGCGGCGTAATCATCCTGCGCAGCCCCAACCTCACAAACAGCGGCACCCTCGCTGTAACTGGCGGTACGGGCGGCTCGTGTGGGGCCTTTACTGGATGCGGCCCGGGCGGTAACGGCGCGAACGGTTGGACCGCTGTACTCCCTAACTAAAGGAAAAGGGGCGACCGCTTTGGGCCGCCCCGGGGCGCGGGTACATCGGTAGCGGTTATTGCGGATGTGTCGTTGGTTGGGCAGACAACCGCACAGACGCCTATCGCTTACACGCCTTCGGTAGACGGAACCTTCCGGTTCAACTTTATGTACTACGCCACGACCGGGTGCACGTCGGGGTCCGTCGGCGCCACGTTCAACAACTTCCAAGTAGCTGCTGAGCATGGACAGCAGGGGGCACCGGGGACGTGGAACTGCACCGAGGCCACTTACACGATCCACCAGGGAATGGCAGTCTACCGGGCCATTGCCGGGGTCCCCATCAATTTCAATGTGGGCCTTAACTCGGTTGAGGGTGGCGTCACCTCAACATTGATGGGGTGATCGAGCAATTGCTGTAGGAAACGTGGTTGGCACCGGGTTGGCGTCTCGATCCTGTCATGAACATCGGATGTCGCAGCCGGGGCACAAGTCGGGGGCGTGGGCGCGTGTCGGAAGGAAAGCCAGCAGGGGGCCGGATAAGGGCGATGACTATTGCGCAGGAGCAGATCGATCGAGAGGAATTAGAGGGGCTGGGCAAGATCCTGGATCAGAGGCCGGCAAGCCTGCGCGGATTAACGGTGGGAATGGCGCTGGCCGCGCGATTGCTGAAGGTAAGAACGCGCAACGGACGAACGGAGACGCTTAAAGCCAATGCGGCGCAGCGCAGTTTTGAAGAACGGCGGGGCCAGCGGAACATTGTGTTGAAGGCGCGGCAGATGGGATTGACGACGTGGGCCGCGGCGCGCTTCTTTTTGCGCACGATTGCGCGTCCGGGGACGCTGACGCTGGAAGTGGCCCACACGCAGGAAGCGGCCGAGGAGATCTTTCGGATCGTCCACCGGTTCCTCGACTATTTACCGGCGGGGCTGCGCCAGGGACCATTGCGAACTTCGCGGGATAACACCCGGCAGATCGTGTTTCCGGAGATTGATTCGCAATACAGGGTGGTATCGGCGGGCGACCGCAACGCCGGCCGCGGAATGACGATTCAGAACCTTCACTGTTCGGAACTGGCGCGGTGGCCGGGGGATCCGGCCGAAATTCTAGCCGGGCTTCGCGCGGCCATGGCGCCGGAGGCGGAGCTGATCCTGGAGTCGACTCCCGATGGCATCGGGGGCTGTTTTCACGAGGAATGGCAGAGAGCCGCAGAGACAGGCATCGTGCGTCACTTCTTTCCATGGTGGATGGAGCGGCGCTACCGGGCCGCGGCGGTCGAGGAGGCTAGCCTGACCGGGGAAGAGCGCGACCTGATGACGCGTCATCATCTGGACCTGGAGCAAATTGCATTCCGGCGCCAGGTGAGGGCGAACTTTCGCGGACTCGCGCGCCAGGAATATGCCGAAGACGAGGAGAGCTGTTTCCGGGCCAGCGGAGACTCGGTGTTTGAACTGGGAGCCATTGAAGCGCGATTCTCTGAACTCGTGCCTGGGTGGGAACAACGACGGAACGGCGAATTGGAGATCTGGCTGCCTCCGGTGAGGGGCAAGGAATACCTTGTAGCTGTCGATCCCGCAGGGGGCGGAAGCGAAGGCGATTATTCGGCGGTCGAAGTTCTGGAACTGGAATCCGGGTTCCAGTGCGCCGAGTTTGCGGGCCACGTGGGTGGGCTGGAGCTGGCCATGCTGGTGACGGAGCTGGCTGCCGAATATAACAATGCATGGCTGGTGGTGGAGAGGAACAATCACGGCAGCGGGGTACTGGCGCTGATCGACACGGTATGCCACTACCGCCGCATCTACACGCGAGGCAAAGAACCGGGCTGGTTGACGACCTCTCTGAGCCGGCCCGCAATCCTGGGGCGCCTCGACGGTGGTCTGGTGGATCAGCCCCAGTGTTTCATGAGCCGGAAGCTGCTGAGCGAATGTCGGAGTTTTGTGCGCCTGGCGGATGGCCGGACGGGAGCGCGCGCGGGAACGCACGACGACAGAGTCATGGCCATGGCGATTGCATTGGGAGCGAGGGCTGAGCTGTTGGGGCGCCGAAGTGAAAGAGTGCGCGAGTGAAGAAGTGAAACAGTGAACTTGGAGTGTCCGTTGGCAGAATTTGGAATGTGGCAGACTGTTGACGTCTTTACTCGTTCACTTATTCAACTGGGGCGTGTTAACACTATCTAAGTGCTTCGACGATGAGAGCGAAGCAGAGAAATGCAAGGAACACGCAATCGAGTTTCTCGAAGCGGGAGAAGATGCGCCGGTAGCCCTTGAGTCGACGGAAGAGACGCTCGATTTCATTGCGTTTCTTATAGAGCGCCCGGTCATAGCGCCAGGGCTCAACGCGATTGGATTTGGGCGGGACTACAGGAACCATGTCCAACTCGAGCACGAGCTGACGGGTTTCGTTGCCTTCGTAAGCTCGATCCATGATCACAGGCATACCTGGGAAGGAGCCCAGATCCCGAAGCAATTCGCGGCCTTCGGGCGCGTCATGGGCATTACCCGGCGAGAGCGCGAACGTTATTGCGGTCCGAGCATCCGCGGCAACCATATGAATCTTGGTAGTCCATCCGCCGCGAGACTTGCCAATCGGCTGGGGTCCGTTTTTTTTAATGCTCCCGTGCCGTCCGGATGCACCTTCACTGAAGTTGAGTCCAGACTGAAGGCTTCGATGCGAATGCGCACGATCTGTTCCAGCTGCAGTTTCTCAAAAACACGATCCATAGCGCCGCTCTTGGACCAGCGGTTCATACGGGTGTAGATGGTGTGCCAGTTGCCAAACCGTTTCGGAAGCCCGCGCCACTTGCATCCATGCTCGGCCACGTATAACACAGCATTCAGAAATTGCAGGTTGGATAAGCTCACATTCCCCCGCTGTACTGGCAGGCTGTCCTTGACTCGCGCGTACTGCTCTTCCGTGATTTCCATCTACTACTAATCTACCGCAGTTAGATTGACATAGTGTTAACACGCCCTGGTCACTTTTTCACTTCTTCTACTGTCATGGCTTGTTCGCTTGCAGATAATTTCCGGCGATGCGGATAGAATTCGATTAAAGGTTCCGAAAAGGGGCAAGCGGGCTTGGCAGTTCTGGCGGTGCAGCACATCCGGCGAATGCGTGGCGGTGCGCAGGGGCAGTTGATGCTGGGCGCCGACGGTCAGCCGTACGTGGTGAAGTTTCAGAACAACCCGCAGCACCGGCGGGTTCTTGCCAACGAGTATCTTGCCTCCCGCCTGGCAAAGGCGGCGGGATTGACGGCCCCCGAACCGGAGCTTGTGGATGTTTCGACGTGGCTGGTCGAAAACACGCGTGAACTCGAGATCGATCTCGGACGGACGCGGGTCCGGTGCCACGCCGGATTGCAGTTCGGATCTCGCTTTGTAGGCGGACTGATGCCCGGGCAGGTGGTCGATTACCTTCCGGAAGAACAGTTGACGCAGGTAAGGAATCTCGGCGAATTCGCCGGCATTCTGGCCTTCGATAAATGGACCGGCAACGCCAACGGGCGGCAGGCTGTTTTCACGCGACGGCAGCGGGAGCGGCGCTACCAGGCGGTGTTCATCGACTTTGGATATTGCTTCCACGCCGGGGAGTGGCGTTTCGAAGACTCGCCGCTGCGGGGCGTCTACTACCGCAATGATGTGTACCGCGAGGTCACCGGCTGGGACTCGTTTGAGCCGTGGTTGACGCGGCTGGAGACGATGCCCGAGGCGGCGGTATGGGAGCCGGCCAACGAGGTTCCGCCGGAGTGGTACGGCGGGGACCTGTCGGAGATGGAGGCGCTGGTGGAGAAATTGCTGGCGCGCCGAAGCCGGATTCGGGAATTGATTGAAGTGTTCGGGAAATCGGAAAGGAATCCATTTCCGAAATGGGTGGTGGACGAGAAAAAATCGGAGAGTGCGTGGAAAAATGCGCGGTGGGGTTCTACCATCGGGGAAAGATTGATGTGAACGAAGAGCGCGCGACATGAAGAGCGCAGGTAGTCCGAAGCGGGATGGCAGACCACCGGCGGGACGCCCGCGCGGCAAGGAGCAAACCCTGCGCGGAGGAAGTGGCATCGCAGGAGAGAACCGGCGGAACTGCGAATTCCAGCTGCTCCGTTATGTTCCCGATCCAGTGCGCAACGAATATGTGCACATCGGGGTGATCCTGCGGGAACAGGGAAGCGACAATCCCGCCGAGGTGCGCTTCACGCGCGACTGGCGCAGGCTGCGCTGCCTGGATCCCGAAGCCGACACGGCCCTGCTGGAAGGCATGGAGAGCGAACTGCGGCGGCGTTTCCATGAGGAGCCGCAAGGCAGGCTGATGCGGCTGCTGGAAGAATCTCTTTCGCTGAATGTGCAGATGACGGAACCCAAGGCGTATCTGGCCGAGAGCCTGCCGGCGGGACTGGAAGAGCTCATGCGGCTTTATGTGGATCCGCTCCGCCGGGAGAGGATACCGCGGCTGAGAGGGAGAGCCGCGATTCAGGCGACGATGCGGGGAGAATTCGAACGAGCGGGGGTATGGGATCTGCTGCGCAAACAGATCGCGGCTCGCGACTACACCCGGCCGGGCGATCCGTTGCGGATTGACCTGGGTTACCGGCCCATCGGTGTGAAACTGCGCCAGGATGAAGACCCGTTGGCGGGAGACCGTACCAGCCACCCAACGGACAAAGATCAGACCGCGGGGCGCCCGCTGAGCCACCCCACGGACATAGACCCGTCCGCGGGGACCCCTCTGATTCGCATGTTTCACGCCGTAAGCCTGGAGCCGGGAGTGGAGATGGCAAAGGTGCTGGCTTTCTCGGCCGCGGGTTTGCGGACGGGCGTGGAACGCGTCGAGAAGCTCGCGTTGGAGTTGACTGCAGTCATCGAACCCGCGGCCACAATTGGGGCGACAGATGAGGATGCGGAGCGCCTGGAGATGTACCGGTTCGGCGTGGAGACCATGGAGGAACATCAAATCCGCGTGCTAACGACTTCAGACATGGGCCGGGTAGCGGATGCGGCACGCCGGGAGCTGCGGGTGTAAGGCAGCTATTAGTTAGACTCCCATGAATGCAAATTGAGATAAGTCGAGATTAACCAGTTTGAACCGTAGTTAGAAACTAAAAGCTAGAGCAGCAACGGGAATCTACAGGCACCACCCTTCGCGGGTGCGTGCCTTTTTCTTTTGGGGAAAGACAAAAAGGAAGGTGCGTGTGAAGGTGGCAGAACAGTTACGGGAGATCTGGCGGCAGGTTACGAGCGGCTCTCTGCTCCGCAACGGGCAGGGCCGGCAAGACCCGGTATCCAGCATCGATGCTGAAGCGGAACGCAAGACCGTGGCGATGCCGGCGATCCTCAGCCCGATCCATTTTCCAGGACGGTTGCTGCCCAAGCCCACTCCGGCGAACCTGCGGCGGTTTGCGGAAACGCCGGTGGTGCGCCGGGCCATCAATGTGATCAAGGACCGGATTGCGTCGATGGACTGGCAGGTGCGGGTGCGGCGCGGCGTTTCGCCGCACGAAGTCGATCAGCTGGATGGAAAGCTGCAGGCACTCCGGCGAACACTGGAGGAGCCGAACGCCGCAGATACCTTTCGCACCCTGATCGAACAGGTGATCGAGGACGCGCTTACGGGAGGATATGGCGCGGTGGAGATGGAGCCCACCGCGGATCCGAAGAGGCCGGCCATGTTCTGGGCGGTCGATGGCGCATCGATCCGGATGAATGCCAGGTGGGATGGCCAACCGGAAACGGCGCGCTATGCCCAGGCGGCGCCGGGGCAACTGGAAACGAGCGCCGTGGATTTGCGCGATGACCAGCTGATGTACGTGCGCATGAATCCCGCGCAGTTTTACGCCGTTTGGACTGGGACCGCTGGAGGTAGCGTTCGAAACCGTCAGCCAGTTCCTGACCGCGCATCGCTTTGCCGGAAAGCTGGCCGCGAACTCCGTGGCGCAATACGCGCTGTGGCTCAGTGAGGCCACCCCGACGCAGCACGAACGGCTGATTCGATGGTGGCAGGACGAGATCGAAGGGACAGGGCGGGTGCCACTCATTTCGACCGAGCAGAAGCCGGAAGTGCTTCGCTTCGCGCAGGGGACGGATGCCGATTTGCGCCTGGCCTGGCAGGAGTTCCTGATCCGGATGGTTGCCAACGCGTTTGGGCTGCCGCCCATGCTGCTTGGCCTGGAAGGCGATGTGAATCGGGCCACGGCCGCGGAGTTGGCTGATGAAGCGTTTCGCGGCGCGATTCAGCCCCTGGCCCAGTTGCTGGCCGATCACCTGACGCGGGACCTCTTCGGAAAGTGCATCGGTTGGCGGGAATTCGAATTTGTTTTCAACGACCTGAACGCTCGCGACGAGGAGACCGAACTGGCAGTGCAGGTGCAGCTTCTCCAGGCCGGCGTGTTGACGGTCAACGAAGTGCGAGCGATGCGCGGCCTCGGCCCTCTCGAGGAACAAGCGGCCGCCGAAGCGCGAAGCCGAACGACAGTCGACCAGGCCGTTTGACGCGGCAACGAAGTTGAGGCTGGCCGCCGCACTTATTGAAGTTGAATCCGGGCAGGAGCGAGGAATTCATGCGATTGGAAGCTATGGCAGTAAAGATTCCCTGCGTGGAAGGACACCCCAACCGGGTGGCCTTCGCAGGGACACTGACGGTTGTGGACACAGCGAGCGACAAGGCGCCGTCTGGCGCACGCGGTCATCGCGTGATGCTCACCAGGGATGCCGCAGAGAAGGCTCTGCCCTCGCTGTTGGGAATGGCCGTTGACTATCGCCCTGGATGGGACGGGCACGACGCGCGGCGCAAGATCGGGCTGCTGACGGAAGCGAACCTCGACGGACACAAGCTGACCGTCCGGGGATATCTTTATGCGCGGGACTTTCCGGACGTGGCTGAGGCGATACTGGCACACTCGTCTGAGGATCTGGGCATGAGTTACGAGATAGCCGATGCGCGGGTGGAAGATATGCGGGCGGATGTCTGGAAGTTGACCCGAGTTACTTTTACCGGAGCGGCGATCCTGCTTCGCGAGAAGGCAGCGTATCGGGCTACGAGCTTCCGGATGGCAAGTTAGGAAGAGTCGACTATCTATCTGCAGTTATCCATGAGTTATCGGAAGCAGATTCATTTCAGCGATAACTGAGCGCTGTACCTGGCGCGAACAGACGCCGGGGATCAAGCCGGATCATCGCCGGGCGACCACAATTCAGAATGTTTGGGAACAGAAAGGAACAGCATGGAAAACCAGGAGCGTGAGGTTGCGGAGCGGCTGGAAACTGCAACAACTCTGCTGAACAAGACTCTAAGTTGGCTCGAGGAGCGCGTGGCATCGGCCAGCGTTCTCTCCGGCGAGGTGGAGAGGATTTCGGCAACGGTAGAGCAGAGCCGCCGCGAAGAAGAACTGGCAGCGAAGCTGGCGATGGCGGAACGGGAGCTAGCGGATCTAAAGGCCGCCGCTGCGCCGGCAGGTATGAATCAGCTGCGCAAGACGGTGCCGGCGGCGACGTCGGAGCTGCTTGCCAAGCACGGTATGGGGGACGGCCCTGTCGATGTTCGCGCTCTGGATGCGGCATTGAACGGCCTGAGCCTGGAACAGCGTATCGCCGTAAAGACTCAGCTTCTGCGCGCCGGAGCGATCGCGTAGAAACAACCATTAGCTATTAGCTCTTGGCTTCTAGCTAACAACTCAACACCGTCGGCGATACATCGAGGCTAAGTCGGGCGATTGAACGAAGTAACTCGATGCGGTTTCGATGATCCCAGAACAACGCTGAGAGCTAAGGGCTAAGGGCTGAAAGCCGGCGCTTAGCCAGAGCCCCATGGAGGGGGCACAGAATTATGAACGCATTGTTTGCAGACATTCATGCGGCGGCCGACTTTATCGGGCCAGGTGCTGTCGAGGTTCCGCTGTACCAGACCGAGATTTTCGATATCTGCCGGCGCTCCAGCCCGTTCGGGCAGCGTATCAAGCAAGTTCCGGCCACCGGTCATCCGTCGCGGTTTTTCGAGGAGACCGCTCTTCCCAACCCGGGCGCTGCCGGATTCGTTAATCCGCGCAGCATCGTGGCGCCCGTGGTAAGTCCGACACGGGTGGAACGGAGCGTGCCGCTCAAGGCAATCGTTTCGCAGATCAACTACAACCTGTTCGATATCGAACTGGGCAACCAGCAACAGCAGTTCGCTTATCTCCAGGCCAAAGACCTGGTGGACACTGTCAGCGGCGTGATGGTGGCCCATGACGTTTCGCTCTGGAACGGCAACGATACCAGCCTCAGTTCTCCGACGACCACGCAGTATATGGGCGTGATCAGCCAGATCGCGGCCGGCGGCAACACGACCACCATCGGCACCGCGGCGTCGATCGTCGACGGGCTGAAGTCGACCGTCGCGCAAATGGTCGCCAGCAATGGCTACCACGTGCGCCCCACGGCCATCTATGCCAACCCCGTCCTGCTTGACCTGATCGATCGCGAGATGAAGGCGGAATTCAACGTGGTCCTTAACACCGACCAGATCACGGGCGGAGTCAGAGTGAAGATGCTTTCGACACAGGCGGGAGATCTTCCTTTGATCCCGGACTGGAGCCTGAGCTACACCGGAACACCGGGCTCGGGCTCGGCGGTGTTGCCGGCATATATCGTCACCGAGGATCTGATTGAGTACCACTGGCTGGGCGACCCCACGCCGCGCATCTTCCAACTCGGATTACCGGGCTCGCTGACACAGCAGTATGTGGCAGTCAAATTCGGCGCTCCGGTCGTAAAGGGTGCGAATTACGCGCACTACCAGGTGCTGGTCGACCGGTAAAAACCAGTTCTCAGTTCTCAGTTCTCAGCTCACGATAGCCGGATGTTCTCGCGGCCGTCCGATCTGGGGACTGAGAACTGGCAACTGACATCTGTGAACCATGAACTACGAACTCGCGGAGCGAACTTATGGCTTATCTGCAACCGGCGGATTACCCGAATTATGGATTGCCGGACGGAACATCGGCGGATTGGATTACGGCTGCCACGGCTTTGATCAACAGCCATTGCAGGCGGCCGGATCTGAACATCATTCAATACACGGAGCGGCTGCGGCTGACGAGCGGATCGCAGACCATCCGGCTGAGTTATCTGCCGTTGGCGCCGCTGGGCACTGCGAGCGCGCCGATTGTCAGCATTGAAGGGCGGTACGCAAAGCCGCGGCGCGGTGAGATACCCGAGGGCCCCCTGTTACGAGATGGTCTGGGCTTTCTCGCTTCCGGGCCAGTGGACGGCGATTGATCCCAACTCCGTCGATTGGGATTCGAATACCGGAGAGCTGACTTTGCCTTGTAACATCCTGGGACTGCCGTACAACGAAGTGATGGTCACTTATACGGCCGGAATGGCATCGATCGGCGACGACGTAAAGGCTGCATGCGCGCAGATCGTGCGCAATGCCCAATCCACGCCCGCCCTGAACGCGAGCAGGACAAAGATTGACACGATGCAGGTGCAGTACTTCTCCAGCTCGCTTCTGGATGAAACGGTAAAGGCATGGCTGCGTCCGTACGTTGCCAACAGGTTGGGGTGAACCATGAGCGATACGGCACCACGGAACCCTGTGGGCGCTCCGCAGATGCTGGCCGATGCCCTGCTGCGAAGCGTTTCGGGGACATCGGCCAAATTACGAATTACGGGAGCCAACCAGGATACCAACATGTCGGAGTTAGGACTGGTATCGACGACATTTGTTGAAGTAACAATCAGCCCCGTAGTCATGCGCAAACTTCGCCCGACCTGGCAGGAAGACAATGAATCGAAATGCGAGTTACTGGTGTCGGCTACAGGGGTCCAGCAGCAGGTATCCGCCCTCGACCTCGCATCGGCTCAATCTCTATTTGCGATGACCCTGGCAGTAACCGTCGGGGAGCAGTGTTACACGATCGAAGCGGTCGCTTCCAGTGAAGCCTTCGGACAGGTGTATCTCTACCGACTCTTATTGCGCGCGGCTCGTCAGCAGGCCGTTTAACAGGGAAGACTCTGGTGGACCGATCGCGGTTCGCTTGACTGACCGCCGTTCATGATTCAGGAGCACTAGTCCATGCAAAATGCTAAAGACTCGTTTTATATTGCCTTGCGATCGCGGTTAGCCGCGCTCAATCCGCAGCGGACGATCCTGCTTCGCGGTGCAGTGCGGCCGGGCGTCCTGGCAGAGGAAGCAGAGGCGCCGTTCAGCCAGCTTCCCGCTGATGTATTTGTTCTGCGATGGCTGGGGCTGGGTGTGGACGTGAACCTCGATGTGACGATGGCCGCGGAAGAATGTGAAATCGTATACCAGACCTGCGGATGCCAGAGCTTTGGCGGGCTTGATCGCGGTCGATCGCTCAGTGCAATGGATGAAGAGCTGTTGTCGATGCTTCAGCCGTTCGCCACGCCCAAGCTCTGTTTCACCGCGACTCCACCAGCGGCGATGCTGACGCAAGTGTTTTGGGACGAACCGCTCTTCGGCCCCGTAACGACGCAGAAAGACAGGCTGAACCGTTCGGTAAAAGTCATGGTTTACAGCTATCAGGAACAGGGTGAGTAAATGGCCGCAGGTTGGTATTCGGGTGCCGCACCGGTTATGCGGCGAGTCAGAGCGTATTTTGCGGTGGTGAACCGCGCGGCTCAGACGCCTGTGCTTTTCGATCCGGCCGGGCAGGGTAACTTCAATCTCGATGTGCCGCCCGCTCCGTGGATCAGCCTGGGATGGATTCAGGGGTTCACACGCAACACAGCCAGTAAATCGGCGGCCCTGATGACTGGAATTCCAGCAGCCCCGCTGGCGCAAGTGCGCGAGAGCCTTGACGCCCAGGTAAGCTTCGAGTTTCTAAGTTGGACCAAGCTGACAATGGCGCTGGCAACCGGATCGCAGCACATGAACCTGCTGGCTCCAGCAGCGGGAGCAGCGTTGGGGGCCGAAGGTGGTCCGGCGGCTGCCCCAATCACAATCCAGAGCGGGTCGTCAGCGGCGTCCATATCGCTCGCCGCCTCCGACGCCGCAAAGTTTGTCGCCGGATCCATCATCGCGGTGGATGATGATTATCTAGGCCAGACGGGCGTTGTCGGTTCTCCTGTATCAGGCGCTTTCGTGCGTCAGTCGTTGTGCGATCGTGACTATATTCGTCGCGTCACTTTCAACGTGGCGCTGGTCTCACAGGTGAGTGCCACAACGCTGACTCTGGCCGCGCCGCTTCCTGGCGGAGTTCCGGCCTCGAGCGCAAAGCTGCAGCCCGTGGTCGGCTTTGTCGATCGCCTAGGAGGCAGTTTCTATCACGAGTGGTCGGCATTGTTTGTCATGGAAGGAAGTCAGGGAGAGCGCATCTTCTTCCACTACCCGCGCCTGCAGGCGATGACCGATGCCGAAGAAACGTCCATACCGCTGGCGGGGAAAGGCAAAGGAACATTGGAACGCGTCCTGCTGCGAGGACAGTTTCGTGCCCTACCGGTTACCGATCCGCTTGATGGCGAACGGGTCCTCTGCTATCGAAGTTTTCTGCCTCCAACGAAGGCATTGGTTTGATAATGAAGATAACGATCCAGGGAAAAGACTATTCCGCAGCGCTCGATGCGATTCATCCTTTGACTATCGAGCGTAAGCTCAATGAACCTTCGCTATGCCAATTTTGCCTTAGCCTGCCGTCCGGCGGAAGCATACCAACTCCGTCGCGCAATCAATCAATAGCGGTCACGGGCGATGACGGGACTCAGTATTTCACGGGTTACATTGCGGCCAGCCCCGCGCCGGTGTATGCGGGCATGTCGATCGACGGACCTTTCTATCGATTCGCCGTGCAGGCATTGAGCGATGAATTCTTGTTGGATCAGCTGCAGCTCTCGCCGAATCAAGGTGCTGCCGGCGTCACGGCGGGCGAACTTATCACGTCCCTGGTCCTGCACACCCGATCCGCCTGCCTCAGTACTCAAGGTGTCGCTCTTGCGGTTCCCGTTGGAGGGTTGGCGCCAGAGCCGGGCGCATCGTGGAGCAAGTGTGCCGCGTCCGTAGCGGGTCAGGCTCGCGCCGCTTACCGTGTTCTCGGGGGCGCGCTCCAACTATCCCAGATTCCCCTCGCGGTGCATCCACTCGGTGAAATCGACGGTAGTCTGAATCTGAGCGCCCTTGCGATCACATCCGGCGCCAGACGCGGACTTGCAAACGACATCACGGTCTGCGGGGAACTTGAATCGGCTGCCTTCGTGACCGAGTACTTTCTGGGCGACGGCACAACAACGCAATTCAACCTTGCGGCTCAACCATTCTTTCCCCCTGCCTCGCGTGTGAAGATCATCGATGAGCGCTTCGACGAACCCAGCATCGATCTAAGCAGGTGGCAGACTTCCGGAGGCGCCGGCGCCATTTCACTGGGTGCCGCCGGCCTGGCGATGAACGGCGGCACTGGAACTGACGGCCAGACATTGCTGACGTGGATCGACGAAATCGAAATGGGCGGCACGCTTCTTATGGAGGCTACGGGGGTGACCCTTTCACCAGGGAGCACCGGCATCCTTGGCGGTTTGTTGTCGGGCCTCGACACGCTAACCGGGTGCGTGGCGGGTTTTCAAGCAACAGCCCAACCAGGCACCGGAGCAGTTTCATTGCAGCCCGTAGTGCAAGGCGTAACATCGGGGATGACTTACTCCACGAATCCCGCGAATCAATATGCACTCCGCATCTGGATTCACTGCCCCGAGTCGCAACGATCGCTGAGTACTTATCGATCCTTCGGTGATTCAGGAATGATTACATTCGGAGGGGAGGGAAATCCGGCGCCGGCGAGGCTATTGTTCGAGATACAGGAATACGTCAACGGTGTCGCGGCTATGCCCGTAAAGGTGTATGACGGCTCGATTACTTCCCTGCCGCAAACTTGTTCGCTGGCGGCGGTAAGCAGTATCAACATGATTGGCTCGATGCGCGGACTTAGTCTGACAAATCTGGGCTCGGGATGGGTGGTAAGTACGCCTCCCAATGGCGGCCAGTACACCCGAAGGCTGGGCACGTTAGCTGAAGGAGGCGAATGCCATCTCGAGCGCTCCGGAACTCTCGTGTTCTACAGCGGTTTTGTGCCGTTGGCGGGAGAGCAGATTGCCGTCAGCTATCGCAGCCTGGGCCGGGCGATTGGCCGCGCGGTCAATGCCATCAGCCAGCAGGAACTTGCCGCGGCGGGCTTGCCTTCGATCGTGACCTGGGTGGGCTCGGTGACAAATCCTCCCGCGCGAAGTTCTGCCGACTGCCGTAATGCGGCTGCTACGATGGTCACGGCATCGTCGAGCGCGACCGCGTTGTGGAGCGGCAGCTACAAAGGCCCGCAGTCGAGTTTCTCCTCCGACGTATGGCCCGGTGATGCGCTGCTACTCGACGTTCCGTCACTGGCGTTGAATTCGCAAGTAGTTGTCCGCGCCGTCAAGTTGACTTATGGCTCCAGTTACCCGGAGTTAGTAACTTACGAGATCTCATTTGCGAATGACTGGGCCGATGACCTCGCAATTACAACGTCGCGTACGGTTCCCGCAGACGCCTGGCTGCCGGCGCCCATCGCTCCAACGGTGTTACCCAATCTGACCAACCTGGCAGTTACAACGATCAGTGGGACGGCAGTTACGATCAGCACCGGGACCGCGCCGCCGGCGGGTGGAGGATTCGAGATCCGCCGCCGCGATTTTGGATTCATGGCCGGAGAGGACCCGGACCTGGTGATGCGGGGAACGCAGCAGACGATGACGTTCGCTCGAGCATCGGGTAACGATTGTTTCTATATTCGAATGTATGACGGCTCAACGCCTCCGAATTATTCGGAGCACCCAACGGCTTTGTTCATCAACTTGCCGTTGGGATGCTGATCGAATACGAACGAGCAGAGGCGGAGAGGATGGGGTCCGGCGGATGCGGATGATGAATGAATTCGAAGCGCAGGTGCTTAGCGATTTGAGCGTGCTCAAAACGCAGATGACCGGCCTGATGGGCGATGGCAATGGCGGTCGGGTTGCCGACCTCGAGCGGCGTATGGAACAACATGAACAGAACTGGCAGCGGGCCAAGGGATTTCTGGCCGCCGTCAGTGCCCTGTTCGCGGTGATCGAAGTAGCGATGGAGGCCTGGCATAGGCACTGAACCCCTCCGCCACGCTGGAGGTGCATCGCCTCCGTGGCCGCGGCCGCCTCGTATAATCAGCCCCATGAGCGAAATGCCGTTGGTCGGCGTGGTGATGGGAAGTAAGAGCGATTACGAGGTTCTGGCGGCCGCCGTCGAGGTTCTGCG
The DNA here is from genome assembly GCA_963788475.1 of Terriglobales bacterium. Classification (GTDB taxonomy): domain Bacteria; phylum Acidobacteriota; class Terriglobia; order Terriglobales; family Acidobacteriaceae; genus Telmatobacter. Next base: position 446,391 of record CAWBGO010000015.1, read on the forward strand.
GGCGCTTGAGATTCCCCATGAGGCCAGGGTAGTGAGTGCTCATCGCACGCCGGACTTGCTCTTCCGATATGCCGAGACAGCCCGCGAACGCGGATTGCGCGTCATCATTGCCGGTGCCGGCGGAGCAGCTCATCTGCCGGGAATGCTGGCTGCCAAGACTCTTGTCCCGGTGTTGGGTGTCCCGGTGGCGGCAACGCAATTGAACGGCCTCGATGCGCTGCTCTCGATTGTGCAGATGCCGAAAGGTGTTCCGGTGGGCACGTTGGCGATCGGCAAGGCCGGAGCGGCCAATGCCGCGCTGCTGGCCGCCGAAATGCTGGCCACCAACGACGAGCCGCTCTACCAGAGACTGCAGTTGTGGCGCGAGGCGCGCACGCAGGAAGTGCTTACCGAGGAGTTGCCCGGGTGAGCGCCGTCCCAAACGAAAAAATCGAGCCGAAAATTATCCAGCCCGGCGGGCTGCTCGCGATACTCGGCGGCGGGCAATTGGGCCGGATGATGGCCATGGCCGCGCGCACCATGGGCTACCACGTGCGCGTGATGGATCCCGAACCTGCATGCCCGGCAAGCTTTGTGGCCGACGAAACCATTGTCGGCCGATGGGACGATGCCGACGCCGCGCGCCGCCTCGCTTCGGGCGCCGATGCGGTGACGCTCGAGATCGAGCAGATCGGCGTAGATGCTCTCGCGCAAGTGGCGCAAATCGCGCCGCTGCGGCCAGGCGTTGAACCCATCCGTATCATCCAGGACAAGACACTGCAAAAAATCTGGCTGGCCGAATCCGGCTTTCCGATCGGCCCATTTCGAGTCGTGTGCGAGGAGATAGATCTCCACCACGCGGTCCCGGGGCTTGGCGGCCGCGTGTATCTGAAGATCGGGCGCGGCGGATACGATGGCCGCGGCCAGGCGCGCATTGGTTTCGATGAGCCCGCTGCCGAAGAACACATCGTGGCAGCCTGGCAAAGCATTGGCGCGCGCCCCGCGGTCGCCGAACAGGCGCTTGATCTCGACTTTGAGATCAGCGTCATGGCCGCGCGCAACCCGTCCGGAGAAGTGCGCAGCTTCCCCGCCGCCCGCAATCACCACGAAAATCAGATACTCGCATGGAGTGTGCTGCCGGCCGGCATTTCCGCGGAGCTTGAATCGCGAGCCGAATCGCTCGCTTCCGAAATCATCGCGAAGCTCGGCATCGAAGGCATGCTGTGCGTTGAGATGTTCGTCACGCGCAAGGGCGAACTGCTTGTCAACGAACTCGCGCCGCGTCCCCACAACAGCTATCACCAGAGCGAGCGCGGCTGCGTCACCAGCCAATTCGAGCAAGCCGTGCGCGCCGCCTGCAATCTGCCTTTGGGCGACACGGCGCTGATCACGCCCGCCGCCATCGTCAATCTGCTTGGGGAGGTGTGGCTCGACGGCGAACCCGATTTCGCCGCCGCACTCAGCGTGCCCGGCGTGCGCCTGCACCTCTATGAAAAGCACACACCCCGCGCGGGAAGAAAGATGGGGCACTTATCCGCAACAGGATCCACCGCGGATGAAGCACTGGAGCGCGTACTCGAAGCGAAAAGCCGGCTTTAAAAGACGCGGTCTATTCCACTCCCACTTTTTCCCACCGCTTGGGCCGCCGATTGGCCTGCAGAACCTTCTTGCGCAGCCGCAGCATCTTCGGCGTAACCTCGACCAACTCATCGTCGGCGATAAACTCGATGGCCTGTTCCAGGTTCAGCGTTCGATAGGGCACTAGGCGGATGGCTTCGTCCGCGGTGGATGCGCGCATGTTGGTCATCTTCTTCTCGCGGACCACGTTCACGTCGAGATCGTTGTCGCGCGAGTGCTCGCCGACCACCATGCCCTCGTAAACTTCAACGCCGGCCCCGACAAACAATATGCCGCGCTCCTGCAGCCCGTTGAGCGAATAAGTCGTGGTCTGCCCCTGGCGATCGGCGATCAACGCGCCGGTGGGCCTCTGCGGTATCTCGCCCTGGTACGGGATATAGCCGTCGAACAGCGAATTCATGACAATGGTTCCGCGCGTCTCGGTGAGCATTTCCGAGCGCAGGCCGATGATGCCGCGGCTGGGCACGCGAAACTCCATCCGCACGCGGCCCGAGCCGTGATTGTGCATCTTGGTCATCTCGCCCTTGCGCGGCCCGAGCTTCTCGATCACGACGCCCGTGTGCTCTTCCGGCACGTCGATCGTCAGATGCTCCACCGGCTCCATGCGCACGCCTTCCACCATCTTGGTCACGATCTCCGGCCGCCCGGCCGACAGTTCGAAACCTTCGCGCCGCATCATCTCGATCAGGATGGCGAGTTGCAATTCGCCGCGCCCCAGCACTTTGAAAGTGTCCGGCGAACCGGTCTCTTCGACGCGGATACTCACGTTGGTGAGCAGTTCCTTTTCCAGGCGCTCGCGCAGATTGCGGCTGGTGACATACTGGCCTTCGCGTCCCGCAAACGGTGAATTATTCACGCTGAATTGAATCGCAATCGTCGGCTCGTCGATCACGATCAGCGGCAGAGGCGCAGGATTTTCAACGCTCGTAATCGTCTCGCCGATCGTGATGCCCTCGACCCCGGCCACGGCCACGATGTCGCCCATCGTTGTCTCGGTGGTCTCGGTCCGCTTCAATCCCGAAAACGTGAACAGCTTGGTGATCCGCGTTTTCATCAGCGACCCATCGCGTTTCGAAATAATCACGTCGTCGCCTGCGTGCAATGTGCCCTGGAAGACGCGGCAAATCGCGATGCGGCCAAAGTAATCGGAGTAATCAAGATTGGTGACCAGGATCTGAAGCGTGCCTTCCGCATCGCCGGTCGCCGCCGGAATCGTGTTCACAATGCTCTCGAACAACGGCTGCAGGTCGACGCCGGGCTTGGCCAGATCCGTCGTCGCGCTTCCGATCTTCGCCACCGTGTACAGCACCGGAAACTCGAGCTGCGATTCCTCCGCATCGAGATCGATGAAAAGGTCGTAAATTTCGTTCAGTACTTCCTGCGGGCGCGCATCGGGACGGTCGATCTTGTTGATCACCACGATGGGCGGCAGCTTGGCCTCCAGCGCCTTGGCCAGCACGTAGCGCGTCTGCGGCAGCGGGCCCTCGGCCGCATCCACCAGCAGCATCACGCCATCCACCATCTTCAGCGCGCGCTCCACCTCGCCGCCAAAATCGGCGTGGCCCGGCGTATCAACAATATTGATCTTGCCGCCGGCAAAGTTGATGGCCGTGTTCTTGGCGAGAATCGTAATACCGCGCTCGCGTTCCAGTTCGTTTGAGTCCATCACCCGTTCCGCCACTTGTTCGTTGGCGCGGAACGTTCCAGACTGACGCAGCATGGCGTCTACCAGCGTTGTCTTGCCGTGGTCAACATGGGCGATGATGGCGATATTGCGTATCGTCTGCGTCACAGGGTCAACTTTTCCTCTCGGGCTTCGGCCAGCGCGGGCCGCGGGGGTTCACAGGATGTAAAAACGACAAGAAGTCCGCGTGGACGACTCTTTTCCAATTTTAGCAGTAAGATAGATATAGCGCAGGGATGGCCGTCCGTGCCGCCGCGAGGACGCCTGTCGGGGAACCCGCGCTATATCCAATGAGATGTTGGATCCACCTTTTTAAGATTAAGAGTTGAAGAATGCTGCGCTGTGCCTTGCTATGTGCTTTTGTTTCTTGTTGTGTCCTGACCCAGGCATTTGCAAAGAACGAGAACACGCCGATAATTCCCGTCGAACCGCGAAAGACCGAGCGCCCCAGCGATATCACTGTCCCACTTTTGTCTGAAGCCCTGCATCTTTCCGACTTCCCGTCTCAGCAACCGAGACCAGGCGTGCGTGAAAAGCTGGTCAAGGTCAGCGGATTCGTCCAGAACTCGCCGCGCGACGGCGAGGCGGCCACGGAAGACACGGAGGTGTGGCTTGGCCACACCCGCAGCGCGCTTTACGTTGTTTTCATCTGTCGGGATCACCGGCCGGCCGAGATACGCGGCCACCTCGCGCGCCGGGAAAACATTCTGAAGGACGACAATGTCGCCGTGCTCCTCGACCCCTTTCAGGACCGCCGCAAGGGCGTTCTCTTCAAGGTGAATCCGGCCGGCGTCCAGGCCGACGCCGAGTGGAGCGAGAACTCCGATCCCGATTACAGCTATGACCAGGTCTGGGATTCCGAGGCGCACGTCGACGCCTGACGGCTGGATGGCCCTGATCAGCATCCCGTTCCAGAGCGTTCGTTATCGTTCGCTCAGTTCCGATTGGGGAGTCGTCTTCTCGCGCAGCCTGCCGCGCAACAGCGAAGTCGACTACTGGCCGCGCATCTCTGCCGGTATCTCCGGCGTGCTCAGCCAGGAGGGGACTCTGCACGGTATGACCGGCATGGCCAGTTCGCACAACCTGCAGTTGAACCCCTACGTGCTGGCGCAGAACGAGCGCTCCCTCGTCGACCTCGATCCGCTCAATCCTTACTTCAGCTCGCGGCACCTGGAAGGCGCGGCGGGCGGTGAAGCCAAGGTGGTTTTCAACGAGAGCCTGGTGCTCGACGGCACCATCAATCCCGACTTCAGTACGGTGGAATCGGAGCAGCCGCAGTTCACGGTGAATCAGCGTTACGACGTCTATTTTCCGGAATTGCGCCCGTTCTTCCTCGAAAACGCAAACTATTTTGCGACGCCTATCGACCTGGTCTACACGCGGAACATCGTGCACCCCACCTATGGCGTGCGCCTGACGGGGAAAGTCGACAATACCAACATTGGCGCCTTCCTTATCGACGATCGCGATCCCGGCGAGACGGCCGCGCCCGAAGATCCGCTCTACGGCAAGCGGGCAACGTTCGCCGTGGGCCGCGTTTCGCAGGATTTCGGCAGGAACTTCAGCGTCGGGGCCATCTACACCGACAGGGAGTTCGGCGATGGATGGAATCGCGTCGGCGGAGTCGATTTTACCTCGCGCATGAATGAACACTGGACACTGGCGGGGCAGGCTGTCGAGAGTTCGACACAGGACACTTCGGACAGCGGAGGCAACACCCGCGGCCCGGCCTTGAATTTCGAAGTCCAGCGCAACGGCCATGCCTTCAATCTCGATTCGGTATACAAGGACTACGGCACCAATTTTCAGACGCAGGTCGGATTCATTCCCACATCCAACATTCGCTCCAACCAGACCTGGGCGAATTACAAATGGTTTCCCAGCCACCGGCTTTTTCAGACCGTCGGCGTCGAAACCAGCCAGAGCATCGCTTTCGACCACCAGGGCAACCGCGTCTCCCACTATTCCAGCTTCGATCCGTTTGTGCAGTTGCCCCGCCGGGTGATGTTTGCGCCGATCGTGGGCCAGAGTTCCGACACGCTCGGGCCGCAGGACGGAACCCTGCTGACGGAAAACGAAAATTTCACCCAGAATTACGGGGGACTGTTTACGCGCGGCGCTCCGCTTACCCAACTCAGCTTCAACATCGTGGCTGCTCGCGGGGGCAACGTGAATTACAACCCGCCGGCAGGCGGCGTTCCTTCGCTGCTCAACCAGCAGTGGGCGGAGGCGTATCTCACCCTGCAGCCGCTGCATCAGCTCACTGCCGACAACACGTATCTGCTGGATCGCGATTTTGCCGCGGACGACAATGCCTTTGTCTACGAGAGCCAGACGCTGCGCACGCGCATCAATTACCAATTCACCCGCGCATTTTCCGCGCGCGTGATCGTGGAATACGACTCCACCTTGGCCAATCCCCTCGAGACCTCGCTGCAGCACACCAAGCAGGTTGGCACCGAGGCGCTGCTCACCTGGCTGCCGCACCCCGGGACGGCGATTTACGTCGGCTACAACGACGATCTGCAGAATCTCGACCGCACGCTGTGCAACCGGCTTCAAAACGGCGCCTGCGATCCGGACAACATCGTCCCGCCGCGCTCCCCGCAGTACCTCAACGACAGCCGCCAGATCTTCGTCAAGGCCTCGTACCTGTTCCGCTTCTAAGCGGCGCTCTTCCACGCGTCAGCTGCGTCGTTTACACTGCTGGCAAATGCGAATCGGCTGTTCCACTCGCTTCCTTCTTCGTTCAGCTTTCAAGTCCGCCCTTGCCGCGTGCACAGTCACATTCCTGCTGGCCTCCGGCGCCCGGCCTTGCGCAGGGAAATAAAGCGGCCCAACTGCGCATCTACTCCATCGACGTTGAAGGCGGCCAGTCCACCTTGCTCGTGGCTCCGTCGGGGGCTTCTCTTCTGGTCGATACCGGCTGGCCCGGAAGCAATGGCCGCGATGCCGACCGCGTGCAGGCCGCCATGCGCGATGCGGGCATCACTAAAATCGATCACCTGCTCGTGACTCACTATCACGTCGACCACGTCGGCGGAGTGGTTGAACTCGTCAAGCGCATACCCATCGGCGAGTTTCTCGATCACGGTGAGAATCGCGAAGACTCCGACATCACGCGCCATGATTACGCCGCGTACCTCAAGGCCATCGAAGGCAAGCCGCATCGGGTCGTGCATCCCGGCGACACGATCGACCTACCCGGCCTGAGCGCCATCGTGCTCACCGCCGACGGAGAACACGTCCATGCCATCCCCGGCATCACGCCGCAGCCCAACTCGTTGTGCGCCTCCGAACCCAAGCCCGATTCGGACCCCAGCGAGAACGCCCGCTCCGTCGGGATTCTTGTCACCTACGGCAAGTTTCGTTTCCTCGATCTTGGCGACCTGACCAAGGCCAAAGAAATCGCGCTGGTCTGTCCCACCAATCCCATCCCGCCGATCGACCTGTATCTCGCCACGCACCACGGCATGAATCAGTCCAACGCGCGCGCGATCGTCGATGCGATTCATCCCCGCGTGACCATCATGAACAACGGCGCGCACAAGGCAGGCAGCCCCGAAGCCTGGCAGACCATTCACGAGAGTCCCGGCATGCAGGACCTCTACATGGTTCACACCGCCGAAGGCTCCGACGCGGCGCACAACAGCCCCGAATCCCTGATCGCCAATCCCAAAGGCAGCGCCACCGACGGCGCATATTTCAAGGTGGTCGCATCCGACAACGGAAGCTTCTCTGTCACCAACAGCCGCACCGGTCAGACAAAGGACTATGCACACAAGTAGCGAGACGAAAAGCCCGAACCTGGCGAATTAGCCATGCGCAACGGCTTGATCGGCGCTACAGGTCCAGTTCGAGGCAGCCTGCTGTAAACGCAAATGGAAACGGTCCGGGGTCGGTGGTCTTGTAAGCTCCGCTAAAGAACACGAACATATGGCGCGGATCCTGTTCGTCCATCGCGAGCGAGGGCTTGAACGGTCCTCCATGCCAGCCGCGATCCTCCGCATTCATGATCTGCACAGGCTCGCTCCAGTCGGTTAGTACGCCAGAGGGTGTATCGCAGCGGCACCACCACAATCCCGTCTCCGCCGGCGCCTGCGATTGCGCAACCCACACGCGCGAAAACACTGCAACAAATCCGTCGTCGCGCTGTCGCACGCAGAAGTCGAACATCTTCATCTCCGCGGAGGCAAACAGCGCATGCCTGCCCCATTCGCGTCCATCCACACTCTCTGCGTAGCCGTGCACCAGGTAGTCGTCGCGGTTTGACCCCGCCACGTACCACATCTTCCACGTGCCATCGGCGTAGATCAGATTGGGTTCGTACACACTGCCGTGTTCCCATTCTTCGGTGGCGCGGAACACGGGATTCTCGCCCTCCGCCCACTGCGCGCCATTCCATTCCGCATACCCGATTGTGTAGGGTCCTCCGATATGCTCGCGCGCGCCCGAATAGTAGATTCGCTCCACCCACCTGTCAGTGTGCGGGTCCCATCCCTGCACGTACGCGGGGCAATGCCGTCCTCCATCGCCGTCCCACGCTCCCGGCCGGCTCTCCGGCACCAGCATTTCCACGTCGCCGGTAGCGGTGCGTGCAAGCGTCCACCCGGACGAGGAAAGCCGAGCACTCCCGGGAAGGGAGGCACTGAAGAGCTGCGGCGGACCGAACCCCTGCGCCTGCCCTGCCAGCACCATCCACCAGCGGCCGCCGCGGTTCACCACGCTTGGATCCAGTACCTCAGCCCCTCCCGATCCCGTCGCCGCATCGCGGGGATCGAAGATCTTGGTCTCCTTGCCAATGCGAATCACGTCTCGCCTCATTGATCCGGCTGAAAACTAGCGGCCGGAGGCTGAATTCTTCTTCCACAATTCTTCCAGCGCATCGCACGCGTTGCGCACACCGTCCTCGTGCGCCAAAATCCTGGCAACGCTCTGTGCGCGACGAGCGAATTTCGGCTCCTCCATCATCTCGCGCACCTTGCGCGCCACGCGCAGCGGCCTATACTCGCCGCGCCGGATCACCCGTGCCACTTTCAGCCGCCGCATGCGCCGCGCATTGTCGGGCTGATCGTGCGAGTAGGGCATGATGAGCATCGGTTTGCCCGCCTGCAGGCATTGCGCCGTCGTGCCCACGCCCCCTTGGTGCACCACCATCGCCGCGCGCGGAAAAAGTGCCGAATACGGCGCATACTCGGCCACGCAAATCGACTCCGGCAGCTCCAGACGCGGCCGGTTGCGCTGGTCCGCACCGATCAGCAGCACCGCGCGCACATCAGCCTTCATCGCCGCACGAGCCGAGTGTTCGTAGAACTTTCCTGCCGCCAGCACCGCGGCTGATCCCAGCGTAAACACCACCGGTGCCGGCCCACTCGACAGGAACGCCTCCAGGTGCTCCGGAAGTTTCGCATTCCCGGCATCCGCGTCGTAATAGCAGAACCCCGTGATCAGCGTATGCGCCGGCCAGTCTTTCTGTTCCACTCCCAGCACCCGCGAAAACAAGGCCAGCACCAGGTAAGGCGAATGCTTGGCATCAAACAGTGGATTCGCGCCGCGCTCCAGTCCCAATTCACGCCGCAACTCGTAGATAGGCTCAGGCCACTTGCGCGTCGTGAATCGCGCCAGTCTTCGAATGGCCCTCCCCATCCCCGGCACCGCCTTGTCGGCGCGCGCCAGGCGCGGATAGGGCGGCAGCACCGGCGGATCGAACGCCGAGAAGAACGACAGCGGCGCCAGCACGAAGCTGGCCCACGGAATCCCTGTGATCTCCGCCACCAGCGGCCCCGCGTAATTCAGTTCGCCCAGCAGCATCAGGTCGGCGCGCTCCGGCTGAGTGGCTGCATGCATCAGGTCCTCATACGTCTCCCGCAGTCGCGGAAACAGAAAGCTCCTCAGCCCGTACTCGGTCCCGTGGTTCACGTCGTAGGTCATCTCAACCAGCGCGCTGTTCTTGGGATCGATGTCCGGCCGAACGGCATGGAACTCCAGTCCCAGCGGCCGAACTTTCGGTTCATAGAGAGCCGGCAACGCCATCACCGGCACATGCCCGCGCCGCTTCAACTCCAGCGCGATTGCAATCAGCGGGTTGGTATCGCCAAACGTGCCAATAGTCGAAAGAACAATGCGCACAAAGAGGTCCCGGGTTGGTTTGATCTGCTCCTTGAGGTTAATGCATCACCCTAGTGTCTGATGGTTGGCGCAATTAACGGCATCATCTGAATTGAAGATGACATCCCATACCTATGCGTCCTGAGCCCCGCCGTTTCCGTCTTTACCGTCAGAGTCTCGTTTGAAGTGTTATCCTTCGCCGGTCGCACCAGGAGCCCGACATGCGCTTTTTTGACTATTGTTCTTCTCGCTCGCCGCGCACTTTCGCCGCGACAGCACTCGCGTTCCTCCTTGCGGCGCCTGCCGTTCTCGCTGCCCAGCAGCCCTATCACATTCTGGATCACTGGAAACTCGGCGGCGAGGGCGGCTGGGATTACCTGCTCGCCGACTCCTCAGCCCACCGGCTCTACATCACCCACGGCCCGCGCGTGGAAGTCATCGATTCCCAGACCGGCAAGCCCATCGGCGCCATCACCGGCCTGCATGGAACTCACGGTGTCGCACTCGACAATGCCGGCAAGCTGGGGTACATCTCCGACGGCGGCGGCAACGCGGTAGTCGTCTTCGATCGCTCATCGCTCGCCACCGTTGCGACCATCCCGGTCGGCACCAACCCTGACGGGATTGCGTTCGAGCCCGCCACGCAGACCGTATGGGCCTTCAATGGCCGCAGCAAGGACGTATCCGTGGTCGACGCCGAGACGCGCAAAGTGGTCGCGACCATTCCGCTGCCGGGCAAACCCGAATTTCCCGCCGTCGACGGCAACGGCACCGTCTTCGCCAACATCGAGGACAAAAACGAGATCGTTCGCCTCGACGCGCACGCCCGCAGGATGACCGCGGAGTGGCCTGCGGGCTGCGACTCTCCATCCGGGCTGGCCTTCGACATCGCCGGTCACCGCTTATTCCCGGTTTGCGACGGCAACAAGATGGCCGTGGTCGACTCCAACAGCGGCAAAGTCCTGGCAACGCCGGCCATTGGCGATGGACCCGACGCCGCCAATTATTCTCCGGATCACAAACTAGCCTTTGCCTCTTCGGGCGACGGCGTCCTCTCCGTGGTTGATGCTTCCTCGCCCGGCTACAAGACCATCCAGAGTCTGCCGACCCAGCGCGGCGCCCGCACCATGACCTACGATCCCTCCACCGATCGCATTTATGTCGTTACCGCGGAGTTCGGTCCGCCCCCGGCCCCAACAGCGGACCGCCCCCACCCCTGGCCTTCCATCAAGCCCGGCACTTTCACCGTCATCGCGATCGGCCGTTAGCCCATCTCGGTGCCCGGTTCACTGTCCAATGTTCACTGGTTCACTCGTTTACTCGTTCACTACCCGCTAGTTCACTGTTCACTGTCCACTAGTTCATACGGCAGCCCGAACCGGCCGATCTGCATGAGTGCCTTGTCGCCCGGGGGCCAGATGTGCAGGCTCTCGACGCGGGTGGAACCCGTCATGCGACGAGCTTCCGCGGTGCCCACCAGCAGGCCCGTCGCAGCCACATGAAAGCGCACGCTGAGCGCGTCGCCGGACTTGGCGCGGTCCCATCCGAAGACATATTCCCCCGGCTTGAGCGCGATTCCTCCAATGCGTATCGGCGCCTGCACCAGCAGATAGTGCGAGTACTTGCCGTCGGCCGAGTAGCCCGCCGTCAGCAGCACCACTCCTGCGATGTATCGTCCCCGCGCATCCACAATGCCGGATGCGGTGCGCATCTCGGTTTCAATGTGCTCCTTCTCCACCGGCGCGCGCGAGGGCAGCAGGGAAGCAAGTTCCGCATCCGTGGCCTGCCGCCAGGTACCCTTCTGTGCCGGCATCGCGGTGGAGACAATCAGCAAAAACAAACCAGGCAAAAATAAGTTCGCAGCCGCGGCAAAGCGTTTCCGTCTCACGGTATTTCTCTTCATGGTTTCGGCTTTCTGAGGGATTCGAGAGTGACCAGCCCGCGCTGGATGGCCGCGGTCGCCGCCTGGGTGCGGTCGGTGACGCCGAGTTTGCCCAGCAGGCTGTTGATGTGGGTCTTCACCGTGGCCTCCGATATATCCAACTCGGTTGCGATCTCCTTGTTGCTCTTGCCGTGCACAATCTGTTCCAGCACGTCGAACTCGCGCGGCGTCAGCTCTTCGGTGCCCATGCGCTCGGCCAGGCGCTGCGCAATCGCCGGCGGGATGTGCGATTTGCCCGCATGCACCGCGCGAATGGTCGAAATCAATTCGTCGCTGGTCATGCCCTTCAGCAGGTAGGCGCGCGCGCCGGCCTGCAAAGCGCGGTAGATATCCTCGTCGCCATCGTAGGTGGTGAGCACGATGAAGCGCGCCTGCGGGTTCTCCATGCGGATGCGCTGAATCACCTCCACCCCGCTCAATCGCGGCAGGCGCAGATCGATCAGCGTGATCGCGGGCTGGTGTTTGCGTATCTGGGTAATCGCTTCCACCCCGTCGGCGGCCTCGCCCACCACTTCCAGGCCGTCGACAACATTCAGCAGCGCAACCAGTCCCTGGCGCACCACGTGATGGTCTTCCACGACCAGGACGCGGATCGATTCCTCTGTCACATTCACTCCTTCACTCCCTTGGGAGTGGGCGTTCGCAGCCGAACCGTTGTTCCTACTCCGGCTGCGCTCACGATTTCGAGTTCGCCGCCGATCACCGCCGCCCGCTCGCGCATGCCGGTCAGCCCGTAGTGTCCCCCCGACTCAGGCGATTTCCCGTTGCTCGAGACAGGTTTCGCGTCGAACCCGCGCCCATTGTCCCGCACCTCCAGCGCAAGCTCGCCTGGACTGTATTCCAGTAGAACCGTCAAATTCTGCGCCCCGGCGTGTTTCTTCACATTATGGATCGCCTCCTGCGCCACGCGCAGAATCTCGCGCTCCGTGCCAAGCGGCATGGCGCGATACGCGCCATAAATGCTGAAGCTGGCTTCCATTCCATGACCGTCTGCCTGCTCGACCATGCGCCGTAGCTGCACCGGCAGCGTGATCTCGCCCGCATCCTGCGAGCGCAGCGACCAGATCGATTGCCGCGCATCGGCCAGTCCGGCGCGCACGAAGTCGCGTGTCTTGTCCAGGTGCTTCACGGCCGCTGCCGGCTTGTTCTGCTTGAGCAGTTCGCTCAGTACTTCGAGTTGCACCGAAATGCCAACGTAGCCCTGCGCGAGTGTGTCGTGAATCTCGCGGGCAATGCGGTTGCGCTCCCCCAGCACCGCGCGAAATTCGCGTTCCGCCCGCAGCAGCCTCATCCGCAGCAGCACCACCACCAGCGCCGCCATGGCTGCGCCCACCAAGGCAAAGAACCAAAGCGTCTGGTAGAAATGGGGTCGCAGTTCGAATCGGAGAGTCGCGCCCTGCGTATTCCAGACTCCATCGTTGTTGGCTGCCTGCACGCGGAACGTGTAGCGGCCGGGAGGAATGTTTGTGTAGTACGCCGTGCGGCGCGAACCGGCCTCGGTCCAGCCGTGATCGAAATTCTCGAGCATGAACCGGTAGCGCACCTTCTGCGGCGCGACGAAGCTCAGCCCCGCATACTCGAACTGAAAATGATTGTGGCCCGCGGGAACACTGATCGAATTGCCCGAACCACCCAGCGGCTGCGAAACGTCATCCACCGCAAACCGCACCAGGACCACCGGCGGCGGAACAGTGTTGACCGGAAAATGCGCCGGGTCTGCCACCTCCAGCCCTTTGGGCGTCGCAAACCACAGGCGTCCGTCCCTGCCCTGCCAGGCCGAAGGATGGCTGTTGGTCGCCGTCTCGCGGCTGATGAGGCCGTCGGCAGTCGTAAACTCGATCCAGTTCAGGCAATCCACGCCTTCCATCGCCCCTGCAATTCCCGCGCAGTCGCATCGCGCGATGCCGTTCCCTGTCGCGAACCAGAGATGGTTGTGCCCATCGTCCAGAATGGCGTGTATCGACGTGGTCTTGAGCCGGTCCTGGGTCACGCGCGAAAAATGCTGGCCGTCCCACAGGTTCCATCCGTGGTCCTGAGTACCGATCAGCAGCGTACTCCTGGCCCGAGGCAGCAGAGCCGTGATCACGTTGCTTGAAAGACCGTCGGCGGTTGTGAAGTTGGTGATCTTGCCTTCATGCAGGCGGGACAGGCCGGCGAGAGTCGCGATCCAGAGATCGCCCGCAGTATCGCGCACCATGGCGCCGACCAGATCGCTGCCCAGCCCGTCGGCCTGGGTAAAGGTCTCCATGCGCATGCCGGATTCAGCGCCTTCAAGCGGTTGGATCCAGTGCGTCAGTCCCCGCCGCGTGCCGATCCACAAAGATCCGTCGGTATCCACCAGGAGCGAGCGGATGAAGTCGTCGGGAAGCCCGTCCGCGGATGTAATGGTGCTGACCTGCCCCTGCCGAATCCGGCTCAGCCCATCCGGAGTGCCCACCCACATGTCGCCGTTGGGAGCGGCCGCGAGCGAAAGAATCACATCGCTGGGGAGACCCTTCCGCACGGTGTAATTCCCCATTCCGTTGCGGCCGGCTTCAAAGGTAAGGAGCACATTCAGCCCCCCGCCATTGGTTCCCACCCACAGCGCGCCGACGCGGTCTTCGACCACCGTGGTGATGTTGTCGGAAGAGAGCCCATCGCGCGAGTTGTAGGCCTTGAACCGCTGGTCGCGCAGGATGTGCAGGCCGCCGGTTTCGGTTCCGGCCCAGATGTTGCCCTCGCGATCCTCCATCAACGCCAGCACTGACTCTGTGGCCAGCGGATCGGTGACCGGCAGCCGCTCGAGTTTCCCCCGCCCAGCGCGTCAGGCCGCCATTGGTGCCGATCCACAGCGTTCCCTGGTCGTCGGCGAGCAGTGCCTGGATGCGGCTGCCCGGCAACTCCTGGCCCACCGTCAGGCGCGTCTTCGTCTCCTGCCCGCCTCCCAGTACCAGCGTGCTCCTGTTGCCAACCCCGGTGGCTCCGTTGTTCAGGTTCACCAGGAACCACAAGTCATCCTTCGACAAGCCAGCCCACACCGCGGCCTGCTTCCAATCCCCTGCAGGAGAGGGTGTATCTATCCATGTCCCCGTCATGCCCCCGCCGGTCACCGTTGCGATCGGCGTTCCCGACCGCCACTCCCCGCTCTTCTCAAACCGCCCCTGCGTGCCCAGCCGTGCCAATCCTTCATCGGTATAGACCCACAATGTGCCCGATGAATCCTCGGCGAGAGCGCGTATATCGTTTCCCGGCAAACCGTCCTGGATCGTGAATGATTTCACGACTCCGTTCTTCCACTGCGCCAGCCCCTCGCTGGTTCCGATCCACAATGCGTCGTCCCGCGTCTCGACGAGGCATTTCACGTCGTTTCCCGGCAGCGCCGGAGTCGAGGTCTTGTCGAAGATCTGGAACGCTGCGCCGTCAAAGCGCACCAGTCCCACTTCGGTGCCCAGCCAGACAAAACCGTCGCGCGTCTGTTCCACCGCCTGTACGGTGTTCTGCGGCAGGCCGTTCTCCATCATCCACGTCTGGTGGCCATAATTCGCCAGCGGCGTTGACGGCTCAAGGGCCGCTACAGCCAGGACCGACAGCCAGCAGAAGCGCCGCCGTCAGCCCGCATGCGATCAGGCAGGCGCGCAGCCGTCGAGGGGCCTGCACGGGGCCCTGCCAAGCTACCGGGTTGGCGTGGATGAGGAACACAGGATCAAAGCGCGGCCTTTCCCGGGTTCCGTCTCGGACACGTTGAAAAGGATGCGCTCTTTAAAGTTAATTCGCCCGGGCCCTGAATGCACAGAAGTCGTTTGTTGACTGAGCCCGAACCGGTCGAATTCTCCACCCCTGGGTGGAGTCCGGAGTCCCCCGAACGACGCAAGACATCGTTCTGGGTGGGGGTTAGCCTGTTCTTGTCTCCTGAAGCCTGTACATCACTGGCTTGTGACTTTCGGGGTGGCGCTCTCGAGCAGCCACCCCTTTCCTTTGTTGTCGAGACCCCGAGTATCCTGTCTCCAAGGTCCGCTCCATAATCGAACTTCCGTGCCCCATCCTTTCCGCTTCCTTCTGCGGAAAGGGTGGGAGAGCACGAACCCTCGTCATGTGGGGCTGAATTCGGCCGTTGTTTGAAGGCCAAATGAAATCGACCGATCGACGCTTCGGGCGCCACCTAGACCAGCTTCATCCCGATGTGCCGCGCCCGTGCCACCATGCGGCCCGAGAGTTTGTGTTGGACTTCGCCGGCGGTCAGTCCGATCCATAAACTGGCCACCGGCCTGGCTCCCAGCACTTTGGCGGTCTTGCGCAGCGCGGTGCTGGTTCCCGAGAACAGCGGAATCATGAATCCCGGCGCCGCCGACGAGGCCACCAGGGCAGCTTTGAGGGTCCGCACCCGGCTACGCGGTTGAGGAGCCGACTGTCCCCACGGCCAATAGGCATAGCCGATCAAGCGCTCCATAAAGCGACGGAAAATCGCCGTGGTGTTTCCGAGGTTCACGGGGCTGGCCAGCACCACGGCATCGGCAGTCTCGATCTCGGTCAAAATCGATTCCAGGTCGTCCTGGTGCCTGCACCTGCCACGTTCCGGGCCGGGCTCCTGCACGCATCGGCGGCAGTTGGTGCAGAACTCGAGGTGCTGGTCGATCAGATAGATCGTCCGCGTCGTCGCTCGCTTCGACCGCGCCCCGTCCAGGATGGCTTCGACGGCGGTATCGATGGTCCCGCCTTTGCGGTACGTGCCCAGAATTGCCACCACTTTCTTGCTCACGGCGCCCTCTTGGGAGTTTGGCGAGCGCAGTCTACTCCAACTTTGGAAAGACTGGCTGTGACAGCGCGAAATTTTCCCGTCGAGAAACGCGGTCTGCTACCCTCGTCCTCGCATGGAGTACACCAATATCCGCGTGGAGAATCGCCCGCCGCTGGCAGTGATCACGCTCGATCGCCCCAAAGCCCTCAATGCGCTGAACACCGCCACCCTTGCTGAACTGGAGTCTGCCTTCGAGGCAGCGTCGAAAGACGCGAACACCCGGGTCGTGCTTCTGACCGGCGCCGGTGGCCGCGCATTTGCCGCGGGAGCCGACATTCGCGAGCTTGCCGCGATTCCGCCTGAAGAAGGGAAGGCCTTCGCCCTCCGCGGGCAGGCCATCTTCCGGCGCATTGAGACCCTGGGCAAGCCGGTGATCGCATGCGTCCAGGGTTTTGCTCTGGGTGGCGGCTGCGAACTGGCCATGGCCTGCACGCTGCGCATCGCCGCGGACGACGCCCGCTTCGGCCAGCCGGAAGTGAAGCTCGGCATCATCGCCGGATACGGCGGTACCCAGCGCCTGCCGCGTCTCGTCGGGCGCGGTTGCGCCCTTAAGCTCCTCCTCACCGGGGCCGTGATCGACGCCCAGGAAGCGCTCCGCATCGGCCTGGTCGAGGAAGTCGTCCCCGCCGCCGAACTCATGAGCCGCGCCGAGACCCTTGCCATGGAAATCGCAGCCAATGCGCCGCTTGCCGTCGCCGAAACCCTGCACGCGGTGGACGAAGGTATCGGCCTTCCGCTGGAACTGGCACTGCTGCGCGAAGCGGCCCGTTTCAGCGCGATCTCCGCTACCGCCGACAAGGCCGAAGGCGCCCGCGCCTTTCTCGACAAGCGCCCTCCCGCGTGGAAGGGCGAATGATGCATCCTGCTATGCTGGACTCGTGATTCGCCGCTCCCGGATGCAAGGATTTGCAGCCATGGCGCTGCTTCTGGCCGTGGCTGTTGTTGCCTGTCATAAAGAAGAACAAGCGGTGGTGGGCGTGGCTCACACCGCCGAGAAAGCCCAGCAACAGGCGCAGGCGGCGGCCACCGAGCGCGACCGCGAGCGCGCCGCCCTGGCCAAAATCCCTCTCCCCACCAAGAGCCTCTACATCAATGTCCGCGAACCCGGCGAGTGGGCCAATCCCTTCATCAGCGCCGATACCGAATACCTGACCTTGCGGGTTACCATGGCCGATCCCAATCCCAGCTCCTTCGGCGAGGGCGGAATGCTGCGGCCCGAAGCCGCGCGCCGGCAGGAGCTGCAGATTCACCCGGCCGATCTGGCCCAGGCTCTGATCGCGTTGCCCCCCGGCGCATGGAAGTACGGTCGTGTCGTAGCCATTGCCGAGTCGCCCCTCGCTGATCGCAAAAAGCGCGCCATCGTTCGCCGCAACGTCGAAGCCGCCATCCAGAGGCTCAACAATCTGGAGGTTGTGGTCGACGAGTGGCCGGTTCGGTAATTACAGCTCCCCGCTTCTTCGTGCGTTGACCCGTGGCAGGAAGCCTCCGCCATCTCCATTATTTCTTGCCAAACCCAAGGAATCGGTTGTATACGGTTGGCCTCACCCCTGCGTCGCGCGGTGGCCGCTATTGGAATCCAGCATCGGCCACATCCGCGAATCGGTTTAAGAGAGTGCATTGTTAGGCGGGCCGCTCCCGTCGGAGGTACGCAGCGAGAGAGGAGGCTTTGTGAATCATCGTGCGTTCATGCCGGCCATTGCCGGAATCTTCAGCTTCGTATTGCTTGCGCCATCGGCGCTGCCGCAAGACCAGGGCGCGAGCTCAGACGCCAACCAGCAGACCGTTCTGAAAATGGCCCAGGAAATTCGCAAGCAGATCGTCACGCTCCCCCAGTACGGCGTTTTCGACAACATCCACTTTGCCATTCAGGGAGGCGACACTGTGATCCTGCGCGGCCAGGCTTCCCGCCCCACGCTGAAGTCAGGCATCGAGAATTCGGTCAAGAAGATTAACGGCGTCAAAAACGTGACCAACGAGATTGAAGTCCTGCCGCTATCTACGATCGACGATAACTTGCGCGCTGCCGTGTACCGAAGCATCTACAGCTATCCGGCCTTGCAGAAGTACACAGCGAATCGCGGCGGAGGGAGTCGCATGCCCTCGGTGGCTCGCGCTGCGGGCGGCATCACCAATGATCCTCCCATCGGTTTCCATGCGATCCACATCATCGTGAAAAACGGCAACGTGACCCTGGTCGGCGCCGTGAATAACGATGGGGACCTGGCCATGGCTGGTATGCGCGCCAATATGGTACCCGGGGTGTTCAGCGTGGAAAACGAGCTCGAAGTCGCAGGGAAACCTACCGAAAAATGATCGGTGAGGCCCGAGGAGCGTACAGGAATCTGATACTGGCCTTGTGCTGCTTTGTGCTGGTAGGCGCCGCCAGAGCGCAGCAACAACCGTTGCCCGAGGACCCGGAAGACGACAAACGATTTGGCCTTTGGCTCGACCAGGGCATCTCTGCCGCACTCTGGACGAACAAGTCCCTGGAGTTCGAAGTCCACGAACGATTCGACGAAGGAGCCTCGGACCTCTACGAGTACTTCTTTCAAGGCGGCGTGGCGTTTCGACTTCGTCCCTGGCTCATGGTCCTTCCCATCTATCGCTATCAACGTTTTCCAGGTTCTGCAACAGCCTACGAAAATCGCATTCTCCTCAACCTCACGGTGGGCCGGTCTCAAGGCACGTGGCGGCCCAACCTTCGTACACTGATCGAAGGCCGGTTTCCCGACAATCGCTCCGCCTCCGCGCGTCTCCGATTCCGCCCCGGCATCGATTACCTGCTGCCGCTCCGCACCGCGTGGCGTCCCGTACTCGTTGTTAATAACGAGTTCTTTCTCGTCCCCTGGAACAACCCGTTCTCCAACGGCGGGACCTACACGCAAAATCGCTTCCAGATCGGTGTCCGACTGCCCATCACAAGCTCTCTGGCAGTACGGCCTTACTACCTTGCGCAATCGGTGAACCTGCCCGACGGCTGGGACACCAACGAGATTCTTGGTATCTCTCTGGGGTATAGAGTTTCGCGAAAGGCCAAGTAAGTGCGGGAACCGGGACAGTTCGCATTTCCGTGGGGCTAGTGGCTTTCGCCATTCTTGTTATCCTTCGTAGTCAATGCCGGAACTCCCCGACATCACCGCCTACATCACCGCCATCGAGGACCGCGTCCTCGGCCAGACGCTCGAGCGCGTACGGCTCGGCTCAGTCTTCCTGCTGCGCACCGTCGATCCGCCGCTCAGCAGCGTCGAAGGCCGAACCGTTCATGCCGTCCGCCGCATCGGCAAACGCATCGCCATCGGCGTCGAAGGCGATCTCTGGCTGGTGCTGCACCTGATGATCGCCGGCCGGTTGCACTGGAAGCCCGCTCAAGCCAAGCTCGCCGGCCGCAACGCCCTCGCCGCCTTCGATTTCTCCAGCGGCACCCTCACTCTCACCGAGGCGGGCAGCAAACGCCGCGCCTCGCTGTATGTCCTGCGCGGCGAGGTAGCGCTCCAAGCCATCGATCCCGGCGGTGTGGAGATTTTCTCGACCGATCTCGATGGCTTCCGCGCCGCTCTCTCCCACGAGAACCGCACCCTCAAGCGCGCCCTCACCGATCCCCGCCTCATCAGCGGCGTGGGCAACGCCTACTCCGACGAAATCCTCCATGCCGCGCAGCTTTCGCCCATCACCCTCACCCACAAGCTCAAGCCCGAGGAATGGGACCGGCTCTTCGAATGCACGCGCTCGACGATGACCGTTTGGATGGACCGCCTGGTCAAGGAAGCGAAGAAGAGTTTCCCCGAAAAAGTCACCGCGTTTCGTCCTGAGATGGCGGTCCATGGCCGCTTCAACCAGCCCTGCCCGCGCTGCGGCGAGAAGATCCAGCGCATCCGATACGCCGACAACGAAACCAACTACTGCGCCCGCTGCCAGACCGGCGGCAAGGTGCTGGCCGATCGCAGCCTCTCCCGGCTTCTCGGCTCCGACTGGCCCCGGACCCTTGACGAACTTGAAGCCCTCAAGCGCCGCTGACGGGCCGGGACCGCAATTCTCCTTGACACACGTTTTCGCGTGCCCCAAAGTGGAAGCCTCCCCGTGTTCCCCGCTCCACCGTTCCTGAGCGGATCTCTGCGCATATTGGAGGGTCTTCCCAGATGCATCATCTTCACCTGAACCTATGGGCCATCTTGGTCTCGGCACTTATCCTGTGGATCCTGGGGGCCGTCTGGTACTCGCCCGCGCTGTTCGCCAAACCCTGGATGGCGGCGCTCGGCATCACCCCCGACCCCAGCCAGAAAAAGGGCCTGATCCCGGGCATGATTGCGTCGTTTGTTGGCGATTTCATTCTGGCTTTCGTGCTGAACCACTTCACCCTATGGGCGCACGCGACCACCTTTGGCTGGGGTGCGCTCATCGGCTTCATCACCTGGGTCGGTTTCTTCGCCGCGCCGAATTTTCCCCAGGGCATCTACGAGAACCGGCCATTCAAATTGTTTTTCATCAACAACGGCTACTGGCTGATCGGCCTGATCATCGTCGGCGGCCTGCTCGCGGTATGGCGGTAAAGAAGTTCGTAGTTCGTAGTTCACAGTTCTTCGGCAGCCTAAAGGCCACAATTACGCCCGACTGACTACTGACGACTGAAAACTGACAACTGTACAATCTGGCCATGGCAAAGGAAAAAATCGCCACCGCGCATGCCCCAGCCGCCATCGGCCCGTATTCCCAGGCGATCCGCCTCGGAAATCTCCTCTTCACCGCGGGCCAGATTGCGCTCGATCCCGCCACACAGCAGATCGTTGCCCCCGGCATCCAGGAACAGACCACCCGCGTGCTCGAAAACCTGAAGGCCATCCTCGAATCGGCTGGCTCCAGCCTCGCCCAGGTGGTCAAAGCCACGGTCTTTCTCAAGGACTTCAACGACTTCGCGGCCATGAACGAAATCTACGCCAAATACCTGGCCCCCGAAGGCGTGCTGGCGCCTGCGCGCAGCACCGTCGAAGTCTCGCGCCTGCCCAAGGACGCGCTGATCGAGATCGAGCTGATCGCCGAGCACGATCCCGCCATCCATTCGTATCTTCACCGGCCCCCGAGCATCTAACAGGCATGAGTAATTCCACTGGTCAACGCATGTCCGAGACACCTGAAAAAGTGGTCAAGTCCGACGCCGAGTGGCGCGCCGCCCTGACCCCGCAGCAGTATCACGTTTTGCGCGAAAAAGGCACCGAGCGCCCCTACACCGGCGCCCTGACCGAGAATCACGAAACCGGCAACTATCATTGCGCCGGCTGCGGCGAGCTCCTGTTCCTGTCCGGGGCCAAATTCGATTCCGGCTGCGGCTGGCCCAGCTTCATGATCCCGGCCGACTCAAAATCCGTCCACGAGCACGAAGACAACACCTTCGGCATGCGCCGGGTCGAAGTCACCTGCGCCCGCTGCGGCGGCCATCTGGGCCACGTCTTCCCCGACGGCCCGCGTCCCACCGGCCTCCGCTACTGCATCAACTCCGCCTCGCTGACATTCGAGAAAGAGAAGTAACGCCGGGTCTGGGTGCCCCGGGTCCCGATTTTGGGACCTGGGATCCTCGACGAGATTCAGGCGCCCGGCCACGATACCCTTTCCCCATGTTCGTTCGCGGAATCGTTCCAACTCTGTCATTACTTCCCGCGCTTCTCGCACTGGCACTCGTCCAAGCCTCCTCGCAGGAAGACCAGGCACTCGACCAGCAGCTTCAGTCGATCGCCGCCGCCCATCACGGCAAGCTGACTGTCTACGCCCACAATCTGCGCACGGGCCAGACGGCGTCTCTTTCCCCCGACCTGCCCGTCAAGACCGCTTCGACCATCAAGCTTGGCATCCTGCTCGACGCCGCCGAACAGATCCGGGCAGGGCACGCCTCTCTTTCCGAGAAGCTGGTCCTCGAGAAGGCGAACCAGGTGGCTGGCTCTGGGGTTCTGGGCGAACTCACCGCGCCCCTCGCGCTCACCCTGGGCGACACACTCACACTCATGGTGATCCTCAGCGACAACACCGCCACCAATATGGCCATCGACCGCCTCGGGCTGGAGCACATCAACGCCACCCTGCGTGCGGCGGGTCTCAAACAGACGGTGCTCTACAAAAAGGTCTACGTTCCCGCCACCGGCCCCATGCCCGCCGACCAGCCGCAGTTCGGTCTGGGCAAGACCACCGCGCGCGAAATGGCCGCGATCATGGAGCGATTCGCTACCTGCCGCCTATCCCTGGACAATTCGCCGCCGCTGCCCGGCGATGGCCCCCTCTGCGGTGCGTTACTCCACATGCTGCGCGACCAGCAGGATCGCAACATGCTTCCGCGTTATCTTGAAACGATGGATACCAGCGAGCAAGGTTCGGCGATTGCGGACAAAATCGGGGCCCTCGACGCGGTCCGCAACGACGTCGCCCTGGTCGCCACCAAGGCCGGCCCGGTCGTCATTTCCGCGTTCACCGTTGACAACGCCGACCAGCGCTGGATCCCCGAGAACGAAGGTGAAATCACGCTGGCCAAGGTGGCACAGGCCATTGTGCAGCGCTGGTCGCCGGCCGGACTCGACCCAGGGGCTTTCCCCTGGGACAATCCGCTGCATCCAACACCTGCACCCTAGTTCTCCACCGCGATGCACAACCCACGCCCCGCACTGGCTGGTAAAATCGAGCTTTCGTCAGCCCTGCCTGCCGGGATTTTATCCCGCGGAAAGCTCTTATCGTGCTCGACAAATCCAACTCCCATTCCGTGACCTACGCCGACGCTGGCGTCGACATTCCCACCGGCGACCGGGCCAAGGAACGCATCAAGTTTCTGGCCCAGAAAACCCTCAACCGCAATGTCCTGGCCGGTGTCGGCGGTTTCGGCGCCCTCTTCCGCCTTGACCTGCAGCGCTTCAAGTCGCCCATCCTGGTCAGCTCCGCCGACGGCGTTGGCACCAAGCTGAAGGTCGCCTTCGAAATGGGCCTCCATCACACCGTGGGCCAGGACCTCGTGAACCACTGCGTCAACGACATCGGCGTCCAGGGCGCGACACCGCTCTTTTTTCTCGACTACCTGGCCAGCGGCCGGCTCGATCCCGAAGTCACGGAAAGCGTGATCTCCGGCCTCGCCGAGGCCTGCAAGGCCAACGGCTGCGCCCTCATCGGCGGCGAAACCGCGCAGATGCCCGGCTTCTACGCCGAAGGCGAATACGATCTGGCCGGCTTCATCGTGGGAGCGGTCGATCGCGACAAGATGGTCACCGGCGCAGGCATCAAGCCCGGCGACGTGCTCATCGGCCTCCCCTCCACGGGCCTCCATACCAACGGCTATTCGCTGGCGCGCAAGTTGCTCTTCGAAGTGGCCGGCTACAAGGTCACCCAGTATGTCACGGCCATCAAAGAGAAGGCCGGCGCAGCCCTGATGAAGACCCACCGCAGCTATCTGCACGTAATTCAGAAGCTGGTCGGCGCGGGTCTCACCACCGGAATGGCTCACATCACCGGCGGCGGCATCACCGAGAACCTGCCCCGCATCCTGCCCAAAGCCACCGAGGCCCACATCGAACTGGGATCCTGGCCGGTGCTGCCCATCTTCGAACACCTGCGCGAACTGGGCCAGATCTCGCAGGAAGAGATGATGCGCACCTTCAACATGGGCGTCGGGCTCATCGCCGCGATTCCGGCGGCCAAGTTCGCCAGCGCCAAGAACCTGCTCGACCGCGCGGAAGAGAAGTTTTACGTCATCGGCCGCGTGGCCAAGGGCGACCACAAGGTGCACTACACGTGAGCTACGCACGTTTTGAAGCCAACGATCATGGACTTCAGCTTGCCCTGAACACGCTGGGTGCCCCATCGCGAGCTCTGCTTTTGGCGGTGAGGCACAAGCATCTGCCTGACGGCTTTGAAAGGGCACGGCTTCAGCCGTGCCATTAGGGGCAACCGAACGAATGGGGCTTTAGCCCCTGAGGGAAGCTTTTGGGACTTGCGCAAGATACATCTCGCGATCTCGACCCGAAATTACCCTTTCGCCTCGGCATACTTCTCTCCGGCCGCGGATCGAACTTCCTGGCCATCGCCCAGTCCATCCGCGAAGGCCGCCTGCCCGGAGTCGAGATCGCGGTCGTCATCTCCAACGTGGCCGACGCCGCCGGCCTTGCCGCTGCACGTGAGCTTGGCCTCAACCACGACCTTTTCGTTTCCCGGGGCCGTCCCCGCGCCGACCACGATGCGGATGTACTCGCCTGCCTGCGCCGGCACCATGTGAACCTGGTTTGCCTGGCGGGCTACATGCGTCTTCTGTCGCCCGGGTTCATCGCCGCGTACCCCAACCGCATCCTCAACATTCACCCCTCGCTGCTGCCCGCGTTTCCCGGCCTCGAAGCCCAGCAACAGGCCTTCGATTACGGCGTCAAGGTTGCCGGATGCACCGTGCATTTTGTCGACGAGCACCTGGACCACGGCGTAATCGTCCTGCAGCGCGCCATTCCGGTGCACGAAAGCGACGATGCCCACTCCCTCGCCGGCCGCATCCTCGCCGAGGAGCACATGGCCTACACCGAGGCCATCGCCCGCGTCGCGAGCGGGGAATACGAAATCGTCGGCCGCCGCTACGTGAAGACAAGGTAACCGCCCCGTGCCCCATCCTTTCCGCTTCTTTCTGCGGAAAGGGTGGGAAACCACGAACCCCATCCCGCCCTGTCAACAATCCCGCCCGGCCCCTCTGCGTTATCCCCTTATTGTCCTGAAACTTACACGCTTTCCCGCTTTGCCGAACATATCCCTCCGATTCTCTACGCTTAGAGAAGCCAGACAAACGACGGAATTGCCGCGCCCGGCGAATGAGTACGCCCTCCTTCAACGGATGGCGCCGGGGCGCGGGACCGTCGAAGTCTGCCAAAGTGAGCGGCTCCCTTGCCGCCAATCCGCCGCAACCACGGCGCGCATACGGCAACGGAGCTGCCGTCAACCCAGGTCCGCAAGCCGCCCACATGGCCGGCGGCAGGAAGAGGAACCATCGCGATGGCGAATATCGTTCTAAATATCGAAAAAGGTATTGAAATCGGGGCCGAAGACGCCCTGAAGTGGCTCACCGGGGCCAACAAGGCACTGCGTACCGGCCCTGAAGTCGTGGCCGCGCTTGCCACCTTGATCGCGGCAATCGAGAAGCCGCTGGCGGACATCTCCGGCGTCGCCGCCAACCCCCTCAACATTGCTCTGGATATCCAGACCGTCAACGATCTGAAGGCCGCCTGGCCCGCAGTCAGGCAGTTTCTCACCTCGATGGGCGTCAAATTCTGAGAATTCTCGCTTGTCGGACAGCCGATCTGGCACCGACTTCCGTGCCCCATCCTTTCCGCTTGTTTCTGCGGAAAGGGTGGGAGGCCACGATCCCTCGCCGTCTCATGCAGAATCCAGGGCACCCAAGGAGCCGGATGGGTACCCTCCCCCCCGGTGCTGTGAAGCTGTGAAACTGTGAAACTGTGAGTCAGCGGTTTCGAATCGAGCCACGACTCAAGCCACTAAAGGCGTGTGAGAAATCCAGGCTAGGTGCTCACGCCCCGCGCTTCTCCCAGGGTCAGCTTGACCGTCATCTGCCGCCGCCCGCGCAGAACGGTGATGCTGATGGTGTCGCCCGCCTGGTGCTTGTCCATGATCGAGCTGATGTCCTGGGGATCGGTCACCTGCTGGCCGTCGATGGCCACGATCAGGTCGCCGCCCAGCATGATCGGCGTGTTGCCCACATACGCCTGCTCGGTGCCGCCGCGCAGCCCGGCGCGGTCCGCCGCTCCGCCCGGAATCACTTTCTGGATCAGCACCCCGGAATCGGCCGCGAGGCCCATCTGTTCCGCCAGGTCCGGACCGATGGCATACGACACGATGCCCAGCGACGGCCGCCGCACCTGCCCATACCGGGTCAGATCCGCCAGCACCGCCTTGGCCGTGTTGATGGGAATCGCAAAGCCGATGCCGGAACTCTGCTCCGCGCCGTTGGACGCGATCATGGTGTTGATGCCGATCACTTCGCCGCGCGAGTTGAGCAGCGGGCCGCCCGAGTTGCCGGGGTTGATGGCCGCGTCGGTCTGGATGGCGTCCTCGATGGGCGCCCCCTCCGCCCCGCGAATGGAGCGGATCGAGCTGATGATGCCGCGCGTCATGGTGCCGGCGAGCCCGAAGGGATTGCCGATGGCATAGACCTTCTGGCCCACCGAGAGCCCGGAGGAGTCGGCCAGCGTCACCGGCTGCAGGTTGGGCGCCTCGATCTGCAACAGCGCCAGGTCGTGGACCTTGTCGGTTCCGATCACCTTGGCGGAGTAGCGATGCTTGTTGCTGAGCTGCACTTCGATGCCGCGGTTGGCGCCTTCCACCACGTGGAAGTTGGTGAGCACGTGGCCGGACTTGTCGAGAATGAATCCCGAGCCCTGCCCCTGCTGCGGAACCTGCCCGTAAAAGAAGTTGAACACCAGCGTCGTGGAGGTGATGTTGACCACCGAGGGCAGCACCCGCTTGTAGACCGCGATGTTGTTCTGCTCTTCGGGGTCGTATTCCGGCGAGGCGTGGGCCTCGGTGAGTTCCAGCGGCGAACTCGAACCGCGCGATTCATGAACGGCAGGCGGCCCAGACCCGAGGGCAGATGCGTGGTGAGATACCAGAATCCCCCCACCAGCACCACAACCAGAAGAAGACGACGAAATTTCATAACTCTCGAACCTGAAACCTTTCCGCAACGCGACAAGAAACAAAATCTCCGTGCCCCATCCTTTCCGCTTCTTTCTGCGGAAAGGGTGGGAGACCGCGAACCCAAACCATTCCTTCATCCACCGGGGTCGGCGACGCCCGGCGTGAGACCAGGGTGGGATCGCAGAGCGCTACATCTTTTTCTATTCTAATGAACCGCGGGATGGTGGTTTGTTGCTCTCCGTCTTGAGCCGCCGCCAGATGGAATTCACCTGGGCGCGAAGAGCCTCGAGATCGCCCGTATTCTCAATCACAAAATCGGCCCGCGACGCCTTTTCCGCGTCGGGAACCTGGCGCGCAAGGCGTATCCGAGCATCGCGAACCGCGGCTTCACGGCCCGGCCCGGGTCCGGCAACCCGCTCCGCATAGCGGGCCACTTTCACCTCGTCCGGCGCGGTCAGCACGATGATGTGGTCGAAGCGATTTCGCCAGTCTGCCAGCACCCCGTCCGACTCGCCCCGGGCCTGTGCATCGCGTTCCACTTCAAAAATCAGCGCCGACTCCACCACCGCCACCGCCGCCGGATCGCGCGCGAACACTTGTTCCATCCAGCGCCGCTGCTCGGCAATCACCGCCGGGTGGACGATGGCATTGAGTTCCTGCAGGCGTCCGCCCTCAAACGCGAGCTGCGCAAGCTTCGGCCGATTCAGCCGTCCGTCGGGACCGACGACCTCCGGACCGAACACACGCACGATCTCCGCATATACCGCCTGCCCCGGCTCCATCAGCGCCCGGCCCAGTTCATCGGCTTCGATGACCTGCGCTCCGAGTTCGCGCAGCATCGCGGCCACGGTGCTCTTGCCGCTGCCCAGCCCTCCCGTCAGGCCGACTCGCAGCATCGGTCAGAGTCCCCGCCGCATTTTCGCCGCCCGCACCGTATTCGACATAAGCATGGCGATGGTCAGCGGCCCGACCCCGCCGGGCACCGGCGTATAAGCTCCGGCCACTTCGTACGCCGCGGGGTGCACATCGCCCACGATCGTCGAGCCGCGCTTTTCAAATGCAGCCTGGCGCTTGGCATTCCCCGCGAAGTAGCGGTCAAATTCTTCCTGCGTGGTGATGCGATTGATGCCCACATCGATCAGCGTGGCCCCGGGCTTCACCATATCCGGCGTGATGAATCCCGGGCGTCCGATCGCCGCCACAAGAATGTCGCCTTCACGCGTCACCGCTCCGAGATCGCGCGTTTTGGAGTGGCAGATTGTCACCGTTGCATTCTCGTGCAGCAGCAGCATGGCTACGGGCTTGCCCACGATGTCGCTACGCCCCACCACCACCGCGTGCTGTCCAGCGATCGGCAGCCCGCTGCGCTTGAGAATTTCGATCACACCCGCGGGAGTGCAGGGCGCGAGCGCTGGCCTGCCCGCCTGCAGGCGGCCTGCATTCACGGGATGAAAGCCGTCCACGTCCTTTGCTGGAGATACCGCGTCGAGCAGCGCCTTCGTGTCGACCTGTTTCGGCAGCGGCAACTGGATGAGAATGCCGTCGATGTCGTCGCGATCGTTGAGGCTCGCCACCACGTCGAGCATGTCTTCGGTGGTGACGGAGTCCGCCGGCGTGATGAGGTCACTGAAGAGGCCAAGTTCGGCGCAGGTCTGCACCTTGCTCTTCACGTAGATTTCCGAAGCGGGCACATGGCCCACCAGCACCGCGGCCAGCCCCGGCCGCACTCCCTGCTCGGCCAGACGCCTGACCTCTTCCGCAACCTCCTGCTTGATTGCGCCGGCGATCGCCGCGCCATCGAGAACCCTTGGCATATCGCGCTCCAAAGATTCATCGTAATGGTTGGCGCCGCGTTCCCGCGAACCGCCGCAACTCGTCCAGCGAAGTAGTCAAGCGTCGCTGACCAGAAAAATTCCGTGCCCCATCCTTGCGACTTTTTCTTGTCGCAAGGGTGGGAGACCACGAACCCGATCCATTCTTTTTCATCCACCGTGGGTCGAGCTCAATTCGGCATGAGTCGCGGCTCCACCGGAACCGGCGGAATCAAGGGCTGAACCGGAGGCGGTGACATCGTGCCGTGATACGACACCGGGCGCGGCCGCCGCTCCGCATTACGCAGCTTCAGCTTGCTGATGTGGACGTCGTACCGCGCATCCGGCAACAACGACTCGAGCACGAACGTCTCTGTGCCCCCCGACCTGACTTCGCGATAGCGGTAGATGCCGACCGAGCCTTCGCTGGTTTCCGTTCCGCCTGCGGGCATCTCCAGAAAGCGTTGCGCATCGGCCACCGTGGGCGCAGCGTGCGTTTCGCCCGGGCTCAGGCTTTCGGCCGCATAGGAACGGACCAGCTTGGTCCAGTATCGCGAGAGGAGGTCGCCGCTCGAAAACAGGTCGGCCCACACGATTTCTCCCCGTACCGCGACCACCACGCCGACCGCACCCTCTTTCTTCAGTTGTGCCAGGATCGCTTCCCGCGACTGCATCAGCGGCGCGGCCGCTTCGTCCACCTTGGCCTTGAGCTCCTCGCTCTGCATGGCCTTGGCGTAGCTGGTGGTGGGCGGCGGAGCCGCCGCCATCATCGGGCCGCCTGTTGGCGCGGGCGCCGCTGCCATGGCCGCGATGGTTCCGTGAACGGAGTACCACACCTGCTGCTGATCCCTTGCGACCATCGCCTGCTCCCGCACCGTGGGCTGCACCATGATGCTCGCTACCGGCGCTTTCGACGAAGCACCAAACACCGGCGAGCTCTCCACCCACCGCCCCGGTTCAATGCAGAACACGGACAGATCGATAGGGTCGCCCCCTGGAGGCACAATCCGGTCCTTGGCAATGACGCGGTCCTGCTTGCCTCCGGTGACGATCTCGCCTGCCAGCAGCAGCAGCGGCTGGCTGGAGTTGTTGACCAGCACCAGCGTATTCACCTGGTCGCCCGCCACGATGGCCGGCCCGTTGTCGCGGCGCCGCACCAGCCCGCGCACATTGCCCGCTTCCGTTACCTCGACGGAGCCGTTTTTGAACCCCTCGTCCAGGGTGAGGAACGAACTCCCCGCGCCGGGCTTGCCGTTGGCGCGGACGACCGGGAACAAAAGAAGATTCCCGCTTTCGATGGGAGCCAGCACGCGATATTCGCTATTCGATTCAGCGGGGCCGCCCGCCGCACACACGCCGCTTCCGCTTTCGACTGCAAAAACTCCCCACCCCACCGCGGCAACCACAAAAAAACCAGCCGCGAGTTTGCGCTGGAACCTGCTCCACCATCCGACCAGATCGCTCATATCTCTCCTTTTCCTCCTGCCTGCGTCCAGAGAACGAGAGCGCGCCAGCATCTTGCAGAGTTTTTTGGCGGGTCGCTTTTGGAGTATCTTCGCAATCGTGAGCGTAGTGCCAGCTCAACCCGTGGGAACTGCCGCCCAGGCGGACTTCGCCTCGCCGGTTCCGTGCGCCATTGATCCGCGCTTGCTCGACGAACTTTGGCACACCTCCGAAGCCGAAGCCTGTGGCCTTTTGCGGCCCGAGTTCGACCAGATCCTGCTCCAGAATCGGCATGGCCCAGAATTTCGGCCTGCGCCTCGGGCCTGGCTTCCCAAGCAACCGAAGAACAGCAGGCGGCCTTCTTTCAGAATCTCCGGCTATCGGACCTGGTGCTGGCGCGCGCCTGTGCCCGTGGGCACGAGCGCGCCTGGGAGCGATTCATCGCTCTTTACCGGCAGCCGCTTCTCCGCGCCGGCATGGCCATCACCGGCAATGAAAGCCTGGGCCGCGAACTCGCCGACAGTCTCTACGCGGAGCTCTATGGGCTGACTATCCGCGAGGGTGAACGGCGCTGCCCGCTCGATTCGTATGCCGGGCGCGGATCGCTGCTCGGCTGGCTGCGAACCACGCTGGCGCAGCGGTTCGTCGACCAGCACCGGCGCACACATCGCGAAAAGCCGCTCGATGAAACCGCTGAATGCCCAGCGCCCGCGGCAACGACACCGGCCCCCGATCGGGCAATGCCCGTGCTCGCCGCTGCCGTTGAAGACGCGCTTGAGCGTCAAGGCCCCGAGGAGCGCTTTCTGCTCGCGTCCTACTATCTCGATGGGCGCAGACTGCACGAGATCGCAGCCCTGCTCGGAGTGCACGAAGCCACGGTGAGCCGCCGCCTGAAGCGCGTGACCGGCGCGGTCCGCAAGCAGATCCTGCGCGGCCTGGAGCGGCGCGGCCTGAGCCGTCGCGCGGCCGAGGAGGCGCTCGCCACCGATCCACGTGATCTGAGCGACCCGCAAGACTCCATCGGGGCACGCGACGTGCACCCCAATCTTCTCCGGCTCAAAGAACTTCTGCAAAAATCGCCAATGAAACCGTTCAGGGAGCAGGCGGAGCGATGAATAGAGTTCTCCAACCCGATGTTCATCCCGACGCCGAGAGCCTGAACGCTTTTGTGGAACAGGCTCTGCCGCAACCGGAGCGCGCCCAGATCGTGGCTCACCTGGGGGGCTGTGCGCGCTGCCGGGAAGTGGTTTTCCTGGCCCAGGCGGCCGCTGAAGCCGATGCTCCGCCGCTGGCCGACGTCAAGACAGAATCGCATCCGGCCAAATCGCGCTGGCCATGGTGGCGGGCAAAATGGCGGATAGCCCTCATCCCGGCCGCCGCACTCGCAACCGCGTTGGCCCTGTTGATCTGGATGCAGAAGAATTCGGCGCCTCCCGCCCCAACCGTGGCGCAGATATCGCATCCGTCTCCGGTGTCTTCATCCGTAGCGCCTGAGGTCCCACGCCCGGCCCACGCCGCTTCAGCCTCCGCGCCTCCTCCCGTTGCCGTTCAACACGTCCAGCCCAAAGCCGCGCGAGCCGAGCGGAGGAATTCGCCATCCGGGACTCTCAGTGTGAACGGGCTGTCGGCGGGTGAACAGAATCCAGAACTTCCACCCCCGTCCCCCAGCTAAGAGCGCCGGACAGATTGAGCACCGACCGAAACTTGTCGGCCATGGCGTCGAAACAGAGCGACATGAACGCAGGGGTAATCTCCAGCCTGGAAATCGCGGCTCAGCCCCCGCCCGCGCCTGTTCCGCCCAACCTTACCGCGGTGCACGGCAGTCTGATGGCTCCCGCCACCGGCGGCCCCCGCCCGCTCGCTGCCGGGGCGGCGACATCCAGCCAGGTTGAACTGATGCCGCAGCCGGTCAACGGCCTCGCCGCGTTGCGTCTGACCAGTCATCCCCGCCTGCCGAGCGGGCTGAATGCGGTTTCGTCGGCGGTAATGCTCGATCGCATTCTGGCCGTCGACCCGGATGGCGCGGTGTTCCTGAGCCGCGATGCCGCGAAGCACTGGGAACGCGTGCCCGTCCAGTGGACCGGAAAGGCAGTTTCCGTCCAGGCTCCGCCGCGCGCACTCTATCCCTTCAACGCAAAGGTCAAAGAAGATGCGACGGTGCACACCAGTCCGGTCGCGTCGGTCTCGATGATGCCGGCGCCCCCCGCGCCAGCTCCGGACGCGCCGCCTCCCCCCGTCGCGTCAATGAAAGCGGCTGAGTCCGCTAACGCCGCGCCCGGTCCGCCTCCCGCCCCCGATGCGGCCCCGGCAATGCCCGGAATGCTCTTCAAACTGCATCAACGATCACCATCAGACGTGGGTCAGCGCCGATGGCAAAGTCTGGCACGAGCAACAGGGAAGGGAATAAGCACAACCCTCACGTATCTTCTTTCGCGGCTAACGAGAAACAAATGCTCCGTGCCCCATCCTTGCGCGTTTTTTCTAGCGCAAGGGTGGGAGACCACAGAGCTCGGAGCCACTTCTTTTTCGTTTCTGCGGATCTGCAGATCTGTGCGTTATCAGAGCTGAAACGGCCCTGCCGGTATGACAACTCCTCTCTATCCAAACTAAAGACATCCCCTCTTTCCGCCGAAGAAAGGAATACGTTGCAAATGCGACTGTGCACACCAGTCAGGAGCCCGTCATGGAAACCGAAGTGCTCGAAGATCAGAAAGTCGAAATCTCCTGGGCACATTTCCGGATGCCGCCCTTTCCCCAGGTTGCGCTCAAGGTTCTGCAGCTGGCGTCCAACGAAAACGTGCAACTGGCCAAGCTCGGCGAGCTCATCTCCTCCGATCCGGCGTTTGCCAGCGAAGTTCTGACCATCGCCAACTCGCTCCTGTACGCGCCCCGCTATCCCATCAAGAGCATTCTCCAGGCCATCGAGGTACTCGGCGCGAGCCATCTCCAGGGCCTGTGCATCACGGTCGGAATCAGGGCCTACCTCGGCAAGTCGCTGGGCCACCCCACCATGCGCACCTTGTGGCGGCACAACATGGCCTGCGCCCTCATCGCCCAGCAGATTGCTTCGGCCGGTTTCATGGATCGCGAGATCGCCTACACGGCCGGGGTCCTGCACGGAATCGGTCTGCTCGGCCTGGCCGTCGTGCGCCCCAGCGAGTATGTGCATCTTCTCGGCACCCACATCGGCACTCCGGCAAGCCTGTTGGAGCAAGAGCGGAAGATCTTCGGCATCGATCATTGCGAACTCGGCAAGAAGCTGGTTCACGACTGGAACCTCCCTGACGACTTCGCGGCAATCATGTCGGCTCCCCACTCTGAACACTCCGCACCGGGCGAGTGGGACATGGCGGAACTGGTCGGCTTGAGCTGCCGGATGGCCGACACCACCGGCTTTTCCGCTTTCTCCGCCTGTCACGCCGCCACCTTCGACGAACTTCTCGAAGAGTTGCCCGCGCGCGAGCGCAAACTCTTTCACACCGACATCGAAACCCTGGCCTTCGAGGTCTCGAAAAAGATCGCGGCTCTCGAATCCGCCTGATCTTCCCGCTTCCGAAAATCGATTTCCGACCCGCCGCGTCTCATCGCGGCCGCTGACGATACTATGAAAGCTCCGAGCGACGGCCCTCTCCACCCGTCGACATCACAGGAGCAGAATCGATGGACAAGCGCGAGTTTCTGAAAGCATCGGGAGGTTTCGTGGCGGCCAACATGATGAGCGGCGCCTTCGCAGAACCGAATCCGGACCAGCACGCCGAGCCGCGCACCAACTGGGCCGGCAACTACACGTTCAGCACCGACAATCTCCTCACTCCCGGCTCGGTCGACGAAGTGCGGAAGGTGGTCAAGAACAGCGCAAAGCTGCGCGCCCTCGGCACCCGTCACTCCTTCAATGCCATCGCCGACAGCACCGCAGCCCAGGTCTCGCTCAAGCGCCTCGACCAGATCTCTCTCGATGAAAAGGCGCGCACCGTCACGCTGGGCGCGGGGATTCGCTATGGCGACCTGGCCACGGTGATCGACAAGCGCGGCTACGCGGTGCACAACCTGGCTTCGCTGCCGCACATCTCGGTGGCCGGCGCGTGCGCCACCGCCACCCACGGCTCCGGCGTCAAAAACGGCAACCTCGCCACCCCGGTCGCGGCGCTTGAAATCGTCACCGCCGACGGCGAGATCGTCCACCTGTCGCGCGAGAAGGATGGCGACCGTTTCCTTGGCGCGGTGGTCGGCCTCGGCTCGGTGGGCGTGGTCACGAGCGTGACCCTCGACGTGCAGCCCACATTCCAGGTGGCGCAGTCGGTCTACCAGGATCTCTCCTTCGACCACCTGCAGCATCACTTTGAAGAAATCTTCTCCAGCGGCTACAGCGTGAGCCTGTTTACCGACTGGCAGAATCACCGCGCCACGCAGGTCTGGATCAAGCGCCGCCTCGCACCCGGCGACGCAAACAAGTGGGAGCCGGAGTTCTTCGGCGCGAAGCTCGCCAGGCAAAAGCTGCATCCGCTGGCGGGGCACTCCGCGGAAGCCTGCACCGAACAGCAGGGCATTCCCGGGCCGTGGTACGAGCGCCTGCCCCATTTCCGCATGAACTTCACGCCTTCAAGCGGCCAGGAACTGCAGTCGGAGTACTTCGTGCCCTTCAGCCGCGGCTACGAGGCCATTCTCGCCGTCGAAAAATTGCGCGACCAGATCACGCCCCACCTGTTCATCACCGAGTTGCGCACCATCGCCGCCGACAAGCTGTGGATGAGCATGGCGTACGAGCGCCCCTCGCTGGCGATTCACTTCACCTGGAAACCGGAGTGGCCGGCGGTCAAGCAGGTGCTGCCGCAGATCGAAGCCGCACTGGAACCCTTCGAGCCCCGCCCGCACTGGGGCAAGCTGTTCACGCTGGCGCCCGCAAAGCTGCAACCACACTACCCGCGGCTGGCCGATTTCCGGGAATTGGTGAAGCACTACGATCCCGCAGCCAAGTTCCGCAATGAATTCGTGAGCACGAATCTATATTCGGCGTGATCCATCGGTCGCTTCTATCCCTTGCGCCGGTA
This sequence comes from Terriglobales bacterium, assembly GCA_963788475.1. Lineage (GTDB taxonomy): Bacteria > Acidobacteriota > Terriglobia > Terriglobales > Acidobacteriaceae > Telmatobacter. Next base: position 481,468 of record CAWBGO010000015.1, read on the forward strand.
CAGGATCTGAAACTCGTACCCCGGGTTCGCGGGAAACAGCCCTGACACATGGCGCAGCCGTTCCGCCAGCGCCGGCGCGGCCAGCAGCGGATATTCGCGCTCCCGCAGATCGTGGTAGTCGAAATCGACCGCCAGCGAAAGCTGGTAGATGGCCAGCGCGTCGGAGAACGACGACTCGATGTAGCTGTTGCGGGCGCGCTCGTCGATGCCCTTGGAACTGCGGCTGTCCTGGGCGCGGCGGCGGGTTTCCCAGGCGTCCTGGCTGGTTTCGCCGCGCACCTGCGCTTCGGCCTGCGACCAGGCCAGGGAAGCAAAGCTGTCGGGCACGCCGGCCGCCTCTACAAAATTGTGCGCCACGTTGATAAAGAACTCGAAGGCCAGGCCAAAGCGGTCTTCCACCAGCCGTGTAGAAAGAAACACGGCCTCGGTGGTTCCAAAAGATGCATTGCGATGGCAGACCGCGCGGTCGCCCAGATCGACCGTGTAGGCCGGCGCAATCATGGTCTCGCCCGTGTCCGCGATCGCCAGGGGAACGAAGTAATAAGCGCGATGGGCGAGTGCGGGAGAGAGCGTGGAGGGCACCGCGCCCACCAGCCGCTCCAGGTCAGGCTCGGAGATGCGTGTTTCTCCCCACGCTCCAAAGTGGATGCCGTTTGGAGCGGTGCCTACCTCAACCTGGGTGGCTACCTTCTCCGCGTGCCAAAGTTCTATCTGCGCGCTGCTGGCCATGAAACTGTATTCTAGACGAGACCACCCCGGCGATGAAGACCTATCGCAAGGGACCCTGGATCGAGAGGCGGAAGTTGACGCACACAGCTTCAATCCCCGCAGCGAGGCGGAACATTCCTGGGATTTCCCCTGGCCGGGTTCGGCCTGTTCACCAGCCTGCTCCTGTCCGTCGCGTCGGCGTTCTTCGCATTCTTCTCGTCCACATGCATTGCCATTTTCGCGCTGCTGGCGTGGAATCTCGGCGGCCACCACGCCGTCAACTACGCTGACAGCTACCTTTACGTCGGCTTGCCCGCGGGCATCCTTGTGCTGCTGGTGGCCCTGCCCGTCTTCGGAACCCTGTGGGTGCGGGCCAAATTCGAAAAGTGAGGGCGGATGTATGCCGGTGCACTCCATCAGACTGGATGGATTGAAAGACGCGCTGCGCAAAGGTGCGGGCGATCCTCATCCTGGCGAGCAGCAACTCCGATCCCAGCAGTTACAAACCTGGTGCGCGTCGCTCGAAGCGGGCGGCATCCTCTACTTTCCCGAAACGCCCATCCCTCTGCCGAACGACGACATTCAATTTCTTCTCGGCCAGCACCAGTCCGGAAGCCGCCTTCACAAGAACATCTCCTACAAGCCTGAAATTGATCGCTTGAGCGGTATGGACAAGAATTCCACGCCCGGCGCCGTCATCGAGCAACTCCATTCCGTGATGCGCCGCTATTCGGCCGGTGTGGAGAAATTCCTGTCGGACTTTCTCGCTCCCTATCAAAACCGGTGGCATCTGGACTACGCCAGCTATCGTCCCATCGAAGAGAAGGGACGCGATCTTCCCCTTCGGCGTCGCAACGATCTGCTCCACGTCGACGCGTTCCCCACCCGCCCCACCCGCGGCTGGCGAATTCTCCGCTTCTTCCACAACATCCATCCCGATAGAACCCGCGACTGGGCTGTCGGGGAGCCCTTTTCGCGAATTGTGGGAAGCTTCACACCGGGCAAGCTGGCCGTACCGCGTCCCGGCAGCGCGCTGTCCCGCACCGCCCGCCAGATCGCCGTCGCCGCGGGCATGGGTCGCCTGGTTCCACAATGGAAACGCACTCCCTACGACGAGTTCATGATGCAGCTGCACAACGCCATGAAGGAAGACGCGGCATTCCAGGAAACCTGCGCCCGGGAGTTCGTCCAGTTCGCTCCTGGTTCCAGTTGGATGGTCTACACCGAGACCGTTCCGCACGCCGCGCTCGCCGGCCAATATGCGCTGGAGCAGACCCTCCTGGTCGATCCCGCCGCCATGGTCACGCCTGAGTCCGTTCCGCTCGCGGTGCTGGAACAACTCGCAGGCGCGCGGCTGGTATAAATTCTCACGAAGGCGAGGCCGCCAAAAAACCGGGGCCGCGCTCAAAGGCGCGGCCCGGTCGTCTTCCAGTCCCTAGTCCCTAAGTCCCTGCCTCTTACATGCCTGCGGGCTTGGGGTCGTTGGGGTCGAACTTGGCGATGCGAATCTTCTTGGCGAGGCCGAGCTTGGACAGAATCCAGATGCCATAGAAGTTGGGGTCGACTTCATACCACTTCAGGCCATGCCGCGCCGAAACCGGGTGTGCGTGGTGGTTGTTGTGCCAGCCCTCGCCGCCCGTGATCAGCGCTACCCACCAGAGGTTGCGCGAACCGTCGCGGGTCTCGAAACGCCGGCTTCCCCACATGTGAGTGGCCGAGTTGACCAGCCACGTGGCGTGAAGTCCGAGCGTGACGCGCAGCAGCACGCCCCACAGAACCATCGCGATTCCGTTCACCAGACCGCCCCAGAGCCATCCGCCGGCGAACAGCAGCAGACCGCTCGCGGTGATGGGCATCCAGTGGTATTTGCTGAGCCAGACGTGGAACCGGTCCTTGCTCAGGTCCGGCGAATAGCGGGAGAGAACCTCGGTCTGAGAATGCAGACCCTTGCCGAAGAGTATCCAGCCGGCGTGGGCCCACCAGCCGCCATCCTTGGGCGTGTGCGGGTCGCCTTCCTGATCGCTGAGCTGATGATGCACGCGATGGGTCGAAACCCAGAAAATCGGTCCGCCTTCCAGCGAAAGCGTCGCGCAGATGGCCATCAGGTACTCGATCCACTTGGGTGTTTGATAGCCGCGATGGGTGAGCAGGCGGTGATAGCACATGCCGATGCCCACGTTGATGGCCAGTATGTACAGCACGACCATGACCGCAAGGCGCGACCAGCTGAAGAAGAAGAATGCGGCTAAAGCCCCTACATGGAAGAAGATGATCACAGACAGGGTGAGCCAGGTGACTCCCGACGGGACCGTGGCGGCACGTCCCATGCGGATCTCGTCCCGGGCAGCAGCAGCGTGCACAACCACCGACGCCGAAGAATCCGGGGCTGCGTTCAGTGGTTTAGCGGGGACGACGATCGTGGTGTCAGGAGAAGGGGAGGTTACGACAGATGCCATTCGGTGGTGTTTCCTCACGCGAGTGGCAGACAAGCCCACTCTATTTAAATTGTATCGTAGCCGACATTACGAGACGTTCGTGAACTGGATTTATTACCAGTAATGCGCTCGAATTCAACCTGTGCGCGCCAATAGCCCGGTTTTTTTCAGGCAGTCAAATTTTTCCAGCTCGCGACAGTTCCCAGCCGCGTCCTCAAGCGGGGTCGCTACTCGCTGCTGACCGCTGTCGCGTAAGCGCCGCCCCCGCTCACGAACAGCTTTTCCGCCGTTCCGCGGTAGACCCGGTACAGGGCAAATTGCCGCGTGTTATCGCCGCGCAACTCGAACAAGAGTTCGGCGCGATTGTCGGCAAGCGCATCCACGGCATCCACCAGTCGCATGCGCGGAGTCTCATCGAGGTGCGCCAGGTCGGTCACGCTCTTGAACAGCACGCGGACATTGCCATACAGATCGGGCTGGGCAATCACGGTCACGAATTTCTGGCTGGGGAGGGGGCCGTCGGTGTGCGCCGTCAGCACCAGCGTTGCGCCCGACCCGTAGGCCAGCTCATAAACCCGAAACTGCTCGTCCGCAAGTGCCGCGGGGGGCGGAGGTGGCGCTGCAGGCTTGGCCGTGTGTCTGACAGGAGCCGTGCCGGTGTGCCTTGGAGCGGGCGGGTGTGTAGCAGGAGCCGACAATCCAAGCGCTGCACGGGCCACGTCTTCGACTGCAGCCTTCATTTTGCCTTCGTCCTCAGGATTGGCCCACGAATAGGTCCAGGGATGCTCAGGACGGCTTTTGGCGTCGGAAACCGCCACCGCCTGCTGCATGTCGGACGGCAACCCCATCAGCGTGGGCACCACCTCCGCCGCAAAACCACTTGATTTGCCATGCTTGAGCAGGGGCCTGTCGGGATCGGATGAACTCGCCACCGATTCGACGTTGCCTATATCCTCGGCCGGGACGAGCTCCAGATTTTTGGGTCGTAGGCTGGCCAGGATGCGGAGTCGCAGGCGTTGTCCCCGCATCCGTCCCGGAACCACTGCTGCCGCTGTCGGAAGCCTTCTTGTGCAGCTTGGGCCGGTCAGGATCGTCGTCCGCCGCGGGCGCGTTCGAGGCTCCGGTCGAGGTTCCGCCCCCCGCCCCGGAACCAGTTCCTGACCCGGAACCGGAACCCGACCCGCTTCCCGTCCCGTCCGCATGCGGCTTCCGGTGCAGAACCGGCTTGTCGTCCTGGATATCTTCATCGACCTTCTCCGGGGCGATCGCTTTGACAGGTTTTGGGGCGGGCATCACTTTCCATTTGCCGTAGCCCACCCACGTACCCTGCTCCTGGGCGGCATTCTGGATGTCGAACAGGCCGAAGGTTTTGCCGTTCAGTTTCAGCTCGTATTCCACTTCCCCCGTCAGGGCCAGGGGCTGAGGCCGCGCCAGGTAGACGCCCGCGTCCTGAAGCTTCACCCCGTCGAACACCGTCACCGGAATCATCCGGCAGGCCTTGGGCTTGCCCAGTTCCCCGGTCCACTCAAGAACCGCGACCGCACGCAGGTCGGGGGTATCCTTGACGGGTTTCTTAATCTGCCCCGGGTACTGACTCCAGGCGAGCGCGGGACGCGAGAATCAGCGCCGCGAGCCCGAGCGTCGCGGCCACCCGCCACTCCCCAATGAAACTGCAGCCCCTGAGATTGCGGTGCGATGACACCGGGCGCCCCCCTCGGAAATAATGCATCCTGATGGCCACGCGGGCCCTCCATCCAGTGAACGTGCCTGATGAACGTATAAAGGAATAATCGAATGGAACTGAACAGCAAAGTCGCCGATTTCACCCTGCAAACCGACGAGGACAAAACTGTAAGCCTCTCCGACTACGCCGGCAAGCCAGTGGTACTCTTCTTTTACCCCAGAGCCGACACTCCTGGCTGTACCATTGAGGCCTGCGGCTTCCGGGACGCCTTCACCAAGCTCCAGAAGGCCGGCGCCGTGGTGCTCGGCATCAGCCGCGACACCCCCCAGGCGCAGGCCAAATTCCGCGCCAAATACGACCTTCCGTACACACTCCTTGCTGATGTAGACGAGAAAGTGTGCAATCAGTTTGGCGTGCTCAAGGAAAAGAACATGTACGGCAAGAAAGTGATGGGGATCGAGCGGACCACGTTTCTGATCGGCCCCGACCGCACTCTCCTCCACGTCTTTCCCAAGGTCAAGCCGGAAGGGCACGCGGAAGAGGTCCTTTCGGTCCTTCAGAGCCAGAAATCTTAGGAAAAACAATGAGATGAAACGTCCCGCCTCCGGCTATGCACACGGAGGCGGGAAAGAGTGTTCTTTTGTTTTTCGAAGACATGCCGTATCGAGTGGTTTACAAGAGGGCGATTTATCTGGTGAGGTAAATGCCGAGCTTTCGGTGAGCGTCCACCTCGAGCAGTCGCACTCCAGCCGCTTCCGCCTGTTCGGTGAGCATAGGGATACTCATCCGCTTTTCCGGCCGCTTACCGGCCGGATCCAGATCGTAGTTCGGTTTTTTGTCGAGGCGATCGTCAGCGTCTTTATCTTCTTTGACCGGATATTTGTATTTATAGAATGCGGGATTTGGTGAGAACCACCCGCTGCTGAAGATATCCCCGACCAGAAGCGTGTTCCCGAACAGCAGATCACTGGGAATCTTCTTCCACGACTTTCGGCTCCACACTTCGATCTTCCCCATCAGGTCCTTCACCGGTGTAAAGAGCGGATTCTGTCCGGCTTTGGTCAGGTCCCGGCACTGGATCATGACATCGCTCAGGGTTACCTCCAGGAAAGGATCCTCTTTGCAGGGAAAGGCAGTCACAATCTTGAAGGGGAACTTCCCGCCGGCGTTGGAATCGAGAACAATGGCGGCGCGGACCACCTTTTCGCTCTTGGCCTTTGAATCTCCCTGATAGAAAACGCGCGTGCTGATGTGACCGCATTTCAGCACCGAACCCTCTTCCACGATGACGACCCTCGTTTTTCCTTGTTCTGCATAGGCGTCGAGAGCCGCCAGCCCTTCCTGTCCCTTCCTGCTATTCAACAGGGCGGTAATAACGAAGATCAGATCTCTCAGTTTCTCGGCGACAAATGCGCTTGCCTCGGGTATGCCGGGCTCCGCACCAGTACCCACAGTTCGTTCACGAAGACCCGCTTCGGTTATGAGAAGATGTCTCTCCTGCGCGTGTCCTGTTTTGACGTCGCTGTTCATGGCGATTGTCATGTCGCCGAAGAGGGTTGAGACTTCCTTTGTGCCAACCTTCGGCTGCGAAGGGCTGGTCCCTTCGCTGTAATTCAGGATGCTTTTCACGTCATTGACGGTGTAGTTCTTAAGGCAACCCATTCGCTTGACCTCCGTGCGGCCGCATCCCGACAATACCAGAAGAATTTGGGACTACCGAATTGAATTGCGGCGCGGAAACGGTCCGCAGGCGATGAATAAAACCGACAAGGAATTAGAGCGTGGTGGTCGTCCGAATGGCCTTTTCGCAGGGCCTCGCCACTGGCGGCGCTTGAAGCGGCGGTTCTTTGAAGTTAGGCCGGACATCGTCGCGCCGCGCCTTCTGGGCAAGCTTCTGGTACACCAGACCGAAGCCGGCCTGCTTGCCGGCCGCATCGTGGAAGCGGAGGCCTATCTCGGTCCCCATAACGACCCTCCCGATCCCGCCGCCCACGCCCATCGCGGACCCACTCCGCGCACCCTGGTCCTGTTCGGCCACGCCGGCCATGCCTACGTCTACTCCATCTACGGCCGCTACTTCTGCATGAACGTTTCGTGCGAGGCCATGGGCCAGGCCGGCTGCGTGCTGATCCGCGCGCTCGAACCCGTCGCCGGCCAAAAGCAGATGGCTCATAATCGCGGACTAACCCAGAGCGGATTGGACCGGACCGGAACCGCTGCCTCGGACGACCCTGCCCGTGCGGCCCGCCAGTTGACCTCCGGCCCCAGCCGCCTCTGCCAGGCGATGGGTATCCTGCGCACCAGCCACAATGGACTCGATCTGACCGATCCACAATCGCGGTTTCAAATCCGCGAAGACGGATTCGCTGTGTCCGAGGCCCTTGTGACTCCCCGCATCGGCATCAATGAGGCCAACGAAGCCGTCGATTGGCCCCTTCGATTCGTCATTCCTGGCCATCCCTGCGTCTCCGGCCCGAGAAGTTTGAGCGGACTCCGCGTCTTTATCCCGTAAACTTCCGTCTGTGAATCAAACGATCTCCCCTGCGAGGACATTCCCCCCCTTGAAGATCACCTCTCTGTCCCTTCCTGCTGCCGCGGCTTCTGTTCTGGCCCTGGCGTTGTTCGCTGCGACCACCGTGGCGCAAGCCCCACCGCCACCGGGCGGAGAACATGCGCATCCTCCAGCCCCCGCGCCGACCAATCTCAAGGTCCTGCCCAAGACCCTGACCGGCGACCAGGTGCACGAGATCATGCACGGCTGGGCCAAGGCTCTGGGTACTCAATGCGATACCTGCCACGCGGAAGATCCGGTCAAGAAGATGCCCAACGGCCATCCGGCGTTCAACTTCGCCGACGACTCCAAGAAGGAGAAGGAAGCGGCGCGCCTGATGGTCAAAATGACCATGGACATCAACAAGAACTACACATCGATGATCGAGAGTACCCGAAGCAACACACCTGAGGCCAAGATGGTCGGGTGTGGGACCTGCCATCAGGGGCACATTGATCCACCGGCCTTTGTCCCGCCTCCCGACCACGAGCATGAGCACCACGAAGGCGCTCCGCCGGCCGGCGAGCCACCGAGCGTCCCGCACTAGCATGGGTGCCCCAGGCAAGGAAGAAACAAACCGCTGACTTGCTGACTTTTAAAAACCGCGGTTTCATTCACCGTGGTCTTCAAAGCCGGTGGGGGGCTGAAAAGAAGCAAACAGCCCGTGCCCCATCCTTTCGTTTTTTTCTCGCGAAAGGGTGGGAAACCGCAGAAGTCAGAATTCTGTTTCATCTATCGCGGGTCGGCAAAGCCGGGCCAATCGCTCCGCCGACGCTACACCCGCCCGCTTAAGGCTTCCAGACGAACGTGGTGATCGATCCAGCGGGCAGGGTTGTGGTCAGTATCCTTCCCCGGAACGCAATCACGATCTCCTGGCTGGCCGTTCCCGCATTCAGCGTGTAAAGCACGATGCCTCCGTCCGGGTTGCGGAAAGCGACATCCTTGACCCCGCTTCCGCCCGGCTCGTCCGACCCGATGCGCACCGCGCCTGGAACCAGGAACTTGCTGGCGTGCCCAAGCACGTAATAGTCGAGCTCGGGTTTGAACGTCGATCGTTCCGTATCAATCGTGATCAGGCCCCGGCAGGTATCGCAGCCGCCGACAAATGGTCCGTGATGCTGATCTGTCGCCAGCGCCCACAGCACATACGACCTCGACCAGTTCCGCGTCACATCAATCAGTTCCGCCGCCTCTTCTGCCAGAATGTTGCCCTTCCCCTCGTAGCCCTTCTGCCAGGTTCCCCCGCTCGATTCCGTTACCCACTGGTCCTTCTGCGGGAACTTCTCGTGGAACTTGCTCATCACATCCGGTCCGCCGCCGTAGTGGTGCCAGGCCGTTCCCGCTGCCAGCACACCGGCTTTGGGATCGTGCAGCACCGTCTCGGGGTAATCGGGACGATCCCAGTTATGGTCGTAGGCCATCACTGTGGGGCTCAGGTGCGCCTCCGCCAGCGCCGGGCCAAGCGCGTCGCCGAAGAACTTTGCCTGTTCGGCGGCCAGCATCTGCATGCCGCTATAGGTCGGCGTTGCAAACAGCGGCTCATTCTGAACGCTGAGCGCCCACACCGGCACGCCGGCCGCCTCGTACCCCTGGATCGTCTTCACCAGGTACTGTGCAAACACGGCATAGTATTCAGGCCGCAGGGCCGCGGCCTCCTTGGTCTCGGCCTTCGTGCCCAGCATCGACCCGGTCGTCTTCATCCATCCCGGCGGACTCCATGGCGTCAGCATCACGCGCATCGACGGGTTCAGCGCAACCGCCTTCTTGAGCTGGGGCAGGATGTACTCCTGGTCATGGGCCAGGGAAAAGTGCTCCAGCCTGGGATCGTCCACTCCTGGCGGCGTAGTGCAGGCAGTGGTGGTCTGCTCACACAGGTCGTCGAAGGAATAGAAAGTCACCGCCAGGTCCGAGGAGCCGATGGGCTGGCGGAGGATACTCAGTCCGATTCCATCCTTGCGGCTGAAAAGCATCTTGAACGCAGACTCGGTCTGCGCCGGCGGCAGCTTCTTTGCGAACAGCCAGGCCGCCGAATCCGTCAGAGATGCGCCAAAGCCGTCGATCTTCTGAAAGCGCTGCCCATCATCCACCGTAATCACCGGGGTTTTCGAGCCCCGCGCCGCTTTTGCAAAATGCAGCCTCCCGCGTGGCGATAAGCCCTTGAGCAGGTCGGGAGTCGTCTGGTACACGGCCACCGTTTGTGCGTTCAACGTCGCGGAGAAAAGCAGCACGAATCCACCGAGGCAGGCGAAACAAGCACCCAAGCGTGTCATCCGATTCCTCTTTGTGACGAACCCAAAACAAAATCTCCGTGCCCCATCCTTTCGCTTTTCTCCTGGCGAAAGGGTGGGAGACCACTAAAGCCAACATCCCGTTTTCATCCATCAGGGTCGGAGAACCGGGTGTTTGGCTGAAAAAGAATCGTATCAACATGTAGCGAAACGGCGGATGCCGTCAGAATGCCTTTTTTGGACCCAGCCGAGTTCGATGGCTGGCTCACCAAAAGCGTCACCATAGAGGTGATATTATTGGTGATGGAGGTCCTCTCAAGATGAGAGCAACAATAACTCTGGACGACGATTTGATCCGAACGGCGCAGCAATATAGCGGCGTGACAGAGCGAACCGCTCTGATCCGTGAAGCGTTGAACGCTTTGATTGAGCGCGAGGCATCCCGCAGGCTTGCGGCGCTCGAGGGAACGATGCCTGACCTGGAACTCACGCGCAGGCTGAGGGTTGAGGATCGATGATCCTCGCCGACACTACGATCTGGATTGACTATTTCCGCCAGCCCGGACTGAGGTCCGAACTCAGAAACCTGCTGAACGGACGCCAGGTCGTGATGCATCCCTTTCTTATCGCTGAACTCGCCCTTGGATCGCTCCACAACCGGCTGCAGACACTGGCGGACCTCGAAAACCTTCCCCGGGTCAGGGTGGCAGAGCTAACCGAGGTACGACAGATGATTGAGGCGCGTTCGCTTTATTCAAAAGGAATTGGCCTGACCGACGCGCACCTCATCGCGTCATGCCTCCTGTCTCCACCGACAATGCTGTGGACTTCGGATATCCGGCTCGGTGATGTGGCCGCGTCGCTTGGAATCCGAGCCACAATCCCGTAGAAGCTTTCTCGCGGTCCTGGCATCCAGTGACCAAGATACCCGCCTAGGCCGCCTGCAGGTCCAGCAGGATGGCGGCGCCCTGCGGATTGAGATTCACCGCCGAGGCCTGCCCGTCGTTATCGCGCAGGATCGTCGCGCACAAGCTGAGGCCCAGCCGGGCCGTATCGATCCCGCCGCTCTGGGGCGGAAGGTAGGGATCGAAGGCGCGCTCGGGATGATTAAAGCCTGGCCCTGAATGCGCGACCACGATCTGCACCCGGTTCCCGTCCGCCGACGCCTCCAGGCGAACCGTCCGATCCGATGCAGCATCCAGGTTCTGGACCGACTCCATGGCAAACTGCAGGCAGTGCAACACCGCCTGGCGCAACTGTTGCGCATGACACAGCACCCGGGGAATCGTGGGAGAGATATTGAGCCGGAACTCGATCGACCGCTGCAGAAATTCCGACCGATGCAGGTGTTCCATGTCCGACAGCAGCTCGGAAACCGAGATCGCGGCCCGCGGGCCCACCGGCGAACGCGCAATCTTCGAAAGTCTTTGCAGTGTCGAGCGCATGTGCCGAGCTTCGCTCAGAATGGCTTCGATGCCTTTGCGTTCATGGTCGTCGAGGTGCGAGGTCTCTTCGAGCAGCGATGCATAACCCAGGATCACCGTGAGAGGGTTGTTGAGCTGCTGGGTAACGTTCCCGGCCAGTTGCCCCAGCCCCGCAAATTTCTCCGAGTCGATCAGTTTCTCCAGCATCGTCGTCTGGCTGCGCGCCGCCTGCAGGCGAGCCGTCAGCATCTCCAGCGGCAGCAGGTCTTCGCTGCGGAGAGGATGAAAACGATTGTTATCGCGCATTCCCGCCAGCAGCAGCACTCCTTCTGTGGCCTCCCGGCCCTGCATGGGGACGCCCAGCGTCGAAGTAAAGCGAAGATGCGTCAGGTCATCTCCGGGCGTAAGCCAGGGTTCGAGGTTCAATTGCATTGTCTGGCTGTTGCCAACCGCCGGCCTGGCAAACTCCTCCGACGGGAACCCGGTGACGGGGATCCGGCAGGCCAGGGAGTCGAGCGCCGTCTCGGTGGCCTTATCCAGGCCCGCTGCTCCCGTGAGCCGGTACACCCCCGACGGTTGCAGCAGAAGCAAAGCAGCCTGCGCGAACCGGCTGTTCTCCACCACGGTCTGGCAGATTTCCTTCCCCTGGTTGTCGAAGTCCTCCACCCGGCGGCGCGAGAGGACCAGCTTCGAATAGGCTTCCAGTTCCTTGCGCGCGCGGCATTCTCGTTCTCCGGTTGCCTTGTTGACCGCCAGTTCATTCTCCAGCGACACGAGGATCAGGCCCATGGCCGCAATGACCTTGGCCAGGATGATCAGGCGGATCAGGTTCAGGCTCAGAACCGGGTCTGCCCGCCACCCACGGAAGCAGAAACAAGACAGGAGAAGCCCAGGCCGCAAATCCGATTGCACTCAGCGCCACGCCGATCGAAAAACGCCGGAAAACAAAGATGAACAGGAGCGCGGTAATGACCTGGTTGCCCGATTCAGCCAGCACCAGCGGCCAGTAAAGGCCGTGCCGGAATGAGAGCCAGACGGCAATACCGCCAAACAGAAAGCAGGCCAGCGTCCCGATCCATATGGGCAGATTGCCCTTTTCCGAGTTCCATCGGAATGCAACCGCGAAGGAGATCAGGGCCAGCACCGGAAAAACCATCGAAATGGGGCCGTGCGGCGCTACGCCGTGAAACACGCCGTAAGCCAGAACCGCATACGCGATCATGGGCACAAAATAGGGGATGACATAGAGAATCTGAAACCGGCCGATGCGAAACCGCAGCGGCGAAAGGGAACCCAGGAACAGGGCTGAACTGACCAGCGCACACGCCTGGCCTGCCGCTGCCATCCAGGGATGACTCGCGTTGGAGAAGTCCCAGGCTCCGACCAGGTACAGCAGGAACGTCCGCACGACGGTGAAACAAAACGCGAGGAACCAAAGCAGGGTGCGCACATCGCGCGAGCGCAGGTAAAGGTGACCAAACGCCGGCAGCAGAAGCGTGGTCAACATCAGCGCTGGAATCTGATACCAATCGTGCATGGGATGCCGGGGATGTCATGATCCCGCCCGGAGGGCCAAAGTGAAGCATCCGCGAGCGAAAGCGATCCGGAACTAGAGTCCGGTAGATCCCCTATCAATTCTCATGCCACCCCGCATGCGTGTACATGCGTCTAATGTGGTAGACAGCCAGGGCTTTTGAAACGCCAGTGGGGAGACTAAGCCACGGCGTACTATTGAGACGGGGATGCGGTGAATGATTCGTTCAATCAATCGATGGAGCATGGTTGTATTTACGCTCGCCTTGATCTTGCATCCGGCCTACGGGCAGGACAAAGATTCCTTCACGCCCATGCCGATGGATGCCGGCTTCGGCCCCATGGATGTCACCCCTCCAACCACGCCCCCTGACCAGATCATTCAGAAGTTCGCGGCCAAGGAAAGCGAATTCCAGGAGGCGCTGAACCACTACACGTACCGCCGCCTCGCCCGCGTCCAGACCATCGACGACGACAACAAGGTGGACGGCGAGTGGTACCAGGTCGACGACGTGATCTTCGACCCCTCGGGCAAGCGCACCGAGAAGGTGGTCTTCGCGCCTGGCAGCACCCTGCAGCGGGTCATGATGACCCCGTCCGATCTTCAGGACATTCAGCGCGGCTACCCCTTTGTCCTCACCGCCGAGGATATCGGCCAGTACAACGTGAAATATGTCGGCCGGCAAAAGGTGGATGAAGTGGATTGCTATGCCTTCGACGTCAGTCCTAAACAGATCGTCAAGGGCAAGCGCTACCTGCTGGGCCGGATTTGGGTCGACACCAGCGACCTCCAGATCGTAGTCACCAACGGCAGGATGGTTCCCGATGACACCCGCAAGGGAAACGAGGATCTGCATCCTCCCTTTATGACCTGGCGGCAGCAGGTCGACGGGCACTTCTGGTTCCCGGTTTATACCAAGGGCGAAGGAATCCTCCACTTTTCCGGCGGCCATGGTTATGCGTCTGAAGACGTGCACATGCGCGACACCATCAAATACACCGACTACAAGCGTTTCGGATCCACCTCCAAGATCATCTATGACGGCAAAGAGATTCCCCCGGCGGACACGAAGCAGCCCGACCAGCAGCCAAAGCCCCATTAGGGCACTGACCGCGTGATCTTGCACCATCTCCGTGCCCCATCCTTTCGCCTTTTTTCTGGCCCCAGGTCTCGATTCTGAGACCTGGAATTGCTCAAACGCCCCACCGCGTTCGCCGAAGTTTTGCCATTCTTCGCTCGCGCCAAATTCTGGTTAAACTAAAGTCAGACGGAAACGTGGCCCCGTAGCTCAATAGAGCAGCAGTTTCATAAAGCCAAGTTCCAACGGGAGCCGCTTGTCGGATCAATAGCTTACAGTGGCACTAATATACGTGGCGAATCATCTTGCAGGTTGGATGATTCGGCGAGTGGGGGTGCGTCTGATTAACCTCCGCAGATACAGGAATGAGGTATGGCTGCTATGCACCTCGATTCTGATAAGCCGGATACGGAGACTGCCGCTTTGCGTCTGTATTTGGACGAAAGTGGCGGCTCTGATCCAGGAACTCCACATGCCACAGTTGGCGGCATGCTCATCTATCGGGATGCGTTTTTGCTCTTCGAGGACGATTGGGATCAAATGCTGCTGAACCACGGCATTCCAGATGGAATTCACATGAAGGAACTTGGCCGGCACGGAAAGTTAGGTTCTCTCTCTGAATGTTGCCGTCGCGAATTGTTTGAGGAGGCTTGCTTCTTGATTAAGAAGTACAGAGCAATGACTCTAATAGCATCACTTAGCAATAAGGAATATGAAGTCAATGTTCCCGAATTGGTACGAAGGAGCTTCAGTGTGTATGGGATGCTATTCAACTTGACCGTTATGATGAATCACAACCTTGCTGAGGCAAACAATTACCAAGACCCTATTCCGATAATTATGGACACTGGAAATCCGGACAAGGGGCATGCCATAGACGCTTATGACTTCATGCTGAAACGATGGCAGCGGATTGTCGGGTATCTACACTTGGGCGGTTTGACATTTGATGACGATAAGGTGATCAACATCCTACAGGCGGCAGACATTATCGCGTGGGGAACAAGACGGAGAGCTAGTCGATTGCGGTTTATGCCGGGTTTAGAGCCAGTCGAGAAGCTACTCGCGTCTGACGATCCGCACCATTTGGAAATTCCATGGAAAGCCGAATGGCTGAGAGAATTCGGCACTAGTCTTGCGCGAGTAATCGCAGACGGAAAGGGATTCGAAGAACCTACAGATGAAGAAATCACGGAGCCGTGAGTTGGCCAGATTCAATGCGGCTGGGTGCCCCAGGTCTCGATTCTGAGACCTAGGATAACTCAAACGCCCCCATCAGGTTTGCCGGAACTTTTTCCTCTCTTCGTCCTCGGCAAATTCTGGTTGCCGGTGCGGGCTGGTTACGGTCTGATAGTCACGAATCGGTCATGGCGATGTATGCTGGTTCGCAGAATCCCTAAGGAGAATGGAGATTATGAGAGGAGTTCTTTTCGCAGTACTGGCGCTCGCTCCTTTTCCTCTGCCCGTTCCGGGGAAAACGTTAAGGTTGTCTGTTCAGATCGTCAACAGAGAAGATAGTACTTCCCGATATGGCTATGCTGTCCCCGGATATACAAATTCCAACTGCACTGTTTACGCCTATGGAAACGCCGCCTCATCCCAATGTTCAGTTTCCGGAATGCCGGTCCTTTCAGCAAGCTTTCAAGTTCAGGGGGCGACCCTCTCCTTGCTACTGCCTGATTCACGGATTGTGGTGGTGAACTGTGACGCTAAGGCAAATTGGACAGACTGGCACCAGGGCATCTACCGAAGCTGCCACGTTCCACCACTCGATATGGTTGAAGCCGAGTTCAACGGCGACAAGGCTAAGTTGATTTGGAGCGTTTCTCTGGACGGGGATAAGAAAGAAAGCGAAACCTACAAGATAATTGGTGTTCTTTCCAAAACGCCGGCACGAGCCGGGGACGTGAAAAAGTAAACCTAGACTATCCGCCGTTAACCGACCGCCGGGTGCCCAAGGTCTCGATCCTGAGACCTGGGATAGCACGCCCCCCTCAGCCGTGCCATGGATAAGAGCGCTCCCCTTGCCCCCGCGAGCGCGTCCCATTTTGATTCAGCCGGTTTGCAGTTCCGAAACGAAACCTCTAACACCAGGAACCGCCCAAATTGCCTCAAGTCTGCCGCTTGCCCGGAATAAGCTTCTAGGCATGCAGCAGGCCGCCGAATCTTCCGCTCCCGATCCCAGCTTTGCGGGCTTCCTTGCCTCGCTTGCCAACCCGGCCCAGCCTGCCAGCCCGGACCGCCCGGAGTGGAACGACGAACTGCTCGCCGATGATGTCGCCACCTTCAGCTACGAACAGGCTCTGAAGACACATGGACGGTATCAGGTCCCGTCCTCAGATCAGGGGCCGCCGGCTCCAGGCTCCGAATCGGTCCCATCCCGACCCGACAGAGGCACGTCCGCTTCCCCCGATCGCAGCCTGAAGCGCGCCAGTATCACCATTCGCCTGAGCGAGCCGGAGTGCGCGCAAATACACCGCCGCGCCGCCGAGGCAGGTCTTACGGTCTCCGCCTATCTGCGCTCCTGCACGTTAGAGGTCGAAAGCCTCCGAACACAGGTTAAGCAAACACTGGCTCAACTGCGAGAGTCCGCTCCTGTCCTGGCACCGCCCCCGTCGGCGAGGTCCAGGCCATGGTTTCGCTTCTGGTCCTCTGGTCGCCGGATGCGTATCGGCGGTAAGCCCTCCTGAAGCCGCTAACCCGCCAACGCCGTAGTTCGCCCGACTCGCTCACTCCACCTCAAGCACCAGGCACTTCAGGTATTCGGTTTCGGGCAGATTCAGCACCACCGGATGATCGGGCGCCGCCCCGCGCCGTTCCAGGAGCCGCACCCGGCGATGCGCATCAGCGGCGGCCGAAGCCACTGCTGCTTCCAGGTCGGCCCAGCCCACGTGGTGGCTGCAGGAGCAGGTCACCAGCAGGCCGCCCGGTCGTGTCATCTTCAGTCCCCGCAAATTCAGCTCTTTGTATCCCCGCAGGGCTCCCTCGACCGCTCGCCTTGACTTGGCGAAGGCTGGAGGATCAAGCACGATCGCGTCGAACTGTTCTCCCGCGCCCGACCAGTCGCGCAGAATCTGAAACGCGTCTCCTTCCACCCAGTCCACCGCGGCGCTCAGCCGGTCCCGGTTGGCCAGGAGGTTCTCCTCCGCCACCTCCAGCGATGTGCGCGAAGTGTCAATCCCCGTTACCCGGGCGCATACCCGGGCCAGGTGCAGCGCGAATCCGCCCTGGTAGCAGCACACGTCCAGCGCACGTCCCCCTTCCGCCCGGCTTGATGCACTCAGGCGCCGCGCCCATTCCGTTGCCGCGGCGTAGTTGGCTCGCTGGTCGAGAAAGGCGCCCGTTTTCTGTCCGGAATTGACGTCGTACAGAAACTCCAGCCCGTTAAGTCGAAACCGCGTACGGGCGACCGGCTCCTCGCCCTCCCGAGACCAGAGCGGCGCGAGGTTCGGCGCGGACAATCCTTCCAGCTCCCGCACCCGGGGATCCGGCCGCTCCAGTATGGCTGCCGGCGCCAGTTCATCGCGCAGCACCGCGACGCAGGTATTCCGTACCTCCGTCGAATCCAGGCCCTTGGCAAGCAATTGCAGAATCACCAGGTCGCCGTACTTGTCCACCACCAACCCCGGCAACTCGTCGGCTTCGCTGAAGACCAGTCGGCAGGCATTGGTTTCCTCGCTCAGAAGCGGCCGGCGCCGCCCGATCGAGGCCCGTAGCCGCGAAGCCAGCAGTCCCAGCCACTCCTCCTCGCTCACCGCTTCCCGCGAAACCATCCGCAAGGAAATCTGCGACACCGGGCTGTAGAGGGCCGTGCCCAGCAGGAGCCCGCGGCTGTCCGCAACCGGGAGCAGCGCCGGAGCAGTTCCGTCTTCCAGATCGATCGCTTCGATGTCGGATGCGTAGACCCAGAGATGGCCGCTTCGCAGACGGTCCGCGGCGCGCCGGTTAATGCGTGCGCCGGCACCAAACGGTTGGCCCCGGTTGCGGTCGGGTCGGGATTCCCTTTGGAGCCGCGGCGTTTTGAACGTTCAGCCGGCGGCGGGGGTGGGATTTCGATTCAAAAGGCGCCTCGGACTTGTCGGCCCTGGGCGCCTTCTGGTTCACGGTGGATCGAGGATTGCGCGGCTTGGTCATAGCTCCTTCACGTAGGTCAACGCGCCGGGAGCTGCGGCCGCGAAGTCCCTACTTCACCTGCAAGGTTTCAAGGTAACGGCTCAGGTTGGTGGTCCTGAGATCCGTCTCCTGGGGATTGGTCTTGCTCATTTTCCCAAAGATCTGTCCCCAAACCGGCATATCGGCCGAGCCGTGCGCGGTCACGCCGGTGCCGAACCGCATTACCGAAACGACGTGTGTATCAGGGTACTTGCCATGATTGTCCTTTGCCAACACGGTCAAGTCCGTCGGCGGCAGCTTCAGCGCGCTGGCGGCGGGTCCATGCCCGCGGCCGTTCACGCCGTGGCACGGAGCGCAATAGCTGGTAAACATCTGCTTTCCGTCGGTCGGATTGGTTTTATTGACTTCAATAATCACTTTCCCGTTCGATTGATCCGCAAAGCCGACGGCCAGCGCAAAACAGGCGGCTATGGCGAGAAATAAAAGGCGTTTCAACATAAATCCCTCGGTTCTGAACTTTCGTCCGAACGAGACTCTACTCCCGATCGAGGGTGCCCCGGGCTGTGATGGCTGGCACACTGTAAACGGCCTTAAAACAATGAAATATAAGAGGTTTCCGCCTTAGATTTGCTTGTAGGCGGCCGTCGATTCATTCAATTCTTAAGTTAGGGATGAAGCTCTAACTTCTCCCATCCGGACGCGCAGTTCCGGCGTGTGCAGATGGCCGGGACGCCTGCGCAGCGCGTCCCGATTTGTGGAAGGGGATGGTGGCGGGCTAGAACGGGCTACAGGCAGGGCCGGCGTCGGAGGTCAGGGTGTTGTTGTTGGAGTACCAGCCGTTGGCCGCGATGGATGGGCCGCCGTAGAAGTAGGAGAAGAAGGCCAGCTCCTGCAGCGTGTAGGTGTAGCCGTTTTTGCCCGTGACCGGGGGCATGAAGACGCCGGACAGGATGTCGCCGACCTCGTAGTTGCCCTGGCAGGCAGGGGGGCCGGTCGGATCGTTGACGGCGTAGACGTTGTAGGCTTGGACCGAATTGCCGCCTGTGGGGTCGTTCATCCACTCGCCGACTTCGTGCGAGAGAGGCACAGCGTCAGGCCAGGTGAACCAGTTGTCGTCGCCGAACTGGGTAACCCCGTAGGTCTGCGCCGGGTCGACACTGCTGGTGCTGTGATAGCCGGCGGCCTCGGCCTCGAAGTAGGGTAGCTGGCCGATAACCGCGCCCCAGAGGACGTTTCCGCCGATGAACATGGGGAAGTTGCCCGAGTTGACGCCATAGGCTGCCATCTGCGGGATCGCAATGTAGTCGAGGTACTCGTCGAAGAGGCTGAAATCAACCAGGACCGTGGGCGCGCAGGTGGAGTAGTTGAGGAACGTGCTCGACTGCGGGAGCCCGATGCCGGTGCCTTTGGGAAAGTCGATGACGAGCGGCGGAAGCACCTGGGTGTCGAGGTGAAGGCGGTAATCTCCGTGGTCCTCCCCGGAGGCTTTCCAGAAGTTGGCGCGCTGGAACGCTTCGATGTATTGGGTTTCGCCGAGATCGGTGCCGCCCCAGGCCCAGTGGTTATTTTGAAAAACCGGCGACTCCACGGCGAGCTTGAAGGGGACATTATTTTTGTTACCGAGGCAGGCGTGCGAGGCCCGGGTGGGGTCATAGGTGGCGTCCTGGTCCTTGATTCCGGAAAGCGTGAGGTAGCCGTTCGCATCGGTGGAAAACTCGGTTGCGACCTGGTGAACCTTGATGACGAGCGGAACGACGAAGGTTTTCACCGAGGCTTTGGTTCGCTCCTCGTCGCCGAAGGGATTAGGACCGACCAGGAAGCCATAGTTGACTGAGCGGCTGCGCGAGCTCGGGTAGAAAAAGGGAGAGACGATGGGACGAGGGAGGCCGCCGGGTCTTGCAGCCGCAACAGCGGCGCTGGGACCGACCTGTTTGCCAATGGACGACAGGTGATGGATCGACTTGTCTGGGGAGCGGTCGAGGTGGCCGCGGAGCGCTTGAGGGAAGTGGCCGTTCCTAACCGCATCGGCGGAGATGCGTTGGGCGGAAACCGGCAGCGAGGCCAGCGCTAAGCCGCCCACGGCGATGAGACTCTTCAGAACTGCACAGCCAGGTTTATGCATGAAATTCCTCACGGTTGGAGTTGGCGACCGGGTAGTCATTCCGAAGTGCTGGAAAGGGGAAAACGCCGCAACAACGTGCAGCAGCGAGGAGAAGATTGTGGCGAGACGGTTCAAGGGTGTCAAGAACATTTGTGGCGAGCCGGAGGAAAGGAATAAAAGCAGCAAAAGGTCTGCGGAAAAATCGGGCGGAGCGTGAAGTCTGCTTCGGAGTTACCAGGTCATCTGGCGCCCACGCTGTTCGATGAAACCTCCATAGCGTTTCATGCGCTCCGAGGCGGGGATAGCAGGAACGATCTGGCTCAAGTGGATTGTTAGGGCTTCTACCCGGGAAACACGTGGCAAGGTCCGGATTGTCCACCCGGGAGTTTCGGCGTGACGCACCACCTTCGCCATCCAAAAACGCCGTCATCCTGAACGCAGTAGCCCAGGAGCCAGAGGGCATTCACTTGGAAAGGCCGTCTATTCCGGTCGACGTCGCTCAAACGATTTTCGAAAAGGTATATTTTTGGTGTGCCTCTTCGCAAGGTCTCGCACAGAAAGCGGGCCATGTCATGCGTCGTATATGGCTTCTCAGCTGCCTGATATTGGCCGCGATTCCGTCATGGGCAGCAAAGCGCGTGAGTATCGCGCAGCTGGAGCAGCTCTTGACAGCCGATGTTGCGGCCCACAAGCAGGACTCCGAGATTGCAAGGCAGATCGCAGGCGTCGTGCTTACGGAGCGGATCTCGCAAACGACGTTCGCCCGACTCGACGCAAAGTTCCCCGCAGGCCCTCTGGCGTCTCAGGCGTTTCGGGTTCTCGCTGATCAATCGGAGTTTCTGGACTTGCCTGGGGACGAGTCCGTGTCTAATCCTGCTCCCGAAGGTGAGGCGCAGGCCCGCATGCTTCGTGCCGCGCAGGATTATGTGTCTCAGACGCTGCGAAGGCTGCCAAACTTCCTTGCCACGCGTACCATCAACCTTTACGACGACACGCCTCAAGCAATCAGGCAGGGAGAATGGCCGACTCGCGCTGGATTTCATCCAGTCGGGAAGTCGAGCGCAGAAATCTCCGTGACCCGTGAAAGAGACGATCAACCTCCGGCACAGGGTTCCGCAGTATGGCAGTCGAAAATCGGTCTCCTCTCGGGAGGCGAATTCGGAACCACTCTCGGCATGATTCTTACTGACGCGGCAATAAGCGGGATCAGCTGGAGTCACTGGGAACGCTCATCCGGAGAAATGCTCGCGGTGTTTCGATACTCGGTGCCGGCGTCTGCATCGCACTTTGAACTCATCAGCTCGTTTCAGCGCGAGGCATCCCTTGAAGGCATCAAGGGGCCCACAGTCAATGGGGTCGCCGGTATCAGCGTTCGTCCGAATGTCAGTTCCAGCAACATAGAAGTTGTCCGGACAAGACCCGGATACCATGGCTCAATCTGGCTCAATCCTGCGGACGGCACTATTTATCGCATCACGATGGAAGCCGACATGAACAAGGGCCTCCCGTTTCGCCGAGCTGCCATCCTGGTTGAATATGGCCTGATTGACATCGCCGGGAGTCGGTTTGTTTGCCCGGTACGAAGCCTGGCGCTCTCTGAATCACTCGCCACTGCGCAGTCGGTCACGGGCAACTCTGCGACGGCCTGGCTTAACGAGACTCTGTTCACGGACTATCACCGCTTTGCTTCAAGTTCGCGGATCCTGGGGGAAGCAGCAAACACTTCTTTGCCGGACACTGCCCCTGCACCGCAGGAGCAAGGGCCAGCGAATGCGAAACAAGCCGCTCAGCCCACTGATTCGGTCGGGCCAACGCAACAGGCAGAGGATAGAACGCCTGCTCCCGATCAGCCACAGACCGCCCCGGCCGCATCAATGCCGGTCCTGCCTTCAGCCGCTGAACCTTCTTCAACCGTTGAGCCTTCTGCAACCGATGAGGCTCGAACGACGAGTGTTCGCGAAAGCGAAACATCGCCGGTCTCAGCATCGTCGTCGAATGCTCCACCAGCACCGGCGAGCATTGCATTGAACACCCCTCAATCATTAGCGGTGGCTCCAAACGAGAATGAGTCTACCTTTAAGATCGCAGTAAATT
The DNA here is from genome assembly GCA_963788475.1 of Terriglobales bacterium. Classification (GTDB taxonomy): domain Bacteria; phylum Acidobacteriota; class Terriglobia; order Terriglobales; family Acidobacteriaceae; genus Telmatobacter. Next base: position 503,418 of record CAWBGO010000015.1, read on the forward strand.
CCCTGCTCGTTCCTGTTGTAGTTCTGGATAAGAGGGGACAATCCATCGCGGGGCTTGGCGGGCAGAACTTTACGGTAGAGGATGAGGGAAAACCCCGGAAGATCATCGGATTCACGGTTGCCAAAAGCGCTCCGAATGAGGACAAAGGGAATCCCGAGGTCGGACACAATTCCTCGACAGCCACGAACGCAAAAGATATCGCCGCGAGAACCAACGAATCCGCGGTGGCGCGAACGAGGCACATCATTTTTCTCTTCGATGATCGTCACTTGACGAGTTCAGACCTTGCGCTCGTGCAGAAGGCCGCCACTCACTTGTTGGAGAAGCCTCTGCCGGAAACGGACGACGCAGCGGTGCTGTCTTTCACCGGTACCAACTCCGGCTTGACGCACGATCGTGCTGCGCTCCAATCGGCTGTTATGAAATTGACTGTGCACCAAGCCTCGCAGCACGGGAAAGAGGATTGTCCGGACGTCGACTACTATGCTGCCAATAAGATCGTCAACAAGCGCGATCCGATTGAGTTTCAGATCGCAGTCCAGAAAGCCAGGCAATGTACATTTTCCCAAGTCGTTATTCTGCCTTCGACCGATATATATGACGGCTTGAGCAACCCGACTAATCCATTTCAACGCGCAGCGATGGCCGCCGCAACGCATGCGCTTGCGATGGGTGAAGAGGATGCACGAGAGTCACTCCTTTCCGTGGGCAGCGTGGTGCGCGCCATGTCGAAGCTGCCCGGCCAACGTGTTTTGATCCTGGTGTCTTCCGGTTTTCTCACTCTGTCGCCGGAGACGATGGCATTCAAGTCGACGATTATGAACATCGCTGGGGCATCCAATGTGATCGTGAATACTCTCGATGCACGCGGACTCTATGCAGGCAACGTGGACGCGGGCCAGGGCGGTATTACTTCAACGATGGACCTCAATTCCGGAGAGTTTGTGCAGGACCACCTCGCTGCGATGCAGGCAAGTGAGAACGTGATGTCCGAACTCGCGGAGGGGACCGGCGGTAGATTCTTCCATAACAGCAATGATCTCCAAGGCGGAATGGAGGCCTTAACGGCTGCTCCTGAGAACTTGTACCTGCTCGAAATCTCCCTCAAAGACGTGAAGGCGAATGGCACCTATCACCGATTGCAGGTGAAGGTGGACCAATCCGGTGTAGAGGTTCTGGCCCGAAAGGGATACTTCGCTCCCAAGATAGCAGCCAGAAAAAAGTAGAAAACAACGTCGTGTACGCGCCAGGCAGACTCTGAACAACATTCTCCGCTCTGCTCCGTTACGGTCCTAACACCGCCAAATCCGGAAGTAACTCACATTTGCAGAACATTTCCCCTGGCTGGCTCAGAATGGAAACTGACGAGCGTGTGAAGGCGGAGACTCTTGGCCCACGCCCGTAACCTTCGCCCGTCTGGAGTTTCCGTACATGACCTTTCCGGTACCGGAAAGCAGGGTAAAGTACCCTTTCGAAACACTTGACACCAGGAACAGGGACCCCTCCCCCCCCGGTACTGTGAAACTGTGAAACTGTGAAACTGTGAGAAAGTCATTACCGCCAAACCGGAAGTAACGCGCGAGGCGCCGCGAGCAGGTCCACGGCTTTTGGGGACCGCTTCGGGTACCCTTAGGCTTCCCTTGGAGCAGGCTTGGAGTCATGCTCGTTCACAACGCGCGAATCGCCCTGGCGAATCACTGACCCCGGCAGATTGCCTCCATTTGATGTCAATCGAACAGAAGCGGCCTATAATAAAGCATGGCGACGGTCGATCATCCCCCGACGGCTCATGAATCCGACGATTCTGTAAGGGCGGTTCAGGGTGCGGTTGCGGTGCACGAACAGGAGCCGTCCGGCCACGATTTGACCCCGGTTTCTCCTCCTCCCGCCAAGCCGATCGTTACCCAGGAAATCATCGATCAGCGGTTTGAAGCCCTCCTGCGCCAGGTCCAGGCCAACCGCCCCAGCGAAGACATCTCCCTCATTCGCAAGGCCTGGGAGTTCTGCGTCCAGCACCATGCCGGCCAGATGCGCGCCTCCGGCGAGCCCTACATCATTCACCCCCTCGAAGTGGCGGAAGTCCTGGCCGAGATGAAGCTCGACGCCACGGCCATCGCCGCCGGCCTGCTCCACGATTCGGTCGAAGACACGCCCGCAACCAGCGAGGAAATCAACGCCGGATTCGGCGACCAGGTGGCGCACATCGTCGAAGGCGTCACCAAGATCGACAAGATCCAGTTCGCCAACCGCGAAGACCGCCAGGCCGAGAACGTGCGCAAGATGCTGCTGGCCATGGTGACCGACGTGCGCGTCGTCCTCATCAAGCTGGCCGACCGCCTGCACAACATGCGCACCCTCGAGCATCTGAAACCGGAGCGCCAGGAGGCCATCGCCCGCGAGACCATGGATATCTACGCGCCCCTCGCCCATCGCCTGGGCATGGGCAAGGTGCGGGGCGAGCTCGAAGACCTGGCTTTTCGCTATACCGACCCGGTGAGCTTCGAGCAGATGACCGCCGCGGTGGAAGCGCGCCGCATCGAGGGCGAACAGTTTCTGCGCGTGGTCGAAGACACTCTTGTCGAGCAGCTCCGCGAAAACAACGTCGAGGCGCGCGTCGAGTGGCGCATCAAGCGCCTCTATTCGATCTTATCAGAAGATTCAGCGCGCCAAGGTGAGCTTCGACCAGGTCTACGATTTCCTTGCCATTCGCGTGATCACCCAGGATGTGAGCGCCTGTTATGCCGCGTTCGGCCTCATTCACGCTCTGTGGCGTCCGGTCCCCGGCCGCATCAAGGATTTCATCGCCATTCCCCGCGCCAACCGCTACCAGTCCCTGCACACCACGGTGATGGGCGACGGCGGACACCAGTTCGAAGTCCAGATCCGTACCGAGGAGATGCATCGCATCGCCGAAGAGGGGATCGCGGCGCACTGGAAATACAAGACCAAGGACGGCTCCGTTACCGCCCGCGACGAGGAACGCCTCAACTGGATCCGCCAGCTCGTCGAGTGGCAGAAGGAGATGACCGACCCCAACGAATTCCTCTCCAGCCTGAAGATGGACCTCTATCCCGACGAGGTCTACACCTTCACGCCCAAGGGAAAGGTTGTGGTGGTTCCGGCCGACGGCACCCCGGTTGATTTTGCCTACACCATCCACACCGAGGTGGGCCACACCTGCGTCGGCGCCAAGGTCAACAGCCGCATGGTTCCGCTGCGCACCAAGCTGCGCACCGGCGACATCGTTGAAATCGTCACCCAGAAGGACCACAAGCCCAGCCGCGACTGGCTCACCTTCGTCAAGAGTCCGCGCGCCCGCAACAAGATCAAGCACTGGCTCAATGAAGACACGCGCCGCCGCGCCGTCGAAATCGGCCGCAAGCTGCTGGAGCGCGAGGCGCGCAAGTTCAAGGTGCCGATGGGCCAGATCGGCGACCAGGACCTGGGGCGCATCGCCAATGAATACGGCGTGGCCACCGCGGCCGATCTGCTGGCCACGCTGGGACAGGGCAAGCATTCCGCCCACCAGGTCCTCAACAAGCTGGCTCCCGGATACGCCAATGCCGCCGAGGCCGATCCGACGGCCGAAACGAAGGGGCCGGGCACGGTTGAAAGCGCCATGTCCGACGCGGTGCGCAAGCTGCACCTCACCGGCTCTGACTCGCTGCAGGTGGAGGGCCAGAACGACCTGCTGGTCTATCGCGCCCGATGTTGCAATCCCATCCGCGGCGAAGAGATCGTCGGTTATGTGACCCGCGGCAAGGGCGTTGCGGTCCATGCCCGCAGTTGTCCCAACATTCAGAACCTGCTTTACGAGAGCGATCGCCGCATCGCGGTCGAGTGGTCGCGGGTAGGCGACCAGATTGCCGGCCGCCCCCAGCGCTATCCAGTCAAGATCACCGTTTTCTGCGACGACCGCGCCGGCATGCTCAAGGAGCTGACCGCCGTGATCTCCGACGACAACACCAACATCCGCGGCGTGGATACAAAGCAGTCCCCCGATGGAGAAGCGATGGTGGAATTCGTCGTCGAGGCCGAAGACCTGCGCCACCTGAACAAGATGGTTCTCGGCCTGCGCCGCGTCGCCGGCGTACGCACCGTGCAGCGCACCCAGAAGCTGTAAGCCGGTTGCCAAAACCGGCAATCACCATCAAACGTTGTAGGGCGTCTACAACGGGTGGGGTTAGGAACAGGCGCGTCTATTGCTAAAATCTTCTTAGCCCCGTTCCGAAGTTTGCGTTTTGGCAAACTTGGTTCAGACACTCCTGCGATGATGCAGAAGCGGACCACCTAACCCCAGCTGAAAAGGATGAAATGATGTCCCACGGTAAATGGATGTTGGCCACAGCGATGGCGATTTTGACGGCGATCCCGGCCTTGGCTCAGGATGCTGCTGCTCCCGAGCTCAAGACGGACAAAGACAAGCTCAGCTATGCGCTGGGCATGAACTTCGGCGAGAACTTCCGCAAGCAGGGGGTCGATGTGGACCCTGCCGTGTTTGCCAAAGCGTTCGCAGAGGCCTTCAACACCGGCAAGACCGCCATGAGCGACGAGGACATGAAGACCGTGCTGACGGCCGCGGCCGCGGATATCCGCAAGAAACAGGCGGCGATGCAGGCGGAGAAGTCTGAGCAGGCGCAGAAGGAAGGCGACAAGTTCCTGGCCGATAACAAGACCAAGGAAGGCGTGGTGACGCTGCCCAGCGGACTGCAGTACAAGATCCTGAAACAGGGCACGGGCGAGAAGCCGGCGCCGGAAGACACGGTGGTTTGCAACTACAAGGGCACGCTGATCAATGGGACGGAGTTCGATGCGTCGGAAAAGCATGGCGGGCCGGCAACCTTCCCGGTGAAGGGCGTGATTGCGGGCTGGACGGAAGCGCTGCAGCTGATGCCGGTAGGTTCGAAATGGCAGCTGGTTGTTCCCGCGAACCTGGCGTACGGGGCGCAGGGACCTCCTGATATCGGGCCCAACCAGACCCTGATCTTTGAGGTGGAGTTGGTGTCGATTCAGAAGGCGGGCTCTCCGGCACCTGCGGGACCGGCCGGATCGAAGTAACCCAGCGCCAATAGAATGGCGTGGTTCAGTAGGACGTGATGACGAAGGGCCGGCGCGATGCGCCGGCCCTTCTGCGTTTCTCTTGACATTGAGAAGGCTCCGTACCAGCCTCAGCCGGCAGTCAGGAACGTTCCAGGAACCATTTTGTCAATTCAGGAGCTTCAGGTAGGCGACTATGTCCGCTTGATCCTGCGGCGTGAATATGACTGGGTTTGGAAGCGTCAGAAAAAAGCGCGCGTAATGGGCAACCACATCCGCCAGCGTTTTGGCGGAATTGTCGTGGAAATAGGGTGCAGTGTTTTTGACGCCCCACAATATCGGTATCTTGAATGAGTTCAAGTCCGATAGAGGTCCTGGTTGGTCGATTCTGCCGGTGATGAGCGCGCGACCCGGGTCTGGGCTCCACACAACAGTCTGAGTCCCGTCGGGGTTCGTCCAATTGAACTGCTGGACGGGATTCCCAGCCTCGTTGAACTCCGAGACGCCGACGCTCTGAAAACGTGTCCCTGCCGGGACCAGTCCGAAGGTGGCCGCAACGAAAAATGAATTGGTCTGATTGAGCATCGGACCGCTATGGCAGAAGGCGCAAGAGCCCGCCTTCGCTCCTGGAACAAATGGCGCATCGACAAAGAAGAGCCGGCCTCGTTTCTCAGAAGCCGTAGTTCCCGCCGGCAGCGCCGGGGGCGGGCCTCCTCGTGCGTAAGCCAGCAGCCTGAACGAACTGAAGAATGGCGCGGTCAGTTCAAATTGGGAGATGCCAAGCAGGTCTGCTTGTGTGGGTGTCTTGGTCGCTTGGTCATGCGCCTGTATCGCATGGAGTGCCTGCGTGGGAAGATTCGAGTCCCTTCCATCCAGCATCAGAACCGGGTCAAGCGCGGGGGTGTTCAGCGTGGTCGGTGTGCCTCGCCGAAGAACCACGGACCTGGTCCTGGGATCATTCCCCACGCTGACATTCGCCGGCAAGGGGATTTGGACCAGGATCGTTGCATCGGTCAGCATACGGTCGACGCCGTGACCCTGCCCATCGTCGCTTCCGTCGAACAGAAATAGTGGATCGGATGGGTTCCGCCGATACCGCCTCTGGGCGTCTTGGGGCGAAACGGTTCCGGTGTTTGAGCTATGGCAGGTCTGGCAGGTCCGGCCGTTCCCGCCAAACGTTTCAGTTGTGAACAGGCGGCTGTTCTTTTCGCTCAAGTCATCACTGCTTCGCTGGGCCTGTAAACTCGAGAATGCGGCTGCAAGCACCAGGATCGTAATTCTGGTTTTCATCGCGTTTTGACCTCCATGGCTGTTGATCCTTCCGAACTTTGAAGCCCCACACCAGGGAGGTATGCGGCGAACGGTTCCAAAAATCGTTGTGTATTCGTGAGTCTGCGGTTGTGCAGGAAGCGCGTCCATGACGCCCCAACGCATGGATCGGCCGCCGCTGATCTTTCCACCCGGCTGGCACACCGTAGCAGCGACCTTAAGTTGCCGCGACGGATGTGTCGATGCAACCGCTATGATATGCAGGTGACAAATAAGTCACGAGGTATGTGATTGATACGGTGTACTTTAGGGCTATTTGTGAGAAAGACGTGCTAAACTTTCACCCTGGCCACATGGAAGCGGCCTGTGCACATGGAACAGAAAGCGCCAAATGGCCGCGGCATTTCTCCGCCTTCCATGATTCGTTTTGGCGCGTTTGAACTCGATCTTCGAGCCGCTGAACTGCGTAAGAACGGCCACAGAATCCGCCTCCAGGAACAGCCCTTTCAAATACTCGTCGAATTGCTGGAGCGCCCGGGTGAAGTCGTGTCCCGGGAAGAGATCCGTCAGAAGCTGTGGCCCGATAATACGGTGGTCGAGTTCGACCACAGCATCAATGCGGCTGTGAAGCGGCTGCGGGATGTACTGCAGGAATCGCCGAAAAGCCCCCAATATATTGAGACTCTCGCCCGAAGAGGGTACCGCCTCATCGTGCCGGTATCGCGCGAGCAGGAGGCATCCCCGCCGGGAGTCGCGGCGCCCACTGCCGCTCCCGTTCCGATCGAGGAGGGCTTGACTCGGGTACTCGACGAGCCACCCGAGCCGCGGTTCATCGAGACTGTTCCGGCGTCTGCTTACCGGTTCAGCAGCCCGGTGGAGGCTGCGGAGGGTGCCCCGGGTGTTTCTGCGGCGGCCCCTGATCCTGCCGCTGATCGGGAGGCCAGGTTTGCGACGGTGCCGGTTGCGGGCAATGCAGCCGGACGAGCTGGCCGAATCCGGTGGAAGTGGGTGTTGGCTGCCTGTGCTGCGGCGGCCGGTTTGTTTTTGGGTGGAATTTTGTATCTGAGCCGTCCGCTTCCTCCGCCCCACGTCACGGAATTCACAAAGATCACCCACGATGGCCGCAGCAAAGGCCTGGGCGGGACGGACGGAACAAGGCTGTATTTCTCCTATCTATCGCCAGCTTCCATTGCCCAGGTTGGAGTCAACGGCGGCGAAATTGTTCCTCTTCCAATGACCGTGCCGGGAGCCGACAGTTACATGGTGGATCTGTCTCCTGACGGTTCCAATGCCCTGGTCCGGGTCTATCCCGACGACCGTTCTCTCTGGGTAGTGCCCCTCCTTGGCGGATCGCCCAGGCGGGTGGGGAATCTTGAGGGCGCATTCTCGCCAGATGGGGCGTCCGTGGTTTATTCCACAGATAAGGGCGAGGTTTTCGTGGTCCGGAACGATGGAACTGGGCTTCGCAAATTGGCGACGGTCGGCCCTGTCCCCGTATCCCCATTTCCCGCTTCGTTCAAGTGGTCGCCAGACGGAAGGGTCATCCGGTTCAGCCGGGGCGGTCGGCTGTGGGAGATCGGGTCGGACGGTTCGGGACTGCATCCGCTGCTTTCCGGCTGGCATGAACAGGGTGTTCAATGTTGCGGCGGCTGGACGCCTGATGGGCAGTTCTATGTTTTCAGTCTGCAAAGCAGATCGACCGACAGCCAGATCTGGGCTCTCGATGAGCGGCGCGGGCTGTTCCGGCAGCCACCGTCCCCTCCTGTTCCGTTGACAACCGGGCCCATCGTCTGGGGCGGGCCGCTTTCAAGCCGGGATGGAAAGAAGATCTTCGCGAATGGCCGGACTCCGCGCGGCGAGTTGTCACGAATTGACCCCAGGACCCGTGGTTTACAACCCTTCCTCGGCGGGATCTCCGCCGAATTCGTGTCCTATTCCAGCGATGGAAAGTCCGTGGCCTATGTCTCGTTCCCCGAAGGCGTTCTATGGAAGGCCAACCAGGATGGAACCAACCGCGTGCAGCTTTCACAACCGCCTATGCTTGTAGTCAATCCACGCTGGTCGCCTGACTCGAAGCAGATTCTTTTCACCGATTTCCGCGGAAAGACTCTGCAGATCTATGTCATTCCTGCAGAAGGGGGCAGCGCGCGAAGGCTGTTACCCGAAGAGGCTGCCGGCAACAGCGATCCCAACTGGTCTCCCGATGGAACAAGGGTTGTGTATAGCTGGGAGAGGGTTCCGACGAAAGAGCTCAAACTGTGCATTCTTGGACATGATCCGCCCGGCGAATCGAAACGATCCCCGGATCGACTGGCGTTTTCTCCCCGCGCTGGTCTCCCGATGGACGGTATATCGCCGGATTGGACAGGACCGCCTCCAACTTGCAGGTCTTAGACCTGAACACACAGCGATGGACAACGCTGACCGCAAATGGCGACGTGCAATTTCCCAACTTTTCGCGGGATGGCCGGTACATCTACTTCCTGCAATCGGGGCACGACCAGGGTGTATTCAGGATTCCCGTCACGGGCGGAAGACTGGAGCGAGTCGCCGACTTGCGGGAGACGCACTTGACCGGTTTCGTCACCTTTTCGATGAGTCTGGATCCCACAGACGCCCCGCTGGTGCTTCGCGATATCGGAAGCGACGACATCTATTCCCTCACTCTGGAAGAGAAGTAATCACCCGAGACTAGCCTCGTAAATGTGTGATCCGAATCGAACCGTCGATTCGCCCCGGGGTGACGGTTTGCGCATCGTCCCCGACAGTCCAGTCCGTTCAGGACCCGCCCAAAAACCAACGGGCGCCCGATGACCCGGGCGCCCGCGTAGACCCACGTGTGCAGTGTTTTTACTTGCTCTTTCCCGCCTTGTAGCTGGAATTGACCTTTTGTCCCGCCTGGGAAAGAATGCCTTGCGCATCAGCGGCGTAAGGCCCGGTCGGCGCCAGCTCCAGGTATTTCTGATAAGCCTCGGCACAACCCGGAGGCAGGATAATCTTGTTCGTCTTGGGATCGACTGTGGCGCTCTGCACCAGCCCCTGGCCGATGATGTAGTACAGCACCGGCTGATTGGGGTCGGACTTCAGAGCTTCCTGGGCTGCCGCGATCTGCGCCTGCGCATTGTTGGCCTGGAAGAAGATCACCGCCTCGTTGCGAAGATAGAAAGCGGCCTTGGCGGGATCGGCCTTGGCAGCCTCCGCGTACGCCGCGTTGGCTTCGGGAACCTTGCCGGAGCGCGCGTAAATCTCGCCCAGACCGGAATTCGCCATTCCCAGGACCTCGGGCTTGGGTGTCTTGGCAGCCGACGCCAGTTCAATCGCCTTCTTGTACGACACTTCCGCTTCGTCATATTTCTTCTGGCCCGCCTGTCCCAGGCCCAGGTAAGCCCACAAAATCGGCTCGTTGGGTCTGAGCTGCGTGTCCTTCTGCATCAGGGTCTCGATCTCCGCAAACTTGGCTGTCTCGACGTCCTTCTGTTTGGCCGCCCGCGCCGCGTCGGCGTCCTTGATGTCCTGCGTGACCGTCTTCAGGTCGGCGTTCAGATTCTTGATCACTTCGTTCGTTTTGAGGGCCTCGGAGTTATGCTTGCGGATGTCCTCCAGCGCCTTTTTCTGGTCCTCCGGCAGCTTGTCGACAAAGGCCTGGCGCGACATGTCGTCATCCACCTGGACGTCCTCACCGGCCGTGATCTTCACGTTTTCAACGGAGTCGACCATCTTGTCGGGCGGCGTGTCTTTCTGCCGGAAAATGAGCGTATATGTGCCGGCAGGAGCTTCGCCCGTGTACGCTCCCTGGGCATCCACCTCGAATGTGTACTTGGTCGTGCGGCCATTGTCGGTCGAAAGGTTGACCGAACCGCTGGTCTGAGGGGCGCCCGTGGGGTTGATGACGTGGCCATGGATCTTGCCGGTGGCCCCGGCGGCGGGTGGCGCTTGTGCAAGCACGGGCACAGCGGCAAATGCCAGCAAACCCAGCCAAAGTGAAATCGTCCGTTTCATGTTCTTCTCCTTGGAGCTGCGGAACGTGCTGCCCGCGAGCTCGAAAAGTCGTTTCTCAAATTGCCATCGCGCCTCGCCGCCTGGCGTTGGGCATGATGTTCGCGGCCTGGCAGGTGCGGCCCGGAAACGTCTCCGCACACTGCTTGCTCTAACCAGCGAAGGTTAAATCAATCGTCTACTCAAAACAAGCGCGAGCCCGACACACGATCCAGCCGCTGACACTCGACACACCGAATACCATTGGATGGGACGATTGGCCGCCGCCCGGAGTTGCACTGTCGGAGCCATTTCGTGATCCGCCGGGCACGGCCTGGCAGACACCGGGGGATCGTCGTTACACTACCAGCCTACTGTGCCAACCCAAGGCCCTGTTGTGGCCCAGATCACAGCCTACAATGGGGTTATGGCAACAACGATTCGCCCCGCGACCCGCGACGACGTGAGCACTATCCTCGCCTTCATTCGGGCCCTTGCGGCCTACGAACGCGAACCGGACGCCGTGGTCGCCACCGAGAACGACCTGCTCCGCGACGGCTTTGGCGAAAACCCCTACTATTCCTGCCTCCTCGCTGAACAGGACGGAAGCCCCGCCGGGTTCGCTTTCTATTTCTTCGACTACTCCACCTGGCTCGGCCGGCCGGGACTGTATCTCGAAGACCTCTTCGTTCACCCCGAATTTCGCGGGCTCGGCATCGGCAAGGCTCTGCTGCAGCGCGTAGCGGCCATAGCCGTCGAGAAAGGCTGTGCGCGAATGAAGTGGGAAGTCCTGGACTGGAATACTCCCGCCATCGACTTTTACGGTGCCATGGGAGCCGAATTCCTCGACACCTGGCGCAACGTCCGCCTCAGCGGTGAAGCTTTGCACCAGCTGGCTCAATCGCAAATCGACGGTGCCCCATCCTTGCGCCTTTTATCGGGCGCAAGGGGTGGAAACCACGAACCTCCACCGCCCTTTCCCACACAAGAAGGTCCTCAGTGAGAATCCGCGTCATCGGCGGCGGGCTGGCCGGTCCCGAGGCTGCCCTGACTGCGGCGCGCTTTGGCTGCCAGGTCGATCTCTACGAAATGCGCGCCATCATCGATGGCCAACCCCGTCTCACTCCGGCGCACCAGACCACCGAGTTCGGCGAACTGGTCTGCTCCAACTCGCTCAAAAGCGAGTCGCCCAACACCGCGCCCTGGCTGCTCAAGCAGGAAATGCGTCGCGGAGGCTCCGCGCTGTTGCGCCTGGCAGATGAATCAGCGGTACCTGCGGGCCACGCCCTGGCCGTCGATCGCGTCGAGTTCTCCCGCCGCATCGCCGCCGCCATTGCCGCCGAACCCAACATTCGCGTCATCCGGGAGGAAGTCACCAGCCTTGGCACGCCCCTGGTCCAAAACCAGAACGGCGCGAAGTGCACCATCATCGCCACCGGCCCGCTGACCTCCGACGCGTTGAGCCAGGAGGTCCAGCGCATCACTGGATCGGGCCACCTGGCCTTCTACGATTCCATCTCCCCCATCGTCGATGCCGAATCGATTGACATGACCCGCGTCTACTTTGCCGCGCGCTGGGACAAGGGCACGGCCGACTACATCAACTGCCCCATGAACCGCGCCGAATACGACCGCTTCCTCGACGCTCTTCTGGCCGCCGAACCCGCCGAAAGCAAGGAGTGGGAGAAGCTCGACTATTTCGAAGGCTGCCTGCCCATCGAGGAACTGGCTCGCCGCGGCCGCGATACCCTGCGCTTCGGGCCCATGAAGCCTGTCGGCCTGCGCGATCCCCGCACCGGCCAGACTCCGTGGGCGGTGGTGCAGCTCCGCAAGGAAAACCTCCGCGCCGACAGCTACAACCTTGTGGGGTTTCAGAATCACCTGAAATTCGGCGAGCAGGCCCGCGTGCTGCGCCTCATTCCCGGCCTCGAAAATGCGCGCTTCCTCCGCTACGGCCAAATCCATCGCAACACCTACATCTGCGCGCCCGCTCTACTCGACGAGGCCCTTCGGCTGCGTGACCAGCCAACTCTGCTGTTCGCCGGCCAGATCTCCGGCGTTGAAGGCTACACCGAATCCATTGCCACAGGGATGCTGGCCGGCCTCTACGCTGCAACCCTCGCCCGCGGCGAACAACCGGTCCCTGTCCCGCGCGCGACCGCCCTGGGCTCCCTGGTCAACTACATCACCCACGCTGATCCCAGGCACTTCCAGCCCGCCAACATCACCTTCGACCTGCTTGAGCCCCTCGAAGAAGAAGTTCGCCGCAAGATTCGCGACAAGAAGGAGCGCCACCGGCTGCAGTGCGAACGGTCGCTGGCGGCCTTCGACGTCTGGTGGAGCGCAATGCGCCATCCGGCCGCGGAACTTCGCTAATGAAAAGTGCGTAGTCCCGTGCTACGCTGCTGTTTCCCGCGAAAGGTCATATATGCGCGCTTACTCTGCCGCAGATTCCGTTTCACTTGCCATTCAACGCACCAGGGAGTTCCTGTTCAGCCCATTCAATTGGGGAACCTATCTGAAGCTCGGCCTGGTCGCGATCATCACGGAATATTCCTGGTCCAGTCTCCGATCCTCCTCGAAGGGTGGTAGCCACTCCTCAGGACAGGGCCCCCTGATCCATTCCCCATCCCAGATCCCCGTGCTGTGGATCGCGGCTTCCGTGGCGGGCGTGCTTCTCCTGATTGTTGTGTCGTTGTTCGTGTTCTATTTGATCACCCGGCTGCGTTTCGCCTTCTTTCATTGCCTGATCCACAAGACGAAAGAGATTCGCCCGGGCTGGCACCTCTATCGAGAGCCCGCGTCGCGCTTCTTCTGGCTGAACGTTGTAGTTGGATTCTGCTTTGTGGCGCTGGTGGGATTGCTCTCGCTTCCCTTCGTGGCCGGATTCTGGCGGCTGTTCCAGGAGACTCGGCACGGCGGGCACCCGGATATAGGGATGATGCTGTCTCTTGTGTTGCCCTTGATCCCGATCATCCTTGTGCTGGGGCTGGTCGGCCTTGTGACCGACGTAGTTTTGCGCGATTTAATGATGCCGCATTATGCCCTCGACAACGCTACCGCCGGCGAAGCCTGGGCAGAGGTGTGGGGTTCGTTCAAGGCCGAGCATCGCCAGTTTCTGGCCTACATTCTGCTTCGGGTAGTCCTGCCCATGATTGCGATGGTTGCGTTGTTCATGGTGCTCCTCATTCCCGGAGCCATCCTCGCCGGCGCCTTCGGGGCGGTTGAATACGGCGTTCACTCCGCCTTCGCCAATTCGACCGGCGGAGCCGCGCTTGCCGGCAAAATCCTCGAGGGGTTCTTCGGCATGGTGGCCCTCGTCTTCATGCTTCTGGCCGGCATCTGCCTCGGAGGGCCGCTGAGCACCGGGATTCGGGAGTATGCGCTGATCTTCTACGGCGGCCGTTATCCCGTTCTCGGGGACATACTTGCCCCGCCGGCTCCGGAATTCCTGCATGGCGCTGCACCCGAGCCTGCCTGATTCTTAGGTGGCAGTGCCAGTGCCAGGTTCCTCAGGCAGTCTGGATTCGAACGAGAACAGATGCCTGTCCCTGCCACCTTGCTTGACGCGCGTCGCAACCATCTCTTGTCCCGCAAAACTCTGGATGGCGTGATGCCAGAAGCGATACGCCGGCTCGTTCGAAACCATCACGCGAACTTGCCAGGGCCCGGGAAAGCGCCTCCACACCTGGTGGGCGACCTCCGTGCCGATGCCAGCGCGTCGATACCCACGCAGGATGAAGAACTCCGCGACATCCCACACTGCTACGTCGGGCGATCCTCGCGGTAAGCCGTCAATCAGTGCGAAACCTGCGAGCCTGTTGTCGACATAGACCATGAGTGGATGCCGCGCGGGTTCAGTCCAATAAATATCAAGGTCGCTGTAGCCAAACCGCCCGTCCGGTCCGATTTCCAGATCAACGAACTCGCTGAAGTCATAGATATAGAGTTCAAGCAGATTGGCCAGGATCGCCTTCTGCTCGAGCGAGGCGGGAATGATTTCGATATTTGGCCGCAGCTTCTCTGGTTCGTTCATTTTCATTGACGGATCAATTCAGTCTATTCTCAAGCGCGCCGGCTGGATCGAATAACCACCCTCGGAACCTTTCTGCGGTCGGCAGTGTCCAACAAGACAGGGGCAAGCGAAAAACGCCCCAACGGGAAAGCTTGTAGTCTGAGGATACGTAAAGAAGTCTGGAGCATACGAAGTTCATGCGTTCGATTCCCACAATGATCTGTTCCGCCGTGCTTGCGGGTTCGGCCATGCTCTCCGCTGCGCAGACCACGCTGACATTGAAGCCCCCTCCGAAGTCTGACTCCGCGCACGCGCCCGCGAAGACCGCCACGCCTGCTCCCGCCCCGAAGTCGCTGCTGCCTGACTCCTTCGCCGGATGGAACATCTCTGATGGACCCACGACTGTAACCGACCCGGTCCGGTTCGACAGCGCCAATGCCGCCGCCCTCAAGGAATTCGGCTTTCAGAGCGCCGTCCTGGCCACCTACAAGAAAGGCAGCGAAACCATCACGGTGCGGGCTCCGCGTTTCGCAGACCTGAGCGGTGCCTACGGAGCCTATTCCTATTACCGCGGCTCCGGATGGCCGAAGGAAGACATCGGCACCGGCGCGGCTTCCAATCACAACCGGGTCCTGTTCTGGCGCGGCGACACCACGGTTGACGCCACCTTCAGCCACGTGAGCCCCATGTCGGGTTCGGAATTGCGCGAACTCGCCGGCCAGTTGCCGGAGGTGGTTGGCTCAAGAGCGCTGGCCCCGCCGATCCTGGCCACTCTGCCCAGAAAATCGCTCGACGGCCAGTCGACGCACTATGCCGTCGGACCCGCTTCCTACGCCGGGTCGGGCGGCGCGCTCCCCCCGGAACTGGTGGGATTCGATCGTGGCGCCGAGGCCATCACGGCGAACTACTCGCTGGTCTCGGGCCCTGCGACCCTTACCCTGATCGACTATCCAACTCCCCAATTGGCAGCCGCCGAGGAATCCAGAATCCGCGCCTACATTCAATCCGGCGCCCACGCCCAGCCGGCATTTCCCAAGCCGCTCGCCGACTCCGACCTGGCATCCCTCGAGGTCCGGCGCAGCGGCCCTGTCGTGGCCCTCGTCAGCGGCGATGCCATCCCCGACGAAAGTCACAAACTACTGGCCAGCGTGCATTACGAATCGGACTTCGTTTCCATTCCCCAACCCGGGGAGTCTGAAGTCTCGAAGACCGGGCGTCTGCTTCTGGGCATCGCAACAATCGTGATCATCGGCTCCGCCGCCGCCATTCTTCTCGGTCTGTTTCTCGGCGGCGGCCGGGCACTCTATCGCATCGCCCGAGGCAAGCCGGCTTCCTCGGTATATGAGGCCGAATTCATCCGCCTTGACCTTCCTCGCGACTGATCTTGGTGACGGGTCTGTGCCGCTGGGGTTGGCCCTTAACCCCGCGGCAGTAGCGCCTGGGATCCCGTTCTCTCCGGTCCCAGCGGGGTAACCGATCGAAGACCTTTGTCCGGGCCGCTTTTCGGCCCAAAGGCTGTGGAAAAACTGCCTCAAATCCGAAGAAATACCCAATAAACCCGGAATAAACCCAGACGCCCGTGGCGAACAAATGTCAAAGACCCGTCCCGGGGAGTCAGGATTGAACCCGGCATAAATTATTGATTTTTAAGCCTTTATTTGCGGTCAGATTTATTCTTGACACTCCGACCCCCCGCACCTACTATGCAGCCAGAAAGTTCTGATGGCCTTGCCTCCGTTGGAACTATTCTCCCTAAGGAAGGAGCTGCCCTGTTGCCGGGCGGCTCTTTCCGTTTCTACGGGCTCCTTTTCGGGCCCTCTCGGCATGTCCACACCATCCGCAGAATCGACCTCAAGTTTGAACCTTCCGACGCCCTCTGCCGACGGTTGTCCAGCCAGGGAAGTGCACAATCTCCGCTCCTCCGTCACCCGCAATTGCTCTCTCGACACATATTTCTTCACGTCGCCACGTGTCCGTGCGAGGCTCGGAGGTCGTCGATGCTTCATTGCATCGATCGGGAGCTGCCCGGTGGCTCCGGCCACACGTCCTTTGTCACGCCAACTTCTTCTGGAGGTCGATCGACCATGAAGCTTATAGCGCAGCCAGTCGTCCTCGTGCCTCTCGCCGCCTTGGCAGCGCTGCTGGCTTTCGCCACTGCCGGCCGGTCTGCGCCTGTTCCCTCGCCTCTTCCCCTCGATCCCGCGACTCTCGTCGCCCACAATGTCAAAGCGGAGACCGCCGAGTACCTGGGCCGGAAAGCAGTACGCCTTTCCGTCGAATCGCCCAACAACCCCGGCGCCGGATTCGCCGTGCTTCCCGGAACCGATTTTCAGGATGGAACCATCGAGGCCGACCTCGCCGTGAAGATCACCACGCCCCCCGGAGTTCGCATGCCGGGATTCACCGGCATTGCCTTCCGCATCAAGCCGGACGGATCGGAGTACGAGGTCTTTTACCTCCGCCCGAGGAACGCTCTCGCTGACGACCAGGCCATGCGCAATCATTCCGTCCAATATTGCGCCGAACCGGATTCGGGATGGTACCGCCTTCGTCGCGAGTGGCCGTTCGTCTACGAAAGCTATGCGGACATTCAGCCTGAAACCTGGATCCATCTCCGCATCGAAGTCGCCGGCCGCGCGGCGCGCCTCTATCTGAACGGGTCTTCAAAGCCGGCCCTCGTGGTCGACGGATTGAAGAGTTCCAATCTCCACGGCGGAATCGCGCTCTGGGGCTACTCCAACGAGGAGTCGTATTTCTCCAACGTCCGCGTCACTCCATCGCCCTCCGCTCCCGTAAAGAACGGTTCCGATGCCGCCGGCACATGGGATGTCCATTTCTTGAGCGATGCGGGACGATTTGACGGCGCAATGAAATTGGCCCGCGACGGCAACAAGCTCAGCGGCACCTGGACGGGCGCGCTTGGCGACAACCGGCCGATCAGCGGTACATGGCGCGACGGATTCATTCGCTTGTCGTTCGATGGGGAATGGCCAAAGGATTCTCCCGACGGCGCGCCGGGCCCGGTCCCGGTCTTCCTCGAAGGCTGGGTAGACGACGCTTCGGCCGGCGGGCGCATGCGCGTGGCGGGACGAGCCGATGGTCCGTGGACCGCGCAACGCCAGGCGCAATGACTGTCGGCAAAAAATACAAACCTCCGTGCCCCATCCTTTCCGCTTTTTTCTGCGGAAAGGGTTGGAGAGCACAAAAGCCAAACAAGCCTTTCATCGATCGACGCTCGGCAACGCCAATGTGGGCCTATTCGGCTCCGATGCGTCCTCGGGATCACTCCATTCGGCGCCGCAGGTTTCGCACAACCATGCGTTCACCGGGTCCGCGCTTTCGAGCAATGGATCGCTCGCGCCACACGTCGGACACCCGGGCAGCTCGAATTCCGGCATCTTGATTTGCGATTCCTCGATGACCTCCTGCGGTATCGGACTGGCGAGGACAGCCTGTGCCTGTTCGAGCTGATCGGCCGCCACCTGCACCCGCGGACCACTGACATCCCACGTCGACCTTGATCCCGTAACCCAGCTCTCGATTCCGGCCCGCCTCAAGGTCTCGCCAACCTGCCAGGCCTCCTGGCTCGTGTCGCACTCGCAGAGCAGCGTTTTCCACGTGAACTCGCCAGGAACATCGGTTTCGTCCGACGCTTCACGCGCTATATCGCGATAGCGCGGCGATTCCCAATGCACGACTGCAGGATGCCCGGTGAGCATTGGCGCATCCGCCGACTTTGCGTCATCCAGCCCGCGCTTTCGCATCTCGTCGCGCAAAACCTGCTGCGCCACATCGGTGAGATCGCTGCGGCTCTCCGCCAGCGCGAGCAATTCGCCGTCGCTCATCTGTCGATAGTTTTCGGTAAGGTCGCGCCAATATCGTTGCGGGTCTTCCTGCATGGGGAGCAGTATAGGTCGAACTCTCACCCCCAGACTACAAAAAGCTGGGCGCAGGAAACCTACCGCACGGTGGTCGCGCTGAAGTCCGCGTACATGGCCCGCCACACCACCAGCCCGGTCACGGTAAGCGCCGCCAGCAAGCACGTCCAGAAGCCGATGCGTGCGTACGGCAGGAAAACAATGGCCTGCTTTCCGGTGAATGTCAGGCCGGACTGGTCGGGCAAAAGCGCGCGCACCGCCACCGCCAACAGGAATCCGCCGGCCCACACAAAGGCGATTCGGAATGCAAGCTGCAGTGTCTGCGCCATCATGATCGCTTTTTCCTCGCCACTCTCCGCGCCTCCATCCCATCCCGCGGGGACGCCGGCGCCGTAAGGCTAAACTTTACCGAAAAGGGGTGCGACGATACAATCTTTGAGGAGACGCCGACGTAGCTCAGTTGGTAGAGCAGCTGATTCGTAATCAGCAGGTCGTCAGTTCAAGTCTGACCGTCGGCTCCATATAAACACAACAAAATAAAAAGTTTATGAGCCATCTGAGAGAATCTCTCGGGTGGCCATTTTTGTTCTGGTGCCTGTTTTGGTGCATGTTCCTCCTGACAGCGGGCACCGGGACATCTCCGTTCCTGCCGGTGCACGTTTCGGCTGATTGGCGTATAGTTCTTGTCAGAAAAACAGGCACCAAGGGGGAGAGATGAAAAAAGCAAAGACACGGGGTATCTTTGAACGTCCAGCCGGGTCGGGGTGCTGGTGGGTCAACTATTACGTCAACGGAAAACAACACAGAGAGAAAGCCGGACGGAAAAGCGACGCTCTAGCGCTTTACCAGAAGCGAAAGGCCGACTCCAGACGGAAACTCAAACTGCCCGAGCTAGTCCCGGGTGACGTGGTCACGTTTGGGCATCTCTCAGCCATGGCTGTAGAACACGCCAAGACCCACTTGCGGACCGTCCGGGACTACGTGACGCGGGATGTGATCTTGAGTGAGCCGTTCGGCTCTCGGCGTGCCGACTCGATCACGCCGCAAGAGATTGACCAGTGGTTGACGAAGCATTGCGGGACTAACGCGACCGCGAACCGTTACCGCTCGTTTATTTCCCTTGCCTATCGCCTCGGGATGGAAAACGGAAAAGTGACATCTAACCCGGCCCGTCTTGTCCGGGTGCGAACGGAACGCAACTCACGGATGCGGTTCCTAAGCCGGGACGAATACACGAAGATGTTGGGCCTCGTCCGGCGGGATAATCCGGACCAAGTGCCCGCGTTCATCGTGAGCGTGTACACCGGGATGCGATGGGGCGAGCAATTCTCGCTGGAGTGGGGTCAAGTGGATCTTAAGCGGAAGGTAATCCGGCTCACGAAGACGAAGAACGGTTCGGCCCGGAACGTCCCCCTAAACAGTGTGGCCCTGGACGCCCTCCAACAACAGCGGGCGACCGTGTCTCACGATGCCGGGGACCCCGTGTTCCCGCGTCCTGGTCCCCGGTCGGATTGTCGCTGGTGGTTTGAACCCGCTCTCAATGAGGCAAAAATCACCGAATACACTTGGCACAATAACCGGCATACGTTTTGCTCGTGGCTAGCAATGGCAGGGGTGAGCACGAAAGAGATTCAAGTCCTAGCGGGGCACAAGACAATCACCATGGCCGCCCGCTATGCGCACCTGTCGCCCGAGGCTACGGCGTCGGCATCGGAAAGGCTCGTGATGTCGAAGTGATTCCCGCGACTACGGCTCCGGGGGAGTCGTCGCCTGGAGCCGCCCACCCGCAGCTAGCAGTCAGGCCCTTTCCCCCGGGCTGACACCGCAGATGATGATTGAATGTACTGCGACGAACATGGTGCGCACGTTGCGCAACCACAAGTAACCACGAGCTACGCACACCTCTCCCCCCGGGCTACGGCGTCGGCGTCGGTTTCAGAACGGCTCGTAATGGCGTAGTGGTTGCCCGCCGCGTACCGCATCAGCGAAGCCCGTGTCACGAGGACCTTGCGCCCGATGCGTCGTGTCTCCAGCCCCTTGGCCGCGATGATGTAGTCCAGCGACCGGACCGAGATGGAGAGTTGACGGGCGGCCTCGCGGCGGTCGTACAAAAGTCGGGTTTCCAAGGCTAAAGCTTTTGTTTTCATCGCACTTTCACCACATAAAAAAGGTTTTTAGGAAATATCCGAGTTTAGACGGGAAAAAGATTGGCGTAGGGCTATTTTGTAACCTCCCCAGACATTTAGACCCGCCCCTACCATACACAAAGGAAAGGACTTATTTACTAGCCTTCGAAGGCTCTATGCATACAACGGGCGGCGTGTCCAGGACTACGACGGCTGCTCGTCACGGGTGCGCCGCCAAACGCATTCAGACCAGTTCGTCTCGCGTCTTGTTAACCCAATTCGTTCCGCGATAAATGCCCCGCTCGCACAGCATCTGGACGATGCGGGTTGCCGTTTCTCGCCGATGCGCAACCACCAATTCCATTGCCCGAAGCTCGTCTTCGCACTTGTTCTCAGCGGCGTAAGGTGCAAAGACAACGCGCATAGGCTCACCGACAGTCATGCCGCGCATGTAGTAGCCGCGTGTCACAGGCTCGCTTAGGATCTTCGCAGCGTCCTCCGCAGACATTGTTATCGGTACGTCGATCACAACTACCGGGCTGTCCATCGTTTTTCCTTCCGTTCTCACGAATCGCCGCAATGACCGCCGCGACGTTTTTATTTGTTTGACCCGTTATTAAAAAGCCAAACCCAGACCCCTCGTCCGCACACCGGACGCGTCCCGCAGGGCTTTAGAGCGGACGGGGTGTGGACGGGGTGGATGGGTGGATGTGTGACCGTTGTTCTGTTGTTCTTATATGGCACGGCGACGGTCACTTTGCCCTAGTCGCATCGGTGTTGCCGGACCCATTCACGGCCTCGGGTTATCCCATGGTCTTTTAGCTTGGCAGCCATTTTGCGGACGGACAATCTGGGGTATTCGCGCATCACCCGGATTGCTTGTTCGTCCCGACCGTCTGCGTTCGCATTCGTTGCCCCCCTATCGGTGCCGGGCTGCCGAAACAGCCAGAGTCTTCTGTAAATCCAGTTCCGGGTACGGCCAACGCCGACGTGCAGCAAATAGCGTACGAGGTCGCCGCCAGAAAGATGCGGGTTGGCCGCGACGAGTAGCAGCGCATAACCGGGCGTGCCGAGAAAGTCTCGCACGTCGATAAGCTGGTTCACGTCTCGGGTTACTTCCCTGCCGCGCCAGTCAGTCCAGGACATGACTATTTTGCTTCCCACGATTCTTCCGCCCTTTCAAATTTTTGCGGGCAAAGACGCCACGTCGATTACTGAAGGACGTCAGTAACCGCCAACAGCGTTTTTGCACTACACTTATGCCACTTAGCGGCCCATCTCGGTCAGACCAAACGGCATAACTCCGTTAGAAAACCCTTTGGCATAGTCCGCACGTCCCCGACTGGAGAACATGACAATCACTAGCGACCTAAAACTTTCCTTGTTTCGAATCCGATTGCTTGAATGCGGGCCGCCGCCCTCCCGAACGACGGCCCCATTCGCTTCAGCGCTTTCGAACCCCGGCACGCTCAAGGCCGGTCTAGCTCTCCCCGCGCGCTAAGTTCTTGGCGCGACGTGCGGGGCCTGCTAGCTAGGTGAAATGAAGCCGCGCCAAACCGGGTTAGCTGTGAGAAATGCTGATTCCCTGGATGGCTTCCGAGCGGCGGACGCGACCGTCTACACGCTTGTAACCGAGGAGGATTGTCTGTCCGCTCGTGGCAAGGGGCTGATCCAGGATCTTGACGAACGTTCCCGAGCCGCCACGGTCCCCGATGATGTATCCGGTCGCGAAGTCGCCAAACAGAATCGGCGTAACGCCGCTGGTGGTCGCCGTGGGCAGTGCTGGCATAGAACCCGAATACACAACGGGGTAGCCGTGCAGGCGGTCGCGTCCGTTCTCACGAGTCCACACGGGCGCATATAGATTGCTTTGCTGTTGTGCCTTGCGAATGGCTGTAGCCGTCGCACGACTCATCAAGAACGACGCCCCCGGGAAATACTGCGCCTTAAGCGTGCCTTGAACGTCGAGGACGGCTTGCAAGAGATACGCCCCTGTGGACTCCACAGCGTATGCAGAACCCGTGCCGGTGCCCACGTTGCCGATGAGTCCCTGTGGTTGACTGGTGCCGGTGCCAGTGACGAAGTAACCGTCCTCCGCAATGTCGACGGCGTTGATGAGGTCCCGAATGCCGAACTCCTGAAACATACTGACGTCCTGGAGCAACTCCCAAGACACGGTATGCGTCAAGCCCATCATCCACGCCGAAAGCGTGAACTGTGACAAAGTCGGGTCGGACTCCGAGAAGCTATTTGTAGAGCCGCCGGACTCGGCCTTGAGTCCCGCCGTTCCGAAAGTGCTCTGCGTTGGGATTTTGATGTCAGTCGCCGTTGGGATAACCCTTGCGACGCTACGGACGCCCAAGTCAGGAACGCCGAGCGGCACGATTTGGTTGTCAGTCGGCACGGACACGCTGTAGCCGCCCACCGCATTGGACCCTTCATACATCGCAGCGGCGGACATCCCCGGGAGTGCGGGCAGAGCAAAGCCACCAAACAAGGGGTCAAAGCCCTCGCTTAATTCGCGTGATGCCTGTTTGCCGCCAGAACGGACGAAGTTAAGAAACGCTTCGTTGTAATCCGTGGACATCTGTTTCTGACCACGGCGAGTAGCGCCGGGCGCGTTGGATGGAAGGCCCGCGTCCAGAAGCGCGATGGGGTCAAACTGGCGGATGGTGTTCCGACTTTCAATGTCCTGGATCTTTGCCTGCAATTCACCCTCCCGGGCAAATGCGGCTTGGTAGTCTGCACGCTCCGTGTCGTTCATGGCCGTACGGCCTTCAGCCTTGGGCGCGACCAAAAGTTGTTCTTTCTGGTCGTGTACCCGCTTCCATTCCCTTTTCAACTCAAAAAGACGCATTGACATTTGAAGATCCTTTGGATGAAATTCCGGTTTCCCGGTCCTGCATCCGAAGTCAACGCACCGTACTGGTGCATCTCTTACGGCCAAACGGGGCCTTTTTACCCCGCTGGTTTAAAGTGCGGTTCGTTCGTCCGCCCCCCGGCTTGCGCCTTCGGCGTTCGCGACTATCGCCCCCGTATTGAGGTAGCCTCCGCGATTGGCCCGGCCCTTTTTAGCCGGACGGCACTTCTTAAACTTTTCCCGTGTGGTGTAGCGGGCCACGAATTAGCGAGGCCCTCCAGACTCCGTGAGCCCCGAAGCTCGTCCGCCAATTCACAAGCGGTTGCTTCGTCCACGCGATACAAATTCATCAAGAGCGCAACCCTCGGGTCAATCACGGGGGGCCTCCAGTCGGTAGAGCGCTTCGAGCCATGCGACGCTATCGCCCTTCGGTTGCAACCTGTCGTTGACCTCGTCTTCTGTGCGTCGAACGAAGGTTTCATAGAGTGCAGAGACCGTATCGGCGTCCAAGGGCGCGTCCAGGGCGACACGGGGCGTCCCGCACACAATCCCAATCATCCCGAGAAAGACCAAACCCCGGGCCTCATAACTGCGTCGGGCATCTTGTGGCACGGGCGCGAGGTCGATCAACTCGAAGTCTCCCGTTTGTAGGTTGCCGAGAATAGCGACGGAGTACGCCGCTTCCGTTGCGAGGATTTCAAACCGGTCGTACATACAGTTCTCCCGTACCCCACGAGGGGGCTGTCGCATTGGGCCTTGGTGGGATCTAGGGGCCTTTGGGCCTCTTGTTAGTTGGCGCTGGATTCGCCCTTCGCGAATGCCCTTTTAGCCTCCCTCAATGCTGCGACGGCTCGCGGTCCAGTTAGAAACGGCTGGACCCACGCAACGGCGTCGCCTAATTCGCGGTCCATCTGCCAAACAGCAAGCCCCAAGGGGCGAACTGCGCCCGTTGTTGCCACATCCGCCGCACGCTTAAACAGGTCTGGCAGGTCATTCGGCTCCGGGACACGGAGAACATGTACGGCATCCCGGTCGGGTGTCGGGAAATTGGGGACCATCAGGATAATCGCGGCCCGCACGTCCTCCACCGGAAGATCCCGTTCACGCATCGCGTTGCGTAGGTCGTCTAGCAAGATGCAGGCTTCGTGAATCGCGACAAGTGGAGTAATGACGCGGTCCTTTTGCCGTGGCCGTCCGGCCTTGTATTCGCGGCGGACTAGGGCCGCCTTGGTCCAGGTGCCCGCCATGAGGTTCTTTACCTTGTTCTTTTCCTTTTGCTCTCGAACCATCATGCCCGGTTGCTCCTTATTCCGAGATAACGCTTATCTCGGGTTAACTAAGGATAGAGTAGCCTATGGCTGCCCGTTAATATGTACTTTTTAGAAAATTTATTTTTGGGCTTCAACGACGTCCCGGCATCTAGTCCCGATAACGCGTCCCGTTATCTACAGATTCTAAATAAGTTAGCTTGACTTCTAGCTCCGACGGGCGCAGAATAGTTACGGCTCGAAAGGAGAGCGAATTCAAATGGCCTTCATGGTTCTTTCTGGATCAACGCGCGTCGAAGTCTTCGACCGCAAGTCACTACTTGCCGCAAAACGGCTTTATGGTGCCCTTGGTTCCCTCGTAGAGATAGTCTTTAAGCCCCGCCGGTTGCCAACCGTTATGCGGGACCGACTCCAGTAACCGCCCCGGGTGCGGGGTGGTCGTAGGTTTGCCCCGCATCACACTCCAGCCATCCCAACTTTGATGTCGGTCGTATCTGGCTGCTTCAGTCCGGCAAGGAGCAATTCCCGGGCCGGTTTGGAAGGGATGCCTCGAACTGAAAGATCGAACTTGCAATTCTCGAACACGAATTGGTTGTTACCAGACGGGATTTGGCCGCCGTTATATCGAACAATTCCATTTCGAACGTAAATGGGAACCTGCAGAGGATCATCACTAGGGAGGATCTTGACCTGCAAGATGTGCTCCGATTTATCGAGCGCACTACGGCCATCGTCAAGCACCTGAAGATGGAAAGTTCCTTTCTTGTCCTGAACTGGCAGCGAGTCGAGGTTAAGCGTGCAATTTGCGTAGAAGTAGCCTGCCTCACTCAGCCACCGCCCTTCCCCGGTCGCGTGATACCGCTGTTGAATTACCGCATGTGCTGTATCGCAGGGAGGGAGTTCGTCAGATTTTGGCCCGAGGACTTCGCTCTTGATGGACACAAGTTGAGCCGCTGCCTGCCAAGTTTCACCCAAATCAGGATGCGAGTCTGAAGCTTTCACGATCGCATTTTGAAGGGCCCTTAATTTATCCGGATCAGGGAGACGATGCTCGGAACGCACTACTCGTAGTTGTGCACTAGCTAGTTCGAGGTTTGCCGCCAAAACCTCTGTAGTTGCCGGATTTGAGATGTTTTGAACGATTTCGCTTCCGTGATCCTTGAGGCTTTGCTTTATAGCTCGGACATCCCCGTTGATCGAGAAAAGAAAGCCAGTACCCGTGCCCAACCAAGCCAAGAAGATGCCAATAATCCATTTTCCTGCCTCTTCTGACCTCGCAAACCGTTTTTCGACTTCGTCAGCTTTTGCCACGTCGTCCTCGCCCAACCATTTTCCAACGTTACGCGAGCGAAGGTCCAGCGACGGGCCGATTGCTGCGCATTAATTAGAGGCCGTTCTAGGCCGTTCGCGGGCGGGCCAATGCGGGTTACGCTGCAATAGGTAACTAAAAGCTATCGACGCGCGCTGAGTTACAAGCTCCCCGCCGCCCGGCAAGCCCTCGCCCGAATTCTCGATTTGCTCGACCTCCTATAACCCGCCCCCGGCATCAAATGCCCCAGGGTTTGAATGACTCTCCGCTCCATACCGGACAAGATAGAATTTCTCCGCGTAACTCTCCGAGACGTTGAGCAGACCATGGACGCGGTCCACGATTCCGCCGATCTAGCCAAGCTAAAACGCATCCTCCGCGACCGGATCGCCGAGCTCGAAACCGCCGAGGCCCGCACAGCTGAATCCGCCCTGAACAGGATCCACAAGCTCGCAAGTTACTTCCGCGCCCGCCCGCAGCCTCGATCTCCTCGAAAAACTCGGAGTCTGTGAGCACTTTTGAACAGGCAGAAATCGAGACTTGGGGTAAATTATCCCGATGAACGATCGCACAAGAGTTTTGACGGTTGACCTGGACGGGGATGAGGGATTAATCGTGACCTTCTCGGACCAAACGACAGCCGCGTATCTCGTAGAGGAATTGCTTGAATTGAGGCCACACCGCGAACCAATCGAGCTATACCCCACCAATGTTCGGTGGACAAATGCCGCCCCACAAATATCTAAGGAACCATAGATACAACCCATCTCGATAAACGAATCTAGATAAAGAGCAGGCGCGCGCCTCGTGCAGACACGTCAATGATAACTGGCCATTCTGTTCACCCGGCCAGGCATCCGACGCCCGAAGTGGAATGGCCATTGCCGGGCATTTGAGGCCGATTCTAGGCGCTCTCGCGGTACTCTTGAGGAAATGCCCCGGCCTAACCACAAAGATCCGCGCGATCAACCCCTTGACCGCTTCACCCTGGACGAGACAGTTGGCCTCTATAAGCCACGAGAGCGAATGAGCGACCGTGGCGGAAAATCGATTACTGTCAATGTGAATCGGACTCTCTTCGACTGGGTTGCTCTTCTCATTTCAACCGCGACCTTGATCGTGCTTGTGGTAACGGTCCTCTATGCCGAGAGGCAATTTCACGCGATGCAAGCCGCAGTGAATGAGGCAAAAAATCAGACAAACGCTGCGCTAGAGCAGGCGGAGACGATTGACCGACCGTGGTTAACGGTCTCCTTCACTGTCGAAGATGAATTGGACTTTACGAACGGACACATGGATTTCGTGTTGATATCTCATCTCAAAAACGTCGGGCATAGCGCCGCAAACAACATTAAATTGGCTTCGAGAGTATTCATCACAAAGTATCCCTGGGAGATGGAAGCGCGCGGGCACGAATTGTGCGAGCCTGGAATTGCGAAGCGTTCTACATGGAGCATGCAAACGCTGTTCCCCGGGGAATCAAGCTCCATCCCGTTTCCCGTGTCCCTCGGGATAGATTCGCAGGCAATTTCCAATAAGGGTTCTCCGCACGAGCTTGTCTCCGGTGTGTATTTGGTCGGGTGTGTTGAATATCAGTACGCGGCTTCTACGAGGCAACATCAAACGCGATTCGCATACTCGATCAACAGGAAATTCGAAATGAAGCACGGCTTTGGTTCAACAGCGTTTGAGATAGGAAAGAATGTCCCGTTTGGTGATATTGAAATATGGCCCGCTATCTGGGGCGACCATTCGGCCTTCTGACCTGGATTGTTCCTACGCGTCCGTTAGCGTGGGGGTGCGGTGGTTCGCAAGGTTTGGCCCGCGCCGCCTGTAATGCTACTCTCCGCGAAAAGGGGGATAGACATGTCAAACGTTCACGCAGAATCCGGATGGGTGAAGTACGATTTGGCCCGTCCGGGAAGAAGGTCAACGTATCGAAGTCAAGTGCACCGACGGGGTCTACTACGTCGGTCGCTATGGCGGTCCGGATTGGGCCAATTCGTGGGTGGGTGGTCTGCCACACGAGTCAGAGATAATTCTCTGGCGACCCGAGCCGGAATCAGTACTGTAGCGGCACGTGCGGGGCGTCGTAGGGTGCCCCTTGCTGGCCCTGGAAGCCCCGTGTAGGCGTTTGTAGCCGTGGGGTGGTCTGCACTGCGGGTCCTAAATTCTTTGACCGTCGATACCGAAATTTAGGGTTCTCCCTAGTTGTGCGGCGCCGGGGTTTGTTGTAATTGAAAGGGTGTATCAGCGAGTAGGGGTTGGGGCCATGTACGTTCCTAGAGCGCGTGAGAGGGTATTCGTCAAGGGTCGGAGAGGAGTGTTTTTGGTGGTCTGGGTCGACCAAGAGCGAGAGGAGGTCGATTTGATACCACTGCATTTGACAGGGGCGGTCGAGGAGTGCGTTTCCTTCTCCAAACTTGAACCTTACCCCGAGCACATTCCACTTGAATTTCGGTAGAGTCAGGGAGCGAATTGTTTTGGTGCCTGTTTTGGTGCATGTTGCGTTTGGAATTTGGGGCTATTCAGTGCGACACCATGCGAAGATGACACTTACCATATGTCTCTATAAACACTATAGTTAAACGACAACGCGCGACTCCATGCGACACCATGCAAAACACCTATAAAACTGATTCGTAATCAGCAGGTCGTCAGTTCAAGTCTGACCGTCGGCTCCATGGGTCCGACAGCTTCCGCAGTCGGCTAGTGACCTGGCTTTTGTATAGCCCCCAGAGTCGAAACCCGGCTAAGAAGAGCGGCCTTGAATTCAGCGGCGTGAACGGGATGCTCTTCCGCGAATGCGGCGATTCGCTGTCTCGACTTGCCGCTCGTGGGGACTTCAAACATCTGCTTGCCGAATTTGCTGGTGCCGGGAGGGGCGAGAAGCAAGGCGCTCGAAGCTTGAACCTGCGCCCCTGGGGCGTGGACGCAGCTGGCGAGCCACCGGTTCACAATCAATGCTTCTTTCTGACGCACGATGGTCAGAACCTGCTGTTCCGTCGGGGTCCCGCCTCCTCCGGGGGTGGACTGCGCCACCGAACCCATGTGGGCCATGGGATGGTCCCCGCCCCGCGAGTCGCGAGTCGTTACGTATACGCCCCCGGGCGTGTTGGGGGCGGCCGGGAAGCCCATCAGGATTTGTCCGGCCGGCTGATCCTTGGCCGCCTCTTTGGCACCGCGCAGAGCGGTCGCCTGGTCCAAAACGTGAGCCTGCCTCGCTAAGTCTGGATCCCTGTGCAAAGCATCCGGACTCAATGCGGCCAAGGGGTGGCTCTTAAGGAAATTGAAGTACTGTCGTTCAGACTCGAAGACTTGCGGGTGCCACAGGGTTTTCTCCCATGTGTAGCGGTAGGGCGCACCATTCGGATCATGATATACGGCCCTCGCTTCCATCATGTCGAGCAACATCAAACTGGTTCCAAAAGACGATGGATTGCGGCCAGTCTCGGCCAGAAACCAGGTGGCCGCGAGAGCGGGCAGGGCCTTACACCGGGTAGCTTCCTCCATGCTGTCCCTGCCCCCAAGCAAGAGCCGAACCTGGCGCGCAACGCTGGCACAAACATCCGGGTTGTCCAGGTTGGGGATGTCCTTTTCAAGCTGCTGATACATCTCTGGGTAGCTTCCGCCCTTGTCTGAACTGAAGCGCGAACTCGGGTCTGACGTTCCTATAAATGCGGCTGCTGGATGCGCCGATTTGTCCTGCGCGGGTATGGCCCTATAGGCAAGTTCTTTTAGCGTCTTTACCTTCCCGCCTTGAACGGCGCCGTTATCGATGACGTACGAGTCGTTGCCGCGCCAGAGAATGCTACGGCCGCCAATCTCGAGATAGGTGTCGGTACCTTTCTTGTTCCTGGCGATCCAAAGCCACTCCGCCGCGCTGCAAGGTTTAAACGGCTGATCTTTGTCGCCGGTCCCATGCTGTGGTTGAGCGCCTGGAGCCGAAGTCGCCGCTTCCCACAACATCGAAACAGCATCGCTTGAGGTATGCGTCGCAGCTTGCGCGTCCGCGGGGGCGAGGGGAGTTACCGTCAGGGAAGACATAGTGGGCGCAGTATAAAGATGAAACTGGAAGTTGAACACGGAAAAATTTATGCATTGCGATGATGCCCAGCCGGTCTGAAACTTTATGACTGGTGAGTCATGTCCTGGACTCCGCCGGGCGTCATCTGCAGGCCGTGATTTCCACATGAGGCTGAGCAAGGATGCCATTGGAACCAAATAAGGTACCTGTTTATCCACGACTTTTCATTGCAACTTGAATTCCAGTCTGCATATCCACGCCTATTCTTGGCATAATCGCAAGCAAGAGCGGTCCCTCTGCGCATACCAAAAGATTCAACGTCGGGGCATACGCAGCGGAAACCGAAGGCCGAGCCGGACCACCCGCGGGGAGCATACAAGAGTGACCAGCTATAGCCGCCAGGATGTGTTACGGATTCTCCAGATCAGTTCCCACCAGTTGCAGGGATGGGAAAAAGCCGAACTGATTCCGGTGCAGCAAACCTACTCCTTCCAGGACCTCGGTCAATTGAGGACCTTGCGCGCCCTCCGGGAAGATGACGTGTCCGCCGCCTCGATCCGCCATTCGATCGTAGCCATGAAGGCCGTCGCGGGCATGGCAAATCCTCTCCTCGAAGCCAGCCTGGTCCGCGCCGGGTCGCGCCTTGCCTTCCGCCATTCGGGAACCATGGTCGATCCGATCCGCCGCCAGTTGCTGTTCGACTTCGAGCGTGTAGCCCGCCAACCCGCGACCGCCGGCCCCTCTCCGCTGCGCCGTCCCCGCACCGTGCAGGTACGCGGCGTGCAGGAGCGCTTCGTCGGCGCCGTTCAGGCCGAAGAATGCGGCGACAAGCAGCGCGCCATCGCCGTTTATAACGAGATCCTCGCCGTCGATCCCGCTTTCGCGCCCGCCTATATCAATTTAGGCACGATCTATTTTCATCTCCGCCGCTTTGGCCGCGCCGAAGAACTCTATCGCCGCGCCACCGAAGCGGATCCCGGATACGTGCTGGCTTATTTCGATCTGGGCAACGTTCTCGATGAACTGGAAAGACCCGCCGAATCCATCGCCGCGTATCAGCAGGCCATCGCTCTCGCCCCGCGCTATGCCGACGCCCATTACAACCTGGCCCTGGCCTACGAGCGCAAAGGCGAACTGCGCCTCGCGCTGCGCCACTGGCAGGCCTACATACGGCTTGACCGCACCGGCCCCTGGGCCGATCACGCCCGCGGACAGATTCACAAGCTCCTCAGCCGCGAAAAGCTGTCCGTTGCCTGGCGCGCCCAATGCTTCGTGCCCCGGCCCGCGGCGTCAGCGGCGCTCGAGCTGGTCCGGCCCCAGAGTTCAATCGCCCTCTGAATCAAACGCTCCGTGCTGAAACAACGCTCCGTGCCTATCCTTTCCGCTTCTCTTTGCGGAAAGGGTGGGAAACCACCGAAGCCGGAGTGCGTTTTTCCCCTCCGTGACCGACAAAGCCCAGTGAGGGCCTAAGATCGCCGGTCTCAGCTTCCCAGTTCCGCTTTGCACTTCCCGTAGCCGGGCAGGTTGCTTAAAATTTGGTGGGTTCCACAACCTTGTGAAAATTTCCGAGTCTATGTACTTGGCGCTCCCGATCGTTCCTGGTGGTTGATTCCACGATACGAACTTCCGGGTCCGCCGTGTCGCATGGAGCAACATTGCTCCACCCCAATCGGCGTGTGTCTGCGCATCACAGGCTGAATATTGCTCTATCGCGAGCCTGAGTGCCGAGACGGCTTGATCAATATGGATTACCGACCTGCGGGGACGGTGCAATAATGCTCTGTCTCCCTTGTTTGACTCCGATCGCCCTCAACCTGGGCCTCGTACGTCCCAACACGCAAGGACTCAAGGCATCTGGATCAAAGGATACTCATGAAGAACGTATTCGTACCCCTCCAGCAACAAACGCTCCGCCTGTGCACCACGTTGGTTGTCTGCGCGATGACGGCCGGTCTGTTGAGCGCCCAGTCGCCGGCGCGCCGCATCGCAGCCGGAATCACCAGGTCTGAAATGTCGCCCCTCCAGGGTTCCGAGCATCCGCTCGCGCTGCCCCAGAATGACGCCGGCCGCATGCCCCGCGATTCCCGCCTCAGCGGCATCAGCCTCTACTTCAACCGTTCCGCCGCGCAGCAGGCCGATCTTGAAGCCCTGCTCGCAGCCCAGCAGGATCCGTCCTCGCCCCGATACCACCAGTGGCTCACACCCGACCAGTTTGCGGCCCGTTTCGGCATGGCTCAATCCGATATCGACCAGGTCGAGAGCTGGCTCCAGCAACAGGGATTCTCCATCGATTCCGCCGCTCGAAGCCGCAACATGATCCGCTTCTCCGGCACCGTGAACCAGGTGGAACAGGCCTTCTCCACCCAGATGCATTACTACCAGTCGGGCGGAGCGCAGCACTTCGCGCCTTCCACCGCGCTCTCCGTGCCCGCCGCCATTGCCCCGGTCGTAGCCGGCATTCGCAACCTGAATAATTTCCGTCCCCGCCCCCAGCACATCGTGCCCCGTGCCGCGTTTACCTCCGGTTCATCGCACAATGTCTTCTTTGCTCCCGGTGATATTGCCACCGTCTACGATGTCACGCCGCTCTACAGCGCCAGCGTCAATGGCACCGGGCAGTCGATCGCGGTTGCGGGGCAATCCGCCATCCAGGTGACCGACGTTGAAAACTTTCAAAGCGCCGCAGGACTTACCAAGAAAGATCCCACCCTCGTCCTGGTGCCGGGGACCGGCGATTCGCTCGTGGTGGCCGACGGGGATGAAGGCGAATCCGATCTCGATGTGGAATGGTCCGGTGCTATGGCGCCTGGCGCCAACGTCGTTTTCGTCTACACCGGCAGCAACAACGCCTTCGGCGTCTTCGATTCTGTGCAGTACGCCGTCGACGAGCTGATCGCGCCCATCATTTCGCTGAGTTACGCCAGTTGCGAGACCGAACTGAACACGTCGAGTCTCGGAATTCTCGAGACCATCATGTCGCAGGCGGCCTCGCAGGGCCAGACGATCATCACCGCATCTGGCGACCAGGGATCGACCTCCTGTTCGGGCGACACCCGTTTAACCACCGCCCAGCAGCAGGCTATCGCTGTTGATTACCCCGCCAGCAGCGCCTATGTAACCGGCATGGGCGGAACCGAAATCGTCGTGAGCGATGGATTCGACTCTACAACCGGAAAGCCAGGTGCGAACTACTCAACCTATTGGACGGGCGGCAGCGCCACCTCCGACACCACCACCTCGGCCATCAAATACATTCCCGAGGTGGCGTGGAACGACGACAGCAGCCAGGGCGGCTTGAGCGCGAGCGGCGGCGGCACCAGTGTGCTCGTCAACCGGCCAGCTTGGCAAACCGGCGTTCCCGGCATCCCTTCCGGCACCATGCGCCTTGTCCCTGACATCTCGCTGTATTCCTCACCTCTCTTACCCGGATACCTCTACTGCACCAGCGATGTGACAAACTTGGCATCGGGGCAACAGACCAGTTGCGGCAGCGGCTTTCGCGCCAGTTCGACGGATAATAGCCTGACCGTCGCCGGAGGCACCAGCTTCGCCGCGCCGATCTTCGCAGGCATGCTCGCCCTCATCAATCAGAAGGCCGGATATACAACCGGGCAGGGACTCATTAATCCCACCCTCTACAAGCTGGCGGCCAACGCGGCTCTCTATCCGACCGCAACAGACCCAACGAAATCGCCGTTTCACGACGTGACCACCGGCGACAACTTCTGCTCTGCCGGGCTCACATTTTGCGCCGCCAACGGCAGCACTTTAGGTTTCAAGGCCGGCACCGGCTATGACGAAGTCACCGGTCTGGGTTCAATCGATCTCAACAACCTGGCCACCGCCTGGCCCGCTAACTCCGGAACGTCTGCTGGGCTGATCGCCACCACCACGACAGTCATCCCCGCCAACGCCAGTCCTGCTGTCAGCGTTGCCGACACCTTCACCATTACCGTTGCCGAAGCCGGCGGCTCCGGCATGCCGACCGGCACCGTGACCCTCAAGATCGATGGCGGCACTGACTGCGGTGGCATCTCCGGCGACACCTGCGGCGGAACTACTCTCTCAAGCCAGGCGCTCACGGCAAATGGAACCTTTACCTACAGCGCCACGTTCACCACGACCGGAACGCATTCGATTCTGGCGCAGTATTCCGGCGATGCCACCCACTCCCCCTCGACCGGCGTCGGATCCGTGGTCATCGGGAGCACCAGCTCCGGCAAGGGCACCATCACCCTGGCAGCGACCAACGTGACCGTGAAGCAGGGAACTTCGGCGCCCTCGACGATCACAATAACCCCCGCGGGCGGATACACCGGAACCGTGTTGATCAACTTCAGCACCTCCAACGACACCGCTCTCGCCAATCTCTGTTATGGGTTCACCACCACTCTTACCAACGGCAACGGTTCGGTATCAGTGCCGGGAACTGCGGCCGTGACTACCCTGCTCACCCTCGACGCCAATGGCGCAGATTGCGCTTCGACGACCGGCGGCTCCCAGCCCGGCCTGCACTCGCTCCGTTCCGTCCGTAGCAACAACATCGGCCGCGGTCCCGAGCCCAGGCAGGCTCCCAACCGGCTGCCCGCCGAAGTAGCGTTCGCGGGGCTGCTGCTGGCTGGATTCCTGGGACGCTACGCGCGCAAGTTCCGTTCTGCGGCATGGATCATCGTCCTGGCCTCAGCCGGCCTCGCCATGACCGCCTGCGGCAGCAGTTCGAGCACTGTCACCGTTCCCAACCCTCCCAAGGGGACATACACCTTCACGCTGACGGGACAGGATTCGGTCACCGCGACAATCACCGCCAAGACCACCTTCACGCTCGTCATCAATTGATTCAATGCTTCGCAAACGGGGCAGGCGCGGTGCATGGCGCTTGCCCTTCTTTTTTTGGGCGCGAAGATATCTGGGCACTGTCATCCTGTCAGCTTCGGTAGACCGACACCGGGCGCCCGCGAGTCTATTTTTGCGGTGGAATGACCTCGAACCCAAACCAGTCTTGGTCATGAGGAGCGAAGTTCGCCGTTGCGAACGCAGTCGAAGGATCTGCATTTCTAGGTCCCGGGCATGATTTTTGAGCGCGCCTAGCGAGATTCCCCGGCGCTGTTTGGCGTAGAATTCCATCCTCAAGCCCCAGAATGGATTCTGGGTGGGTCGGAAAATCGGCCGTCCGGCTCCATTTGAAATTGACCGGGGTGGCCGGATGAAAAACCCAAAAATGGGCACCCCACCCACCCCCTATGTAGATTCGCTTTTCGTTCGCTCGTTAGAAATTTTGTATTGAATCCAGAGGCTTTACGAGACAGATCTTTCTGATGTAACAGCATTTTCTGTTACATCAGCCCCATTTCGGGGGTTTGCCAATTCTTCGCCCGATTCCACCGTTCCCACTCGGAAGGTTTGGAGGAAAAGCGGCGGAAACCGCTCAGGAATGAGCCGCGCTTGCGTACGCAATGCGGCCTTCGCAGATGGTCCAGTGGACTCTGCCCTGCATCGTCCAGCCGTCGAACGGCGAATTCCTGGACTTCGATTTGCCCTCGGTCGCTCGATAGGTCCACTCCGCCTTGGGATCGAAGACCACGGCATCGGCGCAACTGCCCACCGTGAGTGTGCCGCGCCCTTTCAGGTTCAGCAGCGCCGCCGGCTGTGCGCTCAGCAGGCTCAGCACCCGCCCCAGCGGCATCTTCCATTCGCGATGCAGCCAGCGCAGGCACAGTCCCAGCGCGGTTTCGAGCCCGATGATGCCGTTGGGAGCGCGTTCGAACTCCACTTCCTTTTCGTGGGTGGCGTGCGGCGCGTGGTCGGTGGCAATCGCGTCCACCACGCCATCGAGAATGGCCTCGATCATGGCGTCGCGGTCGGCGGCCGAGCGCAGGGGCGGGTTCATCTTGCAATGGGTGTCGTAGAAACCGACGTGTTCGTCGGTGAGCAGGAAGTGGTGCGGCGCTACCTCGCAGGTCACGCGCAGGCCGTTGCGCCGCGCCTGGCGCACCGCCGCGAGAGCCGCGGCCGTCGAGGTGTGGGCCACGTGCAGGTGGGCGCGCACATCGCGCAACTCGGTCACCAGGCGGATATCGCGCTCCACCAGGCCCGACTCGGCTTCTGCCGGCATGCCGCGCAGGCCCAGCCGAAACGCCACCGGCCCCGCGTTCATGCATGCGCCCTGGGTCAGCCGGGTGTCCTCCGCGTGCTGGATGACGCTCAGGCCCACCCGCGCCGCCGCAGTCAGAGTTTCGCGCATGACGTTGTCTTTCAGGATGGGCTGGCCGTCATCGGTGACCGCAATCGCGCCGGCGGACTTGAGAGCGGCAAAATCGTTGATCGCCTCGCCCTTTGACCCCCGCGTCGCCGCCGCAATCGGAAACACCCGCACTGCCGCACCGCGTTCCGGGGACTGCATCCACCGGGTGGTCTCGGGCGAATCGTTGACCGGGAGAGGTATTGGGCATCGCCGCGACCGCCGTGAAGCCGCCCGGCCGCCGCCGCCGCCGTCCCGGTCGCGATCGTCTCTTTGTAGCCCTGTCCCGGCTCGCGCAGGTGCACGTGAATATCGATCAGGCCCGGCGCAACCACCAGCCCCTTGGCGTCGAGAGACTCGGCGCCGTTGGCCAGCTTCAGCTTGCCCGGCGCGGCGATCTCCGCCACCCGGTTGTCCTTCAGCAGAATGTCCCTGAGCCCGTCGACACCCGCCGCCGGGTCTACCAGGTGGCCTCCACGAATCACCAGCGCCGTCATGCGCGGCCTCCGTTCTCGCTGGCCGCGGTCAGGGCGCGTTCCACCACCGCCATGCGGATCGCCACGCCGTTGCGCACCTGTTCGAGAATCGCGGACTGCGCGCCGTCCGCCACGCCGGCCGTAATCTCAAGCCCGCGGATGATCGGCCCCGGGTGCAGCACCACCGCTTGCGGCGCAAGGTCATGCAGGCGATCGCCGGTGAGCTGGTAGCTGGCCTTGTATTGCTCCAGGTCGATTTGCACCCCCGCCAGCCGCTCCGCCTGGATGCGCAGCATCATGACCGCCTGCGACTCCCGCAGCGCGGCTTCGAAGTCGCGTTCGATGGCGATGCCCGGGACCCGCTCCGGTTGCGAGATCAGGCAGGAACTCCCGTCGGACCGCACAGCAACACGCGCGCCCCCAGCCGCGGCAGCAGCAGCATGTTCGACCGCGCCACCCGGCTATGCAGGATGTCGCCCACGATCGTGACCGTGACGCCGGCCAGCGTGTCCGGACCCACGGGCTCGATCCCGGGCCGCAGATGCGCCAGGATGGTGCGCAGGTCGAGCAGCGCCTGGGTGGGATGTTCGTGCATGCCGTCGCCGGCGTTGAGCACCGGCAGACGCGTCGCCTCTTCGAGGAGCCATGGCGCGCCCGAGGAATTGTGGCGCAGGATGATGGCCTCCGCCCCCAGCGCCCGCAGGGTCAGCCCGGTGTCCTTCAGTGACTCGCCCTTTTCGATGCTCGACGACAGGCTCGAAATCAGCGCGGTGTCGGCTCCCAGGCTCTTGGCCGCCAGTTCGAAGCTGGTCCGCGTGCGCGTGGACGACTCGTAGAACAACAGGGCCACCCGCCGCTTGGCCAGGATGCGGTCGCGGGTGAGCGGATCCTGGTTCTCGAGAGCGGTGGCGCGGCGCAGGATGTGATTCAGCGCATCGAGGCTCAGGTCGTTGACCGAGAGCAGCGAACCCGGATGGTAAGGAAATGGCGATGCGGCGGGCTGCGGAGGATTGAGATTGCGGCGCACAGGCGTTGCGGTTGCATTCATGCCGGTCTGCCGGAGCTCTAGCTTCGATTCGGTTTGTACCTGCTAGTTCTCAGCTCTAGTTGGTGCCCGCCGTCTGGCCTTTAGCTAGAGCTAAGAGCTAGAAGCTGCTCTTTCAGTCCACCCGCTCGACCAGCAGCACCTGCTCGTCGCGATCGACTTCCTGGAATTTCACTTCGATGATTTCGCGGCTGCTGGTGGGCACACGCTTGCCAATGTACGTCGCCTCGATGGGCAGTTCGCGATGTCCGCGGTCGATCAGCACGGCCAGCTGCACGCGGCGCGGCCGGCCATGATCGAACAGCGCGTCGAGCGCCGCGCGGATGGTGCGGCCGGTGTAGAGCACGTCGTCGCAGAGCACCACGTCGCGACCCACGATTTCGCATCCGATCGCTCCCGGCGTGACCACGGGACGAACATCGGCGGTGGAAAGATCGTCGCGGTAGAACTGGATATCGAGCACGCCGGTTTCGACGGGGTGCTTCTCGATTCCGGAGATGAGCTTGGCGAGGCGTTCCGCCAGCGGCACGCCGCGGCGCTTGATGCCGACCAGCACCAGGCCTTCGCTGCCGTTGCTCTTTTCCACGATTTCGTGGGCCAGCCGCACCAGGGTGCGCTCAATCTCCGACGCGGACATCAACCTGCCTTTGACGCGCAGGGATGGTTTCGTTTGCGCTTCGCTCATCGATGCTCTCTCGCCGTTTCTATCGAGGCTTGTCTTCTCGTGGGATGATACGAGGGTGCGGCGGCTCGGGGCAAGTTGTGCAGAAATAGCCGGCTGCCGACGGGACGCTCTAGACCTCGGGCCGCCGAGAACGGGCCAGGAGGCGGGCTCCCATTGCGCCGCCGCCCGCAGCGAAGAGGAGCAGGAAAAGAGCATTGCTGGCCATGCCAAAGGCTTCGATACCCGCATGGCCTTCGGGAGACAGCATCAGGGCCTTCTGCGCTTGCAGCCGCGCGGTATCGAGCACTCCCATCTGCATCGCCAGTTGCTGGGTGAGTTGATGACTGGCTTCGACGCGAGCCTGCCATTCGGCGTCGATGGCTCCAGCCTGATGCAGAACAAACCGCTGCAAAAACAAGGCTCCGCCGCTCACAGAAAAGGCGACTGCCCCGGCGATGAGTCCGGTCACCAGGCCGATACGAGCCCCAGCCCCGGTCGTGATCCAGGAGGGATGCTGGCTGCGCACATAAAGCGTGACCGCCCAGGCCGCCGCAGCCGACATCCAGAACAGTCCCAGAACGCCCACGGGCGATATACCACAGGACAACAGCCCCGCGGGAATGGCCAGCAGCATCGCCGTGCGCAGAGCCGGTTTCCAGTCGACAGCGCTGGCGTCGCGCACTGCCTCGTTCCATTTTTCAGGCTGGGTCGTTCCGGCGCCGGCTTCGGAAGTGTACAGCAGTTGTGGCAACCCGCACGTCGGGCAGTAACAACTCTCCGCCTCCACGGGCTGGTGGCAGCGATTACAGGTGATTTCCATCTATCTTTAGAGCCTATAGCATTTTTAGAGCCTATAGCATTTTCTTGACGGGTGGACCGGCTCAACTCACGTGCCCGGAGATTCATCCTGCGTTCCTCCGTTCATAGGGGACACTACCTCCGTCGAATTCGCTTCCGGCTCAGTTCCATCGCCCGCTGCAGGGAAGCATACGACCGTTCCTGGCAGGATACGCAACGAACGGGATACTGAAAGGCCAATAATCTCGGAAGGTCGGAGAGCCGGAATCGCGAAGGGCGCAATCGGCTCGACCCGCACGCGGCGCAGTTCTTT
This sequence comes from Terriglobales bacterium, assembly GCA_963788475.1. GTDB lineage: Bacteria > Acidobacteriota > Terriglobia > Terriglobales > Acidobacteriaceae > Telmatobacter. Next base: position 542,716 of record CAWBGO010000015.1, read on the forward strand.
TCCATTTCAGCTCCTGGGATCTGAAGAGAAAATTCGCTTGCTGGGGAATGAGACGGCCCTGTCTCATTCCGCGATTGTAGCCTCGATCGTGTCGTAGCTGACAAAGATGTCGCACAATCTGGAACGCGTTCAATTTGTAAACCGAGCGGACTTGTCTTTCGGACTTGTGTCTCAGTTTCCTGCAAGCAAGCCCGCAGCGGCGATCCGGGTCCGGCCGCCCGCCTAGGCAGGATTTGGACGACCCAGGTGGGCTAGTCTCGCGGCCACGATCTCCTCTGCTGCTGTCACAGCCTCCTCCAGCGTCATGTTGGTGGAATCCAGCATGACGGCATCATCGGCAGGCTTGAGGGGAGAATCGGCCCGATTGCGGTCTCTCAGGTCGCGTTCGCGCAGGTCCGAATCACCTCTTCGGGCTTGCTGTGAGGGCTTGGAACCGAGCTGGTCAAAGCGGCGCAGCCCGCGCACCTCGGGAGCCGCATCGAGGAAGATTTTGGCGTCGGCATGGGGAAAAACGACCGTTCCAATATCGCGGCCTTCCATCACCACTCCGCCTTCAGCGCCCATCTCCTGCTGCAACCGAACCATCCAGGCGCGGATAGGCGGGAAAGACGCTGACCCGCGATGCGCCGTCAGTGACGGTCTGGTTGCGAATCAATCCGGTTACGTCTTCGCCGTCGAGCAGGACGCGATTTTCATCCGCGCCACTTTCCAGGCGGATGGTGGTCTCCGCGGCGAGCCGCTCCAGATCTTCACTGTCGTCCAAAGGCAATCCGGCCCGAAGCGCCTTGAGGGCAAAGGCCCGGTACATTGCGCCGGTCTCCAGGTTCAGGAGACCGAAATGACGGGCCAGATGGCGCGCGATGGTACTCTTGCCCGCGCCCGCCGGCCCGTCTATCGCGACAATGATCTTCGGTCGAGCACCTGCAGGCGAACCCGGAATCATCCGCGCTTTTTGGTTCCCTGTTTTGGCCGGGCTGTAAAGCCGTAGCGCTTGCTGTTGCCAGCTTTTGCGCCTGCCGTGAGCGCCGGGGTACGGCCTCCACGCGCCGACCGGGCGTCGGTGCGGGAGTCCTTCCGAGGCGCGCTGCCGTTGCGGGTCAGACTGCTGGCCCGTCCCGACGCCGCCGGGCTGCCAGCCACCGCAGAGCCGTTGCGCTTGTTCCAGGTGGCCACGGATGATTGCCCGGGCCGATTTCCGGTCGCAGTCCCGTTTGTGGAGTGGCCATTCCCGTTGGAATGCGCGCCATTGGACGACTTGGAACTACCGGCGGTCCACCGCGCCTTTGCGGCAGGGCGCGCCCCGTTTGCCGGAGGCCGCGTTCCGTTTGCAGCAGGTCGCGTCCCGTTGGACGAACGAGTTCCGCCGTTGCGTGACATCTGCCGGCCTGCGGGCCGTGCGCGTGCTGGCTGAAGACTGGGCGGGCTTGCGATTTCGGGAGTGAGGGACTGGCCGGCTGAAATGAGTCCGTGCCGCTGCCGGCTTCGGGTTCGCGGCTGGCTTGTGTCCGTTGGAATTCCCGTTGGTGTGGGCCTCGACAGCAGCCAGCGGTGCGACTGGTTTCGTGGACAATCACTTCGGGCTTGGCTTCGACCGGTTCGGGCGTGCTTTCCTCGTGATCGTTGAAACGAGAGAAGTAGCTCATCGATGAAATCGCCGAACTGGCGTAAATCGATGGGCGCCGGGGCGAATTCCGGCAATGTGCCCGCCACGTAGTAATGGGGAGCGTGGCCCAGGGTCAGCGTATGCACCTGCCGCGTGGCGACCAGGCCGCGCAGAACCTCGCGTATCTTGCTGCGCGCGGTCAGCGGTGAAAGGAAGATCTCGACATCCTCCATGCTGGCGGCAATCACGGCCTGCAGGTAGATGGAAGCCAGCACCGAGATGGCGGTGACCTGGGAGGTCGATGCTCCCTCGGCGATCGCTTTCTGATAGCGGTGGCGCAGTAACTGCCATTGCGCCGGATGACCGGGGCGCCGAAATGACGGGGATGATGCGCAACTGCTGCCACAGTTCGGTGATCGCCCGCAGAACTGCAGTTTCCGATACTTCGCGTCCCAGAAACCGGGTAAGCTCCGCGATCGTGGCGTCGCCCGCCTCGAGCCGCTTGTACGCCTGAATGGCGAGCGGAGACACCTGCCGGGAGCCGGTCAATTGAGGGCTGCGGCGCCAGTCCCGGTCGCCCCGCAGGGCGTACACGTATGGCAATACCCAGGCCGCCACCACGTAATCCGGCTGTTCTCCCGGATGCCCGATCAGATTGAGCCTTACAGCAACGCCGTCCTTCTCGAGTCGAATGAGAAGTTCCTCAGCGAGTGCGATCTGAGCGGGAGCAGGGGTAGAGTCCTGCTGACCCGCTACGGCCTCAACAAACGATGGAGCGAGCGATGCGGAATACTGCCGCCTGGGCAGGAAGAGACACAATCCCGTCTCTTCTATCCACGTCCGGGCATCTTCCAGTGTGAGAGCCCCGTGTCCGTTCTGGCGCATCCGTTCCGCGCGTGCAGTTTCCAATTGCTCTGATGTCAAAGAAGAACCTCTTTTCCAGGCTGGCGATAGAGCTTAACCAGAAGATAATGCGTCCTGTTCAGGCCATCCGAAAGTCGCCGCTGCACGAGCCGGTGACGAAGTGTTGCATGATCGGGATGTTTCTCCCTGGTTTGGCTGATTGTGCCGGGCTCTCAGTCCCCCTCGGGGGACCTTTGCCGCCCTCCTAAGCCGATTCAAATTCGGTGGAAGGCCCGCTGGATCTCTTTCCAAGAATACATCAAAGCGATAGGACGTCCATGCGGGCAACTGGTTGGATGTTCCGTTTTTGCAAGTTCCAACAATAGCCACTCCATACGTGTCGGGTCAAGTGGGGTGTTGACCTTGATCGCGGCATGGCAGGCGATGGAAGCAGCGATGCGCGAGCGCAGCATGGTAAGGTTTTCATTTTGTTCCATTTCTTCGGTCAGACCGCTGGACTGGTCGATGACATCGGACAGCATGCGCTCGAGAGCGGCCCCTTCCAGGCCCACCGGCGCGGCTTTTACGGCAAGGGTCTGTGGTCCAAAGGGTTCCACCTCGAATCCGTTCCGTTCCAGCTCTTCGGCGATGCCGGCAAAAACCACCATCTGGCTTGGTTTCAGCTCCACCAGCATCGGCATCAGGAGGCGCTGTCGCTGCACGTTTTCAACCTGGCGGTCGCGCAGGATCTTTTCGAAGAGGATTCGCTCATGGGCGACGTGCTGGTCGATGATCCACAGGCCTTCGTCTCCCGAAGCCAGGATGAACGACTCGCGGAGCTGGCCGAGGGGCTTGAGCGAGCCCAGATGATTCAGGGTGCCGGCCGCCTGTTCGGCCTCAACTTGCGCCGCCATGAGAGCTGGATTATGGCCGTAAGCCACTGTTACACCTTGGCTTGACGAGCAGCCATCAGCAAGCCGAGGCGTCGCGGGATTAAACAGAGCTGCTGCGGCTTCACCCCATGCCTGCTGGTTGGCAAAAGCGCCGGGCCGGAGGGCTCCCGGCGAGAACGGCAGTGTGCCGGTAACCGGAGCCGTGGGTCTGGGCGTCAGGAGGAACGGCTCTCCATCCTGCTGATCCATCGGCTCCGATTCTGGAGAAGCGGGCGCCCCTCCTTCTCTGCGTTCCGGACCATCGGGGTCGGGAGATCCGGGGAGCGGCGACACGCCGGGTGGCATCAGCGACGGGCTAGCCGATGGAGCCGAGTTGAGGGCCGACAAGAAAACCTGCGGCGGGGCGCGCCTTGATCAGGGCTGTGCGAAGGCTGTCCCGAACAAAGTCATGAACCACCTGCTGCTGGCGGAAGCGTACTTCGGTTTTGGCGGGATGCACATTGACGTCGACCTCCTCGGGTGGCAATTCGAGGAAGAGCAGCACCACCGGAAAGCTGGTGGGCGGGATGACATTGCGATAGGCCTCGCTGATGGCATGCATCAGAAGCCGGTCACGGACCAGCCGCTTGTTGATAAAGACGTAGATCGAGTTGCGGTTGAGTTTCTGCAGTTCCGGCTTGGAATAGAAGCCGGTGAGCCGGAGGCGTCCCGGATCCTGCGGGAACTTCGCCGGGTTCTCGTTTCCACGGCGGCGGCTCGGGAAGGCCGGCGTGCTCGAGGGGGAGTTCGGCGGCCACGTTGAGGAGCTGGGCCAGCGTGTCCTTGCCGAAAATCTGGTAAATTCTCTCGGCAGTGCGGGTTACGGGAGGCGCCGAGAGCAGCGTGTGGGTAGCCGAGACCAGCTCGAAATGCTTTTCCGGATGCACGAGGGCGTAGTGGGTGACGAGCGCGGTCACATGCGCCAGTTCGGTGGATTCAGCGCGCAGGAATTTGCGCCGCGCGGGGGTGTTGAAGAAGAGGTCGGCGACCGAGAGCGTGGTTCCCCGGGGAAGAGCGGCATCGTCGACGTGGAGGATCTTGCCCCCCGCAATCTCCAGATGAGTGCCGGCCCCGGATGAAGCGGATTCTCCGGTCCCCGTGTCCAGGGTGACGCGGGCCACGGAGGCAATCGAAGGCAGGGCCTCGCCGCGAAATCCGAGCGTGGCAATGGACAGCAAGTCCTGGACGGTGCGGAGCTTGGAGGTGGCGTGGCGCTCGAATGCCAGCAGGGCGTCATCGCGGTTCATGCCACAGCCGTCATCGATGACCCGGATCAGCTTCCGCCCGCCCGCCTCGACTTCCACGCGGATGCGGCCGGCGCCAGCGTCGAGAGCGTTTTCGAGTAGTTCCTTGACCACGGAAGCCGGCCGGTCCACCACTTCGCCAGCGGCGATCTGGTTGGCCACCTGGTCAGAAAGAACCCGAATGCGCCCCATGAAAGGATTCTAGCTGCTGGCTTCTAGCTACGGGCTTGTGCCGATCGCTCGCCGTTGAAATTCGATGACCGGCAAACCCGAAACCCCTCACGGGTGAAAGCTACTTGGGCAGCTCGGTCACGTCCCAGCCACCGCCCAGGGCCCGGATCAGCTGCACGCTGGCGGCGAACTGCCGGGTCTGGAGGTCGGTGAGGGTACGTTGATTCGAAAGCAGCGTGGTCTCGGCGGTGAGCACCTCGAGATAGCTGGTCGCACCGCCCTTGTAGCGCTGGTTGGAGAGGTCAAACGAATGCTGCGCGGAAGCCACGGCCTTCTGTTCAACGACCGCCTCCTGGTCGAGGATGCGCAGGCTGGAGAGATTGTCTTCTACATCCTTGAAGGCCTGGATGACAGTGTTCCGATACGCCGCTGCCTGGGCCTCGTACTGCTGGCGTGCCTGATCGGTGAGGGTACGACGCTGACCGGCGTCAAACAGCACCTGCGCGGCCTGAGCGCCCAGCGACCAGAATGAACTGGGTCCCTGGAACCAGACCCCGCCATGGGTGCTCTCAAAGCCGCCGGTGCCGCCGAGCGAAATGGACGGGTAGTAGGCAGCGACAGCGACGCCGATACGGGCGTTGGCCGCGGCTGTCTGCCGTTCCGCCGACGAGATATCGGGCCGGCGTTCCAGCAATTGCGAGGGAACACCGATCGGAACCTTGGGCAGGGCTACATCAATCGGCGAAAACGGGATGCTGAAGTCCGGAAGGCTGTAATTGGCGATCGTGCCGATGGCGTGCTCAAACTGTGCCCGGCCCACGCCAACGTCGACCAGTTGCGCTCGCACCGTTTCGAGCTGGGTCTCGGCCTGGGCCACATCCACCTGGGTCGCCACTCCGCCTTTGAAGCGCCGCTCGGTCAGGTCGAGCTGGTGTTCCAGGTCGGCAACGGTCGCCCTGAGGAGTTTTATCTGCGAATCGAGGCCCCGGAGCTGAAAGTAATCCGCGGCCATTTCCGCCTGGAGCGACAAGTTCAGATTGGCGATGTCGGCAGCGCTGGCCTGGGCCGTGGCGCGGGAGGCCTCGACCTCGCGCCGGATACGGCCCCAGAAGTCGGGCTCCCATCCCGCCTGGGCGCCCAGGATCAGATCGTTGTAACTGGTCTTCGCCGTTGACGTAGTTAGCGGCTTATTCTGCGACGCCTGGACGTGGTTCCCGCTCACGATGCCGGTAACGGTGGGAAACAAAGCGGACCGAACCACCGCAACCTGATCGCGGGCGGCAAAATAGTTTTCCACCGCCTGGCGTACCGCCTGGTTGTCGGTGGCGATGCGTTCTTCGAGCTGGTTGAGCTGGGGGTCGTTGTAGACCTCCCACCATTTGCCTTTCAGCATGCCGTCGGAGGGGTTGGCGGGAGTCCACGTGCCACCCTGCGGGTTGGGAGGCGGGACCACGGAGGGGGCGCCAGTCTCTTTATAGGCGGGAGGCGCCGTGTAGACCGGGACTTTGTAGTTGGGGCCGACCTTGCAGGCGGTGAGGAGACAAAGAGCGGCCAGCGCGACAAGGCACCCTGCACGGCGATTAGATGGCCGGGATGACACCGCTACTTGCCTCCTGGATTGGCCGGCGGGGTACCGTTGGGCTGGTTGGCGTTCTGGCCGGGGCTCTCCACGTAGAGCTTCTCGCCTTCGATGAGGGAGTCGGGCGGGTCCTGAATCACACGGTCATTGGCATTGAGGCCGGAAATAACCTCGACGGTCGCCCCATTGTCCTGGCCGATCACGATCGGGACCAGGTGGGCTACATCGTTGTTTACCACGGTGGCCACGCGCAGGCCTTCGTGGCGGAAGATCAATGCTGAGACTGGGATGACGAAAGTCTGGCCCACCGCGGCGGTCCGGAAGTGAACCTGGGCCAGCGAGCCGGGCATCAGCTCGCCCTTGCGATTGTCGATATCGATTTCGACCAGCAGGGTGCGATTCACGGGGTCGATGGCTTTGGCGGTGCGCACCAGCTTGCCCTGAAACAGCCGGCCCGGATGCTCGGGGAAGCCGAGATCGATCTTCTCGCCCAGGCGGATGGCGCCGGTGTAGACCTGGGGCACATTGGTATAGACGCGGAGGGTTTCGAGAGCCTGCATGTGGAAGAGCTCGTTGGCGGCGCCCTCGTTGATCAACTGGCCGGTATCGACTCCGCGCGCGGTGACCACTCCGTCGAAGGGCGCATATACCTTCTCATAACCCTGCAGTTCCTTGAGCCGCTGCACGTTGGCCTGGGCGGAGTGAACCGCCGACGAGGTGGAGGCCGCCTGGGTGACGAAGGTGTCGGTGTCCTGCTGCGAAACGGCGTCGGAGCCGACCAGTCCCTTGTAGCGGTCGGCCTGGGTTTTGGCGTTGCCGGCATTGGTCTGGGCGGTGAGCAGGTCGGCCTCGGCCTGCGCCAGTTGCTGATCCACTTCGGGGGCGGCAATCTCGGCCAGCAGGGCGCCCTTTTTCACGCGCGCGCCGATGTCGTAGTACCACTTGGTGAGGTAGCCGGAGGTCCGGGCGTAGATGGGCGAATCGGTGTACGCGCTGACGTTGCCGGGCAGGATGAAAGTGTCAACGGGCGCGCCCGGCCGTGGGCGGAATGGCAATGACCGACGGGGCCGAAAGGCGCTGCGTCGTGTCGGCGAGGACCTCGTCATTGTGATGGCGTTTCCAGATGCCGTAGACGGCCAGGGCCACGATGGCGATCAGCACGATGGTCACGCCAATCACCGCTCCCCGGCCGGAGACAGCCTGATGCTCCGGCGCGCTCTCGTGGTCCTGCGAAGACCGGGAATTCTGCCGGGATCCACCACTGGGGCGGGTGGGTGGCCCGGAGGCTGGTGACCGGTTGCGATTGCGGGTTGGGATCGTTGGTCATTCAGGTTACTCCGGGTGTGTGTCGACGTCGTCAAAGGAGGCCGCGGCCGCTCCGCTGTAAGCCGGCCTGGCCCGGCGCCGCACCAGCCAGCCATGCACAACTGAGAAAAAGACGGGAACAAAAAACAGGGTAGCGACCGTGGCCAGCAGCAGGCCGCCGATTACGGCGCGGCCGAGGGGCGCGTTCTGCTCGCCGCCTTCGCCCAGGCCGAGGGCCATAGGCACCATGCCGATGATCATCGCCAGGGCTGTCATCAGGACGGGGCGGAAGCGCACGAAGCCGGCATTCAGGGCCGCTTTGCGGGCATCGCCAACCAGCACTTCCAGCTGCTCGCGGGCAAAACTGATCACCAGGATGGAGTTGGCCGTGGCCACGCCCATGCACATGATGGCGCCGGTCAGGGCGGGCACGCTCAGGTGGGTGTCGGTGAGGAACAGGAACCAGACGATACCGGCCAGCGCGGCGGGCAGGGCGGAGATGATCAGGAACGGGTCAAGCCAGGACTGGAAGTTGACCACGATCAGCAGGTAGACGAGCAGGATGGACATGGCCAGGCCGCCAATGAGTCCCACGTAGGACTTGCGCATGGTGTCGCTCTGGCCGCGAAGGATGAACTGGGAGCCGCGCGGCAGTTCCTTGCGATGTGTCTCGATGATCTGGTCCATCGACCGGGTCACGGTGCCGAGGTCGGTTCCATTGACGTTGGCGTAGATGTCGAGGACCGGCTGAACGTCGTAGTGGCTGACCGTGCCGAGTTCGGCGCCGGGTTCGATGGTGGCCAGGTTGCCGAGCACCTGGACCGGACGAGGGGCGCCGGGAGCCGCGGTGGCGGCCGCTCATGGCGATGGCGGACGAGGCGTTTTGCGCTGCGGAAGCGGACCCGGTGACCGGCAGGCTCTTGAGCGCGGCCATGGTGTCGAGCCCGTATTGCGGAGTCTGCGTGGCGATGTTGTAGCTGACGCCGTTGCGCGGATCGAGATAGAAATTCGGCGCCGTCTGAAAGCTGCCGCTGAGAGCGATCAGGATGCTCTGCGCCACGTTCTGCTGGGTGAGCCCGATCGTCGAGGCGCGCGTGCGGTCGACGTTGACGGTCATGTTGGGGTAGTCGAACGGCTGCTGGATGCGCGCATCCACGGCGCCCGGAAACATGGCGTACATCGTCGAGCATGCGTTCGGCGAGGGCGCGGTTGGCGTAGAGATTGGGTCCCACGATCTGGATGTCGATGGGAGCGGACAGGCCGAAGTTGAGGATCTGGGTGACGATATCGACGGGAAGCACGTAGAACGTCACGCCCGGATACTGGCGCGCCAGGGTGACCCGCAGGCGGTCGACGTAGCGCTTCGGTGGGGTGGTGATCCGGGGTGAGCTGGACCTGGATGTCGGCGTCGGCCGGGCCGATGGGAGCGGAGGTGGAGTAGGAAAGATTCAGGCCGGAATAGGGCAGTCCGATGTTGTCGACGATGTTGACGATTTCGCTGGCGGGGATGTGCTGCGCGAATGGTCGCGTCGATGTGGTCGCACAGCGCCGCGGTCTCTTCAATGCGGGTGCCGGTGCGCGCGCGCACGTGAATCTTGAACTGGCCGGCGTCGACGTTGGGGAAGAAATCCTCGCCAAGAAACGGGGCGAGAATGCCCACGGAAGCCAGCGCGACGATCACGAAAAGGATGAGGAACGCCGCGGCGTGGTCGATGAACAAGGTCAGAAAACGCAGGTAGCCGATGCGGAATTTTTCGAAGCGGCTCTCGAATCCGAGTTGAAAGCGGATAAACGGATTGCGGCTGGTGTGCTTTTTCCGTGCCTCTTCGTCGTCGTGCTCCTTGAGCAGGTAGCGCGCCATGGTGGGCACGACTGTACGGGAGAGCAGGTAGCTGGCCAGCATGGCGAAGACCACGGCTTCGGCCATGGGAACAAACAGGTACCGCGCGACCCCGCTGAGAAAGAACATGGGGACGAAGACGATGCAGATGGCGAGGGTCGAAACCAGCGCCGGGGTGGCGATCTGGGCGGCGCCGTCGAGAATGGCCTGCTCGATCTCCTTGCCCTGTTCGAGGTTGCGGTTGATGTTCTCGATCTCGACGGTCGCGTCATCAACCAGGATGCCGACCGCCAGGGCCAGCCCGCCCAGGGTCATGATGTTGATGGTCTCGTTCAGGGCGTGCAGCATCAGCAGCGAACAGAGAATCGAAAGCGGAATCGAGACCGCGATGATCAACGTCGATCGCCAGCTGCCCAGAAAGATCAGGATCATGATCGCGGTGAGGCAGGCAGCGATGAGGCCTTCGCGGACCACGCCCTTGATGGCGCCGCGCACGAAGATCGACTGATCGCTCAGCGCGGAGATCTTGACCTGCGGCGGAAGTCGCCCCTGCATCTCGTCAAGCTTCTCCCGGATCGCCGGCGATGATATCGAGCGTCGAGGCGGAGCCGGTCTTCATGATGCTCATCAGGATGGCGCGGCGTCCGTCCACCTTGACGATGTTGGTCTGCGGGGGGTTGCCGTCGCGCACGTGGGCCACGTCGCGGATGTAGATCACCGCCCCGTTCACGGTGCGGATGGGCAGGTTGTTGAGCTGCTCGACCACGCTGGGCGCCGAGTTGGTCTCGATCGCATACTCGAAGCGGTCGATCTTCATTGTGCCCGAGGGAGCGATCAGGTTCTGGGCGTTGATGGCGTTCACCACGTCGGCGGGCGACAGGCCCTTGGCCTGCAGGGCGGCGAGATCGATGTCCACCTGGATCTGGCGCTGCTTGCCGCCGTAGGGGTAGGGAGTCTGCGCGCCTTCGACGGTGGCCAGCGCCAGGCGGATGGTGTTCTGCCCGGTATCGAATAGCTGCTGCTCGCTGAGGCCGGCCCCGGCAACTCCGAGCATGCAGCACCGGAACGGCGGATGCGTTGTACTGAATGATGAACGGGGGCGTGGTGCCGGGCGGAAGGCTGCGCAACTGCACCTGAGCTGATGGCGCCGATCTGCGCCACCGCGGCCGCGACGTTCACGTGGGGCTGAAAGAAGACCTTGATGATCGCGACGCCGTTGAGCGACTGCGACTCGATGTGTTCGATGTCGTTGACCGTGGTGGTCATGCCCCGTTCGCTGTTGGACACGATGCGGTCGGCCATCTGCTCCGCGGACAGGCCGGTGTAACCCCACACCACCGTGACGATGGGGATGTCGATGTTGGGAAAGATATCCGTGGGCATCGTCTCAATGCTGAAGATGCCAAGGATCAGGATCAGGAGCGCGAAAACGACAAAGGTGTAAGGCCGTCGCAGCGCAAGCCGGACAATCCACATCATAGGTCTGTAACTCGCTCCTGCGGGCTCAAGGCCCGCATCCATGCTCTTGCCCGGGATCCCTTGCCCGGTAAGGGTTGGCCTGCGGCTCTGACCGGACGGCCAGAATCCTGCACGCCTGTTTTTTCGACATTCGCTTGAAATGCAATGGTAGACGAATTCCGGGATGAGTACGATGTGCGCCGTCGCACGGCGTCAGGCCATCATCATTCCTAACTGCATTTTAAGACGCCGGAGCGAGCCGAAACGACGCAGTTTCCGCCGCCTGCCGTCCCGCGATGCAAGCCGCTTCGAGCGGGTCTAAGTTCGAGAGTCGAAAAAACTCAAGAGCCGCTGAATTACATTGCGAGCCAGGTGACGATTAGCACGCCCACTCCCACAAGCAGGCTCATGGTATCGCTGAGCGCGAAGATCACGGGGTCATCGTCCAATTCTCCGCGCGAAGCCAGGAGCCAGATCCGGGTGAGCCAGTATAGGAGCAGAGGAACGATGAGCCAGAGACGGCCGGCATGGCCGTAGAGGTCCGCAACATCGGGACGAGCGATGTACAGCATGAAGACGACCACCGCCGCGTAGGCGCTGGCCGTCCCGAAGGTGCGTATCTGCTCGAGGTCCGAAACCAGGTATCCTCGCCCATGGACCGCCGCTGCACCGCGTTCGCGCAGGTTTTCCAGCTCGCTGAAGCGCTTGACCATGGCCAGGGAGAGGAACAGAAAGGTGGAAAATCCTCCCAGCCAGTGCGAAATCTCGGTGCCCGTGGCCGCGCCGCCGGCCAGCATCCGGAGTGTATAGAGAGCCGAAAGCAGCAGCACGTCAACCACGGCCACGCGCTTCAGGTAGAAGGAATAGGCCACGGTGGTGACGATGTAGATCCCGAGCCAGAAGGCGAAATCCCGAGGCAGCAGGGGCAGCAGCGCCGCCGAGGCCGCCACCAGCGCCACGGCGAGGAAGACGCCGACGGATACGGGCAAATCGCCGGACGCAAAAGGGCGGAACCGCTTGGAGGGGTGGCGGCGATCGCTTTCGATGTCGAGGAGGTCGTTGACCAGGTAGTTTGCCGAGGCCATGAAGCTGAAGCAGAAGAACGCCACCACGGCAGCGCCCAGGGAACTCCGCGTCAGCTGATGAGAAAGCGCAAGCGGCACCAGCAGCAGGATGTTTTTGGCCCACTGGTGGAGACGAATGGCTTTGAGCATCGCACCGCCGAGCGGACGCCGATCGAGGAAGGTATGCGCCACCGCGATGCGCCGCAGGCGTATCTCCATGCGCAAGGCCGGGGTGGGGTTGGCGATCATCGCCTCGCCCGCCTTTGCCAGGAGCGGCACGTCGGCGCGCGAGTTGCCGATGTAGTCGAATTCGCCGAATCGCTCGGTCAGCCGGGCCAGTTTCCGTGCGTGGGTCAGGTTCTGCAACGGATCGGTAGCGAGGACGCCGGAGAAGATGCCGAGATGGGCGGCAACTCGTTCTGCCAGGGGACCATCGGCTCCAGTGGCAAGGTAGATTTCCCGGCCCTCGCGATGCTGCGCCTGCAGGAAGTGAAGCACTTCCGTGTTGTAGGGCAGGCGAGCCGCATCAAGCGGAGCGCTTCGGGCGATCTCGGTTTTCAACCAGGCCTTGCCCTTCACCAGCCACAGCGGAAGCCGCCAGAATTCGAGCGGCCGGCGGCGCAGGAACTGAAGGGCGCCGTCGAAGAGAGTGTCTGACTTGACCAGGGTGCCGTCCAGGTCGACGCAGAGAGGCCGTACCCGGTGGAACGAGGGGACAGGAGCGGCAATGGCGGCGACTGTGGTCAAGAGATACCTTCGTCGAGAGTTTTGCCCAGGGCAGCGGGCAGGCCGATTGCGCAACGCGCATGGCTAAGACAAACAAAACAAGAGCCGATCCGATTATAGAGGACTCAGACTTATCAGAGTTAACCCGGATCAGGGGCGGAGAGTTGCGGGGGAAGTGCGGTCGATCAAATTCGGACGACGGCGTCCGAATTTGCACACCGAGCGTGATGCCCGCGTCCAGCCTGGTTTTGGAGAATGAACTATTTAGGACACCTGTTCTGTTTGGCCTTCGGGCTGCAACGAGATGGAGAACCCGCTGCGCAAGGTGTTGCTCAGAAACTGCACGGATTGAGTCAGTCGGGGTACATATCTTTTTGAGAATCAAAACGGTGGCATTCTCCAACGGGCTGCTGACAATACGCAAGTCAGTGAGGGCGTTCGCCCGAACGCCCGGGCTTTCGCTCGTTTTGTTGTTGACGATTGCGCTCGGAGTTGGGAGTAACGTCAGCGTATTCGGATTCGTTCAGGGTCTCATCCATCCCAATTCCCCCGCGAAAGACGAAGATCGCATTGTTTCGATCTTTGCTCAAGACAAGACCCACCCTGCGGGACCGCTCACCCGACAGCAATTTCAGCTGCTGCGAGGCCTTCCGGACGCGTTCGTCTGGATCGATGGCGCCAGAATCGCGCCGACGAACGTCAACCTTGGTGGTGGTTCCCAGACCGCGATTGTTGCGGCTGTCATGCCGAATCTGGCGAGCGCTTTGAGTTTGCCTCTGAACGGCGGCGCAATTGTCAGCCGCCGTATGTGGCAAAGAGAATTCGGGAACCACGTCGACGTCGCTGGTCAACGAGTTCGAATCAACAACGTCGATCTTCCGATCACGGGCATTGCTCCGGACAGCCTGGAGGGTCTCTATCGCGACCAGGTCGTCGATCTCTGGACGCCGTTGCCGGCGGTAAGCTTTCAGGATCAAGATCAAAAACTGCGGGATGTATGGGTTCTGGCCCGCATCCGCGATGGCATCTCGATGGGCGACGTACAAAGAAATATTCGTCGCCAGCTCGGAAATTCAGACAGCATCTACATTGCTCCTTATAGCGGTGCCTCGCCCACCATGGCCAGGGGACTTTCGCAAATTGGCGCGATGCTCGAGTTCGCTTCCGCCGCCGTATTCCTTGTTGCCTGCTGCGTAGTTGCATCCCTGCTTCTGGGGCGGGCATTGAGGCGAATCCACGTCATGTCCATCAACGTCGCGCTCGGTGCAACGCGGCTGAATTTGATGATGGAATTGCTGTCCGACTGCATTGTTGTTTCGCTCGTCGGCGGTGCGTTGGGCTTATTGCTGGCCATCGGGACGGCGCATGTCCTGCCCAGCCTGCTCTTTGAAGAGGACGCGGAGCGCCTCGTGTTTGCGCCGCATCTCGTGCCCATCATCGCGTCCTCATTCGTTTGCGTCGCGATCATCATCGCCTGCGGATTTGTGCCGATCTTTGCCACAACCACCGATCGCCCCTGGAACGTCCTGCAGCGCGAGAGTGGCTTGCCGTCGACGGCGGTGGCGCGCTTCAGGGCGCTTCTGGTGGTTGGGCAAATAACAATCTGCTGTGCATTGACGATCTTTACGACGGTTCTGTTCGAGCGTTTCCATACACTCATCAGGACCACGGCCGGACACGGCGTTGGCAATCTGGTTCTGGCAACAGTTCGAGCCCAACAAGGAATGCCGGATGACACAAATTACTTTAAAGCTGTCGAGCAGACTGTAAAGTCGATGCCAAATGTCTCCGCGCTCGCGTGGACGACGCTCATTCCCGGGAGTCAACCGGATTGGCGGTCGTTCAGAGTTCAAACGCCAACAGGCTCGCTGCGGGATGTTCAGATCGACATCGCCGGACTGCCGGGCTCGCCGGGGTCCCCGGAGAGGCGACCACTTTGGGGACGTCCATTCGAGGCCCAGGATCAATCCTGCCATGTTGCCATCGTTAATGAAGAAGCGGCATCAAGACTCTTTGGACCGGATACAGCCGGCATGACAATTCAGGACCCGGCCGGGGCTCCGGTGCAGATCGTTGGGGCGGTGAAACAAGCCTCAGGTCATACGAAGGACGATCGGCGTTCGCCGGCAATTTACTACAACGATTCGGATTCATCGGTGCACAACCGAATTGCCGGGGCTCATTTTCGCGCGCCACTCGCTGCCGCACATTCGCGCATTGAAATGAACGTCAATTTCGTATCGCCCGGCTATCTTCGCGCTTTAGGACTTTCGCTGATCGACGGCCAGTGGTTTCCTGAACACGAAGTTGTCGGCGGGTGCCGCCATCTGGGTGTAATCAATCAAGAGGCCGCCGATTTATATTTCGGCGGCAGAGCGCTGGGCGCCGCACTTATCGATGACATCGGTGTCCGCACTGAGATTATCGGCGTCGTCAGCTCCCAGCCGCTCGGCACCTTTGAACAACATGCTCAGCCTGCGATTTACATTCCAGTGTGGCAGGAACATCCAGGCCGCATGACGCTCCTGATTCGATCGTCCATGTGGAACCAGCAAATAATGGATCAACTGCGCGGAAAGATAGGATCTGTTCCTGGAAATGATCCGGCTTCACCTGTGATAACCACACTTGATACGCGGTTGGTGGAGTCCGGGTTCGCTCCGCTGCGAATCGCAGGGCTTATCTTTGCAACCTCGACTCTGACGGCGCTTGTACTGAGCATTTTCGGGTTGCTCAGTGTTCAGAGTGACACCGAACGCCAGCGTCGACGGGAACTGGCGGTTCGAATCGCGCTCGGAGCGCAGCGCCGCCATATTTTCTTCATGACGATCAAAGAAATCGGGAAACTCGCCTTCGCAGGCATTCTGATCGGCACACTTATCTCAGGCGCTGCCCTGCGGGCATTCACCAAAGAACTGTCGACGATCGGCTCACCGCCATTGCAGGTGTGGCTCCTGGCGCCGATTCTATCCATGCTGATGCTGATCATGACCGCAACTGTTGCCGGATATCGAGCCATGTCTGGCGAACCGCATACAGTCATGCGCGAAGACGGATGAACGATCGGAAAGTTCCCTCGCTCGTTGGCCAGGCGGCAATTGGGTCCGATCGATTTTGTGGCTCCGGTTATTTGCGCCGGGCGTTGAGGGCTTCGAGCTTCTGCTTGAGCTGTTCCAGCTTCTGGCCGGCTTCGCCGAGCTTGCCTTCGGCGGTGAGGCGCTGGTAGTCGTTGAGATCTCTCGCGGCGGCGGCGATCAAAGCATCCATATCGGGGGCCGCGCTCGCAGGTCCTGCAGAGCCTGAGACAGGTCCAGCGCGGGCCGCTTCAGGAGCTGCCGGTTCAGCGCTCAGCGATGAAGAAGCGCCGCCAAACAGCGCCCGCAGCGCCGCTTCAAAGGTCGACCCGTAGGCCAGCTTGTCCTGCAATGCCATCACCACCAGGCGCAGCTCCGGCATGGGACTGCGCTCGGCCTGAAGGTAGATCGGTTCGGCATAGATGAGGGCCTTGCCGCAGGGAATCACCAGCAGGGTTCCGCGGCGCACGTGCGAGCCCTGCTGATTCCAGAGCGTCAACTGGCCGGAAAGCTGGGCGTTCTGATCGATGCGGGCCTCGATCTGCAGCGGTCCATCGACCAGCCGGGTTTTGGGAAAGTTGTAGACCAGCGCGGTGCCATAGTTGGCGCCGTCGCTGCGCCCGGCGATCCACCCGATCAGGTTGTTGCGATTGGACGGAGTGAAGGGAAGGATCCCGGCGAACTCGATACCGGCCTCGCCGGGCAGCTTCATCAGCACGTAATTGGGCTCCATGGGGAGCGCCGCCTGCTCGCCGGGCTGCTTCATGCCCACTTCCGAGGCCACCGTCCACAGGTCCTCGCGGTTGTAGAAGACGGTGGGATCGGTCATGTGGTAGAGCCCATAGACCGCGGCCTGCATTTTGAGCAGCAGCTCGGGATAGCGCACGTGGCGGCGCAGGTCCGACGGCATGGCGGCGGCATCGCGAAACAGCGAAGGAAAGATGGAGCGATACGCGGCAAGGATGGGATCGGCGGGGTCGAACACGTAGAACGTCACCGCCCCGTTGTAGGCGTCGATGGCCACCTTGACGCTGTTGCGCACGTAGTTGATGTCGCGGTCGCCGAGCGTGTAGTGGGTGGCGTAGGGATAGGTTTCGGAGGTGGTGAAGGCATCGAGCATCCAGGTCAGGCGGCCGTCGTCCCCGATCACGATATAGGGGTCCGAATCGAACGTAAGAAATGGAGCCAGGGCCTGGACGCGATCATGAAGGGTGCGCCGCATCAGCAGAACGCTGTTGGCATCGATGTCGTCGCTGAAGGGCACCTTGCCCAGGTCGCCGCGGTCGAAGGCGATCAGGATGCGGCGCAGGAATCCTCCCATGGGAATGCCGCCCGTGCCTTCATAGGAGGTGAGGCTGTTGGTCTCGCCCTGGGGATAGTTGAATTCCTTCTGGTGGGTCCTGACATACACATCGGTATCGGTGAGCTGCCCGAAGTAGATTTCGGGGCGCGTGACGGACAGGCCGGGGATGGTGCTCTGGATGGGCATGTTGCTCAGCCAGAGCGTGGGCAGCCCTTCCGAGGTGAACCCGTTGACGGGGTTCATGGTGATGCCGTAGCCGTGGGTGTAGATCAGCTTCTCGTTGATCCAGTTGCGGCTGCTTTCGGGCAGTTTCTCCACGCTGATTTCGCGGGCGGCGAGCATCACCTGGCGGGTCTTGCCGTCGACCTGGTAGCGGTCGATGTCGATGTCGGGGAAGTCGTAGTAGGTGCGGATCTCCTGGATCTGGCGGAGCGTGTCCTGGAGCGCATGCCAGTCCCAGAGGCGGATGTTCTGGAGGGTGTCCTGGTTGTGGTCGGGGTCGGCGGCCTCGAGGCTGGTTTCGGCGGGGAACTCCTGCTGGGTGACGCGGTCGAGGGCGTAGGCCTGGCGGGTGAAGCGTGATGTTCCAGGCGATATAGGGCTGCTCGCGGACCAGCTGGTTGGGCTTGACGATGAAGCCGGCCACGTACCAGGCGACGATCTGAACCAGGAAAAAGCAGACCACGGCGGGGACGGGCGCCAGCGACCAGCCAGCGCACCCGGGGATGGGTCGACGAGGTTGAGGGCGGCGATCGCCGCTCCCAGGATGAGGGCCACGCAGACGGCCAGCATGCCGGCGATGGTGACGTGGGCGTCGGTGTAGGTGACGCCGCCGAAGACGGTGTGATCCTCCAAAAGCAGTTCGAGGCGCCCGATATAGACGCGCAGGGCCACCACCAGGAGAAGGAAGGCCACGGCGACGGAAACACCGCGCCAGGGCAGGGAGGAGGCGCCGTCGAAGCGGCGTTCGACCAGGTGCGCTCCGCCGGCCACGAGCAGGAAGAACACGGCGATGACGCAGAAGAGGATGGCCAGCATCAGCAGCCAGCCGGAGAGGGATTGCCACACCGGCAGGGAGAAGAGGTAGAAGCCGAGAGGACGGCCGAAGATGGGGTCGGCGGGACCGGCAGCGGGGTGGGGCTGGAACCAGTAAAGAGCGAATTTCGGCCAGTCGGCCATCATGGTGGCTGCCGTGGCCAGGGAGATGAGAATGGCGCCGCCCAGCGCGACGGCGTGCAGCACGCCTTCGACCGGCAGCGGAAGGTACGGGTGCCGATCACGAAGGTGGTGGCGCTGCGCAGGTCCGGCCGGCTGAGGCGCATCAGGATCCGGAACCAGCCGTAGAGAATGAGGAATGTAGCCGCGAAGAAGAGGGCAAAGACCGACCACTGGAGGGTGAGATTCTTCCAGAAAACGGCGCTGTAGCCGAGGGAGCCGAACCAGAGGGCATCGACGTACCAGGAAACCGCAGTGCGGCCTCCCAGGACGACGATGGCTAGAAGCAGAAGGAGAAGAAGGAAAAGGCGCCGGCCGCGCGGGCGTCTGGCCCTCGTTTGCGGCATCAGGATCGTATTGTCAATCACGGGAGCACAGCTTTCACCAGCTCTGAGGACTGGAGGTTGAGGCAGAGGCCATTGTACCGCGCGGCCCACCTCGGGTTATGCCAATGCGGGCACCCGCAGCCGGATCGGAATATTCCAAGTGGCAACTTGCATGTCCTGGGTCCGGATTCGCGCGTCTGGAATCGCGCCCGAACCGGACCTGTGGCACCTGGAGCCCTTTGAGCCTGCAGGCGAGGCGCCGTCGGCCGAGGCTGCCTTCGTTATCAGCTTTTAGGCTGCTATACTTGCGTCCTCCCGGGTTTTGGAGCAAACCTTGCAATTTCACGCATTCGATGCAAGTTACGTCGACAATCTCCGCGCCGGCGATTACGCCACGCAGGACCATTTCGTGCGTTACTTCACCGAGTTGCTCCACCTGAAGCTGCGCTCGCGGCTGCGATCGCCGCAAGCCATCGAGGACGTGCGCCAGGAGACCTTTGTCCGGGTATTTGCGTCGCTGCAGAAAGGGGGCGCGATTCGCCAGCCGGACCGGCTGGGGGCGTTTGTGAATACGGTCTGCAACAACGTGCTCTTTGAGTACTACCGTTCGTCGTCCCGGAGCGATTCGCTGGACGACGAGGGCCAGCCGGAACTGCCCGCGACAGGCCTGGACGCCCTCGGACAGGTGGCAGCCAAGCAGCTGAAGACCAAGGTGGGGGAGATCCTGAAGGACATGCCGACCCGGGATCGCGACCTGATAAAGGCCGTGTTTCTGGATGAGGAGGACCGCGACGAAGTGTGCCGGAAGTTCGGGGTGGACCGGGAATACCTGCGGGTTTTGCTTTTCCGGGCCAAGCAGGATTTCAAGACGGAATACCTGAAACGGATAGGCGCGGGCGTGCCCGCGAAGAAGGCTTGAAACGCCTGAGGTTCTCTGCCCACTATCTTTCAGTTGGGCCAAGCAGGGGGTAAGGCAATGAACCACGACGAAGCGGTGCAAGAGATGGCGACAGAACGGTACCTCCTCGACGAATTGTCACCCGAGCTCCGGGAAGCCTTTGAAGAACATATGTTTGACTGCCAGGAATGCGCTTTCGACGTACGCGCTGGAAATGTTTTCCTGACCGAGGCAAAGGTCCAGCTGCCGGCGATCGTGGCGGCGGCCGCACCGGCGGAGTCGGCGCGCCCTGAGGCGAGCCGCGAGCCGCGGCAAACCAAAAAGCCCTGGTGGTCATTCCTTACCGCCCCGGCTTTTGCGGTGCCCGCGTTCGCGATGCTGGTCGGGGTGATTGCCTTCCAGAATGTATCGACCATCCCCTCGCTGCGTTCGGCGGCCACCGAACCGCGCATGCTGCCCTGGAGTTCGCTTCACATGGGAACGCGCGGAGCCGAGCCGACCGTGGTCCAGGCCGATCGCAAACAGGGTGCTGTGATTCTCATCGATCTTCCCCAGCAACCGGTGTATACATCGTATGCAGTGGATCTCTACGATCCGCAAGGCAAGCGAATCTGGACCCAGACCGTCACCGCGTCCAGCCAGAACGACGGCGGAGCGGGGACACTCTCATTGCTCATTCCAGGTGCGGGGCTCGAGCAGGGCTCGTATGCTCTCAACCTGGCCGGCATTTCTCCCCAGGGCGCGCGGACCGAACTCGGCCGGCGTGCTCTTGATGTCCACTTCAATGAGTAGAAGCTAGCGAGCTTCCCGAAAGAGAGTTGAAAACCAAGCATGGCCGCAGAAAGATACCATACCTATCACGCTGAAGCCGGAGTCCTGCACGCAAATCTGCAACTGCCCCTCGCCCAGCGGGTCAATCCGCAAGCGTTCACCAAACTCCCCGAAAAGGGTGGATACCTGTCGCAGCACGCTCACAATTACCAGCTCGAGGGCGTCATCTCTTTTCGCACC
Source organism: Terriglobales bacterium (assembly GCA_963788475.1). Lineage (GTDB taxonomy): Bacteria > Acidobacteriota > Terriglobia > Terriglobales > Acidobacteriaceae > Telmatobacter. The sequence continues at coordinate 563,308 of CAWBGO010000015.1, forward strand.
GCCTATACGCAGGTGGCCGGTAATAACGACGTAAAACCAGGCCACGGGTTCACGACGGTGGCCACCTCGGTGATCGAAGATCTGAATGTTCTCGACGTTGTCACCGCGGATCGCGTCGTGGCTCAGATCTCCACCGAGCATCCATTGGTTGGCTACGTTCCCCATATCAGTTTCCTGGGCACGCGGTTCGAGAACCTGCGCATCGCCGGGCACGAGGTGAAGATTGACCTCGACCATGCTTTCCTCGGGTCGCGGGCCGACGACGATTCTGCCTACACCGGCAACCACGAGCTGAAGAAGAAGATCGTGGCCCAAAGCAAGCACGCTGAAGGGCTCGAAGCCTTTCCTGAGGACGAGTTGGACGGCTACTATCAGAATCCGGCCGCGGAGCATGATCCGGAAATTGAAGATCCTGCTTATGAAGAATCGATCGAAGGCTCGCTGGTCACCAGCTCTCAAATGGAACAGACCGATGACACATACCCGGGAAAGTGCTTCAGTCATGTAATTAATGTTCCCAACTTCGGCAAGGTCTATCTCGCGACGCTGCGCCTCACGCACTCGAACTTCCAAAAGGACACCGGCGTCCCCAAGCAGACGATCGTGGATTTATCAATGGTGAAGATGAAGTTGGGGTGCTTCGCCGCGGGGACGGCGGCGATTGCAAGTACGAGAACCAACGGTGGTTCTCACCCGTAGAACCACAGATGTTTGTGGGTGCCAATTGACGACCGAAACGCTTACGCCTTCCAGAGCTGTGAAAGCGGGAAGCGGCGTTCCTTCGCGGGCGTGGACAACTCACCTGGTATACGCATGGGCGATTCCGCTTTTGCTCCTGACTTCGTTACGCTGCACGCATTCCACAGATCCGCAGACCGAGTACTCGCGAACGCGGCGCGTGTTTGAGAGCGGCTATCTAGCCAGCAGCCAGGAAGAGGCAGCGCAGGCCTATGTGCGATTCGCCGGAACGCGGCCGGAATGGGCGGCGCGGTTTCTGTTGCTCGAAGCAGAGGCAATGGAGTGGCGCGGCATGTACGACGATGCTCTGCGCGTCCTTTCTTCCCGCCCCCCGAGATATTTCGGCAGCGAAGAAGTCACCAAGCTAACCCTTGAAAGCGTTGCCCTTACTCACCTCGAACAACTGACCGCGGCGACGAAAAAACTTGCCGAAGCGGAACGCTGGTGTGCGTCTCTGCCCGAACTAACATGCGGCGGAGTGCTTCGCGCGCGCGGCATTCTCGCTCTCGAGAAGGGAGAGTTCGACGGTGCCAAAGCTGCATTCTTGAAAAGCCTGGATGTAGCGCGGAAAACCGGAGACGGGATTCTAGAGACAACAGTGCTTCTGTATATCGGTGTCGTGTCCACTCAAAATGAACGTTATGACGAGGCTCTGGACTGGTCCAAAGCCGCGTATGGTCTCTCGGTGCAGTCGGGCGCCGAAGACCTTGCCCAAGTTGCATCAGGCAATCTTGGCTGGGCATATTTCAAGTTGGGAGACCGGGAAAGAGCGCTGGAGTTATTGCTCGAAGCCCAGAAGCGGGCTGCAAAGCTCGGCGACGTTCTGTTCGAGATCAAATGGCTCTCAACGATTGCCTATGTCTACATGGACACCGGCAAGATAGAACCTGCCAGACAGGCATATCTTCGCGCGCTTCAATCCGCAAGAGCCATCAACAGCAAAGGCGACATCGCGGGAATTCTGGTCGATCTGGCGCAAGTGGCCGTTGCCGCCGGCAATGCGGAAGAAGCAGAATTGTATGCAGATCAGGCTTCGGCGTTGGCCCGGGAAAGTGGCAATCGCGACGATCAATCCGACGTTCTTGCCATTCAGCTACAGGCCGCCGCTCTTCATGGCAACAGGACCCGCGCGGAAATGCTCTTGCGCGATGTAGAAACCGCCCCGGAAAGCCAGACTTCGATGAAGTGGGCATCGCAGCATGCGTTAGCGAAACTCTACGAAAAACAGGGCGACGCAAATGCAGCGCTTAATGCGTATCATTCCGGGCTCAAGACCTTCGAGTCGGCCCGCGCCGAAATTCAGAATGAAGACTCGAGGCTCCCCTTTCTCGCCAACGCCACGCGCATCTACGACGACTACATTCATTTCCTCGTAAAACAGGGAAAGACCGATGAGGCGCTGGCCGCTGCGGACCAGAGCCGGGCGCGGACGCTGGCGCAGGGCCTGGGCGTGAATTCGAGCAAGCCGTCTCTCCAACCGGCGGCGTGGCGCGGAACCGACATCGCGCGTAAAACAGGCGCCACCGTCCTGTTCTACTGGCTGGGCGAAAAGCAATCCTATCTGTGGGCCATCACGCCCAAAAAGACCGTGCTCTTCACACTTCCCGCGCAGTCCGAGATCACTCCCCTGATCGAACGCTACCGTAAAGGCATCCTCGGCCCCACTGCCGCCGGCAACGTCGTGCGACAGGAAGGGCTCGATCTCTACCGCATGCTGGTCGGGCCCGCGGCCAGCCTGATCGGCGCCAACTCGAACGTCGTGGTGGTCAGCGATGGGCCGCTGAGCCTGCTCAACTTTGAAACCCTGGTCGTGCCCGAGACAGGATCCGGCTCAGTGCCGCACTACTGGATCGAAGACGCAAACGTCGTCTCGGCTCCATCGCTTTATCTGCTTGCGTCGCGTAAGGCGTGGCGCAGCACCCCGGGGAAGCTGCTGCTGCTCGGCGACGCGGTGTCGCCCAACCCCGATTATCCCGACCTGCCCATGGCGGCGGCCGAGATGCGCCAGATCGAGAAGCACTTTGGGACGGCGGAGGAGACCGTGTTCGCGCGCCAGTCTGCGACCTCGGGCGCCTACCTCGAAACGCCGCTGCAGCAGTACTCGTACATCCATTTCGTGGCGCACGGCGTGGCCAGCCGCACCGACCCCCTGGATTCGGCCATCATTCTTTCCCGCACCGGGGCCGCGGAAGATTCGTTCAAGCTGCATGCGCGCGAGATCATTCAGCACCCCATCGATGCGCGCCTGGTGACCATCTCGGCCTGCTATGGCGGAGGCACGCGATCCTATGCGGGCGAAGGGCTGGTCGGCCTGTCCTGGGCCTTCCTCCGCGCCGGAGCGCACAACGTCATCGGCGCACTGTGGGAAGCCAGCGATGACTCCACTCCCCAGATGATGGACAGCCTTTACCAGGGACTCGAACAAGGGATGACTCCCAGCGCCGCCCTGCGCCAGGCGAAGCTGACGCTGATGCATTCGCAAGAAAGATTCAGCCAGCCGTTCTACTGGGCTCCGTTTCAGATCTACACAGGCATGTAGCCCGGCCACGGATAATTCATTTTCCGGTCATCCTCAACGGCGTTTCAGAGCTAACCCAGCCGAAGAATCCGCATTCTAAGGGATATGCGGCATCTTTTTAAAACCGGTTGCAACCCGCCACTGCAAACTTTCATCCCAACGACATCGACGAGGAGAACCTCGCAGGTTGGGTCACATGGCAGAACTGCAATCTTCCCATCCACTGCAGACTGCGCTCATTCCTATCGGCAAAAGTCGTCCGGAGGTGCAAGTGAACGTTGAGCGTTGGGATCAGGCCAATCCGAAGATCGGCAAGCATTCAAGCGCCACAACAGAACCAACGGCGCCCACTGTCCGAACCGTGCTGGAGGAAGTGTTCGAGCTCCTCGAAGACTACGCCCCCCTCTGGTACACCGAAGAACAGCACGACCGGATCCTGGCCGCGCTTCGCAACAGGAATGAATAGAACTGGCCAACCGGCGGACCAATGAGGCGCTGAACTGCTTTCCCGGGGTTATTGCGTCGAACCGGTGTCGTCTTCCGGCAGCATCTGGTAACTCACGAATGCAAAGTGGGCGCCGTCGGGAGCCCAGTCGGGCACATTGTCGGTGCCTGAGCCGCCCACAATCTGTACGAGATCGCGGATTTTCCCGTCGGCCGTGTCGAGAATCCGCAGACGTGACGTCCTTGTTCGCGGGGTGACCCGTGACCCCTTTCCCAAAAGAGAGAATCAGGATCGACTTGCCATCCGGCGAGGGATGCGGCGTCCAGCTGTTCATTCCGTCGAAGGTGACCTGCTCGGGCCGGCTGCCGTCGGCATGCATGCGCCATATCTCCATCGAGCCGGAGCGGTCGGAGTTGAAGTAGATGTACTGGCCGTCGGGCGAGTAATCGGGATCATCGGAGATGCCGCTGCCGGTGGTGAGGGCGGTTTCGGGACCGCCGTCCACCGAGATCGCGTAGATGTTGCCCGAACCATGACTGGGGCGCGTGAAGGCGATGGTCTTTCCGTCCGGCGACCAGCTGTGGAAGTAGGAGTCGGGGTGTTCGGTCACCACGCGCGGGGCGCCGCCGCCGGAGGGCACCATGTACACGCGGCGCCCAGGATTGGCAGGCATGGTACAGGTCATGGCCAGCCATTTGCCATCTGGAGACAGGCCGTGGCTGCCCGTGCAGTCGGTGAGACCGCCGATGTCGATCGGAGTGGCTGTGCCGCCTTCGACGGGAATGGTCCAGAGACGGCCGTCGCGGGTAAAGATCAGGGATTTGCCGTCGCGGCTCCAGTTGGGCGCCTCGATGCGGCTGCGCTCGGTTAACACCACCATGGCGGCGCGCGCATTGTTGTCGATGGCGATGGTCTGGAGGCTGCTGTAGAGCGCGAGCTTTGCCGCCGCAGCGGGCGGCGTGAGAGGCTTCAACTCGAGGTTGGCAAAGGTGGCCCGTTCGACCGCGTCCTTGTTGTGCGCGCAGGCTCCGATGCCGGCGTAGAACGGCTCGTCGAGATGGAGCTTGATGGAGGCGCCGGCCTGGTGCAGCGGTTCGCCATGCATGCTGACAAAGAGCGTGATCGTGTCGCCACGCTTTTCGAGGCGGAGCGTCTTTGGTGCGCCGATGTTGAATTCGATGCCCTGCGTCGTGTCGCCTTTATTGCGCCGATATTGGAGCGCTGTTTCTCCGTTGCCGTGAATAGCCGCGTCGGCATACAGGGAGTCGGGATCGAGCGTCTGGCGGAACATCAGCAGCGCCTTGCGATGCGGACTGGCGCCGGCGGGTGTCTGCGGGAACTGGATGTCGGCCGTAATCGAGATATCGCCGGAGACCTTCTTCCACACAAAATGGAAACCGTCGACGTTAGACCACAGATTGGCGCCCGAAGAATCGATGGTGTAAGTGCGGTTGACGAAATCGTATGCCAGCTTGCCCGGGGGGTTCACGCTGCCCACATCCGACTGGCCTGTGAAGAGGCCGAGAGCGGCTAAAGGGGCCTGTGACGGGCAGGGTGAGGACAGCAGAGAGACAAGAACCACAAGGCCTGCTGACAGGCGAGCGGGCGATTTGGACATCGAGAGCCTCTTTCCACAATTCTGCCGGTGTCACCCTTTTGACACAGAATGGCGAACCGCGCGCGAACGACCCACCATATTAGCAGCGGCATGTCCTTCGTTTATTCTGGGACCACCCTATGAATCGACGGCCCGCTGTCCCCTTCCTGGCTGCCATTCTCGCCGGCGCACATCTTCTCTCCCTGCACGTTCTCTCGCAAGACGGCACGATGAATGTCCTCGCCTACCGCGGCGAGCAGCCGGCGCGAGCCGCACATGGAATGGTGGTAAGCGCACACCACCTGGCCTCCGATGCAGGATTGGAAATGCTGCGCGCGGGCGGCAACGCGGTGGATGCGGCCGTGGCCACAGCGTTTGCGCTGGCGGTGGTGCATCCCATTTCCGGCAATCTCGGCGGCGGCGGCTTCCTTTTGCTGCGTACCCATAAGGGCAAGACCAGGTTCATCGACTTCCGCGAAAAGGCGCCGCTGGCCGCAACCGAAACCATGTACCAGGACGCGAAGGGCAACGTGATCTCCGACGCCAGTCTGGTCGGCTATCGCTCGATTGCGACACCCGGATCGGTGGCGGGCCTGGTGTATGCCGAGCGCAAGTATGGAAAGCTTGGCCTGAAGCGCGTGATTGCGCCGGCGATCCGGCTGGCAAGGGAGGGTTTTCAGCTCTCGGGCGAAGAAACCGATGAGATGAAGGACAAGACCCTCACGCGCTTTGCCGATTCGAAGCGCATCTTCCAGCGCGGCGGCGATTTCTACAAGGAAGGCGAAACCTTCAAGCAGCCGGAACTGGCGCGCACGCTGGAGCGCATTGCGGCCGATCCTGACGACTTCTATCACGGCGGGATGGCGCGCGAGTTGGTCGATGAGTTGAACAAGGGCGGAGCGTTGATCACGCTCACAGGACCTTGCGCAATACAAGGTCGTCGAGCGAAAGCCGGTGACCGGCACGTTTCACGACTACAGGATCATCAGCGCTCCGCCGCCTTCGTCGGGGGGCGTGGTGCTGGTGACCGCGCTGAACATTCTCGAGAGCTACGACCTGAGGAAACTCGAGGACCGCGGGCCGGAGTCGATGCAACTCGTTACGGAGGCCTATCGCCGCGCGTTCATGGACCGCTCGGAGTATCTTGGCGATCCGGACTACAACAACATTCCGGTTGCCCGTTTGATCGCGAAGAAATATGCCAGCGGCGTGGCGCAGCAGCATCGTTCCACTGAAGGCAACACCGAGCGCGTCGTTACGCCGGCCGGAAGGATTTCTTCCGCCCCCGCCGCAGACCGCCGGGCATCATGTGGACACCCCGGACACCACGCATTTGTCGGTGGTCGATGCGAAGGGCAATGCGGTGGCGCTGACCACCACGATCAATAACGACTACGGATCAGGCGTGACCGCCGGGTCGCTCGGGTTCCTGCTCAACGATGAGATGGACGACTTCGCTTCCAAAGCAGGGACGCCTAATTTCTACGGGCTGATTCAAGGGCCGGCAGACGCCATCGCACCGGGAAAGCGGCCGTTGAGCGCGATGACGCCGACCATCGTTCTCGAGAAAGGCAAGCTTCGCTTTGTGCTCGGTTCGCCGGGCGGGGCGCGCATCATCACCACCGTCGCCAACATTTTTCTTTCGGCGGCCGAGGGCGGGTTGAACATCCAGGAGGCGGTGGATGCGCCGCGTTTTCATCACCAGTACCTGCCCGACAAGCTTTATCTCGAGCCGGGATTCCCGCAACAGACGATCGATCGAGCTACGCACCATGGGCTACACCAGTGGATGTCAAGGATGGGCATTGGTCGGAGGGGGAATGTATCGAAGTGGATCGGAAGACCGGGGAGCTTCTGGGCGGGCAGGATCATCGCAGCCATTACGGTAAGGTGGCGGGATACTAAAGGCAGTGAACAGTGGGCGGCGAACTCAGCCGGTCAACCGGTCATGAGTTCCTGGTTGCTGCTGGAAACGGGCGGGGCGGCGGTGACGCTCGATCCGGGCACTTGGCCGAGCGGCAGAAACAGCGAAAACACGGTTCCGGAGGCGTGAGGGCGGGGGCTGCTCCAGACGCGAATGTCGCCCCGGTGCCGTTCCACCAGTTGAGCCACAACCCACAGTCCCAATCCCGTCCCGGTATCGAGCTTGGTGGTGAAGAAGGGCTCAAAGATGCGGTTCATCGTGGCACGGTCCATGCCGACGCCGGAGTCGGCGAAGGTCACACGCATGCCGCGGGCGGCGTAGTCGCGCCAATCGCGCGAAGGCCGCAGCCGGATCTGCATTTTACCGCCGCGCGGCGTGGCCTCGATGGCATTGGAGACCAGGTTCGCAAAAATCTGCTGAGCTTCGCTGGACATACAGGCAATGAGCGCTTCGCCGGAAACGTGGACTTCCAAACGGATCTCGGCGACCTGCAGCCGGGAACGGAACAGCACCAGAACCGAGTCCAGAACCTCCGACAGTCGGGTGATCTGGGGCGCACCGGCCTGGCGGTGGAACTTCAAGGTCGATTGCGTGACCAGCGACACGCGCATCAACTCGTCCAGGGCCCGCTGCGCATGGGCCAGCGTCTCAGCCGCGGATGAGGTGATGGTGATGAGATAAAGGAGGTTGGCGATGGCTTCGAGCGGGTTATTGATTTCGTGCGCCACCGAAGCTGCCAGGCGGCCCGCCACGGCCAGCTTTTCGGCGCGCAGCATGGCTTCTTCGCTCTGCTTGCGAACGCTCACGTCGGCCAGCACGCCGATGAGGCGGAGGGCCCGCCCCTGGGCGTCGCGGCGGCAGGTGCTGTGCGATTCAATCCAGCGGATCGAGCCATCCGGATGCACGATGCGGAACTGCGTGGTGAATTCGTTTCCGCTCTGAAGATCGCGCGCTGTCGCTTCCTTCACATTCTTCAGGTCCTCGCGGTGGATGGCGCTGAACCAGGCATTCAGGCTGGGGCTGATGGAGCCGGGCTGGTGCCCGAGCAGACGGTACACCTCGTCGGTCCATTCAATGGTGCCGCTCTGCACATCCCACGACCAAAGGCCCATGCCATGCGCGCGCAGGGCTAACTGCAGCTCGTCATGGCGCTGACGCAGGGCTTCGCTGGCGCTGGCTCGTTCCTCGGCCAGCCGTCGCTCGGTGTCGGTCAGGACAAGTCTCTGCTGCAGGTCCCGATTGCGCAACTCCGAACGCTGATCTGAGAAACGCCGCACCAGCCAGCCCAGGGTGATTGAGAGCGCTATGAACAGGGTCATTCGCAGCCACTCGCTCGCGCTTCCGATGGCAAAGTGGAATTGGCTCCGGGTGAGGAAGATATCCACCAGAAACGCATCGGCGATGGCACAGGCAATCCCGCCCCACATGCCAAAAAACCAGGAGCAAAGGATGACGGTCGGAAAGGCCAGCAGCAGGGGAAACGCGCGGAGCGGAGAGATGGTGTAAGTGAGCGCAACCGCGAATATCGCCGTGCACAACCCCAGGGAGGCACGAACAAACCACGGCAGGCGTTCGACAGCACTGGCGCTCGGCAACCTTATCGACATTCAAGTAAACCCTGGTCTCCCGCCGGCGCGCATGCGCCGAAAGAACAGCAGGTCAACGCCATTTTGCGGCCCGGCGCGCGGATACGTCTGCGAGCCAGCGATCGCACTTGGTTTCCATGCAAAAGGCGTGCAGGCCGGCCGAATTCTTCAAAGGGGGAAGCCTGTTTTGAGGGTAGCATAGGCACGGAATCTGTCCAGCCCGAGAACGAGAGCCGGAGTCAGACGCGGTCGAGTTCGGCGAAGAGGTCTTCGAGGACGATGCGGATGGGGGAGTCGGGAATGGCGAGTTCACCAGAGCGGACCAGTTCCAGGCCCTGGGCCGTGCCGCGGTAAGCGACCCGGGCGTAGGGATCGATCACCCAGACGTGCTCGATTCCGAAGGCCAGGTATTCCGTGGCTTTTGTGGACGTGCGGCGCATCGGCTGATCCGGTGACTGGACTTCAATAACCAGCAGCGGTGGATGAGTGAGGATCGGCTCGCGCTGCGTGCCTTCGCGCAGGATGGTGACGTCAGGAACGCGAAAATGAGTCTTCTGGGTCTGGACACGTTGCTCGGGTAATGCGTACACGCCCCAATCCCGGCGCTTGTTGTTAAAGAGTGTAGTGAGAAGACCCTGCACGTAGGAATGCTCGAACTCGCCCAAATCGCGCTCCTCGATGACTCCGTCGACATACTCGCAGTCGTGCTCGAACTCCATCGAGAGGTACTCTTCGACGCTAACCGGCTTGGCGAAAACTGGCTGCGTTGCCATCCCTAAAGTATCCTCCGATTTCAAGGAATTCGCTACAGTTCAGTCGACTGGCTCGCCACCAGTGCTTTGGCTCTGGTGATGAAGTCGTCCAGTGGCTTCGATCCCTGGTCGCCTTTGCCGCGCGTCCGCACGCTCACCGATCCGGACGCTTCTTCCTTGTCACCGAAGACGAGGATGTACGGCGTCTTCTGGTTGGCGAAATCGCGAATCTTGGCATTCATCTTTTCGTTGCGGGCATCGGTTTCAACGCGGAAGCCCGCCTGTTTAAGCCTCTGTTTAAGCTGCTCCGCATAGCCGAGGTGCTTCTCGCTGATCGGCACGAGGCCGATCTGGACGGGAGCCAGCCACAGGGGGAAGGCGCCGGCGTAGTGCTCGATCAACACGCCGAAGAATCTCTCCAGCGAGCCGAAGAGGGCGCGATGCACCATGACGGGCCGATGACGTCCGCCGTCCTCGCCCACGTATTCGAGTTCGAAGCGCGCGGGGAGATTGAAATCGAACTGGACGGTGGAGAGCTGCCATAACCGGCCCAGCACGTCCACGAGCTTGACATCGATCTTGGGGCCGTAGAAGGCGGCTTCGCCCGGGATCGTCTTGAAGCCGATGCCCTTGCGTGTAAGTGCCCTTTCGAGCGAACTGACTGCCGTGTTCCAATGCTCATCGGAGCCGGCGTAGTGGGCGCGATCAGTGGGGTCCCATGTGGAAAGCTCAACCTTGAACTCGGAAAAGCCAAATGTCTTGAGAACGGCTTCGGCAAAGTCGATGCATGCCACGACTTCGTCTTCGATCTGCCCGGGGGTGCAGAAGATGTGCGCGTCGTCCTGGGTAAAGCCGCGTACGCGCAACAGGCCATGCATCGTTCCAGAGCGCTCGTAGCGATAAACGTTGCCGAGCTCCGCGTAGCGCTGCGGCAAATCGCGATAACTCTTCGGCGAGTTTTTGTAGATGAGAATATGGCCCGGGCAGTTCATCGGCTTGAGGCGATATTCGGCATCATCCAGTTCCATGGGGGTATACATGTTGCCGGCATAGAAGCCCTCATGGCCACTGACCCTCCACAGGTCCCGGCGCATGACATGCGGCGTGCTCACGAGCAGATAGCCGCGGCGCAGGCACTCGTCCTTCATCCAGTCTTCCATCACCTTGCGCACCATGGCGCCCTTTGGGTGCCAGAAGACGAGGCCCGCTCCGGCGAGTTCCTGGATGCTGAAGAGATCGAGTTGCTTGCCCAGCAGACGGTGGTCGCGCTTGGCCGCTTCTTCGAGCCGCGCGAAATGTTCGTCCAGATCCTTCTTCGAGAAGAACGCGGTGCCGTAAATGCGCTGCAGCTGCGGATTCTTCTCGTCACCCAGCCAGTAGGCGCCGGCGAGGTTGGTGACCTTGATCGCCTTGACGCGGCCCGTCGAGGGAACGTGCGGTCCGCGGCAGAAGTCGAGAAACTTGCCGTTGCGATAGAAGCTCACTTCGGAGCCCGGTTCGGTAAAGCGGGTCACGAAGTGGGTCTTCATGAAGTCGCCGTCTTTCTCGAATTCGGCGAGTGCCTTTTCGCGGGGCTCGTATTCCCGCACGAACTTCTCGTCGCGCGCGACGACCTCGGCCATCTTGGCCTCGATGGCGGCGAGGTCTGACTCGGTGAAAGGCTGTTCGCGATAGAAGTCGTAGAAAAAGCCGGAGTCGGTGGCGGGACCGTGGCCCAGCTTGGTTTCTGGAAACAACTCCAGCACCGCCGTGGCCAGCACATGCGCGGCGGAGTGGCGCACCACCTTGAGAGCCTCGGGATCCTTTTCCGTCACCAGTTCCAGGCGCGTGTCTTCGACCAGGGGAGTGGAGAGATCGACCAGGCGAGGCGCCGCGCTGTTTTCCGCCGCGTACATGGACGCCTCGGAGGAGGCGCCCTCAGCCGGCCTGGCGTCGGACGCCGAGTTCCCGGGGCCACTTGTAGCCAATGGAGTGAGGCGCGCAACCACGGCAGCCGCAGCCAATCTCGGCGAAATGGAGTTGGCAATCTCAAGGGGCGTCGTGCCCGCCGGCACTTCGCGAACAGCTCCGTCGGGCAGATGGATGGCGATTGAATTCGAGCTCATGATTTTGTTCCAATCGGGAGAGCCGGTCACAACAGTGTGGCAATCCGACGACATTTCAGGATAACCTGTGGCACCGGAACACCTTTGCCGTGGATCACGCAACTACCCTCGACAAGCACCCCAGCCCTGCGCGGCATCTTCCCGCATCTTCAAGCCCCGGCATCTTCTATCTCCAACTTTGAAAAGAGGTCGTCATGATTCAGCGTTTGCTCGGAATTACGCTGGTCCTTTTGCTTTGCACCTTCGCCTGCGCCGCTGCTATCGGCTCAACCCGCCATTCAGCCCGCCGCGGACATCACCAGGGTTCCTCCGGCGGCCCAGCCTTCGCCGCACTTTGACGCCGACGCGGCCACCGAAGCTTACATGGCGATGATGCCCCCCGCTGCCATCGCCCGTTCGAATGCCTATTTCGAAGGAGGATATTGGCTCATCCTCTGGGATTTTGTCTACGGCGCCGTGATTTCACTTCTGCTGCTGAACCTGCGCTGGTCCGCGCGCATGCGCGATCTCGCCGTTCGCCTGTCCCGGTTTCGTTGGGTGCAGACCATGATCTATTGGGTCCAATACGACATTGTCACGGTGATCCTGGGATTTCCGCTGGCCTGGTATGAAGGCCTTTTCCGCGAACAGAAATATGGGCTGGCCACGCAGACGTTCGGACCATGGATGGGTGACCAGGCGAAGGGATTCTTGATTTCCCTTGTTTTGGGCGCCCTCACTCTCCCAATTCTCTTCGCCATCGTCCGCCGTTTCCCCCGCACCTGGTGGCTCGGCGGTTCGCTGGCTGGAATCGCCCTCTCCATTTTGCTCGTGGCCATCAGTCCGGTCTTTCTTCAGCCCATCTTTAACAAGATCACCAGGCTGGATGATCCCAGGGTAACGACGCCCATTCTGCGCATGGCGCACGCCAACGGCATTTCCGCCAACGATGTTTTCGAGATCGACGCCAGCCGCCAGACGACGCGCATGAGCGCCAATGTGAGCGGCTTCGCCGGCACCATGCGCATCACCCTGAATGACAACCTTCTCCGCAGGGGTTCGCTCGAAGAGATTGAAGCCGTCATGGGCCACGAGATGGGCCACTACGTGCTGCACCATATTCTCTGGGGCGTTTCATTTATTGCCGTTGTCATCGTCGTTTCCATGGCCTGGTTGTCGTGGAGTGTTCAATGGGCTATCCGCCGCTGGGGCGCAAAGTGGGGGGTACAGGATGTGGGTGATCCAGCCGTGCTGCCTCTGGCTATGCTGCTGATCTCGATTCTGTTCTTCGTGCTGACCCCGATACTGAACACGCAAACCCGGCTGCAGGAGAAAGAGGCGGACATGTTCGGCCTGAATGCCTCCCGGCAGCCCGACGGCTTTGCCCAGGCGGCCATTCACCTTGGTGAATATCGCAAGATGCATCCCGGCCCGCTGGAAGAGTGGATCTTCTTTGACCATCCCAGCGGTTACGACCGCATTCACTCCGCGATGGTATGGAAAGGCCAGAACCTCGACCTGTTTCAAAAGCCGGCAGTGGACACAACCGCTGCGGCCGGCAGCAAGCCCGGCAACTGACGATTATCGTTCTTCCTTCAGAAACGGCGACGGTGATCCAGTCACGATAGGGTAAGCGACCGGGAACCCTTCGGAATATGCCGTGAGGCGCATGCGAGGCCCTTCCTGCCGAGATCCGGGATGCTTGCTTTTGCTCAACGACTCGGGGTTTGACCTTTGGTAAAAAGGGTTTTGTTGTACCACCAGAGTGGGATCGGCTCGTGCCCCCATCGGTCCAGGTCAGCCCCAGGATTGGGAATGTCCAGTCGTACTTGAATGGAGCTACTGTTCCTACATCACAGCCGGGATATTGGACGGGGAAAGATCAAGGGACGGGAAAGAAGGGCCGGGAAGATGCAAGTACTTTGCAAGAGCAGCAACGAACAAGTCGAAACTTGCTGCAGTGTCTGCGGCCAGGGATTTGCACTTTACTGGGAACGTCAGTCGAAGGCGGAGCGGACTAGAGCGCTGCGCGAGATCGAGAAGACGCTGCGCAGCCATCACTATAACCAGGCCGGCCCCGAAGCTCATCCCAACGGGGGATTCCTGGTTCCGGACTGGAAGGGTCCGGTCGCTTTTTCCGGTGCGGCAATCCTTGGTAATGCACCCAGTTGGGCACTGTAAGGCATCTTACGAAGTGAAAAGATCCGCGGATCAGGATCAAAGTTTGCGAAAGTCGGAAAAGAACGACCCGAGCAACCGGTTTTCGACGCAATAACAAGTGACGCGCGAGCAGATCACAAAAGCTGTTCTCAATTGACGGGACCCTGCGGCACGACGCTTCTGCCGGAGAATAAGTGGATAAACGGTCCCTGGAGTTCGTTTACCTCGGTTCTCTACGTAGCTCCTGGCACGAGTTGGAACCTTTTAACCTGTTACGACGTTCCGATGCTGGCCGGCGATTATACCCTTTGAGGTCATCGCCGCCGGCATCAGCTTTTTTGGGATCAGGAACGCCCGATTATTGACCACTTACAATACCGCAGTCCACGATTCCATAAACCCTGCCTCATACGTGTACGCCCGGAGCCGTTTCCCGGGCCGAAAGAAGGCCGCTGTGCGTTGGTTGGCGTTGTTGTTCTGGGTGGTCGTATGTCTCGCGGTGGCTGCGCTGGGTGCGCGGTGGACCGCGAAGGAGATCCCCGCTTGGTATCGAACCCTCGTTCGCCCGTCGTTCAGTCCTCCGGACGCAGTTTTCGGTCCGGTGTGGACTGTACTCTACCTTCTGATGGCTGTCGCCGCGTGGCGCGTGGGTCAGGAACCCGCCTCGGGGCTTCGCACCGCCGCCCTGCTCCTGTTCGCGGCACAGCTCGGCCTGAACCTGGCATGGTCCTGGATATTTTTCCGCAAACATGCCATCGGCGCAGCGCTGGCTGAAATCGTTGTGCTCTGGGTGGCGATCGCCTCAACCACGGTGTTCTTTGGCCGAATTGTGCCGCTGGCGGCATGGCTCATGGCCCCTTACCTGGCGTGGGTAAGCTTTGCGTCCGTGTTGAACTGCGCGATCTGGAGGCTGAATCGGTAGGTGCCGATCTGAACGGCTAACGCTGTCGGACCCAGCAGGTAGCGAAGGTGGTCAAGGCCCAGACACAGACGGGGATTGGACCGAGAGGTCCAATCCCCGTCTGGTTGCTCGATTCTGCCGGAATCCGGCCTAAAGGGGGTTTACAGCGGCTGAACGTCCGCAGCCTGCCATCCCTTGGGGCCCTTCACTACGTTGAACTGCACGGCTTGGCCTTCCTGCAAGCTCTTGAAACCGCTCGAGTTGATTGCAGAGTAGTGCACGAAGACATCTTCACCGTTCTGGCGCGAGATAAAGCCGAAGCCCTTCGCGTCATTAAACCACTTCACAGTACCTTGTTCCATTTTGATCGTGTTTCCTGGATTGAATTGCGCTGGATGAATCGGAGCGACCACTGGCAGAATCTTGCTTGGTTGGGCGAGCTACTGCACTACGCCCGGTTCGACTCTAACGCTGAGGGAAGTGTACCATTACGCCTCTCAAAAAAGTACAAGTATTCTTCCCCATCCGTCCCATTCTGGAATTGGCGGTACCGGGAACTGATTCAGAATGAGCAGAGTACCCGATCGGCTCCGCGCTGTGATAGGGTGGAGGGTCATTCCGGACCCCTTCGTTACTCATGATGATTGCGGACTCAATTCCCGGCCTGCTTGAACGCGCCATGGAGCGGTTGAGCCAGGAATTTGCATATCTGCCGGCGTGGGAGCCGGTGCCCGAGCAAGCGGTGCAAACCGCCGCAATCGCCTCGGTCCTCGCAGAGACGGCGCAACGGCTGGGAGACAATTATCCCTACTTTCATCCTCTCTACGCCGGCCAGATGCTGAAGCCGCCCCACCCGGTGGCCCATGCCGCGTACGCGCTTGGCGATGGCCATCAATCCCAACAACCACGCGCGCGACGGAGGCCGGGCGAGCTCGGCCATGGAGATCGAGGCGGTGGCGGGAATCGCGGCCATGTTCGGCTGGGCGGGATCGCCATACCTGGGTCACCTGACGTCGAGCGGAACATTTGCCAACCTCGAGGCGCTCTGGATCGCGGGACAGGTGGCGCCTGAAAAGCGGATTCTGGGATCAGCCCAGGCGCACTATACGCATCAGCGCATTTCCGCAGCACTCAAGCTGCCCTATGACAGCGTGGAAACCGACCGCCAAGGGCGAATGTCCCTGGACGCGCTGGAGACGGAACTGCGCTCGGGCGACGTGGGGACGGTTGTGGTTACTTTGGGCACGACGGCGATCGGGGCCGTGGATCCGCTCGACCAGATCGTCGCCATGAGGAGGAAATATGGCTTTCGCATCCATGTCGATGCGGCCTACGGCGGCTACTTCCGGTTGATTCCGCAGGCCCTGGAGGAGCCGGCGCGGCGGGCCTTCGAGGTGATCGAGGAGGCGGACTCGCTCGTGGTTGATCCGCACAAGCACGGCCTGCAGCCCTACGGCTGCGGCTGCGTGCTGTTTCGCGATCCCAGTGTTGGCCGCTTCTACAAGCATGATTCCCCCTACACCTACTTCACTTCCGGCCAGTTGCACCTGGGCGAGATCAGCCTGGAGTGCTCCCGGGCGGGAGCGGCTGCGGTGGCTTTGTGGGCAACACAGCGGTTATTGCCTCTGGTTCCGGGAGGTGAGTTCGCCACGGGCCTTCAACGGGGGCGGGCGGCGGCGATTGACCTGGATCGGCGAATCCGCGACGACAGCGGTGAACGATTCGAGGCCTTGTCGGCCGGCGGCCCGGAGCTGGATATCGTGGTGTGGAAGCTGAGGGCCGAGTCGGCAGAACGGGCGTCAGGGTTGGCGCAGCAAATCTTTGCGCACTGTGCCACGCGGAATTTGCACCTGGCGCTAGTACAATTGCCGCAACGCTGGTTTACTTCGGGAAGCGAACTTTCGCGAAGTCAAACTGAGTCTGTGACCTGCCTCCGATCCGTACTGATGAAGCCGGAGCATGAAGCCTGGCTGGGTCGGATCTGGGAGGCGTACACTGCGGCGAGCGCAGAAGTCCTGAGCCGAGAAGAGACCTAGAGAAGAGGAATCATGGGGGAGAGTGGCTTTGCCGGCGTCGCAGAAGAAAACGTTCTCATCCGGGCCGGAGCGTGTTCTCTGACCGTCATGCCCCAGCTGGGCGGAAAAATCGCCTCCATCCGGATCGAAGACCAGGAATTGCTGCAGGCCCCGATTAACCCTCTCGCCAATCGCACCCAGACCATGAGTTTCGACGATGGCGATGCCAGCGGATGGGACGAATGTCTTCCCTCGGTGTCAGCTTGCGTGGTGTCAACCGCAGGAGGCACGGCGCATGTTCCGGACCATGGCGATCTGTGGCGGGTGGCGTGGGAGAAGCCGGAAACAGGAACCCTGAACCAGGGTTCCGGGGCCACAACCGCTCTACAGGGACAATGCTTTTCGCTGCCGCTGTTACTAAAACGGACCCTGGCTCTCCGTGAATTGGATGGTGGTTGGCGCCTGGATCTGGACTACCAGCTGACCAATACGGGCACTTTTCCGGTACCGTGGGCGTGGGCGGCGCATCCTCTGTTTGCGACCGAACCCGGGGACCGCATCGTTCTGCCGCCATCGATTCACGCTCTGCGAGTGGAGGGATCGGGCGGACGATTGGGAAGAAATGGCGACATCGTCAGCTGGCCGGTGGCCACACTTGCCGGCGGCGACAGCACCGACCTGAGTGTCGCCCAATCCCCTGAATCGGGCACCGGCGACAAGCTGTTTGCCGGCCCACTGGCTGAAAGCGAGAACTGGTGCGTCCTGGAGAGACCTTCCGCCCGTCTCAAAATTCGGGTAGGTCTGGACCCCTCGGTGACTCCTTATCTCGGACTGTGGATCTGTTATGGAGGCTGGCCCGACCGTCCCGGACCAAAACAGACGTGCGTGGCGATCGAACCAACGACCGCCCCTGTGGATTCGCTGGCAAATACGGGGCCATGGTCGCGGCTGCTGGAGCCTGGCGCATCCGCCGAATGGACAATGCGGGTTGATTTTGAACCCTTAGGGTGAAACGAGATGCACGATCCTGAAGCTTTACGCTCTTTGCATTCAGCCCGTTTCAATGCCGATCCGGAGATCTTTGCCGCTCCGGGGCGGGTCAACCTGATCGGCGAGCACACCGATTACGCCGAAGGCTTCGTAATGCCCGCCGCGATCGATTTTGCTACCCTCGCCGGTATCTCGCCGCGTTCCGACGGCAAGGTTGTGATCTACTCGGAGAACTATTCGAAGGAGCGCTTCTTTGACGCTGCGGCGCTGCCTTCCAAGGCCACCCAGCATTGGAGCGATTATCCCCTGGGGGTGCTTGCCATCCTGGGCAGCCAGGGCCACGCTATTCCCGGTTTCAGCCTCAGCCTGTGGGGAGACGTGCCTCTGGGCTCGGGGCTCTCGAGCTCGGCCGCGCTCGAGGTCGCGACCATGCTGGCTGTGACGTCGCTGATTGGCGTTACCTATTCGGGACCCGTCCTCGCGCGCCTTTGCCAGCGGGTGGAAAACGAATATGTCGGCGCCAATTCGGGGATCATGGATCAGTTCATCTCCGCCAACGGGGTCAAGGACAACGCGCTCCTTCTCGATTGCCGCGACCTCAGCTTCAAGCTCGCCCCCATCCCACATGGCGTGGCCCTGGTGATTGCCAACTCGATGGTCAAACACGCCGTGAGCGGAGGCGAATACACCAGCAGGCGCGCCGAGGTGGAAGAAGCGGCGGCAGTGATAGGCCGGCATCGCCCCGAAGTGCGTTTTCTGCGCGATGCGACAATGGACGACCTGGCCAGCTACGGTGCGGAGATGAGCCCCAAAGCCCTGAAGCGGGCCCGGCACGTGATTTCGGAAAACCTGCGCACGGTTGCGGCCGCCAATGCCCTGATTTGCCACGACTTGACCGAACTGGGGCGGCTGATGGCGGAAGCCCATCGGAGTTATAGCCAGGATTTCGAGGCCAGCTGCGAAGAATGCGATGCCATGGTGGAACTTGCGCAGGGGCTTCCGGGTCTGATTGGCGCACGCCTCACGGGCGGTGGTTTTGGCGGCTGCACGGTCAACCTCGTTGAAGTCGACCACGCTCAGGCGTTCGCAGAAACCCTGGGCGAGCGTTACGCGGGCAAGATCGGAATCGTGCCCCAAATCCACATTTGTCATGCTTCCGGGGGCGCCAGCCGGCTGGCTGAGCGCATCCAAGCAGTGAAGTAGCCGAAATTCCCGGGGCCGCAATGCGGAAATGTCCGGCTACGAAAAAATTGATCTTGCGCAAAATCAGCGGTGTTTTAACGGCGTCTTATCAAATACGCGCAGTCATCGTGTTGGGCTCAGCGCGGTGACTGTACACTCTTTCCTTGAACCGTGGTTCAAAAGTTGCATTTCTCGGGGAGCGTGGCTTGCTAGAATCGGGGAAATCACCCCGGCAAACACAGCATCACGCCCTCGCGGTGAGCCTTGCTGTACGAACTGGTATATGGCTGCCATAGCTTAAATGGGGAGCCGGAGGCATAAACATAGTCATGCAATCGCAGTCGATGAAACCATTTGCATACGAATCTCTTCCTCAAACGGGTCAAGTCGCATACTTCTCCATGGAAATCGCCATTCATCCGTTGATGCCCACCTATTCCGGGGGGCTCGGCGTCCTGGCGGGAGACACTCTGCGTTCCGCGGCTGACCTCGGCATTCCACTTGCCGCTTTCACGCTTTTGCACCGCAAAGGATATTTTCAACAGCACATCGACAAGGCTGGAATTCAGAGCGAAGTCGTCCAGTCGTGGAATCCATCCGATTTCTGCACCGAAGAAGCGGCGCGCGTCACAGTCTCGGTGGAAGAGCGGGTCGTAACCGTACGCGCGTGGCGCTACAACCTTGAAGGACGCTCCGGGCACGTGGTGCCCATCTACCTTCTCGACACCGATCTCGAGGAAAACTCGGGCTGGGATCGCGGCCTGACCGACCATCTCTACGGCGGCGACACCAACTACCGCTTGCAGCAGGAGATCGTGCTGGGCATGGGCGGCGTCCGGATGGCCAATGCGCTGGGCCTGCATGTAAACGTCTATCACATGAACGAGGGGCACGCGGCGCTGCTGACCCTGGGGCTGCTGGAGAGCCAGCTCGGCGGCGGTCCGCTGGGTGCGGCCACCGAGTCAGACCTGGCCGTGGTGCGCAACAAGTGCGTGTTCACCACCCACACCCCGGTTCCCGCCGGCCACGACCGTTTTTCCGCGGAGCAGTCCATTCGCATTCTCGGCGCCGAACGCACCGCCCGCCTGCAAAAGCTGAACTGCTTCCACGAAGGCCTGCTCAACATGACGCTTCTGGCGCTGCGCTTTTCGCGTTACGCCAATGGAGTCGCCATGCAGCATGGCAAAGTATCGCGCGACATGTTCCCCGAATTCCCGATCGACTCGATCACCAATGGCGTCCATGCGCCGACCTGGACTTCCGAGCCGATCCAGCAGATGCTCGATGCCCATATTCCAGCTTGGCGGCGCGACAATCTCTATCTGCGCAATGCCATCGATCTTCCCGAGAAGGCGATCCTGAGCGCCCACGCCCGGGCCAAGGAAAATCTGTTCGCCGAGGTCGGGTCTCGGACCGGGCTGCTACTCAATCCGCGCGTTCTGACTCTCGGTTTCGCGCGCCGCGTAGCTACCTACAAGCGCGCCGGCCTGATGTTCACCGACCCCGAGCGGCTGGTGAATATCGCCGCCAAAGCGGGCGGGCTGCAGATTCTCATCGCGGGCAAGGCGCATCCCCAGGATGAGCCTGGAAAGGCCCTGATCCGCCAGGTGATCGAGAAGTCGGCTCACCTGTCCAACAACATCCTGCGCATTGTGTACCTCGAAAACTATGCCTGGGACCTGGGCGCGCTGCTCACCTCCGGCGTTGATGTCTGGGTGAATACGCCGCGGCGCCCGTACGAGGCATCGGGTACGAGTGGCATGAAAGCAGCGCTCAACGGCGTGCCGAGCCTGTCCATTCTCGATGGATGGTGGATCGAAGGATGCATCGAGGGCGTGACCGGCTGGGCGATTGAAGACGGGGCAAACGATACCGAAGAAGCCATGGCGTTCTATGGCAAGCTGGACAACGCCGTTGTTCCGCTGTATCTGGAGGCGCCCGAAAAATGGGCCCGGCTGATGAAGACGACGCTTGCATTCAACGGCTCGTTCTTCAACACCAATCGCATGGTCAAGCAATACAACCGCAACGCCTACTATCCGGTGAAGCTGGTTGAGAACGTGCGGGTGGAAGAGGCGGCGTTCGCGGATTGACCGGCTTCTGAGCTGCATCGGTTCACACGAGGGGCAAATCTCGCAGGAGATTTGCCCCTCAATTCTTCTAGGGAAGCGAGTAAGAAAACAACCGCGGCCGTGCCCCATCCTTGCGCTTTTTTCTTGGCGCAAGGGTGGGAAACCACGGAGGTCAGACCGTGCTTTTTTCATCTGCCCGATGTCGGCAATCCCAGAGCTATGCTTGGTCGGTCCAGATTTGCTCGATCAGCTTGTCGGTATTTCCGATCCGAAGGAGCGTGGCGTGGACAGCCTCCATGGCGCGACATAGCGACTTGCGATGGATTTTTTCCCACTCGAGGCTGACATCGATCCGGATGCGCGAGGCATCGAGGAGACCGAGCCCGATGTCGCGCTCCCGCCTCGATCGGCTGCCGTGCGCCGGAAGCGGTGATACGAGGCTCTGCAGTCTTCCGTCTTGTCCGCTCCAGCCCTCGTCCTCGCTCAACCACATCGACATATAAGAATTCTGCGCTGATCGAAGGCTCGAAACAACTGGTAGATTCCCTAGATCTTTGACCGCATGGTTTGTACCAATTATGGGTGCCCCAGGTTCGGCGCGTCTTTGTTTTTGCGCCTGACCTGGGATACCGCGGGAGTTTGGAGAGATACATATTTATGCGGACACAGACCTGGTCGCACAAGTCCACGAAGTCACGACCAGCAATTCAGACCGGGGCTTCCAGGTCTTCATTGAGACCGGGGAGTCCCGGCGTCGCCTTCACACCCGAACTGCCAGAATCTCGTTCTCGAGCCGGACGTAGCTGGCCTCCATGCCGTGCTCCATGCCGGTAGCGAGCATCTGCCGGCGCGTCTCCGCGTCGGGAAGGGTCATGCGCATGGTCATCAGCGTGCCGCTGCCGTCGGGCTCGAACGTGGTTTCGATGTGGTTGTCGGGAGTAGGGTCGGGCAGGTGCATCCGCTCCACGTGAACGATGCGGTGGGGCGGATTCAGCTCGAGACATTCGCCGGTCAGGTAGAATCCGCCGCCCTTGCCGTTGGACCACTCGTATCGGATCTTGCCGCCGGGACGCGGGTCCATCTGGCACACGGGCATCGTCCAGCCCTCCGGCCCCAGCATCCACTTCTGCACCAGCGCCGGATCGGTGTGGGCGCGGTATACAGCTTCAGGCGGCGCAGCGAAGCGCCGGGTTACGATTACGTGCGTTTCCCCATCGGTTTTCAGCGTCAATTTGCTCATCGCGATTTCTCTCCTTTGTCTGATTCCATTCCTGCCAGCAGCTGATCCAGCCGATCGTAGTTCCTCGTCAAAGCGGTGCGCAGCATATCGAGCCATTGATCGATTTCGGCGATACCATGCTCCGCCAGCCGGCAGGGATGTTTCGTACCCTGCACGCGGCGCACGATCAGGCCCGCGTTCTCCAGGACCTTCAGATGTCGGGAGATGGCGGGTTGCGTCAGTTCGAACGGCTTCACGAGTTCCATTACCGTTGCCTCGCCCAGCGCCAGCCGGGCAAGGATCGCCCGGCGGGTGGGATCGGACAGCGCGGAAAAGGCAGCATCGAGATTTTGCATAGCAGAACCTTTATATAAATATATCGTTATATAAGTTATTAGTTATGTCAAGAAGGATTTTTTGAGATCCAGCGGAATCGGGCCATCGTCAGGTTCATTACCACTGTTCTAGGCGACCCGACACGCATCCCACATTTGCGCTTGAACCGCTGATCCGGATATATAGTCTTGGAACTGCTACAGATCCGCAATTTCTGCTGCATCGTGTTTATGGGTGCCTCCCAGGCGTCACAAAAATCGCTTTCTATTTCAGGAGGGGTGTTCGTGAAACTGCTGACCAAATTCAACCTGGTACTGGTCCTGGTGTTCGGGCTGGGCATGTACCTGATTTCCCAAATTGCCTACAAGTTCCTGAATGAGGACGCGCGCCAGCAGGTGCTGGACCAGGCGCAGCTGATGGCGGCCAGCGCCAAGGCCACCATTTCGTATAACGACGAGGAGGTCAGCCCGGTGCTCGAAAATACCCCCCAGCACACGGCCAGCTTCCTGGCCCAGACCATCCCTTTCTATGCGGCCAACACCACGTTCAAGCGGCTGCGCTCCTCCTACACCGACTACGAGATGCGCGAGGCGGCGCTGAATCCGACCAATCCTGAAGACAAAGCGGTTGACTGGGAGGCGGATCTGATCCGCGGTTTCCGCGACCACCCAGAGATGAAGCAGACCGTCGGCGAGCGCGATTCACCCTCGGGGCGAATGCTCTACGTCGCGTCTCCCATCGTGGCGGCCTCGGGCTGCCTTGCTTGTCACAGCGAGGCGGTTAGGGCCCCCAAGGCCATGGTCACGCACTATGGAGCGGATCACGGATTCAACTGGAAAGAGAATGAAATCGTCGGCGCCCAGATCGTGTCGGTCCCCATGTCGGTGGCCATCGAGATGGCCAACAAGGGCCTGCGCAACTTGCTCATCAGCCTGGGCGCGATCTTCCTTCTCACCATAGTCCTGATCGATCTGGCCATGTATTTCATCGTCATCCGCCCGCTGCGCAAAGTGTCGAGGAACGCCGACGTCATCAGCAAGGGCGAAATCGACCTGCCGCCGCTCGAAGTGAAGGGAAGAGACGAAATCGCCGAAGTGACAGCTTCGTTCAATCGCATGCACACCAGCCTCATCAAGGCCTTCGAGATGCTGAACGGGTGAGGCGGCGAACGGGGGACCATTCCGCTCGCTTGACGAGAAATTGGCTGAACCTTACGCGCCCTCGACAATGCGGAAATCACGCACTGCGCCGGAACCGAGCGCCTGAAGCGCCACTTGGTATGCATCGCTTTTGTGAGCCGCCAGCGCGCTCTCGAAGCTCTCGAACTCGACCAGGATTGTCCGCAGCTCCAATCCTGCTTCGTGGGCTTGAACCTGGCTCGTGGACCTCGTTAAAAAGCGCCCGCCGAAGGCCTCAACCGCCGGCCGTGCCAAGGCCCCATAAGCTTTTACCGCCGATTCATCCGAAATCGATCGATAGGTAACAACCCTATATCCCTTTTTCATCGTGACTCCTTTTCACCGCGAAAGCTGTCGTCCGTCGAATCGGTCGCGCTCCGCTTAGCCGCGAAGAATGGGAGCCCCGAAAGGAGCACCCGTCGCTCCGCCGTCAACCACCAGCTCGATCGCATTGATGTACGACGAATCGTCGGAGGCAAGAAAGAGCACAGCTTTGGCAAGTTCTTCCGGTTCACCCCAGCGGCCCAGCGGAATCACCGATGAGTAGAAATCAGCCAGCTTGGATGACTCTTCGGCCGTGGCGTACGCACGGGGACCGCGCTTCCAAATGGGAGTCTTTGTCCATCCGGGTGCGACGACGTTGACCCGAATGTTGCGCGGCGCCAGGTCGGCGGCAATGACACGCGCCATCGAGACCAGGCCACCCTTCGTCGCTGCGTATGCAGCCAGGCCGGATTGCCCGAGATAGTTGTGTATTGATCCGTTGAAGATAATGCTGCCGTTGTCGTTCAGCAGGGGAGCGGCTGAATTGACGGTAAAGAATGCACCGTTGAGATTGGTGTGGACGATATTCTCGAAGGCTGCTTCGTCGGTCGCACCGGTAGGTGTGCTGCCGGCGATCCCGGCATTGACGAATACGATGTCAAGCTTGCCGAAATCCCTGGCAAGGGCAGCAAAAAGCTGCTTGCGATCCTCGGCTACCGTAACGTTCGCGCGATAGCCTCGCGCGCCTGGCCCCAGTTCCGCGATCGCTTCATCCAGTGTCTTCTGATCGCGACCGGTAATGGCAACCTGGGCGCCTTCAGCGATGAAAAGGCGAGCGGTAGCAAGTCCGATTCCGCTGTTGCCTCCTGTGACGAGAGCTTTCTTGCCTGCCAGCTTCATAATCCCTCCTGTATGATAGCCCGTCAACTATGATAACCGTCATACATATGGTATGATGAGTATCATAGATGGAGGTTGCAGAAGATTATGCGCTATCCCGCCAAGGAGACCGCCGCAAAACATGACAGGATTCTAATGGAAGCCTCCCGACTCTTCCGTGAGCGGGGATTTGAGAACGTAAGCGTGGGAGAGGTGATGAAGGCTGCCGGCCTCACGCACGGAGCGTTTTACGCGCATTTCGGTTCCAAGCAGGAACTTCAGGCAGCTGCTGTTGCCCACGGGCAGAGCGTTTCAGCGGGCCGCGCCCGGAGGTACGGTGCCACAAAAAAGGGCAGGCGGGCGTACGCTGACCGATACCTGAGCCCATGGCACCGGGACAATCCGGGCGACGGTTGCACGATGGCGGCACTGGCGCCGGAGGTAGCTCGCTCGACGCCTGAACTCAAAGCAGCATTCGAGCGAGGATTCGAGGAAATCCTCGCCGCCGGCGGCGGCGACCGAGAAAAAGCAATCTTTCAGACCGCCGCATTGATCGGCGGCGTAGTGCTGGCCCGCGCCGTGCACGACCCGCGGCTCTCCGATGAGATTCTGGAGAGTGTTCGACAGAAGGTCAGCTGATGTTCAACCTTGGGGCTCTCAAACCGCTCGTCGAAGGGTGAACGAAGCTCACGCTGCGCGTTCCTCTCGCACCGCGCCGTTCCGCGCTTCGAGGGCCTTGACGCTGTTTTGAAACGCCTTTTCCAAAACTCCCTTGCCAATGGTCCCGAGCACAAAGCCGAGCAGGCGTCCTTTGAAGTTCTTCCCCTCGCGCACGACGGCCACGTCAATGTCGGTGGTGCGGTCGGAGTGGCGGGTGAAGGTATATGTGTGGCCGGACTCGCCTCCCCATACGTTCGAGTCAGTGGTCGCGAGGACGACGTGGTTGGGATCGGACCAGTCATAGTGCAGGCGTTCCCAGATGCCGCCGGAGCCTTCGGTGACGTCGGCCTGCGTGCGGCCAAGCTGATGCACCCTGAGGTACTCGTCGGCGCTGTTGCCAAACAGCTTCGAGCGGCCAGGCCCGAAGTCGGTGAGCCCGGCAACGTACTGCTCGGGTGTCAAAGTGGTTGTCTGGTGAAGATGAATCGTGGGCATACTTTTCTCCTTTGTGTTGAACACTGTTTGCCGGTCGGCCGCAAACATGATGGCCGTCATATTTGTGGATGAAATGCGCCGCTGCGCATTGTCGGCGGCGCGCGGATAGTTGTGAGCGCGGAACACGGACGGGGCCCGCGCGATGCCCGAATCAATGAGCTGCAGGCAGCTTCCTACCGGCCTTCGCCTTCGATTTCTTTGCCAGCAACTCATCAAACACAAAGCGCATGAAGGTTTCGAGCGGAGCGTCGCTCTTGTCAGCCTGTGAACGCAAAAGCGCTCCCTCCCAGCTGTTGAGCACGAACCCCGCCAGGGTCTCAACATTCGTCTCGGCGGGCAGTTCCTTCCGCGCAACGGCCTCCTCGATGACCGCCGCGATCCCATGTTGCCAATGCGCGAACGATGCGCCGATCCGTTTTCTCAGCTGCGGACTCTCGCCGGCGATTTCCAGGCTGAAGCGGCCTAGCAGGCAGCCTGGAATCGGTCCACGCTGGCCGGCAATCTTCACCAGGTCGAGGAAATAGCGTTTCAGACGCTTCAATGGACTGGTCGTGGCATCGCCTAACACGGCCGCAGAATGCTCCGCCTTTTGCGCGACATATCTTTCCAGCACGGCCGCGGCAAACTCTTCCTTGCTGCCAAAAAAGTGATAGAACGAGCCCTTCGGGACATTCGCTTCCTGCAGGATCTCGGTCAGGCCCGTGGCATTGAACCCATGCCGATGCATCAGGTCCAGGCCCACGTCGATCAGATGGTCACGCGTAGACTTTGCACTCATAACAACTTCCTCGCCGGTCCCGATTGATTGAAGGACCCTGAGTGAAATCAGCCTTGAATCCCATAACGAGCGGCCGGCTTCTGCCGGGACAGGTTCGGACCCAACGCTTTGCGCGCGGCTTCGAACTTCTCCCAGTCTGCGATGTCCGGCAGCGATGGAATGGTAACGAGTTCATGCCGGTCGAGACCGGCGAGGGAAGCGTCCACCATATCTTCAGCGGTCATCACGATCTCGGTGGGCAACTGCTCTACCGGACGACCGGACTTTTCCCAGAAAGGTGTTGCAGTCGCACCGGGTAGTACGGCCTGGACAGTGACACCCATGCCTTCAACTTCGCCCTTCAGCGCTTGCGTGAAGTTCACAACATAAGCCTTGGTGCCGCTGTAGGTGCCATTCAGACGGTCTGGCGCGAGGGCGACGACAGATGCAATGTTGATCAGCAGCCCGTTCTTGCGTGCCACAAAAGCGGGCAGAGCAGCAAGAGCCAACCGTGTTAACGCGGTGACATTGAGATAGATCATCGACTCAAGATTGTCGATGTTGGAATCGAGAAGCTTCCCGGCGCTGCCTATGCCGGCATTATTTACAAGCGCAGTGATTGTGGAATCGGTCCTTAGCCGCTCGGCCACGCGCTGTACGTCTTCTTTCTCGGTCAAATCGGCAGCCATCGTCTCGATGCTGCGTCCGGTAGCCTTCAGTCTCGCGGCGACTTCAGAGAGCTTCTCTTCGCTGCGCGCAACAAGAATAAGATCGTAACCGCGCTTTGCCAGCCGATCGGCATAGACTGCGCCGATGCCTGTGGAAGCGCCAGTGATAAGAGCCGTGCCTTTGGATGCGGGTGCTGACATGATGTGATACCTCCTGAACCTCCGAAGCATTTTGCCTCGCACTCAATAGAGTAGACCGGTCAGTCTAGAGATTCAGAAAAAGTTTCCTGGCGACATGCGAAGCAGTTTTTCAAGGAGCTAGCCGTTTTCGACCCGCGCCTTTATGTCCGCGTACGCCAAATCGATGAGCCTGCTAAGCGCTGCGGCGTTGATGGCCGCTCCAGGTCTCAGCTTCACATGGCGCATGAACCTGCCGTTGCCCTGCAACAAGCGAGCCGGATCCGGCAGTGTTGCGCCGTGAAAGAATCCCACATTTACGTGCGAGGTGAATACGTTGACGTAGCCGAAGGGTGCATCTCCCAGGCATGCAACCGGACAGCCGTCATGCAAAAGCTCCCGGACTTCGTCCCCGCACTGTCGCATCAACTCAAACCACTGATGCGCGACAGCCCCCAATTCACCTGCGTGCTGCTTCATCCACACATCGATGGCGGGATCCCGCTCGACAGCGCCATTGAATCGCAGCAATTCGGTGTTCATGGTCGCTTGCCGGCGTTCCGGACCTACTGTCTTCTTGCTTTCAAAAAGGCGGCGCGGTCGGAGTCGGAGGGGATCTCCTTGGCCGCTTCGCGATAGATAAAGTCGAGATCTTCAGACCGGGCAGCCAGTTTCTTGATGACGAACTTGGCCACGGGACCAATGTAGACGGCCAGCCTGCGGCTGATGTCTTCGAGAGACAGGTTCTCGAGCCCGGTCGAAGATGCGGTGGACCTGGGCTGGTGGGAGTGGCTGGTGAACAGCGTAGGTAATGGTGAGCTCGCCTGCCCCGGCAACTTCGAAGCGCCGGACAGCGGTTGCGCCGCCTTGGCATTCGCGGACGAATGGCTGTTGGGGAGAGGCGCTGCATAGGTCGCGCCCGCTTCGGCCGGGGAAGGTGCCGCCCGCAAGGCGAAATGGAAGTCTTCGGCAGTGGCAAACCGCTGGGCCGGGTCCTTGGCCAGCGCACGCATCACCGCGCCGGAAATGACAAGGGGCACCATGGGCGCGATCTTGTGCGGCGGCACCGGTACCTGGTTGACGTGGGCCATCATGATTTCGTAATTATTGGCGCCCTTGATGGGCAGCTCACCGGTGAGCAGTTCGTAGAGGGTCACGCCGACCGAATAAATGTCGGAGCGCGGGCCTGCCTTGCTGCCGCCTATCTGTTCCGGTGACATGTAGTTAAGGGAGCCGAGCAGGTATCCGGCACCGGTCAGATCGCTGCCCATTCCGGTGACGGCGATGCCGAAATCGAGGAGCTTCACCACTCTGCCCTCGCTGATCATGATGTTCGAGGGCTTGATGTCCCGGTGTACGACGCCCAGGCGGTGTGCGTAAGCGAGAGCGTCGAGGACCTGGGCAACATAGGCCAAGGTGTGGGGCAACGTGATCCCTGCCCTGGCGCGCAGGTCGCGCAGCGTCTCGCCATGGACGAGCTCCATCACCATCGCAAGCTGGTTCTCGTAATAAAAAGCAGTATGAAGCTGGGCGATGTTGACGTGGTTGAGACTGGCCAGCGTCTGCACTTCGCGCCGGAACCGTTCCACCATCTCCGGCGTGCCAGACTGATCGGGAAGCAGAATCTTCATGGCTTCGCGGCGCCCTGAGATCAGGTGCTGGACTTCGTAAACGACACCCAGCCCCCCGGCGCCCAGCCGCGCCACAACTTCGTAATCCCCGATCCTCTGCCCCGCCTCAAAAGCCATAACGTTCCCAGGCTAGATCCTACGCCGCCGTGAGTCTCAAATCATTTCCGCAATTCTACGGCAAAACGGACCAGATCTCATTGCTCGATCCTCTCCTGACCCGGGACTAACAGTAGTCGATGCAACAACTGCGGATGGCTGGGGCATCACTTCGCCCCGGGCAGAAGGTCAGGGCAGAACGGCCAGGGCCTGTGGGGCTTCCACGGTGTATGGTGATCCGGGAGCCTCGTGGTGATGGGTGGGGGTAATGGTGAACACAAACAGCCGGTTCTTGGTGGTGCTGATCGCGTACAAGTGGTTGTCGTGGTCCCAGAACAGCTGATCGATCTCGTCGCTGGTCAGCAGCCCAGTGGCGGCGGTAGGCGGGGCTGAGCCATGGAAATGAAAGATCTGCAGCCCGCCGCTTCCCCCCACGGCCAGCAGCTTGCCGGACGGGGCCATGCTCATGCCAAGGGCAGTACCCACCTTGCTTTCGGGCATGTCCGCGCTGGTATTGGTAGTGGAGAGATCTCCATTGGCTGCGGCGGTGAACGATCCGATCTGGGGACCGCCGTCGGGCAAAAAGCTGTCCTGCGCAACGGGCTGCAGGGCGATCGCCACGTGGTTGGTTGGGCCGGCGGCAACCTCCGAGGGACAGTAAAAATCGCCGGTCGGGGGCGTCGGCAAGGGAGCGCTGAAGTTGTTGATTGAACTCAGCAATCCGCTGCCGCTTCGCTTTAAGCCGAAGATGGTCCAGTACATATCGCCCAGGCAGGACGCCGAATAGGCAAATTTGTCGTTGCCGATAAAGCTGGCCGGCTGGTAGAGCCAGGAACTGTACGCGCCGGCTCCCATATTGGTAAGGGCCCCGGTGCTTGCGGCGACATGGAAAGACGAATATTGATTGTTCGAGCAGTCGTTGCCGATGTACTCCATGTCATACAAGGTGTGGCCCGTGCGGTCGAGGAACAAGGGCCCGCTGATGCCGCAATCGCCGGGGTTGAAGCCGGCCACGTCGGTCTGATTGGCCAGGGTAAGCGCGCCGCTGGATTCGATGGCATAAGTATCGACGTTAACGCCGTTGGTATTGGACCCGAAAAGATAATGGCCATTCACGGCAATGCTGGTCACGTCGGCGGTAAACGGAGAGCCGGGCACGGGCGTAAGCTTGCCGTTGGCCGCGGCGGCATAAGCGACAATCTCGTTAACGCTGCTGTTTGCTGGTGTGGTGGACACGTAGACATAAGCGACCGGATCGCGGAGCGCGTAAGCGGCTGCGTTTGGTTCGTCATCTGGTCTGGAAATTGAAGACTGAGCGAATGCCCCGGTGGCGCACAATAGTGCACTCAGGCACACGACTTTGCCTGTGAACATAAGATATATCCCCTTTTGTTGTTTCTTTCCCCGGATCGTACGACTGGCTTGAAGGAGGACGGCCCGCTGTCAGATCTTCGTTGAATGTCGGGCAGTGCTACCCAGATAGGATGCGGGGTTTGGCAAAAGGTGGTTCGACGCAAACTTTCGTAAGGGAATCCGAGGTACTGCCGGCGGCCCTGTTCTCAGCAGCCCTGTTCTCACCTGAAGCGGAGCCTGCCCGCTATCCGGGTCGCCGAACCATCGCGACGAGCATTGCGCGTGTCTCTTTTGAGGTTGCGACCTCACCAGGAAAGTTAATGCGAACCCCCTTCATGCCGTCGCCTGTCTTCAATCGCAGGTAGAAGCCCAGGCGGTCGATGGAAGTCATGGATGCTTCGGTGGCCTCTATCTGCGCATGCATCCGTGCCAGCTGGATCATCGAATCGACATGGTCCGCATTCATGTGCGCGAGGATCCCGGGAGCGGCCTCGGCGAGCGGGTCTGGGGAGGCATTCTCGTATTCCCCTGCTTCGACCCACCCCATTACGCCAAAGCCGCCGACATAGTAGAGATCGATCGGCTGGAGGCGGAAAAAGCTGAAGTCGGCGAAGTCGACCCAGTAGCGGCTGTTCTCGTGGCGAGCAAGGTACGTTTCTCGAACAGAAGCAAGATCAGCCGCCTTTACTTGTTCCGCCGGCCCAATAAGGGTCGCCCGCGCGCTCCCAAGCGGGTCACCGTCTGGACTGGCCTGGGCAACAAAGAGGCTGCAGCGGGGATCGCCCTTCAGGTTCTGGGTATGCATGGCCATACCGCTGATCAGGAATACGGGCCGGCCCTCGGGATCGAGCGCGAACGGCATCAGGGAACCAAAGGGAAAGCCGGTGTGCTTTCTGGAGAGCGACGATAGAGTTCCAACCGTTGCCAGCGACAGCAGGGTGCGTACACGCTCGGCGTGGCTCGGTTCGGGCAGCTGCGGCACGGGCGGGCCAGAGTAAGCGTGTTGGCGCGGTGGGTTGGTCTCATCCGATGACATAGTTCTCCTGAAGTCCTCGCCACATTAGACGCCTCCCGACCCCCCATTCGGAAGGGCACAGTCGCGCCAGGAATTCCGAGGGCATTTTCGCCGGTTGGGATTGAAATTCGACTTCGTCCAGACATGCGCTGTCGGCAGGCGGTGTATTTTCAATCTATACCCCTTTGAGACACCGCTACTGACTTAAGCGCCGTATCGCTTCGAGAAAGACCGAAGGTACTGGAGAAATGCCAAACAGGAACGAACGACGAGCCAGGAGAATGCTCACAGCTGCGCTCCTGGTCTGCGGCGGCCTTTTGAGCGCCGCGCAGAGCAACGAAGTAAATCCTGTACTCCCTGATTCCCCAAAAGCTGTCCCGCGCACCATTGAGGACCTGAATTACCTCGGCGGAGATGCCGCCATGCCTCCGTTCTCCGACAGCATCATCGACATCAACTCGAAGTTTCGCCAGGCGCTGTTTCGCAAGGGCCTTGCCTTTCGAGTGATTACGGGGCCGCAGTACACACAGAACCTGCTTGATGCGCCTGTGCCTGCGGATGAACAGGTCTATGTGGGCCAGCGTGCATTCGAAAGCATGTTTGCCCAGCCCATCCTCTCCGCCGATCTTCGTCAACTGCACTTGCGGCGCGCACAGTTGTATATGGGCGCGGTGTGGAACTGGGTAAGTTGGAACCCCGCGGGTCCAAAGACTCTTCAGCTGTGGGCCCTGTATTTCTACAAGGCCTTCGGGGAGAATCGCGTTGAGATCAAGGCGGGTTACATCGCCAACAACATGAACTTCGTTGGCCTCTTTGTAGGAGGATCAACCGCGACTGGCGCCCAAGGCGTGTATGCCGTATTGCCCTACGAAGTTGGCATGTCGTACTTCCCGATGACGGCGCCTTCGTTCAACGTTCGGGTTCGCGGGCCTGGGAATACCTACCTCAAGACCGCCGCGCAGCGAAGCTTCGATCCCAACGGCGGGCCGACCGAAGTGGCGCGCAATCACACCGGCTTCCGGTTCATTCCGCACGGAGACAAGCTGGTCCTGATCAATGAAGGCGGCTACCTGCGCGCGTCAAGCCGTGATGTGCACGAGGCGTGGTTTCGCGCCGGTTACATATACAACACCACGCTTTACAGGAATGAGGCCACGGGGCAGTCGGAGTCGGGCAATTACTGCGCATACGCGCTCATGGATTATCAATTGCTTCAGTCAAGCCGGGAGCACCCAAACCAGGGACTCTACCTCGGTGGATCCTTCATGACCGTGCCGGAAACGATGAATCCATACGCTCGCTATTACGAGGCACGGCTCTACAAGGAGGCGCCGTTCCGGTCGCGACCCGGCGATGTTCTGTCCGTAGTGGCATCCCGCACCGGCTACAGCAGTGTCTTCACAGACAATCTCGTCGCCGAAGGCCAGACCGTGTGGCGGGCAGGCTCAACTGTCACCGGCAGTTATTCCCTGCGCGCTTCACCCGGCAACTACGTGAGCCTGGGATTGAGCTACGTCTACGGCCCGGCCATTACGCCGCGGGTTCCGAATGCGCTCAATATCCTTGTGAACTGGTCCCTGTTCTTCTAGGCCCGTCAGCCGTGCTGAAGCTAGTGGTGTCCGCCACACAGACGGTCGTTTAAGTTTGGAAAGGGCACGACTTCACAGGCTGCGGAAAAACGCGCGGTTTTGAAGGGGCACGGCTTTAGCCGTGCCGTAAGGGCAGCAAAATCAATGGGGCTTTAGCCCCCGAGGGAAGTCCCTTCTCCAAGTTCAGTCCACGTGCGCCGCATCTGTAAATGACCCTATCTGCGGCGGCCTAGGCTAGCACTTCGGATGGGGGTTCTTGAACTCAACTTCGGTCGGCAACCAGTCCGACAGCCGCTTGGTATCAATTTCAGTATCCGAAGGGTGGCTGCTGAGCGACGACCTGGCAAGCGCCAGCGATATCTTGATCTTGCCCTTGGCGCAGTAAGCCCCGAAAAACTTTGACAGGTCCTTATTTGTCGCATCCATGTAGTCCGCGGGAAGCGCGCCCTCTTCGCCATGGATATCGACGGGAGCCCCGACCATCTGGTTCATGATGGGTCCATTGTCCGTATTTTTCGTAAGTTGCGACGAATCGAATCGCACCACGAGCTTGGCCCTGCTCTCGAGCGCGTCAGGATTCGCCGTGTACTTGACGCCTGGAATGGTGATGCCTGCCGGGTTCGGCTTGGAAGGCGGCGCGTCAAACGCGAGATGGTAAGCGGCTCCCTTCCATTTGGGCTCAAGAGGAACGTTGGAAGCCTTTTTCCCCTGATCGCACCCCGTCAAAAGCGCCAATCCCCCGATCGCCAGTATGATGCCCTTTCTCACTTCATCCTCCTCGTTCCTATGAAACGACGCGCCAGAATATCATTCCCGCGCCTCCCTGGAA
This sequence comes from Terriglobales bacterium, assembly GCA_963788475.1. Taxonomy (GTDB): domain Bacteria; phylum Acidobacteriota; class Terriglobia; order Terriglobales; family Acidobacteriaceae; genus Telmatobacter. The sequence continues at coordinate 597,418 of CAWBGO010000015.1, forward strand.
CGTGATCGCCATAACGTCTGACGACGTCGTTCGAATGGCAACCATGCAGGTGGGGAACCCAGGTTGCAGCTGGTTTACTCGTCGAGCAGTACAACAAGTCGAACTCGAGTCTCGTCCGAAACCACTTTGCTTCTCTAACGCTAATGCTTGTTGGCGGCAGCAGCGGGAGCCGGTGGCGAAGGCGCCAGCGGCTTGAGAATGTCGTCCAGATAAGCCGGGGTGTTCGCAAGCCGCTCCAGCACGGGGTGCCGCTCGCCATCGTGGTAATCGATATCCGCCATCGTGAGGAACGAGTCGGACTGAACAATCAGATGAATCGGTTCTGGCTTGCCCTTCGCTTCGCGAATTGCGGACTTGAGCAGGTCCACGCTAAATATCTGCCCATTGACGCCTATGATTTTGTTTCCGGGTGCCAGCCGCGCCTTGGCGGCAGGCCCATTCCAGCGAACATCGACGATGCTGCCGTCACTCTTCGCGCTAAGGCCAATCGAAAACGATTCGTCTACGTCGCCGATGTACTTTGAAAAGACTTCATCGACGGATTTCTCCGTAGGGCTCGGCTGGTCCTGATAGACCAGCTTGTAGCCGCCGCGCTCGATCCCGGCAAGGTCAGCGCGGGGCTGGATCTTGTCCACACGATCATGCAGGAAAGCGGCCCAGTCGTAAGGCATGACCTGGTTGAGGCCGGTTACCAGATCGTCGAAGGTGTAGGGCACGATAAGCGGTCCCGTGTTTCCGCCCGTGCCGAGGAATATTTTCTCGAAATCATCGAGCGACTTTTGATTGTTGGTGGTTTTGCGGATCAGCGTATCTGCGTCCAGCCACAGCAACTCGCCTTCGTCGTAGTAATCCTGGCCGCGCCGCCAGCTCGACCACGCCGGATTGTAGCGCAGGATGCTGGCGGCGACTGCTGTATCCGCCGTGGGCCGCCATTCGCGCCCCGGAGTGTAGTCGAGACCGGCAGCAACCAGGGCAACGACTTCGCGAGATTCCGCCTGCGACCTGAGCCCGGAACGCGCCGCTAGCACGTTCCCCAGGTATTGCGTCATCCCTTCGTAAACCCACAGCAGCGCGCCCTGCTGCGGCGTGGCAAAGTCGGGCTGATAGAGACCAGCGGGGCGCCGGTATTTCCCATTCCACGAATGGGTAAATTCGTGCGAAAGCAGGTCGGCGATGGCAATCTGGCGGCTCGGTTCGGTGAAGTCTTTGGCGTTGACTCCGTTGTCGGACGAATTCCCATGTTCGAGTCCCATGACACCGGCCAGATCCGAGACCGTAAGCAGGAAATGGTATTGCTCGTAATGATGAGATGAGTATAGTTTGTCAGCTTCGCGGACCAGGTTTGCAATCTCGGCGAGAACCGGTGGCCGCAGATTAGAACCCTCGGGCGTGTCCGCCACCACGTCGATATAGTGTTTGGGCGAGATCTCCGGGGACAGCGGAAATTCATGGAAATATTGCCCGGTAATGATGGGCGAATCTTCCAACTGTTCCACGTTCGTGGCAGCAAAGCGGGTGGTTGCGCCGGCATCGGGAACTGGAAAAGCGCCGGAACTGATCGGCGTCAGCGCGGTTCCAATTCCCCATCCGGCGGGAACAATGACGGACGGCTGAATCGGAATCTCGCGGACCGCAGTGTGCGCCGGATACAGCATCAGTTTTTCCCACTCCATCGCTGCCAGCTTGAACGAGATGCGGTCGGTCACAATGCAGTCGAGATGCGCGTGGAGGGTTGTAACTCCAGCGGGAATGGTCAAGTGGAACTGGTACAGGTCCACATCATCGCGCCGCCATGCGAGCGACTGTCCGTTGGCGGTAAACAACAGGCCCGTTATGTCCATTGCGGGCCCTGAGGGCGAGTGGGTGCCGGGAATCCATTTGGGCGAGGTAAGTGTCAGCTCCCCGGCGCTCACCGGCAAATCAATTTCGGCGTGAAAGATCTTACGAGGGGCGTCGGAGAGGTCGGCAGTAATCTGGATTGGCGTAGTCTGACCGCGATCCTGAGTGGTTCCCGCTTGTGCAAGACCGCCGAGAGATGAAGCGAGCAAGACGACAATGATCTTCGCGGAGCAGCACAATGGCCATTTAGAACCCACGCAAGCACCTCCTGATAGGAGGATTTCCATTGTGAAGCCGGGCTGCCTGGGGCACAAGGAAATTCTTCGTGGTTCGGGCTTCGCTCACAGGAGACGAGCAAGAACCACGGCGAGTTCTGTTACTCGTCGAGTAGCACGACCAGGCTAAGTTGGGGCGAGGGAATCTCGCCCGGAACGTAGACGCCCACCTGGCGCGTCTGCACGATGTGTTCCCAGCAGGGGCCGGTGCGTTGAATGGAAAAGTACTGGCTCTCCACCCGGGCGGCGATCTGGGGCGGAGGCACGGGAAGGTGCTTGAGCGCCAGTCCGGGAAGAGCGCGCTTGATCAACTCCACGACAAAGCGCGCGGAACAGACCTTGGTGAGCTTGGGAACATTGGCGATCAGGTCGGCCTCGCCGACGGGGGACTGAATCTCGAGGACCCAGCGGGAAGGCCCGAGGCAGCGCTCGTCCCTGACGTCGCCCTGGTGCAGGAAGCTCTCTACGGGCTGGAGCTGGATCTTGATGGCCTTCGAGGGCATCACGACTTCGAGATGGCGCCGGATGTGTTCGTCGAGCGCGCCGAAGCAAGTATCGAGGTGCCAATGGTCATAGGTTGGCAGCAACCTGGGGTGTACTTCGAGGCCGAAGGTGCACAGCGCGCCACCAAGGCGCAACATCTCGCGGAACAACTCCTGGGGATGAGCGTGCTGGCAGAGCAGGTAGTGGCGCAGCGCCGGGGCGTTGGAGTTGAGTGCGTGGAGGAACCAGTACTGGGCCACGTGCCGCGCCGACATACCGGCCTGGAAGACGCCGTTGCGCTGCTGCTGTTCCTGGGTAAACACAGTGCTTTTTTCGTCGAGGATTTCAAGCAGGCGGCGAAGCATGCCGGTCAAAGCCGGACTGGCGCTGATCCCGATACAGGGCGGAATGAAGGTGGGATCAGCTTCGAAGCGGCCGGTTCCGTCGCGAAGCAGCCGCACCACGGGGAGATGCACATAGCGGTCGGAAATCTCCGCTTCGCCAAGCAGTTGGAGATTCTTGCGGCCCACCTGGATGGGTTTTTCGTCGAGCCCGCTGTTCTGGTCGGGCAGTTTTTGGTCGGCCGCGATGTAGCGTGTCAAGCTTCCGTTGGCGTCGGGACTGGTGTTCTTGCCGTCACGCACCATGGAAGGGACCGCGAGGTACATGGTGAGGTGATCGGCAACCGGCGAGAACAGGCTGGAGAAAGCGCGGGGCAGCGGCGGAGTGTCGGAGCCGGGGAGATCGAAGGCCAGACCGTCGTCGAAGAGGCCGCGGGCGTGGGTCAACGTCAGAGTGCCGTTGCGCAACGCATCCTTGTCAAACTGCAGCCCCGCAAAGCCGCACGCATCCCGCCACAGGCTGTCGGTGACAAAGTTGAGGGCGTCTTCGAAATACCGATTCTGGGCCTGAAAATGATGCGGGCCAAGATACATCCCTTCCGTCCACACGGGCTTGGTTAGCGTCCTCATTGCCCACCTCCCGCCTGCGGAAGAAGGATCACAAGCTCCATCTGCGGATTGATGATGTCGCCCGGCACGTGGGCGGCAAAGTTGCGCGCGCGGGTCACCGTCTCCCAGGCCGCTCCCGACTGGTTGAGACTGAAGTACTGGTACCTCATCTTGATGGGGATGGCGCTCGGCGGGCTGGGAATATGCGTGAGCGTAATACCTGGCAGCGCATTGCTGATCAACTGGTCGATGTGGGTCGCCGAACAGACCTTCACAAGTTGGGGCACACGGCGAATGATGGTCTCCTCACTGGAATCGGCACTGATGGCGAGATACATGCGGGTGTTGGCCAGGTATTTGTCCTGATCGACCGCCGTCGCGTAGATGGTGTTGTTGACCTGCTTCAGAGGCAGGGAGACGACGTTGGTGGGGACCACGGTTTCGAGCAGGATGCGGAGCTTCTCATCCAGGTCGGTAAAGACCTTGCTCAATTCGGAATGATCGTAGAGGGGCAGATCCCGCGGCCGGATGGTGGGCGAAAAAGTGGTCAGCGAGGCACCCAGCATGGTGAGAGCGGAGAACAACTCCTCGGGATGGCAGCGCTGTCCCTGGAGGAGGTGGCTGAGCACCGGGATGTTGGAGTTGACGGTATAGAGAAGCCAGAAATTGGCGATGTCGGAAGTGGTAAAGTCGGCCAGGCTCTGGTTCTTCTGGCGGCGAGTGCCGGATAGCTGCGTACTTTTGGCGGACAGAATCTCGAGAAGGCCGTTGACCAGCCCGCGCACGTAGTCGTTGGCGCGCACTTCCAGCAGCGGAGGAACGAAGCGGGGATTCAGCCGGAAGCCGCCCGTGTCGGTCTTCTGGACGTTGGCAATGCGCAGCGCGGAGCTGCCTTCGCGGGTCTCGTTCTCGGCCAGCAGGCGCAGGTTTTTGCGCGCAATCTGGATGGGCTTCTCGCCGGCGCCGGTGTTGTCGTCGCGCACTGTGGCGATCTCGGCGAGATAGCGCGAGCTTGCGACCCGGCCCAGCCCCGCCACATTCAGGCCTTTGTCCTTGTAGTCGGGGACGGTGAGATAAATGTCGAGATTGTCTACGTCGGGATCGAAGTATTCGCCGAGCGATTTGGAAGGAGGCGGCTGATCGGGGCCGGGAATGTCGAAGGGCAGGCCGTCGGGGAAAATGCCGGAAGCCCGCGAGACCGCCAGTTGCCCGTCGGCCAGCAGTTCCTGGTCGAGCACGACTTCGTTGAAACCCCAGGCGCAGAACTTCAGCGACTGCACCCGGAAGTTCATGCTGTCTTCGAGGAACTTGTCCTGAAGCTGCAAATGCTGGGGCGTCAGAAAAGTGCCTTTGCTCCAAAGAACGGGCTGTAGCTGTTTCATGGGCAATGACCGGAGCGGTTCCCCGTCGCTCTTGAATGATAGTCCCTGGGGCAGGCGATGGTTTTCCCGCGAACCTGTAAAGAAACGCGACGCGGCGCGAATTCAAATAGAGTCATGGAAATCCGAGAACGCTCTTACGATACCAAGTCACCCTGGGGTGAGCAAACGGGCCACCGCGCGGGTAGTCCTTGGGAGTGTCAGTCTCGATTTTGAGACCCGGGAATCCGTTACATCTTGGTGCCCTTACTGCCGTCGTCGGCCTCGTCGGGGGCCTTGGGGGCGTCCGGGCTATTGGGGCTCGACCCCGAGCCCGAACCCGCCGATCCGCCGCTGTTGATCATCACCAACGGCGCACCCGAGATCGCGATCCCCGCCGGTCCAATATCGATGAAGCTGCCGCCCGCCTTGAGCGTTAGCTGAACTCCGGCTTCCAGGACCATCGTCGTGCCGGCTTTCAGATGAATCGCGGTGCCGGCATCGTGGGCATAGTTCGTGCCGGATTTCGTATACAGATTCGCGCCAGTGTTCAGGGAAATATCCGCCCCCGCCTTCAGGTTCAGCTTGCCGCCGATATGGAGGCTGTCGTCCCCTCCGACCTTTTCCATGCGGTTACCGGTGATTTGCAGGGATTCGTCTTCACCCACCTTTTCCATCCGGCTCTTTTGGATGATGGTGCTCTGGTTGTTGCCGATCCATTCGCGCGAGTCGTTGAGGATGCGCGTGTCGTAATCCTTCTCGCCGCGCAGGAAGATCTGCTCTTTGCCGGCTTTGTCTTCGAAGCGCAGCTCGTTGTAGTGAGCAGTGCCGCCGCCGGTCGAACTCGAGGTCCGAAACGTCGTCCGCGTGCCGTTGTCGGGAAGCGCATACGGGAGGGTCTGCTGGTCGTTGTAAACGCGTCCCGTAATAATGGGCCGGTCGGGATCCCCCTCGAGGAAGCTGACGATCACTTCCTGGCCCACGCGGGGAATATTCACCATGCCCCAGCCCGCTCCCGCCCAGTCCTGCGAAACCCGCATCCAGCAGGAAGTCGCTTTCTTCCGGTCCCATGGAAACAGGACCAGGACGCGGCCCCACTTGTCCACCCAGATCTCTTCGCCGTCTCCTCCCGCGTTTTCATCATCGGCCGAGTCCTGGTCTGCGCTTTTGCCCACGACCTTCGCGGTCTGCGGACCCTGCACAAACGGCTTGGGCGTGATCCGCGCGGGGCGAAATGGAACATCGGCCGGAATGCACGTGAAGTGATTCGTGTAGGTGTCGCCGCCTCCCGCCGCATCGTCACGGTAGGTTCCGGCCACAGTGGCAACATGCTGAATCTCGGTCAGCACATAGGACGCGTTCATCGCCTCCAGAGGATGATCCTTGAGATCGAACTTGTAACCGGTGGTGAATGGCCGGCAGACGCTGGTTCCATGCGCGATCTTGTGCGCGGCCTCTTCTTCCTGCATGCGAATCTTGGCCACCGCCGTGCCGTCCGTCTGCGTGCCGTGCAAACCGGGGAAGTCGAAGATCTCCATACTGTCGTTGCCACCCACGGAGTAAATGGTCGTTTCTGTGGCCTTGAGATCGGTGGTCGAAGTGGTGAAGTTATAGTCCGTCAGGGAGTGCTTGCCGCTGCGCAGCTCCTGCCCGATACTCAACGAATTCACCACATCTCCTGGATCGAGCCCCCCGCTGGCTAGGTTGAATCCAGCGCTGTTCTGGCCCGGGCAGGGCTGATGCGCGCTGCTGGAGTCGGCCAGCATCATGTTGTGTTCCCCGTTTTCGTGCTGGAAAAAATAGAAGATTCCGAATTGCTCCATCAGCCGGGAAACGAAGTTGAAGTCGGTCTCCCGGTATTGAACGCAATACTCCAGCTTGTTGTACGCACCGGTGAAGTTGGCCTGGTACTTGATTCCGCGATCGTCGAGAACGGATTTGACGATCTCAGTGACATCCTTGTTATGGAAAATCCGGCAATCGGCGTAGCGGGTCAAAAGCCAGAGCTTGGGCACCACCTGCAATTCATAGCGTGTCATGTCGCCCTCTTTGCCGGTGCAGGCAAAGTGGCTCACGATGCCATTGAAATAGCGCTTCGAATCGTCAAATTGCACGACGTTGATGGTGACTGGCTGGCCGACAATCGTCGTGAAATCGATGCCTGTGTCTTCAGACAACGTAGTGAGGTGAAAGTGGAACAAGCGTGAAATCGCTTCGTGGCCGGTGAAGCCCGTCAGCAGGAGCTTGTCATCGCCCAGAGGCGAGCTGAGCGAGATCAGGCGGCCGGCTTGTGTGTAGAGTGCCATACGTACGTATCCCCTCGTCGGTCGAGAAAGAGAAGCTTCAGCGACTCGAAGATCTTGACACTTGTAAGAGCGACGGAAAGGGGACAAACCGTGTCAAACGCCCACGGATTTGTCCTCTTGTTCCCGCCTGCCATCCTCGTTCCCCTATGCGAATCTCAGGAAACTGCCCCGGCCAGGGTGCTGGCAGGATCGTTGTAACTGAACTCGCCGTCTTCTCCGACACTGACGTGCATGGCGGTCATCTTCTCGCCTTCGGCCATGCTGCCCAGGATCTTGCGCGAGATGTCGGGTAGCAGCGAATTGGTGAGGATGTTGTCCACGTTGCGCGCGCCGCTTTCTACTTCCGTGCAGCGGGCCGCGACAGCTTCGAGGAACGCGTCGTCGTAGGTGAGCTTGATTTTGTGGTTCTCGAGAAGACGCCGCTGGATCTTGCCCAGCTTCAGGCGAATGATCTGTTTCAGCGCCTCGTCGCGCACCGGGTAGTAAGGGATCAGAACCATGCGGCCCAGGAACGCGGGCTTGAAGATCTTGTTCATCTCCGGCTTGATCGCGTCGATGAGACCCTTCGGGCTGGGCGCGGTTTCGGGGTCGGCGACCAGCTTCATCATCTGATCCGTGCAGGCATTGGTGGTGAGAATGATGATGTTGTTTTTGAAGTTAATCTCGCGGCCTTCTCCATCCTCCATCTGGCCCTTGTCGAAGACCTGGAAGAAGAGTTCGAGCACGTCGGGATGGGCCTTCTCTACTTCGTCTAGAAGGACGACGGAATAGGGACGCCGCCGGACCGCCTCGGTGAGGACGCCTCCTTCGCCGTAGCCGACATATCCGGGCGGCGAGCCCTTCAAAGTGGACACCGTATGCGGTTCTTGAAACTCCGACATGTTGATGGTGATCAAATTGTGTTCGCCGCCATAGAGCAAATCTGAAAGCGCAAGAGCGGTTTCGGTTTTGCCCACGCCGCTGGGACCGACCAGCATGAATACGCCCACCGGCTTGTTGGGATCGTCGAGCGAGGCGCGCGAGGTCTGCACGCGCTGGCTGATGATCTCCATGGCGTGCGGCTGGCCGATCACGCGCTTGCCGAGGTGCTCCTGCAGCGCCAGCACGGTCGTGATTTCATCCTTGAGCATCTTGCCTGCGGGAATGCCCGTCCACGCGGAAAGCACTTCTCCGACAATCTGCGCGTCGACGCACACGCGGATCAGGCCGGTCTCTCCCTGGAGCGCGGCAAGCTCGGCCTCGAGGGTCTGCAACTGCGCCTTGGTCTCTTCTGGCGTGGCGGCCGCTTCCTGCGCCGCGGTGGCGTTTCCGTTTTGCTGCGTGGGCGTGGCAGGGGCTGCGGGAGAAGCAGGCGCGGCCGGAGCAGCCTTGCCATCCTGCGTGCCTTCGAGTTTGCCGCGCAGTTCGCGAATCTTTCCTACCAGGTCGCGTTCCTTCTCCCAACGGTCCTGCAACGACTTCAGCTTTTCCTCGGCCTTTTGCTTTTGCGCCGCGATTTCGGCCAGCTTTTCCTGGTGGTCCGCGCCCACGATTTCTTCGCGATTGAGGATGCGCGTCTGCACTTCGAGCGCGTCGATGGTGCGTTCGAGGTCTTCGATCGCCGGAGGCTTGGTGTTCTGGCCGAGAGCCAGGCGCGCGCACGCTGTGTCGAGAATGCTGACCGCCTTGTCTGGCAACTGGCGACCGGCCAGGAAGCGATGGGTGAGCTTCACGGAGGCGAATACCGCTTCGTCGAGAATACGCACGTTGTGATGTTTCTCGAGCGATGCCACCAGCCCGCGCATCATGATTCCGCACTGCGGCTCGCTGGGCTCTTCAACTTTGACGACCTGGAAGCGGCGGGCCAGCGCGGCATCCTTCTCGAAGTATTTCTTGTACTCGGACCAGGTGGTGGCGGCAATGGTGCGCAACTCGCCGCGCGCGAGAGCGGGTTTCAACAGGTTGGCCGCGTCGCCCTGGCCTGCCTGGCCGCCCGCGCCGATCATCGTGTGTGCTTCGTCGATGAAGAGGATGATGGGTTTCTCCGAGTTTTTTACTTCCTCAATCAAGCCCTTCAGCCGGTTTTCGAATTCACCCTTCACGCCCGCGCCCGCCTGCAGCAGCGCAAGGTCCAGCGTGCGGATGGTGACATTCTTGAGCGGGGGCGGAACATCGCCGTTGGCGACGCGCAGCGCAAATCCTTCCACGACCGCGGTCTTGCCCACGCCGGCTTCGCCGGTGAGGATGGGATTGTTCTGGCGCCGCCGGGTAAGGATGTCGATGACCTGGCGAATCTCGGGATCGCGTCCCAGCACCGGGTCGATTTTGCCTTTCTTGGCGTTGCCGGTGAGATCCACGGTGTATGAATCGAGATTGGGAGTCTTGCCGCCCATGGGCTTGCCGGCGTCGCCAGGCCCGGTACCGGCTCCAATCGCCGCGCCGCTGGTCGTGGTTTCCTGCGAGAGCGCGACGATGCCCATGAGATCTTTCTTCAGCGCATCGGCATTGATCTTCTGGAATTCCTTGCTCACATCGCGAACGAGGCGGGAGAGTTCTTCATCCGAAGCCAGGGCGAGAATCACGAACCCAGTGCGCACCTGTCCGGCATTGAAATCGATGGAGCCCACAGTCCAGGCGGTGGTCAGCATCTTGAGCACTGTAGGACTGATGGCGGGGGTGCGGGCGTTTCCAGACTTGAGCTTGTCCATGCTGCGCGCAAGTTCCGCGGTCAGGCGCGACTTGTCGATTTCAAAGTGCTTGATGATGGCCGCGAAGTCGTGGGACGACGAATCGAGCAGCTTGGTGAGGAAGTGTTCCACTTCGATGTCGTAGTGGGTGCGTGAAAGGCAGAGGCCGGCGGCGCCTTCCAGCGTGCCCCGGGTCTGGTCATTCAATTTGGCGATCAGTGCTTTCAGATTCAATCCCATCTCTCTACCTCACAAAGCCAGAATCGTGTCGTCCGGATCAGCGCCCATTGGCGCCGTTTTAGCCCACGACACCCAGCCCAGACGCGCAGGGTGTTTGGTGTTCAAGTCAAGTTCTACGGCGGGCACCTCGTTGCGCTCCAGCACCAGCTGGGCTTCGAAATCTAGGCAGCCGTTTGAATAAAATCGGGTGATCGCGCGCAAAGCGTCGTAAGCACTGCCGCCGGGCAGAAAATCTAGGTAACGTTCCAGACTGACCGGGCCGATGCGAATCCGCACCCGGCCGCTGCGATCCCACACCGCGTCACCCACCACCGCGCCCCAACCAACCTGGCTGGACGAGGTTTCCTTTTCGTTCATCGCGCATTGGGTGGCGCGATCGAGCGAGTACCACGCCCCGGTGTACTGCATGATGTCGACGGGCACTTCGAAATAATCGGCCAGCATCTGTTCCAGCGCAACAGCGGAGCGCGATTGCATGGCGAAGAGCGCGACGTAATGCATCAGCGCTTCGTCTTCGACGGCCTGGCGGTCGCTCAGGCCGCCCGTGCCGATCCCCAGCAAGTCGCGCAGGTAATGGCTGAAATAGTCGCGCACGCCGGCGGCGTAATTGACCGGGAAGCGGGTTCTCTGCCATGCGCGGTAGAAAAGCGAGATGGCGCGATGATTGAAGATATCGAGGAAAGCGGCGAGACTGCGGTCCTTGGCGCGCGCCCGTTCCAGAATTAGTTCGTTGTACACGTACGGCAGCACGCCCTGGGGCCCCGTCATCCCCATGAAGTTGACCATCATTTCCGCGGGCGCATCCTCGGGCAATTCCAGTTCCTGGATCTCGCTGGCGGGAAACCCGAACCGTTGATTGACGTTGAACCGCACCGCTTCATCTTCGGGGCTGAAGAAGTGGCCGACCGGACGCCGGTCGCCCATCATGCGCTGCAATAGGGACACCGCCTGGAAGAACTCGAATGAGCAGGCGTCATCCTGCAGATCCAGGCCGAGCGGTGATTCGCGCAAGCTGGCGCTGTTCGTTTGAAACGCGGTCGGCAGGTCTGTGGCGTCATCGTCGCTGCGTAGCGGCAGTTCCGTGGTCCCAGTTACACTAGCAGCCGCCGGCCCGATCTCGGTTCCCATTCGTAGAGTCCCTCCTTTCTTTGCGGAGTCGTGACACTGAGCTGGGTAAAGCTGTTCAAGGATGCGGAGAGACCGAAAAAGCGTTCCAGCACGGCGGCAAAGAGAAAGGCTCCTCCGCCGGTGAACTGGTCTTCGTCGATCTCCATCTCGATACGCAGCCCGCGCGCAAAGCTGACGCCCTGTTCAGAAACCAGGCGGGCGAAGTGGGGACGGCTGCGAACCTGGAGAATGCTTTGAATCACGTTCTGCGAGTACGCGGTGCGACCCAGGTCGTAGAGCCGCAGGATCTCCTGGAGAGCGTCCTTGCCCTCGCTCACGAGCGACAGATAGTTCAGCGACAGGTGCGAAACCAGCCGCCACAGCACGCTCTTGCCCATGGGCGGCCGCACCGGCCCGGTCGGCTTTCGGAGCGCGACGATGCGTTTCATGGGCGCTGCCCCTTCCAGTTCGAAGTCGCTGTCCTGGTTGCCAAAGGGAAGGCGCCCGGGCAGATCGCGATTGGTGCAGGTGGTCTTGACCGACAGCACCGTGGCGTCGGGATCGGCGGTGGTCAAGGACAGGTCGAGCAGCGAAAGGGAGATGTCCGTACCGTCATCGTTGGGCCGGTTGGAGGGACGCCGGCGGGCCAGCCAGAAACAGGATCGATCGTCTCTCCGCGCCGAATGGCGTAGCGAGTAGAAGGGTTCATAAGTCGTGATCTTCTGGTTGGCGGAGTTGATGCCGCTGACCTCGTCCACTGAATACACTTCGACCGAGTAAGGCCGGCGAACGTCAGGAATGAGCGGGTACTCAACGCGGCGCTGGTTCAACTGGATCGGCTCCGCCACCTGGGGAAACAGATTCACGACCGGCGCGCATCCGAGGCGGAAGGTCTTCTTTGAAAGCTCCAGTTCGAGACGCTGCTGGCGGCCGCTGCCTTCAATGTCGGAGATCAGGAAGATGACTTCGATGGCGTCTTTGAATCCGGCGTGAGTCACAGCCTCGAGGCCGCCAAGATCGATGAAGAAGAACTTTTCGGGAAAGGCGAAGTACTCCATCAGCAGGCGATGGCCGGCGAAGGACGACGAAGGATAGGGAACCATGCCTTCGTTAGGACCGAATCCAACGGCATTGAGAGCGGTCGCAGGCAACGTGACCGGCGAAAGTTTCGAGCCGGGAGTGAGATCGCGCACCTGGATGCGGTTGAGCCGGCTGAAGAGCAGTTCGTAGAGGATGTTTACCAGTCCGCTCTCGCCGTCGAGATAGAAGCGGAGCTTGTCCGGCTTCAGGGAGACGAAGTTGACGTCCTTTGCGCAGCGCAGTTCGAGCCGGACCGCCCACGCCGAGTCACTGGTCTTGACGGGCGGCCTGAGGCGGCTGGGCGGGCTCAGTTCCGCGGCGTTCACGGTGATGGGCCAGAGCGTGGTGTCGTAACAGGTGCGAAAGGTGCAGGGAACTCCGCTGATGGGCTTGGAGTAGAGCTGGGAGTTGCGTTCGATCATCATGCCGCTGGCCAGCTTGCCCTTTTCCGGGTCGAGCTGGAACTCGACCACCGACATGGAGGGAATGGGGCGCACCAGCTGGGGATAGACGACGCTGAGAAGGGCTTCGGTGATTTCGGGAAACTCGTCTTCGAGCTTGAGGTGAACCCGGGCGGCCAGAAAAGCGAAACCTTCGAGAAGCCGCTCCACATGCGGGTCTTCGCACTTCGTGGGCTCCAGCACCAGCCGCGACGCTACCTTGGGGTGTTTCTCGGCAAACTGGGCGGCCGACTTGCGCAGGTAGTCCAGCTCCCGCTCGTAGTAGAGGAGCAGCTCATCGCGCATCTTCGCCTCCGCTCAGGTGGCAATTGCCGCTCTTCAGCTCGATGACGGTATCGAACGAAACTGGCTCGGGAACGGGGTCCATGCGCAGCATCGCCTCGATGCGCAGGCGGACGTCTTTCTTGCCCGCGTCGGGAGTCTCAACCATCACCAGGCGCACATTCATGAGGCGGGGTTCAAACAGATTGATGGTGGCAAGAATCTGGCGGACCAGACGGTTCTTGTCCGCAGTCGACGCCATGGTAAGCGCGGAAAGATCGGGAAGCCCGTAGACATAGGTCGATCGATTGAGTTCCTTGAGCCCTTCGTCGGGAGGTTCCGCGATGCGGCGCGAATTGAGCAGCCATTCCAGGTCGCGGCGGACGGCATTTTTCAGCAGGCGCACGGATTGCGAGCGGCTGAGAGGATTCTCCATGCTGTTGTCGGGCTCCTGATCGATCAGCCGATCGAGCGCCGAAATTGTGATGGTTGTTTCGCCCAGACCTCTCGCCATGGCTTACCCCACGCTCAACGCCTGGACAGGGTCGAGGCGGCAGATACGGTCAAAGAGCTTTTGTTTTTCGGCGGCGCTGGCTTGGATCTTCTTGCTGTAGCGCATCAGCTTGATGAGGTCGCTTGCGATCTGCTCGGGCTCTTCCCAGGCGTCCAGCTTGTGGTTCTCGATCAATGCGGCAACGTCCTCGAGCAGCGGCTGAGCGATGCCGTCTTTCCCGGCGGCGATAGCGAGCTCCACCATCTGCATCGTGCGCCGAAACCGGCGGCGCCCGGAGCGCTGACGGCTGAGATCGGCGCGCATGATGGCGAAGGCTTTCTCTTCCTGACCGCCGGCTAGCGCATCCTGAGCCAAGGCAAAGGCATCGACTGCCGGAGCCAGCCACGTGGGCGCGCCATTGCGATGGGCGCGCGTTTCCGCGGCTTCGTCCTCGGCGGCGGAGGGCAGAGGGACTGCTGCACTCAAGCCCTGCAACCACGCCTTGGTGTCGGGATTGGCCGCCGGCGTGTCGTCGAGCAAAGTGGCTTCGAGGAGATCGGGAAGATCATTCAGCAGCGCGCGCAACTCCGATTGGATGGCGGTGGCGATGGGAAGGTACTCTTTGCCGAGCGCGGTGCAGGCGGCGACGGACAGGCGCTGCAGATCGAGCCAGGCGCGGCTGCCGGGCAGGGCCATGGCCTGCTCCCCGGCTTCGAGCAGATCAGCCCATTTCTTCGCGATGGCCAATCGCTTGACCTGCTGGCGGACGTCGGTCGGAGGCGCTTCGAGCATGGGACTGTCAGCCAGGCGCGCCGCGCTTCGCAGTTCACCCCAGCGCAAACCACGCAGCAACAGGTAGGGAGCGGGACTGAGGGGCTCGCGCTTGCGCAGGAAGGCGGCGGCGGCCACGACACCCGCGATGGCCTGGCGCCGATCCGCGGGCTCAGCGATGAATGTGGTGGCAAAGCCGGCGGCGGGTGCTGCGATTCCATCTTCAGCTTCGGCAGCGGAGTCGGGCGCGGCGACGGGTTCTTCCGGAATGACTTCCACCGGGTCCGGTTCTTTTTCGCGCTTCTTCTCGAGCAGCTGGTGCACGACCAGACGCACGTCGGTAAGCGTGGTTTTCAACTTGCCGAGTCCGTCCCAATCGTTTCCGAGTTTCTCGTCGCAGAAGTTCTCCAGCGTCGCGACAGTTGCGAGACAGGCATCGAGGTCTTTTTCTGCCTGCAGATAGAAGGCCTTGGGGGTCTCGTTGAATGCCTTGTCGAAAACTTCCGGCGCCATCTTGCCGTCGGTGATCATGACGCCGCGGGCCTTGCGGTCCTTGTCGGTCTTGACCTGGTCTTCGTAGCCAACGATGCGGGAGTCTTTGTAGTTGATGGAGGAGTGTCCCGCGCTGTTGATCGGGCTGGAACGGATGGAAAGATCGAGTTGCAGGTTGATCCAGGCCAGGGGCGCGGCGCGCTCCTCTCGGGTCTCCGGATCGGATGGATCGATGGCCGGGTGGACGGTTTCCCAAAACCCGGTTGCGAGGCTGGTGATGAGATCGAGTCCCTGGCGGAGGCCCGGGAACCGCTCCGTCTGCAGCAGGCCCTCGGTCAGGTAAGCGCCGATCTGCAGATCTTTTGACTTGGTGGCCAGGGTTTCCTGGGTGAGCTTGAGCACCATGGGCCAGTTGGCCGTTTTGAGTTCGCTTTTCCAAACCCCGGCATTGAGGTCGAGGTCCTGACGCCGGGCCTCCTTGATTTTGTCGTAGACGGGGTCGTAGCGCAGATCGACCCCGCTCGGGTTCTCACCCGGGATGGGGACAAGGATGTCTTCGCGAATTGGCATAGTGACCGGCCCCTGATTTCGAACTAGTTCTCATTGCTCTGTGGACGTTTCTGCCGACTCTACTGGCGTCTCCGTCGGATGAAGGAACTTGAGCGAACGCACTTCAAGGAACGGAAATTCTTCGCCATCCACAAGCAATGTTTTCTGGCCGGTAGGGGATTCCCGGCCTTGTTCATCCGCCAACCATTCCGTGGTTCTGCCCAGCCATACCGCTTCATCCTCCTGTTTCCAGGAGAACGGGTAGATGGCGGGGATCAGGACTTCTCCAAGGTCCATGCCTTTGAACGAGGGAGCCGCCTGGACAAGTGCGGGCGCCCACAGGGTATCGCGCAGCCGTTGCGGAGGACCCATTTCGAGCGATTCCACGTGCTCGAAGGGCAACCACACGTACGCCCCGGCGGCAAAGACTTCCAGCCGAGCCCCGATATCGGCATCGGCGTCGCGTATTTCCTTGAAGGGCTTTCCGTTCAATTCGCCGGGCGGAGACGCCGGTGAGTCAGAAGGAAAATCCTCCTTTTCAAAAAGCTCATGGCGTGTCCGCTCCGCATGGAGAGCCGCGTAGTAGACGATTGCGCCGGTTTCTTTTTCCGGGCTGCCGCTTGACAGCACCGCCAGCTGCTTTTCCGCGCGCGTGAATTCGCCCGCGAAACACAGCAACTCGAACAGGAAGGTGCGTGAAGCCACGTCAGAAGGACGATCACGCAAATGCGCCGTGAGCGCCTGAATGGCTTCCCGCACCTTTCCCGCTTTGAACAGCTCTCTGGGGTTTGATGCCACCGTTTGCCTTCTTGCCCGCCCGTTTACCAGGGCTTCAGCTTGAGTACATCAAATCCCTTGTCGATGAAGCCCTTGAGCGCGCCGCCCTCTTCAGGGTTGTAGCTAACTTTGACCTTGCTGTAGGCGAAGCTCACCGACTCAACTGGGTTTTCATTCGAACCAGAGTGCTGGACCGAGGTGATCAGGGCATCTTCCATGTGGATCTTGTAGTAATCCTGCTGGTCGTCGCCCATCGGCTTGTCGTAAATGATGTCCACCGTCTTCAGATAATTGCCGGTAACGCAATCGTCGAAAAGCAGCGGAGAAACCTTGTCGACCACCTTCATGATGGTGATGTCGTTCAGGTTGGCACGGCCCGCACGGGCCTCGCCGCCGGATGAGCCCACGCCGATGACGGCGGTCTGGCTGGCTCCGAAACTAAACGAAAGAATATCGATGGCATCGGCCTTGCTGGTGCTCGGCCCGGGACGTCCATCGATGATCAGGTATGCATTGACTGCCATTGCTATCTCCTTGAGAGGTCCGTTCGAAACTACGTGCTGGTGAGAGCGACAGCTGGCTGCCGCCCAGAGGTCAAGGCAAGAGGAATTTTCCCCTGATACTGCGTATCGAGAAAACTTCGCCCGCATCAGGGCACAACTTCAGCAACTGCGAAAGATTCCGGGTTAAACGTACGGCCCGAAACTGTTACCCCAGGTCTAACGCTTGGTCCGTGCGTCGCGGTATCCGAGGGGCCGAACAAATGGACTGCATGTTCGGGACCTCCCTGGACCGCACCTTTTTGAAACTCCGAGTCTTCCGCAGCTGCTCCGTTGTGCCGTTTGGTTCGTACTACTTCGCGGGCGCAGGCAACTCGGCCACCAACCGAAGTGAAACAGTAAGTTCGTCGAGCTGGAAATGAGGCCGCAGGAAAGCGACGGCGCGGTAAACGCCTGGCTTGCCGGGAACCTCGCTGACATCGATGCGCGCTTCGCGCAGCGGACGCTCCGCCTTGGTTGCCGGCGACGCGGAATCGTCGGGTGTGACGTACCGCGTAATCCAGCGATTGAGGAATCGTTCCGCTTCTTCCCGCGACATGAAACTGCCGATCTTGTCGCGCATCATCGCTTTCAGATAGTGCGCGAAACGCGAGACAGCCATGATGTAGGGAAGCTGGGTCGAGAGGCGCGCGTTTGCGTTGGCCGAATCCGTGTCGTAAGTCTTGGCCTTCTGAGCGCTCTGCACGCTGAAGAACGCGGCGTAGTCCGTGCCCTTGCAGTGCACCAGCGGCACAAAGCCGAGATCAGCTAATTCTTTTTCGCGGCGATCGGTAATCGGCACTTCGGTGGGACACTTCAGTGCCTGGTCGCCTTCATCTGTTGCGAAGGTGTGGGCTGGCAGTCCTTCCACCAGTCCGCCGCCTTCTACCCCGCGCATGGCCACGCACATGCCATAGAGCGAGTAGGACTGCGTCATCTTCGAGGCCAGCGCGTACGACGCGTTCATCCACAAGTATTTGGAATGATCGGTACCGTCCACGTGTTCCTCATAGCGAAACTCATCGATGGGCTTGGTTTCCGCTCCATAGGGCAGCCGGCCAAGCGTACGGGGCAGCGTGAGGGCGACATAGCGCGCATCCTCGCTCTGGCGGAACGACTTCCACTTCGCGTATTCCGTCGAGTCAAAGATCTTGGCCAGATCCCGCGGCGCGTCGAGGGAGGTGTAGCTCTCCAGGTTGAACAGATCGGGCGCCGCTGCGCTCACGAAGGGCGCATGGGCCTGGGCCGCGATATGCGAAAGGCCTTCGAGCAGTGCCATGTCTTCCGGATGCTTGCCGAACTCGAAGTCGCCGACCAGGGCGCCGAACGGAGCCCCGCCGAACACACCGTACTCTTCTTCGTAAATCTTCTTGAAGAGAGCGCTCTGGTCAAATTCGGGAGCCTTTTCGATGTCGCGCAGCAATTCCTTTTTGGAGGCGTTCATCACGCGAATCTTCAGTCCCACTCCCGTCTCGCTGCTGTCCATCAGGTACTTCAATCCGCGCCAGGAACCTTCCAGCTTCTGGAACGCGGCGTGGTGCATGATCTCGTTCAACTGGATGGAGAGCAGATGATCGATCTGCGCAATGCGCGCATTGATCATCATCTCCGCGTCCTTGGCGATGGTCATCGAGCCCTCAAGCACCTGGGCCACGAATTCCTTGACCAGGTCCTTGCCCCGCTCCTTGGCTTCGCCAAACCGGCCCTGCTCTACGATTTGATCGAGAAGGCTCGCTTCCTGCGTTTCAACTGTTGCGGCTTGCGCCGCTGCATTCGCAGCTGTTTCAGCCATTGGAACCTCCTGGGCCGATCTCACCCTTCAGCTTGTCCAGCTTCTCGGTATTGCCCACCGCTTCGAGAAGAAGTTCTTCGAGCTTGTCGTTCCCCTGCAAAGAACCGCGCAGGTCGGAAAGACGCGTCCGAAGATCCAGCAGCTCTTTCAGCGGCTTAACCTGTTTAGCGACATTTGCGGGTTCAAAGTCGTCAAATTTGCGAAATTTTAAATCAACTTTCAAATTTGCCGCGCCCGGATCGTCACTCAGCTTGTTTTCGACGGAGAAGGAGAGATGGGGTTTCATCCCTTCCAGCACCGTGTCGAAGTTATCGGGATTCACCTCGACAAATTTGCGCTCCTTCAGCTTGGGTAGTGGTTGTTCCGGATTGCCGGTGAAATCTCCAAGTACACCAACAACGAAGGGCAATTCCTTGAGCTCGATGGCGCCCCCGACTTCGACGTCATACGTGATCTGGACCCGGGGCGGACGCACCCGGTCGAGCTTATGCTGCGCACTTTGTTTTGCCATGATGAATTCCTCAAGACGAATTGTGATCAAGGGCGCCGGGACGTTTCGTCGAATTTACTTCGACTCACGCACCAACAGCCCCGGTGAGAGACAAAACCTCGTTACCGAGACAAACTTCGGGTTGTGGGGATTACCAGAAGAACCGGAGAATCTGGGCCAACGCACAAAACGCTGTCGCACTTTGAGGTCAACACCCCAAAAAGCTAGCCACACGTTCGTGACCCACATTCTGCGCGTTTCTGTTGATAACACACGCCCCTGCCCCGGTCAAGACAAATACTTTCGCCTCTTTGCCCTAAATCAAGTTTCCCGCTTGAGCTGTAACAGAGCTCAGATCGGGAGCTTCAAGGCTGATAAACATGTCGAACACCGAGGGGAAGTTTCGTTGCGCAAAAGCATAAACTCTTGCCGATACAAGCGGAGGATCGCCAACAAAAGGGCCAATCGTCCAACCGCTGAAATCTGATCCAGGAAACCTGCTATGTTGTGTCGTGATGCTCACTCCGCTTTCCCGCGAAGACTCACGTCGCCTGCGCGCATTCTTTGAGGACGCGGGCTATAACGAGACCAGCCTGCGCAAACAGCTGGGCGCTGCGGAACTCCCCTCGCGCCAATTGCGCAACCAGCCCCGGCTTCTCGATCGCACTTCGGCTCCCATCCCGCTCAATGCGCTGCTGCGCTGGTTCTGGCTGGCGCTGCCGCAAGAGCGCGCTGCGGTCGCTGAATTCATCCCCGCCGACGTACTTTCCCTCATGCTCGAATCAGGTTTGCTTTCTCGCGCGGGGGACACTCTCATCCCCCAGGCCATGCTGCTGCACATCGACGGCTTTCTGGTCGCGTCCGACCATGCTTCGGCCATCGATAACAAGGATGTGGCGATGGTGCTCTGGCCTAACCCCACCAGCAAGTTCCTGTCGCGGTTCGCGGTGCAGCGCCACTCCCGCGCCACTCTGGATCTGGGCACCGGCAGTGGCATCCTGAGCCTCCATGCCGCGCGCTTCAGCGACGTGGTGGTGGCCACCGATCTGAACGAGCGCGCCGTGGCCTGCGCGCGCTTCAACTCCCGCCTCAACGACGTCGAAAACATCGAGGTCATGGGGGGAGACTGCTTCGCTCCCGTGGCCGGCCGGCGCTTCGACCTCATTCTTTCGAATCCACCTTTTTTCATTACCCCGCAGGGTGATTACCTGTTCTGTGAAAACCCCATGGAACTCGATGGCCTTTGCCGTCGCCTGGTCAAAGAAGGGCCCGGCTACCTGCATGAGGGCGGATACATGCAGATGCTGTGCGAATGGGCGCAGATCAAAGGCCAGCCGTGGGAGGAGCGCATCGGTGAGTGGCTGGAAGGCACAGGCTGCGACGCCTGGGTGATGAAAGGATTGACCCAGGATCCGGAGGAGTACGCGCAGCATCGCATTTGCGAAACGTCGCAGGATCCGTCTCTGGATGCGGCCACCTATGCCGGCTACATGCAGTACTACCGTCATCGGGGCGTGGAAGCCATCCACGACGGCCTGATCGTGATGCGGCGCCGCGACGGTCAAAACTGGGTGCGCATCGAAGAGATTCCCCAGACCGCCAAGGGCCGCCTCGGGGAGATGATTGACGCCACCTTCGCGGCGCACGATCTGATGCAGCAGAACAGCGGCGACGACCAGGTGCTCGCCCTTCGTCCCAAATTATCCCCGCACGTTCGCCTGGAACAGGTCTGCGAGCAGCATGAAGGCCAATGGCGCGCGGAAACGCTGACTCTCCGCCTCATCAACGGTTTCCCATTCCACATGGAAGTGCAGCCGCTGGTTGCCGGATTCCTCGTCACCTGCGATGGGACGCGCACCGCCGGCGAAGCCATCCAGGGCCTGGCCGCCAGCGCCAATGCCCCGCTTGAGAAAGTGCAGGGAGAGTGCCTGGCCATGATCCGAAAACTGATCCAGCGCGGATTCATGATCGCTGTGTGAGGACTCGGGAACCGCCTTGAACACTGCCTCGATACGCCTGAATGTGGCAGACTTGATAGCGATGGGTAATTCCAGTCGAGAGGTTCCCGGCGCACGGAGGGGTACATGGCGAAGGTGATTGGGAATCTTCGCATTACCGCGAAGCCTGCCGCGGAAGGCGTCAAGGCCCATTTCGAGGTTGTCTTTCTTCCTTATGCGGGGCGGCATAACACGCTTCCGGCCAAGGCCAGCACCTATGACGAACTGGTCTCCCTCCTGCAGGATCTGAAATTTGGCGAAGACGATGCCACCCGTTATGCGGGCAAGGCCCGTGCGCAGGGCGTGATTATCATCGACAGTTTCGAGCGGGTAGACACCCTGCTGAAGGAAAAGGGTCTGCTGGCCTGAGCGCGATCGCGTCGGTCCTCTCCGGCAAGACCGGCGCATCCACGCCTACTTCGACTTGATCAGGAAGATCACCACCATCAGCAACAAGAGCAGCAGGAACGTATTGATCACCAGCAGGATGGGGACCATGGCTTCCAGCTTGCCTTTGGGCGCCGCGAGAGCGGGAGCCGGGGGCGGCGGTGCGGGCTTGGGCATCGACATGGCCGGGGCCGCAAACGCGGGCGGCGGAGGCACGGCAAAAGCAGGTGGATGAGGCGCGGCCGGCGCAGCCGCCGGGGCCCCGAAGGGTGGAGGCGCGAAGGGTGGAGGCGCGAAAGGTGGCGGTGCAACCTTGGGCATGGCCGGCGGAGGCGGAGCCGCGAACATGGGACCGGGTGGCGGTGGAGCTGACGCAGGCGGCGCACCCATCGCCGGCCGTGTCGCCGGGGCAGACATGATGCGCGTGAACTCGCCCGGTCCTGAATCTGGCGGCGGCGCGGGCGCGTACGGAGGCGGCGCAGCGGACGCGGACTGCTCCTGGGCAAGACGCTGAATGAGCCGGGTTACGCCGCCGGGATCCGCCGGCGACGACTCCGAGGGCTTGGGCGGCGCATACGATGGCATCGCCTCGGGCCGGTAGGGCGCCGGTTCCTGCTGACGCGAACCTGAACTGGCCGGAGAGGACAGCGAAGACAGGATGCTGGTGACACTCTGGGACGGCTGCTCCGGCGTTTTTTCGGGCGCGCGGAAAAATGGATCATCCTTCCAGGATGGGTCGGGAGCGGGCTGGGGCCGGGGAGGCGGGGTTGGCGGCGCGGCAGATTGCGGCGGCGAAGCCGGCCTCGCCGGGGCGCTGAAGAACTGGGTAAAGCCGCCATCGGCCGAATCGGAGATTCCCGGCGAAGAGAATCCCTTGGCGCGTGACTGTCCCGAGGAGGGCACAGACCCTATGAAAGTCGCGGAGGACAGGGGAGCGGGTCGGGGCGGATCTTCGACGGTCCGCGGCGTCGGCGTGTGGGGAGGCGTAACCCCCGAAACAAAAATGCGCGTAAACTCGCCCGGCGGCTGGTCGGGGAAAGCAGGCGGCGGACCTGGAGGCGGACCAGCAGGCGAACTTGGATAGGAAGGGGCCCTGAACACGGCTGTCGGAGCCTCGGTCGCCGGCTGAGCGGGCGCCGGAGCGGGCCGCTGTCCCGGCGAGTTGAACATTTGGGTGAACTCGCCATGACCCACACCATGACCGGCACCCTGATCCGCGCTTCGACCCGCACTCTGCTGCGGCGGCGCCGGCGATGAATACGGCGGCCGTTCGCTCGCGGGGCTCGGAGGACGCGAGACGGGCGGCGCCGGCGCAAACGGGTCGGACGCCTTTTTCTCTCCTTCCACATCGAAAGCCCGGAGGAACATGCCGGTGGCGCTTAATGGATCCGGTTGTTCCGGATTGGGATTGTCTTTGCTCATGAAAGGAGAATCCTGCTCGGCTCGCAGAGTGGGGTTCAATGCGAAGATTACACTCCCATCATCGCGGCGTAAAGAGCAATTCCCGCGAGCCTGATTCGGGACAAAGGTTTTCATCCCCGGCTGAAACCGCGGAAATGAGCCTGGAAACGCAGCCAGCAGCCGCGCACCATATTGTGATGGTGAAATCCTCGACCAGGCCGTTTCAGGAAACGTCGAACCCGCAATGCGCGAGGAGAAGTTTCCCCGTGTTTTCCTTGGCTTGAGTTATGCTCTTAGTGTTTCGAAACCAGTCCGTTCCCGGTCGGCTGCTCGCAAGGGCTGGCCGGATCCTGGCCTGAATTCGCTGGGGTAAAGCGGGGCCACCGGCCAGGCACCATCCGCGGAGAGAATCGATGAACGCTACGATGCAGCGTACGCAAAACCTTGCCTCCTGTTACGAAAACGCTCTCACCATCATTCTGCGCCTGGCGTCCCTTCATCAGCAGTCGGCAGCCAACTCCCAGGATTTCCGCACCAGTATACGTGCGGCGCTCAAAGCGGCCATGGAGCAGGCCAAGGGGCTCGGCTATTCGAGCGAGATCAATCAGCTGGCCTTCTTCGCGGTGGTGTCGTTGCTCGACGAATCGGTACTCAAGCTGCAAAGTCCGGCCTTCGCCGACTGGGCGCAGCGTCCCATGCAGGAAGAGATGTTCGGCCACAATCGCGCCGGCGAGGTCTTTTTCGATAATCTTCGCATGCTGCTCACGCGCCAGGATTCGCAGGACACGGCAGATTGCCTCGAAGTCTACTGCCTGTGCATGCTGCTTGGGTTCAAGGGCAAGTACGCCCTGGTTGCGAGCATGGGCTATGCCGCGGGCCAGGGAGGAGCTGGAGCGCGTTATGGCGGGGAGATTCAGACCTTGATCCGCCAGGCGCGGGAGAAGATGGATCGCATTCGCGGGGTCGTGAGCTTCCTGCCCGATGCCGCCACGCCGGAGGTAAAAAAGACGGCGGCTGTCGATCGCTGGAGCCGGGGCCTCGGAATTGCCGCTCTGGTGTTATTGGTGCTCGTGCTGTTGGCTTTTGGCGGATTCTGGTTTCTATTGAGTTCCGGTGCCGCCCAGATAAGCTAGTCCAGATCAGCTAGTGTTTTTTCGTTTCCCGGGGGGATTGCTTGCTCGCCTACATCCTTGCCTTCGTCGTGCTCGTAGTTGCCGCTCTTCTGGCCTTCGGCCTCGCTGCCCTGCTCCACCTGCAGGGCGCATACTATCTCGTGTTTGTCATCCTCGTGCTGGTTCTCGGCATCGCGGCAGCGGTGGTCATCCTGGTGTTGCACTATCGCGCCAAAAAGGAGAAGGAGAAGCAGGGGGAACTTCCCGGCACCGCCGCCACGGCCGAGTTGGACCTGCTGCTGAACGACGCCAATCGGAAACTACGTACTTCGCAGCAGGGCGCCAAGAC
The DNA here is from genome assembly GCA_963788475.1 of Terriglobales bacterium. Taxonomy (GTDB): domain Bacteria; phylum Acidobacteriota; class Terriglobia; order Terriglobales; family Acidobacteriaceae; genus Telmatobacter. The sequence continues at coordinate 621,593 of CAWBGO010000015.1, forward strand.
ACTCGAGTCGCTCCCCCTGGTCTACATCCTCGGCGAATCCGGAACCGCCAAGACCACCACGGTGATACGGTCCGGGCTCGATCCGGAGCTGCTGGCGGGAACGGCGCCGCACGAGGGCGAGCAAGTCCAGACCGAATTGGTGAACCTGTGGTTCACCAAGATCGCAGCGCTGCTCGAAGTGGGGTCCGCGGTTCGCCAGAACAACACGCTCCTCGGACGCCTCGTGCATCGCACCCGCGCCCGCGCATACCGCTCCGCCTTCGGTACCGGGGCCGCGCCCCGCGCCGTCGTGGTGTGTCTCAGCACCGAACAGCTGCTGGCGGGGGATGGCGGTCAATCCCTGATGGCATCGGCGCGCACCACCGGCGCGCAATTGCGCGAGATCAGCCGCCTGCTGGGCATGCCGGTCCCGGTCTATGTCATCGTCACCAAGCTGGATCGGATTCCCCATTTCGAAAACTACGTCCGTAATCTCTCCGACGCCGAAGTGCGCCAAATCCTGGGTTCGCCGCTGCCGCGCAGCGATGCCTCGGTGGGAACCTACGCCGACCAGGCGGCCCGCATGCTCGCGGGCTCGATTGATGGACTGATTTTCAAGCTGGGGGAATTCCGGATTGAAATGCTGGATCGCGAAAACGATCCCGCCAGCATTCCCGGCGTGTACGAATTTCCGCGCGAACTCGGCAAGGTGCGCAAGAACCTCAACCAGTACCTGGTGGAGCTCTGCAAGCCCAGCCAGCTCAGCGCCAATCCTTACCTGCGGGGCTTTTTCTTTACCGGTATCCGCGCTCGAATGGTGGAGCGCATGGCCAACGCTCCCGCGGCCGTGGAGCGCCCCATGCAGTCACAGGATGCAGGCGCGACGCAGTACATCAACCTCTCCATGGGTCGGCCGGGCGCTCGCGCCGCCGCATCCACGCCGGTAATGAGTTCGTCGCGAGTGCCGCAATGGACCTTCCTGCCGCGGCTGTTTCCCGAGGTGATCCTGGGCGACAGGAGCGCCCTGTCCGCTACCACGCAATCCGCGCCGGCGCGCCTATTCCGCCGAATCCTGTTCGGCACGCTGGCCTTTTTGCTGGCGCTCTACCTGGTCTTCCTGGTCATTTCGTTCTTCAATAATCTGGGCATTGAACATCGCATCCAGAAAGCCGCGCATGCCATTCCTTCGGTGGACGCGACAGCCACTTCTCTGCCCAGTCTGACCGACCTGAAGAACCTCGATGATTTGCGGCAGACCATTGTCCAACTCGACGACTACCGTCAAAACGGCGCCCCCTGGAGTTATCGCTGGGGCCTTTACCGGGGCGACAAGCTGGACGACCAGGCCCGCACTATCTACTTCGACCGCTTTCGCCCCATGCTGCTGAACCCCACCCAGGCCAACTGGGTAGCCTACATGCGCGCCCTGCCCGACGCCCCCGCCACCAGCAGCGATTTCAGTTCCTACATCGCCGCCTACAACCCCCTCAAGGCCTACCTGATCACGACCAGCAATCCGGACAAGAGCCAAACCAAATTTCTAACGCCGGTTTTCTACCAGTACTGGGTGGGAACGCGACCGGTGGAACCCGAGCAGCAGGCGCTGGCAAATAAGCAGATCGACTTCTACGGAAATGAACTGCTGCGCCATCCGCCCTACGACGTTAGCACCGATGCGGTGGTGGTCGAGCACACGCGCGCATTTCTTTCCAAGTTCCTGGCCGAGACCCGCATTTACCAGGCGATGCTGACCGATGCCGACAAGAACAGCCAGACCATCGATTTCAACCGCCAGTATCCGGGGAGCGCGACCTATGTCGTGGATACCCATATCGTGCGCGGCGCGTTTACCAAAACGGGGTTCGGGTTCATGCAGGACGCGCTTCAGCACCCGGAAAAATATGCGCAGGGGGAAACCTGGGTGCTGGGCAACCAGGCGGGGTCATCGCTGAATGTTTCCACCATCGCCCGGGATCTCTCCACCCAATATACGTCGGACTTCCTCAAGGAATGGCGCGCCTTCTTGGCCAGCGCGAAGGTGGGCTGCGGCACGCTTCAGGAAACGCCGGATCGCTTGAACGCGCTGGCGGGCCCGGCCTCGCCGCTTCTGGCGCTCTTCTACACCGTGTCGCACAACACCGCGGTCTCCGATCCGCAGATCAAGTCGGTTTTCCAGCCCACGCAGGTGCTGGTCGATCCCAATGCGACCGACCGTCTGATCGGGCCCGGGAGCACGCCCTACGTCACCGCGCTGAGCAACCTGGCCGGCTCCATTCAACTCGTGGCACAAAACCCGGCGCCGCCTGATCAGGCAGCCTTCACGCCCATTTTGCAACAGGTGATCGCGGCCAACGGAGCTGTAACACAGGCGGCGCAGGGCTTCAGTGTCGATCCGCAGATGCACACCGAAGCCGTGGTTGCCTCCCTCATGAGGGCTCCCATCGACTGCGTCAGCAAGCTGGCTCCCACCCCCGGCGATGCGGCCAACAAGGGGGGCGGCAAAGTCTGCGACGCCATCAGCCCGCTGATCCGCAAATACCCGTTCAGCAACAACGCCAGTGCCCGCGCCAGTCTGCCGGAAGTGGATAACGCGTTCGCGCCGGAAACGGGAGTACTCTGGTCCACTTATAACGGCCCACTCAAAACAGTCCTGGCCCCGCAGGGAGCGCAGTACATCGCTGCTCCGACCGCACCGGGGCCTGTGAATCCGAAGTTCGTGGCTTACTTCAACCGCGCGGCGCACATCAGCACGACGCTTTACCCGCCCGGTCAGAAGGCGGCTTCGTTCACGTTCAATGTACGCTTCGTTCCGGGTGGCGGAGTCACCAGCGCGACTTTCGTGGTGGACGGCCAGCGCATGGCCGCCGGCAATAGCCAGCAGTTCACCTGGACCGCGGCCACCGCGCAAAGCGCATCGCTCATCTATGACGGAACCCCGGCTCTGCCCTCCCAGGGCACCTGGTCGGTTTTCGAACTGGTGCGCACCGCGCAAATTACGCGGACGGCGGGAGGATACCGGCTGGACTACATCATCAATACCGCAACGACCATTCAGGGCCGCAACACGGGTCCCGGTGGCGCCACCAAGACGGCCACTTTCGAACTATCGGGTCCAGGTGCGGACTTGCTCGTGGGCGATGGATTCATTGGCCTGAATTGCGCGAGCCCGGTGATCCTGCCGGCCGCGCAATAACGTCGCCAGCGTGGAATGGGTGCCCCACCCTCGCGACGTCTTTGTTTTTGTCGCTAGGGTGGGAATCGCGTGATCCCGGGCAAACTGAAAAGAAACAAATGCTCCGTGCCCCATCCTTTCGCCTTTTTTCTGGCGAAAGGGTGGGAAACCGCGAAAGTCAGAATCGCGTTTCATCCACCGCGGGTCGGCAACGCCGGTGTAGGACTAGGAGTCTTAGCCCGCATGTCTGAAAAGAAACAAATGCTCCGTGCCCATCCTTTCGCCTTTTTTCTGGCGAAAGGGTGGGAAACCGCAAAAGTCAGAATCGCGTTTCATCCACCGCGGGTCGGCAACGCCGGTGTAGGACTAGGAGTCTTAGCCCGCATCTCTGGCCGCCCTCAGCCGTCGTCCTTGCGCAAAAATGCCCGCGCTTTTGCATTTTCTTTCAAACGGTTTTGCCACAATAGAGGTGGAAGAGAGGATTGGAATGCAATTCGGTTTCGTTCCGAACCATTCAGGAATCCAAACCAGCCCTTTTGGACCGTTTACTCTGCGGGATGGCTGCCCATAAAAACCTTTTTCAGTGACTCACAAGGGATAACTCGAGCCGGAATGGGTACCCCCCACCCCCCTCCCCCCTGTGAAACTGTGAAACTGTGAACCTGTGAAACTGTGAAACTGTGAGTCGATCACTTCGATCGAGCCGCAACTCAAGCCATCGTAGCTTGTGAGAAATCCGGATGAGCTCAAATAGCAGGCGAGAATGCTTCCATCTCGCTCGGCAGCGCCCCTGGAGGCATCTCCAGCGCGCGCAGCAAAATGCAGGTGATGTTATCCGCGCCTCCGCGCTCCTTGGCGTGGTCGATCAGCGCCTGGCAAATCGCAGTCAGCTCTGAACCGTTGGCGGCGGCCTGCGCGATTTCTTCCGGGTTGACATACCGCGTCAGCCCGTCTGAGGCCAGCAGGAGGAGATCGTTGACCTGGAGTACGGCGGCAAACAGGTCGGGCTCGACGAGGTCCGCCACACCGATGGCACGGGTAATCACCGACTGCAGGTTGGAGGCCGCCGCCATTTCCGGAGTCATGTTGCCGTTGCGAATTTCCTCGTCGAGCAGGGAGTGATCCTGCGTGATCTGCAGGCAGTTTCCATTGCGCAGCAGGTAGGCGCGGCTGTCGCCCACGTTGCCGATCACTACGCGGTTCCCGTCCAGGCACGCGCAGACCAGGGTTGTGCCCATGCTGTGCAACTCGGGATTTTCGGCTCCCGCCTCGCGCACCACGCGGTTGGCTTCGAAGATGGAGGCGAGCAGCCGGTTCTCCACCAGGGACATCGCGCCGCCGTCGACTGCGTGCTGAGTCAGCTGGCCAAACGCCTCGATCAGCGTGCGCACGGCCATCCCGCTGGCAACTTCGCCGGCCGCATTTCCGCCCATCCCGTCGCACACCACGTACAGGTGCTGCTCGGCATCGTAGCCGTAGCTGTCCTCGTTATTGCTGCGCCTGCAGCCGATGTCGGTAGCTGCAGCAAAATCGAGAGTGAGTGTCAATGCCTGGGTCATGTTGAAGCTGCCTTATCGGGTTGACCGAAGCTTACAGCATGTCTCTTCCAGCAGATTAAGGAACTTCGACCGTAAACTCGCCAGGAGTTGTGAAGGTGATGACCCCTGCCCAAATGCACATCAACTGGGAAGTGTTATCGAGCGTCGGCATGTTGGCGAGCAGCACAGTCGGCGCTCCCGGAACCCAGGGAGCGGGCGTATTCGGAATACAGGGCATGGGGGTCAGTACACCCAGGGCGGCGGCAGTTGCGGCGGCCACCGTGGGGTTGGCCGGGGACATGCACATGCCGAAGGGCATGATGTTGGTCATCGGAATGTGATCCATGATGTTGGCATCGGGCATTTGACTGGTCAACACCTTGTTCGTGGGAAGCACAACCAGGGAACTCGGAGCCATGCCCATCGTGCACATCATCATGGCTCCCATACACACCTGAAACGGCATCGCGTCAACCTCCCTTTGTCTATTTTCCTTCGGTACGCTCGATTACCCAACAATAGAAGCGACAAAAAAGCGACTGCGGCGCCAGATCTTGCGCTGTTTTTCTCTCCCGGGGCGAAAGAGTGGGGAAACCAAGAGGCCTCCTGCGATTCCCGGATAAAGCGGACTTGCCGAGGGCCAGCCGGGTTCCTCAAGCCTTTGTTCGTCAAGCCTTGCCAAGCGGGTACGGAAAATTGCCGAGTTTCAGGCCATATACTTCAGGCGTCCGTGCCTGAGGAATGGAACCAAACCGGCCGGGGGGAAGAAAAGCGCCCGAATCCTTCAAAACTGCACGGGATGAATCGCCAACAGGACGCGCCCTATGATGCCCGCCTTCCGCGGTCTACGTCAAGATGACACCCGGTTCTTAAGGCCTTTCCGGCTCAACTTGCCGGTATGAGTCCGCCATTCGGATTTGCGCTGGGGACTGGCCAGGTCTGCTATCCGGTCTGCCTCGCGCACGATCGTTTCCGCTGCCGCCAGATCCTTGTTGCGCACCAGGGTTTCCGATTTCTGTGCCGCTTCGACAAGAACGCGGTCGGCACTGGCCTGTTCATGGGTTCGGAAGACGACGGCGACGGCGGCGGTCGGAGAAGACTCGACGGAAGCAGCCGCTACCCTCTGCATGATCCGGTGCCCGGTACCGAGATCCGAATTGAGGAGCCCATATGCTCTTCCCGTCATACGGAAAAGTGCCAGGTCTCGTTCATCCTCAACCGCCGCAATGGCCATCTGCACGCGGCTGGAACGCAGGATTTCGCGGGGCAGACCCCGCAAAAGCTCGAGCGCGTCGTTAACCTTGCCCGCCTGCACCAGTCTTCCCGCCGACACCAGGGCGCTGTCCACCTGCCGCTGCAGGCCATGGCGGGCAGTGACTGCCTGCTCGAGCAACAAGCGCAGGGCGGTGTCGTCCCCCTCGCTCAGAGCATCCTGGAGAAACCCGACCGCCTGGTCATAGTCGCCGTCACCGACCATCTGCTGGGCCTGGATCAGGCGGCTGCGCTTGAGCCGCTGGAAATTGATTTCCTTTTCCTCGGCGCGCGCGAACTCAAGCAGCGAGAGCGCCTCGCTGTTGGCAATCCCCTCTGCCTCGCAGGATTCGAGAATATGGATCGCATCTTTTGACTTGCCCTCCTGGAGCGCCTCGCGGGCCCGGGACAGATACTCGCCGCGCCGCTCTTCGACGGAGTGCTGTTGCATCCTCTCGTTGATCAGGGCTTCGAGCGACATGAGCTTCTCATCGTCGGGAAGGCGTTCGCGCGCACTGCGAACCACTTCCAGCGCTTCGCGGGGACGCAGGTCGCGGCATCGCTGAAACGTCTCTTCGACGAGACGGCGGTTTGCGAATTCCTTCAGACGCCGGTCCGCCTGGGCGCTGAGGCGGAACAAGGCCGATTCAGCCGGCATGGCGGCCTGAGCTTCCTGAATGGCGCGAACCACATTCTGAAGCTGTTCGAGGTTCGCCGCGAGCGTTACTTGCTGTTCCAGGCTCGAGATCAGTTCGCGCCGGCGATTTTGTTCGAGGCCGGCATTCGCGTCCCCGATCAGGAGCTGCACTTCCGGGTCGGCGGGCGTCAGCTCTTCCACCTTGTGCAGGGATTCCAGGGCCTTTTCGAATTGCCGGGAATCGAGCTGTCGACGCACGGACTCGAGCAGGGCTTTCGCCTCGGCCTTCTTCTTTGCCTCTTCAGCTTCTGCGGACAGCATGGTGTAGAGGGCGATGATTTTGGAATTCGTATTGTCAACGTTGAGCGCTTCCTGCGCGGAGGCCATGGCGGAGCGAATATCGCCTCTACGCCGGGCGCTGTCGGCCTGTCGAAGCAGCCCGTCCACCTGCTCCTGCTTTCGCTTTTGCTGGTGAACCTTCTCTCGCAGCCCGAGCAGTTCGGCATTGGTGGAATCTACTTCCAGGCCTTCCTTGAGGGCGGTGAGAGCCTGTTCGAAGTCCCGGCGGCTGAGGGCGTCCTCGGCCTGCACCCGGGCATTGCGGATCCGCTCGTCGCGCTGGCGCTGTACCATGCGGCGTTGAATCTCGCCGAGCAGTTCGCGCGCACCGGTGTGCTTGCTCTGCACCTTGAGCACCTGTTGGAGAACGACCCGGGCTCGGGTGAAATCCTGGGCCTCGACAAGGCGGCGAGCTTCGGGCAACAGCTCCACGAGCTGCTCTTCCCCCAGTTCCTCGATTACCGAGCGAAGGTCCGCGGCCATCTCCTCGGCGGTCTGATAGCGGTCGTCCACTGACTTGGCGAGCGCGCAGTCAACAATCTCCTGAAGACCCTTGGGACAATTGCTGCAGTAGTCGCGCAGTGGCGGATTGGGCTCATTCAGAATCTTCTGCATGAGCACGTAATCTTCGCCGGAGAAGGGCAGCTGGCCCGTGATCAACTGATGCAGCACCACGCCGACGGAGAAGATATCCGATCGCCCGTCGATCATCTTGTCGCGCAGCCGTTCCGGTGCCATGTAAGGCACGGTGCCGATGATGTGGCCGGTCCGGGTAAGGCTGATGTCCTGGCTGCGGCGCTCCAGGCGCGCAATGCCGAAGTCGAGAAGCTTGGCCTTGCCGTCGGGCTGAACGAAAATATTGGCCGGCTTCACGTCCCGGTGAATCATATTGTTGCTGTGCGCGTAGCCGAGAGCGGAGCAGGTTTCTTCAATGATCCGAAGGCGATCCATCATGGTCAGCGGCATGTCGCGGGCGATGATCCGGTCCAGCGGATCGCCTTCGACCCGCTCCATCACGATGAAAGGGGTGCCGTTATCTTCGCCGAGGTCGTAGACGGTAACAATGTGGGGATGATTCAGGCGACCGGTTTTTCTGCCTTCTTCATAAAAGCGCGCCAGCATTTCGGGGTCGCCCGCCACTCCCTGGGTCAGAGTCTTGACCGCCACCTCCCGGCCGATCTGGCGATCGATGGCGCGATACACGACACCCATGCCGCCCCGGCCCAGCACCTCGATCACATCGTATTTGCCGATGCGCTTGGTCTCCGAAGATTTGTCATCTTTCGCAGAATCCACGTTCTCTCCTGCCTTCCGTTTGTTTCGAAATCCGATCCACCCTGAACGCGACCCCGGGAATATCGGGATGCCTGGTCAGCAGTCATGCCGGCCGAAGCAACGCCAGAAATTCTCCAGCCTTTTGCACCTCGCCGCGTCGCTCGTGGGGAGAGCGAAGAAGCTGGCGGATCAGTGAGCCGGCTGCACCGGTTGTGACATCCCCTGCTCTAGGGCCGGGGCGGGATGCGGGGTTTTCCTGATTTGTCCTGGAAATGTCTGAAAATTGAATTGGTCGCGGAGAAACTTCTCCGCGTGGTCACGCTCGTTCAGTTGATCGGCCGGGGCAACATAAAGGTAGCGCATATACGCCTCGCCGGCATCGTCGGCGTATCCGTCTGTTTCCTTTTTCTGGGCCGCGTTGTAGATGGTTTGCGGCAGCGCCACAATCTTCTCGTGCACCATCTTGACCAAGTGTTCCCGCGCGGTGTTGTCTAGCTGCGTCTGCAACTCAATCAGGTCGGGAAGGGTTCCTTCCGATTTCACCCCTTTGGAGTCTTCCGCCTTCACGTCGGTCAGAGTCACGAACTTCTTTTTGTCCAGCTCTTCCACCTGAACCGGTTCGCCCTTCAGGCCGCTGAACATATCGTCGATCCGGAACTGGAGCACCACGCGATTGGTGACGTCATACGTGGTCTTCTTGTAGGTGTAGGGCCGGATGATGTCTTCGGTCTTGCTCTTGGCGAAGGAATCGAGATTCACGCGGGCTTCGTCCACCTTCTTTTGTGCCGCCACGACCTGGTTGTTCGCCTCCTCGACTTCCTTCTTCTTGCCCTTGGCCTGCGCGCCCTGCAGCGAAGCCTGCGCGGTGTGTAGTTCATTCGTGGCCGATTCGTAAACCCGATTGGCCTTGTTCCAGTCCTCGCTGGGAATCTCGTGTACCCCGGCGATATAGGTTGATTCCACCGATTCGATGGTGGGCGGCGCCGCAATGTGATGTTCGAGAACGTCACCCGCGATCAGGTAGTCGGGCTCTACATCCTGGCGGAGCGTATCTCCGGATCGAACAACCTTCACCGGCATTCCCGATGTGTCGAGCCCGGCGGCGATCGCGCTTTCCATCTGGCTGGCAAAACCTTCACTCTGGCGCTGCGACGTCTGATCGCGGAACTGCACCCGGATTGAAAGTTTCGAGTGCATCTCGTGAGCCGGTTCGGCCATTTTCATCTGGTCGCGGACGGCCTCGAGGTTGGCGGCCTTGTAGGCTTCGGCCTGCTTCAGGTAGGACCACCCGAGCTCGGTGCCTGACCCCAGGGGCTTTTGCAGGCTGTGCTTGGCACGGTCGAGAAACCACACACTCAGCTCGTCGCCCAGGTTCTGCATCCGGGTCTGGAACGCTTGCTTCTGGGCTTCGTCCTCGGACAGCTCCGAGGCGCGCTGCAGGTACGCGTAGGCGTTTTGAACCGCCTTCTCGTCGCCGATGCCCTGAACCGAGGGATAAGCGTTGGCGATGTCCTTGGCCCGTTGCGATGCGGCCACAACGTATGCGGGCGCAAGCCGGTCGATCTCCTCCTTGACGATGGTCCGCTGACCTTCAGGGAGGCTGGTAAGCACCTCGTACGCGGGAATCATGTCCTTCTGCAGCTCGTAGGTCTTGCTTTTTTCAAGCGCCGCATTGGCGGCGACGGCGTCCTGCGCGGCACCAAATTCCTTCTGCGCGGACTTCAACGAATCCCGTGCCTCCGGGGTGTCCTTGGCCTGGAGGGCGCTCTCGAATGACTTGATGGCATTCCCCCAATCCTTGGCATCTTCGAACTGCTGGCCCTGCTGGATGTAGGCCGCGTACGCGCCGTCGATGATGCGGGCCACCCGCGGATCTTCTGAGGCGAACTGCCGATAGGGGTGAATCGCCTTCACGGCATCGTCATACTGCTTGCCGTCGAGGGCTGTCTGCGCGGTGCGAAGGGCCATCTCGTATGTGTTGCTGGCCTGGACGACGTCTACCTTCAGTTTCACGCCCGGCGCAAACGTACCGTCGACATCGCCGATCGCGTCCGCGAGTCCTTTCGCGGTCTGGAGGTGAACATAACCCGGAGACCCCGATGCGAGGGCTGTCTTGTACGCGTCGAGTTCCGCCTTCCCCTTGTCGGCCAGCATCCCTAAACTAGCTCGAATTGCCTCCGCCAGCTTTACCTCCCGCGCCGAGTTGGGCACGACCTGGTGGGCCTGGTTTACCTCGGCACGAGCGATTTTCAGGTCGGAGTACGATGGCGACGTGCTCGAAGCGCTCTGCAAATAGGCGCCGAGCGCCTTTTCGCCCGCATCGACATACATCCCCGCCAGCACTCGCTTGGCGTCCTCGGTGTGAGGCGAGGCCGGGTAAGCCGTAAGGTAGTTCTGCCAACCCTTTTCCGTCGACACCCGTTGGGCCAGCATGTACTCGGCCTGCTCGACGTTGGGAGCGGCGACAAACACCAATTTTGCGCCTTTCTTCATCTGCGGTGCGGTGAGCGACCCATCGCTGCCGTTGGCGATCGGTCGTCCGCGCAGATCGGCCGAATCGGCCATGGCCTCCGCCGTAAATGTGGCGTTGTGCTCGAATTTGATGCCGTCGGGCACCACGCACCCCGTCTGCCCGTCGCCAGTTCCGTAGCGCAGCGCCCCGTCGGCGCCCCGTTCCAGAACGCCGCCTGGCGCCAGCCCCACTTTTTGAAATTTGTTGTAGGTGGATTTGTCGATTGATCCGGACTCGGACGCAACGCAACTGCGCAACTCGGCCTTGCCGTTGATCAGCACGTCGGCGATTTGAATGTACGCCGGGCCCGAGGCGCCGTCATACAACTCGATCGCCGTGAGCGACGGCTCCTTCGCCCAGCTTCCCGTACCTGACCACCCCAGAATGACCCCGGCAAAAACAATGATGGCACGCAGACAAGTTCCAGGGTTTTTCCCCCGGCATATGATTCCAAACAAACCCATGATTTCCCCTTGAACACGGCTCCACAGGCCGGACATAGAGCCCGCTCCCGCGATAGCTGCTTACGAAATATGTTCAGGACCCCAGCGTCGGCGTTACCCTCCCGTTAGGGATACGGTACCGGTAACCAACGAACAGATTTACGGCTGTTCGCTCTGGCTGATAAACTACCACCTCCCCCGGGGAGGCGCAATCGTTTTCGCTCTCAGTACGCAGGAGGCCAAAGCGGCGGCTCGGAAAGCATGACCAACCTGCGAACAGATCGAGTGCCTGACCGGACGCTCTCCAAGCCTTCTGCGCCCGAAGTCCAGGCCGGTGGACCGGCCGCGAACCCGGCAAGTCAGCGTGCGTTCGTGCTCGCGGTCCGCCTGTTTGCATCGGATGACAACAGCGCGCTCGTCGGCGTTTCCTGGAACAGCGCGGGGTCCGCGGCTACGCTTGCCTTGGATCTGATGAAGGCATCCGGTGGAACGAGGGACCCGGGAGGCGATGCAGTCGTCACCGCTGGATTCCCGAACCTTCAATCAGCCCTGCTGACAGCGCGGCGGCTGCAATGGGCGCTGGAAGGGCTGGGGGGCGAGGGCGGGAACGCAACCGCGACCATCCTGGTCCATTCGGCCGAGGATCCTAGCGCCGCATCGGCGCAAGCCGCGCTGGAGAAAGCATCGCCGGGGCGAATTCTGCTTGGCAGCAGCGTCGCGGAATCGGTGTACCAGCTGCCGAACATCATGCTGCGCGATGCGGCCGGGCCCGGCGGCTGGCGCGAAATGCTCTGGAGAAGCGCGGCCGCCGCCAATCCCGCTGCCGACGAGCTGTCGATGTTGCGCCAGATCCGCGAGATGGGCCGCGAAGATCCCTGCCCGGCGGAGTTGCACGCGCCGGCCCCGAGAGTCGTGACCGCCACCGTCAGGCCCGATGTCTCTCCTTCGGCGCCGGAGGATGACCTCCTCGGCCCCACCCGTCGCGAGCCGGATCCGCCGCCGGCAACAAAGAAATGGCTGATCGTCGGCGGGGCCGCAGCGGCCGTAGTGGTATTCGGTGCGGTGCTTATCCCCTTCCTGGTGTCAGGCAATCACGCCAAAACCGCGGCTCCGCCTGCCGCTCCGCCAACCAGCACTGCTGCACAGTCCCCCAGCTCTCCCGAACCGGCGCCGGCGCCAGTTCCGACACCACCGACAGTGCAGCCGGCGCCACCAGCGAAAGAGCCTTCAACCAAAGCGCGGTCCGCACTCCCAACGTGAAGCAGCCCAGGACCGACCAGGCTCTCGAATCGGTGCCCCAACCCAGGGCTTACGGCAAATGCGATCTCACCGCTGCCGAGATCCCCAGGTCCCTCGATCGCGCCGACAACTTTCTGCACGCCGGCAAGCTGGAAGAGGCGCAGGTTGTCTATGAGCGCCTGCTGGGCTGTCCCGGAGCCCGCGAAAAAGCGCAGGCAGGGTTGAAGCTGGTGAAGCAGCGGATTGGCATGCAAGGGTCGTCAGGACCCTAGATTCCTCTCTGAGACTGGGATGGCGGGTGCCCCATAACTCGCTTTTGAGACATGGGAATTAGAAGCGCTCTTCGTACGTGCACCCGATGTCGGGAAAGGAAGACGGCGGTGAGGTGCGGTCGCCGTTCAGCGCCGGCAGCCAGGCGCGGATGCTTTCGCGCAGCGATTCAACCGCGATGCCGCCATAGGCAGCAGGAAATGAATCGAGCCGCCGTAGCGCGGCGCGCAGCAGCGACGCGGAACCGATGACGTTGTTCCGCTGCAGGTGATGAAACGCCGCCGTGACTTGAATCAACGCCTGCAGAAAAGTCTTCTCGGGCTCCTCGCAGTGCAGCCAGATCGCTTCCCAGTGCTCGTGCGCCAGGAAGAACTCTTCGTCGCGATAACATCGCAGGCCTTCGGCAAGCGCGCCGCAACTCCAGTCAAGCGCCATCGTTCCGGCCCTCTGAAATAATGATTCGGTTTGCAGTCTTTCCTGAAAACGAGACAGCCCCTGTATATGTCGGCCGTACTGTGTTCGAATCGTCAGCCTCGCGGTAATGCATGCCGATTCTTCATCTCGTTCAAGAGCAATTCAACCTTATCCTCGTTTTCCATCGCCTTGAACTTGTCTTCGAGCGACTCTGACACCATGATCTCCGCGGTGGCAGCATTCTCGGCGGCCTTGGTTCGGACGCGGCTCTTCATGCGATCCATCGTATGGTCCTGATCCGGGCCGGCGGCCTGCCGGGCCTTGGTGGCGCGGCCTACAACCCTGGCGCGGCGATGCTCGGCCACCAGCATTTCGCAGTGGGCCCTCGTCTCGCTCAGCTTCTGGTCCAGTTTGCGCAATGCCTGGCGCAGATTATCAGCCTCGTGCTTCTGATCTTCGGCCTGGCTCCCAAACCCCGCCGCCAGTTGATCGTGGCTCAGCGCCCGTTCGATGGCCCCGCGCGCAAGGTCGTCCATCCCCTTCTGCACGGCCAGCTCGGCCTTGCGCCGCCATTCGGCCGCCTCCCGCTCGTGCTCGGTTCGCTTCTTGGTCAACAGGTGCTCGTCGGCAATCGCCATGGCTACCTGGGTCTTCACCTGGAGCAACTGGTTCTCCATGTCCAGGACAACCTGCTTCAACATCCGCTCCGGATCCTCCGCCTTCTCCACCAGATCGTTGAGATTGGCGCGAAGCAATGTGCTTACCCTGTCAAGTAATGACATACCACCCTCCCTGTCCAGCTACCAGCCTCTAGCTTCTAGTGCTGCTTAGCTCAGTCTTGGTGCAACCGACTGCCTTGCCTCATTCGTGAATTCCAATATCGGGGGTGCCCCACCCTCGCCGCGTTTTTGTTTTTGCGGCCAGGGTGGGAGACCTCAGAGTATCTTCCCGTGCCTCACTCGAAGCCTCACACTCCCATGACCAGCTGGAAGCTAGAGGTGGGAGTGCTAGTTCTTCGGCACTTCGCCACTCCCGTTTGGCTTCTGCCTCATGCCCTGCACATTCGACATCAACTGTTTGATATCCATGCCGCTCAGCGCCTCAAACAATGCCGGCACCTGCGCCGCGATCTTCGTCATGTCGCCGGTAATCTTATGCATGCCGGAACTGCCGTCGTTGCCCGTCGATACGATGGTGATCTTGTCGACCTTGCGAGAGCGGCTCGGCCATGGCGCGCACCACGTCGGCCATGTTGGTCAGCAGCTTGTCGACCACCGCGGCCTGGTTCCATTGCTGGTATGCCTCGGCCTTCACATTCATCGCCTTGGCTTCAGACTCGCCCTTCTGGAAGATGATGGATGCCTCCGCTTCACCCTGGGTACGGATGGCGGCTGCGCGGCCTTCGGCTTCGGCCGTCAGGCGATTTTTCTCCGCGGCTGCCATGTTCTCGATGCGCTGGCGTTCGATTTCGGCGCCCTTCAAAACCGTGGCAATGAGTTCTTTCTCATGGCGAAGAATTTCCGCTTCCTGCACCTTGATCTGGCCTTCCTTCTCGACCTGCTGCACCTTCACCTGCTCAGCAGTTACCTGTTGCAACATCACGTTGGTCTGCAGTTCGTATGCCTTGTCGGCCGTGGCCTGCTGGCGGCGGCTCTGCTCGGCATACTCCGCTTTCTTGATCTCCAGATCGCGCTGCGCTTCGGCCTGCCTGGTTTGCGAAGCAGTTTCGGCGATCACCCGTTCCTGGTCGGCTTGCGCCTTGGCGACGGCGGACTCTCTCAAAGCCGTGGCGCGCTTGATGGCGGTGTCGCGCTCCGCGTCGGCCGTGGCCATTTCAGCGTCGCGCTTGATGCGCGCAATATCTGGGCGGCCCATGTTGGAGATGTACTCGTTCTTGTCGCGGACTTCCTTGATGGTGAACGAAATGACTTCGAGGCCCATCTTGCTCATGTCGTCGGCGCAGGTGGCCCGCATGCGGTCGCCCACCATCTCCGGCTCCTTCACGATCTGCTCCACCGTCAACTGGCCGATAATCCCGCGTAAATGCCCCTCCATGACCAGCCGGATCAGGCCTTCGCGCTGCTGCGGCGGCTTGGTAAGGAACTGCTCGGCCGCGGTCAGGATCGACGCCTGGTCGCTGCGCACCTTGATCTGCGCTACCGCTTCCACCGTCACCGCCACGCCCTGCTTGGTGTAGAGATCCTGCTGCGGAGCTACATCGAAGCTCATCAGCTCCAGGCTCAGCTCGCGGCAATTCTCCACCATGGGAAAGATCACGGTACCGTGGCCCTTGATGACCCGAGGACCGCGAAATCCGTACACGATGAGAGCTTCGTTGGGGCCCGCTTTGCGATACATCCTGGCCAGGATTCCCATCAGCAGGATCAGCATCAGCGCAGCAATTCCGGCAATCAAAATCGTCGTTGGGTTAGTCATTGGTTCCCGGTCCTTTCGCCCGGGAGGGTCTGAATCGAACTGGTTTCAGGGTTCACAAATCAAGGATTGTGATCAGCGCTGAGTCGATGAACGATCTGCTCTGATCCCCAACGAGGCTCCCAGCGAACCTTCTGCGTTCGCGGTGTTGCCTGTGGCCTGATTCCTGTTCCCTGCTTTCTTGGGAAACATCTTGGCCAGAAACCCAAGCAGGAAGATTCCCACCAGGATGGCCATATCCGTAATCAGCACGGTTGGAGTACTCATTGCGATCCCGGTCCTTTCAACCGGGCAAGGGGTTCAGGGAGCAGGCTCAATTGTTGTTTGGCTCGATGGAGAGGTGTGGGTAAGCGCGGGACCCTGTTCCCTGTTCCCTGATCCCTGTTCCCTGGCTTCGATCTCTTCCCATCGCCTTACGTACGCGATCCCTTTTTCGTAGCGAACGACGAACACCTCTTCCTGTTTGGAAATTGGTGCTCCGTCCTCGGAGCGAGCCGGCACCGACCGGAACGCGCCCAGTTGTTCGTAAACAATCTCCCCGGTTCCCGCAGGGCGGATGGGGGACGAAACATGCCCTACTGCGCCCACCACTTCGGTTTCATCGGCCGTGAGTTCATGCTCGTGCGGCATCAGAACGCGGGTCAGGAAGAAAAAAATGATCGCTCCCCCGGCCACGCCGCAGATCCCCGCCAGCGTCACCACCACTCCGGCCACAAAAGTGCCATAGCGCGTCAGCAGGTACCCCGCCGCGCCAAACCAGCACAGAAAAATCATGATCGAAAACGCGTTCCACCAGGGGACGGTCGCCGTGCCCTGTGCATGGTTCGAACCCGCCGCGCCGTGCGGCAGATGCGCCCCGTGCGGCAGGTGTGGCGCATGAGGCACGTGAACGTGGCCGCCGAAATGTCCCATGCCGCCCACCAGCGTGAACGCGCTCAGAAACAGCCCCACGAGAAAGCAAACCAGATAAAAAGATTCCCAGGTCATGTGTGCGCCTCCTCTTTCCGGCCGCGCCCCTGTTCCCTTGCTTTTTGGTTTCCTGTTCCATGCAACTTCGGCTGCAACACTTCCGCCAGCCGCGGCGCTAGTCCCGGCGTCTCGAGAATCGCCTCAAGCAAAAGCAGACATTCACGGGAGTGTTCGTTCCGGGCCAGAGTCAACAGAGCGTGTTTCAACTCCGGGTCGCGGCGAAACCGCTCCGCACCCGAAACCAGCCAGAGGTCGAGCTTGTCCTCCAGGTGGCGCACGTCGCTCTGCAACTCCGGCGAATAGCCCTCGGGATCGTCCACCAGGTAGCCGGGGTGGACTTTGAAGAATCCCGCCAGGATCTGCCGGGTCGTGTTCGTCAGGTGAGGGCGAGCGCCGCTCTCGATCTGCGAGAGATAGCTCTGGCTCAGTTTCGAGCCTGTCTCCCGCGCGATGGCCCGCACTAACTCGAGCTGGCTCATGGCCCGGTCGAGGCCCCGAAGGCTGCCCTCCACTTCGCGCAGGTAGCGGATCTTTTCGCCGAGCTTCATGGGCTTTTCTGCGATAGTATGCCTTTCCGGCTGTTACTTTATCGCAATATGCAATAAACCTATCGCAGATTGCGATAAGTGTCAAGCGGAATCGGCAAAAAATTTTGCACAGCCCGAAAATCAGGCAGGTTGGCAACGGCCCTTTCTTCGTGGATCGAATCTAAGACGGGGAAGCGCCCGGCCCGAATTGCCCATCGCGCAAAGAGCAGGAGGAGAGAAGAATGCCCAACCCGATCGTCCATTTTGAAATACTCGGAAAAGACAAGTCGGTGCTCGAAGATTTTTATCGTGCCTTATTCGACTGGCAGCTGAACCCGGCGGGAGACAACTATTCGATGGTGTCTCCAGGGGCGGGCATCGGCGGAGGCATCGGCACATCGATGGACGGCGGCCGCGGACAGGCTACGTTTTACGTTGAGGTGTCCGACGTCGCCGAAACGCTGACCGTCGTCGAAGGCCGCGGCGGGCGCACGCTCACGGGACCCGAGCAGGTCCCCAACGGCCCGCTCATCGCCCTCTTCACCGATCCCGAAGGCCACGTCATCGGCCTGGTTCAGGCCGGCACGATGCGCAACAGCTAACATCTCAGAAAAGCCTGATCTGGGTGCCCCACCCTCTCGACGTCTTTGTTTTTGTCGCGAGGGTGGGATCGCACAAACTCACGCTGTCGCAAAATCAATAAACCCCCGCTGCGGGTCGGTGGAGATCAGCTTCACCGTCACCTTGTCACCAACGTCCAGGCCGTGCCCGCCGCGCACCAGCATTCCTTCCACGTGCGGCTCGAGCGCCCGCACGAAGGTGCCGTACTGGTTCACGCCGGTCACAATACCGTGGAAGTTCTGGCCGATGCGCGGCCGCAGCACCACCGCCGCGATCCGCTTCGACATCTCGCGTTCCACCTTGCGCGCTGCATCTTCCATCTGCGTGCACCGCTGCGCAATGGCATTGAGATCCTCTTCGGAATAGGGCTGTGCGCCTTTTCCAAGCAAGGCCTTCAGGATCCGCTGCGCCACCATGTCCGGAAACCGCCGGTTGGGCGCGGTCGAGTGGGTGTAGTCCTGCACCGCCAGCCCGAAGTGTCCCGGCGACGGCTCGCTGGCCTTGACCAGCACGTATTCGCCCGGGCCCATCAGCTTGATCACCGTCAGCGATAGATCGGGAAAGTGATCGGGGTCCTTCTGTTTCTGGGCCAGCAGAAAATCGTTCAGCGCCTTCGAATCGGGCTCGGCGGGCAGCGTGGTTCCCAGCCCCGCCGCCACTTCCACAATGCGGTCCCATCGCTTGGGAGTGCGCACAATGCGCCGGATCGAAGGCACCTTGGCATCCTCGAATGTCCTCGCCATCACGCCGTTGGCCGCCACCATGAACTCTTCAATCAACGATGTCGCGCGGTTCTTTTCCAGGCGCGCCAGCTCGATCACATCACCGCCCAGCGTCACCGGTCGCGTTTCGATGGTTTCAAGATCGAGCGCTCCATGCTGATAGCGGCTTCCTGCCATCGCCTGCGCAGCCTTGTCCTGCAGCTTGAGCTGCGCAGCGAGGTCGGTGTTGGCCGCCACCTTGGCCGGTGCGGCACCTGTGCCTTCGAGCCAGGCGCCCACACCGTTGTAAGCCAGTTGCGCGCGATTGCGCACCAGCGCGCGATACGCCTTTCCATCGGAAGCCGTGCCGCCCGCATCCACCTTGAACTCGATCACAATCGCGGCCCGGTCTTCGTTCTCATTGAGCGAAGTAATCCCCTCCGACAGTTCCGGCGGCAGCATCGGAAAGACCTTCACGCCCGGTGTACACCGAGGTGGTCTCGCTCTGGGCGTGGCTGTCGATGACCGTTCCTTCCGCGACGCGCACGTCAACATCGGCGACACCGATCAGCACCCGGATGCGCCCGTCCGGCAACTGCTCCGCCCATTCGATCTGGTCGAGGTCCTTTGAGGTGTCGTTGTCGATCGAGGACCACAGCAGGCTTCGCAGGTCCTGCAAGCCTGCCGCCGACGGCAGATTCGAATTAGCCCCGATCGCCGCAAGTTCCGGAGCAACGCCCTGGGGAAAGTCGGGCTGAAAACCGTGCTCGATCATGGCCGCGTGAGCGGCCGCAACAAGATCAAATTGCGGAGGATGGCTGGAAGGCATGGTCGTTCGAAGCTCCAGAGGAATAAAGGGAGGCCTAGTGTCTCGGATGGGATACCGGGACGGCGGTACTCGACCCCGGTGGAATGACATTGACGGTCAGGAACACGGTGCGGTTGATCACCGTGTTGTTGATGTATGCCGTCGCCACGATAGTTAGAGTGGCCACTCCCAGCGGCGTCCCCGTGTTCTGAGGCGTTGTCACGCTGTCGCTGCAGCCAATCCCAGCGCCCCCCAGTCCGGCAAGCAACAGCAGGACCGCGACGAACCGGCGAGTGCGCTCGGTGAACATGCGCCGCCAGCGGCCTGCCGGCAAAACGAAAAACACCAGAACCGCAAGCGCTGTCCCTCCCGTGGCTCGCGGCCACAGTGGGGCGCGGTTGTTGCGGGCCGCGGTGGTGCCTCCGGCTGCGTAGGTCTGCACCGTGAAGGTGACGACCGCCGTCGGTCTCACCTGCTGCGGGGTCGCCGCACAGGTCATATCGTCCTGCGCGGGCACGGAACACACCACCTGGACCAGGTCGTTATAGCCTCCAAGGCCCGTCACGATGAACGAAGCTGACCCCGAGGTACCCTTGACGATGGTCAGATTGGTTGGCGGATTAGTGGGAGACGGCGTGATGGAGAAATCCTGCACGTCGATGGTGACGGGATTGGAAGTCCCAGGCGCGAAATAAAGGTCGCCGACATAGTAGGCGGTCAGGACATTGTCTCCTCCCGGCAATGTCCCGCTGATCAGTGTGGCGCTGGAAGTGTTGTTGGGACCGGGTGTGAGCGCCACGGTGCCCATAACGGTGGTTCCGTTGTAGAAGATCACGTTGCCGGTCGGATTCTGCTCGATGTTGGCCGCCGGCGGGAGGAGCGGAGTCACCCGGGCGACGAACGTCACCAGCTGGCCCGGCCCGATGGTATTGATGTTTACCTCGAGCGTCACCACGTCGGGCAGCAGCACCGATTGCAGCGTAATAGCGTTGGAAGTGCTCGCCGCCCAACTCGTGTCGCCCGAATAGACGGCTGTGATCGTGTGAAGTAAGGCGGGTGCAAGAGTGACGTTCGCCAGCGAAGCGGTATTGGCGTTGATCACCGCCGTCCCCAGCAGCGTCGTGCCGTCGTAGAAACTGACAGTACCAGTAATCGCGAACGTCGTGCCGTTGGCCACATTGGCGGGCGCAATCGTGGCCGTAAAAGTCTCCGGCATGCCCGCGGTTAAAGCCGGGGGAACCGCGACCAGCGCGGTGACGGTCGCTCCTTTGCCAATGCTCACCGTGACCGGCGGGGCAGTGGACGCGGCGTAATTGGCATCCCCGGCATAAACGGCCTGCAATGGATGGTCGCCCGCCGCATTGATCGTCACCGAGGGAAACGTCGCGGTTGTGACTCCGCCGGTGGTGACGAGTGAAGCCGTGGCGGTCGGCAGACCGTCGACATTCAGCGTGACTTTGCCGGTCGGAGCCACGCTCCCGGCCGGCGGCGTCCCCACGGCAATGTTCACAGTCACGGTAAAAGGCAGCCCGGCCGTTGGCTTGGTGGTTGAGGGCACGACCGTGAGCGATGTGGTGCTGGGCTCCGCGGTCACCACCAGGGGCTGCGATGTCACCGAAGCGTAGGTCGCGTCGCCGCTATAGATCGCGGTGATATTGTTGCCGCCGATCTTGAGGCCGCTGGTGAAGGTGTAATTCGCTACTCCGTTGGCATCCAGCGTTGAACCCGAGGGGTTCAGGTCGCCACCGGTTTCGGTATCGGCAAATAGAACCGTGCCCGTGGGAGTCGCGCCGCCAGTGCCCGACACCACGTTGGCGGTCAGCGTGATCTGCGCGGTCGGATTGTAAGTCGTATTAGGAACCGTGGGTGTCACGGACAGGTTCACGCTGGCCGCGCCGGTCCCTGTAGCTTCCGGAGTCGCCCAGGCGCTCACCAGCTTTTGCGCATCAACCGAACCCAGTCCCGTTGCCATGTCATAGCCGGCGACAGCGCTGAAGCCGATCTGCCCGTTCGCATCGCAGCCCGTGCTGCCGGCTGCGCAAAAAAGTCTGTTGCCGCCCTGTTGGACGTCATTGAAAATTCCGCTGCGGCGACTCAGTTCGTACAGCTCGGGGGCGAGATTGCCTTGTGGGCCGTTCTTCGCGGCCAAAAGGGAAGCAATTCCGGCAAACATCGCGGCCGCCCCTGCGCTGCCTCCGCTCCTCACAGCGACGCATCCGGCGGAGCTCACCGACCCGACCGCCGATCCACTCAAACAGTAGGCCAGTCCGTGATTCACACCCGAATCCGCCGCGGTAGGCAAGGCGACATCGGGCATCAGGCGCGCATAGCCGCCGGCACCGGTCGAATCCTGCGCGGGCAGGGGCTGCCAGGCAGGCGCGGAGTAAAACAAGCTCTTTCCGCCGCCTCCCGCATTCGCCGGATCTGCCGCACTTACCGGCGACCAGCCCGCAAGCGAATGAGCATCCGCCGTCGTTCCGCCCTCGCCCAGGGCTGCAACGCCCACGGAAGTATTCCATGGCGTCGAGGCAAGAGCGTTGACGCCATAACCAGTATTCGCTGCTCCGGCACCGTTGGCCTGGCAGGCCGAGGGGCCGTTGTCGCCCGCAGCCGCAACGATTGCAATGCCCTCCGCTGCCGCCTGCCGGTAAACCGCCCCGTAAAACGCCCTGCGCGCTTCACTCAGGGATGCCTCGCACGCCGAAAACCCGACCGCGACCGTATGGGCAACCGCCTCATCGACGATCGTCGCCAGCGAGAGGTCCAGGCCGTCGGTCGCGCTGGTGGACCCCGCCGGCACAAGCAGGATCTGTGCCCCAGGCGCCGCTGCCCCCGCCCACGCGGCGGACAGCACGGCCTCGGCCTCATCGCTCGTCCGGCCGGGATCCGCTCCATTCGGAACGATCTGCAATGCGCTCGCCGGCAAGCCAAACGTGGTGCGGAAGTCCGCCACATCCCGAGTCTCAACGTTGCTCCGCGCGGCAATTGCAATGGTCTCGCCCTTGCCGGTATTGCCGCTCGACTGCAGGCTGTCGAGGTGTATTAACTGCGCCGCGAGACGCGGGCTGAGCGCCTTTGCCTGCAGTGCCGAAGTCGTCCTTGCGAGCTCGGCGGTTGAACCTGTAATGGGTTGGGGCGCCGTCATCGCCGGCTCTGCGATCACTCCATCGAGCGAAACCAGTCCGTGGATCAGCGGACGCACCGCCCCCGGCACCGCGATCGCGTCTACCAGTACGGGCCGCGTTCCGATCGCGGTGGCAATCGCATGAACACGCGTCTGAAACGCTGCCTCCACCTGGGCGACGGTGCCCGAAAACTCGATCCATTCGCGTCCCGCCGGCAGCGGTCCCATCGCGAACCCGTGGCTTTCAAGCCACGAAACGATGGCGCCCACATCGGAGAGCGAGTTCGCGTATGTGTCGGCAAAGGCGTCCGCCGTGAGCCAATGATGGTATTCGGAAGACTTCGGATCCAGCTGGTTAGCCAGTTCCACATCAAGTGCCTGGCGCTGTGCAGTCGATGGTTCAAGCAGAAGCAGCATGCGGTCCAGGCGGGTTCCCGCGGATGCCGGACCAAGATCGGTAGACTCATTGACCGCAGGCGGTTGGCTGCCAGGAATCACAACGGATGGGCTCGAACGCCAGTCTCCGGCCAGCCTTGATGCCGGAGTCGACTTCACCTGCACCCTGCGCAGCGATTACGTCTGACGTCAAGACAGCGGTGCCGGACGCAGGTGACTGGCCCATCGCGGCTCCCACGAGCAATGTCATCACAAGCGCCAGTGACCCGCCGACCCGCTGCACGTATGCCATGTTCCTCGTCTAAAAAACAGAGAACGCTTGCTGCTTTCTTACTGTGTTAAAAGGACATTGCCTTTATCTTGCTCTATCCGGCCGCCCGCGCACCCTACCACTTTTGGGGAAAGCCGGGCGCAGCTTGTGTGTTTGGCCCCGATTGTAACCCGGCGCGCCGCAGATTCGGCGGGGGATTGGGATTGTGTTCCGGGGAGGAAAACAGTTGTGGCAGTCAAGACGTCAAAAAAGAAGCCGGAAATGAAGCGGCGCACGCTTCCATTCCCGGCCCGTTGGGATTCTCTTACGGCGCCACGATGCCAAGGTCCTGCAGCACCTTGGGCTTCTTCTCGTCGACCGCAAGCAAGTTGTGGCACGCTGCGCAATCCTGGGTGATGGCCTCTCCGTTCTTGGCCGTGTGCTCGCCGTCGTGGCAGCGGAAGCACCCCGGATAACTCATGTGCCCGATATGGTTCGGATGTGTCCCCCAGGTCACCTTCATTTCAGGAGACACATTGTGAGCAAAGATGTAGACCAGCCCTTCGCCTGAAGATTTGATCAGGTTGGCCTTGGCGGCAAACACGTCGGGATGTTCGGTACGGTAGAACGCCTCCAGTTGTGCCGGAATTTTTTCCCGTGCCTCCGCCTCGGAGGAGTAATCGGCCTTGAGAAGCTCAAGGCTCTTCTTGTGGATCCAGGGCAGTTCCGCGCTGACCGCTCCTTCCACCATCGCCCGGTTGAGCGCATCCTCAGCAGTTTGCATGGTATGTGCCGCGCGGTTGTGGCAATCAATGCAGTCCATCAGGCGGCGTTCCCCTTGCGGCGTCGAACCCTTAAGGGTGGATACCCCATAGACCGTCTCGGAGCCGTCGGCATTGCGACGTTGAACCCAGGGAATCGTGGTGCGCGTCTCGTCGGTGGTGATGTACTCGATGTGGCCTAGATGCACTCCATGAATGCCGTGCAGGTTCGACAGCGAATCGCGCCCGCCGAGGTGGAGCACCACAACCGACTGGGTCTCTGTATTCGTCTCGTCATCGGCGAAACTGGACTTCACCAGCAGCTTTTCCCCGATGAATCTCGCCGGCGTGTGGCAGCCTTCGCAGATATCGCGCGCTGGACGCAGGCTCACCACCGGAGACGGAATCGGTGTCGGATACGTGGGGATAAGTCGCGGAGCCATTCCGGCCACCGGCCGCAACGAAACCTCGAGCAGCTGCTTGGTCCCGTTCACCTTGGCTTCAAAATAAGAGCGTGCGCCCGACCCGATATGGCACTGCACGCAGTCGACGTGAGAGTGCGAAGAAACCTGGTAAGCCGCATATTCAGGATGCATTACGTGACACGACTGCCCGCAGAACTGGGGCGAGTCCATATAGGATGCGCCGCGATAGCTGGCAACCGATACGACTAATAAATTCACGATCGTCGCCACCAGCACAATATCGATACCGTGACGAAAGATCCGGTCGTTGAGATCGATCTTTGGGTACTCCGCGGGAATCTGCCCCTCTTTCCGCAGCGTCCGGCGGCGGAAATACATCCCGATCGGAATCAGCACAAGCCCCAGGACAAACAAAGCCGGAAGAATGAGGAAGAAGATGATGCCGAGGTACGGGTTATCGCTCCTATGACCCAGGATTTCGACCACCCAGTGCCCGATCATGGTGACGCCGGAAGCAGTTGTAATCGCTCCTCCGGCAAGGCTCAGCGGGTTGTTGCCGAAGAACAGCGCCGGCCGTACCCAGTGTTCACGAAATTTCTGAAAGATCGGCACGCGGCTCTGACCTCCTCAAGGATTGGCCCGCCGCAGGGCGGGCCAGGGGCTCACATCGATTGTTTATTTGAATGACCGGAAGTAGGTGACCGCGTCTTTGATCTGCGCATCCGTCAACTTGCCGGCGAATGGTTTCATCTTATTTTTGCCGTTCTTGACTGAGGCAAATTCCTCATCCGGAGTCAGCTTCTTGTAATCCGGATCGTTGGCAGGCTTCACACCCATCGCCTTGGCGATTCCAGGGCTTGGGACGCCGGCCGAACCGTGACAGCTCTGGCAATTGGCCTTGTACACCGCTTCGCCCCCGGATTGCGCGAAGCCCACAGTGCTGGCCGTCGCTACCATCAGCGCCAACACCAACTGAGTACGAATATTCTTTGTCATTGAAAAGCTCCTTGCAGAACTGTATCCAGAGCAAACCGCGCCTGTCGCGCTCAGTCTTGTGCCGCCCGAGTCTTCAAAAGAGACACGGGGGCCGGTAGTCGAACAACCCCACTCTCACCGTGAAAGGGTGAGTTGCGGCCCGACGCGGATGCTGCTGCTGGTCTGACTCTACTTGCCGAGGCTACGGTAAAAAGCTACCGACTCCTTGATCTGCGCCTCGGTAAGCTTGTCCTTGAATGCCGGCATCTTGCCCTTGCCGTTCGTGGTCTCTGTGATCATGTCCGCTTCGCTCATCTTCTTTACGTCGGGATCGGTGACCGGCTTGACCTTCATCGACTTGCCCGCGCCTGTGTCGGCCATGCCCGTGGCACCGTGGCACATCTGGCACTTTGATTTGTACACTTCGCCCGACTGCGCAAAGCTCACTCCGCTGAGCAAAGCAACAACTGCTGCCAGCGAACCATAAAAGCGAACCCTCTTCATCATTGCTTTCTTCTCCCAGAACGCCCTCGTTTCAGCGTTCTCTTCCCAAAGGAACTCTAATCAGTTGCCTAAGTTGCTCTCCGGCTCGACTTGGATCCATCGAAAGTCACCATTGTCCAACCCGAGAACCCTGCATGGGTGGACGGCGCAGTTCGGCAGCCGCCCACCCCTATATCAAAACGCGTACTTCACGCCCAAAATGAGAATATTCCCGTTGAAATCGCGAGGCGCGGGCCCGGCCGGACCCGACTCGTTGTAGTCCGGGCGGTTCCAATTGCCATGCCACGACCACTGCGGCGCAATGTTGATCACGAGGTCTGCATAGGGAGTGAAATACTTCGATTGAAGAGCCCCAGGGACCATGTAAGGATTCAGCATCTCGGCGCTTCCGTCCACTTGATTGAACCGTCCCCCCAGCCCCACACGGAGACGCTTCGACGAGTAGTTGAATGCCGCAGTAAAGTAGTTGACCGGGGCGTCGTAGTATCCGTTGCCAAGATACTTGTTTGAGCCGGTAGTATTGGCGCATGTGCCGGCGTTGGCAACTGCTGTCGGCGGCGGCGCAGTGCTCGCATAGCACAGGTCGGTCACTGAAAAGACATCATCATGAGCGTAGTTGAAGTCCAGGCTCATTGACTCGGCCGGGATCAGCTGGGCGGCGAAGCTGATGTCCTGGTTGTGCTCCTTGTGATTCACCTCCGGATCGTTGTTCTCGGCGGAGTAGTCACCCCCGGCGACCGCGAAGTTGATCCACTTCGCGGGCTTCACCAGCGCCCGCCCCCACAGGTGCCAGATATTGTTCGGCAACTCGCGAGTGTATGTGTTGCTCGGCGTCGTAGTCGAGTTCGACGATTGTGACCACATCCTGTCGTAGTTCACGTTCAACCGGAACACCCGCGAAGGCTGTACGACTCCACCCAGCAGCATCCAGTTCTGGTGCCAGGTCAGTTTGTCGTCGTCGTCCACCTTGATCTGGCGGTCGTTGAAACGCCAGCCTGCAGAGAGCTTGGCTTCAGGCGTGACCGTCACCGTGCCCAGGATCGTGTTCCCGATGTTCTTGTGACCCAGGTAGTACGACTCCGCACCCGGAGCCGTCGCCGGCGTAAGGCTGGGATCCGTCAGCGGCGTCAACAACGAGGTTCCGAATTTCACCGTCGGCTTAGTCTGGGTGGCGACTCCGGTCAGGGTGAAATGATTGAACTCCGTGTTTCCCGGCACCCGGATATCCCAGTAGTTGAAGGTATCGGATAGCTCGAAGTTACGCGTAAGTTCGGCGCGAACGGTGTAGTCCGCATTTACGTTGACGCGCTTGTTGCTGGCGAACTTGCCGCCCGGATAAGCGCCCGTGTCGATCTGCTCCTTTAACAAACTGCGCGAGACGAATCCGATGAACGTCTCGTTGAAGCTCTTCACGTTTCCCGTTCCGCCGCTGTAGAGGTACCGGCCGTTCATCGAGACCTTGTTCGAGTGCGACGCGAAACGAAACTGCTCCGTCGGGAAACTGGTCCGCGTAGGCGCCCCTTCGCTCTGCGTAAACGTGCCGCTGCAATACGGATTAACGACGCCGTTGACCACCGCGTTGCTGAAATTCGACGTGCCCGACGTCCCGCACGTCGAAGTCGTCAGAAGGTTGACGCCCACGTTCACCGGAGTGCCATCCGGCAGCACGAATGGCTGCGAAGTCACCACGTAGCTCGTATCGCCCCGATAGTAGACCAGGAACTGGTCATAGCTGAGAGTGGACCGCTGGGTAAGCTTCACGTCCACACCGCCCACATACGTATCCTGCCCGTTTCGGAACCATAGATACTCCTGCACATCGCCGCCCTGGTGAATGGTTGAGTAGGCCGGTCCCTCGTGTGTGCCGTGGTTATACCCGGCACGAAAGCTGACCACCCCCACGGGCATCAAGGTCAGCAGCGTGTCGGTGTTGTAGCGGACCGTGTTGAACAGGTGCAGCGTGCTCGGCTGCGGCACCAGCTGGTTCGGTCCCAGCAGGGAATTCACCATCAGGTTGTAGTCGAAGTACTGCCGGTCCCGCCGGAAATTGCCGGCGAAGTCGTACCACTTGCCCTTGGTCATGGTCAGGTAGGTGGCGTCATACGGATCGCCGCCATAGCCAAAGCTGGACGTATTCAGAGTGTCGAAAAACGGCGTTTTGTGTGGATCGAGGGTATGCATCCGCAGTTCCTGCCCCAGGACCCGCGCCCCCGTGGTCTGGTTGACCATCGTCGCCCACATGGCGCTGCTGCCGCTCTTTTCCACGAACTGTCCGCCCAGATCGATCATGGAGTGAACCTGGTATCCGCCCATGACCTTTCCGTCGGCGGAAGAGGCAGGCTTTTTCTCGGTCGGCTGGGCGGCCTTGGCCGCCGGGGGCGGTTCCGGGATTTTGGCCGCAGGCTGCTGTTCTTGCGCGTAACCGGCAATGGCGATGCTGCCCAGAATGGTTCCGAGGGCAAGGGTGCTCAGCCGGCGAATGGCCCCGGCTTGCGACCCACCCAGACTCTGGAAAGAAATCGTCTGACTTGTCATCGCTTGCCCCTTGCCTACTTGGTGTTGAAGTACACCGAGCTCACGTTGGAGCCGTGAATCTCGCTGTGGCAGATCGTGCATGCCTGGTACTGCGTGTTCTGGTTGTGCGCCGGCCCCATCGGCTCCGCCGTGGAGTAGTTCGTTGACGGCGAATGGCACTCCAGGCAAATGGTGTTGATGTTGGCGCGATTCAGCAGTCGCGGGTTCGGACCGCCGTGGGGCGTATGGCAGGCGACGCAGCCTTCCGTCTTGACCACCGCGTGCTCGTATACGAACGGGCCGGCCGTCTCGGTGTGGCACTTGGTGCACACCGCATCCTGCTGCGTTGACGCCCGCAGGCCCTTCCGTCCAAACGTTCCGTGCGGATCGTGGCAGTCCGAGCACTTCATGATGCCTTCCTCGACCCTGTGGTGAAACGGCATCGCGAACTGCGGCTTCACATCGGTATGGCACTGGAAACACAGCACAGGCTGGGCAACCTTGAGTAGCTGCTCTCGATCCTCGCCGGCGTGAATACTATGGCACCCAAGACAGCTCACATTGGCTTCGCCGTGGCCCGAACGCTCGAAATTCGAATGCTGCCCCTGGTGGCAGGTCAGGCATTTTGAATCCACTTCTTTGGGCCTGGCTTTGGCAGGATTGAAGATCTTGGTGATATCTCCGCCGCCATCCACATGCGCCTTACCTGATCCGTGACAGTTTTCGCAGGTGACTCCATTCTTTCCGTGCATCTGCGCCATCTTGGTGTGGGGATTGGAAGCGAATCCCTTCGCCACCTCTTCATGGCAGGCTGCGCAGGTTTCCGACCCGACGAACTCCGGCGCCGCAGCATCCTTCGCCTGCCCTGGTGCCGGCTTTCCTCCCGCTGCTGGAGCCGCCAACGCAATAGCGCAACAGACCAGTACACCCAAAACAAACATCAAAAATGCCCGCAGTCCCCGGACCCACCGCGAAACACCACCCGGCGATTGATTGAATGGCCCGTCTTTTGGCATGCACATACCGCCTTGCTTAAACTGCTGCACTCCAGGTCCAAATTGAGAATTTCTCGAAGCTTCTTGCCGGGGTGAAATCGTCATCGGTGTCGAGGTTTCGACCGCAATCTGTGGAAGCTTCTTTAGTGCGGAGCATCACTTCCTGTGCAGAATCGTACGGAGTTTGCTGGCCACCAGACGGTGATATTCATCACAGAAAACAAGGAGCCATTTCGCCTGCTGCAGGTCCCTCGATGCGGACCGCGAAGGTGCGCCCTGCAGGCATGCCCACCATCCCCCGACTGAACTTCTACGGTCTGGCCGTGTAAATCAAGCGTAATCAATCAAATATCGACTGCAGAATCGGGGAGAAAGCAGTTCCTTTCAGGCCGGACGGGTTCACTCACTTGGACCCGGTCCATGCCTCGATTGACCTTCAGACTGCAGCAGTTTTGGCCGGTCATTACCTGCGTACCCATCACACAAGAAAACGTTGCATCGATGATCTACACGACCCTGCGATCTAGGACACTGGGAGAACTACTAGGGGATCTATTTCTTTACTTCTGGAGAGAAAGCCCGCAATAGGCGTGAGCCTCGTCACATCGGACCGGCGCCACCCTACAGCAAACTGAGTTACAAGTTCGAAGCGGGCCTGAAGTGTTTTCCTCTTGATTACAACCCTCGCCGAGGTCGGAGAGTTGGGAGCAGTTGATTGCGCTTCGGCGCGGCGTACGGGGCAAAACCATGGCGGAAGTGGAACACGTTGAAGTTTTCCAGGCTCGGCATAAGCCAATAAGCAGGCAGACGCCGGTTGGTTGTGCGGCTTGTTCTAACCGGCGTCCTGGCTGGTTCTGTTCGCTGGGCAGCGCGGTCCTGGCCGATCTCGAACTCGCCACCAGCACCATTTCTCTACCCGCAGAAGCGCCTCTGTTCACCCAGGGCGAGGAGGCGCGCTGTCTTTATCTGATCTGCAGCGGCTATATCAAACTCACCGCGGGGCGTGCTCAGGACCGTCAGATGATCGTGCGCGTGGCCGGCCCTGGCTCCATGCTGGGCCTTTACGCCGTGCTCTCCCACGGAGTCTATGAGGTTTCGGCCGAGTCTCTCACGCCCGCCCAGTTGCGGCCCGTAGAACGCGATCGCTTCCTCAGCTTCCTCCGCGCCCACAAAGAAGCACAGATGCGCGCTGTCCAATGCATCTGCCAGGAGTACCGTTTCGCCCTCCAGGATGCCTGCCGCATCGCCCTGGCGGAAACTGTAGCTGCCCGCCTCGGCCGCCTGTTGCTGGAACTGTCCCATCAGATCGGCGAACACCTTGAGGGTGGCGCTTACCGCTTCCCGCTTTTGCTGACCCACGAGGAAATCGCCTCCATGGCATGCACCACACGCGAGACGGTGACCCGGACCCTCGGACAGTTTCGCAAAGAGGGCTGGATTACCATCGAGGACTCCCTGGTCACCGTTCACCAGCCGGAGCGGCTGCAAGCCCTCATCTGAAATCGCGAAACTGCTTTGTTTTGGCCCGTCACCCCAGGACCAAAGGATGCTAATTCGCCTTTCCAGACCGCCCCATTCGGAACCTCGGTTTTCCGCCCCATTCCGGGCCTTCCCCCCACTCTCCAGGAGCTAAAATCTAGAGATGGGAGTCCAAGTTTTATATGACTCATAAACCGGCTTGCGTTTTTGCTCTTCTGATT
The DNA here is from genome assembly GCA_963788475.1 of Terriglobales bacterium. Taxonomy (GTDB): domain Bacteria; phylum Acidobacteriota; class Terriglobia; order Terriglobales; family Acidobacteriaceae; genus Telmatobacter. The sequence continues at coordinate 652,365 of CAWBGO010000015.1, forward strand.
TCTTCCTGCGTTGTTCTTGCCCAGAGTTCGGCGCCACCGGCCCAGCCTGCTCCGGTCCCAACGAATGCGACCGCCGACGTCGGTCCCCAGGTTCGAGAATTCCAGAAAATCGAGGACACCTGGTCCAACGCCATTAACCAGCGCGACCAGTACGGCCTGGAACTGGTGCTCTCGCCGTTGTTCGTGGATGTCTCGGCGAGCGGGGACATCACCACCCGCAATCAGCAACTGGCCCAGTTGATCACCGGGGAAGACAAGACGGTGCACCTCGAGCAAAGGGTTGTCACGGTGCGCCTGCTGGGGGATACGGCCGTCGCAAACGGGACCTACATACTCCATCACAAAACGGCCTCCGCACAGGTCGATGAAAAGGGTGTATTCACCCACGTCTATGAGAAGATGCGCGGCGGTTGGATCTGCGTGAATTCGCAGCGAACCATGCTGCGCGAGGACAACCCGAACGGCAAGAAGAAAAAGCAGGCGACCGATGCTGAGTTGCCCTTCCACATCCCTCTCTTCTCGAAAAGCGACAAGAAGGATTAGTCGAGAGCGGGGACCCGGTCAGCGGTTGTACTTCTTGAGCACCTGCTGCAGCTGATCGTGGGGGAGGGCAATCACGGTGTGCCCGTCGATGCCGGTCATGGTTTTCGCGCCGACCATGGCGTTCACAATCGCCTCCTCGGTGGCCTCCACCGTCGCCGTAAACAGCGGGCTGATGCGGTCGGTCGAGACCGCCTCGACCCTGTTGGGTCCGGGCGAAGCGTCCACGTGCGAATTCCCGGTCGAGAAAGCCAGAAAAATGTCACCCGACCCATTTCCCGACGTGGAACCGGTGCGCGCGAGCCCCAGGGAGGCACGCCGGGCCAGTCGCTTCAGCTGGTGCGGTAGCAGCGGCGCATCGGTGGCAATGACAATGATGATGGAGCCCACGTCGCCCTCGGTTTCGTTTCCCGGCGGGACCTCGTACATGCTCGGCAAATCCTTAGCTGCAGTCGCCGATTCGTTCCGTGCCCCATCCTTGCGATTTTTTGTTGTCGCAAGGGTGGGAAGCCCCGAACCTGGCTTATTCGGATCCGGATTCTCATTCCCCGCATAGGGAATATTGCCAGGAATCTCCTTTCCCACCGGCACCCCCGCGATGGTCAATTGCGGCCGCCTGCCGCAATTGCACTGCACGAGCACTCCAACCGTGTAGCCGCCTTGTTCCTTCGCCAATACCCGCGATGCCGTTCCCGTCCCGCCCTTGAAGCCATAGCAAACCATACCCGTGCCGCCGCCGGTGTTGCCTTCCGAAACCGGACCGCTCCTCGCTGAGTCGAGCGCCGCAGACACATCCTCCGGCTTCACATGAAAGCCGTTAATATCGTTCAACCATCCATCCCATGTCTCCGCCACCACCGGCAGCGACCAGTCCTGATGGAGAACGCCATGTTTCAATCCCCACGCGATAACCGCATCGCGAACCGTTCCCACGCTGTGGGTATTGGTCAGGGCGACGGGGCCGTCGAGCAAACCCGATTCTTCCACCCAGGTGGTTCCCGTCATTTCTCCATTGCCGTTGAGGCTGAACCAGCCCGCATACACCGGATCGTTATTGGCTCCACGCGGCAAAATCGCCGTCACTCCGGTCCGCACCGGCCCCTCGCCCAGTTTTAACGCGCCTTCGCCTTGGATCAGGGTCGTAAACCCAACCGTGACCCCGGCTACATCCGTGATGGCGTTCAAACGGCCGGGCGTTCCGTCGAAAGGAACCCCCAGGTCGCGGGCGCGTACGGTCGACGCCGCACCATCCTGCGCAACCGTCAGGCTCGGGCCGGCAAGGAAAATTGCGATCAGGATCAGCAGTGAAGTGCGAGCCATAACTCACTCTAGCTCACGGGTGCTGGGTGCCCATCCTGGCTCTGCTGAAGAGAAAACAATACTCCGTGCCCCATCCTTTCGCCTTACCGGGGTCCCCGGCGACAGGTCTTCGTCGCTGGGGTGGTCGGGCGAAAGGGTGGGAGACCACGAACCCAAGCCATTCTCCTCCAGCGCAGTTCCGCAGCGCTGTTGGGAGACTAGGGTGGGTTTCATCCAACCGCAACGAGGCGCCACAATTCCCTGCGCTACCATGAAGGAAGACCGGAGCACGCATGTTCGTCGTCGTATGGCAGTTTGAAATCGCCGAAGAAAAGATTGCCGCGTTTGAAGCTGCATATGGGCCGGAGGGTCCGTGGGCGAAGCTTTTTCGCTCCTCGCCCGAGTATCAGGGTACGGACCTGTTGCGTGACGCGTACGTCCCGGGCAATTACCTCACCATCGACCGCTGGGCCAGCGAGCAGGCGTTTCGCGCCTTCCGCAGAGAGCATGACGCGGAATATGAAACCTTGGATCGGGACTGCGACGCGCTCGTCAGCCGCGAGACGCGCATTGGGGCATTCACGGCCTGATCCTGGCATCCTTTCGCGTACACTGAAATCCTTCACTGACCTCGTTCAATCATCGGGGAGGATTGCATGCACCCAGCCCACGACGCTGCCGGTCTCGCCGCCCTTGACCGCGCCTCCATTCTGCATCCCGCCACCAACGCCCGCGACTTTGCCGCTGGAAAAGCACCGCAAACCATCATCGACTCGGGCGCAGGAATTCGCATTCGTGATGCCGATGGCCGCGAACTGATCGACGCCTTTGCGGGACTCTATTGCGTCAACATCGGCTACGGACGCACCGAGGTCGCGGATGCCATCGCGCGCCAGGCCCACAAACTTGCTTACTACCACAACTATGCCGGCCACTCGAACGAGGAGTTGATCCGCCTCTCCGACCGGCTGGTGCGTATGGCGCCAGGCAAGCCGAGCAAGGTGTTTTACGGCACCTCGGGTTCCGATGCCAACGAAACCCAGGCCAAGCTGGTCTGGTACTACCACAATCTGATCGGCAAGCCGAAGAAGAAGCGCATCATCGCCCGGGAGCGCGCCTACCACGGCAACACGGTCATGTCCGGATCCATGACCGGCCTGAGCCTTTATCACGACCTGATGGACCTGCCGGTTCCCGCCATCCTGAGGACAGGAGCGCCACACCACTACTGGGGTGCCGAGCGGGGCGAGACCGAAGCCCAATTTTCCGCCCGCCGCGCCGCGGAACTTGAAGCGCTGATCCTGCGCGAAGATCCCGAAACTATCGGCGGCTTTATCGGCGAACCGGTGCTCGGGACGGGCGGCCTCGTGCCTCCGCCGGCCGGCTACTGGGCCGCTATCCAGGCCGTGCTGCGCAAATACAACATCCTGCTCATCGCCGACGAGGTCATCACCGGGTTTGGCCGCACCGGGCGCATGTTCGGCAGCGAGCTCTATGAAATTGAGCCCGACCTGATCACCGTAGCCAAGGGAATCACCTCGGCCTATGCGCCTCTGTCGGCGTCGATCATCAGCGAGCGCATTTTTCGGGTGATCGAGGACGGCGCCGAGACCGCGGGAATCTTTCCCCATGGCTACACCTACACCGGCCACCCCATTTGCGCGGCCGCGGCCAATGCCAACCTCGACATAGTCGAACGCGAGAACCTGGCCGGTAACGCGGGCGAGGTGGGGGCCTACATGCTGGGGCTGCTGCATGAGGCATTCGACGGCCTGCCCATCACCGGCGAAGTGCGTGGCGTGGGCCTGATGCTGGCGGTCGATTTCGTCGCCGATCCAGCCACCCGGCGCAGGTTTGACCCGGCGCTCAAGGTGGCCTATCGCGTTTCAAATGCGGCCCGCGAACGCGGGGTCATCACCCGGCCCATGCCCCAGAGCGAGGCGGTGGGCTTTGCGCCCCCTCTGGTCCTCACCCGCGACGACGCCGAAGAGATCGTGGGCATTGTTGCCTCGGCAGCCCGCCAGGTAGTGGAGGAACTGGTGAAAGAAGCCGTTCTTGCCTGAAAGCGGAGTGGACCCGCGTTCCTCTTTTCAGGCCGCGATGTGACAGCCAGCACAGGCACCAGCATAGTATCGCCTTTTCTTCGCTTTTCTCCTGTCTTTTGATTGTCTCGTACTGCTACAATCCGAACGAAATGCATTCCAGGCTTTCTTTCTCGCATCGCGCTTGCGGATGAGAGGAAAGGCCTGTAAATGCTGATGAGGAGACCGCACCATGCCTGTTGCCGATGACCGTACGAAAGCCGTAGAACTTGCCCTGAGCCAGATCGAGAAACAATTTGGGAAGGGGTCAATCGTGCGGCTGGGATCGCGCGAGGCACTCCTGCCGATCGCGGTTATCTCCACCGGATCGATCAGTTTTGACGCGGCGCTCGGCGTGGGCGGCATTCCCCGTGGCCGGGTGACTGAGGTATTCGGCCCCGAGTCATCGGGCAAAACGACCATTACGCTGCAAATCATCGCCGAAGCGCAGAAGATGGGCGGTCTGGCAGCCTTTGTGGATGCGGAGCACGCTCTCGATCCGAGCTATGCGAAGAAGCTGGGCGTCGATGTCGACAATCTCCTGGTATCGCAGCCGGATTCGGGCGAACAAGCCCTCGAGATCACCGAAGCGTTGGTGCGTTCGGGCGCGATCGACGTTCTGGTAGTGGACTCCGTGGCCGCGCTGGTGCCCAAAGCCGAACTGGACGGCGAGATGGGCGACTCCCATGTGGGCTTGCAGGCCCGGCTCATGTCGCAGGCACTGCGCAAGCTTACCGGCACGGTCTCGAAGTCGCGCACGGCGCTCATTTTCATTAACCAGATCCGCGAGAAGATCGGCGTGATGTTCGGCAACCCCGAAACCACCACCGGCGGCCGCGCTCTCAAGTTCTACTCGTCGGTGCGGGTCGATATCCGGCGTATCGCCGCCATCAAGGAAGGCGACGTCGTCACCGGCAACCGGACCAAGGTCAAGATCGTGAAGAATAAGGTAGCTGCGCCCTTCCGCGAAGCCGAGTTCGACATCCTCTACGGGGAAGGTATCAGCCGCGAGGGCGACGTACTCGACCTGGCCGTGGCCAACAACATCGTCGAGAAGTCCGGCGCCTGGTACAGCTATGCCGGGGAACGCATCGGCCAGGGCCGCGAGAATACCCGCTCCTTCCTCAAGGAGAACCGGGACATCTTCGCCAGGATGGACTCCGAGCTGCGCAAGAAGCTGAACATCGCGGCGCCCAACGCTGAAGTCCCCGAAGTTCCCGTCACCGGCCACACCGAAGCCAAGGAAGCCGTTCGCCCCCGCCGGGGCTAGGAAGAAACAACTTCCGTGCCCCATCCTTTCGCCTTGCCGGGGTCCCCGGCGACAGGTCTTCGTCGCTGGAGTGGTCGGGCGAAATGGTGGGAGACCACGAACCCGCAAATATCTAGAACCAATGTTTTTTCTTGAAGTAAACCAGAATGGTAATCGTGGAGACTGCCATCAGCGCAACCGCGATGGCAGTACCATGATCGCTGTTGGCCAGGGGCAGCTTGAGGTTCATGCCGAAAAAACCCGTGATGATCACCAGGGGAAGAGCCACGGTACCCCAGATGGTGAGCACTTTCATCACTTCATTAGTGCGATTTGCAACGGCTGAGAGATAGATATCGAGCGCGCCAGAAAGAAGGTCTCGGTACGTTTCGATCAGCTCGACCGTACGTATGATGTGGTCGTAGATGTCGCGGAAATAGATGTCGAGGTCGTCGCCCAGCAAACCTTTCTCCCGGCGAGCGAGACTGTTCACAACTTCTCTCATGCCGGCGCCCACTCGACGGAACTCCACCAGTTTGCGCTTGAGAGAAAAGATCTTGGCGAGCGTGTCGGGATCGGGCCGGTCGAGGACCACATCTTCTATGTCGGCGATGTCTTCCGCGAGCTTGTCGAGTACTGGCTGATATCCATCGACGATCTGATCGACGATCATATAGAACAGCCGGTCGAGACGGTCGATCTTCTCTTGCTCGGCACGGGCACGTACGCTTTCGAAGATGACGGAGTCGTTGCTGCGAACGGAGATCAAAAAATCGGGACCGAGGAAGAGGTCAATGTCATCGAATTCGAGTTCCGTCCGATTGTGCATGTGCTTCAGCACCGTGAAAATGTAGTGACCGTGTTCCTCCGTTTTCGGCCGTTGCGGCCGTTGCCGACAGTCCTCGATCTGCAACTCGTGCAGTTCGAAGCGGCGCGCGAGTTCGTCGAGTTCCGGCGAGGCTGGATCGGCGATGTCATACCACGCAAGATGCGAAAAAACGGGAACCATGCAGGCCAATTCTAGAGCTTCAAAACTCGCTCTTGGGAACGTAGGTTACGCAGGCGCTTTACCCTTCAGTTGCTTCACAGGGATGGGTGAAAGGGCGTTCGGGGCGTCAATAATCACGCTGCTGTCGAGTAACTCCCCATTCGCAGTTAGTCTACCGTCAACAGCTCAGCAGGCCCTTCACCAATTCGTAAAATCCAGTGCTGCCCCCGACCTCGGGCAATCAGCTCCCTGATTCCATTCCGGCTCGCTCCGCTACACTAACACCTGGGATGCCGCACGCTTTGGCACAGGCCGTGGAGCTGGTGACCACGGTGCTGACCGTGGCGGGAATGGGCTATTTTGTGGCTGCCCTCCTCGCCGCGCGTGTCTTCCTTCTGAAACACCGAGTTCCTTTGCCCAAGTTCGATCCCGGCGTCACCATCCTCAAGTCGCTCAGAGGCCTCGATCCGGGCATGCTTGACGCTTTCCGCAGCCATTGCCGGCAGGACTATACGGGTCCGTTCGAGCTGCTGTTTGGCGTCTTGGCGCTCGATGATCCCGCCATCGCCGCGGTCGTCGAGCTTCAAGCGGAATTCCCGGATCGGACGATCCGGCTAATCGAGTGCCCACGGCGATTGGGAACCAACGGCAAGGTCAGCACGCTGATCCAGCTCCTGCCCCACGCGCAGCATAACTTTGTTCTCATCAACGACTCCGACATCACGGTGTCGCCGCATTACCTGCAACGTGTCATGGCGTTGCATGCAGCGCCGTCCGCGACGGGCGCAGTCCGAAAGACCGGCCTGGTGACGGCCCTTTATCGCGGCCGTGCCCATGAGACGCTGCCCTCGCGCCTGGAAGCCCTCGGCATCGCCACCGACTTCCAGCCCAGCGTGCTGCTGGCCCGCTGGATCGAAGGCGGCCTGCGCTACGGGCTGGGGTCCACGCTGTGTGTCAGCCGCGAATCCCTGGAGAGTATCGGCGGTCTGGGCCCGCTGGTTGACCACCTGGCCGACGACTACGAACTCGGCGAGCGCGTCTTCAAGGCGGGTTACGCCGTCGCCCTGACCACTGAAGTGGTGGAAACCAGCGTCCCGGCCTACACCTGGCAGGGCTTCTTCGATCACCAGTTGCGCTGGTACCGGACGGTACGAGACGCACGCCCCTGGGGCTACGCTGGGCTGGTCTTCACTTACGGGCTGGGCTGGGCGCTCTTGAACCTGGCCGCCAGCGGACTCAGCCCATTGAGTTTGTGGCTTCTGGCTTTGAGCTTCTTTCTGCGCCTTTCTTTGGCCATGACCGTCGGCGCCGAAGTGCTGGGTGATCGCCAGGTCCTGCCCGGCCTGTGGCTCATTCCCCTCCGGGATATGGTGGCCATGGGGCTGTGGGTGGCAGGCTTCGCCGGAAACACAATCGTATGGCGGGGGGAGCGCTTTGCAGTGAAACACGGAAAGCTGGAGAACGCTCCACGATAGCCGCTCTCACTCCAGGTCTCCCGTCGAAACGGCGTGACCGATGGGAACCGACTTTTAAGGAACATTGAGCATTGTCGCGCGTACTATTTGATATGAGCTCCGCGCTGGTCGACGCGGGATCGCGGAAAGAGCGATGCGATGCGGACCTTCGACACCCCACACTCTGAGATGAAGTCCGATGCCGCTGTGGCTACTGAGCCCGGCACCGAACTCGCGTACGATCTCCGGCTCGATCAAACATCATCGCAACGTTTTTACGACGATGTGGCTGCGTTCTCGTCCCGTACCGTCGAGGAAATCGAGCGTCGAGCCTCGCGTGTGCTCGATGGCTATATCCATTACGTCACCGCGAACCTGCTCGAACCCCCGCGCACACGCGGTGAGTATGGGTTGGAGTTGCTCACCGTCGGCATGGCCCTGCGGCTCTACGGCTTACTGGCGACAAAGACGCCGGGAGGTGTGGTCGCTGTTGGGCGGGAACTCTTCCGGCTGCGCCGTCGCTCGACACGCATGAAGCCAGTCATCGATTGGGTTCGGGCAGGAATTTTTCAGCTCTTTCTACGGCGTCATCTCCGTTCATCCGCCCTTGCAGGAGCTGGAGTTTTCGCACACTTCGATAGGGCCAATGCAACCAGCCTTGCCGCTCTCCCTCAAGTCATCAAGTGGATGCACGCGACCGGCGAATTCGAGCAGGAGTCCAGGCGGATGGACCACTGGATGAGCTATCTGAACGAACTTTCGCGAATCGAAGCTGAGGGCTGGATCGGGATTGCGCTGGGCCTGTTCGATTGGTTCGCGAAGGAAGCGGAAGCGGCGCTCGGAAGCTATACCCGCGGTGTGATTCCTTTCCTCAAGAAGACCTACCCCACGCGCTTTTGGCGGGAAGATCAGATCTTCTGCGGCCGGGAGCCGGTCGAATATCACCTCGGCATGGTGGCGGCCGAAGTGATGAACGATGGTCTGCGCGAAGACTTCCTCGCCAGGCCCAGAAAAGTTCTTCTTGTTCCCACCTGCATGCGGGGCGCGAAGAGAGATCAGTGCAAGGCCGTCATTCGCGGCCTGGATATAAAATGCGCGGGGTGCGATCCCGATTGCGCCATCAACCGGATCACCCGGAGAATGCGTTCTGAGGCCGTCCAGGTGTACATGGTGCCCCACGCGACGGGGTTCAGCCGCTGGCTCGAGCGCTGGCAAAACGATCCCAGGGTGGGGGTTGCCGCGGTGGCCTGCATGCTGAACATCCTTCCCGGTGGTTATGAAATGCGTGCCCGCGGGATTGCATCGCAGTGCGTGCCGCTCGACTATCCGGGGTGCGAAAAGCATTGGACCCGCGCAGGCGTCCCGACCAACGCGAACGAAGAGCGACTGGTCCAGATCGTGACGGGGTCCGGGCGCTATCGCAATTCCTGAGTAACTGTTGCCCGAAGCCGCCGCGCTCCAGTCGACGCGACCCCCAGCGAGCGGCGACCTCGCACAAAACTGAAAAGGCCACACCAGCTCAGGAATTGCCGTAGTGGCATTGGCACGATCCTTGGCGACAATGCTATGGTGATTCCCAAATGCCCTTGGCGACCACTTCAGAGGCGGGCGTGCCGATTCAGGGTCCGACCGCGACACTGATTTACGATGACTGGTATCCTGCGCTGCGCAGCGATAATCTGCGCAAGGGCAAGCTGGCCACAGCCATGCTGCTCGGCATTCCGCTGGTCCTGGGGAGGCGCAGCGACGGGCGCGTGTTTGCCCTGCGCGACAGCTGCCCCCATCGCGGGATACCGCTGAGCGTGGGCTGGTTTGACGGCCAGCGGGTAACCTGCCGCTACCACGGCTGGGAATTCGAGCCATGCAGCGGCCAGTGCGCGCTGATTCCGTCTCTCACAAGTCAGGACAAGCTGGATGCAACGCGCATCTACGCGACCGCGTTTCCCTGCGAGGAGCGCGACGGGCATGCATGGGTCTACGTGGCCGGCCCCGGATCGGGGCGCAAGAGCGCCGAGCGTCTGCGAGAAGTGCCGGAGCTGAAAAAGTTCGGTCCGCGCTATCGTACAGCGTTTCTAACCGCCGACCTTCCCTGCAACGTGGACCACGGCATCATCGGGCTGATGGACCCCGCGCACGGGCCATTCGTGCACCAGGCATGGTGGTGGCGTTCGCGGGCCAGCATCCGCGAGAAGACCAAGGGGTTCGAGCCGATTCCCGAGGGATTTCGCATGAGCGCGCACGCGCCCAGCGGCAACTCCGCTCCCTACAAGCTGCTGGGCGTCTATGGGCAGCCGGTGGAGACGACCATCGATTTTGTATTGCCCAACCGGCGCACAGAGACGATCCGCTGCGGCGACAAGTGGTTTTCCAGCCTGACTACGGTAACGCCGGTGACGGCTTCGACCTGCCGCATCGATGTGGTCGGGGCGTGGAATGTTTTTTACCGTGTACCGTTTGTCACTGCGATCGCGAAGTTCTTCGGGGCCCGGTTCGTGCGCCAGGACCAGGTCACGATGATTCAGCAGGCCGAGGGGTTGAAGCACAATCCCAGCCTGATGCTGATCGATGACGCGGACAAGCCGGCCAAATGGTACTTCGCGCTCAAACAGGCAAGGTTGGATACGCCGCCGGGTGTGCCACCCAGGCATCCGATGGATGGGCCGGTGGAACTGCACTGGCGAAGCTGATTGCGCAGAGTCCGGAAGATGAACCAGCCAGCAGTGAAAGCTGATAGCTGACAGCAGTCTCTAATCCCCGTTCGTCACTGCCGTCAGATCCTGGAGACTGATCGCTTCGGGATCGATTGACAGGCACACGGCCAATTCACTGAACGACTTGTCCCACTGCGGCCGGTCATCCGGCGTGAGCGACGTGAGGGCATAGCTGGAGGTGCGCAGGATTTCGTACCAGATGTTCTGCGCCTGCCACAGGTTTAAATCGAACGGCAATTCCGAGAACACGCGTGCCAGCGTGACCGCACGGTCCAGCATCTCAAGCGACCCCGACGACATGAGGAGTTCAATCATGGCGCGTTTCATGCGCTGATCGGCGATATAGGACAGAGTCGCCGTCTCGAGCGGCACCTGGTCAGCCTTGGCAAGGGCCTGGAATGACCGCAGTGACGCCTGGTCGATGGGATCGGCTTCCAGCGCGCGACGCAGTCCGGCGTTGATGGCGAATCCCGCGGCCAGCGTGAGAGCCGGCGGCTTCGGCAGGCCGGCCTGGGAGAGGAAATGCAAAAGGCTGGCGTGATCTTCGTAGATGCTGGTCATCGAGCTCTCAATGTTCCAGAGCGTGGTATTGAGGATGAGCTGAACGATGCGGCGCTGTTCGTCGCGGAACAGCGATGTCAGGGAGTAATCCACGTGGCCGTAATACGCATCGAGCAGGCGGATCACCTGCGGGAAATCGGCACGAAGCACCTGCGTCGCGGCCTGCTCGACGAAGGTCTTGAAGCTCTCGACGTCTGCGGCTTCATAGCATTTGACTGCGGCGGTGATGTTCTGATCGCCAAAGTGGAGCACCGCGAACGAGAAGTTTTTCTGCTGCCCGGTAATGGCGCTGGAGATATGAACACGGCCGATGGCCAGGCGGCCGCGGCCCGAAGTGTAGATGTCGTAGGAGATGCGCCGGACGTTGTAGCAGAACAGTTCTGTCTCGTCGCTGAAGGAAGAGAACATCGAACTGATGGCGTAATGAGCCACCACCTGCTCGAGGCCAATCTCCATGGTGCCGATTTTATCCAGATAGATGAGCGCGCCGTCTCCCTCGCTCGCGACATTCGAACGAGCCTGTTTCAGGGTTTCGAGAAACGCGGGCTCAAGGGCGGTTGCCTCGCATGCCGAAGACGTGCTGCGCCAGTTGCAGCACCCGCGCGGCATAGGCGATGATCTGCACCGTTTCGATGCCGGAGATGTCGTCGAAGAACCACCCGCAGCTGGTGTACATCAACTGTGCGTAGCGCTGCATCTCCATCAGGTCCAGCGCGCGCACGCACTCGTCCACGGTGAACGGATGGCTCTGATGCTCGAAGAAGAATTTGTCTGTAGCCTCGGTACTGCGATCGAGCACCACGTTGATATAGGCGTCGCGTGCAGCCCACACGTCCTTGAATAACTCGTTGCCTGCTTCCTCGGTAAGCGGAATGAGCGCGTCGCGCAGGTCGTCGAGCGCCTGGCGCAGCGGTTTCCGCCAGGCCTGGTTCCATCCTGGCTTGCCCCCGTTGCAACCGCAGTCAGACCGCCATCGCTCCACGCCGTGGGCACAGCTCCACGAGGTGTTGTCGTTGATCTCGCACTCGAACTCGGGCGGGAACTGGGCCAGGAAGCTGCCGTAGTTGGCCAGCTTGACGGTCTTGTCCTGCTCCATCAGCCGCAGCGTATAGGCAAGGGCCATCTCACCGTGCTTGTGATGATGACCATAGGACTCGCCGTCCGTAGCCACATGAACGAGCTCTGCGGACCCAGCGTCACGGAAGCAGCTTTTGAGGCGATTGGCGAAGTTTTCTCCCGAGTTCAGCAGCCCTTCGAAGGCAATGGCGCGCGAGGTAGGCCCATCGTAGAAGAAGATGGCCATGGACGCGCCGGATGCGAAACGAATCAAATACGGGTGAGTCGTGTCCACGCTCGCGTGCGGTGTGTCGATCCATCGTGGCGCTTCGCCGTCGTTGCCCAGGGCGCGGATCCGCTTGCATTGATGCGGTGCCAGCACCGTGAACCCGATGCCATGCTGGGCGAGGAGGTCGAGGGTCTCGGTATCTGCGGCGGTCTCGGCCAGCCACATGCCCTCCGGGGCGATTCCGTAGTGATGCTGATAGTCGGCGATGCCCCAGCGGATCTGCGTGATCTTGTCGCGGCGGTTGGCCAGCGGCATGATGGCATGGTTGTAAACCTGCGCCATCGCCGAGCTGTGTCCCTTGAAGTTCTTGCGGCTGCGGCGCTCGCCGTCGAGGATCATGCGGTAGGTGCGCGGCGCATTTTCCTTCAGCCAGCTCAGAAGCGTGGGGCCGATGTTGAAGCTGATGCGCGCGTAGTTGTTCACGATCCGCGTGATCTTGTTTTTGACGTTGACCACTCGTGCAGCGCCGTTGGTGGCGTAGCACTCGGCGCAGATGCGCTCGTTCCAGTCGTGGTAGGGAGCGGCGGAGTCCTGGGTCTCGACGGTTTCCAGCCATGGATTTTCACGTGGCGGCTGGTAAAAGTGACCGTGAATGCAGACGAAACGCTTGCTGGTGGCCATGAACACTTCCCCATTGCGGGCCGGCGCCGGAAGAGGGGAGCGCGGCCACCTGACTATTCTAGTGCGGTCCCCCGCTCGCAACTAAACCCGGATGTCCCGCTCTCGCGACGTCTTTGTTTTCGTCGCTAGGGCGGGAGACCGCGAATCCCAACCGGTCTCAGCCATTGGAGTTGTCGTTCGGCTCCGTCACATTTCGGGCGGCGCGCTCGGGGTTTTGGCGAGATCGCAGGCCCGCCACAAATACCAGCAGGCAACCGATCGGAACGGTGCCCAGCGCTTGCCGCGCTTGAAGACCACATCCGGCTTCGGCAGGTCGCTCGCTTCGAGAGGCCGCGACTTCGGGACGCGCATGAACGTGAGCGCGTACCCCTTGCGCACCCCGTAGTCCGTGACGGGAAGAACGTCTGGACGCCCCATGCGAAAGATCAGCAGCATCTCCACCGTCCACGGTCCTATGCCGCGAACTTCCGTCAGGCGTTCGACGATATCTGCGTCCGACATTTTGACGATCGCCGCGTGCGATGGCACTGTGCCATCGAGCGTCTTGGCGGCAAGGTCCTTCATGGCTTTGGTTTTGTTGCCCGAGACGCCGGCGGCGCGCAGCACTTCGTCGGGAGTATCGAGCAAAGCCTTCGGCGACGGGTCGCCGCTGTAGTACTCGCGCACCCTGCGATGAATCGTGGCCGCGGCTTTGCCATGCAACTGCTGGTAAAGAATCGATTCGAGCAGCGATTCGAACGGCGAAGGGAGAGCACTGAGGCGCAGATTGAATGGCCCGGCGCGATCAATGAGCGCGCCCAGCTTGGCGTCGCGGGCACGAAGGTGGGCCAGGGCTTCGTCGGGGTCGAAAGGAAGTTTGCGGCTGCGGCCGTCGCGGGACATGGATGGAGTCTATCGTAACCGCATTCCTCGAGAGGGTAGCGAGGATCGCGCCGGCCATCGCCGGGTGATACACTCCGGAGTCGGATTGGAGTCGACGGGCATGGAGCGCCGCACTTTCGTAAAGACATTCACCGCCGCTGGAACGGGCCTCATGCTGTCACGGGCGACGGACCCTACGCTGTGGGCAGACCAGGTTAAAACGGATGCGGTTCAACCGGATCCGCAGGTCAAGCGCGTGCTGGTGATGTTCAAGTGCCACTTCGACGCGGGATTCATCGACACCCAGGCCAACGTGGTTCACCGCTACTTCGCGGAATATTTTCCCCGCGCCATTGACATAGCTCGCGCCGCCAACGCCGGGGGCAAGCGCCGCTACGTGTGGACCACCGGGTCGTGGCTGCTCTACGAGTACCTGGAACAGGCCTCCCCGGCCGACCGCAAAACCATGGAACAGGCCATCGGGCGGGGTGACATCGCCTGGCATGCTTTGCCGTTTACCTGGCAGACAGAAATGCTGAGCCAGTCTTTGATCGAAGGTGGCCTCGGGCTCTCGAGAGTTTTGGACGAGCGCTTTGGTAAAGTCACCATCGGCGCCAAGATGACCGATGTGCCCGGACACACGCGCGGACTGATCGCGCCACTCGCCAGGCATGGCGTCGGCTTCCTCGAAATCGGCGTGAACGGCGGCTCGACAGTGGCGAAGCTGCCGCCCTTGTTTCTGTGGAAGGCGCCCTCCGGAGCGAGCCTGCCGGTGATGTACCACTGGGACTACAGCGGCATCGCGCGCGTGCCGGGCTCCGACCTCGCGCTTGTCAGCCGGGTGCGGGATGACAACAGCGGTCCGCACACCGCCGAGGAGATCGCCTCCATTCACACCGCACTGGCCGCGCAATTCCCCAACGCCGAAATCATCGCGTGCAATCTGTCGGACATGGCCAAGGCTCTGGCTCCGCATCGCGACGCGCTGCCAGTGGTCACGGAAGAGATCGGCGATACGTGGATCTACGGCGTGGCCAGCGACCCGCTTAAGGTTGCTCGATACCGCGAGGTAGCACGGCTGCGCGAGCGTTGGATCGAGAACGGCAAGTTCAAAGTTGGCGACTCGACCGATGTAGCGCTGCTCGGCCGCCTGTTGCTGGAACCCGAACACACCTGGGGCACCGACACCAAGACCTGGCTGGACTTCGATAACTACAAGCCGGCCGATCTCGAGCGAATGCTCGATACAAAGAATTACAAGGTGGTGCAATTCAGCTGGCACGAGAAGCGCCAGGATCTGCTGGACGCGGTTGCCGCGTTGCCGGAGCCGCTGCGGGTCGAGGCGCAGAAAGCGATTGAAAGTCTTAAACCCGCCGAGCCGCCGAGCGGCGGCCGTCCGTTGCCGGCCGGAGAAGCGATCGAGACAGCGCATTTCGTTTTGGGATTCGACCAAAAAACCGGCGCGATCACGCGGCTGCAGCAACAAGGCGACAGGGCACGAATGGGCAGGTGAGAAGAATCCCATTGCGCTCGTGGCCTATCAGACACTTTCGAGCGCCGACTACGATGTCTTCATCAAGAGCTATCTCACCACCACGGCGGACTGGGCGTTCAAGGATTTCGGCAAGCCCAACATCGAGCGATTCGGAGCCGCAAGCCGTACGTGGCTGCCGGGATCGGCGGCCATCACCGTTGACCAGACCGCCGATGCGCACCGAATCCTGATCCAGCCGAAATTCGAGGACCAGGACGCATTTCAGTCGGGGCGTGCTTCGTTCCCGCGGAAAGTGTTTGTTGAATTGTTGCTGCCAACGGCGGAGCCATCGATTCACATCGCGGTGTCCTGGTTTGGAAAGCCGCCAACCCGGCTGCCCGAGGCGCTGTGGCTGACCTTCAATCCCCAGGCCGCGGATCAGAAGGGCTGGAGCCTGGACAAGTCAAACGAAGCTGTGTCGCCATTCGACGTGGTGGCCTCCGGCAATCGGCATATGCACGCGCTCACGAAGGGATTTGAATACAGAGAAGGTCCACATCACTTTGCCGTCGAGACGCTGGACGCCCCGGTGGTGGCGCTGGGCGAGAGGACGCCGCTGCTGTTTTCGAACGAACAGCCCGACCTCAGCCGCGGAATTCACTCCTGCCTGTTTAACAATGCGTGGGGCACAAACTACATCATGTGGTACGGCGAGGATGCGCGTTTTCGGTATGTGATCAAGGGGTAACTTCCGCATGTTCAAGCCAACAGTCTTGCTTCTGGCAATAGCCTCATGCGCCTGGGCGCAGACGCCACAAGAACTTCTTCGGTTGGCATCAAGACACCTACAAGAGTCCCGATGGATACGAGATCAAAGGAAAGGGTTCTGTGCAGCCGTCCGGATCCTCGTGGCAGGTCACCTTCGATGTGATCATTGCGGCGGCTCCTTCTCCCTTTCGACAGTCCCCGGCCTCCCGCCCATCTTGCCGGCAGGGTTGGCGGCAAACAGCAATACGTGAATGTGCTGGGTGGTTCGGATGAGAAGCCAACATCTTTTGGGATTCCATTTGCAGTGACTGGATTTTGGGACAAAATCGCGGAGAATGTCGAGTCGGTTAGTGAGAGTGGGACAGAAACGCTGCCCTTGAATGGCACGCCATCCGCCTGCCGGGTGCTCCAGGTCCAATACGCGTCGCAGACGGACACTCCGAAACCCGCGCCGGTCACTTATTCGATTTGTTCCGACAGGCACCTTGTTCTCAAAAAAGTCATGTTCTACGCCACCGGGCGCCACATGAGCGATCCTCCAGCGCCGTGGACAATCACATTCGACACGGCGCAGTTCAACCGTCCCGCCCCGCAATGGCTCATCGATATGAAGGATCTACCGGCTGTGCAAATTCATAAGGAATGGATCGACCAGCCCGCGCCCGATTTCAAGCTGTCCGACCTGAACGGCAATAGCGTTGCGCTCGCCTCTATGCGCGGTAAGGTCGTCTTACTCGATTTCTGGTCGAGTTCCTGCGGCCCCTGCATCCGCGAAATGCCCATGATTGAAGCCCTGGGCGAATCACACAAGGCCGATCTAATCGTATGGGGTGTCTCCTTCGACCAGCCGGACAGAGACAAAAAGTGGCTTCTTCAGCATCAACGGACACTGCCGACGCTAACTGATGCGGACTTCGTTGTGTCTGACCTCTACAAGGTGCCTGGTATTCCAGCCGTTGTCCTCATTGGTAGGGACGGTAAGGTCAAGAACTACTGGGAAGGCGCAGTTTCGCAGCCCGAGCTTGAAGCGGCCATTCAGCGAGCTTCCCAGCATTAGTCGAAAACTCATGCATTTTTCGAGCGCCTTCGACACACTTGCTACGATTTGACGATTTTGAAGGGACCCGGTGCGATCGGAATTCCGGACTGCCGCCCAAACGGCTTGCTGACCCGCTTCCATTGCTTGCCGATTCGGTCTGAAAGAAAGAAGAGACCGCCGGCGGTGACCGGCCCCGCGACGCGATGGTGACCGACGGCTGCCAGGCCCATGGATGCGATACAGCCGCATTGGCTGCAGTCCGGATCTCCGCCGAACTGGCAGGGAGAAATCACAGTCTTCAGATCCGCGGAAATGATTTTGGTGGTCCGCGCAAAGATGCACTCGGCCGGGCTCTGGGGTGGAGTCTGGATTTCCTTTATGAGCGACTCGTGCATGTCGAGGCGGGGGTATTTCCGGCGCAACTGAAGCAGTTCAGCAATGACGGTAGCCCTTTGCGCGGAGTTCAGGATCTCCGGATCAGTAGCTCCCCGCTGCGGAGTGAAAATGCTGAACCAGACCTTGTTGACCTCCGGACGGCTTGTCCAGAATTGAAGAAACTCATCGAGGTAGCCGGGACGATCCGCAATCTGCGCAGTGATGGTGCAGTGAATGGTAACCAGCACGCTCTTTGATATTGGCGAGAATGCGGTCATAGGTGGCGGGTTTGCGGCGGACATCGTGTTCGGGCTGAAGGCCGTCGACTGAGATGACAAAGTTCAGTTTCTTCAACTTCATCCAGGCGCCGGGAATGGGACGAAAAGCGCTCGTGACCAACTGCGTGTGGACGCCGCGGCTCTCGAGCTGCGGCAGCAAGGCGTCGAGTTCGCGATAGCGAACCATCGGATCGCCTCCCACGATCGACACGTGCAGCGGTTTGTGCTCGTCCACCACTGCGAGAAATCGACTCACCAACTCGTCGCCCTTGAAGTCGCTGAGTTCGCGCAGTTGGGTTGTACCGCCCAGGTGCGCCGCATCGAACGCGTAGCACCCGGGACAGCGCAGGGGACATTCTTTCGTGATTTCGATGGATAGCGAAGGCGCGCGACCGCTCAGAATGCGAGCCCACGCATGTAACACCTCAGTAGTCTTCATGACCTCTCCGACCAAACGGACGAACCTGACAGCTGTCAAATAGGAGCGTGGAATGGCGCCGACGGGGACTTTCAGCTTTCAACGAAGAAAAGACGACGATCAAATCTGAAGGGGAAGGTTGTATGTGGCGATAGGGGGACCATCGCTCCGATTGACGCAGGTGGTCGAAGTCCGCAACGGCTGTAGAATCTCCGAACAGCGCCGCACCAGCAATTGTGACCGCAACGTGAGGAGCAGCTTGATGCCCTGCCGGCAACCTCGAGCCATCACCAGCACCAGGCATAGCGAGATAAGGATCAGCAACACGGTGGTTTCAAAGTCCTGACCGCCGTGAAGGAAGCGATCCCAGGTCCACACCTGCTGAGTGAAGGGAAGAGCGATCAACACTACAGATGCCAGAACCAGCAGGAGGCGGCCCATGCTTTGAAACCCGCGACCAGGGCGCGCGAAACTGATCCAGTCCGGCCGTCCCGTGTTAAACCAGTAATGCATCATGCGCCTCGGCCTGATTTGAGTCTACTCGCTCATACGTCGCCCGTCGAACGGATGGAAATATCCGGGGAACGTCGGGCGCGGCCCTGGGAGGGTCTGGAAGAGGCCTTATCTCGCGGCGACCCCGCCCTTGTACCATCAAGAGCGTAGGCAATCAGAGGAGTACGAGACTCATGAAGATGCGGCCGGGGACGCAAACGGGATTTCTGCTGTGCGGCAAGGAATGGAGCGAAGGAGAAGCGCTGGAGGTGCGCTCGCCCTGGGACCAGGGGCTGGTGGGGCGAGTTACCGTGGCCACTCGAGCCGACGCGCGCCAGGCAGTCAACCACGCCACGGCCAGCATGCGCCGCACCCGCGCCCTGCCGCGCTGGAAACGCCGCGAGATCCTCGAGGATGTGACCGCCGCGCTGATCGAGCAAAAGGAGCGTTTCGCGCAACTGATCGTGGCCGAGGCCGGCAAGCCGGTGCGGCTGGCGCGAGTGGAGGTCGACCGCGCGGTGCTCACTTTCAAGACCGCGGCTGAGGAAGTGTCGCGGCTGGGCGGCGAGACCATTCCGCTGGACCTGACCGAAGGCAACGAGGGCCGCTGGGGCCTGGTGCAGCGGTTTCCGGTCGGTCCGATTCTGGCTATCACTCCATTCAACTTTCCCCTAAACCTGGTGGCGCACAAGGTTGCGCCCGCCATGGCCGCCGGGTGTCCGTTCATTCTCAAGCCGGCGCCGCAGACGCCGTTTACCGCCCTGGCGCTGGGCGAGGTGATTTTGAAGACCGGCTGGCCCCAGGAGGCTCTGGCGGTGCTGCCGCTTTCCAACTCCGACACCGCGTGGCTGGCCGAGAAAGAAGACCGCATCAAGCTGGTGAGTTTCACCGGATCCGCCAAGGTGGGATGGGACTTGAAAGCCCACTCCGGCCGCAAGCGCGTGCTGTTGGAACTGGGTGGCAACTCCGGAATGATCGTGCATGGCGACTGGCCGGATCTTGACGACGCCGCGGTTCGCACCGCGCACGCGGCCTTCGGGTACGCCGGTCAATCGTGCGTGAGCGTGCAGCGGGTATACGTGGAGCGCACCATCTTCCAGACTTTTCTCTGGAAGGTCGTGGAAGTCGCGGCCAGGCTGGTGAGCGGCAATCCATCGGACGAAGCGACCGACGTGGGGCCGATGATTCGCGCCGCCGAAGCCGAGCGCGTGGAGGCCTGGGTGAAGGAAGCGGTGGATAGCGGCGCCAAGCTCGTGGCTGGCGGGGAACGCCGCGACTCCGTGATCACGCCTATGATTCTCACCGGTACCAAGCCCGGCATGAAGGTGCGCGACGAGGAAGTGTTCGGGCCGGTCATGGTCATTGAACCCTACGATGATTTCGAAGAAGCGCTGGCCGAAGTGAATCACTCGAAATACGGACTACAGGCAGGACTCCTGACCCGCGATGCCGGGCGCATTCTCACCGCTTTTCGCGAATTGGAGGTCGGCGGCCTGATCGTCGGCGATACGCCAAGCTGGCGGCTCGACCCGATGCCCTACGGCGGCGTGAAGGATTCGGGCCTGGGGCGTGAAGGGATCCGCTCCGCGATCCAGGAGATGACCGAACCGCGCATGCTGGTCATGGCAGGGCTAAGCTAGCCACCGCCGCAAAACCAAAGCAGGTTCGACGACGAGGAAAGCTGCATGGATCTGGGACTGAAAGACAAAGTCATCATCGTTACCGGCGGCGGTGCTGGAATCGGAGCCGGCATCACGCGCGCCTGCCTCGCGGAGGATGCACGAGTAGTGGTGCTGGGCCGCCGATCGGAGAACGTGCGCGAGTTCATGGCCGAGATGGAGTCGACCGGACAACGCTGCGAACTGATCGAGGCCCACCTCGAAGACACGGCGCGCTGCAAAGAGGCCATCGCGGAGGTGGAAGAGCGCTTCGGGTCCATCTACGGACTGGTGAATAACGCCGGAGTCAACGATGGCGCAGGCCTGGAATCAGGGAGCGTGGAGAAATTCGTCCAAAGCCTGGAGAAGAATCTCATCCACTGCTACGCGCTCGCCCACTATGCATTGCCGGCTCTCAAACATTCCCAGGGGGCGATCGTCAACATCAGTTCCAAGGTTGCGCTCACCGGGCAGGGCGGCACTTCGGGTTACGCCGCTTCGAAGGGCGCGCAACTGGCGCTCACTCGCGAATGGGCTGCGGAATTGCTTCCCTACAACATCCGTGTGAACGCCGTACTGCCCGCAGAGGTGATGACGCCTCTGTACCGTCGCTGGCTCGACTCGCTGGGAGATCCCGAAGACCGGCTCAAACAGATCACGGACAAGATTCCGCTCGGCAGGAGAATGACCCTGGCTGCGGAGATTGCGGCGGCCACGGTTTTTCTTCTTTCGCCTGCGCAGTCCGGCCACACCACCGGGCAACACCTGATCGTGGATGGCGGATATGTCCACCTCGATCGGGCGCTTACGTAGACAGGTTTCCGGTCCTGGATTTCCGGCTCGCACATCAACGTCGATTACCGAAGGACCGGCCTCGGCATTTTCCTGTGGCGATAACACAGGTCCATTTGCTATCTTATGTGGTGACGCCACAGGGGAGACGCAATGGAGCCCGCAAAACTCGACCTTCTGCAGGGCACGCTCGACCTGATGGTTCTTCAGACGCTGGCAGCGATGGGGACCATGCACGGGTATGGCATCGCCCGCCGTATCGAGCAGGCCAGCGGCAATGAAGTGCTCCTGAACCAGGGCACGATTTATGCGTCGCTGGTTCGCACCGAGCAGCACGGCTGGATCGTCTCGAACTGGGGTACTTCGGACAACAACCGGAAGGCAAAATTCTATTCAATCACCGCTGCCGGCCGCCGTCAGTTGGCGAAGGACGCACGCTATTGGCAACGCCTCACCACGGTGATGGATCGCGTGCTGACCATGGGCGAGGGCACCGGCGAGGAACCTGCGTGAGCCGGATCTTGCGCTCCGCGCGGCGCTTATCGGCATTCATCGGCAAGCCCCGGCTGGATGCGGATCTTGACGCGGAGCTGGCCGCACACCTCGAGATGGCGATCGAGGACAACCTGGCCCGCGGCCTGTCGCCTGCCGAGGCGCGGCGCGTGGCGCTCGTCAGCATCGGCGGCATACAACAAGCGAGGGAAAGACATCGGGAGGTACGGGGACTTATGACGCTCGACATTCTCGGCCAGGACATTCGTTACACGCTGCGTACGCTGGGCCGCGACCGCGGCTTCACATCTGTTGCGATCCTCATTCTCGCCCTCGCCATCGGCGCCAACATCGCAGTGTTCAGCGTGGTGAATACGCTGCTGCTGCGACCGCTGCCCTTTCCCAATCCGCAGCAACTGGTCTGGATCGCCCCGCCGCCGGCCAAGTGCGGTCTGTCCTGCGCTACGTATTCGACCGATGCCTACGACGAGTTTCGCGTGAATACGCGTTCATTCCAGGACGTGACTGGATACTTCGCCTTCTCCAGTCCCGATAATCTGAAGCTGGCCCGCAGCGGCGGCGTGCCGATTCCAGCGACCGGGATCGACGTCATCGCGAACTTCTTCCAGGTGCTCGGGGTGCAGCCTGCCATGGGCCGCGCATTCAGGGCCGAGGACGGCCGCCACGGCGCGGCGCCCGTCGTGCTCTTGAGCGATGCGTGGTGGCGGCGGCAGTTCAATGCCGATCCGGCCATCGTGGGCAAGACAATCGATCTGAACGGACACCAGACCACCATCATCGGCGTCCTGCCGCGGACCTTCGATTTCGGAGCGGTGTTCTCGCCCGGCGCCAAGATCGACGCCATCACCCCACTCGATCTCTATGGACCGCCTCGGGACTGGGGAAACATCATCACCATGATCGGACGGCTCAAACCCGGCGTGACCCTTGGCCAGGCGGTCGGTGACGCCAAGTCGGCCGAGAAATACATGTGCTGGAATAACCGCTATCCGAACGGCTGCGGTAAGGACTACATAGGTGCGGTCGTTCCCGTCCCGCTGAAGGATTACGTCAGCGGCAGGTTGCGGCGTTCACTGGTGGTGTTGTGGTCGGCGGTTGGCGCCATCCTGCTGATTGCCTGCGTGAACCTGTCCAACCTGCTCCTGGCACGCGCGTCGGCGCGCAGCAAGGAGTTCGCCATGCGCGGAGCGCTGGGCGCCACTCGCGGCCGGATCGTCCGCCAACTGCTCACCGAGAGCCTGATCCTGTCGGCCGGAGGAGCGGTACTGGGGCTGGGTCTCGCCTTTGCACTCGTCAAGTGGCTGGCGCACCAGGGATCCATCGCGCTGCCGCTGTTAGGGTTGTTGCGCTTCGACAGTTCCGCCGTGGGATGGACGGTGATCCTTGCGGTAGCGGCGGCGATGCTCTTCGGCCTGCTCCCGGGGCTGCGCATGGCAAGCGGGAACCTCCAGGAAGGACTGAAGGAATCGGGCATGGGCGTGGGCTCAGGGCGGCGCCACGAGCGACTGCGCGCGGTGCTGGTTGTCACCGAGGTCGCGCTGGCCTGCACACTGTTGATCGGAGCCGGCCTGTTGCTGCGCAGCTTCCTCAAGGTGCTCGATGTCGATCTGGGATTCCAGCCGCAGCGCTCCGCGGCGGTGACCGTCGACTACGAGGACAATCCGGCGGACGGAGACGGAAATTCAGAGGCTTCAGCGAATCTGATCCTGGCGCACAGGGCCGCCTACCTTCAGCCCCTGATCCAGCGCATAAGTGCGCTCCCCGGCGTGCAGGCCGCGGGAACCACGGACTTTCTTCCCCTGGCCGGAAACCGATCGTGGGGACTGCCGTTTCCCAAAGGTGTGGAGCGGCCGAAGAATTTACATGTGTCGGGTCCGCTTGTCTATGTGGTGTCGCCCGGCTATATGCGCGCCATGGGAACCAGGCTGCGCGGGCGCGACTTCAACTGGAGCGACAAGACGGGCACGCAGAACGTAGTGGTGATCGACGAGGCTTATGGGAAATTCCTGGCGTCTTACGCGCACTGGCCGAATAACGACCCGGTGGGGCAGGTGCTTGTAGATGGCGACAAGGATCCGGGTAAGCTGGTGATCGGCGTTGCCGAGGACGTCCACGCGGAGAGCGTGGAAGGCGAGAACGGATGGCAGATTTACTATCCCGGAACCCAGACGTCTGCCGGGACAACGCAGCTTGTGGTGCGTACCGCCCTTCCGCCTGCGCAGATGGCAAACAGCGTCATGAGTGTCCTGCGCGAAATAAATCCGAAGCAGACGGCCGCGGAGTTCAGGCCCATCCAGATGTTGGTGGATCATGCCAACTCGCCGCGGCGGTTCTTCATGCTGCTGGTAGCCGCGTTTGCCACGCTCGGGCTATTGCTGGCGGGGCTCGGCATTTACGGCGTGATTTCGTACTCGGTGACGCGGCAGACACAGGAGATCGGCATCCGCATGGCCCTGGGTTCGAGCGCCGGCCGTGTGCAGGCTGACGTGTTGAAAGGAACGCTGCGGCTGGCCCTGATCGGCGTGGGGCTCGGCTGCGCGGCATCACTCATCGTGGCCCGGCTCATCGCGTCGCTGCTCTTCGCGACCTCGGCGTGGGATGTCGCCACCTATGTGGTGATGGCGTTGCTGCTGGTGGCAGTGGCCGCCGTTTCCGGCTATCTTCCCGCTCGTCGTGCTTCCCGCATCAGCCCGCTGGTGGCCCTGCGCGCGAACTGAGCAATCCACTCCTCAGCGAACCTCCGTGCCCCATCCTTTCCGCTTGTTTCTGCGGAAAGGGTGGGAGACCACGAACCCAGAACGTCCCTGTCATGGCGAGCGGAAGTCGCCGCAGTGATCGAACGCCGCCTCCACAAACGCCGTCCCAGTGTGAATTCTTGACGGTCCGCACTATCTCGATTCAGCTCGGACGAGCATCTTTCCTGGGCTGTGCAGAGAATTAACGTCCGGTACCGCAAACTGGATTTGGAGATAGCCAAATGTCCCTCGCGGTGCCAGCAACGCCTATGTTCGCAATCGTCCCTTGTCGGGCTTAAATTCCCCCTTTGTTCGCCTAAAAAGGCACCCCCCCACCCTACCCCTATGTAGATTCACTTTTCTTTCGCTTCCTGAAAATTGCGCGTTGAATTCAGAGGCTTTACGAGGCACATTTCCGGATGTAACAGCATTTTCTGTTACATGAGGCCTATTTTCGCCGGGCGCGATCCGCATGGTCCAAACGAAACCGGGAAAGAGCAAGCGACAACGACATTCGACCCGCAGGCGTGAAAAACCCGGGCTGACTACGGAACGGTGGAGCGGAGCGGGGGACTGGAGTATCGTTAACCCGACGACTCACAACGACATCTGGAGTTCCAACATGCGCCTCATGCGCTGCCTTGCCTTCGTTGTCCTGCTTTCCATTCCGGTTCTGGCCCAGGATCGCCCCGCTGATCAACAAACCGCTTTCGCGCGGGCAGGCCATTTGCGCCACGGCATCAACGCTTCGGAATGGTTCGCCCAATCGGCCAGCGACTACTCGGCAGCCCGTACCGATCGCTACACCGATGCGGCCGACATTGCTCTCATGGCCAAACTTGGCTTCGACAATGTCCGGCTCAGCATCGACCCCGTGCCCCTGGAGCGGTCTCCGCGCAACCAGGAGGGCTTCAATGCCGACTTTCTGGGCCGGCTCGATCGTGCGGTCGACGCCATGCTGTCCAACGGGCTGGCGGTGGAAATCGATATTCATCCGGAAGAGGACTACAAGCAGAAGGTCAAGACCGGCAACGAGGGCGTGGAGCGGTTCACGATGCTGTGGCGTCGTCTTGCCGCCCATTACGCAAACCGAGACCAGGAGAAAATCTTTTTCGAGATCATGAACGAGCCTGAGGTCAGCGATCCCTATCGCTGGTCCGGCATTCAGGCTGCCGCCGCGGCGGCCATCCGCGAAGTGGCGCCGAAGAACACCATCATTGCCACCGGGCCGAACTGGTCCGGGATCGCCGACCTTCTCACCCAGCAGCCGCTTCCCGACGGCAACGTGATCTACAACTTCCATTTCTACGAGCCGCACGAATTCACCCACCAGGGAGCGGGTTGGGGACAGCCATGGTGGATCTACACCCACGGCATCCCGTACCCCGCCACAGAAAGCTCGATGGATGACCTGATCAAGCAGGTCCCCGACGCGGCCAATCGCTATGCGTTCGAGCACTACTGGCTCGACCACTGGGACGCGCACCGCATCCGGCTTCAGATCGATGCCGCGGCAGCATGGGGGAAGGCGTATAACGTTCCGTTGATCTGCAATGAATTCGGGGCCTATCGCCGAGTCACGGATCCAGCCTCGCGCATGAACTGGATTCACGACGTGCGCACGGCGCTCGAAGCCGACAACATCGGCTGGACGATGTGGGATTATCGGGGCGGTTTCGGGGTGGTTTTCAAGCAGGATGGCCAGGCGGCCAAGGTGGATCCGCTGGTAGTGGAGGCCCTGGGGCTGAAGGCGAAATAAGGTGACCGAGGTTGGTGTGATCCCAGGTCTCAAAATCGAGACCTGGGGCACCCAGTTATTTACCCGGGCACCCTGTGTGTTCCTCTCTTTACCTGGGCACCCTGTCTGTTCGTCTACTTCCCGACGTAGCTTACGTGCCAGATCGACTTCGAGCCGTCGTCTGACACGAACAGCGAGCCATCCTTCGCTTCTGTAACGCCCACCGGGCGCCCCCACACGTTGCCGTCGCCGATCGTGAAGCCGGTGAGAAAGTCTTCATACTCTCCGGTAGCGTGCCCGTCCTTCATGGGCAGGCGTATCACTTCATAGCCCGACCTCTGGGCCCGGTTCCAAGACCCGTGTTCGCAGGCAAACCCGTCGCCCTTGAATTCCTCGGGAAACTGCGAACCGCCGTAGAACAACATCTCGAGCGACGCGAAGTGCGGGTTGACGAGAATGTCGGGAGTGATCACCTTGGATTGCAGTTCGGGGTGTTTCCCCTTGTGGCGCGGGTCTTGGACTCCGCCGTTCGTGCCCATGAAATACCATGGCCAGCCATAGAAACCGCCCTCCTGCACATGGGTCACGTAGTCGGGAACGAGGTTGTTTCCCAGCGCATCCCGCTCGTTGGTGGAGCACCACAGTTCGCCGGTGATGGGGTTGATGGCCTCACCCACGCAGTTGCGCAACCCGTACGCATACACCTTCACGAACTTGCCGGTGGGCTGGAACTCAAGCACATCCGCGCGGTGAAACTCCTCGGGATGGGTGTCGGAGTCGTCCACGTTAGAGTGCGATCCCACTGACGCGAACAGCCGCGTCCCGTCTTTCGAAAAGATCAGGTCGCGGGTCCAGTGGCCGCCGCCGCGCAGCCGCCCGCCACCCGGCAACTCGGTGAGGTTCTCCATCTTGCCCGTGGCCTTCATGTCGCCGTTCTTGTAGGGAAAGCGGACGATCTGGTCAGTGTCGCCAATATAGATGTACTTTGGATCCGGACCTATGGGATAGAAAGCGATTCCGAACGGCTGGTGCAGCCCATCGGCGAACACCGAGGTTTGTTGAGGCTTGCCGTCGGCGCCCACCCCGCGAAACACCCGGATCTTGCCCGTCTCGCTCTCGGCCAGGAAGATGTCGCCATTGGGAGCGGTCCGCAGCAGGCGGGGGTTGTCGAGCCCGGTGGCATACAGGTCCACTTTGAAGCCCTTGGGCGCCTGCGGCCAGGCATTCGCGGGGCGCGGAACGACCGAGGGGCCGTTGTCGACCGACTGATCGGGCGCGGGCGCAGGAAGATCGGCCACGGTCAAGTGGCGGCGCACCCCGGGCGACTCATGGGCTGCATCGGTAAAGGCGGCCTGGCCGGTAAGCACGGGGGCCTTGCTATCGGCCGCCAGCGCGGCCATTACTGAAAAGAGCACAACGGACAGGACGAAAGCTTTCAGAAAACGATGCATGGGACCTCGCGGGGACAGGAAGTGATTTTCAGCCGGGTTGAAGTGAGCGCAAACTATGGAAAGTACAGGGGAACCGGCACTCCCGCCATGCCTATTTCGATGCATTGGAAGCGGGAGGAGGTTCAGTCGGCGCCCCGGAATTCTGGCTCGAATCCAGGCTCGTGAACATGGAAACCGGCACGGTGGCGGTGACGAGAACCCGGTTGCGCTTGCGATTGACTTCGGCTGTTTTCAGCATCTGCTTCAGCCCGTTGTTGGCTGCATTGTCGGAAAGCGGCTGGGTGAACCCGCCGGCCAGGGTGAGCAGTGCGGCCAGCGACGCGGCCTGGCTGGCAGCCGCATCGTCGGTGGGAGCGATCTCCTCCACGCGCAACCGCAACACGCCGGCCAGGCTCAGTTCCGGGCTCAGGCTGGCCACAATAGTGGAGTCGGCCTGGAGGGGCAATCGAAACCCGAAAATCTGGATCGCGCCGCTTTCGTTGAAAGGGAGGCCGATTTCTCCCACACCCCACGCCAGCGACAGGAGCGGCACATCATGAAAGTGCTGCGACAGCAGGGTTGAACCGGCAAAGGGCAAAGCTGCGGTGCGATGGCGATCGAGGATGGAGTGGATCTTCTCCGGAGTCGGAAAATTCGACACGGCTATCATGTCGTAGCCCACCTGGGTGACCCGGACCGTGCGGTTCTCCGAAGGCACGTTGTAAATGGTGTGGCCGGCGTAGCTCTCGCGCGAAACCGCGTGCGAGTCAAGCCATTGATTCAACCTGGCGCCCGTCAGCTTGCCCACCAGGACCATGGTGTAGGCCACAGGACCGTTCGGCCCGTTCGGCTCCGGCATACGGTGGAGAGCGATGGCAGTCTGGTCGAGGTCGCGTTCCCAGTCGACGCCGGTAGCTTCGACGAACTGCTCGTACTCCGGCACCCGGTGCGGTGGCTTGAGGTTGGCCTTGAAGAAGGTGCGAACCGGCCTCAGGTTCAGGTAGACGATGCCGTCCGACTCGGGCAATAGGCGAGCGGCTTCCGGCGGGGCTTTGGAGCGCAGAAATATAGCCACGGCCAGCAGGACCAGCACGGCTGCCACAACCACGAGCGTTCTGCGCGTGCGCTTTTTCATTCCCTCCGGTCAATGCGACCGTCAGGAATAACCGTAACATTCCCGGCTTGTCCGTTTATTAAACTGACGGGCATGCACTAAATCCGGGCTCAAGCGCACGTTCCGTGACAATCGTCCGGCCGCCTGGGATGCGATGAGAAACAGCGTTGATTACTTGTCGGACACGCGTTCCAGTTCCGCGTTGAGATAGACATTGCCGCCGGTCACGTTCATCTTGCGGGTCCAGGCGATGAATCCCTTCTTCTTTACCGTGATCTGGTGGCTCCCGAAGGGCACCGGGACCGTGGACGGGGTGCTCCCGACAAAATTTTCGTCAACGTCAATCTCCGCGCCGGGCGGCGTTGAATCAATGGAGAGGGAAACCTGCGACCCGTTCGACGCGAGCAACGTATTGGATGAAGCTGGAGAGGGGGCCACAGGCGCTACGCCAAATTTCGACATGTCCAGGTGCATGTCGCCGTCCACGAATGCCGTGATCTCCGTTCCCTGCGGAATCGTGACGTCCTTACCCTTGATGAAGAGGAAGAACGGGGCCGCAGGCCAGATGATCAGCGACGTTGCGACCATCGCCCCCGTCATTGCGGCCGTGTGAGAGCCGCCCTTGCCTTCCTTTACTGCGCGGATCGCCACCTTTTCGTTATCCTTCAGGCGCGCGTAATTGATGGTCATGTTCAGTTTGCCCGCACGTCCCATGGTTCTTTTGGGCTCTGCCTCGGTAATCGTACCCATGGCGGCAGCTCCCTTGGCCAGCACCGTGACACCATCCACCTGAAGCTCGTCCACGCACTCGAAAGGGACTTCCTGGCCGGCCCTGGCTTCGGCTGAACTCACGTTCTCGGCCAACCGCAGCTTGACCGGTGTACCGTCGTGGATCGAATGATCGGGGGGCAGACCCGGCGACTGCGTCTGTGCTGGAGCTGCAGATTGCGCCATGAGGCCTTGGGGCGAGACCGAAATCCAGAGAAGCGGCACCAATAGCGATGAAACGACTCTCCGTGTTAAGTGCACTGGTTTTTGTTGCGCAAGCCATTGTCCCCATTGCGGAGGACGACCTGTGTTCTGTAGCAGGGAAATCGAGGTATTCATCATCGTTTGTCCACCTTTGACAAGAAAGATTCTCTGAACGCGTCCAGTTTCTCCGGCCCGCTCCAAGGCCTTGGACACTCATCTCTCAAACGAGATCTCTATGGGCGATTCACTCTGATGGGCGTAAACTCTGGGCATTCCGGGACACGGTTCGGGGTTCCGGTTAATGATGGCCCGCGGCGCGGAGGTCCGATGCCAGAGACAGGTGAACGCGTCGGCGACTATGAGATCCTGGCGGCGCTCGGCGCCGGCGGCATGGGCCGCGTCTACAAAGTCCGCAACGTGATCTCCAATCGCGAAGAAGCGATGAAGATCCTGCTTCCCGATTTCGCGTCTGATCCCGAACTGGCAGCCCGCTTCATGGCGGAGATTCGCACCCTGGCGACGCTGGAGCACCCCGGCATCACCCAACTGCGAACCGCATTTCGATCCCAGAACCAGTTCGTGATGGTGATGGAGTTCGTGGAGGGCGCCACCCTCGAGAAACTCGCCACTCAGTCCAGAATCCCGCTTCACCGGATCCTCGACTATTCCAACCAGATACTGGCCGCCCTCGGGTATGCGCACCGCCGTGGCGTGACCCATCGCGACATCAAGCCGGCCAACATCATGATCACTGCGCACGGATTGGTGAAGCTGATGGATTTCGGCATTGCCAAGTCGGCCAATGATGTTCAGCTCACGCGCCCCGGTACAACCCTTGGCTCGGCTTACTACATGTCTCCCGAGCAAGTACGCGGCGTCGACATCGACGGCCGGTCGGACATATATTCCTTCGGCGTGATGCTGTACGAACTGCTGACTGGCCGCAAGCCTTTTGTGGCCGATTCATCCTACAGCCTCTTGAATGCGCACCTGCACGAGATTCCCACTTCGCCGCTTGAAGTCAATCCTGCCATCTCACAGGAATTGAATGATGTCGTCTTGCGCGCGATGGCCAAGCTCCCTGAGGATCGCTTTCAGACCGCGGAAGAGTTTCGCGATGCCATCACGCCGCCACGCAAACTTCCTCCAACTCCGGTTTGCCCGCCCGAGCCCCAACCTGAGCCGACGCCCGATCTACAGATCAAGGCTGCCCTGCATCCATCCACAACGTCAGCCAAAACGCCTCGAAGCATCTGGATCCGCATCGGCGCCCCTGTCGCGATCCTGGCGTTGGTTACGGTGGCTGCACTGTTGCCCCGTATTCTCGGTATGCACACTGGCCACCAGCCTGCGGTCCACCCGGTCGACATGCAGGCTTCGTCATCAGCGGCGCCCGCCACATCCCAACCCGCTGCACCGCAGGCGGAGAGTACCCGGACAGATGATTTGCCCTCTCCGGCTCACGAATCCGCTTTGGGTGCTTCAAGTAGCAAAGCAAAGAAAGGCAAGAGTTCGGCGCACGGAACTGCGTCCGTCACGTCGAGCCTCTCTGCCGCGCCTGCACCCCCGGTGGTTCCTCCGGCGCCGTCGGGCGAGGTACGCGATGCTCAGGAACGCTGGGCGAGACTCGATGCCCGGGCCAGTTCCGCCTTTTCAGCAGTGCAGCAGTTTCGCAGCCAGCAGCAGGCTCAGGGCCTGGTGATTCGCGGCGACATTCTTGAAGCCATGAATCGCGCCCGGCAGTTCCTTTCCCAGGCGCACACCGCTCTCAGCTCCGAAGACCTTTCCGCCGCCAATGCCTACATGAATGGTGCCGGCGTTGAAATCGCCAGGCTTGAGAAATTCCTGGGAAGATGACGCGATCCGCCAGAGGAACGGGGTAGGCGCGCAATCTTAGCCGAATTCGGATGTGCAACGCGCCCGTCCCCATCCGCACTATGATTGCGGCATTGCCCAAGAGCCAGACCTATTGCAGATG
The DNA here is from genome assembly GCA_963788475.1 of Terriglobales bacterium. GTDB lineage: Bacteria > Acidobacteriota > Terriglobia > Terriglobales > Acidobacteriaceae > Telmatobacter. The sequence goes on from CAWBGO010000015.1 coordinate 683,849, forward strand.
TACTGAGGCAAGCGGCCGCTGGTGCGATTTTCCACGGGCGATTCTCACCGGAAGAGCGTAGACTCGGGTCGTTCCGGCGGCACGGCTCGCTTCTCACCCTGCAGGCCACTCATTTTCAGGAGGACCCTATGGCAGACACCGGTCAGCGCGTCGGCGACTATGAAGTCCTGGCGCCCCTCGGCGTGGGCGGCATGGGCCGAGTTTACAAGGTGCGCAACGTGATCTCGAATCGCGAAGAGGCGATGAAGATCCTGCTGCCCGACTTCGCTTCCGATCTCGACCTGGCGGCGCGATTCATGGCCGAGATCCGCACCCTGGCCGGGCTGGAACATCCGGGGATCGCACAACTGCGAACCGCCTTTCAGCACAACAACCAATTCGTGATGGTGATGGAGTATGTCGAGGGCACCACGCTCGAGAAACTCGCCGCCCAGACCCGGCTCCCCGTCGATCACATACTGGACTACGCCACCCAGGTGCTGGCGGCCCTGAGTTACGCGCACGGTCGGGGGGTGACTCATCGCGACATCAAGCCGGCCAACATTATGATCACCACCCACGGGGTGGTAAAGCTGATGGATTTCGGCATCGCGAAGTCGACCGACGACATGCAGCTCACGCGTCCCGGAACGACCATGGGCTCCGTCTATTACATGTCTCCCGAGCAGGTGCGCGGCGGAACGGTGGACGCTCGCTCGGACCTGTATTCCTTTGGCGTGACACTGTATGAAATGCTGACCGGGCGCAAGCCCTTCCAGGCAGACACATCGTACAGCGTTCTGAACGCGCACATGAACGAGGCGCCGACACCGCCCGTGGAACTCGATCCGTCGATTTCACAGCAGTTGAATGCCATCGTTCTGCGGGCTATGGCGAAGCTCCCCGAGCAGCGCTTCCAGACGGCGGAAGAATTTCGCAGCGCGCTTAAAGCGCAACGCGAGGCGCCGGCTCCTCAACCGGCGATTCCGGTCCCTGCGACCGGGGCTCCTTTTGCGGATTGGACGGCGACGCCCCCGGCCGGACCCCAATACACTGCTCCGCTACCTTCCGCCGCCTTTGTGCCGGTGCCGTCCCCTACGGGGCCTCCGCCGCATCCTGCCAAGAGTCACCGCGGTCTTTGGATCGGCCTGGGCGCGGCGACGGCGATCTTGGCTTTGATTGTGGTCGCGGCCTTGCTGCCTCGAATCTTCTCCACGAGCGCCAGCCAGAAGCCGCCGGCGGTAACGGCCGACACAACATCGCCAGCCACTGCTCCGGCGCCCGCAAGCCCTGCGGTAGCGCAGAATCCGGCGCCTGACCAACCACCGGATGCTCCGCCGGTTAGTTCCGCGGCTCCGCCTAAGCCTTCTCCCTCCGGTGCCCTCACCCACACGGCGAAGGCGCCCTCGGCGCCCTTGGAAGGCAAGAAGCCGCGAGAGCCATATGTTTCGCCCGCATCGACCGCGGCCGTCAGCACCAACTCGTCCGAAACCGGGTCCGCCCCTGGGCCGTCAGCTCCGGCAGGACCTTCGCCCCGGGATGTTCGCGATGCCCATGACCGCTATGCCAACCTCGAAGCCAGAGCGGACGCCGCCCTGGCCGGCGTCGAGCAGATACGAAGCCAGCAGCGCGCGCAAGGTCTGGACATTCGCGGCGATATCTTGGCCGCGATGAACCGGTTGCATCATCAGCTGGATGAAGCGCACCAGGCCCTGGCTCAGAAGGACCTGGATACAGCCAACCAGTATATGAACCGGGCCGATAGCGAGATCACGCTGCTCGAGAAGTTTCTGGGGAGATAACTGGATCAACCACAAGGCAACACAACGCCCTCCGCGTCGATCGCGGAGGGCGTTTTATTTCTCGCCCGCGGCATCCTCGCCGGGAACTATTGCGTAACGGTCTTCACCCGGTCCCCGATCTTGAACCCCGTGCCGGAGACAGGTTCGCAAATAGCGGAAACATCGTCCACGTCGGTGGCTTTCACTACCCCCACGGCGGTCGCCAGCTTGCGCAGAACGGCCCCCGTGGTCGGATCCTTGATCTCCTTGGTCACCCGTTCGACGTTGAACTGGTCGCCCACTTTCACACCGACCTTGCCGCCCACGTTAAGGATGATCTGGGTTCCTTCTACGGCGGCGACCGTTCCTTCGACCGTCGTGGTGTGCGTCGTGATCTTGGCCGCCGTGGTGACGAGCTCGGTCGCGAGCTTTTCGACGGCGTTCTTGGTGGCTTCACCGATGATGGTGTTCTGAAAATTACTGGAGCCGAAGTCGACGGCGCCCCCGCCGTGGCCGTTCCAGGTGCCGCCGCCGCCACCGATGCCGGTGCTGGAACGGGACGAGGTGCCGGCCCCCTCGGCCACGCCCAGGATTTCGGCCGTATCAATATTGACGACGCGGGCGTTGATAACGACGTTGGCGTTGGACTTGGAGTGATGCAAGCCGCCAAGCGCGCCGGTCCAGCCACTTCCGCCGCCACCGCCAAGCCCCTGGCTTTTGGTCTCATTGCCGAACTCGGTGATGGTGCCGACGATGATCGCGTCCACTCCGAGCAGCTTGCCGATTTTCGCAGCGCTGTTAGGGTCGGCGCGGTTGGAGTTGGAAAAGTTCTGCTCGGCGAGAATCTTGTCCATCACCGCGCGCTCAATCACGGAGTAGCTGCCGTCCTTGACCAGGTCGGTGACCAGCATCTGCTGGATACCTTTGCCGAGGTCGACATCAGCGCCAAACCATGTCTGAGCCCAGTTTCTGACTGCACCATAATCAAAATCCATGACTGCGATACGAGGCTTATGCTTGGGCGCGGATTGCGCAGGCGAAGAACTGGCCATCGCTCCCACGAGGAGGGCCATGCCCGCTATACAAGCCGGGACAATCCGATAGGTTTTCATTGGAGCTCCCTTAAGAAGAATCGCTCGCAAGAAGGTTCTTGCGATGGAATAGTAAAGTCAAGACAATTCGCGTTTCACACAGATGGCAAAAACACCTTTGGAACACCCTGCAAGGTTTGCTCCGGCGGCACGCCTGTGCTAACCTTTGATTCTGTGCCGTGGTGCGTGCGCAGCAAGAGTGTGCCCGTACTTCTCGTTCAAAACTCCCGGAAAGTTTGGGGTGGGAAAGCGGTTCGAAGTAGTCTGGAACCGTCTATGCAGGGCTGGCGTAGCTCAGCTGGTAGAGCATCTGATTTGTAATCAGAGGGTCGGGGGTTCAAATCCCTTCGCCAGCTCCACTCAAAGACGAAAAGGAAACTGAACGAAGTTTGAAAGCGGCAAAGAGAGTTTTACCGGGGCCCGGGGTTTTCGGGCGCCGGGCCTGTCCTCCGCGGTGATCCCACTTCAGGCGCAGGCTCCGAAAATGCCGGAGGCATCCGGACGGGGCTTGATGCGCAAAAGGGTTCGGTGTCGGGAGCAGGTGAAGTTTTGCACAGGTGGCCGAGCGGTTAATGGCAGCAGACTGTAAATCTGCCGCTCTTTGGAGCTACGGAGGTTCGAATCCTCCCCTGTGCACCAGGTTTTGTGAGGGTTTGCAAATGCGCGAAGAGCAGCCAGGAACGCGCACGGGCTTGGATCTGCAACGGCGGTATCCGGTCGCTCTTCTGCTGTACGCTGTTCTTGCAGTGCTGGCGTGGTTTACCGTAGGTGAGGGAACGGTGATTGTCTTCGGTAAGCCTGTAGAATTGAGATTGATCCCGGTTTTGATTCTGGCCACGTTTGCGCTGCGCACAGTGTTGGTTCGACAGGCAGACAAGATTCGCCACGGGGGCGAGTAAAAGAGGGCTGATGTAGCTCAGTTGGTAGAGCACTCCCTTGGTAAGGGAGAGGTCACCAGTTCAATCCTGGTCATCAGCTCCAGATCTCAGGCTATTAGCCGTTAGCTTTTAGCTCTTAGTTAGTCGGTAGATGGTTTTGCCGCGGCGTCTTGAACCGGCAAGATCGAGCTAAGAGCCAACGGCTAAAGACTGTTAGCTGTTTTTGCGGGAGTAACTCAGTGGTAGAGTCACAGCCTTCCAAGCTGTTGGTCGCGGGTTCGATCCCCGTCTCCCGCTCCAATTTTTTGAGCTGAGACACTCGTCCAAAACCAGGAGAGAAATGTTCGAACAGGCAGCTATCGCCGTACAGGATCAGCAGGGTTATACGCAGTTGCATGCGCTGATCGACTCGGCATTTGATACGCGTGAGGTGGAAGTGCTTCTCGATCGCATTCGGCGTTCCAGGCTTCGGGTTCGCGACTTCGAATCGGTACTGCGGCGCGGCTTTCTGGGCAAAGACGCGGTCCGGCTCTACGAAGCGCTGCCGGTTTCCGATCAGGGGTTGACGCGCGAGCGCTATCTGCGGCTGGTGGAGAAAGTGCCGCAAGAGTTAAGGCAGCGGTATCTAAGGGTGTATGCGTATTACTGAGACAGAGTTGTCAGTGGTCAGTTTTCAGTTGTCAGCCGGTGGGTTGAACTGGAACAAACTGAGAACTGCAACTGAGAACTGAGAACTGGTTTTTGGGGCTGGAGCCGGACCGCCGGCGCCCCTGGATGTAACGGGCAGTACGAGCTACGAAAGGGATTCAGGACTTTTATGGCGAAGGAAAAGTTTGATCGTTCGAAGCCTCATTGCAATGTGGGGACGATCGGGCATATCGATCACGGCAAGACGACGCTGACGGCTGCGATTACGAAGGTTCTGCAGAAGCACAATCCGAAGAATACGTTCCGTTCGTTCGACTCGATCGACAATGCTCCGGAAGAGCGCGAGCGCGGCATTACGATCGCGACGGCGCACGTGGAGTACGAGACCAAGAACCGGCACTATGCGCACGTGGACTGCCCCGGCCACGCCGACTACATCAAGAACATGATCACCGGCGCGGCGCAGATGGACGGCGCGATCCTCGTGGTTGCGGCGACCGACGGCCCCATGCCGCAGACCAAGGAACACGTTCTGCTGGCCCGCCAGGTAGGCGTGCCCTATATCGTGGTGTTCCTGAACAAGTGCGACGCGGTGGAAGACGAAGAGTTGACCGATCTCGTGGAGATGGAAGTCCGCGAGCTTCTGTCGAAGTACCAGTTCCCGGGCGACGATGTTCCGGTGATCCGGGGCTCGGCGCTGGGCGCCTTGAACGGCGAACCCAAGTGGGAAGCCCAGATCGACGCGCTGATGGAGGCGGTGGACAAGAACGTTCCCCAGCCGCAGCGTTCGATCGACCTGCCCTTCCTGATGCCGATCGAAGATATTTTCTCGATCTCCGGTCGTGGCACCGTGGTGACCGGCCGCATTGAGCGCGGCAAGGTGAAGGTGGGCGAGGATGTCGAGATCGTCGGCTTCCGCGAGACCCGCAAGTCGGTCTGCACGGGCGTCGAAATGTTCAAGAAGCAGCTGGACGAAGGCCTGGCGGGCGACAACGCCGGCATTCTGCTGCGCGGCATTCCCAAGGAAGACGTGGAGCGCGGGATGGTTCTGGCCAAGCCGGGCTCGATCACGCCGCACACCAACTTCAAGGGCGAGAGTGTACGTGTTGTCAAAGGAAGAGGGCGGCCGTCATACACCGTTCTTCAAGGGTTATCGTCCGCAGTTCTACTTCCGCACCACCGATGTAACGGGTGTGGCGGAGCTGCCGGCGGGCACGGAGATGGTGATGCCGGGCGACAACGTGCAGCTGGTGGTTGAGCTGATCACGCCGGTGGCCATGGAGAAGGGCTTGCGCTTTGCGATCCGCGAAGGCGGACGCACGGTCGGCGCGGGCACCATCTCGGAAATTATCAAGTAGACGCTTGCCGCGTCGGGCATAAACCCGACGTGGCGAGTTGAAGCAATCTGGCGAAGAGCCGGCGAAACTCAGAATCGGTTAGGATAGTGAGATGCGGGAAATTGTGACATTGCAGTGCACTGAGTGCAAAGAGCGGAACTACTCGACGACCAAGAACAAGAAGACGACCACCGGCCGTCTCGAGTTCAAGAAGTTTTGTAACCGCTGCCGCAAGCACCAGCCGCACAAGGAAACGAAGTAAAACAGAGATCAGAGAATAGATCAGAGATCAGCTGAACGTGGCCAACGAGTCCGGCCCAACTGATCTCTGACCCCTGAGCTCTGATCCCTTCTTAGGGGCGTAAGCTCAACGGTTAAACTGTCGGTCTCCAAAACCGAACTTGGGGGTTCGAATCCCTCCGCCCCTGCCAGTTGTGCATTTTCGCAGCGGGATCGAGGCCGATCCGAAGAAGCGCAAGGTGGAAAACGCCACCTGCGTGGGATGCAAAAGGCCGGCGATACCTGCGAGAATGGCTTTTGAGTATGGATGCACCCGGCAGGACGCCTGGGTGAAGGAATGGGTGTATGGCACCAAAGGCAGCAACAGTGAATGGCGAAGATCGTCCGGCGCAGATCAAACGGCAGGAGCCCAGTGCCGTCTCCAACATCACCGGAAACATGGCCGGCACCTGGCAGAAGATTACCGGTTTCCTGAGCGACGTCCGCGCGGAGATGCGCAAGGTGGTCACGCCTTCCCGCAAGGAAGTGCAGGCGACCACGTCGGTTGTTCTGGTAGCGGTGTTCCTGTTTGGATTCTACTTCTGGGTCATCGACAACATATTCAACCGCGGCCTGGCTGCGATCTTGCATAAGCTGGGCGGTGCGCAATAGTGCCGGATCCGCAAATCGAGAACATAATGGCAGAAGAACTGGAACAGGCGGGCGAAGCCAAACCGGAGCGCAACGAGCGCTTCAAGTGGTACATCCTGCATGCCTACTCGGGTTTTGAGCGCAAGGTCCGGGAGTCGATCGAGAGCCGCATCACCGCTTTCGGTTTGAAAGACAAAGTCGGCCGGGTCATGATCCCCACCGAGCCGGTGACGGAGATCGTCAACGGCAAGAAGCGGACCGTGGAACGCGTCTTCCTGCCTGGTTACGTCCTGGTCGAAATGGACCTCGATAACAACCTGTGGCACGTCCTGAAGGACACGCCCAAGGTGACAGGGTTCCTGGGCACCGGCGACAAGCCGGTCGCGCTGTCGGAGGAAGAAGTGAGTTCGATCCTCTTCCGTTCTGAGACCGCCAAAGACAAGCCGCGCATGAAGATCAAGTTTGAGAAGAGCGAACAGGTCCGCATTACTGATGGGCCGTTTGCGAACTTCAACGGGGTAGTGGACGAGATCAACGAAGATCGCGAGACGCTCAAGGTCATGGTGACCATCTTCGGGCGCTCGACCCCGGTCGAACTGGAGTTCGGCAAAGTGGAAAAGATTGAGTAGCGACAGCTTTTAGCTATTAGCTTTTAGCTTCTAGCCGGTTGCTCACCTGGCGAGCGCCGGTTAAAAGGGAACGCTGATTGCTGCGCACCAAAATTCAAATGTTGCAAGGACAGCTAAGAGCTAATAGCTAGGAGCTTAGAGCTGTTTCCAAAGGAAACTCATGGCACCTCCGAAGAAAGTATCGACATACGTCAAGCTGCAGATTGAAGCCGCCAAGGCTACGCCGGCCCCGCCCGTCGGCCCCGCGCTGGGCCAGGCACAGGTCAACATCATGGAGTTCTGCAAGCAGTTCAACGCCCGCACGCAGAACAAGGAAATGGCCGGTCTGACCATTCCGGTTGTGATCACGGTGTACGCTGACCGCAGCTTCACCTTTATTACCAAAACGCCCCCCGCCGCTGTCCTGCTGAAGAAAGCGGCCGGCGTGGCCAAGGGTGCCGGCACCCCCAACAAGGACAAAGTCGGCAAGGTGACCGAGAAGCAGGTGCGCGAAATCGCCACCCAGAAGATGCCCGATCTGAACGCGTCTTCGGTGGAGACGGCGATCAAGAGCATCAAGGGGACCGCCCGTTCCATGGGCATCGAAGTCGTGGCCTAACTCGGGCACATGAACTCCGTGCCCCATCCTTTTCGCGATTCGTGCGAAAAGGGCGGGAACCCACAAAGGGAAACAGGCCCTGCTAATCAGGAATCAACTTCATGGCGGCCGCGCGACTTTATCGCGGCCGCCTTGCTGTTTCTGGGCACCGCGGCTTTTATCTGCTGGCAAAATTCGCAGGTCGCCGTCCTATGGGATCTTGGCTATCTGCTCGATACAAGTTGGAGGATCGCGGTCGGCCAGATGCCCTATCGGGATTTCCCATTGGTGCATGGTCCGCTTACGTTTGTCGTGCAGGCTGCTCTGATCCGTCTGGCTGGTCGAAACTATCTCGTGCCCGTTGCCTACGCGGTGATCGCGGGCGGCGTCGGAACGGTGTTGACGTGGCGCGTCGTGCTGCGGGCTGTGCGCGATACTGCGGCTTTCGCTTCGGCCGGGTGGCCCGTTGCGCTGGTGCTGGCCGCTCCGCTTACAGTTCTGGGCGTCTACTCCGTATATCCGCATCCGATTTATGACTGCGACTGTGCTCTTGCGATCCTTCTCGCGTTGTTGCTGCTGACATCTTTCGCGACGACCAGGAAGACCGCCGGCTTGGGCTGGACCATGCCAGGTGCCGCCGGAGCAGCCACGGTGCTTCCCGTCTTCTTCAAGCAAAACATGGGCCTGCCGTTTCTCGCCGCTGTCGGTGTAGGTGTCCTTCTCCTGCTGGTTCTCGAATTCTCGAAGTCGCACTCCATCCACTGCGCACTTCGATCGCCATTCGCCTTCGTGCTGGCGGGAATGGCGTCCGCCTTGTGTGTGGGCCTGGCAGCGATCGCTAGCACGGCCGGCATCGGAAATTACCTGCACTGGACAGTGCAATTCGCAGCGCAGCGGCGCCTGCCGGGCCTGGCGCCGATGCTGTCGGTGTACCGAGAGCCGTCGCTGGTGTGGATGGCGCCCGCACTGGGAGCAGGCCTCGCGCTCTGTTGCACGCGGCTGGTGGAGCGACGCTGGGCGCGCATCGCGGCGGTGTGCCTGATGGCGGCGCCGCTGGCGGCCACGCTCCTTTTACTTCTCATGCAGGATGATGCCGAAGATCGTGCTGACAACTTGCTCGCCCTGTGGCCGCTTTTGCTCCTCGCTGGGCTTGTGGTAGCTGTATTTGAATTGCGGCGCGGGATCACGCTCGGAAGGCTCATGCCATTCTTTGTTCTGGCCGCGATTCATGGCACGTTTCTTTCCCAGCAACTGTGGGGATCGACGTATGCGTTGTGGCCGCTGCTTACGGTTCTCGTGGCCCAGACACTGGCAGCACTGCCGGCCAGTGCCCGGCCGGTGGCCATCACCACGGCCACGGTGCTCGGTGCCGTATTCATCATTTGCGGCGGCCTGTACGCTTTCTCACTGCAGCGGCTCAGCTACATCCAGATCCCCGATGCACCCCTTGAGCACTCCTCTGTTCCTGCGTTGCGCGGCATGGCGGATCGAGGTCCATACTTGCCCAATTTTGACGAACTCGTTGACTTCGCTGAACGTGAGATTCCGCGCGCGGACGCCCTGCTCGTGCTTCCTGGAGAGGACCCGTTCTACTACGCGACCGGCCGCATCCCGCAATTCCCAGTGACGCTCTTCGATCCTACAACCGATCCGTACTCGGCGCCGGAACTGCTCGCCGAAGCACGCCGGCACGACGTGAGGTGGGTCGTCGTGAAGCGGGTCGAGCAAATCAACGGAGACCCGATGCCGGAGAAAGCACAAAGCATGGAACTGATCGCCACGGAGTACGCACTTTACCGCCGCCTCGGGGGATACGACATCTATCGCAAGCGGTGAGAACGCAGCGAAGCGTTCGGCACAAACTCCAAGGCGTCCGGACGCAGAAGAGCCGCCCGATCGCGAGCGGCTCTTTTTGCGAAATTATTTCGGCGGGGCCGGGGTGAACACATCCGGTCTGCGCCCGGGTTCTGGTTTGGGCTTTGGCTTCGGAGCCTTCTTGACTTCCTTTTTGCCTTTATCTTTGTTTCCCATGCGTCCAAGCATGACACAAAACGCGGGCCTGGGCAAAGAAGAAACGAGGCCTTAAACGGATGTAGAACCTCGACGGCTATTCCTTCTTTTCCGGAGCGCCCGCCTTGGGAGCCAGGTGGTCGAAGTTCAGGATTGCGTTGAAGACCAGGCCGTAGGTGCCGATGGTTTCGCCACGGTAAATGGGGTTGTTGCCGAACAGGAGCACGTTGCCCTGGCCCAGGTGGGCGTCGACTACAACCGCGTGCTCGGCGATCGACGAGGCTTTATCGAGCAGGCCGGAAAGCAGCATGGTCTTCGCGTCAGTAAATCGCAGAATGACCTCCGGCAGGAACTTGGGTGGGATGACGGATGGATTGTTCCGCATCTGTTCTTCGTTGAGCTTGCGCGCCTCCCACGCCTGCTGCTTCTGGAGCGGCTCTGCCTCCGTGATTCTGCGGCCCTGCGGCTCATCGTTCTCTTCCGCGCTGCCGCGGCCGGTGGGACGGTCCGCGTAGGGATCCATCAGAACCCGGCCCCCCGATCGGCCCACCGTATTGCTCACATTGAACGCCATGCCGTTCGCGCTCATCACGGGCAGGTTCAGGTCGTAGCCGTTGGCCACCGGATGCTCGCGAGCTACAAACACAGTGTTGAGCACGCTGCCGACCACGCGCGCGTCTCCCGCCGGAGCAATGCTGACCCCCGGCGCGAAACCCGTGTCGATGGCGAATTGCGCGGTATCTTCGCAGGTAATGAGCAGGCCGCCTTGCTCGACGAATTTCTTAAGATGCGCCAGCCCGTCGTAGCCCAGTCCCGGGCGAATGTCCTCGGTCGAGTCAATGCGGCCCAGGTTGGGCGTCAGGTCGGTCTTCTGCCAGGGCATGGCGTTGTTCCAGGTCGGCATGCCGTTAAGGATGTCCGAAGCCGACGCGCGGCTCACCGGGGCGAAGACAATCACGTCATATTTCGAGCCCAGGTCGTCCTCGCGCGCCACGGTCTGGGTGCTGATGTACTCGTACGGCACGCCCGCGCTGTCGAAGGCATAGCGCCACCAGCCTTCGGTCTGCGTCGCCAGCCAGGTATGCATGAAAGCAATGCGGGGCGCGGTGACCGGGTGCGCCGCAACCGTTGGCGTGACGCTCAGGCTGACGCCGTCGAGTGAGAGACCGCGCAGCGCGGTCTTGAGTGTCTCTTCGGGAACGCCGCCAATCAGCAGCGACCCCGGGGCGAAGTGCCGCTCCCCGGCTTCGAAAGGCTTTTCAACCACCTGGATGTTTGCGCCCTTCAGCTTGTAGACGAGCGCCAGGAGCGTGGTCTGCCCGGTGTTGGCCACGGCCATCAGGGAGCCGGCTCCATCCAGTTTGCCGGCCAGCGACGCCGGATCGTCCACCGGCTTCATTTCTGCCTTCAGGATGGCCGGGTCGGGCACGCGCGTCACCTTCAAATTGAACAACTCGCTGAACGACCAGCCCGTGTCGTCGTAAGGATGCTTTTGCGGGTCGTCGGGCGCCCAGAACTGGCGGTCGAGCAGCGCATCCCCAACGCGCGCATAGGGCTGATCCATGCGCACCACGAGGCTGCCGGCGGCGAACGTCTCCGGTTTGGGCTTGTCGCCGCGCTTCTCGCCAGGCACCGTGCAGATGGCTGCCGCCGAAAGCTGTTGCACCTCAACATGCTGCCGCTTCAGCACCTTCACCAGTTCCGCGATGCGGTTGGCGTAGGCTTCGTCATTGGCGACCACGTAGGCAGCCGGTCCCTCCAAAGCAGGCTTCTGAATGGTCCGCTTGCTCTTGACATAAAAGTTCTCGAGGAAGTGATGGGTGTTGCGCGAGAAGTAGGAGAGAGTCGTGAGGAGCGCGCTTTCTTCGTAGTTGTTGTTATTGCGCTGCGACCATGTCACGACCGGCAGCGGCGGGTTCTGACGGTACCAGGTGCGCGAATACTGCTCCGGCGTCAGGATGCGTTTCTCGGTATCGGCGCCACCGTTGCCGAAGGTTTCATAAAGTCGGCTGATGCCGTTGTGCATGCCGGCAAGAAACATCAGGTAGCCGGGGCTCCATGTATCGAAATCGCCATGCGTGAATACGCCTGGCATGCCGAAGCTCTGCATCTGGGCCACGTTGTTCCAGCCCAGCTCGGCCCACTCGTCGGCCAGAGCCGGATCTACCCACGCGTTGTAGGGGCCGTCGCCCACCGTGTTGTCGTAAAGGAACGGAACGGATTCATGCAGGTCGTGCAGCACCTGCGCGTGCCAGTCGAGGTAGGTATCGAGCACGTTGCGCGTGAGGTCGAGGGTCATCGCCATGGCATCGCGGTTGTTGTCGTGGGCGACATAGTGGCCCCAGTAGAGCAGGCGCGGCCAGTCTTTGCCCGGGTTCGCCTTGTGCCACTTGTAGATGTCGACCATGCGGTCGCGGCCGTCGACTTCAACTACCGGCGTGATGAGCACAATCATGTGCGAGCGGATGTACTTGATGTAGGGCGCATCGTCGACGGCGAGGCGGTAGGCAAGCTCCATCAGCGCGGTTGGCGCGCCCGTTTCGGGCGAATGAATCGTTCCTGTGATGTAGTAGACGGGATAGGAGTGATCGATAAGATCGCGCGCTTTGGCATCGTCGAAGTTGATGGCGCGCGGGTCGGCCAGCTGCGCCAGCCGTGCCTTATTCTCCTTCGCGCCGGCGAGCAACTCAGGATCGGCAATGGCCGCGGCGATCATCTCGCGGTCTTCCTCCGTGTGGCCGATGCTGAACACCTTCACGCGCGGGCTGGCGGCCTCGAGCATGCGGAAATACTTGTACACATCTTCGGCATAGGGCAGCACGTCGGGCGCGCCGGATACATCGCCCAGAACTTTGGCTGGTGTGGGCACGGTCTTCGATGCGGGCAGATAGTCAACCAGCGGGGAGATGAAGGACGGATCCGTCGTGTACGTCTTGATGTTGTCCGTGTACTGCTGATCGATGGGCTGGTTGGGATCGCGGGCGTAGTTGCTGTTCAGCGTCTGGCCTTGCGCGGACAATGCCGCGCAGAATAAAGCAAGAACCAGCTTCAAGGGTCGCATAGGTATCGATGTCAAACGGATTCTCTTCGGAACGGAAATCGTCGCCAGGAACGTGAGCGAATAGCAACACGTTAACATGCGCGAAGCGGCGGGATTGAGACGGTCCCTGTGGGGAAGGCCATCCGTGGCGGGCACTCAAGGTTCAAGACGAGTCACAGAGGAGCGCGCAATCGCCACCGGGTCGCGGCGGCTACTTCTTCAAGAATCCCTGCAACTCCAGCCAATCGGCGAATCGGTCGATCCACTGATCCGTGGGAATGTTCTGCTTGTGCATTCCGAATCCGTGGCCGCCCTTCGCGTACATGTGCAACTCGGCTGGTTTGTGAGCCTCCGTCCATTTCTGGTACAGGGCAATACTCTGCGGCGCGAGCCCGAGGTTATCGTCGGTGGCGGCGGTGATAAACATCGGCGGCGCATCCGCCGGAACCGGAGCATCTTTGGGCGGCCCGCCGGCATAGATCGGGGCGACGAACGCCGGACGGCCTTCCGGCGTGTATTTGAAGGCAACGCCAACCGTGACCGATCCGCCCGCCGAGAATCCGATGATGCCGACGCGATCGGGAGAAACTCCCCATTCCGCGGCGTGTTGGCGAACGTAGGTCACCGCCGCCAATCCGTCAGCGACGGACAGGGGCAGGATGGTCGCCAGCATATCGTGAAATTTCTGCGGGTCTGCGAAGAGCGGTCCGAATTCCTGGGTCGCGTCCTCGCCGGTGTGCGCCAGCCGGTATTTCAATACGAAGGCGGTCACGCCCTTCGAGGCCATGTACTTGGCGACATCGCTGCCCTCGCTGGTGATGGAGAGGGCCATAAAACCGCCTCCGGGGCAGATCACGATCGCGGTGCCGTTCTTTAGCTCCGGAGACGGCTTGTAAACGGTCAGAGTCGGCTTGGTCACGTTGGTGACGACTTCGGTGTTCCAGGTCTTGGAGAAGTACTCCTTCTCTGGATAGCTCTGCTGCGTGGAGCCAGGCGGGATGCCGGGGTAGAGGGGAATGACATCCTGGGCGGCTGCGCGGTTCGCCAGGAACACCAGCACGCAAAGAGTTCGGAAGAGGAATGTTTTCATCGCCGCCCAGTCTAGCAGAGAGCCGCGTCCGTCCCCATAACAGCTTCTCGCGTGCGGTCGTGGTCTCCCATGTATGACAACGTCGGCTCATGTCAAGGGTATTTCTGGTAGCCAAGAGCATAAAGGGGCGTCGGCGTGGGGAGGCCGGTGTCAAGGGCGCGTTCTTTGCGTTCATCTCGACCCTTGACGCCGGGCTCCCCACATTCACCCAAAATCGAGTTGGGAAGGAAGCTCAGATGTTTTTTCTGAGCTTCCTTCCTTATTTGGAAAACCGTTCGTCTTTTTTGCGACCACGACCAAAAGCTCGGCTGTTGAACGAATCATCTTCGATGGCAACGCTGCGGTTCCATCAACCATGTATTCGGCCCGGTGCTGCTCCATGATTGCCTGTTCAAACTTCCTCCTCGCGGGGAAGGAAGACGGGGCGTCCAATCACCCTATCGGCCCGGAACTGCGCCAGTGGGAGTCGCGGACTGCCCCGCATGCGAACTGCGCTCCCTGACCTGCTGGTATTGGTCCCCGGAGCGCAACATCCAGTAGAGTCGAACCGCCAGCTTGTGCGCGATGGCCACCTTGGCCACCCCGTGATGCTTGGTCATGGACAGGCGCACGTACTGCCGATGCCAACCGGGATCGTAGCGCTGGGCGATGGTGGCCGCTTCCACCAGCAGCCAGCGCATCAGGCTGTTGCCCTGCTTGCTGATGTGACCCAGGCGGCGCTTGTCGGAGCTGGAATCCTCCTCCGGAATCAGGCCCAGGTAGCTGGCCACCTGTTTGCCGCGCGGGAAGCGTTGCCAGTCGCCGATGGTCAGCACGTAGGCCAGGGCCACGATGGGTCCCACGCCGGGATGGGTCATCAACCGACACGCATCGAGGTTTTGCACCGCCGCCTTGCTGACGGCTTCGTCCAGAGGTCGAACTCGCTTGTCGAGCTCATCCAGCAAGGCGAGCAGATCGGTGCGCCGCTGGGCATACCAGCCGGGCAGGGGCAGAGATTCGATGGCTTGGCGACGGTTCCGCGACCAACCAGCCTGGCCGCACAGGCCCTCGTTCTTGGCCATGGCGTCCAGCTGGTTCATCACCCGGGTGTGAAGGCGTACCAGCCGGCAGCGGTGCAGCAGCAACTGACGCATCTGCTCGTTCTCCGCGGGCGGCTGCCAGACGGCCGGGAAACGATCTTCGACCAGCAGTTTCAAAAGATGCCTCGCATCCCGCTTGTCGGTCTTCTGCTTGCGCGGCGAAGCGGCATGAATGGCGCCCGGATCGCCGAGCAGCATCTCATGACCCAGCTCGGCTAGCAAACGCTGGAACCAACGAAAATTTCCTGTCGCTTCCAGGCCCACGCGCACCCCGCGCCCGCACAAGGACCGATAGTATTGCGCGGCTTCTTCGGGATAGTTCAAACGCCGCTCGCCGTACTCTCCGCTCGCCGTGTCCAGGTACGCAATTTGCTGGAAGCGAGGATGAAAATCACTGCCTATAATCAACATCTCGGCTCCTTTCCTCCCGAGCGTCTTGGTCGTTTCGCAGCTACCAATCTACTCGGCCGGAGGGGAGCCGACGTTGTCATGTAATCACCCTTGCGGCAAAGACGCCGCTAGAATGGGGCACCGAGGTTCTATCAGGAACTGCTGGATAGTACGGTTGGCTGAGGGCCGGATTAGATTCGTGGTTTCCCACCCTAACCGCAAAGACAAAGACGCGGTTAGGAAGCGGCACCCAGTCTTTGTGGCTGGAGTAGACCAAAAGAAAATGCGCGCCACCTCGGAGGCGGCGCGCATTCTGGTGCGGGAGTTGACTCGTTCTTACAGGCCCGACGGGGCGACGTATACCTGCTGCGGGGCATCGATCTTGCCAGACAGGCCGTTGGCCTTCAGCTTGATGGTCTCCACCTGCGACTTGCCTTTTACGGGAGCCGTAAAGCTGACCTCGTACTGGTTCTGCAGGCGCCGGTCGAGGTCCTTGAAGTAAGGCTGGAACGAGACCGGGTTGCCGTAGCCCTGCCAGTAGCTGTTGCCGCCGGTGGCCTGGGTTACGTTCAGAAGCAGGTTCTGGCCGGCATTGGTGGCATAGCCGGTGCGATCGAAGCGACCCTGGTTCTGCCAGTAGATCGAGTAAACCACCAGTCCAGCGCGAACCGAATCGGTG
Source organism: Terriglobales bacterium (assembly GCA_963788475.1). GTDB lineage: Bacteria > Acidobacteriota > Terriglobia > Terriglobales > Acidobacteriaceae > Telmatobacter. Next base: position 699,927 of record CAWBGO010000015.1, read on the forward strand.
ACCGAAGCCTGCACGTAGGGGTCATCCGGATCGTAGCGAGGATTGTAGTAGTCCACGCCATCCGTAATCATGACGACCACGCGGCGCGCGCTGCGGTCGTTCGAAGGCCAGTGCTGCGCTAGGCTGGAGAGGCAGAAATACGGGCTGGCGCTCGAGCCGGGGATTCCGCCGGGGATGTGCAACCCCTTCGCGGCCTGGGCGTGATTGGTCGTCAGCGGGCTGGTGAGCGCGGCAGTCCCATTCTGCATGTACGCCACAGCCACCTTGGCGTTCGCAGGCAAAGTGTTCACAAATTTGGCGATATCGGTGTTCTGGGTGGCGAGGCTGGTACGGGCGGACCCGTCGATCAGCACCACCAACTCCAACCGGTCATTCTCACCCCGCAGGGGAATCCAGTTGGTGATGGTCGAATCCTTGCCGTTGACCTTGATGGAGAGATCCTGTTGCGACAGGTTGGCGGGAGTCGCTTCCTTGTCGTGGGCCGGCAGGACGGTAATCACCGCCTGACCGCGCCCCTCGGTGCCCTCGTTGGCGGCAAAAGCCGGCGCCGCGATCATCAGGGCACCGGCAACCAGACTCAATGCGAATGCTGCGTTCTTCATTTTTGATTGCTCCTCTGAGGCATCTGGTCAGCTCGGCTGTCTGGCCGCCGCAGCACCTCGTTCCACAACTTCTTGGACACAAGGGGTCCGGATTTGTTGCGCTTTTTTTGCCGTCCTCGGCGTCGGCGAATTGAATGTAACTTTTTGAGGGCGTTGAACATCTAACTTGTGTACTCGATCAAATTCGCGGCTGGAGCTGCGCCCGGAGCGGCCAGGCTCGTTGCATTTTCATTGCCACTCCGGTATGATCCAAAGATGTGTCCGGACGAGTACCCGGACCGTCAATAGCACCACGGCTGTTGGGCCACCCGGCTCGGAAGCGGCAACCAAAAAGTTGCCCCCAAACCGAGAGTGGTTCCCCGCAATGGGCTGGCAACAAGCGGTGGGAGACGAGGGATGGATGAGAAAACTCAGCAAGAATATTGCGAAGGCGCGTGCTGCTGTCACCCAGCCAGCCTATCCGCTGTCGGATGCGGTCAGCCTCCTGCAGAAAGTCAAGTACGCCAAGTTTGATGAAACGGTCGATCTGACCTTGCGTTTGGGCGTCGACACGCGTCACGCCGACCAGATGGTGCGCGGTACGGTTGTTCTGCCGCACGGCTTGGGCAAATCGAAGACTGTGGCTGTGATCGCCACCGGCGACCGCCAGAAGGAAGCTCAGGAGGCTGGCGCGGATTTTGTCGGCGGCGAGGAAATGGTGGAGAAGATCCAGAAGGAAAACTGGACCGCCTTCGACGCCCTGATTGCCACGCCAGACATGATGAAGGTCGTGGGCCGGCTCGGCAAGATCCTGGGCCCCAAGGGCCTGATGCCGAACCCCAAGACTGGAACCGTGACCGTGGATGTGGCGTCAGCGGTGAAGGAAATCAAGGCTGGCAAGGTGGAGTTTCGTGCCGACAAGACCAGCCTGGTACACGTGCCGGTGGGCAAGCTGAGCTTTCCCCCGCAGAAGCTGGTGGATAACGCGACGACGGTGATTACTTCCATCGTGCGCGCCAAGCCTTCGGCCGCCAAGGGCAAGTACATCAAGAGCCTGACCCTGAGCTCGACGATGGGCCCCGGGGTGCCGCTGGATTCAGCAGTCGCCGACGCGGCGGGCAAGCACTAATCGACAAGTTGTCAGTTTTCAGTTGACAGTTGTCAGCCAGGACCGACCCCGCGATGTGCGCGGTTGAGAGTCCCGAGTGGCGGGATTGAGCGATGCCCGTAGTGGGCAGAACGAGTTGGGAGCACAGAACAGGGTTCAGAGTCATTCGTTGTTTGCAGTGCTGAGAACTGACAACTGAAAACTGACAACTGGTGCGGAGCACACAATGGCGATTTCAAGAGGAAAGAAGAAAGAAAAGGTCCAGCTACTGGCCAAGGAGCTGGAGACCTCGACGACCGCAATTATCGGTACCTTTGCCAAGCTGACCGTGGCCCAGGACTTTGCGCTGCGCAAGGTGATCCGCGAGTCGGGCGGCAAGTATCGCGTGGTAAAGAACAAGCTGGCCGCGATTGCCGGCGAGGGCACCAAGGTGGAAGGCGCCCTGAAGGGCCTGAAGGGGGTCAGTGCGGTCGCCTTCACCTCAGGTGACCCGGTCACGCTGGCCAAGGGTTTTTCCAAGTGGGTCAGCGAAAATGCCGAGTTCCAGTTCAAGCTGGGCATCGTCGACGGCAAGGTACTGAACGTCGAAGAGGTCAAGTCGCTGGCCACCATGCCGGGCAAGGAAGAGATCTTTGCCAAGCTGCTGTTCCTCATCAACGCGCCTGCGCAGCGCCTGGTGACGGTCCTCAATGCCACCGGCCGCGATCTGGCCGTGGTTCTGGGCCAGGGCGTGGAAAAGGAAAAGTTTGGGGCAGGGCCCGGGGCGAGCAACGTTTCCGCGCCAGCGGCAAGCGCGGCTCCTTCTCCCGCACCCGTGAGCGAAGTTCCTGATTCGGCGCCTGCTGCGGCGAGCGAAGTTCCCGCACCTGCAGCCGGGAACGAAGAGTCGGCGCCTACAAGTGAAGCGCCCGTGGTTGGCAGCGACGTTTAGGTCGATAGGTTTTGGCAGTAAAGCGGGCCGGAAGGGCGCTGGTCTGGGCGCATCGGAAACTTCCAGCTTGAGTTTGCGGCCAGGTATATCAAATTCAACGGTTTCGATTGGAGAAAACAAATGGCGGATCTCGCACAGTTGGAAGAACAGATTGTCAGCCTGAGCCTGCTGGAAGCGGCGGCTCTGGTGAAGAAGCTCGAAGAGCGGCTTGGCGTTTCGGCCGCAGCGGCGGCCCCGGTGATGGTTGCCGGCGGCGGCGGCGCGGCGGCAGCTCCGGTGGTTGAGGAGAAGACCGAGTTCCAGGTCATCCTCAAGGATGCGGGCGCGAACAAGATCAACACCATCAAGGCAGTGCGCGAAGTCACCTCGCTCGGCCTGAAGGAAGCCAAGGACCTGGTCGATGGCGCTCCCAAGGCGCTGAAGGAGAACGCGACCAAGGACGAGGCCGAGGCCATCAAGAAGAAGTTCGAAGGCGTGGCGACGGTCGAAATCAAGTAGGTCTGGAGCACTCGATCGGGCCGAAATGGCCCTGCACTTGCAGGCCCGGGCGGGACGCGCTACTATGTTAGTTGCGCGTCTTTCCAGCCCGTTCCGCATTCCTGAGGGAACTGAGCGGGACCGGGCTGCGCATTTGCATTTGAAATGGCGGTTGGCACACAGGCCTTAGTTGGCCGGAGTCAGGCCAAGCACTCCGGCGGCGGGCGTCGGTCGAATATGAAGTGCCTTAGAGTCAACGGGTTAGGCGGAATCCGTTGACGGTGGCGTTCACCTGGCGGGCGAGAGCGGCAGAAGCGACCTTTGGGATCGGCGAGAGCAGGTATTGAGAATTCGGATGGGAGCACTGGCAACAGGCCACGCTCGTGAGGCATTGCGTCCTTGCGGGCTTTTCGTGTCTCCCTGTGACGACGAAACTAGCCTTTCAGGCTTAAATTGCGTCTTTACGCGCAGAGCTATCCATTGCGGTTTTCTGGACCTGCGCGTTTCCTGCTCTCAATTGTGCGCAGTCTAGCGCACTTCCCAAGGCCTCGGCAATGCTCCAGGTCAAATTTCGACGCGAATTCATGAACCGTCGCTTGGCATGAATGGCCCGCGATGCTGGCGGTTTGCGCAAGGCAGGCCGGCGCATTGGGTTGAGATTGGCTCCTCGCGGTGGGCCAATCGGAGATATCGATTTCTTACCGTAAATTTGCCGGCGCCTCGAGACTCGGGTGTCGGCCCGGACTGCGGGCCCCGTCCACGGCCAGGCGACCGGAACTTGAGCCTCAGGAGTGAAGCATGCCCAACGAGAAGCGCGCGGTTCGGAGCCGGCTTGATTTTTCCAAGATTCCAACGGCAACCCAAATCCCTAACCTGATCGAAGTCCAGCGCCGTTCCTACGAGCGTTTCCTGCAGATGGACAAGCTGCCCAACGAGCGAGATGACTCGGGGCTGCAGTCCGTTTTTGTTTCCGTTTTTCCGATCACCGATTTCCGCGGCATCTCGCAGCTGGACTTCGTTGACTTCTCGATCGGCAACTGGGAGTGCAAGTGCGGCCACTTGAAGGGCCTCCATCACCTGCGCACCGCCTGCGTGAATTGCGGCTCGATGGTCATTACCGATCCGTTCCTTCCCGGCGATGTGCTCTGCCCCAAGTGCGGCCACTACAACAAGAACACCCCCGACTTCTGCAACAAGTGCGGCGACCCGGTCAGCCTGCAGCTGAAGTACGACCAGCAGGAGTGCGAAGAGCGCGGCATGACGTTCTCTGCGCCGCTCAAGGTCACGGTGCGCCTCACTATTTACGACAAGGATCCCGAGACCGGCAACAAGACCATTCGCGATATTAAGGAGCAGGAAGTGTTCTTCGGCGACATTCCGCTGATGACGCCTAACGGCACGTTCATCGTGAACGGCACCGAGCGCGTCATCGTGTCGCAGCTCCACCGGTCGCCTGGCGTGTTCTTTGAGACGGCCAACAACCGCACCTACTTCCTGGGCAAGATCATTCCCTATCGCGGATCGTGGGTGGAGTTCGAGTACGACCAGAAGAACACCCTGTACGTGCGCATCGACCGCAAGCGCAAGTTCCTGGGAACGATCTTTCTGCGCGCCCTCGGCCTGCGCAGCGATGAGGAGATTCTCAAGACCTTCTACACCGTCGATCGCCTGCACATTGCGGACGGCAAGCTGTTCTGGGCCATTCCGTCGGATCCGAAGACGCCGACCCACCTGGTTGGTTCCAAGCCGGCGCACGCCGTGCTGCACAACGGTGAAGAGATCGCGCACTCCGGCCGCAAGGTCACGGCGCACACGATGAAAGCTCTGCGCGCGGCTGCAATCGACCGCGTTGAGGTGGAGACGGCAGAACTCGACGGCGCGCATCACCGCTGCCGACGTGGTGGATACCGCCACCGGTGAAGTGATCGTGGAAGCCAACGTTGAGCTCACCGCCGATCGCCTGCACAAGGTGCTGTCTTCGGGCGCCACGACCTTCGAGGTCTTCTTCCCCGAGCGCGACGACGTGGGCAACATCATCACCAACACCCTGCGCCGCGATTCGATCCGCAAGCCGGAAGAGGCGCTGATCGAAATCTACCGCAAGCTGCGCCCGGGCGATCCGCCCACGCTGGACACGGCCACCGCGCTGTTCGAAGGCATGTTCTTCGACGCGCGCAAGTACGACTTCTCGCGCGTCGGCCGCCTGAAGTTCAACATCAAGCTCTACGAGAACCAGGACGCCACGCACCTCGATCACCGTACGCTGACGCCTGAAGATTTCTACGCGACCATCCGTTACCTGCTCAAGCTGCGCAAGAACATCGGCATCGTCGACGACATCGATCATCTCGGCAACCGTCGTGTCAGGGCCGTCGGCGAACTGATGGAAAATCAGTTCCGCATCGGCCTCGTCCGCATGGAGCGCGCCATCAAGGAAAAGATGAGCGTCTATCAGGAGCTCTCGACGGCCATGCCGCACGACCTGATCAACGCCAAGCCGGTGATGGCCGCAATCCGCGAGTTCTTCGGCTCCTCGCAGCTTTCGCAGTTCATGGACCAGACCAACCCGCTTTCGGAAATCACCCACAAGCGCCGCCTGTCGGCCCTTGGGCCGGGCGGTTTGTCCCGTGAGCGCGCCGGATTCGAAGTGCGCGACGTGCACCCCACGCACTACGGCCGCATCTGCCCCATCGAGACGCCGGAAGGTCCGAACATCGGACTCATCAGCTCGCTGAGCTGCTTTGCCCGCATCAATGAATACGGATTCATCGAGTCGCCTTACCGCAAGGTGAAGGACGCGCGCATCCTGGATTACGTTGAGATCACCAACGCCGGCGATAGCGGCCTGCGCGTGGGCGATCACATCGAGAAGGAAGAATCGGGCCGCCTCAACGCCCAGCTGGCCAAGGCCGGCAAGCGGGCCATCGATCACATTCCGTTCAGCTTCTACCTGTCGGCATGGGAAGAGGACAAGCACACCATCGCCCAGGCCAACATCGAGTTCAACGATGAAGGCGTGATCACCGAAGACCTGGTGAATGCGCGCCGGCAGGGCAACTTTGTGCTGGTCAACAAGGCTGAGGTGGACTACATCGACGTCTCGCCGAAGCAGCTCGTTTCGGTGGCCGCGTCGCTGGTGCCGTTCCTCGAGCATGACGACGCCAACCGCGCTCTGATGGGCGCCAACATGCAGCGCCAGTCGGTGCCGCTGCTGGTGGCCGAGGCTCCGCTGGTGGGCACCGGCATGGAAGGCGTGACGGCCCGCGACTCCGGCGCCGTGGTGCTGGCCAAGCGCAATGGCATCGTGGACTCGGTCGACTCCGAGCGCATCATCGTGCGCGTCGAAGGCGAACACCATCCCACGCAGTTGTCGCGTGAAGTCGGTTCGGACATCTACACGCTGATCAAGTTCAAGCGGTCGAACCAGAACACCTGCATCAACCAGAAGCCGGTTGTTCGCGAAGGCGACCGCGTCGTCAAGGGACAGGTCATCGCCGACGGTCCCTGCACGGAACAAGGCGAGCTGGCGCTGGGACGCAACGTTCTCGTCGCCTTCATGCCGTGGCGCGGTTACAACTTCGAAGACGCCATCCTCATCAGCGAAAAGCTGGTGCGCGAGGATTACTACACCTCGGTGCACATTGAGGAATTCGAAATCGAAGCCCGCGACACCAAGCTGGGGCCGGAAGAAATCACGCGCGACATTCCCAACGTCTCCGAGCACGCGCTGCGCGATCTGGACGAGAGCGGCGTGATCCGCATCGGCGCCCAGATCAAGCACGGCGACATCCTGGTCGGCAAAGTGACGCCCAAGGGCGAAACCCAGCTGACTCCGGAAGAGAAGCTGCTGCGCGCCATCTTCGGCGAAAAGGCCGGCGACGTCCGCGACGCTTCGCTCACCTGCCCTCCGGGCATCGAGGGCACGGTGGTCGACGTCCGCATCTTCAGCCGCAAGGGCCAGGAGAAGGACGAGCGCGCCAAGCTGATCGAAGCGGAGTACGTGGCCAAGCTCGAAAAGAACCTCGGCGACGAAATCCGCATTCTGACCGACGAGCGGTTGAAGCGTCTCGAAGGCATCCTGGGCGGCAAGGAAGTTCTGGCCGACCTGCACGACGAGCGCACCAACAAGCGCCTGCTGACCAAGGGCGCGCTGCTCGATCGCGAGACCATCGAGCGCATCTCCACCAAGAACCTCAAGCGCATCCGCTACAACGACAAGGATCCCCGCGTCAACGAGCAGATCGATGAGATCGAGGAGATGACTTCGCGCCAGATCGAAGTGCTGCGCAAGATCACCAATGAGAAGATCGGCAAGCTGCAGAAGGGCGACGAACTGCCTCCCGGCGTCATCAAGCTGGTCAAGGTCTACGTGGCCATGAAGCGCAAGCTGTCGGTCGGCGACAAGATGGCCGGCCGCCACGGCAACAAGGGCGTGATCGCGCGCATTCTTCCCGAGGAAGACATGCCGTATCTGCCCGATGGCACACCGGTGGAAATTGTTCTCAATCCGCTCGGCGTTCCGTCTCGTATGAACGTGGGCCAGATTCTCGAAACGCACCTCGGCTGGGCTGCGCACGGACTGGGCAAGAGGATCGCCACCATGGTCCGCGCCAACAGCGATGTCGAGACCACCCGCGAACTGATGAGGAAAGAGTTTGCCGGGACCGCGACGCTTGCGTCAGCTTGAAGAACTCGATGACGAAATGCTGCTCCGCGTAGCAGCCGGCATGGAACGCGGCATCTGGTTCGGTACCGCGGTGTTCGACGGCGCACAGGAAAGCGAAATCAAGGCGCTGCTTGCGGCGGCCGGCCTGCCAAGCTCCGGCAAGACCATGCTCTATGACGGCATGACCGGTGAGCAGTTCGAGCAGCCGGTCACCGTGGGCTACATTTACATGCTCAAGCTGTCCCACCTGGTGGACGACAAGATTCACGCTCGCTCCATCGGGCCGTACTCGCTCATCACCCAGCAGCCGCTGGGCGGCAAGGCGCAGTTCGGCGGACAGCGCTTCGGCGAAATGGAAGTGTGGGCGCTCGAGGCGTATGGCGCCGCCTACATCCTGCAGGAACTGCTCACCGCCAAGTCCGACGACGTCTATGGCCGCACCAAGATTTACGAGGCCATCGTCAAGGGCGAAGCGGCGATCGAGCCCGGCGTGCCGGAATCGTTCAACGTGCTCATTCGTGAGTTGCAGTCGCTTTGCCTTGATGTGGAACTGATCAAGCGCGCCGACCTGATTAAGAAGGTCCCCGTGCCGGAAGTCGCCGCAGTAGCCGACTAACCTTGGGTGCCCCACCCTCGCCGCGTCTATGTTTTTGCGGCTCGGGTGGGAATCCTAAGCCTCCGTCGGACGCATAGAGATGTTCAGGGTCCTTCCTGAAAGCGGTAACCGCCGCTTCCCGGGAAGGAAGGATCCTCTAGGAATCCCGGGAAAAGCCGCGGCAGTCCAAAAGGCCTGCCAAGGAGGGACGCCTTGTTCCGTTCGAACCCATTTGAGCTCACCAGCCCCATCACCGACTTTGACGCCATCCGCATCATGCTTGCTTCCCCGGAGAAGATCCGCAGCTGGTCGCATGGCGAGGTAACCAAGCCGGAAACCATCAACTACCGCACCTTCAAGCCGGAGCGGGACGGCCTGTTCTGCGCCCGCATCTTTGGACCCGTCACCGACTGGGAGTGCCTGTGCGGCAAGTACAAGCGCATGAAGCACCGCGGCGTCATCTGCGACAAGTGCGGCGTTGAAGTGACCGTCAGCAAAGTGCGCCGCGAGCGCATGGGCCACATCGAGCTGGCTTCGCCCTGCTCCCACGTGTGGTTCTTCAAGGGCCTTCCGTCGCGTATCGGCCACCTGCTCGATATCTCGCTGCGCGACCTCGAGAGCATTCTCTACTTCGAGTCCTATGTCGTCGTCGATCCGGGCGACGCGCCGGTGCGTGAGCGCGAGATCATCAAGGACGAAAACAAGTTCCGCGAACTCGACCAGCAGTTCCGCCCCTCCGGCTTCAAGGCCATGATGGGCGCTGAAGCCATCAAGGAACTGCTCAAGCGCGTCCAGGTCGACGAACTCGCCATCGAACTGCGCGAGCGCATGAAGACCGAAACATCCGCGCAGAAGAAGATCAAGTACGCCAAGCGCCTCAAGGTCGTCGAGGCTTTCCGCAAGAGCTCCAACAAGCCGCAGTGGATGATTCTCGACGTGCTGCCGGTCATTCCTCCGGAGCTGCGTCCCCTGGTGCCGCTGGACGGCGGCCGCTTTGCCACGTCTGATCTCAACGATCTCTATCGCCGCGTCATCAACCGCAACAACCGGTTGAAGAAGCTGATGGACCTCCACGCTCCTGAAGTGATCGTGCGCAACGAAAAGCGCATGCTCCAGGAAGCCGTCGATGCGCTGTTTGACAACGGCCGCCGCGGTCGCGTGCTGCGTGGCGCCAACAATCGCCCGCTCAAGTCCCTCTCCGACACCCTCAAGGGCAAGCAGGGCCGCTTCCGCCAGAACCTGCTTGGCAAGCGCGTCGATTACTCCGGCCGTTCCGTGATCGTGGTCGGCCCCGAGCTCAAGCTGCACCAGTGCGGCCTGCCCAAGAAGATGGCGCTCGAACTGTTCAAGCCCTTCATCTATCACCGCCTGGAGCAGACCGGCCACTGCACCACCATCAAGCAAGCCAAGGAAATGGTGGAGATGCAGGAGCCCGTGGTATGGGACATCCTTGAAGAAGTCATCAAGGATCATCCGGTGCTCTTGAACCGCGCTCCAACGCTGCACCGCCTGGGCATTCAGGCATTCGAGCCCGTGCTCGTCGAAGGCAAGGCCATCAAGATTCATCCCCTTGTCTGCACCGCCTTCAACGCCGACTTCGACGGCGACCAGATGGCCGTGCACATTCCGCTGTCGCCCGAGGCGCAGATTGAAGCCAGCGTGCTCATGCTTGCTTCGCACAACATTCTGTCGCCGGCTTCGGGCCAGCCCATCACCGTGCCCACGCAGGACATGGTGCTTGGCCTTTACTACCTGACCAAGGCCAAGAAGGGCGCCAAGGGCGAAGGCCGCGTGTTTGCCAACGTCGAAGAAGTCCTGATGGCGGTCGAAGCCAAGGAACTCGAGACCCTGTCGCCGATCCGCCTGCGGTACACGGGCAAGGTGCTCGACATGACCACGGCCTACGACGACCAGGATCTGACCCACACCGAGCCTGTCGACTTCAACAAGGAGTACATCTCCACCACCGTCGGCCGCGTGATCCTGAACGATGCGCTGCCTTCGGGCATGCCGTTCATCAACGGCCTGCTCAAGAAGAAGGGCATCGGCCAGCTGGTCAACTATTGCAACCAGAACCTCGGCCTCGAAGTCACCGTCCGCATGCTCGACCGCATCAAGGAACTGGGCTTCCAGTACGCCACGCGTTCGGGTCTGTCGGTCGGCCTCGATGACATGGTCATCCCGGCCAGCAAGTACACCGTCGTTGAAGAGGCTGACCGAAAGGTGATCGAAGTCCAGAAGCAGTACATGGACGGCGCCATCACCAACGGCGAGCGCTCCAACAAGGTCATCCAGATGTGGTCGGCGGTTACCGACAAGGTAGCCGACGAAATGTTCGGGAACATGAAGCGCGCGGACGAAGAAGGCGCCATGAACCCGATCTACATCATGGCCGACTCCGGCGCCCGCGGTTCGAAGCAGCAGATTCGCCAGCTCTCGGGTATGCGCGGATTGATGGCCAAGCCGTCAGGCGAGGTTATTGAGACGCCCATCACCGCGAACTTCCGCGAAGGCCTCACGGTGCTCGAGTACTTCATCTCGACCCACGGCGCGCGCAAGGGCCTGGCCGATACGGCGCTCAAGACCGCCGACTCGGGCTACCTGACCCGCCGCCTCGTCGACGTGGCGCAGGACGTGATCGTGACCGAGCGCGACTGCGGCACGGTGGAAGGCATTTACGTCGGCTCGATCGTCGAGTCCGGCGAGATCATCGAACCGCTGCGCGACCGCATCATCGGCCGCGTGTCGCTCGAGCGCATCAAGGACTACGACGGCAACGTGGTAGTCGAAGTGAACCAGCAGATCGACGAAGATATCGCTTCGGCCATTCAGGGTGCCGGCGTGGAGAAGGTCAAGATCCGCTCCGTGCTCACCTGCGAATCGCGTCGCGGCGTCTGCGCCCTCTGCTACGGCCGCAACCTCGGCTCCGGCCGCATGGTTGAACTGGGCGAAACCGTCGGCGTCATCGCCGCGCAGTCCATCGGCGAGCCGGGCACGCAGCTCACCATGCGTACCTTCCACGTAGGCGGCACCGCCAGCCGCGTGGCCGACCAGTCGCGCCTCGATGCCAAGAACAATGGCTCGGTGCGCTTCATCAACCTCAACACCGTCGAGAGCAAGGACGGCGCGCTGGTGGCGATGAACCGCTCCGGCTCGATCGCGATCGTGGACGAACGTGGCCGCGAAAAAGAACGCTACCAGGTGGTCTACGGCGCTCGCCTGCGCGTGAAGGACGGCGAAGCGGTGAAGCTCGGCCAGTTGCTCGCCGAGTGGGATCCTTACACCTACTCGATCCTCACCGAAATCGGCGGGACCGTGCAGTTCAAGGACCTGCAGGAAGGCATCACCCTCAACGAAGAAGTCGACGAAGTCACCGGCCTTTCGCGCTGGGTCGTCGCCGACTCGCCCGATGAGAAGCGCCAGCCTGCCTTCGTGGTCAAGAACGCCAAGGCGCACAAGCGGTATCTGTTGCCTCGCGGCGCTCACTTGATGATCCAGGACGGAGAGGACGTGGGTCCGGGCGATGTGCTCGCCAAGATTCCCAAGGAGAGCACCCGTACCAAGGACATCACCGGCGGTCTGCCGCGTGTTGTGGAATTGTTCGAAGCCCGCAAGCCTCGCGAGACGGCCATCATCAGCGAGATCGATGGTGTCGTCCGCTTTGGCGAAGTACAGAAGGGCCAGCGCAAGATCTACATCACGTCGGACAATGGCGAGGAGAAGGAATACTCGGTACCGCGCGGCATCCACGTCAACGTTCAGGAAGGCGAGCGTCTCCGGGCCGGCGATCCTCTCATGGATGGACCGCTCAACCCGCACGACATTCTCGACGTCCTCGGCGAGAAGGAACTGCAGGGCTACCTGGTGAACGAAATCCAGGAAGTGTACCGCCTGCAGGGCGTGGCGATCTCCGACAAGCACATCGAAGTGATTGTCCGCCAGATGCTGCGCTGGGTGCGTATCGACGAAGTGGGCGATTCGAACTTCCTGCTCGAGCAGCAGGTCGACCGCTTCCGCTTCCGCGAAGAGAACGATCGGGTGCAGGCGCACGGAGGCCGTCCGGCCACTGGACGTCCGCTGTTGCTGGGCATCACCAAGGCCTCGCTCTCGACCGACAGCTTCATCTCCGCGGCCAGCTTCCAGGAGACGACCCGCGTGCTGACCGAAGCCAGCATCAACGGCGCCATCGACAACCTGCGCGGCCTCAAGGAGAACGTGATCGTCGGCCGCCTCATCCCCGCCGGCACGGGCCTGGAGTACTACCGCAACGTCCAACTCAGTCCTGAGTTGGAGGAAGCTGCAGCCCGCGTCCAGCAGGAAGTATCGGCCGAAATCGAAGCCGCCGAGCGCGAACTGGAGCTCATGCGCCAGGAAGGCGAAGCGGAAGAGATGGCTGCCGAGTAATAACCTTCGGGTGCCCCATCCTAGCGACGTCTTTGTCGCTAGGGTGGGAAACCACGAATCTAAACTCGTCGCTCATCCTGAGCGAAGTCCGCCGCGGCGACCGAAGTCGAAGGACCCGCATTTCAGGCTGTTGTACCACCAATTCACTTCAATCGACAAAGGCCCGGCGCAAGCCGGGCCTTTCCTTTTCGATCTGCTTTTTCATAAGCCCCGTCACTGCGCATTGGCGCAAACGGCCACCGCCGCAACCGGCATGTTGATCCCGGTGCCGCCGCTGAAAAGGCAGACGTACGAATTGCCAGATGGAGTGGCTTTCACAATCGTAGGCGGGAAATAAGGTACCGACGTGGAGTACCCGAATGCGGCATCGCAACCGCCGGAGATGACTGTTTGTCCCGCGGGGCAATACACAGTCGTGTATTGGCCTGAGAAGCCGTCGGCGACCGTTGAGGTGTACAGAACCTGGTTCACACCCGACAAGCCCGGACTTCCGCCGGGTCCTTGAGCTCCCTGCGGTCCGGGTACGCCCTGTGGACCTTGCGGACCGGTCAAGCCTGGTACACCCTGCGGTCCGGCCGGCCCCTGGGGACCTTGCGGGCCAGTTGAACCTTGTGGTCCCTGTGGCCCGGCCGGTCCGGCGACACCAGAGAAGGACATTTCCAACTCCGGCTCATGGCTCGTATATTCCGATTCCTTGCTGTCGAAACCGAAACTGCCGGCATTGCCGCCTGCGAGGGCGATCGCGAGGCCATTATTGGGCACCCTGCCGCTTAGCCAGCCCTGAACGAGTGGAGTGATATCCACCAGGACGAACTGGTTCAAGCTCGACTTCGACACAGTCACCGGCTTGCCGCCGCTCGCCGAGACGCCAAGGGACGGCGCGGTGTTGAAGTTCAGTGAGTTTTCAGTCCAGGGCTGGTCAATCTCGTAGACATCAAAACTGCCGGCCTGAGAGACGGCGTCGACAAACAGTCGCACTGTCGCTGTGGTCACCGTTGCTCCGGGCGGCAGACCTGACAGGTTGAACCGGATGTAGCTCGAGGTGCCCGACTGCACTGCGAGGAGCGGTTGCGAACCGAAGTTCTTTGCGGGTGCGCTGGTGCTTACGAACGTATCGGCGCTCGGCGGCGCCTGGGCGCTGGCGGCGGATATGGTGCTGGCGAGGATCATCATGGCTACGGACATCGACAGGCGGATTCGCATTGCTTTGTCTCCTTCGCTGTGGTGCCCCGCTCAATCAGACATGGTTGTGATGGACAGCAACCAGAGCGACCGAATCCTGGTGCACCGAGTACATGCGTACTCAACCCTCAATAGCGACGGACCGATCCGAATCGTTTCAAAAACTTTTGCGGCTTGTCATAAGCGAGCATCAGGGGCCGGAACGCCATCGTCGATGAAGCTTGATCGATGACGGCGATTCGTGTCGGCTGGCAATTTGAACGCAGAAAAGCCCGGGCTAACCCGGGCCTTCATCGTTTCTGCCTGATCTTGAGGCCGCACCCGCCCTCTCGCCTAATGCTTCGGCGTCGGCGTTGGCGTTGGTTTTCCGTAAACCATCTGTCCGGTGAGGGAATTGCGATAGTACCCGGTCGGCGGTTTTTGCTTTTTGGGGGCCATGTAGTTGCCGCCGTACGCTCCCATGTCCTTCCTCACCTTGAGGCGCTGCGGTTTGGGCGCGTGCTTGGCATAGGCGTCGGGAGCGGCGCCACTCAACAGCATCGAGGCTGCGACTGCCCCCGCGAAAACCCAGGTTTTCACTCGCATATGATCCCGTCCGAAGGATACGTCACCGGCTATCGTTTCACGGGCCCCCCCTGCTGACATTGACAATCCGCAAGGACGCCGGCAATGAGCCCTCTCCCCAATCGATCGTTTTGCTAAGATAGGACCAAGCCAGCCCAAATCTTGACCTGACTTTGCATGCCTAAAAAATCAGTGGTACCGTCCCCTTCCCGCGATCGCGAGGTTGCCAAGCCGCCCATTCTCATGGAGCGCACTCAGCCGGTCATCGAGCGGCTCTCAGCCGCTTTGGGCGAGCCCGTCTTCACCTATTGGAATTCCACCAAGGGCGCCATCTGCCAGAATGACGTCGCCGGCCTCTACGCGCTCCTGCGTTCGACCGGCATGCTGGAGCGCCTTTCGCTGTTCATCAAGTCCGATGGCGGTTCGGGCCAGGCCGCCCTGCGCATGGTCAACCTCCTGCGCCGGTACGTCAAGCATTTAACCGTTCTCGCGCCCCTGGAGTGCCAGTCTGCCGCCACCATGCTCGCGCTGGGCGCTGATCGCATCATTATGGGGCCTCTGGCCCATCTCTCGGCGGTTGATACCTCGCTGACCCACGACCTCTCGCCCATCGATCGCGACAACGACCGCGTCAGCGTCAGCAACGATGAACTCCTGCGCGTGATCCGCCTGTGGACCGAACAGGCCAGGGATTCAACCAAGAACCCTTACGAAGCCCTCTTCCCTTACGTGCACCCGCTCGTGATCGGCGCCGTCGACCGCTCCAGCGCTCTGTCTACCCGCATCTGCGAAGAAATCCTCTCCTACCACATGAAAGACCAGGAGCGGGCCCGCGAGATCTCGAACATCCTCAACTCCGGCTATCCTTCGCACAACTACCCCATTACGCTGCGCGAGGCTCATCGCATCGGCCTCAAGGTCGAGCCCATGGAAGACTGCGTCAACGGCCTGCTCTTCGAGTTGAATGAAATTTACTCCGAGATGGGCCAGAGCGCGACAACCGACTTCGACGAGAAGAATTCGCACGACAACAGCATTCTCAATGTGCTGGAGTCGACCGGCCTGCTGATTTATTTCCAACTCGACAAGGATTGGCACTATCGCGCCGAGGAGCGCCGCTGGGTGGCCCTGAACGACAAAAGCAGCTGGCGTCGCGCCGAGATCGTCAAGGGGAAGGTCGCGATCTCCCAGCTGCACGTACGTTGATTTAAGCGTTGCGGGTGCGCGCGATGGTCGGGCTGTTGGTCGGTTCCAATGTGTCTTCCCCGCCGTGCTTTATATGCTTGGTCACATACATCGCCGCGTCGGCGGCGCTCAGCAGGCTGTCCTTGGTTGTTCCGTCCTCGGGATAGAGCGCGATGCCGATACTTGCCGTTCCGTGGAGGACACAGCCCTCAACCGTGTAGGGTGCGGCGAAACAATGATCCAGCCGAAGTGCGATCTCTTCCACCTCGGAGCGGTTGTGTACCAGCGGGAGAAGCACAGCGAATTCATCGCCCCCGATCCGCGCCAGAAGATCCGCGGAACGAAGCTGACGTTTCATCCGCCGCGATGCCTCCTGCAGATACAGATCGCCCACCCGGTGCCCGTACTGGTCGTTGACCTGCTTGAATTCGTCCAGGTCCACGTAGATGAGGCCAAAAATACTCGCGTTCTCGCGCGCCCGTGCGATCTGGGCCTCCATCTGCTTGTCTAGCGAAAAGCGGTTGTGGATGTCCGTCAACTGGTCGAACTCCGAACGATGCACAAGATCGGAATAAAGGCGGCGGTTCTCGATCGCCAGCGTCGCCAGTCGCGATCCTGTAAAGAAAGCCTCTTTCTCAATCTCGACCGGCGTGTGCGGATAGACTGCCGCAAAAATGGTTCCCAGGGGCGGCCCGGACCGCGCCGGAATCGCCTCCTCGACAATCCGCGCGCCTCTGGTATCTGCTCCGTGGCTGCCCAGCCGCGCTCCATCCGCAATCTCGCACCAGCACGGTGCACCGTGCAACTGGAACGACACAAAGTCGAGAATCTCTTCCAACACCTCGACCAGGGGACGCGACCCGTTGATGTCCTCGAGAATCCGGCTGCGCTGCTGCTGGAGACGGGCGTTCTGCCGCTCCGCCTCGGCCTCGGCCTCCGCCCGCGCCGCCAGAACGGCTGTCTGCCGGCGAACTTTGCCCCGCAGCATCCAGCCCCATGCGCTGACCGCCATCATGATTACCAGCAGCACGCTGATGAGGCGGGTCAGGTTGCGTACCGACAGCCATGGAGGCCGCGCGATCACCGCGATGTCGTCGTAGGAACGCATCATCAGGTCGAATGGCACGTTGGCGTCGAACGGATTTGCATCCTCCAGGATGCACACCCCTGTCACGTGAACGGTCGATCCGATGGGAACCTGTTTCATAGGCGGCAGCGAAGGCGGCGCCACGGAACTGTAAGTCGTCGCCGGGTGCCTGACGATTGCCGAGAACAGGTGGCCGTCGGCGAGCAAGACGTATTGATCCTGCGCGGCTTCACGAACTGCGACCACGACCTTGCCTTGGATCGAAACCAGGTCGAACAAGTGATGGCTTTGGGTGAGCTCGCTCCAATTTGATTCGTGAGGAGTTACGGGCTGCTGAACCCCGGTGTCCTGTACCGTGGCCTGGGTCAGCGTCAGAAATCCGTCGTGGACGTCAGGTATTCCCGTAGCGTCTGCCACATCCCCAAGGCGCAGATCGTTCCGGCTCTCAGTCATGATCCACAGGCTTCTGGATCCGTTTTGCAGCACGACCGCCGAGCCCGGTTGATAGTAGGTGATCGTTCCCTGCACCCGCACGCGCGGCGTTCGGGTGATCACGTGATAGTCGTTCAGAATCTCATTCATCGGCGTGACCGGAAGCGACCACGGGCTCGATGGGGCATGTTTGAGCACCTTGATGTTTGCCAGGGAGGTGATGTGAAGCAGAATCCCGGTCTGCTGCATCTTGCCGTCGAACCTGCCCGACGCCACTCCCGTCACCTCGACCTCGGCGTCGAGCAGACCCTTCAGCGCCTCGGCATCGTTACTGTCGAGTGTTGCCTCGATTGGTCCCCCGTCGGCCAGCATCTGCAACCGCGAACTGCGCCGCGAGAGATTGCCCACATCCGCGGTGCGAACCACGGCCCGCACCGTCACCAGCCTGCAGTCGTAGCGCGCCTGCATCAGGTCTCTGAAGTCCGCACTGATGGCCTTGGGCATTTCACCGTGGCCGAGCCGTTCGATGCTGCTATCCCCGATAATCGGCCGAAAGCTCTCGGCGGTCGTTCCCCGCACGCGAATTCGATCCCCAGGCCTGAGTTTGAGTCCGGTAGTAGCGCGTATGTAGATTGCGGCGTCGCCATCCTGGACGAAGAGGGTCCGCTCATAATCGCGGTAATAAGTGACCGTTGCCTCAAATTCGACCGGCAAGTGCCTGCTCGCCTCCGCGTTGGTGAGCTCGTGAATTGCGGCCAGCGTGGTGAGCGGTCCCGTTTGTGCCCGCGCAGCGGCAGCGACACAAGCAAGAACGATGACCATTACCACTGCTGATTCCAGCTTCTTCATCGAACGATCAATCAGTCCTGGTGTTCCGAATCTGTTCGGGACCCATCTTCCTTTATCGGCGCAATGCAAAACAGAATCACTCGGGTCCGGAACCCAGAACGGGTCCGCAACTCTCCGAAACGATAGTGCACAGTGCCGCAAAGGTGTTCAGTGCGTACCATGATATGCCCCCTTGGACGGCGCTGACACTCACCTATTGGTGTGATCAAGGTGCCAATTTGAATCAGGGCGCCTGATACCGAGGCGGCGCGACTTCCTCCCGGTTCTTTACAATGCTTGGGGCGCTTAAGGGACCTTGAAAACCTCATCCCGAGCCGATTATGAAGAAGATCGATCAATTGCCCATCCCCGGTGTCGAGTCGCTGCACAGCGGCACGCAGGCACTTCCACCCCGTCGAATCCGCGTCATCGGCGTTCCCCTGGATATGGGCGCCAGCCGCCGCGGCGTGGATATGGGCCCTTCCGCGATGCGGGTTGCTGGACTGGAGGCCCGTCTCGAGGCCCTTGGCCATCGTGTGACCGACGGAGGCAATATCCGCGTCGAGATCGCGGAAACTCTCGCCTCGGGCAGCGACCGCGCCCGGTACCTGAAACCGATAGCGGAAACCTGCAGCCGCACCGCCGATGAGGTCGTCAAGACCCTCGACGAGGGTATGACTCCGCTGCTGCTGGGCGGCGACCACTCCCTGGCCGCCGGATCCATCTCCGGAGTTGCCGAGTTCTACCGCCGCCGGGGACAGAAGATCGGCGTCCTTTGGATCGACGCCCACTCCGACATCAACACGCCGGAGACCTCGCCTTCCGGCAATGTGCATGGCATGCCACTGGCGGCGCTGCTCGGCCTCGGCCCGGAAGAACTCGGCAACCTTTACGGCTATGCGCCCAAGGTCAGCCCCGAAAATACGGTCCTGATCGGCATCCGCGACATTGACGCCGCCGAGCGTGAGAACATCCGCCGCGCCGGCATCGCCGAGGTCTACACCATGCGCGACATCGACGAGCGGGGCATGCGCGCGGTGATGGAAGAGGCCCTGCGTGCGGCCGGGCGCGGAACGGCGGGCTATCACGTTTCGCTCGACATGGACTGGATCGACCCCGAAGACGCCCCTGGCGTGGGTACCCCGGTGCGCGGCGGCGCCACCTACCGCGAAGCCCACCTGGCCATGGAAATCCTCGCCGACCATGGCCGTCTGCTCAGCTTCGAGATCGTCGAGGTCAACCCTGTGATTGACGAACACAACCGCACCGCCGACCTGGCTGTCGAGCTGGCATGTTCCGCCTTTGGAAAGAAGATCCTGTGAGTTGTGGCTTGACGAAGTGATCGACTCACAGTTTCACAGCTTCACAGTTTCACAGTTTCACAGTTTCACAGTTTCAGGGGGAGGGGGGTGGGGGGTGGAGGTCGTTCACCACCCGGTCGAGTTATCCTCTGCAAATTACTGAAGCAATGCGGGCACGGGCGCCATCCCGCAAAATGTAAAGGGCCAAGAGGGCCGGTTTTGGGTTCCTAAACGGCACACAAACGAAATCGAAATTTCTTCTGATGCCCTGGGTTCGCCTGGGGCCGCAGTTCGGTTCTCTCTTCCACCTCCTATTGTGGCAAAACCGGCGGAAAGAAAATGCGAAAACGCGCGCATTTTTTTGCGCAATTACGAAGACGAGGGCCGCGGGCTTTGAGAATTGTTTCCTGCTCGTGGAAAGGCCACCGGCTGACGCCTACGAACTCGCCGGCTTCCACAACCCCACGACATTGCCCTCCGGGTCCGCGAACCACGCAAACGTGCCAGTGGGAATCGCCACCGGCGGCACGATCGTCTTTCCGCCCAGCCCCTCGATCTGAGCCAGCGTCTGGGCCACATCATCGGTTTGCACATAGAAATGCGTGAACTGATGGGGTTCATGGCCCAGGGCCGCGATATGGCCCTGGATTCCGTCGCCCGATCCGGTGTTGATCCCTCCCATCGGACCAGCGTCGATGTCCCAGCCAAAGGCACTCGCATAGAAGGCGCTGGTGGCGGCCTTGTCCTTGCAGCCGATTTCGAAGTGAACCACGGGATGATTCATCGTTCCCCCGATGCATGAAAGCAGGAACCCAGCGTAGCTTCGAATGGTTCATTTGTCCATCCAGGCCGGGTGCGCCCGGGCATGGGATGGTGAAATAGAAACATGGCCAGAAAGCTTCGCGTAGGTATTCTGTTCGGCGGGCGCAGCGGAGAGCACGAGGTCTCACTATTGTCCGCCGCTTCGATCCTCAAGGCAATCGACCGCAGGAAGTTCGACGTGGTCCCCATCGGCATCACCAAGGATGGCCATTGGTTGGCAGCCGGCGAGGCCACAAACCTGCTCGAGGGTAACAACAGCGCGTCAGCCCGGCGGTTGCGCGCCGGCGATCCCGAGGCCACACCCGGCGCCAAGCTGCTGCACGACGGCATGCCGACGCTGATGGCGCCCATGCCCGGTCCTCAAGGCCCGGAAGGCAAAGCCATCGATGTTGTCTTTCCTGTCCTGCACGGAACCTTCGGCGAGGACGGTACCATCCAGGGCTTGTTCGAACTGGCCGGCATCGCCTACGTCGGCTCAGGGGTGCTTGGCTCATCGGCAGGCATGGACAAGGACGTGATGAAACGGCTCTTCGCCCAGGCCGGCCTGCCCATCGTGAAGCATGTAACCCTGCTTCGCGGGGACTGGGAAAAATCTCCCCGCAAGGCCGTCGCACGGGTAGAAGCCGCGCTCAGATACCCGGTGTTCGTGAAGCCGGCGAACCTTGGGTCGTCGGTGGGCATCAGCAAGGCCCACGACCGCAGCGAACTCGGCCCGGCGCTCGACCTGGCCGCCAAGTACGACCGCAAGCTGGTTGTCGAACAGGGCGTGGGAGGCAGCCGAAGCAAGGCCCGCGAACTCGAAGTTGCTGTGCTTGGCAACGACGATCCCAAGGCCAGCGTGGTGGGCGAAATAATCCCCGGCAAGGAGTTCTACGACTACGAGGCCAAGTATCTTTCAGAAGGCTCCGTGCCTGTCATTCCAGCCAGATTGAGCCGGCCCGAATCAAGGCAAATTCGCGAGATGGCTGTAGCGGCTTTCCGCGCCTGCGACCTGGCCGGCCTGGCCCGTGTCGACTTCCTTATGGAGCCTGACGGTCGGCGTCGTATCTTCCTCAACGAGGTAAATACGCTGCCAGGCTTCACCCAGATCAGCATGTACCCCAAGCTGTGGGAAGCGACCGGCATCCCGTACAAGGACCTCATTTCGCGCCTCATCGAGCTGGCCGTCGAACGGCAGAGCGAAAAGAACCGCACAACCTATTGCCGCGAAGAATGAAAAAAGCAGGGACTAGGGACCAGGGACTAGAAACGGGAACAACTGACCAGCACCCGGTGTCTAACCAAAGTGGAATAGTATGAGAATCGATATGGCCGGCATCTTGCACGGATCCGGTCTTCTAGTCCCTGGTCCTAGTCTCTAGTCCCTAGTCTCTGGTCCCTGCCTTTATCCTATCCACTGAGGACCTCGACCA
The DNA here is from genome assembly GCA_963788475.1 of Terriglobales bacterium. Lineage (GTDB taxonomy): Bacteria > Acidobacteriota > Terriglobia > Terriglobales > Acidobacteriaceae > Telmatobacter. The sequence goes on from CAWBGO010000015.1 coordinate 721,502, forward strand.
ATGACCCTGATGGATGCACCGAGATTCGATGCCGTACGCGACCGCCGCCAGCGTGAAGTGCTGTGGATCTGCGTGGGCACGCTCGTGGTGCTGTTCGTGGGCTTTTGGTTTATGGCCGGTCGCCCCGTAGATTGGCCGTGGAACTGGTACACCCACTACCGGGGCCACACCACCATCAATACCTTTCTGAAGGACGTGGAGCGCGACGATCTTAGTGCGGCCTACGGGGTCTGGAACCACGATCCGGATTGGCAGAAGCACCCCGAGAAATTGGGCGCCTATGACTTCAACCGCTTCCAGCAGGACTGGAGTCCGAACAGTTCTCAGAATGAATACGGAGCTGTCAAGAGCCACAAGATCGTCGCCGCGCGCATGGCCGGCAACGTGTTGCTGGTGGGGATTTACATTAACGATCTCAAGAGCAAGGCTCTCTTCCTCAACTACGATCCCAAGACCAAAAAGCTCGGATTCTCGCCGGTCGAACTGTACCTGGGACCGTAGAAGAAGCGGCCTGAGCGGATTTAGCCGACTAGGGCCGCCAGCTCGCTGAGCGTCTTCTCCAGGCTCGCCGGGTCCTCGACGTTCAGTGCTTTTTGCGCCGGATCGATCTGCTTCATGAGCCCTGTGAGTACTTTGCCCGGTCCGACCTCGACAAAGACCTCTGATCCGGCTGCCGCCAGAGCATGCACGCAATCGACCCACCGCACGGTGCCGGTCACCTGGCGAATGAGCGCTTCCCGGGCGCCATCGGCCTTGGTCACCAGACCTCCCGTGGCATTGGCGGCGACAGGAATTCCCGGGTCTGCCAGCGTGAGCCCGGCCAGGACCCGAGCGACTTCCTCCTGCGCCGGCTGCATCAGCGAGCAGTGGAAGGGTGCGCTCACCGGTAGCATCACGGCCCGGCGCGCGCCTTTGGCCTTGGCCAACGCAGCGGCTCTTTCGACTGCAGCCGCAGCGCCGGAGATGACCGTCTGCCCCGGCGAATTCAGGTTGGCAGCGGTCACCGTGAGTCCCGTCTCTGCAGCGGCTTCCGCACAGGCCGCGGCCACCTGGACAGCATCGAGCTGAAGAACCGCCGCCATGGCCCCCTGGCCTGCCGGCACCGCCTCCTGCATCGCCCGCCCGCGTGCTTTCACCGACCGCACCGCATCGGCAAAGATCAGCGTGCCCGCCGCTACATGCGCCGACCACTCACCCAGCGAATGTCCCGCCGCAAAGGCGGGTTGTACCCCATGCCCGGCGAGAACACGCCAGGCCGCTACACTCACGGTCATGATGGCCGGCTGGGTGTTTTCGGTCAGTTTTAACTCGTCTTCCGGACCCTCAAAACACAGCTTCGAGATCGCAAGCCCCAGCGCCTCATCAGCCTCCGCAAACGTATCGGCCGCAACCGGGTAGCGTTCTGCGAGTGCGCGCCCCATACCCACCGTCTGCGAACCCTGGCCGGGAAAAAGAAAGGCAATCTTGGTATTCATTCCAGAAAGGATTGTAGCGGACCCACCCGGCAACTCGACGGGATCCGGGCGACCGCACGGGTGCCCATTCAGGCGACCATCAGTTCCAGCGGCTCTTGTCGTTGGGATCGTCGTCGATCTGGCGGCCCCGGCCATCGAACTTCACCGTGCGCCCCTGTTTGCGCATGTAGACCTCGAATTTGCGGCCGGCGCGCCGGCGCTTCCAGCGATAGTACTGGTTGCGCAACCCGTAAAAGCTTTCACTCACTGCGAATGTAACCCCGCGCCGCGGCGCCATCCGAATGTAAATGAGCCCGGCGAGCGCGCCGCCCAGCTGTGCAAAGGCATACATCTTGCTCTGCCCGAACAGCATGGCGAAAGTGATGAGGGCATAGATGGCGGCCATGTAGCGGGCTTTGATACCGATGGCGAAAAAGAGCAGAAACTGCGTGTCGCCGTAGAGCACGCCAATGGCGATCAGCATTCCGAAGATGCCGCCCATGCACCCGTAGAGCGAGGACTGGTCGACGGGATAGCCGAGGCGGTCGGCTACGACATAGATGGCGACGGCGGCCAGCGCCGTGCCCAGGACCGACACTGCGTAGAGGCTGGTCACCCAGCTGTCGCCTCGCGCCGTCTCGAGGAAGCTGGCCAGAAACCAGAGCGACAGGAGTTCAAACAGGGTCGGGACGAGCGAAGGATGAATGAAGCTGTAGGTGAAGGGCTGCCATAGCTCGCCGCGCAGAAAGAGGCTCGGGGTGAGTTCCATGTGGGCCGCGAAAGCTCCAGCCGTCGACCGGAGCGCCAGGTTGGCGATCAACAGGGCGAAGAACGCTCCCAGGTTCGCCAGTACCAGGCGCCGGGTGGCGCCGTTGAAGTCGGGGAAAGCAAAAGGCATTGGCCCAATGCGTGCCATAAGTGTTCTAAGGGTAAATCGAGAAGCATGTGCGTGTCATTGATGGCGCGGCGTTGCAGCGTGCTAGGGCACGACAACCAGGCCCCGATGGCCGGACGCATCCACGGCCCGGATACCAAAGATCACGTTGTCCTTGGATATGGGCAGGGTCACAGTGATCGCGCCCCCTGCTGCCGGCGGAGCTACCTCCTGCGCATACTCCCAGTCCGGCGCCGTGGTCTCGCGCCATAGAACTTCGTAGTGGGCCACCGCTCCAGGAGCGGGTTCCCATCGCAATGTCGTGCCGTTTTCGAGCTTCTGGGTATCGATTTCGACCTTGGCCGGTTTACCGGGAGAGGCCGCCAGAGTGGCTAAAACCGCGGCGTTGAGCCGGGCAACCTTTGCCACATAGTTGAAATCTACAAACTCCAACACGTCGCCGAGCACCGCGTCATTTGAACCAGGCGCGGGGCGGACAACGTTCTGGTGCTGATGGTTGTAGTCCTCGCGCCACTCGGTCAGCCGTACCGCGGCAAAGCCCTCGTGGTTGAATGAACTGTGGTCCCCTCCGCGCAGGTAACGATCGGGACGGGCCACCAAAAACGCGCTGAACGTGGAGGCTGGCGAGGAGGAGAAATAGGTGCGCGCTGTGTCGGCCATTGACCGTGCCAGCTCGCGGCTCGGCGAGTCGTTCTCCCCTCCAAGAGCGCGTATGCGGCGGGCCTGCTCAGGAGTCGCGGCTACGGGAATGCCTTCTGAGAACACGCGCACCCGGTCCTTCAGCTGCAACATATCGCCGGGAGTCGTGTTCCCACCGACAATGTCGTTGTTGAGAACCCCATCGAGCTTCCAGCCCTGTTCCCGGGCCAATTGCGCCAGATGAGCCGAGCCCACCAGCCCCTGTTCCTCACCCGCCACAGCGACGAAAACGAGCGTCGCGGGAAGGTGAAGCGTGCTCAGGGCGCGCGCGCATTCGAGCGACACCGCGACTCCGGAAGCGTCATCATTGGCGCCCGGCGCAGGACCACGCGCATCCATGACATTCGAATTGCGCGAGTCATAATGGCCGGTGACCAGGTACATCCGTTGGCTCGGCCGGATCGCTTCCGCGCAGGATGGCATAAACATTTGTCATGCGCGTCGGCTTGGGGATGCGGTTGGCCCAACTGGTGCCGGCCGCACTGGCGGGATCGGCGACGAACGTGTCTCGTTTGACTTCGAGGCATCCGCCGCAGCTTTTCGAAATGCTCTCAAATTCCGAAGCGATCCAGTCGGCCGCCGCATCAATACCGGTGCCCGCGGGCAGATCCGGCTCCATGCTGGAAAGGGAATTGCGGGTATTGAATCGAACCAGCGTTTTGATCGTCTGATCAATGCGGGAGGCATCAATGATCGTCAGGGCCCTGGTGATGGCCGGATCGGCCGCACCTCGGGCTATGGGCTTTCCATACCGAAGATAATCGGACTGTGCCCGGCAGACCGTTATGACGGGCGCCAGACAAAGGCACATAGCTATGGCGCGAAAAATCATGATTGGTTCTCCACACGCAAAAGTTGTACTCTTCCCTCGCCCTGTCCACTTGACCGAAGGCTGGAAGGCATCTCAAACTACGAATACCATCCCAATCTTATGGAGCCTGGCCGCAAGGTACCGTCATCCCAAATCGTGAAACTGAAACAACCTGATCAGAGAGAGGAGGCCGCCGTGCCAACCTGCCCAGAATGCGAAAATAATCTGGATATCGAAATGGACGAAGTGGAAGAAGGCGACGTGGTCGCTTGTGAAGAGTGTGGAACCGAGTACGAGATAGTCGGGGTCGAGCCGTTGGAACTGACGCGCATCGGCGACGAACTTGACGAGGACGAAGACGAGCTCCTCGAAGAAGAAGAAGAGGAAGAATGAAGTTGAATCGTGCAAGTTTGGCGGTCGCCGTTGTGTACGCTGCGTTGGCCGCGGGATTGGTCCCCATGGCCCGAAACGGAGGCCTGCCGGCAGCCCAGGCGCAAAATCTTGGCCAACGCGTTGTCACCGGAAGCGTGATCGACGCCGACTCGGCCGCGGTCAGCGGCGCGACCGTTTTTCTCCAGAACTTGAAGACGAAATCCATTCGCAGTTACACCTCGTCCAAGGACGGACGGTTCCGCTTTGCCCAGGTGAACATGTCCGATGACTACGATCTGTGGGCTGAAAAGGCAGGTAAAAAGAGCGCCGTCAAGACGGTCAGCTCATGGGATGCGCGGAAGGAATTCGAGGCCGAGCTGAGGCTCAAGTAGCTTTTTCTTAAGAAGGAGCCACCTTCATTGCCCCTGGTACTGAAATGAGGCTTGAAAACGATGCGACTGCTGTTGTCGTCTAGCCTTGTGGTCTCACTTGTGACGTCGGTCTGCGCCGTGCTTGCGATGCGACTGGTGCCACGGACGGTTCTGTTCCACGTTGGTCGCTACCTGCTGCCCATGAACGTCGTATCAGGCTGGTCCCTGTTGATCTCGGGGGCCGTATTTGTGCTGATTGCGTTCGTTCTATGTATGGCTCGAGTGCTCGCGATCCCGACATAATGGCTAGGAATCCCTCGGTCCCTGTCGCCTGGTTCCCTGTCTTTCTCACCCTTCCAGCTTTTTCGCTACCAGTTCGTTAAGCAGTGCCGGATTGGCCTGGCCTTTGGTCGCGCGCATGATTTGGCCAACAAAGAACCCCGCCATCGTCTTCTTGCCGGCGCGATACTGCTCCACCTGCTTCGGATTGGCCGCGATTACCTCGTCGATCAGCTTTTCGATGGCCGATGAATCGGTAATCTGCTGCGGCTTCTCACGCTCGTAGACAGCAGGGAAGTCCTCGCCCTTTTCGAAGCACACATCCATCAGCTGCTTCATCTGCTTCGAGCTGATCTTGCCTTCATCCAGCAGATCGGCGGCCAGCACAATGCCCGCCATCGAAACCGGCGAGTTCTCCTGCTCCAGTCCCAGGGCCTTCAAACGCCCGCCCACTTCGCTCAGCAGCACATTGGCCACGCGCCGCGGATTCTTCGCGGTCCGCGCCGCTGCCTCGAATCGGTCGGCGAATTCGCGTGAAGCAGTTAGCGTGCGCGCGTCCTGTTCGCTCAGGTCGTACTCGGAAATCATGCGTGCCCGCCGCGCTTCGGGCAGTTCAACCAGATTTTTCTCCGTCTCCCCGATGTACTCGGGCGTAAGCACGAGGGGCGGCAGATCCGGCTCGGGGAAGTAACGGTAATCGTGCGCCTGCTCCTTCGATCGCATCGAGTAGGTGCGCCCTTCGGCCGAGTTCCACAACCGCGTCTCCTGCATCACGCGCCCGCCGTTCTCGATGACTTCGATCTGCCGCTCGATTTCATACTCCAGCGCCAGGCGGATGAAGCGGAAGCTGTTCACGTTTTTTACTTCCGCCTTGGTGCCGAATTTTTCCTGGCCTCGCGGACGCACGCTTACGTTGGCATCACACCGCAGCGATCCTTCTTCCATGTTGCAGTCCGACACGCCGGTGTAGAGCAGGATCTCCTTCAGCCGCGTAAGGTATTCGAACGCCTCATCGGGCGTGCGGATGTCGGGGTCTGAAACGATCTCGATCAGCGGCGTGCCGCAGCGGTTCAGGTCCAGATAGGTCTTTGTCGCCGAATCGGGAAAACCGTCGTGGAGGCTCTTGCCGGCGTCCTCTTCCATGTGCACGCGCGTGATGCCGATTTTTTTCGTCGTTCCGTCCGCTGTCGGCACCTCGATCCAGCCATGCTCGGCCAGAGGCTTGTCATACTGCGAAATCTGGTAGCCCTTGGGCAGGTCGGGATAGAAATAGTTCTTGCGCGCGAAGATCGAGCGCTCGCGGATGTCGCAGTGCAGGGCGAGGGCGGCCAGCGTGGCAAACTCGACAGCCTTCTCGTTCAGAACCGGAAGGGCACCCGGCAGCCCCAGGCACACCGGGCAGATGTTCGTATTCGGTTCCGCGCCAAACTTGTTCTCGCAACCGCAGAACGCCTTGGTGGCGGTGAGCAGTTGCACATGCACTTCCAGCCCGATCACGGGCTCATACTTGGCCAGAACTTCCGGCGACAATGCAGCAGCAGGCATAGATAAATTTTAGCGCGAAGGGTTTACACTTGGGCTCACTTATAGATTCACATCCTGAGCGAGGTCTTTCGCGAAGCGAAGGGGAAGCCGAAGGACTTGCGGTTGCTTATCGCCCGTGTGCCTATCCTGCTTGCCAGTTCCGCCTACCGGTCTCACAATAAAGGTATGGATGCAGTCGTGCGCACATTCGCCAGCCTCAAGGAAATGAAGGCTTACGAGTACCGATACTGGCAAAGCCGGCCGGTTCACGAACGAATGGATGCCGTCGCGCAGATGACATTGGCTGCCTACGCAATGAAAGACGCGGATCAGAATGTTCGACGACTTCAAAGAACTCTTGTCTGCCTTCAACGCCCACAGCGTTAAGTACCTCGTCGTCGGCGGCTACGCAGTTTCATTTCATGCACAGCCTCGTGCCACGAAAGACTTGGACCTGTTCATCAAGGCCGACCCAGCCAACGCGGAAGCCGCCTATGCGGCCCTTGCAAGCTTCGGCGCTCCGCTCGCAACAGTCAGTGTTACTGATTTAGCGGATCCCGGGAAGTTTATTCGTTTCGGCAACCCACCGGTCGCTATCGACATTCTTCCCAGCATCGACGGCGTGGACTTCGACGATGCGTGGCAGCGCCGTATTGAAGCTGTGATCGATCAGGCGAGCGGCATCACTGCATTCTTTATCTCCAGATCCGACCTCATAGCCTCGAAAATAGCGGCGGGTCGGCTGCGCGACTTGGCCGACGTCGAGGAGATACGCGAGGCCGATCGCAGTCAATCGAAGAAGGACGAGGCGGACTGAATCGCTCATGCACCGCCAGCGCCTATTGTTTCGTATCCAGCGGATGCTCCGTCTTCTCGAAGAACTCATTCTGCAGCCGCAGGCTTTCCGAATCCCCCTTGATCGCCTTGATGGCCTCGGCGATCTGGCTCGACCACGACTTCTGGTCGAACTCGCCCAACTCCTTGGTCGCCGCTGAACCGACACCCGAGTAGTGATCGGGAAACTTCGCATACCACCAGATGCCTGTATACACACCATCGGGCAGATTCAGGCGGTGCTGGTCGGCGCCCGATTCACTCTGGGCGCGATCCATGTGCACTACGTCCGGGCGCGCCGCCAGCATGGCCGAGGTCTCAGTCTCACCGGCATGCATGTCGTTCTTGGGATCGCTCTTCATCGCCGGACGACCGGGAGCACTCCTTTGCGGCAGCCCGACCACGTACACCACGTAATCGCGCGGCGTCGCCAGTTGGGCCTGCGCGAACAGCGGCAGAAGCGAATTGTTACCGCCGTGCCCATTCACGATCGCGATCTTCTTGCAGCCATTGCGGGCCATCTCCTTCACCGTCTCCTGCAGCAGTGTCAGCTGCGTGGTCAGGCTGTAGGCAATGGTGCCGGGCTCCTGCTGCGCCTCGAAGATCTGCCCGAAGTAGTACTCCGGAAACACGACGGCATACTCCTGCCCGACGGCGTTGATCACCGCGTACCGCACATCAAGCAGATCGGTGCCGATGGGCAGATGCGGCCCGTGCTTTTCGAGGATTCCAAACGGCAGCACGCACACGCCCTGCGACTGGTGGATCGCCTGCACAAAGTCGCCCGCGGTTAACTCTTCCCACTTGGGCGAGAGTTTCTGCGCCTCCGCGGTTAACCCACCAAACAAAACCAAAACCAATAAGAAAGCCCGCAGCATGATTTGCCTCATTCCGCCGGGTCCTGGGCCGTGAAGGCGCTGCAACACGGCTTCTCTGTGGCATGGAAGTTCATCAGCTCTGCCCGGATGCCATCCGGATCGTACATGTTGAACTGCCCTTTGCCGTCCTTGCCGATTTTTGTGTTCTCGTCGCATCGCACCCCCTCGAGGCGCCCCGCATCCTTCAAAGTCTTGTGCGCCTCATCCACCGATTTTTGCCCGATCGCGATGTGATCCAACACCCCCAGCGTACGCTGAGACATGTCGGCTGGAATCCCCGTCCCTGGTCCGCCGGCGAGCATATACTCCACCCAGTCGTGCCCATCGGGAACCTGCTGGCTCACCCAGTCCACCTTGGCATCCGTCATGCCGCCCCACCAGTAGGGATTGAAGCCCAGAATGGCGCGATAGAACGTGTCTTCCTTCTCGCGGCTATGAACCAGGAATCCGACGTGAATGATGTGATGTCCGATGGCGTTGGGCGCGTCCACCTTGCCATTGGCCGGCGGCTGCACAAATTGGATCTTGTTGCCTTCCGGATCCTCGACGGCAAACCACTTGCTGCCATCGGAGCCCTTGGTAATCGCAGAGGGAACTTTCCATCCTTTGCCCGCCAGGTATTTGCGCATACCCTCGGCGTCGGTGGTGTTCAGTGCGGCATGATCCATGCGGTTGATGCCCGCATCCGGGGGCAGGGGCAGCACTTCCACGAACTGCGTGCCGCTCAGCGCGTAACGCACGCCTTTCGGGTTCTCCGGGTCAGGCATTTTCACAGCGCCTATCACGACTGTGTAGTAGTGATCGGTGGCGGCGGCATCGGATGTGTACACCGCGAGGTGCGAGACGCCTGTGATTTTCGGCCGCGCGGGACCATTTTGTGCGCTTAGAACGGCAGTCAAGAAAAGGAGGAAGGCGATTGCAAAGTGCTTGTGTCTCATCCAACACCTCAAAAGTAGAGCGGGATCACGATAAATCGCTTTGCCGCCTTGCGCAACATTGAGCGCGCGCAAACCGCGTCTCCGTCTTGCGGGCGCGATCGGACGATACAATTCGCTCATGCGTCTCAACTCAATCAGCGGCGCCGTTCGCGCCGTCTCCGTTGCTCTGATTCTCTGTCTTGCCGTGCTTGCCCCGACAGCCATTGCCCAGGCCGGCATCGTTCCCGCCTCCCGAGCCGACCGCGCCGAAGCCCGCGAAATCTTCAAGCAGCTCATCGAGATCAACACCACCGACACGCCTCAGGGCAACGTCACCACCGGTTCTGAAGCCATGATGAAGCGCTTTCTCGACGCCGGTTTTGCGCGCGAGGATGTCCAACTGCTCGGACCTGATGCGCGCAAACAGAACCTGGTCGTCCGCATCCGCGCCGCCCAGCCTTCAACGGAGAAGCCGGTTCTCTTCCTCTGCCATATGGACGTGGTCGAGGCGCTTCGCTCCGACTGGCACACCGATCCCTTTGAGTTCGTCGAAAAGGGCGGCTACTTTTACGGCCGCGGCACACAGGACATGAAGGATTCCGATGCCGCGCTGGTGGCCACGTTTCTGCGCCTCCACCGCGAGGGCTACAAGCCGAAACGCGACCTGATCCTGGCCCTCACCGCGGACGAAGAAGGCGGCAAGTTCAATGGCGCCGCCTGGCTGGTGCAGCAGCATCGCGACCTGGTCGATGCTGCCTACGTCATCAACCCCGACGCGGGCGGCGTGGAGCTCGATCACGGCCGGCCCGTCGTGGCGGATGTTGAAGCAACCGAGAAGGTCTACGCCGATTACCAGGTCACGGCCACCAATGCCGGCGGACACAGCTCGCGCCCCCGTCCCGACAATGCCATCTATGAGCTCGCCACCGCGCTCAACAAGCTTGCGGCCTACATCTTTCCTTTCGAGTTGAACGAAATCACGCGCACCTATTTCCAGAATCTAGCCACCCAGGAGAAGGGCCAGACTGCCGACGACATCCACGCCATCCTCGCCACGCCGCCTGATCCGGCCGCGGCCGCGCGGCTCAGTCAAGAACCCAGCTTCAACTCCAATTTCCGCACCACCTGCGTCGCCACGCGCCTCTCCGGAGGCCATGCCAACAACGCTCTTCCTCAAACCGCGCAGGCCAACGTGAATTGCCGCATTTTTCCCGGTCATTCGCCGGAGGAGATTCGCCAGCAGCTCATCAGTGTTATCGGCGACAGCCGGTTGACAGTGAAATACGTCTCTGACGCCGGCACGGTCTCCGACACCGCGCCGGATCGGAAGGCGATGGCACCTCCGGCCCCCATCAAGGAAGTCTTCGAGCCGCTGACGCGTCTCACGCAAGCCATCTGGCCTGGCATTCCAGTGACCCCGGTGATGGAAAACGGCGCCAGCGACTCCATCTATTTCGCGCAAGCCGGCATCCCCAGTTACGGCTACTCCGCCATCGCCCTCGAACGCGACGACGACCGCGCCCATGGCCAGGACGAACGCCTGCCGGTCGAGTCCTACTGGAAATCGCTGGACTTCTTTTACGCCTTCGCCAAAGAACTGGGCGGCAAGTGAACTCGCCATTCTTTCGGCCTTCTGGTGGGGGGCATGCGCGCGCCAGGTTCTGCCAACGAATAAGCATCGTGAACGTTGTTATTCCGGTCGCATGTGCGAGATGATGATGACTCTAGTCGAGGGCACTTTGGATTTTCGCGCGGAGTTCTTTATCCGGGTTTCTCGTCAGTGCCTCGCGGAACCAAATCTTAGCATCAGCTTCCATGCCCTGCCGGCGGAGAGAGAGAGCGAGATTGAATGCCGATGCGGCGTCGACTTTATCGGCTTCAGCAGAAATCCGGAAGGCGTGCTCAGCCATCGCCCAATTCTCCTGGGCAAAGTAACACGTTCCCAGACGGAATTGCATGAAGGGATATCGGCCGTCCGTCATGCGGATAGCCTGTGTTTCAACTGATACGCACTCTGAGTAGCGCTGCAAGTCAGAATAGATATTCGCCTCAGTATCCATCGCAAAGGCATAATCAGGTTTGGCCTGAACAGATTGCTTTGCGTAATCGAGGGCCGCCTGGTAAACACCACGATTTTCAAGAACCTGCGCCATGTAGTCATAAACGAATGGCGCCTCTTCATCAAAGAACTTCTGGTTGTCTTTGACAGTATTCTTGGCTGATGCGTCGACACACAGCTTCCCGTCTTCAATGATCGCGTTACTGTTCTGCGGAACCTCCAAAAAGTGTGAGCGAGCAGCATAGCAATAGTCGTAGCTGAAATAGGAACTCTGCGCCGCCTGTTCATATGCGGCTGCGGACCCTGATGCGTCTTTCGCAGCCGATCGCCGATCGCCTTCTGCGTCCCATTCATACGCTAAGGGCGTATAGCGCGAAGAGTATTGCCTGAACCACTTCTCAGCTTCTTCAGGTCGTTTAGCAGTAGCATTCTCGGTAATGAGACTTTGCATCGCCCGCTGAGTCAGATCTGTATCACAAACCTGGGAGTCGGTGGTGGCCACGCGTGTATGAAAAGCGATAGCGTTGGTGACATCGCCCCGAGATTTCTTGACCCCTCCAAGAACAAAGTCGGCCAATATGAGGGTGCTGCCATGAGCGCCCTGGGCGGTCGTCGAGGCACTCGCTGTCGCTTCGACGAGGAACGCTTCCTGCCGAACACGTGCCTCTTTCTGCTCATCGCTTTGGTCTTTTGAAAATGCAGCGTTGATGCCCTCATCTTGGGCGCGATCAAAAAGCACATATGCGAGCAAGGCTTGATTCTCGCTGGTCGGCTTCTGTTTGAACAGCTTGCGTGCCGCTTCGATACCGAGATCGCTCAAACCCATATCATGCGTTCCAAAGCAGGCAACTTCGGCAAGTGCATGGGGGCTATCCGATTTCGCAAGGTTTTGGAGAGTCTCAGAGATCTGAGTGGAGAGTTTACGGTAATCCGAATCTGGTTCATCGGAATATTTTGTATTGTTCCTCTGAGAAATCAGCCCACGGACTCGGGATAGGCTGTCGTCCACGTTTATCAGAGCTTGCGGTTCGATTTTTGCCGCGAGCAGGGCCTTAACGTATGCAACAGGGACCGCAAAGTTGAGGTTCTGGCCCTCGTCAAGAAATGCCACTGCCACTCCGACGACCTCTCCCTTGGAGTTGAGGATCGGACCGCCGGAGGATCCATGAGAAATCGGGCTGGATATTTGGATGAGATCTACGCCATCCTTTGTCCGCAACCCCGACACAATTCCCTGGCTAATCGTCTTTTCGAGGCCTTCCGGATTACCGATAGCGAAGATCTGCTCACCAGGCTTCACCTCTTCACTACTGAGAGGAAGCGGCTTCGAAGTGAGATCCAAGTCCACGCTCATTTCCGCGAGGTCGTGATCCTTGTCAACGCGAAGGACCTTTACTGGAATTCGTACTGGCCCCACGGCGAGGACGGGGTTGCCGGCTTCAGCAACATGGGCATTCGTAATCAGAATGCGGGGCTTAACCAGGAACGCACTTCCAAGAGCTGTGGGGGAGCCGGATGAGTCATTCAGATAGACTAGGAAGACTGAATCCTGACTGGAAGAGTAGATTTCCTTGCCTACGTCGAGGACAGACTGCCCGAATACCAGTGCGGACACAGAAACCAAGAAAGAGAGTAGCAAGGCACGCATAAACGTCTCCAAAAACCTAAGCCGAGCTATATGTGGTTTATGGCTACATTATCGCACCATTCGCCCATTCATGGAATACACCATATGCTCCAGTTTGCCAGCGGCGGCCCGCCCTTCTGGAGACCAACCCTGGTCCATACCTTCGCCGGATCCTCCCGCTCAGGCCGGGGGAATGCGAACCCCTGGAATCAGGCGGCTCTGAGGGAACCTTAACAAAACATGTCGCAGGTACGTGTCAGAAGGGAATGTCCTCGTCAGAAATCTCGGCAGACTGGGCAACGTCATCGTGACCCGCGGGCGCCCGCTGATCGAAGTTCGAAGCGCTGCTCGACGAACTTGAACTGCGGCTGTAACCGCCTGAGCCGCCCTCATCGCGTCCGGAGAGCAGCGAAAGATCATTCACAATGATCTCGGTGCGGTAGCGCTTCTGCCCTGATTCCTTGTCATCCCAGCTGCGGGTCTGAATCTTGCCCTCGACGAATAGCTTCGACCCCTTCTTCACATAATCGCGGACAATTTCGGCGAGGCGGGTGAACGCAACGAGGTTGTGCCACTCGGTGCGGTCCTGCCAGTTGCCCTGCGCGTCCTTTTGGCGGTCGCTCGTGGCAAGCGTGAAGTTGGCGACCATTGTGCCGCCGGCTGTCGACTTGATCTCGGGGTCTTTCCCCACGTTCCCCAATAGAAACACTTTGTTGACGCTCTTGGCCATCTTGTTTTTCCGTCTGTCTCCTGCCAATATTTCGTGTCACGCGCCAAAACTTCGTGTTGAGCTCGGCCAAAATCTCGTGTCATGCCAAAATCTGGTGTCTGTACTAACGCATCTCTTTGGGAAACAGCAGTTTAAGGCAATAGTTGAACAGGGACAACTCTCCTTTCTTCGATTTTCCTCAAGTCTAACGGAAGTATAAGCCAGCGACCGAGATATCGCGACGGAACGGGAAACCGGTCATCTTTTACTGGGGCGGGGCATAACCCAGAGGCGAACGGTCATAGTTGGGATAACACGTGATTCCGACGCGCGCATGAAGTTCGCGCTTACGAGGTGTTGTTGCTAATACGGGCCAAAGATCGGATTCGTGGGGGTTGCAACTGCAACATCGGGCGGGTCCGCTGCAGTCGACCATCGATGGAGTGAGATGGAATAAACTCGCCATCCCCGCCGTGAGCGTTTACATTCCTGTTGCTGAAGGGGTCAAGACCAAATCGCTGGTGAGACTGATTCTTAATTCTGACAACAATTCCTCGTGCCCCCGCCTGAGAACCTGCCAGGAAAGCCATGGCATATCCAGTGTTCGGCCGATCGGTTTCAACCGCCGCACGCGGATACTGGCAGGACGAATCGGTTCCCCGTCGTGACCGGCCATCAGGAAGCCGTTCTTGTCGGCAATCGTCCGATTTCGCCTGATCTTTAGAAGAAGGTTGACCAGGGGCTCAGGAACGATGACAGTCTTGACGCGTTTGGCATCGACGTCTACCAGGCCACTGGCATCCCATTGCCTTATGAGAAGAATGGAACTTGGTGGAAGGAGCCTTCCTTCTATGAAGATCGAAGACCTGGTAAGGTTGACGTGCTTCCATTGCAGTGCACAGATCTCTGACACAGACAAGCCAGTCGTGATTGTGATCAAGGCGATTTCTCGTTCAGGGTATCGCATCAATCGGAGGATGGCTTTTGTCTCAACAATGGTTAAGTTATGCGATGTTCTTCCGGGCTCGGGTGGCAGATTCACACCGGAAATAGGATCGTCGCCGCTGAACATTCGTGCACGCCTCGCATGTGACACGACTGCGCTGATAGTGTTCTTTATATGCTTAATAGTCTGGTGTGAATACCCGCTCGTCGAGGCCGATGTGGTCAGTCGGCGAACATGATCAGGACTTAGATCGCAAAGTCTAACCAGATCCAGATATGGCCAATCTGGTAAGGCCGTTAACCTTGCGTTTCGCTTTCCAGCGTACGGAAGGAACAGGCGGTCAACTGTCTCGGGCTTTAGCACATGTTTCAAGATTGCCCGATAATGCGTGCGGCCAGCTAGACTAAGATGTTCGACGTGATCAGGAATAAAGTTCTTCTCAACGAAGCTAGCTACGCACATGGTGGTGTCGCGTATCGTCTTATCGGACGGTGATAACGAGGAGACATCCATCGTCGCTGCGTGACTTAATTCGAGTATCATGGGTTCTCCCTTGTAACCGTCCAGTGAATCTCCGCTGAGTGTAAGAGCTGCGACTTGTGGTGTTCGTGGCTGCGCATTTGTTGAATTCCGGCGGAACTCATTGGCCAGGAATGTGTTGCCAAGTTGTGAAGCGTGAGTACGTTTTTATACTCCCTGTTGAGATCGCGACCAAGCTCAGCTCCCAATGCGATATGAGTTCGATGGAAGACGTTCCAGGAAAGCCACGGCATCTCGAACTCTCTTCCAATGGTCTTCAGACGGCGTCGCGCGATGTTTTCCGGATGTAAGGGCGTACCGCCTTGGGAGACGAGAACGAAGTCCTTTGGTCCTGTAAACTGCTTCCTGCTCTTTAGTTCGAAAAGGATCGAGGAAAGCAGGTCCGATACAGAAATTAGCCTCTTCCTCTTTCCGAGCACGAGCCCGAATTCGCCTCGGTACCATTGCGTCCTCACGGCGATCGTCTTCGAAGGTATCCAATCCTCATCGAGCGGGCAGTTTACATTCGAAAGGTTCACGCATTTCCATTGAAGTCCGCAAATCTCCGCAACGTTCATTTCCGTCAATAATGAAAGAAGGGCGATGCCCTTCTCTGGATACCGCATTCCCTGCATAATCTGCTTCAACTGAATAAGGGTAAGCGCGTGAGCCTCCTTGCGTACCATGGCAGGCAGTCTCACGTTCAATGCGGGATTAGTTCCTCTGTAACAGCACGCCGCAATCGCATGAGAAAAGATGGTGCGGATCACGTTACGAACGTGTGTCACTGTCTGAACGGAATACCCTGACTGTAAGAGAGTTGAGATGAGGTTTTGGATTCTCTCGCCAGTTATGTCACAAAGCCGAAGCGAATCCATGTACGGCCAACCTTGGACTTCCTTGAGCTCAAGCTTTGTATTCTTCGACTTTAGTGGGAATGCTCGGGTAACCTGTTCGGGTGTCAAGATATGTTTGAGGATGGCACGGAAATGGGAACGCCCCGCAAACTTCCTGGTCGCGACGTATTGTGGAATGAAGTTAAATTGCACAAACTCGCCGAGACTCACCGAAGAGCTGTCTGTCTGAGCTTCTCGAGTCGAATGCGGTCTTTCGCTGGTTCGCAAC
Organism: Terriglobales bacterium; assembly: GCA_963788475.1. Taxonomy (GTDB): domain Bacteria; phylum Acidobacteriota; class Terriglobia; order Terriglobales; family Acidobacteriaceae; genus Telmatobacter. The sequence goes on from CAWBGO010000015.1 coordinate 737,521, forward strand.
ATAGCCGGAGCTTCGTGATCTTGCATCAACAGGGCTCTACTTCCCCTTGGGAACCAGATTGACGGGGTGTGACTACCATCCGCGGCCAGGGTCTCGTTTGCCCCTGTTCCGCTCGCACTCGGGGCACAAGACTCCAATTCCGGGGAAGGATCAGTGCTGATCAGGCCTATTTGACTTTCCATGAGCTCCCGCCAAAACGAATTCGGCTTACACCATGCATTTGGTTCACGGTTGATTTCAGTGCTCCGCTTGACGAAATTCCGGCCAAAGGAATCCATGAGAATAGGTGGGCTTCGGCGCTTGGATCCAAAACGTGTCGGGGTCGGGTGCAGCTCCCCTCACCGGGGCTGAAGGACAGATTTCAAAAAGACTTAGGAAACCAAATCGGTGCCTGAACCGAGCACGTTTAATCCTCTTTGCCGAAGGGCCAGGCGACCACTCGATCGTCTTACGTCCTAATGTAACTACATAATTTATGATTTAAATTTGCTTAATCGCAAATTAATTTCATTTTTACTTTACAAATTTAACAATTCTAGCTTCTTTCGCAAGTTGCTTGCGAGCTAAATCGACGGTCCGTTCTCCGCCATTTTCACCCACGACCCGCCAAAGGCATGAAAGCCTCCATTTGGAAGCCAAAAAAGAAGTGCTCCGGTCATAGGCAGAAACCTGTCTCTTAAATTTGCTTGGCTTCAAATGCAAGTGGTCACCGAAAACAACACAATGTCCGACTATTTCATCAGCAAGTGGTCACAAATTTAACAATCTGGCTGGAAATTTGGAATGAACGTGAATTAGTTGACGTGGAGCAAATACACAATTCCTTGCTCATTAGATCGTTGCCCCGATTCGTACGAAAGTGACGTGGCACTTGAATACAGTGAAGTTCCGTCACCGGCGAGGGAGGAAACGAATGTCGAGGAGAAGCGTAGCCGTAACTTTTTCCATGACGGTGTTCATCATCGTTTCGGCGTTACCTGCGACAGCCCAGTCTTTCAGGGTTCAATGTCCCACCAGCACCATCACTCACCCATCGAGCCTCAACAACAACAATGCTGAACCTGCTTACGCCGGCCCAACGACCCTTGCGCTGAACGGCAATGGATTCTTTGCTCCGACCGCCCACGTGAATGGCGCCATCAAGTGCCAGCAGGTGTCGGGCGGCGATGGTTACTCGACCATGGCCAACGGCACGCAGACATTCATGTTCTCCTTTGGGCCGCTGTCTGGACTCGCAGACATCGCAGCGGGTCATCCCGGCACAGAGTTTCCCGGCGTCTTCAATATGCCGTACCTGGGGACGTTCGTTCCGGGCGACCCCGCCACGACGGCCGGAGCGAGCGACACCGGCGAATACCTTCCCGGCACCCCCACCATGTTTACGTATAACGGCGCGGTGGGACTGGCTCCCGATATCGCAAATCTGGTCAGTATCTACGATATCTCCCAGGGGACGAGAGGGAATACGGTCTATGTTCAAACGAATTCTCCACTCGGTCTCGCTGTCGGAAACAGTGTGACGATCTCAGGGACGGGCGGCGCTCCGCCGGCGGGCTACGATGGCACCTGGCCCATAACCGCCGCTCCGTACACATTCCCCGTCGCGGGCATCCCGGGGGTCACCAACTACCTCTTTCCGCCCGCCTCCAATTTCACGTTCACGATTCCGACCGCTACCGGGCTGGTCGACGTGAACGAATCACAAACCGCTACCGCATCGACCGGCGCGGTGCTCGATGGGCATGTGGATCCCCGCCAGATTATGGACGTGGGTGTGATGAACGGCAACCTCCCGGCGCCTCTGATTGCATTTGATGAGGACGATGAGTTGTTCCTCACCCTCTCCAATGTCGGCATGATTATGCGTCCTGACCTGTTCGAGCAGCACACTATTCACTTCCACGGGTATCCGAACGCATCTTCGGTCTATGACGGTGTACCGGACGCCTCGGTGGCCATCAACATCGGCGGCAGCTTCACCTATTACTACCTTGCCCCCGACGCCGGTACCTATTTCTGGCACTGCCATATCACCCCTCCCGAGCACCTCCAGATGGGCATGGTGGGACAAATCTATGTGCGTCCGCGGCAGGATCGCGTTCCGGCCGGTACCAAACTCTATGCGGCGCTTCAGTTGCAGCAGAATGATTTGCGTACGGCCTGCAACCCCGCTGCCGATATTCTTTGCAGCACCACGTTGCCCTATGGTGGCGCAACCGCCAACCCCGCTGTCCAAGGCACGGACAAGCTTGGCAACCCGCAAAAGTATACCTACAACGATGGTGACGCCTCGACCGCGTATGACGTCGAGTATCCCATCCAGATTCATGGCTTCGACCCCAACTTCCACTTTGTCGGCATGACCTTCAACCCGGAAGCGTTTGCTGACATGAAGGACAAGTTCTTCCTGCTGAACGGGCGGAGTTACCCCGACACGGTAACGCCTGGTCCGATGGCCACCCAATCCTCGGATGGCCGGATGCACTACTCGCAGCCATTGCCCTCGATTATCAACATTCCCGTGGGAGGCAAAGCCCTGCTCCGCCTGTCCGACCTCGACGTTCAGGAATATCAGACACTGGCGTCTTTGGGAATTCCGATGAAGGAAGTAGGGTTCAACGCCAAGCTGCTGCGGGATCAGGAGGGAAACAATATGGAGTTCTACACCAACTCCATCACGCTCGGGGGCGGCGAGTCTCTGGACGTGATTCTCGATGCCAGCGACGCAGGCTGCGGATCCGCGGGCTGCTCAGCAAAGCTGTATCCGGCGGGGAGCACCTTCTATCTCTACACTCCTATGCTCGACCATCTTTCGAACGACCAGGAGAATTTCGGTGGACTCATGACCGAAGTTCACATCTGCAACAGCGTGACCGGCGGCAGCACGTTCGGCAACACCTGCGTAGTGAATTAGGAGAGCGGCAATGAGGGCAACGAACATGACAAAATCGATCTCGATCGTACGATCGCTTCTGGCGCCGACGCTGGCTTTGTTCCTGGCGGCCGCGGCTCACGCTGCTGCTCCTGGTATCACCGGCACCACCTTCAACCTGACAGCACAGACTGCGTTTCTCAATCAGCCCGACGGCAATGCGGTTTACTCCTGGGGCTACGGGTGCGATCCCAGCAAGGGACAACCCGGCTTTTTACCGTCGGCGATGGTCAACGCCACATGTCCATCCATGCAGGTTCCGGGCCCCACGCTGATCGTCACAGAAGGACAGACGATCACGGTCAATCTCGTGAATGGTCTTCCTTCGGCCGCCGGCAACACCTCGATTCTCTTTCCGGGATTCGTGGTTACGGCAACTGGGGGAGTGCAGGGCTTGCTAACGAAGGAGGCTGTTCCGGCGGGCACGGTGACCTATACGTTTGTTGCAAATTCGCCGGGAACGCACGCTTACTACAGCGGAACCCAAGGCGACCTGCAGGTCGAGATGGGCTTGTATGGGGCGGTCATTGTGCTTCCAAAATCCATTCCATCCGCCTGTACCTCCGGGCTACCACTGACGCATCCAGGCAATAATGCGGCGGCAAAAACGCACTGGGGCGAGGCGGATTTCCGGCTCGCGGCGGCCGCCTTCGACAATCCCAAGACCTGCTACGACCGGGAATACCTTTTCCAGTGGGCAGAGATGGATCCCAGGATTCACAGCGCGGCGCTGGCACAGGTCACGGCTTTGAGTGGTTGCAAGGCCGGCGCTGCGGGATGCAGTCTGAATGTCCCGACGGAGCCGTACCATCCGGCCTACTTCCTGATCAATGGCCGCTCCATGCCCGACCTCATGGATGCCAACTATGCGGCTGAGTATCCGCACCAGCCCTATAACGGCAATCCGCATATGCATCCAGGCGAGATGACCCTGATCCGCGCTGTCGGTCAGGGACGCTGGCAGCACCCGTTCCACGAACACGCCAACCATGTGCGCATTCTGGGCCGTGACGGAAACCTGATTCTTGCTCCCGATGGAAGTGACCTTGCCGGGCCGCTGATGTTCAATACCGACACGACTCCGGGCGAGGCGTTCGACGGGATCTTCTACTTTACCGGCAGAGGGTTGAACTGGGATCCGTACGGCCACCACCCGGGCGATACGGCTGACCCGCTGGCCTCACTCACGTGCACTCCGGATGCCAACGGCTACAACACCGGAGCCCCCACTGCGATCAACTATTTCGAGTGGTGTCAGGACCACAACAAGCCTCTTGAAGCGGCTCCATTCGGCGATGTTGCGGCTGGCGGCCCGGCCACTTTGCCTGATCCCAACATCTTCACCAACGGCCCCTGGTACGGCGGCACTCCTTACCTGGGACCGGATGCGACCCTGCGTGGCGGCGGGACCCAAGCCTGCGCCAGCGCCACCGGCAGCACCGCGGCCAATCAATCCTCACCTTGCAGCACGTTGCTGCCTTCCAACACCCAGGCCAACCCGGCTAGCGAACGCGGCTGGGCCTACATGTGGCACTCGCACAACGAGCGCGAAATTACCACCAACAACGTTTTCCCCGGCGGAATGCTGATGATGATGCTGGTCGATTCCCGGGAATTCGTCATTGACGAATCCAACTAGGCAAGGAGAACAGACATGCGAATCAACTCTCTCAAAGCGACGTTAAAAACAGCAGTGCTGGGAGCGGCTGTTCTCCTTCTCGCAGAGGGTGTGGCTGGCGCGCAGCAGCAGATCAACCTGACTGCCGCGCCGGGCGCAGCACTTATGCCGGATGGGTCCTCGGTGCCGATGTGGGGCTATAGCTGCGGCACCGCCGTGACCAACTCGACCGCGACGTGCGCGGCATTGAATCCGCACGCGTCCGGCTGGTCCCCGGTGGTGATCACTGTCCCCACGGGCACAGCCAACGGACTGACGATCAACCTCAACAACAGTCTGCCCGTTCCCACGTCGATCACGATCGTGGGACAGGTGGGCGGAGGTCTCGGAACGGCGCGCACCACCACGCCGAGCCCGGATCACACCATGCTTTCCTCTAACAATGTCTCGTGGCCGGTCGCAGGCAACAGCGGGGGGTTTAACCCTCCGCCGCAAGGGCCGCGCGTGCAGTCGTTCGCCACGGAAGTGGCTATAGGGGGGACAACGGCGTTGAATTGGCCACTCCCCAAGCCGGGCACATATCTGATCGAGTCCGGCACGCACCCGTCCATCCAGGGACCCATGGGGCTGTACGGAATTCTGGTCGTCACCACTGCGCCGACGGCCTCGGCCGGAGTCGAGACCGCGCCAGGTACGGCTTATCCCGGCGTGGCCTACGACGCCGAGGTCCCGATGCTGCTGAGCGAAATCGACCCGGTACAGAACACGACCGTGAACGCGGCTGTCAGTACTGCCGGGTTCAGCGAGACGGCGGTCTGGTCCGGCCAGCCGGGAGGTTGCGGTAATCCGGCTTCAAGCACTTACCTGACCTGCTATCCGCCGGCAGTCAACTACACGCCGACGTATTACATGATCAACGGCGTGCCGTTCAATAAAAACAATACTTCGGGCTCGCTCTTCCCGATTACACCCGCGACCATCGCGCCGGCTTCAGGCACCGGGAGTGTCCTGGTGCGCGTGGTTAACGCCGGCGTGCGCATGCACGTTCCTGCGATCGTGGGATCGCAGGTGGCTGGCGTAACAGGCGCCTCAAATCCCATCGTTACCGGTTTCAAGGTCATTGCCGAAGACGGCAATCCTCTTCCCGGTGTTCCCAAGGTCAAGAGCGAAGTGTTCATGGCCGCGGGAAAGACCTATGACCTGATGATCAATGGGCAGTCGACGTCCGGTACGACAATCTCCCATTACGCGAACGCACTCGCAATCTACGACCGCGAGCTGAGCCTTTCGGGGAACGAGTTTAACCGAGACTCCGGCATGCTGGCCTACATCGGCATCGACGGCTCTCAACCGGCAGTAGCCTCAGGCACCTCTGCGACTCCCACGGCTGCTGTCGCCAATCCCGATTCATACATTCTTGCCCCAGGGCAGACCCTCACGGTCTCCGATCAATCCAAGGGTGTTATCGCCAACGACAATGGCGTCTATCTCGTACAACTCATGGCGCCGCCGGCAAACGGAACGGTGACGTTGAATCCGAACGGGACGTTTGTGTATTACCCCACCGCGGGAAGCACAGCTACCACGGATGCTTTCACCTATTGCGCCAACGGCGAGGTGAAGGCGGGGGTCTGCTCCTCCGGTATTTCCACTACGGTGTCGCTCGGTCCAACGACGGTCGCTGACACCGGTATCACCTGTAGTGCCAGTTCGTTCTCATCCACAATGGCCACGTACCTGGCGGTCAAGACTCCCGGCGTCCTTGCCAATTGCAAAGACGCGGCGAACCTGCCTATGACCGTTAAGACGACGACGGCGCCGATCACTGCAGGGCCGATGACAGTCGTTCTCGATGGGAACGGCGGATTCACCGCCATCGCGCCCGGCGCGGGCAGCTACACTTTCCCGGTCACGGTGCAGAACACCAAACAACAGACCGCGACCGCGAATGTGACGGTCACGTTCCCCACGGGGAGCGGACTGATTGTTAACGTTCTGGACGGACAGGATAAGACAACCACCATCTCCGACTACCGGTGGATCATCGAGGAAGATCGCACCTTCTATGTCGACCCCAATTGCACGGCGAATCCTCCACCGGCAGGCTGCCCGACATCGGGCTTGGGGATTGTTCCGACCTTCGGGACCAACTTCCACACCAGCTACATGCCGTTCGTAGCTCAGGGCTGCACTGGGGCGACGTCGTGCGAAGCGGGCCAGACCCAGTTAAGTCAACCCGTGGTGTGCGATGTGGGCAATGGCCAATGCCGGCCTGATACCACAGGAAACGGCATGAAAGTCGTGATGCCGGGCGACGTCGCCCTGGACCCGACCAAGCGTTATTACATCTCCATTCTGCCCGGCGACGCGGCCGATCCGTTTATCGCCGGTAATGTGGGCTCGGCTTGCCAGTACGGAGCCTCAAGCCCTGGGGCCTCGAATTGCGGCCACGGCATGGGCGGAGCTCCGATTGCGCCGGCGCAGAGTTCGGTCACAGTGCTCACGGAACCCGCGCCCTATCCACCGGGCAAACTCAGTGTCTTTGTCTTTGAAGATGACTTCCCGCTGAACGGCGAGCAGGATGGCGGCGGCGGAGTTGACGTATTGGCTCCGAATGAACCCGGACTGGGCGGCTTCCAGATCCAGCTCTGGGACTCCATGGGCCAACCGGGCGACTTCACGGGGCAGATGACCTACGACATGTTCAATCAGCCGTTAACTAACAGTCTGGCAGGAACGATCGACCCGACTACCGGCTTTGACGCTTGCCCGATTGGCGCCACGACTCCCGGTACTCTTCCCGCAAACCTACCCGGGCACACGGGCAATGAGTTGAACGACGGGAATGGCAATACCGATCCGACCGCAACCGGCATCACCGGCATGATCGTCACCTGCCCGAAGTATGAGAGGGACGGCAAAACTCTGTCGCCGCTCGCGGGGCAGGCGGTTATTGCCAACCTGATGCCGGGGCGATATGAACCCGTCGCCGTTCCCGGGGCTGACCGCATTGCCCGTGGGGAGGAGTGGCTCCAGACCAACACCCTGGACGGCCAGAAGGCGCAAGACGCGTTTGTCAGAATCGGCGAACCCAGCTACTTCCAGGAGTTCGGTCCTGCGTCCTACCACGTAAGCGTTGGTTTCGCGAACCCGGCGATCATCAATGCCCGCAAGCCATACATTTGCAACGGCCAAGACCCAAACAGCCCTCAGCCCGGGGTGAAGTACAACTGCAACAATACGATTACTGGCAAAGTCACCGGGGAGCGTCTGAGCCGCACGCCCGACGAGCGACTCTACAGCAGCGGTTCGCACGATACGTACTACTGGACCCAGTGCTATGTGAGCTTTGGCGATCCGGACGGCGAAGACTTCGCGTTCACCAAGTGCGACAGCGAAGGCAATTTCAAGCTCACGGGCCTTCCCCCGGGCGATTGGAGAGTCACGGTCTTCGACCAGTGGAACGATCTGCTGGTAGATGGTCTTTCGACACCTGTAGGAATAACTGGCTCTTCCAAGGGACAAACCGTAAACATGGGTGACATCGCGTCCACTCAGTGGCAGGCGAACGTATACACCCGGACCTTCATCGACGACAACAAAGATGGCATCTCGCAGGCCTCTGAGGCGGGTATTCCATTCGCGAACGTCGCAGTCAGGTACCGCGACGGCAGCCTGGCGAACGGGCTGGTCACGGACTTCACCGGCACCGCCAACTTCAACGAAACCTTCCCGCTGTTCAGTTGGTACACGGTGGAAACCGATGTGACCCGATACAAGAGCACGGGTACGCACGTCGTATACGACGTCGGCGGTCCGGCCGACGGCTCCGCCTCCTGCGGCACAGCCGGCTATCCGCCATGCGGGAGCTCTGTGATTGGAAAGAACCTGGCCAACACGGCGGAAATCGTCTCGCTACCGACGAATCTGCGCGTTCCGGGGTCGATCTATTGCGCGGGAGCGGACTGCACCGGCAAGGATATGAGCGGATTGGTCGGCAGCAAGACCAGCGATCCGCCCAGCGTTTGCACAACGTCCACGGGTAACCCTCCTGTGACCACATGTTCCACCAAACTTTCCTCGGGCCGCATTGACAACCCGTGGACTGGAGCAGTGGAGGGATGGCAGGGCTTCCCCGGCCAGAACAACTTCCTCGAATTCGGCAAGGCGCCCTACTACGATGGTGAAAACGGCGGTATCAAGGGCCATGTCGTCTATGCTTCGACGCGGCCATTTGACGACCCGCAGTTGCTGGTCCAAACGCAGTGGGAGCCTCTGGTTCCTCACGTCGGCATCAACCTCTACCAGGAAGGATTTGCCGCGGACGGCATTACTCCGACTCTCACCCTCGTGGATCACACAACGACGAGCAGTTTCGATGATTACGCGCAGGGCTTCCGCGCCGATGGCGTCACTCCCAACATGAACTGCCCTGGTCAAGGTTCGAGCTCCGGCCCAATTCCGGACCTCTTCTACTTCTCGCTGTACAATCAGCCGAACTATCTCAACTTCTACAACTCGGTACACGGCGGGCCCGCAATCACGCCGCTGCCGGACAATTCTCAGTTCAAGTGCTATGACGGCATGCACAACTGGAACCAACTCCAGCCTGCGCCCTACGACGGCATGTATCAGTTCCCAAGCGTGACCGCCATGGATGCCAACGGAAAGCCAAGCGCGACGAATTGCACCATCTGCATAGCCGATCCGGTCCCCAGCACGGGAACCGATGCCGATCCTCTGCGGCACGGACTCCCCATGCTGCCTGCCGGAAAGTATGTGGTGGAAGTGGTTCTGCCTCCCGGCTACGAACTAGTCAAGGAAGAGGATAAGAACATCCTCATCGGCGACAACTTCATTGCCCCGGTTACGCAGGAGTTTGGCGGGTTGGGCAATATCTTCATCATCCCCGATCAGGCCTCGGTGGCTCAGAGCTACGCTGGTCTTGGTTACAACGCTAATAATCCGCAGAATCCCACCACGAGCCTGGGGACCAGTCCCTCAAACAACATCGTTCCCGGCTTTATCCCTGAGCCCACCTGGCCCTGTGTCGGAGAAGCGCGCATCGTGCCCGACTTCATCAGCCTTTACCCAAAATCTAGTCAGGTAGCGCCGTTTGCCGGCGCCACCCGCAACCTGTGCGACCGCAAGGAAGTGACCCTGAACGACCAGATGGGCGCGATCGCCAAGTTCTACGTCTTCACCTCGACCCACATCACCTCGAAGTTCACCGGAGGCATCACCGACGACTACACCTCGGAATTCGATCCGTTCTCTCCGCAATTCGGCGAAAAGTTTGCACCGCCAGACATGCCCGTCTCTGTCAAGGACTGGGCAGGAAACGAAATCTCGCGCGTGTATTCGGATCATTGGGGAGCCTACGACGGATTAACGTACTCGAGCTGGGAGGTCAACCCGCCGAATCCGACCGGGTATGCGCCTTCCATGATGGTGATGTGCATGAACGACCCCGGACCGATTGCCGGTCCCGGTGGCGCCATGATTACCGACCCACTGTTTGCCCAGGGCTACAGCCAGTTCTGCTATGAACTGCCGTTCATGCCCGGAACCACGCAGTATCTCGATACACCCGTCGTGCCCACGTCGGCCTTCGCCGGCGCCGGGTACAACAACGTTGACTGCGCCTATCCGGCGGCTACCCCGGCGATCGCAGAAGTCGACGGCGACCAGGTCGGACCCTGGGTGAGCGCTGCTGGTAACACTCTCACCATCACGGCCCTTGGCGACCAGTCAGTGCCAAACAATGCCTACTCCGGGCCTTCGGCTACCACCGCTCCGTACAACCAGAAAACCATCACCCGCCACTATGGCTTTGGCGCGACGCAGGGAACCGGAAGTGTAACCATCGGTGGAGTCCCTGCGCCGGTCACAGGCTGGAGCGACACCTCGATCACTGTCACTGTACCCCCGGGGGTTGCGAACTGCGCGGTACAGCAACAAGCGCAGTACGCTCCAGGAGCCACTTCGACGCAGTGCGGCCAGCTGCTCATCACGGCCGGCAACGGCAAACAGTCAATCGACACGGTCACGGTGACGATTGGCGGCAAGGCTCCGACACACGTCGCTGCCTCAGCCAGCATCCAGAGTGCAATTGACGGTGCGTCGCCGGGCGACTTGATCATTGTCGACCCGACTTGCACCACTACCGCCGGGCCGGCTGCATGCAGCGTCGCCGGGCTTCACGCCGGAACTCCAACCCAGACGGCATCGCAAGCTGCGCACAACGAACTGTTGCTGATGTGGAAGCCCGTCCGGCTGCAAGGCGTGGGCGCCGCCTCGAGCGTCATCAATGCGAATACTCATCCCGCAGGCAAGCTCGATGTTTGGCGCGAGCACGTAAATTGCCTGTTTGGCTTGAGTCTCCAGGGTACGCCCCTCTCCTCAACCAATAAGTACGATCCAAGCGGACAACTGAGCTGCCCGGGGACCGGATGGACGTACTTCCATCCCTATGACGGCATCAATGCGCAGGTCGATCCGCTTCCGGCAGAAGCCGTTATCGGGTGGGACGCCACACTGAATGGGAACCTGGCGCAGTTGTTGCAAGAGCCATCCCTGATGGGCGCGCTTGAAGGCGCGGGAATCACCGTGCTTTCGAAGGGTGTCAACTTCGCGTCCCCGGGAATCATTGGATCTACTGAGGGAGCGTTTCCAACCGGCACCACCCTGCTCACGGGCCCCGTGTCGGCCTCCGGCGCCTTCAGCACCGGCGATGCTAACCCGCTCTGTCAGGCCCATGGAACCAATCCGTTCCCGAGCAGTTACGTCTGCAACCCGTCCAGTATCGACGGGTTGGGAATCACCGACAGTTCCCAGGGCGGCGGCGGCATTTTCGTCCACGCCTGGGCCCATAACCTGCAAATCGCCAACAACCGGATCGCTGACAATGCGGGAACTCTCTCTGGAGGCATCAACGTTGGCCAGGGTGAATTCGCTCCGGAATACATTCAGGGCTCTACCGAAAACCTAGTCCCCGGCTCCTGCGTCACATCGAGCAGTATTGCCACTAACGCGCAGTTGCCGTATTGCGCGAACCTGAACGTCAACATCCACAACAACAACATCTCGCTGAACTCCTCCACCGGCGACGAACTGTTCTCCGGCACGCCGGCTGGGGCAGGCGGCGTCAGCCTCTGCACGGGCGCCGACTACTACAAGTTCAACTACAACTGGGTCTGCGGCAATCTAAGCAGCGGAGACGGTGGCGGCGTCGCCCACATGGGATTCAGCTATAACGGCGACATCGAGCACAACTCCATCCTGTTCAACCAGAGCCTCAACCCGACCATTCCAGCCAACGGCGGCGGCTTGCTGGCCATGGGCACGCCCGACATCGCTCCGCCTTGCGGCGCAACGACTGACCAGGATTGCGTGTCTGCACCGGCCACGGTTCTCCCCAGCGACGGCGTTGGTCCCAACCTCGTCATTAATGCAAACCTGATCATGGGCAACGCCGCGGAATCCGGCAGCGGCGGCGGCCTGCGCCTCCAGAATGTCAACGGCTCAGACGTCCTGGCCTTCCCAACCACTCCATCCCAGTGGTTCTCGCCCACCATTACCAACAACATCATCGCGGACAACGTCGCTGGCTGGGATGGCGCGGGAATCTCGATGGTCGACGCCCTCAACGTCAACATCATCAACAACACGATTGTTTCCAACTCGACCACGGCTTCGGCTGGAATCCTGTTCACGACCATTGGGGCTCCCCTGGCCAGCTCCCAGGGAACCAATTGCGTGATCGGCACCGAGACCTCTTGTCCTCAAGTCTCGGGACTCGTGAGCATCCAGAACAGCGCGATCCTGTCGGCCAACCTTCCCGGGACCATTACATGCCCCGCGAACCACTATGGGACCGGGTCCGCCAGGAATGGAACTTGCAGGAACTTCTCTTATCCACTGCTGGAAAACAACATCTTCTGGCAGAACAGTGCGTACTACATCGGCGTGGGCGCTCTGAGCGCGCAATACCAGCAAGCGGTGGTCTCGCTCTATAACGCCTTCACTTCAACGCTGGCCCCGACCCAGCCGCAGACTGGCGCCTCGACAGCACACGGCGCCGGCAAAACCATCACCGGAGGCACCGGAGCCTGCGTAGCAGCCAACTATTGGGACATCGGAGTTCGCGGCGATACGTCTCCGACTAACCATGGTTCCGGAGTTACGCTCGCTCCCACTTACTCGGTCATTACGAGTCTCGGGAACCCTTCGGACTACGCTGGCAGCAACCTGCACAACACTGCAAGCAATCCGAACTTTGCCAGCCAGTACTGTGACGGCTCGCGGCAACCACCCGAGTTCGGGCAGTCCGGTTGGTCGGTACCGGCGGGTGTTGCCGACGCCACCGTGCCCAACCCGATCTTCAACCTGACTCCGGTTGCCACAGTCGACGAGGGCAACAACTGGATCAACCTGCGCTGGGGACCGCTGTCGCTGTTGAACCCGGTGACCAACGCTCCGTTGGGCAACTACGCGCTGACCACCGGATCGCCGATCATCGATTTCGTCCCGACAAGCGAACCGAATTACACCACTCTCGTGCCGAAGACAGACTTCTTCGGCAACGGTCGGCCCGAACCCGGAATCACCGACGCTCACTTTGACCCAGGCGCCGTTGAGTTTGGCTCAAGTGCTCCGGTGGCGACACTCAGTGTTACGGGGGGTCCGCTGGCCTTCGGCAACGTGGCTTTCGGCACCGGAGGCCCTTACACCAGCGCGGCGAAAACACTGACGCTGCATAACACCGGCACGGCAGCGGGCGTTGGTATCGCACTGACCTTCTCGTCCTCTGTCTTCTCGCAGTCTGGCGGCACCTGCACCACAACCCTGGCGGCCGGCGCCACCTGCACCATCAACGTAGTGTTCACGCCGGCGGCGCTTGGCGCGGCGTCGGGCACTCTCACCATCGCAGCCAACGTTGCCGTCGCCGGTTCGCCTGTGGCGCTCAGCGGTACCGGCGTCGCGCCATTGATCGCAGCGACACTGACACCAACAACGCGTAACTATGGCACCGTAACCCGCAACTGCCCGACTCCCGCCTTAGCCTGTTTGTTCGATCCGTCGCAGACGTTTACGCTAACCAACACGGGTAACGTGCCGCTTACCGGAATCGAGAACGGTGTTCTCGGTGGAACGAACGCTTCAGAATTCACTTACAGGCCTCTGCTCTCCACTTGCGGCCCGGCTGGAGGCGGACAACTCGCTTCAAACACAACCCTGGCTCCGGGCGCTAGCTGCGCGGTGACCGTGCAGTTCCAGCCGAAGACTGCTCAATCTACCGGTGTCAAGACCGGAACGATATCAGTCTCGGATGGAGCCGGCACACAGACATCAACCCTAACCGGAACGGCGAATTAACGTTGAGCCATACCAACTAACAGTGGCGATGCTGCTCCCGGGCTTCCGGCGGGCAGCATCGCCGTCTGAGGGGAATCCATATGTCCAATAAGTCGGTCAAATTCATTCACCGTATTCTGCTTGCGGCATTGTTTGCGGGCACCACAGTCGTTTCCAGCGGAGGTGCAGAGTCGCCTCACGGCCAGGAACAAATTGCTGCGCCGGCCGCGAAACCGGTGGTCGCGTCTGCCTCAGTGACTTCGACTCCCTATCGAAATCAGCCCCCCAAGATCTCCAATCGAGAAGCGGCGATTCTGCAAGCGATGTGGGGAATTGAAGACCCCAGCGTCAAGGCAGTGGAGTCTGGGGTAATCATTCGCTTCAGCTACCGCGTTCTAGACCCTGAAAAGGCCAAACCGCTGAACGATAAGCAACTCTCCCCCGTCCTGGAGAGCCCGGAAAAGGGATTACGACTTGTGATTCCGACGATGGAAAAAGTCGGGCAATTGCGCCAGGCGCCCGAGAAGATCGAAGCCGGGAAGTCCTACTGGATGGCATTCTCGAATCCGGGTCGGCCGATAAAGCCGGGAGACCACGTAGACGTTGTGATTGGGAATTTTCACGTGCGAGGACTACAGGTCCAATAGCGCTGCGCCTGCGGCTCCGCCATGCCAAGGCCACGCAAGGTCCGTGATTGGGCCGACAACGGGAATGGCGGCACAGATGCCCGTGACACCGGTCCTCTCTTCGCCATCGCAGATGTGCGCTGCTAGAGTATCGGTTTGAAGGCTTCCTCAGACGAGAGCTGTTGAAGACCATCGTTAAGGCGGACATTCGTGGAACAAGAGATGTATTTCGAGGACTTCTATCCAGGGCAAACCTTCGAGTCATTACGAAGCTACCGCGTCACAGCCAGGGAAATCGTGGCCTTTGGCGAGAAATATGACCCTCAACCGTTCCACGTCGATGAGGCGGCCGGCAAGAATTCCTTTTTCAGCGGCCTTACCGCTTCGGGATGGCTCACGGCGGCGATCGTGATGCGACTCCGCGTCGAATCTATCAATGTCAGCGGAGGAATGATCGGAGCAGGCGTTGAGGAAATGCGCTGGACGCATCCGGTACGACCGGACGATAGGCTTCGTACACTAGCCGAAATTCTTGAAACCCGACGCCTCGCCAGTCGGCCCGATTTCGGCCTCATCCGCTCGAGAACGACGGTCTTCAACCAGAGAGATGAGGTTGTTATGAAGTCCATTGTGAACTGGTTGGCTCCTGTCAGGGAAGGTCGAGGGTAAAGATAACGCGGGGAATTCTATGGTGGGCGCTGCAGGATTCGAACCTGCGACTTCCACCGTGTGAAGGTGGCACCGGATAGGCGTTTTTATTGACGGCAAAGGGTAAGAAGCCGGGAAAGTCGGCAAAACCGGCTGTATTTGCTACCGTTCGCGCGCAGACCCTTCGAATCTCTGATCGAATTCACCGCAAAGTCTCGGATTTTGGGCCGCTGCTACGATGTCGAAATCACTCGCCCGGCGCGCTCATGCGCGGCCCGTGCCTCCGCCGAAATTGTCTCCATCGGAATCACCGGCAAAACTCGAACTCCGCATTGCCGTGCCGCCTGGAGAAAATGTTCGGTTCCCCCCGGTCCGTCGCCCGTCTTTCCGTCCCACAGCGCGAGCAGGGCACGCTCGGGAGCCAGGGACGAAGCCTTTTCGATCATCCAGAGATTGGCGCGCTGCCACACATTGTCGGTAGCTCCTTCCAGCAACCCGTCTCCGCTCTCCATCACGTGAAGCCGATCCGGTGCGGTTCTTTCCAGCAGGCCGTGATACCGCTTCACCCATCCCGGTCCAGCCGGCGCAACCGACTCAGCCTCAAATTCGTCCCGAGGCAGTGCCAGCAGAACCATGGTCGCAATGCCTAACTCCTCGCAGCACTCCTGAAAGAGCAGGTCGCCTCCGCTTGCTGCCCCGGCCACGGCAATCGTAGTGCCCGGGCACGACCAGGTGATCGCCATGATGGCGTTGCGGATAGCCTCGCGGACGCGGCTCTCGGCCGATGCGGGAAATCGGGCATGCTCGCGCCCCGTTTGATCGATCATGTGGCCGGTGAAGAGCAGAGCGTGCTCAAATGCCCATGCGCCTTCCTGCTTGTGCGCGGGTGACGCCGCGGCATCGGGCTGGCCCGCGCTGGCCGGAGTCGGGATCGAGTCATCCATGCGAGTGCTCATGCCTGCGGAGTGAGGGCCAGAAATCTCCACAGCCGCCTAAGTTCCGGTTCAAATTCGGGATCGAATTCGAGTTTCGATGCATCCGCCGATCCCAGGCCCAGCTTCTCCAGCTCCGATCGAGCCTCTGCCAGTTTACCTGCGATCCAGTTGGCATTGGCTTTTTCGAAGACGAATGCATGCCGCAGCCGGTCATGTTCATCGCGGGGCAGATTCGAAGTCTGCAATTTGTCGATGGCCAGGTCGGCCAGGCTGTGCATGCGCACCGTCTCGCGAGTTTCGGCCAGGCAATCGAACAGCACCTTCATCGCTTCCGCCCATCCCCGCCAGTTGTTGAGTATCTCGAACAGGTTCGCCGAGTCGACCGCGTTCGCGATGGCGTCACTGTACTGGCGCCCGGTGAGCGCGATGCGCGCGGCCGTATCCAGGCAGTAGGCAATCTGCAGCCGGCGACCGTGGAAAGAATGGATGGCCATGGCTCGATACAGCAGGTCGCGCGCCTGCTCCAGCCGTTCCGGCATGGGCGCGAGCAGATGCGCCCAATCGCGCAGCAACCGCGCCAGCGCTCCATGCCAGCGGTAATCGTGTTGATTTTCGGGGCATTTCTCAAGATCTGCCAGGGCCTGCCCGTACAGCATCTCGGCCACGCTGGTCTTTCGCAGCGATTGCAGCAGGTAGCCGAGCTCATGCTTGGCCCGCCCCGATTCCCTCAGCGGCGCCTCGTCGCCGGGGTCGCTGATCACCTGGCGGAAACAGTCTTCCTGGCAGTGTTGCTGTTGCAGATTGTTGAGCCGGCCATTGGGATGATTGAGCATCCAGTCCGGCTTGGGATTGGGAATGACGCTGCGTCGGCTGATGAAGTTTGCAATCAGCATCCACTTCTCCGCCTTGCTCGAGAGGCGCTGGATGTAGTGGACCGCCTCGTCGGTCGTCTCTTCGTTGCGTGCAAAGGCGAAATAGGCTGCAGACAGCAGATCGTCGCTGCATGGGTCGGGAAGAGCGGCGCACGCGGCCTGCGCATCGGCCAGCCGGTTTTCATTGACCAGGTCGATGAGCGTGGGCGGGGGCTGCTTCCCGTACATCAAGAGAAAGGTCAGCGCCGAGCTGGGCTCGATGGTGCGCAGAAACGCGAGGTGCCGCGGCGCCGCATTGGTCCACACGATGAGCGGCGAACCATAGCGCGCGATCTTGCGGAAGAACCAGACCAGCCGCTCTGCGGCATCGGTCGTGGGCATGCCATCGGCTGCAACGTTGAGCTCGCCGAGCGTTTCAGGTGCGAGCGGCTCCCTGGCGCCGTCGAGCCGGATCACGTTGCCGCGCCACGCCGCGAATACCGATGCCGGCAGCTTTGCAGTGACTTCGTTAGGAAGATGCTCGAAGCCATGAAACTCATTCAGCCCCGGCTGCAGTTGACTGACCGTAGTAGCCAGGCTCTTCCACAGATCGGAGAGGTCCGGACCGGCGCTGGTCGTCGAAGCAACAGGTTGTGCCTGCGCCGCGTCCCCGGAATCAGGCTGAAATTCAGCCGGCACCACGGCGTCAATCGGGACGGGCGTAACCTCCGGAGACGCGAATGAATCTGCTGGCGCGTCGGGTCCGTCGGTGTTCCACTGCGCCTGCGGCACGCGCGGTCCGTTGAGCGGAAGCGCGCTCAGATCGAGCGGCGCCGCCATGTACACCGTCATCGACGCCCAGTTCGCGTATGGAAACTCGTTGGCAAACTTGTAGGCGCGAATCCGGACCAGTGCGGTTTCAGGATCGCGGCTGGCGGCCGGCCCAAACACCTCGCGATAAAACGCCGCCGAGATCGACTGCGCATCGAGGTTGTGCAACTCGGCCAGGAAAGAGAGCACAAAGCCCGCACCGTTCTTATGCAGGCTCAGCGCGGGCGACTCGCCCCAGGAGTTGGCCGCTCCCGAGCAGCAACTCCACAGAAGCGCCATGCTGACGCCGCCGAAGGTATTCGCCAGCGTGGTCGCGAACACATCGCCGATGGTGTTGGTGACCGCGTCGCCGTGCTCCTCCAGATGAAGAATGTCAACGTTCTGGACGCGCTGCCCGGCCTCGAAGTCGCGGGTTCCGTCTTCCACGTGGATCTCGCGCGGCAGACCCGTCACCGACGCGGCAGTCACCTGGTTGGTATCGGTGCCCAGCACGGTCTTCAACTTCAGCTCGTTGCCGGTGGTGATCTCCATCAGGTTGAAATCGGCCCAGGACTGCACGACGGATAGGTCGCCGGCCGCCAGAAACGCGCCGGTGTCGTCGATCATTGCCGCCCAGGGCAGCAGGTGCAGTTCCGGCCTCTTCGTCTGGATGACGAGGCGCCGTTGATCTCCGGCGCGACCCAGAAACTCGCGCAGTGCCGGACTGAGAGCAACGAGGCTCTCGTAGAGCTGATGCGCGAGACTGCGAATCGAAGCCGCGCTGCGATAACCAGCCTGGTCGCGCTTCTTGTTGCACTCGCGCAGCCCCGCGTAAAACAGCCGCCACTGCTCGTCATTGATAGGGGAGCGGAAGTTCTGCGCCGGATAGGTGACGCCCTCGATGATCAGAATCACGCCAAAATCGCGCTCACAGGCCAGGGGAAGACTGCCCTCAGTCGCGCCGCTGAATAACTCAAACTGAACGATTGCAGTTTTCCGGTAGAGATGCATGCGACTACGCTAATGCATTGCGAGATACCCTGTCTCCGGAAAATGGCCAGTGCAGCCATGTGGTACGCTTCTGCAGTCAGCACTTTAGCCAGTCACAGCAACCGTTTCCCCGTTCTACGACGAGGTAAAGATGTCGCCGCCGCTGAAGAAAAAAGATCCCAGCATCACGTTCCTGAACAAGTTCGGATACAACGTCATCAAGCTGCCGCGCACCGGCATCGAGCCCCTCGACGTGATTGGGCGCGACCAGGGGATGCAGTGGCTTGGGCCCCTCAGCAAGGTGTGGACCAGCACCGGCCCCGAACCGCTGCCCGGGCCTCCGCATCCCGCCGCCGCCGTGAACGGCCAGCGAACCGACGCCCTTGAGCTCACATTCGGCCTCAGCATCCTGGCTAACACGCTGGCCGCGTTCGGCGCTTCGGCGCCTTCGCTCCACACCGCGTACAAGAGCGCGCACGCCGTGCAGTTTGTCTACACCAACGTCACGGCGACTTCGGTTTCGCCCTTCGATGCCGGCAACTATCTTGCCGCCGGCACCCTGCGCACCGACAATCCCGTAGTGAAGAATTACTTCGGCAATGAGAAAGCCAAAGCATTTCTGATTATCGAGGTGCTCAAGGCCGACTCCATCACCGTCACTGCCACTGACTCGCACGGCGTCGAGGTCGGCGTTGACCTTCCTCACATCGAAGGAGTGTTGGACGCCAAAATCGGCGTGAAGCCATCAAGCGCCTCAAACTCTACCATTACCTTCACCGGGCCCGTTCCGGTGACCTTCGGTTTCGCGGTGCAGGAGATCGCGCGCACCGGCGATTGCTGGACTCTGCGCGGCGCTGCTCCCTCAGCCGACATTGCCTTTGCAGTCGGAGACGACACCGACGAAGAATCCAATCCTCTTGTTTTCGATACTGGAGAATTCGAGTGCCGTCTTGATCTGTAAATGATGAAACGTTGAACCGGTCCTTCTTCGAGGAGATTTGATTCATGAGCACCAGTCCTGCTACGCCAGATACAAACCAGCCTCATCCACTCCTCATCAATGCCGTTGCAGGAACCGCGGTCCCTCCGTTTCCGGTCGAGGAAGTGCCGTCACTCCCGCCCGACCTTCCCGGCGTCCGATCAGCGCATCGCCAACTCCAAGCATCTGGGAACGGACTACAGCGTCGACGATCCCAACGATCTGACCCAGGCCGGTTGGGGCATTCTGTTTGCATCCGACGCGGACCCCGCGATCCAGGCGAATCTCCAGCCCCTCATCGATCTGCGCAAGGGCCAGGTACAGGACCCGGCTCTGTTCAAGATCTTTTCCGGATCCACAGGCGTGCTTCCCGGCCAGACGGCCGCGAGCTGGGCACAGCAGCGCGGCGTTTCGCTCACCGCGCCGGTCAATCCCTACCAGGGCGGGGTCCCGTTCTATCTATTGATTGTCGGTTCCCCTGACCGCATCTCGTTCGAGTTCCAGGCCCTGCTCAAAATGCAGTGGGCGGTCGGACGTCTTTATTTCGACAACGTCGAGGACTATGGGCGCTACGCGGAGAAGGTCGTCGAATACGAGAGCAAAACCTTCACTCCGGTGCAGAGCAAAAACACAGCCATGTGGGTGACGCGCAACTATGGCGATCTGGCCACCGCCATTCTTTGCGGCATCATTTCCCAGGAATTTCTGTCGTCCTCGAATCCGCTCGGCGGTCGGAGGCAATTCAATCTAAGCCCCTTCATGGCGGACAAAGCCACCAAGGCGCAGTTGATCGACATCCTTCGCGGTAACGTGCCTGGAGGTCCGCCGGCGGTGATCTTTACCGGCTCCCACGGCTGCGAATACTCCGCCGCAAATCCCGAGACGCAGCGCCGCCTGCAAGGCGCATTCGCCACTCAGGAGTGGGTGCCCAAGACGCCTGCCAGCCCCGACAATCGTATTCTGCGCCGACGACATTCCGCCCGATGCCAAGCTGCAGGGCACCATGGGATTTCTTTTCGCTTGTTTCAGCGGAGGCTGCCCGGTCCAGAGCACCTATTACGTCTTGAAGGATTGCACGCCGGTGAACATCACGCCCGTCCCCATGATCGCCAGCCTGCCGCAGGCTTTGTTGAGCCGGGGAATGCTGGCCATGATCGCGCACATTGATATGGCATTCCCTTACGCATTTCAAGACACCAACGGAACCCCGTCGACGGGCGCGGTCCGCACGCCGCTGGAATTGCTGATGGGCGGCAAGCGCGCCGGCCTCGCCGCTGACGCACTCAGCATCGTGTGGAGTTCGCGCGCCGCGCAGCTGGCGATGGCGCAGAGCCAGAGTCCAGCCGGTCCTGCGCCGGCGCCTCTTTGTACTCGTCGCCCAACCCCGCACTGGCGCCAGATGACCATAGCCCGCGACGACGCGCGCAACTATATCGTGCTGGGCGATCCCGCCACGCAGTTGCGCATCCGCGACCTGAAGTGAGCGTCTGGTTTTACGTCAGCCTCAGTGCCCCGTCCCCATGTGGTCGCCCGGGCCCGGGAACGGCGGGGCAATGGAAGTATCGATTTCCAGGCGAAGCATCTGCGAACGATCGGTCGGGAATTCCCCCGGAGCCGTGTCGCCCTTGCGCGTGAAGTACGCGCTGTATGCACCCGCCGCGGAAGACGAGAAAGAGAATTCGGCTTTCTTGCCGGCGCGCAATCGGAAACGGGCTCGCCGGCCGCGGCGAAAGGACCGAGATCGCGTCCGGAGAGAAAAACGCAATGGCCGCGCCTCCGTCCGCCGTGGAGAACGAAACCGTATCGCCGCTGACTACCGGAACGGAATCGGCGCTGGGGACAAGGATTCCTTCACTGTCGATGAGTTTGATGTCTGTGTGTGCCATGACGCGAAACTAATGCATCTCCTCCGAACTCGTCTACTGCTTTCTTTCTTTGAGTGCGTTCAGAGCGGCGACAAATTTCGGATCGCTGCGAAGAGCAGCGAGTTCCGGGCTGTGCTCGAATTCGTAGGCGTTGTAGCCGTTTGCGACTGCCTTCGCGATGAGCGGAATCGCCGCTTCCCGCTGCCCTGAGAGTTCAAAGGCTTCCCCGGTCTTGTAGTTCACGGTGGGATCATTGGGGTCCAGGGCGAGCGCCTGGCGCGCGAGAACGAGGCTCTTGCTTGCGTCGCCGACCGCCGCATAATCATCGGCCAGCCTGGCCAGATGTCCCGGGTCCTGCCGTTTTGCGTGGTCCGCTTCCTCAAGCTCGATTGCCTTGCGGTAGGCCTGCACGGCCTTGTCACGGTTGGTTCCGCTCCAGGAATACGCCGCTCCAAGATCCTCATAGGCCTCATAGTTGTTGGGATTCAATTCAATCGCCTTCCGTTCCATCGCTGCCGCCTTGTCGAACTGGCCTTCGAACAGAAGCAGCGAGCCAAGGGCGGCATACTTGGTGGCGGTCGGGTCAAGGCTGATAGAGCGGTCGAGATCCTTGCGCGCCTGCTCCAGCTGGCCCGATTGAAGGTGCGCGATGCTCAGATCGAAGAATGCCACGGCATTCTCGGGAGCTAAATCAATGGCGCGCTGTATCTCGGAGATAGCTTCGTTCAGATTGCCTTGCCTGTATTCGGCGACCCCGAGCGACATCGGCCAGCGCCAGTCATCGGGAGCCAGAGTCTTGGCTTGCTGGTACGCAGCGATGGCATCCTTGTCCCGGCCTTGCGCTTCAAACACTTCTCCCTGGGCGCCGTGAGCCTCTGCGCTATTCGGTTCAAGGCTGAGGGCTTTCTTCACCTGCACTGTCGCCTGATCCGTATCCCGTTCGAGCGCCGCGATGCGCGCAAGCGTAACATACGGAGCCGCCAACTCGGGTTGAAGCCCGATGGCCCGGTTGGACCACTCCGTGGCCTGATCGAGCAGCTTGTGGTCCTCGCTGTAGCCGTGCTGCGCGAAGAACGCGGCTCCCAGCCTTGCCGCGGCAAGGGCATTGGTCGGATCTGTCTTCAACACCGCCTGGAAACCCTTCACCGCCTCGGCGAGGTTCGATTCTTTGTACGAACGCAACAGCAGGTCTTGTGCTTTTGCAAATTCATCACTGCCGGTGCTCGACAGCGCGGGACTTGAGTCGCCGCTGCGGTGCAACAATCTGCGCAGGCTGTCCCGCCAGGGGAGCACTCCCAAAATCAGAGCTGCTGCCAGGATGGTCGCGGCAACAATCCACTCCCGCTTGATCCTCTTTGGCTGAGGCTCATTCGTCGCCACGACCGTTTCGGCCGGCGCCTGTGCCCCTAGCGACTCCGCCAGCGCGCTGGCCAGTTGGCCCGCGCTCGTGAATCGCTTCGCCGGATCCATCTCCATCGCCGTGCCCACCGTGCGCAGCAGCGATTCGGGCAGGTCGGGGCGCAGATCCATCAGCGGCCTGCGCGCGGGAAACGCATCCAGCGCCTCCTTCGTCGTCAGTCCGCTCAGCCGCGCGGGATAATCGCCAGCCACCAGAAAATACAGCAGTACTCCCATGGCATAAATATCGGTGGCCACCGTGGCGCGGCCGCCCTCAAAAAGCTCCGGCGCCATGTAATTCGGCGTCCCCGCAATGTTCGTCTGCCGCTGTTCCAGGCGCTGAGCCCGAAATCCATCAGCAGAATGCGTCCGCCTTCTTCGCGCATCACGTTCTCGGCCTTGATGTCTCGATGCAGCATGCCGGCGCGGTGCACCGCGCTCAGCGCGCGCGCCACGTCGAGGCCGATCAGCGCTGCTTCGCGCGCGCCGAATGTGCCCTGTTCGCGCACCAGCACCGACAGCGTCTTGCCGCGCACAAAGTCTGTCCAGAAGCCGACCCGGCCATCGTGTCGATCGATGCCGTAGACCGGAACGATGTTGGGATGCCGCACCGAAGCCAGCGCCCGCGCCTCGCGCAACATGGCCTCGTATTCGGCCTCGCTGGTGGCCATGCCCGGCAGCAGCAACTTGAGCGCCACCTCGCGCTGCAGATCCGGATCCCACGCCCGGTACACCTCGCCGAACCCGCCGAAGCCCACCCGCGCCATCAAAGAAAAGCTGCCCCACGTGGCCGCGACCGCAGGCGCTTCCGCTTGCTGAGCCGGAATGTTCTGCTTCCCGGCGAGCGCGCCGATCGGAGTTGTCGGATCTTCGTTCATCGCAGGCGAGACCTGCTTCGTTGCCCCATGCATCTCCCCGATAATCCTTGCACGCGGCCCTGGTTCTGACCTGCCAACGACGCACGTCAGTGGTACTATCCTATACACAACTGCAGGTTCTGCGTAATCCCCGCAACGCGCCAAAGTACACAAAGAACAACGGCTATGAGACATAGCATAAAAGCTCGGTTGACCCTCGAATGGCTGCAGGAACAGGCCGACGAGGCGTCGTCCGTTGTCTCAATCGACCATTTTCCGTTCACCCTGGGCCGGAGTTCGGAACGCGATCTGTGCGTTGTCAGCCCTGAGATCTCCCGCGCCCATGCAATCATCGATCGCGACGCCGACGGTTTTTTTGTGCGCGACACCGGCAGCCGCCACGGCACGTACGTCAACGGCATGCGCATCACCACCACGCGCCTGCGCTCCAACGACAGAATCGCGCTGGGCACGCCCGACCACACCCTCCTCTTTGAGATCAACGAGGCCGACAATACGACCCGGTCGATCCTCGCACAGTTCGCGCAGACCGGCATCTACACCAAATTGCCGTCCGGCAGCGGACCCTCCGACCTGGACACGCTGGCCCTGTTCCTCAAGGCCGCCCAGAGCCTCTATCAGCACGGCGCCCGGGCCGATGTGCTCTCCACCATGCTCGAATACACCATCCGCCTCACCGGCGCCGAACGCGGGTTTGTGTTCCTTGGCGATTCCGCGGCTACCCTGTGCTTCGAATGCGGCAAGGAGCGCAACGGAAATCCCATCCCCAGTCCTTCGCAGGTTTCGCAGTCGGTGCTGCGCGAAGCGTCCGTAACCAAGCTCCCGTTTATTTTTTCCGACTCCCTCGAACCCGGCGCCATCGGCCACCAGAGCATGATCCTCAGCGCCATTCGCAACGTGGTGGCCATTCCGCTCCGCTCCCAGAACTCCTCGCAATTGCTCGGCCTGCTTTATCTCGACAGCCGCGCCGCCACCCACGATTTCACCCGTACCCGCAGGGAGATCCTCGAAGCCATCGCCAGCCAGGCGACCACCCTGTTCGAAAACCTGCGCATGTGCGAGGCGGAAAGGGAATTTGTCCTCCTGCGCAAGGAACTGGAGATCGCCGCCGCGATTCAACGCCAGATCATTCCGCAGCATCTGCCCGAATTCCCCTACGTTCGCCTGCACGCGCGCACCGTTCCCTGCGCAGGCATCGGCGGCGACTTCTACGATGTGATCAAGGTTCCAGGCGGATTTGCCGCGATCGTGGGCGACGTGTGCGGCAAGGGGGTTCCCGCCGCGCTCCTCGGTTCCATGGCCCAGGGCATGTTCCACGCCCAGATGACCTCGGGAACGTCCCTCGTCGACGCCGTGCAGTGCCTGAACAGTTTCATCGTCGAGAGGGCTCCCGGCGAAAAGTACGTGACCCTCGCGGCCCTGCGTTTTCTCGAGTCGGCCGGAGAGGGGCCCCAGGTCGAACTCGTGAATGGGGGCCACGTTTCGCCATTAATCGTTCGCGCCAACGGCCAGCTGGAAACCATCGCCGACGGTGACCCGCCCGTTGGCATGTTTGGCTTTGTGCGCTTTCATGGCATTCCGCTCCGGCTTGAATCCGGCGACCGCATTCTCCTCTTGACCGACGGCATTACCGAAGCCGAAGACGTGCAAGGCACGCAGTTTGGTGCCAACCTCGAACCCTATCTCCGCGCGCTCAATCCAGTGGAAGAGCTTTTCCTGGCCCTCGAGCAATTCTGCACCGGCACCCGTCCCCAGGACGACCAGACGGTGCTCACCGTCGACCGCGTCTGAGACGCTCTAAGCCGGAACCATCCCGGCCAGCCGCTCCACAAATGGCTGTTGGCTTTTCAGGATGCGTTCGCGTGCGGCGTCCAAAGTGAACCACGCCCCGCGATCGACCTCCGGAATTTCCATCACCCTTCCCGAGCGCGACGGCCACTCGATGGAGCAGACATTACTCGCTAGCCGGTCTGGGTCGCAGTCGCCTTCCGCAGCCCATGCAACCACGATCTTCCCGCCAGCCTGCTTGACTTCTCCCAGGGCGACGGCATTGGCCGGAGCGGCAAAACCGGTCTCTTCCGTGAATTCGCGTCTGGCCGCATCCAGAGGCTCTTCGGCCTCGGCACACTCCCCTTTCGGAATCGACCACGCTCCCAGGTCTTTCTTTGCCCAGAAGGGACCGCCCGGATGCACCAGAAACACCTCAATCGACCCGCTCCGCCTCCGGTACAGCAACAGCCCCGCGCTGCGTTTTGCCACGGACAATCCCCTCTGCAGTTTGTCTCCCGAGACTCTCCCTATATGAGCCTTGCGGTCACCATGGACTAACCCGGAAGTCATTTGTCAGGTTGCTTTTTCTTCTTGCTAAACAGTCCGCCAATCTTTGAGATAACGCCTTTGGCCGCCTGGGCGGTCATCGCACGAGCAGCGGTACTTGAGTCTACGGTATAGACAGGTTTGTCGAGAGTCCCGTGGAGGAGAATGGGAACTGTGCCTCCTTTTCCTCCTCCCGCGGCTAAACCCATCTTTGTCAGGTCACCTGCTATGCCGCCGGCAGGGGTCCCCAACATGGCGATATTCACATCCCCTGTGGGGCTTATCGTCCCTTCGCCCGTTGAGCTGCCGACGGAAGGAACGTCGATCTCGAGATGATCGACCTGTATACCCGCCTTGGTCATTTGAAGATGCAGGCTAAAGCTGCGGAACGAAGTATCGGGAGACGATATCGTCTTCCCGGCAAGTCCCCCGAAGGATCCAAGCTGGGATGCAAGGTTGTATCCGACAAATGTGAAATTGCTTGCTTTGACAGCTCCCGAGATAGCCCAGGCGTCCACGGAGCCTTTGATTCGCAGAGCTACAGAGGCTTCGCCTCCTTGTAGATGAGAGCCTGCAGGCAACTTGACGGCGAGCGTCGGCAACATCGCCTGTAATTCGTCGATGGGCAGTTTGGCACCATTCAACTGAAGATCGACCATTCTTAAGTTCTGTTCTTCGTGGAAGGTTCCGGTTGCGTGCAGCTGCGCTTTGCCTATGGAGATATCTGCTTGCTTGATCGTTCCAGCATGCGTCGCGAGCTCTACTTCTACGTTGTGCCGAATCGAAATAACACGGGGCGACGGGGGCCCTGTGGGCAAGAGCTTCAGGTCTGTTGCGGTGACCCCGCCGGCCAGTGTCGCCCTGGTCCCATCGGATTGAAGTGTTTCGTCCACATTGACCCTTCCGGAGATGCCGCTTGCCGGATTGATCAATCCATAGGCAGCGATGTTAACGTTGGTTGACTTAAGAGTCGCCGTTAACGGTGTGCTGAAGACGTCAACCGGACTGATTGGACCAGCGGTACCAGAAAGGCTGGCGTTGCCTCCCCCGGGAAGATTTGTTTCAAGGTCGAAAGGAAATACTGTGGTAGTTGAGAAATTCGTGAATGCAACACTGAAATTATCGTAGACCTGCGGTTCGTCCGGGCTACCGACTTTCTTAAGGCTCAGTCTTCCGTTGTCCACTTTAAATTTACCGATGGAGAAGCTACGCGGCTGCGCCTGGGAAAGGTCTATATTTTTCTGGGAAGCGCCCACAAGACTGGAGAAATTCCACGTTCCGTTTCCGCCGTCGAGTATCGTGATTTGCGGACTCTCAAGAATGATCTCGGTGACAATTAATTGTTTTGAGAAGATGAGAGGCTTCAGTTCGACGCCGATCTCAAGGGATCTCGCGCTCACGAAGTCAGTTTTACTGAAAGCCGGGTCATCGGCTACTTCAATATTGTCGGCGACAATTTTGCCGGTAAGGATCGACAGACTCAAATGGCCGAGTTTCACTTGCCTGTCTAGTGCCAGGCTCGCCTTGGATTCAAGCTGCGGGCGAAACCGATCAGCATCGATAAAAAACGACAGTGCAATCAAGACAAGAAGAATGACTGCGACCGCAATCCCGAGAATTAGCAGGAAGCGCTTTTTCATATGGACGACGCCTCCTCACTACGCAATGCGTAAGAACCTTAGTCTGGCATTTCTTCTTCTTGTTTGTCATTTTCAGCTCAGGAACATTTCAGATGACTAACGCCGCAGATGCGAAAAAAGATAGAACAGGATTGAAAGCACGATGCTGATCAGGATGGAGGTCCCGATCGGAAAATACACCGAGACATGCTTTCCGCGATACGCCATGTCGCCCGGCAACCGCCCCAGCGGCAACCCGAACCGCCCCGCCAGCAGCAGCACTGCTCCAATCGCGGCCAGCAGCAGACCGAGACCCAGAAGCGCTTTGCCCAACTCATTCATCGCCGGCCCCGCCAAGGCTAGAATACAGGGAACCGCAGGTGCTTTGCTTCCCCACCCGAGCCCGCAGTGCGAGGTGATTCATGCGTGTATTGCCCCTGGTCGCCGGCATCCTTTTGCTGGTCGGCGTGCTGTTTGACGCTTTCCAGACCATCATCCTGCCGCGCCGCGCCACCGGCCGGTTCCGCATCACCCGCATCTTCTACGGGCTTACCTGGCGGCCCTGGGTTTTCATCGCCAACCTGATGCGCGACGCTCGCAAGCGAGAGACCGCCTTCAGCTTCTATGGACCCCTGTCCCTGATCTTTCTGCTCGTACTTTGGGCCGCCGGGCTGGTGATCGGCTTCGGGCTGATGTATTACTCCATGGGCAGCCCGTTCCGCGATGCAACCGAGGCGCCGGACCTGCGCACGGATCTCTACGTGAGCGGTACTACCATCTTCACGCTGGGCCTCGGCGACGTAGTGCCGCAGACTCGCCTTTCTCGCGAACTCATCATCCTCGAAGCTGGCACCGGTTTCGGCTTTCTGGCCGTCGTCATGGGATATTTCCCCGTGCTCTACGGCGCTTTTTCCCGGCGCGAAGTCAACATTTCGCTGCTTGATGCCCGGGCCGGCTCGCCCCCCACGGCGGCCGAGCTTCTGCGCCGCCACTCCTACAGCGGGGCGGAGTCCGACCTCTCCACGCTGCTCGTGGAGTGGGAACGCTGGTCGGCGGAGCTGCTGGAGAGCCACATCTCCTATCCTCTTCTCTGCTATTTCCGTTCCCAGCACACCAACCAGAGCTGGATCGGCGCTCTCACTTCCATCCTCGATACTTCCGCCCTCCTGATCGCCGGCATCCGTGGCCATGAGGCTCGCCAGGCTCAGCTGACCTTTGCCATGGCTCGCCACGCCGTCGTGGACCTGGCCCAGGTCTTCTCGCTTCGTCCGGTGAACAATCTACCCGATCGCCTTCCTTCAGAGCGATACGAGCAGATGTATCGACTGCTCTGTCAGACCGGGGTGAGCGTCTGCCGCGACGAACGGTCCTTCGAACGCCTAAAGGAAATGCGCGCCCTCTACGAAGGCTATGCCGAGGCACTCAGCCAGTATCTGCGCATGCCGCTGCCGCCCTGGATCACCGACCATCCCCACAAGGACAATTGGCAGGCCGTCGCCAAGCTCCGCGCTAAAACCGAGGAGGCCAACCCGCCGTCTCCCCAGGATGTGCCAAAACCAGGCCTTGCTCAGTCCATCGCCTCCTATATTGACGAGCACCACGACTTCTGAGCAGGCAGCAAAATTCCGGCCACGAAATTCCGTGCCCATCCTTCCGCCTTGTGAGGGTGAAAGGGTGGGGAGCACAGAGCCGATTGGCAGAGAATAAGCGCGACCGGGACCACAATGGAGGAAATGGAGAACGCTCACGCCCACGCCCCTTTGTCGCCGTTTCAGGAATGTCCCCGTACCCCGAGTGACACCCCCACCCACCCCCTATGTAGATTTGCTTTTCCTTCGCTTCCTGAAATAATCGTACTGAATCCAAAGCGCTTACTAGCCAAAATTCCCGTTGTAACAGCGTTTTTTGTTACATTATGGCTCTTTTCCCCATTCGCTTTTTTTTTCGGTGAGTTCAAGCTGATCGCGCCGCTCATACCGCGAATCTCAGGCCAGGGAGAAATCGGGGTCAATCCTTCTGAGCGATTTTGTGGGTTGAGGGTCCTTTTCCGCCGGGATTGAAAACCAACCTCCAGGCACTCCGTTGGAGCAGGATCATGGAACTTAACTTTCGGCAGCCTCTTCGATTGTGAGTTCCGTTCGCGGCACAATTCCCAGCCGCTCATAAATGGGGCGCATGTCGGTGCGAATGGCGCGCATGCGCGACCAGAACCACAGCGAGCCAAGAATGCAAGCCACACCGCTGATGATGACGGTGCGCGGAGCGCCGATGGCGTGGGCCAGGGCTCCGGCCAGCAGGCTCCCGAACGGCGCCATGCCCACAAACGCCATCGTGTAATAGCTCATCACGCGGCCGCGCATCTTCTCATCGACCAGCGTTTGCAGGATGGTGTTACTGGTGGTGACGCCCTGCATCATGCCGAACCCGGTGATGAACATCATGGGGATCGAGAGCCAGAGGCTATGCGAGAAACCGAACGCGATCAGGCCTGCGCCGAAAACCGCCGCGCCGATGGGAATCACCTTCAACAGGCCGCGCACCGTGCGGCGTACGACCAGGGCCAGGGCGGAGACCAGCGACCCAACCCCGACCGCGCCCATCAGGAACCCGAGGGTGTGCGGACCGCCGTGCAGCACCTGGGCCGCGAAAATCGGCATGAGCACCATGAATGGCCAGCCCATGAGGCTGATCAGCGCGAAAAGGAGGAGAATGCTGCGAATGGGAAGCGACGACGCGACGTAATCCCAACCCTGGCGCAACTGCTCGACCATCGTTGCGCCCGTGTGGTCGAGTTGCTCATGCTGGATGCGCATCATCAGCAGCGATGCAATCACCGCGATGTAACTGACGCCATCCACAAAAAAACACCAGCCTTCGTTGGTGACGGCGATCAGCATTCCGGCGAGCGACGGCCCGACCAGGCGCGCGGTGTTGACCATCGATGAATTGATGGCTATCGCGTTGGAAAGATCCGCGCGATCCTCCACCATGCGGATCATGAACGATTGCCGGGCGGGCATGTCAAAGGCGTTGATGATGCCCTGGGTAGCGCTCAGCACCAGGATTTCGGCGATGTTGATGCGGTGCGAGAGCGTGAGCCACGCCAGAGCGAGCGACTGCACCATGGCCAGGCTCTGTGTCCACAACAGCACCTTGCGGCGATCGATACGATCGACGATGACGCCGGCCAGAGGCGCAAGAAGAAAGGTGGGAATCTGCCCCGCGAACCCAACTGTCCCCAGCAGCAGTGACGACTTCGTCAGGCGGTACACGAGCCATGACGTCGCCACCCGCGTCATCCACGTGCCGATCAGGGAGATGGTTTGTCCGCCGAAAAAGAGCCGGAAGTTCTGATGTCGCAGGGCGCGCCAGGCGTGCGAGAGGTCCGAGCTTCTCGTTGGCGCCTCGTCCGCGGCGGACTCGTTCGATTCCTGCATCATGCCTTCGTCTTAGATGCCGCAGCTTTCAGAAACACCTGCGGCTTTACTTGGCAACGGTGAACACGACGGGCGTGTTCTGGCCTACTCGCGAGCCGGCGGTGGGTTGCTGCCCGATCACGGAGCCAGGAGCCACGGGCGCCTTGGGAGGAGTGTTGGCACCACCGATGTCCGGCACACTCACATCCACAAACGTGGGCGGTGGCCCTTTCAATCCCACCTTCGCGAGAGTTGCCTGGGCAGCTACGATGGGCACGCCGGTAAAGTCGGGCATCACGAACCCGTCGGGCGTCTCTTCGCCGGGCGCGGCCACGAGAAGATTGATGCTGGGTCCTTCAATGCCCTGGGCATGAGCGGGCGGATCCTGGGCGAGCACCGTGCCTTCCTCTGCCCCGGCGTAAGGCAACTGCGCAGTAGCTCCCACGCTCAGTCCCACACGGCGCAGTTTCAGAGCAGCTACGCGCTGGTCGACGCCCACTGTGTCCGGCACTTCCACCTTCTGCGGTCCGAGGCTCTCGGCAACGCGCACGCGCCACTCTCTCCGCACCACGGTGCCGGGAGCGGGCGACTGGGTGAGAATGTGGCCCGGGGCCACGTCGGACGAATAGTAGCGATTGTCCACCTCCAGGTTCAGGCCCAGGCCGGCGGTCTGGCTGCGCGCATCGGCCACGGTCATGCCTTTCAGTGCGGGCACCTGCACCTCAGCGCCATGGATCGCGAAATGCATGGTGAGGATGGCCGCTCCAAGCGCCACGGCGATCAGGATCATCACCAGCGATGCAATCTGAAAGAAGTGAACGAGAGGACGCCTTGCCCGGCCGGAACTCATGGTTCAGGCTCTCCATCCGGATAGACGATTTCGTATTCGATTTTCGCCGCCTTCTCCAGCATCAGCGACACCGAACAGTATTTGTTCTTCGACAGCGACACCGCGTCTTGCGACGGCCTTGCGGCTGAGCTTCCCGCGCACCGCGTAGGTGAGCTTGATGTGCGTGAAGACGCGCGGCGGCGCAGACGCCTGGGTCGCGTCCGCCGAAACACGAAGGCCGGTGAGCTCCTGGCGCTTCTTCTTGAGGATGCTGACCACATCGACCGAAGTGCATGAGCACAGGGCCATGAGCACGGCTTCCATCGGGCTCGGCCCGTGGGCGTGGGCCGCATCTGCATCGAGGACGATGGTGTTGCCGTTCTCAGCTTTCGCTTCGAAGACGTCGTCGTGCTTCCATTCGCTGTGGGCGATCATGTCTTCTGTCCTCTCAGCGCGTGTTGTCTGTCGCCGGTTCGGGGTGGATGGTCACGCGCGACACCTCCGGGCACTCGATCTTGAGGCGGTCTTCGAGCGCGGTAATCACCTCGTGCACGCGCTGCATGGTCAGGTGATCGGGCAGGGTGCAATGGCAGGAGAGATCGATATGGTCGCCGGCGCGGCGCACCGTGATCTCGTGCACATCCTCGATTTCGGGGAAGGCGCTGGCCGCCGCGCGCAGCGCAACTTCGATGCGGCGATCTTCCACCACGGCGTCTTCGGGCTGCTCGATGGTGGCGGGTTCACTTTCGATGTGGGTTAACACCGAGTCGATTTCGGGCGTTTCGCGCAGAATCTCGGCTTCCATCGCGCTCACAAAGTTGTGCGCCTCCAGCAGCGACATGTTCTCGTCCAGTTCGACATGCTGCTCAACGCGCAGGCGCCCATGGTGCGACTGCACGCTGAGCTCGTGCACGCTGACGTTGTTGCGGGCGGCCACGGCGCGCACGCGATCGAAGATGCTTTCCGCGCGGCCCTTGCTGCGGAACGGTGTGGATGACGACATCGGCGTCGGGCAGGGTGCGGTGCACGGCGTCGGTCGCCGCGCGCACCAGTTCGCCGGCGTGCTCGAAGGTGTAGCTGCGCGGCAGAGCCAGGGTCAGATCGGCAAAGTGCGCGGCGCCGGCCCGCCGCACGCGGGCCTGTTCGACAGCCAGCACGCCGGGCACCCGCTCCACTTCATTCACGATCTGGCGCCGGGTCTCGGCAGGAATCTGGTCCATGAGCACGCCCACCGTTTCGCGCGTCAGGGTGAGAGTGATGCGCAGAATCATGATCGAAACCACGATGGCGGCCACCGGGTCGGCATAGCGCAGCCAGGGAACGCCGTAGCGTGAACCCAGCCAGCTGGCTCCCAGTCCGGCAAGCACGGCCAGCGTCGACCAGATGTCGGAGGCGAAGTGGAAGGCGTCGGTGGCCAAAGCGGGAGAACCAGTTCGCTCTGCCACCGCCCGCAATTGATGCGAGCGCCAGTAGTCCACCGCGATCGAAGCGACCAGCACCAGCACCGGCCAGAGCGAGTGCCGCAGTTCCACGATGTGATGCGCGATGCGCGATACTGCCTCAAAAATGATCCAGGCGCACGAGACCACCATCAGGCCGGCTTCAGCGAGCGAGGAGACGTTCTCGATCTTGCCATGCCCGTAGGTGTGGTCTTCGTCGGCCGGCTTATCCGAAACCTGCACCGAGAAGAAGGTCAACGCGGCGCCGGCAAGGTCGAGCGCCGAATGGGCCGCATCCGACAGCACACCCAACGAGCCTGAAAACAGTCCCGCCGCCAGCTTGAGCAGCGTCATGGCTGCGGCGGCCAGCATGGAGTGCAGGGCCACGCGGCGCTTCTCAGCGGAAAACCCTGGCAGGCTGGATACGGCGGAGGTCATCGCCTATCTAGACTACAAGCGGGCGCTGCGCGGTGTACAACCCGGCAATGCCAAAGGTGTAGGGCTGCCATGCGCAGTCTTCGTATCCGGCCGCGCGCATCAGCGCCAGCATCGCCTGGGGCGGCGGGAAGTTTCCCACCGAAGCCGGCAAATAGTTGTAGGGGCCAGCGTTGTTCCCCGGACCAGGGCCGGAGAACAGACGCCCGACGGCGGGCAGCACGCGCCGGAAATAGAGCGCGTAGGCCTTGCCGACCAGGCCTCCCGGCTCGCTGAAATCCAGGATGCCCAACTGGCCTCCGGGTTTGAGCACGCGATGAAACTCGCGCAGGCCGGCTTCGTAATTTGCCAGGTTGCGAAACCCGAATGCAGTCACGATCAGGTCCAGTGACGCCGGTCGCAGAGGCAGGTGCAAAGCGTCGGCCTCCAATGGCACCACGCTTGCGGCCCAGAAATTTGTGCCTGCCGCGGTCGAGCATCGCGCGGGCAAAGTCCGCTGCGAGAATCGGCCGGGCGTTGTCTGGTCGATGCTTCAAGAGCGCCATGGTCATGTCGCCGGTGCCGCAGCAGATGTCCAGAATCGCCGCATCGGCATCTTCCAGAATGGCGCGAAATCGCCGCAGCCGTCCTGCGCCACCATAAGCGGTCGACGTTGGCGGAGAGAAGGTGATTGAGCAGGTCGTAGCGCGGCGCGATGGAATTGAACATCTGACGCACAGCGTGCGCCGCGCCGGTCTCATCGTCAGCGCCGACGGGTTTTGCCCCGGTGGCGGGCGTCATGCATGCCCTTCCGCAGCCCGGCTCAGCATGAACTTCGCCGCCGCTTCCAGTTCCGCCGGCGTCACATCCTCCACCACGCCCGCGTCGCCAATTCCTACCGGGAGCACAAAGCGCCGTACGCCGCCCACGTTCTTCTTGTCCGCGCTGGTGGCTGCGACCAGTTTGGCGGCGCGCAGCTTGAGCGGCGGCAGGGGACCATAGCGATAGATCAGGCTTTCCATTCGCTCCGCCTGGCGGGTGGTGATCATCCCACGCTGGCGGGCGAGGTAAAGCGCGGCCACCATGCCCCAGCCCACGGCTTCTCCGTGGAGCAGCACTTTGTAGCGCGTCGCCTGTTCGATGGCGTGGCCGATGGTATGGCCGAAATTCAGAATCATGCGCAGGCCCGATTCGCGCTCGTCCTTGTTTACGACGTCGGCCTTCATGCGAATGGAGGCGGCGATCACCTTCTCCAGCGCCTTGGGGTCGCGGCGCAGCACTTCGTCGACGTGTTCCTCGAGAAAGCGGACCAGCGCGCGGTCACGAATGATGCCGGCTTTGACGCTTTCCATCAGGCCGGCGCGGAGTTCGCGATCGGGCAGCGTGCCGAGCACGCCGATGTCGGCAAACACGGCCAACGGATGATGAAAGCTGCCGACCAGGTTCTTGCCCTCGGGCAGATTGACGCCGGTTTTGCCGCCCACCGACGAGTCAACCTGGGCGAGAAAAGTTGTCGGCACCTGCACGTAGGGAATGCCGCGCATGAAGATCGGCGGCGACGAATCCGCCCACATCGCCCACGATGCCCCCGCCGAACGCAATCAGCAGCGACCCGCGATCGCCGCCCGCCGCGACCATCTGACGCAACAGCTTCTCCACGCTGGCCATGGTCTTGTGCTTTTCCCCCGGCGCGAGAAAAAGCGCAATCGGCGGTTCGGCAAACGAGGCGGTGAGGGTCTCGCCCCACAACGCCCAGATCTCCGGCGAGGTCACGACGAACACGCGCCTCGGCAGTCGACCCGCGATTCTCTCAATCCGCTGCGCCAGCGTAGCAATGAGCCCGCTGCCCGCGATGACGTCATATTTGGCCGATGGTGTTTCTACTCGTATGGTTTGCACGCTGCTTTTATCGTAAAGCACCGGTCGGCTCGGCCACCGCGCCATGCCCCAGGGCCCATTCACGGAATCCCTGTGGAAGCATTCTTAAGCCCGTCGATGTTCGCCCCTTGCATGCTCCTGATCTGCTGCCACTTCACATCGCGCAGGTCCGCATTGCGCAAGTCGGCTCGATCCAGAGTTGCTCCGGCGAGGTCGGCGCCCGTGAGATTGGCACCGGTCAGATCGGCATCCTGCAAATCTGCCTGGAGAAACTGAGCATGATCCAGGTTCGCATCGCGCAGATTCGCCGAATTCAGATTCGCCAGCGAGAAGTTGCAGTAGGCCAGGTCACCGTTACGCACATCGGCAGAGCTGAAATCGGAACGCAGCAGGTTGGCATGTTCAAGTCGCACGCCTTGAAGGAACGCCGAGGAGACATCCACTCCCACCAGCGGCACCTTGTCCTGGTTGAGTTCCTGCAACGCTTCGATACGGCCGCCGCTGCCGCCCTTGCCTTGCGCGGTGTTGATCACCTGCCAGGCCTGGTAGTGGCGCAGCTTGATGCGGTCTCCGGCCTCGGAGAAGTAAAAGATGACGGCCACGAGAATCGAGAATGTGCCGAGGTATTCCAGCACTTCGAGAAATGCCCAGTTGCTGAGGGCGAAAGCCGCCCATTCCCATACCCATTCAAGCGCCACCAGCGGCACCAGCCAGCCGGCCGAGGCGCGTTGCTTCCTCACGATCCAGGGCTGGGGACGGGTTCTGGGTGCGTGCAGAATCATCGCGAACGTCAGTTCGCGAGAATCATACATTACGCTGGGAAACCGGAGTCAGCTCAACGGGCGATCAGCTCACGGCGACGCCGTAGAAATTCTGATAAATCTCGCGCACCGTCGCATAGCACTCGCAGGCTTCTTTTTCGAGACCAGAGGGATCGACGATGTGTATACGGCCGCGGCTGTAGCGAATCAGTCCCTTGCGCTGCAAAGCGCCTGCGGCAGCCGTAACCGTGGTGCGGCGCGATCCCAGCATGACCGCAAGAAATTCCTGGGTGAGATAGAAGTTGTCGTTTTCGATGCGGTCGCGCACCATCAGGAACCAGCGCGCCAGCCGCTCCTCGGCTTCGTGCAGACGGTTGCAGGCGGCGAGTTGGCTCAGGATGGCTCCCTGGCTCTGCACGCTCTGGAGCACGCATTCCCGCATCTCATCGCTTTCGCGGAACTCTTTTTGAAGGTCTTTGAAGGGCATGCGGAGAGCGGTGCCTTCGACCTGCATGAAACAGCGCGTCGGTATCCGGGCATTGCCCAAAAGGTGGAAACACTCTACCATCCCCTCCTTTCCCCAAATACCCACTTCGGCACTCGCGCCGCTCGACATTGTACCCACGATCGACGCAATGCCGCCGGTGAGGAAGTGGGCGAATTTCGGGGTCTCATCTGGTTCGTACATTACTTCACGCGCAGGAAGGGCTACTGTCCTCATGCGTGACAGCAGGGCCGCACGATATTTCGGAGAAAGAGATGCCAGTAGCAGATTGGAGGATTCGT
Source organism: Terriglobales bacterium (assembly GCA_963788475.1). Lineage (GTDB taxonomy): Bacteria > Acidobacteriota > Terriglobia > Terriglobales > Acidobacteriaceae > Telmatobacter. The sequence continues at coordinate 774,866 of CAWBGO010000015.1, forward strand.
CGGACATGGATAGCCTGGTTTCGCTCCGTTGAATACTCGTGGAGTCGGGGGAGTGCGTTCGACTGGAACCTTGGTGACTCGCGCTCTCGAAGTTAGTTGCGATCATTGCGATGGACGGCCTGCAGTTATGTCCACTACACAACCATATGCGTGGAATCGTCGCGCCGACACTAGGGATTTCCCTAGTTTGTTCGTTGGGAGACAGAAAGCGGTAACGAATTAGACTAAGCTTCTCTCTCTACGATAGGTTTCGTTGTCGGATTCCAGTCACGCCGGGAGGACCTTCTCAATGACTGCGGAAGTGCTGGTGTTTAGCCGCGACCCACTCCTGCTCGAGACACGGAGATTGATTCTTGAGGCATTCTTCCAGGCACGGGGCGCTGGCAGTATCGAGGACGCGGAAACCCTGCTTGCCCTGCATAACTTTGATTTGATCATCCTGTGCTCAACTCTTACAGAGCAGGAATGCGACAGGGTGTTTGAACTCGCCGAGTACCAGAAACGGCGCCCGCGGATTCTTATCATGGGGACGTTGGGATGCGACCGGCCGCGGTATGCGGCTGACCATATGTTCATGACGGAGTCCGGACCTTATCAATTGTTGAAGAGGTCGATGGAAATTCTCGGGGTTGATCTCAAGGTGCCTGGGTTAGTCGGGGTTTGCAACCGAGCTGATCCCTCCTCATAATGAATTGCGCGCTGCCGATCGTCGCATCAGAAACCCGACGCATTGAAGAACGAGGGTAACGATCACGCACGCGATGACTACCGCAACAAACTGCGGACGCTGCTTTTCAATCCCCTGGTAGCTGAAGGCGTGAATAACCACGAGCGCCGCGGCGGCATAATTCCAGCGTTGGAACTGCTTCCACCGCCGGGTTCCCAGTGCCCGCAAGGAGTAGTCGTTCGAGGTTGCAACGAGGGCGACAACGATCAGCGTCGCGATAGCCCCGCTATAGTTTGCAAGGCCAAACAGGTCGTGGCGCACAGCCGGGCCGTGATGATGCTCGGCAGGACCGTAGACGTAATACAGCCAGGGCCTTCCGCGCAGGTGAACGCACTGGCCAATCGCCGTATGCAGGACGGCGAGAATTCCAGCCCATATCCCGAGGTCGCGCCGCAGATCGATCGAAACCGGATTGGGCCGGCGTCGAAGCAGATTGAGCGGGCCGATCAATAGCGTTGCGCCGAGCAGCACCAGGGCGGGATAGGCCGTGGCGAAGCTGGCGCGGGTCAAGACATCCGAATAAGCACGGGTAACGTAGAGAGGCCAGACACTCGCGACGGACAGAACCATCAGGGGAACATGATGTTTGATGATTCGAGATGAAAGCCTGCTGCGCCGCTTGGAGGATAAGGAAGGGAGCAAGATCAAATCACATCTCTCGACTAAGTTGGTGGCCACCAGCCCGGATTTTCGACCATTCCGCGGAGCCTCTGCGATTCGATAACTGCATACGCCCCAGTTGCCGATCTTAAATTGGCCAGAGCCAAAAAGGGCTCAATGTAACAGAAAATGCTGTTTCAGGGGAAATTTTGCCTCGTAAGTGCTTTGGATTCAGTACATTATTTCAATAAGCGAAGGAAAAGAGAATCTACATAGGGGGTGGGTGGGGTATCCCATTTCAAGGCGAACAAAGGGGGAATGGGCCTTCGAATCGAGTAGTAAACGTTATAAACCGCGCAATTTGCGTTTGAACCGCGGACATTCTTAACACCCCGCCAACGAGCGTTTGGATATTCCAACTCCAAGTCTGGGGCACGAGGCTCCAATTTTCTGCAAGCCTGGCGAGAGGGCGGACTCTTCCGATGGATGACCTCCATTTTTTGCCTTTTGGAACCGTTCACGAGTTCCGCTCATCCATTCCGGGTTCTCTGGATTTCCGTCTCTCTAGGGCACAGCGACAACCGCGACGGGCTGCACCGGGTCTGAGCCTGTCGATGCCGTTGCATACGAGTCCAGCTTGCCCGCGGTCGTGGCGTCGAAGGTGTAGATGTTGAGATCCGGACTGCCGCTCGAATTGACCGCCAGGAGATAGGTCCCGGTGTTCTCCTCATCCATGGCGATGGTGCTTACGCCAGCCGCGACGGTGCTCACGGAGGTCAGCGAATACACGGTGCCTGTTGTGGTGATGGCAAATCCCTGGATATTGCCTGTGGTGCTGCCAGTGACCGATGAATTGGCAACATAGACATAGCTGGAAGTGGGCAGAATGGTGGCGGGCCCAACGCCGCCCGACGGATAGGGCGACCCGGAGATTTCAGTCATCGTGGAGTTGGCGCCGATTGTGAATACCCGGAGTCCGCCTGGGTTTGTTCCGCTCACGGCGACGGTTTCACCCACATAGAGGAGCTGGCGTGAAAGGTCGACCGCGACCGCGATGGAGCCGCCGGTCGTCGTGTTTATGGGTTTGATCACCGAGACGGTTCCGAAAGGATCGGTGTTCGCCGCGGTGAACGGTACCACTGCGGTTCCGCCGGCTCCCATGGCCACGAAAACGTAGGGATTGGCAGCGCCCGCTTCTGTCATGGTCACCCGCCGAACAGCGGTGGAAGGCACGGATACCGATTGCTCGGTGGCCCCGCTCAGGACCAGGCCGGTGGTCGGGTCCAACGGAATTGCATTCACCGCCCCAATTCCGGAAACGGCGTCGATCAGCCATGAACCGCTGGGGTCCACTTTCATGGTGAAAGCAAAGTCGGAAGAGATCACCTGCCCGCCATTGAGGATGGTCAGAGCGCCGTCCGAACCCACGCTGTAAACGAAGATACCCACCACCGTCCCCACGTAAAGGAAACCGCCATTAGGAGAAATGGCCAGTGAATACGGGATCGTCGTGCCCAGGGTGTAAGGACTGTTCTTCACCGCTGTCAGCGAGGTCGACCCGGACGCGATGGTGTAGCCTACGATCTCGGCAGTCTTCTGGTTGAGCACATAGAACACGCCGCTGGTCGTACCGCCGCCGCCGCTGCCGCCGCTGCCGCTGGGCACATCCCAGAAGCCCTTGCACCCCGATAAGAGCGGCGCCGCCGCCAGGAACAACCGTGCCCATTTCCCCAGTTTCATTGATGGTCCTCGCATTTCTGTCCAGATTGCCCTATCAGCGTAGCGCAGACGAATGCTTGCTTACCTGATTTATGTCAATTTGCTTTTGTGATTCGCTTGGTAGACGGGGGAATTTAACTACAGGATTAGACGCAGGGTCAGATATTTTCGCTCGGTCGGGTCCGGGCACGGGACACCCTTTCGTCTTCATGCGGCGTCCGCCGAAGCCGGCTGTCTCGCCTGCCACACCAGCCGCGCCGCGGTCAGGTCTTCAATCGCCATGCCCACCGTCTTGAAAAGAACCCGCTTGTCCGTTGGAACCGCGGCCGTGCCAGATCCGGAGAGGATTTCGCCGATCTCGACCTCGACCCTGGCGCCGGAACCGCGGATATCCCCCGATTCGCGCTCCACGCAGGAGCGAGACTCGGCTACGACGTAGCTGGTGAGCATGGCCTCGTCATCGATCTCTCGAGCGCCATCGCCCGTTGCGCCGACGGCCAGGATCATCGCATTGGGTAGCAGCCAACTCCCCCGCAGAACCGGCTCGGCCGAGACTGTAACCGTAAGTACGACATCTGCGGCGGCGGCCTCTTCGATGGCGACGGCCCGTCCACCCACTGATTCCGCAAGACGCAGGGCGTGGGCCGATGTCGGGCTCCAGATTCTTATTTCCTCGAGCCCCGGCCACACATGGCGCAGAGACTGGATGTGCGCCCTGGCTTGAACGCCCGAACCCAGTATGCCAAGAGTGCGGGGCGGCGAGGCGAAATGCAGCGGAGCCAGAGCCGCGAATCCGACTGCCGTCACGGCTGCGGTTCGCATTTCTGTGATCAGCCGCCCATCCATCACCGCCAATGGCGCGCCCGTGGCCCGGCTCAGCAATTCGATGAGGGCCATGTGCGTAGGCAAACCCAGCGCGGCGTTGCTGCGATAGAACGTCACTGATTTGAGGGCCATCCAATCGCCGTGGACCACCGGCATGATTCCAAACCACCCGTCGCGGTGGTCGGCGGCAATGCCTGCCCTCAGGATGGTGCGCGCCGGCTGAATCACCAGGCCAGCCGAATAGTCGATCAACGCCTGGCGAATGGCGGGAATCAGCGCTTCATAGGTCAGGACGGCGCGTACTTCGTTCTCCGAAATGTACATGGGCAGCAACAGAGTACACTGCGGCGCATCGAATTCCGGCATCGGGCTGCGGGAAATTGCTGGTCTTTATCCCGGATTTGTTTAGTTCGGCCGGCCTCCAGGCGCCGAGCGGCGACGGAACCGGTCATCCACCGGTTGGCGGCCCTGAAAGCCCGACTCGACTGTGTGCCAGTGCTCGATAGCCGATTCGCCCATGCGCCAACAGAGAAGAACGATCTCCTCGTCGAGACGGAAGGGGAAATCGAGCAAACCAGAATCAAGGTCCTTGACCTGCACTCCGATGGCGTCGATTTCGGAAATACTCTCCCGAACCCGTTGAAGATGCGCCTCCATCTCGGCGCGCTCCTGCGCCACCCGGGCCAGGTCCACCTTCATTCCCCCCGAGAGGTAAATGCGCCGGCTGAGCTCCGAGAGCCTGGATTCCACTTCCTCCGCGGCATGCTTGCCTTCGATGGCTCGCTTTAAGAGCGATTCGAGCACGGGAAGGAGAGATTGTGCCTCATCCAGAGTGAAGGTCTTCATGATCATTTTCCTTCCTATAAGGATACGACGGAATCGGAGCACCCGATGCGGCAGTTCCCGCTAACCTTATTCCCCACAGCCTCTTTGATGCGGAACAGGCATGGTTGGACACGCGGCGTGGTAAGCTGCCGTCCTGAGACAATCTCGTAAACGGAGAGGTCTTTGCCATGTCGCGCCTTCTGCGGATTGCACCGGAACTCCCTGCCGCAAACCTGAAAGCAGCCCTTGCCTTTTATGAACACCGGCTTGGATTTCGAGTTGCCACGCAAATGCCCGGCGGCGACTACGCGGTGGTGGAGCGCGACGGGATCGCAATCCACCTGTTCCAGGACGCGGCGCGGAAGCATACACCCGTCGGCTTGCATTTATTTACGTCTGAATTGGAGGGCCTGCGCGATGATTTGCTCGACCGCGGAGCCCGGTTATCGCAGGACATCGTGCGCAAGCCATGGGGTAACCGCGATTTTCGCCTTCGCGACGACTTTGGCAATGAACTTAAGTTCACCGAGCCGTTGAGCGAAGATTGAGCTTTCGGCCCTTCTTCCAGCGTGGTTTTTGGAACGGTCTGCCAAACAGCCGCTTGAAGACGTGACATTTCCGGTCTGTGGTACCATCAACTGAATCGAGAAAACTAGATCCCGCTTGCTGCGGTTTACCTCATGGTCGGTGAGGTCCGAACTATAAACGGTCCGGGCTCCGGTTGTTTTTCGAAGGCCATCGCCGAGGTACCGACCCGTGAGCGATACTGTTCTGGATCTGGATCAAGTTCCTGCCCACACTGCCGCCCAGGCTAAAACGACCGTCTGGCTTTATTACGTACTGTTTTTCCTTTCGGGTTTTCCGGCGTTGCTGTACCAGATCGTCTGGCAGAGAGCGCTATTCACTTTATTTGGAGTCAATATCGAGTCGGTCACAGTGGTTGTGGCCGTATTCATGCTGGGATTGGGGCTCGGGAGCCTGGCCGGCGGCGCTCTTTCGAACCGTCCCGGCATTCAATTACTAACCGCTTTCGGCGTCGTTGAACTATCGATCGGCGCCTACGGCGCAGCGTCGCTCTGGATTTTCCATTCGGTGGGTTCGGCAACCGCTGGACGCTCGCTCTCGAGTACCGGAATCGCGGCATTCCTGCTGTTGCTGATTCCGACCCTGCTGATGGGCAGCACCCTTCCACTTCTGGCCGAACACTTTGTCCGGCGCACGGGAAATGTCGGGGAATCGGTGGGGCTACTCTACGGTGTAAACACCTGCGGCTCAGGATTGGCATGCCTGCTGGCGGCATTCTGGCTGATGCGCATGCTTGGAGAGTCGGGGTCTGTCAGGCTTGCCTGTTGCGTGAACCTCTTCGTCGGAACTTCCGCTCTCATTCTTCAACTGAGGTCATCCCCGATCGAACACGTCCGACATGCCGCCTCGAACAGGCCACAGGAGACTATTCCGATCGGGGTCGCGATGTTCCTGTCCGGCGCAGTCGGCTTTATCGCCCTGGCGTATGAGATTCTCTGGTACCGTTTGTACTCGTTCTCCACAGGAGGTTCAGCACGATGCTTTGCCGAACTCCTGGGCTTCTACCTGCTTGGGATTGCTTACGGCTCGCGAGTGGTTCGGCAGGCATGCAAGACGAAACTCGACAATGATGTTCGGCGTACGATGGCCGCGGCCACCGAGGTGGTCCTGGTGGGGTCAGTTGTGGCCTTTCTGGTCGGGCCGGTGCTGGCTCACTCCACTGCCATCCTCACCTACATACCGTTCGTGCCGGTTTTTATGGCTGCCAATCTACTTGGCGCCGCCTTTCCCCTGCTTGCCCACGCGGCTATCGATCCGGCGCAGAGGGTCGGGACAGGCATCAGCCGGCTGTATCTGAGCAATATCATCGGGTCCACACTCGGCAGCTTCGTGGTCGGCTTTTGGGTGCTCGATCATTTCTCCACGCGCGTGACTTCAGCATTTTTGCTTGGACTTGGATTTGTCGTGGCTCTGACCTTCACTGCTTTCGCCGGAAGCAAGGTTCGAAGGGCATTCTTCATTGCCGAATGCTCAGTTTGTGCTGTCCTGATGCTCTGTTCGGGCAGCTTGTATTCAGGCATGTATGAACGACTTCTGTTCAAAACCACGTACGGGCCCGGTACCAGTTTCTCGGAGATGATAGAAAACCGGAGCGGAGTGATCGCGGTTTTTCGAAACACAACGGACTTCGCGTATCCGACGGATGTGGTGATCGGCGGCGGGGTTTACGACGGCCGGTTCAACATCGACATGATGCATGATTCCAATGGATTGTTTCGGGCCTTCGCCGTTTCTGGTATGCACTCCCATCCAAAACATGTCCTCATGATTGGCCTTGCGTCGGGGTCGTGGGCACAAGTGATTGCGAACGAAAACTCCGTCGAGGACCTCACGATTGTTGAGATCAATCCCGGCTACGTGCCCCTGATCCAACGACATCCGGAGGTAGAATCCATTCTCCGCAACCCGAAAGTGAGAGTGGTGATCGATGATGGGCGGCGATGGCTTGTGGGCCACCCGGGCGCGAGATTCGATTTCATCGTAATGAACACCACATTTCATTGGCGCGCCAATACAACGAACCTCTTATCGACGGAGTTCCTGCGGCTAACCCGTAAGCATCTATCTGTCGGCGGGATTCTGTATTACAACACGACCTTTTCAAATGAAGTGTTGGCCACCGGGATTGCGGAGTTTCCTTATGCACTTCGGATAAGCAGTTTTCTGGCCGTGAGTGACAGCCCTTTTCGTCTCGACAAAGCGAGATGGACGGGTGCCTTGAGCGAGTACCGGATCGATGGAAAACGGGTTTTCGAACAGGAGGATCCGGCCCAGAAAGCGAAGATGGAGGAAGTGCTCAATATTGCGGATGAGACTGATTCTCCAAGTGGAAACCTCGAGTCCCGCGCCAGCCTGGCGAGTCGGTTGAAAGGTGTGCGATTGATAACCGACGACAACATGGGTACCGAGTGGCAGTGAAATGCGGCAGCCAGATCATCCGTTTGTGAGCGGTGCGCGCGGGCAGGTATCATGATCCTTCATGGGTGCCCCTCTGCACATTGAACTTGCCAACCTGGGAATGGCGGATACGCTCATTCTCATGGTGCTGGCCCTGGTGGTTTTCGGACCGCGGCGCCTGCCCCAGATCGGACGCCAGATCGGCAAGCTCATGTACGAGTTCCGCAAGGCCTCCAACGACTTCAAGTTCCAGATGGAAGAGGAGTTGCGACTCTCCGAAGAGGCCGACCGGCGGAAGAAGGAAGAAGAAGAGCGGCAGCGCGCAGCGGCACTGGCGGCGCCGATTCTGCCTCCTGCCGAGACGCCTTCCCAGACTCCAGCCCCGAGTATTGAGGCGCAGGCGGACATCGGCGCCGTTGAGCCGGCCACCGCGTCTCCATCCGCAGGCGAAATCAATGCGGTTGAGGGATTTCCTGCGGAGGTGGCTGAGCGGGTAGCGGAACCGGTCTCCACGATTCCCAGGCTTCAGCCGCCCCAGACCGGAGAGCAGGTGGCCGCGTCCCGACAAGGTTTGGTGCGGAGCCTGGAGGCGGATGGCGGCTCGAGCCCGGCCGCGAAAAACGGGGGGAGTCCGGAATCGGACAATCGTGATGTGCGCGAACCGAATCAGCCTGAACCGGATTTGGCTGTGTCCGTCTCCGAACACGCACCGGCGTCAAATCCTGATGCCGAAACACCCATCCCTCCCAAGGAGCCTGTGAGCCAGCATGGTTGATCCCGCGGACGCAATTGGCAAGGCGCGCACCGCGGTGAGCCAGCGCGCGGAACTGCCGGGCATGAGCCTGATGGAGCACCTGGATGAGTTGCGCCGGCGCATCATCCATTCGGCTGCCTACCTGGCTGTCGGTTTCGGAATCGCGTACTTCTTTCACGAGCGGCTGTATGGGTTAGTGCAATCGCCGCTCGACCGGCTGGGGATCAAGCTCAACTACACCCACCCCATGGACCCGCTGAACCTGTATCTGCAGGTATCTCTGATCGGCGGAGCCATCCTGGCCTCGCCTTTCATTCTCTACCAGGTGTGGCTGTTCATCGCGCCGGGCCTGTACCAGAAAGAGAAGCGGTTTGTGATCCCGTTCATGGCGGCCACCGTGGGACTGTTTCTGCTGGGAGCCAGTTTCGGTTACTTCTTTGTGCTGCCGGGCGCGCTCAAAATCCTCATCCTGGGTTTCGGGCAGAAGTTCAACCCCATCGTTACCATCGAGGAGTACACGGGCTTCTTTCTCTCGATCATTCTCGGGCTGGGCATCAGCTTTGAGATGCCGATCCTGATCTTCTTCCTGGCCATGTTCGGGATCGTGAGTCCGAAATTTCTGTGGAAGAACATCCGCTACGCGATCCTGGCCATTTTTCTCGTGGCCGCCATCATCACTCCGAGTCCCGACCCGTGGACCATGTGTATCTACGCGATTCCCATGCTGACGCTTTACCTGATTGGAATCGCGGTGGCGTGGTGGGTGCACCCGGCGCGCCGCAAAGCCAAAGAAGCAGCGGCCTCATGATCGCGTTTTCGTCCTCGGATGAAAGCACTTTTGACAAGCGTGCTGGCCGGGATGCTCTTTTCTCTTCCGCCTGCCGCCTCCGCGCAGCATTTCAATGGAGACAAAGCACTCAGCTATACCCGCGATTTTGTCTCAATCGGTCCACGCTGGCCCACCAGTCCCGGGCATGCAAAGGCAGAGGCGTTTCTGCGCGCTCACCTCGAACACGATCAACTGGAAGAAGACACCTTCATCGCCAACACGCCCATCGGGCCTGTGAACATGCGCAACTTCATCGCGCGCTTTCCGGGCAAGAAGGATGGGGTGATCGTTATCGGGACTCACTACGAGACCAACTACTACCTGAAGAACATCAACTTTGTGGGCGCCAACGACGGCGGCTCGACCACCGGGCTGCTTCTGGCCCTGGCCGATCATCTCCGGGAACAGGTTGCGCGAACAAAACAGCTCGATGGCTACTCCGTATGGCTGGTGTTTTTCGACGGCGAAGAGGCCATCAAGAGCTGGTCGCAATCGGATTCGACTTATGGCAGCCGCCACCTGGCTGCCAAGTGGGGACGCGACGGAACCCTGCAGCGGATCAAGGCCTTCATCCTTGCCGACATGATCGGCGACAAGGACCTCGACATCCAGCGGGAGACCAGTTCGACGGGCTGGCTGGTCGAGGTGGTGCGCCAGGCGGCCCACAAGTTCGGATACGATAAATACTTCTTTCAGCGCGACGAGGCCGTCGAGGACGATCACCTGGCCTTTCTGAAGCGCGGGGTGCCGGCGGTCGACGTGATCGATCTCGATTACGGACCGAATAACAGCTATCACCACACCGCCCAGGACACGATGGACAAGGTCAGCGCTCACAGCCTCACCATTGATGGCGACGTGTTCCTGGAGACCATCCGGCTGATCGACCAGCGATAGCTCCCGCTCAATTTCCTTCTACTGCAGGTCGGCGCGCATCAGAAGCGCACTCGAAGGCGCAGTCCCGGATTTGGGAGTGCCGTCATCTTCGAGCCGGTCCCATCCTGAATTGGCAATGTAATAGAACGTGCCGTTCACGATGACTCCGTGGGTCGGGTCGCCGAGCGTGGGCGTGGCCCGCTCGATGATCGTCTCTGACTCGATGTGCCGCAGGGACGGGTCCAATGTGAAGCGCACCACCCGCTCCGGTGTTGTTCCGTTCTGAGTGGCGATGAGGGTGCGGCCATGGAGATACAAGCCATCGATGCCGCTCAGGGCGTGAAGTCCGTTGGACGGGAGCCATGAAACCTGGCTGGTCTCAAAATCGAGGATGGCGATGCCGCGAACATAATCGGGAACGAAGACGCAGCGCCGATCGGGACACATCGCGGGGGTCTGGGGAGAGATGAAATCGCCACTGTCGAGCCGCTCGAAGCGTAGAGTCTTGCGATTCAGGCGGTACACCCCGCCCTCGTTGTCCGCGACGATGGCGTCTCCATCCGGTGTGAGGGTCATGTCGCCGAGAGTGGCTCCGGGCGGTCCCGGAACACGATGGAGCAACTTGCCGGAATCGAGGTCGTAGAGCAGCACCACGGATGTTCCCCAACTGGGCTTGGGAACGGACTTGAATCCCTTAAGGGCTACGGCGGTGGCCCATAGAGTGCGGTGGCGTGAGTCCACTTTCAGAGCCATCATCGGCCACGGTTCGGGAGCACGGAGGAAAATGCGGCAGCTCCCGTTGGTGTCGCAGGCGAGCACGGTGTGGTTCATGACGCTGGTGAGGTAGAACTTGCGCGTGGACGGATCGTAGTCAATATCTTCGGGAACCAAGCCAGGCTCGGGCATCCGAAACACCGCGGAGGAGACGGAGATGGCGGTATCGTTTTTGGCCATTTCGGCCTGAAGGGCGAGGAATCGAGGCGAACTGCGCAGCGCGTCGAACGGTTTGGTCTCGAACACCTGCGTGTTGGATTGGCCCATGCGAATGAACTGGGCGAAGCTGTCGAGAGCGCCGTCGGTGTCTCCCGCGAAAGCCTGCGCGCTCATCACCTGGAGCACGCCGTTGGGAGAGTCGTTGAGAAACTGGCGCATTTTTTGACTCCCGGCCAGGTATGACGGGGCGTCGCCGCGGGCGTGGGCTGCGCGCACTTCGTCGCGGAGGGCGTCGAGTTGGGCGCGTGCCGTTGTTTTGGGCGAGTCGGCCGAGGCAGGGGAGAAGAATGTCAACAGCGCGATGGCGAACGCGGCCCGCATGGTCGCCGGATGGCGCCGGTGTGGACGATTTTGAGAGTTTTGCAAAGCAAGCGCATTGTTTTCGATCAAGGCGAAACTCAACGAACTATAGAGCGCGAAACGAAGAACAAGCGACAAAAATGACAGCGAAGGCCGTTCTTCTGTGAGGAGATGCGAAGGAACAACGAGGCTCCGGGACCGGGCCCCGTGGATCAAAATTAGTCGGAAGCCTCCTCCTGTAGCATTCAATTCATGATCGGTGGCGCGTCGTGGACATGGTGGATCGGCTTTCACGTCGCCGTCATCGCCCTCCTTGTTATCGACTCCATACTGCCCGGAACGCGTGGCGGATCGAAGCGCACCCAAACGATGGCCTGGGTGTGGACCGCGGTGCTGGCTCTGTGCGCCGCCGGGTTCGCCGGATGGATCGCGGTTGTCCAGGGCCGTGTGCCGGCGCTGCAGTTTGTGGCCGGATACACCATCGAAACTTCGCTGAGCGTCGACAACCTTTTCGTGTTCCTGGTCCTGTTTCAGGGATTCAGGATCTCTCCGCAGCGCCAGCACATCGCGCTGCTGTGGGGCGTGGGCGGAGCGGTGGTGATGCGCGCGGCATTTATCGCCGTCGGCGTTACCCTGCTCAAGCGCTTTGACTGGATCACGTATATATTCGGTCTGTTCCTGCTGTACGCGGCCTGGCGGCTGGTGCGGGGAGGATCGGCGCACGCGGCCATTCCGGATTGGATTCGCCGGTTGCAGCCCGCCAAAGGATCGCTGCTGCCGGTCATCCTGGCGGTTGAAGCTACAGACCTTTTATTCGCAGTCGATTCGATTCCCGCGGTGCTGGCCATTTCCCACGATCCATTTGTGGTCTACACGTCGAACATCGCCGCCATCCTCGGACTGCGTTCGCTCTATTTCGCGCTGGCCGCGCTCCTCGATCGCCTGCGTTATCTGCACTACGGTCTTGGAGCGATGCTGGGATTCGTGGCTTTCAAGATGCTGGCTTCACGGTGGCTGGAAGTGCCGATCACCTGGTCACTGGCCATTATGGGCGCGATCCTGGCGATTTGCGCGGTGGCGTCAGCGGCGGGAAAGCGACCGGCCGCGGCCGCCAAAGAGCAGGAACTCGAGAATATCGACCAGGTGTAGCCGGGCCGGGTTGGCGAGGCAGTTCGTTCCACGCACTATGTACATCGCGAGATACGGGACTGGTCCGTGATCCCTGGTTCCGGTACCCTGTCCGGGTGCTATCCTCAAAGTAGATTCCGGCTGTGCTCACGCGCTCCCAATTGTCTCTTCCAACTGCACTTCATCGATCCACGCGACCATTCTTTGCCGGATTTGCCCTCCTTGCCATCGTCGTGATGTGCGGCTGCAACCGGCTTCATCACGAGCAGCACGATACGGTCTACGTGTCGACCCGGCAGTATGTATCTGCACGATCGCGTGGCGCCGGTTTCGAACCGGGTCGGCGAAGTGGTCAACGGCCAGGCGCTCGAGGTGCTGGAACATGGCCGCCACTTTCTCAAGGTAAAGACGCAAAAGAACGAAATCGGCTGGATCCAAGAAATAGTTGTGATCGACAGCAAACTGTTCGACGAATTCACGAAGCTGGCTGACCTGCACAAACAAGATCCTGTGGTGGCCACCGCTATCCTCCGCGATGACGTGTACCTGCACCTGACTCCGGGGCGCGACACCGAACATTTCCGGCTGCTCCCCGCCAATGCCAAATTGCAGCTGCTGGCGCGGGCGTCGGTGCCGAAAGCAGCCCCGGGAGCAGCGCCTTCGCGCCATCGGTCGAGCGCTCCGGCAGGTGTGCAGGCTCCGGCAAAAGGAAATACTCCGGGTCCTCCGCCGGTCACGCCGTCTACCCCTCAGCCCAAGGCCACCGTCACTTCCGCTCCAGTTCCGGTGCCGCCCCAACCTGTGCCGGTCGTTCTGGAAGACTGGTGGCTGGTTCGCGACGCAGACGGCCACGCCGGCTGGCTGCTTTCAGGCCGCATCGACATCGAAGCGCCGGACTCGATTGCGCAATACGCCGAGGGCCAGCGCATCGTGGGCGCGTACGTGTTGACGAAGATTCAGGATCAGCAGGCGGACGTACCGGACCACACGGTACCGGAGTATGTGATGGTGCTTTCGCCGCCAAAGGCCGGCTTGCCCTACGACTTTGACCAGGTGCGCGTCTTCACGTGGAGCGTAAAGCGGCATCGCTACGAGACCGCATTCCGGATCCACCCCATCCAGGGCTATCTGCCGGTCACCATTTCGCACGTCACAGAACGCGTGGGCACCGTCCCGACATTCAGCTTCCGGATTTCGAGCGGCAGCGACGTCAGCATCGATACCCAGACGGGCATGACTCACCCGGTCAATCCCCGCACCATCAGCTACGAGATGGTCGACACCGTGGTGCGGCGCATCGGTCCCGATTTGGCGCCCATTCCCACCGGCCGTACGGCAGAAGAGAAGGCCGCCGCCAGGGCGCAAGCCAAGACGTCGAAGGCCCCGAAGAAGAAAAAGTAAGTTAACCCTGCTCGGGGTCGAGTCCAAAAATCTTTCCTCAGCTTTGAGTTTCCTATTACCGTCCGCTTGCGTTGACAGCGGTCCGCGGCGGAATTATTGTTCCCCTAAGTGATTTATGGAACGTTCAACGGATTCGGGCGATTTGATTCAGGGAACGCTGGAGATGCTGGTCCTGAAGGCACTCCTGCGCGGTCCCCTGCATGGATACGGCGTGGCTGAGTGGATCGAGCAGACTTCGCAACAGGTGTTGAAAGTGGAAGAAGGCGCGCTGTATCCGGCGCTGCATCGGATGGAACTGCGCGGGCTGCTCAAGGCGAAGTGGGGCGCGTCTGAAAACAATCGCCGCGCGAAGTTCTATGAATTGACGGCCGAAGGACACCGGCGGCTGAACGCGGAAACGCAGCGCTGGGCGAGGCTTTCGTCGGCGGTGGCGTTTGTGATGCAGGCGTCTTGAGGAGGCATCGTTCGAGATGAGACCGATGGCGCAACATCTGCACGAGTTTGTGCTCCGCCTCAAGGCGCTGTTGTTGAAGCGGCGCATGGACCGCGACATGGCAGACGAACTTGCGTTTCACCAGGCCATGCTCCGGGAAAAACTCCTGCGCCAGGGGGTGGCGCACACAGAGGTGGACATGGAGACGCGACGCAGGTTTGGCAAGGCCAGCCGGTGGCACGAACGGCTGCGGGAGCTGTGGCAGTTCCAGCGCTTCGAGAATCTTGTGCGGGACATAAGTTTCTCGGCGCGCGTGCTGCGCAAGTCGCCGGGATTCACGGTGGTTGCGATTCTGACCCTGGCGCTTGGTGTCGGCGCGAACACCACGGTCTTCTCGATGATCAACGGGCTGCTGCTGCGGCCCCTGCCGGTGCCGGCCAGCCAGCAACTGGTTGTGCTGGGCACCAAGGATAGTGATCCTCGAATCAACTACAGCCTTTCCGAGCCGTTGTTTCGCGGTCTCGAGCGCAGGCGCAGAGTCTTCACCAAAGTTTTCGCTTTTAACCATTCGAAGATGCAGGTGAAGGGAAACAATGGCGTCGAAAACGTGCAGGGGCAGATTGTGAGCGGCGATTTCTTTCCGGCACTTGAAACGCCTCCGTTACTGGGACGAACCCTGACACCCGCAGACGACGTGAAAGGCGGAAATCCCGCAGGCTTTGGCGTGGTGATTTCGGAAGGCTTCTGGAAGCGCTGGTTCGATCGCGCGCCCAACGTGATCGGGCAGAAACTGGAGATCGACAATACGCTGTTCACGGTGGTGGGGGTGATGCCTAAGCGGTTTATAGGAGCCGACCCGCTCGACCACCCGGATTTGTTTGTCCCCATGGCGACCGAGCCCGCAATTCACGGCACGCGCAACCTGACGGCCGCAGGGTTTCACGCCTGGTGGCTGACGGTGATGGCGCGGATGAATCCGGAGGCGACTCTCGAGCAGGCGAATGCCGATGTTTCGGCGGACAGCAGCGCGGTACTGCACGAGGTGATCCCGGATGCAAATTGGATCGCCAAACGCGAGCAGCGGCATTTTCGGTTCATAGCCGAGGCAGGTTCAAAAGGATTTACCTATATCCGCTTGTTCTTCAGCAAGCCGCTCATGGCGGTGTTCGCCATGTGCGGCGGGATTCTTCTGCTCGCTTGCCTGAACCTTGCCAGTCTCCTGATGGCCCGGGGAACCGCGCGCCAGAAGGAGTTGGCGACCCGGCTGGCCATGGGCGCCACGCGGCGGCGGCTGGTGCAACAGTTGTTGGTGGAGAGCTTCCTGATCGCGGTGACGGGCACGGCGGCGGGACTGGCGATCTCCCCGCTGGTCAGCCAGGCGATTTCAGCTTTGCTGCTGGGCGGCCAGTATGAGACGCATCTCGACACGTCGCTCGATCTACGCGTGTTTGCCTTTGCGGCCCTTGCCGCGATCGGCGCCGCACTTCTGATCGGGTTGATTCCGGCGCTCCGTGCGACGTCCAGCAATCTGAGCGATCAGATGAAGCACGGCCAGCACACCACCTTGGCGTATGAACAGCAAGCGATCTTGCCGCGCGTCATGATGGCGGTCGAGGTGGCGCTGGCGCTGATGCTGGTGGTGGGCGCCGGCCTGCTCGCTTCGAGCCTGGTGCGGTTGTACAAGTCGGGCGCGGGTTTCGATCCGCGCGGCGTGGAGAATATCGCCTTCAGCATGGATCAGCAACCGCTGAAGGGGGACGCGTTGTTGCAGTTCTATCGGCAAATGGGCGAGGGGTTGAGCCACCAGCCGGGCGTGAAAGACGTCAGCTTCGCGTGGATCATTCCGTTCGCGCACATGGTCTGGGACGAGGATTTTCCGGCAACAGACGGGAAGGTTCATGACATTTATCAGAACAGCGTGGCGCCCGCGTATTTCAAGACGATGCGTATTCCGTTCTTCTCAGGGCGCGATTTCCGTTGGGACGATTCCGCTTCGAAGGAAAGAAAGATCATTCTCAACCAGGCGGCGGCAAAGCTCCTCGTGCCGGATCGCAATGCCATCGGCCAATTCGTCACCAAGAAGGATGGGGAGAAAACTATCCGTTACGAAGTGATTGGCGTGGTGGGCGATGCGAAGTACGAAGATCTGCGCTCGGCGGCGCCACCGACCGCGTACGTTCCGATGTGCCAGGACGATCAGGAGACGCGTTCCTACAACGCGGTGGTACGGACCGACGGCCCCGGGGCTCCGCTGGTGGGGGCGGCGCATGCGCTCGCCGAGCAGATCCAACGGGGTATCCCGATGCCCGAGATGACTGCGATGTCGGATACGGTTCGCGACTCGATGAGTGCGGAGCGCATGATGGCTCTGCTCTCAGTGTTCTTTGCCGTCTGCGCGCTCATCGTTACGGCGGTGGGACTCTACGGAACCCTTGCGTATGCGACGGAGCGTCGCACCAGCGAAATCGGCATCCGAATGGCCCTGGGCGCGCGGCGCAGGCAGGTGGCGGGGATGGTTTTCCGGCAGAATGCGGCAGTGGCGCTGGCAGGCTCGGCGGGAGGGTTGGTTGCGGCCTTGCTGGCTTCGCGGGCGCTGGCGAGCTTTCTCTACGGAACCTCGACGCGCGATCCGTGGGTGTTCGCGGGATCGATCGTGGCCCTGGCGTTGATTGCGAGCGCGGCATCGCTACTGCCGGCCGTGCGCGCAGCGGGGATCGAGCCGATGCAGGCCATTCGCTGCGAGTAGAAAGAGACACGCGAAAACGGGATGGGACGGATTCTGTTCGCAGCTCAGGCGGGAAGAGAAGTCTGCGCCGTGAGGGTTCGGTATTCAGCCAACATGCGCAGGCGCCAGCGCAGGATCATGCCAAAGGCGAGGACAAAAAACAGTCCGCCAGTTTGCTGAAGGGTCATGTAGGTGTCGAGGTAATCGCGGGCCAGGAAACGGATTGCGGCCAGGGCGACGACAACAATAAAAAAAGCGTTGGAGCGTCGCATCATGATGGCATCACCGTCGCGCACCAGTTTCGACGTAACCAGCAGCGGGTAGGCGAGGGCCACCAACCCGACGAGGAAAGCCACTGCGGCCCAGCTCCAGGGAACCCGGAACGCAGGCACCAGGAACATGGAAAAACCAGTCGCCATGCCGAGCGGGGGAATGATGATCTTTTTCACGGTCACGGCTGAACGTCCCTCACGGATCCGCCAGGCAAGGACGCCAAGCAAGCCGATGACGGAAACGAGCACCGAAGTGCCAAAACTGATGTGCACGGGACCGACCTCTACTTTAATTATGCCAAAAGGCGAAGAGGGGATTCGGTAGTCTCCCACCCTTTCGCCAGGAAGAAGGCGAAAGGATGGGGCACGGAAGCTTGTTTCTGGTGGGGTAATTTAAGTGGTTTCGATTTCCATACTATCTTCTTCGCAAAACGCTCCCGGGTCGGCCAGCCGGATGAGCCGGTGCAGGTAGGCTCGGGAGATGCTCAGACTACGTGCCGCAAGGGTCTTGTTTCCGTTGTTCTCGCGGACAGCCGTGGCGGCGAGGCGGACCTTGTAATCGCGCAACTGACGTTCGAAGGTGCCGCCGGGGACGGCTTCTTCGACATTCGTACGCGCTTTTTCGCGTAGTGTGGCAGGAAGGTTTTCAATGCGGAGCGTTTTGCCCCGGGCAAGAATGATGGACCGCTGAATAACGTTTTCAAGTTCGCGCACATTGCCGGGCCACGGATAACCTTCCAGCACGGCCATGGCTTTGGGGTCGATGGACTCCATCGGCTTCTGAAAGACTCGCGCGTAGTGGCGGAGAAAATGGCTGGCGATGGGAGCGATATCTTCCGGCCTGTCCTGCAGTGAGGGAATTTCAATCTTCATTACGTTGATGCGGTAGTAGAGATCCTGGCGAAATTTTCCCTGGGCGACCATCTCGGCCAGGTTTCTGTGCGTGGCGAAGATGATGCGGGAGCTCAAGGGGATCAGGCGATTGCTGCCAAGGCGGCTGAACTCGCGCTGTTGCAGAACGCGAAGGAGTTTCACCTGGGTGAAGAGGCTGAGCTCGCCTACTTCGTCGAGGAACAGGGTACCGTCGCGCGATTGCTCGAGATAACCCTCGCGGGATCCAACCGTGCCTGTGTAGGCGCCTTTCTCGTGGCCGAACAGTTCGGCCTCGATCAGGGTTTCGGGGATGGCGCCGCACGCGACTGCGATAAACGGCCGGCTTACGCGATTACCTCGGTTGTGGATGGCGCGAGCGACCAGTTCCTTCCCCGTCCCGCTGTCTCCGGTGATCAGAACCGACGCATCAATACTAGCGACGCAGTCGATCAGGTGGTGAACCTGTTGCATGGCGGGGCTGCCGCCCACCATCTGATCCCGGTCTCCCATGGGTTTGAGCGTTCCGGTGCCCTTGTTCGCGCTGACGCGTGGAACTTTCGTGGGCGCGCCGCAGCATGATACGCAGGTCGCGGATCGATGGAGGCCGACGGCAATAGCCGAAAGCGCCCTGGCGTACAAGTTCGTCGGCAGTGGCGCGGAGACCGTCGTCCGCCATGATGACCCAGGCGACGTCGGCGGCGATCATGCGCCGGGTGCAGGCAATTCGTTCCTTTAGAGAATCATGGCTGGAGTTCAGGTCCAGGACCATGACGTGACAGGTTTTATCGGAGAGAAGGCGACTTACTCCATCCTCCTTCGATTCGAAGAAGAATTGGAATTCCATTCCCAAGGCTGAGGACAGCAAGGACTGCAATGTGCAGTCCTGAGAAAACAGACCGACGCGAATCACAATATTCACCCCAGTGGGGTTTTTGATTTAGTAAGCGTAATGTAACACGACGGTACGAGAATGCAAGACGTGTAACTGAAGTTCGACATCTAAAGTAACCTTTTGTATTCAGGTCTGTAACCGTCATGACGCAAAGCTCTGTAAACAGGTGTATACACCTCGCCCTGGCATTCTATGGATAACAAACATTAAATCAATAGTTTACTCTGAAAGCTCGCTGTGAGCGGCGTTGCCTTCGATCCGGTTTGAACAATCGGATCAGCCGGAGTTGGCGCAGGCAAAAATGACCAACGCAATCAAGGATAAGGTCCTTCATTCATATTTTCCAAAGGCGTCGATCTGCTTCGCGGAGTACTCCCGCCGCTCGACCGGAGAAGAGAGCACCGTCGAAGTGGCGGTCGCGCCGAATGCCGAAAGCCTGTCGATAAGAGCCTCGAGATGGTGCACGGAGACGAGGTGGGCCTCAATCACGAAGGACTCGTCGCCCGTGATGCGGTGACACCGCGCGATTTCGGGCAGCTCCTTGATCGCGGTGACGGTGCGGCCGATCTGCAGGTCGCCGCCGGGGATGGTCAAGCGCATGAGGACGTGCATGGGGACACCGAGTTTGGCCATGTCGAGGCCCACGTGATAGCCGGTGATGACGCCGGCTTCTTCGAGACGCCGGACGCGCTCGGACACCGCGGGCGTGGAGAGGCCGACCTTCCTGCCCAGTTCCGCGAAGGAGAGCCGCGCATTGTGCTGCAGGTGTTCGAGGATCTTCCATGCGATGGCATCGAGTTCAAAGGCATGCGGAGAGGTCTTGTGGGACATTAGCCGACAATCCTTAGGTTCTTCTTCCATTATGCTTAACGCTCTTAAGCTATTGCACTGGATTTCCATCGAAACCCCATTTCCAGTCGTATTTTGCCGCGCCTATCCTTAGCGCTAGCCGGTGGATGCTTTCCCTAGCACGTTCACCTCGTCTCCCGGCAGACAAAGGAGATCGAATGAACGCTTTCCCCATTTCTGCTTCAATTCAGTCCCAATCACAGGCCATCGCAGAATCATCGGTAGACGACCGTGATTTTCTTCCCCTTCGCGGGACCGACCACGTTGAGTTTTACGTAGGCAATGCTCGGCAGGCGGCGTATTTTTACCGCGCGGCTTTCGGCATGTCGCTGGTGGCCTACGCGGGCCCCGAGACCGGGCAGCGCGATCGAGCTTCGTACATGGTGCAGCAGGGAAAGATCCGTTTCGTGTTCACCACGCCGCTGCGCGCCAGCGACCCGATTGCCGAGCATATCCATCGTCATGGCGACGGCGTGCGGGTGATCGCACTATGGGTGGATGACGCCCATCGCGCGTGGCGGGAAACGACCAACCGCGGGGCAATCAGCGTGGCCGTGCCGTATGCAAAGTCCGACGAGTACGGGCGGGTCGTTCTGTCCAGTATCCGCGCCTATGGCGACACGATTCACACGTTTGTGGAGCGCGACGCTTATGCGGGCCCGTTTCTGCCCGGGTTTCGCCCCATTGAGAGCGATCCCGTGGCGCGTCCCGTTGGCCTGCTGCACATCGATCACATGGTGGGCAATGTGGGTTGGCACGAGATGGACAAGTGGGTCGACTTTTACGCGCGCGTGATGGGATTCCGGCTCTATCAGCATTTCGACGACAAGGACATTTCGACCGAGTACTCGGCGCTGATGTCGAAGGTGATGGCCAACGGGAACGGCTACGTGAAGTTCCCCATCAACGAGCCGGCGGAGGGTAAACGGAAATCACAGATTGAAGAGTATCTGGATTTCTATCCCGGCCCTGGCGTGCAGCACATTGCCTTGGCCACCAACGACATTCTGCACACGGTCAATCGGCTGCACGAGCAGGGCATCGAATTCCTGCGCGTGCCGCACACCTATTACACCGAGCTGCAGCAGCGCGTGGGCACGATCGACGAGCCGGTGGACGAGTTGGAGGCGTTGGGGATCCTGGTGGACCGCGACAACGAGGGATACATGCTGCAGATCTTTACGCGCCCCGTGGAGGATCGGCCGACGCTGTTCTTCGAAATCATCCAGCGCAAGGGCAGCCGCAGCTTTGGCAAGGGAAACTTCAAGGCGCTGTTCGAAGCCATTGAGCGCGAGCAGAGGGAGCGCGGGCAATCTCTAGCCGATTGCTCGGAGAATCCTATGCAAACGGAAATGCTTTCCGCCGCGGCGCCTTACCTGATCGAGCAGGATTACACGGCCTATACGGACGAACAGCACAGCGTGTGGGCCGAGCTCGTGGGCCGCGTGCTTCCCGAACTCGAACGGCACGCCGCGCAGGAATACCTGGATGGATTCGAGATCATCGGGCTGAAACGGGACCGGCTGCCCAAACTCGCCGCCGTGAGTGCACGCCTGGAGCCGCGGACGGGCTGGAATTCCACGCCGGTGAGCGGCTTTCTTCCCGCTCCGGCATTTTTCGAGATGCTGGCGGCGCGGCGTTTCCCCACCACTACGTGGCTGCGCAGCCGGGAATCGCTCGAATACACACCTGAGCCGGACATCTTTCACGACGTGTTCGGCCACGTGCCGATGCATGCGCACCGCGTGTTTGCCGGGTTTCTTGAGCACTACGGCCGCGTCTGCGCGGCCATCGAGGATGCGGGCGTGCTGGAGAAACTAGGCCGCCTGTTCTGGTATACGGTTGAGTTCGGGCTGATCCGGCAACGGAATGAAATCAAGGTCTACGGCAGCGGACTCATCAGTTCACACGGGGAATGCATGAATGTCGTCGACGGCCATTGCGCGGTGCGCGACTTTTCGCTGGACGAAGTGCTGGAGACTCCGGTGAAAGTCGACGAGCTGCACAAGCTACTTTTCGCAGTCAGCAGTTTCGATCAAATCTACGAGGCAATGCATGAAGCAGAGCAGCGAGTCGAGCGCGGCAGTCTTTGATACGGAATCGTCACCCACCGCGTTCTCGTATCAGTCGGGATTTGGCAACGAATTCGCAACCGAAGCGGTTCCCGGCGCTTTGCCGGAGGGCCAGAACGCGCCGCAGAAGCATCCGCTGGGGCTGTATACGGAGCAGTTCAGCGGCACGCCGTTTACCGCGCCGCGGGCGACCAATCGGCGCACATGGACCTATCGCATCCGACCGTCGGTAACGCATCGACCGTACGAGGAGATTCCGCGGCGGATGATTCGCAGCGGTCCCTTTGTCGAGGTGCCGACGACGCCGAACCAGCTGCGCTGGGATCCGCTGCCCATTCCCGATCAGGAAACGGACTTCATCGACGGCATTGTCACGCTGGGCGGCAGTGGCGACCCGGCCATGCAGACGGGTCTGGCGATCCATCTGTATGCTGCGAACCATTCGATGGAAGATCGCTTCTTCTACACGGCCGATGGGGAGTTGCTGATCGTTCCGCAACTCGGCGCGCTTCGCTTTCACACGGAGCTGGGGATCCTGGGCGTAAGGCCGGGCGAGATCTGCGTGATTCCACGAGGAGTGAAGTTCCGCGTGGTGCTCGAGGAGCCGCAGGCGCGCGGATATATCTGCGAGAACTACGGCCTGCCCTTCCGGCTTCCGGAACTGGGGCCGATCGGGGCGAACGGCCTGGCGAATGCGCGCGACTTCAAGGCTCCGGTCGCGGCGTATGAAGATCGCGAAGGCGAATTCCATATCACCGCGAAATTCCTCGGCCGGCTGTGGTCGGCATTCATCGATCACTCGCCTCTCGACGTGGTGGCCTGGCATGGAAACTATGCGCCGTACAAGTACGACCTGGCGTTGTTCAACTGCATCAACACGGTTTCGTTCGACCATCCCGATCCGTCGATCTACACGGTGCTGAGCGCGCCATCGGGCGTTCGCCGGCACAGCCAACTGCGACTTCGCCATCTTTCCTCCGCGCTGGATGGTGGCGGAGCACACCTTCCGTCCGCCGTGGTTTCATCGCAACCTGATGAACGAGTTCATGGGCCTGGTATTCGGGGCCTACGATGCCAAGGCGGAGGGATTTGTGCCCGGCGGCGCAAGCCTGCACAACTGCATGGCGGGTCATGGTCCCGACGCGGAGACGTTCGAGCGCGCCACCAAGGCGGAGCTGAAGCCGCAATACCTGGCCAACACGCTGGCCTTCATGTTCGAGACGCAACTGGTCGTGCGCCCGACCGAATTCGCGATGAACACGCGCATTCTGCAGCATGAGTACTTCGAATGCTGGCAGGGGCTCAAGAAGCGCTTCAAGCCGGAGACTCACTCGCAGTGATTGGCCAGGTGAACGCGATCGACAGCCTGCTCGCCGGCCTAATGGACTATGCAGGGCTGTATCCGCCGGCGAACCTCGACATGCGCTGCGCGGTTAAGAACTATTTCACCTACAAGCGCGGCAAACATGCGCACGCACTGGGCCGCTTCATTGTCGACGTGCTTCGCATCGACGAACTTCGGGCGGTGGCCGGGGATCGTCTGTGCGACATGAGGCTGAGCGCCATCGCGTCCGCGCCTTCGTCTATGGACATGATTTCGGCGTTCATCGACGGGAGAGTGCCGATCGAGGCAGTGGAGCTCAAGGCCGCATCGACCGCGGAGATTCAGCGGCTTGCGGCGTCACCGAACATCGAGACATACATTGAGATCCCGATGGGTGCAACCTGTTCCGCGCTGCTCGAAATCTTTGCCGCTGCCGGAGCGCGCGTGAAGCTGCGCATGGGCGGCGTGGTTGCCGACGCATTTCCGTCAGCAGCGGCGGTTGCGGAGATGCTGGCCGCTCTCCATCGCCACGGTCTCGCATTCAAGGCCACCGCAGGATTGCATCATCCCCTGCGTTCGCGCCATCCCTTCACGTACGCGCCAGACAGTCCGACGGGAACCATGCACGGCTTCATCAACCTCTTTTGCGCCGCTGCGTTGATGCACTTTGGCGGAAACATCGCGGAGGCTACAACCATTCTCGATGAACAAGACCCGCTCGCATGGAGCCTCACCCCTGACGCGATCAAATGGCGATCCCGCACCTGGTCCGCCGAGCACATCGCCGAAGTCAGGAAGCAATTTGTGGGGATAGGGTCGTGCTCCTTTGAAGAGCCAATCGGCGAGCTGGAGACGCTGGGATGGCTCTGAGAAGTTGGGTCGCTGCGGCCAATGATCCGGCCACCGATTTTCCCATCGACAACCTGCCTTATGGCGTATTTCGGCACGCGCACAGTACCCAGATTGGTGTCGCCATTGGCGACCAGATTCTCGACCTTGGCGCCTGCGCGTCGGAAGGCCTTCTCAAGCCATTGGCCGGCGACATAGTCGACGTCTGCACGGCGCAGACGCTCAATCCGTTGATGTCGCTGGGGCCGGCAGTCGTGGTCTGCTCTGCGCAGCCGCGTTACAACTCTGCTCACCGACACGTCGTCGCGGAGCCAGGTCGAGCCGCTGCTGGTTCCCATGCGCGACGCAGAAATGCAACTGCCCGCGCAGATCGGCGACTACACCGATTTCTACGCGTCGATCCATCACGCCACGCGGGTAGGCAGGCTGTTCCGTCCCGACAACCCGCTTCTGCCCAATTACAAGTACGTGCCCATCGGGTACCACGGCCGAGCGTCTTCGATCTTGGTGAGCGGTGCGGAGATCAGGCGGCCCATGCGGCCAGACCAAACCGCCATCGGCGGCAGAGCCTGTATTCGGCCCGTCGCGGTCGATGGACTACGAACTCGAAGTGGGCATGTTTGTTGGTCCCGGCAATGAGCTCGGCGAGCCGATTCCGATTGCTGAAGCCGAGCAGCATATCTTTGGTTTGTGCCTGGTAAACGACTGGTCGGCGCGCGATATCCAGTCATGGGAATATCAGCCGCTCGGCCCCTTCCTTGCGAAGAGCTTTGCCACCACGATTTCGCCGTGGATCGTTCCCATGGAGGCGCTGGCTCCCTACCGCGTGCCGGCGGCCGAGCGTCCCTCCGGCGATCCCGCGCCGCTGCCTTATCTGCATTCGCCGACACTCAGCAGCAGACGGCGTTGATCTGACGCTGGAGGTATATCTCCAGTCGGCGCAGATGCGGAAAGCCGGGTTGGAACCCGTGCGGATGAGCCGCGGCAGTCTTCGCGATCTGTATTGGACTCCGGCGCAGTTGCTTACGCATCATGCCAGCAACGGGTGCAATTTGCGGCCCGGCGATCTGCTCGCGACGGGCACCATATCCGGACCGGAGGAGGGCTCGGAAGGCTGCCTGCTCGAAATGAAACATCGCGGCGAGCCCGTGCATTTGCCCACCGGCGAAGTGCGCACCTTTCTCGAAGATGGCGACCAGGTCACGTTCCGCGCTTATGCCGTAAGGGAGGGCTTGCCCCGCATTGGATTCGGTGCATGCGTGGGCACGATCATCGGCTCTTGAAATCGCTGATCGATTTTCGCCTGGGCGGAGATTCGGCAACACGCATGGCGAGGATCACTTGCGAATGTCCCACGCCCCGGACGTATCCTAGGTCGGTCGAGGAGCGGGAGTCGTGCCCACGCGTCAAGTCGGGATCCGCAACAAGGTCCAAGGTCCACCCGGCCCGGCCGCGGTGAGGATATTTGTTGCCAATGACCGAATCAACCAGGTTCTGATCGAACATCTTGACCCCGCGGCCTGGAATGCCAAACCGCCCGGCAACACGCGCACGATCGCGGCGATCTTCACCCACATGCACAATGTCCGCACCAAGTGGATCAGGCTAACCGCTCCGCACCTGAAGATTCCAATCCAGCTCAACCGCGCAAACTGCACGCCGCAGCAGGCCCGCGCAGGATTGGCCGAGAGCGCCGCGCGCTGCGCCGATATGCTCGCTGAAGCGTTCGACGATGGTGGAGGCCGTGTCGAAAAGTTTCTCAGAGACAGTTGGGCTCAGCCCTGGCCGGCTGGCGTGGAAATGCTTTGCTACATGATTTCCCACGAAGCGCACCATCGCGGACAGGTGTGCATGCTCGCGCATCAACTCGGATTCCGGTTGCCGAATGAGGTGACGTCCAGGCTTTGGAATTGGGAAAAGCTATGGAAGGAATGCGGGTCCTCCGCGAGTCCCAGGCCGCGACGTTTAACGATTCGCTGCCCGGACCAGGAGTGAGATTTGAAGACGGCATTCCCGCTTGAATTATTGAGCCGGTCGATCGGGATCGGCACTCGCGACAGCCGGCGGCGCGGACTTGAGCTGATCCAGCGCGGCCTGCACCTTCTGCCATTCGCCTTCGTCCTTTTTGGTATTCACCTCGGCGGAGCGATCGGAATAAAAGGCGAGAATGTTGTCTCGGAGGCCGGAGCTCGCCTGGGCGAACTTCTTTTCCGCCAACTGGGTCACCAGCTTTGCGTAGGTGTCGTCGGCTAGCGTGTATTCGGCAGGCCGGGTCGTTTCGCCGGTGTCGAGATCGCGATTGGGCAAGTCCGGAACGCGCGCCCTGGACGGTCTGCAAGTGGCCCTTATAGTCATCGAAGGTCTTATTGATGCTCTTGATGTAGAGGTCCTCGGTTTTCTGCGTGGGATCGTCGAAGTTGAGTCCCTTGAAGGGACCGATCTTGGGCATGATGCGCAGAATCGCGGTCAGAAAGCGAGTTCCGAAACCCGGCCTCTGATAGGTCGTGCCCCACGCTTTCTCGTAGTCGGCGCGGGAGAGGCGGTAGAGGAACTTGCGCTTGTCAAAGGTGGGCGATTCGCTGGTCAACTGCTTCTTGTGCAGCTGGAGCGCAACTGTGGTCATCTGCGGAATCAAGCGGCCGATCGCCCAGCGATACGAGCCGATGGCCAACTCTTGATGGGGCAGCACCTCTTTCAGGTCCATTCCATAGACGATGGGGAAAACCCGCTCCAGCAGCGGCTCGGAAACCTCGAAACCGATGAAGTCGTGATATTGCGCGGGGGCGTAGCGATTCTTGGCCACTTGGAGGGTATCGAAGCCGAACTCAGTCTTGAGATGGGCCGACTTGTCCTGCGCATATTTCACGGAGGAGCCGTAGCGGGCGCGCAGCTTGGGATAGCGCATCGCTACCGCCTCATTGACCGCGGGATGCCCGTCTACATCGGAGACATAGTGCGCCAGTGCTCCCAGGGCGAAGGCGAATTCCTTGGGATCCTGGCTCTGGCGGATCATTTCCTCGACGAAGTCGCCGCTGCGCACGTAGTGAACCAGATCGCTGAATTCCTTGCTGCCGAATGGATAATAGCCGAGGTCCTGGATCACGGAACCGCCATAGGCGTAGGCGTGGGCCTCTTTGATCTGGTCGTCTGTGAGTCCAGGGAAGCGCTTCTCAATGAGGGGGCGAATGTTTGAGGTCCAGAGGAGGTCGACGACTTCCTCGTGGGTTAGAACAGAGTAGGCGAAGGCGGGTGCAGTTGACAGCAGGATAAAAGCGAAGAATACGATCGTGCGTTTCAAATACAAGGCCGATCTCCTACCGATTCCTGACCGGATTCCTATC
The DNA here is from genome assembly GCA_963788475.1 of Terriglobales bacterium. Taxonomy (GTDB): domain Bacteria; phylum Acidobacteriota; class Terriglobia; order Terriglobales; family Acidobacteriaceae; genus Telmatobacter. The sequence continues at coordinate 802,455 of CAWBGO010000015.1, forward strand.
AGGGCGCGGCGATGTGGAGCTCCTGCCGGCAATTACTTAGATGCGGTTGAGGAACATGAGAACGATAGTCAGCAAAAGGATTGCTCCGAGGCCACCGGTTGGGTAGTAGCCCCAGTTTTTGCTATAGGGCCAAGCGGGAGCCGTGACCACGAGGGCAAGAACCAGAACAGGAATCAAAAAAAGCAGAACCATGCTTCACCCCGGGATGATTTGCCGCAAAACGCAGCTGAATAAACCGCTTACCTTGCCTCACAGATAGATGCCGGGCGCACTGGACGGAGTTGTTTTGAACCAGGGCGGAGGTGGACTCGCGACGTCGATTGGGGCGGCGAATACGCAGATCTCTTCTATTCATGTGTCCCCGATGTACGGGATCTTTTGGGCCAGATTCGATTTGCCCGCTTGCGCGCGAGGTGAGCGAGGGGCTCAAATCGATTTGGCGCATCGAAAGAAGTTGAGGGAGAATTGATTAAGAACAGCTCCGACCTGCAAGAATTGCCAAAGATGACATCCGCAATGCACCGTGTTGCGCTGGTCGACAATCCAGCGTCCGGATCACTCTCGTCCCGCCGTGAGGAGACCGTACGAGCCGCGCTCGAGGTGTTCGAATCGGCGGGCATCGAGGTGGAACGCTTTACCATCGACGGGCCGGGCAGCGGCGCGAACCTGGCGCGCGAGGCGGTGATCCGGGGATGCGATTCAGTGATCGTTTGCGGCGGCGACGGCACCGTGCATGAGGTCATGCAGAGTCTGGTCGGGACCAATGTGGCGCTGGGCGTGGTTCCCTTCGGTACCGCCAACGCTCTGGCCGCGGACCTGGGACTGACGAAGTCTCCGGCCAAGGCCGTGCAGGCCTTATTGCAGGCCGAGCCTGTGCGAGTCCCCGTCGGAAGAATCTTTTTCCAGGGCAGCGATGGCCACGAGCGGAGCCGGTATTTCACCGTCGCCGCCGGCGTTGGCGCGGACGCGTTGCTCATGATGCGCATGGACCCCTCGCTCAAACGCCGCTTTGGCTATTTCCTGTACATGGTCGAAGCCTTTCGCATCTGGGTCAGTCACCCGTTTCCCATGTTTCAGGCCCGGTTCGGAGCCAACGGAAACGGCAAGGTGCGCGTGGCCGAGACGTCGCAGCTGCTGGCCGTGCGGGTTCGTTCTTTCGGCGGAGTGCTGGACAAGTTTGCCCCCGGGGCCTCGCTGCACAGCGAGAACCTGTGCCTGGTCGTATTCAAAACACGGAGCCGCTTGCGGTATATGCGCTTTCTGCTCGCGGTGGTGGGGAAGCGGCACACCTTTTCAAATGATGTGGAACTCGTGGAAGCCGATACCGTGGAGTGCGTGCTTCGCAACGGTTCGCGGTCGCACGTCTACGTGGAGGCCGACGGGGAGGTGCTGGGACAACTGCCGGTCCGGATTGAGATAGCCTCCGAAATGCTCACCTTGCTGATCCCGCCGCATGCCCGGCCGTAAATGAGTTCGGCAGGTTGTGTCAGCGGTTCTTGTACGACGCCGCGCAAAGGCGAATGCCTTCGGGGTAGGGTGTTCCCGCGAATCCAAATGCTTTGCTGAATTTTGTGGAGTCGAACAGGTAGGGCGAGTCGTTCTGGTAGAGCATTTCGTAGACTTCCCGGACCAGGGGATTGAACCAGCCCACTACCTTCAGCATGGGCCTGTTGAGTACGCGATACCTGGGCGGGACGCCGAAGGCCAGCGCGGCCGTTTCAATGAACTCCCTGCCGGTGGGTGCGGGGTACGCGGTTGGCAGGTGCCAGACCTGGTTCCATGCGGTTTCACTCTCGGCCAGCATAGCCAGTCCGCGCGCCGCATCGGGGGTAAACGTGAGCGAATGAGGCACTGCATCGTTCACCAGCCACGACGCTTTGGATCGTTTGGCAAAAGGGTCAAATACAAGGGAATTGGGCAGACCATGTGCCGCGTTCGGGCCGTAGAAATCGGCGCAGCGCGCGATCATGGCGGTCAGCTTTCCCGCCTTCACCTCTTCCATCAGCTTGGTTGCGATCCGGGCGCGGATTTCACCTTTCTTTGAAACCGGAGCGTACGGCGACTCCTCCGTCATCGGGCCCGTCACCCGACCGTACATATAGACGTTGTCGAAGAAGATCAACCTGGCCCGCGCTCGCTTGCAGGCCTCGATGGTGTTGGCCATGATGCGCGGCCACTGCTCGTGCCAGACTTTCACGTCGTACTTGAGGCCTACCAGCAGATGCACAACGCTCGATCCGGCGACGGCGCGGATGGCCTGATCCTGATCCGAGATGTCGGCGGACACGACCTCTGCTCCGGGAATGGGGCTGGGCTGCGGCTCACCAGGCGATTCGGTGCGCCCCTGGCGGAGAGGATTTTGACCAATTCATTGCTGATCGGGCCGCCTGCGCCCAGGATCGTGGTTAAAGCCATGACTCGCCGGCTTTCTGGATTACGGAACAAATCCCGTTATAGCACCACTGAATCTGGTCCGTGTCTGCATAGGCGCGCGTTTGCGTTATCGTAGCTTTGACTGCAATGATCGCTGCGTAGATTTTCCCGGAGAAACACTTCATGCGTTCGTATTCCGGCCTGTTGGTGATGTGTCATGGTTTCCACTCTTTCGCTGGTCTCGCAAACTCCCGCATGGCAGCCCGCGCCGGGGCATATCACTCTGCCTATCTGGCCGCAGCGGCGCACCCGGAATTGCGCCTGCGGCAGCACCCGCGCCGGCCGAGGTCGACACCACGACGGCCAAGGACAATCTCATCGCCGGCAAGCCGCTCATCCGGCTGGGCAATGTCTCCACGCCGACGATCACCCTCTACAAGCCCGCGAAGGCGAATGGCGCAACGCCTGCGGTTGTCGTGTTTCCCGGCGGCGGATATCGCATCCTGGCCATCGATCTCGAAGGGACAGAGGTATGCGACTGGCTGAATTCGGCGGGAATCACCTGCGTGCTGCTCAAATATCGCGTCCCCGACTCCGGTCCCTATCCCAAGTCCTCAGCTGCGTTACAGGACGCGCAGCGCGCGGTCGGCATTGTGCGCCAAAAAGCCATCGAATGGGGCATCGACTCCGAAGCGCGTGGGCGTGCTGGGATTCTCAGCCGGCGGTCATCTCGCGGCTGCCTTGAGCACCCACTTCGACAAGCGCCTCTACGATCCCGTCGATGCATGCCGACCAGTTGAGCTGCCGTCCCGACTTCGCCGTCGTGATCTATCCCGGCTATCTCGCTCTTGCCGAACAGAACATGGCGCCCAATCCCGAGATTCATCCAACCGCGGAGACACCGCCCACCATCATCGTGCAGGCCGAGGACGACCCGGTGCACGTGGAGAACGCCACCACTTACTTCCTCGAATTGAAGAACGCCAAGGTGCCCGCCGAGCTGCATATCTATGCCGAAGGCGGCCACGGCTACGGACTGCGCCGCACCGATCTCCCTGTCACTGCATGGCCGCTGCTGGTGGAGAAATGGCTGCACACGATCAAGATGCTTCCCAGCGCCGCACAATAGCGCACGGATAGAATCGTGCCTATGCTGCTTGCCGTCCTCACCATTTCGGACCGCTGCTCCCGCGGGGAGATGACCGATACTGCCGGTCCCGCCGTGGTGGCCGTGTTGCGCGAACATTGGCCCCAGGCGGACATCGCGACCTCTCTGCTTCCCGATGAGGAAGACGCGATCGCAGCGGAATTGCTGAGTCTTTGCGGCGCGGGCGCGGCACTTGGTGCTGACCGCCGGCGGCACGGGCCTGGGGCCGCGCGACCGTACCCCGGAAGCCACGCGGAGGGTCATCGATCGCGAAGCTCCAGGGTTGGCGGAGGCGATGCGCGCCGAGGGCGCGAAGAGCAATCGTTTTTCATGGTTGTCGCGCGGTATCGCGGGATTGAAGGGAAGCACTCTGATTGTGAATCTGCCCGGCAGCAAGCGCGGCGCCGAGGAGAGCCTGACGTCGATCCTGGTACTGCTCAAGCACGGCATCGAAGTGGCCGCGGGGAGTCACACACATCCGAAATAACTGTGCTCGGACGCCTAGTTCAAAAACATCGTCCGATAAAGCGTATCCCGCTGCACCGGCTTGAAGCCGGCATCGCGAATGATGCGCCGCAGCTCTTCTTCCGTGGTGCAATTCGAAGTGCCCGCAGCCCTCACCACGTTTTCTTCGAGCATCACCGAGCCCACATCGTTGCCGCCGAAATGCAATCCCACTTCCAGCACCTTCAGGCCCTGCGTCACCCAGCTGGCCTGCACGTTGTCGATGTTGTCGAGGTAAAGCCGCGCGATCGCCAGCACCTTCAGATACTCGACCGATGTTGCTTCATCCCAGCCGCGGCCGCCCAGCGCTGTGTTTTTTGGCTGGAAGCTCCAGGGAATGAAAGCCGTGAACCCACCGGTCTCTTCCTGCAACTGCCGCACCACTTCGAAATGGTTGATGCGCTGCTCGAACGTCTCGCCCACGCCGAACATCATGGTCGCCGTGGTGCGCATGCCCAAGCTCGTGGGCGGTGCGATGCACGCTCACCCAGTCATCGGTGCGGCACTTGAGGCGCGCGATGCGCTTGCGCACGTCGTCGTCCAGAATCTCGGCGCCGCCGCCGGGAATCGAATCGAGCCCCGCATCGCGCAGGCGCATGATCGTGTCGCGCAGGCTCAGCTCGGAGTATTCCGCGATGGCCAGCACTTCCGACGCCGACAGGCAATGCAGCCAGATTTTCGGAAAGCGCTGCTTGATGCCGGTGAACAGGCGTTCGAACCAGTCGATCTTCAGGTCGGGATGGATGCCGCCCTGCATCAGCACGCCGGTGCCGCCCATCTCCTCGGTCTCGGCGATCTTCTCGTAGATCTTCTCGAAGTCGAGGATGTAGCCTTCGCTCGCCTGTCGGCCCTTTCAGCGGCCGGTAAAACGCGCAGAAGGTGCAGTACTCGGTGCAGAAGTTGGTGTAGTTGATGTTGCGATCGATGATGTAGGTGACAACGCCTTCGGGATGCAGACGGCGGCGCACCGCGTCGGCTTCAAACCCCAGGCCGATCAGGTCGGGGGAGTTGAAATAGTCGAGGGCCTGTGGGCGGGTCAGCGGCATAGGTCGATTCTACCAATTCGCGAGATCCAGAGCCGGAAACGGATAGATCACGCCGGATTGAGCGGTTCCCGGAGGAAGCACCTTTCCTGGACTTCTCCAGCTTGCGGAACAGAAACAGCCCGCGCCCCCGCACCGGCGTCGGGCGGGTGCGGGAAAGATTCGACGCCGTCGAAACTCCGCTGAACAGGACGAAGAAGTCCAGGAATGCGCGCCAGAATGACTTCTTGTCGCCCATATCGGCCACGCCCTCCTTACCAAATCATTGGATTCATTGCCGACAAGGTACGATGCGCATAAATGTTGCCCGCCCTCAGTGGTTGGAGTCGGAGCCCGCCTTCGGCCGCGGCTTCTTGGACTCCGGGCTCGACACGCCCATGCTCATGAGCAGGAAACTGAATCCTTTGCGCAGCACTTCGAGCAGCTTCATGCGGGGGTCCTTGCGGCCATTCTACCTCGCCGCCGGCGATGTGCGGGGCTCACTTCTTCGCGGGAGGTTCGCTCAAGACCGGGGCCGCCGGGTGAAGTTTCGCCGTTCAGAATCGCCACCGCTGCCGGGGGAAGAGGCTTGTCGGCGTTGGCCAGGAGAAGGCTGACTTGCCACATCTCCGTCTCGGAAAGCAATTCCTTGTAGGCCGGCATGCCGGTCAGCCGGATGCCGTTGGCGACTTTCCAGTACGTTTCGCCGGGAGGATCGTCGCTTACGCCCACCACATCGCCGTGGCGATGCTTTTCCCAGAGGGGAGGAGCGGAGGGGAACATGTGAGTCCCAAAAGGTGATGGCTTGCCGTGAAAGCCGTGGCATACGGCACACTTATCGCTGTAAATATGCGCACCGGCCACCAGGTTCGTCTCGTCGGCCTGCAGCGGAGGGTTCTTCACCATTTCCCGATCGATGCGCGCCTCGAGAGGAACGCCGGTGATCAGCCTTTCCTGGGGAAGCGGCGGATCGTTGACTGCGACCGGTACGTGGCCCATCTTGAAATACGCGAGCACAACCAAGGGCACCAAGACAATTCCAATCAAAGTTCCAAGCAAAAAGCGACCCATCGTCGATCAGCCTCCAATGCGCCTTCATGGTATTGCATTTCTTTCGATATCGTTGTGACGTGGGCACGACGGTTGGAGGACTCATAGCCGGTCAGGAGCCTGCCCGATCTTCGAAGTCGGCAATCGATTGCCCTGGCGGTACGTCCAAAGAACAGCCGGTTCACGCACAAGCCTCCCCTTCAGGTGATTTAATACCTTATGGGGGAAGCGCTGCTTACGGCAGTTTTCCAATCGACGCTGGCTTGCACCTGACCGACGGCAGCGCTCATGGAAAGCCTGTCGCAGTGGTGTGCTTCCGCACTCCCGTGGAGGATACCCGAAGCCGATGTTTTTATTTCGCCGCCTTGTTCTTTTGCTGGCAGTTTCATTGGCTGCAGCGAATGTCTTAATGGCCCAAAGCTCGAGTTCAGACCTATCCCAGAATCAGGGCCAGCCGCCGCAACCGACTGTCAGTCAAGACCCGGGGCAGGTGAGTGTCCAGGCCCGCATCCGGAAGCGAAAGGAGCAGCGCCGCGCCCAGGCGATTCACGACGTGTACTCGCACCTGTACGAAGCTTACATCGGCATGGGCTACCTGCGATTTTCGCCTGGCGACCAACTCCAACACCTCACTTACTATGCGTGGGATGCCGGGTTCACTCGCTACTATAGCGAGCGCCTTGGCGTGACCATCGACTCGCGGGGCTACTACGGTACCGCGTATGTCGGACTGAACTACAGTTCCGTGACGCGGCCGTCGGTCAGTACCTACGCTGTGATGGGGGGGGCGACTTACCGGTTTTATCTGCAGCCTAAATACTCGATTTCCGGACGGATCCTGGGTGGATGGGCGCTGGGCAACTTCTCAGGAGACACCAACGGCTTTCCCCCGAAGACCCTGGGACTCTGGCCGGATGGCAACTCCTTCGCGCTCAATCCCAGCCTGATCGGCGAGTACAACCTCTCACCGGCCCTTGGCGTGCGCCTGACTGGCGACTACTTCGGCACCGGCTTCGGTTCGAACATCCAAAGCAGCATCGGTTTTACGGGCGGCATCGTTTACCGATTCGGCAAGCAGTAGAAAAGCAGTGGACAGTGAACGGTGCGCAGTGGTCAGTCATGCCGCGATTGATTGGCTTCCCGTACTGAACTGTTCACTGTTCACCGTCCACTGTTCACTGGCTTGTGCGCAGCATAGTCGCCCGCCCCCATCAGGTGCACCGACACGTACGGTTCATCCCCGACGACCCAGCTGTCGTGACCCGGCTCGATATAAAAGAGGTCTCCGGCTTTCATTTCAACCACGCGGCCGTCGTCCATGGCCGCGGTGGCACGCCCCGAGATCACGATGCCCACGTGCTCGACCTCGCAGCTCGCCTTGCCCAGGGCCTTGCCGACGTGCGTTGACCACTTCCAGCCGGGCTCATAGGTGGCCCGTCCGATGGTCATGCCGCCAATCTTCACCAGCTCGAACCGGCCCTTTTCGAAGGTGCGTACCTCGTCAGGCTTTTCGAATCGCTTGAGTATCACCTCATGCATGGATGGCCCCCTAGTCCCTAGTCCCTAGTCTCTGTCTTTCTCACTGCAGGATCGGTATGCCCGCGATTCGCTGCTGCCACTCGGCGGGGCCGGTCTGGTGAACACTGGTTCCCTTTGCGTCGACCGCAACGGTGACCGGCATGTCGCGCACGTCGAATTCATAGATGGCTTCCATGCCCAGGTCCTCAAAGGCCACAAGGCGCGATCCGTGAATCGCCTTCGATACCAGGTAAGCTGCGCCCCCGATGGCCATCAGGTAGACGGCGCCAAACTCGCGGATGGCTTCGATAGCCGCGGGTCCGCGCTCTGCCTTGCCCACCATGCCGAGCAGGCCGGTTTCGGCCAGCATCTGGCGCGTGAATTTGTCCATGCGCGTGGCAGTAGTCGGGCCTGCAGGGCCCACCACCTCTTCGCGTACCGGATCGACCGGGCCAACGTAGTAGATAAAACGGTCGTGAAAATCCACCGGCAGCTTCTCGCCGCGATTCAGCATGTCGGACATGCGTTTGTGGGCGGCATCGCGGCCGGTCAGGAGCTTCCCGCTCAGCAGCAGCACTTCTCCCGGCTTCCACGATGCGGCTTCGGCGCGGGTCACGGTGTCGAGGTTGACGCGCCGCGCATTCGAGACATTGTAGGTGAGCTGGGGCCAGTCATCGAGATTGGGCGGATCGAGATACGCGGGTCCTGAGCCATCGAGCACCACATGCGCATGGCGCGTGGCGGCGCAATTGGGAATCATGGCGACCGGCAGGTTGGCGGCGTGGGCGGGGGTGTCAAGCACCTTGACGTCCAGCACCGTGGTGAGGCCGCCGAGACCCTGAGCGCCGATACCCAACCGGTTCACCTTGTCGTACAGCTCAACGCGCAGTTTCTCGGCGGTGGTCTTGGGACCCCGAGCGATGAGCTCCTGGATGTCGATGGGATCCATCAGTGACTGTTTGGCCAGCAGCATGGCCTTTTCCGAGGTTCCCCCGATGCCGATGCCGAGCATGCCGGGCGGGCACCACCCGGCGCCCATGGTCGGCACCGTCTTCAGCACCCAGTCCACGACCGAGTCAGACGGATCCAGCATGGCAAATTTGCTTTTCGCCTCCGACCCGCCTCCCTTGGCCGCCACCGTGATCTCAACCGTGTTGCCGCGCACCAGTTCGACATTCACCACGGAGGGGGTGTTGTCGCGCGTGTTCTTCCGCGCACCCGCCGGATCGGCCTGCAGGGAAGCGCGCAGCTTGTTGTCGGGATCGAGGTAGGCGCGGCGCACGCCCTCGTCGGCCATTTCCTGCAGGTCCAATGCCTTCTCGCCTGGCGCAGCTTCGAAGTGGACATCCATGCCCAGCTTCACAAACACGTTCACGATGCCCGTGTCCTGGCAGATCGGCCGGTGGCCCTCGGCACACATGCGGCTGTTGATCAGGATTTGCGCCATCGCGTCTTTGGCAGCGTGCGACTCCTCTTTCTCGTAGGCCTTGGCCAGGCTCTTGATGTAATCCGCCGGGTGGTAATAGCTGATGTACTGCAGCGCGCCTGCAACTGTGGCAATGAAATCTTCCTGCCGGATGACGGTCATGGGTGGTGCTCCCTCGGTTTTCGACGCTTCTAGGTTAAAGGATGCGAGGGACGGTTGGCAGGGCGGCAATTAGAGCAGGTAGTTTAAAGCGTCAGCCAGCTGTTTGGGTGCGACCAGCGCGTAGCTTCCCACCAACAAATCCTTCACTTCGTTCCAATCGACCTTCCCCATGTCCAGGCGCAGCGCCACCCATCCCTTCGATCCGATATAAGCGGGAAGATAAAACCGCCGGGGTTGAGCCTCAACCAGCGCCTTGTTGTCGCCCGGCAGCACTTTGCACGTAACAGCGACGATGCCGTCTCCATGATGATCGTCCAGAAAATAGGCGAAGGTTTTCTTCCGCACCAGGAACTGCGCATGAGTTCCAGCGATCAATCGCGTGGCCTCCGGAAGGGCCAGAGCAAGTTGAGACAGGCGTGTGAGGCGGGGATCTTCTTTTGACGGCGTTGCCATAGGGCTCCCAACCGAACGTCATCATACTGCGCCAACGCTGCCAGACGAAACGATAACGGCGGCCACACGGCGCCCGAGTGGCAAAGTTTAAACTATCCGCAAGGGGTACTTCCCATGCCCTTCGTGAACACTGACACTCTTCCTGTGATCGAGCGTTTGCCTGGTTGGAGTGGACGCTATTTCCATACCCAGAACATGACCTTCGCGCATTACGATTTCACGCGCGGTTCCTCCATTCATGAACACTTCCACCCTGAAGAAGAGGTCTACGAAGTTCTGGACGGCAAACTCGAGGTGACAGTCGAAGGGGTTTCGCAGATTGTGCAGCCGGGCCTGGTGGCAATCGTGCCTGCCAATGCCCGTCATTCTGTCAGAGCCCTTACGGATGGCCGCGCAATCATTGTCGATCATCCCGTTCGGCCGGGATTCGGATAGAGCAACTATTGGGGACCCCCGTGCTGGGTCGAGTTCGATCGCGCCTGCTGCTCGCAGGCGCACCTGTTGAGCAAACGGGACTAGTGATTCAGCGCCAGCGTTGATTGCGATGCACGCGCACCACTCGCCACCCATGCCCTAATCTAAGAACCATGACCGACTATCCGGTGGATTCTGTTCCGGTTTCCCAACCTCAGACTATGCCCGTGCCCGGCGAGGAGTCCGCCGGGACCACGCTTTTCGACCTCCTCGTGATCGGGGCCGGCCCCACCGGCCTGGCCTGTGCCATCGAGGCCAGGCGCGCCGGTCTGCGGGTGGTCTCGGTCGACAAGGGTTGCGTCTGCAATTCGCTGTTTCACTATCCCTCGCACATGACCTTCTTCACTACCTCGGAGCTGCTCGAAATCGGGGATATTCCGTTTCCCAGTCCCAATGCCAAGCCGACCCGGAACGAAGCTCTCGAGTACTATCGCCAGGTTGCGGCGTTTTATAAGCTTGATGTCCGGCAGTACCAGCACGTGGATCGGGTCGAGGGCTCAGATGACTCGTTCACCGTTCACATCCAGGACCGCTTCGGCCGCCCGAACATCCTTCGCGCCCGCAAGCTGGTCGTCGCCACCGGCTACTACGACCTGCCCAATTATCTCGGCATTCCCGGCGAAGACCTCAGCAAGGTGCACCACTATTACGACGACCCTCACCCCTACTTCGGGACGGATGTCGTTGTCATTGGCGGCAAGAATTCCGCCGCCATCGCTTCGCTCGAACTGTGGCGTCACGGGGCCCGCGTGACGCTCATTCACAGGGAGGGGGAAATCCATCGCCACGTGAAGTACTGGATCAAGCCGGACATCGAGAATCGGATCAAGAACGGAGAGATCCGGGCGCTTCTCCGTTCGCGGGTCATCGAAATCACGGCCGACACGGTGGTGGTCGAGACCCCCGGTGGCCGCGAGGTTCTGCGCAACGATTTTGTTTTCGCGATGACCGGATACCGGCCAGATTTCGCCTTTCTTGAGAACATGGGGGTTCGATTCGATGGCCCGGATCGTTTACCCATAGTTGATCCGGAGACGCTTGAAAGTAACGTGCCAGGCATTTATCTCGCCGGCGTCATCGTGGCCGGATCGCGTACCAATGAGATCTTCATAGAGAACGGTCGTTTCCATGGAAAGCAGATTGCGCGCGCTCTAACGTCAAAATGAATTTACATTTCCTCTCCACCAAACAGACGATCAAAAGCGTTTGACTTCCGGTACACTAAAGTCACGTTCCCCTCTGGAGTTGAGGTCTCTCGATGCGCCTGTGGCCGCGCACCATTCGTTGGAAAATGCTCTTCGGGCTGGTACTGCTGGAGGCGCTCTCAATCGTGCTGTTCGCGCTCCTGCTGGTCCGGCTTCAGGGCAGAGACGTGCGTCGTCACACCCAGGAACGATTGGCCAGCCAGGCGAATTCACTCGCATCGCAAGCCGAAGAAGCCATTCTCCTCGACCGAACCGACTGGTTGGCGCTCGCGGTCAGGATGATGGGCAAGGCGCCCAGCGTCTCCCAGGTCAAAGTCACCGATCCGGGCGGAAACGCGCTCTATGTCAGCCCCGGGCTGGCAAACCGAACTGTTCTCGATCCGCAGGAACGGGCGCAACTGGCTCTCCTGGGGAGCACCGCCCCGCGCGTTTTCATGTTCGGCAAAGACCGTTGGGAAGGAGTGCAATCGATCTACATCGGTACCCAGCTGCGCGGGTATGCCTGGGTCGAGTCAGACCGGGCGTGGGATCGCGAACAGCTTCTCATCATCGTTCGGGGCACCCTGATTTTCGGCGTCGTGTGGATTTTCGCCTCCACCGTCCTGGTCTGGTTCCTTTCCCGCTCCATTTCCAGGCCTCTGGGCATTCTTCACGCCGGGACGAGCGCCCTGATGACCTCGCATGGAAGCACGGAGAGCTTCCCCCTCCCCATGACCGGCGACAACGAGTTCGGAGACCTGATCGAGGCCTTCAACCGCATGGTTGCGTCCATCGAGGAGCAGCGATCCGGACTGAACGACACGCTGTCTCTGCTCGACTCGATGCTGGCCAACGCGCCCATCGGGCTTTCCTTCTTCGACCGCCGCTGCCGCTGCGTGCGGGTCAACCACGTGTTTGCGGAATTGACCGCTCTCCCCGCCAGCCGGCATCTTGGAAAAACGCTTCCCGAACTTCTGCCCGAACCCACAGGAAAAGAGCTCGAGGACGCGGTGGGACGGGTTTTCGCCAGGGAGGCGCCGGAGCGCGAACTGGAGATCGATGTTACTGCGGGTGAATCGCGCTCGCGGACCTGGCTGGTAAGCACCTATCCCATTCGCACTACCCTTAACCAGGTGCGCTGGGCCGGCGTCATCGTGCAGGATATCAGCGAACGCAAACAGAGCGAGGAACTGCTGCGCAAGACCGAAAAGCTGGCTGCAACCGGGCGGCTGGCAGCCTCCATCGCGCACGAGGTCAACAATCCTCTCGAAGCGATTACCAATCTCCTTTACCTGTTGCGGAACTTCTGCGACCTCGACGAAGCCGCCATGAAATACGTAACCATGGCGGAACGAGAAGGGCGCCGCATCGCCGAAATCGCGCAACAGACTCTGCGCTTCTACCGCCAGTCCACTCTTCCCCACCGAGCTAATATGGCGGAATTGCTCGATTCGGTCCTGGACCTTTACCAGGGACGCCTGAATGCCTTCGGCATCCACGTGGCACGGCAATACGATCCGCACATGGATCTGTTCTGCTATGCGGGCGAGATTCGTCAGGTCCTGGCCAATTTCGTCGGGAATGCCATCGATGCCACCAGTGGCGGCGGACGGCTCGTGGTGCGCGCCCGCCGTTCACGAAGCTGGGCTTTCCCAGAGGTCAACGGCGTCCGTTTCACGGTGGCAGATACCGGATTCGGCATGGACCAGGATGTTCGCGAGCGGGTGTTCGAGGCCTTCTTCACCACCAAAGAATCGACCGGAACCGGGCTGGGGCTGTGGGTAAGCCACGAGATCATCCTGAAACATCGGGGCATTGTTCACGTGCGCAGCCGGGCCAGCGGTCCGGGCAGCCCCTCGGGTACGGTTTTCCAGATCTTTCTCCCCGACAACGAGAAACTGATTACGATGGCGCGGCCTTCACTCGCCTGAGGCATCCAAACGGGTGGGGAAGGGTGAGCGATCCGAATGTGCCTCCGGAACGGCGGTAATTTGCTCGGAACTTTTCCTCGGCAGTGGGGTTCAAACTGTTGACTGCGCTTGCGGTTGTCCGTCTAAACGGATGAATCCTTCAGCGCATGGACTTGCGGGGCGCCTTGGCGCCGGATCGGCAACAGCCGGACGAGGATCATCGCAAGCGAAGGAGAAAAACAGAGATGAAGAGGCCATGGCTTACCCGGATATTTCCTCAGGCTCTGGCATTGACTGCAGTACTTACCTTTGCCGGCGGATCAGGGTGGGGTCAGCAGGATCCTGGAACAACCCAGGATGCGGCCCAGGCGGCCGGACAGCGCAGCGACGGGCAGATTGAAATGGATGTGGTGAAGGCGCTGGACGACTCTCAGGCCCTGAAGAACGATCTGATCACGGCCGCCACGATTCAGAGCCAGGTCACTCTTTCGGGTACGGTTTCGAGCGATGCGTCGAAGCAACTGGCCGAGTCGATCGTCAGCAAGGTCCCAGGCGTGACCAAGGTGAACAATCACCTCAAGGTCGGTAACCCGGCCGACGCCCAGAGTGACCAGGCTTCCCAGCCTGCTCCTGAATCGTATCCAGACCCGAACGACGATAACGGCGCACCTCAGACGGCCGAGAACCAGAACCCGCCCCAGTACGCACCGAACGAACAGGAGAATGCTCCGCCCCAATATTCTCAGCAGCCCAACAACCAGCCCCAACCGGGCTACTCTCAGTACCCGCCCCAAGGCATTCCTCCGCCGGCGTACGGCCAGCAGCCGGGTTATCCGCCGCCCCCTCCGGGATATTCGCAGCGTTCCCCCTATCCTCCTCCGCCTCCCCGGTACTCCATTCCGAATGGACCCATCACTTTGGCCCAGGGAACGGTGCTCCAGGTCCGCACCGCCGACGCTCTCGACAACAAGCGCGCCAAGGAAGGCACTCCGGTGGACTTCACGGTCATTCGCGATGTGACCGTGAATGGCTGGCTGGCTATCCCCCGCGGAGCCACCGTGCATGGCGTGGTGACTGCAAGCAAGAATGCGGGTCAGCTGGGCGGATCTCCGGAACTGGCCCTGCGGCTGACGTCGCTCGATCTGGCCGGGAGGTCCTACCCGCTCGACTCCGATGAGTTCAGGGTGAAGGGTCCAAGCAAGACCGAACGTACCGCCGGGAACATCATTGGCGGTGCGCTCATTGGCGCCATCATTGGCGGCGTGGCAGGGGGCGGCGGCGGAGCCGCCATTGGAGCCGCAGCGGGCGGCACGGTGGGCACGGCGGCTTCTGCCGCGACGCCCGGACCTCATGCCTGGATCCCCGCTGAAGCCCTGGTGACCTTCCACCTCAACATGCCACTGACCGTGGAACCGGTAAGCCAGCAGGAGGCAGCGCGGCTGGCGCAGGGGTTATACCCGGGCGGGCCGAACCTTTACCGCCGTCCCTACCCCTACTATGGCCGCCCCTACGGGCCCGCAGTCTATGCTTATCCGCCGCCGGTGTATTACCGGCCCTACTATCTGGCAGGCGGCTATTACTACTGGCGCTGAGCCCCTCGGCCTGATCGCCACGATTCCGGGCATCCTGGACTCTCCAGGATGCCCGATGTGTTTGTTACTTCAATGTCCTCCATCGCCCAAACAGTGCAGGGTGAATGCTCCTCGACTACCTGTTCCATCCGTGGGAGCAGGCCAGCGGCGATAAAGTCGGGGATCTGACATTACTCTCGTCACCGAAAATGAAGACTATCGATGCCTATTTTGCTGAAGATCAAGTTACTATCGCTCTACGGACTCCCCCAAAATCCATCCGAATTCCCTAAGAGCGAGCTAAATGATCTACATAAAAAGCGTCCTTGCAGGCATGATGTTCTCGGTCGTCGGAGGACTCATCACAACCATCGTTTTCGTGACCATGACTCTCAGCCACCTGTCGCAAGTGCAGTCGGTCTCCTACTCCCCCGTGTTTCTTGCGCACTCCGGTGCGATCAGCGTCTTCCTGGTCTTTTTCATGCTTGGTTTTATGGTAGAGTTTCGCCGGGTGTCGACCTTCAGGAACGGACGCCGTTAGGCCTGCTCGAACCAGCCCCTGAAACTCACAATCGCGTCTTCGGGCCATCGCGTCGCGGTTTGATCCTTGCGATTCCGCATGGTCCGGAGCAGCCCTCCGCTATAATGATGGATAATCGCGTCCAGCGAGTATAGCTGTCCGCCTGCCGGCTGGGGCCGGGCTTCCGCGGATTAGAAACCTGCGCGTAGAGAGTAGAAGGCTTTACCCACCCATGATTCGTTTTCTGCAGAGAGACAACCGCCTCACCAAGGCCCTTTTTGTCGTCATCATTGCCGCCGCTTCGGTGTCGATGGTCGTGTATCTCATCCCCGGCCTGACCGGCCAGGGCGCCACGTCGGCTGACACCTATGCGGTGATCTATCCCCACTGGTACAGCCGGTTCCTGACTTCGGGCGACGTGGTCACCGAGCAGCGGGTGCAGCAGATCGCCCGCCAGCAGATACAGCAGCGGAATCCGCAATACGCGGACAATCCGATGATCATGAATTTCTTCACCCAGCAGGTCGGCCAGCAGCTCGTGCAGCAGCAGATTCTGCTCGCCGAGGCGGGCCGCCTGGGCATCGGCGCCACCAACGAAGACGTGGCCGCTTACCTTCATAGCGGCCCCACCGGCGCGGTTATCTTCCCCAATGGCAAGTTCATCGGCGACGACCAGTATGCCGCCCTGGTGAACAACCGCCTCAATATCTCGGTGGCCGAGTTTGAAGACAATATCAAGCGCGACATCGTGCTCCAGCGTCTGCGCGCCCTGATTACGGCCGGAGTTTCCGTGAACGATCAGGAAATCCGCTCCACCTATCGCAAGGACAACATCAAGATCAAGTTCGACTATGCGGTGCTGTCGAGCGACGAGCTGGGCAAGACAATCAATCCCTCCGACGCCGAACTCCAGGCCTTCTTCAGCAAAAACGCAGTTCGATATGCGAAGGCAGTGCCGGAACAGCGCAAGATCACCTACATTGCCTTCACTCCTGAGCAATTGCCCGGCGGCGTTCCGCAGCCCAGCCAGCAGGATATCCAGTCGTATTACACCGCGCACCAGACCGAGTACTCGGCTCCAGAAACAGCGACGTCGCGTCACATTTTGATCAAGCTGCCTCCCAACGCCGATGCCAAGACCGACGCGGCCGCTAAGGCCAAGGCCGAAGACATCCTTAAGCAGATCCAGGGCGGCGGCAACTTCGCCGAGCTGGCCAAGAAGAATTCAGACGACCCAGGGAGCAAGGACACGGGCGGCGAACTCGGCCCCTCGCAGCGCGGCCGCATGGTGCCGGAATTTGACAACGCGATCTTCTCCCAGAAGATCGGCGACACCAAGATCGTGAAGTCACAGTTCGGTTACCACATCGTACAGGTGGAATCGCGCCAGCCGGCCCACGTGCAGCCCTTGAATGAAGTGCTTCCCACAATCCAGGCAACTCTCACCCGCGAGAGGACCGCGCAGGCCGAAGAAAGCTACGCCCAGACGCTGACTGCCGAGGCCATCAAAAACGGTCTCGATAAGACCGCTGCTGCGCACAAATTGCAGGTAGTCACCACGCCGCCGGTAGCCGCGGGTGGAACGATCGCCGCGCTTCCCGACGGATCTCAGCTTATCTCCAAGGCGTTCCAGTCCAAACAGGGCGATCCGGCCCAGTACGCGCCCACCGGCGAAGGCTACGCCGTTTTCCAGGTTACCGGTTCCGATCCGGCTCACGCGCCCTCCTTTGCCGACTGGAAGTCGCACGTACTTGACGACTACCGCAGCGAGCAACTGCCCAAGCTGCTGACCCAGAAGACCCAGGAGCTGGCCGACAAGGCCAAGGCGACGAACGATCTGGCTAAGGCCGCCAAGGAAGTGGGCGCGACGGTGAAGACCAGCGACCTGGTGGGGCAGAGCAGCCAGGTTCCGGACTTCGGCGAGGTGGGCCAGGTGGCTCCGCAACTCTTTGATCTGTCTGCGGGCAACATCAGCGGTCCCATCAACACCGGCCGTACCGGCGTAGTGGTCAAGCTGATCGACAAGCAGGAACCCACGGACGCCGAGATCCAAAAGAATTTCGATCAGACACGCGACCGGATACTTGACCAGCGGCGTAACGAAGCGTTTGAATTGTTTGCCAGCAACGTGATGAACAACTACAAGAAAAGCAACCGAATCCGCATCAATGCAAAGGCCCAGGCGCCGGATGCAGGCGAGTAGCCGCGCCCTGGGGGTCCAAACAGAAATACGCACGAGCACGACCTGAAACCAAAGAGTCGCATCCGGTGTTCGCAATCCGGGCAGGGGTCAAAGTGTCCGACAATACGTACAAGTCGCGCGTTCTGATCGTGGACGATGAGCAGAACATAGCGAACACGCTGGCCATGGTGTTCAAGATCAAGGGTCACGAGGCGCTGGCGGTCTACAACGCGGAGAGCGCTGTCGAGGCCATCGAGACATTCGAACCTGATGTCGTGCTCAGCGATGTCATCATGGGCAAGATGACCGGAGTGGATCTGGCCATCTATCTCTCCAGGGCGCGGCCCGATTGCAAGGTCATCCTGTTTTCCGGCCAGACAGCCACCGCCGACGTGCTTGCCGAAGCCAGCCGGAAAGGCCACGACTTTCGCCTGCTTGCCAAGCCTATCCACCCGGAGAAATTGCTCGAAGAGGTCAACGGCCGCGGCTGAGTGCTGGCAGATCCGAGCTTTCGGTTCCCATCCTTTTCGCCTGTTTTCCCGGCAAATGGATGGAAAAACCACGGAGGTCAATCCGACCCTTTTCTAAAGACACATCTGGACGATTCTCCAAAAATGGAGTATAAAAAGTCCAGTTGTTGATCGGCGGAACAATGGCAAGCCTGATCTACCCCGTTACTCGCTACGCGCCTCCCGAAATCGTCGACCTGAGTTCAAAGGAGGAGCGCAAGCGCCTCAGCGCGTCCGGCCTCAAAGGCATTTTTAATATCGCGGAATGCTGGAAACTGCGCAGCGAAGAGGTCCGCGAACTGCTCGGCGGCGTCGCCAACGGCTCCTACTTCGAAATGAAGAAGAACCCCGAGGCCAAGATTCTCGATGCGGACCAGATGTACCGCGTCTCTTATCTGATCGGAATTTTCAAAGCCCTCAACATCCTCCACAGCCAGCCGCTGGCCGATGAATGGGTCCGGCTTCCCAATTCCAACCGCATCTTCGGCGGGCGCGCCCCGCTCGAGTACATGATCCGGGGCGGCGTCTCCGCCATGCAGACCGTTCGCCGCCTGCTTGATGCCCGCCGCGGCGGCATCTGACAACCGCGCGAGCCGCCATGTCCATCCCCACTTCCCGTGTCCGCCGCCGCGATACGCACCGCTTCATCCAGTCGAAGTACAGTCCGAAGGAAGACAGCGTTCTGACCCGGATTGCGGATGACGCCGGCCATCTCGCGCACCTCTTCGAATTCGACAATGCGACCAACGACCGGCTGCTCGCCGAGCGCGAGTTGCTGCCCGGCATCAGCGCCCAGGAACTGGTCACCGGCATTCCCTATGCCAGTGTGGTAAATGCCTCGTTCACCCATGCTCACCCCCAGGGCAGCCGTTTCGCCGGCCCCGATCGGGGCGCCTGGTATGCCGCGTTCGACGCTCGCACATCGCAGGCGGAAGTGGCCTTCCACAAGACCGTACAACTGGCCGAAATCAACCGCTTCTTCGACGACGTTACCTACGACGACTACCTGGCCGACTTCAACAGCGATTTTCACGACCTGCGCGACGCGCCCGACCAGGCCGCCTGTCTCGACCCTGACAGCTATGTCGCCTCGCAAACCCTGGCGGAAGAACTCCTCGACTCTGGCTCCCACGGCATTGTCTATCCGAGCGTCCGCCGCCCCAGGGGCACCTGCATCGCGTGTTTCCGCCCCGCCCTGGTCACCAACGTTCGCAAAGGGCCGACGTATCGATTCGTGTGGGATGGCGGCCCGTCACCGGTCATCACGAAGCAATAAGGTGATGGCTCCACGAAAATAGTGCACACCCGGGACGAGCTGATGAAGCAATGGTGATTCAGATCACCTTATGGGACGAGTCGGCGACCACACATTCGCAACTGAACTAAACTGTATAGCCCACGCCACATTGGCACGCGCGCTACAATCGCGGCACATGTGAAATGGCAACGAACTGCGTCTTGAGAGGTGCTCCGTTGCAGTGTGACAAAGCCGGTGACCTTATGGCGAATAACCTCTTGATGCTTATCAAACTGGATACCGACACCATGGCCTTCGCGAGCCTTCTTGTCAGTATCATTGGTGCAGTAGCTGCCATCATTGCTGCTTTTTACGCGAACATTGCTGCTTTCTACGCTAAAAAGGCAGCAACCAAGCGCGACCAAACACGGGTGGACCAGAACACACAGCACGTTGGGGATTTCAGCAACAAGATTTTAAGCATCGATACCCAAATTCAACCGCAGGCTCAGCGGGAGGCCTCACAGGCTCAACCTCAGCAGGAGGCCCCACAGCTTCAGGCCCAGCGGGAGGCCTCAGAGGCTCAACCTCAGCAGGAAGCCCCACAGCTTCAGGCTCAGCGGGAGGCCTCAGAGCCTCAACCTCAGCAGGAAGCCCCACAGCTTCAGGCTCAGCGGGAGGCCTCAGAGCCTCAACCTCAGCAGGAAGCCCCACAGCTTCAGGCTCAGCGCATATCCATCTCTGTTGAGGGTGACGCCCTGGGAGAAGTTCCGCTTGAATTGTTCCTAACCCTGCAAGACTCATCAATTCGTGTCAGCCGCGTCGAGACGCTTAACGAAGTCGGGAAAACCCTTAGCTCGTCGCCGAGCAAGGCAACTGACAATGCCCTTGTATTCAAATCCATTCTTACGCCAAAGAAGCTGAGGCAGTGGTGGAGTGCGGGAGAGTCAACTAGTGAAGGAGGAGGTAGAAGTGTTCTTAGGGTCTACCTGCTGGTCGATGAAAGCAGGAGAGAGGTCTACCGTGACATCCCGGTTTCAATCGTGGACGAGTTGAGGAGTGTCGGCATAGCCTCCATGGTCGTTTGGACTATCAAGGGGAGCATCTAGCCAATCTGGTCGAGAAACCCCCTACTCCGTCGAAACTCATGTTTCATTCATATGGGTGGGTCAAAGACCCATGATTAACTCGGAAGTTACCCCAAATATTCGGGAGTTCAATAACGTTCCAGAAACAACCGCAGAAGCAACCGCAGAAGCAACCGCAGAAGCAACCGCAGAAGCAACCGCAGGTCCTAGATGCCGCGTTGCGGCACCCAGAAAACATGAAAATGGTGTAGGCGATCTGCAAGGGCGAAGGCCTCGGATCTGTGGAGCGAACCGAGCCCGCACCGCAGTCTGGCTTGGGTATCGCCGCGTACCCGAAACTGTTGCTGAACGTGAGCACGCAGGGCAGACTGAACCTTTTGCCGATATCCCCCGCGCAGGTGGCCCAAGGAGGTTCTATGGAAGTAATTCTGGGTTGCTGTGCAGGATTGGATGTGCACAAGGAGAGCGTGCAAGCCTATGTGCGCAAGATGGGAGCAGGGGGCAAACTGGAGCAGGAAGTGCGTCACTGGGCAACCATGACGAGCGACCTGATGGATATGGCCGAGTGGCTGGGAAGCGAAGGGGTGACGCACGTGGCCATGGAGTCGACCGGGGTGTATTGGAAACCGATCTTCAACATCCTGGAGGAACGGTTTGAGATTCTGCTGGTGAACGCGCGTCAGTTTCGTAACGTGCCGGGACGCAAGACCGATATCAAGGACTGCCAGTGGATAGCGCAACTGTTGCAACATGGTCTGCTGAAGGGCAGTTTCATCCCTCCGCGGCCGCAACGCGAACTGCGCGATCTTACCCGGCAGCGGGCGCAGATCATGGACGAACGCAGTCGCATTTCCAATCGCATTCAGAAGGTGCTGGAGGATGCCAACGTAAAGTTGGGATCGGTGGCCAGCAATGTGGTGGGGGTATCCGGGCGGCTGATGCTGGAAGCCATTATTGCGGGGCAGGATGACCCGGAGAAACTGGCTGACCTGGCCCAGCGCCGGCTGCGGGACAAGATCCCGCAACTGGAACAGGCACTTGCGGGCAAACTTACCGAGCACCACCGCTGGATGCTGCGGTTGCTGATGGATCAGTTGTCTTCTAACGAAGCCTTGCTGGCCAGGCTGGATGAGCGCGTTGCCGAATGCACGCGCCCTCTTGAGCCCGTCCTGGAGAGACTGGACGAGATTCCAGGCATTGATGTGCGGGTGGCGCAAGTGCTGCTGGCGGAAATCGGAGCCGAGATGACGCCGTTTCCCAGCGATGCTCACCTGGCCTCCTGGGCGGGCATATGTCCCGGCAACAACGAGAGTGCGGGCAAGAAACGGAGCGGGAAAACCACCAAAGGCAGCCGTTGGCTGCGCCAGGCTCTGGTACAAGCGGCCTGGGCGGCCAGCCACAAAAAGGACAGCTATTTCCAGACCCATGCGCGCAACCTCATGCATCGCCGTGGCAGGAAACGTGGATTGGTGGCGGTGGCCCATTCGCTGCTCATTGTCATTTATCACATGCTCAAAGAAGGAACTCGATACTGCGATCTGGGCCCGCAGTTCCTGGATCGACTGCGAGCTACGCATTTGGTCCGGTTCCACGTGCGACGACTTCAACAGCTCGGACTACAGGTAGAAATTACACCTGTGGCCGCGTGAATTTTCAGGGCAGATGCTTCGCTGCGCTCAGCATGACAAGGCCGGTCGGGATTCTTGGCCTCACCGAATTCGATGCCCGTCCATCTATCCGCGCCCCATTGCATCGGATAATAGGGCCATGGAATTTCAGCGCTCCTCAGGCGTTTTACTGCACGTCAGTTCCCTGCCTTCTTATGGCGGGATCGGCGATCTCGGACCCGCCGCCTACGACTTCCTTGGTTTTCTCGCAGATGGCAAGCAGCACGTCTGGCAGGTGCTGCCGCTTTGCCCGACGGGCTACGGCAATTCGCCCTACGCCGGCTCCTCGGCTTTCGCCGGCAATCCGTACCTGATCAGCCTGGAGTTTCTTGCCGATTGGGGCTGGATTCCGGGTGAACGGATCGCCGGCCTCGCCGGACGGGGCGGCCGGGTGAACTTTGACGAGGTGGAGCGGCGCAAGCTCCCCCTGCTCTATGATGCCGCTGCTCATTTTCTCGACCGCGGACCTCACGATCCCAGATTCGCGGAGCACTGGAAGCTGTTCGGCGCATTCTGCAAAGCCGAAGTGAACTGGCTCAACGACTACGCCATGTATGCCGTGCTGCGCCGCGCATACGGTACTGGAGCATGGACGGCGTGGCCCGAGCCGGTACGTAAGCGTGCCCCGGAAGCGATGGCCGAGCTGAGCGCGAAGCACTCCCGCGACCTCGCTCTTGAAAAGGTGCTGCAATTCGCCTTTGCCCGCCAGTGGAGCGATCTGCGCAGCGCCGCCGCGCGTGCCGGGATCCGAATTCTCGGCGACATTGCCATCTTCGTCAACATGGACTCGGCAGACGTGTGGACGCACCCGGAGGTCTTCCTGCTCGATGAAGACCTGCGGCCCACCCATGTCGCAGGAGTGCCACCCGACTATTTTTCCGCCACCGGCCAGCGCTGGGGCAATCCCCTTTACCGCTGGGACGTGCTCGCCGGGCAGGGGTTCGATTGGTGGGTGCAGCGCATCGTCCGCTCCTGCCGGCTCTACGACGTCGTACGACTCGATCACTTCCGGGGATTCGAGTCCTATTGGTCCATCCCCGCCCACGAACAAACCGCCATCAACGGCAAATGGATCAAGGCGCCGGGCCGCGAGCTGTTTCGCGCGCTCGAATCTCGGCTCGGACTTTTGCCGCTGGTCGCCGAAGACCTGGGCATGATCACCCCGGCCGTGGACGAACTGCGTGTCGAACTCGGAATGCCCGGCATGCGCGTCATCCAGTTTGGCTTCACCGACAAGGGAGCCCACATTCATCTGCCCCACCGCTACGATCCTGCGACCGTTGCCTACACCGGCACCCACGACAACGACACCACGCTCGGATGGTGGCAAAGCGCGAGCAAGGTTGAGCGTGCCGCCGCCGAAGCCTACGTCGGACACCTGCCTGACAAGAAGAGTCCGGTCTGGCCCATGATTCGCGCCATTGCAGGCAGCGTAGCAAAAGTGGCGATCGTCCCGGCGCAGGATCTGTTCGAGCTTGGCTCCGAGGCCCGCATGAATACGCCCTCGGTGGCGGCGGGGAATTGGAGCTGGCGTGCTCCCGAGGGAGGGTGGACAGCGGGATTGGCCGCGCGGCTGGCGGAAATTGCCGAAGTGACCGACCGCGACAACGACCCAATGGGTGAGCCCGAGCCGGAAGAGGAACCAGTGGCCGACTCAGAAGCAGCCAACTAGCAGACAATTCCTGTTCTGACCCGAACTCGGCAAAGCGCAAAGAATTACGGGGTGAATGTGTGCTAACGTGAGGCTCAGATCTGATCCAGGCCATTTCAACAACACCCACGTTCCTCAAGAGGCAGTAGCATGCGCACCACTCAATTCGTCGTTTTGTTCGTTGCGATTGTCCTGCCGGTAGCGGCCCAGCCGTCGGCTCCCGTGAACAAGGGGTCCGCCCCGGCCCCATCGAAGGCTGCCAGCCCCGTTGCGGCAAATGCCACCGACGCCAACGTGGAAAAACAACGGCTCGAAAGCGCGTTGAAATTTCTGGCGGCTTCCGATGCCCGCCCTCGGCTGGAGCAAAGCCTCGACAAGCTGCTCGAAGAAGGCAAGCGAGTGATGCTCCAGCGGAATCCCGGTCTCGATCCGAAATTTGGGGATGAATGGGTAAAACGGATGCGGCAACGCGTCAAGCTCGACGATTTCGTGGAGATCACCGCGAAGGTTTACGCAACTTACTATACGAGTGAAGAATTGGAGCAGATGACGCAGGCTCAACTCGCCCTCAAGAACTCCAAGACCTATGCGGTATCGCCGGAACTGAGCCAGAAGATCAAGACGAATGGCCCTCGCATTCAAAATGACATCAATACTGATATTTCGCGGCTCGGTTCGAGTATGAGTATCGAAGTGGGGCAGGAGATCGAGAAAGAACATCCGGAATGGGCCAAGCCGCTCCCGGCCGGCCCTGCTTCGGCGGCCCCCGCTCCCCCGGCAAGAAAGTAAACAGTGGGGGCGCCCGGCTGCAACCGCAGAACCCATTCAACGCGGACGGCCACCCGCTTTGATTGGACCGGCTATCCTTGCTATGGTGGCGGCACAGATGGGAACGGCG
This sequence comes from Terriglobales bacterium, assembly GCA_963788475.1. Classification (GTDB taxonomy): domain Bacteria; phylum Acidobacteriota; class Terriglobia; order Terriglobales; family Acidobacteriaceae; genus Telmatobacter. Next base: position 827,001 of record CAWBGO010000015.1, read on the forward strand.
GCGATCGAAACCCAGCGGCTTACGCGACGCTTTGGCGCCTTGACGGCCGTGGATGACGTCACATTCAGCGTGGCTCCCGGCCAGTTCTTCGGCTTTCTGGGACCAAATGGGGCAGGGAAGTCGACCACCATCAAGATGCTGACCGGGCTGCTCGAACCGAGCGCGGGATCGATCGAGATCCTGGGACAGCGGTTCACCGCGGGCGCGCTGGATCTGAAACGCCAGATCGGCGTGGTTCCTGAAGGCATGGCCCTGCTGGGCCGGCTCACCGCGCCGGAGTATCTCCGCTTTGTCGGCCGCATGTACGGCCTTGACCGCCAGACCACCAACCAGCGTACCGAAGAATTATTGGAGTTCATGCAGCTGGCCAATGAGAGCCGCAAGCTGGTGACGGATTTCTCTCACGGCATGCAGAAAAAGCTGGCGCTGGCCGCCGCCGTCATCCACGGTCCGAGGGTACTGTTCCTCGACGAGCCTTTTGAAGGCGTCGACGCCATCGCCGCCGGGATGCTCAAAGCCATGCTGCAGGGAATGATCGGCCGCGGCGCGACCATTTTTCTCACCACCCACGTGCTCGAGATCGTGGAGCGCCTGTGCAGCCACGTGGCCATCATCAGCCAGGGCCGCCTGGTGGCCAACGGCTCCATCGAAGAGCTGCGCGCGGGCGTGGCCAGCACCCTGCCCGGCGCCGAATCGACCCAGAGACTCACGCTCGAAGAAATCTTTCTGTCGATTGTAGGAGCGGGCGGGCAGGAGCCGATGCAGGAGCTCTCATGGCTGACGTAGCGGAAACCTCTGCCGTTCCGTTTACCGCGCATGGAGGCCCGTTCAGCGGGCTCGCGCGCTCGCAATACCGGGCGCTTGCCTCCATACGCTGGAGCATCTTCCGCAATACCATCCGCACCGGCCGCGGGGCCCTCGAAGCGGCCGCGCACGGAATCTCCTACCTGATCTACGCGCTCATGGGATTCGGGCTCGCGATGGGCTTTGGCTCCGGCGCGTATGCCATCGCGGTGAATGAAAAATGGGCGGTCGTACCGGTGCTGTTCTGGGCGCTCCTGCTGGCGTGGCAGGTGGTGCCGGTTTCGATCGCCTCCTTTCAGGAGCAGTTCGACGTCAACGGACTGCTGCGATTTCCGGTAGGCTTTGGCGCGTTCTACCTGCTCCACCTGATCTTTGGCATGGTGGATATTTCCACCATCCTGGGCGGGTTCTGCTGCCTCGGCATCCTGGCGGGGATCACGATCGTGCGTCCGGACCTCTTCGGCTGGGTGGTGCTCGGCCTGGCGGTCTTTGCGGGGTTCAACATTCTTCTCGTCCGCGCCATCTCGGCCTGGACCGACCGCTGGATGGCGCAGCGGCGTACGCGGGAGATCGTGGGGTCGCTGTTTTTTCTGGGCCTGATAAGTCTGCAACTGCTGAACCCGGCCTTCCGCTCCGATACCCACAACCGCGAGACGTGGGTAGCCATGATGCGGAGGCTCGAGACGGCCAACCGCCTGCAACGCTGGCTTCCGCCGGGGCTCGCGAGCGCTGTCGTGCGCAGGGGCGCCGAAGGCACGCCCGGTCGCGCGCTGGGAGCCGCTTCCCTGCTTGGAATTTACGTGCTGGCCACGGGCGCCCTCCTCGGTGTGCGGCTGCGCGCGGAGTATCGCGGCGAAAACTTCGGCGACGCTCCATCGCGAAAAAAAGAGGTGCGGCGGAGCCGCGCCTGGCTGATCGACGGATCGGGTCCCCTCGCCGCAGTCATGGAAAAAGAACTGCGCGTGCTTCTGCGGGCGATGCCGCTGATCTATGGGCTGGCCGCGCCCCTGTTGATGGTGTTCATCTTCTCCAGTGTCTTCATCCGGCGGGGGACGCATGGAGGCATGGGCGGCGGCCATCCGTATGCGATGAGCCTGCTCATCAGCCTTGGCTACGCGCTGGTTGGCTTCACCCAGCTGTTCTATAACAGCCTGGGGCCGGAGGGACCGGGAATCCAGGTGTTGTTTCTTTCCCCCACGCCGATTCGCACTGTGATGCTGGCCAAAAACCTCTTTCATGGAATGCTTTTTCTGATTGACGCCGCGCTCGTGTGCTTTGTGGCCAGCCTTCGCATGGGCTGGCCAGCTCCGGCGGCGGTTGCGGCGGCGTGGGCCTGGCTCTTGTTTGCGTTGCCTGTGCACCTTGCCGCGGGCAATGCGTTCTCGATCAACATGCCTTACCGCATGAACCTCGGACGACTGACCCGGCAGCGAGGTTCGCAGGCCAATTCGCTTCTGAGCATGCTGATCCAGGCCGGCGTGCTCGGCGTCGGCGTGAGTGTGTTTGCGCTGTGTTCGTTGTTTAACAGGCTGTGGCTGGCGGTGCCGATTTTCCTGATCCTGGCGGCCGGAGCCGTGTTCGCATGGTTGCGCGTGCTCGCCCATATCGACGCCATGGCCAACCAGCAGCGGGAGTCATTGATCGCCACGCTCTGCAGAACGGAATGACGCGCAGTTATCTCGGCGGCGATTCCCCTTCCCCTCCAAACGATCTCCAAGCCATGCGGCGGGAGCCGCCGGGTCATAGAGGAACCGCGAAAAGGCGAATAAAAAGAGAAATAAATTTTGGGGTGTAATGTAACAGAAAATGCTGTTACATCCGGGGACGTGGCTCGTAAATCATCTGGATTCAATGCGTATTTTCTATGAAGCGAAATAAAAGCGAATCTACATAGGGGGTGGGTGGGGGTGCCTCTGGGGGGCCCGGACCGGGCGGATGGCTGACATTTTGAACCGGGACGTTGCTGATACCGCGACAAAGATCATTGGATATCTCCGACTACAAGTCTGAGGTGAAAGGCCTTAATTCTCGGCAATCGGCGCAGGGAGAATCTCTTCCGACTCGAAGAGATGTCGTGCGACCCCCAGGAAGCGAGGCTGGACTGGCTGTAGTAGTCGTGGAAAGGCGAATATGCAGGAAAGGGAAGTATCGGCGGGGATCCAGGCACTACGTTCCGGAAAGCGCTCGGCTTAGTTACGGAAGCTCTACAGCCCAAGCAGCAATCTTCCAACCCGCTTCCTCTTTTGTCCACAACAGCAGAAGAGCGGGTGATTGTTCCTCCCCGTAATTGAATCGACTGGCGCTCAAGTAATATGCCCCGTATTTTGCATCAGAGGGCTTCAACTCTGGAGAGCTTTCGGGCAGTTGACGATGTTGGCACAGAAAGCTATCGGCCATCTGGTCCGGCACGGCCATGATTGCCAAGGCCTCGGAGTTTTCCTGCTCGACTGGGCGCAGCAGATCGTCGACGGGCTGCATGCTCGACATCATGTCCGAGAGATTCGCACGGGTCGGTATTCTCGTCAGCGGCTTTTCCAGCGCAGACTGGATTCTGGCGATGGGCGTCAATTTCTTCTCGTCTTCTGAGGGTGCCGCGAGACACTGGTACGAGCGCTGGGATGCAAAGCGGGAAGCCTGGGCAACATCCCGTTTCACGATCCAGGACTGGTAGAACTGGGTGATGTCCTTGACAGCGGCGGGATCGCCGGCGATGCTCCGCGGTTCTTCCACTGCGGGTACGGCCACAGTTGCAGAATTGTTTGGGACCAGGCCCGCATCGCTGCTGTCTTCGATGCGGATGGCAATGATTTTCCAGTAGCCGCCCTCCTGCGTCCAAAGCAGCGACATAACCTTGTTCTGGCCATCTCCCTTTCTTCCGCGCAACGCAGTGGCAAAGTACTTTTCTTCCGGCCGTTTTTTTGAATCGCCGGCCGCTGTGGCAACACATTCCTCGTCCTGTCCCATGTCCGCCGGGGAGGTTCACTAGCCGGAATTCCGTTGGATACGCGTTCTTTGCCGGTTTCAATGCCTGCGACCATTTGTCGGCGGGCTCGAACACGTCAGCAACGGAATTCACTCCGCCAAGGCTATCGCTGAATTTCTGCATTGCCATCATCGTGTGCAGCCGAATCATGCCTGGTGGCACAGGCTGCGTGCTCTTCTGCGCCAACACCTCCAGACACGGATAGCTGCGGCGCGAAAAATAGGCGACCGACTTATTCGGTTCTTTTCCGACGACCCAGCTTTGCAAGAAGTCGTGCGCACTCTTATCGGCGCCCTGATCGGCTTTTACGCCGGGATTCATGGGAATGTGCCCAAGACGCTCGGTGGCGGTCTCTTTTGGTGGCGCCCCGCCACTTCCGAGTTGTCCAAAGACGTTGCGCCACCAGCCATTGAGGCCCGACCAGCGGCCATCATGGCGGGCCAGGTTGTCGCCCGCGCGGACATCTGAGTTGGCAGCGGTCAAGTGCCCGTTGAGCAGTCCCTTGGGAAAGCCGGAAGCGCGATAGTCGACGTCAACGTCGGACAATTTGTGGTCGCGCGAAATCGAGAACTGAATCGATGGAGGCCCGTTCTTTAGTCTGTAACATGTGGGGAACCCCTTGTGATAAACGGAGTTGTCTTTATCATGAAGGAACTCCCGGCTGCGGCTCAGGACGTCAACGGCGTTGGGCGTCAGGTACACATACAGGCGGAACTGCATGTCGCCGCCTGCGCCGGATTCCTCTCCCATCACCTGATCAACGGCGTCCACCAGGTCAATTGCGCGTCCGAGGCTCTTGCCTTGCGAATCGGTCATCTGAGCATTGAGCAGCGCGTGGGTCACAGCATCGAAGGTGGTGCGGATGGACAGTCTAGCGTCGTCGTAGGCCTTCTGGGGGACAAGTGCGCTTCCGGTCGTGGCGTTATAACTGCGAATGAAGCTGTCGATCAGACGCACTTGCTCAGGGCGCAGCTCTGCATAGGATCTCCCCAGCTCCAGAGCTTCGCTTTTTGGCTTTTGGGAAGCGGCCGCCTTCTGATCAGGTTGTGGCTGGGGAAAAGACAATTCCCGCGCGACAAGCGAGAAAAGGATGAGAAGGAGCAATCGGGTCATTCGTTTCATCGTGGGCCTCCCAGGGAGAAGGCGAGAATTGAAAGACTTGAATCGTGATAGCAAAATTCAAAATGCACGGCGAAACGGCGTATCAGCGATTCAGGGTGCAATCCTACTGGAGTGAGACGCTCTCTGGAAACATGATTGCGATGCAATTACCCTGAGTGATGATCAGCGATTCCGGGCGCATTGTGGCCTACTGGGAAGTAATCCGGGACGCCGCAGTTCAGAAGCAGCCGCAGATCCTTCGACTGCGTTGATCGCGTCGGCATCAACTCCGCTCAGGATGACATCGTTTGGGGGAACGGAGTCAGTGTCGGAGGGGATGTGGGTGAGTGGTGAACGATCCGGACCGTTGAGATATCTTCGCCTTCCGCGGACTGGCTCGTCGGTCCAGTTCGGCGATCGTCCGTCACCCGTTGCTGGTGCGGGCTGGATTGGCGGATCGCTCGGTATCTGCGGGCGCGGCTTCCATCCCATCTCTCAGGATCAAGCCCTGACTACCCGGCGATTGGTTTGTCATCGATGACCGCGGTGATGTAGAAAAGGCGGCTAGGGCCAATGCTGTTCAGTTAAGCGTCTCATTCGGCCGGGACGGAACAAGCGACACCCACCCCGGCCGCAAAAACAACGACGCGGCGAGGGTGGGGCACCATTCCGTATGGACTGGTTCAAATGGAAATCCTTAAGTGAACGGTATTGCGGCCAGGGCCTCGCTCATAGCCGGACGCCTATTCCACGGAGAATGCTCCCATGATTCAGGATTTTTCGGAGTTGCATGCACCCACTGGCGCGCTGGGGTCTCTGCCCGCGCAGGAACAGGACTGGCGGCAGTATCGCCTCAAAGATGAACAGGTGGAGGCGTTTCACCGCGACGGATTTCTGACCGGCGTGCAGGTGCTCGACGACCACCAGGTGGAGGCGCTGTGCGCAGAGCTGGCGGGGCTGATGGAGACGTCGCATCCCTCGCACGAGCTGTTCCACGAGTACCACTCGAACGAGTCCAGCAACCCGGATACGGTCCTGTTTCACGCACTGGGCGCGTGGCGGACCGGGCCGGCGTTTCACGACGTGCTGTGGAGTCCGGCGTTTCTGGTAGCGGCGTCGCAACTGCTGGGGGGACCGGTGCGGTTCTGGCACGACCAGCTCTTCTGCAAGCCTGCGCATCACGGCGGCGTGGTGGCATGGCACCAGGACTACTCGTATTGGACGCGGACGCAGCCGATCGCGCACCTGACGTGCTGGATGGCGCTGGACGACAGCACGCGCGACAATGGCTGCCTGTACTACGTCCCCGGGAGCCACAAGTGGAACCTGCTGCCGATTACGGGGCTGGCGGGCGACATGAACGAGATCATGACGGTGCTGGATGAGGAGCAGAAGCAGGCGTTCCGGCCAGTGCCGATCGAGTTGAAGCGGGGGCAGTGCTCGTTCCACCATCCGCTGACGGTGCATGGGTCGTATGAGAACCGCTCGGACCGGCCGCGGCGGGCGACGCTGGTGAATGTGTTCCGCGACGGCGTGCGCTCGGCGAGTGACGAGCCTCTGCTGGCCGGCGTACCGGTGATTCCGAAAGGGCAGAAGATGGAGGGGCGGTTCTTCCCGCTGCTGTTTGACCCGGGAGCGGCTGGCTCACCGACCGCATGATTTTTGTTTCGCCGGAGTTTCTGCTTTCCCACCCTTTCGCCAGAAAAAAGACGAAAGGATGGGGCACGGAGATGGTGCGGAAGACGCGGTCGGAGTCCTAGTTGCCGAAGAACTCGCCGTGGCCGCCATTGACCCACGGATTGTAGTGTTCGGCGAAGCGGGCGCGGTTCTGGACCGAGGGATGACTGTAGAGCCAGAACTCGACGAACGGGCTGGGGTCCGGATCTTCGAGCCAGGCTTCGCCGAGATGGTTGAAGCCCGACACAGCGGTCTTCTGCGGGTCAGCCACCAGGCCGTGAATCGCCTCCTGCCCATACACGTCGGCCTGATGTTCGAAATAGCGGCTGAGCGTATTGCCCATCGGCTCCAGCAGGAACATCACCACTGAAACCACCAGGATGATCGCGAGAAATCCGGCGCGGGTCGCGAGCGGCGGCACATTCTCGCGGCGCTCGATCGCCCAGCGCTCCCCATAGCGCCGCACCATTCCCTCCGCGAGGCGGGCACAGGCCGCAAACACAAAGAACAGGAATACCGCCGAGGCGATCAGTCCTTTCACGATGTGGTGGAGGACGTAGTGCCCGCTCTCGTGGCCGAAGATGTAGAGGATTTCGTCGTCTGGAATGCGACCGGCGGTGGTGTCCCACACCACGATCCGCTTGGTCGCGCCCAGGCCGCTGACATAGGCATTGAGCCCGTTGGTCTTCTCGCTGGCCTTCATCAGGAACATGCGATCGGGGGGAATGCTGGTTCCGGTGCGGGCGACAACTCTCTCCAGCTGTGTAACCAGGCCGGGGTGATTTTTCTGGAGCGGCTCGTACTTGTTGAATACAGGCTCCAGCAGCGGCTCAGCCATCGTGGCCACCACCATGAGGGGCAGAATCGCGATCCATGCTCCCAGCCAGTAGCGGCGCGGCCAGCGGCGCACGATCCAGTTGAAGAGCAGAAGGACCGGCACGCCGATGGTGGAGACACCGAGCGCTTTTCCCTGATCGCCCAACCAGCCGGCCCATCCTTGCACGCTGATGCCGTAGTGCCGGCTGACGGCGTGGCCAATTGCGTCCAGGGGCAGGCTGGCCAGCGTGGTGATCACCATGAACACGAGAAAGAAGAGCAGACCCTGAATCCAGCGCCGCGAGTCGACGCGCTGCACCCAGCGCTCCAGCCGGGAGGCCGTGCGCGATGCCAGCAGCCACCATAGGAAGACCAGGCCCCAGAGCGATCCGCCGATATCGAGCGCGAGGCGGATTTTGTTGAGAGCTTTCGCTTTGGCAAGTTTGTCCGGGGGCAGGGAGTAGGCCTGTCCGGAATCGGGGAGCGATGGTCCGGCCTGGGCCTGCGGCTGGGGAGCGGCCGGGCCGGATTGCGCCAGAGCGAACTGGCCGGGCAAGATTCCAATCCAGATCAGGAGCAGGCCGGCAAATATGGCTGGAAACCAATACCGGGATGGGGCCACGAGATTCTCCCTCGAAGATGTCTTTTCTGAGACAATCGAAAGAACCGATGTATTTTCCTCTATCCGTTTTTTCGACGCCCCGGGTTTCCTGCGTTTCTTTGCGGCCCGCAGGTTTTCCGCGCACCATTTGGACGCTGCTCAGCGTTCTGATTGCTTCCGCGACTGTAATGCCTCGCACGCAGGCGCAGCAAGCGACTCCTGTGCTGCTCGACACGATGACCGCCGAATTGCATCGCGCTTTTACTTCGCTGGGCAAGACGGGGGCCGCGGGCAATGACAAGCAAGTGCCGCCGTACTTCCTGAGCTACTCCGTGAGCGACGCCGAGATGGTTTCGATTCGCGCGCAGTATGGGGCGCTGGTGGACAGCTCGTCGAACCGCATGCGGGTTGCCGATATCCAGGTGCGGCTGGGCGATCCCGCGCTCGACAACACCCACGGGGCGCATCGCGGCTCGGCGGTGAACAGCCTCGAGCTGCCGCTGGTGAATGACCGGCAGGCGCTGGCGCGTACGTTGTGGCTGGCCACAAACACCGGCTACAGCAACGCTCTCGATAATTACCTGCGGGTGAAGACCGAAGCGCAGGTGCGGGCCAAGGAAGAAGACTCGTCTCCGGACTTCAGCGAACAAAAACCCGAGGTCTCGGTCGGCAAGGCGGCTCCGCCTGTCGTGGTGGATCGCAGCGGGTGGGAAAAGCGGGTGGCGGATCTGTCCAGGATTTTCCGCGACTACCCTGACGTGTATCAGAACGTCGTGATGCTCAACGTGCAGAACGAGACGGATTACTTCGCCTCCTCGGAGGGCTCGCAGATCGTCTCTCCGCATGTGCAGGCGAGGCTGGTGGTGTTTGCCGTAACTCGCGCCGAAGACGGCATGGACCTGTTTCGCGCCCAGACCTTCGAAGCCGAAACTGCGGACGAATTGCCGAAGCAGGCGGAGCTTGAGACCGCCATGCGCGAACTGGGCACGAGTCTCGAAGCACTGCGCAAAGCTCCGGCCACGGAGCCCTTCGACGGGCCGGTGATTCTCTCCGGCCGGGCGGCGGCGGTGTTCTTCCATGAAGTGCTCGGCCACCGGCTCGAAGGCCAGCGCCAGCGCGGCGAGGAAGAAGGCCAGACCTTTACCAAGGAATTGAACAAGCCGGTTCTGCCCAGCTTTTTGTCTGTCTCCGACGATCCCACGCTGGCCAAGTTCGGGAACACCTGGCTCAGCGGCACGTATGAATTCGACGACGAGGGACAGAAGGCCCGCCGCGTCGACCTCATCCAGGATGGTGTGTTGAAGACGTTTCTGATGTCGCGGCTGCCCATCGCCAGCTTCAGCGCTTCGAACGGGCACGGCCGCGGGCAGACGGGGCGCATGCCGACCGGCCGCCAGGGCAACCTGATTGTGACGTCGACCAAAACGGTGCCCGAAGCCGAGCTGCGCAAGCAGTTGATTGAAGAGGCGAAAAAGCAGGGCAAGGCGTACGGGCTGTACTTTGAGGACATTTCCTCTGGATTTGCCGTCACGACGAGAAGTTCGCCGCAGGCGTTTCAGGTCATCCCGCTGGTGGTGTATCGCGTGTATGTGGACGGCCGCCCGGATGAGCTCGTACGCGGGGTGAGCATTGTGGGCACGCCGCTGGCGGCGATGAAGCGCATCGTGGCGACGGGCGACAAGAGCGAGGTGTTCAACGGCGAATGCGGAGCCGAGTCGGGCACCGTACCGGTCAGCGCGGTGGCGCCGGCCATGCTGATGAGCGAAATGGAAACACAGCGCCAGCCGCAGGGCACGGCGCGTCCGCCGATTCTGCCCATGCCGGGAGCGCCGGTACTGCAGGGAACAGGGAATAGGGATCAGGGATCAGGAACCAGCGCCGCGGGCGAGCCGAAGGAGGCGCAATGAACATGATTCGTCCGATGACGCTGGTGGCCGGCCTTCTTGGATTTTGCGCGTTCGCTTCTGCCCAGACGGCGCAGCCCACGCGCGCCGATGCCGAAAAAGATCCCATTTTCAAGGCCATGCTGCAGGAACTGGACCGCACCAAGAGCGAACTGCAGCTGAAAGGCTTTGAGAAGCCCTTCTTCATCCAGTATCGCCTGGAAGATGTGGATACGTTCGATACCCGGGCGGAGTTTGGCGCCAGCGAAGGCTCTTCGCGCACCCGCCAGCGCGTGGCGCGGGTCACGGTGCGCGTGGGCGATTACAAGACAGACAGTTCAGGCCAGCGCGGCGATGGCGCGGTGCAACTGGCGGCTCTCGGCGACGACCCCATCGCCATCCGTTCCGCCTTGTGGAGCGCAACCGACCAGGCATACAAGAACGCGCTCTCGGCGTTCGCCCAGAAGCAGGCGGAATTGAAACAGGTCCAGTCGCCGCCGCAGGCCGACGACTTCAGCAAGGAAAAGCCGGTGGTGGTGCTGGAACAGCCGCGCATTCTGGTGGTGGATGAGAAGGCGTGGATAGAGCGGGTGGCCCGCGACAGCGGTCTCTTTCGTAACCGATCCGGCGGTCAAGGCCAGCGCGAAGGACGTGCAGTATTCGACCTCGGGATTTCATGCCCGGGCATCAACGTCGTGGCTGGTCAACACCGAGGGCACCATCGTTCGCAAGTCGAGTGAGGGCTACCAGGAAGTGTTTGCGGTGGGGACCCAGGCCAATGACGGCATGCGCCTGGACCGCTCGTATGCGAGCAGCGGCGTCGCGCTCAAGGATCTGGATACTCAGGACGTATTCGCCAAGCGCGCGGTTGCGCAGATCGCGTCGTTGACCGCACTGCGCGCGGCGCCGGTGGTCGAGGAGGAGTATCACGGGCCGGTGCTGCTCAGCTCCGATGCCAGCTCCGATGTTCTGCGCGCACTGGTGGCCTCGGGGGTGACGGCGACGCGGCCCCGCATGGGAACCGAGGCGCGAACCAATGGTCCGTTTGCCTCCAGCTATCACGCGCGGGTTTTGCCGGAGTTCATGGACGTGGTTGACGACCCGGGCCTGAAGACGTTTGAGGGAAAAGACCTGGTGGGCGCTTACGACGTGGACGATGAAGGCGTGCCCGGCCAGGCGGTCAAGCTGATCACGGGCGGAAAGCTGCAGAACTATCTTCTGGGCCGAGAGCCGGTGCGCGACTTTACGGAATCGAACGGGCACGGCCGGGCGGCGGTGGCGGGGCCGGCGCGGCCGGCGATCGGGGTCTTGAAGATCACGGCGGCGAGCGGCGTTTCGGACGAGGAGCTCAATCGCAAGCTGCTCGACATGGCCAGGGAAGGCGGCCTGAAAAGCGCGTACTATGTCGAAACCCTGGGCGGAGGCCTGTTGCCCCGGATGCTTTACCGCATCGATGTTGACGGCAAGCGCCAGCTGGTGCGGGGCGCGGTGCTCGACGATCTCGATCAGCGCGCGCTGCGTTCCAGCGTGGAGGCGGCGGGCAAGGAGCTTTGGGTGGCCAACTACATGGGCGAGGTGCCGGAGACGGTGCTGGCTCCCGCTCTCCTGCTCAGCGACGTCACGGTCAAGCGTGCTAACGAAAAGAACGAAAAGTTGCCGTTTTACCCGCCGCCGGAGTAAGAGTCCTCGTCAGTTATCAGTTATCAGTTATCAGTTATCAGTTATCAGTTATCAGTTATCAGTTGTCAGTTCTCGGTGCCCGAGAATGAGTTGCCGTGACTGGGAATTGAGAGCTGACAATTCTTTCTCACACCTTCGCCTTCCACGCGCCAACGATCGCACCCATCAGCATCATGCCGAGGATCCAGAATCCAGCGTTGATGATCAGCAGTTCGATGGTGCGGACTTCAAAGATGTATTCGAGGCTGAAGATGGGCAGAACCAGGCCCAGACCAAGCAGCGCCCCTACCCAGATGCCGCGCAGCAACGTCTGCCGGCCGGTCGTCTGGATCACGCAGGAGATCGCCCCTGCAACGACCGCCGTGCACACCAGGGCAATCAAGAATTGCAGCGCACGGTTGGGACTGTTCTGTTTCAGCCACTCATCAGTCCGTCCGATTCCCTCGAGCCATTGCTTGTAGAAGGCCGAATACCAGCCCGCCTCGAGCAAAAAGCCGGCGATTGCCGCCGTAACAATAGCAGGGTAATTGAGCCGGACTCCCGACGCCCGAACCGCAGGGACCTGAGTTGCCATGGAGCACTCCGTTCCAACGCCCCAACGAGAAACAGCGGGCGTTAGGGGCCCGTTTAGTGGCTGCATCACATTATCGCCCTGGCGGGGAAAGGCGCAACGGCAAACAGGCGAATGGGGTTTGAGGCGAATCGGGCCTGTTGCGTCCTCAGTCCAACCGGGTAAGAAACGCTTCGCCCTCCGCCGGTTTCAGCTTGCTGGCAATCAACTCTGCCTCTTCGCGATTGTCGCCCTGGGGACGAATGCGTACCCAGAAGCTGCTGTTCTCCTGGCCGGGGAATTCGATCACATTAGCGTCAGGGTACCGGCTCAGAAGCTGCGACTTGAGCTTGATAGCCTGGTGCTCGCTGTGAAACGCGCCGATTTGCACGCACCAGCGTCCGCCGCTGCCGATGGGCTTGGGAGTCTGATACACGTCCACCCGGACGCGAACGATTCCCGCGCGATAGACGCCCGTCGCCTTGGCCGATGCCACGGTCAGGTCGACGACGCGGCCTTCAATAAACGGGCCGCGATCGCTGATGCGCATGGCGGCCCACTGGCCGGTGACGAGGTTGGTGACCACGATCAGCGATCCCATGGGCAGCGTCCGGTGCGCTGCCGTCATCGCCGTATCGTCGAACACTTCACCGTTGGCGGAGCGTCGTCCTTTGTATGGCGCCGTGTACCACGTGGCCAGGCCCACTTCGGTCATCAGGGCGGGGTGGGTATTCACGTAGCGAATGTCTTCGGCACTTACGCCTCCGGGAGGCAGCGGGGTGGGAGGGATGCGCGACGGCGGCAGACTGGAGGCGCTGGGGGATGGCGGCGGAGGGGGCGGCGGCGCGGGATAGGTTTCCTCGACCGGAGGGGCGGTTGGCGGAACCCGTTTCGCGGTTTTGTGGTGATGGCAGCCGGCCAGTAATACGAGGGCGGCCAAGGCCGCGAACCCCGTTTTGCGATCTCCCCGCCGGCCCACGCGCATGATCATCAGGTTTGCGGACCCTTGGGTGGATGCTGGCGGTCGATGCGGTCTGCCAGGTTGCGCAGCGTATCGGAAAGGTTGCGCATGGCCAGGACGGATTCGCGCCGAACCTGGGGGATGACGGCGTCATTTACGTAGGCGATGGCATGACGCAGTTCCATCTCGATCAACTCGACCGCCTCCTCGAGCCGGCTGCCGACACTCCCCGGACCTGATCCCGGACCTGGTCCCTGTCCTGATCCCGGTGGAGGGTTTGTGCTCATGGCTGTTTGTCCTCGCAATTCACGGGCCGGTTGACCCATTCTCAGTCTGGGGTGCGGCATCCTTGGCGTCAATCGGGTAGACGGTGGATGTGCCCCGATGGTCAATAAATCATCGGCTCTGGACAACAAGAAGTGAACCACGAGTAAACTCTCAATGCGGAATTAAATTCTCCGGGTGACCTTCGTCAACGAAACTTCGTCCGAACCTTTAGACAGTAAGAATCCTGGACAAGGTGACCGGGTTGTCAGGTTGTGCCGTATCGTCAAACAACCAACTCTCTTAAGGCGGCAATCGAATTGTAAAAAGGTCTTTGGGAAGGCCGGGAGGGCGAAGCATCGGCGCACGTCTCAGCTTCCACAGACCCCACCGGGGGGGACAAGTTGTCCGGGCCGGCGGCTTAATCGCTATTTCGGCGATGGCAACGCTGGCGACGCCTCTGTGTGTCTGGGCCGGGCAAAGCCAACCGGTGTTTGCCGAGACAGAGCTCATGCCCGATGCCCCTGTTCCCCAGGTACCGGTCGCCGCCGCGCTCATGAATTCGAAACCCTGTCCGGCGCCGAGAAAACCGGACGGCGCAGGCGCTCAAAACGTCGCAAGCACGACGAACGGCCCACTGCAGGACCCGGAGCCTGAGCCCCGGCCGGCCGCACAACATGCCGGCACCGACCCTTGCAAAATGACCTTCGCACAGCGCTACGATCGATTCGTGGATGGCCCGCACGACAAGCCCCTCACGCCCAAAGACAAAGCCTGGCTGGCCGCGCGCAATGTGCTTGACCCCATCAATAACGTCACAATCCTCGTTACGTCGGCCATTGCCGTCGGTTCCGATTCGCATTCGCCTTACGGGCCCGGAATGGCAGGTTGGGGTAAGAATGTGGGGGTCAATTTCACCCAGGGCCTGACCGGCGAGTTCGTGGGCACCTTCCTCATTTGCTCGATTGCCCACCAGGATCCGCACTACCATCGCATGCCCAAGGCCAGCTTCCTGCACCGTATCGGCCACGGAATCCTGCAGGTGGTGTGGACCCAGGGGGACAACGGCAAAGGCATGCTGAATTATTCGAACCTGGTGGGGTTTGGCGTCGAAGACGAAATCAGCAACTTCTATGTTCCGGGAAGGGAAACCAACGCCTCGGCGACGGCCTTGCGCTACGGATCCGCTCTCGCGTTCACCCCTATCGGTAATTTCATCACTGAGTTCGTCCCCGACATCTCAAGCCATATCCACGTGCAGAACGTCATTATTCAAAGACTCATCAACCAGGTGGCGCGGTCCGAGAGCCCTGGGGAGCCGTAGGGCGGTCTCCGAAATATTGACCGGCTAATTCACGCTCAGTGAGATGGTCACGGATTGCTTGATGGACCCCGACGTTGCGGTGACCGTCACAGTTGACGAACCCGAATGATGAGAACCTGACCCTCCGCAGGCGGAGAGGAAGCTCAAGCCAGCGAGACCGATTACCAGCAGGAGCATAAAACGCCGGCGCCATTTTCGCGGCCACAAAATACTCAGGACCAGGACCGGGATGAGCTTCGGGAACAGGGGCGCCGACCGGCTCGGCAACATCGACGTCAGAGTCTGGGCTGTGATGGTGAGGGTTGTGCTGGCCGCGGCTCCGGATGGCGTTACGCTCATGGGATTGAACGTGCAGGATGCCCCGGCCGGCAGGCCGGAACAGGCAAAGCTGACCGCAGTGCCGAGCCCTCCCTTTGGTGTCACCGTTACCATAACGGTGCCTTGTTTTCCCGATGCCAACGTCAGCGATGAGGGAGAAACGGTAACTGTAAACGATGACGCGACCACGCTCGCACTGGTGTTCAAAAAAACGGCAGGGCCTGCGAGGTCCAGGAGACCGTCTCCATTGAAATCACCAACCACCTGGTCCGATTCTTCCTGGGTAGATTCTGCGAACGGAAACGATTGCGGTGCCTGAAAAGTGCCATCCCCGTTGCCGAGAAAGATCATTGCGCCAGCTCCGAGCATGGCGAGATCCAGTTTTCCGTCTCCGTTGAAGTCCGCGGTTTGGATCGATGTGCCAACCGATGTGCCCGGTAAAAAATAAGTAATCGGATTCTGGAAGGTGCCATCGCCGTTACCCAGCAGGATGGAGTACGAACCTGGGTTTAAACCTGCCGTAAAGGGAAAGTTCGTGGTCGCGAGATCTAACTTGCCGTCCCCGTTGAAATCGCCGGCCACGATTGAAGTGGCCGATTGACGGATGATCCCTTGATCCACAAAATTCGCAGTTCCCAGGGTCCCATCCCCGTTACCCAGCAAGACCAATATCGTGTCCTGCCCTTCTCCTTGCCACCCGGCCACGGCCACGTCCAGCTTCCCGTCTCCATTGAAGTCTGCGGTAGTCAAAGATGTCGGGCTGACGGGAAGACCAGGATTGGTGATGGAGTCTTTCGGTGCCTGAAACGTTCCATCCCCATTGCCCAGCAATATGTCAACACCGGTGGATCCAGCGCCATAGCTTGCCACCAGCAGGTCCAGATTGCCGTCACCATTCATATCTGCCACGGTAATCGCATTGAGCGACATATATTGCGGCATCACCGGGATCGCCTGATCCGTCTGAAAGCTCCCGTCGCCGTTTCCCAGCAGTACCGATACGGTGCCGTCAAGGTGATTGACAGTGACGAGATCCAACTTGCCGTCGTTATTCAAGTCGGCCGCCAACAGCCCAAGTGGGACCGCTCCTACGTGGTAGCTCACGCCGGCCTGGAAGGTTCCGTCGCCTTTGCCCAGAAAAACAGCGACGACGTCCTTGGTTGTATCTACCACGGGCTGGTTGAGGTCAGTTGCATTTGCCACGGCCATGTCGAGGTTGCCGTCGTTGTTGAAATCGCCCACTGCGACGGCTCCAGGCTGAAGACCGGTCACAGCCGGAGTCGCCGAATTGGAGAAACTGAGCTGTGTCCCCCGGGTCAGTGTTCCGCTCACAGTCAACTCGTCTGGCGCCGATTCGCTGCTGGCGAGGCTGTTCGTTCCGGCAAAGACCGCCTCGAGCGAATGCGATCCTGCGCCGAGGCGTATCACAATGCTGGCCTTGCCCGCCGCGGTGAGTTGTGCAGTGCCAATCACCGCCAGGCCGGCGCAGGTTTTGGCGAAGTTCAGGTCGCAAAACGTCACGGTGCCGGGCGTCACCGGCGTCCCCGCGGAGACAACCGTGGCAGTCAGAGTGACAGCTGTCCCGGGACTCACCGATGTGACCGGGGTTCCAGCGCTGGCGACTTCCAGAGTGGTTTCTGAGGTCCCAGCCGCTGCAGCAGTTGTGCCGGAGACAACGGTCAATAGAAGAAGAAACGCTGCGAGGCAAAGTGCAACTTTGGCTAAGGCAGGGGAAGCAGTGACTCGGATCATGGACGTCTCACTTCTCCGGCAACCTGCGCCGGCGCTGGGTCCTGTTGAAACCGAAAATCGCCTGAGTATAACGCTGTTCCGGGCAGTCTGGTCGGGAATTCCCGGCCCTACGTTGACTAGCGTGAAAACCGTGCCGGAAGGGCCAATCCTGCTTAAGTTCCGGTTCAACAGTGAGTTCCGTCCCTGTTTCGCGGTGATTCGCCCCTCTCCGTTCACTCCCCCCGATTCCCCGTTCACCCCGCCGATTCCCCGTTCGCTGCAGCCGGATTGGGTTGACGAGGCTGGGCGGTTAGTCTACCCATGACTTTCCATGCCCCGGGATATCTGGGGGCATCCGGAGGCGGACCGGCTGAGTTAACAGTCCGTCAGTCAAAATTTTGAAGGAGATCTGAACGAATTATGGGAAAAGCGATCAAGTACGCCGAAAAAGTAGCCGTCTACGCAGCGAAAGGCGCGTGGGTGGTATATGAGCGTCTCAACCGCATCAGCCCGAACCCGTCGTTCACGCCCAAGTGGAGCGACAAGCCGCTCCTGAAGTCCTATGAGAAGGAAAAGCCGCCGCTGGGCTGGCCGCGTACCACCGATTCGCTTTGCCCCAAGTGCGTTCCCGAGATTCGCAAGCAGATCCTGGATGGCAAGCTGCCCCACGAAGTGCTGCTGAATGAGAAGGTCGGCGAGATCAAGGCGCAGATCATCGAGCGCGACGGCCAGATCCTCATGGTCAAGGACTGCCCCAAGCATGGGCACTTTGAAGACGTCATGTCGATGGACACCGCCTTCTTCAAGCACCTCGAGGAGAGCTTTCCCGGCCGCGACATTCGCGCCCACGGCAAGGGCGACGAGAAGCTGCACAACCACGGCACGTCCACAGTGACCCATGGCCGCGGCTCGGTGCTGACCATCGATCTCACCAACCGCTGCAACATGATGTGCGATCCCTGCTTCATGGACGCCAACCAGGTGGGCTTCGTCCACGAACTGACATGGGAAGAAATCAAGACCATGCTGGACAACGCCATCACCATCAAGCCCAAGCGGCAGATGAGCGTGCAGTTTTCGGGCGGCGAGCCGACCCTTTCGCCCTACTTCCTTGACGCCGTCGCCTACAGCCGCAAGGTGGGCTACAACTCGGTCCAGGCCGCGTCGAACGGCATCGAGTTCGCCAAGTCGAAGGAACTCTGCCGCGCCGCTGCCGAAGCCGGCCTTCGTTACGTCTATCTCCAGTTCGACGGCATCGGCAACGCTGCCAACTCGCACCGCAAGGTCGGCAACCTGTTCGACGTCAAGCTGCAGGCCATCAACAACCTGCACGAAGCCGGCGTCGAAATCGTCCCTGTGACGACCATCATCAACGGCATCAACAACGAGCAGGTGGGCCGCATCATTGAGTTCGCCCTCGACAATCCCAAGAAGATCAGCTTCCTCAGCTTCCAGCCGGTCAGCTTCACCGGCCGCGACGAGGACATCTCCGAGGAACGCCGCGTAGCCCAGCGCTACACCCTCTCGCACATGGCCCACGACGTGAAGAATCAGGTTGGCATCGGCGAGCCGGCCCGCGACTGGTTCCCCATCAGCTTCATGAGCACCTTTTCTGACTGGGCCGACCTGATTCACGGGCCCAGCGCCGAGTGGGGCCAGCTCTCCTGCGGATGCCACCCCAACTGCGGCATCGGCATGGCCCTGATGATCGACAAGGAAACCAAGGAAGCCGCTCCCGTCACCGCGTTCCTGAACATGAACAAGGTGGCCAAGGACCTGGCCAAGGTGAACGACGCGGCCCGCGGCAAATGGCTTTCGGTGCTCGGCTTTGGCCTGGCGCTGATGCGGAACTACGATCCGTTCCAGTCGCCGACGCACTTCAAGATTACGGACATGCTCAAGAAGATGGACAAGACCTTCAACGCCACCGGCAAGAACTACGGCAGCGTGAAGGGCGACCGGACGCTTGAAGATATCCAGAAGCGCCGCCAGGACCGCTGGAACTTCCTCTTCATCGCCGGCATGTGGTTCCAGGACCTGTTCAACTACGACTTCCGTCGCACCGAGCAGTGCATCATCCCCTACGCCACGCAGGAAGGCGAGATCAGCTTCTGCGCGTACAACACCGGCGTGGGCTGGAGGAACATCATCGAGAAGATGCACATGACGGCTACCCTCACGAAATGGTACGAGGAACATGGTCGCCATGAGATCTTCGCCGGCGGCAAGAAGGTGGGCATGACCCAGGTGGGCCACGAGCTGGTGCTCAACATGGAGCACGTCAACTCCGAAGCCAACCACACTCTCGACAACCTCGGCATCGCCAAGAACGCGCGCGAAGAAAAGCTCCGCGCCCGCAACCAGACGACGGCCGACAAGGTCAAAACCGAAGCCGAGAACGCCCGCATGGCCAAGCTTTACCGCGAGCACGTGCTGGGTGAGAAGCCGGTCGAGGGACTGGTTCGGCTCGACTCGATTGCGCCTGCCAAGCCGGCCGCGAAGCAGCGGGAAGCGGAACCCGTGGCGGGCGACGACTGATCTCTGCGCCGCAACTAAGCTCAACCAAAATCGGGCCACTCAGATCATTCTGGGCGGCCCGTTTTCTGCTTGTCCACCGAATTAGTCGTCGTCGGGGATCAACCCTTCTTCATCTGGCCTATATCCACAGTCAAAACACTCATAGAAATAGTCATCGTATTCGTTCGTGTGGCTTTCCCCAAGTATTCTGCGATGTTCGACAAAGCTTGGTCTTTACATTACATCAACCCTGGGATAGCCAGGTGCTGGGTGGTCCAAGTCCCAACTTTCCGGACTTGGGATTGTTCCCTTCGCTCCGACCCCTCACGAATCAACTCAGAATCCCTCTCTGAGGGCTGGCTGACCAAAAATCAGTGTGGTAGCATTTATTACTACTGGAGCGTACCAGATGACTACCGTTGAAAAGCTCAGTATTGCGCTCCCTCCGGAGATGGCAGCCACGGTTCGGCGGGCCGTCGAGACGGGGGAGTACTCGTCCAATAGCGAAGTGATCCGGGACGCCCTTCGCGACTGGACGCACAAGCGGAAGCTGAGGGAACAATCTTTGACCGATCTCCGCGCGCGATGGCGCGAGGCCGTTGCCGACGATTCGGAAGGTCTCGATCCCGATGCGGTTTTCGATCGCCTTGAGAGCAGATACAAGGGCATGCCTGAGCCGGCCGGCCGGTAATGCGTCTTCGCTTATCTCCACACGTGCCCGGCGACCTGGAAGAGATCGCCGACTTCATCGCCCAGGACAGTCCGCGCCAGGCAGCACGGATGCTCCGAATGCTTAGAGTGCGAATGAAGGAAATAGCGAGGCAGCCTCAACTGTACAGAGCCCGCCCGGAGCTTGGCTCAGACGCCCGTTTGGCCACGGCGGGCCATTATGTGATTCTGTTTCGCATTCGTCACGATGTGGTGCGGATTGAACGCGTGGTTCACGGTAGTCGCGACCTCCTTCCGATCCTGGACGAACCCGAGAATTCGTGAGGCCATGGAGGCATCCCCAACGGTGCCGATTTGGGCGCCAGTCTATTCGTCGTGCCAGGATACTTTTTGCTGAGGGCGATGGTCTTGACCGATGATCTCGCGGTAAAGCTGCGGACGGCGCGCCTGGATATAGCGATATCCTCCTGCCTGAGTCAGCTTGTCGGCCACACAAAAGGCGATCGCTATGTCGTCATCCAGCCTGGTACATTCGGCAAGGATGTCACCGAACGGGTCGATGATCATGGAACAGCCGTTTTTCAATTGATCGTCATCCATGCCGATTGCATTGCTGAACACGACGTAGATTCCGTTGTCGTAGGCCCTGGCCGGCAGCCACTTCATGAGCCAGGCGCGGCCTTTCAGTCCAAGAAATTCGGTGCGAAGCGAGGTCGGGTCATTGGCCCGATTCTCCCAGAGCTTCGGATCGACGAATCCCGCTCCGGGGCGGGGCGACGGCGTACACATGGTCACGTGAGGCATGAAGATGATCTGCGCGCCCAGTAACGTGGTTGCGCGAACGTTTTCGATAATGTTGTTGTCGTAGCAGATGAGGATACCGCACTTCCAGCCGTGGAGATCGAAGACCACATATTCATCCCCGGGGAGCAAATGAGGATTGATGAACGGATGAAGTTTTCTGAATTTGGCGACAACGCCCGTGCCATCGACACAGATGTAGGCCTTGTAAAGCCGGTCCTCAGCATCCTTTTCGAATAGCCCCGCGAGAATCACCATTCCTGTATCTTTTGCAATTTGACCGAGGGCGTGGACGCTTTCTCCATCGGGTATCGGCTCTGCGAGCGCGAGCATCTGCTCCCGCGAAAGGTTCCTTGCGAAGGTATATCCCGTGATGGAACATTCGTGAAACGCAATGACGTTGGCCCCGCCCGCTGCGGCTTGTTCAGTCAACTGCCGGATGATCGACAAGTTGTAGATCTTGTTCCCGCTCTTGTGCTCGAATTGGGCGGTGGCAATGCGGAGGTTCTCCATGCCGTTAGGATAGACGCCCGCGGAGTGCAGCGGATGAAACCTGGGATCTCACTGAGCTACCACACTTCCAGCTCGAATTCCCGATACTCGCGAATCAATTCGAAATCCGCGCGATTCGAAGTGATGAGCCGGGCGCCGTGAGAACGAGCCGTCAGGGCGATCAGTACATCGAAGTGCAGATCGCGCAGCTTCATCGCTTCAAATCCTCGGTCGCTCTGCATCTTCGTGAGAATCTGTCCCGACTCAAGCCAGTTCTTTTCCGTAGGAGTGAAGATCGGGTAGTTCCGTTCAAGAGTACGAAGGAAGGATCTATCCACTTTGGTCGTGGCGCCACGCCACAACTCGGCGAGGACAACTGCCGAGTTGCGGACCAACTCATCAAGGCCTGCAACGCGCTCGCTGTGACGACCGGTGCGAAGGTCATCGACAAGAACGGAACTGTCGAAGATCACCATCTCACTTGTCGTAGTTTGCGAACGTCAGTTTGCCTTCGTAGTCCTTCATCAGCTTTTTGAAGCCCTTGAGCCGAACGATCTCCTTTAACGCCACATGCACTGCCTCGGTACGGGACTTGACCCCGAGGACGCGCACCGCTTCGTCGGCCAACTTTGTATCGAGCCTGATCGATGTCAAGGTTCCTGCCATGCCCCCTCCGTATATATACAAATTATCTATCTGATATATACAAGCGTCAAGTTGCGGTTCGCCATTTTTGGCCCAGGATTTGACAGATGTGTCGAAGTCTTATATAGCTATATAGCTATATTGATGAGTAGCTATAGACAATTCACAAACGTTCCTTTGGATACGACTTTTGCGGCGCTCGCCGACGCCACGCGGAGGGCGATACTCGAGCGGCTCGCACTGGGAGATGCAACTGTGAGCGAACTGGCGACGCCTTTCAAATTGAGCCAGCCCACGATCTCGAAGCACTTGAAAGTACTGGAGCGTGCCGGGCTGATCTCGTGCGGGAGGGATGCGCAGCGCCGGCCGAGAAGCCTCGTTCGCAAGCCGCTGGAAGACGCCAAGGCATGGCTCAAGGGGTACCGGAATCCGGGAACGCTGCACTTCGCGATGGCGGGAGATCGCGAAATCGTGATGAAGCGGGCATTTGCAGCCCGGCGGGACCTGGTTTTCGACGCATTCGTCCGTCCCGAACTGCTCAAACAATGGTTCTACGGAAAACCGGGCGGGACCCTCGCCATCTGCGAGGTGGCGATCAGGGCAGGCGACTCGTTCCGCTACGTGTGGCGGGACGCGGATGGAACCGAGATGGGGATGCGGGGCGTATGCCTCGAGTTCGTGAGGCCAGAGCGAATCGTCGCGACGGAGCAGTTCGATGTGCCGTGGTATCCGGGCGAAGCAGTGGGCACGATCGAGTTGGAGGAGCACAACGGATTGACGGTGCTTACGCAGACGATCCGGTATGGCTCGGCGGCGGCGCGAGAAATGGCGTTGGGGACTGGAATGGAGCACGGCGTTGCCTTCGGCTATGACAGGCTCGCCAACTTGCTGGAATCGATCGAAGCGAAAGGAGAAGCAAAGACATGACCATCGAGATCGCCGAGGGGACGAGTGGTTCCCGAAAGATTGTCCAAAGCGCCGGCGCGTTAATTGCAGGGTTCATTGTGAATGTTGCGCTGTCGCTTGGTATGGATGTCGCGCTGCGCGCCGCGGCCATTCTGCCCCCGCTGGGGGTGCCAATGACGGACGCACAATCACTGCTGGCAACGGTGTACCGGACTTTGATTGCGATCATCAGTTCCTATGTGGTCGCGCGACTCGCGCCGCACCATCCACTTGAACATGCACTGGTGGGCGGCGCGATCGGAATGGTGCTTGCAGCGATCGGGGCCGCGGCGACATGGAATCAAGGGCTCGGTCCGCACTGGTATCCCCTGGCTCTGGTGGTGTTGGCGCTGCCGACTGCCTGGGCCGGAGGCAAGATCAGGGAATTGCAAAAACCTCAGGGTTAATCGATAGCTCTTACGCCAGGAAGGGGACCGAATGAAGACAAAACAGAGTTCTTCGACCAAGCTCTCGGAACCCGAAAAGGTCGAAGCGTACATGCACGATCTCAAGCATCCTCTCGCGGAGGTCGTAGAGGCTCTTCGGCAGATCATTCTGAAGACCGATTCCGAGATTGGCGAGGAGATCAAATGGAATGCGCCGACGTTCTTCTACGCGGGTGAAATGGCGCCCTCCAATCCCAAGGAGTACAAGCGGTACATTGTCGTATTCAATCTTTTCAAGAAGGACTGTATCCGGCTCGTGTTCCCGAGCGGCGCCAAAGTCGACGATGGGTCGGGATTCCTTGAGGGCGACTATGCCGACGGCCGGCGGCTGGCGCTGTTTTCAAACATGGATGAGGTGCGATCAAAGAAAACAAAGCTGCAGCAGGCCATACGAAAGTGGCTGGCAGTCTTGGATAAGAATTAATGCCCGCGGTGGGGCCATACGGCCCATTCAGACTCGGGATTACGCCTGAATGAGTGCAGAGCCAGATTGGCAAAGCTTTGCTTGCTGCGCAAACCTCGCAGACACGGCGACGAGAATCCGAGCGTGCGCACGGAGGTAGGAAAAATGGGCGCGGGCGCCGTATTTATCAGTTACCGGAGGGAAGATTCCGAGGGCCAGGCCAGGGCCTTGTCGATTCAACTTGGGGACCTGATCGGCAGAGACTCGGTGTTCATGGACGTTGACAGTATTGCCCTGGGTCGGGATTTCCGGCAGGTTCTTCAGGAAAGGCTCCAGGCCTGCGATATCGTGCTCGTGCTGATCGGCCCCAACTGGCTTGAGGCAAAGGACTCCGCGGGAAACCGCCGCCTGGAGAACCCCGCGGATTTCGTGCGCCAGGAAATCGCCGCCGCGCTGAAACGAAACATCGCAGTCACCCCGGTGCTGCTACAGGGCGCCAACATGCCGGGACTGGATCGTTTGCCGCCGGACCTCCAGGACCTGGCGTACCGTCACGGCTTCGAGATTAGCCACACCCGATGGGTGTCCGACGTCAAGGAAATGTTCAAAAGGCTGGGGCTGATGCCCCGAACTAATCCGTATCAAGTGTCGATCGGCCGGCAGCCGCCGTCTCCACCGTTCGACTCCAGATTCGCGGCGGCCGGCACAGCTGCCCAGCCTCCTGCCGCCCCGGACAAGCCGACTCCAACGACGACGGCCGACACCCACGCCGCAACCGGATCGAATGCCGGCAACGCGGGCGCTCCTGTTGCTCCTGCCGGCGACCCTCCAAAGTCCAGCGCTCTCCGCGGGAAACAAATGCGCCGGGCAATCATCGGCGCCGCAGGGGTCTCGATGCTGGCCGTCCTCACCCTGACCGGCTATATTTCCATGCGGAAAAAAACAACGGACACCGTCGCCGCATCTACCATCGCCCCAACCACCGTCCCTGCAACCACCGTCCCTGCAACCACCGTCGCGGCAAGCACTGTCGCCGCAACCACGGTCCCGGCAACCACCGTCGCTGCAACCGCCGTTGCCGGAACCACCGTCCCCGCGACCACTGTCCCCGAAGACGCTGCCCCCGATGTCACGGTCCCGGAAGTCACTGTCCCGGAAATCTCGAAGATGCAGAGGGAGGACGCCGAAGCGAAGGTTGTGGCCGCGAACCTGAAGGCGGTGGTGGTCAAAGAGTGGAATCTGGACGCCGAACAGGACTCTGTAATCGAAAGTGAGCCTCCCCCGGGAACCAACGTAAATCCCGGCGACACGGTGACTTTGCATGTGTCCGCTCCGGGCGGGTGGGTTCACCTCGGAAAGGACGGCGAGCCCGAGGCAGGCAAAACCTTTGCAATGACAAAGTCGATGTCCCTGCATGTTGTTGACGACAAAAAGAGCAGGCAATCGGGCTCGGTGGAGGCGGGGAAATCCGTCAGAGTGATCGAGGTCGGGGGGCATGGCTGGGCAAAAGTCGTTGTCACAGACTAAGACGAAGCGCCCTTCATTCCGCACCTCACCTTGAACGTGACTCTGTGCTCCAACTCGACCCCGCCCTGACGCCAGTTCCCCGCGTCAGTTGCCGTCCGGCTGGTCAGGAGCCGGATTTTGAGCGTCGGGGACAGTGGGCGGCGCCGGTGTCTTCTTCGCGTCCTTCGATGCTTCGTCCCCGCTCTTCTCGCTGGGTTTGACGGTTGAACGCACGATCATGATCTTGTTCAACATGTCGAACCAGAACGGTGCGCCCAGCGATATAGCCAATGCAGTGATGAGCCAGCCAGCCCAGTGAGCCCTGGTGGCGGTCCACAAGTCGCCTGGGTTTCTGAAGGAATAATTCCGCCCCAGGGGAAGCCCGATCCCATCCAGTTTGGCGAGATCGTCCTTGATCCGATCGATCGGCGTACGCGTGTCGTTGGCCGGATTTGTATTCGCCGCGCCCTCCGCCATGTGTTCGACCGACTGCCTCAAGTTGGAGTCTGTCGATAGCCGCTTCGCGATAGCGATGCAATCCGCATTCACGGCGATGGCGGCAACCAGCCCCAGCACCAGGACGATCCATTGACTGCGGCGCTTGTACCAGCCGGAAACCCGGTCCATCGAGCTGTTGTACCATTCCTCGATGTGCTGCTGAAGCTGTGCAACATTTTGCCCCGCCACGTGCTCGAACGCCTGCAGTGCATCCTTGATGTTCTGAGGGAGCTCAGTTCCCGTATTTTTCAAATCGATCAACGCCAGTGCGAAATTCTTCGAAGGAATATACGACGGCAGATCCGGTCCGTGCACATAACGCTGGAACGTCCGCCTGAAGAATCCTTTCGCCACCGGTGCGTATTTTCCCCTGTACAGCGAGTTGATCAGTCCGTGGTCATATAGTTTGGTCACGAACTCCTCCGAATTGTTTCCGGCGAGTTCCTGGATACCGCGTTCCAGGTTGGCGGCCCGCGCCTTCAGAAACGCCTCGATGATTTCGTGGGCCGCCGAGCAGATCAGGCTCAACAGCAGAAAGATAAACACAAGGCCGATGGCAACATCGATGATGTTGGAGTTGAACATCCGGCGCCTCCGTGGGTAGCGGAATTGTAGCATGGGGGCGCCAGATCTCTATCCCTGGCAATGATTTCGCCGGCGACAAAGAGGCGCTCCCGGAGCAGGAGCGGCCCGGTTACCGAAGCTGTTTACCGTTCGCGGCTCATTGTCCAGCGGAGGCCCGCAGCATACGTGGGGTGGTAATATTCGCGCTGAACCATGTACTGCCCGCTGCCCTGGTAAAAGCCGAATACCTCGTTGTTGAGGTTGAGGCCGTAAGCGTAGATCTGCATTCCCCAGGGAATGTTGTAACTGGCCTGGGTGTCGAACTGAAAATGCGGATAGAGGTAAACGTCGCCCGAGGGGCCGTGGATTCCGACTGAGTCCGCGCCATCCACCCAGTTGTACTGGTAGATCATGCGATCGTCGAAGCTCATGCCTACGCGCATTGAGAACTTTTTCGTGTCGTAGGTGGGGCCGATGTTCCAGCTGTTGGGCGCCTGGCGTTGCAGCGCCGGCTGATCGGAGCGGTTGGGCAGGTCGCGTGCTTTCGACGTGGTGTAGCTGTAGTTGGCGGAGATGCCCGAGCCGCCAAGCACTCCAGGCAGATACGACAACCTCTGCTGGAACGCGAATTCGACACCCTGCACGTAGCCGCTGCCCGCATTGATGGGCTGAGAGACCAGAACATTGGTGCCCGGGGGGACGTGTGGATACGGGGCGGTGGAGTAGAACTGCTCGGTCACGATGGGCAGGGTAAGGTCTTTGTAGAAGTAGCCGGCCTGTATGAGGCCCAGCGGATTCAGATTGCGTTCGTAAAGGACATCGTAGTCGTTAGCTAGCTCGGCCTTGAGGGCGGGGTTCCCAATGCTGATCGTTACGGGCACCTGGTTCAGAGTCGGCTGGCCGACGGCCGCGGCGAGGTCCTGAGGATCGGGGCGCGCCAGGCCGCGTCCATATACCAGGCGCAGGTCGGATTGATGGTCCAGCCCAAATCGCAAAGAGGCGCTGGGAAGCCAGTTGATGTAGTCGCCGCCCCCCTTGAAGTCGAGTGCGTTGGTGGTTTCGTCGAAGCTGGTCGTGTCGACGTTGGTATGCTCGATGCGCAGACCCGCGACCAGGCGAATCTTGGGGGTGAGCTCGATGGTGTTCATGATGTACCCAGCGGGAATGGTTTCGGTCAAGTCGTAGTTATTGGAATTGGGCCCCGGTCCGCCGCTGAAGACGAGCTGGTCCTCGTTGCTTTGCACCCAGCCCTTCAACTTGCCCCAGTCGGTGATCGCCGGGTAGGGGCCATAGGTCTTGTCGTAGTATTGCGGATCGGTGAAGGAGCCATACCATTCCGGGTGCTGCGCGATGGGGATTGGGATGTAGTTTCCGTCTGCATCCTGGGGCGCAAACCACGATGAATTGTAGGTATTGTCGTATTTGTGCGCGTTGCGGATCTTGGCTCCCAGTTCGAAGGTGCCGAAGTGCGAACCGAAATGATACGTCCGGGCATAGGAACCGGACGCCATCAGGTTGACCTGGGCGCTTTGACCAAAGGTCGGATAGTCGAATTCGTTAAACCCGTAATTGTTGCGATCGAAGGCGTTGTCTGCGCCGGTGCCAAAGCAGCCGGTGCCCCATCCCGGACGGTAGACGCTGACTGACCGGCTCTGATCATTCACGCAATTGATGTCGGGATCGCCCATCCACTGGAAATTAGCGCCACCGCTTCCACTCAAAGAGCGCGACCGGCCCGCGGCCAGGTTCCATATGATCGAGTTGGAGTTGAAGTTGTGCCGGCCCTGCAGCGACCCGCTCAGGATCGCCATGTTGGGGCGGCGCCAGTCCTGGCCGTACTGCGGGACATCGCCGTCGACGAGCGTGTAGACCCACTTGTTGCCCCAGTTGCGGAACGTCGAGAACAGGGCGCGGAAGGCGATATTCGATCCCGGGTTGAGCTGGTAATCGACGCTGCCGGCTGTGCCCCAGCGGGTTCGGTTGTAGACGTAGTCGCGGAAGTCCTGGCTGTCGTAATGGGGAGTCGCATCGCCCGCGGTCGGCACCGGCTCGAGGTCGTTAATGCCGCGGCCGTTGTAATCGTAGGTCCCGCCCACCAGCACGCCCAGTTTCTTGTTGGCGAGAAAGCGGCGCCCGATGGTTCCGCCGGTATCGATGACCCCGCGGCCGCCGATGATCGGAGTGTAACCTCCGAGGCCGTAGAGCATGACGCTGGTCGGACCGCCGGCAGTCTTGGTGACCAGGTTGACCGAGCCGCCGATCCCGTCGCCGTCGATGTTGGCCTGCAGGGTCTTGTTGATTTCGACGGAATCGACGAGGTCGGAAGCGATGGTATCGAGCTTGATCTGACGCACGCCTGATTCGGGGGACGCAATGGTCACGCCGTCCACCATCGTATTGCTCAACCGCGGCTCGGTGCCCCGAATCTGCACGTACTTGCCCTCGCCCTCGTCGCGCTCGATGGTGACCGACGGCATGCGGCCGAGCGCGTCTGCGATGTTGGCGTTGGGCAGGGAAGTGATCACGTTCGCTGGCAGAACCTGGAGGATGTTTTCGGCCGCAAGAGTGCGATTGATGGCCTCGGCGTCTCCGTATTCGCGCCCGGCGTAAACCTGGACTTCCTGCTTGTTGGCTGCGACTTTGAGTGTCGCTTCGATGTGCGTATCGTCTCCCGCCTTTAAATCCACGCTGGTGGTGAAGTCGTCAAAGCCGACAAACGAGATGACGACTTTGTAAGTACCGGGAACAAGGTTGAGAAAGAGAAAAGCGCCCTGAACATCGGAAGACGCCGGTTGGACCGCTGGTTCAAGTTGAATCTTGGCGCCCTGGAGAACCGCACCGCCGGCGTCCCTTACCGCGACGCGGAGGGTGGCTTTTGTGGTTTGGGCAACGAGTATGGTCAATAAACATATGAAAAGCGCTACAGACATCAGCAGATTGCGCAAACGAATGGCTTGCTGCATCAGGAGGCCTCCAAACGGTCCCATTGCGGAATCGTTTTAACAAGTCTGCAAACAAGTGCTGAACGCCCGCTCAATGGCAGGTTACGACCTGGTTAATTTGCCCGCATTGTCCGGAATGTGAAAACGGTTGGACTTGTGGGCGCAATACTTTGCGCCGCGAAACCTGAGTTGGAAGTTGGCAGCTTCCTTACGCCGTCGCGTTTCCGGTGGCTCCCGGGATGTTGATCGCTTTCCCGGTTGGTCCGGCAGGGTTGCTTCCGTGGGGAAGCGAGATTCCGTCCTGGGCTAGGAGAGCCTCGTAGATCGGCACGCTGCGCCAATAACGCGCCAGAGCGAACGCGCTCATGTTGGCGATCATCATCGGCAGCACCAGCCCGTAGCCGCCGGTCATCTCGAACACGATAAGAATCGACGTCATGGGCGCGCGCACAATGCCGGCAAAGACTGCGCCCATCCCCACCACCGCGAATGCACCGATGGCGTCGGTTGAATGATGGAAGACCGTGACGTCGATATAGCCGACGGCGCCGCCCAGCATTCCTCCCATAAAGAGCGACGGCGCAAAGATGCCGCCAGAACCACCGCTGGCGTACGAACACACGGTCGCGGCCAGTTTGAGGACACAAAAGGCCGCCATCATCGTGACCGGCAAAGTCCCGGTTAGCGCCAGGGAAAGGGTCTTGTAGGGATCGCCGGCGATTCCATTCATGTGGAAGAGTTCGAGACCGACCACGGCTAATGCACCTGTGGCCAGGCCGCCAATAGCCGGATGCACCCACTTCGGCAGGGCAGTGAACTGTTTGAACCGCGCTCTAAGAAACAGGAGCGAATCAGTAAACGCGACCGAGACAACCGCCGCCAGCACGCCCAGCAAGGCATACCAGACCAGCGACGATGCCTTCATCGGCACAGAAAGGCGCGGTACGCGAAAGACGGGGTTGGTGCCCAGAATCGAATGTTCCACGACCGCGGCCAGCGCGGCTGCCACGATGACGCCGGTGAGCATGGTCTGGTCGAGGTCGCCAACCAGTTCTTCGATGGTGAAGGTGATGGCCGCAATGGGTGCATTGAAGGCGGCCGCAATTCCGGCAGCCATGCCCACGGACGTCATGCGCCTTCGGTTTTGCGGGCTCAGCCGGGCCGCGCCGGCCAGCAGGCTGCTTACTCCGGCGCAAATCTGAACCGTGGGGCCTTCGAGGCCGAGCGAAGCGCCTGACCCGATCTGCACGGCGCATAAGACGAACTTGCCGATCGTCTCCCGCACCGACACAAGCCCGTATCGCAGCGCATACGCAACTTTTACCTGGGGAATTCCGCTGCCTGCCGCGGCCGGCACCCAATAGGTAAGTCCAAGGCCAACAACCAGACCGCCAAGGGTCGGCGACAAGATGGTCCAGAAGATCCAGGCATGGCCGGGCGCGGCATTTGCCCGGTCGATCAGCAAAGATTCCAGCCAGCCGATGCTTATGTGGAAGGCCACCGCCGCCAGCCCGCACATTCCCCCGGCAACGATGGTGAGCGCCAGCATCCTCTGTGGTTCATTGGGCAGGCGGCGCAGCACCCATGCCCAAAGCCGGATGTACAGACCTCCGAGACCTCGCCGGTAACTCAACTTCGGGTGAACCTCAACGCGGATGTCCTCTCCTTTCCAGTATAGGAGCCCGTGAGGCCGGTCATGCCGCTCGCTGAGACTGGGTGACTGATGATCGGGGCGGGAACGGAATGTCAGCACGCGCAGGGAATTGATGCCACTTGTCTAGACTTTGTCATTCGATTGTCACCGCCGTTTTTTAGAGTGAGGGCAAATTTATAATCCGGACCTGACGGGGTAGCTTTCGGTTGCCAAAAACCCCGTCGCATCCGTCTTGATCGGAGTCTCGTATGCGGATCTCTTTGCGGGGAGCTTCTCGGCCTTTTTTTAATTATGTTGCCATGGCAGCAGTCGTCATCACCGCTGGCCAAATGGGCCGTCTGGACAACCCACGATGCACGGCCGAAGCCAGACCGGTTCCCATGGCCGTCAAGTCGGATAACCGCGTGATCGAATCCGACCGCGTCAATAACGTCCTGCGGAGGGATGGTTTTCCTGCAGGGCAAGCCAAATTTTGGCTCTTCATTCCCCAGCTTCACAGGGCACTACCACTCCGGGCAATCGAGAGATCCCCAAAGAATCATGCCTCGGTTTGACGAGAAAGGGATGTTGTCCGAAGACCGCCGGCGCGAAACGACGGAAGCAAAACTTCGGTAGCCTTACGTTCGGAAATGAGGCGGCGCCAGGGAAGCGCCGACCTTGAACGAAGGCCAACCGGAGGCAGGCTCCCCGGCTTCGCTGCTGTTGCCGGTGAGGAAGCCATTCGGGCCGTGCCCGGGATGTTGAGGGCCGTGCACGGTTCGATTGGCCAGCCGCGGTGGTGGGTAATCAGGGCGCGGGTTCAGTCTGGCGCATGAATCCAGCCAGATCATCCTTCCAGATTGCCGCAACCGTGTGCGTTCCATGCCCGCGCGTGGCATCGGAGATGGGCAGCAGAATGAAGCGTCCATGCGGAATGCGCTTCACCATCGTCTCGGCAATGCCGAGTTCCGGCGGATTGATGAAGTCGTCGGCCGAGTTGATCCAGAGTACAGGCGCGGTGATGGTTTCGAGGCGCGGGCTGGGATCGTAGTTGCGGCTCGCATTCAAATAGAAAAGCATGTTGTTGGCGTCGGTTGAGGCCATCGTCCGTTCGAGGTAATGGTCGACGAACTGCTCCGCCTGCTCGCGCGTGGGCGCCTGCTTTTGCATCTGGAGCGGGCTCGAACCCATGATGAGCAGAATTTCGTTGGCTGTGCGCAGGCCTTGCACCGGCTCGGTCTTGTACTCGCCATTCATCCATGCCGGGTCTTGCTTGATGGCCTCGATAGCCATATACCTCATCATGCGGTTGCGCCCCGCGATCTGCACCGGAAGGCAGGCGAAGGGCGCGAGTGCATCCATGAAGCCGGGATAGGTTTCGCCCCAGACGAAGCTCTGCATGCAGCCCATCGAAGTGCCAAGGATCAGGCGCAGGTGATCGATCTTCATCTCGTCGAGCATCATGCGCTGGGCGCGCACCATGTCGTCATAGTCGTAGGCGGGGAAGTGCGCGTGAAGGCCGTCAGAGGGCTTCGAGCTTTCGCCGTGGCCGATGTCGTCGGGCAGGATGAGGAAGTACTTCTGAATATCGAGGACGCCGCCGGGCACAAACAGCACATTCGAGAACAGCGGGTTCATGAGCGAATGGGCATTGCCGCCGGTGCCGTGCAACAGGAGGACGGCGTTATCGACGTGGCCTGCGGCGTTGCGATGCGGAGCGCCGAGCGTGATGTAGTGCAGCTTGAGCTGAGGCAGGGTTTCGCCGGTGCCGAAGCGGAAGTCGGGGAGGTTGACGATGCCGTCCTTTGTGGGCCAGGCGGGGGGCGGGGGCGCCGCAGCGGCTGACTGATTCGACTGGCCGAGAGCGACGGTTCCAGTCAGCTGGATACCGGCGATCAACATCCATAACGCACGCATGAACGTCCGAAGGCTCATGGGGCCTGATTTTAAGACAAAGCACCACTGTGGAGAGTCGACCCAACCACGAAACTCCACCCATGCTAGGATTCGAATAAGTATGGCTACGGCTTTGCACATCCCGTTGCATGAATACCTCGGAAGCAGCTTCCGGCCGGACCGTGAGTACGTGGATGGGGAAGTCAGGGAGCGGAACGTGGGTAAGTACGAGCACGCCCGGGTGCAGGCATTGCTGGCTGCGTGGTTTAATCAGCACGAAAAGGATTGGGGGGTCCAAGTCGTCACCGAGCAGCGCGTTCAGGTGTCGCCGACTCGAGTCAGAATTCCAGATGTTGCTCTGCTTCCACTTGGGCCTCAGCCAGACATAATTGCCGATCCCCCCGCACTGGTGATTGAGATACTCTCTCCCGACGATTCCTACTCCGACACCCAGGAGCGTGCTCAGGATTATCGAGTGATGGGCGTTGAGACGGTTTGGATCATCGACCCGAAGACGCGCTCGGGCCGCATGTGTTCCGGGGCGGACTGGGTCGAATCTTCGCGTCTTGAAGTCAAGGGAACGCCCCTGTATGTGATCCTGCCCGACATCTACAGCCAGTTGACCTCTCTCTGAGAGACCGCGTGCCTGGATCTGCCCATTCAACCCCATTCCCACGCGTACGGCTCACGCGATAAAATCGTTGCGGAAATCATGAGCTTTCGCCCAAAGCATACTCACGCGCCGCTGCTCAAGCGGTTCCTACGCGGACGTCCCGACCGTGGACGGCGCCCCTCCTGCTGAGTAATCTATTTTCCGACGAAATCCTGCAGGATCCCAGGTCTCAGAGTCGAGACTGGGGCACCCAGTGCCCGAAAGCGCATCATTTGATCCGCCTTGCGTGCGGATAGAAAGGTTCCCTTATGAATAGCTTTGCGAGCAAGTCGACGCTTTCCTCCGGAAATCGTTCGTATACCATTTACCGCTTGCCGGCGCTCGAGACCAAAGGCTTCAACCTCCGGCGCCTTCCCTTCAGCCTGAAGATTCTGCTTGAAAACCTGCTCCGCCGCGAGGACGGCGTGAACGTGACGGCGGGGGACATCGAATTCCTGGCCAAATGGGACGCCAAGGCTGAGCCGAGCCGCGAAATTGCCTACATGCCGGCGCGAGTGCTGATGCAGGATTTCACCGGCGTGCCTGCGATCGTCGACCTGGCCGCGATGCGCGATGCCATCAAGACGCTGGGCGGCGATCCGGAACGCGTCAATCCGCTGGTTCCGGCGGAACTGGTGATCGATCACTCGGTGCAGGTGGATGAGTTCGGGACGCCCCAGGCATACGAGGCGAACTCGCTGCTCGAATTCCAGCGCAACCGCGAGCGCTATGCGTTTCTGAAGTGGGGGCAGACGGCGTTTCGCAACTTCTCGGCGGTGCCGCCAGGCATGGGGATCTGCCACCAGGTGAATCTTGAGTACCTGGCCCGCGTTGTGTTCACAACCGCGATCGATGGCGAGCAGGTTGCGTATCCCGACACGCTGGTGGGGACCGATTCGCACACCACCATGATCAACGGCCTGGGCGTGCTGGGCTGGGGCGTGGGCGGCATCGAAGCTGAGGCCGCGATGCTGGGCCAGGCCGTTTCCATGCTTGTACCGCAGGTGGTGGGCTACAAGCTCACCGGCAAACTGCGCGAGGGCGCGACCGCCACGGACCTTGTTCTGACCGTGACGCAGGCCCTGCGCAAGCTCGGGGTGGTGGGCAAGTTCGTGGAGTTCTACGGGCCGGGCATCGCGGAGTTGCCGCTGGCCGATCGCGCCACCATCAGCAACATGGCTCCCGAATACGGCGCCACCTGCGGCATCTTCCCGGTCGATGCGGAGACGCTGCGCTACCTGCGCCTCACCGGGCGCAGCGAAGAACAGATCGCGCTGGTCGAGGCCTATTACAGGGAGCAGGGATTGTTTCACACGACAGGCGCGGCGGAAGCGGAGTACACGCAAACGCTGGAGCTGGATCTTGGCGCAGTGGAACCGAGTGTGGCCGGGCCGAAGCGTCCGCAGGACCGGGTGCTGCTGAAAGATGCGGCAGTGAGCTTTGCGCAGCAACTTCCCAGCCTGCTTGCGCCCACCGCCAAGCCTCTGGGCACGCGCACGGCAGCCGCGTGGGAGCGGCGCTCGGTGGCAGACATCGCATTGGCCATTGGGGCGGAAGACAACGAAGGACCGGCTACTTCTTCTGCCAACGCTCCACTGCGCGTGACCACCACGGTGAAAGAGCGCTTCAATATCGACCCCGACAAGTATCTCGACCATGGATCGGTGGT
Source organism: Terriglobales bacterium (assembly GCA_963788475.1). Lineage (GTDB taxonomy): Bacteria > Acidobacteriota > Terriglobia > Terriglobales > Acidobacteriaceae > Telmatobacter. Next base: position 861,972 of record CAWBGO010000015.1, read on the forward strand.
GATCGCAGCCATCACAAGCTGCACCAATACATCGAATCCCTCGGTCATGGTGGCGGCGGGTATCCTCGCGAAAAAGGCAGTCGAAAAAGGCCTGTGTGTTCCGCCGTGGGTGAAGACATCGCTGGCTCCGGGCTCGCGCGTGGTTACGGACTACTACCGGAAGTCGGGACTCCTGCCCTATCTCGAAAAATTGCGCTTCAACGTGGTGGGGTATGGTTGCACGACTTGCATCGGCAATTCGGGACCGCTGCCGAGCGACGTTTCGAAGAGCATCGATGAGCACGGGCTGGTTGCGGTCAGCGTATTGAGCGGCAACCGCAATTTCGAAGGCCGCGTGAATGTCGACGTTCGCGCCAATTATCTGATGAGTCCGCCCCTGGTGGTGGCTTATGCGTTGGCGGGAAAGATCGGCCATAATTTCGAGACCGATCCCCTGGGCGTAGATGAGAAGGGCAAGCCGGTATACCTCCGCGACATCTGGCCGACGCAGCAGGAAGTTGCCGATGCCATCGAGAAAGGCCTGAGCAGCGAGAGCTTCAGAAAGGAGTACGCCACCGTCTCGAACGGGGACGCCAGCTGGCAGGGGCTGAGCTTTCCGACCGGCGATGTTTACCAGTGGGAGCCGGACTCGACGTACATCCGCAAGGCGCCGTACTTCGATGGCATCCAGAAGATTCCGGCTCCGATCAAGGACATCTTCGGCGCGCGCGTACTGGCGGTCCTGGGTGATTCCGTCACTACCGACCACATATCACCGGCCGGATCGATCAAAGCCAGCGGGCCGGCGGGAAAATATCTGTCGGAGCACGGCGTGAAGCCGACGGACTTCAACAGCTACGGCTCGCGTCGCGGCAATCACGAGGTGATGGTGCGGGGCACGTTCGCGAATGTTCGCCTGCGCAACAAACTCGCGCCCGGCACAGAGGGAGGAGTGACCCGCCTGCTGCCCGAAGGGGAACAGATGTCGATTTACGATGCCAGCGTGAAGTATGCCGAGCGGGGAGTGCCGCTCGTGATTCTCGCCGGCAAGGAGTACGGGTCAGGGTCGTCGCGGGACTGGGCCGCGAAGGGACCGAATCTGCTGGGCGTTCGCGTGGTGATCGCGGAAAGCTTCGAGCGGATTCATCGCTCCAACCTGGTGGGCATGGGGATTCTTCCTCTGCAATTCGCAGAGGGCCAGAGCGCCGAATCGCTGGGGTTGACGGGCGAGGAGATATTCGATTTTCCGGGACTGAGTTCGCTGCTGGGGTCGAAATTTGCGGGCGGTCGCACGCTGGACGTCACGGCTGCGGACGGGAGCAAGAAGCAATTCCAGGCCAGGGTGCGCATCGATACGCCGCAGGAGATCGAGTACTTCCAGCATGGAGGCATTCTGCAGTACGTGCTGCGGCAGCTGGCGGCGAAGTAGCAGCACGCGGATATCGGGAGATGAGGCAAACAGGGAGTGAGGGCATTTCACTCCCTGCCCTCCGGGAAGACCTTCATTCCGCGGCGAAAGACTCACGGTCGTCACATTTCCATTTGCCAGACAGCGCGTTCGTGCGACAACTGCTGTGACAGGAGGACCAATGGGAAGCAACGCATCAGGACGAGTGCGGATCAGGACCTGGGGCCTGATCCTGGCGCTCGCAGCAGGAATGCAGTGTACCGGCAACGCAGAGGCCGCCAAGTTCCAGGTGCCGGTGGAGTACTACAAGCTGCCCAACGGACTGCGGGTGGTGCTCTCGCCGGATCACACCGCCCCGACGGTCTGCATTGGGGTCTACTATCGCATCGGGTTTCGCGTCGAGCCTCGGGATCGCACCGGCTTCGCCCACCTCTTCGAGCACATGATGTTTCAGGGCTCGGCGAACCTGGGCAAGATGGAATTCATCAAGCTCGTGCAGAGCAACGGCGGGATTCTCAACGGTTCGACACGATTCGATTTCACGAACTATTTCGAAGTGCTTCCCTCGAACAAACTGGAGACCGCGGTGTGGGCCGAAGCCGACCGCATGAGCGGCCTGGCCGTAACCGACGACAACCTGAAGAACCAGCAGGGCGTGGTCGGCAACGAAGTGAAGGTCAACGTGCTGAACGCGCCGTACGGCGGGTTTCCGTGGATCGATCTGCCCATGGCGGCCAATTCAAACTGGTACAACGCCCACAATTTCTACGGCGACCTGACCGACATCGAAGCGGCCAAACTCGACGAGGTGAAGAAATTCTTCTCCACCTACTACGCGCCCAACAACGCGGCGCTGGCGATCGTCGGGGATTTCGACAACGCGGAAGCCAAAAAATTCGTCGAGAAGTATTTCGGTCCCATCAAGGCGGCGGAGGTTCCTCCCCAGCCGGACCTGTCCGAGCCGCGCCAGGAGACGGAGAAGCGAATCACAAAAACCGATCCCCTGGCCCCGCGCCCCGCGCTCGCCATCGGCTATCACATGCCGGACCGCAATACGCCGGAATACTACGCCATGGGCCTGATCGAGCAGATGCTCATCGAGGGAAACGATGCGCTGCTTTACAAGGAACTGGCGCAGAAGCGGGGCATGACCGACAGCGTGGAAGGCGGCATCAACCCGCTTGGCAACATGTTCAACTACAGCGGCCCCATGCTTCTGTTCGCCGATGTGCGCTACGATCCCGCCACCAAGCCTGACGACGTGCTGAAGGCCATGGATGCGGCCATTGACCCGCTCCGCGAAAAGCCAGTGGACCCGCAGTTGCTCGAACGCTCCAAGGTGAAGCTGCTCTCAAGCATGTATGACCAGATGGGCCAGTTCGGCGGATTCGGCCTGATGGACATGCTGGCCAGCTTCGCGCTCTTCGATGACGACCCGGCGCGCGTGAACGGCCTGGAATTGAAGTTCGAGCAGGTGTCTCCCGAACTGATTCAGAAAACGGCACAGGAATACCTGCGCCCGGGCAATCGAACTGTCATCGAATTGCAGCCGAAGCCGAAAGAATCCGCCACGCCGGCGAAGAACCAGTAGGAGAGGATGATCATGAAGAAAATGATTTCGAAAGCGGCCCTGCTGGCGATGATGTCGAGTCTGTTCGCCGGTGTGCATGCCTCGGCCCAGAAGCAGACTCCCCCCGAAGGCGGGCCGGCCAAGGCTTTCACCGTTCCCGCGCACGAAACGTACAAACTGCCCAACGGCCTGACCGTCACCCTGGTTCCCTACGGGATCATTCCCAAAGTGACCGTTGACGTCGCCGTGGTCGCGGGAAGCGCCGATGAAGGCAGCAGTCACCAGGGCGTAGCCGACCTCACCGCAGATTTGATGAAGGAGGGAACAGAGAAGCTGACGTCGAGCGAGCTCGCCGACCAGGCGGCCCGCATGGGCAGCACGCTCACCGTGACCTCTTCTTATAACCGCACCATCGCTGAACTCGACGTCCTCTCCGAATTCGGGCCCGATGCCGTGCGTCTCCTGGGCGACGTGGTCGCCCGCCCGCGGCTGCCGGAATCTGAACTGGACCGCCTCAAAAACGACAAGCTCCGCCAGATTGCCCTGGGCACATCACAGCCTCAGACTGTCGCGCTGATGCGGTTCCGGAAAATCCTGTACGGCGATCATCCATACAGCGTGGTTCTCCCTTCGGAAGCGGACGTGAAGAAGATCACGATCCAGGATGTGAAAGGTTATGTCTCTTCAAACTTCAACCCCAGCCGCACGCACATCTATGTAGCCGGACGTTTTGATGTGCCTGCAGTGAAGAAGGCCGTCGCCGACAGCCTGGGAGGCTGGAACAAGACCGGCCCTGCACGCGCCGAGAACGTACCCACGCCCAATCCGCAGCGCGTGCTCGATGTCACCGATCGGTCGGGCGCGCCCCAGTCGACCATCATCGTCGGATTGCCGGTGGCTCCGGCCAACAGCCCGGATGCGATCCCGCTGCAGGTGACCAATGCCCTGCTGGGCGGCTCCTTCAATTCGCGGATCACGGCCAATATCCGCGAGCAGAAAGGGTACACGTACTCTCCGTTCGGCCAGATTTCCAATCGCTACCGCGACTCTTACTGGGCCGAGAACGCCGATGTGACCACCAAATTCACCGGCGCCTCGCTTAAGGAGATCGTGGCCGAAGTCAACCGCCTTGCCGGTGAGCCGCCAACCGCCACAGAGTTGAAGGGCATCCAGAACTACCTTTCGGGCCTTTTCATTCTGCGCAACTCGAGCCGCGGCGCCCTCATTTCGCAGTTGCAAAACGTCGATGCCCTGGGCCTGGGCGAGGACTATCTGAAGACCTACGTCGCCAAGGTGAATGCCGTCTCTCCCGCCGAGGTGCAAAAGATGACCTCGCAATACCTCAAGCCGCAGTCGATGACCATCGTGGTGGTGGGCGACAAATCCAAGATTACCGAGCAACTTACCCCGTTTGAAACCGGCCAGAAGTTGTAAGGGATTCTTTAGCGATGCTTTACGGGCCGCCACTGCTTGTCCGAGGGCGGCTCGTTTCGCTCCGTGCTTTATCCTTCCATCCGCGCGTAGAATTCATCTAACAACTGGAGACTGGCTTGGGCTCGATAGAGACGGTCCGGACGCCGGAGGAAATCGTGCAGTGTTCCCGATGCGGCTTTGTCGCTGATCAATCGACCCCCTTCTGTCCCGGCTGCGGAATGCAGTCTGGTCTGGCCATGCCTTACCCCAACATGCCATCCGGATCTCCTGCGCAAGCGTGGCCGCTGCATCATCATGTGGCCAGAGCGCGGGGATTCGGCCAGATCTTCGGCATTCATCCAGGGATCGCGTTCCTCACCCTGGTCGTGGACATGATGCTGTTTGGCGCCGACGTGGTGACAGCGGGCGCCCTGATCCCGGTTTCGATCGGGGCGGGTGCGGTGCTCGGGTATATCTCGTACCTTGCGCAACGCAGGTGGTACGGCGACGACAAGGAAACAGCGCTGATCAAGGCATCGATCTTGGGGCTACTGACGGCGATACCGGTTCCCTTGCCAGCGGTGTTGTCATTGCCCGCGGGCCTGGTGGGGCTGGTTCACAGTATGCGCAAAAAATAAGGTTTGTGGTTCTCTTTCATCCGCATCAAAAACGGGAATTCCTGGTGCGGCCTACTGCATCAGGTCGAGCCGACGAAGCATTTCCTGGTAGCGCGGATCGCCGTGCATAAAATCGAATTCAGGTGAGGTTTTCATCGAGTAGACCGCCATGCTACCCCCTTCACGGATTTCCTGCTCCCAACTCTGCAGTACCTTGGCGCTATCGTGCCCAATTCCGTAGGCAAAGGGAGCCAGCGCCACTGCTCCATCTCTCTCCAAGAAGTCAGCTGCCTTCAGGGCTGCCGCGCGGACGCCACCTTTTGTGAAGACCGCGGCCACCTCATCCTGGTCGCGCATCATCTGGGCAGATTGCACCAGTTCCGCTATCTTCCTTCTTTCTGCGATGGCCTCCGGCACCCGGCCTTGAATCAGGTAGACACGCCACAGCAGGTCGTGCGGGGCCGGCGATTGGGGGGATTGCTCGGCAAACCGTCGGCCATGCTCCAGTGCACGGTCGTATTGACGCGAACTGATGAGGATCGCCATGAACATGCTGTTCACCGGAATGGAAAACGGATCCAGAAGCCGGGCCTGCTCACTTTGTGCCAGAGCGTCTTCCAAGTGCCCGAGGCTAAACAGGTAGCCGGCGTACAGGTGGCGGGCCATGGCGTAGTTGGGATTCAGGTCGAGTGCGCGCCGCAACTCCTTCCCCGCCTCGGCCATGTGGTGTTGAGCGCTAAGGACTACTCCTAGTGACACGTGCCCTTCGGCCAGCTCCGGCTGGAGCGAGACCGCCTTGCGGGCGTACTGCTCGGCGAGTGGAATGTTTACCTTCGATCCCCATCCCACCCAGTAGCAGTCGGCAAGACCCGAATACGCAAGCGCGAACGATGGGTCCTCCCGCACGGCTTGCTGAAAATAGTCGATTGCCCCCGCGATCGCGCCGGCATTTCTTTGTTGCCAGAGATGGCGGCCCCGAAGGTAGGAGTCGTATGCTTGCGGATTCAGGGGCCCGGCCATCGCCGTTCGCGACTGCTCTGCCGGGGTGAGATTGAAGCGCACCTCTTCGGCAATGTCGCGCGCCAGCTCATCCTGCAGAGCCAGCACATCCCGCATGTCGCGCTGGTAGGTCTCAGCCCACAGGTGGGTGTCGCTGCGCGCATCGATGAGCTGGGCGGTGATCCGGACTCTGTCACCGGAGCGCGTCACCGTCCCTTCGACCACGGCATCGACACCTAGTTCGCGGGCGATCTCGGGCAGGGGTTGCACTGTTCCTTTGTATCGCTCAACCGAAGTATGGGAGATGACCCGGAGTCCGCCAAACTTGGCGAGATCAGTGATCAACTGGTCCGTCATGCCATCGCTGAAGTATTCCTGCTCGGAATCGTGCGAAAGGTTATGGAGGGGCAGGACCGCCAGGGACTCGATTCGGTGGCCGCTCAACCATGGCCTCCAGCGGCGGAGAAGATGGTCCCAGTTCGATCCAACAATGAGGGCGGCCGCTCCTACTCCGAGTGCCAGGCAAGAGATGGTGAGTCGCCATGGGAATCTCGGGCGTGCTGCCGGAGGCGCAGGCTCACTGGCCGGCGCCGCTACTTCTTCCAGCGTCCCTGCGTCGCTGAGCGGGGCGATGAACCGGTATCCTCGCCTCGGCAGCGTTTCCAGAAATCGTGGTTGATCGGCATCATCTCCGAGCACGGTGCGGATCTGCCGGATGGCAAAGTTCAGCCCTTGCTCATAATCGACAAACGTGTCCGCTCCCCATACCTCACTGGCCAGTTGCTGACGTGTGACAACCTGCCCGGCATTCTGGATGAGTACAGCTAAAACTTTGGCGGGTTGAGGTTGAAGTTTGAGCGAGGTACTTCCGAGGCACAGTTCTCCTGTACCGAGATCGAAAGTGTAGTCGGCAAAGTGCACCAGGCTTGAGGTCATGGACTCCACGGCAGCCGATTCTGACCGCTGAGATCGACCTGAACTGCGGTGCGCGGATTATACCGCAGATTCCTTGAAGCCTTAAGTTACATCAACTTAGCGCCCTCAGCAGAAACTCATCCAGGACTCATCTCCTGCGAATTGACCTTCGCGGCGAGCCACGGCATTGTCATTCGCACCATATCGCCGGGACATCCACGGGCCCGAACTCAAGGAGGCAAATATGACATTCAAAAGGATCACAGTAGGCGCTTTGGCTGGGATGATCTTCTCCGTCCTGGCATTCGTTCCCAGCAACCTCGTTCGTCTGACCCCGGTTGCCTTCGCCCAGGCAGGGCTCCCTGCTTCTGAAATGGTTTGGCAACATGTGGGAAGGCTCTACCTGAATCCGCGCACAGGCAAGGCTGTGTACGTCGGCTACCTGGTCCACATCACGGGAATTACCAGTTCGCTGTTCAATGGGCCGCCGAGCGAGGCCACCGCTTACTTCACCTTCAGCACCGACGTGTTGTCGCTGACACCCATGGCAAACAATGGCAACATCACACTCAGTCTTGTTTCAGCCGGAACATTTAAGGTCTACTACAACACCAGCCCGAACGGCGACTGGAGCGAGCCGGCCACGTTCTCAAGCGGGCGGTTGATCGCCACCTTCACGAGAACCGAGAGCCTGTTCCCCGCAATCGGATCGATTGGTTTCCACAATCTTTCCGAAAGTCTTTCGTCCAGCCAGCACTTCACGTTCGATGGCCAGACTTATAACTTCAGTGGCATTGCCCCGCACGGAGTCACGTTCGCTCAGTTCGCTGACATGACGCCGCTAACCGGAATCTCTGACTATCCCCTTGCCTTCGCCGCCATCGGCACGACAACAGCAATCGGATCGAAGGACTAGCTCGGGCCCAAAAACAGGTCTGACGGAATGTTCCTATTCAACACGGGCCGGGCACCACACCTATTTGCGCCGGGGCGGGAGCTTCGCGGTCTTGACGGGCGGCCGCTTGAGACTGCCCTCGCCCAGCGCCGGCGGGGTGGTTTCTTCGTCGTGCGGAGCGAAGAAGCGCACGCCCTCGAGGTTGTGCTCCCCCATCACGTGCAGGCGAAGGAAGTTGGTTGACCCGGACTTGGTGCGCGTCCCCGCAACGATGGCGATGACTTCGCGCGGCCGCACAAAGCCCTCCTGTTCGAGGAGGCTTTCCGCCACATCGACCAGCGCCTCGGTGGTATTGACTTTGGGGCAGCGGATGGGAACGGTTCCCCATAGCAGGTTGAGGCGGTTAATCGTGACGTCGCTGGGGCTCAGGGCAAAGATTGGGACGCTAGGGTGGTATTTCGAGAGCTGACGGGCGGTTGAACCGGACTCCGTGAAAACCGCAATGCCGCGCAGATCGAGATCGTCGGCAGCGTGCGCCGTGGCTTCGCAGATGGTTTCGGCGATGGACAGGTGAGTGGCCCGGATATGGGGCTCGGAAAAGGCTCGCTCCTTGATATGGCGTTCGGCTTCGAAGACAATGCGTCCCATCATGGCCACCGTCTCTACCGGGTACTTGCCAACGGCCGACTCTCCCGAAAGCATCACGGCATCGGTGCCGTCGTAGACGGCATTGGCCACGTCCGAGACTTCGGCGCGCGTGGGCCGGGGGTTTTCTATCATCGATTCCAACATCTGGGTTGCGGTGATTACCGGCTTGCGGTACTCGCCGGCGCGACGAATGATCAGCTTCTGATACGCCGGCACCTGCTCGGGCGGCACTTCCACGCCCAGGTCGCCGCGCGCCACCATGATGCCGTCGGAAACCTGCAGGATGGAGTCGAGATGCTCAATGGCCTGCGGCTTCTCAAGCTTGGCGATGATCCAGGTCTCCCCGCCATAGGCGGAAACGCGATTGCGCACCAGGCGCACGTCTTCAGCGGTGCGGACGAAGGACACAGCGATCGCATCGACGCCGTTGCGGATGGCGAATTCAAGATCCAGGCTGTCCTTGTCGGTCAGGGAGGGAACGCGCACCGGGATGCCGGGCAGGTTGATGCCCTTGTTCTCGCCCAGCATGCCGCCGTTGATGATATCGCAGACCACGTCGTCGCCGACCACTTCATGAACGCGCAATTCGATCAGGCCGTCGGAGAGCAGAATGCGCGAGCCCTGTTCAACGTTTTCAGCCAGCGTCTTGAAAGTGGTGCCGACGAGCGAGGCGGTGCCCGGCACTTCGCGAGGCGTGATGGTAAGACGACCGCCGGCTTTCAACAGCACCGGCTGATGATCCTTAAGTTTGGAAGTGCGAATCTTGGGCCCCTGGAGATCGCCGAGAATGCACAGCGGCTTGCGCTCTTCGCGGCTGACCTTGCGGATCATCTGGATGAGGGCGAGCTTTTCCTCGTGCGTGCCATGCGAAAAATTCAAGCGGACGACGTCGACACCCGCGCGGACGAGATCGCGAAAGACCCCAATGGTGTTGGACGCGGGGCCAAGCGTGGCAACAATCTTCGCGCGTCGCTGGGTGACAGAGTCGTTCAGATTGGATTCAGAAAGCGGCATGAATGCTCCAGGGAAGTACGGTTGGAGAAGGTGGCAGTTTTAAGGGTGCGACCGTTTCATTTTACACGGCGATGGTTAACAGAATTCGCATCGGCCGTGCGTTCACCGTCCAGGCTCCGAGTCCCGCATGAATTTTCACAGACCCGATATGACGGACGATGATTCGAAGCTGGAGACCTGGCGTTGCTGGCGGGAGCGAAACAGAACCCCGTTCAATTCCGCACCGAGCAGGGCGCTCAGGGAGGTGATGTAGAGCCAGACGAGGGTCGCGATGCCGGCCGCGAACGAGCCGTAAAACATGGAGTAATCGGCCACCCGCGTCACGTACCAGCCAAAGAGGAGTGTGGCGGGAAACCACATGAAGGTGGCTCCAAGCGCCCCGGGAATCACCCACTTCCAGTGCTCGCGCCGCTTGGTGCCGAAGTGGTAGAGCGCCGAAAGAACGAAAACGCTGGTGGCCATGGCGAGCGTCCAGCGGACCAGGCGCCAGGAGAAAAGAACGATATGGCGCAACTCGTGATCGGAGTTGTTGATCATCCACACTTCGATCTGCTGGCCGAAGACCAGCAGCAGGCTGGCCAGCCAGAGCGGAATGACAACGATTGGGACCAGCAACAGTGCCCGCATGGACTTCTTCCAGTGCCCCCACTCGTCGCGCGGAAGCTGATACGCACGGCGAAATCCCTCCATCAGCGAAAGCATGAGCCCCAGCCCCGCAAACAGGCTGAGGGTGGTGGCGGAAAAAAGGACTTGTGCTGAATACATTTGTCGGGACTCGAGCGCCGACTCCAGCACGTACATCGAGCCCGCAGGCAGAAACTGTTCGAGGGAACTGCGGACTTCGCCGACAACGGTGGTGCCCGCCGGCACGCTGGCCAGGAGGGTGGTGACAACCAGGACAGCGGGGAAAGAGAACAGCATGCCGGAATAGGCCGCGGCCTTGGCAGTGTTGAAGACGTCATGCTCCGTGGCCAGAGCCAGCGCTCTGCGGATTTGGATGAGAACGCGAACCATACCGGTCACAGCAACAGTAGAGCATGGACCGGCACTCCTGAGACGGCGGTGACGCCAGGAGGGTCGAATCAGGCACGCCTCACGCAGCCGCCCGCGGGCTGAGTCGTTTTCGGCGGCGCGCTGCTGGTGGCGACTTCTCTATTTCTGCGTGTCCTGATATGCGTGGACCCACGCATTCATCAGGTCGTCCAGCGTGACGCCCGGTTCCATCTTGCAGTTGGCGAAGGAGTCGTCCTTCTTTCCGCAACGCGCGACGACTTCTCCGTTGGCGTTATAGAGAGTGAGCCCTTCGGGCGGCTTGGGAACGGTGAGAAAGACTGGTTGACTGACCGGACTGACAGCCTTGACAGTCGGGACCGGCGACGCATTGGTGACAGAGGCAAAGACAATAAACGCAAGTAGAGTGCCCATAACTGCTCCTGCGGGAAGTTTTGTTTTTTGGTTGTGTCTCTATTCATAGCCCAAAACGGATGTTGAGCTGTGATTTAAGACACTTTATCCCCATTACGAAAGTTTGCTTTTGATTTTCAGCAAACTAAACGGCTCCGCTCGACTCGCTGGTACCGCTGTCGCGGAGGAGCCTGGAGCGGGAATCTGGGGAGACCGCCAGCGGCGGGTGCGTCGCACGCCCCTGACCGCCCCGGATCAAACGGTTTATCATGACCGGGTTATGACTACCTGCCGGCGTCCGTTCTTCGCCCTCGTCTGCGCCTCGTGGCTGATCGCCCTCGGGGCCACGGCTCAAAACAAACCTGTTCCCAATGCCCAGCTAGCGGCCAAACCGCTCAATGCGCGGGTGGAATCGCTCCTGAAAAAAATGACGCTCGAAGAAAAGATCGGGCAGCTGGTGCAGTTTTCGGCGGGATTTGCGACCGGCCCCGGAGCCGCGGCGTCGAACACCCGTTTTGAGGACATGGCGGCCAAGGGACAGGTGGGTTCGTTCCTCAACGTGGTGGGCGCCGACGCGACCAATCACTACCAGCACATCGCGATGGAGAAGACCCGGCTCCACATTCCGCTCATCTTCGGGCTGGATGTGATCCACGGCGACCACACCGTGTTTCCTGTGCCCCTGGCCGTGGCGGCCAGCTGGGATCCGGCGGCCGCGGAACTCGTGGCCCACACCGGCGCGGTAGAGGCCCGGGCAGACGGCATTCCCTGGGTGTTCTCGCCCATGGTCGACATCGCCCGCGATCCGCGCTGGGGCCGCATCATTGAATCCAATGGCGAAGACCCCTACCTGGGCTCGGCGATGGCGCGCGCATGGGTGCGGGGATACCAGCAGGGCGATCTGTCCAAGCCGGATTCCGCCGCCGTGAGCGTGAAGCACTACGCGGCGTATGGGGCAGCCATAGCGGGCCGCGACTATAACGCCACGGACATGAGCGACATCACCCTGCGCCAGGTGTATCTCGAGCCGTATCGCGCCGCCGTCGAAGAGGGCGCGGCCACGCTCATGAGTTCGTTCAATTCCATCAACGGCGTTCCGGCCACCGCCAACCCGCTGACGCTGAACCAGATCCTGCGCAAGGAGTGGGGATTTGACGGCTTTGTGGTGTCGGACTGGGGCGCGGTGGCGGAGCTGATCAATCACTCCATCGGCGACGGGCCTACGGTGGCGCGCAAGGCGCTCGAAGCCGGCCTGGACATGGACATGGAAGGCAATCTCTTCGGCACGGTGATCGTCGACCAGGTGCGCGCGGGCAAGATTCCCGAATCGGTTGTCGACGAGGCGGTGCGGCGCATCCTGCGGGTCAAATTTGCGCTCGGCCTGTTTGACCATCCATACGTCGAGGCGGGGCCGGCCTACGATGCGACCCCCGAGCGCCGTGCTCTCACGCGCAAAGTGGCCGATGAGACGATGGTGCTACTGAAGAATGATCCCGTCGAGGGCGCCGGCACGCTGTTGCCCATGACGGCCAAGGCAAAGAAGGTCGCCCTGATCGGGCCGATGGCCGACAATCAGCGCGACATCCTTGGCGCCTGGAGCCGGCGGCGATCCGAAGTACGCCATCACCCTGCGCAAGGCGCTCAGCGAGCGGCTGGGCGACGGCCTGCTCTATGCGGAAGGCTGCGGGCTGCTGTCAGGGCAGGACGAGGTCACGCTGAACAAGGTGAACTTCGGAGGTTCCGTGGCGGCGAGCGGAGGAAGCGACGCTGTTCCTGACGACGAGAAAACCATTGCCGATGCGGTTGCAATCGCGAAGCAGGCCGACGTGGCAATTCTCGCCCTGGGGGAGAGCGCCAACTGGATGGAAGGCGAAGCGTCGAGCCGCGTGCACCTGGGCTTTACGGGCGCGCAGCAGCAACTGCTTGAAGCCGTCGTCGCCACGGGGAAACCCGTCATCCTGGTGGTGATGGCCGGGCGGCCGCTCGAACTGAAGTGGGCGGCTGAACATGTTGCCGGCGATTGTGGAGGCCTGGAGCCCCGGCACGGAGGGCGGCCATGCCATCGCCGATGTGCTGTTCGGCGACGTCAACCCATCGGGCAAGCTGCCCGCCAGCCTGCCGCGCGCGGTGGGTCAGGAGCCGCTCTATTACGCGCAGTTGCCCACCGGGCGTCCGGCAGGGAATGCCGACCTGAGCCACATACCGACAAATTCAGCGGATAAGTTCCTGTCGCGGTACGTGGATGAGGAGAACTCGGCGCTGTTTCCGTTTGGATGGGGGCTCAGTTATACCCGCTTCAGCTACTCGAAGCCTACCGTGAACCGCGACTCGGTTCCTCTGAAGGAAGTGCTCGCCTCGAGCCACGCGCCGGTGGTGAAGGTGGGTGTGGATGTGAAGAATACCGGCAGCGTGGCCGGAACGGAAGTGGTGCAGATGTATATCCGCAACATCGGCGCCAGCGTGGAGCAGCCGGTACGCGAGTTAAAGGGATTCGCACGGGTTCAGCTGGCGCCGGGTGAGTCGAAGCATCTGGAGTTTCCGCTGGGGTTCGACGAATTGAATTTCTACAATGTCGAAATCCGGCGCACAGTGGAACCGACCACGTACAAGATCTGGGTGGGAGGAAGTTCCCTGGCTACGGAGGAAACCAGCCTGAAGATTGCCGAGTGACAAGTCCCGCGCGAACGATCCCATCCAGCGGCGGCTAAAGGGCCGTCACCTTGTCCGCGATCCGATCGAACTCGGTCTTCGAGATCACATGCTTCTTGAGCATGTCGGCCGTATTGTCGTAGGGCCGGTTGTTGATGATCCGCAGCGCGGCCGCCTCGTCGATTCCGGGCAGGGTCTTGAGGTCGTCCGGCGAGGCCCGATTGACGTTGATCGGGCCCTTCTGTTTGAGTCCCTCGACCACGCCCTGGGCAACGGCCTTGGCATCTTTGGCGGCGGTGGCGGTGGCATCGGCCGTCTCTTTCCTTATCTGGTCGGGACTGCGCTGCTGGGTGGTGCAGCCGGTTACAGCGAAGAGTGCAAGGGTGAAAGCCAGGTTCCACTTCATGCCTGTTTCGATGCATTCCTCCGCGCGGCGGGTGGTTCTGGTTCCGGAATCGGTTTGCGTTCCCGTTGCGCACACGTCCTTGCCCTGCGGCCTGTGTACACTGTTTGCAGCCAGGAGGCCCCATGCAGACGCGGATTCAGGGCACGACGATGCCGGTCCTCGAAGTACAGCTTGACCCCAACGAGAGTGTGTTTTCAGAGAGCGGCGAGCTTTCTTGGATGACCCAATCGATCCAGTTGACAACCCACACTCAGATGGGGGGAGGCGGCGGCCTGTTCGGCGTCCTCAAGCGTTTTGCCGGCGGGGGCAGCATCTTCATGACCGAGTACCGGGCATGGCAGTATCCGGGCGAGGTCGCGTTCGCCGCAAAGGTGCCCGGGCACATCATACCGGTGCAGGTGGGACAGGGCTATGAGTACCTGGTGCACCGACACGGCTTCGTGTGCGCCACGCCCCAGGTGACGCTCGGGGTAGGCTTTCAACAGTCGCTCGGCGCGGGTGTCTTCGGCGGCGAGGGATTCATCCTGCAGAAAGTGAGCGGGTACGGCACCGCCTGGCTCGAGCTTTCCGGAGAACTGATCATGAAGGACCTTCAGCCGGGAGAAATGCTGCGCGTGCATCCCGGCCACGTGGGCGCTTTCATGTCCACCGTCTCCTTTCAGATCACCACTGTTCCAGGCATCAAGAACATGATCTTCGGCGGCGATGGAATCTTCCTGGCTCAACTGGTGGGCCCGGGACGTATCTGGCTGCAGACGTTGCCCATCTCGCGCCTCGCTCACCAGATTGAGCACTATCTGCCTCGCGCAGGCCGGGAGGTTCCGCAGGCGGCCGGCGCGGGCCTGATCGGCGGAATCGTGGGATCGATTTTGAGCGGCAACAACGAGTAGGGATTGCTTAGAAACAGATGCTCCGTGCCCCATCCTTTCGCCTTTTTTCTGGCGAAAGGGTGGGAAACCACGAACCCAAACCTTTTCATCTGTCGCGCCGGTGGGAAACCAGGGATTGATTAAAATCGGGCGGGCTCCCAGCTCTCGCCTTTGAGAACTGTAATCCGCAGAGGAACGCCGCAGCAGGTTGTGAATCCATCGGAGGCTATCAGGCTTGCAGGAAATCCGCGAATGACCACGACCGTCCGCTCCTCCCGAAGTCTTCGCGGCGACATCACATTTGCGTTTGCGCTGGCGCTGGCCGTCTATGTTGGCTGGCTGATTCGGAGCGCCCTGGTGCTGTTCTACGTCAGCGCGTTATTCGCAGTGGTTCTTCAGCCTTTGGTGCAGTTCGTCGCCAACCTGCGTATCGGGCGATTCCAACCATTCAAAAAAGTGGCGGTCTTCATCCTCCTCCTGGCCGTGGTCGGGGGCCTGATCGCATTTGGCTTCATCGCGCTGCCGCCGGTGATCCGCGATCTGGAGGAGTTCGGCAAGGAAATGCCTTTGCGCCTGCCGCCAATCCTGGAAAGGCTGAGGAATATTCCGCTCGTCAGCCGCATCAATTTCGCCGAGCTGGCCGTGCGGATTCAGGATTTCGCGGGAAATAGCGCTACGTACGTGCTGCTTTCACTCAAAAACTGGGCCAGTTCGCTGTTCACCATCGCGATGGGGTTGATCCTGACCATCTATTTCACATTGGAAGGCGATACGGCCTATCGCTGGGCGCTCTCCTTCTTTCCGCCGCAGAGCCGGGACCGCCTGGATAGTACCTTGCGCCGGGCCGAGGTCCGCATGGGCAAATGGCTGATTGGCCAGGGCAGCCTGATGCTCATCCTGGGGCTGACGAGCACCGTGGTATACGTATCGCTTCACATACGCTATGCGTACGCGCTGGGCGTTTTGACCGGCCTTCTGAACATCATTCCGGTGCTGGGAGCGGCCCTTTGCATCGTCCTGGCATTGATGGTGGCGGTGGTTGACTCCTGGGGACGCGTGATTGGCGTCGCCATCTTCTACGTGGCTTACCTCTGGGTAGAGAATTCCTTCCTGACTCCGCGCATCATGAAGTCGAGCGTCGACCTGCCTGGGCTGGCCATCATCGCCGCCCTCCTGCTGGGGTCCGAACTGCAGGGAGTGGTGGGAGCGATGGTGTCAGTACCCACGGCGGTGCTGGTGGCCGTTCTGCTCGATGAGTACCTGGTGAACAGAGATCCGGAGCCGGTTGACGATCCCGAACCGACCGACTGAAATGGCAGGCTCAGCCAGATGCAGGCCTCTCCTTTTTCCATAAACGCATCCCAATGGCACAACCAGGCCTGCCCTGCGGCGGTTGCCGCACTGACGGTCCTGTCTTGTCTCAAGGAGATGCATTCGTGCACAGACGCCTTTTTCTTTCCTCTTCGGCCGCCGCGCTGGCGGGCACAGCTTCATTGAGCGCGCTTACCCCGCAGGGCGGACCCTTACCCGGAACCGAATCAAAAGCCACTTCCAAATCCGCGGCGGCAAGCATTCCCCGGGTGACGAAGGAAGGCACGCTGCGCGGGGAGATGCTTTTCCGTCCCCTGGGAGAGACCGGGGTGGAAGTGTCGGCGATCGGGTTGGGCGGGTCGCACCTTGGTCAGCCCACGGTCAGCGAAGACGACGCCATCAAGCTGGTCCATGAAGCGCTGGACCGGGGCATCAACTTCCTCGACAACTCGTGGGACTACAACGAGGGCCGGAGCGAGATACGTGTGGGCAAGGCGCTGCAGCAGGGCGGCTACCGGCAGAAGGCTTTCGTGATGACCAAGATTGACGGTCGCACCAAGGAAGCGGCCGCGAGCCAGATCGACGAGTCGTTGAAACGGCTGCAGGTGGATCACCTGGACCTGCTGCAGCATCACGAGATCATTCGATTCGATGATCCCGACCGGATCTTCGCCGAGGGCGGCGCGATGGAAGCGGTGGTGGAGGCGAAGCAGGCGGGCAAGGTGCGATTCATCGGGTTCACAGGGCACAAGGACCCGCGCATTCACCTCTACATGCTCGAGGTCGCCGACCGGCACGGATTCCACTTCGACACCGTGCAAATGCCGATCAACATCATGGATGCGCACTTTCGAAGCTTTGCGCAACTGGTAGTCCCACAGGCCCTGCAGCGGAAGATCGGCGTCCTGGGGATGAAATGCTTTGGCGGTGGAGTCATTCTCAAAAGCGGCGCGGTCGAGCCGATGGACTGCCTGCATTACTCACTGAATGTTCCCGTATCCGTGCTGATCACGGGCATCACCACGCCAACGCTGCTCAACCAGGCTTTCGAAGCGGTCAAGAATTTCAAGCCAATGGACGAGGCGGCGGTTGCGGCGCTGATTGCGAAATCGGAAGATGCGGCGAGCGCCGGCAAGTACGAGCTGTTCAAGACTACGACGCACTTCGATTCGACGATCCGCCATCCTGACTGGCTGGGGAGCGACACTCCGGAAGTACAAAAACTGGCTCCCCAACTGCCGGGCTAAGGAGCCACCGGCTATCGGGATAGGGTGTGATGGGTGAAGGGCAGCGGCGCGGATACCGGCCTGGGCCGCTGCCTTCATGACGCCGCTCTCGGCGAAGAGATGAACCAGCCCGCCGGACAGTGTGGAGCCGCTCACCTGGGCAGCAGGGATGGCTGCGGGCCGGGCTGAATCTGCAATCCTGAGATCCCCGGTTCCCTGGGTGTCGAGGATCAGCGCGGCGAGCTTCCGCGCCTGGTCGAGATCGAAGCTCTCGGCCACAAACACGAGCCTGCCGCGCGTGGTGATGACCACGGGCCCTTCGTTGGTGGTGTAGACCTGTTCCACGGTGCCCGCGGGCGCGTCGGCTGGAGCGGTGTGGGCCGCTGCATCGTCCTTGTGCAGACCGGAGTATTTGCGGCCCAGGGCGTTGGCGTAGAGCTGGGAGAAGGCCTGGGCAGAGGCGGCGTTCTTCCACGCCGACAGGTAGAAAAGCGAGATCGACTTGGTGCTGGCCAGCTCGGCCGGAGTGGTGGCGCTGAGGCGCTGGCCGGCCCAGTAGATGCCGCCGTCCCAGGACGGGGTCAGATCCCGGGCGGCATTGTCGCCTCCGAAGAGCTCCGTCAGGATGTGGAGGTCGAGCTCGCCCACCTGGCCGATGTCGTAGGGCTTGTAGGTCTTGTCGACGATGGGATGAATGTCGGGCATCAGGGGCACGACGGGCAGCTTCGCCTTTTCGAATTCGCGCGGGTTGATGATCTCCCACGTCGAGGTCGGCGGCCGGTCGAGAGCACCGGCGAAAGCCGCCTTCTGGCCCTGGTCCATCCACACGTCCTGCACGAAGCTCAGTCCTTCGCGGTAGGGAAACAACAGCGACTCGGAGAGCAGCAGCGGGGCGCGCGCCAGCACCGGCGAATTTTCTCCCCCGTTCATCTGGTTCTTGATGAAATCGACCACCTCCGGGTCTTTGATGAGGCTCTTGCCCATCGGCTTGAGGATGTCGTCCATCATGACCGCGGTCGCCTGACCCTCCGCCACGGCTTCGCGCGCGGTGTCGATTTCGTCCTTGGCGAGATGGTCAACATCGTCGCGATAATTGGTGGACACTTCCGAAGGGGTCTGGTCGCCCCACTTTTCGAGGTCGACGTGCTGGTCCTGCAGGGCGTGGGTCAGTTCGTGCGCCAGGACCGGCTTCTGCTCGTCCACGGAAACCCAGTCGAGCAGGTTGACGGTCTTGGTCTTGGAGTCGTAATAGGCTTCGATCTGTTCCTTCAAGCAGAGCGAGCAGGAAGGGCTTGAGGTCGAAGTCGCGATCGAGAAGGCCAAACTTCTTGAGCACGATTTCGCCCCGCTGCAGCTTCTTGGCGCCTTCGTCTTCCTGGAACTTCTCATTGAGGTAGCTTTCGACCGCCGCACGCGTGGTGAGGGTGCGCTTGACCGAGCTCTTGATGGGCAGTCCTGTCTCCTGTGAGGAAAACTGGATCAGTTGATCGACCAGCGCAAACAGCTCTTTGGCCTGTTCGGGCGTGATGTGATTCTCGGTCTTTTGCGGGACGTGGAGTCCTGGCCCGAGGCCTGTCCAGAATTCGGGGGCTTGACCGGCGGAGCGGATGGGGCCGGCGTCCGGTCTGCGCGCCGGCGACAAGGGTTGCGAGGCCCAGCATTGCCGCAATGGTCCAATTGCGCCAGCTGGCTTTTGCCTCTCTCGACTGCTGTTTCATCCACTCTCCTTGCGTTCCGTTGGGAGCCTCGCGCCGCCCGGGCTGCATGCCCGTTCGAGGCTATAATTAGGATGCGTTTCGATTCGGGATTTGCTCTGTGAAATCCCGGCGAAGCCGAGAAAATCCTCGAATGACCGATCTTACTGTTGCCGCATCCCCGACGGCTAGCGCCCTGGCCGAAATCCTGGCTTCCGGAAACTCCCCGCCCAGGATAGCGCCCTACCGCGGCGCGCTTTCCCCTGTTGAGTTGGACGTGCGAGCCAGCGAAATAGAGGCGCTGGCTCATGGAGCGGCGGTCCACGATCTGGGCTGGCTGCGGCGCGTGGCGGTCCGCGGCGAAGACCGCTTCCGCTGGCTGAGCGGCATGGTGACCAACACCGTGAAAGACCTGGCTCCCGGAGCCGGGGCCTGGAACCTGGTGCTGAATGCCCAGGGACGGATCCAGGGCGACCTGACGATCTGGCGCGATGCAGATGATCTCGAACTGGAGATGGCCGCCGATCAGTACGATCGCCTGCTCGCTCATCTGGACCACTTCATCATCATGGACGATGTGGAACTTGCCAGCGTGAACCCTGCCGAGGAGACGGCCATTGGGCCTGACCGGGCCGAAAGCGGGCGAGATTCTGAGCCGCATAGGCCTGCCGGTCCTGAGTGAGCCGCTCACCCAGGCGCAGCGCTGAATTTGAAGGGACGCCCGTGCTTCTCCGCCGCGGCTACGGCGTTCTCGCAGAGCATTATGCGATCTGGATTCCTGCCGCCAAGGTTGGCGTCCTCTGGCACGCGCTCGCGGCGGCGGATGCGAAGCCGGTAGGCTTCGCGGCGCTCGAGGCATTCCGCATCGCGGAAGGAATTCCGGCCTACGGCATCGACATGGTGGAGCGCGATCTGCCCCAGGAAACCTCGCAGATGCGGGCGCTCCATTTCAGTAAAGGCTGCTACCTGGGACAGGAAATCGTGGAACGCATCCGGTCGCGCGGCAATGTGCACCGGCACCTGCGCTCGCTCGAACTGGAAGGCCCGCTGCCGGCGCCGGGAACGAAACTCATCCGTGGACGGCGCCGAGGCGCGGACATATCACCAGCGCGGCGGAGCTTCCGCTCTCCGGGGGCACACGGGTTCTGGCACTGGGTATGATCCGGGCTGAGGCGGAACAGCGCAATCTGCCGCTGACTTATCCCGCCGGCGAAAGCACAGGCACGGCCCGCGTTGTCACTGGCGCGCCGCAACTCTGATACGAATGGAAAAATACAAACATGAGCGATACGCCTAAATTCGAAGTCATCGACCGGCGCAAGTATAAAGCCGAAGAAGAAGAGCGCGAAGCGGCACAGACGCCGGCTCCCGTGGCGGCGCCGGCACCAGTTCCAGCACCCGAGCCCGTCAAAGAAGAACCGAGGGAAGAGCCCCGGGTCGGTCCCCAGCTGGTGACCGAGAGCGGCCGCGCAAGATGTCGCGATCGCGGACGAGCTGGATATGGAGCAGGAGCTGCCTCCCGCACCCACCGCGGAAGAAACCCGGGAACAGAAGTTCGCTTACGATGCCTCGGCACAACGGCTGGAAGACCTCGTCCGGGCGCAGAACCCCGGCGTCGGTCCGCAGCCGGCGGTCACGTTTGAGCACCTGGTCAACCAGTTCTATGTCTCGGCGATGATCCAGATGGGTGCGGGCACCCAGGAAGGGCAGCGTCCCCGCGTGGATATCCTCGGCGCCAGGCAGACCATCGACCTGATGGGAGTCCTTGCCGAGAAGACCAGGGGGAACCTCACCGAGACCGAAGATCGCACCCTCCAGGCTGTCCTGTACGAGGTGCGGATGGCATTCCTCGAACTGACCAACATGATCTCCCTGCAAAGCATGCAGCCGCCGGCGCCGCCGCCCGGCAAGCGCTGACAGGCTGCACGGTTTGATGGAGGGTCGCCTCACATTCCTGGGAACGGGTACCTCGATGGGGGTGCCTACGCTGGGCTGTAATTGCGCGGTGTGCACCTCGGCGGATCCGCGCGACCGTCGCCTGCGGCCCTCGGTGCTGCTGCGGTGGGCAGAGCCAGGAAGCGCCGGCGATCGAAGCCGGGAGCGCGTGGTGGTGATCGACACCGGGCCGGATTTTCGCGAGCAGGCCCTGCGCAGCCGCTTGACGCATGTCGACGCCGTCTTTTACACCCACCCTCATGCCGATCACATCCTGGGGCTCGACGATCTGCGGCCTTTGAGTTTCGTCTCCTACCGCCAGGGCGGACTGATTCCGCTCTACGCGGCCCCGCAGACGGCGTCAGTTCTGGAACGTGTGTTCGACTACACTTTTGCGGCGGAGGCCACTTATCCCACCCGCGCGCGCGTCCACATCCAGCCGCTCGACGACCGGACCGAGATCCACGGAGTGGATTTCATTTGCGTGCCGGTGAAGCACGGCGAGATGAATATTTCGGGCTTTCGCTTTGGCGACATGGCTTATCTCACCGACGTCAGCGCGATTCCTGAAGCCAGTTTCGCCCTGCTCGAAGGACTTGAGAACCTGGTGCTGCCCGCGCTGCGGCACAAGCCGCATCCCAGTCACGCCACGGTGAAGCAGGCGGTGCAGTGGGCTGAACGGATCGGCGCGCGCCAAACCTGGCTCACCCATATCGCTCACGAACTGGGCCACGAGGAAACCAACCGGATGCTGCCGTCGGGTGTCGCGCTGGCCTACGACGGCCTGGAAGTAGCAGTGGCTCTATGAAGAACGAGCCGTTCGGCATGATTCCTGTTTACCGTACGCTGGACGAGATTCCGGCGGGGTTCGGCCCATCGATTGCCTCGATCGGCAACTTCGATGGGGTGCACCTCGGGCACCAGCGGATCCTGAGCGCGGTGGTTGCGGAAGCGCGAGCTGAGAATGCCCGCGCCGTAGCGGTGAGCTTCGATCCCCACCCGGAGCAGGTTCTGCGGCCCCACAAGGCGCCGCGACTGCTGACTCCGATGGAGGAACGGGCGCGGCTGCTGGCGGGCACGGGCATTGATGCCGTTGTGGTTCTGCCGTTCGACGAGGCCCTGGCGCACCTGTCGCCGCGGGAATTTGTCGAGCAGGTGCTGGTGAAGGCGCTCGGCGTCCGCGGCCTGCACGAGGGTGGCAATTTCCGCTTCGGGCACCGCGCCGCCGCGGGGGTGAAGGAACTTGCCGAATTCGGAGCGGAATTCGGGTTCGGAGTGCAGGTCCATTCCGCCGTCCGCGTGCATGGAATGGAAGTGTCCAGTTCGGCGGTCCGGGAATCGATCGCCGCCGGCGACATGAGGCGCGCGCGCTGGATGCTGGGGCGTCCCTTTGAAGTGCGGTCCACACCGGTACGCGATCGCGGGGTGGGATCGAAGCTGCTGGTTCCGACTGTCAATCTGGCGCCCTATGCGGGACTTCTGCCGGCGTATGGGATTTACGTGACGCGGCTGACGATCGGGGAGCGCTGTTTTCAGGGAGCCAGCTATATCGGCAATCGGCCCACGTTCGAAGGAGCGGGCTTCAGCGTGGAGACCCACATTCTGGATTTTGAGCCGATCGAGATCAGCGAGGGAACGCCTGTCCAGGTGGAGTTTCTGTTGCGGCTTCGGGACGATGAGAAGTTTCCCAATCCCGAAGCGCTTAAGGCACAAATCTTCAAGGATGTGGCGCGCGCGAAGCGGTATTTCCGGCTCCTCCCGAAATCGGCCTAGAGTCTCCACGGGGCTTTTGGAAAGGAACCGACTGAGGGGTTGGCTTCTGCGGAACCGTGGGCTGGACGGGCTTTGCCGGCATCTCGGCCTTCGCCTTCAACACCGCCTTGTTCTCCGCCATCGTCGCCGAGGAACTGTTCGTTGTCCTTGCCGGCGATGGCCTGCTTCATGATCGTCATCCAGATAGGCAGAGCGGCCTTGGCGCCGGTCTCCTTTTCGCCCAGCGATTCGCGGCTGTCGAATCCGACCCATACGCCGCAGGTAATCGACGGCGAGAAGCCCAGGAACCAGGCATCGGTGTAGTCGCTGGTGGTGCCGGTCTTGCCGCCCACCGGGTGGTTCAGCTGCGAGGCGGCCGCACCGGTTCCGTGGGCCGTTACGGCGCGCAGAAACGTCATCATGGTGCGCGCGGTCTGCTGGCTGATCACCTCGTCGACCTGCGGCGCGTCTTCCCAGAGGGTGATCCCGTCGGCATTCGACACCTTGCGGATCAGGCGCGGCTTCACCCGGATGCCGTCGTTGGGAAACACCGAGTACGAGGCCACCTGCTCCTCGAGCGTGATTTCGACCGCGCCGAGGGCGATGGGAAGATAGGCCGGAATATTCGACGTCACGCCGAAGCGGTGGGCGACATCGATGACCTTGCGGATGCCGACCCGCGCAGCCAGCTTGACCGCCGGAACGTTGCGCGACTCGGCAAAGGCGTTGATCAGGGTCATCGTCCCTTTGAAGTCGTTCTCGTAGTTGTGCGGCGAGTAGGTTCCGAAAGTTACTGGCGCGTCGACGATGATGTCGTCGGGCTTGGCGCCGTCTTCCACCGCGGTCGGTGTAGACATAGGGTTTGAAGCTGGAGCCGGTTTGTCTCTCGGCCTGCGTCGCGCGGTTGAACTGCGACAGCGCGTAGTCGCGGCCGCCCACCATGGCCAGAACATCGCCGGTGGTGTTGTCGATGGCCATCATCGCGCCCTGCGCGCCGGAGTCCTGCTCCAGCGCGGCGCGGTGCGCCGATCCCTCCATCTGATCGGTGAGGTGGACATAAATCACATCGCCCGGCTTGAGGAAGGCATCCGCAAAGTGCTGGCCGGTCCAGGCCCAGTCGCCGGCCAGCAGAACCACCTCTTCCGATCCGATTCGGGCATCGACCTCAAGCGGCAACACGCGGGTCACGATGGCGTGAACGTAATCTCCGGGGTGGTTGGCAAGGGCCCAGTCGGGATGCTTGTAGTCCTCAATGGAGATGCCATCGTTCAGAACGTTCTGTATCCGGCCGCGCCAGCCATGACGGCGTTCGTAAGCGGCCAGGCCATCGGCCACGGCGTGGTTGGCGGTCTGCTGCAGGTCGAGATCGAGGGTGGTGTCGACCCGCAGGCCGGCCTCGTGCACTTCTTCGCTGCCGAAGCGCTTTTCGAGTTCGCGGCGCACTTCCTCCTGGAACCACGGGGCCACGGACATTTCAGGCTGCACCACGTGCAGGCCGAGGGGAGCCTGCCGGGCTCTTGTCTGCCTGGGCATGGGTGATCAGCCCGTCCGATTCCATCTCCTGCAGCACCAGGTTGCGGCGGCGCAGGGCCTTGTCAGGATTGAGGATCGGCGAATAGGCGGCGGGACCCTTGGGCAGGCCGGCCAGGAGCGCGGCTTCGGTCAGGTTCAGGTCCTTGGCGTGCTTGGAAAAATAGAACTCCGAGGCCGCCTCGAAGCCATACATGCCGCTGCCCAGGTAGATCTGGTTTCCATAGAGGGTAAAGATCTGCTCCTTGGTGAACGCGCGCTCGATCTGGATCGCGAGATAGGCTTCCTGGATCTTGCGGAGGGCGGTGCGGTCGGCGGAAAGGAAGAGATTGCGGGCCAGCTGCATGGTCAGCGTGGAGGCTCCCTGGGCGCGGCCATGGCGTGCGCAGGTCGTGAATCAGGGCTCCAAAAATGCGGAAGAAGTTGATGCCGCCGTGGGTCTCGAACGTCTTGTCTTCGATGGAAATGACGGCCTGGCGAAGCACGGGGGCAAAGTCGTTGTAATTGACCACGATGCGTCGTTCGAGGGCAAAGGAGCCAATGACCCGGCCCTTCTGGTCATAGAGATCGGTGGTGGTGGAAGGGCGGTAGCGCTCGAGGTCGTGAATCTGCGGCAGGTCGACGGAGTAGACAAGAGTGAGCCCGGCGAGGGAGCCGGTAATCACGGCGAGGAAGATGAGAACAGCGAGGGCTCGATTGCCGGCCAGCTTGAGGCGCGGAGGCGGAGCCTCCGGCGGAAGCCGGTGCGTCCGGCCAAGGCCGCGGTCCGGGACAGGATGTGCAGGGGTGGCAGCCACCGGCTTCGGCCTCATCGGCATTTCTCAAGCGAACACGGCGAAAAATGCTGTATGCCTGAGCGTAGCACGGATCGAAGTGGTCAGTTATCAGTCACCAGTTGTCAGCGTGATCCCCCCAGCGGCACGATCGTCGCGGCCGGCCGCAAGGACTGACGAACTCGACAGCTGACAACTGCTAGCTTGCTTTCGCCTTCAGCAGCTGGAGAGCCTTGTTCAGAGGCTCGTCGCCCTTGGCTGGAACGGTATCCTGGTCCGCCGTGTCGTCCTCTGGGGTCTGTCCGACCTGGACGGTGGGAACTACGGCCTCGTCCTGAATCTTCTTCCCGTCCGGTCCCTGCGTACTTGGCGATGGTCAGCAGGAGGGCGGCGCCGTCGGGCAGGTCGATGGTCTTCTGCACCGAGCCTTCGCCGAAGGTGCGCTCGCCGACCACGTCGCCGCGCTTGGCGCCTTCGATGGCCGCCGCGGTCAACTCCGCCGCGCCGTAGGTCCCGCGATTGACCAGCACGGCCAGGGGCGCCCCGGTGATGTATCTCGCGGGGTCAGCGGTGAATGTCTGCTTGGGAAATTTCTGGCCTTCGAGAGCGCCGAGAGTGCCCTGATTGATGAAGAAGTTGGCCAGGCGGATCCCCTCGTCTGGATCGCCACCGGAGATGTCGCGGAGGTCGAGCAGGATTTTGCGGTTCTTGGCGCCCTTGATCTTGGCGGCAATCTCATCCACGCGCGCCTTGTTGATGACCGCGGGCTTGAGGTAAAGGATGGTGGCGTTCTCGTACTGCTGCTCGGACAGGGCCGGAACGGGGACAATGGTCCGGACCAGGGTCAGCTTGTCGGGATCGGGCTTGCGGGGCTTGACCAGCGACATGTTCACGGTGGTTCCGGGCTTGCCGTCGAGCAGCAGGCGGATCACCGCAAGGGACAACTCGCGTGTCGACTGATCGCCAATGGATTCAATCACATCGCCGTCATTAACGTGTTCACGATCGGCCGGGGAGCCGGGCAGCACGTTGACCACGGTGGCATAGCCGAAGCGCTTGGAGACGGTGATGCCCACCTGGGCAACGCCGGTCGCGGGCCGGTCCTTGTAAATCTTGTATTCGGTGGCGGTCAGGTAGCTCGAATCGGCGTCGAGGGATTCCAGGAGACCATGGAGAGCACCCGTGGTGACTTGGTTCATGTTGGGCTCGACCACGTAGTCGGTCTGGATGCGTTTCAGCACCTGCTGATACACATTCATCTGGCGGTAGGCGCCGTCCTGATCGCCTCCGGCATGAACGCCGAAGAAACCGAACTCGCCAAGGCCAAATCCCAGGCCGAGGGCGGCAAACACGGCCGCAGCCAATACGAACACAAGTCGCTGGAAAAATCGAGACACAGACACCACCGGGACGGCCTGGAGGACACAGACCGCTCATCCTATAGACGAAATCATACCGTAATCGGGAATCGCCGGTCTTGAGAAATCGCAACGCAGCGGCGGTTTTCGCCCTTTCCCCGGATCGCAGCCGGCAGCGATCGCCTCAGGAGTGCACCCCCGGGGCACGCAGGGAGTCTCCAGCCTCCACGATCATTGATCAATTTCATGGTTCATGCGTCGGGAGTAGGTTAAAATTCGCCCCTATGAATTACCTGATGCGCGACGAATCCACAGGCTTTAAGGAAGTCAAAGGGGAACCTCTCGATCGGTATAAGAAGCCCTTGCGCCCGTTTGCACTCACGAACGATGGCCGTGTCGTGTATTCCGAGTGGGACTGGAAGCTGCGGAGTTTCGACAAAGCCGTCTTCTGGGGTCTCAAGGAATACGACAAAACCGTGAGCCAGACTCGCCGTCGCGAATTTGAGACTGCGCTTGCGCGGGACGCGAACGCCCACCCCGCCTGCGTAAAACAGGCAGTCGATCTGGTGACCGCAGGCCTCAAGACATACGTAGGCAACCGAATCCAGGAAGCCGGCGCCGCCATCAAGGAGCGTTGTTACAACGACAGCGGGTCGGGACGGCTGGGCACTGTCACCCGGCAGCAGAAGGAGAAAATTGTCCCTGCCGATGCGTGGGCGGAAGCTGAAAGACAACTGAATGGAACGGACATTCCCAAAATCATCGGCATTCAAAACACCGTGGCCAACTTCATGAGCCGGACGGTCAAGTTTGATTCCCGCCGGCAGATGATTTACAACGACGCTGCCCAAAAGGTCGCGCCGAGCCAGGGCCACCTGTTCAAGTGGTTCAACGATGATGCAGCACGGGGCCGCAAAAGAGCGGAGGGGGGAACCCCAACCTCGGCCCCCGGCATTACCAGCCCAGGCTTGGTAACCAAGGGGGGCGAGGAGGAGCGGAAACGAGGCATCGACGAGTGGAAACGTGTTGAAGACTCAAGCTTCGTCAAGGGCATCGACCTGCGCAACCTGGCTTTTGGCGCCGGCCGGTCCGGAACCACCGGCGAACTGCTCAAGACGTTTCGCACCTTCGGCAGCAGCGACACGGGTGAAACTTTCAAGCAGTACCTTTTGGCGATCGTGATCTACCTCGTGGGCGGGGGACATCACACGTGCCACGAGATTTTCAGCGTAGCGAACCTGCTGATGGGCGAGAACGGTCTTGCCACGAATGGCGACGGCGACCATGCATCGGTAGCGACTCTGGCGAAGGATGCGTACGTTCCTGGCGGCTATATGAAATACCTGCCGGACAGCTATCTCAAGACCGGAGACTTTCAGATACTCAAGGAAAAATACTACGACATTGTCAAAATCGGGCACCTCCACGGAACCTTCGTATAGCACGTGGCTGCGCGGTTTAATATCGGCCGCTGCGAGTTCTGCCAGTTTCGCTCGCGGGCTCGAAGCTGGTAGGCTTCCCGTGTCATCATGCGCCACAATCCTGAGAGCAGAAAGCAAGTGAATTCCGGCATGAAAAAGCTCCTCGTCCTTCTTTTCGTCTTGATGCCCGCCGCATGCGGCTTCGCTCAGAAGGTCAAAGTCGGCTACGACAAGAACGCCGACTTCTCCAAGTACAGGACCTACACGTGGCACGCGCCCGCCATCACACAGAACAGGCCCCTTCTTTATGCCAATGTGATCGGTACGATTCGAAGTGAACTTCAGGAGAAGGAACTGGTCAGTGTGGACAAAGACGGGGATCTCACGCTGATCACCCATGGCAGCATCGATTACGGCTTTGGATCCGGTTCAGGGGTCACCGATGACTCCTGCAAAAACTGCCAGGCGCCGCTCGTTGATCCGACGGAGTGGACCGGAACGCCACCAGCGGGCGGCGGGGGCGCCGGTCTTCCCAAGGGAACACTCGAAATGCACTTCATTGATCGGGCGAGTAACAAGGTGGTCTGGAGCGGCACGGTCGTGCAGAAGCTCGACCCCGACAAGAAGGAGCAGTCGCTCGATAAAGTGTTTGCAGCGATCCACAAGCTGTTGCTGGAGTTCCCGCCGAAGAAGTAAAGGCGCTGATCGACTTCGCCTTGCGTGTCTCGAGGGGATCCACATCGCCCAGCCTGAACGATGTTCATGACGGACTGCGCTTTCGCTTGCTCTGCCCCTTCTGTAATGAGAACGCGGCGTCAACTGCAGTCTTGAGCAAGCAAGTGGGATAACCCCTCCAATCCAAGACACTTTGCGCAGACCCACTTGCCACCTTCTGTTCAATATTGCTCAGAATGCGAGCGGCGCACCCACGTAGGTTTAGAAACGGAAGGTCTTGGGACTCCTGAGATCTCCGATTTGTAGGGCCATTCGAAATCTCAACGATCGAATGCGCGGAGAACCTGGACCGGAAAAGGGGCAGTATGGTGAAGCTTTTGCTAATGGCGTCCTCTGTTCTACTGTTCGTGATGCCTGTCCCCATTCAGCAAACCGGAAATGCGCCCGAGGACACCGCACCCCAGGCGGCTACGAAGCCAATACCACCAGTGATCAAACCAAGCCCCGAATCCCTCGCCCGTGCCAAGAAAATGTACGGATATGATTGCGCCATGTGCCATGGTGCAGATGGGGCAGGAAAGGGGGAACTCGCCTCGCAGATGAAATTGACGCTAAGCGACTTGAGCGACCCCGCCACATTGAAAGACAAAACTGACGCGCAACTCTATGGCACCATCCGCGACGGCAAGGACAAGATGCCCGCAGAGGGAAATCGCATGAAGCCTCAAGAAGGCTGGAGCCTGGTTGCGTACGTGCGGGCGTTCTCGGCCGGGAAGAATAAAGCAGCAGTTGGGGAATAGCCGAAGAAGTAGCAAGCTGGGTTGGGCCGGGGAACTGGTGGTGTCCGCCACACAGATGGTCGTTTAAGTTTTGAAAGGGCACGACGTCACAGCTTGCTGAAAATGTCGTTCGTGCGGTAGGCCCGGGATTTATCCCCGGTATAGGCGATGCAATATCAACGGGGCTCTAGCCCCTGAGGGAAGTACCTTCTCCAAATTCTGTCCATGTGCGCTCATCTGTAAATGACCCTGTCTGCGGCGGCCTGCACTCGTGAAGTCGATCGCAGTGATTCAACATTGTGCGGTGCTAAGATGCTGCCGTTAATGAGCCAGGAAACTGCGACACTTCTCGAGCGAATGCGAGGTTTCCTGCTGCCCGAGGGTGATGATGCGGCGCGCGGCTTGGCGACCGTGCGGATATTTGAAATGGGCCAAATGCGCATGACGGAAGAGGCGCGGTGGATGTCCTTTACCTCTGAGCTGACCTTCCATACCAAATTCAGTGAGTTCCGCTGGGAAGCACGGACTAGCGGTGTTGTGATCACCGACGCTTATGAAAACGGCCACGGCATAGCGATGTCCCGGCTGGCCGGTTTGTTGACGCTCAAAAAGGCCTCGCGTGGGCCGGCACTTGACCGCGGTGAGGTTCAGCGCTATCTCAGTTCCCTGATGCTCTGCCCGGCGGCGCTTGTCAATCACGCTTCCCTCGAGTGGACCGCGGTGGCTGAATCTGTGCTGCGCTTACGGGACTCGGCCGACCCTACCGGAGCTGCGGTCGATTTTGAAATCGGCATGGATGGCGAGCCGACTTCGTGTCTCACCATCCGGCCGCGCCTCGTGGGCAGGAACGCGGTGGATACCGAGTGGGTGGGAAAGGGCCGCGACTTCCACCTGTGGAATGGCGTGCGCATGGCGCACCGCCTGGAGGTATCGTGGGAGGTCCCGGGCGCGCCGTTCTGCTATTACCAGAGCGAAGTGACGCAGTGCGAGCGGGCCTGATATGCGTGTCTGTCGATTGGGAGGTGCAAGCGTCGACAGACTTTCGGACGACGCCGGATCAACGCTCAGGCTGTGGATGAGAACATGCTCGCCGCGCAGGGATGATGCGCGAGGTCATTTTTCAGGACACACCGAAAACGATGCAATAGCCCATATGCGAGGGAATCCGGCGCAGGAATCTATAGCTAACCATAGCCAAGGGCTGCGCCCTTGAAATCCCCAGAGGAGCATCGCAACGCAGTTCGGTTGATTCCATCGGTCGCCAGGACGGATGATTTTGGTTGTCCGACCAGAAGATCCGAGGAGGCGACCGATGGAAACCTTCGCGAAGCTTTTTGCACGTTTCCTGGTTTTTGTATATCACTGTTTCGATCGCATCGTCATCCAGGGGTACATGCCCCTGCTCACCCGTCCCGAACACATCGTGCATTTTTTCCGCGACCTGCATGGTCAATATCCGATTACACCGCAGGTCCTGGCGAAGCGAACTCCGGAGTATCGAGGATGGGTAGAGGCTTACGCCCGCAACCATAAAATCCCCATGCTGAGGGCCGAGAAAGGTGTGAGCAAGGAGAAGTGCGTCCTGCCTCATCTCGAACGGATGGAGCGGCGCAATCAACACGGTGTCTACTGCATCTTCACCAGCATGGAGATGGGCAGCACCTTCCAGTCGCGGATGCCCCAGTTTCCCACCGATGATCCGGACTACCGCATCATTCGGCGTATCCCGTCGCGCTACCTGCATTATTACTTCTACATCCGCGATCCAGTGATTGGTCCGCTGTCTATGTGCATCGGCACCTACCTTCCGTTTCAGACCACGTATTACCTGAACGGCCATAACTTCATGGAGATCGAACTCCGCCGTCAGGGAGTGGCGTTCCGCAAGGACGACAACGCGTTCCTGTCGGTCTCGGACCCCAAGGCATTGCAGGCGGCCGCCGATAAGCTAAGCGCGTCTACCATCGAGAAACGCCTGAACTACTGGACCTGGCTGCTGGGTCCAAAGTTCTCCGAAAAGGACCGCACGACCATCAATCTGAAGCGTGACTATTCGATAAATCAGATCGAATATTGCCGCAACTTCATCTTCAAGCGTAACTTTCCGATCCACAAGATCTTCGAGCAGTCCTGCGAAATGGGGCTGTTTCGCCTCAGCGCCGACAAAGTCGCTCACATCTTCGGCGTCCGCATCACTAAACGGCTACACGGCAAGTTACACGGCGTACTGGAAAAACTCGACCATGGCCATCACGTGATGCGCATCTACTGCAATCACCTGGTGGGCCGTATGTACGAAAAGTTCAGCACCTTCATGCGCGTGGAAGTCTGCGTAAACCGGATGAAGGATCTGGGCCTGAACAAGGGACTGAAGAACCTGGAGGCCCTGCGCCGGAAACTGGTCGCCGTCACCGATCGATTTGCCGGTTTCCAGGCCCAATCGCTGAACGTTCATGTCGACTTTCCGCTGTTCCAGCGTTTGGCTCTGCCGGTAACCTCAGGCAAAACCAAAATCGCCGGCATCAAAATCCACGACACCCGCATGATGCGCCTCATGGAAGTGCTGCTGCACGGCGGCACCCAACTCAATGGCTGGCGATGCGCCGATATCCACCTGACCATCCTCAACAGCTTCGCCCTGTCCTCCGACAGATATACCCTCACTCAGCTCCGCTATGACCTTCGCAAAATGAAAGCCCATGGCCTGCTCGAACGGATCGGAACAAGCTACCGCTATCGCCTCTCTGGCAAAGGCTCCAAGGCTGCGCTCCTGTTCATCCTGTTCCACAAACGCGTCTGCGGACCACTGGCGAACTCGCTATTTCATCACAGGCCTGACGAAGCTCTCAAGCCGCCGCCCAGCAAAGTTGAAACTGCCTACCACAAGGCCGATCATGCCATCCAACACGTCCTCGATCTCCTTGCTGCATGAGAATTATGCGAGATGATTTCTCAGATTGGCCGGGCTAGAAACTAAGTGATCTTGGTGGCGGGAGGCAGGATCGAACTGCCGACCTACGGGTTATGAATCCGTCGCTCTAACCATCTGAGCTACCCCGCCCCGGAGACGCGGCTCATCCGCACGCGCCAAAGTAGATGATACGGGGGCTTCGAACCGAGGTCAAACCGGCGATTGTATGCGCGGGAAGCCCTCTTCCACTTGGTTCTGGCCGCATGCTCACCAACCCGGCCACGACAACCTCGCTCCTCCGCTTTTACACTCAATGAAGTGAAATCTCCCTCGATCGCTGGCGTGATTCCCGCTCGTCTTCATTCCACGCGGCTGAGCCGAAAAGTGCTTCGGGAACTCGCCGGCCGGCCCATGGTGGAGTGGGTGTGGCGCGCGGCCATGGCCAGCGGGCTCATGGACCCGGTGATCGTGGCCACCGATGCGGAGGAAGTGGCGGCTGTCTGCCGGGAGCGCGGCATTCCGGTGGCCATGACTTCTGCGGATTGCGCCAGCGGGTCGGACCGGGTGCGCGAAGTGGCCCGCGACGCTCGATGCCGATATTTACGTGAATATCCAGGGGGATGAGCCGACTTTGACGGGCGATTTCTTTCCCCCCATGCTGGCCCTCTTCGATCGGCCAGAGGTGCAGATCGCCACCCTGGCGGTTCCTTGCCCGGAACATGAAATCGCTAACCCGAATGCGGTCAAGGTGGTCACCGCGCCAGACGGCCGTGCCCTCTACTTTTCTCGCGCAACCATCCCCTTCGATCGCGATGGGTCCGGCTTTACCGGATACCGCAAGCACCTCGGGCATCTATGCCTATCGCAAAGCCGCGCTGGAGCGGTTTGCCGCCCTGCCGCCCGGCCGACTGGAGCAACTGGAGCGGCTGGAACAGCTTCGTTTACTCGAGAACGGAATCAATATCTACGTCGCCGACGCCCCCGCCGATACCATCGGGGTTGATACCGAGGAAGACCTGGCGCGCGCTGAGGCGGTGCTGAGAGACAGGGGCTGAAAGGAAACAAGTACTCCGTGCCCATCCTTTCCGCTTTTTTCTGCGGAAAGGGTAGGAGACCACGAACCCGGACCATTCTTTGCATTTTCTTTCTACCCGTTTCGCCACAATAGAGTTGGACGAGAGGATCGATGGGCGGCCTCAGCCAGAACCCGGAGCACCGGCGGCAATTCGGTTTCGTTTTGAACACTTTTGGAGACCCCACCCCCCCACCCCCCTGTGAAACTGTGAAACTGTGAAGCTGTGAAACTGTGAAACTGTGAATCGATCGTTTCGATCAAGCCGCGGCTCAACCTTTCAAAGCTCGCGAGAAATCCAGACGGGGACTACGGACTAGGGGACCGGGGACAACGAGATTCTGAATTACTCGCAAGAACCGGGTGGCACTGAAATCTCCCTTGCGCGACGATGGTTCACATGAACACGAATATTCAATTCGCGAAGTCTGACATCGGGTCCGGAATCACCGCCGCACCGCTGCCCGCAATCGATCCCGAACAAGCCTGGCGGCAGGTCATGGCTCGCGATGCCGCGGCCGCGTTTTTTTATGCTGTCACGACCACGGGCGTGGTCTGCCGGCCCATGTGCAAGAGCCGGCGGCCGCTGCGATCCAATGTGCGGTTCTTCCGGTCGGTGGCCGAGGCCCAGGCATCAGGCTTTCGCCCCTGTCTCCGCTGCCGTCCCTCCGCCACTGCGTGGGGCGACCCTTTGGATAAGGTTCGTGCGTACATCGAAGGCCATGCCGACCGCCCGGTGCGGCTTGCTGAATTGGGGCGCGTCGCGGGCCTCAGCCCGTTCACGGTGCAGCGGCTGTTCAAGGAAGCAATGGGCGTCAGCCCGCTGCAGTACCAGCGGGCGCTGAAGGCGGGAAAGCTTCGCACCGCGTTGAAGCAGGGAGAAGCCGTGACGGATGCCATCTACACTGCCGGCTACGAGTCGCCCAGCCGCGCCTACGAGGGCGCCCAGCTGGGCATGACGCCGGCGAGCTTTGCCAAGGGAGGCAAGGGCGAGGAGATCCGCTGGGCTGCCGGCCCGTCTCCGTTTGGCTGGGTGGTTGTGGGAGAAACACATCGCGGCCTGTGCTGGCTTTCGCTGGCCGGGTCGCATGCCGAGGGCGAGGCCAGCCTGCGCGCGGAGTTTCCGGCTGCGGCCCTGCGGCCCGATCCGTCGCTCTCGACATTCGTCGATGCGGCGCTTGAGAGCGTGCGGGAAGGCACGGACCTGGTCCGAAGCCAGGCCCACGCAGACCGGCTCGACTTGCGCGGAACCGTCTTCCAACTGCGCGTGTGGCAGGCGCTGCGGCAGATTCCGCGCGGCGAGACGCGCAGTTACAGCCAGCTCGCCCGCGAGTTGGGCGACCCCAACGCTACCCGGGCCGTGGCCCGCGCCTGCGCCACCAATCGCGTCGCGTTGCTGGTGCCGTGCCATCGCGTGGTGGGCGCCAGCGGTTCGTTGACCGGCTATCGCTGGGGCGTGGAACGGAAACGGCAAATCCTGGAAGCGGAAAAAACAGTTCACAGTTCTTAGAAAAGCCAGTTCACAGTTGGCGCACGAGTTGCCGCCGCTGACTGTGAACTACGAACCTAAGAACTTCTTTAGAAATGCAAGCGATCGTTCCCGCGCCAGGCGCGCGGCTTCGGGGTTGTAGCTGGGGCGCGGCGTCGCGTTGAAGGCGTGGCCGGCGTCGTACCAGTGGATCTCCACTTCAGGGTGCGCGGCGTGTACCTTCTCCACTTCTTCCGCTGGGATGTGGGTATCTTTTCGTCCGAAGTGAAGCATCACCGGGCATGACGGCTGCTCGTTCGCATAGTTGCCGATGCGGCCGCCGTAATAGCCCACGGCTGCGCCGGGATGGAGACGCGCGGCGGTGAGCCAGGCCAGTGTTCCGCCCAGACAGTATCCAATCACGCCGGCTTTTTTGCCGCTGGTCCTGGCTGCGAAATCGAGGGCAGCGCCGAGATCGAGGACGGCCTTGTCAATGTCAAGTTTGGGAATGAAGGTCATGGCCTTTTGCACGTCGGCGCCTTCATAGCCCAATTCCACGTCGCGCTCGATGCGGTCGAAAAGGGCCGGGGCGACGGCCAGAAAGCCATCGTTGGCATAGCTGTCGGCCACTGAGCGGATGTGCTCGTTGACCCCGAAGATTTCCTGCACAACCACCAGCCCGGCTAGCGGTTCGCCGGCCGGCCTCGCCACATATGCTCCCAGAACATGGCCGTCCCCGGCCTTCAATGTGATTCGCTCGCCCATGAATCATTGCACCTCCCTTGGCAGTATCCGCGCTGAGGATCAGGTGGTTCAACCGGAGTGCGGTGTGATAAATCGCTTTGCACCCCGGCGTGTGTGTGGTCTTCTAAAAGAACCCGCCTATGCTTCAAAAGCTCGAAAGCTATTTTGAATTCAGTCATCTGGGCACCAACTGGCGCACCGAGATCCTGGCCGGGGTCACGACGTTTCTGACCATGGCCTACATCGTGCTGGTGAACCCCGCGATCCTGGCCGATGCCGGAGTGCCGCTGCCCGCCGTGACGGCAGCCACGTGCCTGTCGGCCGCGTTCGGCTCGATCCTGATGGGCATCGTGGCGCGCTACCCCATCGCTCTGGCGCCGGGCATGGGCCTGAATGCGTATTTCACTTACACCGTCTGCATCAAGATGCACATTCCCTGGCAAACAGCCCTGGGCGCGGTGTTCATCTCCGGAGTCATCTTCCTGGCGCTCACGGGAGCGGGCATCCGCCAGATGATCCTGCGCGCCATTCCTCACGAACTGTACGCCGCCGTGGCCAGCGGCATCGGCCTCTTCATCGCCTTCATCGGCTTTCAGCATGCGGGGCTGGTGGTGCGCGATCCCAACACGCTGGTCGGCCTGGGGAACATCAGGAACCCCACCACCGCGCTGGCGTTATTCGGGCTGATTCTCATGGTGGCGCTCGAAGTGAAGAAGGTGCGCGGTTCGATTCTCATCGGCGTGCTGAGCGTGACGGCGATCGCCTGGATGCTGGGCCTCGTGCACTGGACTCCGGTGAGCGGTGGGTTCCGGGCTCTTGAGGGCACCGCATTTCAACTCAACATTCGCGGCGCTCTGTCAAAGGGTCTGCTCGAAATTATCTTCGTGTTCTTCTTTGTCGATCTGTTCGATAACCTGGGCACCCTGGTCGCGGTCACCAAGCGTGCCGGCCTCATTGCCGCCGACCACTCCATTCCGCGCCTCAACCGCATCCTGTTCACCGACGCGACGGCGACCGTGTTTGGCTCGCTGACCGGGACCTCCACGGTGACGAGCTACGTGGAGTCCACGGCCGGCGTGGCAGCTGGAGGCCGCAGCGGGGTTACGGCCATCGTTACCGGTTTGCTGTTTCTGGCGGCGATCGTCGCGGCTCCCTTCATCGGCATCGTGCCCCAGGCGGCCACGGCCCCGCGCTCATCCTGGTCGGTTCGCTGATGCTGGCTACCATTACCGAGATCCGCTGGCACGAGCCGCTGGTCGCTGTGCCCGCGTTCCTGACCCTGGTGCTGATTCCGCTGACCTACTCCATCGCCAATGGCCTCGGGTTCGGGATTATCGCGTGGGCGGTGCTGCACGCCATCACCGGCAAAATCCGCCGGCAGGACTGGCTGCTGTATGTGCTGGCAGCGTTGTTCCTGGCCCGCTTCGTGTACCTGGGTTCGAGCTGACCCCGGGCTCTCTCCGTTGCTAGCCCTCCGATCGGGACCTTTTCGCACAGGCCGGGATGTTACTTAAGTTCAGATTAGGTAATGTCGGGATGGCCTAAGACGGTTACCTAATACGCCTACACGTACAAGTGCGACAGGAGGAGGTCTTTCCATGAGAGTTTTCGTGCGCTTGGTTATTGTATGCAGCATGTGTCTGGTTGGGATGTCAGCAACCAGTCTCTGCCAGTCCACTAAGCCAAATCTGACCACCGCCAAGCCGGGGTACGGCACGGTGCCGAGGATCAACATCAACTCAGTGCAGCTGCCGAGTTCTTCGATTCGGTTGGTACTTCCCAAAGGCGTAACCAGCACCAAGGGAATATTTGTCAACGATGGCAACTCGAGTGGGGCTGCCTCGCGAGCTGCCTACAGCCATGCTGCAAACACCACCCCGAATATCCGCGGGCTGAACACCGTACCGACATTTGTTGGCGCCTTTAACTCCACGTCCCCGTCCATCGACTACTACCAGAGTAGCGACGGGTTCACAACGACTTCCCCCTACGTGATGGTCGGAAACAATCCGCTGCTGGGTGGCACCACCGAAATTCCGGCCAAGATCACCACGGTTTCGGTGCAACTGCTTAATCCCGACGGGAGCGTCAAGGCCAACGTGCCTTACGCACCGTTCGAGGACCTGACGGAGGATTCCCCCAACTTCCGCAACAGCCACTACTCCGTGGGTCACACGCAGTTTGGGGACGCAGTGCAGCGCGCTGAGTTCTATAACATGATGGATCCAAGCTGGCACACGCGCCTGAATCCAATGATCGTCAATCGCGCAACTATCCAGGTACCCGCTACCGTCCAGTTGTATTTCTGGGATGGGACGATCCTCACGGTACCGGCCTATTACACGTCCACCGCGCCGGATGGCAGCACCGTTGTACTCATGCTCGACCTGTTGTTCAACTTGCTTGATTTCAACCAGGCGGTGAACGACATCAACGGTGGCTACTTTACCACCGACGCGATGAACTACCATGCCTATCCCAACACTTACTTGTTCTCGATAATCGATGAACTGGGCGATACGTCCTGCTGCGTTCTCGGTTTCCACGAATACATTTTCGATCCCTTTACCAACCCCGAGTCCCGCTGGATTTACTCTTTTGCCAGTTGGATGTCCCCGGGTGTTTTTGGCGGTGGATTACAAGATGTGACTGCCTTGTCGCACGAAACATCCGAAGCGTTAAACGATCCTTTTGGATACAACATCGTGCCCACCTGGCAGTTCCCAGGTCTACCCGGATATTGCCAGGCTAACCTCGAAACCGGCGATCCCGTGGAAGTGCTTCCCGTTGCCACAGTGCCTATTACCACTCGTGACAGAAATGAGGTATATACATACCACCCCCAGACCGAAGCGTTGCTGCAATGGTTTGAGATAGGCAACCCTTCGAATGCCATTGGAGGGGCATTCAGTTATCCCGACACCACCGCCCTTCAGCAGGCGGCAATACCGTGTCTGTACTACTGAGACTTGGCCCCATTTAAAGAAGCGTGCGTCTCGTTTGGGGAAGACTCATTCCGAATACGCCGATCCCCCCGTGTCAACCAAACTCGTGTTTACATCACAAGTAGTTCAAGCCGCACCCCCGGAAGGGGGTGCGGTTCTTCGAGGCCAGATAACCCTGCGTGGGTGAGACATCCCAGTTCAATGCAGGGGAGCCCCTTATCACCTGTTGTTCCTGCACTTGCCGATGACCCGAAAGTCGTAAACTCCCTTCCATCCACCCCTGTAGTATTAGTGGGAGCAGCAAGCCCAGAACCCTAGATAGATGTACGTGGCGTGCAGAGTCACGTCGGAGCGTCGGATGGACGAATCCCCCAATCGCAGGACGCGGCGTGCCTCGAAGCTGCCGCAGCTGGCAGTCGCGGCGGGCCTCTCGACGGCGCTTGCCCTGGGGCTGTCGTCCTGCACCAGCGTTGCGGGCTTTACTCCGACCAGCCTAGTGCGCGTGGTCGATGCCTCCTACATCGCTCCGGCCGTGAACATCTATGTTGAGAACACGCTCTTCGCCGGCAACATTGGTCAGGGCTACATCTCCAACTACGGCACGGCGAAGCCTTCTCCGGCTGCGCAGATCAAGGTAACGCAGGCTACGGGCGGCAAGACGCTCGTAGCGGCGGCGGCCACCCTGAATGCGGGCACCCAGCACTCCGTGTTTCTTACCGATAACGGCGCCTCACCCACGGCCTACATTGTGACGGTGCTTGAAGACCAGCAGACACCCGCGGCCGCGGGCCACTCCGCCTTCCGCTTTCTGAACCAGGCACCTCGCACTGGCGCGGTCGATGTGTACATGGTTCCGGGCAGCACGACCCTGGCTAACACCATACCGTTGTGCACCGCGTTGCCGGTTGGTTCCACCTGCGGCTATGTCAGCTTTGCCTCGGCGACGGTGACGATGGTGATTACACCGGCCGGAACGGTCACACCGAAATTCACGTCAACCTCTCTGGCGCTGTCGGGCGGCGAGGTGCGCACGGTGGTGATCGTCGACAGCCAGTTGACCAACGATCCCCCGGTGCAGGTGGTGATCGCCAAGGACGTGGACTGACAGCAGCTTTTAGCTGCTAGCCACTAGCTTCCAGCTTTCTTAGTGCGAACACCCAGAAGATTTCTCCGTGGGGAGAGGCGTCGTCCTCATCGTCGTTCCCAGCGAGCGGAACTCCTGTTGAGTAATTTGTCCAGACGCTCCGCACCTTGCCGAAGCTTTCTTCCGTTGACCTCCGGCGCCGGAGCCTGGGAACCGTGACTTTCGGCATACTCCACTTCACCTTGTGAGCCATAATAGATGCGGCTTTCCCAGGCTGGAAGACCCATGAAGTTGTGCCATGCATCGCGTGGCGCTGACTCGACAAAAAAGGAGAATGTCTCATAGACCATAAGCAACTTGTCGCCGACACGATAAAACTCGATCGAACATTTTCCCTGCTTCGTCCAGACTGTACCGATAATGCGACCCACTGAGCCGTCGATGATCGCGGCCGAGAGCTCGGTACCGACTGCGTTTCTCAACTGGAGAGGGTTGCCATTGGTTAGTAGCTCGATCTGCACGCCAGGGCTTGTTGCAACCCGGTAGATTCTCTTGAGCTGAGCGTCGATGGCAGTTCGAATGGAGGGATCGCCATAGGTGCGTAATTCCGAGTCCTGTGCAAAGGTGTCCCCACCCAATACCAGTGCCAGGATGGCGACCAGGCACGAGAATGTCCACCAGCTCGGTGACACCCCATCGCGGTAAGCGTCATCATCGGATCGGTCGAGCAGCATCAATCCAGTTAAAGCGGTTGCCCGTCGATTCGTTGACCGTTTTGTGACAAACGGTCCGCGTTTCGTTGGATCGTGGCGAATGCAACAGTATCGGGTCGCCGGGCACCTCGCCAACAAATAAGGAGAGATCGCACCCTGCCGCATCCCGCTACAATCCCCGTAGATGAACCGCACTCTCCCCGCACTCTTCCTCTGCCTCACCCTCGTCCCGCACGCCTTTGCGGCCGACAGCTACCGCATCGTTCACACGTATCCCCACGATCCCCACGCATTTACTCAGGGGCTGATTTTTGTAGACGGCAGCCTCTACGAGAGCACCGGGCTCAATGGCCAGTCTTCGTTGCGGATGGTCGACCTTGCGACCGGACGCAATCTACAGTCCCAGCCCGTGGACAGCAAGTATTTTGCGGAGGGGCTCACGGCGTGGGGCGCCACGCTGGTGCAGCTTACCTGGGAGTCGCATGTGGCGTTCGTGTACGACCGCTTCAGCTTCCGGGTGCTGCGCACGTTTTCCTACAGCGGAGAAGGCTGGGGTCTGACGCAGGACGGAAAGTACCTCATTCTCAGCGACGGATCCGATACCCTGCGCTTTTTCGATCCGGCCACCTTTCGCGAACTGCGGCGCGTAAGCGTCAAGGATCACGGCAAGCCGGTCAGCGAGATCAACGAACTCGAATTCATTCACGGCGAGATCTATGCCAACATCTGGCACTCGGACCGCATCGCGCGGATCGCCCCGGGCACAGGCAAGGTGCTGGGCTGGATTGATCTCAAGGGATTGCTCGCCGACAGCGAGCGCGCGACTCCGGAGGCTGTCCTCAACGGCATCGCATACGACTCCGTGCACGACCGCCTGTTCGTCACCGGGAAACTCTGGCCGAAGCTGTTCGAGATCCGAGTTGTGCCGGAGCCGCTGAAGCCTGTTCCCGCGCACCACGGAAAATAACGGCAGTGGATGATCGTGCGCCATAGAGACCCCCGTCACAACGAAGTCCGCAGCCCCTCGATATACTCGTCGCCAAGGCTCACTCATGGATTTCTCCGAGATATCCGTTCCAACCATTCTGCAGAACGCGGCGATCCTCACCATTCTCGTTGCGTTTACTGGCTATGCGCTAACCTTTCTCAGCGCGCACATGCTGGCGCGGCGGCGCGACAAGCTTGAATTGGTCAACAAGCGGCTCAATGAGTTTTACGGACCGCTGTATGTCGCCTCGCAGGCAGGCAACATCGCTTACCGGTCGCTGCTGAAGAAGCAGGGCAAGATTCAGAGCGAGCCCATCACCGACGAGGACTTGAAGGACTGGGTGCTGTGGATGCGGACCATCTTCATCCCGCTCAATGAAATCCGGGAGAAGATCATCATCGAGAAAGCCCACCTCATCGTCGAAGAGCACATGCCGCAGTGCCTGCTCGATTTTGTGACCCACGTCGTGGGTTACAAGGCGGTGCTGCACAAGTGGGCGGAGGGCGATTACTCGGAGCGTCGCTCGACCATCGGCTGGCCGCCGGAGTTCGATGTCTATGTCAAGAATTCGTATGCGGCGCTCAAAGCTGAGCAGATGCGGCTGATGCACAGCGGGGTGTCGCGGGCCTGGCATCGGGTGGTGAGAAAGCAGGGGCCAGGGACGACCAGTGGGGTGTGGTAGAGCCGGTGCTGAAGCCCGAGACGTGTTATCAGACCGCTTCTAGTAGTTTTCCCAGTTGGCTTGACTCGAGAATGGAGCGATTCTGTCGCGGATAGAGTTGAGGCAAGAGGGTCCTTCGGCGCCGCCAGGCCACTCGATTATGTCATCTACGCTGTAATGATTGACGGCTTCCCACTGGTTGCAAGGCCAGCGCACTATCGAGTCACGGGCATGCAAACCTCTGTCGTCAGCCAGGCATCGAACTGGCAACGACTGTAATGCTCACCGTCTTACAAGGGTGACTGCCCAGCTGCGCGATCGATCCCAGATGCAAGGAACAATCGAACCCCAGAGAGGTCATCATGAAGAAGCTGACTTTGTCACTTTTAATTCTCGTCCTTGTGCCGATGCATGGAGCTGCCCAGAGGGTGGAGATATTTGGCGGCGTTCAATATACTCACCTTCAGCCTTCATACAATGCCGTCGGCTGGAATGCAGCGGTCACTGGAAACTTCAAACATGTTCTGGGGATCACGGGAGACTTCAGCGGTGCATATAGGTCAGGCACTGATTTTCATTCGTACACCTTCGGGCCGGTTCTGACTGCTCGTCTGCCGATCGTGCAGCCGTTCGTTCACGCTTTGTTCGGCGGAGCCACTCTTTCTTCGAACGGAACATCCACGACTGACTTTGCGATGATGATTGGTGGAGGGTTGGACATCGGCCTCCGCAAAGGGATTGGATTACGGCTCATCCAGGCGGATTGGTTAAGTACCCGGTTCGGAGGCTTTGTGGACAACAGCCAGGGTCGCGCCTCAGCCGGCCTTGTCTTGAAGTTCTGACAATGCGGTTCTGTATCCAGTGGCAGGATAGACAATTCCAATCATCGATTGAGATACGAAAAAGGACCAGGGACCCCGTGGACTCAGGCAGTCACGTTGATTCCTAGTCGCTCCCACAGGCGCAGCGCGGGCTCGGCCTGGTTGATGGTATAGAAGTGCAGTCCCGGCGCGCCTCCGCGCAGCAGCGTCTCGCACAGGCGCGTCACGACGTCGAGTCCGAAATCGATCAGAGCCGGCTTGTCGTACTGCAGGTCTTCGAGGCGCAGGCGCACCCAGCGCGGCAGGTCGGCGCCGCATCCGGTGCAGAAGCGCAGCGAGTTGGCGTAGCTGGTGATGGGCATGATGCCGGGGATGATGGGAATCTTCAAACCCGCCTTCTCGCAGCGCTCGAGAAAATGGAAATAGGCTTCGGCGTTGTAGAAGAGCTGGGTCAGCGCGCCGTCGGCCCCCGCCTCCACCTTGCGGCAGAAGTGATCGAAATCGGCGTCGCAACTGGTCGCCTGCGGGTGGACCTCGGGGTACGCGGCCACTTCGATCTTGAACGCGTCCCCGTGGGTTTCGCGGATGAAGGTGACCAGTTCGCTGGCATAGTGGAATTCACCCGGCGCTGACGAACTCATGGCGGTGGCGGGCAGGTCGCCGCGCAGCGCCACAATGCGCTTGACGCCGCATGCGCGATAGCGATCGAGAAGGGCGCCGACCTTGGCGCGCGTCGAGCCGACGCAGGTGAGATGAGGCACAGCCTCGACCCCGGTGTGCCGCACGACCGTCATCAGCGTCTCGTAGGTGCCGTCCTGGTCGGAGCCGCCCGCGCCGTGGGTGATGGAGAAATAGTTGGGCCGGACCACGGCCAGTTGGCCGATCACGGTGGGCAGCTTGGCCACGCCTTCGGGTGTGCGCGGCGGAAACAGCTCAAAGGAAAAACTCTGCGAATTCATGGTGACGCCTTGGACAGTGAAAAGTGGACAGTGAACAGTGAACGTGCGACAGTGACTAAGTGAGGGAGTGAACGAGTGAACAGGGCATCAACGAGATTGCAAACGAAGACCTCGATGAGCTCCTGTTCACTGTCCACTGTTCACTGTCCACTAGTATCTGTACATCTCCGGCTTGTACGGACCTTCGACGGCCACGCCCAGATACTCCGCCTGTTTGGGAGTCAGAGTGGTCAGCTTCACGCCGATCTTTTCCAGATGCAGCCGGGCCACTTCTTCGTCCAGCTTCTTGGGCAGCGTGTAGACGGCCACCTTGTAGGTGTCCTTGTTCTTCCACAGGTCGAGCTGCGCCAGGGTCT
Organism: Terriglobales bacterium; assembly: GCA_963788475.1. Classification (GTDB taxonomy): domain Bacteria; phylum Acidobacteriota; class Terriglobia; order Terriglobales; family Acidobacteriaceae; genus Telmatobacter. The sequence goes on from CAWBGO010000015.1 coordinate 905,934, forward strand.
GGTTGGCGAAGCTGTTCGACATCACGAAGCTCGGATGGCCGGTCGCGCAGCCCAGATTGACGAGCCGGCCTTCGGCGAGGACGAAGATGCTGTTGCCGGTCGGGGAACGTGTACTTGTCCACCTGGGGCTTGATGTTCAGCTTCTCGACACCCTTCTCGGAGTTGAGCAGGTCCATCTGGATTTCGTTATCGAAGTGGCCGATGTTGCAGACGATGGCCTGGTCCTTCATCTTCTTCATGTGCTCGAGGGTGATGATGTCCACGTTGCCGGTGCAGGTGACGTAGATGTCGCCGCGTCCCAGCGTGTCTTCGATGGTCGTGACTTCGAAGCCTTCCATCGCCGCCTGCAGGGCGTTGATGGGGTCGACTTCGGTCACGATCACGCGGGCACCCATGCCGCGCAGCGAGTGCGACGAGCCCTTGCCCACGTCGCCGTAGCCGCAGATGACCGCGACCTTGCCCGCGACCATCACGTCGGTGGCGCGCTTGATGCCGTCGGCCAGTGACTCGCGGCAGCCGTAGAGGTTGTCGAACTTCGACTTGGTCACGGAGTCGTTGACGTTGATGGCCGGAACCAGCAGCTTGCCCTGCTCCATCATCTTGTAGAGCCGATGCACGCCGGTCGTCGTCTCTTCCGAAACTCCGCGCCATTCCTTGACAACCTTGTGCCAGTGCTTCGGATCTTCGGCGTGGACGCGCTTCAGCAGATCCTTGATGACCTGCTCCTCGTGATTGCCGGAAGGCGTGTTGACCCAGCCGTCGCCATTCTCGAGTTCATATCCCTTGTGAATCAGCAGGGTCACGTCGCCGCCGTCGTCAACCACCAGCTGCGGACCCGTGCCGCCTTTCCCGTCTTTTCCAGTATGGGTCAGGGCCTGCAGCGTGCAGTCCCAGTACTCTTCGAGGGACTCGCCCTTCCACGCGAACACCGGCACGCCGGTCGCGGCAATGGCCGCAGCAGCGTGGTCCTGGGTGGAGAAGATGTTGCAGCTCGCCCAGCGCACTTCGGCTCCCAGGCTGGTCAGGGTCTCGATCAGCACCGCCGTCTGGATGGTCATGTGCAGAGAGCCGGTGACGCGTACGCCCGCGAGGGGCTTTTCAGCCGCATACTTGTTGCGAATCGCCATCAGGCCCGGCATTTCCTGCTCGGCGATGGTGATTTCCTTGCGTCCCCAGTCAGCCAGACCTAGGTCAGCGACCTTGTACGGGAGAGCCGCGATTTCGAGTGTCGTTGCCATTTCGTTTCTGCTCCTTATATCGACCTATCGTGATATATTGATATGTATCAGAACAGAGTCATGCCGTCAATCGTGAAAATCCTGCGCGCGGCCGCCGATCCGACCCGGCTGCGTATCCTCTTGCTTCTCAAGGAGGAAGAGTTGTCGGTGGCGGAGCTGCAGGAAATCCTGGTCATGGGGCAGAGCACGATTTCCACGCATCTTTCGCAGCTCAAGCATGCCGGTCTGGTCGAGGACCGCCGCACCGGCAAGAGCAGCTTCTACAGCCTCGGCAGCACCTCCACCGCCTCCGCCACCTCCAGTGGGGGTGGCGTTTTGGATGAGATCCTCGCCCAGGCGGAGAAAGAAACTCCCGAAGCCCCCAACGACCGCGCCGCCATGCGAGCCGTGGTCAAGAAGCGCCAGGACAGGATGCGAAGCTTCTTCGACAGTATGGCGGGCCGGCTGGGGAAGGACTACGTGCCGGGCAAGTCGTGGAAGAGCCTGGCCGAAGCCTTGCTGCGCCTGATGCCTCCGATGACCATCGCCGACCTGGGCGCCGGGGACGGGAGCTTCGCGCTTTTGCTTTCACAGCGAGCCGCGCGGGTCATCGCTGTCGATGCTTCGGCGAAGATGCTCGAGTTCGGACGCGAGCAGGCGGTCCGCAATGGTATCAATAACGTGGAGTTCCGGCTCGGCGACATGGAAGAGCCGCCGATCGAGGACGCGACCGTTGACCTGGTTTTCTTTTCGCAGTCGCTGCATCACGCGCTGCATCCGGAACGCTCAGTGAAGCAGGCAGCGCGCATTCTCCGACCCGGCGGCCGCATCGCCATTCTAGACCTGGTCAAGCACCGGTTTGAGGAGGCGCGCGAGCTGTACGCCGATGAGCGGCTCGGTTTCAGCGAAGCGGAACTGGAGTCGATGCTGACCGAAGCCGGATTCCTGGATGTGTCCGTCGCCATCGTCGATCGGGATGCTGAAGCGCCCCAGTTTCAGACCCTGTTGGCGATTGGCGCCAAGAGCTAGCCCTCACCTGGGCGGAAATACCCGCGGCCAAACCGCAGCATCAACTTTTACCGTTTCGCCAGCGCCAGCATCAACCCAAACAGCACGATCGGCACCAGCACCAGGCCCGCGTAGAGCAGCATGCGCTTGTTGACCCGATCGAGCAGCGAGGGAGGCCCGCGGCGCACCGGCCGGTAGCCGCGATCCTCCACACCGACCTGCTCCGGGTGCTCGAGGTCCCACTCCATTTCATGGGCACTGGGATAGCGGTGGCGCGGGTCGCGCTCCAGGGCCCGAAAGACGATTTCCTCGATCTCCGGCGGAATCTCCGCATTCAGCTGGCGCGGAGGGGGCGGGTCTTTCACCAGGCGTTCGTTCATCACCGCAAGGGGATTGGGTCCGCTGAATGGCACCCGGCCGGTGAGCATTTCATAGAACATGACCCCAAGGGAGTACATGTCGCTGCGCTGGTCGCCGCGCTTGCCCTGCACCTGCTCCGGGGAGATGTAATCGGGCGTGCCCAGCATCGACGACATATTCACATACGTCAGGCGCCGCGCGTCTTCTTTCATCGCGATGCCAAAGTCGATGAGCTTGATGCGATCGTCCGCGTCGACCATCACATTTTCGGGCTTCAGGTCCCGGTGGACGATGCCCCGCTTGTGCATGTAATCGAGCGCATCGCATATGCCCAGGGTGATCCTGACCGCCCGTTCGACAGGGAGCGCTCCTTCCTCGTTCAGAATGGCGCGCAGCAGCCGCCCCTCGACCCATTCGATGACCATGTACTGGCGGCTGCGTTCTTCGCTGTTGAAGGTCTTCACCACGCCCGGATGGTCGAGGACCTGCCCTATCTCGTGTTCCCGCTTGAAACGCTCGACCAGAACCGGGTCGGCTTCCATTTCCGGATGGGGAACTTTCAGCGCCACCTGCCGGCCGTTCTCAATGTCCGTGGCCCGGTAGAGCGTCGCCATGCCGCTGCGCGCCACGGTGGCATCGACGCGATAGTGATCCAACACATCTCCGGGTTCAAGCATCTTCATCGAGGTCATCTGCTGGTCGGTCCATTGTTTCACGGCCGCGCATAAGAAAACTGTAGGGATTTGCCTTCGAGGTTTAAGTACTGGCTGCTGGATTGCAGCCCGCGATAAGCAACCGATGCGTCAGACCGGCGCGGGTCCGTGCATTCCACGGTTCACCAGGAGGGATACGGACCGGGCCGGAAAGCCGTCACTTCGGCTCTGACGATTTTCGGCACAGCCCACTATGATGGGATTCAAGCATGGTTCGTCTTCCGAGAGTCCTGGCTGCCAGCCTGTACATAGCTTTGGGATTGTTACCCGCCGGCGGACACGCCGTCGACGCACGAAACCATGCCCCTCCGCCATTGCCGCCCGCCCAGGAAACCGGCTTCCTGAACCGAAAGGTCGAGTTAAACGGCGTCACCTATCGGTTTCAGATCTATCTGCCGGAGGAGTTCCGGCGCGACGAACACAAGCCATGGCCCATCCTTCTGTTTTTGCATGGACGCGGCGAACGCGGCTCGGAAGGCATGTTCCAGACCCAGATCGGGCTTTCCCTGGCCGTGCGCGATCATCCCGAACGCTGGCCTTTTGTGATCGTGATGCCGCAATGCCTTTTCTCGAGCTTCTGGACTGATCCAGTGATGCTGGATATGGCCATGGCCGCGCTCGATCAGGAGGTCGCCGAGTTCCACACCGACCCGGCTCGCACCTATCTCACCGGGCTTTCGATGGGGGGCTACGGCGCCTGGGAACTGGCCAGGCTCTATCCGCATCGCTGGGCGGCGATTGCGATTGCGGCCGGCGGACCGTTCTGGAGCTATGCCCCGGAGAGATGGGAACGGTCCACCACCCTGCCCGGCGAATACGCCCGCATCATTGGCCGCACACCCATCTGGATGTTTCATGGCAGCGAGGACAACGTCGTGCCCATGCGGGAAAGCGACCTGATGTTCAATGCCTTCAAAGCCAATGGGGGAAATGTACGCCTTTGGATCTACCAGGGCCTGCATCACGATTCCTGGGCGCGGGCTTACAACGAGCCTGAGCTGCCCCGGTGGCTGTTGTCGCACCACCTGGGCGCGGTTCCCGAGCCTCCGCCGTTTGCCGAACGCCTGGTCATTCCGTTGCATCCGGCCGCCATCAAGCTTCCGGTTTCAACGCTCGACACCATTACCGGCGAGTACCGGGACCCGAACGGGCGTCTCGCGGCCACTATTTTTCGCCAGGGAGAGGCCCTGTACGAAAAGGACCCCCACGGCGAAGTCACTGAAGTGGAGGCGGAGGCGCCGAACACGTTCTTCTATCCCCTGGGCAGCACCTGGACCCGGCTCACCGTGGAGCATGACAAACAGGGCCGGGTCACGGCGCTGCTCTTCCACGACGATCGCCACGAGGAACGATGGGAACGCACTCTGGCACCCGTATCCGCAAAATGATTCCGCTCGCGTGCCGCCAGGCCCGCGATCGGAACCCGGCGGCCTGAGAATGCGTAGTATCGTCTGTGCGGCAATGAACGGTCCCGGACGAAAGACGCTTCCCGGCAACCGCGGAGGTACCTTATGTATTGCAGTGGATGTGGTCAGGCGTTGGCGCCCGGACAGGCTGTCTGTTCCCAGTGCGGCCGTCCCTTGGCGATGGTTCCTCCCGTGCCCGCGATGCAGTTCCAACTCGAGAGCTATGCAACCAGGGTGCGGGCGCTCAGCGTGGTGTGGTTCATCTATGCCGGGCTCGCCCTGGTGGGGGGCTTCGTGGGAATGACCTTTGCCCGTGGCTTCATGTTCAACCATTTCGGTCCCTGGGGACGTTGGAACGGTCCTTTCCGGCCGGAATGGTTTGGTCCGGCCATTCTTCAATTCATGTGGGTGTTTTTGGTTCTGCGCGCGGCCCTGCTCTTCGGGGCCGCCTGGGGACTGATGGAGCGCGCGCCGTGGGGCCGGGTTCTGGCCATTGTCGCCGCGTTCCTGAGCCTTTTCAAGTTTCCCATCGGAACCGCGATTGGCATCTGGACCCTGGTCACGTTGATGGGCTACCGCAACCAGACGCTCTATGACCAGTTGCAGTAAAGCAGTCTGAACTGGTGGTATCCGAGTCAGCTTTTGTCTGGAAAGTTTCGCAACCTGCCCAGGATTATGAGCCGGGCGCGCGGCGACTCAAGAGTTTCAGAATCGTGGCCATCGGGCTTTGCGGATTCTCCAAGCGCAGCAGTTTGTCGGTTCGGAGTTGGATCACTTCCGTCCAGTCGGGATCGGTAAGAATATAAAACTGCTCCTTCCTGATGGCATCGAAGACCGCGTCAGCGACCTCGAGAGGAGGCATGCCTGCCTCCAGGGCGGCCTTGAATGCGGCCAGGCCCGCTTGCATTTCAGGTGTCATCGTGACCGGCTCATTCCGCAGTTCCGCGGGCCTGTGGCGCTCGGCGTTGGCGATATTTGTCCGCACCATCCCCGGGCACAGAACCGATACCTTAACCTGCGAGTTTCGTTGTTGGAGCGTCAGGTACAGGCTCTCGGAGAGGGCGACCACCGCATGCTTCGTCACCGAATAGGGAGCGGAGAAACCGCCGACGGCGAGCCCGGCGGCCGAAGACGTATTGATGATGTGGCACTCCGTATTCTGTGCCAGCATCAACGGCGTGAACACCTTGACTCCGTGGATCACGCCCCACAAATTGATGCCGATGACCCATTCCCAATCGTTCCATGTTGCCTCCCAGGCCGCCCCGCCGGCGCCGATCCCGGCGTTGTTGAACAGCAGGTGCACATGGCCAAATGCATCGACCGCCCGGCGAGCCAGTTGCTCGACGTCGCTCCGTTTTGAGACGTCCGTCGTCACACCAAGCACGGTTCCGCCCGCGGCTTTCAATTCAGTTTCTGCCTGGGCGAGATCGGCTTCATCGATGTCGGCGAGGACTACATTCATGCCCTCGCTGACACACCGTTCGGCTATCCCGCGTCCGATACCGCTCGCCGCACCCGTAATCACCGCGACTTTGCCCTTGAACTCTTTCATCGTGTCCTCTGTGGATACCGCGATATACGCTAGCAGAACCCTGTCTCAGCACGCATAATCCAGACGCCGGCAAGCTGGAAGCCGGAAGCTTCTTTTCGATGCCCCTGCCTTACAATTTACCTATGAGTTTCCCAGAAACCCGCATGCGGCGCCTGCGCCGGTCCGACTCGCTCCGCGCCCTGGTGCGAGAAACTTCTCTCGATCCCGGCGATCTGATCTATCCGCTCTTTATCTGCCCCGGCGAAGGCGTCCGCAAGGCGGTCGGCTCGATGCCCGGCGTGTTCAACGTTTCAGTGGACGAAGCGGTGCGCGAAGCCGAAGAGGCCGCGGGCCTGGGGATCGGCGGGCTGTTGCTCTTCGGGCTGCCCGAATCGAAAGACGAGCATGGCACCGGCGCCTACGACGACGAAGGCATCGTGCAGCAGGGACTGCGTGCGCTCAGGCGCTCCAGCGCGGCTAAAAAGCTGGTCTTGATCGCCGACGTCTGCCTGTGCGAATACACCAGCCACGGACACTGCGGCATGATCGTCGAAACCAAGGACGGCTGGGAAGTGGAAAACGATACGTCGCTCGATCTGCTCGGCCGCACCGCCGCAAGCCTGGCGCGGGCCGGGGCCGACGTCGTGGCCCCCAGCGACATGATGGACGGGCGCGTCGCCGCCATCCGCCGCGCTCTTGACGAAGACGACCGCACCGAGGTCCCGATTCTCAGCTACGCCTCCAAGTTTGCCTCCGCCTTCTACGGGCCTTTCCGCGAAGCGGCCGGTTCCGCGCCCCAGTTCGGCGACCGCAAGAGCTATCAGATGGATGGCGCCAATCCGCGCGAAGCCATGCGCGAAATCGAACTCGATCTCGGCGAGGGCGCCGACATGATCCTGATGAAGCCGGCCATGCCCTATCTCGACGTGGTGCGCGCCGCGCGCGATCGCTTCGGCGTGCCCATGGGCGCCTACCAGGTTTCTGGCGAATACTCCATGCTGCAGGCCGCTTTTGAAAAAGGCTGGCTGGACCGGGAGCGCGCCATGTTGGAGTCGCTGGTCGGCATGCGCCGCGCGGGTGCGGATTTTATCGTCACATACTTCGCGAAGGATGCGGCGAAGCTGCTGTGAAGCAGCTATTCGCTTTTAGCTTCGTGGCCTCCCACACTTTCGCCAGAAAAAAGGCGAAAGGATGGGGCACGGGCATCTTCTCCTGATCTCTGATCTTTGATCCCTGATCCTGTTCCCTGGCTTTCCCGCTAACATCGGTACAGGTGGTTTCGCGATCGCGCATGAATACTCTCGAAATCATCAGCGTACTGATCGCCACGGCCGCCCTTTTCGGCTGGATCAGTTCCCGCGTGCTGCGCGTGCCGATCACCGGCGGCACCATGGTGCTGACCGTGCTGACCACGATGAGCCTGAGCACCCTGGGCCGTTTCGCGCCGGGAGTGCACGACTGGGCTGAACATCTCGTCCGGAGAATCGACTTTGAGAGCCTGATTCTGCACGGCATGCTTCCGCTTCTGTTGTTCGCGGGTGCATTTCTGCTTGACCTCGAACACCTGGAGCGCGAGAAACTGCCCGTCGCCGTCCTGTCGACGCTGGGAACTGTCCTCTCGTTCCTGGCCGTGGCTGGCCTCATGATGCTGCTTTCCGGCACCGGAGCCTCGTGGATGGAATGCCTCATCTTCGGCGCGCTCATCTCGCCCACCGACCCCATTGCCGTGCTCGAACTGCTGCGCCGTATCGGCATCCCCAAATCCATCGAAGCGCAACTGGCGGGCGAATCGTTGTTCAACGACGGCGTGGGCGCGGTGCTGTTTCTCACCATGATCGAGATCGCGCGCGGCCAGGCTCCCACGCCATGGCACATCGTCGGCATGCTGTTGCTTAAATCGGGCGGCGCCGCGGTGCTGGGCATTGTTGCGGCGCGCATCGTCTCCCGCCTCATCTGCCTGGTCGACGCCTACCAGATCGAGATCCTGCTCACCCTGACTCTGGCGCTGGGCGGCTATGTTCTGGCCGACATCTGGCGGCTTTCCGCGCCGTTGGAGGCGGTGGTGGCCGGCATCGCATTGCGCCATTTCAACCGCAAGCAGCCCAGGGGCCGAGTCAACGACGATCGTGTAGACCAGTTCTGGACCATGCTCGACGAGGTGCAGAATTCCGTGCTGTTCGTGCTGCTGGGGCTCGAGGCCATGGTGGTCACGCTCAATGCAACCACCATCCGCGCGGGCCTCGCCGCCATTTTTTCCGTCAATGTTGTGCGTCTTGCGGTGGTGGCGCTGTGCCTGTGGATCGTGCGCGTTTGCCAGAGCCAGCGCCGTGATTCGATCCGGACGCTCACCTGGGGCGGCTTGCGCGGAGGGCTCTCCATCGCTCTCGCCTTGTCAGTGCCTTTGAATCTCGGAAGCGCTCAAACAGGGCCCCAAACCGGACCCTGGATCTTCGGCGCCACCTATATGGTCGTCGTGTTTTCGATCATCGTACAGGGTGGCTCGCTGCAGTTCGCGCTGGCCCGCCGCCAGCCAGCGACCCAGACCATCACGGCCGGAAAAGATTAACCTCCGGACCGGCGCAAACCAACTCCAGCGCCCGCGTCTCAACCTGCCCGCTATACTCTTCCCCAATGATTCCGATCGGTTCCCACCCCGCGTGGCACCCGGTGCTCGAAACCGTTGCCTATGCGGCCGGCTACGCGGTCTTCCGGTCGGTTCGCAGCCGCCAGGGTGACATCGTGAGCGAGCCGCAGCGCTGGACCGTTCTGGCCGCGGCCGCCGTCGGGGCCCTTCTGGGCAGCCGCCTCCTTGGACTCGCCGAACAGTGGCCCACCGTCCTGACCGCCTGGCGCGCGGGGCGTGTTTGGGCGCTTTTGCTTTCCCCGGGGGGCAAGACCATCGTCGGCGGATTGCTGGGCGGGTGGCTCGGCGTCGAAATCGTTAAGCTTACGAGCGGGATTCGCCGCCGTACCGGGGATCTCTTCGTCCTGCCTCTGTGCGTGGGCATCGCCGTAGGCCGCGTCGGCTGCCTGCTGGCCGGCCTCGCCGATGACACCTACGGCAAGCCCACCAATCTTTCCTGGGCCGTCGACCTCGGCGATGGCATCGGCCGTCATCCCGTGCAGATCTATGAAATTCTTTTTCTGGTTTTGGTCGGCGTCCTGTTGAGCACCAACATCCGCCTCTCCGAAGGCACGCGCTTCCGCATCTTTCTGGCCGCCTACCTTGCCTGGCGAATCGTGATCGACTTCCTCAAACCCCAGCCGCTAGTGCATGGAATGAACCTGATCCAGTGGGCCTGCGGGGCGGGGCTGGCGGCACTGGGCGTGCTCTACTTCAACGATCGGCGCACATCCCGCAGAACGGCGGTGAAGCATGTCGTGGTGGGCTGAACGCAGCATCTTCGCGAAGATCTTCACGGTGCTGGCCTTCGCCTTCATCGCCGGCGTGGGACTATGCGGGGTGGATGCGACCTTTTTGGCCAACCTCCGCGACACGCATGAAGAATTCGGCCCCAATACCTTCGTTGGCGGGATCGGCGCAATCGCTCTTGTGCTGTCAGCATTGGGCCTGGTTGTCACTACCATCGCGTGGGCGGTGATGGGACTTCTGGGCCGTGAGGATCCAGAGCCGCAGCGTCTCTCCGACCATCCCGACGATGAGGAGAAATCAGACTAGCCCCATGAAAGCCCCCTGGAGCAATCTCGAAGGACCAGCAAAATGGCTTGTGATCGCGGTCGTGGTCCTGCTTGTATCTTCGGGCCTGTGCGGGCTGCAAATCGCCATGGTGGCCGGCGGGAACCAGTATGGCGCACTGTTCACGCGGCTATTCATGTTCACCGGTGCCGTGGAAGTGATTGTGATGGCTCTTTCCGCCTGCGGTATCGTCGTCTCGCTGATCATCTGGATCGCCACCGCGCTGTATTCACACTTTTCCGAATAATCTGGGCGATATAGACCAATAAGAGGGAAACATGACCGATAAACTCCGCCCGTATCTCTTCTACGACGTCGCCATCTCCATCTGCTCCACCTGCTACCGCCGCGTCGACGCCAAGATCGTGTTCGAAGACGGCAAGGTGTGGATGCTGAAGCGCTGCCCGCAGCACGGCCACGACCGCGTCCTCGTCGCCGACGACATCGACTACTATCGCCGCTCCCGCGAGGTCTTCATCAAGACCCCCGAGCAGCCCATGGTCTACAACACGCCGGTCAAGTACGGCTGCCCCTACGACTGCGGCCTGTGCCCCGACCACGAGCAGCACAGCTGCCTCACGCTGGTCGAGATCTGCGACGCCTGCAACCTGACCTGCCCCATCTGCTACGCGGGCTCGGGTCAGCACCGGACCGAATTTCGCACCCTTGCCCAGATCGAGGCCATGCTCGATTGCGTGGTGCGCAACGAGAAGCAGCCCGATGTGGTGCAGATCTCGGGCGGCGAGCCGACCCTCCATCCGGACTTCTTCCGCGTGCTCGAAATGTGCAAGGAGCGCCCCATCCGCCACCTGATGGTCAACACCAACGGCATCCGCATCGCGCAGGACGAAGACTTCGCCCGCCGCCTGGCCGATTTCATGCCCCAGTTCGAGATCTACCTGCAGTTCGACTCGCTGCAGCGCGAGCCCCTGATGCAGTTGCGCGGAGCGGACCTGCGATCGATCCGAGAAAAAGCGCTCGACCGGCTCAACAAGCTCGGCGTCTCGACCACCCTCGTCGTGACCGTGGAGCGCGGCGTCAACGATGGCGAGCTGGGCGCCATTGTCGATTTCGCTCTCAAGCAGCCGGCGGTGCGCGGCGTGACATTGCAGCCGGTGCAGCAGGCAGGACGCGTCAACGGCTTCAACTCCGCCCAGCACCGACTCACGCTCACTGAGGTACGCCGCAGAATTCTCGAGCAGACATCCGTCTTCCGGCCTGAAGACCTGATTCCGGTTCCGTGCCATCCCGACGCGCTAGCGATGGCTTATGCGCTCAAGCTGGGAACCCCATTCGGATCCAAGGTGGTTCCGCTCACTGGCATGGTTCCGCCCGACGTGCTCATCAACGGCGCCAGGAACACAATCGTTTACGAGCAGGAAGCCGGGCTGCGCGAGCATCTTTTCAAGCTCTTCGCCACCAACCATTCACCAAGCTCGCAGGCTTCCACCTTGCGCGAGTTGCTGTGCTGCCTGCCGAAGGTGCTGATCCCCAGGAATCTCGGGTATCAGAATCTGTTTCGCATTCTGATTGTGCAGTTCATCGATGCGGAAGCTTTCGATGTGCGCAGCGTGAAGAAAAGCTGCATCCACATCGCGCACCCCGATGGCAAACGGCTGATCCCGTTTGACACCTTCAACATGTTTTACCGGGGAGAACTGGAAACCACGCGCTTGGCGGCACTGCGCGGGCACGAACTCGCGGCGGTGTAATCGCCCTCGTCATACGACCACACGACCGAGCTTTTGGGCCCCGCTACGCAGGGCTTTGCAACAAACAGGGTGCCAAACTTGTCGCCCACTCGCGCGGCAACCAGCCCGATTGCCACCACGGCGATCGATGGAAAGATGGAATGAATCATCGCATTTGCTCCTCGGCCCAGGGCCTTGCATCTCATCCCCGGGTCTGCCAGCGCCGACCCGGGGTCAGCGAATCAGATGCGATAGCCGCCGGCGGCCTGGATGGCTTGTCCGTTGATCCAGGTCGAGTCGTTGGAGGCCAGGAAGGCAACCGCGTCGGCGATGTCCTTTGGCTGACCGATCCGGCCAAACGGCGTCTCAGCGACGGTCTTCTTCTCGAAGTCGCTGCCGATGATTCCGGCCGCGTGCACGCCTTCGGTTTCGACCATGCCTGGATTCAGCGAGTTCACGCGAATCTTTCGGGGACCCAGTTCCTGGGCCAACGCGGCCGTAATCGAGTCCACGGCGCCCTTGGTTCCGCTGTAGACCGAGGCTGTGGCCACGCCGTCGGCCGCCACCGAACCGATATTGATGATGCTTCCGCCCGCCTGGTTGAAGTGCTTCAGCGCGGCCTGCGTCGTCAGCAGCAGACCAAGGACGTTGACGTTGAACTGCTTGTGGAAGTGCTCGGGCGTTACCGCTTCGATGGGATTGAACTCGTAGACTCCAGCGTTGTTTACGAGAATGTCGATGGGGCCCAGTTCGCGCGCCACTTTCTCGACGAAGGGGCCGATTGAATCGGGGTTGGACAGGTCGGCCTGCACGGCCACGGCTTTGCCTCCCGCGGCCTTGATCTCCGCCACCAGTTTCTCGGCGGCCGCCTTGCTGCCCGCGTAGTTGACCGCTACGGCAGCGCCGCGCCCCGCGAGTTCGCGGGCGATGCTTGCGCCGATGCCTTTGGATGCGCCGGTAACCAGCGCCACTTTGCCCTGAAGATTTGCCATGTTCTGCTCCCATTCTCGAAGTGTCATCGCTTCGACATTTCGATAACTATCGAATTGATTAGCAATATGGCTAGATGGATTCAGGATGATTGTGGAAATCTTATTCGGGTGCGTTCCCGCCGCTGTTGCAATCCCGCGGTCTGAGAGAGGAAAGGGTGGCTGCGAGCGCCTCGAGCACGCCTGGACGCACAGCAAGAAAGTGGAACTTGCCCTGGCGCGCGACGTGGATCAGCCCCGCGGTTTCCAGTTCCTTGATGTGGTGAGAAAGGGTGGCGGGAGCAATCGCCAGGGCCGAACGCACCACCGAACAGCCAAGCGGGCAAGACGACTTCGCAATTCGCTCCAGCAGTTCAAAGCGCTTGGGATCGGCAAGGGCCTTGAGAATAGCGGTACGCTGGGCGCGTGTCAGGCGCTGGGGTTTGGGTAGGTCCGCTGTGGGCATCGTGATCGGGCTCATCGTCGGTCGTGCACTGGTTGGATGCAATGGTACCGCTTGCCGGCTGAACCCCGAGGAGCCGGATGCCGATTCGCGTGCGATCTGAGGATCAGGAAGAGTAAAATATGGCCGCATCGGAAAGGGAGACCGCGATGAACAATGACGGTTTGATGTTCGCGGTAATTTTCATCGTTGCAACAACACTGATCTGCGCCGGGGTGGTGATGGTGGCGCTCAACCGGGTGCGGGACGCGGCCAATGTCCGGCCGCACAGAAGAGGAAGCAGATATCGTCCAGCGGCCGCACATCGGGCTTATAAAGACGTCATCTAAGGGCGCGTCGCGGGCTGCGATCAGCCCGCTTGAATCCAGGAGCGACTAGTGGTACGACTCGTCGCGATGAATCACAAACTCCGGATAGGCGCCCCCGCCGAGTTCGTACAAATCCATGCCCAGCCGCTCGCCATCGGATTCAACCCGGAAGGGAATGACGCGATTCAGCAGCCAGAAAAGCAGATAGACCAGTGGAAACACCAGCCCCAGCAGGGTCGCAATCCCGACCATCTGTGCCAGAAGCTGGCCCGCTTTGGGTGCGAACAGGCCTGCGGCAAAGAGTCCCCAGAGACCTCCAACCGCATGGACGGAGATGGCGCCCGAGGGATCGTCGATCGACAGGGCCAGTTCGAGCAGTTCCACCAGCAGCGGAGCGGCAATGCCGGCAACTGCACCGACGACGATGGATTCGAAGGGGGTGACGATGGCCGCGCAGGCGCAGGACGCCACCAGGCCGGCGAGCCAGCCGTTGGCGCACATGCTGGCGTCAGGCTTGCCAAAGCGCGAGCGCGTGATGGTGAACGCAGCCACCAGCGCCGCCGAGCCGGAGAGGACCGTATTGATGATCGTCAGGGCCAGTGCGGATGGACCCGCATGGAGCCAGAGGATGGCTCCCGCCACATTCCACGCCAGCCACCCCACGAGGGCCAGCAGGCAGCCGAACACAATATAGACGGTGTTGTGGCCGGGCATGGCCGTGGCCAGACCCTCTTTGGGAAACTTGCCTTTGCGCGGGCCGGCTATCCAGACCACGGCCAGCGCGCTCAGACCGCCCACGGCATGAACCGAGGCGGCTCCCGCGCCATCGATAAAACCGGCACCGAGGCGAAAGTTGAGGCCCAGTTGGGCCAGCCAGCCATCACCCCATACCCAATGCGCCACGATGGGGAAAACACCGCCGGCCAGGACGGCCGTCACCGCGCAACCCGCCGGAAGCCGCAAACGGTCGGCGCCCGAGCCCCACGGGATGAGGGCGATCAGCCCCGCGGCCAGGAATTCAAAAAGCACATCGAGCTGAAACTGCGGCTGGGAGGCGTCGAAGTGACGCAGCAGAAGCGGCGCCGCACCAATCCAATTCCATGATTTGCCGGCCACGGCGAGAGCGTGTCCCGGAACGCCGGCAAAAGAAACGCCGACCACCGCGAAGGCGATGGTTGCGACTGCCACCATCGTGACACAGCCCACCATGGACTGCGCGGCGGACCGGGAGCGGCCCAGGCCCGTGTTGAGCAGGGCCACGCCGGCAATGGCCAGTGTGGACAGCACCAAAAGCGCCAGGGCGATTACAAACATCGAGTCGGAAAAGGGCTGGACCAGCGGCGGAATCATCATCGGCGGCCCGCCCCGGGCGCGATTGCCGGATCGGCCGGGCGATCTTCCTGCGGACGCTGCATGTGTCCGCGCACCGCAACCGCGAGTCCGAGCAGCTCGACCGCCAGCCCGCACACCACAAAGGTGGCGCGCAGCCCCGCGTCGGGGAACAGGATCAGCGCGGCAACCGCGAGGAAGAATCCGGTCGGCATCACCAGCAATCCCGCATATTTCATGTCCCCTGCCTCTCAGTCTTCCGTCGGGGAAACGGAAGCCAACCGGAAATCAGCATTGGATAGACTTTGGCCATCGACGGAAGTTGTGTTCACCACTGCCCGCGGCGATGGAGTGAATTCAGATGAAAACGAGCGATTGACTTCTGTATGAATCTTAAAGCATCGGAAAGTGGAGGCTCAGCCGCTCTTGTGCCCCTTGGTCCGCGCTCGTCGTGGCGCGGCGTTGTCCTTTACGGTTTCCTTGCAACCGCCAGTCAATAATGACCTATGTATATTCGCCTCGACCGGGCCCACAGGCTTCTTCCTGTCGTCCTTGGCATTGTGACGCTTGCAGACGTCGGAGTTCTGTTGGTGTGGGATGCCTTTCCGGAGCTCTTTCCGCCCCGGAGCCATGATGTTCTCGCGGCATTTTCACTGGCGATGATCGCATTTGCCTACCTGGCGTACCAGGTATTGCACCGGCCGGCAGCGAAGGAATTCGCCAAGGCGATCATGCTGGCTGTGGCGTTTCTTTTGTGGGCGGCCAATCAGTACTGGCCCGAGTCGCACTGGGCTACGCTGTTTAACGACGTGGCAATTGCGCTGTTTGTTCTTGATGTATTTCTGGTGATGATAGGCTGGCCGCCGACGTCGCCTGACGGCTCCTTCGCTGAGACCTATCGAGAGCGGCCAGGGGAAGAGTCGTCGTGAACCGCCGGTCCAGGGCGAATCGCAGCGCGGATTCCGGCGCTACGGGTGATAGCATTTCTCTGGAAAAGGCGAGATGCAGTTCTGTCCGCTGACTCCCGACCCTTGAAGCCCCTGTTTTGCATACCAGTCTCTGGGACATTTCGATCCTGGATGCGCGGTTCTTTTTCCTCAACCGGCCTTAATCACAAGCCATTTTCTTTTCAGCGGATTACAAAAGCCAATTCGGGAAGAATTTTTTCTGGAATTGAACGGGACCGAACCTTGCGAACCGACCCCGCGCTGCTATATTGAATTTTCGGGGTTTCCTGCCCCGACGGTGTTGTAGCGCTTCCCGAGTTTTTTGTACGCAAACTGTGTGACCGTTGGCACATGCGGCGCACTGAACCGGCAACACGAGCCCTCCAGACAAACACAGATGATTAGGAACAGGGTGCATGGCGCAGATATTTGACCGCAGCTCGAACGCGTTGGCTCGGATGAGCCTGGTGTTGACGGGGCTGATCGTGATTGCGCTGGGTGTGACGCTGGACGAGTTGCAGCGTTCGCCGTGGGTGACGCGTCAGGGACAGCGGCCGGACCAGCCGGTTCCGTTCAGCCACAAGCATCACGTGCAGGGGCTGGGTCTGCAGTGCCAGTACTGCCACGTGACGGTGGAGAAGTCGAGCTACGCGGGGATCCCGCCGACCAAGACGTGCATGAACTGCCACGCGCAGATCTGGACCAACGCGCAGTTGCTGGAGCCGGTGCGGGCGAGCTGGGCGACGGGCCAGTCGCTGACGTGGACCAAGGTGCACGATCTGCCCGACTTCGTGTATTTCAGCCACGAGATCCACGTGAACAAGGGGCTGGGCTGCTCGAGCTGCCACGGGCGCGTGGACCAGATGCCGCTGATGTACGCGCAGAACACGCTGCAGATGGAGTGGTGCCTGGACTGCCATCGCAACCCGGCCAAGAACCTTCGGCCGACGAGCCAGATCTACAACATGGCGTGGGAAGCGCCGGCCGAGGAGCGGCCGGTGTGGTGCGCGGTGGGCGAAGCGAAGGACGGGGTGCCGACGGCCGAAAGCGTGAATTGCGTGACGAAGGATCCAGGCGGCGCGGGGACGCAGGTGGCGTCGCTGCAGTTGCCGGGGAAGGCAGGGGCTGGCGGGCGATGTGGCGCGGCGTGGCGTTGCCGGCCAGCTATAAAAAGTTCACCAGCCAGGACGAGCTGGGGCATTTTCTTGCTGCAGCACTACAAGATCCGCACTCCGAAGGATCTGACCAGCTGCGAGGTCTGCCACCGATGAGCGGACAGGGGAACGGTGTGAACCAGGATTTGAACCAGGGCAAGCATGATGCCGGTGACGCTCCGCTGACGCTGGCCCAGGTACGCGCGGAGCTGCAGGGCGCTAAAGGCAAAAGACACTCCACCCCGCAGACGGAGACCAATCTGCGGGGGCCCGGTACTGGCGCTCGATCGACGAGCTTCCGGAGACGGCGGAGTTTCAGGCGGCGGTGGAGCGGGAGTTTCCCTCCGCGGCGCAGGAGTGGGTTGATCCGGTTTCGCGGCGCGGGTTCATGAAGCTGATGGGCGCGTCGATGGCGCTGGCCGGCCTGGCCGGTTGCACCAAGCAGCCGGACGAGCCGATCTATCCCTACGTCAAGCGCCGGAGGACCTGATCCTGGGCAAGCCGAACTATTTTGCCACGGCGCATCCGTTCGCGACGGGGGCGGTGCCGACTGCTGGTCAAGGCGACCAGTTCCGGCCCATCAAGATCGACGGCAACCCGGAGCACCCCTACAACCAGGGCTCGTCGGATGTGTTCACGCAGGGCATCGCTGCTGGATCTTTACGATCCGGACCGCTCGCAAGCAGGTGACGTTTCAGGGCGAGAACCGGGAGTGGACGGAGTTCGTCGCAGGCGCTGCGCGCCAAGGCCACGGAGTCGAAGGACGGAACGGGGATCTACTTCCTGAGCACGACGATCACTTCGCCGACGCTGGCGCGGCAGTGGAAGGCAGTTGCAGGCGGCCTATCCGAAGGCGAAGCTGGTGCAGTACGACCCGGCGATCGCGGGAACAGCGCTGGCCGCCGGCGCGGTTCCGCAGTATGACCTGAGCGGCGCGGACGTGATCGTATCGCTCGATGCGGACTTTCTTGTCGGGAGCGGCGTATCCGGGGTTCCACAAGCTGGTGCGGGAGTACGCGGCGCGGCGCAAGGACCCGAAGCAGCTGAACCGGCTCTATGCCATCGAGAGCACGCCGACCACGACGGGCATGAAGGCCGAGCATCGTCTGGGGTTGCGGGCGAGCGAGGTGCCGGCGTTTGCGGCGGCCCTGGCGGCGGCGGTGGGCGTGGAAGGAGCCTCGGCGCCGGGCTACAGCTGGACACGCCGAACAGCAGAAGTTTCTGGCCGCGCTGGCAAAGGATCTGAAGGCCAGCGCCGGCAAGAGCGCGGTGATCCCGGGCTTGTACCAGGATGCGTCGGTAGCGGCGCTGGCCGCTGGCGATCAACAACGCGCTCGGCAACGTGGGCAAGACGGTCGCGGTATCGAGCCGAGCCGCTGAATCCGCTGCCTAGCGACCAGATTGCGCGACTTCAAGGCCCTGGTGGCGGATCTGAACGCGGGCAAGGTGGAGTGGCTGGTGATTCTGAATGCCAATCCCATCTACTCGTCGCCCGCGGATCTGGATTTTGCTGACCGCGTTCAACAAGGCCAAGGTGGTGGCGCACCTGGGCATGCACCAGGACGAGACGGGGCAGATCGCGCACTGGCACATTCCGGCGGCGCATGCGCTCGAGTTCTGGTCGGACGCGCGCACCTATGACGGCACGGTTTCGATCGTGCAGCCGTTGATCGAGCCGCTCTACGGCGGCCAGACGGCGCATGACGTGTTCCAGGCGCTGCTTGAATGAGCCGCTGCTGAGCACGTACGCAGGCGGTGCGGGAGACGTGGAAGACGGCCATTAAGGGCGACTTCGAAACCGGCTGGCGCAAGGCGCTGCACGCGGGATGGATCGCCGATACGAAATTCGATACGACGGGTAAGGCGAGCGCCGACAGGGCGTTTCATGGTCAGGTTCCCACGCCGTCTTCGAAGGATGCGATCGAGATCATCTTCCGTCCCGACCCCAACGTCTACGACGGGCGCTGGTCGAACGTGGGCTGGCTGCAGGAACTGCCCAAGCCGGTGACCAACCTGAGCTGGGACAACGCGGCCATCGTGTCCGGGCGCGACGCTGACGAAGCTGGGCCTGGAAGAAGACGACATCGTCGAGTTGACGGTCGGCGGCGGCAAGGTGAAGGCGCCGGTGATCGTGGCACCGGGCCATCCCGACAACTCGGTGACGGTGTATCTGGGCTACGGGCGCCAGGCGGCCGGCCGGGTGGGTTCGGGGGCGGGCTTCAGCGCGTACCTGATCCGTCCCGCGGGTGCGCCGTTCTACGCCACTGGGTCCATCAAGAAGGTGGATGGCAAGTGGGGCGTGGCAATCACCAAGAGCCACTACCAGGACCACCGCTCGGCAGACGCTTCAGCGAGCACGGCGGCGGCGAACCACTCGCTGGAAGCCAACGAGGCCATCGGCGAGCGCGGCATCATCCGCTACGCCACGCTGGACGAGTACAAGGCCGAACCCGGGATTCGCCAACGAGGGCGAGGGGCACGAAGAAGACCCACATGGGGACGTCGCTGTTCCCCAACTGGACATATCCGGACAACGCCTGGGGCATGTCGATCGACATGAACAGCTGCACGGGCTGCAACGCCTGCATCGTGGGCTGCTATGCGGAGAACAACATCCCGGTGGTGGGCAAGCAGCAGGTGCGGATCGGGCGCAACATGCAGTGGCTCCGCATCGACAGCTATTTCGAAGGCGACCTGGCGGCGCCGCGGGCGCACTTCCAGCCCATGATGTGCCAGCACTGCGAGAACGCGCCCTGCGAGCAGGTTTGCCCGGTGGGCGCGACGGTGCATACGCCCGAAGGCCTGAACATGATGGTCTACAACCGCTGCGTGGGGACGCGCTACTGCTCCAACAACTGCCCCTACAAGGTGCGGCGGTTCAACTTCCTGCTCTTCTCCGATTACGAGACGGAGAGCCTGAAGCTGATGCGCAATCCGGACGTGAGCGTACGTTCGCGCGGGGTGATGGAGAAGTGCAGCTACTGCGTGCAGCGCATCACGGTGGCCAGGATCGAGGCCGACAAGGAGAACCGCGGCATCCGCGACGGGGAGATCGTGACCGCGTGCCAGCAGGCGTGCCCGGCGGGGGCGATCACCTTCGGCAACATCAACGACAAGGGCAGCCGGGTGGCGAAGCTGCGCGCCGATGAGCGCACCTACCAGGTGCTGGCCGATCTGAACACGCGTCCGCGGACGACTTATGTGGCCGCGGTTCTGAATCCGAATGAAGAACTGGAAGAGAAGCCGGTGGAACACGGATAGGGACCAGGGGACTAGGCACTGACGACTGAGAACTGAAAGCTGACAACTAAGAACTAAGACTGCAACTGAGAACTCGAAAAAATGGCAACGAGCGACCTGAAACCGACCGATCCGGAGTATGCGCGCTGGGTAGATCCGGCCACCGGGGAATACCGGGTGATCGAGCCCGGGCAGACCTTCAAATCGGTCACCGACAAGATCACGCGCATCGTGCTGACGCCGCACACGCCGCTGGGGTGGTTCGCGATCTTCGCCGTCGCGGGCGGCGGGGCCACGGTGCTGCTGGTGGCGGTGACGTGGCTGTTTCTGAAGGGCGTGGGCATCTGGGCCATCACGCAGCCGGTGGCCTGGGGCTTCGCCATCATCAACTTCGTGTGGTGGATCGGCATCGGCCACGCCGGCACGCTGATCTCGGCGATTCTTCTGCTGTTCAAGCAGAGCTGGCGCAACTCCATCAGTCGCTTCGCCGAGGCCATGACCATCTTCGCGGTGGTGTGCGCGGGCATGTTCCCGCTGATCCACGTGGGCCGTCCGTGGCTGGGGTACTGGATGCTGCCCCTGCCCCTGACCATGAACGTGTGGCCGCAGTTCCGCTCTCCGCTGGAGTGGGACGTGTTCGCGGTCTCGACTTACGCGACTATTTCGGTGGTGTTCTGGTACATCGGCATGGTCCCCGACTTCGGCACCATGCGCGATCGGTCCAAGTCGCGCATCGCGCAGTACTTCTACGGATCTGATCTCGCTGGGGTGGCGCGGGTCGGTGCGGCACTGGATGCGCTACGAGACGGCGTCGCTGCTGCTGGCCGGCCTGGCGACGCCGCTGGTGCTCTCGGTGCACACGGTCATCAGCTTCGACTTCGCGGTGGCCGTCCTGCCGGGCTGGCATACGACCATCTTCCCGCCGTACTTCGTGGCCGGCGCCATCTACTCGGGCTTTGCGATGGTGCTGACGCTGGCCATTCCGCTGCGCAAGTTCTATCACCTCGAAGCCCTGGTGACCGAGCGCCACATCGACAACATGGGCAAGGTGATGCTGGCCACGGGGTTCATCGTGGCCTACGGCTACGGCATGGAAGCCTTCATGGCCTGGTACTCGGCCTCGCACTGGGAAGCGTTCATGTTCTGGAACCGCATGTTCGGGCCCATGGGCTGGAGCTACTGGGTGCTGATCACCTGCAACCTGGCGATTCCGCTGACCACGCTGTGGTCGCGCAAGCTCAGGACCAACATCAGCTTCATGTTCTTCATCTCGATCGTGGTGAACACGGGCATGTGGTTCGAGCGCTTCGTGATCATCGTGACCAGCCTGTACCGCGACTTCCTGCCCTCGTCGTGGGGCACGTATCGCGCCACCAAGTGGGACTACATGACGTACGTCGGGCACGCTGGGCCTGTTTACGACGCTGTTCGTGCTGTTCGTGCGCTTCCTGCCCATGATTCCGATGAATGAAATCCGCATGCTGCTGCCGGCGGCCAAGATCACGCCCAAGAAGCCGAAGGAGGTAGGTAGATAATGCCGCCTCGTGAAGGAACCTACGGCTTGCTAGCCGAATTCGATACCCCGAGCGACCTGGTCAGGGCGGCGCGCCAGGCCTACCACGACGGCTGGCGGCGCATGGACTGCTATACGCCCTACCCGGTCGAAGAAGCGGCCGAGGCCATCGGCTTCCATCGCAACAAGGTGCCGCTGGTGACGCTGGTGGGCGGGCTGATGGGGCTGACCGCCATGTTTCTCGCTCGAGACCTGGATCTCGGTGATCGCCTATCCGCTCAACATCGCGGGGCGGCCGCTGTATTCCTGGCCGGCGTTCATCGTGCCCGCCTACGAGTGGACCATCCTGTGGGCGGGGCTGTCGGCGGCCTTCGGCATGGTGGCGCTGAACCACATGCCGGCGCTCTATCATCCCCTGTTCAATGCGCCCAACTTCCGCAACGGCGCCACCACGGACAAGTTCTTTCTGTGCCTGGAAGCGCTGGATCCGAAGTTCGACCTGTTGGAAACGCGCGCAGTATCTCGAAGACCCTGGAGCCGGTCTCGGTGGTGGAGGTGGAGTACTGATGCCGACCAGTGAACAGTGGACAGTGCAGACCAGTGAGCCATCCAGGCTCCGTGCCATCCTGCGCCGTCTTACTGGCGCAAGCGTGGAGTCACGAAAGTTGGCCGCCCTCGCCGGCCTCGCCGCGCTGCTCTTCATCGCCGGCTGCCGCCAGGACATGCAGGACCAGCCCAAGCTGATTCCGCAGCGCGGGCTCGAACCTGTTCGCCGACCATCGCGGCGCGCGGCCGCAGGTGGTCAACACCGTGGCGCGCGGGCAGCTGAAGGAAGACACCTACTTCTACACCGGGGTGACCCAGGCCGCCAACGGCTATCGCGAAGAGCACGACGAGCTGCCCTTTCCGGCCACGATCGAAGTGCTCAAGCGCGGCCAGGAGCGGTTCAACATCTACTGCTCGCCGTGCCACTCGCGGGTGGGCAATGGCCTGGGCGAGATCGTGCAGCGCGGCTACAAGCCGGCCGCCAACCTGCACGACCAGGTGCGCCTGGCGCAGCCGCTCTCGCACTACTTCTACGTGATGACCCACGGCTACGGCGCCATGCCCGACTACGCGGCGCAGCTCACCCCGGCAGACCGCTGGGCGGTGGCGGCGTATATCCGCGCTCTGCAGCTGAGCCAGGCGGCCAAGGAAAGCGATGTGCCCTCCGGCGTCGCAGGTGAAGAACCTGAAGGACGTCGCCGCAAGCGACAACCTGCCCGACCTCGTTCGCCGAGCCGTGGTCGCTGCCGGCGACGGCGGTGCAGCCTTATGCGCACGACTGCGAAGCAGGGCTGGCCGGCCAATGCTCCGGCCAACCCGGCGGACCCCAACCAGATCGCAAAACCGGCCACCAAACAAGCACCCGCGGCCGCTCCGGCTCCGGCGAAACAGGAATAAGGATGGCTCACGCATCACACGCTCGCACCCTTCCCGCCGACCTCGGCGCCCCGCCGGTGGTTGACCGGTGGCGCACCCGCGCGCTGATGGTCGGGGTCGTCTTCTCGGTCCTGGCCGCGCTTCTGGCCTTGCTCGACCACTCGATCGATCACGTGCTCCGCGCCTGGGTCCTCGGCCTGATGCTCACCTTCGGCTGGTCGGTCGGCGGCCTGGCTCTGCTGATGGTCCAGTACTGCTCGGGCGGCAAGTGGGGCCTGCTGCTGCGCCGGCCGCTTGAAGCCATGACCCGCACCCTGCCCCTGGTCTTCGCCTACTGGATCGTGGTGGCCCTCAGCCAGGGCCGCCTCTACATGTGGGCCAACCACGCCCTCGTCGACGACGGCGTGAGCAAGGGCCTCATCACTCCGGATCAGGTTGAAGCGATCAACCACGCCATCGCCTTCAAGCACCCCATGCTCAACCCCACGATGTTCTGGGTGGCCGGCATCGTCTGCTTCGCGATCTGGGGCTTCTACACCTGGCGGCTCAACTGCCATGGCCCTCAAGCGCGATGCCGACTCGCCCGCGAATACACCCTGGTGGATCAAGAAGCTCGAGAACATCTCCGGCCCCGGCATCGTGGTCTATTCGCTCACCATGACCGCCGCGGTCATTTACTGGGTGATGTCGATGGACGTGACCTGGTTCTCGTCGGTCTACGGCCTGTTGTTCCTGGTCGGCCAGGGCTATTCGGTGCTGGCGCTTTCGATCATCGTCGCCATCAGCCTCTCGCGATACGAGCCCTTCGGCACCATCCTGCGCCAGACCGAGCAGCACGACCTGGGCAAGCTCACGTTCGCCTTCGTGATGCTCAACATCTACCTGGCCTTCGGCCAGTTCCTCATTATCTGGTCCGGCAACCTGCCGGAGGAGATCAACTGGTACCTGGATCGCATCCGCGGACACTGGGGCATCATCATCACCCTCGACTTCATCTTCCACTGGGTGATCCCGTTCTCGCTGCTGCTGTCGCGCGACATCAAGCGCAACAAGAAACGCCTGGTGCGCGTGTGCCAGTGGATGATCTTCGCCAAGGCCTTCGACCTGTTCTGGCTGATCGAGCCCAACTTCAAGGACGCGGCGCGCAATCTGCACTTCTCCTTGGGAATTCTTGAGTACATTGCGGTCCCCGTGGCCCTGGTCTCCTTCTGGATCGCTTACTTCTGCACGCAGCTGAAGTCCCGTCCGCTGGTGCAAACCAACGATCCGCACCTGGCGGAAATTCTGGAGCCCGAACATGCCACAGCATGAGGACGAACAACTCGGTTCGCACGGCCCCAAGCCGGAAGAGATCGACACCACCGCGGGCTACGAACTGTCCGATGTTCGTGTCACCGGCATCGTGGTGTTCCTCACCGCGCTGGCCATCTTCGTGGCGGTGACGGGCATTCTCTGTTACGGCATCGGCAAAGTCATCAACGCGCAAATGAAGAAAGAAGACGGGCCGAACAGCAAGTGGACCAAGACCGCGGATGTGCGGGAGCTTGGCAATATGCCCTCCAGCCCCGAGTTGCAGAACAAGATGGCGGAATTGACGCAGCAATTCCCTACGCCGCGCGTGCAGACCGACGACGGCAACCAGGATGTGGCGGATCTGCATGCACGGGAGGATTTGCTGCTGGAGAATTACACGCGCGTGGATGGAAAGCCCGGCAAGGTGCGCATTCCGATCGAGCGCGCCATGGAACTGATTGCGCAGCGCGGCTTGCCGGTGGCCCCTGCAGTGCAGAAGGAAACCCTGATGACCGGGGACACGGAGCCCGCGGTTGTCGAGCCGCTTACCAACGGCTTTGCGCGGACAGCGTACGAACTGGATGTGGAAGCAACGCGGGCGGCAGAGGCCAAGAGGCCGCCACAATAGTTGTCAGTTGTCAGTGATCAGTGGTCAGAAAACGCCAGGCTTTGGTAGGGCACGACTTTAGTCGTGCCGCGTGTGCAGCCAGAACGAATGGGGCTTTAGCCCCTGAGGGAATGTGGGCAACAGGGCAACACAAGAAGTGAAGCGATGATGCAGTATTCAAACACAATTCGGAGAACGGTTCGACTGGCGGCGCTATTGGCGCTGGCCGTCAGTGCATGGACGCCCCTTGTGGCGCAGGTTTCCAGTTACGGCGACAAGGAAACGGGGCCGGCGAACACCAAGTCGCAGCTCCTGGACAAAGTGGGCATTGCGCAGCACCTCAATCAGCAGCTGCCGCTGAACCTGACATTCACCGACGACGCCGGCAAGCAGGTGCAACTCGGCGACTACTTCGGCAAGCGGCCGGCCATTCTCGCCCTGGTTTACTACCAGTGCCCGATGCTGTGTTCGGAAGAGTTGAACGGCCTGACCGGCGCGCTGCAGATGGTGAGTTTTCGTCCCGGGCAAGGATTTCAACATCATCGTGGTCAGCATCGATCCCAGCGAGGGCACGGATCTGGCCGCGGCCAAAAAGCGCACCTATGTGAAGCGCTACGGGCATCCAGAGACAGCCGACGGCTGGCACTTCCTCACCGGCACGCAGCCAAACATCGACGCGCTCACCAAGGCGGTCGGCTTCGGTTACGTCAAGATTCCGGGCCCGATGGAAAGCTCACCCAGTTTGCGCATGCCAGCTCGATCCAGATCGTGACCCCGCAAGGCAAGCTGGCGCAGTACTACATGGGGGTTGAGTATTCGCCCAAGGATTTGCGGCTGGGATTGGTGGAGGCTTCGGCCAATCGCATCGGGTCGCCGGTCGATAACATTCTGACCTACTGCTACCACTACGATCCCGGCACCAATAAACATTCGCTCATCGTGGCGCGGGTGGTGCAGCTGGGCGGACTGGTTACGATGTTCTCGCTGGGCGGATTCATGTGGGTGATGTTCCGCCGCGACTATCGCGGCGACCACAAACACGAAAAGGAAACGGCTCAGGCAACGAAGGTGAACGGATAACGGAATGACCCACATCAGTCAAGTACTCTGGCAATTTCTCGTCAAATGGCTGACGAACTTCGCGCTGTATCCGCCGGAGGCGTCGAAGATCGCGCCCCAGATGGACGCGCTGTACTTCTTCATGGTGCTGGTGAGCCTGATCGGGATGACGATTGTGGTTTTGCTGGTCACCAGTTTCTCGATTCTCTACAGCAAGAAGCGCCATCCGGTCGCAGTGCAGATCGAAGGCTCGACGCTGCTCGAAGCCACATGGACCATCATTCCCCTGGGCCTGTTTCTGATCATGTTCGTGTGGGGTTCGCTCATCTACTTCCGCGTGTACACGCCGCCGGCCAACGCAATGAACATTTACGTGGTCGGCAAGCAGTGGATGTGGAAGGCCGAGCATCCGGGCGGGCAGCACGAGATCAACTCGCTGCATATTCCCACCGGCCGCGCCATCCAGTTGACGCTGATTTCGCAGGATGTGTTTCACAGCTTCTCGATTCCCGCGTTCCGCGTGAAGCGCGAGGCCATTCCGGGCCGCTATACGTCGGTGTGGTTTGAGCCGACAACGCCGGGAACCTATCACCTGTTCTGCACGCAGTATTGCGGCACGAATCACTCGGCGATGATCGGCGATATCGTGGTGCTGACTCCGGAGGACTACAAGAAGTGGCTGGCCGAGTCGACCAGCGGCATGTCGCTGGCCCAGAACGGCGAGCGACTGTTTGCCACCCTGAGCTGCAACGCCTGCCATAACGGGCGACCGGATTCGCGAGGTCCCAGCCTGGCGAATGTGTTCGGATCGAGGCTGACGCTGGCCAACGGATCGACGACCACCGCCGACGAAGCGTATCTGCGCGAAGCGATCCTGAATCCTTCAGACCACGTGACCCAGGGCTATGCGCCGATCATGCCCACCTACCAGGGACAGGTCAGCGAAGACGGCGTGATCGCGCTGGTGGAATACATCAAGAACCTTCAATCGAATGACCGCATCGAACAGACCTGAACACGACCAGTTTGCTGCCGGAGAGTGAAGGGTCGCCGCAGCGACCGGCAAGCGTGGCCCAGAAACCCGCGGGGCAACCCGGGGGGCGAACTTCCCAACCACAGGGGACGGTGAAGCAATGAGTACCGATACCATCATCAGTCTTCCCGACCAGTCGACGGCCCGGGTGCCGAAGGTCAATTTCTGGACCAAGGAAAATGGTCTTCTGAGCTGGCTGCTGACGGGCGACCACAAGCGGATCGCGATGCTGTACCTGATCTCGATCACGGTCTTCTTCTTTATCGGCGGCGCGCTGGCGGGCCTCATCCGGCTGGAACTGCTTACGCCGCAGTCCGACCTGATGGCGACCGACACCTATAACAAGGTGTTCACCATGCACGGCGTCATCATGGTGTTCCTGTTCCTGGTGCCGTCAGTGCCGGCTACGCTGGGCAATTTCCTCATTCCCATCATGATCGGCGCCAAGGATCTGGCTCTGCCCAAGATCAACCTGCTCAGCTGGTACTTGTACGTTGCCGGCGGCATCACGGTGCTCTACACCATGATCAGCGGCGGCGTCGATACTGGCTGGACCTTCACCACGCCGCTCTCGACTCACTACCTCAACACCAACGTGCTGAGCACCGGCATCGCCGTCTTCATTGCAGGATTCAGCTCCATCTTCACCGGCCTGAACTTCATCGTCACCATCCACAAGATGCGCGCTCCGGGAATGACCTGGTTCCGGCTGCCGCTGTTTGTGTGGTCGCATTACGCGGCCAGCATCCTCATGGTGCTGGGCACGCCGGTGCTGGCGATTGCCATTGTGCTGGTCGCGCTGGAGCGCACCATCGGCATCGGCGTCTTCGATCCCGCCAAGGGCGGCGATCCGATCCTCTTCCAGCACTTGTTCTGGTTCTATTCGCACCCCGCCGTCTACATCATGATTCTGCCCGGCATGGGCGTCATCTCCGAGGTCATCTCCACCTTCAGCCGCAAGCGCGTTTTCGGCTACACGGCGGTGGCGTTCTCCTCGGTGGCGATCGCGGTCTTCGGATTCTTCGTCTGGGAGCACCACATGTTCATCATGGGTGTCTCCACACTACTCAACGCTGGTCTTCTCGCTGCTGACCATGCTCGTGGCGGTGCCCTCGGCCATCAAGATCTTCAACTGGACATTCACCCTCTACAAAGGCTCCATCACGTTTGAAACGCCGATGCTCTACGCCTTCGGATTCATGGGGCTGTTCACCATCGGCGGCCTGACCGGCGTATTCCTGGGCACGACCGGCACGGACATTCACCTGACCGAGACCTACTTCATCGTGGCCCACTTCCATTTCGTGATGGTGGGCGGCATGCTGATGGCTTTCCTGTCGGGAATCCACTTCTGGTGGCCCAAGATCACGGGTCGCATGTATCCGGAGAAGATCTCGCAGCTGGCCGCGCTGATCACGTTTATCGGGTTCAACTTCACGTTCTTCCCGCAGTTCATCCTGGGCACGCTGGGCATGCCGCGGCGCTATGCGGCTTACCCGGCGGAGTTCCAGATCCTCAACGTGTTCTCGACTGCCGGAGCGACCATCCTCGGTGTTGGCTATGTCCTGCCCCTGCTCTACCTGGCCTGGACCCTGAAGTACGGCGAAATCGCGGGCAACAATCCCTGGCAGGCGACGGGGCTTGAGTGGCAGATCCAGTCGCCGCCGCTCACCGAGAACTTCGTCGAGATACCGGTCATGGACCACGATGCCTACGACTACGAATGGCTGGAGCGCCAGAAAGAAAAAGAGGTGACCACCAGTGTCGGATAGCACCGCGATTGCGAACGGCACTCCCCCGGCGGCCCATGAGCACGCGCACCCGCCTTACCAGCGCCACCATTTCGAGAGCATGGGCCAGCAGGTCGATGCCACCAGCTTTGCCATGTGGCTCTTCCTGCTTACTGAAATCATGTTCTTCGGCGGGCTGTTCACGGCCTACCTGATTTACCGCAACTGGTACTATCCGGCGTTCGTGGCGGGCTCGCACCAGTTGAACATCATGTGGGGAACGCTCAACACCGCCGTGCTGATCTCCTCCAGCTTCACCATGGCCATGGGCGTCTGGTGCGCGGAGACGCGGCGCAAGAGCGGCCTGGTGCTGTGCCTGGTGCTGACGTTCATTCTCGGCCTCGGGTTCCTGGGCATCAAGACCATCGAGTACTCCGAGAAAATCGAGAAGCATCACGTTCCCGGTTTCCACTACAGCGTTCAGTCGTTTGTCGATCCGCAATCAGATCCCGAAATCTACAAGGACTATCACGACAAGCCGCTCCGCCTGGACATGGCGCGGCATACCGAAGTCTATTTCTCGCTTTACTTCGCCATGACCGGCATGCACGCGCTGCACATGATTATCGGTATCGCGATTCTCGGGTTCATGATCTTCCGGGCGCAAGCCGGCGCGTATACCACCGGGCATATCACCTTCGTTGAGAACTTCGGCCTGTACTGGCACTTCGTCGACATTGTCTGGATCTTCCTGTTCCCGCTGCTCTATCTGATCAGCAGGCACGGCTAAAGGAAACGCATATGAGCACACACGGCGAACACGAGCACCTTTCGAAGCACGATCAGAACCTGCACGATCTGCACGACAACCTCGACCACATCGTGAGCCCGCGGATCTACATCATCGTCGGCGCGACGCTGCTGGTTTTCACTGGGGTGACCGTGCTGGCTTCGTTCTTCGACATGGGTCCCTGGAATCCCGTCGTGGCTCTCTTCATCGCGGTGGTCAAGGCGACGATCGTGGTGCTGTTCTTCATGCACGTGAAGTACAGTTCCAAGCTGACCAAGCTCACCGTCGGCGCGGGGCTCTTCACGTTCCTGGCGCTGGTGGGCATGACACTGGCCGACTATTTCACCCGCGCGTGGGGACGGTGGTAAGTCAAGTCTTCAGTTCTCAGTCGTCAGTTTTCAGTTCTGGGCCGCTTTCGAAGCGGCCCTTTTGCTGTGCTACGAACCGGCCCTGGTGGCCAGCGCATCAACGACCGCGATGTTGGGAAGTAAATCCGCGGGGAATCCGTGGCGGTTTTGCAGCCAGACCGGTTCGTTCCAGGACAGCGTAACGCGCCCCGCGGCATCTTCCGCCACCAGGATCTTGAGCGGCAGGTCGATTGCGACGCTCGGCGCGGCGATCATCAGCGGGGTGCCGGCGGCCGGATTGCCGAAGATCAGCAACTTGGTCGGCGGCATTTTCATCCCCGCCTTTTTCGCCTCCCCGCTGTGATCGACCAGGGCGAACAACGTAACGCCTTTCGTCTCCAGGATTGTCTTCAGGCGCCCCACCGTTTCGTCCACGGAATGAGCGCTGGGGACGGACTTGATTCCGTTAGCGGCTGATTGCATCATCGCGGTCCTTTCGCATTCAAACATGGGATGCGCGACGACCCGGACTTGACAATCAAAATAAACGCCGCCGGGCGTGCAGCGCGTGCTTTGACAGGGTTGAAAACATTCGCTTTGGTTCCCATCCCGCGCGAACGGATCAGGTCCCTCCCACAGGGATCCCTTGCCGCGAAACGATAATAGAAGTTGGGACGAATCGAAAGGGATCACGAGGCCCGGCTATCTGCAGACTCCAGAAGCAATCGCCCATCTAGCCGATCAGCCCCGCGTGCTGGTCCGCCGCGCCGGCGCTCCCCGCGAGGGTGGCCGTTGCGTCGTTTACTGGATGCAGCGGGCGATGCGCATCAGCGACAACCCTGCGCTCGATATCGCGATCGAGGCCGGGAATCTGCTTGGGTTGCCGGTGGTGGTGTTCTTCTCCGTCATTCCCAATTATCCCAATGCCAATCTGCGCCACTATCATTTCCTGCAGCAGGGCCTGCGCGATGTGGCCGAAGATGCGGCCGGGCGGGGGGTGGGCTTCGTTCTGCGCCGGCACCCCGATAATTCCCTCGAAGCCTTTCTCGAAGAGGTCCAGGCGGCGCTGTTGATCGGCGACGAGAACCCCTGCCGGGAGCCGGAGCGCTGGCGCAAAGTGCTCGCCCGGCGACTCAAATTGCCCTACTGGACGGTCGATGCCGATCTTGTCGTGCCGTCGCGCGTCTTCGGCCGCGACTATTTCCTGTTCCACCACTTCCGCCCCCACCTTCAGCGCGAACTGCCCAGTTTCCTCGTCCCCCACCTGAACCTCCGCCCGCAGCAGGAGTGGAAGCCGCGCCGATCTCTTGCGAGTTTCCCGCTTGCGGAGGACATCACGGCGGGGTTCGACAAGCTCGACCGCAGCGTCCGCCCGGTCGACGCGTTCACCGGTGGCGCACATGCCGCGCTGCAGCGGCTGCGCGAGTTTGTTCACGACGGCCTGGCGCGCTACGAAGTCGAGCGCAATCACCCCGAACTCAAGGGGACCAGCCGGCTGTCTCCCTACCTGCACTTCGGCAATATCGGCCCCATCACCATCGCGCTCGCGGCAGACGAAGCCGTAAGGCAGGGAAGGGCACCCGCCAGCGCGCGCGACCGCTATCTCGACCAGGTGATCGGGTGGCGCGAGCTTTCGGCCCTGTTTGTGCGCTACAACGAGAACTACGACCACTGGGAAAGCGCTGAGCCCTGGGCCCGGAAATCGCTGCTCGAACATGTGCGCGATCCCCGCCCGCAGCGTTATACCTTCGAACAACTTGAGCGCGCCGAAACCCACGATGAGATATGGAATGCCGCCCAGCGCGAGATGGTCGCGACCGGCTGGATGCACAACTACATGCGCATGTACTGGGCCAAGAAGATCCTCGAATGGGCGCCCGATCCCGCCACGGCGTTCGACTGGGCCGTGATCCTGAACGATAAATATGAACTCGACGGCCGCGACCCCAACGGCTATGCGGGCATCGCGTGGGCCATCGTGGGAAAACACGACCGGCCCTGGTTCGACCGGCCTGTCTTTGGCGTGGTGCGCAGCATGACCGCGGCGTCCACGGCCAAAAAATTCAACGCCGAAGAATACATGCGCCAGAACCGGGATCGCTGACGAACCCGCTGTCCCTGGAGAGCCGGGAGGCCAGCCCGGCGCCGCCTGACGGAAATGGTGTTGGCAGCCGGGTTCATGGATGATGTATTCTGCTCAAACCCACTATGCTTGGCGGTTTCGAATTGGAACTCCGGCCGATTCGGACCAAATCGAGACAATTTCGACTTCCTCCGAACGAAGGAGACCGAATGATCACTGCTTCTTTTACAGAAAATTACCAAAATAAAAACTGCAAAACCAATTACGTTTAGTCTTGGACGATCGTCCAGCTCGGTGTTTTGGCTGAACCAGAGAAAGAGCGTCCCGCGTGGATGCTTTCGAAGGTTCCCGCTCCTTTCACCCAGCGATGAAGACCTGTCGCCTGGGACTCAGACCTTGGTCGTCGCATCGACTCGAAGTCAATGGCTTCGTGATTCGTGATTGTTGGTCTTTGCGGTTGCCGAGGTCCGTACCGAGAAAGGAACGGTCATGGCCGGTCGATTACTTTCCCCATTTATCCGCTTATTCTCTCTTCCTGAACGCCGACGTGTTCCCGTCGTGGTTGAAATGAACCAACATTGCGGGTCTGCAAGGATTCCTGCCCGCGTGACTCTGCCAATGCTTACAGAAATGGATAGGGCGTCCCGGGCCAATGCCGCAGGACTGGGGTGTATCCGAGGCACTAGTTTCGCTTTTCTGTTCGAAGCCGGGGCGGCACTCGTCGTTTATGGAATCTGCCAGCTCTGGCACCTGTTCCGATAGGTCCGGGCGCACCCGCCGCGCAGCAGCGGCAGAATCCGCTGCACGACTCGGACGCTTTGCAGCATTATTTAATCTCTGTATCTGTCAGGAGAGCATTGGTTCTCCCCGGAGCGAACCGTTGCTCCTGGGAGAACCATGCGCGGGGAAGGGTGGAAGTGCGGAATTCTGGTCGCATGCCCGGCGAGCGATCCGTGGGCAGTCTCCGCCGCCTTCGGTCGCATGGGGGCCGTATACCGGGGTTTCAGCCAATCAGGCGTGGCCCGTGCAGTTGGCATGCCCGCACGTGCACATAATTTCCGTCTTGTTTGCAATGCCCTCGCAGTGGGCGCTGCAATACTTTGACTTCTCATCGGGAACGCAGTTGCACGCCGCGTTCGCGCATTTCTTGGAGTTAGCCATGGTCCTCCTTTGCCGCTCCACCAGCGGTGGTTCTACGGCTGATCGATTCGATGCCGGATTTGAATGGAAAGGTAGTACTCGGGTGTCAATCCTGGGGCGGTACGCCGTTGAAGAGTCTGGCTCTCAAGAACCTCATTTCGTGGAATGCCTTCGGGATCAAGAGGATGGCTCACGGTTTGGTGCGGAAGTGACGGGCACTCCGAGGGCTCAAACCGAGACCAGGGTACCCGGCGCCCGCTGTTCCAGAAGAGAGTAGTGGACGCGGGGATGTCTTAGCGATATAAAACCAGCATCGCGGGCATGGTTTCGACAAAACAGCGGAAACGAATCGTTCCCTCCAGTCCCAATCGGTTAGCGGTGAAGAACCATGCATGCCGCCTTACTGTATGAAGACGTGCGGCCCCGGCCGCGAAATCAATCCGGGGAAGTGCCGCAGACAATCCAAGAGGCAAGAATGCCAGGAGGCAAAGATGCCACAAACGATCCGGAAGTTCTGGGGACCGCTGCAAGGGCGAACAACGCTCAACTTCAACTGGGACGCGATCAATCATGACTCCGTGGTGCTGATCACCGCCGCCGAGTACCTGGTCTCGGCCCCGCCCACCAATGAGCACAAGTTTATTGGCGCGGCTTCGATCACAGTGGAAAACATCGCTCCCCACGGCCCGCCGTTCGATCCGAATCATGGCGTCACGTTCGTCGTCAATATCGATTGGGGCGCTCCCCTAACGATCGTCACCGATATCACGGTGCTCGATAACCCGCCCATCGAGGTGGATTTCTAGGACGGATCTACCGTTCAGGACGAGAGGACGCAGCCATGCCGCAGACGATCAGAAAATACTGGGGAGCGTTCCAGGGCCGGGTGGCTCTGAACTACAACTGGGACGCGATCGATCAGGACTCGGTGGTGATGATCACCGTGTCGGAATACAACGACCAGCGGGTGAGGTTCATCGGCGCGGCCTCGATCACGGTGGCCAACATTGCTCCGCACGGGCCGCCGTACGATCCCAATCATGGCGTGACCTTCGTGGTGAACGTGGATTGGGGCGCTCCGCTGAACATCGTGACCGATATTACGGTGTTTGAAAACAAGCCGATCGAAACGCAGATATTCTTCCCGCCGACGCCCAACAACATCGGCCTGCGGATGCAATATCAGGAAACCGGCGAGTGGTGCTGGATCGCGGTGGCCACCAGCGTGAATCACTATTACAACCCCGGCAGCGGCTGGACGCAGTGCGCGGTGATGACCGTAGTAGGGCAGAACGTAAATGGGTTCCCGCAGAACACGAGTGCGTGCCCCAGTGCTCAGACGCTGGCTGCGCATCCCGAACTCGGGCCGATCCTCGCCGATCCCTATAACCAGGCGGCGGAATTCGTGCTCGATAACCCCATCTACGCAATCGATCCCGAATACATCAAGTCCGGCGGGGTCTCCGATCCGCTCAAGGTGACGGGGAATTTCGCCAGCAGCCAGGGCGGCAACCTGAGCCTCGATCAAATTGCTGCCGAGGTCAACTCGGGGCGACCTGTCCTTGCCGATATCACGTGGTTCTCGGGCGGATCGCATTGCATCGCGATTGCCGGGGTGCTGGGCGATTTCCTGCTGGTGCTCGATCCGATCAATGGTCAATCGGTGGTCCGCTTCGGAACCTTTCCGGTTTCGTACTTTGGCGGAGCGACGTTGGACGACTTTACCTTCACCAAGAGCGCCTGACCGCAACCGGTGAGCCTCTCTCTTCGGGTCGCGGAACCAATCTACTTCAACACTGCCTTCCCGGGTGGACCGGCGCGTCCGCTCGGGGTCGGGATGAAGTGAGTGGTTCAAGCAGGGAAGAGAACGGGAATTATCCCCCCTGGGGGCGAACTCACTTCCCCATCGGCTTTCGCGCAAAGTAATACAGCGAATACGCCAGCAGGAGAAATGCCACCACCGACACCCCCGTATGGTCGAGGAAGGTGTGGGGGAAGTTGAGAATGTCGCCTTTGCCAACGGTCGTTTCGTAGCCCTTGAGGGCCACGCCGAGCAGGCCCACGATGCCGCCGGCGGCGATCAGCCCGGACGCATATAACGACCCCGGGGAGATTTCGCTTTCCGCCTCCGCGCCGTCGCCCCCGGCGCGCTTCAGCGCGCTGTCGACCAGCCAGCGCACGATTCCGCCGCAGAAAATGGCCAGCGTGGTGCCGATGGAGAGATACGCTCCCACCGCAAACGAGAGCGAGCGAATGCCAAGCAGCTCCACCGCGATCACCAGGAAGACACCCATCATCACCAGCCCCCAGGGCAGCTTGCGGCTGAGGATGCCGTTGATGACCGTGGCCATGAGACGCGCCTGGGGCGCGGCGGCTTTTTCGCTGCCGATGCCCTGGATCCACTGCACCTCGATGCGCCCCGTGGCCGGCGAATAGAGATATTTGCCGTCGGCCAGTTCGGCCGATCCCACCGCGTTCAGAATCAGGTATTCATTCTTGTGATGGATCGTCGTGACTTTGTTGTCGCCGATGACAGGGAACTGATCCGGCAGCCGTTGCGAATCGTTTTGAGTCGCGACGCCGGGATGGGGAGCATTCAGATTCCAGGGCCTGCGGCGCTTCGTCGAAGTGCTGCAGCCCGGTATTCATCAGGTTCAGCGTGAATCCGATGGCCACGGTCGAAATGACAACCCCGATCATCAGCGCCACCTGCTGCTTCCAGGGAGTGGATCCGACCAGGTAGCCGGTCTTGAGGTCCTGCGAAGTATCGCCGGAGTTGGAAGCCGCGATGCAGACCACGCCGCCGATGGTGATGGCCAGGGCGCCAAACGCGGGGGCGGTCCAGCCCTGCACTAGGAAGATGGCCGCGGTGGCCATGAGCGTGGCAATGGTCATGCCGGAGACGGGGCTGGCGGAACTGCCGATGAGGCCGACGATGCGCGAACTGACGGTGACAAAGAGGAATCCGAAGACCACAACGAGGAGCGACGCGGCGAGGTTGGCCACCCATCCTACATAAGCTCCCGGAACCGGTTTGAACTGCGAGGAACAGGAACATCAGCAGCACCAGGGCGAGAGACCCGAATACCACCACGCTCATGGAGAGGTCGTCTTCGGTTCGGATCGGCTTCTTCTGCCCGGCGGCGCCGGGACGCATGTTGCGGAAACCGGCGGTGAGGGCGTTGACGATGGTGGGAACGGTCTTGAGCAGCGTGATGAGGCCCGCGGCAGCGACGGCGCCGGCGCCCATGGGACGGATATAGGTGGACCAGAGCTGGCTGGGGCCCATCTGCGCGATGGGAATGGTGCCGGGATAGACGGGATCGGGCAGCGCCTTGCCGAAGAAGTAAATCAACGGCATGAGGACGAGCCAGGAGAAAACGCCTCCGGCGAAGATGATGCCTGCCACGCGGGGGCCGATGATGTAACCGACACCCAGGTACTCCGGCGTCGCATCGGCTTTGATCGAAGCGCCCTTCATGATGTGGGCGGGTCCGAAGTCGGGCTGGAATTCGGGTGTCCCCGGCCATGCCTTGAAGATGTTGTCGTTCTGGAAGAGGGTGTAGAGCGACCCGAGGCCGAGCCCGAGGAAGACCCGGCTGGCCAGCGATCCGCCGCGCTCGCCTGCCATCAGCACGTCGGCGCAGGCCGTGCCTTCGGGATAGGTGAGCACGCCGTGCTCTTCGACGATGAGCTGGCGGCGCAGGGGAATCATGAACAGCACGCCCAGCCAGCCGCCAATGAGCGCGAGCAGAAAGATGCGCGAGTACTCGAGATCGAAGCCGAGGAAGATGAGGGCGGGCAAGGTGAATATGACCCCGGAGGCGATCGACTGGCCGGCATTGCCGGTGGTCTGGACGATGTTGTTTTCGAGAATCGAGGCGCGGCCGAGCACGCGAAGGATGCTGATGGAGAGAACGGAGATGGGGATCGATGCGGCCACCGTGAGGCCGGCTTTCAGGCCGACGTAGACCGTGACGCCGCCAAAGATGATGCCGAACAGAGAGCCAAGCAGGATGGCGCGAAATGTGAACTCGGGGAGTTCGACATCCGGAGAGACGAAGGGCTTGAACGCAGTCTGATGGGTTACGACCTGCTGAGTTTCGGGCACGCTGCCTCCGGCCTGCAAAGGAGTTTCCAGGAATTTCCCTGAAGGGGGAGTGTAGCAGCCGGCAGGCCCTCTGCACAGTGCGAACGGCCGGTTCGGGGCGTGGGTCCGGCCTCCATCGCAAACCTCGCCATGTGACCGCGAGGGAGCGCTAACTCGGGGTCGAGATCATCGCAGGTCCGGCGGGCAAATTGGGACAAGATCGGCAAAAAGCGGGATGAAGCCTGGATATTTCAGGGGGTAATGGAACGTGTCGTTAGTCCTTTAGTACCTGATCGCGAGTGGACAGGGATACCGGACTTGCCCCAGAATTCAACCACGCTCAAGGGCGATCGCAGCCCCCCGCAGGCAAGACTATCCCCCATTTTCAAAAGGAGAAGTCGTGATACGCACACTAGAGAGAACTGTATTTACAGCTGTCGCGGTCGTGTTGTCTTCCCTGGCAACCACCGCAGTCGCTCAATCCGTAACGACGCACCACGTGCGGGAACGTGTTCGGAGCGGGGAGTTAGCGCCCGTAGGCCGGCTCCCGCAGAATCAGGTGCTGCAACTGGACCTTGTCCTGCCGCTGCGCGATCCGGCCGGCCTCAAGCGCTTTTTGAGCGATCTGTACAATCCCCAAAGCCCCAGCTACAGGCACTTCGTAACTCCCGCGCAGTTTACGGCCAGATTCGGACCCACCCAGGAGCAGTACGACGAGGTCGTCAGCTTTGCCAAGTCGAATGGGCTCCAGGTGGTGGGCGGATCTCGCGACGGGATGGAAGTACAGGTGAAGGGCACGGTGCAGGCGATTGAAAGCGCCTTCCGGGTCAATATGAACACCTATCAGCATCCGACCGAAAACCGCATTTTCTTCGGGACGGATCGCGAGCCGACGCCCAGCCTCTCGTTCAATCTGTGGCATGTGTCGGGCCTCGACAATTACTCCATCCCTCATCCGATGATGGTGAAGAAGTCCGACTTCGCCGCTGCGCACGGCATTTATTCCGAGCAGGTTGTCAGCCATGCCACCACGGGCTCCGGACCCTCGGCCTCGTTTCTGGGCAGCGACATGCGCGCCGCCTACGCGACCGGTACAACTTTGACGGGCGCGGGCCAGAACCTGGGACTGCTGGAGTTCTACGGGACCAACCTCAGCGACCTGACCACCTACTACAACAACGTGCACCAGACCAATACGGTTCCGATCACGCTCCTCTCGGTCGACGGCACCAGCACGAGTTGCAACTATCCGGCCTGCGATGATGGAGAACAAAACCTGGACATGACGCAGGCGCTGGGCATGGCGCCGGGGCTGGCAAGCCTGACCATGTACATCGGGTCATCCGATACGGCCATGATCAGCGCCATGACCACCCACAATCCGCTGCCCACCACCATCGGCTGCTCGTGGGGCTGGACGCCGGTGGATCCCGCCACCCTCGATCCTTACTTCCAGAAGATGGCGGCGCAGGGGCAGAACTTTTTCGTCGCCTCGGGCGACAGCGCCACGTGGACATCGGGTAATTATCCCTGGCCGGCCGAGGACGGGAACGTGGTTACGGTCGGCGGCACCGACCTGACCACTTCCAGCGCGGGCGGCCCGTGGGCGTCAGAAACGGCCTGGGTCGACAGCGGCGGCGGCATCAGCCCGCATCACATCGCCATTCCGTCTTACCAGCAGCTTGCCGGGGTGATCAACTCCAGCAACCGCGGTTCAACGACCTACCGCAATGGGCCGGATGTATCTGCCAACGCGAACTTCACTTTCTATACCTGCGGCGATCAGCAGGCCTGCCAGGCCAACTACTACGGTGGAACCAGTTTCGCCGCGCCCATGTGGGCGGCCTTTATCGCGCTCGTGAATCAACAACTGGTGGCTAACGGACAATCGACCATCGGGTTCCTCAACCCCACCATCTACAGCCAGAACATAACCTCCAGCTACGCCACCAATTTCCACGACATCACCAGCGGCTCGGCCGGCAGCTATTCGACGACCACGGGATATGACCTTGTGACCGGATGGGGCAGTCCTAAACCGGCTCTGATTGCCGCGCTGTCCGGTCCTCCCGTCGCGGGCTTCTCGCTGTCGGCGTCGCCCTCGTCCGTGACCATATTGCAGGGCAATTCGGGCAGCTCCACCATCACCAGCACGGTGAGCGGCGGATTCAACTCCGCCGTGGCATTAACAGCCTCGGGTCAGCCCGCAGGTGTGACCGTCGGCTTCAGTCCCACGTCGATCACCGGCACTGGCTCATCGACGATGAGCATCACGGTGGCCTCGACCACCACTCCGGGCACCTATCCGATCACGGTGAAGGGAACTTCGGGCAGCACGGTGCATACAACCACGGTGACACTCACAGTGACCAGCACCACCGCCGGCTTCTCGATCAGCGCGTCGCCGACGTCGGTCACGGTGACGAGAGGAAGCGCGGGCCATGTCACAATCAGCACCGCGGTGAGCGGCGGATTCAACTCAGCGATCTCGCTTTCGGGTTCCGGACAGGGGAGCAGGGTCACGCTGGGCTTCAGCCCGACTTCGATCACCGGAGCCGGATCCTCAACGCTGACCATTACCGTGAACCGCCGAGCCACGACCGGAACGCGCACCATCACCGTCACCGGCACAAGCGGAGGGACATCGCACTCAACAACGGTTACGCTGACAATTCAGTGAACCAGGAAAAGTGAAGAAGTGAACGGTGGTCAGTCGCAGAATTCGCGCTGATCACTGTTCACTCACCACTGTGTTTTCGGAACACGACTTTCAAATCACGCCGCCAGTGTTCGCTGAGGGCGATCAGTTCCCAATCGATCTGCGGCGAGAGATAGCGCAGGACAGGCTCATTGGCAGGATGAATGCGCAGCGCCGGAGCGGCGAGCAGCAGGCGCGGCGCGGCAGCCGAAACCTCCGCTCCCGCGAAGTAGCCCTGGCGCGCAAATGCCGAAAGGGGCCGCCCCCCGGCTGCCGCTGGTTGCCGGTCGTCATTCAAGGCGCGTACGCGGATCCAGTAGTCCAGTGCCTGCATGGGCAGGTGCAGGTCTTCGTCGGCCTTTAATTCAACCACCGCAAGGCGGCCAGTCCGATCCATCGTCAGCAGATCGAGCATCCCGCGGTCGCCGCTCGAAAGCGCCGGCACCTGGGAATACAAAAGGTCTCCTCGCAGGCCCGGCAGCAGTTCATCGATGGCGGCGCGAAGCCGCGACTCCAGCCACCGCTCCGGCTGCAGGCGGAACAGCGGGTCAGCCGGAACTCCATCCGCATGGCGGCTCAGAAACAAACGGGCGAAG
This sequence comes from Terriglobales bacterium, assembly GCA_963788475.1. Lineage (GTDB taxonomy): Bacteria > Acidobacteriota > Terriglobia > Terriglobales > Acidobacteriaceae > Telmatobacter. The sequence goes on from CAWBGO010000015.1 coordinate 946,370, forward strand.
AGCTCCCGGCAGAGTTCCTCATTCTCCTCTGTGAGGGGCGTTTCGTTCAGCCCGGCGCCAAAAGTGACTTCGTCTTCGTGCGCAAACGAACGCGCAGCGAGCCGGTGGCGCACGCGCGCGAATTCCAGCCCATGCAGCAGCAAGCCGACCTCGGTGGCGGAGCGCGGATGCACCTCGACTCGGTCGCGGGCTTCGGCCGGCACCAGCTCCAGTAGCCGGTCCAGGCCGGCGCGGCAGCGCTCGATGGCGGCTTCGGACGAGAACACATGCACCAGGCGCGACTCCAGGTTCCCGGTGTCGCGAAAATCCACAGGCACAAGCTCCTCGGCTTTGTTCGTCGAGCGTGAAGAGCTGAAAATTGGCGGCCGCATGATTCAGCCATGCCATGCGCTCCGCGGTGGTGCGCCAGGCGCCCGCGGGGACAACGACCTTGAGTCCCCCGAAGTGCCGGCGGCCATCCCCGTGCCGGCGGCAGTAGTCCAGCCACAGTAGGCCCAGGGTGAGGATGCCATCGACGGTGGCTGCGGATTCGGCTGCTCCGACCCCGATCACCGCATCCGCGGCAGTGCCCTTCAGCAGGCGGCCGCGCACGTAGGCCGGGCCGAAGCTGTGCTCGAGGTCCATGGCTGAACGCAGGCCATCGACTTTGTACCCGATGAAAGCCTGGGTGAGAGCCCGCTCCAGCAGCCGCTGATAATTGCGCCGGGTGGTATCGCGGGTGGTAGGGGTGCGCCGGTCGCTGGTGGGAACAAGTTCCAGGGCCTGCGGCCGGGGGGCGCCCATGCGACGCGTCATCAGGCGAAGGCACTGGGCGCGTGCCTGCATGTCCACAACGGTGCGCATCAGGTTCCGCTCATCGCTCCACAACTGCAGCACGCATCGTCCGTGCGACTCGGTAACGGAGTAGCGGGCGCTGCGCATGTCAAACACCACTCGGCCGTCTTCGAGCACAGCCGCCGCGGGATGTTCGACGAGATAGTCCTCGATCGAGCGGGCGAGCCGATCCGGAGCCATCGGTTCCGTTCCGCTTCCCGGCCGCGCTTTGCCCGTTTTCCCCGCCGGCATGCTCTCTACCACTTCATGCGGGTCCGCAGGCCGGTAATGTGCGCTGTGTGGTGGCGCGAGTGCCAGGCGTAGAGGGCGAGAGTGGTGGCCAGATCCTCCGGGCCTCGTTCGGGATGAAGGAACTTCTTGGCGAAGTCTTTTTCCGAGAGCGACTCAAACAACGCCACCCAGCGCTGGTGCAGGGACTCGGTCAGCGCCAGCGAAACATCAACGGGCATGCTGTTGTCGGGCAGACGAGCCCACGCGGCTTCGTCGTAGGGCTTGACGGTCGGCTCGTATTCGGTAAGAGCCAGCTTGCAGCGCACATAGGAATTGAGGTGGCTGTCGGCCACGTGATGGACCACCTGACGCACCGTCCAGCCTTCGTCTCGGTAGGGTGTGTCGAGCTGTGCGTCGTCGAGCCCGCTCACGGCCGCGCGCAGCCGCTGAGGAAGTTCCCGCAGGGTTTCGATGTGGGTGGAGCGGTCGGAAGCCGAGTAGGAGGGAGAGGGCCTGAAGTCGCCCACTGGATAGCGAAGATCGTCCATTTTCTGCCCTTAGCTGTTAACTCTTAGCCTTTAGCTTATCCCAAGGCTCATCGAAGAGCGTTTCACTAACAGAAACTGACTGGGTGCCCCATCCTAGCTCTGCTAGGGTGGGGTTTCATCCATCAGGGTCGGAAAACCCGCTGTTTGACCGAAAAAGATCGAAGCGCCGCGAACGAGCTAAGAGCTAAAGGGCAAGAGCTTCGATTGGTCCGGCCCTTGTCAACGTGCAGGCACAGGGCCGAAACCAACACTATGCAGTCTTGTGGTGGTGGTTATGGTGGTGGCCGTGATGGTGATGCCTGGACGCGGCAAATGCCGGGGCAGCAACCACCATTAAAAGAAAGGTGGCGAGCAGAAATTTTTTCATGCCTCGAATCTAGCATCGGTCTGGTTGCGAAGGCGTACAACCTTCGTTGAAGAATCGGAGCACGCGCATCAAGAGAGGAACGGGGGAAAGCTGTTAATAGTATTGGTCCTGGAGTTCGCGCCCCCGGTTTGTCCGGAAGATAGTTTCCGAATTGCCCACAAAGCGCTCGCCTCCGCTGCCTAGTCTGAGAACGAACGATCCTGATCGTCGGTAATGTCATCGTAATCAGAGTTAAGGAGGCCAACGATGCTCCTTCGTCGGTGCGAACTGGAAAAGGCAGCCGCGCTGTTAGCACTCGGTGTCGCCATTGCGTTCCCGGTATATGCCAGTCCGGCAACAAGCGGGGCGAGTACGTTGGCATTCGACGCCGTCTCCGTCCGGCCCAGCGCCCAAGAATCTGCCCTGAAAGGAGTGGGTTTCCTGAATCCGGCAGGTGACGAAGCGCCCCCACAGGGCGGCTTGTTTTCCTGGAATGTATCGCTCCCGTGGTTGATAAATTTCGCGTACGATCTCCGAAGCTCACAAATGAGACGCTGAGCAAGGGAGGCATTGCCTAAGTGGGCGCAAGACGACTGGTACACCATCGAAGCCCGTGCGGAAGGGAATCCAACGCGGGACGATGTGCGCCAAATGGTGCGCTCATTGCTGGAGGATCGTTTTCAATTCGCCGCTCATCAGGAGAAGCGCGAAGGTCAGATATATGCACTTTTGGTGGCTACGGCGGCAGTGGGACTGAAATCGCATCCTGAAGGTGCCCCCTGCACGCTTCCTTTGTCCCGAGTCACCCAATATCCAAACATAAACCCGTCGTACAAAGCAGATCCAGCGCACTGTGGCATCTCTAATCGCGAATTGAGCCACAGCGGGGAGCGCCGTCTTGAGATGCTCAATGTGACGATGCATCAGATCGCAGACTCATTGGGCTTAGGGTTGCCGCTGCTCGTCGTTGATAGGACCGGGCTAGCAGGGCGATACGATGCGGTGCTCGATTTTGGGTCGGACGACGTTTCAGCGAACGCTGATTCCTCGGACGCGATTGGTCTTCCGCCGCTGCCTGGCGCATTGGAAAAGCAGCTCGGTTTGAAGCTGGTCAAGCAAAATGGTCCATCCGATACTCTTGTGATCGATCACATTGAAAGGCTTTCGGCGAACTGACAGTCTGCATTCAGGGGGTGAAGTAAGTATTTCCGATGCACCCAGGGAGTCAGCAAGGCAGAATCCTTAGTTCCGGGGTGAATCACCGCCTATGCGGAAACAACGATTTTAGACTTGGCCAGGAGCGTTTAGGAGCAACCGCAGATGCTTCGACTCGGGTCGCCTGCGACGACCCTCCCTCCCCATGACATTGTCTGAGGAAAGCCGTCGGCGGCTCTTGCCATCGCCAGTCTGCCATTGCGAGCAGGCGCCGATACCAGTCCATTTCCGCCCCACCACAAACCGGCGTAAACTGAGAAGTACGATGACCAACCCGGTTCCTGCCCCTTTTCCTACCCACAAACGCTATTTTTTTGAGAAATTCGGCATCACGGAGCGGCTGCTTGAGCGCTGCCTGGGTGAGGCTCTGTCGGCGGGCGGCGATTATGCCGACCTTTACTTTGAGTCCGTCACCGCTATTGGCCTGGGAGTCGATGAGCAGATCGTCAAGTCGGCCAGCCAGGGAACCAGCGCCGGATGCGGCATCCGCGTGCTTTCCGGCGAGCGCACCGGGTACGCCTATACCGACAACCTCAACCCCGACCGGCTGCTCCACGCCGCCCGCACCGCCGCCCTGATCGCATCGGGACCGGCGAAGCAGCCGATCCAGGGATTCACCGAGCCACAGGTCGCCGATCTCTACCCAGTTCCCCTGGGCGGATTCGACCTCGACCTGGCCGCTCGCCTGGAATTGATCCTGCGCGTGGATCGCGCAGCCCGCGCCTTCGATCCGCGGATCGTGCAGGTGCGCGCCGGCTACAGCGAAGAGTTGCGCCGGATCCTGATTGCCGGGTCAGACGGCTCATTCGCCAGCGACACCCAGCCCTTGTGCCGGCTGAATGCCTTTGTGATCGCGAAAGACGGAGCCAACACCACGCGCGGCTCGGCTGGAGCCGGAGGGCGTTCTGGCCTGGCCCAGTTCGCTGGTCAAAAAAGTCCGGAAAACCTGGCGCGGGAGGCCGCGCGCGGGGCCATCCTGCAACTGGGAGCCATTCCGGCGCCGGCCGGCGAAATGCAGGTGGTTCTGGGGCCGGGATGGCCCGGCGTCCTGCTTCATGAGGCGGTCGGCCACGGCCTGGAAGCGGATTTCAACCGTAAAGGGACCTCGGCCTTCACCGGCCTGATCGGGCAGTCCGTTGCCAGTTCCAAGGTGACGGTGGTCGATAACGGCACCATGGCGGGCCGTCGCGGCTCGCTGAACGTGGACGACGAAGGCTCGCCCACCCAGGAGACGGTGCTGATCGAGGGCGGCATCCTCAAGGGCTACCTGACCGACAAGCTTTCCGCGCGCCTGATGGGCACCGCCAACACCGGCTCGGGCCGGCGGGAAAGCTACCACTGCATCCCCATGCCCCGCATGACCAACACCTACATGCTGGCCGGCGACGATGAGCCCGAAGACATTCTGCGCTCGGTAAAGCGGGGACTCTACGCGGTCAATTTCGGCGGCGGGCAGGTGGACATCACCAACGGCAAGTTTGTTTTCTCGGCGTCCGAGGCTTATCTCATCGAGGACGGCAAGATCACGGCCCCGGTCCGCGACGCCACTTTGATTGGAAATGGCCCCGAGGCGCTGAAATATGTCTCCATGGTCGGCCATGATCTGAAGCTGGATGAAGGCATCGGCACTTGCGGCAAGGACGGGCAAAGTGTGCCTGTGGGCGTAGGCATGCCCACCATCAAGCTTGACCGAATGACGGTCGGGGGCACGGGCAGGTAATCAAGCAGTTCACGCCGCATGTCGGCTACGCACCAGCGGCAACTCCAATTCGATCCGATCGTGGACGACTTTCGGAGCAATCCTTCCGCGCGGTCCGCGTTCCAGGTTCACCAGCCCGTAATTGGCCATGGTCTTGAGTGTGCGTGAAAGGTTCGGTTTCCGGCGGCCAGTGAGTTGGGCCAATTCTTCCAATGAGGCCGGAGTTCTCTCCGCGATTACGCGCAGCAGGTCACGGTTGCTTGCCGACAGTAGCTTGGCGAACGACTCCGTTGAAGGAAACCAGACCCTCGGCTCGTTGGGTGCGAGTCTGCGCTGGCCGCGGGCGATTGCGAGCGTCAGCGCCTTCATCTCTTCGTAAGTGGCTATTCCAACTTTGAGCGTGGTCACCGAAGCACTCCTCGCTCTTTGAGAACTGCGTCGACTTCGGCCCAGAAATCGGCGAGCAGTTGCGCCGCATCGCTGTACTCGTAAGGTCGCACCGTCCGGATCCGATGACGGTGATCCTGCGGAGCGCCGCGTTTTTGTTTGCCGACCGGATGAGCGTTGTCAAATCCCACCAGCCGTTCCCCGTTTTCGCGCATGCAGCGTCAGCGAATAATCGAGCCCGTGCGGCTTTTCCGGCGTAGCCGGAACCTGCGTGACAACAAAGCTGACCCAGTGCCCTCCGACTGGGTCAACAATGAGCGTAAGGCCGTCCAGATAAGGTATCCAGAGCCGGATCGTGCATTTTGATGAAAGGTTATCAGTTAAAGATAACCTTTGCAATGGGCTTCTTTCGAATAAGGACATCGGACTACTTCTATCTTCCGCCGGCCTTTCAGCCAAATTTGTTACCTTGGACCCATGCTCAATGTTGTTGCGCAACCTGACTTAACTTGTTTGGATCTTGAATCCCTGGCGGGCGACGTCGTTTCCCTGGCCATGAAGGCAGGCGCTAGCGACGCCGAAGTTGCGGTGCGCGAGGGCGATGAATTCAGCGTCACCGTCCGCATGGGCGAGGTGGAGACTCTGAAGGAATCGGGCTCCCGGGGTTTGGGGCTGCGGGTCTTTCTGGGCAAGCGGTCCGGCTCGGCTTCAACCAGCGACCTGACGCCGGATGGCATTCGCCAGCTTGTCGACGGAGCGATGGCGCTGGCCAGGATTACCGAAGAAGATCCTTTTATTGGCCTCCCCGATTCTCGGGAATTTGGGGCGGTAGCGGACGACCTCCATCTTTACTTCGACGATGTGTATTCGTTGCCTGGCCCGGAGCGGATCGCATGGGCGCGGCGCGCGGAGGCGGCGGCCCTGGAGGCTGACCCGCGTATTACCAACTCCAATGGCGGCAGCTTCGACGTATCCACCGGCCGCAAGGTGCTGGCCAACTCGCGCGGTTTTGTGGGCGGCTATCGCACCAGCTATGCGGGAGTATCGGCCGCTCCGCTGGCTGTGGACGCCGAACGGGCAGATGCAGCGCGACAGCTGGTGGTCGGGTGCGCGGCGCATCGGCGACCTGGAATCCCCCGAAGCCATCGGTAAAGAGGCAGCCAGGCGAACCATACGCAGGCTGGGCGCCCGGCGCATGCCCACGCAGCAGGTTCCGATTGTGTTCGCGCCGGAAGTGGCGCGTTCGCTGATCGGTTCAGTGTTTGAAGCGGCATCGGGCGATTCGATCTGGCGGCATGCTTCGTTTCTGGCCGGCAAACTGGGCGAGCCGATCGCCGCGCCGGGCGTCACCATCGTGGACGACAATGCCATGCTGCTGGCCTCCGGCGTAGGCGGGTTCGGCTCGTCGCCGTTCGATGGCGAGGGTCTGCCCTCTCTGCGCACCGTGGTGGTCGAGCAGGGCGTTCTGCGCAATTACCTGCTGAACACCTACACGGCGCGCAAGCTGGGCATGAAGTCCACGCACAACGCATCGCGCGGGCTGGCGGGGGCGCCGGGCATCGGCTCCGGCAACCTGTATCTCGAACCGGGCCAGCTCTCGCCCGAAGAAATCATCGGCGCCATTCCGGCCGGCCTCTATGTCACCAGCCTGATGGGCTTCGGCGTCAACCTGGTGACCGGCGACTACTCGCGCGGCGCAACCGGGCTCTGGATCGAGAACGGCCAACTGACCCATGCCGTGGAGGAGATCACCATCGCGGGAAACCTGGCCGACATGCTGCGCAACATTACGGCGATCGGGAACGACCTGGTGTTCCGCGGCTCGGTGGCCTCGCCCACGCTGCGCATCGACGGCATGACCCTGGCGGGCGCCTGAATCCCAGGAAACTGAATCTAGGAGACTGATTCAGGAGGTGGCCATAGCGACCGCGTTCCAGTCCATTCCCTTCGATCCAGCGGATGCCAAGGCCGCGCTGGCCCAGCTGCCGGAGCGTGCGGCGGTCTTCGCGCTGTACGGAGCCGAGGCGCACGCCGAGCCCTACATCGGCCGCACCCCCAACCTGCGCGGCCGCCTGGAACGGTTGCTGCAGCCATCGCCCAAGCATCCCCGCCGGCTGCAACTCGCGGGACTGGTGCGGCGGATCGATTGGAAGCTGACCGGCTCGGACTTCGAGTCGCTGCTCCTGCAGTTTTCACTTCTGGAACAGGTTTTCGGCACAAAAGCGTCTGGAGCGCATGCACCTGGGCGCGCCGTCGTTTGTCCGCTACCTGGGCGGCAATCCTTATCCCGCGTATCATCGTGACCAACCGGCCCAGCCAGCGCGAAGCAGACTGGGCGTATGGGCCGTTTGCCTCGCGGGCGGCAGCGGAGCGCTTTGCGGAGGAAGCGCTGAAGCTGTTCCTCCTGCGCCGCTGCACCGACGATCTCAACCCCGATCCCAGCTTTCCGGGTTGCGTCTACTCAGAGATGAAGATGTGCCTCGCCCCTTGCTACAAGGGCTGCAGCGACGAGCGCTATGCCGAGGAATCGACGGCTGTCGAGCGCTTTCTGTCCACTCGCGGCGAAAGCAAGCTCGTGACACTTCGCACCGAGCGCGACGAGGCCTCGGCAAATCTTGAATTCGAATCTGCCGCCGCGCTTCATGCCCAGGTCCAGAAAGTGGAAGCGGTGCGCGCGCTGGCCCCGGAACTGGTGCGCCCGCTCAGCCAGTTGCGAGCGGTGATCCTGCAAGCTTCGCCGGATCCGGACGAGGTGGCTGTCTTCTTGTTCGAGAATGGCCGTCTGAACGGGCCGACGGCCTTTTCGACGCTCGGAATGCGCATCCAGAATGAGCAGTCGGGATCGAGTTCGCTGTTCGCCCAGCCCCTGGCGGTCGAGGCGATCCCGGAGGAAACATCCGAGAGCGGTTCCTCGACCGCTGCACCCGACGCCACGACCGGCGCTGTCGCGACCTCAGGCCAGCGCAAAGCGGCCCGCACCATGCTTGAGGCGCGGATGGAAGCCATCCTCGAAGAGCTTTCGAGCCCGACTGATTCACCCTCGTCCACCATGCGCCAGGGCCACCTGGCGCTGCTCAAGCGCTGGTACTACCGGCCCGAGGCCAAGCGAAGCGGCGAGATCTTCTTTCCCGACAGCGAAGGGATGTGGCCTATCAAGGCCGTGCTGCGGGGGGTGGGCCGGGTGGCAGCCAGATCACTGACCACGTCTCCTGCCTCGTAGCACAATATGAGCGGGGACCCATGGCTGCGCACATCGATCTTCGCGGGCAACTTGCGATCGGCCGCTCCGCGTTCGATGTCGGCCGGGTTCCAGAAATATCGGAGTGGATCTGCGACCTGCCCAGGCGCATTCCGCGGCTGATTGAACTGTTGTGGGACGACGATCCGGGAGTGGCCAGCCGGGCAGCCGACGTGCTGGAACGCATCATGCGCCAGCCCTCACTTGCACTCAGGCGCGCCGTTGCGGGGCAGAAGGACGCATTGATCGGGCTGCTTTCCGAAGCTCAGCTGCCAAAAGTGCGGTGGAACCTGGCGTTGACGATCCCCCGGCTCGAACTCACCGTCCCGGAGTGCCGGCGCGTGGCTTCTGTGCTTCGAACGTGGTTCGATGATCGGAGTTCGATCGTCAAGACCGCTGCTCTTCATGGCCTGGCCGAACTGACCCGGCAGGATCCGGCGTCCCTGCCTGCTGTTCTCGACCTGCTGCGATCGGCTGGTCGCTCCGGCACTCCGGCCATGCGCGCCCGCTCCCGCATTCTCCTCAAGAAACTCGAAAAACCAACCGAAGGCCGCCGCGCCCACACAGGCCTGCACATGTTTGGTTGAGGAGCGGGATGCAGGAGATTCCGACATTGTTGCGAGCCAAACCGCGGAGCAAAACACCGTTACAATCGAAGAAGAACCCCCGTTACGCGATATCAGCCGCCCGTGGAAACTCTGTGGGGAGGCTGACCAGGTGAATCGGGACGCGTGCATCGGATGAGCGATGAAGAAAACATTTGCCATCGTGCTTGGACTTCTGGCATTGTTCGCGGCAACAGTGACGTACGGCGTCTGGCGGGAAAGCCAGGCACCCGTTTCCTCTGCGCCTGGGCCTCTTGCGATGGGACGGGCGCAGCTTCATGCCCAGTTGGAGGATGCAAAAAAGCTCGAGACTCAGGTCGAACAACAGGACTGGAATTCACAGACTGACCTTCGCCGCCTGATCCAGGGACACGAGCAGCGCATCGAGAAACTCAAGGACAACGCTGAAGCGAAGGAGATCGTGGCCTACGATCGCGATGCCGTAGACCGATTGCAGAAACGCATCGCTGCGCTCGCGGAGCAACAGGCGGCCAAGGCTGCAGAGCAGGAATCGGAACCGGAACCAAAAAAATCGCAACCGGAATCGCAGCAATAAGGGCGTATCGCCGGTCCATCACCTTATGGCTGATACACTGGCCGAGCGAGGAGCTTCCGAACTTCATGGTCGAGCTTTGTGCATCGATTCTTTCGGCGGATTTCGCGCGGTTGGCGGAAGATGTGGCCGCGGCGGAGCGGGGCGGGGCGACCGTCATCCACGTGGACATCATGGATGGCCATTTCGTGCCCAACCTCACCATCGGGCCGCCCGTGGTCAAGAGCCTGCGCCGGGTAACCAAACTGCCGCTGGACTGCCACCTCATGATCGAGAATGCGGACGAATTCATCCCTGCCCTGGCCGATGCGGGAGCCAACTGGGTGATCGTTCACTACGAGGCCTGCCCGCATTTGCACCGCACCCTGCAACTGATCGCCCATCATGGAATGCAGCCCGCCGTGGTGCTTGAATCCCGCCACGCGTGTCGACCTGATCCAGGACATTTTGTCCATGGTCCACCACGTGCTGATCATGAGCGTGAATCCGGGCTTCGGGGGGCAGGAATTCATTCCATTTGCGGTGGACAAGATCCGCCGCCTGGCCGACCTTCGCCGGGAACTGGGGTTGGCATTTAGAATCGAGGTGGACGGCGGGGTGGCTCACGATACGGTCGCCCAGGTCGTCCAAGCCGGTGCGGACCTGCTGGTAGCCGGCAATGCTGTCTTCGGTGCGGGACATGCGGAAGCAGGATGCGCGTGCTTTGCTGGCCCTGGCGCGCGAAGCGGCCGGAGAAACAGCGAAACATGAGTTCCAGCAGCAAGCTCGATGAGTCGCTCGCCGCGTCTGGCGGCGGAGCGGCCCCGAAGGGCGGATTCACCAGCGAATAGATTCGGAGGAGCGGAGGGCCGCGTCGACCTGCCCGCCGTTCAAAATGAGGTGGTAATGAACAGGTTGTCCTTTAAAATCCCCGCGGCCGTTTTGGCGGTTCTGTTGCTGGCCGGTGTTTCCGCCCTGGCCAAGGAAAAGCCTCCCAAGAAAAAGAAGGACCAGGACCTGAGCGCCAACCCGCTCGCCAACGTGAATTCCAAGCAGCCCGACAAGGAACTGTACGACAAGGCCATGACGGCGATGAAGAAGGGCCGCTATGACGTGGCGCGGCTCACCCTGCAGACCATGTTGAATACCTATCCGGATTCCGAATACCGGATGCGGGCCAAGCTGGCGGTGGGCGACACCTGGTTCAAGGAAGGCGGAACCGCGGCCCTGACCCAGGCCGAAGCCGAATACAAGGACTTCATCACCTTCTTCCCCAATGCGCCGGAAGCGGCCGAGGCGCAGATGAAGGTGGCCGACATCTATTACCAGCAGATGGAAAAGCCCGACCGCGACTTCAACAATGCCATGCGCGCCGAGCAGGAATACCGGAACATGATCAACCAGTTCCCGGATTCGACCCTGGTCCCGCGCGCCAAGCAGAAGCTGCGCGATGTGCAGGAGGTGCTGGCCGAGCGCGAAACGCAGATCGGGCTCTACTACCAGAGCCGCGAAAACTACTCAGCGGCCATTGCCCGTCTGCAGACCGTGGTCGACACCTATCCGCTCTACTCGAAGAGCGACCTGGCGCTGCTCAGCATTGGCGACTGCTACGGCGGCGAGGCCCATGCCATCCAGATTTCGCAGGGACTCCCCGGCGCGCTCAGGGAACGCTTGCAGGCCATGTACGCGGACAAGGCCGCCACGGCCTATGCACGGGTCATTACGCGCTATCCGACGGCTCCCCGGGTCGAGGATGCCCGCGACCGCCTGGTGGCCATGAACCGCCCGGTTCCGGAGCCGACGGCGGCCGCCATGGCGGAGAGCGAGGCTGAAGAGCAGAGCCGCCAGAAGATCCAGTTCACCGACCGTACTCTCGGGCTGGTGAAGCACGGACCGACAGTGGTGGAAGCGGTGCACGTCGGCGAGCCCACGCTCGAGGATCCCAAGCGCACCCTGGCGCCGACCGTCACCAAGGAAAATATCGCGATGTACAACGCGGCGGTGAACGAAGGCAAGGCAGCAGCCGAGGCCGCGCCAGTCACCGCCACGGGCGCCAACGAGCCTCCGCGCAGCGATCAGCCCTCGCAGGCCCCGCAGATGGCGGCGCCGGCGGGCACCACAGGACTCGGCGTCTCGGTCGTGGGCGCTCCCAATGGAGCCGCTGCCGACTCCAATGCGGTGGTGAAATCGGTGGGTCCCAGCAATGAGGTTGCCCCTGCCGCCGAAGCCCCTGCCGCCGCTCCCGAGCAGATCAACGACATCAAGCCTGGAACGGCGCCGGCGACAACCACCGCGACCGCCGACTCCAAAAAGAAGAAGGCGCCCAAAGCCGACCTGAGCGACGAGTCGTCGAGCAAGAAGAAAAAGAAGAAGGGGCTCGGAAAGCTGAATCCGTTCTAGACTTGCCGCTCGAATCCGCAGCATCCGAGGCCGCCTGCAGTCAGGCGGCCTCGCCGTCTCCTGACCATGCGGCTCGGTTCGCGGTCGCCTTGCCCCGTTCTTCCCGTGCGCCGCTGATTGCCTCGTGACCATCTGCTAAAGTGAGGGGTGGTCCCCTCGCTCGAAGCCCTTTCTGGAAGGGGTCTGGCGTAGAACCCGGGGGCTCGCCATCAACCCCATGCCCCACGACCTGCCCAAAGCCTACGACCCGACCGCCATTGAAGATCACTGGGCCGAATACTGGGTGCGCGAAAAACTGTTCGCCCAGCCGACCCCCACGACCGCAGACCAAAACCAAGGCCTGGACGGCCAGTCCTTTACGATTCTGCTGCCGCCTCCCAATGTGACCGGCAACCTGCACATGGGCCACATGTTCGAGCATACGGAGAGCGACATCCTGGCGCGCTGGCACCGCATGCGCGGCGAGCGGGTTCTATGGATACCCGGCACCGATCATGCCGGTATCGCCACCCAGATGCTGGTGGAGCGGCAGGTGGTCAGCGAGGGGACCACGCGGCAGAAGATGGGCCGCGAGGCTTTCGTCGAGCGCGTATGGGATTGGCGGCGGCATTACGGCGGGGCCATTCTCGGGCAGATGAAGCGGCTGGGCGCTTCCGTCGATTGGGACCGCGAATACTTCACCATGGACGAGCGGCTCTCGGTGGCGGTGCGCGAGGCCTTTGTCCGCCTCTACGAGCAGGGGCTCATCTATCGCGGCGCCTACATCGTGAACTGGTGCCCGCGCTGCCAGACCGCCATCAGCGATCTCGAAGTGGTCTACGACGAGCACAAGGGGCACCTGTGGGAGATTCGCTATCCGGTGCACGGAGACGATGGCCGCGAGACGGGCGAGTTTCTGACCATTGCCACCACGCGGCCCGAGACCATGCTGGGCGACGTGGCGGTTGCCATCCATCCCGACGACGAGCGCTATACGCATCTGCACGGGAAGAAGCTGCGCCTGCCGCTCATGAACCGCGAGATTCCCATCATCCTCGACGAATGGGTCAGCCCCGAGTTCGGCACCGGGGCGGTGAAGGTGACGCCGGCCCACGACCCCAACGATTTCGCGCTCGGCGAGCGGCACCATCTGCCCTCGATCAACGTGATGGACGATACCGCGCAGATCAACGAGAACGGCGGGCCGTATGCCGGGCTGGACCGTTATGTTGCGCGCAAAAGGATCGTCGAGGACCTCGACAGAGCAGGGCCTCCTGGCCGGCGTCAAGGACCACGTCCACAACGTCGGCCACTGCGACCGCTGCAAGACCGTCGTCGAGCCGCGCCTTTCCACGCAATGGTTCGTCAAGATTCAGCCGCTCGCGGACAAGGCGATCGCGGCAGTGAAGCCGGACGCGGCTGGCAACAAGGCGATCCGCATCATCCCCGAACAATACGAAAAGGTCTACCTCGACTGGATGGGCAACATCCACGACTGGTGCATCTCGCGGCAGCTGTGGTGGGGCCATCGCATTCCCGCCTGGCACTGCGCGGTCTGCCACAAGATCACCGTGGCGCGCGAAGATCCCACCGCATGCGCCCACTGCGGCTCGGACAAGATCACGCAGGAGACCGATGTTCTGGACACGTGGTTCTCGTCGGGCCTGCTGCCGGTTTCGGTATTCGGCTGGCCCAAGATCACCGCCGGAGAATCGCGCCGATTTCGACACCTTCTATCCCACCAGCCTTCTCGTCACCGGCTTCGACATCCTCTTCTTCTGGGTAGCCCGCATGATCATGCTGGGCTGCTGGTTTTCGACCGACGTCAAAATGCCGGACGGCAGCGAACGTCCGCTTTCGGAGTCGGTACCGTTCCGCGAGGTCTACATCCACGCTCTGGTGCGCGACGCCAACCGCGAGAAGATGTCGAAGACCAAGGGCAACGTCGTCGACCCCATCGAGATCGTGAAGCAGTATGGGACCGATGCGGTGCGGTTCACGCTGGCCTCGATGGCCTCGCCGGGAACCGACATCGCGTTCAACGTGGCGCGCACCGAGGGCTATCGCGCCTTCGCCAACAAGATCTGGAACGCGGCGCGCTTCATCTTCATGAACGTGGATCGGGCGGCCGAGGTGGGAATCACCGTGGACCGGGCCGCTCTTGGTTCGATGCCGACCGTCGCCGCAGACGCCCCGCTCGAAGCCCGTTGGATCGTCGGCGAACTGCATGCGACTGCGGCGAAGGTGAACCAGGCGCTCGAGAACTACCGCTTCGATGATGCGGCCAACATGATCTACCAGTTCTTCTGGGGCAGCTTCTGCGATTGGTATCTCGAAATCGTCAAGCTGCGACTGGATTTTTCGGAGAGTGCGGACAAAGCGAGAACGAAAGGCGCGCGCTCACAACGCTGGTTTCGGTCTTTGAGGCATCGCTGCGCCTGCTTTCGCCGTTCATGCCTTTTCTCACTGAAGAGCTCTGGCACGCGGTCTACGACGGCAATCCGCCGGCAAAGTCGATTGCGCTGACGCTGCTATCCGCAGCCGGATCGCGCTGGCGTGGACGAGGCCGCCGCTCGAAGAGCATGGCGCTCCTGCAGAACCTCATCGTTGAAGTCCGCGGCCTGCGCAAGGAAATCGGCGTTGAGGAGAAGAGCCTCCGTTCCCATCGAACTTCGCGCCGATGCGCACCTGAAGGAACTCGCCGAGGACAATCGCGACATCATCGAGCGACTGGCACGCGTCAGCGAAGTGCGCTTCGTCGATGCAGATTTCGGCAGGCCTTTCGAAGCATCACACGCGCTGGTTTCGACGTGGCTGTTGTCTACGAGCGCACCATCGACGTCGCCGCCGAGCGCGACCGCTTGACAAAGGACATCGCAAAGTACGAGAAAGGCTTGGCCGCGGCTGAGCGGCAGTTGGGCAACGAAGGCTTTCTGTCCAAGGCGCCCGCGCACGTGGTCGAGGGGCTGAAGAAGCAGGAGCGCGAGACCAGGCTTCTGCTGGAAAAGGCGCGGGCAGCGTTTGATGCGCTCCCGAGTCGACTGATCATTCAACTAAGAACTGCGAACTACGAACTGTCACTGACCACTGTTCACTGACCACTGTTATGGATTGGAAGAGCCACCGCATCGAGACATTGCTGGAGCAGGCCCTGATTGAAGACAAGGCCGCCAGCGATGCGACCACCAACCTCACCATCGATCCCGATCTGCGCGCCTCCGGCTCCATCGTGGCGCGCCAGGAGATGGTGGTGGCGGGGCTCGGCTGCATCGCGCAGTTTCTCGAGATTTATGCCAGGCTCGATCCCAGGCCGCAGGCGCACACTCGTTTTGAAGTCATCAGCCATCCGGAGATCTTCGACGGCGTACGCGTGCACGCGGGACAGGTGCTGGCGCGTGGTCCGCCACAATGCGCGCGTGCTGCTGAGCTGCGAGCGCGTGATCCTGAACCTGATGCAGCACCTGAGCGGCATCGCGACCCACACCCGCCGTTTTGTCGACGCGGTGCAGGGAACGCAGGCCCGCGTACTCGACACGCGCAAGACCGTGCCCGGCATGCGGGCGCTCGAGAAATACGCCGTGCTGTGCGGCGGAGGCACCAATCACCGCCTCGATCTGGCCAGCGGCATTCTCATCAAGAACAACCACATCGCGCTGGGCGGCGGGCTGCGCACCGCGTTGACCAACGCCCTGGCGCGGCGCCAGAGCGGCCAGCGGGTGCAGGTGGAAGTGCGCACGATGAAGGAGTTGGAAGAAGCGCTCGAATGCGGCGCCGAGGCCGTCCTGCTGGACAACATGACACCCGAGGACGTGAAGGCCTGCGTGGAGCGCGTCAAGAAAGAAAGCCGCTGGATTCCGACCGAGGCCTCGGGCGGCATCGTGCTCGAAAACATTCGCTCGTTTGCCGAGACCGGCGTCGACTTCATCAGCGTCGGCGCGCTGACCCATTCCGCCAAGGCCGCCGATATCTCCATGACGCATCACCGCCGAGTCGCGATAAGAATGTTCGACCTCGCCGCGCTGGAAGCGGACCTTGCCCGGACCATGTACGCGGGCAAGCTGCACTTCTTGCCTGTTACCGGATCCACCAATTCCGACGCGATGGCCGCCGCGCGCAGCGGGGCGCCCGCATGGCTCTGTCTTCTTCGCCGACGAACAGACCGCCGGCCGCGGCCGCGGCGATCATGCCTGGCATTCGGCGGCGGGCGAGGGGCTCTATGTGAGCGTGCTGCTGCGCCCCAATCTGGCGCCGGCGTTTCTGCCGCTGTTGCCGCTCGCCGCGGGACTGGCCGCTGCCGACGCGATTCGCGCCGTTACCGGGCTCGCTGTCGACCTGCGCTGGCCCAACGATCTTTTGCTTGGCCCGCGCAAGACCGGCGGCATCCTGGTCGAAGCCCAGAGTCAAGCCCAGCCCGAAGCAGCAGCGATTGCGTTCGCTGTCGTCGGCATCGGCATCAATGTTCATCAGCGCAGTTTCGATCCCGGGTTGGCGACCCCGGCAACGTCTCTCGACCTCGAAGCCGGCTACGTGTTCGGACAACGGACCAGCCGCCAGGCGCTCCTCACTGGGCTGCTAAAATCGCTGGAGCGCGAAACCCGCGGACTGCTCGATCCGGCGCTGCGCGCGGCGATTCCCGCACGCGTGGAGAATGCTTCGACCTGGGTGCGGGGCCGGCTTGTCGAAGTGCACGGCCCGCAGGCATACACGGGCACAACCGAAGGATTGGACGAGCACGGTTTTCTGCTGCGTGCGCACGGAGCAAGGTGTGGTGCAGGTGCAGACCGGGGGAATTCGAGAGACAGCTATCAGCTCCTAGCCGTCAGCTTTCAGCTTCATGGCAAGCCGAAGGCGTTCGGCTTGAGATGAAGCTGATAGCTGAGAGCTGAAGGCTGGGAGCCAAGAAAAGATGCTGCTTGCCTTGGATGTCGGCAATACGAACACGGTGCTCGGCCTCTATCGGCTCGATGAGGATCCGCCCGGCTCGGCTCTCGCCACGCATTCCTTCACGGCGGAAACCCCGGGGTCCACGCCGGCATCGGCAAGCCGCGCGGCGGTTGATCCCAGGCTCGCCGCGCACTGGCGCGTGACCACCCATCGCGCGCAGACCTCCGACGAATACGGCGTCCTGTTTGTGAACCTGTTCAACATGCACGGCATTTCGGTCGACCAGGTGAAGCACATCATCATCTCTTCGGTGGTGCCGCCGGTCGAGACCACATTGCGCCGGGTCTGCGAAAAGTATTTTCACCTGGAGCCCTTGTTTGTTGAGCCGGGCATCAAGACGGGCATGCCGGTGCTGGTCGACAATCCAACCGAACTCGGCGCCGACCGGCTGGTCAACGCGATCGCCGCCTTCGAGCGCTACGGCGGCCCATGCATCGTGGTGGACTTCGGCACCGCCACCACCTTCGACGTGATCTCGGCCAAGGGCGAGTACCTGGGCGGAGCGATTTCTCCCGGCCTCGGCATCAGCGCCGACGCGCTGTTCGCGCGCGCCGCGCGGCTGGGCCGCGTGGACATCAAGCGGCCGGCCAAGGTGATCGGCACCAACACCGTTACGCATCTGCAGAGCGGCCTCTATTACGGCTACATCGGCCTCGTCGACGGCATCCTCGAGCGCATGATCGCCGAACTGGGAGCGCAGCCCAAGGTGATTGCAACCGGCGGCCTGGCGCGCCAGATCTCCGCCGACTCGCGCTACATCGCGCAGATCGACGACATGCTCACGCTCGATGGCCTGCGCATTCTGTTCGAGCGCAACCGCACCGCCCGCCCCCGCAGCCGGGCGCACTGAGGCGCGGCCGTGCGCAACTACTTCAACTACTTCACCGAGATCGAGGAGCGCTTCCAGCAGCGCCGCGGCTCGATCCTTCTGCTGTCCACGCTGGACTGGGCGCTGATCGAGACGTGGCACGAAGCCGGCATTCCGCTGGACGCCGCGCTGCGCGGCATCGATGCGGCCTTCGACAAATATGAGCAGCGACAGAAGAAAGCGGCGCATGCGGCGTGTCAACGGACTGGCATGGTGCGCGCAGGCAGTGATGGAAGCCGCCGAAGAGCTGCGCGAAGCCGCGGCGGGCAGCGCAATGAACCCCAGCTGCCGACCGCCGAAACCGGCTTTGAACACGAACGAGTAGCCGCGCATCTCGAAGCCGCGGCGGCAGCGCTCGACGCCGCAACTGTAGCTCCCGAGACCTGCGCCGCGACCGCGAGTCGTTTACGCGAACTCGCAGCCGAGGTTCGCGCCTCCGACACTGCCGGGGGCAAAGGCGCCGCGCAGGTCGACCTCGAATCGCTGGAGCGCACCCTGACCGTGCTCGAAGAGAAAGCTGTTCGCGGCGCTTGACCTCGGCGGCCCCGGAGGAGTTGTTAGTCGCCCTGAAGGAACACGCGGCGCGCGAACTGGCACCCTATCGCAGCCGCATGGGCGTGGTGCAACTGCGCCAGGTGGAGCACCAGTTCGTGCAGAAGCAGTTGCTGGCCCACTACAACCTTCCCCGCCTCAGCCTCTTCTACATGAGCCAGCAATGAAGCGTCGCCGAGTCAAAAGAATCGGGTGCCCCAGGTCTCGAATTTGAGACCTGGGAAGGCACATCACGCTTCGCCGCAATCGGAGGCCGATCGACCCGTAGTCGTCCAGATCGAGAAGCCAATCTACGGCGGCGCATTCCTGGCCCGCGATGAAGGCAAGGCAATCTTCGTGCCGCTCGCGCTGCCCGGCGAGCAGGTGCGCGTGCGCGTCGTCGAAGAGAAACGCGGCTACGCGACGGCGGAAATCGAGGAACTGCTGGTCTCTGCCCCGGAGCGCATCGCGCCGGACTGTCCGCACTTCGGTTCCTGCGGCGGATGCCACTATCAGCACGCGGGCTACGAAACCCAGCTTCAAATCAAGCAGGCGATGCTGCGCGAGACACTGGAGCGCGGCGGGATCCATGTGCCAGACGAGATCTCCGTGCTGGCGGGCCGATCCTTGGGGATATCGCAATCGCATCCGCCTGGCATTCGATGCGCAGGGGAATCCCGGCTATCGCGGGCGGCGTTCGCACGCGGTGATTCCCATCCGCGAGTGCCCCATCGCCGCGCCGCTGCTGGTGCGCGCCGCCGTTGCCGCAGGCGAAGTCGTTGAAGTCGTTCGCGCCAACGCTGCGCGCCACCGAGTTGGCGCTCTTCTGCAATGCGGACGAAACCGCGCTGCTGCTGACAGTGTTTGCCGCGAGTCCCGCGAAGATTCGTTTCGATGAATTTGCCGTGGCGTTACGGACCGCATTCCGCAGTTGATCAGGCGCCGAACTCGTTCTCGAGACCGGCGCATCAGCCGCCGCGCACACTCGCGCAATGGGGCGCCGCTTCCTTGCGCTATCTCAGCCGCGGGCGCGGACTATCGCGTCGACCATGGCGCTTTCTTCCAGGTGAATCGCTGGCTGGTGGACGCGCTGGTCGAGCGAGTGACTTCAGGACACAGCGGCGCGCTTGCATGGGACCTCTTCGCGGGAGTGGGCCTCTTTGCGCGCCGGCTCGCGGCGAGTTTCGAGCAGGTGCTGGCGGTCGAATCCTCGCCCGCGGCAATCGCCGCTCTCGAAGCCAATCTCGCCGGCACCACCGGCGCCGCCGTCCGCGCTTCGACACTCGATTTTCTGCGCCGCAATCGAACCGGCGGCCGGCCCGACCTGGTCGTCGTTGACCCGCCGCGCACCGGGCTGGGTGCGGAGATCACAGCTCTGCTGGCTGCGATCGCGCCGCCCGCCATGGTGTATGTCTCCTGCGATCCGGCCACGCTGGCGCGCGACCTGCGCGACCTTCTCGCTGCCGGTTATGGAGTGGAATCCATCGCCCTGGTTGACCTGTTTCCGCAGACCTTTCACCTGGAGACAGTGGTCCGGCTGCATCGCGCCTGATAGGCTTAAGAGCCATAGATCCTTTTCAATCTCAGGGCGCGATGGAATCTGACTCCGCCACGATCGGGCTCCCGGCCGGCGCTCCAGCGCCTGATTTAGCGGAGTCTCGGCGGGCGGCCGCGATCTCGGAATCGCAGCAGACGCACTTTGCTCCTCAGGCTGAAATCCCGTGGCTCCTTCGGAACGGTTTGGGTTCGTGGGGTGGGATTCCGCTGTTCCATGCCGCCTGGCTGTTCGCGCTGGGAATCGTCGCGGCCAAAGTCCTCTGGCTGCGTCCCAGCGTCGTCCTGATCGCTCTGGCGCTGACGGCGGCGCTATGCAGCGCGGCCGCGCTCCGTGCCCAGCGCATCGCCTGGCTGCCTCTCGCGGTTCTGTGGTGCCTGCTGGGAGCGTGGTGCGCGGAGATGGAGCCGCATCCAGCGCCGGCACCGGTCCTGAACGCCTTATCGGACGGCCTGCTGCGCACCGTGGAAGGCACCATCGTGGACGCGGGTCCGGTGCGCGGCGAGATCGAACAGGATCTCGATCAGCCTTCACGCCGCCGAGCAGCGCATCACCCAGCGCATCGACCTCCGCGTATCGACACTCGAGCAGGTCAACGACGAAGAAGATGCGCAGGTGCCGGCCGGCGGCGGCGTGCGGCTGACGGTCCGCTGGAATGCCGCACCAGAGCAGCCGTTCCGTTGCGGCGAGCACGTGCGCGCGGTCGCCCAGTTGCTTCCGCCGGAGGTCTATCACGATCCCGGCGTCTGGAGCCGCCAGGACTATCTTGCTCGATCAGGGCATCACTTCGACGGCTTCGGTCGACGTCGAGCGCATCGAGCGGATCGGATCGACCTCCGCTTCTACGGTCGCGCCATTTTCGCGCGTTGGCGGGCCGCCGCAGATTCTCTTCACTGCCGCTTGAGCGACGCGCAGCGCGCCGCAAGCACGCGCCTGCTGGCCTTGCCCGCGGCCACGCGCGCACTGCCCGCGCCGTTTCGCCTCAGCCAGGACGATGCCATCATGCTGGCCGCGATGGTTACCGGCGACCGCACCTTCCTCTCCCATTCGCTGCGGGTTGGATTCGAGCGCACCGGCTCCTTCCACATGCTGGTGGTGTCGGGCTTTCACCTGGCCATCGTGGCGGGATGCATCTTCTGGGTCGCGAAGAGGCTGCGATTGCCCCGCGTTCCGGCCACGCTGCTCACGATTGCGGCGTCGTTTGCGTACGCGCTCTTTACAGGGTTCGCCACGCCCGTGCAGCGTTCGCTGTGGATGGTCACGCTCTATCTGCTGGGGCGCCTGGTCTACCGCGATCGCAGCCCCATGAACACGATCGGCTTTGCAGCCTTGTGTCTCCTCGTCGCGAGCCCGCGCAGCCTGTTCGACTCTGGATTCCAGATGACGCTGCTCGCGGTGGTCGCGATCGGCGGCATCGCTTCTCCATTGCTGCAGGCCACGATTCATCCGTATCTCACCGCCACGCGGGATCTGGGGCTAATCGCCATCGACGTGAAACTCCCCCCGCCAGTGGCGCAGTTCCGTGTCACGATGCGCTTGATCGCAGCGAAGCTGGCAGCCGCGTCCAGTCGATTGGTTGGATGGCGGGTCTTTCCCTGGATGGTGCGAGCGGCGCTGCGCGTTGCGGAACTGGTGGTGGTGGCCTGCGTGGTGGAGTTGGCCATGACCCTGCCCATGGCCATCTACTTCCACCGCATCACGATCTTCGCGCTTCCGGTCAACATGCTGATTTTCCCGCTGCTTCTGGTGTTGATGCCGGTGGCGCTGGTGACCTTGCTGGCTCTCGTCGTCTGGCCCGCGGCCGCTGTCGTGCCGGCTGCGGCTGTTGCATTGTTGCTCCACTTTGGCGTGCGTCTGGTGCACCTGTTCGGTTCGCTGGCTCTCGGCGATTTCCGCATTCCGGGTCCGCTGCCCTGGCAGTCGGCATTCTTCTGCTTGCTGCTGGGCGCTGCCATTGTGCTCGCCCGCGGAGAGAAATGGCGGCGCCGGGCCGCATGGGGCGCGCTCATCTGCGCGGCAGTGGCGGCGGTGGCGCCACGGCCCGTGCAGCACCCACGCGACGCGCTTCTGGTCGAAGCCATCGACGTTGGACAGGGCGACTCGCTACTGCTCATCACACCCGACGGAAAAACCCTGCTGGTGGATGGCGGAGGTTTCGGCGGCGGTCCGCTCTGGGCGCCCAACGCCGCGGACCGGTCCGGAGGAACCTCGGCGGTGCAGGAGTTCGATATCGGCGAAGAGGTAGTCTCCGCGGCGCTCTGGTCGCGCGGCATCCGCCGTCTCGATGTGGTCGCGCTGAGCCACGCGCATTCCGATCACATGGGAGGCTTGCCCGCGGTCCTGCGCAACTTCCATCCCGCCGAATTGTGGGTGGGCAATAATCCGCGCACCGAATCCTACGACGCGCTGTTGCAGGAGGCAGCGGATCTGCAGGTCCGGGTGCGTTCGCTGCGCGCCGGCGATTCGCTTGCGCCTCGGGAACGCGAGATGTCGCTGTGCTGGCCCCAATGCCCAACTATCAGCCGGGCTCCGCGCCCGCCAACAACGACTCGCTGGTGCTGCGCGTGGCCTACGGCCAGACCTCGGTCCTGCTCGAAGGAGACGCCGAGGCGCCCGTCGAAGAAGCCATGCTGGCCGAGCCCGGACTCTCCAGCACGCTGCTCAAGGTCGGCCATCACGGCAGTGTGAGTTCGACGCGCCCGGAGTTCCTGGCCCGCGTGGCGCCGCAGTGGGCAGTCATTTCCTGCGGTCTGCACAACCGCTACGGCCATCCCCGCCCAGAGGTGCTGGCCGAATTGCAGCAGGCCCGAGTGCGCACCTTCAGCACCGACATCCAGGGCGCGACCTGCTTCCGCCTGGATGGAAAGACGGCTTCGGCTGAAGTCTCGTGCGCGTCCGATCGCTGAATCTCAGAAACGCATTCTCAATCCGAAGTCGAACTGGCGCGGCCGGAAGATGTCTGTCGCGTTGACGTTGAGGGGCATTCCAAACTCCGTCTGCCCCTTTTTCAGCCCGCTCATGAAGTTCAGCGTCGGCAGCGATCCCGCTGTGGTTCCGGGCGAAATGTAATAGCCGATGGTTTCGATCTGCGCCACATTCTGATGATTGAAGAGGTTGAAGCTTTCCGCCATCAAGCTCCAGCTCCCGCATGTGACCCAGATAGAATTTCTTTCCGATGCGCACGTCGGCCTTCCAGGTGGAGGGATACCGGTAGGTGTTACGCCCAATTCCGTAGACGCGATTGTCACCGCCCGATCCATTCATGCCCGGCCCGAGCCCCACGATCATGGCGCCCGACGTCTCGAATTCCTCGGGAATCGAGCCCGCGGTACGCATCGTGTATGGCAGGCCGCTGCGAAATTGCCCTATTGCCGAGAGCATCCAATCATTGGCCAGATGTCCTTCGAAGCGGCTCAGTCTCCAGTGCGGCTCCAGGATCACCATGCCCGTGACCGAGTTGCGGACGTCGAGGTCGCTGGTTCCGTATTCATTCCGGAAATCAGTGGGGTCGAGCACGCTGCTTCCTGATACTTGCGTCGATTCGTTGGGATTCCAATCCATGGCGTGTCCATAGGTGTAGCGCGCATGGAAGGTAAGACCGCGTCGGCCATAGCGCGACACGCGCAGCGTGGCGGCTTCGTACTTCGAGTTGGCTCGGCTCATCAACTCCGTAATCTGCTGGTAGTTCGCATTCAAGCGGCCGGCCGAGCCAGAAGATGCACCGATCTCGGGCCACGACGCGAAGAAGGGCACGGTGATCTGTCTCGTCTTGATTGGTCCTTCGCCCGTGGCGTCCACCACCGCGTACGTGATGGTGCCGGGATTCGTCGCCGGGTCGAAATTGGTATCAATCGTGACCGGCAAGCGACGGCCCAGGCTGACAATCGCGCCGGCGGCCACCTGCACGCGGCCGGGAAGATTCTCTTCCACCGTGGCCTCGGTCTGGTGAATCTCGGCGTTTCTGAAATTTGGGGCAAATTCGACCGCGCCCGGCTTGACCACGGTCGCCGGTTCGCCGGCCAGCACGTACGGGAACGGCGGTGCTCCGCCTCCCTGCAGGTTGTCGGTCGGCCGCATGAAGAAGTTCAGATCGCCCTTGAGCGATCCCGTCTGAGTCAGGGCGGTCTCAAGAACCGAGTTCTGCGTTCGTCCGAAATACATACCGTATCCCGCCCGGATGGTCGGCCAACGGCTTTCTCCGGTTCCCCAGGCGAGACTGACGCGCGGCGCCCACGAATTGCCGGTGTCCGGCGGCCGCTGCGTCAGCGGCAGGTCGGGATTGTTGACCAGGGCGATGGGCGGCGGCAGGAACTGCCTTTGCCAGCGCAGCGCGCCCGATACCACCAGGCGTTTGGCGGGCTGCCACTGGCCGGTGGCAAAGCCGGCCACGTCGTTGGTACTCAGGTGCCAGTTCGTCGGGCCCATGGTCTGCGAGTAATACGAATAGCAGGGAAGATAGCCCAGCCCGTGCAGTTGTCCGGTTGCGTCGCGCCAAGCCTTTCCGCGCTGGTCGCAGTTGTGCTGATGGAAGGGGTCCAGCGCGTCTGTCAACCCGTACTTCGCGAAGACCAGGGCATCGGAGGCGAAGTTCTCAACGGTGGAGTAGTGGTAGGTCCCGGTGTGATTGCGCACCATGCTGGTGGCATCGGCGTTGTGCCGCCAATCGATCCCGGCCTTGATCATCAGGCTGCCGCGAATCCAGTTCACGCTCTCCTGCAACTGGTAGAGGTGCTCGTCCGGATAGCTGCCCGTTCCGAACCGCGCCGGATTGCCGATGGTGAAGCCGTAGCGCGAATCCACGACCATCTGCGGCAACTGCCCCCACGCGTTCACGTTGAGCGTCTGTTCGAAGGGAGATGGAGTGTCCGGCGCTTCGCTGAGGATATGCCGGCCCGCCGAACCCTGCGTCGCGGTCAGCAGGTTGGGGGTGAGGAATGCTTCCCATCGGCCCAGCAGCCAGAACTCGCTCGCCTGGCTGGCTCCAAAGCTGTGGCTGCCGTAGGGTTCTGAAGTCCGCGTCAGACCCCCGCCGGGAGAATTCCAGAGCGCGCCGGTACCTTGGAGGGTAAAGTGATGCCGTTCGGCCGCCTGCCAATCGAGACGGCTGAATGCGACCCACTGATTCGCAGTCCGCGGCGCAGGGCCGAGCAGACCGCTCAGCGTTTCCAGCATTCCCGAATAAGCTCCAAGGCCTTCGCCCACCGGGTTTGTGGCGGACAGGCCGAGCCGTGCGCTCAGCACCTGCATCTCGTCGTTCGAGGGCTGTGCGAAGAAGTTGTCGGGATGCTTGACCATGGCCACGCCGGGATAGTCGCGGTGCGTTCCATCCAATGCGGCAAACCAGAACAGGCGGCTGTGCGGAATCCGGCTGCCGATGCCCACGCCCCACGTGTATTCGCGGTCTGGCGCGGTGTAGGGCAAAGGGGAGAAGACCGGGACAGAGAGAGATGTGGCCGTTGCTGTCTCCTTCACCCATTGGGTAAAGGGGTTTTGGGCACCAAGGAAGTTCTGGCGATCAAAGAGGAATCCCTGGCCGTGCAGGCCGTTCGAGCCTGCGCGGGTTTCGAGGTTGGCGTTGCGGCCTTCCGCCGCGTTCGCCGGTTGTTTCGAGCGTCCGTACCTCACCGATGGCGGACTCATTCCTTCCCGGCCCCATGAGGGCGGAGGAGCGCATGGTGCCCCGGCCCCGGCCTCCAAAGGCCAGCCGGGTGCTGGCCCCGTCGACCATGACGGAGACAGGGGTCCGTTCCGACTTCTGGGGCGTATCCGGTCTGTCTTCCCCTTGCCCGCCCCCGTGGACTGAGGTGTCGAGTACGAAATTCTCCCAATGGCGGCCCTGGAGTGGCAACGCCTGCAACTGCTCGCTCGACAAGCTGGCCGCGGGCGCTATCGACTCCGGCTCGATCGTCCGGGAAGCGATGAGTCCCGGCAGCGGAAACGCCTGTTGCAACTGCGCGGTGCCCTGCGCACCACAAACGGCGGCAACGGCATAGCCCATCGCTACGCCGCGCAGGGCAGACGGTTTGGCGGTCACGGCGGCCAGGGAGTAAGGCAGGCCCGAAGAGAGAGCCGGCAGGTCGGCGGCATGAATCGCCGGCGGTGACGCAACGGGAAAGGCCGGGGCGAGAAGCGAGACTTCGGCCTCCCGCTGCGGGACGGATTCCGGCGGACGTTGCGGAAGCCGTGATTTTTCGTCGTCGGCGCCGGGCGTGAAGGCCGTTCCAGTCTCCGCGGGAAGAACCTTCAGCCTGGGCTCGGTCGGGCTGGTAGACGCCATCTTCAGGATCCCGGCCGGCTCGGAGTCCAATCGCCCTTCCCAGATCGGGGAAACGGGGGAAGGCTTGTCGGCCGTAGGTTGGGGCAGGTTCGGCGCGCGCGAAGACGCCACGGGAGCCTGGGTTGAGATCGTCGCAGCTTCGGGGGTGGCAGGAGGAGGAACGATCCGGGCAGACGCCTGCCCAAGCGATTCCAGGGGCATACGTTCTAACTCGACCGCGGCTTGAATCCGCGCCTCGTGCCCGGCGGAAATAAAAATGCCTTGAAGCTGACCGCGCCCGAGTTCGGGATTGACAGCTTCCAGCGAGTATTTTCCGGGCTCGAGCCCAACGAACCGGTAGGAACCGTTTTTGGCGGAGGTTGTCCGCGCCTCGCTTCCAGTCGCCGCATTGCGCAGCACGAGGGTCGCCCCGTCGAGCGGTTTTGAATGAAGATCGGTCAGTTTTCCGGAAAGTGAGCCCGTCACAGGCGATTGTGCGCAGACGATCGCACCCGTGGCCGCCAGCAGGACCAGTCCCGCGAACGCGTGGCCCCAACTCCGTCTTTGCGCTGCTCCGGAAAGCGTCCCTTCGGAGTCAAGACAAAGCGTACGCAAAGCCCACCTTCTTCCGACCGCTCTTTGGCGGTTCGGACGGGCGCGCTGACAGACGGAGTCCCCGGAGATGCCGGAGCCGCCAGTGGCATTCCCATACGGGAGACCACTTTAGAACGCCCCATTGACCCCCGGGAGAAGATACCAGCGATTCTACGGCATTTTCTGAAAGTTTGGGGTACCTTTTCCACCCGCGATGTTACTGATGCCGCCACCAAGTCCACGCGGCTCGTCGAACCTCCGGCGCACGAACCAATCACAGAATTGGTAGACTGAGAAGACGGCGATTTTTGAGTGAAGCCTGCCTTGGGCGGGTGGCGGAAGAGTGATTCAGACATGTTTATCGATGAGGCAAAAATCCGCGTAAAGGCCGGCGACGGCGGCAATGGCTGCATGGCCTTCCGGAGAGAGAAGTTTGTGCCCCGCGGCGGGCCCTCGGGCGGCGACGGCGGGCGGGGCGGCGACGTGATCATGGAATCGTCGCAGCGCCACAATACGCTGATCCATTTCCGCTACAACCCGGAACACAAGGGGCAGCGCGGCGAGCACGGCATGGGCTCCAACTGCTCCGGCTCCGACGGCGAGTCGATCGTCCTCCAGGTGCCGGTTGGCACGGCCCTTTACGACCAGGAAACCGGCGAGCTGATTCACGATTTCCAGGAGCCCGACGAGCGTCTGATCATCGCCAAGGGCGGCCGCGGCGGCCGCGGCAACCAGCACTTTGCCACCAGCACGCACCAGGCGCCCCGCGAACACGAACTGGGCCGCGCCGGCGAGGAGCGCGCCTACCGCCTGGAACTGAAGCTGCTGGCCGACGTGGGCCTTGTCGGCTATCCCAATGCCGGCAAATCAACGCTGATTTCGCGCATCTCTGCGGCCAGGCCGAAGATTGCGGATTATCCGTTCACCACGCTCGAGCCGAATCTCGGCGTGGTCACTGTGGGCGAGGAGCCGCACACCCAGTCGTACGTGGTGGCCGACGTGCCGGGCCTGATCGAAGGAGCGCACCTGGGCTCGGGGCTCGGAGTTCAGTTTCTCCGTCACATCGAGCGTACCCGGGTTCTGGTACACCTCGTCGATGTGTCCGACGCGTCCGGCAGGCCCGATCCGGTGGAAGATTTCAAGGTCATCAACCGCGAGCTGGCCGGCTTCGGCAACGGACTCGAGGAGAAGCCGATGATCGTGGTCGCCACCAAGATCGATGTTGCCAATCCTGAAAAGCTCAAGAAGCTCGCGGCGCACGCCAAACGGCGCAGGCTGGAGTTTCACGCCATTTCGGCCGTGACGGGACAGGGGATCGAGGAGCTGAAATGGGCCCTGGCGAAGCGCGTGCAGCCGGTGGAGAACGAAGTTCCCGCCGCCGTATCGACACACTGAATCCGATGACCACCGTATCGAACACTGAATCCGATTACACCCGGGCGCGCTCCTTCACCGCCAGGTATTGATTCAGGACCGACGAGGTCAGCGCCTCCGGGTTGAGGTCGAGGGTGAGGGCGCCCTGGTCGTGCAGGCGTGCCAGCAGGAGTTCGCGTCGGCCGGCCATTTCCTGTGCGGCCGCCGAACGAAACATCTGCTCCACATTCCTCGGCCGGGTTTGCGCGATAAGCCGCACTTCCGGCTGGGCCATGGCCACGAACAGAAGCAGATGGCGGCGCAGCAGTTGCACGGCCCCGTCCACGACCTCCGGACGGCTGGCGGTTTCGGCCAGGTCGGTGATCCACAGGATCAGCGAGCGCCGGGGCTGCAGGCGATTGAGGACGGCGGTGGCGCGCAGGTGATCCGCCTCGCTGGTCTCGGTCCGCACCTGGGCAAGCAATTCGATCAGCTGACGCAAATGGTCCGACCCGCGTCCGGGCAGCAGGCGCTGCTGGATGCCCTGGCCGTAGGCCAGCAGGCCGACTTTGTCGCCGGAATAAAGCGCCAGCTGGGCCAGCGCAACCGCGGTCGAACAGGCGTGATCGAGCTTGGAGTGGACCCCCGGCGCTGCACCCCGATGACCTGCGGATCCCGGAGATTGTACGGTCAACGCAGCCACGCGAGACCGCATGAGCCGCCCGCAGTCAAGCACGATCCACACCGGCTGGCTGCGTTCGGTCTGATACTGTCGCGTGATCAGGCTGCCGCGCCGGGCGGTCGCGGTCCAGCAAATGTCGCGCAGGTCGTCGCCCTCGCGGTATTCGCGCAGGCTTTCGAAGTCGCGGCCCAGGCCCCGCTGGCGCGCCTGCCGGAGCTGCAGGTCGATCTGCCGGCTGCGGGCCAGAAAGATCTGTTGCTCCTCTGAGATTCGCAACGCCGGGTAGACGCGCACGGTTTGAACCAGCGGCGCCCTCGCCCAGCGCTCCGCCAGCCCCAGCGGAGACCGGTAGCGCACGTAGAGCCATCCTGTCTCACAGTCCCCTCGTTCCTGTGGCTCCACGCGATAGCGAAGCCGCGCCGGGACGCGGGGAAAGACCATCAGCCGCTGCTCGGCCGGACCGGCTGCCAGGGCCGGTGGCAGATCGTCCAACACGCGGCAGTTGACGATCATGCGGCCCTCATTTTCCAGCGTGAGCTCGATTTCGGTTTCGCTGTCCAGCGCCGGCGCATTCGACCAACTTCGAACGGCTGTGAGTTGACCGGGCTCGGGCAAACGCCATCCGTCGAGAAACGCAGCCAGCAGGATCAGCGCATCCCAGATCAGCATGGTGTAGCCAAGCCGGCTATCCCAGAATCCCGGCAAAACCAGCAGAAAGCCGGCCGTCAGCAGCCCGATGGCCCGCGCGGTCAGTCCGAAACTCCAGCGCCGGCGCGGCTCGCACGGGGCGCTCACCGGGCCGGGATGAAGAGATGAAGCGATCATTGCGGGATCAGTATTGAAGGTCGAGTGCGATGGTCAGCGCGTAGTCGAGTTTGTGCATCTTTCCCGGCGAAATTGAGCCAATGAATCGCGTTAATTCGGATTTCCGGATACTCCGCAGGTCGTCGCAATGAATCCAACTTTCATGCTTCATGCCTTCTTCGATCCCAATGCGCACCTGCGTCGCCAAGCCTTGCCCTTCGGTCAAGACCGGAGCGCAAACTAGAGAAGGGAAGCGGGAATCGATCAAGTGTTTGCCGACTCACCACCACGAACGTTCGAAACTGCTTCGGATCGCCCCCGGCTTGTATACGCGATAAAGCTCGCCTCTGCTTCATCGGGCTTCTTTTTCCCATTCGATCGGAGCTTGATAGTCTTCCAGCTCTTGGGATTCGCGGGTCAGGCTATCGGCATGAGCATTGATCAGTTCCAAGTCACGCGCATGAATTGCTTCACGGACCTTCGCCTTGAAGAACTCGCGCAGCACACTCTCGATGAAAGCCGACCGGGAGGCCTTGGAACCGGCATTGCGGTCGATTTCGGCCAGAATGTCCGATGAAAGTGTGATAGATGTCTTCTCTCGCATACTACCATTATACTACCAATCAGCTTCTCGGCACCGGCACCGCCGCAATCACGTCGGCCAGTGCGCGATCGGCGTCGTACCCCTCCAACTCTGCCTCCGGCTTGAGCATCACGCGATGGCGCAGCACCGGCGGCACTGCCCGTTTAACGTCGTCGGGGACAAGGTAATCGCGGCCATCGAAAGCCGCCGCAGCCTGGGCCACCAGCATGATGTTGACCGCGGCCCGGGGGCTGGCGCCCAGCAGCAGCGCCGGCCACTCCCGGGTGCGCCGGGCTACCGCCAGCATGTAGTTGTAGAGCTCCGGCTCGATCCGAATCCTGTGCACCTCGGCGCGAGCCGCGGCCAGAAGGCCGGCCGGTATGGGTTCGATCGACGCATCGTCCAACAGGCCCGCGCCGGAGCCGGCATGATGACGCTCCAGGATCTGCCGCTCTTCGGCTTCCGAGGGATACGCCACCCGGATTTTCAACAGAAACCGGTCAAGCTGGGCCTCGGGCAGCGGGTATGTGCCTTCGAAGTCCACCGGGTTCTGGGTGGCAAACACTGTAAACCAGGCCGGCAGCGGGCGGCGTATGCCATCGCTGGTCACCTGGCGCTCTTCCATGCATTCGAGCAGCGCCGCCTGGGTGCGCGGCGGCATGCGATTGATTTCGTCGATCAGCAGCAGGTCGGTGAACACGGGCCCCGCATGGAAGCTGAATGTATCGCTGCCGGGGCGCAGGATCGAGGTGCCGAGGATATCGGCCGGCATCAGGTCCGGAGTCGCCTGGACGCGCTGGAAATTCAGCCCCAGCAGCCGTCCAAGCGCCTTGACGATCAGCGTTTTGGCGATGCCAGGTACCCCTTCCATCAGGGCATGCCCCTGGCACAGCAACGCCATCAGCACTTCCTCGATCACGCCGCCCTGGCCGGAGATCACGTGACCCAGCTCGGTCCGGGCGTGGGCGATTAACTGGCTGGTCGAGCGCAGCGTTTCCGCCGGGCCGGTCTCCTGGACGATGCTTGTGGCCTGGACTGATTCTGGGTGCGCGCTTTCGAATGATTCCTGGCTCATGAAGCCCTTTCTTTGGTTTGATTCTCTCTGAGCCCGGCGCCGGAATACGAACCCGCGCGGCTCCTGGGGCCTATTCCGCGGCCGGCGGGTCTAGCCGCAGCATCCAGGGAAGCGGTGTGGCGGTCGAGCAGCTGAACAAGCCGGAGCGCTTCACGCGGGCTCAGCGCTTCGTCTCCAGCGCCAGCTTCGCAAGCCGTGAGGTCGCGTTCCAATTCCGGATCGGCACCTGGAAAGCGCCGGCGCAGCAGGGCTGCAAGTTCGGCCGCATTCATCTGCTGGCCGCGCAGCCTGCCGGCCGCGGCGGACTGCAGCGCGTGGCGGCGAAAACGCTCCCACGCGATCGACACGG
Source organism: Terriglobales bacterium (assembly GCA_963788475.1). GTDB lineage: Bacteria > Acidobacteriota > Terriglobia > Terriglobales > Acidobacteriaceae > Telmatobacter. Next base: position 977,957 of record CAWBGO010000015.1, read on the forward strand.
CGGTCGAAGCCGCCCCGGCGTTGCGATAGAGAGATCCCAGGGCATCGATGAACTCGATCGGAGTCGCCCTCACCGCCGGGGGCAACTCGCGCACCGGCCCGCTCCGCCTGCTGAAGCTCAGCAATACCAGCAGAGCGAGGATCGGAAGCCCCAGGCGCAGAAGCCACAAAGCAGGGCCGCTGACAAAGCTCCACTCGGAGCGAACCTCTCCATGGAGTGACTCATCCCAGTAAAAGTGGCGTCCCGCGGGGGGACCGAGGGAGTTCAGAAAGAGATCCAGGTTGCCTGCACGCGCCAGCGAGCCGTTTTCGAGCGGGGTTGAACTGGCCCACCAGACGACGTGGCCTTTTCCCCAGTCGTATTCGACTACCGACGGCTGTCCTGCGCAGCTGTACTGCACGCGGTCGGAGGGTCTTCCTACCTGCCAGGTGGCCTCGGGGATCATCCAGACCTCCCCGGAGCCGGCCAGTGGATCCAGGCCTTCGGGTTCGAGTTTGCAGGCGGCGAAGCTGAACTCCCCGGGCGGATCGGCGGAGTCGCCGGGAAGAATATATCCGCCCCAGTACCCGGTCGAAATCACGCGCCCGCCGCGCTCCACGATCTGGCGCACCGCCTTGATATCGTCCGTTTCGCGCGTAAAAGGCTCGGCGAAGATGACTACCGTGTCCGGCCCGGCGACCGCGGCCAGTTCGCCCAGGGGCCGCTCCCATCGTTCGACCGGGTAGCCCGAGCGGACGAGGGTCTCGTAGGCGGCCATGGCTCCGTGTTGGCCCGACAGGTAGGTCGAGGGAATGCGGTTATCGTCATTGTTGGCGTTGGGCAGAATGAATCCGGTGATGGCGGCCAGAACGACCGCAATTCCCAGTGACCAGAGCAGGAGGCGGCGATCGCGGCGATCGAGCGAAGCCATGAATTTCATCGCGCGCCGCCCTGTGTCGCCGCTCCACCTGCCGAAATCAGGTTCGCTGCCTGGGCTTCGGCACGGCGGTAATCGTTCTCGGATGCCTCCCGGCCTCCATACCATGTGTGTTCAAAGCTGCGGGTGAGCGAGGCCAGGCCCGCCTGGCGCGGATCGTCGGCGGCCACCAGCGCCAGGTACTCGCGCGGGGTCCGGGCGCGATCGGCGGGCCATAGCCGCCTGGACTCCAGGCGCGCGATTGCCGCCCAGTAGAGGAAGTGGATGGCCTCGCGCCACAGTCCGTCAGCGGCCGCCTTGCGGGCATCGGCCAGCCAGAGTTGCCAGTCGCGCGCGGACACTGCCTCGGGCGCCGGGCCGGAACTCGACGGGACCAGCCGGATGCGCCATTTCCGCTCCACCCGCAGCAGGCCCCAGGCCAGGCCCAGAGCGACGGCTCCGAAAAACACCCATACCAGGGCTCGTCCAACCCACGCCGACCGGGCGCGCAGCTTGTCGAATCTGGCGAACAGCCGGTTGAGCCAGTTTCCGAATTTCTCCAGGACGGTATCGCTCTCCGTCGCCGGCTGCAAATTGGAAAACTCGCGCCCGGCGAGAACCTGCTTCATGGTGTCGCGTTCCTCCGTGTGCGAGGGAAGCGGCGGGGCAGCGCGGTTGGCCTGCGCCAGGTCGCGGGCCAGCCTGGCCTGCGCATCGACGAGAAGCTCCGACGTCGTGGGAGGAGTCTCGCGCAGGCTCTTGCGGGCGCCGCCGGACAACCCGCCCGAACCGGGAGCTTTCTGCGCCTTGTCCGGTTCTTCGGCGCGCGAGAAAAGGATGCGCAGCCAGCCGTAGCGAACCAGGCGGAGATCATCGCTCGAAGAAGCGCCCGCCGGAACCCGGTCATCCAGACCTACCAGTGTTGGATCACAGGTTTTCAAGTCACGGGCTTTGGCGCAGGCCTGAGTCAGGTCCTTCAGGGCAACCAGGTGCCGGCGATAGTCCTCCATCGTGGCATCCTGCCACCGGCCAGCCGGTCGCGCCGCCGGGGAAGAAGCAGGCGATGCGGAAGGAGCCGCCAGCAGGTTTGCAGAGGCAGACACACCGAGGGCGGGTCCCAGAGCCTGGCTTGTTACCAGGCTTGTCACCAGGCCCGTCAAAGCGAGGAGTCTCCTCACGCGGGCCGCTCCTCCGATTGCGGTTGAATGACCGCGACGGGTGGAACTTCGGAAGCACCGGCCGGCGGCGGCGTCAACCCGGCCGCCTGCATCATCCATTCGATATCGTAGCCCTCCTTGCGCACCCGCTGATCGTAGTAGAAGAGGGCTACTCCGGTGCCTCCTATGGGCCCGATGAATGTGTTGGTGAAAAAAGCGACTACCTGGGAGATCGAGCTCACAAGGGGCGACACCTGGCCATGGTTCTTGAAGACCATCACCACGAAAGCGGCCTGCGTGATACCGACCAGGCCCAGCTTGATGACCCCGATCAGCAGAAAGAGGACGAAGATGCGCCCGCGCGCCCCCTTGCTGAGGTCGATGCTGCGGCGGATCGCGTCGCGCGCGGTGAGATCCTCGATCACGCACGCGGGCATGGCCAGCGCATAGCGCAAAGTCATCAGAAGCCCGTACACAAACGCCAGAAAAATCAGGAGGGAACACCCGAGGGTCACGACCACAACGATGAGCATCCGTTGGTCAACGCCGCTTTTGGGATGGACAAGAATCCTCTTGGGGCCGACGTAGAGAAACCAAAAGAGCAGAAATCCGCCGTAGGCGAGTGCGAAAGGCAGCCAGGCCCTCAACCCGGTCACAGTCATCAGCCACAGGTAGCGCCCAAACCTCGGCAGGGTACTGACATAGGCGCCGCGGATGCTGGCCGGTTCGCCCAGGTGCACCCACGAAACTACCCGGTTGATGGCCGCAATGGCCGCGCCCAAAAGCAGGACGAGGAAGATCCACTCCACGAGTTCCGCGGTGATCAATGGCCAACTGATTTTGGGGGCCGTCTGACCTTTCGCGACCAGAACTCCAACCCCGATCTGGATCAGGTTCAAGACCAGCGCCACGCCCGCGTAGATGGAGAAGATTCCGGCAAACACCAGGAAGTTCGAACGGTAAAGCTGGGCGGTGCGGTCCAGTATTTCACCGAGGCTGAGGGGACGCAGATTGGTTTGCATGCCTGTGTGCCTTTGCCGAAAGGTGCGGGGCTTGCCGGGATACTAGCACAGCCTGAAAGCGGTGCGCCCGCGCAACGCAACAACTTCCGGACGAAGCCGGTTCGGTCCCGGTTAGCAGCCGCTGGCTCCCATTTTTTCCTGCAGCCGCGTATTTTCTACCCGGTGCGATTTGCCCTCGAAGGAATAAACGGCGTATTTTCAACCAGCTGCTTTGGTCATTTAATTGCAACATCCTGGACGAAATAGGCGTTTGGGTGCCTTGTGGAGCCGCCATGGTCCCTGGAGAGATGTATTCGATGATGGAGATGGTGAAGCGTTGTCTTTCTCTGGGGTCTTCGCTGTCAGACGTATTCACCGGTTTGCGACGGACCAACGCCCCCGCCGAGACGAATTGGGAGGTGCGGAAGCCGGCTGAACCCCTGCCGCCACTGCCACTCCCGGCCAAAGCTTCAAAACCCTCATCCATTCCCGAGCTTCCCCCGGTGTCCAACTTCTGTGGAACGGTGGTCCGCGACGGTGGCCGGTTTGCGCTGCGCGAGTTTGATGGAACGCTTTTTGCACTCGACTCTACGGGCCGGGCGTGGCCGTTCGAGGGCGACGACGTGTCGATTTCCGGATATTTCAACCCCGAATCGAGGCTGCTGCACATCTGCTCCATCGCGGCCGTGGACGACTTGAGGGCAGAGGCCGTCTAGGCCAGTCCATCAGGACTGCCTACTCCACGGTTTGAATCCTGGTGCCTTCCGGGATCTTGATCTGGAACTGGTCGTCGCTCAGCGGCATATTCACCGTGACTTTCTCGACTGTCAAAACTACCTGATACTTCTCAAGCGGGCGTTTGATGGTCACCGTTGAGGGGTATTTCTTTTCGCCGAAATCAACATAACGGCCATAGAACACCTGCGTCTCCAGGTTGTTTTGCTCGTCGTACAGGTCCTGCTGGTAGGGCAACAGGTCTTCGCGATGAAAGTGGATGACCCTCGTAAGCCTCAGTTCGTGGCTGCCCGGTTGGGACTGCATCACGCTGAGGATGTACTCGGGAATGATCAGAAGGTGCTTCTTGGATATATCTTCAACCGTATCGGTGTCGGCTGCCCGGGCGTATTCCTCGTCCGGCGCCAGCCCCCGCACGGCCATCGCGTCGAAAAACAGGCCCGGCCGCATATTCTCCAACCCCTTCGAACTTTTTCTGGTCAGCGTGCTTGGACCCTTGTAGGCCGTTGCTTTGGGCGGGATCAGCAGGGTAAAGGTCTTGCCGTCGCTGGCCATATCGAACGCGCGCGTTCCAAGCACCGGCACTTGTCCAAGCACTCTCACCATTTCCGGCTTGCGCATCAGGATGTGCCCGTGGATCGCGGTGATATCGTGGCCTCATTTTTTTTGGAATTGGTGACGCTGGCCTGGATCTCCACGGTTGCATTCAGGCTTTGGAATTGAGCCCACCGTTCGTTAATCCGCGAGACCAGTTCCTCCGCCGTTGCGGATTGCACCACCGACGGGGCCCGCGGCACGGGCAGCTTGCGGGTGCTGAACAAGCAGCCTGACAGCAGGAGCAGCGGAAAGGCAAGGCCCGCAGTCGCTGCGCGGCGACTGCCCGCGCTCACCGCCCACCTGCCTTCTTCATTGCCTCGCGGTAGCCGGCCACGTTGCGATTGTGTTCCTCGAGGGTTGTGGCGAACATAGACTTTCCCTGCGGATTGTGGCCGGCGGCCACGAAGTAGAGATAGTCGGTCTGCGCCGGCACCATCGCTGCGCGCAGGGCTTTCGCACCCGGGTTCGCAACCGGGCCGGGGGGCAGTCCCGCATGAACGTAGGTGTTATAAGGCGTATCGCGCTTGAGGTCGGACTCGTAAAGCGTCCCCCGCCACTGGTTCTGGAGTTCCAGCCCGTAGATCACCGAAGGGTCGGTCATCAGGGGCATGTTCTTGTCCAGCCGGTTCTCGAAGACGCTGGCCACCAGGGGTCGTTCCCCGTCGATCGCCGTTTCCCGTTCCACCAGCGAAGCCAGCGTAACGGTCCGGTGCACGTTGATCGATAACCCCAGTTCGGCAGCCTCGGTACGAAAGCGCTTCACCATCGTCGCGGCAATTTCGGGAAGCGCGGTTCGGGGAGCAAGGCGATACGTATCAGGAAAGAGATAACCTTCGAGGCTCTTCGCCGTGGGATCCAGGTCTGCGATCAGAGAGGACTCCTGCACCGCCATGTCGAGAAAAGCCTGCCGTTGGCCAAAGCCGGCCTGCTGCAAGCGGTCCGCAATCTCAAAAATAGTGGCCCCTTCAGGCACCGTGACGGCAATGGTGTACACGTCCCCGCGCCGGATGCGGTCGTACACCTCGCTCGCCGGCGCCGGATGGTCAAATCGATACGCTCCTGCCTTGAGAGTTCCCTGTTTCCAGAAACGCACCAGGTCAAAGGCGTACTCGCTGCGGATGATGCCGGCCCCTTGCAATTGGCGTCCGATCCGAACCGTAGAAGAGCCTGGAGCGACATCCACGATCGTCTCACTTTGAGGTCCGTAGGGTGCCAACACCAGCCACGCGGCCGCCCCCGCCGCACCCAGGGCGAGAATCAGAAGCACCAGGAAGAAACCCGCGGCACCGAAGCCCTTTCTTCTTGCAGTTGTCGCTTTACGGCGCGCCATTCTCCTCAGCATTCCCCTCTAGCATCTCTTAGAGACGCAAAAAATCCCTTTGGGATTCTTCGCTTTCAAGATTGTATCGGGCGCCGATGCCGGTGCTGACTAGGAGAAGTGATAGCCGGATCGTTATCAAACGCGTCCTTCTCTCCGCACATCCCGCCTGACTGCAGACGGTGCGAGTCCGATCATCCCGGCCGGGCATTAAGCTGGTGCCAGGGAGTCAATCGCTGGAAGGTCAACCCCAACCGCGCTATCTCGGCCTCGACGTCGGCTCGAAGCGCATCGGCGTCGCCGTCTCAGATGAACTGGGGCTGACCGCGCAGCCCGTTCTGACCCTGATACGTCGGCGGAACGCGCGCGAGGATGTGCGGTCTCTGGCGCGCCTGGCGCGGCGGTTCGGCGTCGCCGCCATCGTGGTTGGGAATCCCCTCCATCTTTCCGGCGAGAAGAGTCCGCGCTCAGAGAGCACGCAGGCCTTCGCCATTGAACTGGGAGAATTGACTGGCCTTCCTATTCATCTCTGGGATGAGCGCCTGACTACTCGCGAGGCTCACCAGATCCTCTACGAAGCCGGCCACCCCCGCCAGGACCATCGCCGCGTGGTCGACCAGGTTGCGGCCACCCTGATCCTGCAGTCGTTTCTGGATCACAGGGAACGGGAATCAGAAAACGGGGATCAGTGAACGGCCGCCCGATCTGATTCCCCGCGCCTTAGTCCGCGTATAATGGGGATTCTAGCTTTTCACCTCTTGCGGACAGAGCAACCCTACTCGCCGCCACGGAATATGGATGCCCGATCACATCAAAAGTCAGCTTCAGAAGCAAATCGCGGAGCTTGAGCACGAACTCGCGCATGAACTGCCTGCCGAGATCAAGAAGGCGGTGGCCATGGGCGATCTGTCGGAAAACGCCGAGTACCACATGGCCAAGCAGCGCCAGGATTTTGTCAACGCCCGCCTCGGCCAGCTCAAGCGGCGCATGGCCGAGCTCTCGCTGGTGAACCTGGCCAACATTCCTCGCGACAAGGCGGGGTTCGGTTCCACGGTCGTGGTCTACGACTCGACCAAGGACGAAGAAATCGTGTACCGGCTGGTGACCAGCGAAGAGTCGGACGTGACCAAGGGGCTGATCTCGACCACCTCCCCGATCGGCCGCGGCCTGGTCGGCAAGCAGGTGGGCGACGTAGCCATCATCGTGACTCCCAATGGAAAGCGCGAGCTGGAAATTCTCAAGTTGACCACGGTCCATGACGAAGCGGAAGCAAACGGGGCCGGCGGCGAGGCCGCGTCCGGCTCCGGCCAAACAGTAAGGACAAGACGGGAATGACCTGGACCAGCGCCTTTGGCCGCGCCTGCGGCTGGCTTCTTGATCGCATTGTTCACGGGCTGGCGCTCACCCGCATCTCACCCAACGTCCTCACCTTCATCGGGCTGGTCATCAACATCGTCGCCGCATTCCTGTTCGGCCACGCCAATGCCACCAACGCCGGGCGCATGTTTCTTTACGCAGGCCTGGTCATCATCGGCGCCGGCATCTTCGACATGGTGGACGGGCGCGTAGCCCGCCGCACCAACCAGGTCACCGTGTTCGGCGCCTTCTTCGACTCGGTGATCGATCGCTACTCCGACGTGGTGCTGTTCTTCGGTCTGCTGGTCTACTACGCACGCATCAACCATTTTCGCTACGTGGTGCTGACCGCGTTCGTCATGATCACGTCGCTGATGGTGAGCTACACCCGCGCCCGCGCCGAAGCCCTCATCGGCCAGTGCAAGGTGGGTTTCATGGAGCGCCCGGAGCGCATCGTGCTGATCATTCTCGGGGCCCTGTTCAATCACTGGGGCGTCATGGCTCCGGTGCTGTGGGTGCTGGCCGTGCTTTCGACCATCACGGTCATTCACCGCATCCAGTACACCTACTCGAACACCAAGCACCTGGCGCCGCTGAGCTGACCGTAGAGAAGTTTTCAGTTCTCAGTTGTCAGTCTCGCCAACTGAAAACTGACAACTGCTCCTCAGCAGTTCACCACCATCACTGAACAGCCCGCTTTGGGCGGCCGCCACTGCACCAGGAACTTCGTCACCTCCGAGGATTCCATGCGCCGCATGGACTTGAACTCCCCGCCCCGCTGGCCATAGAGAAGCTTGCCTCTTTCGCTCAGTACGGCGAGCGCCGGTACTCCCAGCGTGACCGGAATTCCATACTGTTCGGCGATATCCAGGTTCTCGTCCATGCGTCCAATGTTGATGTGGACGAGAACGAAGTTGGATTCAAGGATGGGACGGTTTTCGGAGTTGTGGAAGTAGATATCGAGCACTTGGCAGTCGCCGCACCAGTTGCCGCCGAAGTCCACGATGACGCGCTTATGGCTTTGCGCAGCGGTCTTCATCGCCGTAGCAAGATCGGATTTGGCCATGAGTTGGATCGGGGTAGATATCGGGGGTGGCCGACCGGCCCGGGCCCGCGCCGAAAGCCAGCGCGGCAGCGACCGCGAGCCACAGGATGCGTTTCACGGGGAATTGACCTCCAACAGCCTTCTTTCAGTCTGCCACATCCGGAAGTGTAGCGATTTCGTACTCCATCCGAGGGCGCAGGCGATGTACTCTGGAGAGCGATGAGCGATCTGCGCAACCGGTTGGAGTCCACAGCGTTCGCCGATCTGGGGGCGATGATGGAAGGCTATGCCCAGGGCGCGGTCGAGCTGGCGCGAAAGGACTTCCAGCGCGAGCTGGACTTTACGGCGGATTCCATCGACGCCCTGGATGACATCCTGGTGGTGGTCGGCGAAAGCCCCGAACGCGATCTCGATTTTGAAGTGCGCTTGTGGGGAAGCTACCTGGGCGAGGTCTTGCGGCGGCGCTACGCCGGCGGCTGGGAAATGACCCAGTACCCAGGCGGAACGGTGGCCGTTCCGGCCGTAGACGTGCGCGGTTCCCGCCTGTTTCCGCTCATGAAGGTGTACCGGCGCCTGACAGTGGGCGAAGAGGAAGATCTGCGCAGCTTTTACGCCATGGTGACTGAACGGCTGGGGAAACCCGCCCAGGTCAATTGAGGGGTTTTTCAGAAGAGGCGGGCACGGTCGGATTTGAGTGCGTTAGCTCACACCGCCGTGCCAAGGCCTGTGCGACAATGAAACTGTTGAAGGTAGCGCGCCGCCGGTGCGCGGTGTGCGGAGGATAAATCGATGGGCGATCTACTACAACCATGGCACCTGATTGTTCTGGCCGTGGTCGCATTTCTGCTGTTTGGCGCCAAGCGGCTTCCTGAACTCGGCAAGGGGCTGGGCGAAGGTTTGAAAGGGTTTAAGGAAGGCCTGAAGGGAATTACCGAGCCCTCGGCTCCGACGCCGCCGACGCAGCAGAGCTCGACCACAGCGCCGCCTTCCACGCCCGCCGAAACCAAGCAATCCTAGGTTGCCGCCAGGCAAAAGACCGCCGGCAAGAGTCGGCGAGCGTTGCAATCTCGATCCAATAAAATGGCCTGTGCAAATGCACAGGCCATTTGTTTTGAACCCGGCTATCGAACTATTTCGCATCCTGGGCCGAGGGATAGTAGCCGGTCTTAGCTTTCACTTCCACATTGGGCCGATCGACCCGGACTTCGATCTTCCGGAACCTGTTGTCGATCACTGGCTGGTGGCTCAGGTAGCCTAGCGTGTACTGGTTGCGGGCTTCTTCGGCGATCTTTCCGTAGCTCCGTTGAATCCCGTTCAGCCCGCGCTCGGAATCCAGAGATCCGCCCGTCGCCGCCGTGTACTTGACCAGCAGATTGTCATACATCGTGAAGGGCAGGTGAATGCGGCTGACATAGCCCTCGCCCCAGCGCGCCGAATCGCCCACCAGCGTTCCGTACACGGCGATCTGATTGGTCTGAAGATATCGCACTACGTCGCGATAGGGCGCCTTGGAGCCGTTTTCTTTGCCGTCGGAGACTACATAGATAATGCGGCGCCGGCCCTTGGGGCGTGTGGACAGCTCCTTGGCGGCGGCCAGTATCCCGTCGTTCAGAGTGTGAATTTCCTTGGGGATCGTGATGAAGCTGCTGTTCCCAGCGGAGCGTCCCGGCTGCAGGTTGGGATCGACGCAGTTGCCGTTCTGGCGGACACTACAGCCAGCGAGCGGACCGCTGTTGACCGGCGACAAGATCTTCGGAGCCCGCCGCCTTGGTCATCGACAGCACGTAGGGCACGCGCGCGCTCTGGGCGCCGGTGAAGCCGCCGGAGCGGTCCTGCGCACCGTTGTTGTAGGTAAAGACCGCCACCTCGTCATAGGGGGTGAGAGCGCCCTGGATGGCGCCCAGGGAGTCGTTCACCTTGGCCATCACGTCCGAGGTCACGCTCTGATCGATCAGAAACACGATCGATAGCGGAGCCGGATCGACGGTAAACAGGCGCAGCGGCTCACGCTGGTTGTCCTCAAACACTTTGAAGTCGCGGAACGTGAGGCCGGCTACCAGTTGTCCCTTCGAATCCTTCACCGTTACGGGGACTTCGACGAAGTTCACGTTCAGGCGAATCACGGTCTGCAGTTTGTCAAAGCCCTCTCCCGGAGGCGGCTGCTCGGGCGGAGTCGTCTGAATCTCATCCCTTGCCGGGGCAGGGGGCTGCTCCGGTGGGGTCGCGGGCTGCTGATTTACTGAATTGGAGGAACTCGATGATGGGGACTCGGTTCCCGCGCCCCCGCCCGGCCGGATGGGGCCGCCGACGCCTGACAGGGAAGGGGTCTGTTGCGGCTGGGGAGCCGGTGCATCAGGAACCGCCGACGGCTGCTGCTGCGCCAGGCCCATCGGGCTCAAATTCAGGTTCAGGCTCAGTAGCGCCGCGAGCGCCGTAAATCTAAAACCAGGCTTCACCGGAAATCGTCCTCCCCAACGCCGCGCAACCATCCGCGGGCGAAAACAAACCGTGCTCCCACGGCTCTGCGGCCTGGGATCCGTCTCCAACCGTCAGAGTATCAGACGCAGCAGAAGCCTGCAGGTTGCCCTCGCAATGGTTCCGGTTCCGAATTCAGCAGGCCTCTGTCCCCGATCCGGCACTGGCGCTATGTGCTCGCTTCGTGGTAGTGATACCGTCTAAGTGTCAGACATGCGCATCCGCTCCATCGCCGTTTTTTTCGTGCTTCTTCCGCTCGCCTCCCGCGCCGGATGGTCCCAGCTCGCACCCTCACCCGATGCCGCGCCCGTCAGCCATGCGCCCGCGGCCCCCGAAGAAGACAAATCGGTGGCGACTTTCAAACTGCAGGTCAACCTGGTGGATGTGTTCTTCACCGTAAAGGATAAGAACAACAACCTCGTTCCCCACCTCAACAAGAATGACTGCTCGATCTCCGAAGACAAGCAGCCGCAGACCTTCAAGAGCTTTGTCGCGGAAAACAACCTTCCCTTGACGCTGGGTATTCTGCTCGACACCTCGGGCAGTCAACAGCGGGTGCTTCCCCTTGAACAGGAAGCCGGCAGCCGCTTTCTCGAGCGGGTGCTCAAAGCCAAGGACGAAGCCTTCCTGCTGTCATTCGATGTGAACGTCGACCTGTTGCAGGATTTCACCAATAGTCCCCGGCTGCTGGCCCGGGCCATGAACAAGGCGGAGATCAACACCGCCGGCGGCAACGGGGCGGCGGGCATTCCAGGCGCGGGCGGCGGCACGGTACCCGACCATCGGCGACCCCAAAGGGACCCTGCTCTACGACGCCATTTACCTCGCCTCAAACGAGAAGCTGAACCAGGAGTCGGGCCGCAAGGCCATGATCATCCTCACCGACGGCGACGACCAGGGCAGCCGCACCAAGATCACCGAAGCCATTGCCGCGGCGCAGAAATCGAATGCCATCATCTACGTCATCCTCATTGCCGACACCGGCTTTTACGGAGGCTGGGGATACAACGGTTATTCAGCCGGAGACCGGCTGTCGAAGGAGACCGGCGGCCGACTGATCAACGTCGGGCAATAACGGCAAGAAGCTTGAAGAGGCGTTTGCCCAGATCGAAGACGAACTGCGCACCCAGTACGTGGCTACCTACACTCCCACCAATGCCAAGCTCGACGGAACCTTCCGCCACCTTGGCGCTCGAATGCCACGGAGACGGGCTCAAGGTCCAGGTGCGCAAGGGCTACTTTGCACCGGCTCCAGAACAGTAGCCGCCCGGTTTCTACGTTCATAATTCATAGTTCTCAATTCGGATCGGCTTTCTCGTGGCCGGAACGCGCATCGAATAATGTGAACAAGGAACTGTAATGTATGAACAGCTGTCCCGTTTCTATACACCCGGATTACCGAAGTCCCGGCACTTCGTTGCTAGCGCGTAATCTGGCGCGCACCTCCGCTCTTCGCTACTATCGGCATGAGTCGGAAATCCTTGAGCAGAATTCTTCGAAAAATGATTTCGATGCGCCGGGCCGGACTGCAAGATTGACGCGGAGGGTGACGCCATGATCGACGACTTCAGTCTCCAGGAATCCTTTGAGATCAGTCCCCGGTTCCGCCACACCATCGAAGAGAGAATCGAACGCCTGGAGCGCGATGCCGAGTGGGACGAGGCACAAGTAGCCCATCTAGCCAGCCCCGACCACGTCCGGCGGCAGATGCGCCTGGTGGCCGCCCAGCGGGCTGAAGCCCTGCGCATGCGCCTTTTCCTCGATCGTGCCCGCACTCGCCTCGGCAATCAGCAGAATGCGCTCTAAGACATATCAACACAAATGTAATTAGGTGCGCGTGCGTACTGTGTCCCCGCCCGATGTGTACGTCGTTTTCAAACCACGTCTTCTACTGAGTCAAACGATGGCAGGGGGCAAAGTGATGTGATTTTCTCGCGGGAGTGTAGTGGCAAAGTCCTATCGCCGGGGGAGTAAATGCACAATGTTCAGATACGCCATTTTCCATATTTTTTTGCTCGAAGTCATTGTCTAGCGTTTCTATCTGCTCAGGCAGATTCAAGAGCCAGCCGTTATCTTGGGAGGGTTTTTGATTGCCAACTTGTCCTCGAAGTCTTGAATCCATTTGTGAAGCTCCGCAGTGCTTTCTTCGTACTTGCACAGATCGGAGAGAACCTTCCCCACTTTTGCTGCCTCTCCGAAGATAACCCCCACCAGAGGTGACAAAACCCAGGAAATGCTGAACGGATGTGAGAACCGTATAGCCAACAGCGACAAAAAGATAAACCAGCCAGCCAGCTTCGGAATGAGCGAGGTCACAGACATCGCCAAGTAAATTAACAGGAAGTAAGAGCTTCCATGTAGCCTCTCCAGCAATTGAAGGTTCCTACGGTGGACTTTGAGAGTTCGAGTCCTGAAAGTGCGAAGTGGCCAGACATGTAAGAAGCTCTTTATCTCTGCGCTGTAGAGAGAAATCAATCCGCCGGCCGCAAAGAGGATCAGCATCACCGTTACTGAATGAAAGACAATCCAGTCGTGCACGGCGGCTATGGGATTGAAGGGCATTGCCCATCAGGATAACACCGGCTTAAACCCCTGTCCGCTGACACGGAGTCCTGAAGGGCGCGGGACTACGCCCGATACCGTGACACCACCTCCGAAGTGTGCGGAACGCGCCTAGAGGCTGCAGCTCCGTCAATCGGCACACACGCATTTCAGTGTTGATCGGCAAGGAAATTGCACACGTCTTTTGCTAGGTTTGATGGTTTATGTTTTGCCGGTGACACGTACGCAACATCGCCATTTTGCTTGAAGAGAGTGGAACTGCCAGGGGATATGCGGAGATCATAGTCTGCAACGCTCCGATTATCGGTGACCGTCAAAATGGTCGGGCAACGCTTCAATATCTCTCGCGTTGTCTCTAGCGATATATTCCTGCTGCCTATGCCTCCAACACCAGTGCAGTTCCCGCCGCTGCAATTAACGACAGCGCCGGAATTTCTAATTACGAACTCCTCAATGTAAAGCTTCTTTGGCGGAGGAGACTGCACCGTCTGAGCGCAACAAAGGCTCACACTCATGACGGTGGCAATGAAGAAGGATTTTTGCATGCCGCCATTCTACTTGCATTTGAGTCAGGGATAGATGGGTTTCTTTTGGTAAAAGCACGGCAGAACTCTCGTATTGTAGAAGAAGCCTGGAGCGTGTGATTTATATATGAAGTGTGGGGGGTTGTGGGGATTATCTTTGATCTTGGCTGCCGTAAGTTATTGAATCTTTGGAGCACCGGGCGGGAATTGAACCCGCGAATACTGGTTTTGCAGACCAGCGCGTTAGCCACTTCGCCACCGGTGCTTGAAAAAACAGGGAACCCAATCAGCTCTAAATTGCGTTCGGCCCGGGTTCTTTGACTTGCACCAATCGCTCGTCATCCCGGCTAACTACTGTTCCCTGTTCCCTGTTCCCTGAAGTAAAAAACCCACCACGCTCGTTCAGCGGGTGGGTCGTTCAAGCTTGATCCTGTGCCGGAACCTAGCTCATCGGACACGCCCGCGCCACGCTCGAATGACAGCGACAGCAGACGGGAGTGAGCACGTGAGTCATAGAATCCTTGCCGTCCATGGGATTTCGCGTGCTCCCACAGGGCGGCTACCCGTAGAGTAGAGTTATTTCCGGAGGCAGTCAAGAGCGTGCGGTCCCTCGATTATGTCGTCATGGATGCTTTCAGCGACACTGCACTGGCGGGCAATCCGCTCGCGGTGGTGATGAATACCATCGGTCTGGACACCGCGCGCATGCAGGCAATCGCTCGCGAGTTCAACCTGTCGGAGACCACCTTCGTGGAGCGCAGGCCCGCTGCCGTGGAGCAGGCGGAGGGCGTTCGCGTGCGCATCTTCACCACCCAGGAGGAACTGCCGTTCGCCGGACATCCCACCCTGGGGACCGCCAGCATGCTGAAGATCTTCTCCCCCGACACGGTGCGCGAGGATACGGTCCACCTGGCGCTCAACGTGGGGCGCGTCCCGGTTCGCTTCGACGGGCAGGTCAGCGGCTCCGGGGCCGTTTTCGGCGAGATGACGCAGCGCGATCCGGAGTTCGCCGCGGAACTCGATTCCGCCGCCGTGGCTCGCTTCACGGGCTTATCGGTCGACGATTTCGATCCCTCCGCACCGCCGCAAGTGGTTTCCACCGGAACCGCCTTCGCGATTGTCGTGCTCCGTGGCGTGGAAGTCGCTGGCCCGGCTCAAGGTCAATCATGACGAGGCCACGCAGTATCTGCGCGGACAGGGAGCGCGGTGGTTTTACGTCTTGGCACCGGACCCAAACCAAACGAGGGCCATACGCAGCTATCGGGCGAGGATGCAGTTCTACGGGGGAGAAGACCCGGCAACCGGTTCCGCGGCGGGCTGCGCAATTGCTTACCTGGTTGCGCGCGGAATCGTGCCCTCGAGGAACGAATTCACCTTCGCCAGGGCCTCGAAATCAGGTCGTCCCAGCGACTTGTTTTTGTCCGCGCGGCGCGATTCGGCGAAGATCACCGATATCCGCGTCGGCGGGAGCACTGTTCTTGTGGCAAAAGGACAGCTTTTCCTGCCGTGATGCACACGGTTTCAACAGGAATTCATCCTATTAACTTGCGATCTCTGTTATACGTAGCCTGTTTCCCAACGGTTTTCCCCAGATTTCCACTCCTCGTTTCGCCTGTCTTTCCCTCTTTTCACATCCCTCCAACACTCGTAGTCTTCGGAAGCATTGGAAGAATTTAGCTGAGCTTTCCGAACTGGAATGTCTCGGATTTTCGAGCAGACCGGCCGCGCGGGAAGTCCTTGCTTTCGGGTCCCCGACTGCAGGAAACGATGGTTGCATGCTGGCCCGCCAGGGTCTTCACGCATTCCCCGTTTCCTCTGGCAAGAAATCGGACTCGAAGGCGGTGTTCGCGTGCGGCCAAGCCATGGAAACCTGAAGCGCACGCCCGCAGAAACGCGGAACGCGACCTCGTGTCTTCAATGCCTTGCTTTAAGAATCTGAAAAAGGAGTGTGCCCCAAACATCATGCGGCCCAAAAAAATTATTCTCTGCGTCGACGACAATGAACAGGAGCTGTCCGTACTCAAGTTCATGCTGGCTACTAACGGATATCGAGTGCTGTCTGCAAATAACGGCCAGGAGGCGATCGGCATCTTTGCCGATATCTCTGTCGATCTGGTGTTGTCCGATTACGCCATGCCGCAGATGAATGGAGATCAGCTCGTCAACCGCCTGAAGCAGATCGCCGGGCATGTGCCGATGATTCTGCTCGGCGATCCGCAGAAGATGGGAGACCAGATGCACGGGGCCGATGCCTTGCTGCCGAAGAAGACCTGTTCGCCCCACGAACTGCTGGAGCGCGTCAAGATCATGAGCGCCCGCAAGCGCGGCCCGCGCAAGGGCACGACGCGCATGCCGCAGGCGCAGTTCGCGGTCGCGTCGTAAAAACAAAGAACAGGGATTAGGGAACAGGGATCAGGGGACAGACCGGCCTCGAACAGTGCTCCTATGCGGATTGTGTAGCAAACCATCATGACGCTTACTTTCAACCGCTTGCATTCTCAGCCCTGTTCCCTTTTCCCTGTTCCCTGATCCCTGCACTAGTTCTTTTCCCACTTGACGACGGAGTGCAGGGGTCGGCATACTCCCGAACTATGGCCCAGCTTGGCTCGGTTTCGCTTGACGGCCACGGGCAGGCTTTCTATGGATCTGGTTCTTCTACGTGTTCTCTTTGTTGCCTTGTTAACAGTGGTTTGTTACTTCCTTCATCCGTTCGGGTTAACCGGCTGGATGGGAGCAGCCGCGGGGCTCGTCGCCTCCAGCGCCGTCATCGTTTTTGAATTACGGGTACGGGCACTGACGCTGCGCCGCCTGATCGGCGCCGTCGCCGGCAGCGTACTCGGCATCTTCGGCGCCGCGCTGTTTTGCCTCGTGCTCCGCTCCGCTCCGCTTCCCGGATCGACTTCCGCCGCGCTGCAGATCTTCGTGCTTCTGCTCATGACGTATGTGGGCCTGCTGGTGGGCGCCAGCAAGGGTGACCTGCTCAATCCTGCCGCCCTGGGAACCGTCTTCAGCGGGGAGAAACCCACGCGCCGAAGCGCCAAGGTGCTCGACACCAGCGTCATCATCGACGGCCGCATTGCCGACATCGCCGAGGCCGGTTTCATCGACGGCATGATGGTCGTGCCCTGAGTTTGTGCTCCGCGAATTGCAGATCGTGGCCGACTCCACCGACGGCTCCAAGCGCCAGCGCGGACGCCGCGGCCTCGACATGCTGCAGCGCATGCAGTCCAATCCCAAGATCCAGGTGCAGATCGTGCCCGACGACTTTCCTTCCATTCGCGAAGTGGATTTGAAGCTGCTCGAACTGGCCAAGAAGTGGGAAGCCAAGGTCGTGACCAACGATTTCAACCTCAACAAGGTCGCGCATCTGCACCGCGTCGAGGTATTGAACATCAACGACCTGGCCAACGCGCTCAAACCCGTGGTGCTGCCCGGGGAGCGCATGACCGTGCTCATCCTCAAAGAAGGCAAGGAATACAACCAGGGTGTCGGGTACCTGGATGACGGCACCATGGTCGTGGTCGATCACGCCCGCAAGATGATTGGCCGTTCGGTCGATATCTCCGTCACCAGCGTTCTGCAGACCGCCAGCGGCAAGATGATTTTCGGCAAGATGGACGAGAACGGCAAGCCCGTCGAGGCTCCTCGCACGGCTCCGCTGGAGATCACGCACTGAAGGCGTTCCCTGCGGTGTTGATACCCGAATGATGAACGAGTCACTCCGCCAGGAACTCCTCGACATGCGCGCCGAAGACTTGCGGGTGCGCAGCGAACTGGAAGGGGCCGGGGAACTGGGCGGCCCGTATGTTCCGCGCATGGAAGCTGTCCACGTGCACAACGCCGCCCGCCTGCGCGAACTCATCGCCGAGTACGGCTGGCCCGGGGAAGACATTGCCGGCGAAGACGGCGCCAAGGCCGCGTGGTTCATTGTCCAACACGCTATCGGGGAGCCGGAGTTTCAGCGCCAGGCGCTGGTTCTGCTTCAATCCTCCGCCGCCGAGGGCCGCGTGCCGGCATGGCATGCAGCCTATCTCGAAGATCGCATCGCCATGTACGAGGGGCGTCCGCAGCGGTTCGGATCGCAGTGGCACGACGACCTCTCCGACGGCCGCATTCGTCCGTGGCGACTGGCCGATCCAGAGCGCGTCAACGAACTTCGCGCTTCGGTCGGACTCGGACCGATGCATGAGATTCCGGATCCCGGCCCGCCGCTCGCCGAAGACAAGCGCCGAGAACTCGAAGAAACCCGCGCATGGTGGGAACGGTGGCTGGCGAGCAAGGGATGGAAACCTGCATTCGGCAAATCCGCAGACGCTGCGGGGCCTGTTAGTCGGGAATGAGTGGCGTCCCTTATCTTTAGATTCATGGTCAAAATAAGCATCCTATATCCCAACCAGCCCGGCAGCCACTTCGACGTCGAATACTATCTGAATACTCATATGCCAATGTCGAGCAAGCTTCTGGGATCGGCGATCAAGGCCGTTTCGGTCGAGATTGGCCGCAATGGTGTGACTCCAACTGATCCGCCGCCGTTTGCAGCCATCTGCAACCTTACCTGCGAGACATTCGAGGACTTCGTGACTGCATTTACGCCCGTTGCCGGCGACCTCCAGGGAGACATCCCCAAATACACCGACGTTACGCCAATCATCCAGGTCAGCGATATCCGGATCGGGTGAGAGCAGTTCCCGCCATTGCGCCTGGAGGTTCTGCGTGCCGGCGGTGGTTCGAAAAGTGCCGCCCAGAAACTCCGGCTCGCCGCGAAAATTTTGAGGCACGACCCGATCCGATGGCTCTTTTTGGCTTTCTCTCCCACAGAGGTGATATAGACGGGGACTTCGGCCGATGCAATCCTAAAGAGCTAATGAGCCTTCCAGGGAGGTGCGTCCGGATCAGTCTGGACCGGTCGCGGCAGGATTTTGCCGGGAAAGCCTGGAACGGCGGCGCCGGGATGCGGTGAACCTGGCTGGGGGATGAACGGTCGGTAATCGAATGAAGCGTTTCGGTCTGGCGCTCGTGATTCTGTCGTGGGCCTCGGCATGGGCTATTCCGCCCACTCTGACGACCTTGCGCGCCGTCCACTCCCTCACCAATGCTGAAGCCAGGCTGCGCCTGCCGGTCGATTTCGAAGCCACCGTTACTTATTACGACAACAACGGCCGAGACCTGTTCGTGCAGGACGGCGATCTTGCTATCTACGTCTTCGCCGAGCCCGGAGCGCAGTTCGTTCCCGGGGACCGGATCCGCGTCCGGGGAAAGACCGACAGCGATTTCCGGCCCGATGTGCTGGGCGAGGATTTGACTCTCCTCCACCATGGCACGGTTCCCGAGCCCGTTCCCGCCAACCTGGGACAACTCCTGCGCGTTGAACTCGATTGCGTCCGGGTCAGGCTGCGAGCCCGGGTGCGCAGCGCGGACATCGTCAAGGACCAGGCTGAAACCAACATCTATCTCAATCTGCTGGTCGACGGAGGATACGTCGATGCCACGGTTCTGGGGCAGGACGAGAGCAGGCTGAAGGAACTCCTCGACGCCGAGGTCGAAATCACCGGGGCCGCGGCGGGCAAGTTCGACAGCAAAATGCAACTGGCCGGGATCATGCTCCAGGTCGCATCGCTCTCCGACGTGAAGATCATCGAACGCGCCAGGATTCACCCGGGTTCGCTTCCCATCACCCCCATGGACGAAATCCTGAAGGGTTACGAGGTGCACGATCGCAGCCAGCGCATGCGCGTCAGGGGAAGCGTTACGTTCTACCTGCCCGGATCGACCCTGGTGCTCCAGGACAAAGGAAAGAGCCTCCGCGTGTCCACCCAATTCGAAGGGCCGTTGCCGATCGGACAGGTGGTCGACGTGACCGGCTTCCCCGACGCACGCAACGGCTCCTCAACGCTCACCCAGAGCGAGATCACACCAACCGGAAAACGAGCGCCGGTTTCACCCTTGCCGGCGGATTTTTCTCAACTTGCTTCGGGAGCGCACGCGTTTGACCTGGTATCGACCGAGGGAACCGTGCTGGCCTCGGTCAGGGGCGCTACCCAGGACGAATACGTCCTGGTCTCGAACGGACATCTGTTCTCGGCCATCCATCGGCACCCCGACTCCAGTATCTTTCCGCTCGCCCCGATGAAGAGAGTTGCGGTCGGTTCCAGGATCCGGGTAGCCGGCATCTGCACCATGGAACAGGGATCGAATCCGCTCGGAGCCCCCGTCGCTTTCTATATTCTGCTTCGCTCCTTCGACGACATCGACGTGGTGGCAGGCCCGTCGTGGTTAAGCATCCGCAACCTGGTAATCGCGCTGGGGGCGCTGGGGCTGGTGGTGATCGTGGTCGGCGCACGCGGATGGATGCTCGAGCACCGCCTCCGCCGGCAGACCGCCGCGTTGGCGGCCCGCATCGAGCTGGAAGCCGAGATGGAACGCCGCCGCGGCCAGATCCTCGAAGACATTAACTCAGGCCGCGAACTGGCTGAAATTATCGACAAGATCACTCGGCTCGTCTCCTTCAGCCTTGGCGGTTCGCCCTGCTGGTGCCGGCTTGACAATGATCCCTGGGTTGGAGGCTCCGCCGCTCCCGCCGACACAGCGGCTGCAGTCGCCCACGAGATTCCAGCCCGCTCTGCTCCTCGCCATGGTGAGCTCTTCGCCGCCGTGGATTCCGCCAAGCTCCGCTCCAAAGCGACCAATGCGCTGGCGATCGGGGCCGGATTGTGTTCTCTGGCGATCGAGACGCGCGGGCTTTACAGCGACCTTGTCCATCGCTCGGAATTCGACTTGCTCACGGATATTCCCAATCGTTTTTCTTTCGAGAAGGCGCTCGAAGAAGCGATCCGGGGCGCCCAGCGGCAGGCCGGAACCCTGGGAGTGATCTACATTGATCTGGACAAATTCAAGGAAATCAACGACGTCTACGGTCATCGCGTCGGCGATGTTTTTTTACAACAGGCAGCGCACAGGATGAAGCATCAGCTGCGCCCGGGCGATATGCTGGCGCGCCTCGGGGGCGACGAGTTTGGGGTTATGGTCCCGATGGTGGCCAATAAAGACGACGTTCGCGAGATCGCCGTCCGGCTGGAACGCTGCTTCGACCATCCGTTTGCGCTCGAGGGCTATGTGCTGACCGGGTCCGCCAGCGTGGGAATGGCCTACTTCCCCGCGGATGGAGAAACGAAAGACAGCATCCTGAGCGCCGCCGACACGGCCATGTACGTCGCCAAGAACACAAAGTGGGCGACCGCCGACGTCCCCATCGAACAGGAATAAATGGGTTTCATTCGCCGGTGGCGATAACTCTCCCCACGCTCTCTATGCAAAGGCGTGCGGCCGGATTCAGTACTTTTGCACCCGGGGATCGATCTCATCGCTCCACGCCAGGATGCCGCCCGCGACGTTCGCCACGCGCGGATAGCCGGACTGCTTGAGAAACTCGGCGATGCGCTGCGAGCGGGCGCCGGAGCGGCAGTGCACCACGACTTCCCGCTCGCGGTCGATCTCCGCCAGCCGCTGCGGCACGTCGTTTTGCGGAATCAGCTTCCCGCCGATCTGGGCGATCTGGTATTCGTAGGGCTCGCGCACGTCGATCAGCTGCACATCCTCGCCGGCATCGATCCGCCGCTTCAATTCCTTCACCGTGATCTGCGGAATGCCATTCTTCACGCTGCTCTCCTGTGGGGTCTCGGGCACGATGCCGCAGAACTGCTCGTAGTCGATAAGTTGGGTGACCGTGGGATTGGTGCCGCACACCGGACACTCCGGATTCTTGCGCAGCTTGAGCTCCCGGAAGCGCATGTTGAGCGCATCGACCAGGAGAAGACGGCCGACCAGCGACTCGCCTTTGCCGAGAATGAGCTTGATCACCTCGGTGGCCTGCATGACGCCGACCAGGCCGGGCAGGATGCCCAGCACTCCACCCTCGGCGCAACTGGGCACCAGCCCGGGCGGCGGCGGCTCAGGATAGAGGCAGCGATAGCACGGCCCCTGCTCGGTGGCGAACACGCTGGCTTGCCCCTCGAAGCGGAAGATGGAGCCGTAGACATTGGGCTTGCCCAGCAGTACACAGGCGTCGTTGACCAGGTAGCGGGTGGGGAAGTTGTCTGTCCCATCCGCGACGATGTCGTAATCTTTGAGGATTTCGAGGGCATTGGCGCTCGAAAGCATGGTCTCGTGCTTGACCACGTTCAGTGCCGGGTTCAGGGCGGTCAGCTTTTCCGCCGCGGAATCGAGCTTCTTACGGCCAATGTCCTTGGTCGAGTGGATGATCTGGCGCTGCAGGTTGCTGGCGTCCACCACGTCGAAGTCGACCAGCCCCAGGGTCCCGATGCCCGCGGCGGCCAGGTAGAAGGCAAGCGGCGATCCCAACCCGCCGGTGCCCACGCAGAGCACCTTGGCCGCCTTCAGCCGGCGCTGCCCCTCCATCCCCACTTCAGGCAGGATGAGGTGGCGCGAGTAACGCGAGAGATCGTCGGTAGTCAGTTCAGGCAGCGCGGTCGGTTCGGTAATCGTCGGCATCAGTTCCCAGTTTCTCAGGTTCTTGGATTTCAAGTTCTCAGTGCGCGCAAGCGCGGTCGCCCCTGCGGCTAGCAGCCTCCGGCGATGGAGGGAATGATGGAGAGCGTATCGGCGGCACTTACGGCCGTTGCTTCTTTGGCCGGCAGATAGCGCACATCTTCGTCGTTCAGATACAGGTTAACAAAGGCGCGCAACTTTCCTTCATTGGTAAACAGGTGCTTGCGCAATTCGGGATGGGTCTGGGTCAGCTCGCTCAGGGCTTCGGTGACGGTGGAGGCGCTCACCTCGACGGCGTCCCGCCCGTTCACATAAGAACGCAACGGCGTGGGGATAAAAATGGTCATCTTGTCTGAAGCACCTCACCAGCACTCGTTAGATGATAGGAGTCTGCAAATCGGATCGGGAAACCCCGTCCCGCACCGTGAGACGTTGCAAGATGAAATGCTCGAGTGTGCAGGGCGTCGGGGCGGGGTATTGATTTCGCAGTCTAGCGTGAGGCAGGTTTGGCAGGAGCGGCCGGCGCGGGCTTGGCCGAGACGGTGTCCGAGGCGGCCTTCTTCGGTTTCCAGAAGTCGGGATCCGACTTGATCCACGCGTCCTCGGCATAGCTTTGCTTGGGATTGATCGAGAACAGTTCGGTGTGCGACGAATCGGCGCCCTGGCCGCATACCTCGTCGAGTTTCTGCATTCCTTGCTCGCCGCCGATGGCCTCCGCGAATTTCTTGCTCTCCGCGAAGTCCTTGTCGATTTCGGAGAGCGATTCCCGGTGCGTCAATGCGATCACCGTTCCACCCTCTCCGCCATAGGCAAGCTCGTAAGCCCCCCAATGGGCCGCCGTCCCTCCTTTTTCATTCGCGTCTTTCACCATCTTCACGCAGTCGCTGAATTCCTTCCGGTGACCGGGACGAATGTGGAAAGAACTGATGTCGTAATACCGCGCGTGGGACAAGTCGGGATGGGTATGGAAGCTCCATTCCTCGTTGTAGGTGAAGACGGATAGATCTGCGTTCTCGAGGAGTTCGCCATCGGCCATGAAAAGGCGATCGAATTCCGCCGCCAGCGCGGGGTTCTTGTCGATGATCTTGTTGTCCTGTTCCCAGGCTTCGAACGAGGGGTAGCGAAACATATAGAGGGCCCGCTGTTTGCCACTCATGGCATTGAGCGCAACGTAGTGGCCCTGCAGCTTGGCGCGAGTGGAGGCTGCGACAAATCCGGCTTCCGATTTGTCGTGTACCATGCCGCCTTTGCCGGGCTTGACCCATTCGCGGGCGATGGCGAGGACCTTAGGCGGGGTGGGTGCCGCATCTTGCGCTGCGGCGAGGGCATTGCCGGCCACGGTGACGGACATTCCCAACAGAATGGAGCTGATTCTGTGCATGATGAACCTCCTTGACGAACTCGGAGATCACGGTTGACGGGAAGTGGCTCGGGAAAGGCGAAACCTTAGGGTCGTGTCTCCAAGACAGCGCAAATGTTAAGCGTGCGCCCGGCGGGTGTAAAGGGATTTTCGTTGGCTCGTTCGATCGATTTTGCTTGTAGTCGTCCGCCTGGGGCATGAAGTAACCGTGCCTGGCATTCACACCCAAGCCATCGATATCCAGGCCGGAATCATCTGGTCAGAAATAAAGACGGAGCTTTACTCCGAGCGCATTGATCTGCCGATTTGGCGATTTCGAAGTATCGTTCTGGTGTTCGTAATATGGTTCGATCTCTACGTGCTTATGAATCGGAAATGAGGCGCCGACATCCTCGGTGGTCCGGCTGAATTTGCCATACCTGCTGTCGTAATAGGTTTCCGCCTGGATATAGGGAGCAAAGTGATACGACCTGATCTTGACGTCTCGTTCCAGAGTTAATCGATTCCGGTATCGCCACGACCATTTATCGCTGATGTACCTCAATTCGACCTGGTTTCGATCTGAAACCAGAACGCCAATCGCAAGAGGGAATCGCGGCGTAGCCGCAAAGAAGACGCGTTGCTCCGTGGGAGAACTCGTCGATGGAATATAGCGATATCCCGATCGGAGCATCAGGAGTCGGCTCTTCGACTCGTCCAGTTGAAAAAAAACGAATTTCTTCGCTTTGACCAGGGGCTTCAGATACAAATCGAAATTCGGTCCGATCTCCAAGTCCTCGCCTTGAGAATTCTCCCGGGTCTGCTGGACAAAGAATGAAAGCCTAACCTTTGAATTCACCTTGTAGAAGGTGTCGATCTCAGGCCAGAATTGCGCCGTGCTTTCGGCTGCGACGGGCGCAACGAGAGTCACGGCGAGAAGTCCCAACCCGGCGCTCTGAATGCAGCGCCGCTTCCATAGCTCCAGCACTTGAGTACGCACTCCTTCGGGCAGCAAAAATCTCCAAACCTGCCCGAGACGAAAAGGAGATGCTGACGATGCTCGCTTGTTTTGTAGACTCGCCTGACGGCTCCGGCGCGGACACGCCCAACAAGGTGCGCACGCCACTCACCTGAACCATTCTGTGGGAGTCGTTGGCGGCTTCCAACTAGCAAAACTGCCAATCGGGGGCTCGGCTGGCTTCGGTTTGTTCGCAACGGCCGTGATAGTCAGAGCAGCCAACGAACTGCCTTGCTTAAGGACCGCGATCACTCTTTCGCTGGCGTGGTCTTTAGAACTGCAGTTCACCGGAGAGATTCCCAATCCGGGATGCAGCGAACCTCACAAAAGCTGGATTCGGCGTCGATGACGATGCCTAATCTGCATCCAACTTACCCAGGCGCCCGAATGCCGAGGGCGCCAATTCCCTGAAGGAGATGTGCATGCTTTGGACGGTCTTTGTGATCCTTCTGATTTTGTGGATTCTGGGCTTCAGTTTTCATATCGCGGGCAGCCTGATTCACCTTGTACTCGTGATCGCTGTCGTGGTGCTGATCATCCAGTTGATTACAGGAAGACGCGCCCTGTAGAGGTTCCACAGTAAATGTGTCCATTCATGGCGGCGGCTTTTGCTTCCGCGCCAGCGCGGGCGTCTCGCAATCTCTCGATCCGTTGACTCCACAGTTGAATGTGAATGCTCCGGATGGTCACCATCCGGAGCAAGCCGTTCCTGCACCCATCCCCACCCGCGGGAGAGTTGCAATAATGGTTTGACTGGCATTCGGGGCGGCAATCGATACGGCGGCTTTGCGCAATAACTTTTCATTGTGCAGCCGTCATTTGCGATCGCGCGCCATGGAGAGCAGGATGGCCTACTACCTGGCGGTAGACGCGGGGGGATCGAAAACCGAGTTCCTGCTTGCGGACGAGAGTCGCGAACTGGGACGCGCATTGACAGGAACCATCAAGCGCGTCAATGCCGACGAAAAGACTGCCGCAAACAACCTTCGCGAAGCGCTCGCTGAGCTCGAGCGGACGACTGGCATAAAGATGAGTGTCGTGTCCCGCACCTGCGTGGGCACATCCGGCAACACCGTTCCACTGGTGACCGACTGGTTGCGACAGAACTTTGCACAACATGTGCCTGGTCCGCTCATCCTGGTGGGCGACGTGGAGATTGCGCTCGACGCTGCATTTTTCGGCGGTCGCGGAGTCCTGGCTCTGGCCGGAACGGGATCGAACGTGGCGGCACGCACAGCCGGCGGTGAGATTTTTACGGCCGGCGGGTGGGGTCCGATTCTCGCTGATCAGGGATCTGGCCACTGGATCGGCATCGAGGGCCTGCGGCGCGGGTTTCTGGCCCGTGACCAGGGCCGGCCCACCGGGCTTCTCGAAGCGGCGCGCCGGCTGTGGAACTTGCCGGAGGTCGACGCTCTCATCGAGTTTGCCAACACCCAGCCTCCGCCGCGCTACGGATCTCAATTCGCGCGCGAAGTCGTGGCGTGTGCGGAGCAGGGCGATACGGTGGCGCAGGAAATTCTTGACCAGGGAGGCGCAGATCTGGCCAGCCTTGTCTCACTTCTCATCGAACGCATGCGAGCCATGGAAGGCGATGGGTTTCAGCTTCCGGCGGTGGCGTTCGCGGGTAGCATTCTGGCCAGGGTCGTACGGATGCGGGTTTCGATCGAGCGCTGCCTGCGCTCGCAGTATCCGGCCATCGACATAATCGAAAAGCCCGTCGATCCGCTGCGAGGGGCGCTCTGGCGCGCCGTGCGCGGGGCATAGAGCCGAAGCTGGAACGTAATCTGGAAATCAGGAAAAACAAAAAGGAGAAGTGCGATGCGGCGGAACGTGCTCCGCGAGCTACGTTGGCTGAGGCTCCTGGTCATCATCGGAATGGCGCCCGTTATGGCGCCCGCCCAGGATGCCGGCGGAGAGATCAAGCCAGCACCCTACCAGGTTTCGTGGCAGGATCTCGAATTCGGCGTCATCATTCACTTCTCCACCAACACATTTCTGGATCGGGAGTGGGGCGACGGGACCGCGAGTCCATCCACCTTCAATCCCACCGACTTAGATCCCGAGCAATGGATGAAGGCAATCCGCGATGCGGGCGCGAAATATGTGGTGCTGGTTGCCAAGCATCACGATGGTTTCTGTCTCTGGCCCACCGAACAGACCGACTACAGCGTGAAGAGCAGCCCGTGGAGAGGCGGCAAAGGCGACGTGGTGGGCGACGTGGCCCGGGCGGCTCGCAAATACGACCTCAAATTCGGCGTGTACCTCTCCCCCTGGGACCGGCACGAACCCCGCTACAAGGACGCCGCGGCCTACGACATTTACTACAACGCGGAACTTGAAGAACTCGCCTCGCACTATGGCGACCTGGTGGAGTTCTGGCTTGACGGCGCCGGCAGCGCAGGGCACGTCTACGACTTCAGGAAGATCATCGAGACCCTGCGCACGTATCAGCCCAATTCGGTGGTGTTTGCCGATACCGGACTGTTTGAATACGGCGATGCGCGCTGGGTGGGCACCGAGGCGGGCAGCGTGGAGTACGAGAACTGGAACGTCATCGATCGCCATGGATATCGTCGCTGGCGGCCCGTCGAAGCCGACACGCCATTGCGAAAAGTGCACTGGTTCTGGCATCCGAACGACGAAGCCTCGCTGAAGAGCCTCAACGATTTGCTTGATGTTTACGACCAGACGGTGGGCCGGGGCGCGCAATTGATGCTCGGACTGGCTCCCGACCGGCGCGGCCTGCTGCCGGAGTCAGATGTGGCCCGCTTGGAAGAGTTCGGTGCCGCTCTGCGTAAACGCACCGCCGCCAATCTCTCTCCCCGGCACGCGGCGACAGCGCCCGAAATTGCTGCCGCTCTGGACGGTGATCCAGACACATTCTGGTCGGCGCCGGCGGGTTCACATCATGCTCTACTCGAGGTGAACTTCGATCAACCGGTAAGGTTCGATCACGCTCTTGCCATGGAATGGCTGAACGACGGGCAGCATGTGGAGAAATACGCCATCGAAGTCTGGAACGATGCGCAGCACAAGTGGGAACGGGTCGCCGGCGGAGAAGCCATCGGTCATACCAGGATCCACCAGTTCCCCGCCGTGACAGCGCAGCGGGTGCGGTTGAATATCCTGTCCAGCACCAGCGAGGCGCATATAAGGGAATTTCAACTGTTTGATTGGAGCGGTCTGAACTTCTAGCCCGAAATTCTCACAGTCCGCGGCCTCATCTTCGTGAGCGCCCAAAAAATGCACGCTTTTTGCATTTTCTTTCGAACGGTTTTGCCACAATAGAGGTGGAAGAGAGGATCGAAGTGCGGCCTCAGGCAGAACCCAGGGCACCCAAAGCAGTTCGGTTTCGTTTTGAACGCTTTAAAAACCCAAAACCGGCCCTTTCGGACAGTTTAAATGTGAGGGATCGAGCCAATAGCACCCTGAAGATGTTAACTCGGGTCGGGTGAATGGCCCTACCCCCCACCCCCCTCCCCCCTGTGAAACTGTGAAGCTGTGAAACTGTGAAGCTGTGAAACTGTGAAGCTGTGAATCTTTAATCAGTCTCTTCGAGCAAGCCGCGATTCAGCCTTCGAAGCGTGTGAGAAATCCAGAATAGCTCCTGGCTTCACGCAGCAGCGCCGCCAGAAACAGTCGCCATGTATCGGCCAGGGTCTACTTCACTTTCGCAGCTTCAGCCGCAGGAGCGTGACAGCCGCAGGAGCGGCGAATGACGAGTTCGAGAGGGAGGACAACGCGGGTGCCCTTGGTTGGAAACTGGCCGCGCGCGATCCTTTCGAACAGAAGATTGGCTCCCGTTTCTCCGATTTGATACACAGGCTGACGAACCACGGTGAGAGCCGGCTGCAAAACATCGGCAATGTCGAAGTCGTCGAAGCCGGCCAGCGCGATCTTTCCCGGCACGTCGATGCGAAGAACGTTCAGCGCATGCAGCATGTGGCGCATGGTCAGGTTATTGCCTGCGAACAAAGCGGTAGGAGGATTGACATCTGTGAGAAGGGAATGGACCGACGTGACGGTGTTCTCCTGCGAGATGCAGTCGACGTAGCCTTCTGGAGTCAGTCCCGCCCGGGTCATGGCTTCTCTGTAGCCGGCGTAGCGGGCCTGGAAAGTAAACAGAGCCTTGCTCAACCCTAGAAAGGCGATCTTTTTGTGGCCGTGCTCGATCAGGTGGGTGACGCCTGCACGTGCCCCTGAGCGGTTATTGACGACCACGGAATCGAAGCGCGAGTTCGGAGCGGGGCGATCGAGGGTCACGACGTGAACGTGGGAAAACACCTCGTCGCTCAAGTATCCCGCGTCATGCGGCGCGGGAATGATGATCATGCCGTCGATCTGCCTGCCCAGCATGAGGCTGGCCTGTTTCTGCTCGATCTCGGTCTTTTCATCCGAGGTGGTGATCAGCACGGAATAGCCGTGTCGCGTGGCGACCGTCGATATGGCGTGGGCGCAGGTGGCGAAGAAGGGATCGTACAGGTAGGGAAGGATGAGGGCGATAGTCTTGGAGCGAACGGAGCGAAGGCTGCGGGCGAGTTCGTTAGGCTGGTAGTTCAGCATCCGGACAGCGCGATGCACCCGGTCTGCGGTGGCCTTCGAAACCTTGGCACTCCCGCTCAAGAGGCGGGAAACGGTCATTTTTCCGACGCCCGCGAGCTGCGCCACGTCGGCCATGGTGGTCGTGCGGCGGGTTGACTCCTTGTCGCTGCGTCTGGTGGGCGGCATCTTGAAGTTACTGCGAGACCATTGCCTTTGGGGAACTTGCGCTTTCCCGCATCTGTACGATTGGGCTGCAATCCATAGTAGTCCAGCGCGTTCTGATGGTAAACGGAAGAGTTCCTCATATCTTGCGCCGGTCAATGGGGCTGAACGGGATTTCTGACCGGAGCGGACACGGCTGGGGAAAGGGGTTTCTGAGCCTGCCTCGCGACGGTTTGGGGATCGAAAGGTAGTCCGGTCCAAATGGTTTGATCGGCCTCGGTTCGACCAGTCCCTAACGGCGGCAAGGGTCCGGGTTCAATAATTTACACTCCAATGAGATGAATTATTCCAGGCTTGGGCACGCGTGTTTCTTGGAACCAAGACTATCCCGCGGGGTCCTCTCTCTTTGCGACGCTGAAGGCTCGTCCCGCATGCGGACGCGACTTTTGATTACGATAGCGATCGTGCTTGCTGCAGCTGCAGCCGGCGCCCAGGAAATTCCCTATCCGACCGACGGATCGGGGCTCGACAGTGGCAACCTGACAAACCAGATGGGGCAGGGCAATCAGATCAACTGCTCCGACCCGTTGATGGCGGCGTCCTCTGTTTGCAGTGGGACCAGGGGACTGGGCGGAGGCATGTCGGGCGGCCTCTATAACGGACAGTCGCCCTACTCCCAACTCCCCGGTCAACAGGGCCTGGGCCAGCCTTCCATTTACACCGACGATCAGGGCCGGCTCACCTCCCGGGACCGGAGCACGACCTTTCCGCTTCCTCCCGAGCCCTTGACGGAATTTCAGAAGTTCATCTCCTCCACCACCGGTATGGTGCTCCCCATCTTCGGAGCTGACCTGTTTCGAAGTGTTCCATCGACCTTTGCTCCCGTTGACAACGCCCCGGTGCCTCCCGACTACGTGATCGGTCCAGACGACATGGTGAGATTGCGTGTGTGGGGACAGACGAACGTAAATGCCAACCTGCGTGTCGATCGCACCGGAAACATTTTTGTGCCTCAGGTGGGGGCGGTGCAGGTGGCGGGATTGCGCTTTGGGGATCTTGACCAGAACCTTCGCGCGGCCCTGGGCAAGATTTATCGCAACTTCGACCTCTCGGTTCAGCTGGGACAGATTCGCGCCATCCAGATTTACGTGACCGGGGAAGCCCGCCGCCCGGGGGTGTATACCGTCAGCTCGCTTAGCACCCTGGTCGATGCGTTATTCACCAGTGGAGGGCCGTCGGTCCAGGGATCGATGCGGCACATCGAGTTAAGGCGCGGTGGGGCGGTTACCGCCACATTCGATCTGTATCGTCTCCTCATTTCGGGGGACAAGTCGAAGGACACGAAGCTGGAGTCAGGCGACGTAATCTTCATACCGTCCGTTGGTCCCCAGGCAGGAATCCTGGGCAGTGTCCGTAGGCCGGCGATCTATGAGTTGGCGCCAGGAGATACGGTCGGCGACGCGCTGAAATATGCGAGCAATGTGACGGCGCTGGCGTCCGATGCGCGTGCCTCCCTCGAGCGCAACGCTGAGCACAGCGGTCGCGAGGCGATGGAAGTGCGTCTCGATGCAGCAGGCCTGGTTACGCCCATGGCCGATGGTGACATTCTTCGCGTCATTTCCATCGTATCGAAGTACCAGAAGACGGTGACCCTGCGCGGCAATACCGCAAATCCCGGGCGTTTCGCCTGGCATCAGGGAATGCGCCTCAGTGATCTGATTCCAGACAAGGAATCTTTACTCACGAGGGATTACTGGTGGAAGCGCGTGAGCCTGGGATTCCCGGCGCCCGAGTTTCAACCCCTGCCCGCTCTTTCAGCGCTGCGCCAGCCCACGAATCCGATTGATTTGCCGCTGCAGCAAGCCTTAATGGCGCGACGGCAAGCCAATACCCCCCAGACCACAAATGCCACCCAAGGCCAGAATCAATCCCAGCCGCGCCCGCCCGATGATACGACGGCCTACTATTGGGACAACTCCCAGGGGGCTTACCTGAACGACAGCATTCTTCCGTACAACAACCAACAGGGTGCAAATACCGCTACCGCAAATACGGGCGCTACGAATCAGCAGAGCGGCGGAACGGAAAACACGCAGCGACCAACCGGGCCTAGCGGCAGCGAGTCTGCACTGGCCCAGTCGGAAAACCAAACCCCGGAACAAATCAATCCGCAAGCGGCGCGACGCACGGTCGTCCGGCTCACAGCGCCCGATGTCGACTGGAGCTATGCTGTCATCGAACGAATGGATCCAGCCACACTGAAAACCACGCTGGTCTCCTTCGATCTTGGCAAGTTGGTGCTGCAGCACGAGGCTGCGCAGGACCTCGAACTGCAGCCAGGCGACGTGGTAAGCGTGTTTTCACAGTCCGACATTCATGTGCCGATTGCTGAACAAACCGGCTTCATCCGCCTGGAGGGAGAATTCGTTCACTCCGGAACCTACAGCGTGCGGCCCGGAGAGACACTTCGTTCGCTGGTGGAGCGCGCCGGTGGCCTTACCCCGAACGCCTACCTGTATGGGTCGGTATTCACGCGAGAGTCGACGCGCGTGATCCAACAGCGCCGTATGGACGAAACCGTGCAACGCATGACTTTGCAGATGCAGCGTGGAACCCTGGCGCTGGCGAGTTCGCCGACGCCGCAGGACCAGGCAGGCATCTCCGCGGCCCAGGCCACCAGCAAGGAGTTGATTGCGCAACTTCAACAGGTGCGGGCCACGGGCCGCGTGGTCTTCGCTTTCAAACCTGACTCCACGGGCACCGGGATCATTCCTGATATTTCGCTCGAGAACGGAGACACGTTTCTGGTTCCTTCTGTGCCCTCGACGGTCAATGCCGTAGGAGCCATCTTCAATCAGAATTCGTTTCTGTATCGACCAGAGGTAAAGCTGGGATCCTATCTCCAGCTTGCCGGCGGACCCAATAGCGACGCCGACAAAAAGCACATGTTCGTGGTACGGGCAAACGGCGCGGTGATCAGCAAGGAATCGGTTAAGAGCGCCTGGGGAAATGAGTTCCTCAACTTGAGGCTGAATCCCGGAGACACCATCGTCGTGCCCGACAAGGCGATCAAGCCGTCCAGCCTGCGCGCATTCATGAACTATTCGCAGTTCCTCGCCCAACTGACATTTTCAGCCGCGGCGGCCACTGCTGTCTTCTGAGGGGCAGTTGAGGGACGTGAAACCGCGCTCACGTTGTGATACCGTTATCCCAAGACTCTCACCGATTCTGTTTTATGCCCTCCTCCCGGACTCATGGAGTCGTGGCGGTTTTGCGCAAGGAAGGGATTCTGCCTTCCTCGAGAGGCGGTTATGCCGTGAACTCCTCGGAATCTTCTCGTCTTCTTCTCGCTTTGGACATAGGCGGCAGCCATGTCAGTGCCGCGTTGTGTGCTCCTGACGATTTGCGTGTGATTCACTTCACGAGCGTCCCCGTTGGGGGCGTTTCCAGCTTCGATGGATTTGTCGATCTGCTCTACCTGCTTGGCCGCGAGGTTGCTGGCGGGCCCCGTCGCCTGGCGGGAGCCGCGCTCGCTGTACCCGGACCGTTCGACTGCATGGCGGGTGTGAGCCTGATGAAGCACAAGCTCGAATGGCTCTATGGCAGGGATTTGCGGGGCGCGCTGGCGGCGCGTTTCGGGTGGGCATCCGACCGATTGCAATTCCTCAATGATGCGGCAGCTTTTCTCACCGGCGAACTGGCCGCGGGAAGTACCCGGGGCGCAAATCGCGCGGTGGGATTGACCCTCGGTACGGGAATTGGTTCAGCTTTTGCGATCCATGGACAATGTGTCACCGTTGGCAAGGGCGTTCCTCCCCGCGGAGAGATCTGGAACTTCCCTTATGGCGATGGAACCGTCGAAGACCTCATTTCAACGCGTGCCTTGAAAGCCGACTACGCAGCACGGACCGGCAAGCCCATGGAGGTGAAAGCGGTCGCTGAAGCCGCCGCCTCCGATCCCGATGCGCGCCGGGTCTTCCAAGGCCTGGGGGAAAATCTCGGCCGGGTGATCCGGGACGTGATCGCTCCCT
Source organism: Terriglobales bacterium (assembly GCA_963788475.1). Lineage (GTDB taxonomy): Bacteria > Acidobacteriota > Terriglobia > Terriglobales > Acidobacteriaceae > Telmatobacter. The sequence goes on from CAWBGO010000015.1 coordinate 1,011,219, forward strand.
TCCAGCCGGAAGTCGTAGTCGTGGGTGGAGGAATGGCGCGGTCTGCGCGGCTGTTTCTGCCCATCGCACAAAAGCAGGTGGAGTGCGAGGGCATTCACGTGGTTCCGTCCCGGCTGTTGGAACAGGCTGAGTTGATCGGCGCCGCCGCATACTGGCGGCACCAGCAGAGCAGCGCGGATACGGTCCCGGCAGCGCGGCCGAAGCCAGGCGCGACGCAGGGAGCCGAAGGTGCTTCAATGATGTAGTCTTGCAACGAGATTCTCACCGCTCGGAGCTTGAATGACGTCGATCTCTTCAGTTGAAAAGAACCTGCAGCGCTATAACCGCATTCTCCTGTTGGTAGCCGGGCTCGGGGGCCTGCTCTACGGCATCGATGTCGGGATCATCGGCGGCGCTCTGCCTTACCTCGAAGCCACTTCCAAGCTCAACGGCAGCGAACTATCCATCATCGTGGCGGCGGTGCTGCTGGGCAGCGCGTTCTCCACGCTGTTCGCGGGCCTGCTGGCGGACTGGATGGGACGCAAGCCGCTCATGATCCTCAGCGGCGCGGCTTTTGTGGTGAGCATTCCGGTGATCGCCCTTTCGCAGGGCTATGGGCCGTTGTTCTTTGGGCGCCTGTTGCAGGGAGTGAGCGGCGGATTGGTGGGCATGGTGGTGCCCCTCTACCTGGCGGAGTGCCTGTCGGCAAAGGAGCGCGGCCGCGGCACCGGCGTCTTTCAATGGCTGTTGACCCTCGGCATCTTTGTCGCGGCCTGCATCGGCATCTACTACAGCTACCACGTGGCCGAGGTCGCGCGTACCGCATCCGCGTCCGCCCTGTTCGCGGTGAAAGACCACGCCTGGCGGCGCATCTTCTGGATGTCGATGCCGCCGGGCCTTCTCTTTGTCCTGGGCGGATTCTTTGTCTCCGAGTCGCCCCGCTGGCTCTTCAGGAAGGGCAGGGCAGCAGCGGCGCTGGAAGCGTTGCGCCGGTCGCGGACTGAGGAACAGGCCGCGCTCGAAATCAGCGAGATGGAGCAGGTCGCGCGTGAGTCCGCGCGGTCAAGGGGCACGGGGCAGTCCCTCCCCGGCAGCGATTCCCTGCTGCGGCGCCGTTACGTGCTGCCTTTTCTGCTCGCCTGCGTCATCCTGTTCTGCAACACGGCGACCGGCATTAACTCGGTCATCGGCTTCAACACCGATATCCTCCTGCAGAGCGGTCTCTCCGACGTGAGCGCGCACTGGGGCTACGTCGTATTCACCTTGTCCAACTTTCTGCTCACCATTGTGGGTATGACGCTGGTCGACCGCAAGGGACGCAAGTTCCTGTTTATCGTGGGGACGTCGGGAATCATTGTTGCGCATCTTTGTACCGCGTCACTCTTCGTGCATTCTGAAAAGCATCGCTACGATGCTGGCTCGGCGGTGCAGGCCATGGTGAATGGAGACGCTCTGACATTCCATTTCGATGCGGCGACGGCACAACAACTGGTCCCGTCGGGCGCGTTCAACGGACAGCGTTCCTCGCTGTCGGTGATCTATTCCTACGGCGGATTCACCGCGACCACCACCCCGGTGCGCACCGGCGAGTCGGAAGCGGCGACCATTGAGATCAACCGTGCGGCCTGCGTTCCGGCGGGCAAAGTGCAAGCATTCTTCACCAACCCTTTCGCCGACCTCAATGCCGCGCGAACGGCCCCGCTGAAGATCGAACACGCCTATGTTTCACCGGTGCCCAACGCACTCAACGGTTGGCTCATGGCGATTTTTCTCTATATGTTTGTGGGGTTCTACGCCTCCGGGCCGGGCGTCTGCGTCTGGCTGGCGCTGTCGGAACTCATGCCCACGCGCATTCGTTCCAACGGAATGAGCATCGCGCTGGTCATCAACCAATTGGTTTCTACCACACTCACGGCGATTTTCCTGCCCGTGGTAGGGAAATACGGCTACGCGAGTATGTTCTTGCTGTTCTCAGGGTTCACGGTGGTGTATCTGCTCACAGTGGCCTTCTTCCTGCCCGAAACCAAGGGCAAGACGCTGGAAGAGATCGAACAGCACTTCGAAGGGGCATAAAATTCGTCGCAATCGACTGTGACTCCGCTCCATCGAATGTCCAACGTGCTGATCTTATTGTGCTTATGCTGCCCATGCGCACTAACGCACGCACCTGGTGACATACCCCGAAAGCAACTCCCTCCATCCCGAGTCGCATCGCACGCCCAAGCTGGTTTCACAATCGAGGCCAGGTGATTGCGGCTTGATTCACCAGTGGAGGAAATCGGATGAGTGCGAAACGAATCGTAAGGAAAATTGGCATTGTTTCAGCCCCGGTATTGCTGGCGGGCGCGTTGCTGGCACAAAACCCGGGAGGTGGAGGAGGCGGCCAGCAACCCAGCACGCCCAGCCAGCAGCAGTCTCCTTCAGCAACCATGGGAAGCCCCGGAGCGACCGCCCCGACCGCCCAGAATTTCGGCGACCAGGCCTTTGTCACGAAAGCGCTGGAAGGCGGAATGGCGGAAGTCGAACTCGGAAAACTGGCGGCGGACAAATCGCAAAGCCAGGACGTTAAACAATTCGCCCAGAAGATGGTAAACGACCACTCGCAGATGGGTGACAAGTGGTTCAAGCCCGTAGCCCGGCAAATCGGTGTAAGCGAACCGAAGGGCCCCTCGAAGAAAGACAAAAAGCTGATCGAGAAGCTGCAGGGTCTATCGGGCCAGGAGTTCGACACACAGTACATCCAGGCAATGGTCAAGGACCACCAGCAGGATCTGAAGGAGTTTCAGAATGAGGCCCAGGCGGCCCAAGATCCCAACGTGAAGCAGATCGCCGAGCAAGGCACAAAAGTGATCTCCCAACATCTGCAGATGATCGAGCAGATCGCACAGAACCACAACGTGCCGATCGATGGGAAGTCGAAGGAGGTCTCGAGCAACCAATAAGCTCGACCATGCGGGCGCATAGTCGTACCTGCGTTGTGATGGCGCCCGCTCAATCCGCATCCAGGCCCCTTGTCCACCTGCCTCGTTGGCGCCGCATTTGGAATCGCCTCCTGTTCCGCATGCCCCCGCTCCTGATAACATGCGCGCAATGGCATCTTTCCACTTCGACCGCGGCGCCCGATGGGCAGGGGGAAGACTATGTTCGATTTGATCTATCGCTTCGATCCGGCAAATTCAGAGGCGCGCCCGATGCCTCGCAGCGCAGAAGAAGCGCGTCAACTCCTGGTGCAGGGCAATCGGGATTTCGCGGAAATGACTGATGCCAGCACTAGCGACAAGAGGAGTCGCGTCATACCGTTTGACCCGCGAGCATTCGGGTGGGGCGTTGCGAACGCCGATGCGCCAGCCCAAGCTCCTTTTGCGGCGGTTCTGGGTTGCGCGGACGCTCGCGTGCCCACCGAGATGGTCTTCACCAAGGGTTGTAACGAGCTGTTTGTGGTGCGCGTCGCGGGCAATGTGCTGGGAGAAGAATGCCTGGGCAGCCTGCGGTATGCCGTGATGCACTTCCCCGAGACCCTCAAACTGATCGTGGTTTTAGCCCACACGAAATGCGGGGCCGTTACAGAAGCTGTTGACCTTTATCTTGAGCCCGCCCGCTATATCCAGATTGCGAGCGATTTCTCCATCCGATCTATCGAAGATCAGATTCTGGTAGCGGTGCGTGTGGCTGCCATGAGTATGGAGTTGCTTTACGGCCTGGAGATTACGCGCAAACCAGAGTGTCGCGGCGCGCTCATCGAAGCGGCATGCATCTTGAACGCGGCCTGGACCGCCTACTGTCTTCGGCAGGTATTCCAGCGGGAATTTCCCGACCTTGGCGTGGTGTTTGGCGCCTATGACCTGGTTACGCGCCGCGTACGGCTGCCGCTCTCACCGGCGGGCGAGCTTACCGAGGAGGAAAAAGGGCTTTTCACACCTCCTGAAGATATAGAAGGCTTTCGTCAGCTGTCGCGAAAGATCTGTGGCGGCTCGCTGGTGCGGGGTCTTCTCAAGCTGGCCGATCAGCCTGCGTGATTCGTATGCCTGGGTGTGACGACGACCGCAAAAAGCCTGCTTCAATAGGCGCGGGTTCTATCTTCGTTCAAAGAAAAGTCACCATGCCGTTGGCCAGGTCGTACATTGCGCCCGCGATGGAAATGGTTCCCTTCTTCTCCAGGTCTTCGAGAATGGGGCTTCGCCGGCGGATTTGGCCAAGCGTCAAGACGACATTGGTTTTGGCCACAGCATCGACATAGGCCGCATTCTTGCTCGACTTCTCGCCATCGAACTTGGTCGCCGTAATAGCCGGCTTGATGCGGGCCAGAAGCCCGGTCAGGTTCCCGAGATCCACATTGTCAATCGCCCCTTTGATCGCACCGCACGAGGTGTGTCCCAGGACCAGGATCACTTTTGAGCCCGTAACCGCGCAGCCAAACTCCATGCTCCCCAGCATGTCGTCATTCACAACATTGCCGGCAACCCGGCCGATAAATGTGTCCCCGATTCCGGTATCGAAAATGATTTCGGCCGGCACTCGCGAATCCAGGCATCCCAGAATTACCGCCGCAGGGTATTGCCCTTTGGCGCTGGATTTCTTCTCCGCCCGGTAATCGCGGGGAACCATCTTCCCCTCCCGGAACCGCTCGTTCCCCTGTTTCAATTCCTCGATCACCTGCGATGGCGTCATGCTGTCCCGTTCTTCTTTGGACAAAGAACGACTCAGGCTGCCCGAGAGTTGAAAGAAAGAGGGGGTAAAGAGGGGAGTCAGGGCGCAGGCACCCAGCGACGAGCCGAGAAATCGGCGGCGGTCCACACCTTTGTTTCCTGACTGGTTGAGCACGTCCTTCATGACTTTTCTCTCCTCGCACTGCATGGTACGCTATGCTGCTTCCATTCCATTCAAGATTGGTTCTGCACAGTGGCTGGTTTGAGGCCTTCGTAGCGCCTGGCACCCAACGAAATCAGCTCGGACTGTTATCGAGGCAATACCGGTGAGCAGGCGGTGGGAAGCTTCCCGCAACACCCTCTACAGTGGAGGATGGGCGACGCCCATTGCTACTAGTATTTCTAGCAGTTACTTAGGCGAGCCAGTTTGAGCGGTAACCAAAAAAACGTGCCGTTGGACTCTGCTGGTTACCGTTCCCCCGGGGCTCTTTCACGCAACTCCAACGTTACGTTCGTTTTCGATTTGCTATAGGACAACAAACTCGAATCGGACCCGGACTAAGTTGAGTGAAGTCCGGTACGTCCGATTCCGATGTCCCCTGGAAAACCGGCACCGCTCAGCCGCGGGTAGAGGTCACAAGCCTCTCTTCCCACGTGAACTGCACGTCTGTTCTTTGCGCTTTGGCGATCGATCGAAAGGGGAGCAGAAGCACGTCGTGATCAATTGAGTTTCGATGCCGTGGGCGCCTGCCGACCCGCGCCATCAGGATCGGATTGTCGTCATGAATATTTTGCTGTTGCTTGCGGTTCCATCGTTGTCAGCACTGTCCTGCATGATTGCCGGAATTACGCGTGAAACAATTTATCCCCGGTTGCAGGGCCGCCATCACCTGGCGCAGGGCCGGCTGATCATCTTTCCTGGTCGATAATCGTCCCGACGCCGGCGAACTGTTCGGCGTAAGCCGCTCGGCCCGGAATATGGAGCGGTCTAGAAGCTGGTCGTCAGACGCAGCATGACGCTTCGCGAGGGCCCGATGGCGTTTCCGGAAAAGAGTCCTCCGAAATCGATCACGTCGAGCAGATCGGTGAGGTTCTGTCCGTCGGCCTGTAGCTGCATGTCGACACGGTCCGACTTATACACCTTCACGCCCGCCGAGGCGTCCAGCAAAAAACTGGGGTAGATACGCCCCCGGGCAAAGTTGATTCGGCCTAAGACTTCAGGGCCGTACTGGGCGAGGGCTGTAGCCGGATCTCCATCGAATTCGAACGGCAGGCCCGAGTCATACTGAACGCCTGCAGCCATCCAGGCTCGCGGATGAATTTGAAATCGAGTCCGGGCGCGGACGGTATTGCGCTGATCCTGCGTGACCGGGAAGTGGCCGTTCTGATTTGTCTCTGCGGCGGCGGCATTGCTGCCTAGAAACAGGCCGCCAGTGACAGGGAACCATGCATTCCCCACCATGTAGGAATAGCTGAGAAAACCGGACCACCGCCTCCATTCGGGCACGTTGAGCTTTGCTTCTCCGCCATAAATGATCGCCTTGCGAAATGCAATGGGGAAGCTGATGGTGGTGTTTTCGATCTGGTCGTCGTCTGCGAAATCATTTTCGGTGCGGCGATAATAGTTGGCGTCGAGCCTGATTCTGTCGAGGAATGTCTTGGCCACGCCGCCTTCGAAGTAGTCGCCCTCCGAGGGCTGTACCTGCAAGCGAAAAAAGTTCTCCGGGTTTATCGATTCGACCTGGCTCGAACTTGAGAGCAATAGGTTTTGCGAAGAGGGTGTTTGAAATACGCGGTCGTAGGAAAAATGCATCACCATGGCCGCTGAAGGAAAGTAGCGCGATACCGAGACGCGGGGCCCTACCGCATTCTTGTTCAGCAGTAGCTGGTAGTGATCCCATCGAACACCGAGGCTCGCAATCCAATTACCCACGCGAACCAGATCCTGCACAAATGCCGATTGTTCAAGGTCGGGACGTTCCGCCGAGAAGGAAAAAGCAGGAAGCGTGCCCGGGTCGAATTGACTCGGATCGGTGATCAGATATTGGAAATTCTCGTGCAGTGACGTATTGTCAGACTCCACGCCGAGTTTCCATTCCTGTTGCCGATGGGCAGCGGTGATGGTGCCCCTGAAGTAGCCTTCGCGAAACCAGTTATGTTGTGACAAAGCAATCGGTGTCGATTTCGCGTTGGAATAGAAATCGTCGGCATTGTCGCGAACCATGCCTCGAAGATCGCCGATCATGTTTTCGGAAAATGCGTGACGATAAAAGACCACGCCGGCTGTTTCAACGTTGTCGGCCGTTTGGCGCTGGCCGGCAGCCTGTTGAACCTGTTCATTGGGAATATCGAAATCGGCGCGCTCGTGGCGCGCATTCATGCCGAACTGATCGTTGGGAGAGAAATCGCGCTGATACGAAATCGAAAAACCTCCCGCAGTTCCAGTATTGGTGTAGTTCTGCGGGACCACCGGGTTGAGGTAGCGATCCGTGATGGCGCCGCTTCCACTGCCGCCCAGGGCATTGGGTCCCCACGCGTATTGCCCTTTTGCGAAGACACCTGCGGTGTCGAAACTTCCGCCCGACAAAACCAGTTGGCCATGCATGCCGGGCTTCGCATCGGTAATCGTATTGACTTCGATGACTCCGCCCATCTTTCGTCCGTATTCAGCCGGAATGCCGGCGGTGTAGATACTCAAAGATCCCACGTCATCGGCTTCAATCTCGGGACCGAAGCTGGGCGACCGGTTATCTGTCAGCGGGATGCCGTCTACAACAAATTGGGTTTGATATTCCGAGCCGCGCGGATGCAGAACCGCATTGCCTTCGTAGAGCCAGCCGGGCTGCGAATTGACGAGATCCTGCAGGGAACGACCGGGAATCGAGGTAGTCCGATGGGCGATGACTTCCGACCCGATCCGGTTTACCGATCCGGGTTGTTCAGGATCAAGCAACGTACTGGCCGAAGTAACCGTGAGTGTTTGATTGACGGTCGGCAGCTTGAGTTGAACGCGATACCTGGTGGGCATGGTCGTGCGAATCACCAGCGATTCGGAAAAAGGCGCAAAGCCTTCCTGCTGGATCTGTAACTGATAGGTCCCATAGGGCAGATTTCGAAGGTCGAGACGCCCCTGATTATCTGTTTCGACAATGGACCGATACTGACTTGCCTCACTCGAGATGTGAACCGAAGTCTTGACGCCATGGCCGGCAGAGTCCGTGACCCAAAGGTGCAATGACCCGCTGTTAGCCTGGCCCGAAGCGTGGAAAAGGTAGAAGAAGAAAAGCAGAGCCAGGCGGCTCGCCGCCAAAGGACCCCTCGACACGCGATCGATCCAGTTCGCGAGTCGCTCAGCCGGCTTTGGCGAGAGATTCGCTACATGTCCTGATCGCAGATCGAATTCCAGCCTGAAGGAACAGAGAGGGAATGCGTTATCTGTCGGAGTAAACAAGCTGGTCATTATCATCAGGCGGGATTCTCTTCCCGGCTCTGAAATCCGGCAACTACGCTGCCATGTCGAACTCGCTGAGGAGAGGCTGGAGCGCTGGTCCCTCATCGTTCCGAATCATCGGACGCAGAGCTATTTTCTGAGCAGTAGGAAGCACGCGGGGAGGCGGATGTTGCCCGCCGGCGCTCACTTATTGGCTTTCCTGGCTGCCGCCCAACGTTTCCTTTGCGCCGCCGCAATTCTCTCTCGCGCTTCCGGACTGAGTATTCGTTTCGCCTTTTTCTTGGCAGCGACGCCAGCTTGGGATCCCCGTTTTGGCTCAGCTATCTTGCCATTCCGGGCGAGAACTTTCCGTACCTCGCGCAACCTCGCAATTTCTTTATCAATAGCGGCAATGATGGACTGACTTCCCATTGAACTACCTCCCACTCAGATTGTAATGCGATTAGTCAGAGAATCGGAGTGTTCTCGCGGGATCGCAAAGGAATGTTGTTCAAATAAAATACGTGAACGTTGCTTGCTGAGTGAGCGTTGAAACGGGGATGGCTGGAATCGGGTGGTAACTCCACGGATATAGGGATAAGGGTTAACTTAACTTTACAATTGCGCGATGGTGCTTGCAGCCATGACAATACCCGCTTGACGCAACTCATGTTATTGCAGCGAGCGCATGGTCTCTGTTGTCTCCGTTGCAGGCCGAAATGAAGTGCGCGGGGCTTCGAAGACTGTACGGGAGGGATAATGCACCCATTCAAGTTCCGGAAGATTACCAGGAGAAACCTGCTTCGATCTGGCTTGATGAGCATGGTGGGCCTGAATCTTCCAGCTCGGGGTTTTGCGACACCTTCGGGCGGGCTCGATGCAAATCAAGATGAGTTCCTGAATCCCGCCGATAGTGCCCGTCCCTGGGTCTACTGGTATTTCATGGATGGAAACCTCACCGCTGACGGCATGGCCGCGGATCTTGAAGCGATGAAGCGCGCTGGCATCGGAGGCGGCGTTTACCTTGAAGTGGGGATCGGGATTGCGCCCGGGCCCGTGCAGTTCATGAGCGAGAAATGGCAGCAGTTGGTTGCGCAAGCGTTTTCGCGCGCGGACGAGCTAGGCATCGAAATCGCGCTGGCTGCCGGCGCCGGCTGGTGCGGCGCCGGCGGCCCATGGATCAAGCCGGAAGAATCGATGCAGTTCCTGTCCACCAGCGAAACCAGGATCACCGGTCCCGGAAGATTCGACGCGCAACTTCCCCGACCCAGGCCACGCACGCCGTTTTTCGGCGAAGACACACTTACTCCCGAATTGCGCGCAGAGTGGAGTAATTTTTATGTCGATGAATTCGTTCTTGCATTTCCGGCTCCCGCCGGAGATACGCGCATCGCCGATATTGATGAAAAGGCGCTATACACACGCGGCTCGTATTCATCGCAGATTCTTGGTCCATTCACGACGCGTCCATGGGTCAGGCCTTTTTTGACCTCCTCTGCGCAGGACCCCTCCGTGCCAACGCGCAATTGCATCGCGCAGGGAGCGGTGCAGAATCTTACCAGCCACATGACGCCGGAGGGGCGACTAGCATGGGATGTGCCCGCCGGAGACTGGATCATCGTGAGAGCCGGCCGCACTATTACCGGGCAGACAACTCGGCCCGCTCCGAAGCCCGGCATCGGCCTTGAGTCCGACAAGTTCAGCCGCGAAGCGATCGATCACCACTTCGATGCTTATTTTGCAAAGCTCCTGGAGAGGATTGGGCCCCACCGTCATGCGAACAGCGGATTGACTACGCTGCACTATGACAGTTGGGAAATGAGCTCGCAGAACTGGACGGCCCGTTTCCAGGCGGAGTTTGAGCAAAGACGCGGCTACGACCCGGCGCCATTTCTCCCCGCGTTCCGCGGATATGTGGTCGATAACGAGCAAACCACGGAACGATTCCTTTGGGATATCCGTCAGACCGCGCAGGAACTGGTGATTGAGAACCAGGCGACCCGTCTTCGCGACCTGGGTCACCGCAACGGGCTCCAACTGGCACTCGAACCGTACGACCTGAATCCGTGCTCGGACCTTGAATTGGGAGCTGTCGCCGACATTCCCATGGCGGAGTTCTGGTCGCGATTCGGAGATATCAATTCCGATTGGAGCGTGGTCGAATCCACATCTGTCGCGCACACCAACGGCCGTCGCATCGTCGCAGCGGAGGCGTTCACGGCCGAGTCGGCGGACCATTGGCTGCAGCATCCGGCCTCGATGAAAAACCAGGGCGACTGGGCCTTCTGTGCGGGCATCAATCGCATCGTCTTTCATCGCTTTCAATCGCAGCCGTGGAATGATCGCTATCCTGGCATGACCATGGGTCCGGACGGCGGCTACGGCGTGCATTGGGACAGAACGCAAACCTGGTGGGACATGGTGCCCGCGTATCACCTGTACATCAGCCGCTGCCAGACGATGCTGCGTCGCGGGCTCTTTGTGGCCGATGTGCTGTACCTCGCCGCGGAAGGGGCTCCGAACGTGTTTCTTCCCCCGCCGTCTGTTTTTCTCGCCGGAGACATGCCCGACCGGCGTGGCTACAACTTCGATGGATGTGGTCCGGAAACGCTGATCGCACGGGCATCGGTTCGGGACGGGAACATCGTATTTCCCGACGGCATGATGTATCGCCTCCTCGTTCTCCCGCAGGTCGCGACGATAACACCACGGCTGCTCAAGAAAATTTCGGAACTGGTGGAGAATGGCGCATCGATCATCGGCATGCCGCCGAGAACCTCTCCGAGTCTGAGCGGTTATCCGCAATGCGATGAGTCGGTCGAGAGGCTTGCCGAGAGTTTGTGGGGTGAGGGTCAGCCGCGCCCGGTTCGAAACGTGGGCAAGGGGACAGTGTTGTACGACGACAGCGCGGCGCGTCTGCGCGCGCAAAATTCATTGGCCGCGGCTCGCTGGATTTGGAGTTCAAATTCGAATCAAGCGAAACCCGGCCAGGACCGCGTCTATTTCAGTCACGCGTTCGACGTGGAAAGTCCGCAGACAGCCGATTCGGCCGGGCTTGCCCTCACCGCGAGTTCCAGGTTCGAGGCTTTCCTCAATGGAAAACGTGTAGGCACCGGCCACGACTACACCAAGATTCGCCGATTCGATGTTACGTCGCTGCTGGTATCGGGCCGGAATGAAATCACCGTAATCCTATCTTGCGAACAAAAAGAGCAAGCCATGCCCTGCGGGTTGATTGGAGCGCTGACCATAACAAGGTCGGGTGAAGACAAACTGATCGCCACCAGCGCATCCTGGCGCATTGCATCGGCGCCCGGCGGACAATCAACCCCGGCAGTCGAACTCGGGGCATTTGATGCGGCTCCTTGGAAACTCACACCGGAATGTCTCGAGGAGGCGTCGCTCTATCCCAGCTACCGGATTACTGCAAGGGTGCTTGCACAGCGTGGCATTTCCCCCGATTTCGACGGCGGCGAAGGCATCCGTTACATCCACCGGCAAGACGGAGACGAGGACATCTACTTCATCGGGAATCGCGAGGATCGCCAGCATTCAACCACGGCCAACTTCCGTCTCAGCGGCAAACGTCCGGAGTGGTGCGACGCGATCACCGGCGAGCGGCGTGAGCTTTCGGAATTTGAGGAAAAAGATGGGCACACGTTGGTTCCGATCCGCCTCGAACCTTTCGAGAGCGGGTTTGTCGTCTTCCGGCGCAGCGGCTCGAGTGGGCTACCGAAGGGCAAGAACTTTCCTGAGTTGAAAACGATCAAATTGATTGAAGGGCCATGGGAGGTTTCATTCGATCAAAAGTGGGGAGGGCCCGCCGCCAAGACGATCTTTGCACGATTAGAAGACTGGAGCCAGAGGACCGAGCCGGAGATCAAATTCTATTCCGGCAAAGCGATCTATCGGACCAGCTTCGACTGTCCGAATGCCGGCGACGGCGGCACGTTTCATATCGCGCTCGGAAGAGTCTGCAACATCGCGACCGCACAGTTGAATGGGCGCGAATTGGGCACGGCGTGGTGTCTTCCCTGGCGACTTGGGATTCCGTCCGGCTTGCTCCAGGAAAAAGCAAATAAGCTGGAGATCGTGGTTGCAAACCTGTGGGTCAATCGTCTGGTACGCGACAGCGGGCTTCCCCCTGAGCAGCAACTGACCTGGGTTTCTGGTAATCCGCTTCACGCCGACACGCCTCTGCTGCCCTCGGGCCTTCTTGGGCCGGTGACGATCGAGAGCACCTTTCCATCGCAAAACGTGAAAAGCTGAACCCCCAAGGCAGTATCGAAAAGTCGGTACGGCCATCAGAAAGCGGCGTTGAGAAGAACCCGAAAAGGACGCCCGCGCCCCTGGTTTTGCGGTATCGCAACTTCATGCTTCCGGTTTCTCGACAGGGCAACGTGGTTACAGATTTCGATTAAGCTGCTTGAGGCATCAAATCTTAATAATGGAAAGCGAGACTTCCACCAATAAAAAAGCTAAACGCAGTCAAGCTGATTTGATCCAGGGCGAGAGCCAGATGGCGGATCTAATCCGGGCTCACGATTGGAGCGCGACTCCGCTCGGCCGAACGGAGGATTGGTCCGAAAGCCTTCTCTGCTCCGTCAATCTCATGCTTGCTTGTGCGTTCCCGTCCCTGGTTTTCTGGGGCGACGAATTGGTTCAGCTATATAACGACGCCTTCATCCCACTTCTGGCCGAGCGGCACCCCTCGGGCTTGGGACAGAGAGCAGTTGATTGCTGGTCAGACGCATGGCAGATCGTAGGTCCTAATCTCGCGCGTGTCATGGGCGCTCGAGAGACCGTATATCATCAAAACGCTCTTGTCCCGATTGTGCGGGACGGCAAGCTGCAGGACATTCGGTGGAACTATAACTACAGCCCGATCTCGGGACCTGGTGGAATGGTTGAGGGTGTGCTTGTCATTTGCCAGGATATTACCCGGGAAGTGCAATCCGCCCAGGAACTGAAAGAGAGCGAAGCTCGCGCGTCTCGAATCTTGCAAAGTATCGGCGATGCAGTGATCGTGACGGATGCCGACACGCGTGTGACGCGGATGAACCCAGTCGCGGAGCAATTGACTGGCTGGACGAGGGAAGAAGCGGAGGGCGAACTGCTCACGACCGTCTTTCAGATCGTCGATGAAGAGAGTCGCCTGCCGATGCAGAGTCCCGCAGACAGGGTCAGGCTGACAGGAAAAGTAGTTGGTCTTGCCAACCATACAATTCTCATCGCCAAAGACGGCAGGAGTACAGCTATCGACGATATCGGTGCGCCTATTCGCGACGATAACGGAGACCTCACCGGCATCGTAGTCGTCTTCCGCGACATCGATGAACGCCGCGCTGCTGAACGGGAGCGCGATGCCCTGGCCGAACGGCTGCATCAAGTCTTCAGAGCGACCACCGACGGGGTCGCCGTGCTCGATCGGGACTGGCAAGTCACGTTTCTGAATGAAAACGCAAAAAGGCTGCTTGCACCGTTCGGGGACGTTCTCGGCAGGAACCATTGGGAAGCCTTTCCGGCAACAGTGTTCGAAGGTTCCCCTTACGTGGAACACTACTACCGCGCGATGAATGAAGCGATACCCGCCGACTTCGAAATCTACTATCCGGCACCACTGAAGTCATGGTTCCAGATCATCGTGCGCCCGGCACCGGATGGCATTGTTCTCTTTTTTCGCGACGTCACGAGCCGCCGGCGGGCTGAACGGAATCTTGAGTTGCTTTCCGACTCGGGCCGGGCCCTTGCCCAATCCTGGGACTTTCAATCCACCCTGGAGAACGTTGCCCAGATCGCAGTTCGCAGCTTCTCCGATTTTTGTTACTTCGATCTCGTTGAGCCGGATGGGACGATTCAACGCATTGTGCACCTCCATCGCGATCCGGTCCAGCAACCCATTCTCGACCGAGCCCGGCAAGCGCCCCTGATCCCCAATCCGAACCATCCCGTCAATCGCACCGTTGTCACTCGGAAGCCCACAATTGTCGAGTACGTCACCGACGAATGGCTGGTTTCGGTCGCCCTCAGTGAGACCCACCTGCACGCCATACGTCAGCTCGGGTTCCATAGTCTTCTTGCTGTCCCCATCGTCGATCGAGACCAGGTCCTCGGAACACTCTCATTCTGCCGGACCACCAATCCCGAAACCTTTACTGAGGAAGACTCGGCGGTGGCAATGGAGTTGAGCCGCCGTGTTTCCGCCACGTTGGTCAACGTTACGCTCTACCGCTCGATGCGCGAAGCGCAGGCAGTTGCGCGCAGTGAACGGGAAAGACTACGCAACCTTTTCATGCAGGCGCCGGCACCGATCCTTACACTGAACGGCCCTGAACACGTCATTGGGCTTGCCAATCCGGGATACGTCCGGCTTCTGCGGAAGGGTTCGGAATCTGAACTCATTGGAAAAACCATCCGGCAGGCTCTACCTGAACTGGAGGGGCAAGGATTCTTCGAACTTCTCGACAACGTCTATCGGACAGGTACTCCCTACATCGGCAACGAGATGTTGGCCTATCTCGAAAACGCGGTCACAGGCAAGCTGGACGAAGCGTGGTTCAACTTTGTCTATCAGCCCGCGCGCAACGCAGCCGGAAACGTGGACGGTATTCTGGTGTTTGCCATCGAGATTACCGAGCAAGTGCGATCGCGCAAAGAAGTGGAGATTCGCCAACTGCTCCTCGAACGTCAAACATCGGAGCTGGAGACAATCTACAAGACGGCGCCGATCGGACTTGCCCTTTTTGACCCCGTTGAGTTCCGCTATCTGCGGCTAAATGACACCCAAGCGCAAATCGTAGGCCTGCCTCCTGGTGAGATTCTCGGTAAAACGCTCACTGAAATCGCTCCCATCGAAGGTCTCAACGAAATGTTCCAGCAGGTCGCGGAAGGGCGACCGATACAGAACGCACTTCTCGAAGGCGTACTGCCGGCGCAACCCCAAATCCACCGCTATTGGACCGTAAACTATTTCCCGGTCTACGCCGAAGATGGAACTGTGCAGGCGATCACCGCCGCTTCTCTTGAGATCACAGCGCAAAAACGCGCCGAACAAGCCCTGATTCAAAGCGAAAAGATCGCCGCCGTCGGTCGTCTCGCCAGCTCCATCGCGCACGAAATCAACAATCCACTGGAGGCCGTCACCAATCTCCTTTACCTCGCTCGTCAGTCTCAGGACTTCACGGAGATTCAAGGCTATCTCGAAACTGCCGACCGCGAGCTTCAACGCGTATCGCTGATCGCCAGTCAAACTCTGCGGTTCTATCGGCAGTCGACTCGGCCCCAGGCCATTCAATGCAGTTCACTTGTAGACAGCGTCCTGACTCTCTATCAGGGTCGTATCCTGAATTCCAGAATCCAGGTGGAAAGAAGAGAGCGAGTCAAGGAACCTCTCGTCTGCTTCGAAGGCGAGATTCGACAGGTGCTCAACAATCTTGTCAGCAACGCACTTGATGCCATGCCCCACGGAGGGCGCCTGCTGGTTCGGAGTCGCGCTGCGATGAACTGGACGACTGGCGAACGAGGATTGGCTCTCACCTTTGCCGACACCGGGTCCGGTATACCGCGTGATATCCGGGAGAGAATCTTCGAACCCTTTTTCACGACAAAGGATATGAGTGGAACGGGCCTGGGTCTTTGGATCACCAAGGACATCATCGAAAAACATCACGGTTCGATCCGGGTCAGAAGCAGCCAGCGAACTGGCAGGAGCGGAACCGTGTTCTCGCTCTTTCTTCCGTTCGACTCTGTTCCTCATGAGCGAAAACAGCCGCTCTAACCAAGCCGGAGCCCGCGCGCTCTACCTGGCTACGCGATTCTTCATCCCGCCGTTGTGCTGGCTCACATCGGGATGCAAGCCTACGAGCTCTCCGGAACCTTCTTTATCCTCGTGGCCTGGATTGGTGTCTCGACGGTGGGTTTTTCCAGCGCCTACATCACATATGTCGCGGAGTTTTGATCACGGACCTCGGCGCAGCGCCGTGGTGGTCTATCGCACCACCTCATTCCGTATGGATGAAGTGACTCGGAAGTTGTATCCAAAGCAAAGCACTATGTCATCGGCACGGCTCAATCTTGCTGTGCTACCATCGTTTCGCTCGTGATATCCCTGTTGTGAAATTTCCTAAGCCCAACACTTTTGCCGAGCCGGTTCGCAGATAATGTTCCTTCCTTGAACTTGCTGAGAATCGACGTGTACTGCATGCCAGCTTCAAGGATTAGAGCGGCGAACGCCGCTCATACCGACAAGAAATCATTTGGGAGAAAGATCGCATGGGAGCATCGAGGCGGGAGTTCCTCAAGACAACGGCGATTGCCGGAGCAGGCGTGGCGATGGCGCGGCTCTCGTCGCTGGCGGAGCCCATGAGTGCGCAGGCGGAACAAAGCTCACCTCAAGCGGGCCGCGCCATAAATGCCGTTGGGAAACAAGAGTACACCCGTGGTGTCGGTATTTATCCCGGCGCTCCCAGCGCAGACTTCAGCCCCGAACTGATTCCGGACACCGCCTATCGCAACCTTGCTCTGTTGCGTCCCGCCTACCACTCCAGCAGTTACGACTACAATCTGACGGCACAACTGGTGACCGACGGCATCAAAGACACGCGCCTGCCCGACTGGATCGCAATTTCGCACGGCTTGCACGGTCCCCTTCCGAGGGAAGAACGCGAATACATCGTCGATCACAGTCCCATGAGCGCTTTGGAGGTGCGAGGACCACGCCTGAGCGTCGATATCCAGCTCGGAGGCGGCGACAGAGTGCCGGAGGTTGACAGCGTTCAGCTTTTCGTAGTCTCGCCGTCGCAGATCCCGGAGGCCTCACTGAAATTGTCGGTGTCGGTCTCGTCCGACGGCAGGACATGGCAGGAATATGGAAGCGTCCAGGCGCCGAAGCCCGCATCGACTGCTGGATATCCCCCGGACTTCGCCGAGCCTGGACGGTTCTTCACGCCAGTCATTCCGCTGAAGTCCGTCAGCAGCAACCGCTACTACCGCTTGGAGTGCCGGGGCGAAGGCATCCCCGACGACCCTGGGAACGCCGAGACAACCATGTGGCGACTGAGCGAGGTCGCGTTCTTCCACGGCAATCAACGGGTACAGATCGGCGGCCCATACAGCTTCACCAGCGCGTGGATGAGTGCGGGCCTCGGCGAGGAGTGGGTCTACGTCGATCTCGGCGCGCGCTTCGAATTCGACCGCATCAAGCTCTATTGGATCGCGCGGGCCGCAGAGGGTTCGGTCCAGGTTTCAGACGACGCCGAGAACTGGCGCGACTTGATGCCGCTACCCGGCGAGGCGGGACTGATGGACGACCTGAAACTCACTCAACCCGCGCAGGGCCGCTACGTGCGTGTGCTGATGACGCGGCCCGGTTCACCTTACGGCTACATCCTGAGCGAGCTCGAGGTCTACGGCCGCGGCGGGTTTGTGACCCGGCCAAAACCTGCACCGTATGCCGCTGCAGATGGGCGTCTGCTGTTGACTGGTGGAGGTTGGAAACTCCAGCGGTCGAGCCTGGTGAAAGACAGCGGGGAATCGCTGTCGAAGACTGGCTTTCAGGACTCCGAGTGGATGGTGGCCACAGTGCCCGGCACCGTCCTGACTTCGTACTTGAATATCGGCGCGATCCCCGATCCAAACTTCGGCGAAAACCAGCTCCACATCTCCGACTCGTATTTCTACTCGGATTTCTGGTATCGCACCGAGTTCACCGCGCCCGCGGTTTCCTCGAAGCAGTCCGCATGGCTCAATTTCGACGGAATCAACTGGAAAGCGGAAATCTATCTGAACGGCGAGAAACTCGGCCGCATCGAGGGCGGATTCATGCGCGGGCGCTTCGATGTATCGGGCAAACTGATTCCGGGAAAGGTCAACGCGCTCGCGGTTCGCATTGAAAAGAACGCGACACCGGGCAGCGCCAAGCAGAAGACCTTTGCAAGCGCGGGCAAGAACGGTGGTGCGCCCGGCGCCGATAACCCGACGTACCATGCCTCCATCGGCTGGGACTGGATTCCCACGATTCGCGGACGCAACACCGGCATCTGGGGCGACGTTTTCCTCACCTTGACCGGCGCCGTCACCATCGAAGACCCATTTCTTTCAACCAGCCTGCCCCTCCCCGATAACTCCATCGCCGAAATCACACTCGAAGCGGATCTCGTCAATCATGGCGCGCGGCCTGTCAAAGGCATGCTGCGCGGGCGCATCGGCGACCTGCGCTTCGAACAACGCATCAGCCTGGCGGGGATGGAGCGGAAGAAAATCAAGCTCGACCCGGCGACTCTTCCCCTGCTGCGTTTGAAGAATCCCAAGCTCTGGTGGCCCGTGGGCTACGGCGACCCGAATCTCCACGATGTTGAAATGTCTGTGCAAGTGGGCGGCGAAACACTCGATTCCAAATCATTCAAGGCTGGCCTTCGCAACATGACATACAGCGAAGATGGCGGAGTATTGAAAATATGGATCAATGGCCGTCGCTTCGTGGCCCGCGGCGGCAACTGGGGTTTCGGCGAATCGATGCTGCGTTATCGCGCACGCGAGTACGATGCTGCCGTACGCTATCACCGCGAGATGAACTTCACCATGGTCCGGAACTGGGTCGGCCAAATCGGCGACGAGGCCTTCTACGAAGCCTGCGACCGGCACGGCGTGATGGTATGGCAGGACTTCTGGCTCGCCAATCCCTGGGATGGTCCGGAACCGGACGATGACGCGCTCTTTCTGACTAATGTGAAGGACCTTGTCTCGCGCATTCGTAATCACCCCTCCGTGGGTCTCTACTGTGGCCGCAACGAGGGCTTTCCTCCCCCGACATTAGAAACGGGCATCCGGAAGATCCTCGGCGATCTGCATCCCGACCTGCACTATATTCCCAGCTCGGCGGACAACGTCGTGAGCGGCCATGGTCCCTATGCCGCCATGCCCTCCAGCTTCTACTTCCGCGCTGCCGACCGCATGCTGCACAGTGAAATCGGCGCACCCAACATTCCGCCCATCGAAAGTGTGCGCCTCATGATGCCCGAGAGAGCGCTCTGGCCCCAGGGGCTCTCCTGGGGTCTGCATGACTTTTGCATGCAGGGAGCGATGGACGGCGCGAGCTTCCGCGACATTGTTGAAAGCAGATATGGTGGAGCACGCGGCGCGGAGGAATGGGTCAAGCTGGCCCAGTTCGTGAATTACGACACCTACCGCTCCATATTTGAGGCACAGAGCCGCTACCGCATGGGAGTGCTCCTGTGGATGAGCCATCCCTGCTGGCCGTCTTTTGTATGGCAAACCTACGACTACTATTTCGAGCCCACGGCGGCCTACTTCGGCTGCAAGAAAGGTTCCGAACCGCTGCACATTCAGTGGAACTGTGAAGACGAGACCATCGAAGTGGTGAACTACAGCGCCGGCAACGTGAACGGCCTCACTGCCCAGGTCGAGATCCTGAATATGGATGGAACCCGGGTAAGTCAGAAGTCGGCGCAGCTCGACAGCGTGGAAGACAGTACGGTAACGCCAATCCGGATGGAGTACCCAGCGGGACTTACGCCGGTCCATTTCCTCCGCCTCGCGCTCACGCGCGGTTCTGAAAACGTCTCATCGAATTTCTACCTGCGCGGTCTGGAACCCGGGAATTACCGTGCGATCCGTGAACTGCCGAAGCCGCAATTGAAGGCCGCAACTACGGTGGAACAGCAAGGCAATCGCTGGCAACTCAAGACCGTGCTCAGGAACAGCGCTTCCTGGCCGGCAATCATGGTCCGCCTCAAAGCCGTACGCGAGAAGACGGGGGACCGCATCCTCCCCGCGCTCTATTCCGACAACTACGTATCGCTGATGCCCGGCGAGAGCCGCACTTTGCTGACCGAAGTCGACGAAGGAGACACCCGCGGCGAGAAACCGGCGATCGTGGTTTGCGGCTAAGGCCGCTGTGCCGGGGAGGGCCGAGGCAGTGGTTCTCAGCCCCCGGATGTTGTTAGTCATGCCGGCAACGTGTATCCTCACACTTACGGACAGCGACGTTGGTTAAGTTAGATAGCCGACCGAGCCGCCCTAAATCCCCGGGTGTACGAGCCGATCCGTTCTCAACAAGGCATTCGTGAGCTCCAATCCCTCTCAACCAACGAAGCGTGGCAGGATGGAGCCGCCTACCTCTTCGGCTGCTAAGAGTTGGCTCACCGCCTTTGCTCCGCGGCGAGGCCTCTTCAACGGCCATCTCCAGACCATCCTCGGGAACTATATTCCGCGTCCCCCGTTCCGCGTGCCCTTTACGACCGAAGCGGTCGAAGTCGACCCGGCTGACGGCAGCCGTGTGCTCTGTCATGGCCATTGGCAGCCTGACGCAGACCGGAATCGGCGCCTGACCGTAGTTATGGTCCACGGACTGGAAGGCTCCTCCGAATCACGCTACATCCAGGGACTCACGATGCGCGCCTGGGCGGCCGGCTGCAACATCGTCCGCATGAATATGCGCAACTGCGGCGATTCGGATGAGCTCACCCCGACGCTCTATCACTCCGGTCTCTCCGCAGACGTGGGCGCCGTGGTGGAGCACTTCACCCGCCAGTTCGGGCTCGAACGCGTGGCTCTTGTTGGTTACTCCATGGGCGGAAACCTGGTGATCAAACTTGCCGGGGAGTGGTGCGCCCGTGCGCCGCTCTGCGCCGTCGCCGCGGTTTGCCCTGCCATCGATCTCGCTGCCGGGTCTGACGCGCTTCACGAGCCCATGAACCGCCTCTACGAGTGGCATTTCCTGCGTCGGCTGATGCGACGCTACCGTCGAAAAGCGGCCCTGTTTCCCGATCGGTATCAGATGCACGGCATCGGTCCAGTTCGTTCTCTGCGTGAGTTTGACAACAAGATCGTGGCCCGCTACTGCGGTTTCCGCGACGCGGCCGACTACTACTACCGTGCGGCCAGCGCCCGGGTGGTTGATCGCGTCGCCATCCCCACCCTGATTCTGCAAGCTCTCGACGATCCTTTTGTTCGCCTCACGCCGCAAACCCGCACCGCCATCCTTGCCAATCCCCACATCTCGCTCATCGAGACTCCGCACGGCGGCCATTGCGCGTATCTCTGCGAAGACGAGGGCGACGGAATCCACTGGGCCGAGTCCACGGTCACCCGCTACCTCCTCCGGTTCGCTGCCCACGGCGATGGAAGCTGATTGGGAAGTCGAGATCGGCGGCCAGTCGCCGGTCATTGAGGCGCATTGGGCCGGCTTCATCGATCTGCGCCTGGCTCCAGAACATGCACAACAACTTCCTGAAGCGGTCCAACTCCCCGCCCTCGCCGATACGCTGATTCGCCTCAACGCTTCTTCGTCTCCGGTGTGGACGTCAAAGTGCGACGTCTGGCATCCCGATACCTTCGATCCCGATGAACTCGATGCCCCTCCGGGGCAACGAAACTGCGCTATCGCCTGCTATATCGATCTCCTGCCCAGAGCCGGTCCCAGTAGCGATCAGCCCTGGCCCGACCTCGAGCATGCGGTCGTCGTATGCAAGACGCTCTGCGCGCGCCTGCGCGACGTTGCCCTGCGCTGTTGCCGCGCCGATCTGATCGTTCGCCAGGCCTCCATCGCGCCCGGCCTCGTCGATCTCGGAGTTACCGCCTATTTCACCGCCTGCGGTTTGACGCCCGCCGCTGCTGCCGGGACTCTCGCGTCGGCACTGGAGGTTTTTGCCGACTCCTCTGAGCATTGGCTTCTCCGGCCCGTGCGCTCCAAAGCTACAATGAATGAATGGGGGCGAGTAGCTCAATTGGATAGAGCACCGGCCTTCTAAGCCGGGGGTTGTGGGTTCGATCCCCGCCTCGCCTACCACCCCTCAAATCATCCGCATGCGACCCACCGGGTCATCCACCCGGCGCGAAAGCGCACAGGGTGCTTCGTCTCGGGAAATGACCCCGTCCTCTGCATGTGTGGACTTGCACGCCCTCCTGATTTCAGTCGCGCTGGCGAATTCTGTCAACGGGCACAGGCGGACTGTTCTTCATTTGACTTTGAGATTCCGG
Source organism: Terriglobales bacterium (assembly GCA_963788475.1). GTDB lineage: Bacteria > Acidobacteriota > Terriglobia > Terriglobales > Acidobacteriaceae > Telmatobacter. The sequence continues at coordinate 1,033,272 of CAWBGO010000015.1, forward strand.
GATGGTACGTTGACTCTAATATCCATAGTTAATCGTCGCAGTAAGCACCTGCTTGGATTTCCGTCCGACGTGATGGCTCCAGGAGACGTCTACTGATGATTTCTGCATTGTGAAACCGATCAGCGGGGAGGAACATCCTTCCGCCCTGGGCGAAGTGCGCTCCGCGTCAGAAGCCGACCGATCGTTTCGCGTTGAGGGCCAGATGTCGTTTGCGAAAGCGCCTTGGCAGATCGAATCCGCAGTCGGGGCTCCGTGCCTCGCCGGTCCCTCCTATCCGAATCAACCTCTCATTGACCTCGTTTCTTACCCACGTCTGTGCGTTCTTCGCGCCTCGAGGAGCGCACAGTGACCGCCACCTCTCTTTATTCCGCAAAGGCAAGACTCATGATCGGAAAAAAATCACCGGAAAGAAGTGTCACCGAAGTGCGGCTCGTCGAAGCGGCGGCTCAACTCTTCGCGCGTCACGGGTTCAAAGCCACAACGACTCGAGAAATAGCCCAACTCGCGGCCCTCAATGAGGCAACCCTGTTTCGTTACTTTCCCCGCAAGCCGGACTTGTTCCTGGCCGCGTTGGAATCGCATCTCAATCGGGTCAAATTCAGCCACGACCTCCAGACCAGCCTCGTCAACGACGACGATCCTGAAGTGGTCCTGCCTAAACTCGTTGCCTTCTTCCTTAACGTCCTGAATACCCAGCCTGAACTCCGCAGTCTGCTCCATGTCGCCGGTTTCGAGCTGCCCGAAGCGGAGAAGTTGATACGGGAACATCTTTCGCCGATCTTCGATACCATTTGCGCTTATTTCAAGCGAAGTTCCGCCCGCGAGGCTATCTGCAAGATCGATCCGCAATTAGCCGCTTTCGGTCTGCTGGGTGCCGTCTCGGTACATCATCTGTTACGCGTGCTATTCACCTCCAGGGAAGGTTCGCAAGCGCCTGCCGCGGACCGGCCCGAACTCTTCGTCAACTTGTGGCTGCACGGTCTGATGCCGGATCCGCAGTTCACTATGGATCCCTGCGATGACGCCGTTTCTGCTTCTGTTTAAGGTGCCGGAGAGCAACCCGATGAACACCGATGCCGCCTTGTCACACGTGCCTTCCGACCTCATCGCGGCATCTCCATCTGCTCTTTTGTATGGTTCCCGTTTTCCGGAATTTAAAGGTCGTTTTTCCTCATGAAGCGAAGGCTCTTAATAATATTGTTGTTCTCCTCCGCGCTCTGCCCCGGCCAGTCCGTCCTGACAACCCCGGGTTCTCAGACGCCTTCGGCCCCTGCTTCTCCCACAACCCCCAGAGACACCACTGGTGCGCCCAATGCCGCACCTGCCGAAATCTACGACCTCAGAGAAGGCCAAGGTACCGACACGCGTCTGCCCCAGCCCCCCAGGAGGCCGCGCCCAATTCTCACTTCGACTGACTTCGAGCTTTTTGCAGAAGATGTAGCCGGGCATCCGCTCAAGGTGTACGGCCGGCAGCTCTTCGATGAACCTCCATCGACCTTCGCCCCGTTGGACCGCATTCCCGTTCCGGCAAACTACGTCGTCGGTCCCGGGGACGAACTGCTGATCCGGGTCTGGGGAAAAATTGATCTCGACGGTCACGTCACGGTTGACCGGAATGGCCAGATTTCCTTGCCCCGCGTGGGCACCCTTACCGTCGCCGGCCTGCGTTATGAACAGCTGGAGAGCTTCCTGCGCAATGCCGTGGGCAATCTCTACAAAGATTTTCAGCTCAATGTCACCATGGGACGCCTGCGCTCGATCCAGGTGTTTGTCCTGGGCAGCGCGCGCCAGCCCGGGGCCTACACTGTCAGCTCGCTCAGCACCCTTGTCAACGCCCTCTTTGCGTCTGGTGGCCCCTCGGCGACCGGCACCATGCGGCGCATCCAGTTGCGTCGCGGCGACCAGCAGTTGACCGAGTTCGATGTCTACGATCTGCTCCGCCGGGGAGACAAATCCCGCGATGTTCAACTGCTTCCCGGGGACGTGATCTACATCCCTCCCATCGGTCCCCAGGTGGCGATAGCCGACAATGTCAATGATCCCGGCATCTACGAATTGAAGGGCGATACGACCGTCGCGGAGGCTCTCGCGAACGCCGGTGGTCTCACCAGCCTGGCCCGGGTCGATCGAGTGATTTTGGAGCGGATCGAGAACCACACCAGGAGACGCGTCGAGGAGTTCCCACTCGATGGCTCTGGCCTGCAGAGGGTGCTCATGGATGGAGATCTTCTGCGCATCGGGCTGATTTCCCCTCGTTTCGAGAACTCTGTAACTCTGCGCGGCAATGTGTCCCGGCCCGGACGGTTCGTCTGGCACGAAGGCATGCGCATCTCAGACGTGATTCCCAACCGCGATATCCTCATCACGCGCAGACACTGGAATCAGCACAACAGCCTGGCTGGCACACCCCCCACGAACCAGCTTTCCTCTTCCGATCTCGCCACCAATCGCGTTCAGGGAGACCAGCAGAGATATCAGCCCGACGTCCAGAGATACCCTGAAGACCAGCCATATTCGTCCGACGGTCAGCCGGGTTATCCACCTGACAATCAGCAGACCTACCCCCCGGATGCTTCGAATACCAACCGGGTTTCCGCTCGCCAGGCAGACCAGCTCGCCGGCCTGACTGCCGACGGATCCAACCCGCGCGCCGTTCCTGCGCACCACGAACACTGGGACCAGCTGACCCCTCAGGCCGCAACGCCCCGCACGGACGTCATTGACGATTTGGCCCTCACTGACGCGGAGATCAATTGGGATTATGCCGTCATAGAAAGACTCGACACGCTGGATCTCACCACTCGCCTGGTCTCATTTAACCTTGCTAGGGCCATCGATGATCCGTCATCTGTGGACAATCAACTGCTGAAAGCAGGCGACGTCGTCACCGTCTTCTCGCGTCGCGATCTTCCCCTGCCTCTCGACAAGCACTCCAGCTTTATTCGCGTGGGAGGGGAGGTAGCCGTTCCCGGCGTGTACCGCGTCGAGCCGGGCGAAACCCTCAGAAACGTTGTCCAGCGAGCAGGCGGACTCACCGCCCACTCCTACCTCTATGCCTCGCAACTGACGCGCGTTTCGACCCGCCAGGCCGAGGAAGCGGAACTGAGACTTGCTATCAACCAGATGCAGAGAGATGTGATGTCAAAATATGCGGCTGCTCCTTCGGTGGGCACGACCGCCATGGAGCAACAAGTCCAGCTCAGCGCCCAACAAGCGGTCCTGAGTCAGCTTTCCGCGGTTCATCCGACCGGACGCATCGTGCTCGACATGAACCCCGCCGCCGCGAGCGTCGCCGATATCCCCGCGTTTCCCCTCGAAGACGGGGACAGTTACTACATTCCTCCCCGGCTCGGCACGGTCCAGGTTGCGGGCGCTGTGTATAACGAAAACGCCTTCCGCTATCAGCCCAGGAAACAGGTTGCCGCCTATCTTGCTGACGCCGGTGGTCCAAACCGGCAGGCCGATAAGAAACATGCATTTGTCATTCGGGCCGACGGAACCGTTGTCGCCCGGCAATCCCAAAGTCTGCTCTGGCACAACGACTTCGAGAGCCTCACGCTGCTCCCGGGAGATTCAATCGTTATTCCAACCAAGTTCAAATCGCCAAACAACTTCGCGCAGCAACTTCCGTATTACACGCAGATTTTGTCTTCAGCAGCACTAACCGGCGCCACGATCAGCACCATTCATTAGAACCGCGCCCCCCTGACTGAGGAAAACATCAACGAAGTGCAAACCAGATCATCGAGAAATGAAGTTCCAGACATTGCATGGGATCCGTTTTCGGTGAGCCAGTGATTCAAACCGTGAAAAAAGGTTGAGTCGATGATCGCAAATAAGAACCGTTTCTTTGTTGCCCTTGGTGAAGTGCTGCTGGTCGCCTTGTCGGTCACGATTGCGTGGCTGCTGCGATTCGATTTCACGTTGCCCAACCCGCAGGTACTCCTGACTGCGATGCCCATACTGGTTTTATTGCGTGTTCTGGGAATGGCGCGATTCAACCTCTTCCATGGCTACTGGCGTTACACAGGCATCAGCGACGCCCTGGATATTCTCAAGGCTGTGGCCCTGGGCTCGGTCGGATTCCTGGCCGCCGAACGCTGGATTCTCCATGAAAAGCGCTTTCCTTTATCCGTTTACTGCATCGAGCTGATTCTCACCGTGGGCATGCTCGTCGGCGTACGCGTCTTGTCGCGCGCCGTGCTCCAAAACGCCGTGAGTTCAAGCGATCGCGACAATCGGAAAACCGTGGTCATCATCGGAGCCGGGAGCGCCGCCGCCATGCTGCTGCGCGAACTGCCCCGCAGCTCATACCTCCCGGTGGCGCTCGTCGACGACGATCCAGCCAAGGCGGGAGTGCGTCTCCACGGAATTCCGGTCGCCGGAACGGTCAAGGATTTGCCCCATGTTGTCCGCTCCTACCGGCCCGCTGAACTCATGATCGCCATCCCCTCCGCCACCGGAGAGCAGATGCAGCGGATCATCGATATCTGCGACCAGACCCGGCTCCGTTTCCGCACCATTCCCAGCCTGGGAGACCTCATCCACGGTACCGTCACCGTCGATCAATTACGGGATGTCAACTTCGAAGATCTCCTCGGACGCGATCCGGTTCGCCTCGACGTGGATTCGGTTCGGCGAAGGATCAGCGGACGAGTAGTGATGGTCACGGGAGCCGCCGGCTCCATCGGCTCCGAACTTTGCCATCAGTTGCTGAACTACAAGCCGCTCAGACTTGTCTGCCTCGACCAGGCCGAGACGCCCCTCTTCAATCTGCAGAACGCCCAGGCGGGCTCAGCCTGCGACATCGCCTATTGTGTCGCGGACATCACCGACAGCGCGCGCGTGCGCGACGTCATTCAGGAACACGGTGTCCAGGTCGTCCTTCATGCGGCGGCCTACAAGCACGTCCCTCTCATGGAAGAAAACCTCTCTGAGGCCCTCAAGAACAACGTCTTCGGTTTGCTTGCCCTGATGGACGTCGCCGATCAGTCCGGCTGCGAAGACTTTCTCCTCATCTCTTCCGATAAGGCAGTCAACCCCACCAGCTTCATGGGCTGCACCAAGCGCATCGGCGAACTGATGGTCGCCGCCAGGCCTTCCCACATGCGCTGCCTGTCCGTGCGCTTCGGAAATGTCCTGGGTTCGCAGGGAAGCGTCATTCCCCTCTTTCAGGAACAAATCAGGCTCAAACGCACCATCACCGTAACCCACCCTGACATCACGCGCTATTTCATGACCATCCCGGAGGCCGTCTCCCTCGTCCTGCAGGCCTTCTCGATCGGCGAAAAGCGCGACATCCTTGTCCTCGATATGGGAAAACCGGTCCGCATCCTCGATATGGCGAGAACTCTCATCCGCCTCTCCGGCCTCCCCCAGGACGAAGTCAAAATCTCCTTCACCGGACTGCGGCCGGGAGAAAAGCTCTTCGAGGATCTCTTCTATGCATTCGAAAGACGGTCAAACACGGGTGCGCAAAAGGTCTTTCGGACCCAGGGACAAACCGCATCCTGGTCGGAGTTGCTCCACTTACTCGCCGAATTGCGAGCCGAAAGCGCCACAGGCATGCCCGATCGCATCCGTGCCAAGGTCAAGGAAATCGTTCCGGAATATCTCTGGGTACCCACGGAAGGCGACGTGCACGTGCACGCTCCCTTGCTGCATGAGTCGCAACTGTTCGGCGAGCCACTGCCGGTCGCGAATGCCAATAACTAAACTCTGGTTCGGGAAATATAGTCAGTCGGCTGGCTCCGTGCTGATCGAGGTTTAACGATGTCGGTGAATGCGTATTGGGCCTACGGACTGAGCATCCATGCGGATCTGCCGTGTCCTGAGCTTCCGCCGCATCCCCATCCCGCGAGCGATCCCGACGTGACGATTCGCGTGCTCGCTCGGGAATCAACCGCGCTCCGCCCCCTGCCCGATCGGCGTTACGAAGTGCAGCCCGGGCATTTTCGATTGGATGTCCCCGGGGTAGCTCGCTACAGCGTCGAAGACGGCAAGCGCATCCTCATCGAACCCATGGTCGATTCGACGCCGGATAAGATCCGTCTCTTCCTTCTTGGCTCGACCATGGGAGCTTTGCTCTATCAGCGCGGCCTCTATCCGCTGCATGGCAGCGCCGTGGAAACGCCCTGGGGAGCGATGATCTTTGTTGGCGTCCAGGGAGCAGGCAAGTCAACTCTCGCCGCCGAGTTCCACCGCCAGGGTTACCGGCTCCTCAGCGATGATGTGTGCGCGGTGGAGCGGACGCCCAACGGTTTGCGCATCCTGCCTGCTCTCGCCCAGATCCGCCTCTGCGCCGATGCCTGGCAGCGCCTGGGCGCCCCGGAAGACTCGCGCTTCGATGTCGACAAATACGTTGTGCCCATGGGCGAACGATACTGCCCTGACCCCGTCCCCCTGCGAGCCATCCATGTTCTTTCTGATCATGTCCTCGTCGATCATGACGTCCCGCGCTTCGAGCCTCTCCGCGGGCTCGGCAAGGTCCAGTGCCTGTTGGAGAACCTCTATCGTCCCTATTTTCTGAAAGGGCAGCAGCACTCAAAGCGAAGTCTCGCGCATGGCCGGTATCATTGCCCAGCACGCCTCTGTGATCCGCGTGAGCCGCCGCCGGGACGCGACCCGACCCCAGGATCTGGTCAGATTCCTGGAGCTGTCTTGGGCCGAATGCTTTTCGCCGGCGCCAGGCGTGGAGAAAAACGGCCATGCGTAGTTTCGGTCCTCATGAAAGACTCTCGCGTTCCCGCGAACTCGTGTCAACGGAGCTCGACCAGGAAACCGTCCTGATGAGCATCAACGCCGGCGCCTACTATGGATTGGAAGGGCCGGCCCGCAGGATCTGGGAAAAGCTTGAGACCCCCTTGACCTTCGCGCAACTTGTGGACTCCCTGGTCGACGAATACCGCGTTTCCCCCGAGACCTGCGCCGCCGATGTGCAGAAATTCCTCGCCGAAATGGAACGGGAAGGTCTGTTGCGTGTGGAATGAATTCCATCGATACCGGCGACTCCCCCGCGTGCGCAAGCGGCTTCTTCGCGAAGCCCTGGTCGCGCTGGCGCTGGCGCGGATCGCGATGGCCTGCCTCCCGTTCCGGCGCATTGCCTCCTGGTTAGGAACGCCGGGGACCGAAACTCCCCCCACCGCTACGTTCGACCAGATCCGTCTCGCCGACCGAATCGGCTGGGCGGTCGGCGCCCTCGCTCGCCGAGTTCCCTGGGACGCCCGCTGCCTGGCGCAGGCCCTTGCCGCTACATGGATGCTGCGCCGTCGCGGTCTTGAAGGCACTGTCAGCTTTGGCGCCGATCGCGGAGAATCCCGCCAGCTTCTCGCTCATGCATGGCTGCGCTTCGGGCCCCGCCTGGTCACCGGCGGAGCCGGGCACGAGCGATTCAAGATCTTTACCACCTTCGCCCGGAAGCAGGCATGAGCGGAATATACGGGGTCTTCCGCTACGACGGAGCTCCCGTTCCGCCCGAATGGCTTGAGCAGATGCGCTCGGCCATGGCCTACTACGGTCCCCACGGCGGGGCCAACAGAATTGAAAACTCGATCGCCCTTGGTCACCTCCGACTGGAGATCTCGCCCGAAGACCCGTTCGAGAAACAGCCCTGCAAGGGAACCCGCGGCCTGGTCGTTTCTGCAGCCCGGCTCGACAACCGCGAGGATCTCCTCGACGCTTTCGACATACCTTCCGGCGATGCGCCCCAGACACCGGACGGCCAACTCGTCAGCCTCGCCTTCGACCGCTGGGGCGAGGACGTCGCCATCCATCTCCAGGGAGACTGGGCCATGGCCGCCTGGAATCGCCGCGACCACAGCCTCTTCCTCGCCCGCGATGCCTTTGGGAACTCAACGCTCTATTTCCATCAGGGCAACGGATTCATCGCCTTTGCGTCCAGCCTCAAGGCACTTCTGGCGCTCCCGGGCGTGACAAAGGAACCTGACCTCCTCCGCCTGGCTCAAGTATTGGTCAGTTGGCCACAAGATGCAGAGCGCACCGGGTATAAGGGTTTTCAGCGGCTCGTTTGTGCACAAGCGTTCACAGTTGGATTTCAGGGAGAGATCCGTTGTTCCAACTACTGGTCTCCAGAAGGCCGCGAAGTGCTTACCTGGCGCCGCGACGAAGACTATGAAGAGGCCTTTCTGGAGCATTACAGCCGTGCGGTCTTGTCCTGTCTCCGCACCCAGAGGTCAGTCGCGGCGCAACTCTCCGGCGGCCGCGACTCGGGCTCCGTGACCGCAATGGCTGCCCCGCTTCTGGCCCGCCAGGGCAGGGAACTGGCCGCCTACACGTCTGTTCCTTTGTTTCCTCCCGACGGCGCCGGGGAAAACAGGTTCGGCAATGAATGGGATAGTGCTCACGCAACAGCGCTGATGGCCGGGCCAAACGTCCGACATGTCGCGGTCGACGCCTCGGAACATGGGGTCATGCGGGGCATTGAACACTACCTGGATCTGCATGACGGACCGGGCCATGCAGCTGCAAATCAATTTTGGATTCAGGCCATCCTTGAGACAGCCGCCGGGAATGGTGCCGGCCTCATGTTATGCGGGCAGATGGGAAATGCCACCGTTTCGTGGACCGGGAACGGATCGGCGCTGCTCGCACTTCGCGAGCGCCGCCCCCAGGACGCATGGCAGTTGTTTCTTCATGCGGAATCCAATCCGTGGTTGACGCTCAAGCGCCAAATCTTGAAGCCGATCCTCACCCCGCCCTTGCGACTCTTGCGAAGGGTGCGATGGCTTGGTCGTCACCCCTGGCAGCAATACTCGGCTCTGAATCCCAGCTTGGCTACGGACCTGGACCTGCAGGCACGAATGCATGCGGCCAGCCACGATTTCACATTCACGTCGTCGCCGCTTGAAGATCTTCGCCGGAGACTCTTAAGGCCGGCCTGGACCGCCGGTGCCAGTCTTTGGTCCGAGATTGGTGCCAGGCATGGCGTTGCCATCGTCGATCCAACTGCCAATCTGGCATTATTGGAGTTCCTTTTGCGTGTTCCCGATATCCAGTTCCGTTGCCATGGCCAGGGAAGTTCATTATTTCGAAGAGCCTTTCGCGACCGGCTTCCTGCGTGCGTTCTGCATGCAAGGCGGAAGGGACTGCAATCCGCGGATCTCGGACATCGAATTCTCAGGGAACTGCCGTCCATTCGACATTACCTGGACGTATTGGACTCGCATCCGCTCGCCGGAGAAGTTCTCGACCTGCCGCTGCTTCGGAGGTGTCTACGTGATCTGACGATCAGGATCGATCCGATCACCACAAGGAATGCGCGCTTGATCCTTCTCCGCGGCCTGGGCGTCGGAATGTTCTTGCGCCGCTTTACGTAGTGTGCCGACCGGTCTCGCCAGTCCGCACCTTGTGTGCGGTTTTCCCCTCGGAGTGTGATAGCTATCACCAAACCTTCTTGCCAAGATACGGTACTGTGCTCATTGAGAGGTAACAAATGGAAGATCGACGGGAAGATAAAGCTGAAACTAAGAAAGATTGGGTCACGCCTGAACTGAAGAAAATCGACGTGCAGGAAGTTACCGCGGCCGGATCTGAAGGCGACGGCGACGGTGCTGAGACCTTCAGCTAACGCCGCGCGGCTCGTATCTCTGTCTCAAAGCTCGACCTCTGTGGGACATCCAAGAGCTGTTCAACACCGGGAGACCATTTTTCAAAAATTCTCAATCGCATCTCGGCCCCCCCATCGGGTTCGAGTGCGAAACGGATGTCCTCTCCTTGCCTGCGGGGCGGCTCAACTCCGGCCCGCGCGCCTTTGCGCCCATCTGCATTCCGCTCCGCAACAGTGCTCCAATTTTCGTACCCATGTCCGCATCGCCTCCTCTGCTAAAGTGGATAGTTGCGGTGAGGAATGTTTTCCCGGCAGTGGACGCTCTGCGCGTCATTCGCTTCGGCATCCTCGCGCGCCTCTGAGGGGCAGCTCACATGGCTGGCGAGCCGGGTTCTTCCATTCCAGAATTAGCGCCCTTCCTGATTGAACCCAGGTTCTTACCCAAGGTGTGGGGCTACCCGGACCTGCGTCCCTGGTTCGATTTCACCGTGAGCCCCGCCGAGCCCATCGGCGAAGTCTGGCTCACCGGCGATATGTGCCGCATCGCGACCGGTCCGCACAAGGGCACAACCCTCGCCGAGCTCTTTCGGAATGCTTCCTGTGCTCTTCTCGGCCCTGCGGCACCAGTTCCCCAGTCCCCGCTCCTGATCAAAGTCATCTTCGCCCGCGAAAAACTGAGCGTTCAGGTGCATCCCGACGACCGGATGGCGCAAAAGTACGGCGAGCCCAGGGGAAAAACCGAGTGCTGGTACGCGCTTGCCGCCGAGCCCGGAGCCCAGGTGGCGGTAGGACTCAAGCCCGGCGTCTCCCTGGACGAAGTCCGCGCCGGCATGGAGCATGGCACGCTCGAAGAGAGCCTCAACGTTCTCAAGGTTGCCACCGGAGACATGGTGTTCGTCGATGCCGGAACCGTGCACGCCATCTGGCCAGGCTCCATCATCCTCGAAACCCAGCAGAACTGCGACATTACTTATCGCATGTACGACTACGGACGCCCGCGCGAGCTACACATCGAGAAATCCCTTGAAGCCACAAAGTTCAAAACGCGCGCCGGCACCGTCCCGCCACGTCCGCTCAACGACCGCACCATCCTGATTGACGTCGAGTATTTCTCGGTCGAACGCATTCCCGTCAAAGGTGTCCGGGCCGGCGCAACTCTGCCCGGCCCCGGCCAACCATCCCGAACACTTTCGTACCTCTTCGCCGCTGCCGGTTCGGCCCGACTTTCCGGCGCCGGCTTTGATTCCATCGATCTGCCTTCGCGCGGCATCGCCGCCATTCCCGCCGCTGCGCCTCCGTTCACGGTGGAAGACCTTGGTGAACTCGACCTGATTCGCATGTCGCCGCGCTGGCCGGAGAAGACCGCATGATCAATCCCGCCTGGCGACAGTCCGTGATGGCGTACATCCGCGCCGAAGCGCAGCCCAAGGACAAGTTCGGCCATCAACCCCGCCTGTACGCTCTTGCGTGTGCCATCGGCAAGGGGATGGACTACGACGACGACACCCTCTTCGCCGCGGCGTGGATGCACGATCTGGGCGTCTACATCGGCCATCGCCCCAGCAGTCAGGCGGAGCTGGAGCGCTGGAACCACGTCCCCTACACCATCGCACGCACCCGCGAACTCCTGGCCGCCTGCGGATTCCCCCTCGAAAAGCTGGACGGCGTCACCGAAGCCATCCGAACCCATCAGCCCCAGGACAGCCCCAGGACCACCGAAGCGATCATCCTTCGCGACGCCGACATCCTCGAGCAGTTGGGCGCTATCGGAGCCTTGCGCGCCCTGGCCAAGGTCGGACGCGACACCCGTTACCCGACCTTTTCCTCGGTCGTGCCCGTCCTGCGCAAAGCGGTCGAGGAATTGCCCGGAAAAATCAGCCTCCCCAGCGCCAGGATCCTCGCCGAGCCGCGCATCGAAATCCTCAAGCTGCTGGTCGCCGCCATCACCAGCGAAGCCGGCGAACTGCTCTACTAGGTCGTGCAGGATTCAGCCTCAATTCTCCCGTGACGCCCAAGCCTCAAATCAAGGTGCTCCAGTCCAGCGATCCGACCCATCCTCCAAAAGAAGTCACAGTTTCACAGTTTCACAGCTTCACAGCTTCACAGTTTCACAGGGGGAGGGGGGTAGGGTGGTGGTATAGACCGGGCGGACGCCTGACATTTGTACTGTGAACATTGTTGGCAGCGCGACGAAGGGCATCTGGGTATCTCCGAATTCAAGTCTGCGGCACGAGGCTCCAATTTTCTGCAAACCGACGCGAAGGGGAACTGTTCTGATGCGACGGGATCTTGTGCTGCATACACTCAATTCCGCCACCAGGTACCCGGGTATGCCGCCAGTCGCTACAGGATCATGTCCCCACACCCGGTATAGCGAAATCCCGCCACTTTGGCTGACTGGGTGATGAGGCATGTCACCACCGGACGCCGACCCGGCGGTTAACAGACTTGTTACTGCCGAGTATGTGGTAAGAACGAAGCCGCAGGCGCCGCGGTCGCTGCGGTAGTGGCTGTCGAGGAGGTTGGAGGCCGGATAGGTTGTGAGTCACAGGAGGTAACACACTGTGACTCGTCTTCGCAAGATGATGCTCGAAGAGCTCGAGCGTCGCAACTACTCTGCAGGCACAACGCGGCGTTATCTGCGTTTTGTCGAGCGGTTCGCACAACACTTCCACAAGTCGCCGGACAAGCTCGGTCCGGACCATCTACGCAGCTACCAGGCCTATCTGCTCACCGAGCGGAAGCTCTGCCCGGGAAGCGTCGAGAACCACGTGGCCGCATTGCGGTTCTTCTTCGTGCGCACGCTTCATCGTCATGAGTTCCGCGAGTTCCTGCCCTATCCCAAGACACGCAGGAAGCTGCCCAACATCCTCAGCCAGGAAGAAGTCGCACGTCTGATCAACGCCAGCACGAGTCTGTTTCAGCGCACCCTGCTGATGGTTCTTTACGGAACCGGCATGCGCCGCTCCGAGCTCGCCCGGCTCAAGATCGCCCACATCGACAGCCAGCGCATGGTCGTCCACGTCGTCGATGGCAAGGGACACAAGGACCGCGATCTGCCCCTGAGCCCGGCCTTGCTCGAGAACCTGCGGGTCTACTGGCGATGGCTCAAGCCGCGCACCTACCTGTTCCCGTCACGCATGCATCGCGATCACGAGCAACCTATCAGCGACAAGGCCGTATGGGTGGCGTGCACCGAAGCGGCGAAGAAGAGTGGCCTTCGCAAGGCCGTTTCGCCTCACCTGGTTCGCCACGCGTGGGCCACGCATCTACTCGAAGCCGGTACCGACCTGCGCACCATCCAGCTTCTGCTTGGCCATGAGGATCTGGAGGTGACGGCCCGGTATCTGCACCTGTCCGCGCAACATCTGCAGAAGGTCGCCAACCCCATCGAGGAACTGAAGCTCGCGAGCGTCGACCAGAGTCGCTGCCTCTACCACCGTCCGCGTTCATGACGCGTCCGGCCATCGAAGTGGCCGACATCGTCCGTCGCAAGGGCAAGCAGTTTCTGGAGCGCTTCAAGGCTGTTCTCAACTATCAACAGCTGAAGGCATACCGGGCCGTGAAGCGTTGCCGCACTGCTGCCCTTGGCGGGCATCGGGATACGTGTGAGGACTGCACGTACGAAGCACCCTTCTCGTACAACTCATGCCGATCGAGATGCTGTCCGAAGTGCCAGGCGCAAGCCCGCAAGCGATGGCTCCAGATCCAGCAACGCGATCTGCTCAACACCAACTACTTCCACGTCGTCTTCACCCTGCCCCACGAACTGAACCCCCTGGCACTGACTTCACGCAGACCACTGCTTGACCTGCTGTTCGATGCCAGTTCCCAGACCCTGCTCGAAGTCGCCGCTGATCCCAAGCGTTTGGGCGCAGAGATCGGATTCCTCTCCATCCTGCACACATGGGGATCCAACCTGCTGCCCCATTATCATATCCACGCAGTCGTTCCCGGCGGCGGACTGTCGGCCGATCACCAGCGCTGGATTCATACCAGCCATCCGATGTTCCTGCTGCCGGTTCCCGTTCTCCGTACCGTCTTCCGCAAGAAGTTCCTCGCAGGACTCTGCCAGCTTCATCGCAGGGGCCTTCTCAACCTCAGAGGTTCGGCCGCTCCCCTCCATGATCCTGTGGTATTCGAGCACCTGATCGAGAAGCTGAAAAACAAAAACTGGTACGTCCATGCCGAGCCGCCCTTCGGCGGCCCCGAACATGTGCTGCGCTACCTCGGCCGCTACACCCATCGCATGGCCATCTCCAACCACCGCATCACCGCCTTCGACGGCGAGCGCGTCAGCTTCCTCTGGCGGGATTATGCACACGGCGGCAAGCAGCGGGTCATGACCCTCGACGCCGTGAACTTCCTCTGCCGCTTTTTCCTGCATGTACTGCCAAAAGGCTTCGTGCGCATCCGCCGCTATGGCCTGCTCGCCAACCGCTTCCGCAAAGAACTTCTGCCCCTGGCACGCACCCTGCTCGCCGCACAGGGACGCGAACCCCTGCCTCTTCCGCCGCTGCCCGATTGCGCTCCGTGGCACTGCCCCCGCTGCGGAAAAGCCATGCGCGTCGTCCAGCGCTTCACCGCCGCAGAACTCCATTTCGCAGGCTTCGATTCCTCATGAACACCACCGCCAGCACGCTCCGACGGCTTGCTCCCTGCACGTCTCGGCGCCGGTGTGCGCTCCGCGCTCAGAACAGTTCCATGGCTGCGCTCAATCGCATTCTGAAATCGCCGCACCGCAATCCGCGCTGCCGTTGGCTCACCGTTGTCCATCCTCAACGACGAAAAACCGGCCCACCGAATCACTCACCGCGAGCCCGGATCCTATTCATTATCCATAATCCCAGCCAGGATCACCGCGACCGCATCGCCTGCGGCTTCCTTCTTACCTCCTAATCGTAAACGCCTCGCAACCACACCGCAGCCACACCGAAGTTGTCGTGCGCGAGGCGTTTACGATGTAGGCTAGCGGTGATACATGCCGGACCCACAAGACTCTGTGCCATGCTCTGCAAAGCGGACTGCTTAGTAGTCGCGATCGGTGTGGTTGGAACTGCAGGCAAACATGAATCTGCACCTGGCGCAGGCGTTTTCCAATCGCTCCCCAAGGGCGTCTGCCTGAAACCTTGCGGTGAAAGAAGCCCGACATCGGTCTGATTCCTGGGTAACGGTATTTTGGTTGCCCTCGCACCGCAAAGCACTTTACCGATCTGACATGAACAGCACCGTTGCTGACGCATTACCAACCAAGGGCTTCGTCACCGGGAACAGTATTAGGCATCACTGACTGCATACGATTTGCAGGGCTTATAGTGCTACGTGCAAATTTTGGATTTGATATACCAACCGCCCCGATCAGAGCCGTAGGAGGCGGGCTTTCGAAGTCTCGCACAGTTTCATGTGGTGCCGGCGCTGCTCTGGGGTTTCAACCAGGAATGCGAGGCAAGATGCTTACCAAGCGCTTAGTACCCCCGGGGCAAACATCGACGGCCGCCCACCGATCTGAATTGGCAGAAAGATCCCTTGGCAGGCCCCGATTTGCGATTCGCTACCATGCTCTGGTCCAACTGATCTCCATTCTTGGGCTCGTGGCGGGATGCGGTGGCAGCAGTCCTGTGACTTCTACCCCAACCCCGAACCCCAGCCCAACCCCCACGCTGACCGTTTCCAACGGGCATTTCCGTGCTCTGAAGTCCGCCACAGCTCAACAAATTGCCTCTGCTGTAAGGCCACACGCGACAAATGCACCGACCTCCACGATGGCTTACCCTCGCGTGAACGCTACCGCCACGCTTCTCAATGATGGACGGGTTCTGATCGCCGGTGGGCGGAATGCGCCCGAAGGCCTCGACAATCCCACTGGCCCTTGGGCCTACACTGCCGAGATCTTCGACCCAGCGACTGAGACCTTCTCACTGCTGACCTCGCAAATGTCCGCTCCGCGAGTCAACCCATGTGCAGCGACACTCTCGAATGGCAACGTTGTCCTGATCGGGGGATCGGCTGGAACCGTAGATCTGTTCAACCCAGGGACGAACGCGTTTATCAGTCAGTCGATCAGCGGGCTAATGCCCGACACTGCCGGATCGAATCCTCCTGGGTGTTTCCCGCTTTCCGGAGATCGCATTTTCATTAACTCGGACTATTCCGGACCGATGGTGCTGGATACAAATACCTGGGCAACTCATGCGATTCAGGTTGCCGGCGTTCCAATTGGCTACAAACCCGTCTATTCGAGCGCAGCGCAAACCCCAGACGGCAGAGTCTGGATCGTCGGCGGGCAAGTCAGCTTTCAGGACAACGTCACGGTATCGGATGTGATGAGGTTTGATCCAGCGGATGAAAGTGCGTCGATCGTTGGCCATCTGATTCAGCGTCGAGCGCTCGCGGGAATCCTGCCATTTCCGGACAACTCGATCGAGGTCTACGGCGGGGCTTACTTTGACGAGTCAGGAAATACAGCCAACTACATAACGAGCGTGGAACGAGTCACATCTGCGGGCATTGCCGCCAAGATTGGTGATTTGCCTCTGCCGAAGTTAACGTACATGCCCGTCATGCTCCAAAACGGCAAAAGTCTCCATGCCGGCGGAAGTGAAGGTGTGCAGGGAATCGAGACTGATACCCAATACGTATTCGATGAGACCATCCACGCCTCCGGAGTCACCGGGAACATGATCGAAACGCGTCGCTTTTTCGCCATGACCCCTCTTAACACGGGTCGGGTATTGATGGCAGGTGGGGATAGCCTGGTCTCCGGGGTTAGTTCCGGAATCAACACAGCTGAGATCTTCGAGCCAGACGCGAATCTTTATGTCTTGATCCCAAAAACGACTGTGGCACCTGGAGAGTTCGTTCAGCTTTCGACTGAAACGTCCCTTTCGGGCACCGTGACGTGGGCCGCGAAATATGGAACCGTCACCAGCACTGGAGGGTACACCGCCCCGACGATCGATCCATATGGGCCAGGCGAAGTAACCACCGTTTTAGATGAGGTAACCGCAACACTGCCGATAGGAGCGAAGGCGGTTGCGCCGATCCGGATTGTGTTCCCCAACACATCTGGATCGTGACACAGACATTGTGATTTGTATTCCGAAGCTGCAGACTTCAGTCCTGCCAATTCCGCGGAGGCCAGCGAAGCTCGTCGTGTTTTTGGTGGACGACTCGTCAGCATGCCGTCTCTTCGCCGCCAGCGACCCGGCGCGAGTTGGACGCCTGGATCACCCCAATGCGCTGTCATCCTGAGCCGTCGGCGAAGGACCTGCCCTGAAAATTCACGCGGCCACGGGTGTAATTTCTACCTGTAGTCCGAGCTGTTGAAGTCGTCGCACGTGGAACCGGACCAAATGCGTAGCTCGCAGTCGATCCAGGAACTGCGGGCCCAGATCGCAGTATCGAGTTCCTTCTTTGAGCATGTGATAAATGACAATGAGCAGCGAATGAGCCACCGCCACCAATCCACGTTTCCTGCCACGGCGATGCATGAGGTTGCGCGCATGGGTCTGGAAGTAGCTGTCCTTTTTGTGGCTGGCCGCCCAGGCCGCTTGCACCAGAGCCTGGCGCAGCCAACGGCTGCCTTTGGTGGTTTTCCCGCTCCGTTTCTTGCCCGCACTCTC
This sequence comes from Terriglobales bacterium, assembly GCA_963788475.1. Lineage (GTDB taxonomy): Bacteria > Acidobacteriota > Terriglobia > Terriglobales > Acidobacteriaceae > Telmatobacter. The sequence goes on from CAWBGO010000015.1 coordinate 1,050,459, forward strand.
GTTGTTGCCGGGACATATGCCCGCCCAGGAGGCCAGGTGAGCATCGCTGGGAAACGGCGTCATCTCGGCTCCGATTTCCGCCAGCAGCACTTGCGCCACCCGCACATCAATGCCTGGAATCTCGTCCAGTCTCTCCAGGACGGGCTCAAGAGGGCGCGTGCATTCGGCAACGCGCTCATCCAGCCTGGCCAGCAAGGCTTCGTTAGAAGACAACTGATCCATCAGCAACCGCAGCATCCAGCGGTGGTGCTCGGTAAGTTTGCCCGCAAGTGCCTGTTCCAGTTGCGGGATCTTGTCCCGCAGCCGGCGCTGGGCCAGGTCAGCCAGTTTCTCCGGGTCATCCTGCCCCGCAATAATGGCTTCCAGCATCAGCCGCCCGGATACCCCCACCACATTGCTGGCCACCGATCCCAACTTTACGTTGGCATCCTCCAGCACCTTCTGAATGCGATTGGAAATGCGACTGCGTTCGTCCATGATCTGCGCCCGCTGCCGGGTAAGATCGCGCAGTTCGCGTTGCGGCCGCGGAGGGATGAAACTGCCCTTCAGCAGACCATGTTGCAACAGTTGCGCTATCCACTGGCAGTCCTTGATATCGGTCTTGCGTCCCGGCACGTTACGAAACTGACGCGCGTTCACCAGCAGAATCTCAAACCGTTCCTCCAGGATGTTGAAGATCGGTTTCCAATACACCCCGGTCGACTCCATGGCCACGTGCGTCACCCCTTCGCTTCCCAGCCAATCGGCCATATCCATCAGGTCGCTCGTCATGGTTGCCCAGTGACGCACTTCCTGCTCCAGTTTGCCCCCTGCTCCCATCTTGCGCACACAGGCTTGCACGCTCTCCTTGTGCACATCCAATCCTGCACAGCAACCCAGAATTACTTCCATAGAACCTCCTTGGGCCACCTGCGCGGGGGATATCGGCAAAAGGTTCAGTCTGCCCTGCGTGCTCACGTTCAGCAACAGTTTCGGGTACGCGGCGATACCCAAGCCAGACTGCGGTGCGGGCTCGGCTCGCTCCACAGATCCGAGGCCTTCGCCCTTGCAGATCGCCTACACCATTTTCATGTTTTCTGGGTGCCGCAACGCGGCATCTAGGACTGCGGTTGTCATTCGGATCTTTCTAAGCGTAGCTTCCGCATAGGCGGTAACTGCCCGGAACTCGAATTCCCCTCGACATTCCCGTCTGCGGAAACTCTCGGTGAGCGCATCGGATAGGTGGTTTCTCGCGGGGTAAAACTTGATGCAGATTTTCGGGACTGAACGGTCAAAAAGAGGCGAATGAGCGATCACTCGCCTCGTCCAGGGGATGCGGATCTTGTCACTCGGTACCCTGGTCTTCCGGTACGTCGGGCAGGCGGGTATAGACGCGGGTGAGGAAGATGCCGCCGGCGACGATCGCGGAGGGAGTTCTCTGGGCGTCGGCAATGACAGTGGCGATCTTGTGTCCGCTTCTCACGATTGCTGCGGTGATGACAAAATCATCGACCTGTTGTGTCTGGGTTGTGCCGACAAAGAGAGTGCGCGTCACGACGCCCGTGCCATCGCAGTTCACGCTGTAGGTTCCAGCCTGCGTGCCGCTGACGAGAGTACGGTCGCCGGTGGTTGAACCGGGGGTGGGCTTGTTCACGATGAAGGTAGCGGTGAGGTTGCCTTTTCCATCGAAATACCGCTTGCCAAGCGCGAGGGCGACATTTGCGCCGTAGGTGCCCAGGATGGAGTAGTCGCCTTGCAGGCTTGCGAGGTCAAAACAGTGGGATGAGTCCTGGGCGGTTGCGGCGGAATTGCCGAAGAGCAGGATGGGAGCTAGCGCCGCTGCGGCGAGCCAAAGCTTCTTGCTGATCATAGGATCTCCTTGGGGCATTTGTGGAGGTTAAGTCCGCGGACCGCCTTCCATCCTCTCGGGCATTCGGCGTCGGAAGTGGGGGTTCACGGAGAAGCAGTTTTGGGAGCGCGAAGGCTGGGGGACGGACTCCGCAGTTCAGCGGTCTTTGGGGAGCAGGACCCAACCGTGAATGGTCCAGTTGGCGTCGTACCAGCGGCCAGCGACGACGCCGTCCTCGTTGATGGCGAAGGCGCCTGAACCGTAAGAGGAGCCGGTAGCAAAAAGCTGGCCGGGAATCGCAAACACGGTGATTCGGCCATCGGCATCGCGGATAAAGGAACGGCTTTCATAGTTGGCGTCTTCGACGTATCCGACGGCCGTTCCCCGCACATTCAAGGCATTTACTGAAGCGCCTGCAAACTGGGCTGTCCCCGCGGTGGGAGCCTGGTAGTCAACGATTTTGCCCCCCGCGTTGCGCTGATATCCGTACGCGATGTTGCCAATACCCTGGAAATAGGTACCCGCGATGACGTCGCGATCGTTGATCAGTGCGTTGCCAACGCCGTAGGCGTTGCCGAGGGTACCAGGCGGGTCAAAGTCATTGAACTTTCCATCGGCGGTTCGCATGAATCCATGGGTGAAGTTGTTGGCGTCGGTATCGACACCGGCGACGGCGCCAAAATCATTGATGCTCAACGCGAGGGTGCCTTCATAAGCGCCCGTGCCGGCGGCGGGGTCGTTAAGGATGACGATCGAACCGCCGGGGCTGCGAAGGAAGCCGTGAAGCACGTTATTGGAATCAACGAAGAATCCGGTGATGACTCCCCAGTTATTGATGCCCATGGCGTGAGTTCCCTGGCCAGAACCGACGCCGGCTTCCGCGATGTCGATGACGGTTAACTTGCCGTCCGGGGAACGCACGAATCCGTGATAGGCGCCGTTCGCGTCCTGAGACCATCCGGTCACGGCTCCGTGGTCATTGATGGCAGAAGGGCAAGTGCCGCCAATTGAGTACTCGCAGCCGTATCCCGGGCTGGGATTGGCGCCGGGGGCATCGAATTCGAAAAACTTGCCTTCAGGGGTCCGGACGTAGCCGTGCGTAGCCCCGGTGCTATCCGTTACGTCTCCGGTGATGGCGCCCTGCGCGTTGATGCCCCAGACCGCGGTTCCTTGGAGGTAGCCGGAGCTCGAGTGGGGCGCGTCGAAACTGACGATTTTCTGGGCGGGCGTTTGGGCTGAGAGCGCCAACACAGCACACAGCGTAAGTGCCACCACACGTAGCGGCAGAATTGTTGATTTTGGGCATGGCTTCGCTTGGATGCGCATAGTATCCTCGTGTCCTCCGGCGAAATTTGAATTGTGGGAATTTCGCGTGCCTATTCGGCTGAGGGGACTTTGCAAAAAAGGTCGTGATTTGGTCTTGAGGGATTTCTGATTAATTCGTGAGGGACGTTTTTGCGAATGTATGAAGGAATGTAAGTCCTCTGTTTTTCGATTTTCAGGCGTTGAAGTGCGCGAGCGGGAGTTCTGCCTCATCAAGGGGGGCGTGACGATCACCGTCGAGCCGAAGGCCTTTCGGGTCCTTCTGTTTCTGCTGCGGAGCCCGCAAAAACTGGTCACCAAAGAACAATTGATGAATGCGGTGTGGGGTAACGCCGCGGTGACTGAGAATTCCCTCACGCGCTGCATTTCAATGCTGCGACGCGCTCTGGGAGATGACGCCAGCGAACCCCGCTACATTGCTACGGTGGCCACGGTCGGTTACCGCCTGGTGTGCAGCGTGGAGGTTTGTGAGGACGAGGTTGAAGCGCCGGAAGGCGCAACGCATGCGAGCGGCGCGAGCAACGATGCTTATCGCCCGAACTTCGAGAACGGAAACGGGCATGGGGCGAGCATTGTCAACCCGTCCACCGCGTACATGGAATTCGCTGAGGCTGGTGCCAATTCAGTTCCGGATTCGAAAGGCGGGAATCCCGGAAGGATGAAGTGGTGGATCATGGGTGCCGCGATTCTGGCTCTGGGCATCGCGTCAATCACCTGGTACGTGCGACGCCCGCTCCCGATGTTCCACGTGTCCAAATACACCCAGATCACCCACGATGGCCGCCGCAAGGTTCCCCTCGGGACCGACGGAGTCAGGCTTTATTTGAATGAGTATCCCGACGCGAATCCTCCTTCTCAGGTGGCCTTATCCGGAGGAGAGGCTGTCCGAATCCCGATGGCTTTGCCGAACCCTTGGCTGGTCGATGTCTCCCCGGATGGGTCCACTCTTCTTGTCGCCGCACATGACGACCACGAAGAGGGCCTCTGGAGCGTTCCGGTACTGGGAACCTCGCTCCGCCACTTGGCAGACGGGACGGTGATGAGCGGCGCGTGGTCGCCCGATGGGAAGTCGGTGGTCTTCTCCACAATAAACGGAGACATCAACACGGTAAGCAGCGATGGCACGGGCGCGCACCGGCTCGCCAACCTGCCCTACAAACGCGACAATTTTTTCGCTGAACGCAGTGCCTGGTCGCCCGACGGCAAGACCATCCGGTTCGACAGGAACAATAAAATCTACGAGATCGAGCCGGACGGATCGGGACTTCATCTGTTCCTGCCGGACTGGCATCCCTCGTCAGCTCGGTGTTGCGGACGGTGGACTCCGAATGGAGATTCCTTTGAGTTTTTGCTCTATGACCCACCCGCGAGCACCGAATTCGCGATGCAGCCAGCGACCCAGATATGGGCTCTCGATGAGCGCCGCAGGCTCTTCCCGAGAGCCCGCGAACCAGTTCAGTTGACTTCAGGTCCGACGCGGTGGGGCCGGCCTATCCCCTCCAGGGACGGGAAAAGAATTTATGCCATGGGCGCGACCCAAAATGGCGAACTGATCCGCCTTGATGAGAAATCTCATGTGATGGTGCCTTATCTTGGAGGCATTTCCGCCGAGGGTGTCTCTTTTTCGCCGGATGGCCGGTTCATTGCCTACGTCAGTTTTCCCGAAGGGATTCTGTGGAGGGCCGAAAGGGACGGGACCCACCCGGTGCAGTTGACCGACCCTCCCTTGTATCCTTCGATACCCCATTGGTCGCCAGACGGCACTCAGATCCTGTTCTTTGCCGCGAATGAGAATGACGCCGCAAAGGGCTATATCGTTTCTTCCCAAGGCGGCGATCCCAGGCTGATTCTGCCGGAAGACAAGGGAAGTCAGGGAAATGCCGATTGGTCACCCGACGGGCGGAAAATTGTTTTTGATACGTGGACTAGCGATAAGTCATCAGAGCCTGAAATCCGGGTTCTGGACGTTGCCAGCGGCCAGGTTGCCAAACTCCCCGGATCGGAAGGGGAATCGTCGCCGCGCTGGTCTCCCGACGGCCGATTCATTGCAGCGCTCGACCCCGGCACATCGAATCTGACTGTCTTCGACTTTGAAACACAACGATGGTCGGTGTTGCAGAAGCGGACCGGCCATCCCATGTGGTCGCGGGATAGCCGCTTTATTTACTTCCAGGGCTTTAAGGATGATGAGGGTGTGTTTCGCATCCGTCCATCGGGCGGCCAGGTCCAATGCGTTGTCGATTTAAAGGGATTCCATCCCGCCGGAGTTTTTGGATACTGGATGGGGCTGGATCCTGACGACGTGCCGATGCTGCTTCGCGACGTGGGCGGGATCGACATTTACGCGCTCGATCTGGAACAAAAGTGATTTTGTCCCGCTTCGGTGCTTACCCGATAAACTGCGCTCACGGACGATTTCTATCCTTCTTTTTGCGGTTCTGAGCGGTTTGTGGACAAGTCGGAAGTAATGCCCGGAGGCAATGCCCAAACGGCAAACTAGATCCTTCCCCTTCGCTACGCTCAGGGTCAGATGATAGTGCGTTGGAGTAGCGGAACAAGTCGCGTCCTACAATTCGGGGACCGGGGTTATGGGCGAGTGGCGGACCATTGCCGGTAACAAAATGGTCCACATTGTTCGACCTCAAGTGTCGACGCCGGATGGGCTTCGGGCCGGTCCCGGGAGAAGGGAGGCTAGAATTTCAGCCCCAGCGGTTTCTCCGCGTCAAAGACCTCGCCGTCGCCCGTATCCGCGTCTGGCAGACAATGCCGCGCCGACCGCACCGTTGTCGCGTACGAGCGCGTCACGTGCAGCCGGTCCATCACCACGTAGCGCGTGCGCAGGCCGTTGATCGTCCGGGGCAGCTTGGCGGGAGTCCGCGCCCGCTCAACATAGATCACCAGGGCCGCCTCGCGCGGATTGTCCAGGCTCTGTCCCACGCCCACCCCAAAGAAAGCTCCGTTCGGCGCCATCAACCCACGCGCCACCTGTCGCTTGATCGCCAGAGCCTGGCTCAGCGCCGGCGCTGACAGTGTCGCCGCGCCGCCCGACCCATTGGCCAGTGGCGCCGTACCCATGCTCACCGCCCGCGCGTTGGTGGGAATCACCATCGTGCGCACTCCCTCGATACTCTCCGGCACGCTCGCGCTTCCGCCTTCGTCCACGTACACGATCACCGCCGCCTCGCCGGGGTGATCGCTGCTCTTGCCCATGCTTACGCCCAGGATGCCGGCGGAAGGGTTCACCAGCAGCCGCGCCGCGGCCAGCGCCCGTTGTCCACGCGCGATCTGCTCACTGCTGAGCGTCAAGCTCTGTGCTGAGGAGATGGTGCTGTCCCCGTAGCTCAGGCAACTCACGCCGTGATCTGCGCCGCCGACAAACGTGTAACTGGTTCCGGCGCCTGTCTGTGCCCCCAGTTCGCTCAGTACATCGCTGGCAGGATTCGCAACTCCCTGGCCTACTCCTGCGGCGTCCGTGCCACCGGCAAAGAACAAACCCACCGGCTCGGCGTTGCTCGTGTCCACCACCAGCGCGCCGGAGTCCCCCGCATCGCTGAAGCGGTCGCCGCTGACCGCTACCTGGTTCGTGAAAACTTTCGTCAGATACGGCCTGGTCTCCGCGCAGTCGCGATAGTAGTCCACAGAAACATCCAGGCTTACCGCGGAAACACTGGCGCACGTTAATCCAGTCGTACGTCCGCTCTTCGCCACCCGCATCTGCAGGCCGGCCGCTTCGCCCTTTCCGTTACTCGACGAGATTCCCGGCGGGGCAGCGGCGAGCGTGCCATCGCTCTGCCGCGCGCCCAACTCTAAAATGCTGCTCGTCGCATCCAGCGTGTGCGACGCCACCTGCGCGACTGCCGCATCAGCATTGGTCTGCGGCGATTTCAGAGGCAGCCACGCCGTCAGAGCGCCCACCGGCACCGTACCCGCACCTTCGCCGCTCGGCGTGCAGTTATTGTCGATCAGTCCCGGCTGCACAATGGCATCGCCTACCGCGGCGTGGTCGCTGCGCGCCAGCACATGATTGTTGCTCAGAAGGTACTGCTTGCCGCTGTTGTCCTGGATCAGTGCTCCCAGCGTGCCGCTGCAGCAGTCGGCAATGACATTGCCGCGCGCGTCAAAGTCGTTATTGTTGCCGCCCGAGCTGCCCAGCGGCATCAGCGTGGGCAACTGCGCCTGGTGCGCGGCCGGGTTGCTCGTCACTCCCGACGTGTTCAGCAAGATCTGCATGTCCGTCTTCGCCGGTGACAACTGAAGGTTTGATCCCGCGGGCCTCGCCACCAGGTAAGTCACATCGGTCGATGCAATGGTGGGGGGCGCGGTGTAGGTCACCGTACATGCCGTAAATGCCTTGCTCGATCGCTGGCATGTCGTCACGCCCAGCGACCCTTGTCCTCCGTTTGAGTCCGACGCGCCATTTGCAAGCGCGAAGTGGATGCCCGCGCTTCCGCCCGCCACCGCCAGCCTGCCTGTCACGGTTACCGTGCCATTGGCGCCCAGCGCGACATTTTCCGGCGTCAGCGGTTGAAGGAATCCCGGCGTGACCGCCACGTGGGCGCTGGCCTTCACATGCGGGTCTGACGCCAGTCGCGCTGTCACTACCACCTGAGCCAGATCTGCCGTCAGGTAGCCGGGCGGCGTATATTCGCCGGCAGCACTGATCGAGCCCGCTCCCGCGGCCGCGTCTCCTCCCGACACCGACCATGTCACCGGCGCGGCATCGCCGTTCGGTAGCCGGGCAACGAACCGATAGACCGGCGCGCCCGTCTTGGTGGTCCCGTTGCACCCGGTGCAGTTGGTGTCCATCGCAGCCAACCCCGGAGAAATGGCAAGCGACGCGCTCACCGGATTCGCGGCCACCGTCGCAGTCCCGCATCCGGCGAGCAGCAGCAGGGCAGGACCGGCCACAAGCGTACCCGCTGCGAGCACAAGTCTGCGCACGCCTGCGCTCAGGGCCAACGGTTGTGCCGGAATTCGGAAGCTTCGCAGCAAGGTCCCAGGTTTCTGTCTGCGCCAATGCTCTCTTAGACGATCGATCCGGCGCATGGCAGGCAACAATCGCCCAAGCCCGCGGCCTACGGATGCGGAACTTAGGCGAATCGGAGTCCTGAGCGATTTTACAGGAGCTTGTGTTAAAGCCGTGAACACCGCGCCGCTGCGCGCCACGCCGGGCCCCGGGCAGCTCGCCGCGGCAAGGTCTGGACGGCACTTGGCCTGCAGAAAATATGCCTTGGTTGATGGACAATCAGGGATATGAAGGCTGAAAAGATGAGCGGCACCGGTTCGAGGAGCTTGCCCGGTTTGTACCCCAAAAAAAAGGGACCCCCACCCACCCCCTATGTAGATTTGCTTTTCTTTCGCTATTCGGAATTTCGCTACTGAATCTAAAACGTTTACGGGGGAAGATTACGAATGAAACAGCATTTTTTGTTACATGAGGCCCATTTTGCAGTCCCTCGCTCTTCGCCGGGCATTCGCTTGTAATTATTGGCCGCGCTCGATGTCTAAATTTATAGAAATAAATAGCTTATTCAGAAATAGCGATCGTCTCCGGCTCGAAACGCTTGTCTTCTTCGGTCGTGCCGGAGAGGAGAAACGAATTGGTAGTTCGGGCCTTGCCATGGTCGACTTCGGTGATGACATAGGAACAGCCGATCCAGTGCGCTTCGGCAAAGTCGGTGGCCGACCATTGCGCGGGGTGATCGGGGTGGGAATGATAAAAGCCGGCGATGTCGAGGCCCTGGCGATGAGCTTCCCGCTGAATCTTCACCAGTTCAATGGGAGCGATCTGGTAGCGATTGTGCGCCGAGTCGGTGCGCGTGTTGCCCGCCCGAACTGCCGCTGACACAGACCAGCCTTCCGGGGTGGAGCGCCCAAGCAGCACGCCGCAGCATTCGTGGGGGTATGTCTCCTCGCCGTGGCCGCGGATGGAGTCAAACATCGTTTTGGGTATCAGGAATACGCTCATCGATTCTGATCCTGCGGCGCGAGCTGAGAACTGACAACTGACAACTGACAACTACGAACTGTGAACTCGCTAGATCGAATACGCCCAACCATCTTCATCCCAGAATCGCTCGCTCAGGTACTTGTCGGCGGAGTCGGGCAGAACGGTGACGATGACGGCTCGGCGGCCAGCGGCGGCCTCCTCGCGGGCGATCGAAAGGCTGGCCACCACCGCGGCTGCGGCCGAGATGCCCACCAGCAGGCCCTCGTCGCGGGCCAGCTTTTTTGCCATGGCATACGCGGCCTCGGTCTCGACGGCCAGGTCGCGGTCGGCCAGATGCGGATTGTAGATCGCGGGAACGATGGCCGAGCCCATGTGCTTCATGCCCTCCAGCCCGTGAAACGGCGAGTCGGGCTGGAAGCTGATGGCCTGGAGGGCAGGATTGCGTTCCTTGAGATGCCGCGCCGTCCCCATGAACGTGCCGCTGGTGCCAAGGCCGGCGACAAAGTGCGTGATCTGGCCGCTCGTCTGGCGCCAGATCTCCGGGCCCGTGGTGTGGTAATGCGCCAGCCAGTTGGCGTCGTTCGAGTATTGGTCGGCGTAGTAGAACCGCGCTGGGTCGTTGCCGGCCAGTTCGCGAGCCCTGCGGATCGCCCCGTCGGAGCCCTGCCCGGCATCGGTCCAGTCCACGACGGCGCCGTAGGCGCGCAAAATTCGCTTGCGTTCCGGGGAAACGCTGGTGGGCATGGCCAGATGCACCGGGAACCCCAGCGCCGCTCCCAGCATGGCGAAGGCGATGCCGGTATTTCCGCTGGTCGCGTCGAGCAGGGTCTTGCCGGGAGTGAGCAGTCCGCGGTCCCGGGCATCGCGGACCATCGACGCCGCGGCACGATCTTTCACGCTTCCGCCGGGGTTGGCCCACTCCGCCTTGGCGAGCAGGATAATGCCTTCGAGCCCGCGGACGGCCTGGTCCAATCGGATCAAAGGCGTGTTCCCGATGCGTTCGGGCAGGGTGGAACCGAGGCGGGTTTGCGCGGCGGTCGTTGACATGGAAAAATGCGGTGGACGCCCGAATTCCGCGAGCCTGGCCATGCGAGACTGGGAATGCGAGAAAATGCCCCCGCTTCTTCCATCCTCGCAGATTGGATTCGATCCATGGCCCGAAAATCCCGAACTCTGAGCTTCGAACAAATGCTCGACGCGCTGCGCGCTCACTCCTTCGAAGTAAAGCCCTTTCCAGGGGTCGCGGACGGCGTGATGGTAACCAAGGGTGGAGCGGCGGCGGTCCTGGTTCCGGGCAAGGGAGACGAGCGCATCGAAAACGGCACAGCGGCAATGGCGGTGACGCCGGGGATCCTGGTGCGCGGGGAGATAGCCCGCCTGCTCGATCGCGGCTACCAGAAGTTCATTAAAACGTCCCAATATGAACTGCCGGCAACGGCCGCCCAATTGCACGCCATTCACCAGTTCACCGAGGAGTTGAACCTGGTCACCGGGGGCATGGGGCTATACAACGAGTCTCTCGGCACCACCAGCGATCTGTATCAGTATGACCGGCTGCGGGGCCGGGAAGTTCCTCAGGCCGCACCCGCGCGTCCATGGGAGTTGTCGGACGGACATTGAGGGTTTTCCGACCGGGCACGAAGGCGGATTGAGAATGCGTTGGGGTACTGCGGACGTCCTTGATCGGCGACTCAGCCGGAACTAAAGGAAAGCGCAGGATTTCCGAAAAGGACGGAAGAGGCCCTGGAATGGATGAGTCGTCTGCGCCGTCCGAACGTCGCTCTCAGCAACGGTATGCCGTTGATGAAGCCGCCACGGTCCATTTCATCGACGTGGGCGCGCAGATATCCGGTCGCATCCTCGACCTCAGCATGAGCGGTTGTCGTATCCGCGCCAACGAGAGGTTCCCGGTGGGAATCTACCGCAGAGTCGAAACCGAGTTCAAGCTTGACGGCTTGCCCTTCCGGCTTGGCGGGGTAATCCAGTCCGTCCACGACAAGTTCACGGTCGGCATTCGCTTTCTCGACGTGAGTCCACGCAAGCGGGATCAACTCGCATTCCTGATGGATGAGATCGAGGTCATACAGCGCTCCAGCGACTCGGACCATGCATGCAACGAAGCCAGCCCGCTTAAATCGCCGCCGGGATACTGACGCCCGCGGCCGATTTATCGCGCGCGCATCCGCGCCCGCTCGCGCTGCAGCTCGCGATACAGTTCGCTTTTCGATTGCCCCAGCTCACGCGCCAGCCGCTTCAGAGCTTCCTTCTCATCGACGGCGGCTTCTGCGACAATCCGCGCCACCCGGTCCGCAATCCGTTCTTTTGAGGCGCTCGCCTCGCCCTGGGCGGCGCGTTCGGCCGGCGCCTGCACCAGCAGCGTGATTTCGCCTCGAACGGTGTCGCGGGACGCCAATACCTGCCGCACCTCCGCCACCGTGCCGCGCAGGAACTCTTCATGCAGCTTGGTGAGTTCGCGGGCCACAACCACACGGAGCTCTGCGCCAAATACCGACTCGAGGTCAGCCAGGGTGCCGAGAATGCGGTGCGGGGCTTCGTAGAACACCAGGGTGCCGGCATCGTTTCCCGCCGCGGCCAGGGTTTCAAGCCGCGTGCGCCGGGCGCCGGCTTTCTCGGGCAGGAACCCCAGGAAGTGAAATTCGCCGGTAGGCAGACCGGAGGCGATCAAGGCGCTGAGCGCCGCGTTGGCGCCGGGAATAGGGAAAACCGGTACACTGCCGGCAATCGCCGCAGCCGTGAGCCAACTCCCCGGATCGCTGATGCCGGGCATCCCGGCGTCGGTGACAAGGGCGATACGCGCGCCTTCCTGAAGCGCTCGAACCAGGGGAGCGGCGCGCTCGTGCTCGTTGTGTTCGTGGCAGCTTTCGGTGGGCGTGGCGATCTGGAAATGGTTCAGCAGCTTCTGCGTCTGGCGCGTGTCTTCGCAGGCGATGCGGTCCACCCGCTTCAGCACGTCCAGCGCGCGCAGCGTGATGTCGCCGAGGTTGCCAATGGGGGTGGCGACAAGATAAAGGCCGGGGGCGAGAGGCGGGAATTGGTCGGGTGTTTCCACGTCTCGATGATAAGAGCCGCAATCGATGGGGATAAAGTTGGGTCCTGCCAGCGCTAAAAGCTCAAGAGTTCGCAGCTGGAAGGCTACTCTGCCGCTTCTTCGCGCTGCAGCCGTCTCTGTTCGGCCAGCAGGGTCATGGAACTCATCAGGTTCTGCACGCTCACGATGCCTACCACGCGGCCGCTTTCGGTAACAGGAATCAGGGAAAGGCCACGGCCAGCGGTGATGCGGCGGATGGTGGTGCCGAGTGTGTCTTCAGGCCGGGCCACCTGGAAGGCCCGCGACATCACCGATTGCACATAGCCATTACCGTCCGCGCGCAGCGCGTCGACGATGCGCTGGCGCGAAACAATGCCCACCAGCTGCGGTCCGCGCACCACGGGAAAGTCTTCCTGAAGGGAGTGAACGCAGCGGGCCAGCGCGTCGGCCAGCGTGTCGGAGGGCGAGAGAGTGGCGAAGTCGGTGAGCATGACTTCGTGCATGTGCACGGTGTCGACCACGGACTGGAAGAACACGCCCTGGTCCTCGATTTGCGCGCCGATCATGATAAAGAATCCGGCAATGATCAGCCACGGACTGTGCAGCAGCATGCCGCCGATCATGGCCGCCAGCGCCAGCAGCTGGCCAATGCCCGTCGCGGCGCGCCCGGCCGGAGCGATGCCGTGTTTGCGAGCGAAGCTGCCGCGCAGCAGCCGGCCCATGTCCAGCGGATAAGCGGGCAAGAGGTGGAGAACGGCGAGGCCGGCCGGCATCCACACCATGCTCCGCAGCAGATACGCCGAAGAGATCCAGGGCTGGCTGATCAGGTTGACATTGCCGCTCGCGCCCAGGAAGGTCGCTGCCAGGATCAGTGCCATGGCTCCGTTGGCCAGAGGACCTGCGAACGCCAGGGCAAACTGCCCCACTCCGCGATTGGCGTTCTCCTGGCTTTCCGGATTGGCGTAGGCGAACAGGCCCCCGATGGGCAACAGCAGAATGGCGCGCAGCTTCAAGCCAAGCCAGGCAGCCACCAGGAGGCGAACAATCTCTCGCACTACGATTGCGATGACCAGCACGAAGAAAAGGCCCAGCCCGCGCATGATGCCGTCGGATGCGCCCAGGCCGAGGCACACGACCGCCAGCAACAGGAAGAAGGTGTGCACGCGCAATTCCACACCCATCCATCGGCCCATCGGAACTGACCATCCACGCATACAAATAATTGTAGAGGGTTACCCCGGAATCGGGTGAACTATGCTGTCTGAGGCGGCTCACCTTCCTTGCCCATGCGCGTCATCGCCGGGTCATTTCGCTCCCGAACTCTGCAAGCTCCCGCGGGGCTGGCAACCCGGCCCACCAGCGACCGGTTGCGCGAAACCCTGTTCAATGTCCTGGCTCCCCGCATCCAGGGAGCGGAGTTCCTGGATCTGTACGCCGGGTCGGGTGCGGTCGGCATCGAGGCGCTCAGCCGTGGAGCCGCGAGCGTGGTCTTTGTAGAGCGAGCGGCTTCGGCGATCCGGGTGCTTCAAACGAATCTGGACAAGTTGGGGTTGACGGAGGGATATCGGATCGTGGCGGGGAGTGTGGGCGGATATCTGCGCAAGGTGGAAGGCGGCCCATACTTCGATGTGGTGTTTCTCGATCCGCCCTATGACGCTGCAAGGGAGTATGCGGCCACCCTTGAACTGCTAGGCGGTCCGGCTGCCGGGCTGTTGACCGACGGTGCGATGGTGATTGCCGAGCACCGCCGCAAGGAAGCGCTCGAAGATCGCTACGGACTACTTCATCGCACGCGGTTGCTGGAACAAGGGGACGCGGCGCTAAGCTTCTATGCGCGGACTAGCGCCAATGAGGAAGGACTGAACAGTCAATGATGAATAAATTCGGTTGGATGATATTGGCGGTAATGGCGGGCTCTGTCGGTGCGCAGGCGCAGTCGTGGGTGATTGGGCCGTTCATGCGGCCTGCGAGCGGGAATCCCGTGATCACGCCCGACCCCGCATCCACCTTCACCGATCCCATCCTCAAGGCGCCGGTGAAATGGGAAGCGCTCCACACGTTCAACCCCGCCGCCATCGTCCGTGAAGGCAAGATCTACGTGCTGTATCGTGCCGAGGACAACTCCGGCACCATGCAGATCGGCATGCACACATCGCGGCTGGGCCTGGCCGAGAGTGAGGACGGCATTCACTTCACGCGCCGCGTCGATCCGGTTTTCTTTCCCGCCAAAGACAGTCAAAAGGCGCGCGAATGGCCGGGCGGGGTGGAAGACCCACGCATCGTGGAGGGCGAGGATGGCGCCTACGTGCTGACCTATACGCAGTGGAATCGCAAGACCTATTCAGTGGGGATTGCGACATCAACCGATCTGACTCACTGGACCAAATATGGGCCGGCGTTCCTCAAGGCTGCGGGGGGCAAGTACGCGCACCTCAAATACAAATCGGCCGGGATCGTTACGCGGCTGGACAAGGACAAGAACCGCCTGGTTGCCGCGAAGATCGACGGCAATTACTGGATGTACTGGGGCGAGGGCGCCATCCACCTTGCAACTTCGGATGATCTGATCCACTGGACCCCTGTTGAGGACGCGAGCGGCGCGCCGGTGGAACTGCTGCGCCCCCGCGCAGGCCATTTCGACAGCACGTTTCCCGAGACGGGTCCACCGCCGCTGTTGACCGACCAGGGAATCGTTGTCCTCTACAACGGCAAGAATGCGGAGAGTGGTGGTGATCCGGCCTTGGGTCCCAATGCGTATGCGGCGGGCGAGGCACTCTTCGATGCCAAGGATCCGAAGCACCTCATTGAGCAGACCGACGCGCCCGTGCTCAAGCCCGAGTTGCCCTACGAGAAGACCGGGCAGTATGCGGCCGGGACGACGTTTGCCGAGGGACTGGTGTACTTCAAGAGCCAGTGGTTTCTCTACTACGGCTGTGCGGACTCGCTGGTGTCGGTCGTTACCGCGCCCGGCGGCGGCCACGCCTTTTATCTCAAGGGCGGAGATACCGTTGTCTTCTACGGCGACAGCATCACCGAACAGAACCTCTACAACCAGTTCGTGGAGCTGTACACGGCTACGCGTTTCCCCAACCTGCGGATTCACTTCTATGGCGCGGGTGTGGGCGGAGACCGCGTGACGGGCGGCGGCGGAGGACCGATCGATCAGCGCCTCGAGCGCGACGTTTATTCGGAGAAGCCGACGGTCGTGACCATCATGCTGGGAATGAATGACGGCAGTTATCGCGCCACCACTCCGGAGATCGAGAGCACCTACGTGAAAGGGTATGAGCACATCCTGGAGTCGATCCATGAACATGCTCCGGCGGCGAGGGTCACGCTGCTGGGGCCGTCGCCGTATGACGACGTGACCGGGCCGCCGACGTTTCCCGGCGGCTACAACGCGGTGATGCTTCACTTTGCCGATCTCGATAAAGACCTGGCGCAGAAGTACGGCGCTGCGTTCACCAATCTCAACCCTCCTGTGGTCGCGGCGATCGAGAAGGCCCAGGCAATGAATCCGCAGATAGCGAAACTTCTCCTGCCCGATCGTGTGCATCCCGATCCGATCGCCCACTGGATTATGGCGGAGGCGCTGTTGAAGGGGTGGAATGCGCCGGCGCTGGTCTCATCGGTCACGATCGACGCGGCTGCCGGCAAGGTGATCGATGCGCAGAATGCAATGGTTGAGCCCGTTGCGAAGACGAACGGCGCCCTGCGCTGGACCGAAACGGAAAATGGACTGCCGCTTCCTTTGATCGCCAGCAACGCGACCCAGGCCCTGCTGCTGAAACTTACGGATATCCAGCAGGCGCTCAACCAGGAACCGCTGCGGGTAACGGGGCTCGAAGCAGGCCAGTACAAACTGACGATCGACAAGGATGTGATTGGAACTTTCTCTGCCACGATGCTGGCGAACGGAATCAATCTGGCCGATTACCAGACGCCGATGCGGCAACAGGCCCAGCGCGTGAGCTGGCTGGTGCGCGACCGGGATGAGGCGCATTTCATTCATCTGCGCATGCGCTGGCACAACCTGGATACGGGAGTTCAGTCTTCTGGATCGGACAAGTTGCAGGCCTTCGAGAATTTCGAGGAGGATGCGATCTATGAAACGGCGGTTCCGAAGCCGCACGTCTTTGAACTCACACTGCTGGGGCCGGAGCCCGAGCCGCCTGTGCAACGTTGAGCGAGAAGCGGTTCGCGCGACTGGCTGCCGATCCCGCCCAAGCGGAGCTTGGACGGGGCACCCCTTACGCGACACCCACTTGGATCGTGCTCGCCATGCACCACTGGTTGTGCGCTCCTATACTGGGGCGATGGAAGGCACTGCGAAAGGCTTTGATTTCACTTCAATCTGTTCTGGAGTCGCCGGAAGGGTTCGGGGATGTGCGAACGCACGCGCCGGGGCCGGCCGGGCAACTGCCGATCACGGCGGAAATGCTGCTCAATCAGCCTTCGGGAAATTTGTTTGGCCTGACTCAGAACGCCGGCATGGGCTGGGAGGCTTCCCGCCTTTTAGATCCTGAATTCCTGATCCTCAGCACCCATGGCGGACTGCGCGGCGAAGACGGGCGGCCCATTGCTCTTGGTTTTCACACCGGGCACTACGAGGTCGGCCTGCTGGTAGCCGAAGCAGCACGCGAATTGAAGGCGCTGCACGCCGTGCCATTCGCGGGGGCGTGCACCGACCCTTGTGACGGGCGCACCCAAGGCACCCCGGGCATGATGGATTCGCTGCCCTATCGCAACGACGCGGCGATGGTCCTGCGCCGCCTCATGCGGTCCCTGCCGACCGGCAAAGGAGTGCTGGGCGTGGCCACCTGCGACAAGGGCCTGCCGGCCATGATGATGGCACTGGCGTCGGCGGGCGCGCAGCCGGCGATCCTGGTCCCCGGCGGGGTCACGCTGTTGCCCGACGAAGGCGAGGACGCGGGCAAGGTGCAGACCATCGGGGCTCGCTTCGCCCAGCAACAGATCACACTGGAATACGCTGCCGACATGGGCTGCCGCGCATGCGCCAGCCCGGGCGGCGGGTGCCAGTTTCTGGGGACCGCGGCCACTGCGCAGGTGGTGGGCGAGGCCCTCGGGCTTTCGCTTCCCCATACGGCGCTTGCCCCGTCGGGCCACCCCATCTGGCTGGATGCGGCGCGGCGTTCGGCGCGGGCGCTTCTGCGCATGCACGAGTCGAAGATGGGAGTCGCCGATGTGCTTGACCGCGGCGTCGGTTCGCAATGCCATGGTGCTGCACGCAGCGTTCGGCGGATCGACCAACCTGCTGCTGCATCTGCCCGCGATTGCGTTTTCGGCCGGGCTGGCGAGGCCGACGGTCGAAGAGTGGGCGGAAGTCAACCGGGAGGTTCCGCGCCTGGTGGACGCGCTTCCCAACGGGCCGCGCGGCTTCGCCACCGTGCAGGTCTTTCTTGCCGGCGGCGTGCCCGAAGTCATGCTGGAACTGCGGTCCGCAGGGCTTCTCGACACCAGCGTCAAGACGGTTACGGGCGAGACCCTGGACGCGTGTCTCGACTGGTGGTCAGAGAGCCAGAGGCGGTTGGAGTTACGCCGCCGTCTGCAAGAGCAGGACGGCATCGATCCGGACGACGTGCTCATGAGCCGGGATCGGGCGAGGTCGCGCGGACTGACATCGACGATCTGCTTTCCGGTAGGAAACCTGGCGCCCGAAGGCTCGGTGATCAAGAGCACGGCTATCGATCCGTCGCTGATCGACGAGAACAACGTGTTTCGCCATTGCGGGCCGGCGCGCGTTTTTGTCACCGAGGAAGCTGCGATCCAGGCTATCAAGGCGGGCGAAGTCGCTCATGGAGACGTCGTCGTCCTTATCTGCGGCGGGCCTAAAGGCGCCGGGATGCAGGAAACCTATCAGGTCACCTCAGCGCTGAAAATGCTGCCCCACTGCAAGCATGTCGCGGTACTGACCGATGCGCGTTTCAGCGGGGTTTCGACCGGCGCCTGCGTCGGGCACGTATCCCCGGAGGCCCTGGCCGGCGGCCCGGTGGGAAAGGTGCGCGAAGGCGATCTGATCGAGATCGTGATCGATCGCGAAAAGCTGACCGGTTCGGTTGACCTCGTCGGAGACGCGGACGGCCTCTTTGGCGCCGAAGAGGGCACGCGTCGCCTGGTACTCCGCAGTCCGCGGCCCGATTTGCGGCCGCACCCGGCGCTGCCGGACGACACCCGGCTCTGGGCCGCTCTGGTGCATGCCAGCGGCGGGGTGTGGGGCGGCTGCGTCTACGACGGGGACAGAATCATTGAAAGACTGGAGCGGAGCTAGCGTAGTCGGCGGAACTCGCCTTCACACGTGGACGAGGACCGGCGGCCGCCCCGACCGGTTAAAGTGTTTGGGATGAAGATCCGCGGATTTTTTCCGGTTTTTGCAATCCTCCTGATGGAATGTGGGGGTCTTTGCTTGGCGGCCGCGCAAACCGCCCCAGAGCGGGCCGGCCCGGCGCCCCAGCTGGCCATCATCGACACCGATATCGGCGACGACATTGACGACGCGTTTGCCCTTGCCCTTGCGCTGCGCAGTCCTGAGTTGCGGATCGTGGGGATCACGACGGCTTTTGGAGACACCGAGTTGCGGGCCCGGTTGGTGGATCGGTATCTGGCCGCCGTTGGCAGGAGCGATATTCCGGTTGCGGCCGGGGTGGCCACGCCGCACAGCAATGTGTTCACCCAGTCCGCCTACGCGCTGCGGGAACCGGATCACAAGCATCCGGACGGGGTCACATTTCTTCTCAATCAGATCCGGGCTCATCCGGGAGAGATCACGCTGATCGCCATCGGCCCGGAGACGAACCTGGCCGCGGCCATTCAACGCGATGCCGCTACGTTCCACAAGGTCAGGCGCGTGGTCTTGATGGGCGGGAGTGTCTACCGGGGTTACGGGGACGAACATCGGCCCCCCGAACCGGAGTGGAACATCGACCGCGATCCGGCGGCAGCGAAGGCCCTGTTTGCTTCGGGGGTGCCGATCTTCATGATGCCGCTGGACTCAACCCAGGTTCACCTGCAGGCGAAGGACCGGGAACAGATATTCTCCTTTGGCTCGCCTTTGACCGACCAGTTGACCCTGCTCTACCACCAGTGGGCGGCGCATACCGACAACCATGCACCCGATCCCACGCTGTTCGATCCGGTGGCCGTTACGTATGCAATTCGCCCGGAGCTTTGTCCGGCCAAACCATTGCGGATCGAGGTGGACGATAAGGGAATGACACGGCCGGTGGACGGATCTCCGAACGCCCAGGTCTGCGTGCGATCGGACGAGCAGGGTTTCCTGAGCCTGCTGTCAGACAGGATTGCGACGGGTCAAGAGGCGGGAAAGGCGGCAGGTCGGTGAGATTGGAACGTAAAATTCAGCAACCGGATCTCAGCTAATTGTCACGATTTTGGCGTCCGAGGAGGAAAAAACCTTCTTGTGTGTCCACGATCACTTTCATTCTCATTGACATCGGGGAAAGTGAGGAGAAAAATGACGGGTCGATCAAGTTCGATCTTCAACGTGGGATCTGACAGGAGGACGTGTGAAAAGGGCATTGAAATTCGAGGTTTTAGGCGCCTTGCTGTTGATGGGCGCTGGGTGGTGGATCGCGGGTTGCAAGTCGACGCCTGATCTTTCGAAGGCCGATGCGCAAAAGCTCGTCCAGGCGTACCTCGATCAGCAACCTCCAGGGAGCTTCATCATCAATGTGGACGAGAGGGGGTTGAAGCAGGGTTTCGATGCGAAGTACTGGAAGCTGACCAAGGTTTACCCCAACAAAAAATGGGCTGACTACGATCTGACCGACGACGGCAAGAAGGTGGTGACGCTCAATGGGGGCGGGACCACGATTCAATGGCGCCCCGACGATACGGGCAAAGGGCATTTCTACATCACAACCGTAGCCACAAGTCATCCCAAAGTGAAGGATGTTCAGGACCCACAGGACGATATCGTCCCCGGCGTCGACACGGCCAAGAGCGCCGTATTCCACGAAGATGTGGACCTGAGCGGGCTCCCGGACCCACTGCAGCAGATGGCGCATAATCAGGGAAACGTTCTTAGCAGCAAACGCCACGCCGATTTTGCCCTCGAGGGGGGTAACTGGAAGGTCCACGACGTTCACTGAGCGGCGAAAGCGTTGCTGGCCTATGAAAATGTGCGGCGAGGGGCCCAAATCGTTGACCCCTCTCCGGTTTCTTGTTATTGTTAAAAGGTTCGCAAGAACGTCTCTTTCCGTGTGTCTTTACGGGGAGAGGTTCGTGCATGGGCGACTCAGGCCAGGGAAGATCGGCCGGGTAGTCCGAGGCCTGGTGAGGTTTGGAACCGGCCAGACATGTTCCCGGATCAGCTCTCCTCTTGCGGAGGGCAGGGACAAGCGGGACGGCACGCTGCAAGCGAACCGGGCTGAGAGGCTCGGGGGAGCGGCCAAATCGCAGATATCGCTACGGCGCTCGCGCGTTCTCCACCATGGAGGGCTATGCGAGCCGGAACCGCGAAACGGAGTTGGCTTTCCCCCCAGAGCATCAGGGTGGAGACGTGCGACCACCGTCCCGGTTCTCGTCTGAGATGGGAAGAGTGACAGACGCGAAGCAGCAGATGGGCTTCTGTGTGTTTTGCCCGGCTGAAATGCCGTCCAAAACCAGGACAGCCCGGGGCGCGCGCGGCTGTGGGAATGAGCGGGTTCAGGGTTTCACGTAAGGAGTTTTGGTTTGCCTACTTTTAATCAGCTTGTCCGCAAGGGGCGCACGGCCCCCCGCTACAAGACGGCGTCGCCCGCACTGCAGGCCTCGCCCCAGCGGCGCGGTGTTTGCACCCGCGTGTATACCCAGACGCCCAAGAAGCCGAACTCGGCGCTGCGCAAGGTGGCCCGCGTGCGGTTGACCAACGGCATTGAAGTCACGACCTACATTCCCGGCATCGGCCACAACCTGCAGGAGCACTCGATTGTGCTGATCCGCGGCGGCCGTGTGAAGGATCTGCCCGGCGTTCGCTATCACGTGGTGCGCGGAACGCTCGATTCGGTGGGCGTGGCCAACCGCAAGCAGAGCCGGTCCAAGTACGGAGCCAAGCGCGCCAAGGGCGGCGCGGCGCCGGCGAAGGGCAAGAAGTAAAGCAGTTGTCAGGCTGGTCAGTTGTCAGTGGATGCGGTAAGGGCCGTGACAGCTGAGAACTGTGAACTGAAAAGCTGTGAACTGGGTTTTTTGAGGGATTATGCCGAGAAAAGGGCACATTGCGAAGCGGGAAGTGGCGGGGGATCCGGTGTACGGGTCGACGCTGGTCACCAAGTTTGTGAACTCCATGATGTGGGGCGGCAAGAAATCGACCGCGCAGGGCATCTTCTACCAGGCCATGAAGAACCTGGAAGAGAAGGGCGGCGGCGAGGAAGCCATCAAGCTGTTCAAGAAGGCGGTCGAAAACTGCAAGCCGCTTCTCGAAGTGAAGACCCGACGCGTGGGCGGCGCCAACTACCAGGTGCCGATCGAAGTCAATCCGGACCGGCGTACGTCGCTGGCCATCCGCTGGCTGATCACCTACGGCCGCAACCGCGGTGAAAAGGGCATGATCGACAAGTTGTCGAACGAACTGCTCGACGCAGCCAACGGCCGCGGCGCGGCGATGAAGAAGAAGGAAGACGTGCACCGCATGGCCGAGGCCAACAAGGCCTTCGCGCACTACCGCTGGTAGGAGAGACCTCGGTGCGGAGTTCTGAAGAGTTTTGATCCCGGCGCAAGGAGATCGGGAGAGAAGGATTGGGTCCTAGAACAAGGGCCGTAGAAGTTAACCGCGGGCCAGGAAGCGCCCGCAAGGATGAACTAAAGTGGCACGCACCATACCTCTGAATCGTTGCCGGAACATCGGCATCATGGCGCACATCGACGCCGGGAAGACGACAGCGACAGAGCGCATCCTGTTTTACACGGGCATCACGCACCGCATCGGCGAAGTGCATGAAGGCACCGCGACCATGGATTACATGGAGCAGGAGCAGGAGCGCGGCATCACGATCACTTCGGCTGCGACGACCTGCATGTGGAAAGACATTCGCATCAACATCATCGACACCCCGGGCCACGTGGACTTTACGGCCGAAGTGGAACGCAGCCTGCGCGTGCTCGACGGCGCGGTGGCGCTGTTTGATTCGGTCAGCGGCGTGCAGCCGCAGACCGAGACCGTGTGGCGCCAGGGCGACAAGTACAAGGTTCCGCGCATTTGCTTCGTCAACAAGATGGACAAGAACGGCGCGGACTTCGAGTACGTTCTCGATACCATCCGCAAGCGCCTGGGCGCGCGGCCCGTGGCTCTGCAGATTCCGATCGGGGCCGAAGCGAATTTCAAGGGCGTCATCGACCTGATCGAGATGAAGGCCATCGTCTGGCACGACGAGACCATGGGCGCGCAATATGACGTTCAGCCCATTCCCGCGCCTCTGCTGAAGAAGGCCGAAGCTTTCCGGATGCAGTTGATCGAAGTCATCGCCGAGACCGACGACGTTCTGCTCGAGAAGTTCCTCGAGGGCGAGACGCCGACCATCGCCGAGCTGAAGTCCGGCATTCGCCAGGCTACCATCGATCTCAAGGTTTTCCCGGTCATCTGCGGTAGCGCATTCAAGAACAAGGGCGTGCAGACGCTGCTCGACGCGGTTGTGGACTATCTTCCCAGCCCGCTCGACAAGCCTCCGGTCGAAGGCATCAATCCGCATCACCCGGAACAGAAAGAGATCCGCAAGGCGGAGGACAGCGAGCCGCTGTCGGCGCTGGTCTTCAAGCTGATCAACGATCCGTTCGGCAAGCTTTCGTTCATCCGCATCTATTCCGGTTCGCTCAAGACCGGCGACACCATTCTGAATCCTCGTACCGGCAAGACGGAGCGCGTCGGGCGCCTGGTCAAGATGCACGCCAACAAGCGCGAAGACATCACCGAGATTTATGCCGGCGACATCTGCGCCTGCGTGGGATTGAAGGACCTGAAGACCGGCGATACGCTGAGCGCGCCGCATCATCCCATCGCGCTGGGCGCGATCACCTTCCCCGAGCCGGTGATCTCGGTGGCGATCGAGCCCAAGACCAAGGCCGATCAGGAAAAGATGGGCATTGCGCTTTCGCGGCTGGCGGATGAGGATCCCACCTTCAAGGTGCGCACCGATGAGGATTCGGGCCAGACCATCATCAGCGGCATGGGCGAACTGCACCTCGAGATTCTTGTCGACCGCATGAAGCGCGAGCACAAGGTCGAAGCCAACGTGGGCGAGCCCAAGGTGGCCTTCCGCGAGACCATCCGCAAGAATGCCGAAGCCGAAGGCAAGTACATTCGCCAGACCGGCGGTTCGGGCAACTACGGGCATTGCAAGCTGCGCGTCGAGCCGAACGAGCCGGGCAAGGGCTACGAGTTCATCAACGACATCAAGGGCGGCGTGGTGCCGAAGGAATACATCAAGCCCATCGATCAGGGCGTGCAGGGTGCGCTGGAACTGGGCATCCTGGCCGGCTACCCGATCGTCGATGTCAAGGTGACCCTGTACGACGGCAGCTACCACGAAGTCGACTCGAACGAAATGGCCTTCAAGTTTGCCGGTTCGATCGCCTTCAAGGAAGCGGCCCGCAAGGCATCGCCGGTGCTGCTGGAGCCGGTGATGGCGGTGGAAGTGACGGTCCCCGAGGAGTTCATGGGGGTCATCATTGGCGATATCAACTCGCGCCGCGGGCGCATCGAGGGCATGGAGCACGCCGCCGGTTCGCAGGTGATCAAGGCGATCGTGCCGCTCAAGGAAATGTTCGGCTACGTGAACGAGATTCGCTCGTCCACGCAGGGCCGCGCGTCCTACTCGATGCAGTTTGCGCGCTACGAAGAAGCGCCGCGCATGATCGCCGATGAGATCATCGGCCGGGCGCAGGGGAAGTAGAAAGGTTTTTGGGGCTGGAGCCGGACCGCCGGCGCCCCTGGATGCAACGGGCAGTACGAGCTACGAAAGGGATTCAGGACTTTTATGGCGAAGGAAAAGTTTGATCGTTCGAAGCCTCATTGCAATGTGGGGACGATCGGGCATATCGATCACGGCAAGACGACGCTGACGGCTGCGATTACGAAGGTTCTGCAGAAGCACAATCCGAAGAATACGTTCCGTTCGTTCGACTCGATCGACAATGCTCCGGAAGAGCGCGAGCGCGGCATCACGATCGCGACGGCGCACGTGGAGTACGAGACCAAGAACCGGCACTATGCGCACGTGGACTGCCCCGGCCACGCCGACTACATCAAGAACATGATCACCGGCGCGGCGCAGATGGACGGCGCGATCCTCGTGGTTGCGGCGACCGACGGCCCCATGCCGCAGACCAAGGAACACGTTCTGCTGGCCCGCCAGGTAGGCGTGCCCTATATCGTGGTGTTCCTGAACAAGTGCGACGCGGTGGAAGACGAAGAGCTGACCGATCTGGTGGAGATGGAAGTGCGCGAGCTTCTGTCGAAGTACCAGTTCCCGGGCGACGATGTTCCGGTGATCCGCGGCTCGGCGCTGGGCGCCTTGAACGGCGAACCCAAGTGGGAAGCCCAGATCGACGCGCTGATGGAGGCGGTGGACAAGAACGTTCCCCAGCCGCAGCGTTCGATCGACCTGCCCTTCCTGATGCCGATCGAAGATATTTTCTCGATCTCCGGCCGTGGCACCGTGGTGACGGGCCGCATCGAGCGCGGCAAGGTGAAGGTGGGCGAGGATGTCGAGATCGTCGGCTTCCGCGAGACCCGCAAGTCGGTCTGCACGGGCGTGGAAATGTTCAAGAAGCAGCTGGACGAAGGCCTGGCGGGCGACAACGCCGGCATTCTGCTGCGCGGCATTGCCAAGGAAGACGTGGAGCGCGGGATGGTTCTGGCCAAGCCGGGCTCGATCACGCCGCACACCAACTTCAAGGGTGAGATT
The DNA here is from genome assembly GCA_963788475.1 of Terriglobales bacterium. Lineage (GTDB taxonomy): Bacteria > Acidobacteriota > Terriglobia > Terriglobales > Acidobacteriaceae > Telmatobacter. The sequence goes on from CAWBGO010000015.1 coordinate 1,075,523, forward strand.
TACGTGTTGTCAAAGGAAGAGGGCGGCCGTCATACACCGTTCTTCAAGGGCTATCGTCCGCAGTTCTACTTCCGCACCACGGATGTGACGGGTGTGGCGGAGCTGCCGGAGGGCACGGAGATGGTGATGCCGGGCGACAACGTGCAGCTGCAGATTGAGCTGATTACGCCGGTGGCCATGGAGAAGGGCTTGCGCTTTGCGATCCGCGAAGGCGGACGCACGGTGGGCGCGGGCACGATCTCGGAAATTATCAAGTAAGAGTTGTCAGCCAACAGTTTTCAGTTGTCAGTTCAAAGCTCATTTGCTGAGAACTGACAACTGGAAAACTGAGAACTGGAAAGCAGAGCCAATGGTAGGACAAAGAATACGCATCCGGTTGAAGGCATACGACTATCGCGTGCTGGACACCTCGACCGGCGAGATCGTGGAAACGGCGAAGCGCACCGGAGCGACGGTGGCTGGTCCGATTCCCTTGCCGACGATCAAGAACAAGTATTGCGTGCTGCGTTCGCCGCACGTGGACAAGAAATCGCGCGAGGCTTTCGAGATCCGCACGCACAAGCGGCTGATCGATATTCTCGAACCGACGCAGCAGACGGTGGACGCGTTGATGAAGCTCGATCTGCCGGCCGGCGTCGATGTTGAGATCAAGGCGTTTGAAAAATAGGTTGTCAGTCATCAGTTGTCAGAAGTAAGACTGAAAGCTGTGAACTGAAAACTGAGAACTGGGTTTAATTCCGGCAGTGCGACGCAGACAGCTTCGCATGATGAGGTGAGGACGACATGGCAGTTACAGGAATTCTGGGCAAAAAGATCGGCATGACGCAGGTCTTCGATGAAAAGGGCGAGGTGCACCCGATTACGGTGCTCCAGGCAGGTCCTTGCGTGATTACGCAGTTGAAGACGGCGACCAGGGATGGCTACGACGCGGCACAGATCGGACTGGTCGAGTTCGTGAAGGCTTCGAACATCACCAAGCCGCAGGCGGGCCATCTGAAGAAGACCGAAGCACCTCCGGTGAGAATCATCAAGGAAGTGAATATCGAAGCGGCCGTTGAGGGTTCCGATGGCGTGAAAGCCGGCGACCGCGTGTTGGTCGATATCTTCTCCGACGCGAAGTTCGTCGACGTGATCGGCACCTCGAAGGGTCGCGGATTCGCTGGCGTAGTGCGGCGTCACGGCTTTGCCGGCGGTCCCAAGTCGCACGGACACATGTTCCAGGTGCAGGGCTCGATCGGCGCCTCCAGCTTTCCCTCGCGCGTGTTTCCCGGGCAGAGGATGCCCGGCCACATGGGCACGGACCAGGTGACGGTTCGCAATCTGCGTATCCGCGGCATCGACCTCGACGAGAACCTGCTGATGGTCGAAGGCGCGGTACCGGGACCTCGCGACGGTTACGTGATGATTTCCAAGGCCAAGGCTCCGCCGCGCGAGCGCCGTGGCTTCGCCGGATCCGGCACGGTCGATCCGCTGAAGGCTTCGAAGAAGGCGACCGCGAAGAGGAAGTAAGCAGCTTTCAGCTGTCAGCTCTAAGCTTGTTGGTTGCTGGAGCCGGGATGATTGCTTTACCGATGGAAGACTGAACGCTGATGGCTTATAGCTGACAGCTGGTAGGAAGAAGACGATGGCAAACGTGGATGTAGTCAATCTGAATGGTGAAAAGGTGGGCTCGCTCGAGCTGGCCGATGCGGTATTCGGCCAGGTGAATGAGGCTCTGCTTTGGGAGGCGGTGAAGCACTACCGCGCCTCGCAGCGCCAGGGCACGCACAAGACCAAGAGTCGCACCGAAGTCTCTGGTTCCGGCAAGAAGCTATGGAAGCAAAAGGGCACAGGCCGGGCTCGTATCGGTTCGGTGCGCTCGCCTCTTTGGCGCCATGGCTACACAGTGCATGGACCGCAGCCGCGCAGCTACGAGTACGCCTTTCCGCGCAAGAAGCTGCTGGGCGCGTTGCGCTCGGCACTTGCCTCCAAGCTGGCCGACGGCAAGCTCACGGTGGTGGACACACTCGAAATCAAGGATGCGAAGACCAAGCTCTACCGCGTAGCACTCGACAAGCTGGGCGCAACGCGCACCGCGCTGCTGGTCGAAAACGGCAAGACCTTGAGCCAGGGTTTGATGCTGGGCGCGCGCAACCTCAAGGGTGTGGAACTGGTGCTGAACAACGAGGTGCACCCTTACGATCTGCTGCGCTATGACCGGGCCATCTTCTCCAAGGCCGCCATCGAGCAGTTGAGCGAAGGCCTTCAAAAGAGCGTGTCGAAACGCCACCTCGCTCAAACGACGGAGGTCGCGTAATGCCGACACTTTATACCGTGATTCGCCGCCCGCTGATTACTGAAAAGGGGTTAGGTGTGAAAGAGACCGAGGGCACGCTGGTGTTCGACGTCGCGCCCGAGGCCTCGAAGACCGAGGTCAAGCAGGCCGTAGAGGCGCTTTTCAAGGTCAAGGTCGCCGCGGTGCGCACCTCCAATGTTCCCGGTAAGGAACGCCGCCGCGGCAAGTTCGCGGGGTTCCGTCCGGACTGGAAGAAGGCTTACGTCCGGCTGAAGGCCGGCGAGAAGATGCCCGAGTACGTGAGCAATTTGTAAAGCAGCTTCTAGCTACTAGCTTCCAGCTACTAGCTTGTAAGCGCCGGAACGAAGTTAGTCACAGAAGTTTGATTGAGCAGGATGAGCTAGAAGCTAGCAGCTGAAGGCTAGGAGCTGATCCAAGGACAAAGACGATGGCAATCAAGACATACAGACCGATGACGCCGACCCTGCGGTTCAAGACCACGCAGGTGAACGACGATCTAACTACGGATCAGCCGCACAAGCCGCTGCTGACAACGCGCAAGCGCACCGGCGGCCGGCGCAACTCGGGCGATCTGACCATCCGCCATCACGGCGGCGGTCACAAGCAGAAGATCCGGCTCATCGATTTCAAGCGGGACAAGGCGGGCGTTCCCGGCAAGGTCGCGACGATCGAATACGATCCCAACCGCTCGGCCCGGATCGCGCTGGTGCACTACGCCGACGGCGAGAAGCGCTACATCCTGCAGCCGGTGGGGTTGAAGGTTGGGCGCGACGGTGACCTCGGGTCCGGAAGCCGACATCCTGGTGGGCAATGCGTTGCCGCTCAAGAATATTCCTGCCGGCACCACGGTGCATGCAATCGAACTTCGGCCGGGCAAGGGCGCGCAGATGGCGCGTTCGGCCGGAGCGCAGGCGCAGCTGGTGGCCAAGGAAGGCGACTATGCACTTCTGAAGCTGCCTTCCGGCGAGACTCGCAAGGTGCTGGTCGAGTGCATGGCGACCATCGGCCAGGTGGGCAACACGGACCACGAGAACATCTCCATCGGCAAGGCGGGGCGCAATCGCTGGCTGGGCATTCGGCCTACCAATCGCGGCGTCACCATGAACCCGGTGGACCACCCGCACGGCGGCGGCGAGGGCAAGACCTCCGGCGGCCGTCACCCGGTAACCCCGTGGGGCCAGCCGACACGCGGCTACAAGACACGCAACAACAAGCGGACCGATGCATTTATCGTGGCCCGCCGTACGAAGTAAATGCAGCTTTTAGCTAGGAGCTAAGTTTTTATGGCACGTTCGACAAAAAAGGGTCCCTTTGTGGACGCGCACCTGAGCGTAAAGATCGAGGTGCTGAATGCCGCCAACGACAAGAAGGTTGTGAAGACCTGGTCGCGGCGCTCGACGATCTTCCCCGAGTTCGTGGGCCACACCATCGCGGTGCACAACGGAAAGAAGTTCGTTCCGGTGTACGTAACCGAAAACATGGTGGGACACAAGCTGGGCGAGTTTGCGCCCACCCGCACGTTCAAGGGACACAGCGCGGGCGGCAAGTCGGAATCGACTGCGAAGCCGGCGGGACGGTAGGACAAGCAAGGTAGCTGATTTGAGGAAGAAACCAATGGCAGTCGAGACAAAAGAGTATAGGGCAGAGGCCAAGTTTCAGCGCGTATCGCCGCAGAAGGCGCGGCTGGTGCTCGACCTGATCAAGGGCCGGGGTGTCCAGGAGGCGCTGGAGACGGCGGCCTTCACCAAGAAGCGCATCGCCCCCGTGATCCACAAGCTGCTGGTGTCGGCGGTGGACAACGCCAAGTACGTGGCCGGCGAGCAGGGCACCGACCTTGATGTGGACAACCTCTACGTGAAGCAGGCCCTGGCCAATGACGGGCCGCGCATGAAGCGCATCCGCCCGGCCCCTATGGGCCGTGCCTATCGCTACCAGCGCCGGCTGACGCACATTGTGCTGTCGGTGGCCGAGCGCGCCGATGCGCACCGGTCCGATCTTGTAACCCGGGTGGAAGAGCCGGCGACGGCCAAGCCGGTCAAGAAGGCAAAGCCGGCGACGGAAAAGAGCAAGGTAACAAAGAAGGTCAGCAAGAGGGCTTAGGGCAACGCGAGCGGAAAAGGCAGGTCGAATCGACTGCCACCTTCGCTCAGGATGACAAGGCAGTAGAGAGGTTTGAGGAAACAAGTATGGGACAGAAAGTCCATCCGTACGGATTCCGGCTGGGAGTGAACAAGCCGTGGCGTTCGCGCTGGTTCTCGGAGCGCGACTATGACAAGCTCCTGGTCGAAGACGTGAAGCTCAAGGCGGAGTTGCGCGAGAAGCTGAAGGCAGCGGGCGTGAGCTCGGTAGAGATCGAACGGCCCGGCAACAAGTTGCGCTTTCTCATCCGCACCGCACGGCCGGGGATCGTTATCGGCCGCAAGGGCGCGGAGATCGAGAAGCTCAAGACCGAACTCGGCAAGCGGACCAGCCGCGACGTGTTCATCGACATCATCGAGGTGAACAAGCCCGAACTCGATGCCCAGCTGGTCAGCGAGAACATCGCGCTGCAGCTTGAGAAGCGGGTAAGCTTCCGTCGCGCCATGCGCAAGAGCGTCGATTCGGCACTGCGCTTTGGCTGCAAGGGTATCAAGGTACGTGTGTCGGGCCGGTTGAACGGCAACGAAATCGCGCGCTCCGAATGGTACCTGCAGGGACGTCTGCCGCTGCATACGCTGCGTGCGGACATCGACTACGGTTTCTCTGAGGCCCACACCACGTACGGCGTGATCGGTGTCAAGACCTGGATCTATCGCGGCGACATCTATGAGCAGAAGCGCCGCCAGACGCCTGCACCGGGCGGTACGGGTGTGTTTTAGAAGCAGTCGTCAGTGATCAGTTGTCAGTGGTCAGTGATTCGTGCCGGGTGAGATTTGTGACATGTCCAGGATTGGTTGCCGGACGCAGGGATGATCGAGGGTCGGTTTGAGCAAGAAGGACTGACAACTGATCACTGACAACTGACCACTGGTTTTTGAGGGTTTCGCTATGTTGATGCCAAAGAAGGTGAAGTTTCGCAAGCAGCAGAAGGGCAAGCGCCGCGGCAAGGCGTGGCGCGGTTCTTCGCTTGCATTCGGTGAGTTCGGATTGAAGGTGCTGGAGTGCGGTTACATCACCGACCGGCAGATCGAAGCCAGCCGTATTGCCATGACGCGCTTCATCAAGCGCGGGGGCAAGATCTGGCTGCGGCTGTTCCCGGACAAGCCGATCACCAAGAAGCCGGCCGAAGTTCGTATGGGCTCGGGCAAGGGCGCGCTGGATCACTGGGTTGCGGTGGTGCGGCCGGGCAAGATCCTGTTCGAGATGGAGGGAGTTTCTCCGGAACTCGCGCAGGAAGCCATGCGCCTGGCGTCGAACAAGCTTCCGTTGAGGACCAAGTTTGTGCAGCGGCCGGGGGCGGAAAAAACCGCTTCGGCGGAGACCAAGCCGGCTGCGTAAGAGCAGATTTCTGCCATCAGCTTTCAGCTTTTGCGTGCTGAGTTGATGCCAATGGATGAAGCGAGATGAGCTGACGGCTGAGAGCTGAAAGCTTGGAGCTAAGGAAATGGAACTGGAAAAGATTCGTAACTTGAGCGATGAGGAACTGGCGCACCACGAGAAGACTTCCGCGGAACAGTTGTTCCGGCTGCGCTTCCAGGTGGCCCTGGGCCAGAACGACGGAGTGAAGAAACTCCGCCAGCTGCGCAAGGAGATCGCTCAGATCAAAACCATTGCGCGCGAGCGCACTCTGGGCATTCGCGGGGCAGCGCCGGAATCCGGTGTATCCGCGGAATTCAAGAGCGTGAAGAAGGGAGCCCGCTAAATGACGGCGACGACAGAAACAGCACAGGCGCCGGCGAAAGTCGCGCGGCGCAACGAGAAAGTCGGCAACGTGGTCTCGACCAAGATGCAGAAGACCATCGTGGTTGAAGTGGAAATGCGCAAGGCGCACCCGAAATACAAGCGGATCGTGCGGTCCACCAAGAAGTTCTATGCCCACGACGAGCAGAGCTCGGCGCGCATGGGCGATGTAGTCCGCATCCGCGAGACCCGTCCATTGAGCAAGCTGAAGCGCTGGTCTTTGGAGGAAATTGTCCGCCGCTCATCGCTCGGACAGATAGAAGAAGAAGCGCCAAAGCCGGCGAGCTAAGCGGTCACCCAACCTTGCAAAATAAGAAATCGCAAGGGTGGGGCAAGGAAGATTGGTTAGGGAGAAGAGACCATGGCAGTACAAATGAGAACCATGCTCGCGGTTGCCGATAACTCCGGCGCGCGCAAGCTGCAGATGATTCTGCCCCTGGGCGGCGGACTGGGCAAGAAAGCCGGACTCGGCGATGTGATTACCGCCGCGGTGAAGGAAGCTTCGCCCGATGGCACCGTAAAAAAGGGCAAGGTGGTGAAGGCAGTTATCGTGCGCACCCGCAAGGAGCATCGCCGCCGCGACGGCACCTACATCCGCTTCGACGAGAACGCGGCCGTGGTGATCGACGACGCGCATGAGCCGGTGGGAACGCGCGTGTTCGGTCCCGTAGCTCGCGAACTGCGCGAGAAGAAGTTTTTGAAGATTGTGTCGTTAGCTCCAGAGGTGGTGTAACAGTCGTCAGTTTTCGGTCATCAGTTGTCAGTCTCCGCGGATTTGCTGAGAGCTGAAGACTGACAACTGAAAACTGTGGAGAGAAGATCATGCCGAGTTTGAATATTCGTCGCAACGATACGGTCAAGGTGCTCAGCGGCTCCGACCGGGGCAAGACAGGGCGCGTGCTGCGCGTTTTTCCCGACAAGGGCAGTGTCCTCGTCGAGCACGTGCGGGTGGTGAAGAAGACCGTTTCGAGCAAGGGAAGGCAGCGCACCAAGGGCGGCATCGCTGAGCAGGAATCGCCGATTAACGTTTCCAATGTAGCCCTGGTTTGCCCCAATTGCGGACCCGCGCGGATCGGCTACAAGATGGACGGCGATACCAAGGTTCGCATGTGCAAGAAGTGCGGGCAGACTCTGCCCACGAAGAAGTAGCAGGGCAGCTTTCAGCCGTCAGCTTTCAGCTGGTCGTGCTGGGTGACGGTCACCGTCGAAGTGAACTGAAGGCTGATAGCTGATTTTAGGAACCTTCCGCAACGGTAAACGGGCTGCGAAGTCCACTCCGACGACCGGAAGAAAGAGAGCAAAGGAAATGGCAGCAAGGCTGAGAGAGAAGTACCACAAGGAAATCAAGCAGGCTCTGCAGAAGGAGCTCAACCTCGAGAACCCGATGGCGGTTCCCGCCCTGGTGAAGATCGTGGTGAACATGGGCCTGGGCGAGGCCACGCAGAACACCAAGCTGCTCGATCCGCTGGTGGGCGACCTGACCGCGATTGCCGGGCAGAAGCCGGTCACCACCAAGGCCAAGAAGTCGATTGCGGCCTTCAAGGTGCGCGCTGGCATGTCGATCGGGGCGATGGTTACGCTGCGGAATGACAAGGCCTACGAGTTCCTTGACCGCCTGATTTCGACGGCGTTGCCCCGCGTGCGCGACTTCCGCGGCGTGTCGACGAAGAGTTTTGACGGGCGCGGCAACTACACGCTCGGCCTGCGCGATCAGCTGATCTTTCCGGAGATCGATTACTCGAAGGTGGAAAAGCTGAAGGGCATGAACATCACCATTGTGACCACGGCCAAGGACGACAACTCGGCGCGCGCGCTGCTCAAGCACTTCGGCATGCCGTTCCGTCAGGGGGCGTAGAGGATTTATGGCAACCACTGCAAAACGAGTAAAAGACGCGCGGAAGCCGAAGTTCAGTTCCCGCAAGCACAACCGGTGCAAGCTCTGCGGACGGCCGCGGGGCTATCTGCGCAAGTTCGGCGTATGCCGTCTGTGCTTCCGCGGCCTGGCGCTCAAGGGAGAGATCCCCGGCGTTGTGAAGTCGAGCTGGTAGAAAGCCAGTTGTCAGTCATCAGTTGTCAGTTCTCAGTTTGTTCGTGCTGGAACTGGAACTGTCGATCAGCAGGTGCTGAGAGCTGAAAACTGACAACTGAAAACTTGGGGTGCAAGCCCCGAACATTCCCGCTGGTTTCCGCCGCGGCGGACGAACGGGGAATGAAGGAGAAGGAATGAGTCTGACCGACCCTGTAGCAGATTTTCTGGCGCGCATCCGGAATGCCATCCGTGCCCGCCATCAGAAGCTGGATGTGCCGGCTTCGAAGCTGAAGACCGAGATTGCCCGCATTCTCAAGGAAGAGGGCTACATTTCGAACTACAAGACCCAGGAAGAGGAAGGCAAGCTAGTGCTCCGGGTGTACTTGAAGTACGGCGGCTCCGATGCGGCCATCCGCGACCTGGCGCGCATCTCGCGTCCTGGCTGCCGGGTGTACATCGGGCGCGATGAGATCAAGCGCGTCCAGGGCGGGCTGGGCATTTCGATCATGACCACGCCCAAGGGCGTGATGACAGGCCGTCAGGCGCGCCGCGAAGGCGTGGGCGGCGAAGTGCTATGCGAAGTTTGGTAAGAGCCAGTTCTTAGGCCACAGTTCGTAGTTCACAGTTAGCCCAAGACCGACGAGGTCGAAGACTGAGAACTATGAACTAAGAACTGCCAACTGCTTTTTAGGCTGCAGTGGAACCACCGGACACCGTGGAGACTCGCAAGCCAGTAAAGGACTCGATCGATGTCGCGTATTGGAAAGAAGCCGATTCCGCTGCCCGCGGGCGTGAAGTACAAGGTGGAGGGCAACACCGTTCTGGTTGAGGGGCCGAAGGGCAAGGTGTCGGCGCTGATCGCCGAGGGAATCACTCTCGAGACCAAGGACGGAACCCTGCACGTCAACCGGAAAGACGACAAGTTTGCGGCCTTCCATGGCCTGACTCGCGCGCTGGTCTTCAACGCCGTGCACGGCGTGACCCAAGGGTGGAAGAAGGAACTCGACATCGTGGGCATCGGCTACCGGGCCGAGCTGAAGGGCAAGGGCACGGTGGTGTTCACGCTCGGATATTCGCATCCCATTGAGGTTCCGCTGCCTTCGGGCATTGAAGTGGCCGTGGATCCCAAGCAGACTCACCTGACGATCAGCGGCATCGACCGCCAGAAGGTGGGCCAGGTGGCGGCCGATATGCGTTCACTGCGCAAGCCTGATCCCTACAAGAACAAAGGCGTGCGCTACTCGGACGAGAAGCTGAAGAAGAAGGCCGGCAAGACGGGAGCGAAGTAACGCAGAGAACAGAGATCAGTTAATGGCACGAATGTTTTGCTGAACTCTGAGATCTGATCTCTGATCTCTGAAACAACCGAACGGGGCCGCAGGGCGGGTCCGCTGATAGGAAAGAGAAACCAATGATTACGCAGAACAAGAGAAATGCAATCCGGCAGCGTATCCATGCGCGGATCCGGGTCAAGTTGAGTGGAACCGGTGAGCGGCCGCGCCTGAATGTGTACCGTTCGCTGAACCACATCTATGCCCAGGTGATCGACGACCAGAAGGGCGAGACCATTGTTTCGGCTTCAACCCTGGCGCTGAAAGCCAAGACCGGTGGCAACGTGGCCGCGGCCAAAGAGATCGGCAAGACGATCGCTGAACGCGCCGTCGAGAAGGGCATCAAGAAGGTGGTCTTCGACCGCGGTGGCTTCCTCTATCACGGACGCATCAAGGCGTTGGCCGATTCGGCCCGCGAGGCGGGATTAGAGTTTTAGGTGCCAGTTTTCAGTTGTCGGTTCTCAGCGAAATCGGCCGAAGAACGAACTGAGAACTATGAACTGAGAACTGTGAACTGAGAGAGAGCAATGACAATGTTGAAGAAGAAACTCGATGCCAACCAGTACAACCTGAAGGATCAGGTGGTGGCCATCAATCGCGTGACCAAAGTGGTCAAGGGCGGCAAGAACATGTCGTTTGCCGCATTGGTCGTGGTGGGTGATGCTGCCTCGGGCGTGGTGGGCTACGGTTCGGGCAAGGCCAAGGAGGTTCCCCAGGCGATTCGCAAGGGAATCGAGTCGGCCAAGAAGAACCTGTTCCGCATTAATCTGACGGATACCACGATCCCTCATCAGGTACTGGGCCGCTACGGCTCCGGACAGGTGCTGCTCAAGCCGGCTCCCGAAGGAACCGGCGTGATTGCCGGCGGGGCGGTCCGTGCGGTGATGACTTCCGCGGGCGTGCAAAATGTTCTGACCAAGAGCCTCGGAACCGCCAATCCGCACAACGTGATCAAGGCAACGTTTGACGCCCTGACCCAGTTGCGCGACAAGGGTGAAGTGGCCACAATGCGCGGCAAGCAGGTTGAGGAGCTCTAATCATGGCCGAGACCAAAAAGATTCGCATTCAGTATTTCCGCTCGAAGAACAACACGCCGTACAAGCACAAGGCGATCGTCAAGGGTCTGGGCTTTACGCGGCTGAATCAGATCGTCGAGCGGGTCGACACCGAGTCCACGCGCGGCATGGTGAAAGCTATCCCGCACCTGGTGAGGATCATTGAAGACTAGTGAATCAGTGAACAAGTGAACCAGTGGTTGAGAGTCTGTTCACTTCTTCACTCGTTCACTGCTTCATCAACACACGCGAGTCGGCCGGATTCACTCCGCCCGGCGCTATTAGCGAGGAAATCATGGCACAGAATCTATCCAATTTGCGCGCCCCGAAGAAAGCCAACACCGGGCGCAAGCGTGTCGGCCGCGGTATGGGGTCGGGCATGGGCAAGACATCGACCCGCGGCCACAAGGGTCAGGGTTCGCGCACCGGCTCGAGCCTGATGCGCGGTTTCGAAGGCGGCCAGATGCCGCTGCACCGGCGCCTGCCCAAGCGCGGATTCACCAACATCTTCCGCACCGAATACACCGTGGTCAACCTGGACCGGATCGCCGAGTTGGGCGTCAGCGAGATCGCCCTTGACGATTACCGGAAGCTGGGACTGGCTTCGAGCAAGAAGGCGCTGATCAAGATTCTCGGCTCCGGCGAACTCACCTCCGCCATTACCATCCATGCGCACAAGTTTTCCAAGTCGGCCGCGGAAAAGATCGAAAAGGCCGGCGGCAAGGCCGTTGTCCTGGGCGGGGCGGTCGCAGAGAAGGCTTAGGAGGCTGTCAGCTGACAGCTGAAAACGCTGTGACCGCTCTCATAGCGCACCGTCTCCCACCTTCGTTAGGCTGTGGGAAACCGGAAGATGCACTAAGATAAAAGAACACCATTCGACAGGCGATGTCGCCTGAAACCGGATCCCAACCATGCTTGAGAAGTTTCTGAACATCTTCCGTATCCCCGACCTGCGCAAGCGGGTGCTCTTTACCCTTGGCATACTGGCCGTCTACCGCCTGGGCGCCTTCATCCCCACGCCTGGCGTGGACACCCGCAAACTCGAGCTATTGTTCAGCATGCAGAGCGGCTCGGCCCTGGGGCTGATGGACCTGTTCGGCGGCGGCAACCTGCGCCGTATGACCATCTTTGCCCTGGGCATCATGCCCTACATCACAGCATCGATCATTTTTCAGCTGCTGACGGTTGTTTATGAGCCCCTGGCGCGCATCCAAAAGGAAGGCGAACTGGGCCGGCGCAAGATTACCCAGTGGACCCGCTACATGACGGTGGTTCTGGGAGCGCTGCAGTCCATCGGCATTGCGGCGATTCTTACCCGGCAGGGACTGGTCCTGAACCCGGGCATCGGCTTCAGCCTGATGACGGTGCTCACGCTGACGACCGGCACGGCTTTCATTATGTGGCTTGGCGAACAGATTACCGACCGCGGCATCGGCAACGGCATGAGCCTGCTGATCTTCGCCGGCATTATCGCCGGCCTGCCTCGCGGCGCGGGCGACCTGATCGAGAAGGTCCGCACCAACGCCTGGGGTTCGTTCACATTTATCGCCGTGGTTCTCCTGCTGGCTGCCATGGTGGCGGTGGTGGCGTTCATCGTGTTCGTGGAACGATCGGAGCGGCGCATCCCCATCCAGAGCGCGCGCCGCATCGTCGGCCGGCGCATGATGGGCGGCCAGTCCAGCCATCTTCCTCTGAAGGTCAACTCCGGCGGTGTCATGCCGGTCATCTTCGCCAGTTCGATCCTCTCCGCGCCGCTGCTCTTCGGGCAGGTCGAATGGGTGCAGAACAGCCGGTTCTTCCAGCCCATTATCCAGGCCCTGCAGCCCGGATATCCGTGGTACGAGACCCTCTACGTGCTGGGCATCATCTTCTTCGCGTACTTCTATGTATCGATCGTGATGAAGCCGGACGACATCGCGGACAATTTCCGCAAGTCGGGTTCCTTCATTCCCGGCATCCGGCCGGGCAAGCGGACTTCGGACTTCATCAACGACATCCTCACTCGCATCACGCTGGTGGGTGCGCTGTACTTGATTATCATTTCCCTCGTTCCTACGTTCCTCATCTCCGGCATCCGTTTCGACAAGCTTTGGCTGATCGGTCGGGTCTTTGAAAACCTGCCGAACTGGATGACCCATGGCATGAATGTCAACTTCTACTTTGGCGGCACTTCGCTGCTGATCGTGGTTGGCGTGGCCATGGACACTGTCAACCAGATCGAATCGCAGCTGATCATGCGCCACTATGACGGCTTTTCCCCGCGCTCCGGTCGTATTCGCGGAAGGAAAACCTGGTAAATGGCTTCGTCTTTTGCAATGCAAGTAGAAAGAGACCGGGAAATATCGTTGAACATCATCCCGGGACCGATACTTCTGTTGGGCGCGCCGGGGGTAGGCAAGGGAACCCAGGCCAAGGAGCTGGTCAAGCTCTGGGGGATCCCCCAGATCTCGACCGGCGATCTGTTGCGCGCCAACGTGTCCCAGGGTACCCCGCTCGGCATCATTGCCCGAGAAACGATGGACCGCGGAGAATTGGTCCCCGATTCCCTGGTGAATGAGATGGTTGCAGCCCGGCTCGTCGAACCGGACACGGTCCGCGGCTACATTTTGGATGGATTCCCGCGTACCCTGCCCCAGGCCGGTTGGCTGGACGGGCGTCTTACCGCCCAACAGCTTGCCTTGCCGGTGGTTGCTGTGAGCATCAGTGTGGACTATAATCAGTTATTGCGCCGGATTACGGGGCGCAGGAATTGTCCTGTCTGCCAGACCATTTATAACGTGTATTCGAATCCACCCAAGGTGGACGAGATCTGCGATATAGAGGGGGCTGCGCTGGTCCAGCGAGCCGATGACACGGAGCAGGTCTTTGCGGAGCGCATGCGTTCTTACGAAGCATTGACCACGCCTGTGATTGAGCACTACCGGGCTTTGGGACGTTTCGCAGAAGTGGATGGAGACCGGCCCATCGGCGAGGTGGCAGCCGGAATTGTTTATGCCGTCGAACGGTTGCGGGCAGTTTAACGCAACGGTCGGCGGATTGTGCGTGTGAAATGCAAGTTGTCAGATTTCAGTTATTAGTTACTGGTATACCGACTGATGACCGGAGCACTGACAACTAAGAACTGAGAACTATATTGGCTGTCGTATTGAAGTCGTCCCAGGAGATCGAGAAAATGCGCCGCGCGGGGCAAGTAGTTCGCGACGTCCTCGAACTTGTGCGTGGCCTGGTTCGTCCCGGTGCGACCACCCTCGACCTGGAGAAGGCGGCAGAGAAGCGCATCAAGGAACTGGGCGCGAAGGCGGCATTCAAGGGGTATCACGGTTATCCCTGCGTGCTCTGCACTTCGGTCAATAGCGAAGTGGTGCATGGAATACCTTCGCCGAAACGGGTTCTGAAAGAAGGGGATATCGTTTCGGTGGATTGCGGGGCAATCGTGGACGGCTACTATGGGGATGCGGCGATCACGGTTCCCGTCGGAGAGACGATCGATCCGAATACCGCCCGCCTCTTGAAAGTGACCGAGGCGTCGCTCCATTCGGGCATCGCCGCGGTGAAACCGGGAGCCACACTGGGCGATATCGGAGCTGCGGTGCAGAGCGTGGTCGAATCGGAAGGCTTCTCTGTGGTGCGGGATTTTGTCGGGCACGGAATCGGCGTGCATATGCACGAGGAGCCGCAGGTGCCCAATTTCGGGGAAGCCGGCCATGGCATGAAGCTGCGGGCCGGGATGGTGATTGCGATCGAGCCAATGGTCAATGCGGGCGCTCCGGATGTCCGCGTCCTGGGCGACGGCTGGACGGCAGTCACCGGCGATGGAAGCATGAGTGCTCATTTCGAGCACACGGTGGCGGTGACCGCAACCGGGGCGAGAATTCTGACCGAGTAAGAGCAGCTTTTAGAATTCGGTTCAACGTTGCCGGCTGGAAAACCGGCAGAAGGGTACACCGTTTGTCGAAGGAAGACGCGATTGAGGTTATGGCAACCGTCGTTGAGACGTTGCCCAATGCAATGTTCAAGGTGAAGCTCGAAACCAACCACGAAGTACTGGCTCATGTTTCGGGAAGGATGCGCAAGAACTTCATACGCATACTCCCCGGCGATCGCGTGGCCGTGGAACTGAGCCCCTACGACCTGAATCGCGGTCGGATCGTGTACCGGTACAAGTAAAACAGAGTCAGAAGGTTTGAGGATTTGACCGCGTCGTCCAACAGATGCGCGGAGAAGGGCAGCAAAATGAAGGTCCGTGCATCGGTAAAGAAGATTTGCGTCAAGTGCAAGGTCATCAACCGCCGCGGGGTGGTTCGGGTGATCTGCGAGAACGCAAAGCACAAGCAGCGCCAGGGCTAGGTGGCTTTTGGCATTGAGCGGAAACCTCCACGACAGTTGTCAGTTCACAGTTTTCAGTTGAAAAGGCAGCAAGCGCAGTTCGGTGCTGAAAACTGAAAACTGAGAACTCGTCAGGGGCTAGTTAGCCGAAGTAAAGGCTTGCGATGAACCCCGGAGGCTTTCCGGATTACCCGTGCGAACCGGTTAAGGCCGGAGGCACCCAACCAGCAGCAACAAAGGAATTGGAATGGCACGTATTGCTGGCGTCGATCTGCCCCGCAACAAGCAGGCTCGGATCGCGCTCACGTACATCTTCGGCATCGGGAATCCCCGCGCCCTGAAGATCCTGGAGAAGGCCAATGTCGACGGCTTCAAGAAAGTCCAGGACCTGGGCGAGGAAGAGGTCAACCGTATCCGCCAGGTGATTGAGGACGAGGGTGAAGTCGAGGGCGATCTCCGCAAGGACGTCCAGATGCACATCAAGCGCCTCATCGATATCCAGAGCTATCGCGGCAACCGCCATCGTCGGTCGCTGCCGGTGCGCGGACAGCGCACCCACACCAATGCCCGCACCCGCAAGGGACCCCGTAAGGGAACTATTGCAGGCAAGAAGAAAGCGACGGCGAAGACCTAAATGGCGAAACAGGAGCAAAAGGCCGGCGCCAAGGCTGGCAAGACGAAGAAGTTCAAGAAGCGCGAGCGCAAGAATGTGCCATTCGGCATTGCGTACATTCAGGCCTCGTTTAACAACACGATCGTGACCATCACCGACCAGATGGGCAACACGCTCAGCTGGAAGAGCTCGGGTTCGCTGGGTTTCCGCGGATCGCGCAAGGGCACGCCCTTCGCGGCGCAGCAGGCGGCTTCGAATGCGGCCGGCATGGCCCGCGATCACGGTCTGCGTGCAGTCGACGTGCGTGTGGCCGGTCCCGGGTCGGGACGCGAATCAGCCATCCGCGCATTAGCCGCTGCGGGTATCGAAGTCAAGTCGATCCGCGACGTGACCCCGGTGCCCCACAATGGCTGCCGGCCGCCGAAACGGCGCCGCGTATAGCAGAGATCAGGGGGCAGAGATCAGTTTCATCCCGTCGGAACTCAGCGGCTTGTCTCTGTGATCGGCTTCATCTCTGATCACCATATTCAGGGAGCAGTTGATGCAGATGGCAGCCGAAAGAACGGCTGATCTCTGATCTCTGATCTCTGACAATTGAAAAGGGCCGGGATGACCTGCGCACCGTCGCACGTAAACCGGCCGTCATCCGAAGTCAGGAGAAGAAATGGCTCGTTACACCGGAGCAGTCTGCCGCCTTTGCCGTCGCGAAGGCACCAAGCTCTTTTTGAAGGGCACCAAATGCACGTCCGACCGTTGCCCGATTGAGAAGCGCAACTTTCCTCCCGGCCAGCACGGCAAGGACCGCAAGGCCAAGATCGTGGGCTACGGCCTGCAGCTGCACGAAAAGCAGAAGGCCAAGCGCATGTACTTCACCCTCGAAGGCCAGTTCCGCGAGTACTACGAAAAGGCCAACCGCGCCACCGGCGTTACCGGCGAACTGCTGATCCAGCAACTGGAGCGCCGCCTGGACAACGTTGCCTACCGGCTGGGCTTCGCCATCTCGCGCCGCCAGGCCCGCCAGGTCGTCCGCCACGGGCATGTGCAGGTGAACGGCAGGAAGGTGAACATTCCTTCCTTCCAGGTGAATGTCGGAGATGAGATCGCCATCCGCGATGAAGCCAAGAAGCACGTCATCATCGAGCAGGGCACCCAGTACGCCGCCCAGAACCCCGTCCCGGTGTGGCTCGAAGCGAACTTTGAAGGTATGTCCGGCCGCGTTCTGTCGCTGCCTGCACGCAAGGACGTGAACCTGCCCATCAATGAGCAGCTGATCGTAGAGTTGTACAGCAAGTAAGGACCACAGGGACTGAGGGACGTAGGAACTAGGGACTAAGCATCTCACTGCTGGTCCCTATGTCCCTAGTCCCTTAGTTCCTGCATTTCAACCGAAGGAGAACTTGCGCGGCCGCCGCAAAATGCATCGCGACGTACCTGCCGCGCGGGAAAAGAGACAAAGATATGTTGTGGAGAGGATTCCAGAAACCGAAGCGCCTCGCAGTGGATGCCGAGTCGCTGACCGAAACCTACGGCAAGTTCAGCGCCCAGCCCTTTGAACGGGGTTTTGGCACCACCATCGGCAACGCCCTGCGCCGCACCCTGCTTAGCTCGATCGAAGGCGCCGCCGTCACCGCAATCCGTATTGAGGGCGTGCTGCACGAGTTCCAGTCCATCGCCGGCGTGGTCGAAGACGCGACCGACATCATCCTGAACCTCAAGCAGGTTCCTTTCAAGCTCGCGGGCGAAGGCCCCAAGGCGCTGTATCTGCGCGCTGACCAGCCAGGCGTGGTCACCTCCGGCATGATTGAAGCCGATGGCGACGTCGAGATCCTCGACAAGAATGTGTACATCGCCACGGTTTCCGAAGGCGGCAAGCTGGAAATGGAAATGCGCCTGAAGCGCGGGCGCGGCTACGTTTCCGCCGACAAGAATTTTGACGCCGATCTGGGCCTGGGCTTCATTCCCGTCGATTCGGTCCATTCGCCGGTGCGCCGCGTCAATTATGTGGTCGATGCTGCCCGTCTCGGACAGATCACCGACTATGACAAGCTGACCCTGGAAGTGTGGACCAACGGGGCTGTCCTGCCCGCCGATGCTGTCGGCCTGGCCGCCAAGCTTCTCAAGGACCACATGAACATCTTCATCAACTTCGAAGAGGAAATCGAGGCTGAGGCGCGCGGCGAAGAAGGACGTATCCTACTGCGCAACGACAATCTCAATCGCTCGGTCGAAGAGTTGGAACTGTCGGTCCGCAGCTACAACTGTCTCAAGAACGCCAACATTCAGACCATTGGCGAGCTGGTGCAGAAGACCGAAGCCGAAATGCTCAAGACCAAGAACTTCGGCCGCAAGAGCCTCAACGAGATCAAGGAAATTCTTGCCCAGATGGGCCTTTCGCTTGGCATGAAGATCGATGAAAGCGGCAACGCCGTGCCCGGGCCGACCAGCATTCCGCCCGCCGCCGCGCTGGCTGCCAGCTACAACCGTTACGACGAAGAAGACGAGCCGCTGGATTCGGTCGACCTCCAGCTGCCGACAGAGACCGAGAATTTTTAAGAGCCTCGGGACAGAACGATACTGGGTGCCCCAGGTCTCTCGTTTGAGACCTGGGTTCCCGCCAGAGAAAATTTCGAAAGAGAGTAACACCCATGCGCCATCGCAATGCAGGATTCAAGCTCGGACGCAACACCAGCCATCGCCGCGCTCTGTTGCGCAATCTGGTCACGTCCGTCATCGTGGAAGACCGCGTGGAGACGACCGTGGCCAAGGCCAAGGCCGTTCGCCCGCATGTCGAAAAGATGATCACCCTCGGCAAAAAGGGCGATCTGCACTCCCGCCGCCAGGCGCTCAGCTTCCTGCAGACGGATACGGCTGTCTCGAGGCTATTTGAAACCGTTGCGCCCCGGTATGGCGACCGCCAGGGCGGCTACCTGCGTATTGTCCGCACCGGCTTCCGTAAGGGCGACGGCGGCGAGAAGGCATTCATCGAACTGTTGGGTGCCGAAAAGCAACTTGAAGCGAAGGCCAAAAAGCGTGAAGAGGTCAAGGCCGAAAAGCGCAAGAAGCTCGAAGCCCAGCTCGAGGAAGCGAACAAGGAACAGGAAGGCAAGGGCGGCGAAGAGGGCGCCTAAGCGGCCGCTTCTCCATTCCGGACTGATCAACCTGGAAGGCAACAACGGGCATCCGCTCTGACGGGTGCCCGTTTTGTTCTGACCGGCGTGGGCCGGGTGCTACGATTTCCCCGACTCCGGGAGGCCAGCGATGCCGGAACGAATTGTCGATGATTCGCGTTCCCGACGTGATCGCTACGGCGCAGTGGTACGCGTCGATCGGTTTCGAAATCCGCAACGTAAACCGCGAGGGTGATAAGGGCGAGATCGATTGGGCGTTGTTGCGCCTGGGACAAAGCGAAATCATGTTGAGCGCCGGCGGACAACCGAGTTCCGCGCCACGACGCGAATTCGACCTTTATACGCACGTCGATGATGTTGGAGGCTTGAGGCGCAGCCTTGACGGAAAAATCGAACTCGTCGAGGATCTCCATGAAACGTTCTATGGCGCGCGCGAGTTCATCATCCGCGATTGCAATGGGTTCTGGATTACCTTCGGCGAGAGGATCAAGAAAGAATAGCCAGCTGCGCTTCCGTCTGCCGTCCCACTCGCTTATTTGCCCGCTCCTGCCGCACACGCTGTTTCCGTTCCCGGCCCGCCCGGGCTTCGCGAATCGGTATCTGCTTCGCTCAGCGCTTCCACTTCTGCGCCGTTCAGCGCACGTCGATACACGCGCACCTCTCCCACATCGCCGTTGAAATACACTCCATCATCCCGCTGCGCTCCGATCAGCAGCGGCCCATCGCTGGCGCCCCACGGAATCAGGTCGTAGGCAGTCTGCACCTCGCGGCCATTGAGATAGAGGTGCAGTTCGCCGAGCGTCTGATCAAACACTGCAGCCGTATGGACCCATTGGTCCACGGGCAATCCATCGCCGTTGACCCAATAATCAGTCCACCGGGTCCCAAACGTGGTCGCGCCCCATTGGGCGGAAGGGTTGGGCCCGAATCCAAGGCGCCATTGCGAGCCCCACCGCGGACCCACGTACGAGACCCAGGCGCTGTATGCCGCGGGGCTGTGCGGCCGGACCCACGCGACCACGCTGATGGAACCGGCTGTGTTGTAGTCCACGTTTTTGGGAAACTCGATAAAGGAGCCCTGTCCATTAAAGCGGAAAGCCTTGTTCTCTTTTCCCTTGCGATCCGGAGCGGGAATGGCTCCATGAATAACTGCGGCTGCGTTCGGATGGCAGAGATCCACAGCCGACCCCTGCAGCAGCAGGTAAGCCGCTAGCCCCGATTGGAGGTCTACGCCATTTCCATAGTTGTTTCCGATCAGGCCGGCATCTGCGAATTCGGGCAGCGCCCGCAGACGCGCCGCGTCATCGCTGCGCCCGCGGGCCGTGAGAGATGCGATCAGATTCTGGCGCTCGACCGCGTCGAATCGGAAGTCGTCCGCATACTGAGTTCGAAGCTGTTCCCATAAGGGAGCGAGGTTGCTGCCCGCCGAAAGCCCGTCAAGCATGGGAAGCGCGACAGAGAACTTTGGCAGAGTGTCGTCCTGAAAGGACGAACCAAAGCGCCGAACCCAGGCCTGGCGCCGTCGTTGGGGTTCGCTCAAATAGCGAGCTGGACCAAACGAAACAGGCGCGTCTGTCTGGCCAAGAAGTTCCAGACCCCGGTAATAGGCGCGCAGGGCCACCGAACCGTGGGTCTCACCGGGAAATACTTCGTAGTGGTGTTCGACATTCGCGCTCGGAGTGCCTTCAAACGTCGTCGCGAAGCGCATCGCGCCCACGGCAATGTCTGGTTCTTCATCTCCTCCGAAGCCAACAAAAACGAAGCGGGGCGTCGGGGAGGGCTTGGCAAGAGCACGGCTGAGCTCGGCCACGAAACGATCGTCAAATCCGAAGCTGGGGCTGAGCGCAATGTTTGCCTGAAAAACCTCCGGCCGGCGAATGAACGCATACAGCGAAAACATCCCGGCATTGGAATGACCAGCAAGGATCCGGTACTTCCCAATTCGATATTCGGAGGCCAGCTCGGGGATCAGTTCGTCGGCGAGAAATGAAAGGAACTTGTCTGACGGTCCAGCCGCAAACGCACCGCCCTCGAAGGTGGGAGTCAGGTCCCGGCCACGGTCGGTGTTGACGACACCCGCCACCACCATCGGAGGCAGACGGCCGCTGGAAACGAGATGATCCACAATCACCGCAAGCTTGGTGAAGCTCCATTCTCCGTCGAGCACCACCAGCAGCGGAAGGTTCGGCTTCGATTGGCGCGGCAGCGCGACGAGGATATCTCTTTTCTCGCCGAGGATTTTGGATTCGATTACCTCGTGTTTGCCCACCGTCAGGTTGAAATCCTGAGACGCCATCTGCAGCCCGGTAAATCCGAAAGCCAGGATTGCCGGCAACGTGGTCCAGCGAAATATGAATCTCATTCTTGTCTCCCCTCCCTCTTTTCGCTGGAGCGCCAGAGGTGGTTTGCCGTGCTCGGCGGACGATGATCCGCGGGTACAGAGATCGGAATGGCGCGAAAATGCGCGCCGTTCCGGCTTCAATCGGGTATGGCTCAGTTGTTTGAGCAGTTTGACGGCAAGTATAGAACAGTGCGCACCGGCCCTGCTGTCAGTAAAGGATCGACCGCTTCCGGATCAATTCATAAGCCAGCCGCCCCTGGAACAACTCGGCGGGCAGGTAATTCCGACGTGCTCCGCAGAGCGGGCAAACTGCAACGAAGTACTGATCAGGCATGGTTTCCACCGGGGCAGGAATGTTCCGCCGGCATTGCTTGCAGGAGATCACGTAATCCCAGGTCCGTTCTTCGGGAGGGTGAAACATGGAAACCAGAATAGGCGAATAAAAGACGAATATCTAGCCCCGATACCTGTGCAAATCAGCCATTGATCACCTGGGCAGATCACTTGTCCCCAGCGTCCGCATCTTCAAAAAATTGCGCCAGGACTCCCTTGCCTTGATTTGACCAGTTCTTCAACACTCCGCTGCTGAAGCGGCGTATCTTGGGATGGTTAATTCATCGCGACTAATTCATTGCCCAAAAAGGCGAGGTAGACCATGAGTGACAGCGTAATTCCCGGCGTGACGACGGGCGAATCTCTGAAGAGCAAGCGAACGGCTCCCGGAGTCGAGGCTTTCGCAAGCTCCTTCCTCGACAACCTGTTTTTCGTCCAAGGCCGCTATCGCGAGCGGGCCACGCTGAACGATTTGTACATGGCGCTGGCGCACACCGTGCGCGATCGGTTGGTGGAGCGATGGATCCGGACAGTCCGCAACTACCGGGCCCAGGACGCGCGGGTCGTCTGCTATCTCTCTGCGGAGTTTCTCACCGGACCTCATCTCGCCAACAACCTGATCAATCTCGGGATCTACGAAGAGGCCGAGGAGGCGATGCGTTCGCTCGACCTCAGCCTCGATGCGCTGATTGAACAGGAGGAGGAGCCGGGGCTGGGCAACGGCGGACTGGGCCGGCTGGCTTCGTGCTTCATGGATTCGCTGGCAACCCTCGACATTCCGGCCATCGGCTACGGCATCTACTACGAGTACGGCATCTTTGACCAGGTGATTCGGGACGGTTGGCAGGTGGAAACCACCGATAAGTGGCTCCGGCTCGGCAATCCCTGGGCCATCGAGCGGCCCGAAGATGTGTTCGAAGTAAAATTCGGCGGCCGCACCGAGAGATATGCCGACGGCGAGGGCCATTACCGGGTGCGCTGGGTACCGGAAAAACTGGTGCGCGGCATTCCCCACGATACGCCCATTCTCGGCTATCGCACCAATACTGCGAACACCATGCGCCTATGGTCGGCAGCCGCCGTAGAATCGTTCGACTTTGAGACCTTCAACACCGGCAATTTCTTCGGCGCCGTGGCCGACAAGGTATCGTCGGAGAACATTTCCAAGATCCTTTATCCCAACGACGAAGAGATTCAGGGCAAGCAGTTAAGGCTGGAGCAGCAGTTCTTCTTTGTCTCCTGCTCGTTGCAGCACATCCTGCAAATCCAGACCCACGCAAACCGGCCACTGGCAGATCTGTACCGCTCTTTCGCCGTGCAGATGAATGACACCCATCCCGCTATCGCTGTTGCCGAGTTGATGCGACTGCTGGTGGACGAGCATGGACTCAATTGGGACACGGCGTGGAGCACGACGACGCGGACGCTTTCCTATACCAATCACACCCTGCTGCCGGAGGCGCTGGAGCAGTGGCCCCACGGCATGTTCGGTTCCCTCCTGCCGCGTCATCTGGAAATCATCGATGAGATCAACCGCCGCCACCTCGACAACGTGCGTGCCAAATTTCCCGGCGATAACGACCGGGTGCGACGCCTGTCGCTGATCAATGAAGATGGCGAGCGCTACGTGCGCATGGCACACCTGGCATCGCTGGGCAGCCACGCCATCAACGGCGTGGCGGAGCTGCACACGGAATTGCTGAAGAAGAACGTTCTCCACGACTTTTACGACCTCACACCGGAAAAATTCAGCAACAAGACCAACGGCGTGACGCCGCGCCGCTGGATGGTGCTGTGCAATCCGCGTCTCACCCAGCTTCTGACGGCGCGCCTGGGCCCCGGATGGATTCATGACCTGGAGAAGCTTCGGCGTCTCGAGCCCATGATCGGGGATCCCGAATTGGCTCAGGAGTGGCATGCCATCAAGCGCCACAATAAAGAACTCCTCGCCGCGTATGCGTACGATCAGCTCGCTATCAAAGTGGATCCGGCTTCAATGTTCGATGTGCTGGTGAAACGGATGCACGAGTACAAGCGCCAGCACCTGCAGGTGCTGCATATTCTTACGCTCTATAAGCGCATCCAGCACAACCCCGACGCCGAAATGCAGCCGCGCACATTTATTTTTGGCGGCAAGGCTGCGCCGGGTTATCGCATGGCCAAATTGATCATCAAGCTGATTCATTCCGTGGCTGCGGTGGTGCATGGCGATCCGCTGGTGCGTGACCGCATCAAGGTCGTGTTCCTTCCCGACTTCAACGTCAAACTGGGGCACCGGGTCTATCCAGCCGCGGATCTGTCCGAACAGATTTCGCTGGCCGGCAAGGAGGCATCCGGCACCGGAAATATGAAATTTGCCATGAACGGCGCACTGACCATCGGTACGCTCGACGGCGCCAATGTCGAGATTCGCGAAGAGGTGGGAGAGGACAATTTCTTCCTCTTCGGACTGACAACGCCCGAGGTCGTGCAGAAGAAGGCTGAAGGGTACAATCCGCGGTCTTATTACGAAGCCAACCCCAAACTTCGGGAAGTGCTGGACTCTCTCGCGAATGGCGAGTTTTCCCACGGCGACCGGACTCTGTTCGAGCCACTTCTCCAATCGCTGCTGACGCGCGACGACTACATGTTGCTTGCCGATTACCAGTCCTACATCGACTGCCAGGATAGGGTCAGCGCCGCCTATGGCGACCGTGATCGCTGGACGCGCATGTCGATGCTGAATGTCGCCCGGATCGGCAAGTTCTCGTCCGACCGCAGCATACGCGACTACTGCGCCGACATCTGGAAGAGCTGGCCGGTCAAGATCGAGTTGTAACCACGAACCGATGTGTCGCGTTTCGCAGGTGGCGTTGAAGCTCTTCGGTCGGTCCCACCTACGCGGCGCGAGCGAGCCGTTTCGGCCTGCTTATCCGCATGAAGATGTAGACCACCAACTGCAGGGTGATCGCTCCCGCGCAATCGATCAGCACATCCCAGGGCGACGAGGTCCGGTTGGATAGAAAGGACTGGTGATACTCGTCGCCGATGGCGACGAGCGCTGTTCCCAGCAGGGCAAGCATGGCGTCGGTCAGGAAGCGTGAGTGGGGAAGCGTCATCCACCAAGCGCGCAGCCATGCCAGTCCGATCAGGCCGTACCCGATAAAGTGGCCCGACTTACGAATATAGTGATGGATGATCGCCCAGCGGCGGGCGGATACGTGTCCGAAGATGGCCTCGTATAGCGCACGCAAAGGGCTGCTAGTGTGGTCCGCCCCCATCCATTCAGTGGACTCCACCACAATCATGGCAATTCCGAGAGCGACTGGCAGCCAGGTTCTTACCCAGAACACCCAGCGGCGCCGATCATTCCACATGATAGTTGGGAGCCTCGCGGGTGATGATGACGTCGTGTACGTGGCTCTCCCGAAGGCCGGCGCCGGAAATGCGCACGAACGTCCCGTTCTCTTGAAGCTCACGGATGGTGCTGCAGCCCAGATAACCCATGCCGGAGCGCAGACCGCCCACTAGCTGGTAAACCATCGATTCGAGAGGCCCGCGGTACGGCACGCGGCCTTCGATGCCTTCGGGTACGTACTTGGCCAGGCGATTCTGGCCATTGCGCTCGCGCTGAACCACGCCTTCACCGCCCGATTCAGATATTGCCAGATCGGAGGTGCTCTGAAAATAGCGTTCGCCCCCGCCCTGGCTCATGGCGCTGAGTGAACCCATGCCGCGATAGCTCTTGAAGCTCCGGCCCTGATAAAGAATGGTTTCGCCGGGGCTCTCGTCGACCCCCGCGAAGAGCGAGCCAATCATGACCGAACTGGCTCCCGCCGCGATAGCCTTTGTAACCTCGCCGGAATACTTGATGCCGCCGTCGGCAATCACCGGGATGTCCCGTTCGCGCGCGGCGCGCCAGGCCTCGGCGATGGCTGTGATCTGCGGCATTCCGGCGCCGGTGACCATGCGCGTAGTGCAGATGGACCCGGGTCCGATGCCTACTTTGATGGCGTCCGCGCCCGCGTCGATGAGCGCCATTGCGCCCTCGTACGTCGCCACGTTGCCGGCTACCAGAGCCACCCCGGGGAAGCGCTTCTTCACTTCGCGGACTGCTTCGAGCACACGCGATGAGTGGCCGTGCGCCGAGTCGATAGCCAGCACGTCTATGCGTGCTTTCACAAGCTCCGCAGCACGCTCCAGAAAGTCCCCGGTGGCGCCGATAGCTCCGCCGACGCGGAGGCGGCCCTTTTCGTCTTTGCTGGCGTTGGGGTACTTCAGCTTCTTCTGGATGTCCTTGACGGTGATCAGGCCCTTCAACTCGTACTCGTCGTTGACCACCAGGAGCTTCTCTACGCGGTGTTCGTGGAGGATCTGCTCCGCCTCTTCGAGCGTTGTGCCGACCGGAACCGTGATGAGGTTCTTCTTGGTCATGACTGCGCTGATGGGGATATCGGTGCGGGTTTCAAAGCGCAGATCGCGGTTGGTGAGAATGCCAACCAGCTTCAGGCCCTGCGTGACCGGCACACCGGAAATCCGATAGCGGCGCATCACTTCGAGAGCGTCACCGATCATCTGGTCCGGCCCGATGGTGACCGGGTCCACGATCATGCCGCTCTCCGATCGCTTCACCTTGTCGATCTCGCCGGCCTGGGCTTCGATGTTCAGGTTGCGGTGGACGATACCGATGCCGCCCTGCTGCGCCATGGCGATGGCCATGCGCGATTCTGTGACCGTGTCCATGGCCGAAGAGAGCAACGGTGTATTCAGCGTGATGTCGCGGGTGAGCTGCGTCTGGGTGCTTACCTGCGTGGGCACTATTTCGCTGTACGCCGGCACCAGCAGGACGTCGTCAAAGGTGAGAGCTTCAGAAAGAGTCTTGGCCAGCATAATACTCTGATGCGCCTGGCGGACCAGGGTTCCACTCACTGGATCGGCAGGCGCTTGTGTCTATTGTAGCGGAGGGGAACGGAGACTCCGGGTTGCGGCGCGGATTCTTCCACGGGCTACTTAGACGCCCACAGGGAACGGCTTGGGGCTTGACTCGTCTGTATTGGCTCCGCCGCGCCACCGCTCGAACCGTCCTTGCAGCAGGCTCATCAGGCCGGTATACCAGTAGCCGATGACGAACAGGATCAGGAACGGCGCGGTGAAATAGTTGTGGTTGGAGAAGCAATAAATGATCGCCAGAAAGAAGTAGGCGCCAATGAACAGCTCGATCCAGGGAGTGAGCTTGAGGCGCTTGCGATACTTGGCGGCGTGGGTCTTTTCGCCCTTCTTGGTGGCCCGATACTTCGGAGTGCGGGCGAAGGCGCTCTTAATGCCAAACAATGCCTCCATTACGGCCTTGGTGTTCGTCACGGTGAGGCCGATTCCGAGAGCCATCAGGAAAGGCAGGTACAGGAAGGTCTTCATCCAGGTCTTCGGAAACAGCACCCGCTGGCTCATCAGGTAGAACACCGCGATCGACAAGCTCGATGCAGTGAACAGCGGTACATCAATGAGCAGCATCTGGAACCAGCCCTGGTAGAAGCGCACAATCATGCACGGGATCAATAGCGCCGTCATGACAATCATCAGGGGATAGCTGATGTTGGCGGTCAGGTGATAGACAGCCTCAATTTTGATCCGACGCGGCACATCGGACCGGAACATCATGGGCAGAACCTTTTTGCTGGTCTGAATGAGTCCCTTGGCCCAACGCGCCTGCTGGGTCTTGAACGCTGTCATCTCGATGGGCAGTTCGGCCGGGCACTCGATCTCCGGCAAATACTTGAATTTCCAACCGGCCATCTGCGAGCGGTAGCTGAGGTCGGTGTCCTCGGTGAGGGTGTCGTGCTGCCAGCCGCCCGCGTCGGTTATGGCCTGGCGCCGCCACATCCCGGCGGTGCCGTTGAAGTTGAAGAATTGGTGCGCCCTCGCCCGGGATCCGTGTTCAAGGACGAAGTGCCCGTCCAGAAGGATCGCTTCGATCTGCGTAAGCAGGCTGTAATCGCGATTGAGGTGCGTCCAGCGGGTTTGTACCATCCCGATCCCGGGCTCCGCGAAGTGGTGGATGACCCTCATGAGCCAGTCGGGCGGCGGCACAAAGTCCGCGTCGAAGATGGCGACGAACTCGCCCTTTGCCAGCTTGGAGTCCCGCGTCCAGGGCACCGGCCTTGAAGCCGTGCCGATTGGTGCGGTGGATGTAGACAATGGGGTGGCCCAGCGCTGCATAGCGCTCGACAATCGAGGAAGCCACTTCCGTCGTTTCGTCGGTCGAGTCGTCCAGAACCTGGATTTCTAGCTTTTCGCGCGGATATTCCATCGCGCACACGGCTTCAATCAGGCGGTCGATCACGAACTGCTCGTTGAAGATGGGCAGTTGTACCGTCACGTTTGGCAGTTCGTCAAAATGCCGGATAGGGTTGGGGTTATGCCGCTTGCGATATTTGAAGTAGTACCAGCACATCGTGTAGCGGTGGATTCCATACACCGCCAGCACGATCATGACCAGGAAATAAGGAAACAGCAGGGCCGCGTCAAACCAGTTCCAGTAGTGGTGCACCATTGAAAATGGGTCGCTGAACCACGTCTTCATCTGGTGTCTTAGGCTGTTCGGCTGCGCGAATGCCATTGCGTGGAGCGGGGCGACGGTGATCGACAACCAGCAAAGCGGCACGGCGAACAGGGCAAGCCTCCCAGGATCGGCTAAGTGTCATTGTAAGCGAATGCAACCGCGACAGTTCAGACCGAAGATGGCGTGCGCACGGCGTAGAAGTTGGGTGCGTGTCACACGAGAGATTCGGTTCGAGCGCTGTGTTTAATCGTGCATCGAAATGGGTGTGTCTTCGGAACCTCCAACAGCCCAATCAGCCTGGAATGTGGCGGATCTCTATGATTCAGAATCCACAAAGCGCTTGCTTCCATGGTCCCTGGTTGCTCTTGGCCGTCATCTCACCTATTCTCGTCCCAGTCAGGAGAAACAGGATGTCGACTGTCGCCGTTTCGCCTATTGCCGCCGCCCGGGGCGGAAGCTTCCTTATTGAGCCCCGCACACCCCAGGAGGTCTTCACGCCCGAGGACCTGAGCCCGGAGCAGCGCCAGATCGGCGCCACCGCCGCCCAGTTTGCCCGTGAGGAGATTCTGCCGCTCGAGGACGCGGTCGAAGCCAAAGAACCGGGCGTCATGCGCGGCCTGCTCGAAAAGGCTGCGGGGCTGGGATTCACATCGGTCGAAATCCCGGAAGATTACGGCGGGATGGGGATGGATAAGATCACGTCCACCGTGGTGACGGACAATATCGCGGTGCTGGCCAGCTTTTCGACAGCATTTGGAGCCCAGACCGGAATCGGCACTCTCCCTCTGGTCTGGTATGGCACCGAGGAACAAAAGAAGAAGTACCTGCCCCGGCTGGCCAGCGGCGAGTGGTGCGCGGCTTACGCGCTTTCTGAAGCCAGTTCGGGCTCGGATGCTATGAACGTCCGCACCCGAGCAATCCTCTCGGACGATGGGAGCCACTACATCCTTAATGGCGAAAAGATGTGGATCACCAACTGCGGCTTCGCGGACCTGTACACCGTTTTCGCCAAGATCGACGGCGCGAAATTTTCAGCGTTTCTGGTGGAAAGAACCTTTCCGGGTGTCAAGGTCGGGGCCGAAGAGCACAAGCTGGGCATTCGCGGGTCATCGACCTGCCCGCTGGTGCTGGACAACTGCCGGGTCCCGGCCGAGAACCTGCTGGGCGTCGAGGGCAAGGGCCATCACATTGCCTTCAACGTTCTGAACGTGGGGCGCTTCAAGCTCGGTGTGGCCTGCGTGGGCGGTTCCCGCCATGCCCTGGCGGCCATGATTCGCTATGCCAAAGAGCGCAAGGCCTTTGGCAAATCAATCGCTGAGTTTGGACTTATCCAGCGCAAGATTGCCCTGAGCGCGGCCCGGCTGTATGCAGCCGAAAGCATGGCGTATCGGACGGTGGGGATGATCGACGCCGCCCTCTCCCACCTGGGGCCCGAACAGGCAAAGGATCCGCGTGAAATCCAGCGCCGCATCGAGGAGTATGCGGTTGAGTGCTCCATCCTGAAGGTTTACGGGTCGGAGATGATCAGCTACATCGCCGACGAATATGTCGCTGTCATGGGCGGCTACGGCTATGTCGAGGAGTACCCTGCGGAACGGTTTTATCGCGACGCGCGCATCAACCGAATCTTTGAGGGAACGAACGAGATCAATCGTCTCATCATCACCGGGTGGTTGATGAAGCGAGCCGCGGCCGGCGAGCTTCCTCTTTTGAAGGCCATCCGCAGCCTCATGGACGAAGTTACGCAGCCGCCCTCGATGGACGGAAGCGGGGACCAAAGCGAGGTGCTCGGACGCGAGGCCGAAGTGCTCGCGGCCTCCCGGAAGATCGGGTTGTTTGCCGCCGGGGTCGCCAGCCAGCGCTTCCTGGCCGCACTGCAGGAGCAGCAGGAGATCATGGCCGATCTTGCCGACATCATCAGCCAGGTGTACGCGTTGGACTCGGCATTGATGCGGGCCCGGAAACTGGCCGGCTCGGGCAAGGGTTCGGCCGAAGTCGCCACAGCCATGACTGGCCTGCTGGCAGACGAAACGCTGGGATTCGCCGAACAGGCTGCCCGCAGGATACTGGCAGCCTGCGCGGAGGGAGATGAACTGCGCACCCAACTCGCCATCCTTCGCCGTCTGGCCCGATCGAGCCCGTCCGATACGGTGGCCTTGAGCCGCGCCGTGGCTAAAAAATGCATTGACCTGGAGAAATACCCGGTCTAGGGAACCCCGGCTGAGACTGGGCGGGAAACAGAGCGCGCTCGCCAGGGTGGGGGACCATGGATCTGCCCCACCCCGATGAGCGAAGGCCATAAGCTAAAGCCAACAGCCCATTGCTGTCCTATGCCGCTGCGTGTTGGCGGACGCCCGAGCTAATTGCCTCAATCAACGTCTTGTTAAATGCTGGAAGATCGTCGGGCTTGCGGCTGAAAATGAACTGCCCATCCTTGACGACTTCCTGGTCGACCCAGCTGGCACCGGCATTCTTCAGGTCGGTCTTGAGCGAGGGCCATGACGTCACCTCTCTGCCCCTTACCGCGTCTGCCTCGACAAGCGTCCACGGGCCGTGGCATATAGCAGCCACCGGTTTTCCCGTCGATACGAACTGGCGCACGAAGTTCACTGCTTTGGGCTCCATGCGCAGGTGATCGGGATTGATCACGCCTCCTGGCAGGACCAGCGCGTCGTATTCGTTGGGGTTGGCGTCATCGAGCGTTTTGTCCACCTTTACCGTGTCGCCCCACTCTTTTAAGTTCCATCCC
Source organism: Terriglobales bacterium (assembly GCA_963788475.1). Classification (GTDB taxonomy): domain Bacteria; phylum Acidobacteriota; class Terriglobia; order Terriglobales; family Acidobacteriaceae; genus Telmatobacter. The sequence continues at coordinate 1,106,141 of CAWBGO010000015.1, forward strand.
TTGATTTCTCCGCTTTTAGGTGAGATCACCTCCGTGGTCGCGCCCGCACCGTCCAGGGCTTTACGAGGTTCCATGAGTTCGACCTGCTCGAAGCCGTCTGTAGCCAGAATCGCGATCTTCTTTCCATTCAATTTGGAAGCCATTTTTCCTCCATTTTCGTTCCACCCCTAAGACGCAGGTCCAGGGGCAGTGGTTGCCGGGGCATCGGTCTTCTGAAACTGCGTTAGCGCGCCCGATGACGACGTTGTTCGGAACAAGCTCCAGTTGGACCAACTCAAACAAGGCGAGATTTCCTGAATCGGTCGCGACGAACCAAGGGCAGTTTTTGCGTGTGCGGAGCGGTTTCGTTGCGCTATATTCGCGAACATGCGTGGCTGTAAAACTACGTCGCAACAAATTCCCCGGTTCCCCTTCATACTAATTTCCGCGCTTCTCGTCGCCGGACTGATTTCCGGAAGCGCGGCTTCCTCGCAGACCCCGCATTCTATGGCCGATATGCAGCCCGTCCCGCCTCCGGAACAGCTTCCTGTCCCGGTCAAAATGGAGGGCATTGGCAACAGCCACATCACGATCAAGGCCACCCCGGAGGCGCAGGCCTGGTTTGACCAGGGGCTGAACCTGCTGCACGATTTCTGGGAATACGAATCGCAGAAGGCGTTTGAGCAAAGCATTCGAGTCGATCCGCGGTGTGCGATGTGCCGGTGGGGCCTGGCCCAGGCCGAGGGTTTACACCACAGTCCCGCCTGGGCGTTTGCGAAAACGGCGCTCGCCGAGGCCGGGAGGTTGAAGAGCCACGGCAGCGGTTCCGACAAACTCTACATCGAGGCCGCGCAGGCTGAATCCGCCGCCAAGGACGACGACCACGCTCCGGCAACGGCGATCTATCGCAAGCTGGTCAAGAAATATCCCAGCGATCCGCAGGCGCGGATCTTCCTGGCGGAATCCGTGGGAGACGGGTACGACGATGCAGGCGAGCCCAAAGCCGGGCAGAAGGAGTGCATTTCCATTCTTGAAGGCGTGCTCGGCGATCACCCGAATGACTCCGCTGCCAATCATTACTGGATTCACGCGATCGAGCCTGGCAATCATCCCGAGCGTGCCCTGAACAGCGCTGCGCTGCTTGCCAGCCTGGCCCCCACCTCGGGGCACATGGTTCACATGCCGGGACATATCTACTACCGGGTGGGCAATTATCCCGAGGCGGAACGGTGGTTCACGGCCTCGACGAATACGGACGAGAAGTACATGCGCGAACAGCACGTGAGTCCGGACGACGACTGGAACTATGTGCACAACATGATGTATGCCATCGCCAACCTGATGGAACAGGGAAGGCTGGCCGACGCCAATGCGCTGAGCGACCACCTGGCCGCAGCGCGCGGCAAGCTCTCCGATTCTCTCTACATCTGGTCGGCGCGCGACCAGGTTTCGCGGGTAAGCCTGCGCCTCCCGGTGGCCCTGCGCGTGGGCGACTGGAATGCAGTGCTGACGATGGCGAGCCAGGCGACTCTTGAGGGCGACAACACCGCCAACCTCCGCGCCCTGGCCGACGAATTGACCGACTACGCTACCGGTATGAAGGCGCTCGAGACCGGCGACCTGGCCGCGGCGCAGGCGGCCAGCGATCGCATGGATGCCAGACTGTGGCGGGTCGAGCAGCGTCAGAAGCAAGAAGCGGCCGCCAAAGCCACCGAGGACAAGGGCAAGAGACAAGCAGGACGCGAAAACGCGAGCCGCCGAAGGTGCCGGTGATGCCGGATGCCTTGAGCGCGCCGCTACTCAAAAGCCTGAGCATCCAGTCGCTGGAACTGCGGGCCGGAATTCTCGCCGGGCAAGGCAAGCTGGACGACGCCAAGAAAATGTACGGTGAAGCAATCCTCGCAGAGAAGAAACTCGGCTATCACGAGCCGCCGATGTACATACGGCCCGTGGGCGAAACCGAGGCTGCGGCGCTGGTGAAGGCGAAAGACTTTGCCGGGGCCCTGGCGGCCTACGAAGTGGCGCTGAAGGAGCGGCCGGAATCGGGCTTCGGCCTCTACGGCGTTGCCCGCGTGAAAGAGCTTTCAGGAGACGCGGCGGGTGCGAGGGAGGGGTATCAGAGCTTTCTCAAAGCGTGGCCGGCCGCGGATGCCGAGCTACCCGAGGTTGCGCACGCCCACAAGGTCCTGGGCGGAGAGAGCGTGGCGGAGAAATAAGAGGATTGCAACCGAAAGGGAAGTGTTACTCTCCCGGGACGCAAGAACGCCGGCGCTCTTACTGCCCGCCCTCACCCAGCTTGTACATGTATTTGATCGCCGACTTGTAGATGAGCGTTTTTGCCCGGCCGCGCACCTTGAGCGTGTAGCGGTCATACCATTCGATGTGGCCCTCGACCAGTTCTCCGTCTTCGAGCACGATCACCATCGGCGTCTGCGACTGAATTTGCTTTTGCAGGTAAAACAATTCTGCCTGTCGTTGCGCGATATCTCCGTCGGGCGCCTGGGCCGGAAATCGGAAGGGAGACGGGGGCCCGTTATGGCGGTGCTTGCGCAAAGCCGGCGAACCGAGGGTCGCCGCATTCGTCCGACCCACAACTGAAGGGATAACCACTTGGCCGCTCATCCGTTCCGTCCTTTCTCGAACACCCGGTTGGAAAAAAGACCCGGTAACTGCCATGGAGGCATCCTGCGCAACCGGTTTCCTGATCGCCGACAGCAACTGCTTCTCCGCGACGCTTCCAAAGTTCGAAACCGTACGGAGTGACAGCAGAGCGCGTTAAAAGACAAACCAGGTACGGCTCCGCCACGCGGGAAAGAGAATGCGCAATCTGTGCTGTTGACCAGTCGCCTTGATTGCTTGTACCTGCAAAGATGCTTGGATTCTATCGCTAGTTGCTCTAATTCGCTGTGTAAAATTCGTGCGTACCGCCGGCGGGCAATCCCAATCGTACCGATTCCGGGTACGGTCAGCGGCCTTCCAGGCTCAGCGCCATCGCATCCAGCGACAGCGAGCGCAGCAGGTTGCGCCTCATGCCCTGCTCGACATCGACCAGGGCTTTGGCCGCTCCGTCGATCCAGTCGGCCGTCAGCCCGTGCGCCATCCGCTCCAATTCCGGGACCAGGTCGATATTGCGCACCAGCTGTGACGCTCCCGCGACCACCAGGAGCAGATCTTCGAGCAGTCTTCCGAGCGCCCGCAGCAGGCTTACGGTTTTTTCCTGCCCATCGGCCCCGCCGCGGTACCGCTCCGTGGCCTGAAACAGTTGCGAATAATCGGGTTCGCGCAACACGGTCTTCAAAATGAGAAGCGCATCCTGACGGCTGGCCAGATAGATGCCTAGATCGAAGGTCAACGCCCGTCCAACGGCGCCCTCGGCCAGCCGCGCCGCGAGTTCGCGGTCCATCGGTTTGAGCTCCGGCCGGCGTGTGGCCAGCAGGGCTTCAAGTTCCGCTGCGGGCAGCGCGCCCAGCCGGTACGTGATCGCTCGCGAACGGATCGTCGGCAGCAGTTCCTGAAGATTCTCCGTCAGCAGAATCAGAGAGGTGTGCGCCGGCGGCTCCTCCAGCACCTTCAGCAGGCTGTTGGCCGCCTCCTTCATGAAAGCGGAGCTGGTGAAGATCGAGAACGACCGGCGCGCTTCAACCGGGGGCCGATAGTAGGCCACATGAATCACTTGCCGCACCTGCCCCATTTTGATCAGCAACTGGGGCGGGTCGGGGGGCACGATCAGCACATCCGGGTGGGTTTGAATCAGGATCCGCGTCTCCCGCTTGTCGGCGTCCCGCATCTCCTCCCGAGCCGCCACGGCTTCGGCCACGCGTTCGTCCAGGTCGGCAGCCTCGCCGATCCGTTCGCAGTTGCGGCAACGCCCGCAGAAATCAGGCAGCCCGTCCGATTCCGTCGGGTTGAGGCAGTTCACCGTCCGCGCCAGCATCAGGGCCAGCGTGTATTTTCCGGCGCCCCGCGGCCCTGCCAGAAGCAGAGACTGCGGAAAGTGTCCGGTGCGCACGCTCTCCCGCAGCCGCGTTACGGTTGCCGCATTCCCCAGAAATTCCCGGAAGCTCACCGTTCGAGTCTACCAATTCCGGGCACGCATATTCGGTGCTTTTGCTCATCGCAGAATTCCGAACAGTCCTTGCCTTCGTCCCTACGAAAGCGCAGGGACTACGAGTTTTATTCCTTGTTTGGCTCCAAATAGTCGATTAAGAAGACCCCCGCCCGCGCTTAGGGAAAACGTACTGTGGCAGACACAAAATCGACTACAGTGGTACCGGGTTAACTGTGCGTTTTCTCCGAATCTCAAATTTGTGGTAAGGGGCCGGCAAAAGGCGGATTTTTTCCCTTTTTTGGAACGGGCTAGATTTTCATGCGGAGACCCCTGCTCACACAGTGATGAGTTCAATGCGTTTGGATTTCCCAACGCTCCCAGCGGTATTTGGTCTGGAATAGCGAGGCTCATATGAGCGCCATATTCGTGAGTTACAGAAGGGGAGACTCCGAAGGTCAGGCCAGAGCTTTGTACATCCAACTAGCGGATCTTATTGGCAAAGATTCAGTATTCATGGACGTGGACAGCATTTCCCTGGGACGCGACTTCCGTCAGATTCTCCAGGAGCGTCTCGGCTCCTGCGACCTCATGCTCGCGTTGATCGGTCCGAGTTGGATGGATGCCAAGGATGCTGCAGGAAATCGCCGACTAGAGAATCCAACAGACCTTGTTCGTCAGGAAATCGCTGCCGCCCTCAAGCGCAACATTCCCGTGATTCCCGTGCTTCTGCAGGGAGTTCAAATGCCCACTCCCGAGCGATTGCCTGAAGACCTCAAGGATTTGGCTTACCGCAATGGATTCGAGCTTGGCCACAGCACGTGGGAATCCGATGTCAAGGAGATGATCAAGCGGCTAGGCCTGGGCGAGCACAAGGCGGGGGCTTCAGCACAAACAACAACCAGGGCCCAAGCCCAAACCGGGCTTTCGTCTGCGCTTGCAGCGTTCAAGAGATTTCGGATCTTCGCTGCGGTGGCGGCGATATTGATCGCCGCCGGGGTTGCCGGACTGCTTTTTTATTTGAATGGCCGGAATCAAAGAGAGGTTGGAAAACCGACCGAGCGCCAGGTTGCCGAGGGACCCACCTCGTCGCCGGTGCCTCAATATAGTCAAATTGCTAAACCGACCGACGCGCAAGCGGCAAGCTCCAGTTCCGGCGATGGGCTCGCATCAGGTGGTCTCGACTTCAATTGGGCGGGAGATGACTGTTGGGACATCTTTCGCGGCGAACAGCTCGTTGAATACGACTGCGGCAGTAAGAAGAAAGCACTGCAGGCAGGCAGCTATACCATCAAGGGAAAGTACGCGCCGGTGTTCACGCCGTTCGACGTGACGATCAAGTCTGGCTCCGCAACAAGAATCCAACTAGGTGGGATCTTCGACTTCAATTGGGCGGGAGATGACTGCTGGGACATCTTTCGCGGCGAACAGCTCGTTGCTTACCAATGCGGCGTCCACAAGCAAGCATTGCAGGCAGGCACCTATACCATCAAGGGAAAGTACGCGCCGGTGTTCACGCCGTTCGACGTGACGATCAAGTCTGGCTTCACAACAAGAATCGAACTGGGAGGGATATTCGAATTCAATTGGCCCGGAAATGACTGTTGGGACATCTTTCGCGGTGAACAGCTCGTTGCTTACCAATGCGGCGTCCACAAGCAAGCTTTGCAGGCAGGCAGCTATACCATCAAGGGAAAATATGCGCCGGTGTTCACGCCGTTCAACATCCAAGTAGCCAATGGAGCTCAAGTCAAAGCACCTTAGATTTATGGTGGGCGCACGATTTGAATCTCAAAGGGATTATGAGTCCATGGTCCCCTCACTTGGATTGCGGTTGCTCACAGCCCCACGTTCCGCCTATTCTGGCATCGTTCGTATCCATCTGAATCTTTAGATCGAGAGGCCAATGGGTCGCGCTATTTTTATCAGTTACCGCAGGGATGACACCGAAGGCGAAGCTGGCCGGCTCTTTGACGATCTCGTCCGTTCTTTCGGCGAAGACTCCGTTTTCATGGACGTCGCAGGAATCAACCCGGGCGTGGATTTCCGCAAGGCAATTGATGACAACGTGGCCCACTGCGGCGTGCTCCTGGCCATGATCGGCCCGGCGTGGTGCTCCATCAAGAACGCCGATGGCACCCGTCGCCTTGATGATCCCAACGACTTTGTCCGCCTTGAAATCGCCTCTGCTCTGGCTCGCGACGTCGCCGTTATTCCGGTTCTGGTCCACGATGCCAAGATGCCCCGGCCCACGGATCTTCCCGAAAACCTCAAAAACCTTGCCTTTCGCAACAGCGTTGAAGTCACCCACGCGCGCTGGAATTCCGACGTCCAGTTGCTGACCGCAGCCTTGGGCCGCTATGTTGCGCCCTCGGCCGCTACCGACAACGCTCCGGTCCACGCTACAGTGGCAGTGCAGTTGCCTCCACCCACCGCTCCCGCGCAAAAAGACCGCGCGAGCAGTCCTTCCAACATCCCCCTCATGCTGGGAATCGGGGTCGCCGTTGTCTTGGCCCTCGGGATTGTGGCCTTTTTTCTCTTCCGCCCGAACCCTGGCAAAGCACTTCTCGGCACATGGACCAACCCCACACCGGTTGAGCAGAACGGACTGGAGAAGCTGGAAGTCTCGAGCGGCGGCAGCCAGGGTCTTACGATGCATGCGTGGGGCAAATGCGGCCAGTTACAGTGCGACTGGGGCACTCAGGCAGCCACCGTAGACGGCGAGCAGGCCCATGCCACCTGGCAGCTTGGGACCGCTGCGTCCGGCAGTGACGCCAAGCGGACGGCCGCCATCGTCATCAAGCCCGACAATGGCCAGCTAGCCGTGACAGTCTCCAACACCTACCCCGATCACCCGGCCAACCAGCACGCGTTTACATTCATGAAGGCTCAACCGTAGTCGCCAGGACCTGCGTGCCCGGCTTTACGGATGCAGATCCGTTTTCTCCAGCATCTGAAGCAGCTGGCGCCTGGTGCGCTGGTCGATAGCCACTGCCAGAAGCTTTCCGTCACGGCCGAACAGGTACGTGCGCGGAATCCCATCGACATGGAATTCCTTGTGTACTTTTTGGTCTGAATCGAATAACACGGTGGGGCGATAGGTGGTCCCCGACGAAAGATACTGGCCGACCTTGAGCAGATCTTCATCGGTGATGGAGAGCACCACCAGCCCTTGAGCCTGGAAATAGTTGTAGATCACATCCAGGTCGGTCATCTCCAGCCTGCAGGGTGCACACCAGGTCGCCCAGAAATTGACCAACACAATCTTCCCGCGCAATTCCGATAGAGTGACTTTCTTGCCTTTCAGGTCTCTCAGCGTGAAATCCACTTTCTGGATTTCCGCTTCCTCGTCGACCAGCTTCTGGCTGGCCCTGGTGTACAGGGGGTCATCCATCTTGATCTGCGCGCCTTCATAGCGGGCCAATTTGGCCAGGTCCATGTAGGGCGGCGGGATCTCGTCTTTTTTGGGCGCGACCGGTGATTCAGTCAGAGCCTTGGCGAGCGTGTCGGCAGCGGCCTGCAAAGGCTCGGGGCCGGGATCTCCCTCGGTCACCAGGTGGACGAGGTTGTCGGCGAGTTTTACCTTCTGAGGGCCGACAGGCTGGGCGTTGATGTCGCCGGCGATCTTAAGGATCGCGGCGCCCTTTTGATCGGGTGCCACGGCCCGCAGACTCTTGAGCTGATCGACGATTTTCGATTCCTTCACCTGGGCGTGAACGAGCGGCGCCGCCAACACCAAGGCCGCGGCGAGAAGAATACGAGGCAATGCAGGCATACAGATTCCGTTCCAGAAAGTGGACTGAACTTTCCCTGATGAGTGATTTCTGAAGTTGGGAAAATTATAATCGCGCGCCTCGAGCGCGTCACTGCCGGCCAGCACACTCTTGACAATTGGAAACCATTTGGTTACGGTTATTAGTAACCGTATGGTTACGCAAAAAATCAGGCATTCTGACGCTGTCTTCCGGGCCATTTCCGATCCCACCCGCCGGGAAATCCTCGGGATCCTTCGCGGCGGGCGACGCACGGTTGGGGAGATTGCGAGCAATTTCCGGATGAGCAGGCCGGCCATCTCGAAGCACCTGCGGCTCTTGCACTCGGCCGGCCTGGTGGTTACGCGCAAGCAGGGCACGACAAGCCTCTGCAGTCTGGATGCCAGCCCACTGCGCGCGGTCGACGACTGGCTGCATGACTACGAAACGTTCTGGAGCGAGTCCATCCAAAGCCTCAAGAAATACATGGAGGAGAATTCATGAGTCCCATCAGCGTGCGCGACGACAGGATTGTTCAGGAAGTTACGATCAAGGCTTCGGCGGAAAGGATTTTTGGCGCCCTGACCCGGCCCGAGGAATTATTGAAGTGGTGGGCAGCCGAGGGCAAGTTTCAAATTGTGCAAGCAGAGTGCGACCTGCAGCCCGGAGGCAAATGGCGTATCCAGGTTGCCGGCAATTGCCGAGGCGCTGAAGGGCCTGGTTCCACCGTGTATGGCGAGTACCGCACCATCGAGCCGCCTCTCGTTCTCAGCTACACCTGGATTCGCGAGCATGAAGACTATCCGGAGACCCTTGTCCGCTGGGACCTGGAAGAGAAAGACGGCTTCACCACGGTACGTGTGACCCACTCCGGCCTGGTGAGCGAAGGCCTGCGCGCCCGCAATGACGGCTGGCCGCTTATTGTTGCATTACTGCAAACCTATGTCGAACAGCGATAATATCGTCGCTTCGGAGGGCGCCGTTGCGATGCGCCCTCCTGAGCTCTATTCCCGGATTATGCACCTGTCCGGCTCTGATCGCGGATGGTTTTGATCTCCGCGGCCGGAATGTGCAGAAACTCCAGGAAACTCCTGGTGTTCTTCCGGTGCGGAGCGCTCGAATTCAGCGTGCCAGCGATGCATCTGTTCGTCACTGAACCCACACGATTGCATGATCGAAACCCACTTCTCTTTAGAAATCATCTCTGCCTTTCGCAGCGCCTTCGATCCCAGCAGTTGCAGAATCGCGTGCTGATGGGCGCGCAGCGCTTCAATCTCGGCGTCCAGGTCGACCAGGCGCCGTTTCAGGATCCCAGAAGCGCTTCGGGAGGCATCGCCGCGGCGATGGCCGGATTGCGCTTTCAGGATCGCGCGAATGTCTTCGAGCTTCAGCCCAGCGTGGCGATAGGCGCGAATCGCCCGCAGCCGCTCGGCATCGGCATCCGAATAACAGCGATAGTTGCCGCCCGTGCGCTGGGGCGGGGCCATCAAACCGATCGATTCGTAGTACAGCAAGGCAGTCCGGCTCACACCGCACTGCCGGGCGAGTTTGGTCACCGTCAACATCGTCCATTCCTATCCTGAACCCTATAGTTATAGACAGGTCAAGGGGAAAAGAGGCCAGCAAAACGCGGGGCTGCGGGGTCGACCAGCTGCCTCCCCGAAAAAATCGGCAATGGCTTTACAAGACTTTACATTCAAGTTGCTGGCGCGCAAGGAGCGTGATCACGGGCTGGTGTTTCCATTCGCGTAACGAAGAAGGGCGGCGGATTGAGCACCGAACTCTCATTCCTTACGCTCGCAGAAATCAGCGGAAATCCTATATTTGCTAAGTTGGCGAATCCCAGAGCCATCGTTTGATTTTTGAGCCACCGATCGCGCGTCGCAGGACCAATTGCGAAAATTCATGAAATCGGAACCAAACGTGGAGGGCCAAGGTCCGGGGGCCTGTCTTACGCTGGTCTCCTGATTCATAAACCGGCAAGCCCGGCAATCGAATTGCGCGTGCTTGCTATCCGAAAGGAGACGCGATGAAATACAAGAGCCTCGCCAGCGTGATGCTGGTCCTACCCCTGAGTGCGGCTATCAGTGCATCCGCAGGGTCGTGGTCGACACAAGCCACTCTCGCCAGCAATGCGTATTCGGGAACGATCGCGCTCGACAGTGCCGGCAACATGACCAGCGTCTGGTATCAGAACGCAGCGCCGAACGGCACGGCGATTAACGAAATCTGGGCCAGCAGCGCCGCATTCGGCCAACCCTGGTCAACGCCCGTCGACCTGTCCGGAAACATCGGCGTGGCATCGGGAAACCCCACGGTGCGCGGCAGTGCGTCCGGCACCGTCACGGCCATCTACACAAGTCCGACCATTGGAGCGGCCTATGTCGATAAGCTGGCCGGAGGAAGCTGGGGACCGCCTCGCGCGACCAATGGAGTCAACCAGTTTTATGTCATCAATGACAGTGGAGTGGAAGGCCTCGCCTGGGGCACCGGCGGTGCCCGTCCGACGTCGTCCACGGTGGTCGCCATCGTGCGTCCGACGGGCGGCACCTGGAGCGCTCCTGCGACCATCGCGGCTGCTCCCCATCTCAGTTTTGACGGGGCCATTGTGGCTCCCGACGGGTCAATGGCGGTCGCCTGGGAAAGCTTCGATTCGGTCTGCGGCTCTCGCACGTGCAAAACCTCCAACTGGGTTCTGCATGTCTCAACCCGCGCCGCCGGGGCGCAGAACTGGGTAGATTCGGGAGCGCTGCTGGGGCCTGACGCAACTCAACATTTTGGCCAGCTTGCGGCCGATGGAGTGGGCGATCTGGGAGTGCTCTCAATTCAAGCTGGCAATATCGTCTCCAAGGTCAGACACGGATCTGCATGGAGCTCAACTGTCGTCGTCGTGTCGACCTCCACGTTCCAGTACTACACCGGGACAGGCCGCGATAACCGCATCTATGCCAGCGATTCGGCCGGACACGCGACCATCGTGGGATGGGGAAACCTACAGCTCAGCACCCTCGCCGCCATCGACGGCAATCTCACCACCAATACGTGGGGCTCGCCTGTGACCATTTCCGGCGCGGACCAGGATCCGGGCTATTTCGACTTCGCCATGAGTTCTTCAGGAGCTGCCATTGCGTTTTACCCGCTGTTGCTGCAAAGCGGGACCACTACCTGGCGCGCCATCACGCGACCCGGAGCAGGCAAGCCGTGGAACGCGCCCGCAACCGCGGGATCGTCGTTTGAAGGCGGAGGCACGCCCGATGGCGTCGCTGTCGACAGCGCGGGCCAGGCGGCGGTCGTCTTTCACGGATACAGTTCGGACTATGTGACCAACATCCTGTACACGAATACGTATAAGCCTTGAGCCCCATTGAACGAGTTGGACCATTTGTAACGGGCTTCCGCACATGAAACCTAGAGGGGGACTCGCCCAGGGGCTTACTTGGGCGGGTCCTCATTTGTCGAAAACCGCGCGTTGCGTTAAGGGCAACATGCCCCGACTCGGCCTATTGTTTTAAGCGCATTGACGCTTCGCCGAGACTGCAATTACCCTCGTACGCATGCTGACTGCGTCTCTTCGCTGTTGTTGTCGCTCCCGCGCCTGATTGGGTGAGCAACCGCACTCCGCCTGAAGAGCTTTCCGCAGTGCTGCTTTCCTGACCCATTTCCCAATCCATCGGAGCATGGCGACCGTTTCTGCCCTCGTCCCTCAGGAGATTCGGGGCGCGATCCGCACTCCGGCCAATCCAACGAAGTCAGCCACGAACCCTTTGCATGATCCCCACCGGAGGTAGCAATGAGCGCGATTGTTGAACAGGTGTTAGCAGCAAATCAGAAGTACAGTGCCTCGTTTGGCGAGAAGGCCAATCTGGCATTGCCGCCGGCCCGTCACTTCGCCGTCCTCACCTGCATGGACGCGCGCCTGGACCCGGCCAAGTACGCGGGGCTGGCGGAGGGCGATGCCCATGTCATTCGCAACGCCGGCGGCCGGGCGAGCGACGATGCGATCCGCTCGCTGGTCATCAGTTACAAGCTGCTCGGCACGCGCGAATTCTTCGTGATCCACCATACCGATTGCGGCATGGAGTTCTTTACCAACGAAGTCATGCGCGGCCTGCTGAGCAGCAGCCTTGAAACCGCCGCCCTCACCGCCAGCGGCTTTCAAGACGTGGGCAAAGGGCCGGGCTCACGCGCCGGCGAGTTCATCGAGTGGCTCACCATCGCCGATCAGAAGCAGGCGGTCGTCGATGATGTGACGCGGATTCGCAATCATCCGCTCGTTCCCCGATCCATTCCAATCTACGGGTATGTCTACGACGTGAAGAGCGGCAAGCTGATCGAGATTGAAGCGGCGACGAAGGCGGGAAAAGCAGGCTGACGCCTGCATGGAGAGTCGGGCTTCGAGTTCGGCGGCAGGAAGCCGACCATGGCTGTTTACGACGGTCTGTCGATGTGAATTGCCTGCTACCAATACCAGATATACAACCCGAGAGGCCCTTCGACTTCACTTGGCATTCGCGTGTATTTCTCGGCGGCAAAGTCCTCCGCTCCATCGTCGAAGTCAACCGTGTGAACGTAGCAGGGTTTACAACAGTGTATTTTCCATCGTTGTAGCCCGCGACTACCATTGCATGACCACCGGTCTGATTCATGTCAGTGAAAACCACGGGGGAGAACGTCAATGCATCCCGGAGGTTTGCTCCCTTGGGTTGGCTCAATGAGCGCATGCCCAACTGTTTATGGAACACACCCATTTCCTGTTCCGTTAGGCCGGTCTTTCTTGTTGCGTATTTGCCCGAGTGGGCTGTATAGGCCGCGAGGCTCTTGCGGTGCCACTGCCACATTATCCGCGCGCAAAGCTTCCCAGCAAAGACTTGGGGTGCTCTGGGATAGTACAGGAACGTCGTAGAACGCCATGTGCTTTCCTCCCGATTCGATTGACAAACTGTATATTCGATCTGAGTTACGGAGTTCCTGGACAGACAATGTGGAGATGGTGTCTCGCTGACCCTCGGTCCGGGATCGGTCTGTAGGCGCTTGGTTCGATCTGGCGTCGCCTCGGAATGGCGTGAGCAGGAACACCGTCCACATCAAACCGATCGATTGTCTGCCCCCTGGAATCAATATTTTTCAACGCTTCAGTCGTTCTCAATACCCGTACGAGGAGTGCTGCTTTCCACGAGAAAGAAGAACCGCGATACCAACGGCGGAAGCGACGGCCAGCCCGAGCACGACCGCTCGGCGGTGGCTTGCACGTTTGGGCCTTTGAGTCGACGACGTTCTGACTCCTAATGAATTGGTCTGATGGATAGCAGCCTGGGCGGTATGCCCGTCGTATTGGGCTTCGACGCGAATTTGATAATTGCCTGCTATTTTGTTGCGAGTCAACCCTTGACCTGCCGCACGGCCAGCGCCATCCGTTTCAACCCTCAACACCCTGGCACCATTTACAAATGTGCCGCTCGCACCGGAATCGGGCAGCGCAAAAATTACAAGGGCTCCTGCGATCGGCTTATGATTCGCGTCCTGGATTTCAACAATCGGCTCGCGCGCGTCACGTTCTCTTATGTTATTCAGCGTCCCTTCCCCCTCTAGGAACTCGTTGAAATTCGCGACATTGCAGCGAGTTTCCTTGTGATTTGTGTTCTTGCTGTATCGAAATCGGTTTGAATCGAGTGTTTGTGTAGTGTTGATGGGGGTTTGCGGGTGCCTGGGAGTCATTCCCCGGGCTTCCACCCGTCGCTCAGGCACACTGCTGCCCGAGCCTTTCCGATAGTGGACCCATCAGTTTCGGCAGCCGGATCAAGTTGTGCGCCGCGCAACTGAACACGAAGAGCCAGTGCACTTTCTCCAGGCCTCGCAGCTTGACCTGCCGCAACGGGCCGGTCTGCTTGAGCCAGCCAAAACCCTTTTCAACCAGCCATCGCCGGCTGAGGCTGATGGCATAGCCAGGCTGCCGCGTGGTTCGGCGGTCCAGGTTGCTGCGGCGGCCCTTCTCGTTCTTGGTCACATGCGGTGTCACATTTAATTCCCGCACCGTGCTTACGAAATCTTCCGTGTCGTAGGCCTTGTCGGCACCCACCGTGATGCGACGCGAGTGGCCTTCCTGCTTTTGCTGGAGCATCAACAGCGCAGCGTCACGCTCGGCGTAGCCGTCGGCATGCGTTACCATCGCCGCGGCAATCAGCCCATTGCGGTTCTCTACCAGGGCATGGCCAAGATAACTCAACTTCGACTCTTTGCCGTAGCTCTTCTTGTACAACCGCGCATCGGGATCGGTGCTGGACTGATGCGTATCGTTGCTGCGATTCTGTCCGCGAAAGTTCGTACCATCGTCATCGTCGGAGCCATCCTTGCTGCGAAAGCTCTTCTGCGAGGCCCAGGCCTGGATCAGCGTCCCGTCCACGGTAAAGTGCTCGTCGGACATGAATTTCTTGGCTTGCCTATTCACCTCGGCGAAGAACCGCTGGGCCACATCGGAGGTCAGCAACCGATCGCGGTTCTTGGAGAACACCGCATGGTTCCACACCGCATCGTCCATGCCCAGGCCCACGAACCAGCGAAACAGAAGGTTATAGTCGATCTGCTCGACCAGCAATCGCTCCGAGCGAACCGAGTAGAACACCTGCAAAAGCAGCGCCCGCAGGATATACTCTGGCGCGATCGACGGCCGCCCGGACGATGCGTAGAGCGCATCAAACTCCGGGCTGAGTGTCGCCAGCACCACGTCCGTCAACTTGCGAACCGCTCGCAGCGGATGATCCGCAGGTACACGCTGCTCCAACGAAACATAGCTGAACATTCCGTCTTGAATACGCTCGTCCCCACGCATGTCTGTTTAGACGATCAGGCGAAGGCCGCCGCACCGGATAGGTACCTATTTCAACAAGTTCCTAGGACGGCGATTTGCAATTGTGAGGAATTGCTGAATTGCTGCGGATGAGACGTAGAAGCACAAAGAACGAAGCACAGGGAACAGAGGACTATGCGAGCCAGTATGGGTCGGAGCGGTGTTCTGCGACGATAGTTTATTTCCTGATGGCTATGCATGAGGTCTGCCCTCCCGCGCCTGCGATCTATCTTGGCCGCATTTGTTTGTGTCTGTTTGCGTCATTTTCTGGGTCGAACCCTCGTCCAAAAGAAGAATGATCCTGAGCAGGCCATAAACCCTATCCCAAGGGCGATTCCTATTCGCATTGTGCCCGGCCGATTACGGTGATATTGAGACCCTGCGCCCAGAACTTGCCATTTGGCAACAGAGCAAAAGGTATGGCATTTCTTTCGCCAGACGAGAACGAAACATAGAGGAGATAGGTGTTGCCTTCAACCGAAACTAGATCCCATTTGCCAAAATCTCTAGAATTGTGCTCTTCATGGTTTCCTAGAACAGTAGTGCGAGAGCTCTGAATGTCGCTGATGTATTTTCCCGACGCGCAATAATGAACACTGATGAAATGCGAAAACTGATGGATACCGCCCGAACGAGTAATCTCCAGATGTTTCCCCGCCAATTGTTGTCGGATAATCGTTGGATCTGAAATGGTTTGCGCAAACGCCGAAACGCTTACCGATAGAAGGCATATGGTGAAAATTCCTCTGGCGGCATCGAAGTGCTTCATCGAGTATCCTCCTTGTGAGTTCCGAATTACCCTTGAACGAGGACAGCCTACGATCTTTCTCTTCGGATCAATCAACGAGGCGTTGTTCGCGTTGCAGGGTTCTTTCGATCAGCGGCAAAGATACTTCGGATTTCGCCCGCAGGTCGAGCTAGTTTTGTCTTAGCAGTGTGTTAGCGGGGAAATGCTTTGATAACTGGTGCTTAACAGGGGGGTGGGTTGTGGCATATCATGCACGCACGCACCGATGGAAGGTGTTCGCATGGGCCCGCCAGAGGGGAAGAACGGCCTGATTCATTTCGGACCCTTTGAACTGGATGCAGATGAGCAGCAACTGCGAAAGCGCGGCGTCGCTCTCAAACTCCAGCCAAAGCAGTTTGTTGTACTGCTCATGCTCGCGGAGCCGGCTGGGGAAATCGTAAGCCGTCGGGAGATACAGCAGCGGGTCTGGGGAGACGGAACATATGTCGACTTCGATCGCGGCATTAATTTCTGTATCAACCAGATACGCGCGGCTCTCGGCGATGATGCGTCAGCGTTTCACGCGACGGACGTACTCTCCTGTACGGCATGCTTCATTCGACCTCAACCCTGATGGTCACCGAACAAATCCGTTAACGCCGATTGCGCATGGCCCCCTCTGGCCAATCCACACTCGCCGGTGGTAGTGTTCCTTGGTGCATTTCCGGCACGTTCCCTGGGCTCCCGACGTTCTCGCTCGCTATCGGCTCAGGGTCGAAGGAGCGCTCACGGCGCCCGGAGGCACATCGAGGTCAAATTATGGCTACCGTCACCATCGACCCCCGCGTCAGCGGCCGCACCGCCGACTTCGTCCAAAAAGATCACCGCATGCTCATCGATGGGCGTTTTGTCTCGGCGGCCGCCGGCAAGACATTCCCTGTCTACAACCCCGCCACCGGCGATGTGATCACCCACGTCCCCGAGGCAGAAGCCGAAGATGTCGATCGTGCCGTGCGCGCTGCGCGACGGGCTTTCGACGAGGGCCCGTGGCCCCGCATGTCGCCCTCTGAGCGCGGACGCATGCTGTGGAAGCTCGCCGACCTGATCGAACAGCATCTCGAGGAGTTCGCCGAACTGGAATCTCTCGACAACGGCAAGCCGGTTGCAGTGGCTCGTGTCGCCGACGTGCCCCTCACTGTCGACATGTTCCGCTACATGGCCGGGTGGGCCACCAAGATCTCCGGCAAGACGCTGCCTCTGTCCGCCGGGCTACGACTTCCACTCCTACACCGTCCGCGAACCGATCGGCGTGGTGGCGCAGATCATCCCATGGAACTTCCCGCTGCTGATGGCGGCCTGGAAGATCGCGCCCGCGCTCACCTGCGGCAACGCCGTGGTGCTGAAGCTGGCCGAGCAGACGCCGCTTTCCGGCCTGCGCCTGGCCGAACTGATTGACGAAGCGGGATTCCCGACCGGCGTCGTCAACGTCCTCACCGGCTATGGCGAAGGCGCCGGAGCGCCGCTCGCCGCGCACGACATGGTCGACAAGGTGGCCTTCACGGGCTCCACTGAAGTCGGCAAGCTCATCGTCAAGGCCGCGGCCGGCAACTTGAAGAAGGTCACGCTCGAGCTGGGGGGCAAGTCGCCCGCCATCGTGTTCCCTGACGCCGACATCAGCAAGGCGGTCTCCGGCACCGCCAGCGCCATCTTCTTCAACCACGGCCAGTGCTGCTGCGCCGGTTCGCGCCTCTACATTCACGAGAAGGTGTTCGACAAGGTTGTCGAAGGCGTCAGCAGCATCGCTTCCGACATCAAGCTTGCCCCGGGCATGGATCCCTCCTGCCAGATGGGCCCGCTGGTGAGCGATGAGCAGTATCGCAAGGTGGTCGGCTACATCGAGTCGGGCATTGAGGAAGGCGCGCGAGTCGCGGCCGGCGGTCCGGTTTCCGGCTACGAGCGCGGCTACTTCGTGCGTCCCACCGTCCTGACCAACACCAACACCCGCATGAAGGTGGTGCAGGAAGAAATCTTCGGGCCCGTGGTCTGCGCCGTGCCCTTCTCCGACAAGGATGTCGACGCGATCGTCAAGCGCGCCAACGACACCGATCTATGGGCTGGCCGCCTCGGTCTGGACCCAGAACATCAGCCTGGCCCACAAGGTGGCGCGCGGCATTCGCGCCGGCACCGTGTGGGTCAACTGCCATAACGTCTTCGACGCGTCGCTGCCCTTCGGCGGATACAAGCAGTCC
Source organism: Terriglobales bacterium (assembly GCA_963788475.1). GTDB lineage: Bacteria > Acidobacteriota > Terriglobia > Terriglobales > Acidobacteriaceae > Telmatobacter. The sequence goes on from CAWBGO010000015.1 coordinate 1,123,737, forward strand.
GGCTGGGGACGCGAAATGGGCGACGAAGTTCTCCACAACTACACGGAAATCAAGGCCGTCACCGTGGCGCTTTGAGCTTTCCGGTGGCACAACAGATCGGGCGGGATTCTTTTGAATCCCGCCCGAAGTTTTTTGCCGCTTTGTTTCCTGTTTCTAGTCGAAGACCACGGTCTTGTTGCCGTAGCACAGGATGCGGCGGTCGAGATGCCAGCGCACCGCGCGCGAGAGCACGATGCGTTCGAGGTCGCGGCCCCGGGCCACGAGATCCTCCACCTGGTCGCGGTGGGAGATGCGCGCCACGTCCTGCTCGATGATGGGGCCGTCGTCGAGCACCTCGGTGACGTAGTGGCTGGTGGCTCCGATCAGCTTTACGCCCCGCGCGTGGGCGGCATGGTAGGGCCGCGCGCCTACGAACGCGGGCAGAAACGAGTGATGCACATTGATGATCGCGGAAGGATAGCGGGCCACGAACCCGGGCGACAGGATCTGCATGTAGCGGGCCAGCACCACGAGATCGATTTCATGCGCCGCCAGCAGTTCCAGTTGCCGCGTTTCCGCTTCGGCTCGCGTGGCCGCGCGTCACCGGGACGTGCTCGAAATGAATTCCGTAGAAAGCCGCCAGCTTTTCCACCTCGCGATGATTGGAGACGATGAGCGGGATTTCGCAGGGTAGTTCGCCTGTGTGCCAGCGGTGGAGCAGGTCGGCCATGCAATGCAGGTACTGGGAGCAGAACAGGGCCATGCGCGGACGGCGGGCGCTCGAGGTCAGCGTCCAGCGCATTTCGAGGGCCGAAGCCAGTTGCGCGAATTCCTTTTCGAATGCAGCCAGATCGAAGACTTCGCGGCCCGGCCGGTTTTCCCGCGACGGCGAGTCCCCACTCGACACGCATGAAGAACAGGCCGAGCTCGTGGTCCTGGTGCTGGTCGGCGTGGAGAATGTTCGCGCCCCGCTCGTAGAGGAGCGACGAGACGCGCGCCACCAGGCCCGGACGGTCCGGGCAATCGATCAGCAGCACTGCCGAGTCTTCCATCAGGATTCAGGGTAAGTCACGGCGGCTGGATCGCTTTGTGTTTTCGCAAGCGCAGGGACTTCCAATCACTGGATCTCCACAGTTTCACAGTTTCACAGTTTCACAGCTTCACAGTTTCACAGTCCAGGGGGAGGGGGGGTGGGGGTCGGGTGGGGTACGGACCGGGTACATCCCTGACATTTTGAACCGGGAACACTGCTGAACGCTGCGACGAGATGATGATCAGGGCGCTGGACATGGGAGGCTCCATTCCCATGATGCGCCGGGGAGCGATTATTTTCTGCAAACGGGGCGGGCGCGACTTTGAGCGGGCCGTGTCCCGGCTCGCCGAGGAACACCAAGCCGTCACCAGACGCTCCTAACCGCAGATTTCTGACCAGAAGTTCTCATGCGGCCTTTAGTCGAATTGTGATCATCCTACGGGGCCCACCACGGATCAAGGACCGCGAAGTGTTCGGCGTGGTTGATAAACACGCGCCGGAATAGCGCCGTCGGGAGCAGGCCATCGAATGCCGTGGTGCGGGAGTCCTTTTGGGTGTCATCGAGGGTGACGAAGGCTAACTTGGGAAGTTCCAAGGAGCCGATTCCGACGTCCTCCGGCGGCAGGACTGAAAACTCTCGTTGCTTTCCATCCACACTGCGCCCAAACAAGGATGCGCCCCGGAACATGACCCGTGGCATGTATTGAGAGGTGTTGTATAGGAAGGCGCCGTTCGTGCCGGAGTCGAGCTTGAGGAGAACTGGCCGGATCGCGTCTGGCAGGTGAGCCGCGACGATGAGCGCCTTGGTCAACTGTGCCCCGCCGGTTTTCTGGGCGGGCGTCACAAGCGGGATGTGCGGCCCCTTCACGGCCGCACGCATCGAGGCCGAGTCGTCGATACAGAGCAGTCCGCGCGCATTGTCGATCAGCAGGTCGAAGTGCCCGAGAAAATCCTCGCCCAGAATACCGCGAATGCGGAGATCGGCGGAGCCGAGACGGTCGAAGTCATACACCATTACTTCTTGGTCGGCGAGGGCATGAGATCCGGCCTCGATTTGGTCGAGTTGGACGAGAGAAACGGATTCATGAAGTCCGGCGCCCACGACCTCCGCCGGACCTTGGATGCTCAGATGGAGTTCAGCGGCCAGGGAAGGATGGATCATCGTGATCTCCGTTCCGGTATCCAAGATAAAGTTGTAAGGGCCGGAGTGGTTGATGGAGACGGCCAGCATTATCTGATAGCGGTGGACGAGATGGACAGGTACACTTGCCACATTTCCGGGGCAATGAGTTTCTGCTGAAAGTGTGGAAGCTATGGTTGCCGCGAGAACGAACGAAGCGAGCCAACTGAACCTTGTCATTGCGGAGTTCCTCAGCCGGTTTGGCTGAGGTCACACTGGGCGCATGGCTTTCATTAGTCTTGGCGGATCCATGACGAAATTCCGACTACGGATGGCGGTTTTATGACGGCGGGTAAGCCCTTTGTTTTCCGCTTTGGGGACGTGGAGGTTCGGGAGCAGGAGTTCACCCTCACGAAGGCGGGCGAGGTGCTGCCGGTCGAGCCAAAGGCCTTTCGGGTCCTGTTATTTCTGCTCCACAATCCTCAAAAACTGATCACCAAGGAAGAACTTCTTAACGCGGTGTGGGCCGACGCCGCCGTCACAGAGAGCTCCCTGACGCGCAGCATCGCGAAACTTCGGCGCGTGCTGGGGGATGATTTCCAGGAGCCGCGCTACATCGCCACCGTGCAGACGGTCGGCTATCGGTTTCTCTGCCCTGTTGAGGCGTCTGAAGACAATGGCCACAATTCGTCTCGGCCAACGGCGGGGAGTACTCCGAACGGCGACGAACTTGCAAACTCAGTTGTGAGTCCAGATGCTGGCGAAATCGCAGCCGATCTTTCAGCGCAAATCGACATGACCGGAGGGGCCAGGAACAAAAGGCCGCCAGAGCGCGAGCATCCAGGTCTGCGGACCTGGAGCATACTGGTCGGCGTGGGTCTGCTGGCCGTTGCTTTGGCATTCCTTGGCTGGCGCCTCACCGCGGGTAAAGTAGTACGCTCTTCCCGGACTCCGTCAGCATCGGTAAACCTGCACATTGTGCCTCTCACCAAGCTTCCCGGCGCGGTGCGCGATCCTGCATTCTCCCCTGATGGGGAGAAGCTTGCATTCTTCTGGAACGGAGAAAGAACTGCGAACCGTTTCGACCTGTACGTGCAGTTAGTCGGGGCTGAGAAGCCCCTACGAATTACCAATACCCCTGATCCCCACGGCAGCCTGTGCTGTGCGGACTGGTCGCCGGATGGGCAGAGAATTGCGTTCTCGAAATGCGGCGATTATCGCGGGGAAATCTTTGTCGTGCCAGCCCTGGGTGGTCCGGAGCGCAAAGTCACCGACATAGGCTGCCAATTCATCTTCGGCGGCGGAGGGCTCAAATGGGCAGGCGACACTCTGGTGCTGATGGACCAATGTTCTCCCGGCGCTCCCATGGGGATTGTGGTCTTCTCTTTTCTGACAGGACAAAAGCGCTGCCTGGATTCACCCCAGGCAAAGGAGCTGGGGGATTTCGGCCCGGCCGTATCGCCGGATCAAAAGTCGGTAGTTTTCGCACGGATGAGCACGCTCAGTGTTATGGCTCTTTACAGCGTAGACGTGGCCGGGGGCAACTTGCGGCGGCTCACGTTCGATAACAAATGCGTTAGCGGAGCGATGTGGACCTCGGATGGAAAACACATCATTTTCTACTCGGTGCGAAGCGGAGATTCGCGCCTCTGGCAGGTGCCCGCCGGGGGCGGCCCGCTCGAGCTCGAAACTGTATTCCAGGAGACGGGGTCTCTGTCGCATGACGGCCGCCGCCTGGCATATACGGAATGGTCTGGAGGTGCGCCAGCGAAAGTGTGGACGCTAAAACTTTCAAGCCCGGGAGGAGAGGTTGTCTCGGAAAAGCAGATTGTAAACTCATCCGGCGGTGATGCCGGCGCTGACCTCTCGCCCGATGGACGGCAAATCGTTTTCGAGTCGAATCGCTCCGGATCCGTTGAGATCTGGAGGAGTCAATCGGACGGCAAAGATCCTCAGCAAATGACTACTTTCAAGGGCTTTGCCGGCACTCCCCGATGGTCGCCGGACGGCAAATGGATCGCTTTCGATTTCGACCAGCCGGTGCCAAACAGCCAGATCTACTTGATGGATTCTGAAGGCCGTAACCAGCATGCCATCGTATCCGGCGCCTATGACAATGTTGTGCCCCGGTGGTCGAATGACGGAAGATCGATCTATTTCGCATCCAACCGAACCGGCGATTGGCAGGTATGGAATTACAGACTCTCCGACGGATCAGAGAGGCTGGTTACGCATGGAGGTGGTTGGGCCGCCGAGGAGTCAGAGGATGCAAAAACCCTCTACTATTCCCGCAGCGACGGCGGCCTCTGGACCATGCCGGTGGCGGGAGGCGAAGAGAAATTCATAAGCGGAGATCTTCATCGGCATGGCGCAGCCGATTTCGCCGTCACTGCCGGTGGTCTCTATCTGCTCGACGCCGAAGCGGAACCTGGGCCAACAATCATGTATTACAACCGCCGTACCTCCCGACTCAGTCCGGTTTACACTCCGAAGCAACTGCCGGAGGGGGGAGGCTCGAGTCTTTCATCATCTCGAGATGGACATACACTTGTCTTTGCACAAGGGCCGCCAAGCCAAAGTTCCATCATGATGGCAGAGAATTTCGAGTAACCTCGCGGGGGGCCAACTCAATACGGGAACCGGCTCATTGATGCGCTTCTGGCGTATTGCCGCCGACTCTGAAGTTACTCGTTCGCCAACCTCCACCGGAGACTTGCCAGGACGCCGCGCCTCTAACAGGACCATAGATACAATCGGTCTAAATAGAGAGCTATGAGCTCTACCCGGTGGCGCGCCCGATTCCTCGCCACCCACCGTCGCCTGGCTCCTCAGCGTGTATCGCGGCTGCGGGTAGACTAGGCTGCATTGATTCTCCCGCCCCAACTCGTCGCGAATTGCCAGAGGACTCCGGAAAGAAAGGTCTGGCTGGAGAATCTGCCGAAGCTCCTCGACAAGTTATTGGTTTGCTGGTCGCTCCGTCTGCAATCGCCTTTCGATCACCATGCGACTTGCTCATGGGTCGCTCCCGTGGTCCGATCCGACGGCTTGCAGGCGGTGCTGAAACTCGCCATGCCGCACATGGAAGGAAGGGACGAGATCCCGGGATTGCGCTTTTGGAGCGGGAGGTCGATGGTCAAACTGCTTGAAGCCGACGAAGATTCCGGGGCCATGCTCCTCGAACGATGCCTGCCGGGAACGACCCTTCGTTCCGAACCGGAGGCGGCGCAGGACGAAATCATCGCAGGCGTGCTCAAGGGACTTTGGGGATCCAGAACCGAAACAATCAGGACGGAAAGGACGGGCCTGTCCGGCTTTCGTCCGTTGTCGCAGATGATCGATCTCTGGTGCCAGGAGACCATCGCGCAAAGACGCCTCTGGCCGGATGCCGGGCTCGTCAGTGAGGGCTTGCGCCTGATGAAGGAGCTCGCTCGACCGGCACCGGCGGATGTGCTGCTGGCCACCGATCTCCACGCCGGAAATGTTCTGCGCTCGGAGAGGGAGCCCTGGCTGGCGATTGACCCCAAACCATTCGTGGGCGATCGCTCATACGATCCTGTCCAGCATGTGATGAATTGCGAAACGCGCCTTCACCGGAACCCCGCCGGCCTGGTCGAGCGCGTTGCTGGTTTGACCGAGGTCGATGCCGAGCGGCTCCGGCTGTGGATTTTCGCCCGCGCCGCCGCCGATCCACGGGATGACTGGACCCATACGCGGTGGACGGACATCGCCAAGGCACTGGCACGATAGTCTCTGCGCGCCTGCGGCGGTTCGGCCACTCGAATGTCGGCCTGCTGCAGGACAATCACGCCGCGCCGCCGCGCGACTCCGCGGCTGCGCTCAGCTGCCTGCGCAGGTCTCCGGCCAGGCTGGCGACCAGGCGCAGCTTCTCGGCCAGCGGCGACGCCGGTTCGCTGCTGGAGAGGGCCAGCTGCGATTGCAGCAGCAGTCCGGCGACAGTGGTCTTCAGCTCCTGTTCCACCGCCACCGCGGCGGCCCTGCGGGCCAGCATCTGCTCCCGTTCCCGGCGGTGCAGGGCGGCCCGGATCTCCCGGATCAGCCGCGCCGCTCCCGACACCGCGAAATTGATCTGTAGAGGGATGGCCAGCCCGGCCCGCTCCCAGATGGCCTCGGCCGCGGCCGGATCGCACCCCGCCACGGTCTCGTCCACCACCACCGCGACGAATTCCCGCTGGCGCAGCAGGCCGAGCGCTGTCTTGCGTCCATCGGCCACTTCGACGTCCATCTCCAGTTGTTTTGCTATCACGTCGGCGCAGTTGCGCGCCCCTTCGACTCCGGTCACCAGCAGAATGCTCATTTTTTAGCTCCTAGCTTCCAGCTCATGTCTCGCTCCGGCGATGGGCCAGGGGAGGCGCGAAGGCCACCCCATTCCAACCCGGGAACGAGTCTTACAACGGTATTGCCGACCCGCAGTGGATGAAAAAGAATGGTTTGGGTTGGTGCTCTCCCACCCTTGCGACAGGAAAAAGTCGCAAGGATGGGGCACGGAATATGTGTTTCCTTTCAAAAGGTAAAGGCTAGTAGGAATCTTTTCCTTCGTCCTGCAGGGGATCGGCGATCCCGTACTCCTTGAGCTTGCGATAGAGGGTCGTTTTTCCAATGCCCAGCAGCCGCGCGGCCTGCAGCTTGTCGCCGTGGAGGGTGCGAATGGCTGCCAGGATGGCCTGGCGCTCGAGATCGGCCAGCGTGGTCACGGCGGGAACGGCCAAGTCCGATTCGGTGTGATCTCCATTGGCTTGGCTGGCACGGACGCGCTCGGCTTCGAGGCCCTCCTGCTGTAATTGGGTGGGAAGATCCCCGAGGCGGAGGACCGGTCCGGAGCTGAGGGCGCAGGCCCGCTCCACCGCGTGTTCGAGCTCGCGCACGTTGCCCGGCCAGTCGTAGCGCATCATGGTGCGCAGGGCTTCGTCGCTGAGCATGAACTTGGCCGCGTGCTCGCGGCTGATGCGGTCAAGGAAATGGGCCGCCAGCAGGGGAATGTCCTCGCGCCGGTCGCGCAGCGCGGGCAGGCGCAGGGTGACCACGTTCAGCCGGTAGTAGAGGTCCTTGCGGAACGCGCCCCGCTCCACCATGGCGGCCAGGTCGCGGTTGGTGGCGGCCACGATCCGGGCCTTGATCGGCACCCGGTGGGTGGCGCCCACCGGCCGCACTTCCCGCTCCTGCAGGGCGCGCAGCAGCTTGGCCTGCAGATCGAGCGACAGCTCGCCGATCTCGTCGAGGAAGACCGTGCCTCCTTCGGCCGAGACCAGCAGCCCGTCCTTGGAGCGGTTGGCGCCGGTGAACGCGCCCTTGACGTAGCCGAACAGCTCGCTCTCGATCAGGGTGGGCACCAGCGAGCCGCAGTCCACGGGCAGAAACGGCTTGGAGGCGCTGGGGCCGAAGGCGTGAATGGTGCGCGCCACCAGTTCCTTGCCCGTGCCGCTCTCGCCCAGGATCAGCACCGGGTGCGAGCTCTGCGCCACCTTGGACAGAATCCGGTAGAGCTTCTCCATCTCCCCCGAACGGCCGATCATCGCGCCCAGCCCCTGCGACATGCGCAGCTTTTCGCGCAGCTGGCGGGTGGCGGTCTCGGTGAAATGAGCCGCCGCGGCGCGGTCCAGGACCGAGGAGAGTTCGTCGATGGCAAAGGGCTTGGTGAGGTAGTCGGAGGCCCCGCAGCGCATGGCCTCGACGGCCGCGTTCACCGATCCCGAAGCGGTCATGGCAATCACCGCGGTCTGGGGATGGAGCGCTTTCACCTCGGAGATCAGCTCCAGGCCGTGATGGGTGCCGTGGGGGAGATTGACCAGCAGAATATCGGAGGCGCGCCCGCGCAGCAGGCTGCGCGCCTGAACGAGGTCGCCGGTCGATTCCACCACGTAGCCCAGGCTGGCGGCGATTTCCGCGCAGGCCGAGCGGACCGCAGGGTCGGCATCGACAACCAGGAGGTGGAGCCGCACTGCCGGCCCGGCCGTCTGTGGAACAAACTCCATGACTTTTGTATCGAAGACTGTAAGCATTGTAGTCGCCTCGCTTGTGCCTGGGTAGGTCCGCTCCAACACGGACGTAACCCGATGTCCGGTAAGGATGCCCGACTCAGCTGGTGCGCACCGGCAGTTCGATTACGAATCGCGCTCCGCCGCCGGGGCGGCTCCCGGCGTGGATCGTGCCCCCGGCCGCCTCGACGATGCCACGGGTGATGGCCAGCCCCAGCCCGCGCCGGCCCCCGGACGCCCACCCCGCGCCCGATGGCCCCGTGGCGCGAGTCGTGTAGCCGGGTTCAAAGACCCGATCCAGCAGCTCTTCGGGGATGCCGGCGCCCGTGTCTTCGACGGCCAGAACCACCGCGGACGCTTCTCCCGAAGCAACCTTCCGGTCGGTCAAAGCCAGGCGGATGGTACCCGCCCGGGCGATCCCTTCGGCGGCGTTCTTGACCAGGTTCACCAGAACCCGGATCAGGTCTTCGCTCATCATTTGAATCGGCCACGCCCCGCCGTCTGCCTCGACAGTAAGGGCAATCGCCGGGCCAGCGATGGCCGCCAGCACGTTGCGGCTGGCCAGCACTTCCTCCCGAACGTCGGCGATCAGGAGGTCGTCCAGAAGGTCATGCATTGGCTTCAGAACGATCGCTCCCTGACCGGTCGACCGCAGGCCGGACCTTTCGGCCCGCTGCGTTTCCGGGAACAGACGACCCTGAAGAGAGCACTCCGACGGGGGCCTGCAAGCCGGCTCTTCCCGCTCATCGAGGTGCGCCAGCTTTTCCACCAGACTGCGGCTGGCCTCGGCCACCAGGCGCAATTCGCTGCCGTAATGCCGGTGCGCCGCGGGCAGGACGCCCGGCTCTTCAAGCAGGTCGCAATACAGCGACAGAGCCGTGACCATGTTTCTGGCGTCGTGGGCCAGCTCCACCAGGCTCTCGCCGTGATTATGGATGGCGGCCAATGTCTCCACTACAGCTTCCACCCGTCTGCGCTCTGCCACCGCTTTTGTTCCTATCGCTTGCATGCCGGTTCCCTCTCTGTGAGCCTTCGAGCTCAGCCGTTTCCGGCCGGCTTCCCATTTCCGTTCCGGCTCATCGGCTTGTCCTCTTCTAGTACACGTCGAGTGCCAAACCCGGACATTCTCTCTAAGTAACTGGTAAGGCGTGGCTTAGTCTCGTGACTGGTGTTCATCAGGGGCCGGCCGGTGCAGCCGGCCGGTCCCAGGAATGGGAATCCTTCGTCTGGCATGATAGACGTATCTCGTTCCGTTTCTGCGGTTTGGGTGTCTTTTCCCGTTTCGAATCCGCCTCCGGGCAGATTCCCATCCTGAAACTTCCTCGGGATTCGGATCGAACCGGACGCACGGGACCAGGCCGGGACAGTCAGGGCGGTTCCAGAATGGTCCCGTACAATTTCCCTATGCAACCGCGCGACCCGTTTTTCCGCCCCGGCGGCCGGGCTCCGGCCCAGATGCGGCCCCTTGCCATCGTTCCCGACTTCGTTCAGACCGCAGAAGGCTCCGTGCTCATCAGCCTGGGGAATACCCGGGTCCTCACCAACGCCACCATTGAGCAGGGTGTTCCGGGCTGGCTGCGCAACTCCGGCCGCGGCTGGGTCACGGCCGAGTACGCCATGCTGCCCCGCTCCACCGTGACGCGCACCCCGCGGGAGAGCGAACGGGGCAAGATCGGCGGCCGCACCCATGAGATCCAGCGCCTGATCGGGCGGAGCCTGCGCTCGGTGGTGGACATGCAGGCCCTCGGAGAACGCACCGTGATTCTCGACTGCGACGTGATCCAGGCCGACGGCGGCACCCGCACCGCGGCCATCACCGGCGCGGCCGTGGCGCTTGCGTTGGCCCTCAATGCCCTGGTGGCCGCCGGAACCCTGAAGGCTTCTCCCCTGAAGCAGCTGGTCGCGGCCACTTCGGTGGGAATCGTCGGCGGCACTCCGCTGCTCGACCTCTGCTACGAAGAGGATTCCCAGGCCGAGGTGGATATGAACGTGGTCATGACCGCGGATGGCGGCCTGATCGAAACCCAGGCCACGGCCGAGAAGGGAAGCTTCTCGCGGGCCCAGATGAATGCGCTCATCGACCTGGCGGAACAGGGTATGCAGGAGATCTTTGCGGCGCAGAGAGCGGTGCTGGCTAAGTAGGCCGGTCTGAGGCCATCGACTCGTTGCTCTCTACCGCAAGAGTGCCGACATCACCAGGGCTCCGCCCAGCCCGGCCACCGACAAGACTGTCTCGACCACCGACCAGGTGGCCAGGGTCTGTTTCATTTCGAGGTTAAAGAGCGACTGGACCAGCCAGAATCCTGAATCGTTGACGTGCGACAGCATCAGCGACCCCGATCCGGTGGCGAGGACCAGCAACTCCGGACGCACACCGGCATGTTCCACCAGCGGCGCGAGCACCCCGGACGCCACCGCCATGGCCACCGTTGCCGAGCCCATCGAAACCCGCACTACTGCCGCCAGCAGCCAGGCCAGCACCAGCGGCGGCATATGCGCGCCCAGCGCCAGGCCGACTGTGGCCTGGGCCGCGCCCGACTCCCGCAGCACGCCGCTCAGTCCACCCGCGGCCGAAAGGATCACCATGGCATTGGCGATGGGCTCGAATGATTCGGTGGTGAGCTTTCGCAGCAGCTCACGGCCATGATGGCGGCCGTCCTGGATGCGCGGCCCGAGGATGAGCAACCCCACGAGAACTGCGATCAGCAGGGCAATATCGGGACTGCCCGCGAAGTGCAGGAGACGGTTGAGAATGCTGCCCGGCGCGGCCAGTGCGTCTGCCCAGCTGCCCAGGAAGATGAGCGCGATCGGGAGCAGGATCGCGAACGCAGCCAACAGGGGACCTGCGGGGGCAGGAGGCGGGGGGGACGAAGCTGCAATCGGTGTCGATGCATGCGGCGCCGTGTTCGTGCTTTCCCAGGTCCGAGAATCCGGACCTGGGGCACCCGGCTTCGGTTCTTTGCCGGCTGACCCGATTGCAGGCCGGGCGGCGTTCTTTAGCCAGCGGCGAGTGAGCACCCATCCCAGGAGCGGTCCCGCGATCACGGCCGCGGGAATCCCCACGATCAGTCCCCAGAAGATGGTGCGCCCCATGTCGGCGTGGTACTGGGCCGCGGCCAGCATGGCGGCTGGATGCGGCGGAACAAGCCCGTGCATGATCGACAGACCGGCCAGCAGGGGAATGCCCACCAGGATCGGCGGCCGCCCGCTCTGTCGCGCCGCCGCGATCACGATGGGCATCAGCAGCACGAGCCCCACTTCGAAGAACACCGGCATCCCCACCACGATGCCCAGAATCAGCAGGGCCCAGGAGACGCCCCCCTGGCCGAAAACCTCCACCAGAAAGCTGCCCAACGCAGTGGCGGCGCCGGAACGGGCCAGCAGCCGTCCGAGCACCGCGCCCAGGCCCAGGATGATCGCGATGTGCCCCATCAGGTTGCCGACGCCGGTGGTGAACGAAAGCGGCACCTTGGCCAGCGGCATGCCCGATGCCACGCCCAGCCCCAGCGCGCCGATCATGAGCGCCAACGCCGGGTGCAGCCGCAGTCGCGCAATCAAAAGGAGCAGCGTGAGCACCGTTCCGGCCACGCAGGCCAGCAAATACCAGCTCTGCGGATTGGCAGACGCGGAAGTCACCGGGCGATTATTCCACACCAAGCCGGACAGGCCGGACGCGCTTGCCCAGGCACCCCCACGAGCGAGCTGGAGCGCGGATCAGCCAGGGGCCGGGACAGGGTCAATGCGGCTTCGACTTCCGGGGACACGCATACTCGGGGGTGTCAGTCGATCGCGTCCAGGATTTGCCCGAGCTTCACGGCATTCGCCATCGCCTCGTAGCCGGCATCGTTGGGATGCAAATGATCTGCGTCGTACGCCGGGAGCAGCCGCGTGGGATCGGCCGGATCCCGCGTTGCCTTGTCGAAATCGATCACTCCGTCGAAGGCGCCGCTGGTGCGAATCCATGCATTTACCTTTTGGCGCTCCTGCTCGCCGGCCGGCGTTCCATAGTCGCCGCCATACGTGGCATTCGATCCGCCGAACGGCAACAAGGTGCCGCCATAGATCCGCAGCCCGGCGTCATGAGCGGCCACAATCAGTTGTTGATACACGGGGATCAGGTCCTCGGCTTTCGCAGAACGATCGCCGATGTCGTTGATGCCTTCAAGGAGAATCACGGCGCGCGCGCCCGGCTGCGTCAGGACATCGCGGGCAAAGCGGGCGGGGGCCGTGTACCCGAATTGCAGGAAGGGGCGGATGGTGAGAAGTTCGTTGCCGATAATTCCCGCGTTCACGACCGCAAGGGTGCGACCCTTTCGGCTCGCCAGCGCTCTTGCCAGATCGTCGGCGTAACGGCGGTTGGCGTTGTTAGTGGAAAGATAACCATCGGTAATCGAATCGCCGAAGGCGATCAGAGTTCCATCGACTTTCGGGTCTGTCCTCACGTCGATGCCGGAGAGAAACATCCAGCAGGAAATCGTGGTGCTGAACGGACCCGCAATTGCCGACCCGGTCTGATCGCCCGCCGCGAGGAAGTTGTCCTAGTCGGCGAAGTAGTGCTGGGTCGCCAGACCGGTGCTGCCGGGCAGGTAGATGCTGACATCGAGATTGTCGAGCGCGGCGACGCGGAGCGGAATCGGATCGCTGACGGCTTCGCCTCCGGCGGCGATCAGGATCGACGCCCGGCCGCCGAAGGTGAGGGGATGCAAGGAACCGGGCGCGGTGGCGGCGCCGGTTCCTGCAAGCGCGATCGAAGCCGCGCCGACGGCCAGCGGATTCGCGCCGTCCTCATTGGAGATCCGGGCGCGCACCCAGTCTCCGCCGGCTGAGACATGGGCGATATTGCGAACCGTCTGGTTCGTGAGGCCCACGTCGGATGGACAGCCCGGAGAATAGAAGGTGCCGCCCGGCGTGGGTGTCCCCTGCCAGGTAGTAATCCAATCCCGGTTGGATTCACCGACGGCGGTGAGTCCGGCCATGCACAGCACGGACGCTGCCAATATCAACCACCGGTTGGAACGCGGGAAAGGAATACGGGGGCCTGAAGGTCCCGGATTTGCTGGTTGCGGGGATATCGAATGGATCTGGTCAACATGGGGAGGGATTTTCATGGTTTGCTCCTGACGTGGAATCGAGTTTATTGAAGCCGTGAGGCGATGATTCCCGGTGCCTGAAAGCGAACACCCTTATGGTTGGTCAGGCCGCCAGACTCTACGTGGGAAAGCGAAATACATGCGCGGCACGGGAGGCAAATTAGGCCGTCACGAACAAGGTTGTCAAGAAAAACAAATCGCTTTTCTCAAGGGTCTCGGGCGCGCCGGTTCCTGAAGCAGGGAGTTTCCGCCCGCCGCTCGGATCTCGTTGGTTGTGGGCTCCGCCACACAACTTTTGCACGGCCCTCTGCTACCATATTCACGATTGCAGTTCTCGCCGCCGGGCCGGACTGTCTGGGAGCTACGCCGGCTGGAGCTTGCACCAGAAGGAGAATTCCTATGGCTCTCGTAACAATGCGGCAGCTCCTCGACGAAGCCGCCAAGGGCGGCTATGGCGTGGGTGCTTTCAACGTCAATGACATGGAACAGATCCAGGCGATCATGGCCGCAGCGGAAGAGACCAAATCACCGGTCATCGTCCAGGCGAGCCGCGGCGCCCGGGCTTTCGCTGAAGACCGCTACCTCTACCACCTGATGCTGGCCGCCAACGAACTTCATCCCAACATTCCCATGGCTCTGCACCAGGATCACGGCAACAGCTATGAGACCTGCAAAAGCGCCATCGAGCTGGGCTTCACCAGCGTGATGATGGATGGCTCGCTCCTCGAAGACGGCAAGACGCCCTCCACGTTCGAGCAGAATGTCGAAGTGACCCGCAAGGTGGTCGACTATGCCCACGAGCGCGGCGTGACGGTCGAAGGCGAGATCGGCGTGCTGGGCGGCGTGGAAGACGGCCACGGAGCGGGCGGTTCCGGCCTCGACCACATCACCGACCCCGACCAGGCGGTCGAGTTTGCGGAGCGCACCGGCGTCGACGCCCTGGCGCTCGCCATCGGCACCAGCCACGGCGCTTACAAATTTTCGAAGAAACCGGATGGCTCCGTTCTCAAGATGGATGTGCTGATGGAAGTGCACCGCCGCCTGCCCCGCACGCATCTCGTCATGCACGGCAGCTCGTCGGTTCCGAAGGATCTGCAGGACATCGTGAACCAGTTCGGCGGCAAGCTGAAGCAGACCTGGGGCGTCCCCGTCGAGGAAATCCAGCTCGGCATCAAGAACGGCGTGCGCAAGATCAACGTCGACACCGACAACCGCCTCGCCATCACCGGCGCCATCCGCAAGGTGCTCTGGGAGACCCCCGACAAGTTCGATCCCCGCGACTACCTGAAGCCTGCCCGCGATGCCATGAAGAAGGTGGTTGCGGAACGGATGCGCGAATTTGGCCAGGCCGGACACGCCGGAGACTACGCCCCCATCGCGATCTCCGAGATGGCCAAGGGCTATGCCAGCGGCAAGCTCGACCCGCGGCCCTCGCTCGCGGGAGCGCGTTAATCGGCCGCCGAACAATCTATTTCGAAAAACCGAAACGGGCTGCTCCATCATGGGGTGGCCCGTTTGTTTTGCTCAACTGGCGCCGACTCGAGGTTCGGTCGGCACCTGATGCGTGTTGACCATGGTCGGTTGAAGATTCCAATGGGCAAAATCGGAAGCATGCCTCAGGGCCTAAAGGCCGCCGGAGTTGGTGCATCTGGTTTGCCGGGGTTAAAACCCCGGCCTACCGACCCGGCCTACCGACCCGGCCTTCCGATCCGGCCTTCCGATCCGGCCTATTGATCCCGGCCTGCCTGGGCTCGACTGTCTCACGGTTTCGGTTTTGCCGCCCCAGCTTCGGCGAGCGTGTAATATCCCGTGCGCGTGCGGACCTGAGCTCCGGGCTTGTCGACCGCCACCTTGATCTCGTGGAAGGTCGTTTCACCCGCACCGGCGGGCGCTTCAAACGTCAAGGTATAGTAATGCTGCGCGTCGGCCAGGCAGTCGTCGATCATGCCGGCGATGTCGTTCTTCCCGGTCACGACCTTGCCCCCGGTCTTGGCCACCAGGGCCTGCAGGAGCAGATCGTTATGATCGGAATCTTTGGGCGCAAACGGCCCCTTCAGATAGTTTTTGTAATAGCTGTTCCGGCTGCAGGTGACACATTCAGCTCCGTTCGGGTCCACGCTGTAGAGGGTAATGCGGGCCGCGCGCAGGGCCACTGAAAGCGATGCCTCGTACGAAAATAAATTCTCCTGGTCCTTGCGCGACATGCGCGAACTTTGAAAGATAAACTCGGCCCAGCCCGGACTCACCCAGATCACCAGTTTTCTTCCCGGCTTCCTGGACAGCTTGAGGGCCAGCACATTCATCGCCATCAGGGATTTCTCGCGCAGGGCCTCGGCGCTGAAGTACCCCGAGTTTTGAAACGTGCGCAAACTGGTCGGATTGCTTTCGAGATTGGCCAGCAGAACAGTCGCTTCCCGAGTCGACTGGCCCTGGATCTTGAGGCCGTCGGGGGTCAGGAACACCAGCGATGTGGGTATGGGCAAGTGGCCTGCGCGTCCGAGATACACGGTCAAATCGTGGCGTTCGCTGGCCACGATCGATTCGACCGGGTTGATGGTGTCGATCAACACATAAGCTTCGACAGCATCCCCTGCCTGACTTATTCCACCAGCCTCCAGCACCGAAACAGTCTGGCGGTGCTTGTTATCGAGAACTGTAAAATCCTCGGCTCCCAGGCCTTTGATCGGCGCGCCGGCTTTGTCGGTTACCACCGCGTCCAGGCGGATGGTATGAGCGTCATTCGGATCGACTGCCATCGTCTGCTCGGGCGCTGTAGCCTGTCCTGCGGCTGTTGAAGCCGAGCCCGCCGACTGCCCCACGGCGACGCAGCCTGCGGAGCAAACGAATACAACCAGCAACTGCCCGAGGAGCCGTTTCAACGCATCGCTTCCAGCGCCGCGGTCGGCACCGTGACCGAGCCCATGCGGCCCGAGTTCACGTCCACGACCACCACGCGCAGCGAGCCGGTGATCGGCGTTGAATCGATCCGCTCATCGAAGGTAAGGCCCTCGTTGATGGCCCGCTGGTAGGTTGCCGGCTGCAGCCGCAGGCCTACCGTCTTCCCGGTCACCTTGGCGTGCTCTCCGGTGGCATCGCGCTGCACCAGAAAAATATCGAGCTTGCCCGTCCATATTGAGCTTTGTTGCGACAGCTCGAGGTCGGAGCCGGCAACTGTTACCCGCAGCGCATGGCCGGCCGCGTCGGTGATGGCCTTGGTGCTGACGCCAATCTCGCTCGCATCCACCGGCTCCCAGACGGCCTGTGAGAATCGATCCTTGAGGCTCATCGCTTCCTGGTCGTACTTGTAGCCGGCACGGTAACGGAGCACGACATCGCGCCGGCCCACCATCTTCACTGTGAGCAGGTGATACTCCCCGTCGGCGGGCTGGCTGGGTGAAAACCCGAGAAGGTATGTCGCGTTGCCATCTGCGACCACGCCGTCCAGTTCACCGGAGATGTTGCTCGACCGCCGCAGGGCGCGGCCTCCGGTGGCGTCCGCCACCTCGCGATAGACGCCCTGGATGGGATGAATGTCCTGCTGCATCTGCGCCGCCAGGCGTCCGCCGTTGCCGAACTGCCGATTCTGAATATACGGATTCATGTCCACACCGGCAGTGGCTTCCGGGCCTTCCTGCTCGTGCTCGAGGTAGGCGGGTTTCTGAAATGTCGGAGTCAGTTCCACATTTCGATTGCCCAGCTCGGCCGAGATGACGTTCGCTTCCAGACGCGAAGCATTGAGAGGGTACACGCTCACGTGGGCATTGTTCATTGCCTCCTGTGTGCGCAGAGCCACCGGCTCGATGTACTTGCTTCCCCTCTCGATCGTGACCGAGGACTTGGTCCAGTCGGCCAGCACGTTGTCGTTGGTGATCCATACCAGGCTCTTGTGTCCGGGGAGCACCGCCAGGTGGTGCGCCACATTTGTCAGCACCCTCATGGCGATGGCGCCCGGCTGGCTTCCCAGTTCGCGCAGTTTCGGATCCAGAGCCTCGCTCTGGGTGCCGGTGTCCATGGTGTAATTGCCGTTGACGCTCAGCATGTCTTCGGGGCTGTGCACGGTTTCGATCTGCTGCCGGTTGCGCTTCTCCTCGTCCTGGCCATTGGCCAGATCCTGCGCTGCGGGCATCCACTTTGCCAGCCGGCCGGCGACTACGCTGTGGTCCGTCGTGGCTTCCTGGAGGACCTGGTAACCGTGGTACCGCATGGCATAAAGGGCCACCCGCACGTGGGGCGGCACCGACTTCAGGAACCGCATGGTCTGCTCGCGGACCACGGCAAAATCCGCCCAGGCGAGATTGCTTCCGTCCACCAGCAGGATGATCGTGTTGCCCTCAATGGCCTTGGATTGGGCCGCCTTCGCGGCGTGATTTGAAAACATCTGTCCGTCGCCCGCAGACTCGGGCGCCGCCGCAGGTGTGGGAGCCGGGGCAGCTGTATTCGCCTGGCTGAACATATTTACGTTCTGCTTGACGCCGTTGTCGTAGACCTCGAAGTTCTCCGGCTTCAGATCTGCTATGGGGCGTCCCTTCTTGTCCAGGGCGACTACGTTCACGTCCACCAGGCGGGCGTTGATGTGCAGCGTCAAGCTCGATGCCGAATTACCGCCCTGGTCCGCCGGGTGTGCCGGCCCCTCGGGCAGACCCGTGGCCTCGGTGGTGCTGATCTCCGCAGCCTCTTCCGCCCCCGCCGCAGTTGTGCCGTTCGCCGGCGCAGCGGGCCCGCTCGAAGGCGATGGTTTCGCCGCCGGAGCGTCGGCAAGCTCTTCATCAGACGGGGTCGTCTCCATGGGCTTCACACTGGGTTGGGCATTGGGCAGCGTTGCATCGGGAGCCAGCCCGGCGGACCGCTCTTCGCTGCCCGAAAGCACCCGCGTCTCCGCGCGGAACAGGTGGTACTGTTCGAAGTCAACGTGGTTCAGCAGCATTTGCCGCGGACCCATGGTCGGCCAGCTATGCCCGCTGGGGTCCTGCATGTTGCGAATGGTCTTGGCGACCGAGATCGAGACACTCCGGGATGGACAGTTGTAGGTCCTGCCGCCCAACTCAACCGGACCATACTCCACCGCGATCGCCGCGCGCGAAATGGGATCGCCGGCCTCCAGTTCCGCCTCGACGGTGAGGCGGGCAATGATCCCGGTAGCGGGATCTACCGCCATCTCGCCGTGATATCCGCTCATCTCCTGGAATGACTTGCTCTCCAGCCCATACGACGCCGCGATGCAGCAGTAGCGGACCTCGTAGTGCGACTTGTCCCTGGGTACGGCATAACGGAAGACGGCCAGGGGGCCGCTCGCGCCCTGTTCCCAGTGACCCCATCCCAGCTTGTTCTGGGCCGCATCCACCAATACCAGTCCCAGCACCGGGCCGAAGGCGCCCCAGGTTCTGAGTCCGTGCTCGCGCTGCTTCGTTTTTTCCACCTTGACGGGGCCGGGTTCCACGATTTCCTGGCCATCGCGATATTGCACCGTGGTTCGCGAAATCCGTACCGCGTGCAGCGCGCCGCCTGCGCTCCCGGGCTTTTCTTCACTGCTACCCGGGGTGTCTTCGAAGTAAGTGGTCGCGCGTGTGGCATAGAACCGAGGCAACTGCGGAATCGCATTGCTTACGTAGGTCGCCGTCAACCCCAGGATGCGGCGCTGTTCGGCAACATCGGGCGCGGCCCGGTCCGGAATCTCTGCGGCGGGCGGTTCGAGGAAGGCGGAGCGGTCGGCCAAACCCAGCAGGGCCCGTTGCGATTTCGCGCCGCCGAGTTCCGCCCTCAAGCGCGCCAGGCGCGCCTCACTCAATCGCTCCGTCAATTGAAGTTCGGAAAGCTGCGCGGCCAGTTCCCCATCGGGCAGATTTTGCGATGCGGCGAGCACTCGCTCCAATTCCGCCACGGATACGGGCCGGGCCGACCACGCCAGCGGTACAAGGCCAACTAACACTGCGACCAATGCCCAAATGCGGATCATGCCGTGCCTCCGTGAGAGAGCCGATTTCCGGTTGTGGTGCGCTTGCCTCAATGCTGTTCAGTTAAGCGTGCTACTCTGCCGGGACGGTTCACCCGACTCCCACCCTAGCCGCAAAAACAAAGACGCGGCGAGGGTGGGGCACCCATTCCCCATGGAGTGCTTCAAACGGAATCCTTACAAACGGAATCCTTAAGTGAAGGTATTGGCGCTTACCTGTTCGACGCATTGATACCCGCGCCTGTTCCGCTGCGCGTGACACCCGCAATTCTATGCCAATCCTGTCTGTCCGCCTATCGCTCTCGTGCCTGGCGGCTAAAGAACAGGGCCGCCCCCTGCGAATGGGACGGCCCTTCAACTGGCCGACGAGCTGAGGAAAGCCCTAAAAGCGTCGGCCATGCTCAATAGCTCAGGCGCACGGCTTACAGGTCGCCGCCCAGCACATTTTCAATGGCTGTGATGTTGCCGAAGAGTCCATCCCCTTCGTGGTTAGGCCCGGCGGTAAAGAACAGGGTGTTGGATGGGCCAGACCCGGTTCCACCGCCACCGAAGGCGATTCCCCACAACCCGTCGATGGCAATCGGTGTATTCGTCGCATCGTAGAGGGGCCCTTTGAACTTGCCGGTGACCGGGTCGAAGACCAGGATCTGCCCGCTGCCGAATTGACCTACGAGAATGTTGTGGCTGTTGGCGCCGAAGTCGGTGGGCGCCTGGGCGATGCCCCAGGGAGCGTTGAACCACTGGCCATGCTGCAGGTGATGCAGAAGCCGACCGCTGGGCGAGAACACATCGACGTAACCCAGGCCCGCGCCGTCCACCTCGTCGTGCTTTGCGCTGTCCTGCTGGGCAAATGCGACATACAGATTCCCCCCGATGTTCTGCACGTTGAAGGGTGCAAAGCCGCGGGGGATCTCCTCATCTTCAAACGCATCTTCGCCCAGGCGCGCGCGATGGAAGCTCGAGTCGTAGACATTCACATGCCCCTTGCGGAAATCGGCGACATACAGGAAATTCGCCGTGGCGCCCGACGCGGTGGTGGCGGTTGCAAGGGCGACGCCCTTGAAAACCGAGGCGCTGTGGGTATTGACTTTGATTTGTGCGACGGTCGGATTCACGGCCGGGTTCCAGCCGGAGACTGTACCGTCCTCCGTGACAAAAATGAACTTTGCCGGATTTCCGTTTGCCGGGTTCCCGGGCGTCAGCTGGAAGTCATTGGTGCCGTTGAATACCTGGCCGGTGGGTGTGCCGCCGCTGCCGTCAGCTCCCGGAATCGTCACAACCAGGGCCTGGGGAGCGCCCGCGCCGTTGTAAAGCGTCGTGAGCCCCGTGCCGTTATCGGAGACCCACCACGGGCTGCTCGAGCTGCGCGACATGCCCCAGGCATTGACGAGATTGGGGTCGGTGACCGCCGCTACACCCGGCATATCCGACACCAGGTTGGTTTGCTTGTAGTGTTGCGTGGGTTGCGCTGTGAGCGCACTGGCGAGTGAAAACACGGCGACTGTTGCAAGGCTCGAGCGCCGCACATGCATGCAGATTTTTGTGCTGACCATGGGGACTCCTTTGGTACTGGTCTGGTTATGGGTGGACGGTGTGGTCGGCCGGGAATCCGATTGCTGTCCCGGCATCGTGCCAACCATAGACCCCAGCTCCAACTGGCGCTTGTCAGGTAATTGTCACCACGTGGTCATTTCGTTTGCTGACGGAATGTGTGCGAGCCCGCAGGGCTTCATTGGAGGGGGTCCCGGCGTGGAATCCGGGTGGGAAACAATGCTATTCGCTTACGCGTTCCACTCTGTTGGGACGGACCACCCGACACCCACCCTAGCGACAAAAACAAAGACGTCGCGAGGGTAGGGCACCCTATTCTCTATGGAATGCTTTAGATCCTTAAGTGAACGGTATTGGGGTGGGTGAACCACGAACCCGGATCAGCCGCGCGTGCGGACGGGAATCTACTCAGTCGGCTTCTCTGCTGATCCCGATTTTTCCGCAGTCGTATCCAGGGGCAGAAACATCCGGAAGACCGACCCGAATCGCTTCTTGCTGCGTACCCGGATCTTTCCATGATGCTTGTCCACGATCCCCTTGGACACCCACAGCCCGAGGCCCGTTCCCGACTCCCCCTTTGGTCGTCACGAAGGGATGGAACAGCCGGTCGAACGTGAAGCGGTCCATGCCCGTCCCGCAATCAGCCACCGTCACGGCGACACCCTGCCTGTCTTCGGGATCGATGGCCGGCCGGACCCGCAGGTACACCCGGCCCTTTTCGCCGACCGCTTCGAGAGCATTGCTGATCAGGTTCGTAAACACCTGCTGAATCTCACCCGCCAGGCAGAAAACCGGGGGCGAGGGCCGGTAACGGCGACGGATGTCAATGCCGCGCAGCTTGACCTCGGTTTCATGGAAGAACAGCACCGACTCGAGCAGTTCATCGAGCGGCGTCAGACTGGGCGCGGTGCGCTGACGATAGAACTTCAGGCTGCGCGAAGTGATGTGCGACAGCCGCTGCAGTTCCCGGTCGGCCACATCGAGCAGGTCCTTCGACTGGCCCTTGAGCGTGTCGTCCATCTTGACCAGGTACAGCAGGTTGGTGACCGCTTCCAGAGGGTTATTGATCTCATGCGCGATGCTGGCGGCCAGCCTTCCCGCGGCCGCCAGTTGTTCCGTGCGCCGCAGCGCCTGTTCGGTTCGCCGCGCTTCGGTGGTTTCGCGCATGTAAACCGTCACTCCCTCACCGGGCTGCGGGTACACCTGGAAGTGAAACCAGTGTTCAGATTCTTCGTCGCGGAAATACTGTTCGAACTCGACAGGCACCCGCTCTTCCATGGCGCGACGGAATTGTTCCTCCACGGGCGTACCCAGCAGCATGGGATACAGGTCCCACAGCCGACGCCCCACGTGCGGAATTCCCGAGGACGCCGTGATGGCTGCCGGCGGCGGGATTCATGTACGTCACTTTGTAGTCGCGATCCAGGGTGGCGAACGAATCCGGAATGTGCTCCAGCGCTTCCCAGGCGAACTGGCGGGCCTGCTGAATCTCCTTCGTCAAGGCCGACTGCCTGTTCCCAGGCCTGCTTCCGCAAGCGCGCCATCTTGAGTTGCGCTTCCACTCGCGCGACCAGTTCCCGCGCCGTGAACGGCTTGGTGAGGTAATCGTCGGCGCCGGCGTCCAGCCCCTCGATCCGCGACTCTTCCCCGGCGCGCGCCGAGAGCATGATCACCGGCACGAGCCGCATCGCGGGGCTCTGGCGCAGCGCCGTCAGCAGGGCAAAGCCGTCCATCTCCGGCATCATCACGTCGGTCAACACGAGGTCGGGATGAACCCGTTCCGTCAACTCCAGCGCCGCTTTGCCATTGCCGGCGGAAACCACGTCGAACCGCCCGCTCAGCAGTCCCCGCACATACTCCCGCATGTCGGCGTTATCGTCCACCAGCAGAACGATCGGCCGTCGTTCCGCATGGCCCGGCGGCCCCGCTCCCTGGGGCTGGTCCCCGGTGTCGGTATCGGTGATTTCTTCCGACAGCCGGTTCTCGCCCCCCAGCCACCCGATCGCCTCCCGCACATACGCCACGGCGGATCCCTGCAAAACAACGGGGTTGACCGCGTCGTTGATCACGCGCTCCCGGGCCAGGTGCTCCTGGCCGAACGGGACCGTGACCCGGAACGCGCTTCCCATCCCCTCGGTGCTTTCCACCGCGATGTCCCCGCCGTGGATCTCCACAAGTTCCTTCACCAGCGCCAGTCCGATTCCCGTGCCCTCATGGCTGCGGCGCCGCGCACCCTCCACTCGCCGGAATCGCTCAAACAGGTGGGGCAATTCGACTGCCGGAATCCCGGTGCCGGTGTCGCGGACTTCCAGCTGCGCGGAGCTGCCGTCGGTTGAAATCGAGACCCGGATCTCGCCGTCGAAGGTGGATTTCAGCGCATTGGAAAGAAGATTCAGTACGATCTTCTCCCACATTTCCCGGTCAACATAGACCGGCTCCGGCAGTGGAGGACACTCCACGATCAGTTGCAGTCCTGCCCGTTCGACGGCCGACCGAAAGACGCTGGCCAGTTGCGTGGTCAAGAGCGAAAGGTCGGTCGGTTCATACGACGCATGCAGCCGTCCCGCCTCGATGCGCACAAAATCGAGCAGCCCGTTCACCATTTTCAGAAGCCGCAGTGCGTTGCGGTGAAGCATCTCCACGCCCGCCGGCTGAAGCGCGCTCTGGCTCGTCAGCGCATCCTCAACAGGACCCAGGATGAGGGTGAGCGGCGTGCGCAGTTCGTGGCTCACATTGCTGAAGAACGAGGTCTTGGCCCG
Organism: Terriglobales bacterium; assembly: GCA_963788475.1. Classification (GTDB taxonomy): domain Bacteria; phylum Acidobacteriota; class Terriglobia; order Terriglobales; family Acidobacteriaceae; genus Telmatobacter. The sequence continues at coordinate 1,147,212 of CAWBGO010000015.1, forward strand.
GTCCAGTTCGGTCAGGGCCTCGGCGCGCTTCTTTTCTTCTTCAAACGCTTCGGCATTGGTGATGCTGGCCGCGATCTGGCCCGCGATCAGGTCCAGGTACCCGGCGTAGCTCGCGTCCAGCTGACGATATGGATTCACCGCCGCAATAAAAATGCCCGCCGGCGCGTCTTGTCCCTTGCGCGAAAAGGGCACCAGGCGTGCGCTGTCAGGAGGCCGGTCCCAGCTGCCCATCGGCAGGCCGGAAAATAACACCGCAAGATTTTCCACCGTAACCGGCGTGCTGGACGTGAGCGCGTCGATCGGCCATGGACAGTTGCGTGACCCGAGAACGATCTCCTCGCAAGCAGCCGCATGTCCCGCCTCAACGCCGGATCGCGCTACCAGCCGCAGCCGGTTGGAGTTTTCATCAAATAGATAGACCACCGCAAAGGGGATATCTTTCTGGTGCTCGAGGCCGCGCTCGATGGCCGCGAATACCTCGGCCCTGGTGTTGGCGTCAACCAGGGTGGACGCGAGTGTGCCCAGCGAAGCCAGTTGCCGTTCGCCAAGCACGCGCGCCGTGTCTTCCATCACCACGCACAGCATGCCGGCGTTCTCGCCATCGGGTCCCACAAGCGGACTGTAGGAGAATGTGTGATAGCTCTCTTCTCGATAACCGCTTCGCTCGAGGATTAGCGGCAGCATCTCGTCCCACGAAGCCTCGCCGGTTTCGAGCACCCGCTCGATGCGCGGCCCGATATCCTTCCATATTTCCGACCAGACCACATTGGCCGGCTTGCCCAGCGCCCAGGGGTGCTTCTTGCCCAGCGTTGTCCGGGCATAGGCATCGTTGTAAAGGAATGTGAGTTCCGGCCCCCATAGCATCCACATGGGAAAACGCGATGTGAGCAGGATACGGACGGTGGTTTTCAGCGCCGGTGGCCAGAACGCGGGATCGCCCAGGGCGGTGGTCCCCCAGTTGAAGGACCGCACCAGTTCGCCCATCTTTGGCAATTGCCGCTCGGGCTCGAGAGCCGCGGGGGCATCCAGTCCTGCGAACTCGGCGTCCATGAGTCCTAGTCTCCGGTTTTTCGCGCCGCGGGGGCTGCGCACGTTCTGCGGCTGCTACGGCATGCCGGCTGCCCAAACTGTCCAGGGAGAGGTTACAACGTGTATAGGATGTGATCTCCCGTCTATGAGTTGCCAGCCCCTCGGTAGCGCTGGCCAGCACCGCGGATCGAATTCTTTATAGCTGCGTCAAGCTAATCACATGGCGGTGCGGGAGACAATCCATTTATTCTCAGCCCATGCGTGAGGAAGTTTCGCCGCTTAATGCCGTTTCGAATCAGCTGGAGCACTCAGCCTCGTCCTACCTTCGCTCTGCGCGCCACCAGCCGGTGCAGTGGCATCCCTGGGGCGATGCAGCCTTCTCCCTCGCCCAGGCCGAAGACAAGCCCATCCTGCTCGATATTGGCGCCGTGTGGTGCCACTGGTGCCACGTCATGGATCGGGAATCGTACGAAGACCCCGAAATGGCCGCCATCATCAATGAGCATTTTGTCCCCGTCAAGGTCGATCGCGACGAGCGCCCCGACGTCGATGCGCGCTACCAGGCGGCGGTCTCCGCGATCAGCGGCCAGGGCGGATGGCCACTGACCGGGTTCCTGACCCCCGACGGACGCCCTTATTTCGGCGGAACCTACTTTCCCCGCGACGATCGCTATGGCCGCCCGGGATTTGGCCGCGTCCTGCTCACCATGTCGCAGGTGTGGAAGGAGCGCCGCGAAGAGGCGCTGGAGTCGGCCACCAGCGTCATGGCCGCCATTGAACACAACGAGAGCTTCGCCTCGCGCGGCGATCTTTCTCTCGCCCTGGTGGACAAGATCGCCGGGTCCATTCTGTCCCAGTTCGATCCCCGCAACGGCGGCTTCGGATCGCAGCCCAAGTTTCCCCATCCGGCGGCCCTCGATCTGCTCCTCGAAATGGCCATGAACCGCGACAACGAACAGGCTCGCGACGCATTCATCACCACCCTCGACCGGATGGCCAAGGGCGGTGTCTATGACCAGCTCGCGGGCGGATTCCATCGCTACAGCGTCGATGAACGCTGGATCGTTCCCCACTTCGAGAAGATGCTCTACGACAACACCGAGCTTCTGCGCAATTACGTCCACGGCTTTCAGAGCTTTGTGCGCGAAGATTTCCTGGCCACGGCAAAAGAGATCATCGGCGTGGCTCGACAGCACCATGACTGATCGCGACCGCGGCGGCTTTTTTGCCTCGCAGGATGCCGACATCGATCTCGACGACGATGGGGACTACTTCACCTGGACCCTCGACGAAGCGCGCGCCGAGCTCGATGCCGCCGAGTTGGATATCGCCGGCCGCTACTTCGACATCGGCGAGCTGGGCGACATGCACCACAACCCCGCCAAGAATGTCCTCCACCGCAAGAAGTCGCTCGAAGAAATCGCCGCCGAAACAGGAAAGCCGGTCGAGGAACTGCGCTCGCTGCTGGAATCGGCCCGCACCAAGCTCACGGCAGCGCGATCCGAGCGCCCGACTCCGTTTATCGACCGCACGCTCTACATCGGCTGGAATGCGATGGCGGTTACGGCTTACCTCGAAGCGGCCCGCGTTCTGCGCATGGAATCGGCTCGCGATTTCGCCCTGCTTACGCTGCGCCGCCTGCTCGCCGAGGCCTGGAGCGGCGAAGACCTTCTTCACCACGTGATTGCCTACCCGGCACCCGGGACGGAAGCCGTCCTCCACCACGTGATTGCCTACCCGCCGCGCAAAACTGCGGACGCAGTGCCTCCACCTGAGAAAGTTCCGGGCACGCTCGACGATTACGCCTTCACGGTTCACGCGTGCATCGACGGCTGGCTGGCGAGCGGCCGGATGGAGTTCTACCACGCCGCCCGAAAGCTTGCCGACGCCATGATTGCGCGTTTCTACGACCGCACCGCGGGCGCATTCTACGACACGCCGACTCCGGCCGGGGGAGCCGTTCCCCTGGGAGCGCTGTCTGCCCGCCGCAAGCCGCTGCAGGATTCACCCACGCCCGCCGGCAATCCCACCGCCGCTTCGGCCCTCCTGCGGCTCGAGGCCCTCTCCGGCCACGGCGAGTACCACGAAATCGCCGAGGACACCCTCTCCACCTTTTCCGGCGTGGTTGAGCATTTCGGTTTGTACGCGGGCAGCTACGGACTGGCCCTGGAAAGGCTGATGCTCGATCCGCTGCAGATCGTTGTCGTCGGCTCGGGTCCGGAAGCCGGACGCCTTGAAGCCATGGCCGTGGCCCGCTACGGCGTCAACAAGACCGTCATGCGCGTGGCCCCGTTCCGGCTGGTCCCGGGCGGAATCCCCGAGGCGCTGGCAGAGATGCTTCTCGAGGTCCCGAAGCCCAGGGGCGCGGAGGTGTATACGATCGTTTGCCGCGGCCGGACGTGCCTTCCGCCGATTACAGATGCGGAGGAATTGCTGAAGGCTCTGGAAGGTGCGGACTAATCAGTCTGTCCAAGGCGCGAGACAAGCTATCCCTGTGCGGGATGCCGCGGCTGTCCGCAACGTTTCACTTGCTCAGGAATGAGCTTGCAACGACACATCTGAGCGGCTGCGCGCGGGCCGGACTTCCCGCCTCAATACCCACCCTGCCGCGATGAGAATCACAGCCAGTCCCCAGTACACGTAATGCAGCCAGACCACGGTGCGCAGCAGGATCACCTCTATTGTGATCCAGCCGAACAAGACGCAACCCTGGAATGCTACCCACCAGCCGTAGCCGCGGGCGCGAAGCAGCGCGACCACAAACACTGCAATCCCCAACAGACCGCTCGAGACGAGGAGCAGGATTCCGGGAATCAGGAACGAATGGAATGGCGAATGTTGCAAGACGCTCACCGGTATGTCCATTGGCCGCCCCATCGGGTCGCCGATCAAGAGCGCCGCTCCCCAGATGGCGGTAATGGCCAGGAACGCCACAGCGACAAGTGCAACCATGCGCATAATTTTCATGCCGCACCTCGGTCGACCTCGCTTGGGGAATGCCCGGAATTTTAGCACTACGAGTGGTCCACTGCTGTGATGTCATTCTGAATATCGCTGGACCGATTGCACAGACCCGGGTCTCCCAAAACCGCAATTAACCCATTGCCCAACCCGGCTGCATGCGTTAACGTCAAAGACTCACAACCCCGTTCGACTGGAGCCGGGAAACCATGCCCCGCATCGTTCGCTGTTCCATCATCCAGGCGTCCAACGCTGTGCCTGCCACCGAGCCGCTTGCGATTCAGAAGCAGGCCATGATCGACAAGCACCTGGGCCTGATCCGCAAGGCCGCGGCTGACGGCGCGCAGATCGTCTGCCTCCAGGAGATCTTCAACGGGCCGTACTTCTGCGCCGAACAGTCGGTGAAATGGTATGAAACCACCGAGCCCGTTCCCAGCGGCCCTACCGTCAGCCTCATGCAGTCGCTGGCCAAGGAACTGCGCATCGCCATGGTCGTGCCCGTCTACGAAGTCGAGCAGGAAGGCATTTTCTACAACACTGCCGCCGTCCTCTCGAGCGACGGATCGTACCTCGGCAAATACCGCAAGACCCACATTCCCCACGTCGCCCCCGGCTTCTGGGAGAAGTTCTACTTCCGCCCCGGCAACCTCGGCTACCCGGTCTTCGATCTTGGTTTTGCCAAGATCGGCGTCTACATCTGCTACGACCGGCATTTCCCTGAAGGCGCACGCTGCCTGGGACTGAACGGCGCCGAGATCGTCTTCAACCCGTCAGCTACCGTCGCCGGCCTGAGCGAATACCTCTGGAAACTGGAGCAGCCCGCGCACGCCGCCGCCAACGGGTATTTCATCGCCGCCATCAATCGCGTGGGCACCGAGCCACCCTGGAACATCGGCGAGTTTTATGGATCGAGCTACTTCGCCAATCCCCGCGGCCAGATCATTGCCCAGGCCGCACGCGACCGGGATGAAGTGCTGACGGCGGACCTGAACCTCGACGAGATCGCCGAGGTGCGCCGAACCTGGCAGTTCTTCCGTGACCGACGCCCCGACCTGTATGGGCCCATTGTTGCTTCCTGATTTAAAGGACCTGCTTTATAGAATTTGAATTGGGCTCATGCAGTTCCCCCTTGAGGTCTTGATGAGCATGGCGACCCTGCCCGACGATCCGCTTCTCCGCGAACGCTTTGGCGAAATCAAACCGCCGCTCGCGGCGCAGGCCGCCCTGGTGGAGGCGCATCGGTGCCTCTACTGCTTTGACGCGCCCTGCACGGCGGCCTGTCCCACGCACATCGATGTGCCCGGCTTTATCAAGCGCATCGCCACCGGCAACCTGCGCGGTTCGGCGCTGCGCATTCTCGACGCCAATGTACTGGGCGGCAGTTGTGCGCGGGCCTGCCCGGTCGAAGTGCTCTGCGAGGGCGCCTGCGTCATGCACCGATACAATCGCGACCCGATCCAGATTGCGTTGCTGCAGCGTCATGCCATGGATGTCTTTCATGCCTCCGGCGAGGACCTGCTGCCCAGTCCGCCGGCGCGTCGCGACCTGCGCGTCGCCTGCATCGGCGCTGGTCCCGCCTCCCTGGCCTGTGCCGCCGAGCTCCGCCGCCATGGTGCTTCGGCCACCATCGTCGAACGCCGCGCATTGCCCGGCGGCCTGAACACCTACGGCGTGGCTGAATACAAACTGCGTGTCGCCGAGAGCCTGCGCGAAGCGGACTTGATTCGCCGCATGGGCGTCGAGTTTCGCTTTGGATCGGTGATCGATTCGGCCCAGGCGCTGGAAAAGCTCGAGTCCGAATTCGACATCATCTTTCTCGGTGTTGGTCTGGGCGCGATGCAGCGCCTGGGCGTGCCCGGCGAGGACCACGAAGGCGTTATCAATGCGCTCGCGTTGATTGCCGCGTACAAGACCGGGCGCTTGCATCGGATCGAAGGTACGGTCGTGGTGGTGGGCGCCGGTAACACCGCCATCGATGCCGCCAACGCCGCGCGCCGCCTCGGTGCGGAAACCGTCTACATCCTCTATCGCCGCGGTGAGAACGACATCTCCGCGTTCCATTTCGAATACGAACACGCCAAGCAGGAAGGCGTGCAGTTCCTGTGGCGGAGAGTGCCCCTGGCCATACGGCCCGATGCACACGGCCGCCTGCTGCTCGACACGGTGCAAGTGCAGCAGGTCGGCATGACCATGGTCCAGGTTCCCGATTCGCAGTCCACTATCTCCTGCAACTTCGTGGTGCCTGCCATCGGCCAGTCGCCGTTGTCCACGCTCATGCAGCAGTTCCGCCAGATCGAAGTCCGCGACGGCCGCATCGTTGTCGATCCCGCCACCGGAAAGACCGGCAACGCGCGTTACTACGCCGGCGGCGATTGCGTGAACGGCGGCCGCGAAGTGGTCGACGCGGTGGCCGACGGAAAGCGCGCGGCGCTGGCCATGCTTCAGCAAGCGGAGGCCGCTCATGTCTAAGACGGGGCCTGACCTTCGCGTCCGCGGCTTTGCCGGGAGCATCGATTCGCCCAACCCGTTCTGGCTGGCCTCCGCGCCTCCCACCAATTGCGGCGAGCAGATTATGCGCGCCTTCGACGCCGGCTGGGGCGGGGCGGTGTGGAAGACCATTGGCGAACCGGTCACCAACGTGAGTTCGCGCTACTCCGCTACCGATTGGAACGGGCAGCGGATCATGGGCTTCAACAATATCGAACTGATCAGCGACCGAAGCGTCGAAGAAAATCTGCGCGAGATGGCGGAGGTCAAGAAACGCTATCCGCAGCACGCGGTGATTGCGTCGCTGATGGTGGCCTCGAATCGCGAGGCGTGGCACGAGATTGTGGCACGGTCTGAAGATGCCGGCGCCGATGGACTTGAACTCAACTTCGGCTGCCCCCACGGCATGAGCGAGCGCGGCATGGGTTCGGCCGTCGGCCAGGTGCCGGAGTACGCCGAGATGATCACCGCGTGGGTCAAGGAGAAAGCGCGCACGCCGGTGCTGGTGAAGCTCACGCCCAACATCACGGATATCCGCACCGTGGCGCGCGCGGCCAAGCGCGGCGGCGCCGACGGGCTTTCGGCCATCAATACGATCAACTCCATCACCGGCATCGATCTCGATACCTTCACGCCCCGCCCCAACGTCGACGGCAAGAGCTCGCACGGAGGCTACTGCGGCCCCGCGGTCAAGCCGATCGCGCTCAACATGGTGCAGCAGGTCATGGCCGATCCCGATGCGGCTCTGCCTCTCTCCGGCATCGGCGGTATCGGCACCTGGCGCGATGCGGCCGAGTTTATCCTGCTCGGCTGCGGAACCGTGCAGGTATGCACCGCGGCCATGCACTATGGCTATCGCATCGTCGAAGACATGGCCGAGGGTCTCGCAAACTGGATGCGCTCGAAAGGCTTCAGCACCATCGAAGATTTCCGCGGGCTCTCGCTTCGCCGCGTCACCGAGTGGAAGCATCTCAACCTTAACTACAAAATCGTGGCGCGCATCAACGAGCAGAAGTGCATCGGCTGCGACCTCTGCCACATTGCCTGCTGGGATGGCGCGCACCAGTGCATTCATCTCGATCGCGTCAGCGGTCCTGTCGACGGTCCCGTCGAATTGCATTCTGCGCCTTCGGACCGCGAGGCACAGAGCCGCATCGCGATCACCAACACGCCCGTGACCCGCAAGGAGCGGGCACTGAAACTTGCCGCCCTGGGGCCGTATCCCACGCCGCTGGCGCGCATTCCGCGGGTCGACGAAACGGAATGTGTGGGCTGCAACCTGTGCTCGCTGGTTTGCCCGGTGGATGAATGCATCACCATGGTTCGCGTCGATAACGGACTCGCTTCGGAGACGTGGGACGAACGTTCGCGCGGCACCACATGCGTAACCGACCCGAATCAAGCGTGATGCACTTTGCTCAGGATGACCAAGACTGGTTTGGATTCGAGGTATCCCACCCTAGCGACAAGAACAAAGACGTCGCGAGGGTGGGGCACCCAGGTGTGAAGCTGCTCAGAAGTTTTGACCACCCCAAAGACGAAGGACATAAGTCATGGCATCAGTCCTCATTCAGAACGGAACCATCGTCAATGCCGACGCAACCGTCAAGGCCGACCTGCTGATCGACGGCGCGACCATCAAGGAAATCCGCGCCGGCATTCCGGCCAGCTCCGCGCAGACCGTCGTCGACGCAACCGGCTTGCTGCTCCTTCCCGGCGGCATCGATGCGCACACCCATCTCGACATGCCCTTCGGCGGCTCGAAGTCCGCCGATGACTTCGAGACCGGCACGCGGGCGGCCGCGATCGGAGGGACGACAACGATTGTCGATTTCGCCATCCAGGCCCGCGGCACGAAGATGCGCACCGCTCTCGATACGTGGTGGAAGAAGGCCGAGGGCAAGGCCTGCATCGACTATGGCCTGCACATGATCGTCACCGATCTGCCCGACGCCGGCCTCGAAGACATGGACGACATGGTGCGCGAAGGCGTGGCCAGCTTCAAGCTGTTCATGGCCTATCCCAACGTGCTGATGGTGGACGACGCCACTATCTTCAAGGCGCTGCGCCAGACCGCAAAGAACGGCGCGCTCATCTGCATGCATGCCGAGAACGGTTCTGTCATCGATGTGATCGTGCAGCAGGCGCTGGCCGAGGGCAAGACCGCGCCCATCTATCACGCGCTCACGCGCCCCACGCGCGCCGAGGCCGAAGCCGTGCATCGCGCCATCGCCATGGCGGAGATGGCCGGCGTGCCGGTCTATATTGTTCATCTCTCCAGCGAAGACGCGCTCAACCAGGTGCGGGAAGCGCGCGACCGCGGTCTGCCTGCGTTCGCCGAGACCTGCCCGCAGTACCTGCTGCTTTCGCTCGAAGACAACATGGTCGATAAGGGATGGGAAGGCGCAAAGTACGTGTTCACGCCGCCCCTGCGCGAGCGCGCAAATCAGCCCAAGCTGTGGGACGGCCTGCGCACCGACAATCTGCAGGTCGTCTCCACGGATCATTGCCCGTTCTGCTTTGAAGATCAGAAGGCGCTGGGCAAAGACGATTTCACCAAGATTCCCAATGGCGGCCCGGGCATCGAGAACCGGCTGCAATTGCTGCATCATCACGGTGTGGGCAAGGGCAATCTCACCCTTAACCGCTTCGTCGAAATTGTCGCTACCGCGCCGGCGCGCATCTTCGGCATGTATCCGAAGAAGGGCGTGCTGGCCGCGGGCAGCGATGCGGACATTGTGTTGTGGGACCCGGCGGTCGAGTACACCATTTCCGCCGCTACGCATCACATGCGGGTCGACTACTCCATGTTTGAAGGCTTTCGTGTGCGCGGCAACGCCCGCGATGTTTACTCGCGCGGCGAACTGATCGTTTCGAAAGGCGAGTTTATCGGCAAGCCGGGTCGCGGCAATTATCTGCGGCGTGAGGCGCGCGGCGGCGCATGGAAGTAATGTTCTCCATGATCTTTGTCAAGTGTCCGCAGCTTCAGATTTGTCATTCTGGGCGAAATGCAGGATGACAAATCGACGGGAGGTTCGTGGTCTCCCACCCTTGCGACAAAAAGAAATCGCAAGGATGGGGCACGGAGTTTCGTTCGTTGGCCTGCCGAAGACATTTAGACCGGGAGATCCATTTGAGCGTTGTTGATCCATCTCTTTCTAACCGCGACCTGGCTCCCACCACGCCGGCGCAGCGCACCTGGGGCCTGTACAACTACATCGCGCTGTGGTTCTCCATGTCGATGGAGATCACGACATATCAGCTGGCGTCGTCGCTGATCGCCAAGGGCATGGACTGGAAGCAGGCGGTGGGCACGGTGCTTCTCGGCAATCTCATCGTGCTCGTCCCCATGCTGCTCAACGCGCATGCCGGCGCAAAGTACGGCATTCCGTTTCCGGTTTTCATTCGGGCTCCCTTCGGCATCCGCGGCGCCAATCTTCCCGCCATCCTGCGCGCGATCGTGGCCTGCGGATGGTTCGGCATCCAGTCGTGGATCGGCGGCCAGGCCATCGACTCCATGCTGGTCGTGATCTGGCCGTCGCTGGGCGGCAACCCCGCGCGTCCTGTGGACCAGCTTTCTTTGCTTCTGGCTGCTGAATATGGTGGTCGTATGGCGCGGCGTCGAATCCATTCGCCACCTGCAGGCCTTTGGCGCGCCCTTCATGTTCATCATGGCCGCGGCGCTGCTGATCTGGGTCCGCATCAAGGCGGGCAGCTTCGGCACCATGCTCTCGACGCCCAGCCAGTTCCATTCGACGGGCGATTTTCTTGCCGTGTTCTTTCCATCGCTCACCGCCATGGTCGGCTACTGGGCCACGCTCGCGCTCAACATTCCCGACTTCACGCGCTACTCCAAATCGCAGACGTCGCAGGCCTGGGGACAGGCGTTCGGCCTGCCCGTCGCCATGGCGCTCTACACGTTCGTCGGCATCTCCGTCACATCGGCGTCGGCGGTTCTGTTCGGCCATCCCATCTGGAATCCCATTCAGCTCATCGGCGCATTTCATCAGCCGGTTGTCGCCTTCGTGGCGCTCATCGCCATTCTCATCGCCACGCTCAACGTGAACATCGGCGCCAACGTCGTCTCGCCGTCGAACGACTTTTCGAATCTCTATCCGCGTCTCATCAGCTTTCGCACCGGCGGGCTCATCACCGGCTTTCTCGGCCTCGCGATGTGCCCGTGGAAACTGCTGGCCACGCCCGACGCGTATATCTTCGGCTGGCTGGTCGGCTACTCGGGACTGCTCGGGCCCGTGGCCGGCATCATGGTCTGCGATTATTTCCTCATCCGCAAGACTGAGCTCGACGTGAATTCGCTCTATCATCGCGAGGGCGCCTATTACTACGCGAAGGGCATCAATCCGCGCGCGATTTTTGCCCTGGTTCTGGGCGTGGTGATCGCTCTCATCGGCCTGGCCGTCCGGCCGCTGCACTTCCTCTACGACTACGCATGGTTCGTCGGCTTCTTTGTTGCGGGAGGCATGTACCTTGCGTTGATGCGGGTTTCTGAAGCCAGGGGAACCCTCAGTGCCTCGTTTGGTTCGGCAGAAGCAGATCCCGAGACCCGGTGAGAATCAGCGGCATTCCGCGGCGCGGTTCATTGTTCCACAGGCGCCGCACCCGTTTTGGGGGCTGATCGCACCAGGACGACACAGCCGCCGATTCCCGCGGCAATCGATGCGCCCAGAATGGCGATCTTTGAAATGCTCAGTAACGCGTCGTCATCGAAAGCCAGCCCGGCAACGAAGAGGGACATCGTGAACCCGATTCCGCACAGCGCCGCAGCCCCGAACATCTGATTCCACGAGGTATTTGCGGGAAGTGAGACGAATCCCGTTTTAGCGGCGAGGAACGAGCAGAGCCAGATACCGAGCGGCTTTCCGACGAACAAGCCAAGCAGGATTCCCAGGCTCACCGGGTGCTTCAGGGCACCGCCGAGGTCGTGGGTTACGTCGACGCCCGCGTTGGCCAGCGCAAACAGCGGCATGACGAGAAAACTGATCCACGGCTGGAGTCCGTGTTCGATGCGGTGGAGCGGCGAATCAGCCTGTTCAGCCTTCTGTTCCAGCGTGTGAAGGATGGAATGTTCTTCGAAGGAGTGGTCGGGCGCCGCCTCAAGTCGTCCAAGAAGCCAGCGGCTCTGGTCAAGAAACTCGGACTTCTTGAGAAACGTGCGGGCCGGGATGGTGAACGCCAGGAGGATTCCCGCGATGGTGGCGTGCACGCCGGAGTTCAAGACAGCCCACCAGACCACGATCCCGATCACCGCGTACACGACGGGCTTGCGAATCCCCAGGAAGTTGGCAATCAGAGACAGAACTACGCCCCCGATGCCGATCGCAAGGCTGACATACTCGATATCGCTGGTATAGAAAATGGCAATGACCGCGACGGCAAAGATGTCGTCGACGATGGCCAGGGCGGTGACGAAGATTCTCAACGAAGCCGGGATGCGCGATCCCAGGAAAGTCAGCAGCCCCAGCGTGAATGCAATGTCGGTCGAGATGGGGATCGCCCAGCCCCGGCTGAATTGCGCGTCCCTGGCGAGAGAGATGTAAATGATCGCCGGTACGATCAATCCGCCCAATGCGCCAATAAAAGGAAATGCCGCCCGGCGCAGCGAGGAGAGTTCTCCGACCAGGAATTCACGCTTGATTTCAAGTCCGACAAGGAAGAAGAAAAGCGACATCAGCCCGTCATTGATCCAGTGATGCCGATTCTCGCTCACAACGAACGAACCAAATCCTATGGTCAATTTCGTTTCGAGAAGGGAGTGATAGCTGTGCTGCCATGGTGAATTGGACCAGATGAGGGCCGCGATGGTGCTTGCCAGCAGCACGATTCCGCCCGCGGCCTCGGTTCGGGCAAAGCGAGTGAAGGGACTGATGATGATGTCGATCGGCGCGCTGATGGCCCGTTTTGAAACCTCATGCTCTGCCTGGGAAGGTATGCTCATTGGCTGGCTCCGGTTCAGTGGATTGAGAGTCTGTTCAGGTATCGCTTGCGGGCGTGCAGCTTCTGAACCTTGCGAGGGTTGGCACGCCGCTTTGCGTCAAGGAACGCCGCAGCATTCACTCAAACGGCAATTCCACCATAGGTACGCCGGGTCAGGAGTGGTACTGGCATTATTGTCAGTCGCCGGCTAGTTGAACCCCGTTCAAAAGCAGGAGTCAGGTCTCCCTCAGAACAGGATGCGCATCTCGGACACTATATTGTGATTCCAGGCGTGGAATGAGGACGTCGCGATCTGAATGCCGGCGTCAAAGACAAGCACTGTGTGGGCCGGTTCCCAATTCTTCCGGCGAACCGTCAGGAAGCCTGCCGGGGTCACGAAGTTCTGGGTCTTTCCATCTTCAGGGCCGCCTGCGAACCACGTGACATTGTCCTCGATATCAAAGTAGGCGTGTGCGCCCGCGTGCAGCTGGGCGGTAGAGTTCCATTCGATCGCACGGCCCTGTTCGGCGGTCTTGCCGGTCGGCAGGACGCCATTCAGTGCAGACTGAACTACAAATCGTCCAAATGCCTTGCCTGCCAGAAGCTTGGGGAACCAGGCGCCTGTGAGCATTCCATTCTGCTCATAACCGCCGCCGAACGATCGACAGAGGGCAGCACTCACCGCGAAGTTACCGTGCTCGGCATTTCCTGAGGCAACACGGTACTTCACCTGGGTCGACGCATTGCCAAAACCGTCGGGCATGGCGGGAGAACTCGCATGAAAGTACGAGGGAGGATTGAAATCGAACTGGAAGCGCCGGCCGCCCAGCAGGCTGACCCCATGATTGTTGCCATAGCTGGTGACCCGGGCTCCATCGACTGTTGCGTTGGAGACGGACACCTTCGCGGCCTGGGTGAGCCTGGCGTCCGATTGAATGAGGGGGCCCATCCAGGTGGGCTGCACATCTGCCATGGCGGCGTTGCGGGACCGGAATTTCTGATAGTAGGACTGCGCGCGGGCGGTCGTGTTGCCCGCCAAGACGCCCACCGCGAGGGTGAGCAGCAGAGTGTATCGGCGTCTATTCATGGAGCAACTTCAGTTGTAGCGGCGGCCCCGCGTCGCCGGAAGTGATCGAGGACACGGTTCTGGGATCACTCGAAAGATGAATGGCTTGCGCGATGGGACGGATGCATGATGGTATTGGTCTTCACACCACGTCCGAGCCGGCAACTGGCCATCTCTACCGGCGCGATAAAATGGTAATTACGAATGACAGAACCTCCTCCAGCGGTTGCAGAGCCGGTCACCCGTTCACAACGGGATTCCGAGTTGCGGGCCGCGAACGGGCCTATCATCCAGGTCCAGGAGTTGGAAAAAACCTATCAGACGGCGCGCGGGCCGCTTACCCTGTTCCGCAATCTTCATCTCGAGGTTGAGCCGGGTGAACTGGTTGCCATCGTGGGCCAGTCCGGCGCGGGTAAGAGCACTCTTTTGCACATTCTGGGCGCCCTTGATGCGCCCTCTGCCGGGAGGGTATACTGCGCGTCTACCAACGTGGCAGAACTCAACCCCCGGCAGGCTGCGGCCTTCCGCAATCGCACCATCGGCTACGTTTGGCAGGCTCATTACCTCCTGCCGGAGTTTACGGCGCAAGAAAATGTGGCCATGCCGCTGTTGGCCCAAGGCCAATCCCGCAGGGAAGCCCTTGCCGTGGCGGCTAACTGGTTGAGAGAAGTCGGGTTGGAAGACCGGCGCGAGCATCGGCCCGGCGAACTCTCCGGCGGCGAACAACAGCGCGTAGCTCTGGCGCGCGCCCTGGTCAATCGTCCCCGGGTCCTGCTGGCCGACGAACCTACGGGTGACCTGGACGAGACCAACGCGGTGCTGGTGTTTGATTTACTTCAACGACTGCACGCAAGCTATCACTTAACCTCGGTTGTTGTAACCCACAATATGGACCTCGCGGCGCGCTGTTCGCGGGTCTTGCGGCTTGAGGGCGGGCGCCTGGGATTGTCAGCAACCGTCTCTAAACCGAACGACTTGGAAGAAATTGGACCCGGAAAAAGCAGCATTACGGGGACAAAGTGAGTCTCATACTGTAGCAGGAAACGGGCCAGGAGCGGATTTTCCCATCCGCCACGGTTCGTCAGAGGTCAGATGGAAGCTGCCAGGGCATTTGTTGCCGCCCAGGAAGCGATCGGGAGTTTCTCCGAAGACCATCTCAAAGAGCTGTTCTGAGGCAGGGCCGAATTTTTCTTCGATTACCTCGGGCGGCGAAGCTAGTGAGGGCGCGAGCGGGTTGAGCCGAAGCCGGAAGGCCGGACGGTTACTCCAGTTCGAGAGCCCGGGTAAAGGGAGAAATCTATGTTCGAACGCTATACGGAGAAGGCACGGCGCGTGATCTTCTTCGCGCGATATGAGGCCAGCCAGTTCGGTTCGCCCTATATAGAGACCGAGCACCTGCTGCTCGGCCTGCTGCGCGAAGACAAGGCACTGACCAATCGCTTCCTGCGCTCGCACGCCTCGGTGGAGTCGATCCGCAAGCAAATCGAGGCGCATACCACCATCCGCGAAAAGGTTTCGACCTCGGTTGACCTGCCGCTTTCGAACGAGTGCAAGAGGGTGCTGGCGTACGCGGCCGAAGAGGCCGAGCGCCTGGGCCACAAGCATATCGGCACTGAACACCTGCTTCTGGGCTTGCTGCGCGAAGAAAAGTGCTTCGCCTCCGAGATCCTGCAGGAGCGCGGCCTCAAGCTGGCGCAGATTCGCGATGAGCTGGCCCGCGTCACCCAGGAGAAAGCTCCCGCACAGGCTCGGCAGCGCGAGTCCAGTCTGCTGGCCGAGTTCAGCCGCGACCTCACCCAGGCGGCCATGGACGGGCAGTTGGATCCGTTAGTGGGACGCGATGGCGAGCTCGAGCGCGTGATCCAGATCCTGTGCCGCCGCACCAAGAACAACCCGGTGCTCATCGGCGAGCCCGGTGTGGGCAAGACGGCGATCGTCGAAGGCCTCGCCCAACGCATTGCGGATGGCGAAGTGCCGACCTTCCTGGCGGACAAGCGCGTCCTCGGCCTTGACCTGTCGCTTATCGTGGCCGGCACCAAGTACCGCGGCCAGTTCGAAGAGCGGCTCAAGACCATCATGAAAGAGTTGATGGAGAATCAGAACTCCATCATCTTCATCGACGAGTTACACACGCTGGTGGGAGCCGGTTCGGCGGAAGGCTCGCTCGATGCCGCCAACATTCTCAAGCCGGCTCTGAGCCGCGGGGAAATCCAGTGCATCGGCGCCACCACGCCGGCTGAGTATCGCAAGTCGATCGAGAAGGACCGCTCCCTCGAGCGCCGCTTCCAGGCCGTCAAGGTGCCGCCGCCCAACGAGGCCGACGCCATCAAGATCATCATGGGCATCAAGGACCGCTACGAGAAGTTTCACGCGGTCAGCTATACCGATGCGGCCATCGAGTTTGCGGTGTCGCACTCCAACCGCTACATCCCCGATCGGTTCCTGCCCGACAAGGCCATCGATCTGATCGACGAAGCCGGCGCCCGCGTCAAGCTGCGCCAGACCTCGCTGCCGGAAGAGATCACCGAAGTCCAGAAGCGGATCAAGTTCATCGTCCACCGCATGGACTCGGCCATCGCCAACCACGAGTTCGAGAAGGCGCGGTTCTACTCCGACGAAGAGCGCAAGGAGCGCGAAAGCCTGCGCGCCCTGCGCGACAAGTACCACCTCGACGACTCGGCGGCAGGGATTGTTGGCCGCGAAGACATCGAGGACGTGGTCAGCCGCTGGACCGGCGTGCCCGTCACCAGCATCAAGGAAGAAGAAACGCAGAAGCTGCTGCGGGTGGAGGAAGAACTCCACAAGCGCGTCATCTCGCAGGAGAAGGCGATCAGCGCTCTGGCCCGGGCGATCCGGCGTTCGCGCGCCGGCCTCAAGTCTCCGGCGCGGCCCATCGGCAGCTTCCTGTTCCTTGGCCCCACCGGCGTAGGCAAAACCGAAATGGCGCGGACGCTGGCTCAATTCCTGTTCGGGTCAGACAAGGCGCTTATCCGATTCGATATGTCGGAGTTCATGGAGAAACACTCGGTCTCGAAGCTGATCGGTTCGCCTCCGGGATACGTGGGCTACGAGGAAGGCGGCCAGTTGACGGAACGCGTCAAGCGCTCGCCCTACTCCGTGGTGCTGCTGGACGAAGTCGAGAAGGCGCACCCAGATGTCTTTAATCTGCTGCTGCAGGTGTTTGAAGATGGCCAGTTGACCGATGGTCTTGGCAATACGGTCGACTTCAAGAACACCATCCTCATCATGACGTCGAACATCGGCGCCCGCCACCTGATGAAGAAGCAGGGCCTCGGGTTCCAGTCGCGACCGCGACGACCTGGTCAGCGAAAAGGTCGAAGAGCTGGTGAAGAACGAGGTGAAGAAGACCTTCAACCCCGAGTTCCTCAACCGTCTCGACGAAGTGATCCTGTTCCAGTCGCTCAACGATGCCGACCTGATCCAGATCGTCGAACTGCTCGTACAGCAGCTCAACCACAATCTGGCCCAGAAGGCCATCACCATCTCCGTCACCGAGGACGCCAAGAAATGGATCCTCGACAAGACGCTGGTCGACCGCAGCTACGGGGCTCGCCCCTTGCGCCGCGCCCTCCAGCGCTACGTCGAAGACCCGCTATCGGAAGCGCTTATCGCCGGCCAGATCGCCGACCGCCCGGCGTTCCTCGAGGTTTACCTCAACAACAACCAGCTCTTCTATCGCCCGGTCAGCGCCGACGACACCGGCACCGAAGAGAAGCCCGCAGGCGTGCTGCTCTTCAGCGCGTAGGCAGCAAGCGGCTCATCACCAAAGCCCCGGGTACGCCCGGGGGCTTTGCTTATGCGCACTCGCGCGAGTTCCGCATTTCGCTGCAATACTGGTTGCCATGAAAAACCTTTTCGAACCGGCAAGCGTGCGGGAAGTGAAGGAGCGCATCGCGAGCCTTAAGCCGGACAGCGCAGCCGAGTGGGGCACAATGAGCGCCGCGCAGGCGATGGCGCACTGCACGGGCGGTTTGGAGATGGCCCTGGGAGACATTACGCCTCCACGGGTGTTGATGGGGCGTCTCATCGGCGGGATCATCAAGCCCATGGTGCTCAAGGACGAGGTGCCATTCCGCCGCAATTCCCCCACGGCCAAGAGTCTTGTTATTCACGACGACTGCGACCTGGTCAAAGAGAGGGAGCGGCTGACAGGAATCATCGACCGCTTTGCCGCGGGCGGCCCCGCCGTTTGCGCGGTGCATCCCCACCCCTTTTTCGGCAAGCTCACACCGCAGCAATGGGCGATCCTGATGTACAAGCACCTCGACCATCACCTGCGCCAATTCGGAGTCTGACCCGCTTGCCCAAATGCCGTAGCATGGTCTTCTAGCCCAGTGCGAGGTGCCATGAGCGACGTTGTGATCACTCCTGATTTGACCAGTGAACAAATTTCGGCCACTACCCGCCAGACCAATTATGGCACCTGGCGTTTTCAGAAGACCTGGAAACCTCTCCACATCGTCGACGCCGAAGGCTGCTGGTTTACGGACGGGGCAGGCAAGCGATATCTCGACTTCTCCTCGCAGCTGATGTGCGTCAACCTGGGCCACAAGAATCCGCGCGTGATCGAGGCCATCGCCGAACAGGCGCGGGAACTGGCGTTTGTGGGTCCGGTCTATGCCACCTCGGCGCGCGCCCGGCTCAGCGCCAAACTGCTCGAAGTGCTGCCGGCCGGCCTCGACAAGTTCTTCTTCGCCACCAGCGGCACCGAGGCCAATGAAGCGGCCTTCAAGATCGCCCGCATGGTCACGGGCAAGAACAAAATCATCTCCCGGTACCGCTCGTACCACGGTTCCACGTCAGGATCGATTGCCGCCACCGGCGACCCGCGCCGCTGGGCCATGGAGCCGGCCGGCAAGGGCATGGGCTTCGCCTTCGCGCCGGAGACCAACTGCTACGACTGCCCCATCAAACACAGCTATCCCGGCTGCAAGATCGCCTGCGCCGACTACATCGAGCACATGATCCGCAACGAGAGCGATGTGGCGGCGATCATCATCGAGCCCGTGGTCGGAACGAATGGAGTCCTGGTGCCGCCGCCCGAGTACCTGCCGCGCCTGCGCGAAATCTGCGACCGCCATGGCGTGCTCATGATCGCCGACGAAGTGATGGCCGGGTGGGGCCGCACCGGAAAGTGGTTCTCGGTCGACCACTGGAACGTGAAGCCCGACATCCTGGTCACCGCCAAGGGGATCACCTCCGCGTATGTCCCCCTCGGCCTGTGCGCCACCACCACAAAAATCGCCGACTACTTCGAGGATCACTATTTCTCGCACGGGCACACCTACGAAGCCCACCCCATCACGCTCGGTCCCGCTGTCGCCACCATCGAGGAGATGCAGCGCCTCAAGCTGGTTGAACGTTCTGCCTCCCTCGAACCCTATGTGCGCGGAAAGCTCGAGGCCCTCAAGGCGAACCACCCCTCGGTCGGCGACGTGCGCGGCCTCGGCCTGTTCTTCGCGGTCGAGATCGTGAAGAACCGCGCCACCAAGGAACCCTTCAACACCATGCGCGACAAGGTGGAAGGCAAGCCCCTGGTGGTGGACCAGATCGCCGCCAAAATGATGGCCGACGGCGTGGCTCAGCAGGCCTGGGTCAGCCATTTCGTCATCGCTCCGCCCCTGATCGTCACAAATGAGGAACTCGATTTGGGGATCGCGGCCCTGGACAAGCACCTGGCCATCGCCGACGCGCTGATTCAATGAGGCCACGCAAGGATACAGGAGGGCGCCTATATCGCGAATGTTACGAAAAGTGGTCCAAATACTTTGTTCCTTTTTCGGTGATGTTGAAGAACTGGTCCAGGCGGAAGCTTACGGGAAGATCGGCGATTGGCTTTCTGTTCTTGATCAGTCCCAAGTCTCTGAGGTGGCGGAGTTCCTTCTGTAGATTAGGGTTGCGTGCATAAGCTGCGGCTGGCCGGTCGCGCAGGTTTCGCAGATGCACGAACTCATTTGAAGAAGGAAACAGATCGCTCGAAGAACCCTTCGAGTCTCTTTGCGCTTGCCAAAGCGCTTCGACATGTTTCGAAATGGACTCGAGCAGTTCGCGGTCTGACCGGATGACGGGTTGGTCATGATTGGCAACCCGTAGGAGTTTGAGTGTCTCCTCAAGGTCAGGCCACCATCTAGTGAAGGACCTCTCTAGCCTATCTGAAGGTTTTGGATTCTCCCGTTTTTCGTTGATGGTCTCGATTAGGCGGAATGTCCCGTGCTGATCCGCGCGAACGTTTTGGAATTGTTGCAGCGGGGACTTCTCGAAATCGGGCGGCAAGTCATCAATTAGGTACGGCACAACCCTGGAAGCGCCGAATTTCTTCCCCAGGGCTCCGGCCTCGAACAATAACCAGGGTGCCCGATAATTGTCCTGAGTTAGGCAGAGGATGCCAAACTCAGACTGCTCGAGTTCCTTCCCCAGCCTCTGTGACCAAACTTCGCCCGGGGAAATGTGGTCGGAGACAAAGACCAAAACCCCCTCTTCAAAGATGTCTTCTAGCAGAGATTTGAGTCCGAGCGCGGTCTCCCTGCTCCTTGGACCGGACCAACTCGCGAAAACCCTCGTGGTTTTGTCTGCCATCGGCTGTACACCGCCAGAATCCGCCTAACATCGTCTCACAATCTGTATTAATCCGGATTCGGAGGATTGTGCGAAACCGCTGGAGTGCATGGCGCTTCCGTCCAGTCCGAGGTCAGCCATTCCGTCATTGCTCCGCCCCTGATCGTCACAAATGAGGAACTCGACCTGGGCATCGCCACCCTGGACAAGCACCTGGTCATCGCCGACGCACTGGTGGAGTAGAAAACAAATCATCCTCGCCGGGCGTTGGCTCATCCTATGTGGATGGTTTGCAGCACGATGGGTGTGCGCCCGGGCTCCGGCCTGGCGGCGAGCGAGGCCGCGACAGGATGGGCCTGTCCCGCCTCGGCACATCGCGGCATTCCCGGCTGCCACGTTTCTCCACCCTCCCCGTACAATGGGAGAGAGGAAGCCCGCGCCGCCCAATGACCGAAGAGCAGAAGCTGCCGAAACAGGCCGAATTGCCGGCAAACGGGCGATCTCCCGTAGCTGGCGGGCGCAAGACGGACGGATCCCCCAAGCCCGTGCCGGCCAAGATTGATGCGCGCAAGCCCGAAGACGACCCCGTCGGCAAAGTCTACGATTCCCAGCTCATCCGCCGTCTTGGCCATTACCTGAAGCCGTATTGGTGGCAGGCGGTCATCTCCTCCATCTCCGTCACCCTCAAGTCACTGAGCGATGTCGCCGGCCCATATCTCGTCAAGGTCGGCATCGATCGTTACTTGACCGGCAAGCCCGGGCCCGCAACCACCTGGCTGACCCGCCGTCTTTCCCCTGATCCGTGGCACGGCATCACCCAGCTCTCCGAGATTTACATCTGTGCCCTGCTTTCCGCCTTCATCTTTGAGTTCATTCAGACCTACTTGATGCAGTGGGTGGGGCAGAAGATCATGTTCGACCTGCGCCGCGATATCTTTCGCCACATGCAGCAGCTCCACGTGGGCTTCTTCGATGTGCACGCTGTGGGTCGCCTGGTCACGCGGCTCACATCCGATGTCGACGCCATTAATGAAATGTTCACTGGCGGCATCCTCGCCATCGTGGACGACTTCTTCACCCTCACCATCATGGGCGTGGTGATGCTCTCGATCAATTGGTGGCTGGCGCTGCTGGCGTTCGCGGTGCTGCCGCTCATCCTGTTCGTGACCCGCATCTTCCGCAACTCGGTGCGCGAGAGCTATCGGCGCGTTCGCGCCGCCATCGCGCGCATCAACAGCTTCACACAGGAACACATCAGCGGCATGGCGGTGGTCCAGCTGTTCAATCGCGAAGACCGCGCCTTCACCGACTTCGAAGTCGTCAACCGCCAGCACATGATCGCGTTCAAAGACACAATCTTTGCCTACGCCCTTTATTACCCGGCGGTCGACCTGCTCTCGGTGGTGGCCATCGCGCTGGTTCTCTGGCGGGGCGGCTTCGGCGTGTTGTCGGGCACTGTCACCATTGGTGTGCTCACCATGTTCAACATGTATTCGCTCCGGTTCTGGCGGCCGATCCAGGATCTCAGCGACAAATACAACATTCTCCAGGCCGCGATGGCCGCTTGCGAGCGCATCTTCAAGCTGCTCGATACCGCACCTGAGATCGTAAGTCCGGCCAATCCCCGGGTCGGCGACGGTTCAAACCGCATTGAATTTCGCCACGTGTGGTTCACCTATCAGAAGCTCACGCCGGAACAGCAGGCCGCGGTCCAGCTTGCCTCCGCGCCGAAGGGGATAGTCTCAGGCAACGGCGCCGGCATCCTGGATGCCGGCCTTAACCCTTACACCGTCTCCGGCCGGGCTTTCGCCCGCGACGGAGAATGTCCGGACGGGGCCCAAGGCACACCCGATTGCACTTCGCTGGCCTCTCTCAAAGACATTGACTGGATCCTCAAGGATGTTTCCTTCACCATCGAACCGGGTAACACTGTGGCCATCGTGGGCCACACCGGGGCGGGGAAGACCACTCTCACCAGCCTGATGATGCGCTTCTACGATGTGACAGCCGGGCAGATTCTGCTCGACGGCATCGATCTGCGCGAACACGATCTCAACGAACTGCGTCGCCACTTCGCTGTGGTTCTTCAGGATCCATTCCTGTTTACCGGCACTATCGCGGAAAACATCCGCCTCGGCAACGAATCGATTACCGAAGCCGGTCTCGTCCAGGCCGCGCGCGATGTCAATGTTCTGGACTTCATCGAGAGCCTGCCCCGCAAGTTCGCTGAGCCGGTGCAGGAGCGCGGCAACTCGCTGTCGACGGGCCAGAAGCAGCTCGTCAACTTCGCCCGAGCGCTGGCATACAATCCGCGCATTCTCATCCTGGACGAAGCGACCTCCAGCGTCGATACCGACACGGAGCTGCGCATTCGCGGGGCTCTCGAGCGCATGGTCGAGGGCCGGACCAGCGTGCTCATCGCGCACCGCCTGTCCACGGTCCAGCGCGCCGACGTAATTCTTGTCATGCACAAGGGGCAGTTGCGCGAGATGGGCTCCCACCAGCAACTGCTCGCCCATCGGGGTCTCTACTGGAAGCTTTACCAGTTGCAGTACAAGGACCAGGAGGCCGGGCTTGACGGCCACCCCTCTCACCCCACCATCGCTCGCGCTGTCTGACGACAGTTCAGACCACGATACCGATTGAAGCCTACTCGCAGACACAGCAGCCCCGGCACGGGCCGAGGCTGTCGCGGGTCGTGCGGTGCGGTCCCTAGTTCACTTGACGACGGCAGCCGGCGTGGCTGCGGTCGTGGCTGCGGGCGTGGCTGCAGGAGCGCCCGCAGGCTTGACGTCAGGCTTGCGGATATCGATGCCGCCTTTGAAAAAGGCGCCATCCTCGATGCTGATGCGAGCCGCGGCGACGTCGCCGGTGAGGGCTCCCTCGGCGCGGATATCCACGCGATCGGTTGCCGTCACGTTGCCGCGAACCTTGCCCAGAACCACCACTTCGCGGGCGGTGATGCTGGCGGCGACCTGGCCATTTCGGCCCACCGTCACGCGATTGCCGTTGAGGTTGATGCTGCCTTCGACCTTACCGTCGATGAACAGCGATTCTGAGCCCGTGATTTCACCCTTGATAAAGAGCCCCTTGCTGATGGAGGCCTGGTCGGCTGCGGTGACCCCCGCACGGTTCGCGGACTCGACAGTCGTAGTGGGAGGGGCGGGGCGCACAGGCTCTGGCGCTGGGGGGGGAGAGGGTGGTTCGGGTTGGCTAGGTTTCCACATACGGTCAGTCGGTTCCTTTCCTTGTCCGCTTCGGGATGGGGTCTAAGCAGGGCGAATTCGGTCGATCGCGTCTGCGGTAATTCTAAAAGGCCAGCGCTTTCCGTGATTTGAACGAGTGACGGAGCGGCATACGGCCGCCGGATAAGCGACAAAATCAGACTCTCCTGATTTTCGCACAAACTTCCGGGGCGGGCAGAGTGTGGTTTCGCGCTGTTTCCGTTGATAAATCGGCATGGAATCAAATTCAGCACGCTTGGGAGCCCAAATCCGGGAGGAGACAGCCGCATCACGCGACTGTTCGCCGACGACCGCGGCGCTGCCTGTAACCTTGATCCATGACCGATCGGGAACTGGTCTCGCGGATTGCCCGCTCCGCCGGTGGGAAGGCGGGGTACAAGCAGCTGGTGCGCGAACTCGGGCTGGGAGGCGGTCGCGAGCGGCGCCTGCTGCTCGAGCAACTGGCCCGTCTGACCGCGCGCGGAGAACTGGCCAAACTGGAGCGGGAGATGTGGAGCATTCCCCGCCCGACCGCAAAAACCACCGGCACCCGCGACAACCTGGTTGCGGGACGACTCGATCTGCATCGTGATGGATACGGTTTTGTGCGCCCCAATGCGCGCCAGACCGGAGGTGACGACGACATTTTCATCCCTCCCGACGAGATCAATGGCGCGATGCAGGGTGACCAGGTGCTCGTGGAACTCGCCCCGCCACGCGCGGACGGCCGCCGCCTGGGCCGGATAGCGCGCGTGCTGGAACGCCGTAATCCGACGGTGGTGGGGACGTTTCACTACGGGGTCCCAAGCGAAAGGTCTTCATGGCCGGGGTGGCAGTACACACGCTCAGATCGGGAACATGCCAATCACGTGGTTTCTTTCGACGAGCGCATGAACCAGCCGGTGATCATTCCCGAGGGCCAGGAGTTGCCGGCGGCAGAAACCGGCAGTCCACACCGCGTGCTGGGCTCGGAAGCTGGGGCGCAGCAGCACTGGGACGACCTCGAGGGCCTGATCGTGGATGTGGAGATCACCAGCTGGCCAACGCCCACCAAGCCTCCGCTTGGTCGGGTCATCGAGGTGCTCGGCGATCCGGATGACTTCGGCGTGGACGTGGAGATGATGATCCGCAAGCACCAGCTGCCGCGCGTCTTTCCTGAAAACGTGCTGGCGGAAGCACGCAGCGTGGCGCACCTCGACCGGGACGAAGTGGCCCGCAGGCGCGATTTTCGCGGGCTGCCGATCGTGACCATCGACGGCGAGACGGCCCGCGACTTCGACGACGCTGTACTGGTGGAACAGCGCGAAGACGGCGGATACGAGCTCCAGGTGCACATCGCCGATGTGGCCGAATACGTGCGCGAAGGCACGGATCTTGACCTCGAAGCACGGCTGCGCGGCACCAGCGTCTACTTCCCCGATCGCGCCATTCCCATGCTGCCGCAGGAACTCTCGAGCGACATCTGCAGCCTGCGCCCGGAGGAAGACCGCCTCGTTCTGAGCTGCGTGATGCAACTCGATTCCAAAGGCAGCATCGAGAGCTACGAAATTTGCGAGGGAGTGATCACGTCGGCGGCGCGCATGACCTATACCAAGGTGCATGCGATTTTGGAAGGCGATGAAGAGGTTCGCACCGCCTATCCCGAGTTCACCGCCGACTTCGAACTGATGCGCGACCTGGCCATGAAAATGAACCGCCGCCGCGAGGAGCGCGGCAGCATCGATTTTGATTTGCCTGAGCCGGTGATCCAGTTCGATGAACGGGGACAGATGCGCGGGATCATCAAGTCCGAGCGCACGTGGGCCAATCGGCTCATCGAGGAGTTCATGCTGGCGGCTAACGAGTGCGTGGCGACGTGGATCGAAGATCTTGGGGTGCCTTCTCTCTATCGCATCCACGAGAAGCCTGAGCCCCGCCGGGTGGTGCAATTCGAAGAGCTGGCCGCGAGCTTTGGCTATTCGCTGGGGCTCGGACCGCTGCCGGTCAAGCGCATCCAGACGCGGGGCGAGCGTCGCGATTCATACGGCACCGGGCGCAGGCCGCGCGAGCACGAGGTGCCCGAAGACATAGCGGTCACGCCGCGCATGTATCAGAAACTGGCAGCCAGGATCGAGGGCAAGCCGGAAGAGCGCATCCTGAGCTACCTCATGCTGCGATCGCTGCGGCAGGCGCGCTATTCGGAGATCAACGAGGGCCATTTTGCCCTGGCGGCGCCTACGTACACGCATTTCACGTCGCCCATCCGGCGCTATCCCGATCTGATCGTGCACCGCATTACCAAGGCACTGTTGCGGAACGACGTTCGCGGCGAAGGCGTAATCGAGCCGGGGCGGCACGATTCACCCTGGACACACGTGCACGAAGCGGCCCAGCGATCGACGGTGCAATCCCGCCCTGGCGGTCACCTCGCAAGACGCTCGATCGGCCGTGCGCAAGATGAGAAGGAAGTTGTAGAAGCGCCCATCCCCGAGCCTGAACTGGCCCAGATCGCCGAGGAAACCAGCCAGACCGAGCGGCGCGCTGCCGAAGCCGAGCGCGAACTCGTGGAGTGGAAAAAGGTCCGGTTCATGGAGGACCGCGTGGGCGAAGAGTTTTCCGCGCTGGTGCTGAATCCCACCAAGTACGGCCTCTTTGTGGAATTGACCGACCTGTTTGTCGAGGGGCTCGTTCCGATTGATTCGCTGCGCGGCGACCGCTATACGTGGCGCGAAAACACCCACGAAATCGTGGGCGACCGGACGGGGCGTCGTTTCCGGGCCGGCGACCGCGTGCAGGTGGTTCTCGACCGTATCCTGGCGCAGGAACGGCGTCTGCAATTCTCGATCGTGGAAGAGGGCATTCCGTTGACCGGGAAGAAGTCTCCGAAAGGGCAGGGCAAAGCCAAGAAGAAGCGCGAGAAAAACTCCTCGGCCAAGGCCAAGGGAAAGAGGCGTCCGGGCAGAAGGAAGGGCCCTCGCTGACGCCCGCACCGCCTGGAAGATGAACTCAGCGCCGGCGGGAGATTGCCTTGTCTTCAGCCAGATCCCCGAGAAACGGCAGCTTGACGCGCCTGCCGTGAAGGGTGCCGACCATCAAGGTAATCCAGAGCACGAAGAAGATCATCAGCACAAGCGGAATGAGGATCACGTCCAGCAGATTGATGATGGGAATGATTCCGAGCGCGTAGAGTCCCAGGCAGGCCGCGAGACTTGCAATATTCAGAAAGACGGATTGCCAGGCGTGAAATCGGATGACGAGATTCTGGTTGTACGGCCCGGTTAGCAGGAAAACGAGGGCGGGGACGAAGGTGACGTATGAGAGGCCGGACGCAGCATTTTCGCTGAGACCAGTTGCAAGGGTTTCTTCAGGCACGAAACCTCCTTCGAACTTGAGGAGCTTGATTGGAGTTTGACGGCCAAAAAAGATTAGATAAGCTGGGGGAAATTCGAACCGCTCGGCGGGTCGAAAGTAAAAATATGAAAGGCGCGCACAACCCTTACTGTCAAGTAAAATCGGACTTTACAAATTTAATAGACCAACGTTGTCGTTTGGGGCGCGGTGACATGGTTGCGCGTTCAATGCGGGCATACCGAGTGATCGTGTCGAGCCTATTCCTTCCCCATCCAATACAATGGAATTCGTCAGAGAAGGAGCCGCAACAACAATGGCGCACATGGTTTTTTGCGTTCGCAACAAGAAGGAGATGGAGGGTCTGGACGAACCGCCCTTCGATTCGGAATTTGGGCAGAAGATCTACAAGAATGTCTCCCAGGCCGCCTGGGCGGAGTGGGTCGACCGGCAAAAAATGCTGTTGAACGAATACCGGCTGCAGCCCTGGACCCCGCAGGCACAGCAGTTTCTGGTGGAACAGATGGAGGAGTTCTTTTTCGGCGCGGGTTCGGCGCTGCCCAGTGAATACGTACCTCCGTCGCATTAACCGGAGGCCTGGGACACCGCGCGTTGCGCACGACTTCCTGACGTGGCTGGTGTAGACTCAATTGAGACCCCAAAAAGCCGGCTCGACCGAGCCGGCTTGATCGTGTCGGGACGTGGCTCAGCCTGGTAGAGCACTCGCTTGGGGTGCGAGGGGTCGGCAGTTCAAATCTGCCCGTCCCGACCAAATTCAAAGTTCTCCATCTTCCAGCCGGGCAAGGCTCCTTGAGCAGACTTACGAAGCACCAATCGGTATTCGTGTTGCGAATACGCGAATCTGGCTTGCAAGGGCGCCAGGCGAAGTTGAGCCTTCGGCAGCCCAAATCTGCCCGTCTGACCAAATTCGACCCCCACTAGAATTCAGGGCCTTCCCGGAATCTGGGTACTGGTCCGGCTTAGGTTGACGAGAGCGGCCGGTGAAACAGCGTTGGCCGGGGGGCAACATTCGCAGCGACTTTGAGAAACGTGCGAACGTCATCGGCAGTCGCAAATTCCACTTGACCGTTATCAGTTGCGACAAGAACCGAGGAGACTTCTCCTTCTTTGTTCAGAAAAGGAGTTCCCGGATTGCTTTTCGCTATTTCCGTATTGTCATACGACAACGAAGAGGGGTCGTCCGATGAGTCCAGATCCAATGGCAGAACGGGAATCTTCAACTGGGCGTGCAGGAACGGCGATTCAAAATCGATGCATGCGAGATTGAGGCCAAGAGGATAGAACCCGATATCTCGAAACGTCGCCGGGTACGGTGTTCCATCGACAACAATATCGAGACGTTGAGTTACGTTACTCCAGGTTTGACGCTCCTCGTACTTCTTAACGACATCAAAAGTCGTGATGACATCGCAAGTGTCATTGGGAAAGCCTACGGCCTGGGCAATCACAACTTCCGCACGATGGCCATGCTTCATACGGTACAGATCCGTCACTGTCACGGTAATCACAGGCGAGGCGGGAGCGGGATGGACAACCAGTTTGCTTTCCTGGGCATAGCAACGCGCCGGGCTACTGATGGCTAACAACATCCCCAGGACCAGGATGGCGACAACACCACCAAGATTCTTCATTCCTAACCTCCGGATGATGGGGGGATGAGGTGACACTGGTGTGTCCCTCGACTGTCTAACATTACGACGGATGGGAGTTAGTAACTTTGCGGGAGGCCAACGACAGGTACGATCGGCCGCCCGCAAAGTTACTGATGTAATTTAAACGGCAGGACTATATTGTGCCCAGAATTATGCCGTGGACGTGTGGCGGGAGCCACCCTACGATCGGCCACTGCGATTTTCAATCAGGTGAGGCATTGGTCTTCCTGAGGGCCAGGTCCTCCCCAGGTGCCATTTGGGAACGCCCAACCCGGCATTCGGGCCTTCGACCTTTGCGATTATATGGCTACGGTTTGTTCAGGTCGTCGTCTTTGTAGTACTTGGTGCCCTGGAGTGTCAGTTGCAGCGCGAGGCCATTCTTGGTGATCTGGTAGACGTATACGTCCGGGGCAACCTCGACGGCTCCCGAAACAGCACCTCCCTTTTCTCCCGCCTTGGCGGCGGCGTCGGTTTGAGCCGAGCCCGACCAGCCGGAATTGAGGAAATCGTTGAATGCCTTATCGGATTCGAATACGAAGATGGCGCGGAAGTCCTTCACTCCCACCCCAAGGCCGGCACCGGCCGAAATCATCTTCATATAGGTTTGCTGCTTGGTCTTGTTGTTCGTCGCGACCCCCGCGCCGCTCCCCGTACTCACCACCAGTAAGTTCGTCCCGAAGTTCTTGAAAACGGCATACCCGGCCGCACTCTGGATCGCGCCCTTGGCCGCTGGTTGAAGCTTGTACAAATCATTCAGCGTTTCCGTTGTCCCCTGTTGGATTTTCGCTTTCTTCTTTTCCACGTCGTCGTCCGCCCGTGCGACGCTAGCCGACAGGAGGACAACGGCAACGATTGCCGCGAGTTTGTGAATTTTCATTTTCTTTCTCTCCGTTTTCGAAAAATGAGCTACTGGGAAACATGTAGTCCTCCGGGCAAGCCCGGAAGTGGGTCGACTGATGGGCCACACGCATCGGCCGGATGCGGGTCGAGTCTCAGGTTCGATCCTTCATTCCTTCCGCTCGCTCCCAGGCTCGGAGCGGAGCGTATTCAACTGCCGACCCCTGTAATTCGAGATCCCGATGATTGATTCGCAACTTGGAACTGGCGAACTATACTTGCACCGGATGCGGGTCATCAGCTGCGATTGGTTCCGGCACTTCGTCGCCCAGCCAGGCCATAAAGAGTTTGTAGCCTACTGACAAGACAATGGCGCCGACAAACAGCCCCATGATATTCATCAAAACGAATCCGCCAAGGACGCCAATGAAAATGACCAGCGTTGGAACCTTACTGCCGCGTCCCAACAAGATGGGCTTTAAGACATTGTCCATAAGGCCTACCACGATGCACCAGGCCAGGAAGATTACAGCATGGGTGGTCGAGTCCGCCGCGAAGACGTAGAGCACCGCCGGTATAAGCACGATCACGCCAACCTGAAGAACTGCGGCAACCAGGAACAGGATGGCCCACAAGCCTGCTCCGGGCAGTCCGACCATCCAGAAGCCCGCACTGGCGAAGAGCGTCTGAATGACCGCCACGCCCAGAATTCCGTTGGTGACGCTTCGAACCGTTGCCGATACGAGTTCTTTGTACTCCGCACCTTGCTGCCAGAAAATGCGAACAAAGACTCTCTCCGCAAAGCGTCCGCTTCCTTTGCTGTTCGCCAACAGGAATCCTGCGATCACAATAGCAATCAGGATTTGGAGGACGACGCCGCCAATTCCAGCCGACGCAGCTAGCAGCCCTGGAATTGCAGCCTTGATTTGGGGCCCCAATCGACTAACTGCCTCAGACAAGTTGGTCGAGCATAGGGTCCAAAACGCATTCAATCGAGGACCGATGAGGGGCACGCTTTCGAGGCTGGCCGGCGGCGGCGGAATGCTGAGCTTTCCCTCTTGCACCTGGTGGATGATGCCACTGATTCCGTCGGCCAGTGTTCCTGCCAGTAAAGCGGCCGGCAAAACCATAACCACGAGTAACAGGATGGTGCAAAGCGCAGCGGCCAAGTTCGCGCGTCCCCCGAGAGCGTTTGTAACCATCCGATATCCGGGATAGACGCCGATTGCTATGATGATCGACGCAAGGATCAGGTTCAGAAATGGGCGCATGAGCAGAAAGCAAGTTACACCCATGACTGCGATAAGAGTCAGCCGGATAAAGATCTCGCGGGCGCGAGTAAAGTAACGTTGATCTTCGACTGAAAGTTGAGTAATCACGGGCAAGTCCCTCCAGGTCTACGGACCGCCAAAGTTCTGTTCGCCATCTCAAAATGCCTGAATGGGCGAATAGGTGCGTCCTTCTGTGCCAGGTAAACACGAAAGCCAGGTTGAGGATCGGCCCTGAGCCCTGCCGGGATTACGCGATTGCCGGGGAAACCAACGTCGAATCGATCAGATGAAATCAGTTTTCGCGGGAGCCATCTACTGCTAAAACTACTAGCACACGCTCTTTCTATTATTCTGGCCGGCTCTCATCGATTAGTTGACTTACTGCTCCAGCAGCGCCCTCGCTGCCCACAACACCGGGGCCTGCCCATGGAAATCCCCTGTTTTGCGGGGCCGGGCAAGATAGTACGCCAGGCTGTTCTCCTTGTTTGTTCCGACGCACACATTGGTTACGTCCGCGTTCTGATCCACGAAGCCCGCGAGCGCGATCCATCCCTTGCGCGCGGCCGGACCGTAAGTTTCCTCCGGCAACCAGCCATGGCGGACGCCTTCAATCATGGCGAAGGTGAACATGCCGGTGGAGGAGCTTTCTTCCCATGCTTCAGGGTGGTCGATCAACTGGCGCCACGTTCCGTCGGCATTCTGGTTTTTCAGCAGCTCGGCCATCATCTTGTGATAGCCCTCGAGGATCTCCGCTCTCTGGGGATGGTTCTCGGGCAGGGAAGTGAGCATCTCCGTCATGCCCGCGGCAACCCAGCCATCGCCGCGTGCCCAGAAGAACGGCACATCCTCGGCGTGATAGAAGAGTCCGTTGGGTTGTTGCAGTTTGCGCAGGTAGGCCACCATTTCCTTCGCTGCGCGATCGAGATACTGGGTGTCGTTCGTCGCGCGATACGCCTGGAGCTGCAGGATCGTGAGCATGTACATATCGTCGATCCAGAAGCGTGTCTCGCCGGAGAGGCCGTCCGGCCGCGGATTGCTCCACTGCCGGTCGGCAAAGTGCAGCCCCATCGCGCGCGCCGCGCCGTCCTTCGTTTCGATAGATATCTGCAGCGGAACAGCTCCGAAGATTTCGTAGTCCACGTGTTCCTTGTCGGGAATCAAATCGTGGAACTGCGGTGTGAGCAGCGGACGGTAGCGCGCCTGCAGTTGGTCCTGGAGCGCCCGGTTATTCGTGGCTTCGGCATACTTCATCGCCCCATACCAGGCGCACACTTCGGGGTACACAATCGGATTCAGGTGCGCGCTCTCTAAAAAGTGAATCGCCACGCGATCGCCTACCGTGTGGGGGTCGGCGTTCTCCGGCCAATCCTTAAAGTATTTCTGCTGCGCGGTTGCGCTGACCAAAGCACACGCGAATATCAGGCACGCGCCTGCCTTCAAGAAGTTACGCATGGGGTGGTCTGCTCCTTGTCTCGTTCTTAGTTCGTCTTCCGTGCGAATTGAACGGACCGAATCTTTCACGGGGCCATTCTAGCTGCATGGCCAGAGGTCTGACCACGTTGCGAGTCCCGCCCAGGGGACCGGCGTCAAGTATTGGCCTGTCGCAGGGAATCCAATACCAGCTTCGCCAGGAGCAACCGGGGATCCTTCCCTTTCGCTGCGCTCAGGGTCAGGATGACGAGCTATTGTTTTACCTGCTCAGATGAGATTCCACAGTAAGGCTCTCACTGCGACAGGTCACTAGTCACCGTCGGCGCTGCCCTGAGACAAGGGTAAGAACAAAGACAGGGACCCAACCGGCACTCTAACGGGGATCGGCGCCACATGCGGCGCCACGGGCAGCTTGCGCGCAGGCCTGATCTGCCGCACTTTGCCGTTATGCGGTTCATCTCCAGCCACCAGGCCATCATGGAAGACGACCGAGCGGCCCGGAACCGCGGGCACCCGCTCTCCAGGAATAAGGATGCCGGCCAGATTCATGGGATCGGCGCCGGCCACCGTAATCGTTTCCTGCGTATCTCGATGGCGCGCTGCGCGAAGGCTTTCTGCGGCCGCGGGAAGCGCGAATTGCTCGCCGCCGAAGCCGCTCACAAATCGTCCGCCGCGGATTTCGCCCCGGTCCTCGAGCCGGCGCAGCATGCGAAGAAGTACACCCCACCTGGGAATATTCGATTCGCGCGCGACGAGGTCACGGAACACCACGCCGTAGCGCGCCAGCAGCATGCGAGCTGCGGATTCGATGGCCGCATCGTCGCGTCTTGCCTTTTCCAACGCGTCTGAAGGCACAGCAATGTCGGCGCTGAACAACGACCATCGTCCCGCGGCACTGCGCAGTTTGCGGTGCGCTGCAACCGCAGCAGGCTTGCGCTCGGGATCGATCATGGTGCGCAGCTGATCGAATCCGTCTGCGGCGGCGAGCCCGGCGGCCGCGAGTTCCCACAGCGCGTTGTGGGTCTGGTGCCGATTGAGATTGAGCAGGCGCTGAATGTCCTCAACAAAGCAGGCTCCACGCTGCTGCAGCAGTTCCCACGCGCGCAGTCCGTCGGGCGTCAAGGCCTGGTTTAGCTTGCGCTCTTCCACACACTGGTCGCGAAGGGCGAGCGCCAGCCACTCTGCCGAGTCGCGCATATAAAACGTGATGGGCGCCGCGTTGGAAGGGATTACGCGCCGCGGTCCGGCACCATCGCCGGCGGCAAATGCGGGATGCGGCGAAACCCTACCCCATCCCACCGCGCCGGAAAGGCAAAGCCGGTCGAGCCATGCAGGATTGTAATCCGCCACGCGGGGCGGAAGCAGCGTTCGTTCCCATTCGATAGCAGGCGCTTCAAAGCCCTCCAACTGGGCCAGCGCTTCAAGCAATCCTTCCTCTCCGGAGAGTTGGGTCTGTGGGGCGAGGTGTTGCCAACCCAGCAGCCATCGCATAAACGCCGCCGGCGCCACCGGCTCGATTTCCTTGCGCCGGACTCCGACCGTCAGTTTGTGAATGCGCTGCAGGATGCGCCGCTCGCACCACTCGATGTCGTGATCCTCTTGCGTTGCCGGCTTTTCAAAACTCCCGCGCATCAGCAGCCCCTGCACTTCCATCGCGATGAACGCTTGAAAAATGAGCGCGGGATCAACAGAAAGCATCTCAGCGAAGCTCTTCGCCGTCACTGGCCCGAGAATCTGAGCCCAGCCCTGCACGCACTTTTTCAAGGCAATGTCTTTTGCGATGCCATCGATGTTTTCTCCAAGCCAGAGGGTGCGTGCGTAATCGACCCGCTCGGTGGGGACCCAACACGGAATCTCTCCAGCCTTCATCGTCTGCGCGCGTCCCGTTCGCGCGAGGCACTCATACCATCGGTCCCATTGCGGACAGCGACCGGCTTCGACCATATTGACCGGAAAAGCAACCAGGCTCATCAACAGATCGTGCAACTCATGTTCGTCGCGGATATCGGGCCAGCATTGATTACGGACTGTGTCGATCGCCTGCAAGTCGAGCTTGCCGGCCTGCTCCAGCACGCTCGCTGGAATGGCTCCCCCGAGTGAAACCGCGCGCGTTCGCCGCTCTTCGAGGCCCGCTTCATCGAGAAACGCGTAGGGATTGGCGTTCAGCAGCTCGTGGGCGAACTGGGACGGAACCGGCGTATCGACCGCGAGGCAACGAATGCTGCCATCGTTGATTCCGCGCAGCACGGCGAGCAGGCCTTCGAGGTCCATCGCTTCCTGCAGCACGTCCTGCATCACTTCGCGCACCAGGGGATGGTCGGGAATCTGGATGTCGCCCTCGATGTTTTCAAAGCACGCTGCGGCCTGCGGAAAAACGCTTGCCATCAGGTCGTCGGAACGGGTGCGCTGTATCTGCGGCGCGATGCGCTTGCCCTTGGAGAAGCGGAGCAGCTGCAGGCTTCGGCCCGCGGCCCAGCGCCAGCGCGTCTTGAAAATCGGCGAGGCGAGCGAGGCCTGTTCCAGCAGGGCTTTCGTTGTTATCTCGGTGAGGAACTGGAAGACATCCGACAACGGAAAGCTGTGTTGTTCGGCAAGCGAGATGTTGATGCCGTTGTCTGTCGCCGCGGCCTGCAACTCGAAATTGAACCCGCGGCAGAATCGCTTGCGAAGCGCCAGGCCCCAGCCCTTGTTGATCCGTCCTCCGAAAGGCGCATGCAGGATCAACTGCATGCCTCCGCCCTCATCAAAAAATCTCTCCGCAATGATCGTCGTCTTGGAGGGCACTGCGCCCAGAACCGCGCGCCCGGCGACGATGTATGCGATGAGTTGTTGCGCGCCCGATGTACAAACACCGCATTCTTCCATCAGCCACGCGATGGCCGAGGATACTTCCGGCTGCGCCGGCGAAATATATCCCGGCGCGACTCCCTTTGTTCTTGCCGCAATTTCTTCACGCAACTCACTCACGCCGTCGCACAGCACGCCGGTTCTCTGCGGAGCTTCACCGGTCCAGAACGGCAGGCTGGGCGGCGCGCCATGCGCGTCCTCCACCAGCACCCGCCCGGCCGCTTCGATGCGCTGCACGCGCCAGCTCGTATTGCCGAGAAGAATCACGTCGCCGGGACTTGAGTCTACTGCGAAATGCTCATCGAGGGTGGCGATCTGCACGCCTTCCGGCTGCAGGATCACGTTGAATAACGCTGTGTCCGGGATCGCGCCGCCGTTCGAAATCGCGATCATGCGCGCGACCCGCCGCGCATGCAGCCGCCCGTGCACACCGTCGTGCATCAGGTACGCGCCATAACGACCACGGCTCGATTCGATCCCATTGCACAGAATCTCGGCCAGCTCTTCAAACTGCTCGCGGGTGAGATCGCGATACGGATACGCTCTCCGTAATACTTCGAACAGCGAGTCCTTTTCCCACGACTCCGCGCCGCAGGCGGCGACCATCTGCTGCATCATCACGTCGATTGGCTGGGGCGGAATCTCGAGCAGGTCGAGTTCTCCGGCGCGCATCTTGCGAACCAGTGCGGCCTGCTCGAGCAAGTCGTCGCGCGTGGTGGCGAACAGGCGGCCTTTTGGAATGGCGCCGCGCCAGTGTCCGGCCCGTCCCACGCGCTGCATGGCTACGGCGACCGCGCGGGTACTGGCGATCTGGCAGACCAGGTCGACGTCGCCTATATCGATTCCGAGTTCAAGTGAAGCCGTCGCCACAAGGATCTTGATCTCGCCCCGTTTCAATCGCTGTTCGGCATCGAGGCGCAACGCACGGGACAGGGACCCATGGTGCGCGGCCACGTTCTCCGCTCCCAGCCGCTGGCCCAGCGCAAACGAAACGCGTTCAACCAGCTTGCGCGTGTTGACAAACACCAGCGTCGAGCGATGGTTCTCAGTGTGCGCCGCAAGCTTGTCGAAGATCTCTTCCCACATGGGGTAGGTCGTGACCGAGCCGAGTTCATCGCCCGGCACTTCGATGGCAAGATCCATGGTCCGCCGCTGGCCCAGTTGCACAATGGTCGCCGGCTGCCGGCTCGCGTCCACACCGGTCAGATAACTCGCGAGGAGTTCAATGGGATTCTGGGTCGCCGAGAGGCCGATGCGCTGCGGCGGCCGCATCAGCCCGGGGATGAGAGCATCCGGAGATACGCGGTTCTCGCCGCACACCAGCGCTTCGAGCCTCTCCAGCGATAGAGCCAGGTGCGCGCCCCGCTTGTCGTCGGCGACGGCGTGAATCTCGTCGACGATCACCGTTTGCACCTGGCGCAGATGTTCGCGGCTCTTTCCCGCCGTGAGCAGAATGTAGAGCGATTCAGGCGTAGTCACAAGGATGTGGGGCGGGTGCCGGAGCATCGCCGCGCGCTCGCCCGGCAAGGTGTCGCCGGTGCGCACCCCGGTGCGAATCCCCATCGATAAATAGCCGCGCTCCAGCGCCAGTTGTTGTATCTCCCAGAGTGGCGCCTCCAGGTTTTTCTGGATGTCGTTCGACAGCGCCTTGAGCGGTGACACGTACACCACCTGGGTTGTCCGCGGCAGCGATCCCTCGATTGATTGGCGCAGCAACCGGTCAATGCACACCAGGAACGCGGCGAGCGTCTTCCCCGAACCGGTAGGCGCCGAGATTAGGGTCGGGTTCCCGGCCAGAATGCTCGGCCAGCCGCCCACCTGGGGCTCGGTGGGCGTCCCAAACTTGGTGACAAACCATTCCGCGGTGACAGGGTGGGCCCAGGAGAGTTCGGCGGGGAAGTCCATGAGGGATTCTAGCCGATTCGCCTTTTGTTTGCCCATAAACTTTCAGCAAACACAAATCCGGCCCTAATCTACCCTGATGCGCAATCCGCTAATCGCTCAATTTGAGTGTCATCGCCTTCCGGATCAGGCCTCGGTGTGATGGTCGGCCCATGCCTGCCGCAGCATGGCCGCGGCCTGTTTTACCGGTACAGGCCGGCTCGCTCTGATGCGATTCCCTGCAATAATCCACGCTACCAACGCGGCCGACACTCCACCTGCATACAGAGCAAAACGCATCATTAAAGGGATTCCTCCGGACAACTCAAGCTGTGATGCCTCCGGCATCAGAATGAGTTGCAGCGCGAGCGGAGCTGGACGCGGGGGTATCTCCCACGCCGCGTTTGTTTGACACCTGGAAGTCGTAAACCGTAGCCTTCACCGAAACGCCAGTTGCATAACTTTGTTCATTCGTGAATGCACGCGGAGGATCGATCATGAGGCAATTTGGGCTCTTCATATGCACTGCATTGTTTGTTTCTCTTGCTGTTTCTGCCGGCGGCGCGCCGATCCAAGTGCTCCTGGTGGATGGACAGAGCGGCGGTCCGTATCACAACTGGAAACTCACCACGCCGATCCTGCAGAAGGAGCTTGAAGACACCGGTCTCTTTCAAGTCACGGTGCTCACGGCTCCAGCCTCGGATGGAGACTTCGGCAATTTCCATCCGGAGTTCAGCAAATTCCAGGTCATCGTCTCCAACCTCGATTCTCCGGAATGGCCTGAGAATCTGCGCAGCCAAGTCGAGCGCTACATCAGCGATGGCGGCGGCCTTGTCGTCGTGCACGCCGCCGACAACGCTTTCGCCAGCTGGCCGGCGTACAACGAGATGATCGGTATCGGCGGCTGGCGGCAGCGCACCGAAAAGGCCGGCCCCATGTGGTATTTCAAGGACGGCAAACTGATTTCCGATCCATCGCCCGGATCGGCGGGATCGCACGGAATGCGCCGCCCCTTTCAGATCACCGCGCGCCAGCCGGATCACCCTATCGTCAAAGGGTTGCCACCCGTCTGGATGCATGCGCCGGACGAACTCTATGCCACGCTTCGCGGCCCGGGCAAAAACATGACGGTGCTCGCCACCGCCTATTCCGACCCACAGAACGCGGGCACCGGACACGACGAGCCGATCCTGATGGCTTTGAATTACGGGAAGGGAAGAGTCTTTCACACCGTCCTCGGCCACGACGCTACCGGTCTCAGTTGTGTTGGATTTATCGCCACATTCGAGCGCGGCACCGAATGGGCAGCGACGGGAAAGGTTACGCAAAAGCCGCCCGCCGGTTTTCCCACCGCAGAGACGATCAGCTATCGCGCCGACATCGCGGCGATGGACCCGACCATCGCCA
Source organism: Terriglobales bacterium (assembly GCA_963788475.1). Taxonomy (GTDB): domain Bacteria; phylum Acidobacteriota; class Terriglobia; order Terriglobales; family Acidobacteriaceae; genus Telmatobacter. The sequence goes on from CAWBGO010000015.1 coordinate 1,185,163, forward strand.
AGGGCAGCGCGACCACTTACACGGAAATGGAATCTGCCCGGCCGGAAATCACCGGCATCTCGCATCTCACGCTGTTCGCGGACGACTATGCAAAGTCAGGGCAGTTCTACCGGGAGCTGCTCGGCTGGGACCAAGTGCCAGCATCGTCAGTAGCGCCCGGCGTTCGTTTCTATGCCAATCACGCGCAATATGTCGAGCTGGTGTCACCGCCCATTCCCGGCCAGCTTGACCGCCTTGAAAGTGTGGCCTTCGCAACCAGGGATGCTGAAGCGTTGCGCCGCTTTTTGCGGGCACACGGCGTTTCTGTTCCACCGGCTCTCACGGTCGATGCCGACGGCAACCGCACCTTCGCCGTGTACGACCCCGAGGGCAACAAGGTCGTCTTTCAGCAGGATGGCAATCAACCGCCAGCCGAACCCGCAACCGCATCCCACAGCCTGAGTTCCCACATCATGCATGCGGGATACATGGTCCGCAACCGCGCGGCCCTCGACCATTTCTACAAAGACCTGCTTGGCTTTCACCTCTACTGGCAGGGAGGCAATCCCGCCGATCGCGTCGATTGGGTGATGATGCAGGTGCCGGACGGAACCGACTGGATCGAATACATGCTGTACCTGCCCGACAGCCCGTCCCTCGCGCAACTCGGCAGCGCCAATCATCTCGCTCCCGGCGTCACCAGCGTCGCCGACTTGCAGCAGCGCCTTGAACAGCGCGGATGGAAAGCTCCCGAGGGCCGCAATCCCCAGATCCTGGGCGTTGACGGCAAAATGCAGCTCGACCTTACCGATCCCGACGGCACGCGCATCGAGTTCATGGAGTTCAAACCGGTAAAGGACCCGTGCTGCAGCGTCTATACCGGCGCGCAGCCGGGCCCGGCCTCAGGCTGGTAGGCTGAACTCTCTTCAGGCCCTTGCCCACACGAGTCATTCCATGTGAGGTCGTTGGTATCCCAGGCTAGGCGCAAAAACAAGACGCGCCGAGCCTGGGGCACCCGGAGACTTATACCACGGTGTTGCGCGCAATCACTTCGCGGTACCATTCGGCGCTTAGCTTGGGCGTGCGCTTCAGCGTCTTGAAGTCAACGTAGTGAATGCCGAACCGCTTGCTGTACCCGTCGGCCCACTCGAAGTTATCCAGCAGGCTCCATAAGAAGTAGCCCTTCAGCGGATAGCCTTCGGCGGCGGCGCGATGCAGCTGGGTGATGTGGTTGCGCAGATACATGATGCGGTCGACATCATCGACGCGTCCCGCGGGCGTGAGCACATCGTCGGACGACGTGCCATTCTCGGTGATGAAGATGGCCTTCGGCTTCCACAGTTCGCTCACATTGCGCACCGTCCAGTAAGTGCACTCGGGCGAGAGGACGATCCAGGGCGAGGCCATTTTCGGAGCCGACATCGGATAAGGCACCACGGCGTATCCGCGGGGCGAGTCGTCCGCGCGTACATACATTGGCGTGTAGACATTCAAGCCAACAAAATCGAGCGGGCTGGAGATGATCTTCATGTCGCCGGGCTCGACCTTGGGCGCGTTGGCGCCTTCACGCTGAAGGTAGGAGTCAATGTACTTGCCTTCCATCACAGCGGTCAGGAACGGAGCATTGTCGTCGCGCGTCGCTTTGCGAGCGGCTTCGATGTGGGCCTCGGTTTCAATCACCGGTACGAACACGGTGGTGTTTTCAGCCAGTCCGACTTGTGTGCCGGCGGGCGTGTTGGCGCGGATGGCCTGAACCGCCATTCCATGGGCAAGGATGGCATTGTGGCGCACCTGATTCGCCGGGCCATCGGCGAGCTTCATTCCCGGCGCAAACTGCCCAATTCGATAGCCAAGGTCGGTGAAGCAGATGAACTCGTTGGTGGTCATCCAGTGTTTCACGCGATCGCCGAGGTGCTTGGTCACGTAAGCCGCGTAGTCGGCGAAGGCCTTTGACGTATCGCGCGACTGCCAGCCGCCCGGAAGCGCCTGCGGCGTATCCCAGTGAAAGAGCGTTACGTAGGGCGTGATGTTATTGGCGAGCAGCTCATCGACCACGCGGCTGTAGTAGTCCAGGCCCTTGTCATTGACCTGTCCCGTGCCGGTGGGAAACACGCGCGACCAGGACATCGACATGCGATAGCCGCTCACGCCAAGTGCCTTCAGCATCTTCACATCTTCCTTGTAGAGGTGGTAAGAATCGTCGGCCACATCCCCGGTTTCGCCATCGTGGGTTTTCCCCGGCGTGTGCGAAAACGTGTCCCAGGTCGAGGGGCCGCGTCCATCGTCTTTGGCGCCGCCTTCGATTTGATAGGCCGCTGTTGCGCAGCCCCACAGAAACCCTTTTGGGAAGCGGAGCCCAGACGTCTCGGACTGTGGCTGCCCGAACGCCATCCGGGGCAATGAAAAACCGGAAAAAGCGGCTGCAGCCGATGCGGCCACAGTTTTGCCGAAATTACGACGCGTGATGCCTTTCATCAGGAATTTCCCTTCTCGAATCCGCATGTAAATGAGAGCAAAAACGTTTTAGCAGACCGGGTCTTGAACAATCAAGGGTCATTCGGTGCGGTTTGAGGCGAACTGGATCAGACCGAAACATGGCAAGCCGGCTCGGTGGGCGCGAGTAGCTATCCGATGCGTCAATTTTTTGTGAATCAAACGGTTCTCCATTGACCCAGGGCCTCCGCCCCGCCTAGGTTGGCTCTCATGGAAACAATTGATTTCGACCAGCTTCTCAAGGACTACAAGGGCGCTGTGGATGGCTGGGTTGAAGCCATCCGGCGCGAAGAATCCCTGGCAACCCAGGACCACTCCATGATGCAGATGGAAGCCTGGGACGCCGCAGGCTTCCAGCTTCACGATGCGGAGTTGGCGGCCAAGAAGGCCCGGGATGCCTACAAGAATGCGCTGCGGAAGAAGAATTACGGCTTCTGACTTGCCGGATCCCCGGAAAAGGGTGCAACAGGGAGAGACCAGATCACATCACACCAGTATGGGCTTTCTGTCGCGGCTCAACGCGAACGGCGGTTCGAATTTCAAACGAAGGAGACATAAGCATATGGCGGTAGATTTGTCGGAAATACCGGCAACAGTTGAGGATGCTCTTCGCGAGGTCTCCAAGATCAAGTCGTTGGTTGCCGAAGCCGTGGAAGACGGTGTCAAGTCGGCGATGAAGACGATCAAGCAGGGGCGCTACATGGCCGAAGATGTAATCGGAGACACGAGACACAGAGTCAAGCAGAATCCATTCCAGGCGATGGGCATTGTCTTTGCCGCCGGGGTCCTGGCGGGTAGTGTTCTGGGTTGGCTTGGATCGCGTCGCCGCTAAAGCGAGTCCTGACCGGAGCCTAACCGGAGCCTGAAAGGGATCGCGGCTCGCCCGCGAGGTTTCGGGCGGCGGGTCGAGGCTAGGGCGTGGGCTCGAGTGTCAACTTTTGCACGCGCCAATTCAGCAATTCGGCTGCAAACAAAACATTTTCAGACGGGCAGGCCAGTTCGTGAATCCAGCCGAATTGGCCGGGCCCGTGACCGGTGCGCCCGAGCACGCCCAGCACTTTGCCGTCGAGTGTGAGCCTGTAGATCCGGCCCGGGTAACCATCCGCCGCGTAGAGGACCTGGTGCGGACCCGGCGTGATGCAGATGGCCCATGGGCTGCCGTTGAGCCTCGTCTTGTTCAATGGCGCGGACGTCCCGGCGGGCACTTCGGACGGCATGTTCCCCAGCCAGGGATGAATGGCGTGGTCGTAGGGCACGTTGATACGGATCTCGCGCAGATACTTGCCGTCGGTATTAAAGACCTGGATGCGCCCGTTGCCGCGGTCGGCAACGTAAACATTGCCCGCGTCGTCGGTGGCAATGCTGTGGGGAGTGTTGAATTGCCCAGGGCCTGTTCCGGGCTCGCCCCATGTGTTGATCCAGTTCCCGTCCTTATCGATCTTCGCGATCCGCGAATTGATGTAGCCGTCGCTGATGTAGGTGTTGCCAGCCTGGTCCCAGGCCATGTCGGTCACCTGGCGGAACTCGCCGTCGATCGGAGGCAACGGCGGTTCGGGGTGCTTAAGCGGCTCGGTGCCTTCGTCGGAAGCCTCCTGTTTCCGTCCGAAGACCATTGCGACGCGGCCTTCAGGATCGAACTTGATCACCATGTCGGAACCCTTGTCGGCGACCCAGATGTTGTCTTCCTTGTCGACCTTGACGGCATGGGCATAACTCCATGCATAGAGGTTGTGGCCGATCTCGCGGATGTACTTTCCATCGGCATCGAACTCGAGCAACTGTGCCGCCGCGGCGCCGTAGGCGGGGCCGGTCGTGTTGCCACGCGAGAAGACAAACACGTGCCCCTTTGAATTGACCGCTACGCCTGCGACCTCTCCGAAGTAGAGGTCCGGCGGAAGCCTCAAGAAATCGGTCTGGGCATGGAACTTGATCTCAGGTATTGCTTGCTGAGAAGGCAGCGGAATGGGCAGGCAAAAGACTGCGGCCAATGCGATACGTTTCAATTCATCTTCTCCCGGGGTTCGTTCGCCCAAGCGCGACGTCGCCGGTAATACTAAGTCATTTCCAGGAACACGGGGAAGAAAGTATCAGCGCAAAAGAAAGAGCCGCAGCTTGAGGCTGCGGCTCCTGATTTTCAATTGCTTCAGACTTACATCTCTTTGACGCCTTCGACGAACGCCTTCAGCTTGCGGCTGCGCGAAGGGTGGCGCAGCTTGCGGAGCGCCTTGGCTTCGATCTGACGGATGCGCTCGCGCGTCACCTGGAAGCTCTGGCCCACTTCTTCGAGCGTGTGTTCGGAGCCATCTTCGAGGCCGAACCGCATCTTGATGACTCTCTCCTCCCGAGGAGTGAGAGTGCGGAGCACCTGCGATGTGTACTCCTTCAGATTCACGCTGATCACGGCTTCGGACGGAGAAACCGCCTGGCGGTCTTCGATGAAGTCGCCGAGGTGCGAATCTTCCTCTTCGCCGATCGGCGTTTCGAGCGAGATCGGTTCCTGCGCGATCTTGAGCACCTTGCGCACCTTGGCCACAGGAATATCCATGCGGCGCGCGATCTCTTCGCTCGAAGGCTCGCGGCCCAGTTCCTGGACCAGTTGGCGGCTGGTGCGGATCAGCTTGTTGATGGTTTCAATCATGTGGACAGGAATGCGGATCGTGCGCGCCTGGTCTGCAATGGCGCGGGTGATCGCCTGTCGAATCCACCACGTTGCATAGGTCGAGAACTTGTAACCGCGCCGGTATTCGAACTTGTCCACGGCCTTCATAAGGCCGATGTTGCCTTCCTGAATCAGGTCGAGGAACTGCAGGCCGCGGTTGGTGTATTTCTTGGCGATGGAAACGACCAGCCTGAGGTTAGCTTCGATCAGCTCCCGCTTGGCCTGTTCGGCGTCCATGTCGCCCTGGATCATTTCACGCTGCGTGCGCTTGAGCTCGGCGATCGACACGCCCGCGTCGGCTTCGATCTTTTCCAGATCGATGCGGCAGTTCTTCTGCTGGCGGCGATATTCCTTCTTCAGTTCCTCGCTCTTGGAGGCGTCGAACTTCTGGTCGAGCGAGCGGATCTGCCGTTCCAGCGTGCGCATGGTGTCGACGGTCTTGTTGACCTTGTCGAGCAGCCGCTTGCGCTCCAAAGCTGTGTACTTCAGTTCGCGCACAATCCGCGAGATGAACACCTTCTCGCGCGCGATCAGCCAGCGGAGGTGGCGGGCTTCTTTCGCCTTCGCCTTGACCGCCGGCGTCTGGGCCTTTTCGTCGAACTGGGCGATCTTCTTCTGGTGTTTCACGAGCGCGTCAATGCGCGCCACAGTTGCCCGCACACGCGCCTGGACCACGTCTTCGGTGAGCTCTTCCTCGTCGAAGATCACAACTTCTTTCACGTTGCGCACGCCGCGCTTGAGGTCCTCGCCCAGCGCCACGATCTCGCGGATCACGATGGGGGAGCGCGAAATCGCCTTCAGCACGCGCATCTGCCCGCGCTCGATCCGCTTCGCGATTTCAACTTCACCCTCGCGCGTAAGCAGCGGCACAGTGCCCATCTCGCGCAGGTACATGCGCACTGGGTCGTTGGTCTTCTCAAGTGTTCCGGGTGTCAGGTCGAGCTCGACGTCTTCGCCCTCTTCGAGCTCAAAATCCTTGTCGGGGCCAAATTTCGGGCCGTCTAGAAGGTCGATGCCCTGGGTGCCGATGGTCGTGATCAGATCGTCAATGTCGTCGGCGGAGGTCATCTCCTCCGGCATCATGTCGTTGACGTCGCCGTAGGTCAGGTAACCCTTCTCTTTACCGGTGTCGATCAGGTTCGTGATGTCGTCTTCAAATTTATCGTCAATAGCCAAGTGATCCCTGCTCTCTGGGTCGTTTTCCTGGGCGACCAGGCCCGTCCGGCTTTGCTGTGGCTTATCGCTTTTTCAGCTCTCCCGGTAATTCCATCAAATCCGCCCATTGCTTGTGGGATGATGCGCTGGGGGGGCAAACGGTTTTTGCAGCCTCCAATTCCCAAGCGCACAAAGGCGCAGGAAACGTCAAAAGAGCGCAGTTCCCGATCTGCACGCGTGACGCACCTGCCGCATCCTCAAAAGACGGCGGTCTCATATCGTTGCTCGGAACAGGATGTTCGCGCTTCAGGTTTCTCCTGGTTGCCCGCGAGCCGCAGCTCATGTGTGGGGCAGAGGGGGCGCGCATCCTCACAGAGATCAATAGATTACCAGAACACCCTCGGGAAATGCCAGCGCCATTTCCGGGACGGAGTCTTGTTTTTTCCCTGGAGCCTCCACCGAGCGGCTGACAAATCCGCGGATTCGCCTTTTGTGCTCCTGAGATATAGACGCACCAACGGGCGGTTTAGGCGCATAATTTCCCCGAAAACCCGGGCAAAGCCCCCTCAATGCTTGACATGCCTATGGATCCGGCATACAGTCGATAATCGTTATATCGATCTTCGGAGTAAAAAATGCCGAAACGCAAGCTCGACCCACTCCCCGCCGCGGCGTTTCAGATCTTGCTGGCGCTCGCCGAAGGCGACCTTCACGGCTACGCGATCATGCGCCAGGTGGAAGAGCAAACCGCCGGCAAGGTCCGGCTCGGCCCCGGGACACTCTACAGTTCGGTCCAGGCTCTGCTCGAACAGAAATTCATCGACGAAGTACGCGGCGATGCGACCGAGGCACCGCAGGCACACGGAGATCGCCGTCGTTTATACCGCCTGACATCCGCCGGCAGAAAGGTCGCCCGCACCGAAGCTGAAAAGCTCGCCGATATTTTGCGCATCGCCCGCGCCAAAAAGATCCTGCGAGGGGAATATGTCTGAGAAGTTGTTTGCCTGCCTCCTGCGTCTCTACCCCTCGCGCTTTCGCCAGCGCTATCAGGCCGAAGCACTGCAACTGCTGCAGGAGCGTCTTCGCGATGAGCGAGGCGGTCTAAGGAGACTGCGTCTCTGGTTCGATCTGCTGGCCGACCTCGTATGGGGACTACCGCAGGCCTACACGAACACCTACGCGACCGCTGCGACGACTCGGGCCGGGCAGACGGCCACGGGGATTCCCGCGTTCCGCACGCTCGAAGAAGAGCCGCTCCGGCCTGGTTCAATTGCGATGGGCGGCATCTTTGCGGTGGCGGCTCTCGCTCTTTTCATCTTTGTGATGAACCACACTTCTGCCTACCACCCGTTCTCCGGCTCCATCGGGCGCCTGGGCACCGCTTCCGTTGGAAGCCAGAGCAACCCCGACGTCCAAGCCGTGGCGGAAAAGATCGAGGAGCAGGTCCGGAGCACCAATGTGCTGCTAAAGTGCTCCTTCGAAAAGCTCGAACTTCATCCTGGCAATGTCGGCTACGTCAAGCTCAACTGGTTTGCCGATCCGGCATCTTGCCGTGCCACTGCCGAAGCCGTCATGCAGCATTTGAACGAAACCGGGGCCGTGATCTTTGATCTGCGCGACTGCACCGGCGGCTACCCTGAGATGGTGGGTTGGGTGGCGAGTTGGCTTTTCGATCATCCCGTCGCCTGGTATAACCCCCGGGCGACTTCTCCGGCCGAGTCGGTGACCGACTCTCCGGTCCCGGGAAGCACGCTGGCTGACAAGCCGGTCTTTGTACTCACCTCGTCGCGTACGTTTTCGGGAGCGGAGCACTTCACATATGACCTGAAGCAGCTGAAACGCGCCACGATTGTCGGAGAGACCACAAGTGGCGCTTCTCACGCTGGCCCGGCAGCGCCGCCAAGCCAGATTGCAGCCACGGAGCCCAAGCCGGTCTGGGAAGGCGTTGGCGTACAACCGGACGTACGGGTCAAAGCGGCCGACGCACTTGAGACCGCCGAGAAGCTCGCGCGCGCCGCGATCCAAAAGAGATAGCCTGCACCGGGTCGCCCCACCGTTGCTACGTGAGAAACCAGAGCTAGCGATCTGGACCCGGCGCATCCTGGTTGTGCAGCCGGCGTAATGCCCGGTCCAACTCCACCTTTTGTTGCATCACTATTGCCAGTTGTGCAAAGTCCCCCCGCCGCTCCGCCTCCGCAATCGATCCGCGAACTTCGCGCAGCCGGCTCTCGATCGCCCGCTCCTGCACCTGTTGGAGCGAACTGGCAACCTCGGTTTCCTCGGGCGGGCGAGTTTCGCCCAGCAAAGTCTCGGCCAGTAGCGCCTGCTGCGCCGGGTCGTCCACCACAGCCATTGGATCGTTTGCTTGGCGCCCGGCCAGGGCCTTCAACGCCTCAAAGGAGCGAAGCTCCTCAAACCATGCGGGTTGTTGCACGATTGCCTCAGCTGCCAGCCGCCGCGCTCGCTGGTAGTCGGGGTCGACGATAGCGAGCGCCCGCAACAGCACTTTTTCCACTTCCGACAACGCTGCCGCGCGTACTTCGATGTGGTCCCGCCGTTTGAGCGCCGCCTGGCGCAGTTCCTCGCGCAGCACCGCAGAGTCGATCCCGAGTTTCTGCGCCGCATCTGCGGCAAACTGATCCCGCGCCAATTTCTCGGGCATCCGCCGGACGTGCGGCAGCAGGAAGTTCATCGCTTTCACCTTTTGTTCCGCTCCCGCTCCGGGAAACATCTGACGTGCCCGCTCGATGAGGTAGTCGGCCTGGGGGCGGGCCCCGCGCACCGCTTGCGAATAGGCCTCGACGCCCCGTTCGCGAACAAACCGGTCGGGGTCCAGTCCCCCGTCCAGAGTCACAATCCGGATCGAGAATCCCTCCTCCGTCAGCAGCGCAATCGACTTTTCCGCTGCGTTGGCCCCCGCTGTGTCGGGATCGAAGTTCACCACTACGTTCGAAGTGTGCCGCTTGAGGATCGCGACCTGCTGCTCGGTGAAGGCCGTCCCGCTGGTCGCAATCACGTTCTGAATCCCGCGCAGGAAGACTGAAATGCAATCCATCTGTCCTTCCACCAGCAGGGCAAACCCGGCTTGGCGGATTACGCTGCGCGCCTTGTCCAGGTTGAACAGCACCTGGCCCTTCGAATACAGCGGTGTTTCAGGAGAATTGATGTACTTGGGGCCGGCTTTCTCGCCGGTCTCGAGCGTCCGAGCCGTAAAGGCGATCACCCGCCCGCTTTCGTTCGCGATCGGGAACATGACCCGCTTGCGAAAGCGGTCGTAGAGCGGGCCCTGCGTGCCATCCTCGTGCTCTTTCGAGCTGAAAAGGCCGGAGGCCCGCAGCGTGTCGCTATCGGCGATGCTGCTCAATCGTCCCTCGAGCGCATGGAAGCTGTCCGGCGCGTATCCAATGTGGAATTCTTTTATTCCCTTTGGATCAAGGCCTCGGCCAGCCAAATACTCACGCGCGAGCGTCCCCTCCGGGCCTCGCAGCTGCTCCTCGAACCAGGCCGTCGCCGCCTCGTGCAGGTCCAGGAGCCTGGCCCGCAGCCGTGCCCCCGCTGCTTCTTCAGGCGACGAGTATTCCCGCTTGGGCAGCGGTATGCCGCACTTCTGCGCCACGATGCGGACCGCCTCGGGAAAGCCCACATTCTCGATCCGGCCGACAAAGGTGAACACGTCGCCCGTGACCTGGCAGCCAAAGCAGTAGAAGAACTGCCGGGTGGCGTTGACATTGAAGGAAGGGGTCTTTTCCTTGTGAAACGGGCAGAGCCCGGTGAAATTCTGCGCGCCTCCCTTGCGCAGGCGGATGTATCCCTCGATCACCTTGACGATGTCGGCCTGCTGTTTCACGATCTGGGCGAAGTCGGACACGGAGGGAGTTCTATTCAAGGATAAGTCCGCCTGGAAGCGCAGCCATGTGGAAGGAGTGGAAAGCGGGGACTGCACCCCGTCGCCGAACTGGCGGCGATGCTATGCTGGACCCCCATGGTTCACCTTGCCGGACGGCCTCGCTCTCCCGCGCTTCAGCCCTTCATCAAGTCGCTCCACTATCACGACGGAGCTTTTCCATTCGGGCTCGAACGCATTCTGCCGAATGGCCAGGCGCACCTGATGATCAACCTTGCCGAGGACCAGTTCCGAACCTACTCCGGGGAAAATAGCCAACGAATTCGAAGCTATCGTGGCGCGGCGCTTGCCGGACCACATGGTCAGCCAACCATCCTAGACACCGGGGAATTTCAGTGGCTGGCTGCCGTTGAATTCCATCCGGGAGGAGCGGCTGCGTTCTTTCCGCTTCCTCTTCATGAAGTCAGCGATCAGGCGGTCGGGCTCGACGATTTGTGGAAGGTAGATGGGCTCCTGCTTCGAGAACAGATCCTCGAGGCTGGAACGCCGCTCGGCAGACTCTGCGTTCTCGAGAGCGCTCTGCTTCGCCGGTTTCGTGGTTCGGCTAATCCCGCAATTTCGCGCGCGACTGCGCTGCTGAACCGCGGCCTTCCGGTCGCTGATACATCCGCACGTCTCGGTTTCCTGCCCAAAACATTCGTCCGCCGCTTTCGGGAACAAGTGGGCCTTACTCCCAAGCGCTTTGCGCGGGTGCGGCGCATGCAGAGAATCATTCGTTCATTGCGGTCAGGCGAAGCGATCGACTGGTGTTTGCTCGCGGCCGAATACGGATTCACAGACCAGGCCCATCTCATCCACGACTTTCGCGATCTTACCGGGATCACGCCAACGGCCTACAAGCCGCAATCGCCGCAACGCGGCAATCATGTGCCAGTTGCCGCCTGCGCTGGTTGACGTTTTTCTACAATACGATCCTGACGCGGTTGGCTAACATGCCTTCAGCAGGCCCTTGTTCCGTTTGACGTATTCGGCCTGCCCCGGAGACCGCCAGGATGATTGATCTGCATTCGCTGCCCAGCCCGCGTTTTTGCTACCTCGAGATTCCAGCCACCGATCCCCGCCAGTCCGCGGAATTCTACAAAAGCGTGTTTGCCTGGAATATTCGCCGGGGTGACTCCGACCGGCCGAGTTTCGATGATCCCAGCGCTGTGAGCGGGGCATTTGTGACTTACCTGAAACCTGCCCAGGAGCCGGGCATCCTGCCCTCGATCTGGGTGAAGGACATTGAGTCTTTCGTGGCCAAAATCGCTGCTCATGGAGGGGAGATCGTGGAACGCCCGCGCCCCGATGAACCTGGCAGCGTGTGCCTGATTGCGACGTTCCGCGACCCGGCAGGAAACACACTGCGGGTTTACGAAGAGCCCGGAAACTGAATCCACCCCAACGAGCCGCCCAGGAGATTTCATGCGAGCGTTACGAATCATCGCCGGAATTGCGGTCTTATTGAACGCACTGCATTTTGTTCACGCGATTCACCACTTCTACACTTCCCAGACCACCAACGGCCCCGGCACGTGGGCTATGATACTCGGCGCGATCGCGATCGACCTGCTTACATTTGCGGGTGGGTTTCTCCTGTTGAGGCAACGGACGTGATCGAGAACGCCGGAGCACGCATATTGCTTTCACTCGTCGCGCAGCGCCTGCATGGGCTGGATAGAGGCCGCCCGCCGCGCCGGGACGAGGGCCGCTACCAATCCAATGGCAGGTAAAGCCAACGCCACGGCAGCATACGTCCACGGATCGAGCGGCTTCACCTGGTAGAGGAAGCCCGAAATCAACCGCCCCGCCACGTAGGCCAGAGGCATTCCGACAGCCAGGCCGGCGGCGATCAGCACGATCCCCTGGCGAAGAATCAGAGTGGCGACGCTCTGCCGCGTTGCTCCTAAAGCCATGCGCACGCCGATCTCGCGGCGCCGGTAGCTCACCAGTTGCGACAGCACGCCGTATAGTCCGGCGATGACCATGGCAATCGCCAACCCAGCGAATGAAGATACAAGATAGAGTCCCAGCCTCTGGCTGAATGTGTTGTTTTCCACCGCCTCCTGCATGGTCTGGAAGTTATCGAGCGCGAAGCCGGGCGCGGCCTGACGAAAAACGGAATGCATCTCCGGCGCCACGGGAATGTTGCCGCGGGTCCTCACCACGAAGCTGACCATGGTTTTAAGGAGGGCCTGGTAAAACAGCGAAGTGGTCGGAACTTGCTGCTGCGGCAGCAGGATGAAGGGCTGCACGTCTCCGCCGACCGCGCGGTCCACCTGGTTGCTCAATACGCCAACGATCGTGAAGGGCTTGATCATCCCTGTTTGCTTGCCACCCAGGTCGATCTGCTTGCCGAGCGGGTCCTTCCCGGCAAAGTACTTCCTGGCCAGCGTTTCATTCACGACCGCCACAAAGGGCGTTGTGGCCACATCTGCGTCAGTGAGCATGCGTCCCCGGACGATCGGTGTGCCGAGGGTTCGCGCATAGTCGCCGCTCACCGCGGTCACTCGCGCTTGCGGCTTGTTGGCTGGATCCGCAGGCTGGTTGAGTATTTCGAAGCTGGAGCCGATGTCCATGCCCGAAAGCGGTGGAGACGACGCCAGGGTGGCACTCTCGACTCCCGGCATGGCCCGAATCCTGTCAAGAACAGGCAGATAAGTCAGGGCGGCAACCGAGGGGGGCGCGTTCTGCGTATCCTCTGAGACCGCCATCTGCGAAAAACCCGCAGAATCCGCGGGCATCGCCCGGAACATGGTGATGTGGGCTGTGTCGAATCCCAGCCGGGACTGTTCGAGGTTCCACAAGGTGCGGAACAGCAGGCCGGTCCCGACCAGCAGCAGGGTTGAAAGCGCCACTTCGCCGGCCACCAGCCATCCGCTGAGCTTTCCGCCGACGGAACGGGAGCCGACCCCGCGCGAAGAAGCCTGAAGCGCTGCCTGGGGATTGGCGCGAGCCACCAGCAATGCCGGCAGCAGCGAGGAAAGCACAGTGGTGATGATGGCGATCGCTGCCAGTACCAGCACGATGGTCCAGTGAATGGCAATGGAATCGGCGCGCGGTATGGTGTCTGGAGGAAGCTTGCGCACCCCCACCATGGCCAGTTTTGCAAGCAGCACTCCAACCCCGCAGCCCATCAGGCTCAGCAACAATCCCTCGGAGAGCATCTGGCCGACCAGGCGCAACCGTCCGGCGCCCAGCGCCGAGCGCACCGCGAACTCTTGCTGCCTTCCCAGGCACCGCGCAATCAGCAGGTTGGAGACATTCGCACAGGCGATCAGGAGCACCAGCCCGAGGGCTCCCAGGAGCCCGTAGAGTACCGGCTTCACCGGCCCTGTGAGCACTTCCTGGTAGGAATAGACGCTGAACTCGTTCTTGAAGCCCTGATCGGTCTTGGGGAGTCGGGCTGCGATGGCATCAAGTTCCTTCTGTGCCTGGACAACGGTGATTCCCGGACGAAGAACACCGATGGCGTTGAAGAAATGATAGCCGCGGTCTCGAAGCATCTCGGGGGTGGGCTGCAGGGGCAGCCAGACGCCCCCCTGCATGTCCGCTCCCATCTCCTCGGGGAAGGTGAAGTCTCTGGGCATCACGCCGACAATCGTGTATGGCTTGCCACTGAGCTTCACAACCTGTCCAGCGATCCCGCGATCGCCGCGAAATGTCCGCCGCCACAGGTCCTCCGAAAGCAATACGACCGATGGCCCGCCGGCGACGCCCTCTGCGTCAGTGAAGGTGCGGCCGAGCAGGGCATGCCGGCCCAGCACGGAAAACAGATTCGTCGTCACTCGAGGCGCCGGCACGCTCTGGGCGCCATCCTTGGTCTCAAGGACGGCGCCGTCTTCCGAGTACCCTGCTGCGTCCTCAAGGAGTTTCGACTGCGCCCGGATGTCGTGGTAATTCAGCCAGGACGTAGATCCGAAACCAGGCTTGTCGCCCTTGGGCGCGATAAAAAGCAATCGGCTGGAGTTCGCATAGGGCAGCGGCCGCAACAGCACGCCGTCGATGACGGTGAATATGGCGGTGTTTGCGCCCACCCCGAGGGCCAGGGTCAGAACGGCAAGCGCAGCAATTCCCGGGGTTTTGCGGAGCTGGCGCAGGGCGAACCGCAAATCGTAGAGCAGAGTCTGCATGAAGAACTCCTCGGGGACACAAGGGCGCTTTCCATTATGGCAGTGCCAAAAGCCGGCCGAAGGTTCATTCTAATTTTCAGCGGCTTCCCGGTCCTGGAGGCGCTATCGCATTTTCAGGAAATACGGTAGTCCATTCGTCTCTGATATTCCTTCGGAGTTATTAAAATAGTTGTTGCAACGATTAATATTCTGGCGCATCCAAGGTGGTGAAAGGAGCCAACCCATGGCAACCACCACCTCTCCCGCCTCTGTCATCACCTGGAAACTCGATCCGGCGCACTCGTCGGCCGAATTCAAGGTGAAACACATGATGATCTCCAACGTGAAAGGCCACTTCTCCGGCCTGAGCGGAACCCTCACCGAGCACCTTGTTGATTCAAGTCTCTCCTCTGTCGAGGCCAGCATTGATGTTTCGACCATCACCACCGGCGACCCGCAGCGCGATGCTCATCTCAAGAGCGCTGACTTCTTCGACGCGGAAAAATACCCTACCATCCTTTTCAGGTCGACTCGAGTCGAGCCCAAGGGTGAAGGCGAATACGCGGTTTCCGGAGACCTTACGATTCATGGCGTCACCAAGCCCGTGACGTTTGCGGTAGAAGGTCCGACCCCTCCCGGAAAGGATCCGTGGGGCAACACCCGCATTGGTCTCTCGGCCACGACAAAGATCAATCGCAAGGACTTCGGCCTTAACTGGAATGCGGCTCTCGAAACGGGCGGCTTCCTGGTCGGCGAAGACGTGCAGATCACCCTCGACGTCCAGTTCATCAAAGCCTGAGCCTGGCTTGGATTTGGAAAAAACCGAAGCCCCATCCGGGCGCACAAGGGTGTTGCTGGCGCGCCCGGATGCAGATGAGCGTTTCACTGCGAAACTGCTGCCGATGGCTTAAGGGACGATTTCAAAGACAGTGCCAACGCCCGGGTCGCCTCCGCTCACCGTTGTGCCGTAGAGCACGCCGCGTTTTCCCAGCAACAGGCTTGCCTCGGGCAAGGACCCGTCGCTGCCGCCCGCGAAGCCATAGAGGGTTGTTTCCGTCCACGTGCTGGTGTGCCTGGCGGGAGGCTCAAGCTCGAAGACGGTGCCGCAATACGGGTAGCAGGCGTAGGCCGTTCCATCAAAGCTCGTCGTCCCAAAGACATTACCCCTCGCATCCAGACTCGGTTTGGCGAGTGGTTGCGCGCCATCGAGACCGCCTGTGAAGGCGTACAAGGTGTTTTCCGACCAGCTGCCGTGGTGGTTTGCCGGTGGAATCAATTGGTAGACGGTGCCGCATCCCCCGCCGGGGCAACTCGGATCGCCGCCAAGGGCGGCGGCGCCGATCAGACGTCCCTGGCCGTCAAAGACGACACCGTCATAGGGTTCGGCCCCGTCGTTCGCTCCGGTAAAGCTGTAGATGGCGGTTTCGGTCCATGGTGCGCCGTGGAATCTGGGCGGGGCGAGTTCGAATACCACACCGAATCCGTCGGTACCACCCGCGGTGGTGGTGCCGTAGAGCTTCCCTGACTTGTCTTGAATAACGTCACTGAGGGGAAGTGCGCCGTCGGCGCCCCCGGTAAAGCTGTAAAGAACCTTCTCTGGCCATGGCCCTTTTCGCTTGTCATCCTGCTTGATCAACTCGTATACGGTGCCTTCAAAACTCGTTCCGCCCGAATTAGTCGTGCCATAAAGATTGCCCGAAGAGTCGAGAAGCAGGCTCCCAAATGGGTTTGCGCCGTCCAGGCCGCTGAAACTGTGAAGCAGAGTTTCGGTCCAGGTCCCATGCCGGTTGGTTAACTTGAAGACAGTGCCGCAGATGAAGCAGGTGGTACCGCCGGCCAAAGTGGTTCCGTAAAGATTGCCGGATTCATCGAAAACCAGCGTGGAGTAAGGGTAGGCGCCGTCGGTGCCGCCTTGAAAGGTGTAGAGCACAGTTTCGGTCCAGGAACCGGCCGTGTTTGTGAGCTCGTAGACCGTGCCACTCTCCGCGGCACCACCGAACGCTGTCGTCCCGTATAGATTTCCGGCCTTGTCGGAGATCAGACCAGCTGCCGGTTGAGCGCCGTCCAATCCTCCTTGGAAGCCATAGAGCACGCTTTCGGTTTGCGCTGCCGCCGGGATGCATCCCGCGGTCGTAAGGGCTAGCGCCGCGATCGCCCAGGATAACGGCGCAGTTCTCCTATATTTTCCGAGTCTCATTTATGTTTCTCCCCGCGCGAAACCAAATCGCGCAATTCTGTATCGCCGAGCCGAGTGAAGCCGTGGCAGGCAGGCTCGACAACCATGGGCCACATATTGGCGAGAAACCGCGCGAGTGCGAACTCCGCCTCTGAGGAGGGCGAGGCAGTATTCGCTCCCGAGGCGGTAAGAAGGTTCGCTTGCCAGGATATTTCGATCGAGAACGCTCTTACTCACCGAGCCGAACCGGGATGCGTTCTGTCAGACAATGCGGTCGTTGACCGCTGAACCCAACGCAGTTGTGCAGACGTGAGATAGCTGCCAGGCTCTTCAACTATGTGACAGTCAAGTTGATGGATGACCCGGGCAGTCTTCTCAAGGTCGATGTTGATGGGACACTAGCCCTTGGTCCCATGGCTAACATTGCGCAACATCAATCACCCAGTAAATAGTTGTAAGCCTCTTTTGGCCCTCATGCAATCAGGATTGGTTCCGATCTGAGAACGCCCGCCGCAAGTCGCCGACACACGCTGATAAGAAAATGAAGGAAGATGATTATGATGGATTGGAAATTTGTTCGGAGGCGGGATGGGAAAGAAGATGCAATTTGTGCACCGGGCCAAGCGCTATGAGTTGACCAGGGAAGACTTCGAAAGAGCGGTCAAGGGAGTGGTGCCGGCGCGGGTGCAGAAGTATTCGGTCACGATCCGGGGCCTTCGATATCCGACACGACAAGTGGTTGCGCTTGGAACCAGGCGACCCTCCATCGAATTCACGTCGGCGGCCGCTTATCGCATTCTGCAGAAATTCGGATTTGACATCGACGTCTGGGAATAGGTTCCGCGCGTGGTGCGCAAGCTTGTGCCGGACACGATTAACGCCGGCGGCAAGCTCCGAAAACCGAGGGACTTTCCCGTGTTAGTCTGCCGCTGTGGGGACGAACCCAACGCCTGTTCTTGAATCAGACACCGCGGCGCCCAAGCCTCGCTCCGTTTTTGCGGGGTGGCATGGGGCGACGGTTGCGCTGCTGGCTCTGGGCTACTCGGGCTACTACTTCTGCCGCTCCAATCTCTCCGTGGCTCTGCCCGATCTGATCCACGATCTTGCACAGCATGGCGTGACCCCAAGCCAGGCGCAGGTGAGGCTGGGGTTCATTGCCTCGGCGGGTACGGTGGCCTACGCCGTGGGTAAATTCGTCTGGGGGGCGATTGCGGACCTGGTTGGGGGCAGGCGTAATTTCCTGGCCGGAATGGGCGGGTCGGTTCTTTTCACCATCGTGTTTGCCCTGAGCGGCGGCTTCCCGCTGTTCACCCTGGCGTGGGTCGGCAACCGGCTCTTTCAATCTGCGGGATGGAGCGGACTGGTAAAAGTTGCGTCGCGCTGGTTTTCGTATTCGACCTATGGAACCGTGATGGCCGTGCTGAGTCTGAGTTTCCTGTTTGGAGACGCAGCCTGCCGATGGGTGATGAGCAGGCTGATGGCCCACGGCGTTGGCTGGCGAGGCGTGTTCTTCGCCGGAGCCGGATCGTTGGCCATCCTGCTGCTGGCCAACCTGCTGTTGATGAAGGAGACACCGGAGGAACGCGGTCTGCCGGCTCCGGAAACGAACCCGCTGAATGTGTACGCCGCCGAGGAGAATGCGGACGGCAAGCGAGCGGGATTGGGCGCCATTCTGCGGCCACTGCTGACCAGCTTTCCATTCTGGCTGGTGTGCCTGCTTTCCCTGGGAACGACGCTGCTGCGCGAGACTTTCAACTTCTGGACGCCGACTTACTTTGTCCAGTATGTGGGCCTTTCGAGCAGTGACGCCGCGGGCCGCAGCGCGCTGTTTCCGCTGTTCGGCGGAGTGTCGGTCCTGCTGGCGGGAGTGCTGAGCGACAAGCTGGGATTGAACGGCCGCAACGTAGTGCTGGTGGGCGGCATGGGCGCTTGCACCGTATGCCTGCTGATGCTGGCCCACACTGCTGGGCACGCGAGTCAATTCGTGCCGGTTGTGCTGGTGGCGCTGGTAGGATTTCTGTTGCTGGGGCCATACTCGTACCTCGCGGGGGCCATGAGCCTGGATTTCGGAGGCAAGCGCGGCAGCGCCACAGCGGCCGGCATCATTGACGGGGTTGGATACATGGCGGGGTGGCTCTCGGGAGACACAGTGGCCCGCATCACGGTGCGCTACGGGTGGAAAAATGCCTTCCTCGTATTAGCTGTGGCGGCATTGCTGACCGCGTTTGTGGCTCTGGTTTTGGTGTGGCATGGATCCCGCAGAGCGCGGGCGGTGGAGGTGGGGGCGGGATCATGACATTGTCCTCAGTGGATCAAGTCATCGAATTGCTCGCGACGGGCGGCGGCGCCGCTTACTTTGGCGAGCCGGTAACCGTGCTGGAGCACAGCCTGCAGGCGGCGCATTTCCTTCAGAAAGGCGGCGGTGAGGAGACCCTGATAGCGGCGGGGTTGCTGCACGATGCCGGACACCTGCTCCATGGCGAAGGAGAGAACGCGGCGCAACGCGGGTTGGATACCCGGCATGAAGAACTGGCGGTTGCAGCGCTTGCGGGACATTTTCCCGCCGAGGTTCTCGATCCGATTCGGATGCACGTGGCGGCGAAGCGATATCTCTGCCTGGCGGAGCCGAGATATCTTGCAGGGCTTTCGCCGGCTTCGGTGGAGAGCCTGGCCTTGCAGGGCGGCCCGATGAATGCGGGAGAGGCGGAAATATTTCTCGCATCGCCGTATGCTCGCGAAGCTGTCCGGCTGCGGCGCGCCGACGATGCCGCCAAGGTGCAGGGACTCGCCGTGCCCGCTCTGGAGACATATCGTCCGCTTCTCGCGTCTCTTTGGAACTGACCGTCCACTCTGGTTCGCTTTCCCACTTGTCGATGATGGAGGACTGCCTGGACGGACGGACCCAAAGAACCTAGAGATTAACCCCCCATAAAGCCACTACGATGACCTACGGCGGAAGTGTTAGACTTTTGCTATTGAAACAGGGGTGCTCCGATAGACGGGGCTGAGAAATACCCTCGAACCCGATCCGGATAATACCGGCGTGGGAAGTTTCCGAAGTGGACCGGCCTTCTTGAACCCCACAGCGGGCGCTCTTGTTTCAACTGGAAGCAAGAGGAGTGTATGCCCGCAGTTCCCGACGACAATCAATCCGTATGGCGCGCGTCTGCACGTGATTGGCGGTTCGCAGGTGTGCGCGGCCGCGTGTGTGGACCACCATGGGCTCAAACGGGTTTCGCAGCAATTGGATTGTTGACCCTTGGCATTTTCCTTCAGGGCAGCGCGTTTTCGCAGAGCCCTTCAGGGCAGGGACAGAGCCCGGCACAAACTGCTGCAGCGCAAAACGCCGGACAAGTCGTTCCTCCGGTCACAACGACGGTGGTGGTTCACGGAGATGTCAAAGACGATTACCTTCCCCAGACGGTGACGGCGGGAACCCTCGATGGCGCTCCTCTCAGCGAGACACCGCTCTCGATAACCGTCGTGACCCGCGACCTGCTCACGGATCAGGTTGCGCGCGTGCTTTCCGACGTAGTGAAAAACGATGCCTCGATCGGCGAGGACTACGCGCCGGTTGGCTATTATGGTGATTTTGAGATTCGCGGATTTCCCGATCGATCTTGCGACCGGCCTCGATATCAATGGCATGACAATCGCGGGAGAACAGGATGTGCCACTGGAAAACAAGGAGCGCGTCGAATTCCTCAAGGGTATCGCGGGCGTGGAAAGTGGAGTAGCTTCGGCCGGAGGCATGATCAACTACACCACGAAAAGACCGGCGGCGATCCAGGCCGTGGACCTGGCAACGGATCAGCGCGGAAGCGCGTACGGAAACGTTGACCTGGGAAGGCTGTTTGGCGCTGAGAAAAAATTGGGAGTGCGCGTGAACATTGCCGGCGAAAAAATTCAGAGCTATGTCAACGACGCCGATGGCTGGCGCGGCGTCGGCACCGCCGCGTCCGATTGGAAGATAAATACGAGAGCTCTACTCAAAACCGATTTCGAATATCAACACAAGGTGGAGAGATCGGTTGTCGGGTACCAGTTGCTGGGGGGTACGACAGTTCCCGACCTGGACAGCGTGTATCCATCCACGATGCTGGGTGAACAGTCGTGGTCGAAGCCGAATACGTTCGACACGCTCAATGCGGGCGCGCGGCTGGACTATTCGATTCATGGTAATTGGCGGGCATTTGTTGAAGGCGGCTACAGCCATTCGTTGATTGATGACAATGTTGTGTACGCGTACGGTTGTTACTATGAGCCGCAGTGCAATGTCGCGGGAGGACCTTCGCCATGGTTCTTTGCCCCCGACGGAACCTATGACATCTACGACTATCGCGATCCTGGGGAACTGCGCGTGGATGCGGTGGGTGAGGCGTTGGCGATGGGCTCGGTAAAGACAGGCATATTGACCCACGACCTTGCGTTCGGGGGCGAAGTTTTTCACCGCAATGTGGACCTGCCCGGTGCACCGCCGCCGGATGCGCCGCCGACTGTGCAGGATGGCGCGGTCTACGCGTACGTTGGTTCGGAGAATATCTATCAGCCGAATATTCCATTCCCCATCGAGGATCCTGTGCAGTCCGCCGGGCCGGTGCAACTGGCGGACTTCGATCACCAGACCTCGGCAATCGTGCAGGATCGCATCAGCATTGCGAGCCGGGTGCGGCTGACGGCTGGCGGGCGCTACACTTCGCTGCGCGATTTCAATCTGACGGGAAGCAAAGGCGTGTGGCTGCCGCAGTATTCGGCCACGTGGAACCCTTCGCAAGCACTGATGCTCTACGGGAGTTACAGCGTGCTGCTCTCGCTGGGTCCGCAAGGTCCATTCTGGGCAGGCGGGGAGTATCTTGCGCCCTATTTCACCCGGCAAGTGGAGGTTGGGGCCAAGTATGAGCCGGGACGGCGCATTCTTTTATCCACTGCATTCTTCCGCATGACGGCGCCGTTTTTCTATCCCAAGACAATCGACGATGCAGGCGACCTCAGTTTTGTTTCCGAGGGCCGCGAGACGCATGATGGCGTCGAGTTAAATGCGGAGGGCAGGGCCGCTAACTGGCTGCGCCTGAGCGCATCGGGCGCGGCGATTCGGGCTGTTTCCAATGATACCGGGACGCCTGCGTTCGATAACAAGCAGGTAATTAACGTACCGCGCTTGCGTACCGCACTATTCTCCGATGTGGCCGTGCCACATGCGCGCGGTCTGCATGTAATGCCGGGCTGGAGTTACACCGGGCGGAAGGAAGCGACGAGCGATGATGCCGTGAGCGTTGCGGGCTACAATATTTTCAACCTGGGGGCGCGCTACACGGTTGGCGGGGAGCAGGGACGCATGACGCTGCGGCTCTATGCCGATAACATCACCAACAAGCGATATTGGAAAGATACGGGCGCCAATTACGGCGATACGTTCATTCATCTCGGAGCACCTACAACGGTGAGGCTATCGACGCACTATACCTTTTAAAGGTACCCGGGTTCTGAAAGGAGCAACCGCGAAGTGCAAGTAAACCGCGCAGCGATGGCGCACGGCCTAGATGGCACGCTGGTCGATCCTGACTGGCCGCCGTTAACCCTGGACGAAATGCGTGGCTTATTGCGTGAATACCCCGCGCTCGGCCCGCCAAAGAGAGTTCTGATGATAAGCCCGCGTCCGTTTTCGGCGGCGAGCGTTGTGGCTACGCAGAGCCAGAATGTTTTCATCAAGCGCCATCACATAACGGTGCGCGATACGGCGGGACTGCGCGAAGAACATCGGTTCATGGCGCATCTGCGCAGCAAAGGAGCGCTGGTGCCCCGCGTGTTCAGGGCAGCGTCGGGCGACACGTCAATCAAGGCAGGGGAATGGGTTTACGAAGTGCACGAAACACCGCGCGGCATCGACGTGTATGAAGACGCGCTTTCATGGACGCCGTTCCGATCCCTGGGTCATGCACGGTCCGCAGGGCAGACAATGGCGCGGCTCCATATTGCATCTCGCGGCTTTGATGCGCCGGCGAGAAAATCAAGGCCTCTGGTTGCGGGGTTTACGATCTTCGCATCACCCAACCCGGGCGCGGAATTTAGCCGCTATGTGGCGGCACGACCCGCTCTGAGCGACTATCTGCGCCAACGTAATTGCCGTGAGGAAGCATTGACCCTCCTGGCGCCCTTTCATGCGGAACTCCTCCCCCTGCTGCCGGGCCTGGCGCCCCTGTGGACGCACAATGATCTGCATGCCTCCAACCTTCTGTGGAGCGATACAGGTGCAGATGCCGAGGCCGTGGCGGTCATCGACTTCGGGCTCGCCGATCGGACGAACGCGGTGCACGACCTGGCCCAGGCCATTGAGCGCAGCATGGTTGGCTGGCTGGCGCTTGTGGATCGCCCCAACCAGCCCGAAGACGTCCGCGTACATTACGACCATCTGTTTGCCTTGCTTGACGGATATGAGTCGGCGAGACCGCTTTCGCGCGAGGAGCGACTGGCGCTGGCGCCGATGACGGCGCTATGCCACGCAGAATTCGCTTTGGCGGAGACAGATTATTTTCTCACCGCGCTCCAGGCCAGGGAGAAAGCGCAGATGGCCTGCGAAGGTTATCTCGTATCACATGCAAGATGGTTCGCCGGACCCGGGCGCAAACTGCTCGACACGTTGCGCGATTGGGCGTCGAGACCAGACCGGCCGGCGACTCTGAGTGCGGCACGATGACCGCCTCGACGATTGCGGCTTTCTTTCAAGAGCACTGGCTCGAACTGGCCGGCACGTTGACGACAGGCCTGGGAATCTGGCTTACCGCGCGGCGTACGCTGTTTTGCTGGCCGGTGACGCTGGCCGCCGATGTTCTCTACCTGGTGGTCTTCTACCGGGCGCGGCTGCTCTCGGACTCTCTGCTGCAGGTGTTTTTTGTCGGTTTCACGCTGTATGGGTGGTGGCACTGGTGGCGCGGCGTCCGCGAAGATGGGGAAGTGCGCGTTGTCCCACTGGCCACGCGAAGCCTGTTTCTGGCGGTGGCCGCGGGAGTTGCGGGCAGCGTTCTTCTGGGAATTATGGCCAAGCGGCTGCATGCGTCTCTGCCCTATCTCGACGCGACATTGACCAGCTACAGCCTGGTCGGCAGTTGGTGGCAGGCGCGCAAACACATCGCCAACTGGTGGCTCTGGATCGTGGTAGACCTGGTCTACATTGGCGAGTATATCTACAAGAATCTGTGGCTCACCGCGGTGTTGTATGCGGGGCTCGTGGTGCTCGCGGTGATAGGGCTTCGCGACTGGCAGAGGGCGCCGGTGGCGGTTCAGACGGCGGCCTGAACGACGTTTCTTAGCGGCTCGCCTACCATGTAGCGGCGCAGTTCATCAGCTGCAATTTTCAGGGCCCGGGGAGCGAATTGCGGGCTCGATCCTCCCACGTGCGGAGTGATGAGCAGATTGGGACACTGCCAAAGAGGATGTCCTTCGGGCAGCGGTTCAGGGTCGGTAACATCGATGGCGGCGCGAATTCTGCCCGCGTTGAGCGCGTCGACCAGCGCATCGGTTTGCACCACGCCTCCGCGTGCGGCATTGACAAACAGGGCGCCTTGCCGCATGAGGCCGAGCTGTTTTGCGCCGATCAGACCTCTGGACTCATCGGTCAACGGCAGAATCATGACCACAACGTCGGCTTGCGGTAACAACGCATCGAGTTCGCTCACGGGATGAACCAGCGGCGCCGTGCGTGCGCTCCTTGCAACGCGCTGGATCTCTACATGGAACGGCTCGAGCATGCGCTCGATCTCCTTGCCAATCGAGCCGTAGCCCACCAGCAATACGGTTTTGCCGGTAAGTTCCTCGAGCTTGACAGGCGGATGCGATTGACGTCGATCGTGCGTCAGTTGCTCATAGATCCGAGTAACGTCGGAGCGGCGCCGCCAATCGCCGGAGCGCTGAATATCGAAATAAACCGGCAGATACTTGAGCATGGCGAGAATGGCGGAGAGAGTCCATTCCGCGGTGGAGATGTTGTGCGCCCCGCGAGCATTGCAGATGGTGACGTGGGGTCCCACGGTGCCGGGAATCCATTCCGTGCCGGTCATGAGCGAAAGTACCAGGCGCACCCCGCGCAGGTGCGGCCAGACACGCTGGGCGCGAGTGGGGTACGGATCCGGAATCCACACGTCGATGTCGACGTGGCCATCGAGACCATCCGCCAGAGGGACCAGTTCGACGCCTTCCGGCATGACACTTAGCAGTTTGGAATCTAAGACTGAGGGATAACCCACTCGTAGCATAGCGGCCTTGCCTTTATGCTACACGCTGTTCCCACCATGCAAGAATGGTGTGATCACATGCGCCTGACGGCTAACAAAACCTGGTCCCAACAAGAGCTGGCAACGAAGCTTCACCTGACGGGCACGTCCAGCCGCGGCCTCTTGTCGTGGGAGCGTCGCAGACTGCTCATTCATGCGGCGAAGACGGCCCTGGCGGCAGGCCTGTGCTGGTGGCTGGCGTCACGCCTGGGACTGCACGACGGCTATTGGGGCGCCATCAGCGCCATCATCGTGCTGCAGTCGAACTTTGGCGCTACCATCACCGCGTCGCGCGATCGTGTTCTGGGAACAGTGATCGGCGCACTGTTTGGGTTTTCGTTTTCGCTGCTGGGTTCAGTCCCGTGGAACTACTATCCTTGCGGTCTTCGCGGCGATCGTGATTTGCGGACTGCTCGGATTCCGCAGCAGCTCGCGCCTGGCGGGAGTGACGATCACGATCATCATGCTGGTGCAGTCAAGTTCTCACTGGACGCTTGCGCTGACCCGCGTGGCGCAGGTACTTTTCGGCATTCTGGTGGCAGTCGTGGTGAGCACGCTTGATCTTTCCGGATCGCGCTCGCCTGCACTTGCGGGACGGGTTAGCGCAGGAGTTCCTCGTCCTCGGGGCATTTTTCGAGGGAATTCTGGAGGGCTTTCGCGGGGTCCCTGCTGAGAATATCGCCGTGTTACGCGAAAATGCTGTGGTCATGCTCGGAGGTAACGACCAACTACTTGACGCTTCCCGCAACGAGCCTTCGGGCGGGCCGGGCTGGCGCGAAGGTTTAGGTATGCTGGTGCAATCCGGCCACGCACTTTTCGACGCGCTGGCAGCGCTGCAACTGGCGGTGAAGGATAGTGTCGAAGATCGCTATGTTGAGCAACTGGAGCCGGAGTTGGGGAAGCTGGCGCAAGACGTTCGCACTGGCTTTCACTACGTGGCAAGCTGCATACACAACTGGCGATTCAGCGTGCCACCGCCCGGACTTCATCTTGAAGAGGATATCGCCCGATTGGAAGAGCGCATGTCTGCCCTGCGGCCAAAGGGAATCACATTCTCACAGGCCGAGATTCTGCGTGCGTACGCCGTGCAACTACACCTGAAACAGATTGCCCGGATATTGCGCGCATCGCGCGTGGAGACGAGCCGGGCGGTCGGAGAAGCGCAAAAGACCGAGTCTCCGGTTTGAAAATACTCAGGTGCCAAACCCGCGCAGGGCTTCAACGCAATCCTCGATCTCTTTGATGGTGATGGCATAGCCAAAGCGCAAATGTCCTTCGCCCTGCGCACCAAAGACAGAACCGGGGATAGTCGCTATATGCGCTTTTTCGAGGAGGATTTGAGCGGCGGTGCGGCTGTTCTTATGTATCTTCTCGACGTTGGGAAATGCGTAGAATGCTCCGGCGGGCGGTTCACAATCGAGGCCCACTTCATTGAGCCCGGCAACGAGCAGGTCGCGGCGCCGCCGGTATTCCTCGCGACGGGCCTCAATGTGCGACTCTGGCGTGGTGAGCGCCTGAATCATCGCGTACTGAACGGGAGTGGTGACGCCATTGGTGGAGTAGAGAACGATTTTGCGCAAGGCGGTCATGAATGGTTCTTTGGCAACAGCGTAACCGGCGCGCCAGCCGGTCATGGCATAGGTCTTTGAAAACGTGAATGCAGTGATCGTGCGCTCGGCCATCCCCGGCAGGGATGCGATCGAGACGTGCTCGCCCTCATAGACCAGGTCCTCGTACGCTTCATCGGCGATGACGATCAGATCGCGTTCGATGGCAAACGCTGCAACTTCTTCGGCCTCGGCACGCGTGAAGACCAGGCCGCTGGGATTTTGCGGAGTGTTGTAGTAGATGGCGCGCGTCCGGTTCGTCGAAAACTGCTCGAGCGTGTTGCGAATTCCGTTGCGGCGCGCGGTGATGGTGGGTACCAGCAAGGGGCGTGCCTGGGCTCCCGTCACGAGATCGCCGATCGGGGTCCAGTAGGGTGAAAAGACGAGCGCGTCGTCTCCCTGGTCAAGCACGCTCTGGAAGGCGGCGTACAAACCCTGCGAGCCGCCGACCGTAGCTATCACCTCATCAGTCGAAACATGGATGCCGTTTTTTCTTGCAAGCTTGTCGGCCAGCGCTTTGCGCAGCGGGAGCAGACCGGAGGATGGCGCATAGTGGGTCTGGTTTTCGACCAGGGCCCGGACCGCAGAAAATTTGATGTCGTCCGGGGTCTCGAAGAATGGCTCGCCGCCGTGCAGCGAATGCACCTGGAGACCTTCCGCACGCATCGCCATGACCTTATTGCGGATCTGAACAATGTCGGAAAAACCTACCTCATCGAGCCGTTTGGCTAGTCGAATCCCGCTCACCCTGGTGGCAGCCATTCCTTTTCCTTTCGTTGAGAGTTCTTCTCCAGCATAGCTGAAGCGATCTAAGGGCCACGTGAGTATCGCCAACAACTGCCGGTGTGCTTCGGCTACACAGCCAGCATCTCGGTGTAGACCGCCATACCGACCACCGCATCGGCGCCGATGGTTTGCAATGCGTCGATCTCCTGCTGGCTGCTAATTCCACCGGCCACGATGAGTTGCCGTTGGGTAAGCGCGCGGAGGCGTGCTGCTGTCGCGATGGGAAAGCCCTGCATCAGGCCCTCGCCATCAACGTGCGTATACAGAAACGCGGCGGCGTACGGTTCGAGTTGAGGAATTGCATCGTCGGGCGTAAGGGCCACTTGTGCCTTCCAACCCTTGACGGCAATGTGGCCGTTTCTTGTGTCGATGCCGGCCACCACGTGTTTAAGTCCGAGGCTGCCTGCCAGGTCCGCGGCAAATGCGGTGTTCACCGCAGCACGCCCTTCCAGTTCAGAAAAGAGAGCAGACCCAATGATGACTCGCTTCGCGCCGGCATCGAGCATGCGCTGAGCCCGTTCAATGGAGTGAATGCCGCCCCCAACCTGGCAGGGCAAGCGCTTTGATATCTGCTGGACCAGTGCGGAGTTGTCGCCCTGCCGCTTCGCAGCGTCAAGGTCGATCAACTGAACGAGTGGATAGCGCGCAAACTTCTCGATCCAGTATTCGAAGTCGTCGAAGGCCAGCCGAAGCTTCTCGCCCTGCACGAGTTGCACGATGCGGCCGCCCAGCAAGTCAATGGAAGGTATCAGCATGGGAGCCTCACGGGTACACCAACAGCCGCCAATTCGTGTTTGAGGGAGCGGGCGCTGGAGACACCGAAGTGGAAGATGCTTGCGGCCAGTGCGGCGTCGGCTTTGCCTGCCGCGAACACATCGGCGAAGTGTTGGACAGTGCCTGCGCCGCCGGACGCAATCACGGGAATGCCCACGGCCTGGCTTACAGCCGCAGTCAGCTCACAATCAAAACCGGCGCGGGTTCCATCAGAGTCCATCGAGGTGAGCAGTATTTCGCCTGCGCCGCGGGCCTCCGCCTCTCGAGCCCATTCAACAACGCGACGACCGGTTGGCTTTCGGCCGCCCTGGACGAAGACCTGGGCGTCGCGGACGGGATCGGCGGCCTGCGGATCACGGCGAGCGTCGATAGCAACGACGACGGCCTGCGCACCGAAGTTGCGTCCGATCGCGTCGATGAGCATTGGGTCGGCGAGTGCGGCGGAGTTCACGCTTACCTTGTCGGCGCCGGCGTCGAAGACGTTCTCGGCGTCGCGGGCGGTGCGGATGCCGCCACCCACGGCGAAGGGAACGAATAGCTCGCGGGCGGTGCGGCGTACAGTGTCGAGCAGTGTCTGGCGGCCTTCATGGGTTGCGGTGATGTCGAGGAGGACGATTTCATCTGCTCCTTCGCGCGCGTGGCGCGCGGCCTGGGTGGCGGGATCGCCGGCATCGACGAGGTCGACGAACTGGACGCCTTTGACCACGCGGCCGTCGTGGACATCGAGACAGGCGATGATGCGCTTGGTCAGCATGTGAACTCCAGAAAATTGCGGAGGATCTTGAGGCCGGTTGCGCCGGACTTTTCCGGATGAAATTGCACACCCATTACACTGCCGCGCTCGACAGCGGCGGTGAAGGGCTCGATGTAGTGCGTGATGCCGACGGCGTCGGGCGTGACCGGAGCCTTGTAGGAATGCGTGAAGTAGACATACTCGCCGGGTTCGATTCCGGCCAACAAGCGGGAACCCGGGCGCACATCGAGTGAGTTCCAGCCTACGTGGGGAATCTTTTCGTTGCTTTCGGAGAAGCGGGTGCATAGATCCGCAAAATGCGCCAGCCCGGGTTGACCGGGCGCTTCAGTCGATCCCGCGTAAAGCCACTGCATGCCGACACAGATGCCGAGGAATGGAACGCCGCGTGCGATTGCGGCGCGAATGGCTCCAGTTATGCCGCAGTCGTCGAGACGCTTCGTGGCGGCAAAGTGGCCGACACCGGGTAGGACGAGGCGCTCGGCCCGCTCGACGAGAGAGAGGTCGCTGGCGGTGACTTCGACTTCGGCGCCGAGATGACGCAAGGCCTTAAGCACCGAGGTTAGATTGCCGGCCTTGTAGTCGATGACGGTGACGCGCATCAGAGCAGCCCCTTGGTGCTGGGGAGCATTTCACCCAACTGCTTGTCGCGGGAGCAGGCCACGCGCAGCGCCCGTGCGAAGGCTTTGAAGATGGCTTCGATCTTGTGATGATTGGAGCGCCCATACATGGTTTTGACGTGCACGTTGGCGCGGGCTCCGCGTGCGAAGCCTTCAAAGAAATCAGTTACGAGTTCGGTCTGCAAGTCGCCGACGAGACGCGTACGCACCTTGGTGTCGACGGCGAATGCGGCACGGCCGCTCAGGTCGATGGCGGCGATGGCGAGGGTTTCGTCCATAGGCATCAGAAAGTACCCCGCGCGCAGGATGCCGCGCTTGTCGCCGAGTGCGCGATCGAAGGCTTCTCCCAGCGCGATGCCGACGTCTTCAACGGTGTGATGCTGGTCTACGTCCAGATCGCCGTCACACGTAAGATCGAGATCGAAAGCTCCGTGACGGGTGAAAAGTTCGAGCATGTGATCGAAGAAGCGAATGCCGGTGGAGATTTTGTATTGGCCTTTGCCCTCAATGGTGAGCCGGATGGCGATGCGGGTTTCAGTCGTATTGCGGTCGAGACTGGCGGTGCGAATTGTGGTCGTAGCGTCACCGGTCTCGGAATCGAGAACTAGAGCACCCGGTTTTGCAGGTCTCGCTATTTTCTTGTTCGTCATCGAGGATCATCCTCTGTCCGGATGAGAGTCAAAGCGTCATTCATCGCCACGACCGCCATTTTCATCTGCTCTCTTGTGCCGATGGTGATGCGCACGCGGCCGTCACAACCTGGATCGTTGGAGCGGTCGCGGACCAGCACCCCGGCGGAATGCATGTGTTGAACGAAATCTTTATGGCGGGGGCCGATTTCGACCAGAATGAAGTTGGCATGGCTGGGCCAGTATCGAACTTTAGCTGCGACGAGGGTGGCTTCGAATTCGCGACGCGCCGCCAGCACTTCAGCAACGTACCAGGCAAGATAAGCTGTGTCTTCGAGTGCGGCCGGAAGGCAAACGAGCGCCACTGAGTTCACACTGTAGGGTGAGAGCACGCGGCGCACCCATTGCATTGACTCGAGGGGCCCGGCGAGCACGCCCACGCGCAGTCCAGCGAGTCCATAGGCCTTAGAAAACGTGCGTGCCACAATGAGATTGGATGATTTGCCAATCAGGTCAATTACGGTCTCGCCGCAGAAATGGAAATAGGCTTCATCTACGAGGACGATGGCGTGGGGAGCGCGGTGCGCAAGTTCCACGATTTGCTCACGAGTGGCGATACTTCCCGATGGGCTGTTGGGATTGGCGATGGCGATGATTTTAGTGCGAGGGCTAATTGACCGGACCAGGTCCTCGAATGGGAATTGCAGGTCATCCGCGGCCTGAACGGCGATCACGTGGGCGTCCGTCGCCGAAGCGTAGACTTCGTACATCGTGTATGTCGGCACGGGCAGGAGCAGTTCATCTCCTGCATCGAGGAAGGCTTCGAAGAGTACATGAATCGCTTCGTCGACGCCGTTGGTGAGCGCAACCTGGGCGGAGGCGAGCCCGAGGTGCGCGGCAACCATGGCTTCGACAGACTCGCGCTCGGGATAGCGGGTGAGGTCTCCGGCGGAGATGCCGGCGAGCACATTGCGCACCGAGGGCGAACAGGCCAGGGTGTTCTCGTTGAAATCCAGGCGAAGGGCGTCACGACAGCCCAGCGGCGGATGATATTCCTTCATCGCTCGCACGCGGGCGCGCGGAGCGGGCTCCACCAGTGTCAAGGGGTCAGTCACGGGCCGGCCTCCGGTTCAAGCGGGTGCGAATGGCTTCGGCATGGGCGAGGAGGCCTTCCGCTTCGGCGATCAGCTCTGCGTGAGGGCCGAATGTGCGCACGGCCTGGGCTGAATATTCCTGCACCGTGATGAGCTTGACGAAATCGTTCACGCTCAGGCCGCCGCGCACGCGCGCCATGCCGCCAGTAGGCAATGTGTGATTGGGACCAGAGATGTAATCGCCCAGGGGCTGCGCGGACCAGCGGCCGATGAAGACGGAGCCGGCGTTCTGCACCCAGTCGAGATCTTTGGCGGTATCGACGGTGAGATGTTCGGGGGCGATACTGTTGGTGATCTGGCGTGCCTCGTCTGTGCTGCCCGCAAGAATCACCAGTCCGTTCCGCTTAAGAGAATTCTGCGCGACGGGATTGCCGCGCGCACGCGCCTTTGCCTCTGCAATGACTTCCCGGGCAAGTTCAGAGCGGGTGGTGATAAAAATGGCGAGTGCTTCGGGATCATGCTCTGCCTGGGCAACCAGGTCGGAGGCGATGTCATGGGCGCGCCCACGTTCGCTGGTGACAACAATTTCTGTCGGTCCCGCGAGCATGTCGATGGCGCAATCGAAGGCGACGAGACGCTTGGCGGCGGTGACATACAGGTTGCCGGGGCCGACGATCTTATCGACGCGGCGGACGGATTCGGTTCCATACGCGAGCGCGGCCACGGCATGTGCGCCGCCGAGTCGATAGAACTCGGAAATGCCAAGGAGGTGCGCCGCGGCCAGAGTTTCCTTTACGGGCCTGGGAGAGACGACGACGATGCGCTCAACACCCGCAACCTGCGCGGGGATCACGGTCATCAGGAGAGTGGAGGGTAAGGGGTGACGGCCGCTGGGCACATAGCACCCCACCGAGCCGAGCGGCCGCACGAGTTGTCCGGTGGTGAGGCCGGTTGCAGGTGTCTTGCTCCATGATTTGGGGAGTTGGCGCTGAGCGAATCTTCTGATTTGCGCAGCGGCGGTTGATAGCGCCTTGCGCAGGGCGGGATCGGTCTCGTCCCATGCGGCGGACGCTTCTGCTGCCGTGACGCGCAGAGCATCAGGGCCGGTAAGGAGATCGAATCTGGAGGCGTAACCGAAGAGAGCGCGATCTCCCTTGCGGCGCACATCGGCAACAATGCGGGTTACGGCCGGCAGTACGCCGTCCAGAGCCGCGCCGCCGCGTTGTTCGATTGCGGCAAGAATCGTTGCCGCATTTGTTGCGCCCCGTCCGTTGGTGCGGATCAGTTTCATGGTTCGGCTCCGGGCTACAGCACGACCTTGTTCAGCGGATATTCAACGATGCCGGTGGCGTTGGCTGCTTTGAGTCGGGGAATGACTTCGCGGGCGGTGCGCTCTTCAACGATGGTGTTAACGGCTACCCATTCGGCATCGCTCAACTGCGAAACGGTGGGCGAATTGAGCGCAGGCAATACGGCAAGAACCGCATTGAGATCGGCACGGCGCACATTGAGCATGAGCCCCACCTGCGACTGGGCGTCGATGGCTCCGCGCAGCATGAGAGCCAGCGACTCGATCTTCTCGCGCTTCCATGGATCGGCCAGAGCTCCCTTTCCGGCGATCAGGTGCGTTTCGCTCTCCATCACGGTATCAATGATTTTCAGGTGATTGGCCTTGAGGGAGCTGCCTGTCTCGGTGACTTCGACGATGGCGTCGGCCAACCGGGGAGGCTTGACTTCAGTGGCGCCCCAGCTGAACTCCACCTTGACGTTGACGCCGCGATCGGCGAAATAACGCTTGCTGACCTCGACCAGTTCGGTGGCGATGATTTTGCCTTCGAGGTCTTCCGCTTTTTCAAAGCCGCTGGATTCGGGCACCGCGAGTACCCAGCGCACTTTGCGGCGGCTCTGCTTGGCGTAGGTGAGTGTTGTAACGCTGGCGACGTCCAGGCCGCTTTCGACAACCCAATCGATGCCGGTGAGTCCGGCGTCGAGGACACCGTGATCCACATAGCGTGCCATCTCCTGGGCGCGGATCAGCATGCAGTCGATTTCAATGTCGTCGATGGAAGGAAAATAGGAACGGCCATCAGCATAGATGTTCCATCCGGCGCGCTTGAACAGGGCGATGGTCGCTTCCTGAAGGCTGCCCTTGGGAATGCCGAGCCTAAGCTTGTTCGCCATTGGTAGCCTCCGCTTTCTGGTCAGCCAAGTCGTATCGGGCGCGTGAAACAGCTCACGGTCCCCTCGTGGCACACAAGTCCGTCGCCTTCCACTTCTACGCGAAACAACAGCGTGTCGTGGTCGCAGTCGGTGGAAGCGGAGATGACGCGCAAGCGGTTGCCGCTGGTCTCTCCTTTCATCCATAGCTTCTGGCGGGTCCGGCTCCAGAAGGTAACGAAGCCTGTCTCGAGGGTCTTGGAGTAGCTGGCGGGGTTGAGAAACCCGAGCATCAGCACTTCGCCGGTGCGCGCATCCTGAACAATGCCGGGTGCGAGTCCATCCATCTTTTCGAAATCGATCATTTTTCTGGTCTCAGACATTTTGCTGGCCTTGGTTGAGATTTGTTTTTGTGTTGCGGATGATCTTCGGAAATGAAAAAACCCGCCAGCGTTATCGCCGGCGGGCTTTGGATTCTTGATCTCTCTGGCCGATCTACATCAGGCCATGACAGTCCGCCGGCATGGAATCACCGTGATGGTGGTGATGGCCGTGATGGTGGCGGAGCTGCATTGGTTTCACCCTAAAGGGAAAAGCCTCAAGCTGTCAACAGCAAGATGGCGCTGCTGCAAGGATTTAGTTGGGTCTTCAAGTTGGCAACGCTGGGGATAAGGGTTCGATTTGGGTCTGCGTCGGCGGCTCATGGAGCATGTTGAACACTTGTTGATACAAGCGGTTTCGCATTTCGAACCGTTCCGAGGCGCGGGTCACGTACCGGACCTCCAGGTCGATGCCGGAGGCGGACGGCCGCAGATTGACGGCGGGGTCGGTGCGAAACCTGCTGAGCCCGCCACCGTGGGTGCCGCGTTTCCATTCCTGTTCCGCGATCAGACTATTCTCTCGCGTTTCTTGCTGGACGGCGTGAAGAATGCGTTCCACGGCTGCGGGCGCGTCCACTGATGCCGGGACCGCGACCGTAATCTCATCCCACGTCCATTGGCCGCTCGTGGAAAAATTGAAGTACTGCCCGCGAATTGCAAAGCCATTCATAAAGCTGATGCTGCGGCCGGTGGGATAACCTCGATCGGCCAGATTGCCGGTCTCAAGCAGCGTGGTTGTGATGAGGCCGACTTCCGTGACTTCGCCTCCGACGCCATTGATCTCGACCCAGTCCCCAACACGGATGCCTCGCTTGCCTACGAGACGAAACCATCCAAAAAATGCGAGCACGAAATCCTGGAGGGCAATGGTGAGGGCGGCAGTAGCGAGGCCCAGCATAGTGGATGTCTGTTGGGGCGCTCCAAAAATGACCAGCAGGATGAGGATCACGCCGACAACCTGGATGGCCAGGTGGAGAATCATGCGCAGGGTCTGCATCTCGCGCCGCCCCAACGAAGGATGCTCGGTCATGCGGCGCACAAGTCTATCGCCCAGAAGCATGGAGATGAGGATGGCAAGTATCCATGCCGTGGATTGCAGGATGAGGTGCAACACGATTCGATGCTGGCGAAGCACCTGGGCCGACCAGTTCGAGTACACCCCGGCTAGTTGCTGCGTGACCTGGATTCGATCGTCGTAGATGCCGAGAAGCTGGCGTTCCGCGCTGCGGCTCTTGATGGCGGCGAGCTTGGTGGTGCGATCCTGGGAGTTGCCTGACGAAGCCGAATCGCTCGCATTGGCCTGAGCTTCGAGAGCGTTGTGTTGTTCGGTGAGACTGCGCATGTCGTTCTGCGTCTGCACGATTGCCTGCTCGAGCAAGGCCTGCCGCGATCGTTGCCGGTTCCAGGCTGCGAGCCGGCCCGCCAGCGTTCCATTGTGCGCGACCGAGAGAATTGCGATTTGACCGTCCCCGCCGGATTGACTGTCATACTTAGCCATCGCAGCTTCACGCGCGGCGAGTTCACTTTGGATCTGGGCACGTTGATCGCCGGATGCGCGGGCAAGATCCTGCTGCGCGTCGTCCAATTCATCGGAGTCGAGCTGAAGTTGGGCCTTGGCGATATCAAGATCGGTGTCGTCAGTTGAAGCGTCTGAAGGTGCTTTCGCTCCGGCGGAGGAACTGGCGGTCAGTTGACGAACCAGCTCCTGATCCTGACTGACCAGTTGTTGCAGCTGGTCGATTCTTCGTGAGAGCGCGAGCGCGTCGCCGGTGAGTTTTCGATCTTGAACCTGAATCGTGGCCTGGCGAAGGGCTGCAGCAAAAGCCTGATCGACTTCGTGGTCGGCTAGCCGTTCGGCCTCGCGCGCATATTCGTTTTCCTCGACCGTAACGGCGAGCGCAGCGAGCGCCTGTGCCGTTTGCCACGGGGTAAGGTCGACGATAGTTTTCTTTGCCCCCGCGGGAGAACGATTCCGCCCGCCCGAGGGAAGATGCGTCATGGCATCCCGCGTAGTCCACGCGAAGACAACACACAAAATCAGCAGAGTGAGCAGGATCAGCAGGACTGAGTAGGTGGTCCGTCGGAGAAATCGTTCGCGGATGTTCCGCAGGGCACCGGGAACAAGTGGGGGAGGGGACATGAAACTATTGTCACAGCCCGACTGGGGCGCTGGGAATTAAAACTTATGCATCCGATGCATTACTTCAGGGTTGCAGGCAGCGCACGAGAGGGAGAAAATGAGTCGGTGCGAGCGCGACAGCGAATCACGCTGCTGCTGATGACCATCCTCGGCCCGTGGATGATGTGCGGTTTCCCGCCTGGTTGGTCCCAGACTGCACCTATGCCGCATGCCCCTCCGGAGGAGATGCGCGTGGATATCAATCATGCCAGCGTTGAAGAGTTGATGAAGGTTCCGGGAATGACGCAGACCTGGGCCGGGCGCATCGTGCGCTTCCGGCCCTATCGGACCAAGCAGGACCTCGTGGAGCATGGGATTGTGAACGGCGAAGTCTACGAGCGAATCAAGGACTACATTATCGCTCACCGACAGAAGCAGTGAGTTCTGGCATTTCCTCTTCGCAGCCTTCGCGCAGCACCCGCTTACCTGTAAATTTCGACAGCAGCGTGCTCAGAATGACATAGAGCACAGGAATAAAGAGCAGGTTGAGCACCGTGGAGACCAACATGCCGCCCACGATTGTCGTTCCCACCGAGTGCCGGCCGAGCGCGCCCGCACCCGTGGCAAACACCAGCGGGGTAATGCCCAGGATGAAGGCAAACGAGGTCATCAAAATAGGCCGCAGGCGGAGTTCTGCAGCTTCAATCGCAGCCTCTGCGATGGAACGGCCCTTGCGTCGCATCTGTTCGGCGAATTCAACAATCAGAATCGAGTTCTTGGCCGAAAGGCCGATGAGCATGACCAGTCCGATCTGGCAATAGACATCGTTCGATAGTCCGCGCAGCGACACCGCGCCCAGCGCTCCAAGTACGGCCATAGGTACTGCCAGAAGAATGATGAACGGCAGAGCAAAGCTCTCGTACTGAGCTGAGAGCGTGAGGTAAATAACCAGCACGCCAAGGGAGAAGATGATCAGCGCCTTGCCGCCCGATTCAATTTCATCGAGAGTCAGGCCGGTCCATTCGTAGGTCATGCCCGGCATCATCATCTTGCCAGCCAGTTCCTGCATGGCGGTTACGCCCTGACCGGAGCTGTAACCCGGCGCCGGCGAACCATCAATCTCGACGGCGCGGAACAGGTTGTAATGGGTGATGACCGGAGGACCGGCGCTCTCGGAAACTGTGGCCAGATTGTCCAGGGGGACCATCTGGCCGCTGCTGGAGCGCACGTAGAAGTTGTGCAGGTCGCCCGCGGTCATACGATAGGGTTGGTCTGCCTGGACATAAACGCGATAGGTCCGGTTGTTGTAATCGAAGTCGTTGACGTACACCGATCCCATAAATACGCCCAGCGTGTCGGTGATTTGCGAGAGAGGAATCCCGATAGCCTTGGCCTTCTCGCGATCGATTGTTACCAGGATCTGCGGATCGTTGGCCGAGAAGGTCGTAAGCAGGTTAACCAGGTCCTTGCGCGCCCGGCTGGCGCCTACAATCTGGTGCGCCACGCGGTCCAGGTCTGCCAGGGTATTTTTGCCCTGGTCCTGGAGCATGAACTGGAATCCGCCAAAGGAGCCCACGCCGTTTACCGCCGGGGGCTGAAATACGGCAACGATGGCGCCATCCTTGGCCATCATCAGCATCTGCAGCTTGGGTGAGAGGTCGGCAACAATGTCGGCCGCAGAGTGGCCCTTTCCACGCCGTTGGTCGGAGGGCTTAGTCGCAAGGAAGATGAGGCCCGCATTGGCAGAGCCCCCGGAAAAGCTGAAACCCATCACCGCGAAAGAACCAACCACGTCCTTATTGGTTGAGATGATCGCCTGCGCCTTGTCGGCCACCGCGGTGGTGTAGGCAAGCGAGGCCCCTGGCGGCGCCTGCACCACTCCGATAAGGTATCCCTGATCTTCCTGGGGAATGAACCCGGTGGGAACCCGCTGGTACATCCAGACCGTAGCCGCCAGCCCTCCGATAAACACCAGCAATATCAAATACCGGAGCCGAAGTGCCACGTGAATGATCTTTGCATACGTGCGGCCCAGCCAG
This sequence comes from Terriglobales bacterium, assembly GCA_963788475.1. Taxonomy (GTDB): domain Bacteria; phylum Acidobacteriota; class Terriglobia; order Terriglobales; family Acidobacteriaceae; genus Telmatobacter. The sequence goes on from CAWBGO010000015.1 coordinate 1,222,843, forward strand.
CCGATCACCGCATCGGCGCCATGAATAAACCCGGCGAAGGCCCGGGAAAGGAACCGGATATGGAGGAAGTCCAGTTGGCGGGGGCGCTCCTCTTCACCGCGAAGGAACAACGCCGACAACGCTGGTGACAAGGTGAGGGCATTGAACGCCGAGATCGCGATGGCGAAGGCGATGGTTAGCGAGAATTGCCTGTAAAGGATGCCGGTGGTGCCGGGGAAGAACGAGACCGGCACGAACACCGCAATCAGCACCAGCGAGGTGGCGATAACAGCGCTGGTCACCTCTCCCATGGCCTCCGAAGTAGCTCGGTGCGGATCGCAGTGTTCGGCGGCGATGTGCCGCTGCACATTCTCGATTACGACAATTGCGTCATCTACCACCAAACCGGTGGCCAGGGTAATGCCAAACAGGGTGAGCGAGTTGATGGAGAAATTGAATACCTTAATGAAGGCAAAGGTTCCAATGAGCGATACCGGAATGGTGACCGCCGGAATGATGGTGGCCCGCCAGTCAAGCAGGAAGAGGAAGATAACGAGGATGACGATGCCGATGGCTTCGGCAAGGGTAACCAGAACTTCCTGAATCGAGTCGCCCACAATCGTGGTGGAATCGAAAGCAACGGCGTATTCGAGGCCGGGAGGAAAGCTCTTGGACAATTGCTGGAGCATCGCCTTGGCTTCTCGATCTACTTGTAATGCATTTGCGTTCGACAGCTGCTGCACGCCGACGCCCATGGCCGGGAAGCCGCTGTATTTCAGGTTGGAGCTATAGTCTTCGGCACCCACCACGGAGTGGCCCACATCTTTCAACTGCACAAGGCCGTTGGGCGAGTTCTTAAGAATGATTCTGTCGAATTCCGACGGTTCGCTAAGACGGCCAACCACACGCACGGGTACCTGATACATCTGCGAATTATTGGATGGGGGTTGACCCAATTGACCCGCCGGAACTTCGACGTTCTGCTCCTGCAAAGCACTCACCACATCGGTGGCGGTTAACCCGCGGGCTGCCAGCCGAACCGGGTCGAGCCAGACGCGCATGGCATATTTGCGCTCGCCGAAGATCACGACATCACCCACGCCGGGAACGCGCTTGAGCGCGTCCTTCACATAGACGTCGAGATAATTGGAAACGAACTCGGGTGAATAGCGGTTGTCGCGAGAGAAGAATCCAGCGCCAAAGACGAAGTTCTGGCTGACCTTGACGATACTGATGCCGGTTGAATTCACGGCGGCGGGCAGACGACCCTGCACACTGGCCACGCGGTTCTGCACGTCGACGGCCGCGATATCAAGGCTGTAACCGGTTTGAAATGAAATCGTGATCTGGCTGACGCCGCTGTTGGTGCTCGACGACGTGATGTAGCGCATGCCCTCGACGCCGTTGATCGATTCTTCAAGTGGAATAGTGACGGCCTTTTCAACCGTATCGGCGTTGGCGCCCACATACACGCTGGTTACCGCCACCTGAGGAGGAGCCAGGTTGGGATACAGCTCAATCGGCAGGGTCGGTATACAGACCGCGCCGGCCAGAATGATCATCAGCGCGCAGACCGTGGCGAATACTGGTCGGTGAATGAAGAAATCGACGAACAAGGTATGCCTTCCTTCCTCGGGCATGTTTCAGAATCGGGACTTCCGTTCGCGTTTCTGACCCAACTAAAGGGCTAGGGTCGCCCGGCTCAGCGTAAAGGAGCCGGCCTGACAAAAAGCTTGAAACGGGCGGTCGTTCTCGGCAGAGGGCTATCGATTGCGGCAACTTTGCGGCCGCAGAGATTCCGGGGCGCCTCAGGCGCCCAGTGGCTGCACCGGCATACTGTTCACAAGGAACTGAGTGCTCGACACGATCACGCGATCGCCTGCATTCAATCCTGAGGTAACGGAATAAGTGTTGCCCACAGTGTCTCCCAGGGTGACTGGCGTTTGTGTCGCGACAAAATGCCCATCCTGCTGTTTGGTAGCTACGAATACGAAGCTCTGGCCACCCTGCCGGGTCACGGCCAGCACCGGAACCACCGCCATGGGCGACGTGCTCCAGATGATCCTTGCTTTGACCAGTTGCAGATTGCGCAATGCCTCTGGAGCGATGTGCACTGGGGCTTTGACGAGAATCCCCTGCAGCGAGTTATCGACCTGGGAGGAGACGAAATCGATCCTCGACTTCTCCAGCAGCTTGCCGCTGGTATCCATTAAATCGACTTCGAGCCCCTGCCGGACCTGCATCGCACGTTCCGTGGGAACGAAGACGTACGCCTCCAAATCCTGATTCTCGTCCACGGTAGTCAACAAGGTGGAGGGCGAAACGTAGTCGCCCACGTGGACTGGGATGTCTCCGACTACCCCATCATAGGGGGCTCGGACGGAGTAATACGCGAGTTCCGCTTCCTGAGTCCGGCGGGAGGCCACCGCCGATTCGTAGTCCGCCTTCGAGTTGTCATAGGCCTGCTGGGCCTGGTCGAAGACATCGCGGCTGACGACTCCGGCCTCGAAGAGCTTCTTCTGGCGGTCAAGTTGCAGCGTGTTGTAGTCAAGAAGCGCCTTTTTCTGCCGTTCTGTGGCGCGCTGCGAGTCGACCTGCTCCTGCTGGTGAAGCGGATCGATCGACATGAGCAAGGCGCCAGCCTTCACACGATCGCCGGACCGCACGGCGATCTCGGTCAGCCTTCCGTCCACCTGCGGCTGCAAGGTGGCGGACCGCCGCGACTTGATCGTGGCGACGTATTCGCTGCTTTTGGGGACCGGGGCGAGTGACACCGCCACTGTCTGCACCGGCATGGCCTGCATCCCGGCGGCCCGAGGAGCCGCCGTCTTCTGGCAGCCGCAAATCGCCAGGCCCAAAACAATACAAGTAGAGATAATAATGCGTTTCAAAACGGTAACCCTCGCTTGCTCTGTACGTTCCCCTGCTACGTCTGGTTCGCGCACGGGTGCTGGTGGATGAAAGATCGCGGGACTGATCTTACAGCGCGGTGGCCATTTCTGCGTGTGAGCACGCGGCGAAAGGCCCAAGGCCAACTATCCAAAGTTGAACCTCTCCATCTGACGACGAGCGCTCTCTCATTGTCGCAAAAAATTCGCCTACGCCCGAAGTCATGTTACAAGGCGGTCGTGCGGGCAGTCAGGCGCTCTCCCTCTGCAGGGCGAACGGGTTGAAGTCGGTATGGCGGTCGAAGGCGTCCACTCCTTCTGCGGACTTGAGCTTGCCGACGACCAGGTACGTGACAGGCGTTGCCAGGACCTCGACTGCGACTTTGATGAGGTAGGAGGACAGGATCATACGCAAAATGAGAGACATAGGCTGTGTGCCGCCAAAGGCCACAACCACGATCACGGCGGTATCCACCGCCTGGCCGGTGACCGTAGACCCCACGGTGCGGGTCCACAACCAGCGTCCGCCCGTCAGCAATTTGAGCTTGGCCAAGGTGTAGCTGTTGGTGAACTCGCCCGCCCAGTAGGCAACAAGACTGGCCAGTGCGAAGCGCGGCACGATGCCAAACACGGTGGCGTACGCATCCTGCCCGTGCCACTCCGGGGCTGGCGGCAACGCAACCGCCATCTGGCCCATAGCCGCCAGGAGTGCCATGGAAAAGAACCCGAGCCAGATGGCGCGGCGTGAGGCCCCATATCCGTATACCTCGGTGAAGACATCGCCACATATATAGGTCAGGGGAAAGAGGAACTCGGCGGCGCTGGGGCGAAGCCATCCGATCTGGCAGATTTTGGGCCCGATCAGGTTCGAGATCATCAGAACGACCACGAACCCCATGGTCAGCAAATCCAGATAGCGATAAGGGCGTGTCACTCTTTGAGGATAGCGCAGGAGCGGGTGAACACCGGATCCTGTCTTTTGACACGCCCTGCTTCAGTTGATAGCCTTCAAAGAAGGGGCGTTTCGGCCAGCCGGTTCGCTCTCAGCGGCAAAGACTCGCATCTCATGCGCCGTCATCGCGTCCCCGTCGTCTAGCCCGGCCTAGGACACCGCCCTTTCACGGCGATAACACGGGTTCAAATCCCGTCGGGGACGCCAATAAAGAATCAACGATATACGATCAGTTTCGCCGAAACTTCGTAGGCACAAAAAGGCACAACTTTTACCGGGCTCGTGGCCCCGTGGACTGCTTCAAATTTCGATCAAAGCGCCGCCTGATCTTTACTGACATCCTGTCCCTGTGAGGCCGAAGCGCCCAGGTTGGTTTGAGACCGCGAACCAAGCTGGCGACTCTGTTTTGCGCTGCTCTCTTCTGTTCGGTGACGACCTGCGTGTAGGTGTCCAGAGTGACGCGGCAGGACGCATGACGGAGCAGCTCCTGGACAACCTTGATGTCCGCTCCACTCGCCCGCAATAGAGTTGCGCAGGTGTGACGGAACGTATGCCAACCAATCTTCTTGGTGATGCCAAGACGTCGTGCAACCTCGCGAATGCGATTCCTCATCAGCGATTGGAACCAGTACGGCTTTCGACCTTCACTGTACGGGCTGGCGAAGACCCAGTCACCCGCGGCTTTGTACATCGTGTGAGCCCGCCACGTACGGAGCGTTTTTGCAAGAAGCGGATCGAGCGGAACCGGTTTCTGAGATGCCTCGGTTTTGCACGGGCCGACAACTTGCAAGACGATGGAGCGAGTCACGCTGATCTCGTTTTTCTTGAAGTTGATGTCAGTCCACTTGAGTCCGAACAGTTCGCTGGCTCTCAGACCCGTAACAACATCAAGGAGGACCATGGTTCGCTCGCGGACTTCGAGGGCACCCAGTAACGATTTCACTTCTTCGATTTCTAATACCGCCGGGATTTTCTTTCGCTTAGCGCTTTGGCGCACCCATTGGACCGGGTTTCGATCGAGCAGCTCGTGGCGTAATCCGTGATTGAAGAGGACGCTCATCACGTTGCGGATCTTTGCGCACGTCGAACGGGCCAAAGGCAAGGAGCGCAGCCAGAGCTCAATTTCGCCGCGCGAATGCGAGTCAATGTGTAGCCGCCCCATCGTGGAATGATCCATTTGCGCAGATAGCCTCGGTAGCCCAGCTTGGTGGAGTGCGTTTTCCATCGATTGTTGGGGGCGAGCTCGCGCTGACAATAGTGATCGGCCAATTGCGAGAGCGTGATGGGCTTTCCTTTGCCGCGAACAATGGCCATGTTGATATCTCTACGCAGAGCAGTGGTAGCGCGCATCACCGAGTCCTTGTCTCGAAACCGATCGACGGGTCCGACAACCATTCTGCGGTGTTTGCGCTTGCCGTCGGCGCCCGCCTCCCGCCATCGGTACTCCCAAACGTCGGGGCCGCGCCGACGTTCGCTTCGCATGATGCTGCCGTTCTGCATGGACTCAACCTCCGAATTCATTCTGGCTCGTAATACCGGGCGATTGGTACCGCACAGGCACAATCTAGGCACAAATCCTTTGCAGGATGATCGCCGGGAGTCAATAAAATCGCCCATTTCCGTGTGTCCTACTGCTTTCCTGCGGCGGCATGATGCTCACGGGCCGTACGGAAAGTGCGCCGGTATGGATTGCTGGATACAGGCCGACATTTTAGAGGACCTACCGGCCTCCTCACAGCGCGTAGTGGATTAGAGATGGTTCACATTGCCGGCCAGAGCATTAGTTATACCAATGCCCGTTTTGCAGCAACTTGCCTACCTGTCCGGAAAGGCGACTTGCACCGCATGAGCTCGGAAACGGCCCCGCGCGCACTGTTGGCTTGAGCGTCTCGGCAAATAAGAGGGACATATGGCCTACCCGGCATGCAGGAACACGCCGAACTGATAGGAAGGAAACCTGACGGTGTGGAGCGAACTGGAGATGGGAATCGAGGTGGATCTCTCATTCACGTCTTCGGGCTGTCACGAACATTCGCCCGAAAAACCAAAGCTCAATTCAGGAGAGTATCATGACTCCCGAGAACTTTCCGGTTCTAATCTCGTTGTTAAACATGCAAAGACTGAGAGTAGTTGAAGGGGACGCTGTCCCGGCTGGCTAACCAGGCTGGTTCGGAAAGAATGGCTTCTCGCACACAGCTTCGGGTTCAATTCGATCGCAATCACAGTAGATCTGCGAGCCGGCCGGTTTGTCTGAACAGGTCATTGCGCCTTCGTCTTCGGGGAGTTGCCCGCGTCATTGTCGCAGCCATGTTTGTCAGCGTCCTTTCGGTCGCGCTCGGCTGTCATAAAAAGAACCAGGCTGCTCCAGACGTAGTACTGACAATCATCGACCAGTCGTGGGTCGATAAGGAATCACAGGCGATCCTCAGGGAAGAACTCAAGCTTTTCACTGACCGGACCGGCATTCGGGTTCGGGTGATGCCCGCACCGGAAGTGGCACTCGATCAACTGGCAACGTGGCGCAATCTGCTGGAGAGTGGCGCGAAGGTTCCAGACGTTTATGGTATCGACGTCATCTGGCCCGGGATTCTGGCTGATCATCTGATCGATCTCAAGGCTTACGTTCCGGAGCAGGAAATCGCGGCACACTTTTCGGAACTCATCAGGAACAACACCGTCAACGGCAGGCTTGTCGCATTGCCCAACAACCTCGGCGAAGGCATCCTTTTTTACAGGGTCGACTTGTTGCACAAGTACGGCTACGCCGGGCCGCCCAAAACATGGGACGATCTCGAGAAGATGTCGAAGCGGATTCAGGCGGGAGAGCGCGCCAAGGGCAACAAGGAGTTTTGGGGTTATGTGTGGCAAGGGGCTCCTTCCGAGGCTCTGACCTGCAATGCTCTGGAATGGCAGGTGGCGGAAGGCGGTGGAATCATTCTCGACGATAACGGCAGGCCGACCGTGAACAACCCGTCTGCGATTCGCGCCTGGGACAGGGCCGCACGGTGGGTTGGCTCCATTTCGCCGCCGGGAGTACTGGCTTACAAGGAGTGGGATGCGTTCAACAGTTGGCAAGCGGGAAATGCTGCGTTCATGCGCAACTGGCCGAACGCGTACGTGGCCGCCCGCGCTCCAAGCTCGCCTACCCGAGATCGGTTCAATATCGCTCCCATGCCGGCAGGGAGGGCTGCCCTGGCAACCACTTTGGGAGGGCAAGGATATGGGGTATCGCGCTATTCGTCGTACCCCCGGGAGGCGGCGATGTTGGTTCGTTTTTTGACTGGCCGCAACGAGCAGGCCAGGAGATGCCGCAAATCCTCCAACCCGCCCACCATCCCTGAGCTATACAAGGATCCCGAGGTGCTGGCGCAAAACCCATATTTTGCCACCATATTGCTGGCTTATCGTCAGGGGGCAACGGTCCGGCCCTCTACGGCAGCCGGAAAGAAGTATCCCGATGTATCGCGCGCCTACTTTGAAGCGGTGCATGCCCTGCTCAGCCATAAGAAATCCGCCGCGCAAGCCGCTGCGGACTTGGAACAGGAGTTAACCAAGATACTCGAAAAACCTGCGCGTAGCGAGAACACTCCTCCTGATCGGGAGCATCCGGGCTCAATGTGAATTGATTGGCTTTAGAACCATGTTCGACGTGCGCCACACATTCGCGAAGTTGTTTCGTCCAAGCGATCTGACCATAGGCGCACGTCTGACTGCTTCCTTTCTGACTATTGTGGTGTTGATGATCGCTGCCGACGGGATAGCCATTTGGCAGCTTCGTGAACTGGCGGCTCACAACAAAATGCTGAATGTGGCTGACCAGGGGTCGTCCGCCATTGTGCGGTTGCACCTCGACGTCAATAGCTTCAGCGGCAGGGTGGTAGTACTGAGCCGGAGTCACGATACGCGTCAATTCTCAAGCGAAGCCGCCTCGTTACGAGAGACGTTTCTGCGTCACGTGCAAGATGCGGAGCAAGTGCTCAGTTCGTCGCCGGAGATTGCAGAGGACGCGTTCATCTCAAGCACACTCAAGACTCTGAAGACAACCCTGCCCTCTCAGATTGACAGTGAGATCGAACTGGCGAACGCTGGAGATTGGCCTGCTATTCAGTTCCGGTTGACGGGACAAATTCAGGATCTGATCGATCTAAGTTCATCGCTGGTGGAGGGAGCGGAGGAACGAGTATTTCAACAACGGACAAGAGTCAATGAAGAGACCCAGCGGGTGCGGAATCGTCTCTTTATCGTAGTGCCGGCAGCCTGGTTCATTACTCTGCTGGTGGCTGCTGCGCTGGGGTGGTATATCACCCAGACGATTACCATTCCGCTCTCCAGACTGACCACCGGCGCGCAGGCACTGGCTCGCGGCGATTTTCGGCATGAAGTCCATATCCGCGGGAATGACGAGTTGGCCGTCCTCGGCTACGCCTTCAACCATGCGTCACGGCAACTGCGTCACCAGTTCGAGATGATGCTGGAGGCGCGCGTTGAAGAACGGACACGCATTGCCCAGGAGCTTCACGACACACTGCTGCAAACTCTTCTTGGTGTGCTGCTGCAACTCAAAGCTGTTTCCCAGTTGCTGCCGGAGCGCCCCATGGAGGCGAAAGAGGATCTGGGAAGCGCGATCGAGCAGGCCGCCGGCGCGATCACCGAAGGCCGGGATGCGGTCCAGGAATTGCGCCGTTCCACAGTTCAACACAATAATGTGGCGTTCGCCATCGGCAAATTCGGACAAGACCTTCGTGCGCACGCCACCGCCGGAGGACCGGCGTTCCGCGTTGCCGTTGATGGCGAGTCGCGAGATTTGCACCCCGACTTCCAGGATGAGGTTTACAAAATTGCCGCGGAAGCACTACGGAATGCATTTCGGCATGCCCAGGCAAGCCAGATCGATGTTGAAATCCGTTATGACGATGAGCAATTCCGAATGCGTGTGCGTGACAACGGAAAAGGGATCGCCCCGGCAGTTCTCTCCGGCCAGGCTCCTGAGGGGCACTATGGTTTGCAAGGCATGCGAGAGCGCGCTACGCGGATCGGGGGTCAACTGACGCTGCGCAGTCACGTGGATTCCGGGACCGAGGTGGAACTTATGGTTCCTGCGGCCACAGCTTATACCACGGCCGGTACCGCTTCCAGGTTGTCATCAACGTTAGCCGGAAAGACAAGCCTTGATTCAGGAGATAGGTTATGAGCACTCCCAGCTCTCCCATTCGCGTTCTTGCTGTGGATGACCATCCGGTTGCGCGTCATGGGATCGCCCGTCTTATTGCGGTTCAGCCGGACATGGTCCTGGTGGGAGAAGCGTCCAATGGCCAGGAAGCTATCCAGCAATTCCGAAAGCATCGCCCCGACGTTTCACTGATGGACTTGCAAATGCCGGAGATGAACGGCCTCGACGCGCTCATCGCCATTCGCCAGGAATTTCCGGAGGCAAAAATTATCGTGCTCTCGATGTCCGCCGGCGATGCGCAAGTTCTTCGCGCGCTCAAAGCCGGTGCCCAAGCCTACCTGCTCAAGAATACCTTACATAACGATCTGCTCGATACCATCCGCGCGGTAAATGCCGGGAAGAAGGCGGTCTCCCCGGAGGTGTCATACCAAATCGCCACCCATGCCACGGATGACATGTTGACGCCTGCGGAACTCAGCGTTTTGCGACTGATCGCGGCTGGATATGGAAACAAGCAGATCGCCGATCAGCTATCCACCACGGAAGAATCCGTCAAAAGCCGAGTCAAAAACATTCTCTCCAAATTGGGCGCCAACGACCGGACCCACGCCACGACGATTGCCATCAAACGAGGAATCATCGAGCTAGGCTGAAGCCAGCCAGTCATAGTTACACTTCGCTCTTATCCCTGCATCGCGGGAGCGGCGTTGGGAACAACAGTTCCGCAGTTACGGGCAGCACTTTCACGTCGCCGGCGAGCCGTCGCAAGGCCGGCTCGTACTGTCGCATGAGCCGGACAAAGACGTCGCGCCGCGTCAATTCCTGCACTTGTTCCGGACTCTCCAGCGCAATCGCCTGGGCGAGCATCGATTTCCGCTTCCAAACAGGTAGTCTCATCCGCGACAAATTCCTTGCAGAACTGCGATCCATTTTGCTCCAATGGAACCCCCGGCTGAAGGGCCGCCGGTTGGACATCGCTGGGCCGCCCCTCACCCGACAGGAGGTGCTCAGGTGGGTTCAATTCAGCAGCAAACACAGTCCATCAGAGGTTCCTGGCTGAGGAGAGGTATTGCCAGCCCCGGCAACTTCGCTCTCCTGCTCGCCACCTTTGTTCTCTTCCCATTTGCCGCCACGTGGACCGATGCCTTTGCGCTTGGATCCATCAGTATCGACAGCCCGCTGCATACCCGGGCGATCGTGAGGTTCTGCCTGTTTTTGCTGGTCTTTGAATGGGCGTGGTTCTTGATCGCGTGGGTGGGAATTCGCCGCTTCGGCAAAGTCACCTTTGCGGAACTGGTGGGCCGGGGTTGGAACCGCGCATCAAGCGTGTTTCTCGATGTGGGAATCGCCCTGGGAGTTTTGGTTGTTTTGTTGTTCCTGGGGACCTTGCTGCAGCAGTTTCTCAGTCGGTTTGAATCCTCTTCTGCTCCGCTGCGCTCCATGGTTCCCAAGAACGCTCTCGAGGCCTCCGCGTTCCTGGCGGCGGCTCTTACCGCCGGTTTCGTTGAGGAGTTCGTGTTTCGCGGCTACTTGCAGAGACAACTCACTGCCTGGACCGGGAGCGTGGTCCTCGGCTCATCTCTGCAGATTCTGCTCTTCATCCAGGGCCATTATTTCCAAGGGCTGATTCGGCTGATTCCGGTCGCCGTGTTTGGATTGCTGTTTACGCTTCTCGCGCTGTGGCGCAAGAGCCTGAAACCCGGCATCATCGCCCACGGCCTGGGTGACGGCTTTGGTCCCATTCTGTTTTTTGTAAGGCACCTCTGATGGCCGGTGCGATGGCTCTACGCACCAGGTTCAGGGTTTGCGACGTGACCGCATTTCGGGCGATGCGCATCGGTGCTGGCGACTGCGGTGCTGGCGCAAGTGGGCGCCGTCAATGCAGCGAGAAACCGAAGTATGCACGGGTTACGATCTGGGATCGTCGGGCGTCATGAAAGAACTGCTTTGCTACGCCTTTGCCGCGTCTGGTTGCGGTACCTGATCTGAACACGGCTCCTTGCGCAGTCTATCCGACGCGAAAGAGTGGACAAAACCCATCTGGGCGAGTCTGTGCTTCAACATGTCGTACAAACCGCGGGCGTGCTGATACGTCAGTTGCTCGTCCGTGTTGATGGAATGAACCCTGTAAAGCAACCGCTCCAAATCGTCGTTCCATTGCCCATGCTCTTCCATGAAGGCATAGACGTTGCCGCCACTCGCAGCGCGCGAAGTGAGAACCAGAACGTAGCACTCCGATTTGCCTTTTTGCGGGGTCGGTGTCTTATAGAGGGTCTCGATCATGAACAGATTGTAAATTGGAGACGGGCGCCATCTTCTGTGATGTGCCCATTGGGCGCAACCCGCAACTCAGACCGGGCGTTTGCTTCGTGAAATCTTCGCCAGACACGGCGAATTCAGGACGGGTAATTTGGCCAGAACACTCGATAGGCTAAAGTCGACCCATGTTGCCAATGCCCCACCGGAAGAGCATCATAATTGCGGGGTAAATCTCAGATGACGGCGTGGGTGTCCGATGGTGGCAGAATCGGCTGTCGCTGGCTAGAAGTTGGACAGCGTACCGCCTGTGCGTCGCAATGTCTGAAAGAAGCGATGAATGGGAGCTACCTTCCCCCTCCTCCGGATTTCGCCAGCCATTCCCCCTTTGGTGGTGCAACGTGGTTCACTCCGCATCTGAGTTTCCCGCCTAATTCCGGTTGACTTGACACCAATCGTTGCCCGGAACGCACAAGTCAAATCTGTAGGGCGAATCATCTCAAACGGCTCCGACCAAGTCCACGTCTCCGGCTGGCTGCCAGCCGAGAGTCTCCGCTTGTTCCGCGGTGAGGTCGAGGTCAAAGAAATAATGCTCGCCCCCACGGATCCTGCTAAGCACATGACGCGTATCCCGGTCTCTTTTCTGTCTGGTCAGGATCTCGGTCATGATGGAGACCATCTCGAATTCGCTCTCAAACGTGTTTTTCCATGGGGTGGAAGCCCCTCTCTTCATGATCATCGATTCATATAGGTAATCCCCGTCACTCTGCTTCGAACCGCTGATCCAGAGGATGACAGGCGATCTGCAGGCCACCTCTGATGTCTAGCCCACCGGCTTGCGGCCCGTCTCACGCGCTGCCTGGGCATCTGGATATTGCTGAACAGTTCCGATCACTCGCTTGCGGTAGATCCGACGACCGCTTTGGTCTTTCTCTGACCACCGAAATTGCCATACGTCCGGTCCGAATTTGCGACCGGTCAGAATCACGCTACCTTCCTCGGGCCCCTGCTGTCGAGGATCAATTAGCTCGCTCATGCGTTCAGATTTCCATTTTGACAGAGGTCAAATTTTTCGGCGATCAGTTCAAATGCGGTCCAACGGTAGCTTGGCATTATCGATTCCGAGTAGGCCCGCCCTTGACCAGTAATGGCCTGTCAATCGGAATCTTCTCGATCGCTGCTTCGAGGAGATTTCTCAGTTCACTCCCGGTCTCGAGGTGCTTCGGTAGTGATCTGAATTCGGCATCTTGAAATACCGATGCATATTGGTGGCTTCCGGGGAACCTGGTTCTCCAGAGCACGATTCGCCGGCTAGGTATTCTCTTCGGGATGACCGACCAATCAATCTCATCGGGCGCGGGGAGATTTCGGACGGTTCCCAGGTCGAACTCGTGAACAGCTCCGTCCATGGTCAGTGCTGTGTGGAATCGTTCAAATCCTAGGTTGAGCATCAGATTCAGCGCGTGCTGGATGTCCTCAACCTTCTGTTCGGCCTTTTGAGCGCGGGCGAACTGAATCTGAGCTGCATGTTCAAGGTCACGTAAAGAAGCTGACATGGGTCACTCCGGGGAGTAGAATGATCACGGCTGAGCGCCATTTGCGCGAACTGGGTTGCGGAGCAGTTGGGGAGCATTTAAGGTGTTCACTGCTGTTCCTTAGAATTCATTCCGATGCATTCTGGTTCTCAGCAGTGCCTTAATGTTGTCCCAGGACATCGCCTTTCACGGCGATAACACGGGTTCAAATCCCGTCGGGGACGCCAAATAGAATCAGACATCTGCATCGAGCTTCGCCAGATATTCGAGGGTGCAAAAAGCCACATTTTTGTGTCCCTTTTGCACCCTCAAAATGAATGTGGCTATGCAATCCCTACGATGGAATCATCCTCTGCGGCGTCAGTCATCGGGAAGAACAGAGCCAGTACTGCAGCTTGGGCCGCATGCTTGGCGGGCGCGACGGCCTGGGTATAAACGTCCATCGTCGTTCGCAGTGTGGAATGCCTCATCAGTTCCTGCATCACTTTGAATTCGGCTCCGACGCTCCTGAGAAGCGTGGAATAGGTGTGGCGGAATGTATGCCAGCCGATGTGCTTCTGGATATTGAGGGATTCGGCAACCGGCCGAAGGTATTTACGGAGAATACATGCGCCCCAGTACGGCCTCCGTCCTTTGTGCAATCGACTCGCAAATATCCAGTCGTCGACTCCAGTGAATCTGCAGGTCCTCCGCCAGGTCAATAGAGCTTCCCCGAGCAGTGGATGCAACGGAACCGGTTTCTGGGAAGACTCGGTCTTGCATCTGCCGACGACGCCAAAGACGATCGAACGAATCACACTGAGTTCCCCACGTTTGAAGTCGACGTCACGCCACTTGAGCCCGAACAACTCGCTTTGCCTCAATCCCGTGGCCGCTGCCAGGAGTACAAGGGTCCGTTCGCGCAAAGGCAGGTGATCCACCAACGCCTTGATTTCAGCGGCTGTCAGCACGTCTGGAGCGCTCCGGCGCTTCGCGCCTTGACGGACATACCGCATCGGGTTGCGGTCAAAGAGTTCGTAGCGACACGCGTGGTTAAACAGTATGGACAAAATGCTTCGGATCTTTGCGCGCGAGGATCGAGCAATGGGGAGGCGCCGCAACCATGCTTCGATCTCCACAGCCTTGATTTCGTCCAGGTAGCGAGAATCCCAGCGCGGCTTAATCCACTTGCGAATATAGCCGCGATAAGTCTTGACCGTTGCGAAGCTCCGGAAGGAATCGCCAGATCGCAATTCTTTCTGTTCAAAATGCTCGCAGATCTGCTCGACAGTGACCTTACACTGGCTGTCGCCTGCATTGATTCGACCCACGAGCGCTGTTGTCACTTCGCGGGCTGCCTGGGCATCTGGATATTGCTGAACCGTTCCGATCACTCGCTTGCGGTAGATCCGGCGACCGCTCCGGTCTTTTTCAGATCACCGAAATTGCCATACGTCTGGTCCGAATTTGCGACTAGTCAGAATCACGCTTCCTTGTTGCATGTGAGCCTCCTGCCCCTTGTGCGGGGTGAAGACAAGTTTTCATCTTTTGGGCTCATTCGTGCGAGATGAACCTGTCGTCTCAACAGTCTAGGACACTTCTTTTACTGATCGTGACCAGCCGGCAAGCGATATGGCCTCAATCCATTGAACCGGGGAAGGTGGGGTAGAGGGGTGAGGGGAGAGGGGGCGCGTCTCCCTGGGGATCCGACTTTTATGCGGACCGCTGCGCACTTATGGCTTTTGGCGTTGATTCTCAAACGATCATTACATAGGGACGGCCCGGAATCGGTGATACTGTCCGACCATCTCGGTACCGATTTACGCTTCCCTGCGGGATTTCACCGATAATGGGCTCTTCGAAATTGGATCATGGACGGCTGCAATTACGCGGCGTCGATCGCGACAACTTTTCCGTCGCGGATTGCTTTGATATCTCGCATCGGAGGCTGGCCGAAAAAGCGGCTGTATTCGCGGTTGAATTGACTCACGCTCTCATATCCCACTTCATAGGCCGCGCTCGTGGCATCCAGGCTGTCCCTGAGCATGCGGTCACGCGCAACACGCAGGCGAAGCTGCTTCTGGAATTGCAGGGGGCTCATGCCTGCCAGAGCGCGGAACTGATGATGGAGCGTAGAGACTCCCATTCGGGCAATTTCCGCCAGCTCTTCGATCCGCAGGGGCCTGGCGTAATTTGCGCTCAGCCACGCAATCGCCTTGGCCGTTCTCTGGCTCAGATTTCCGGCGGTGGCGATGGCGCGAAGCCGCTCGCCCTGCGGTGTCTGCAGGATCCTGTAAATGAGTTCACGCTCAATAAGGTGTTTGAGGAATGGAATATCCTCGGGTGCGTCAAGCAGTTGGATCAGGCGCAGGCCCGCACTGAGGAGTCCCGGGGTTGTATGTCCCACGGCCAGCCCGCGCCGCTCACCAGATCGCTGCACCTCGGGAAGATCTTCGCGGCTCACCACGTCGCGCACCGACTGCATATCGAAGAGCAGGCGCATGGCAAGCTGAGGCGCGGCCTGCGTGGCTTCGACGATCTGGCTTTGAATGGGCAAATCCACGGACGCGACCAGAAACGAGCCTGCATCGCACAGATAGTCGCCGCCGCCGATGGCAATCCGCTTCTTTCCTTGGGCGAAGAAGCTGACGCCCGGCTCAACGGATGTGAGATAGCAGACCGATGGCGATACCATGCGGAAAAGCGAGAGGCCCGAGACAGCGGTTGGATTTTCACCTTCAGAAGGCGTGTGCGCCATGATCAGCGCCGCGAGTTCAGCGCCCATCTCAGGCTGCGCGGCGTGGTTGCGTTGTACACGGGTTGGTGGTTTCCGCACGGTGATTCCTTTCCTGGAAATAGGCTACAGCTGAACTACCTCTGGATGCGTAGAATTCACAATCTTGGACAGGATCAGGCAAAAGATTGGCAGGATCAGGAAAGAAATCCGCATGTCACCGCAGGTATCACAGAGAAGGAGGGAATTACGAGAACACCGATGGCCAAGTCTTCCCCGCAAGTCGAAATCTCTTCGCGCCAGATATGGAGCGCTGTCGGCTCGATGGCATTGTGCGTGGCGCTCCTGATCGCCTCAGAGTTCATGCCCGTCAGCCTGCTGACTCCCATTGCCCGCGACCTTCATGCAACTGACGGAGCGGCGGGCCAGGCCATCTCGATTTCCGGCCTGTTTGCGGTCGTCGCGAGCCTCTTGATTGCTACAGTGGCGTCACGTTTCGATCGCCGCCACGTGCTGATGGCCATGACGACACTCATGCTGCTCTCGTTGGTGGTGATCGCGATAAATCCAAACTTTATGACATTGATGATCGCGCGGGCGCTCCTGGGGATTGTCATCGGCGGCTTCTGGTCCCTTGCCACGGCAACGGTTATGCGCCTGGTCCCGGGGGAGTCCGTGCCCAAGGCGCTCGGCGTGGTATACACCGGTAATGCGGTGGCCACCGCGTTCGCTGCGCCCATTGGCAGCTACGTGGGAGGCATCATCGGCTGGCGCGGCGTCTTTTTGGCGATGACACCCATCGTAATTGCGAATCTTGTCTGGCAATGGATCAGTCTCCCCGCGATGCCTCCGCAGGCCGCCAATCCCGTGGGTAAGCTCTTGATTCTGCTCAAGAGGCGCAATGTCGCGTTCGCCATGGCAGGAGTCATGCTCACGTTTGCGGGTGCGTTTGCTACGTTCACCTACCTGCGCCCGTTCCTTGAGACCTATACCCGCGTAAGCGTGCCGGAGTTGTCGCTGCTGTTGCTTGCGCTTGGCGTAGCTGGATTCGCCGGCACCTACGGAGCCAGTTCCATGGTGGGACGGTATCTGTACCCACTGCTCGCCGCGCCGCCGCTTGCGTTGGGAGCCGTAACCCTCGGCCTGCTCGGACTTCGATATCACGTTATCGGAGTGGCAGTGGCGATGTTTGCCTGGGGCGCGCTCGCTCAACTCCGCCATTCCTGTGTGCTGGTCCACATGGCTTTCGAAAGGCATCAGTGATGAACCGGAGAGCGGCGGCGGACTCATGGTGGGCGCCATCCAGTTGGCGATCATGCTGGGCGGCGCATTTGGAGGGCTGCTGCTCGACCACATTTCGGTTGCCGCAACGTTCATTGGAGGCACGGGGCTGCTGCTTCTCGCCTCGCTGACAATCGGCAGGGGGGAACGCATCAAAGCCCAATTGACCGGCACACACCTCAATGCTCGCGCCCAGAACTGGGACTCAGGCGCGAACCGGGTTGTTTGTCCCAGCGAATCGGGGGATTGATGACTTCCTCCTCAGCACCGGCGCAGTTTCCACTCGATGTTCTCTGCGCCTGAACGAACCTTGGAGCAGGTATGAACAAGCACCTTTTGATTCTCTCTGTAACTCTGGTTTTCTGCCTGAACACTATTTCCGCTCTTGGGCAGGGGAGAGGCAGCGACCGCGACCGCTTCGTGGGCGCCTGGAAGCTGTTCGCTTTGGAACGGCAGGGTCCGGATGGACAGATCAGCAGGGTTGAGTGCTGTGGAATGTTCGTCTTTACGAAGGATGGGCATTTGTCCGTCCAGGTGATGGATCGCGATTCAAAAGCGCAGACCGCAAATGTCGGAGCCGAGCAGTATTCGCAGGGCGCCTACGAAGCCTCCTACGGCAGCTATGTGGTCGACGAAGATGGTCATACGTTTACGTTTCACGTGGAAGGCGCGCTTGTCCGAACGCTCACTGGGAAAGACCTGCCGCGACACTACGAATTCAAGGACGATCAACTGATCGTCGAATCCACGCGAACCGATGAGCACTGGCGTGTCATCTGGGTCCGCTATTAGTGCGATTGCCACGAGACAGACGCAAGGAGGCATGATGAAGAAGCGCAAACTGGGAAAGAGCAAGCTGGAAGTCTCGGCGATCGGACTCGGCTGCATGGGAATGAGTTGGTCCTACGGCCCTGCGAAGGACAAGCAGGATATGATTGCCCTCCTGCGCGCCTCGGTCGAGCGTGGCGTCACATTCTTCGATACAGCCGAAGTGTATGGCCCGTTTCTGAACGAAGAGCTGGTCGGTGAAGCCCTCGCTCCATTCCCAGGACAGGTTGTCATCGCAACCAAGTTCGGATGGGCTCCGAATCCGGGTGATGCGGAGAGATGGAGCGCGTTGAACAGCCGTCCTGAACATATCCGCCAGGCGGCCGAGGGTTCGCTCAAGAGACTGCGCGTCGATGCCATCGATCTGTATTACCAGCACCGCGTCGATCCCAACGTGCCGATCGAAGATGTGGCAGGCGCGGTTAAAGACTTGATCCAGCAAGGCAAGGTGAAGCATTTCGGCCTTTCTGAGGCTGGCGCGAACACGATTCGCCGCGCCCATGCCGTTCAGCCGGTCACCGCACTTCAGAGCGAATACTCGCTCTTCTGGCGGCAACCGGAAGAGGAGATACTTCCCACGCTTGAGGAGTTGGGAATCGGATTCGTCCCATTTAGCCCTCTGGGCAAAGGCTTCCTCACCGGCACGATCACGGCGGAGACGAAGTTCGACAGCACGGACTTTCGCAGCACCGTTCCTCGGTTCAATGAGGAGAACCGAAAAACAAACCAGGCGCTAGTAGACCTCATCTCCAGGTTTGCGCAGAAGAAAAGAGCGACTCCCGGCCAGGTCGCCTTGGCCTGGCTGTTGGCTAAGAAGCCATGGATTGTTCCTATTCCAGGAACAACCAAACTTAACCGGCTCGCAGAAAATATTGTTTCCACGAACATCGAGTTGACAACGGACGACCTCGCCGAGATCGAAGGCGCCTCCGCGTTGATAAAAATCGAGGGAGCGCGTTATCCGGAGTTTCATGAGAAACTGGTGGGCCGCTAGCGAACAACGGGGATGACGAAGCGCCGATCCCCG
Source organism: Terriglobales bacterium (assembly GCA_963788475.1). Lineage (GTDB taxonomy): Bacteria > Acidobacteriota > Terriglobia > Terriglobales > Acidobacteriaceae > Telmatobacter. The sequence continues at coordinate 1,241,472 of CAWBGO010000015.1, forward strand.
AACACGATTGAGCAGAGGAGAAGCAGATGAAAGGAACAGTTCTTTATGGGCCGCGGGATGTGCGGTTCGAAGATCGGCCAGAGCCGAAGATCGAGAAGCCCACCGATGCCACCATCCGGATCGCGGCCACGTGTGTGTGCGGGTCCGACCTGTGGCCGTACCGCGGCATTCAGAAAGTTGAGCAGCCCACGCCCATGGGTCATGAGTATTGCGGAGTCGTCGAGGAAGTCGGCAGCGCGGTCAAGACGGTGAAGCCCGGCCAGTTCGTCATCGGCTCGTTCTGTATCTCCGACAATACCTGCCCCAACTGCAAGGCAGGTTACCAGTCGGGCTGCCACAATCTTGAATTCATGCTGCGCGCGCAGGCGCCCATGCTTCGGGTACCGCTGGCGGATGGCACTCTCGTTCCGACTCCAGGAATGCCGTCGGACGATCTTCTTCCCAGCCTCCTCACCATTTCGGACGTTCTCGGAACCGGCTGGTTTGCCGCCGACGCGGCCAGTGTAAAGCTCGGATCCACCGCTGTGGTTGTCGGTGATGGCGCAGTGGGCTTGCTCGGAGTGTTGTCGGCAAAAATCAAGGGAGCAGAACGAATCATTGCGATGAGCCGCCATGAGAAGCGCCAGAAACTTGCGAAGGACTTCGGGGCGACCGACATCGTGACGGAACGAGGTGAAGAAGGCATAGCCCGTATCAAGGAACTCACCAACGGGGTGGGCGCCGACTCGGTCCTCGAGTGCGTCGGCACTGAGGAGTCCATGATGCAGGCCATCCAGTCGACGCGCCCGGGCGGTTCAATCGGCTATGTCGGTGTGCCGCATGGAATGCGACTCGATATGTGGCCGGTCTTCTTCAAACTCGTACGCCTCCACGGTGGTCCAGCGCCCGTGCGCCGCTATCTTCCGGATCTGATCAAGCTGGTGTGGGATCGCAAGATCGACCCGGGCAAGGTCTTCGACTTGGTACTTCCGCTCGAGCAAGTGGCAGAAGGCTATCGCGCCATGGACGAGCGCCGAGCAATCAAAGCTTTGCTGCGGCCGTAGTTCGCGGAAGCAACTCGCTTGTCTGTCTTATACGGAGCACTAACTGTCTACGAACAACTACTTCTTCGTGCGCAGGTTCAGCGGGACCGTACCCTTGGTCCCGCCTGCTAAAGCTTGATGGCAAGAAGCGCTGAGGAGAGGCACTTCCCATGTGCGTCGAGGGCCAGAGACCGCGTCACGCTGTATTGCTGCTTTCGGCGAAGGACGAAGTTTAACGCGCCAAGCCGTGGGAGCTCATAGCGAGAGACTGGGCCATCAACGATTTCAGCAAAATGTTGTCCCACGCGCTCTGCCGTTACATATTGCTCGAGGAGCGGATAGTCCGCGCTCCTGTATGCAATCAGAGATAGCGTGACAATGTTCCCCTTGTCGCCAGCGCGGGCGTGGGCGATATCACTGAGGCGCATTCACGACTCCTCATAGTGCACATTGTGAGTGATTGCATGTCGTGGGATGAGTGCAGAGTGAATCGCGATGACTTCCTTCGTCGATCCTGCGGCGCCTCCGCCCCCTGCCGGTCCGTTCGTGTATAGCGCTTCAACTTCTCTGGCGATGCAAGTGGCCTCCCGCTGAGAAGTTGCTCGACCGGCCACCCGTAGGCGTATTTCGTACGGCGCGGGAGCATTTACTGAAAGTTTCGGACCGTGAATGGAATTGAGGCCAATAAGATCGAAACGCAACTCGGAGATGCCGGTGCCGCAGAGTCGTTCCGCAAGAATATCGCGAGCGAGTTCGGCACGACGCACCGCATTGGAGCCAGCGTAGGAAATCTGCCCCTCGCCGATGAAACCGTCGTAGTAGCCGAGAGATACTTTCAGCGTGGTAGGCCGCGTACGGCCTCGGCCTCCGAGCACTCGCACACGGTCCAGACCGGTCTCTTCGATCGAGACATGAGAAAAATCCGCGATGACGTCAGGTGTGTAGTACGCGGCTGGGTCCTGAATCTCATAGAGAAGCTGTTCGGTGCAGGTCGCGCGGTTGAGTAAACCGCCTGAACTCTCCACCTTGGTGAACAAAGCCGAGCCATCGTCGCTGACCTCGGCGATAGGGAATCCCAGATGCGCCAGATCCGGGACCTCCTTGTAGCCCGGATCGGCGAAGTAGCCGCCTGTCAGCTGGCCTGCACACTCCAGCAGATGGCCGACAACAGTTCCCTGACCGAGGGCATCCCAGTCGTCGAGAGCCCATCCAAATTCGTGAATCATGGGTGCGAGAAACAGCGCTGGATCGGCAATACGGCCAGTAATGAGGATGTCCGCATGGGCGTCTAGCGCATCGAGAAGCGGGGCCACTCCGAGATACGCGTTAGCGGATACCCAGGTTTGCGGATCCGGTGTGTCTCCTTCGAGCGACTTGATGATGAGGTCGCCGCCGCGCATGGAGGCAAGCACATCATCGCCCGTGATGGCGGCGATTCGCAGCCCGCGTAAACCAAGGCGTGCCGCGATATCGCGCGTAAGGGCAGCGGCTGCGAGCGGATTGGCAGCACCCATATTGGTGATAATGCGAATTCCGCCGGCAGCGCAGATCGGCAGCACGGCTTCCATGCGCTCTTCGAGAAATGGATCGAATCCGGCGTTTGAATTCGCGAGGCGCGCCCTCTGCGCCAGGGCGATGGTGCGCTCAGCGAGGCATTCGAACACGAGGTATTGAAGGGTCCCTTTTGCTGCGATCTCGACGGCAGGATCGATCCTGTCACCTGAATATCCCGCTCCGCACCCGATTCGTATAGTGTTCAAATCGCTTCTCCGAGATTACAGAGGGATCACTCTCAAGGCCAGCGCGGCAGCGGTCATCAGCAGCGATGCGCCGAACAGAAATGGGATGGTGTAACGCTGGTGCTGAGCTAGCGTGATTCCTGACAGCCCAACCACAAGGTAGGTTGCGGGAGTGAGCGGACTTACGGGAAATCCCGTGGTGTGCATGCCCAGCAACGCCGCCTGCGCCATGGTGATGGGCTGAATGCCTATGTGCGCGCCAGCCCCGGCAAGCACGGGAAGCACGCCGAAGTAGAACGAGTCGGGATCGAAGAAGAGGCTGAGCGGCATAGAAAGGATACCCAGAGCGAGCGGCATCAGTCGTAGTCCGTGCTGCGGTACGTGCTGGACCGCGGCAGACGCCATGGCGCTAACCATACCTGTGCCCTTCATGATTCCGGTGAAGGCTCCTGCGGCGAAGAGGATGCTGGCCATGAGGATTGCAGCCGGTGCGTGTGCGATGACGCGTTCCTGCTGCGCTTTGACATCCCGGAAGTTCACCATGAGGACGACGACGGTGCCCAGCATGAACACAACTACTGGATCGGCTCTGCCGCTGATCATGGTGCCAAGAACCACAATCGTCACCAAAATGTTGAAGGCGAAGTTGGGTGGCAGTTCCTGCTTGGGTTCCGCACAGGTGCTCCCTTCGGACCTTGCTGCGGTCCGAAGGCGCCGCTCTTCGCGGCGGCCTAGCAGGACGGCAGTGGCGAATACGTAAATAAGCCCGACAACCTGAACCGCAATCATCGGCACGAAGATGTTCGACACCGGAATGTGTAAAGCGGCCGAGGAGCGCAGCATGGGGCCGGTCCAGGGTAGAAAATTGACGCCCGCAGCTAGTGAAGCCACGCAAGCCAGGACGCGCCGATCGATTCCAAGTTCTTCGTAAAGTGGCAGCAGCGCTGGAATGGTCACGAGGAACGTTACGGCTCCGGAGCCGTCGAGATGCACGAGTAATGCCAACAGCGCTGTGCCCGGAACAATGCGTGAAGGCCGGCGACCGACGACGCGCAGAAGCCAGGTTATGAGCGGCTGCAGCATGCCCGCGTCGGTGATCACGCCGAAAAAGAGAATGGCGAAGACGAACATTCCTATTACGCCAGCGATCGCTTCGATTCCGGTGAGCATGAATTTTCCGGTCTGAAGACCGAAACCCGCGCACAGGGATGCAACCACAGGAAGCGCAGTCAGGGCAACCATAGGCGCAATCCTCTTACTGAGGATGGCAGCCATCAATCCGACTACCGTGAGCATACCGAGCGTGGCGAGAAGCACTTTGGGGGCAATCTCCTGTGCTGAGACGATGAGAGATCAATATAAGGCAGCCAGTGCGCCACAGGGAATTGCCACCTGCCACGGGCTAAATCTGCCAAAACTGCCAGCGTCACCTAACGAAGCTGAGTAAGGACTGACTAGGCACACCGCCGACAAGTTCATGGAGGCAGAATACTCCCATTAAGTCGGCTCTGCTGAACCCGGTCGGATTGGCGCGCATCGCATTTCTTCGGCGCGATGTCGGTTTACCATTACAAGTGGATCTGCCGAGCCGTAAGCGTCATCCAGTCGGATTTTCCGTATCATCGGAAGCTGAGGAACGGCCTCCATCAGTCCGGAGAAATCGCATGCGCAAAGTGTGTAATCTGCTCACCTTTTCCAAACAAAGGTCAGTCAAAATGAGCGACTTCATTCGATATCGGAATCCGAAGCTACGCCTGAGAACTGCGCAGTGCGCGATTCTGGCGATCGCCTGTGCCGTGCTGATGAACTGTTCGGCACACCTTAGGGCCCAGTATGCCGGGGAGGGTGGGAACAGCCTGGGTTTCGATATGGCCCCGGAGACCAGCCAACGTGTGGTGGAAGATGCCGTTAAGCAGATCCCGACGCCGATGGCTCCCGGACCGGTGAAACCAACATGGGAGTCGCTCCAGCAGAACTACCAGGTGCCGGCTTGGTTCAAAGGAGCAAAGTTCGGTATCTTTATGCACTTTGGCATCTTCTCGGTGCCGGCACACGGCAATGAGTGGTATGAAAAGTTTCTGTATGCGGGTGGGGACGACAGCGTTCTGAAAGTACTCGGTGGAAACGATATGGCCCGTGGAATCAATGACGGTCCAGACAGTACTCGTGCGTGGCACACACAGCACTTCGGGCCGCCGGAAAAGTTTGGCTACAAGGACTTTATCCCCATGTTCAGGGCGGAGCGTTTCGATGCTGATGCTTGGGCGACGCTGTTCAAAAAAGCAGGTGCCCGATACGTGATGCCAGGGGCACAGCACCATGAGAATTTTGCGATGTGGGATAGCAACGTAACGCCCTTCAATGCAATGCAGATGGGACCCAAGCGGGACATCATCGGCGAACTTGCTGTAGCCGTGCGGAAGCAGGGAATGAAGCTGGGAGTGGCGAATCACGGGATCGAAAACTTCGAGTTCATCAATCCCTCGCTCGAATTGGCCGAGAAAATGAAGGCCGAAAAGGTCGATCTGTACGACCCGAAATGGGCGGACTTCTATAACTACGCGGACCGCAGTAATGCTGCCATGAAGCGCTTCCTGGTGAACTGGTATGAGCGCAATGTTGAGCTCATCGACAAGTACCAGCCCGACCTCATCTACTTCGATAATGGCGTTGATCAGCGCCACATCGATCCTTTGAAGCTGGAGATTGCTGCGTATTACTACAATCAGGCCAAGAGCTGGGGCAAAGAGGTTTCATTCACCACAAAGAAAGCAGCGTTTGCTCCATCCGGAACTAACACCAAGACCATCGCCTCAATTCTGGATTTTGAAGGTGCGCCGCCGGACGGGATCCGGACCGGCTCCTGGGTGGTGGACAGGCCAATCGGGACGAGAAGTTGGGGGTACGTGGAGGGCCTCAAGGCCAATTCCCCCGAGACCGTGATCGGGTGGCTGGTGGATACCGTGAGCAAGAACGGTACGTTACTGCTGAACGTTTCGCCCAAAGCGGACGGAACGATTCCGCGGGATCAGCAAGATACGCTTCTGGCGGTTGGCAGATGGCTCGATACCAATGGCGAAGCGATCTACGATACCCACTCATGGACAAAGTTCGAAGAAAAAGGCAAAGACCACATCTACTTCACCGTAAAGGGAGACGACCTCTACGCAATCGTGATGGGCAAGAGCACCGGGACGGACATCACGATCAACTCACTGCCTCAGGGCGGGCCGGCAGGATCGGCGCGCTCCGCGACGATACTCGGTGGCGAGCGGTTGCAATTCAAACAGGATGCTTCGGGACTGATAGTGAGCCTGCCTGCACCCACGGAACGCCACGACGCTTTCGTCCTTAAGATCACAGGGCTGAAGACAAATCCGGACACGTCTACGGATTCCGGCAATCCATTCTGCGAATGTGCGCGTCCAGAGTAGACCATCAGCCGGTACCCTCAAGTTCTTCTCGCCGCCGTCCGTTGCTGACCCCGCGCCTCATGCGTGCGGGGCTCGTGGATTTTCACGCCCCACGACAAAAACCATCATGTCAAAATGATCTTGCGAGCTTCCCCATCGGGATCATCCACCATGCGGCATTCGTTATCCCAGACCATTGTCCTGTTGGTTTCTGGATCGGTTGCCTCCCAGGTCAACCCCGGTACACTCGGATTCCCTGTCGCAGCAAACGCTGCCCAGGATGAAGCCATCTTCTTCGCTAACGCCTGCGCCTCGGGCGTGTTGCCCGTTCCTTGTTCGCAGCGCTTGGTGTTGTCGAAGCAGAATTGGAGGTCGGCAGTGTGCCACGCGCCAGGCAGTCCGTCGAGTATAGGAGTTTGCCAGGTGAAGTAGTACGTGTAGGCTGGGGCGGCCCTGAGCTCGTGTTTCAATCTGGCCATTTTCACGGCGTTATTGCGCATCGCAAGGCCGTTCAATCCGGGGTTGCCGCTGCATATGTACGACAAGGTCTGGATACTCTTTTGCGGGTACGCCTTCTTCAGTATGGCAATGATGGCGGAGGATTTGTCCTCGCCATAGGTTTTGGCAAGGCTGGCATGCCACTCTTCTTCGGTCGGGCGCGAGGACATGCGATTGCCTTCTTCACTTACCGAGCCGATTAGCATGGGCACACTCTTGGAGATTTCTGGAGCGGCATCGAAGAAGGAGCGCATGTTGATCACCTTGCCGTCGACGCACGGAGACCAGCCCACGCGCGGCTTACCCGGAGTTCCCGGCCCCATCATAGGCGGCCCCGGTGGATTGATCTTCGCGGCGGCTCCATTGCCGGCGGCAACGATCGTGGCCCAATCCATCTTCTGCAATGATTCGATGTCGTTCGGGGCCAGTCCGAGATCTTTCATCACCAGCCGGGCAAGTTCCTTCTGCTGCTCGCGGGTGGGAATGTTGCCCCCGCCGCCCGATTGTGCCGCTGCCCGGTGAAAGAGACCTGCCGCGGAGGGCATACCCATCAGCGTTGTGACTTTCGAACCACCACCAGATTGGCCGTAGATCATCACCCGATCGGGATCGCCGCCGAAGTTCTCGATGTTGTCATGAACCCAACGCAGCGCCGCGACCAGATCGGTCATGCCAACGTTAACGGAGTCTTCATACGCCTGGCCGCCGATCTCCGAGACGTCGAAGAAGCCAAGGATATTGAGGCGGTGATTGACCGAGACCTGCACCACATCATGATTCCGCGCAATTTGTGCGCCCTCGTGCGAGGGGAGTTCGTAGGAAGACCCGAAGCTGAAACCTCCGCCGTGCATGTAGAACATAACGGGGCGCCTGCCGGTCAGACTCGGCGTCCAGATGTTCAACTTGAGCATGTCCTCGCTTTGCCAGCCGTCGTCCCAATCCTGGATGAAAGTCTGCTCAGCGCTGGTCCAGGTGTGCAGGTTCTGAGGGCAGTTTGCCCCATAGACCAGCGCCGGGTATTCATCCGTCCACGGCGTGGGCGGCTTGGCCGGAAGCCACCGATTCACCCCGGCTGTAGTCTGGCCGTAGGGGACACCCTTGAAGGTGAGAACGTCCCCATCGACGAACCCACGCACCTTACCGTATTGCGTTTTGGCGATAGCCGAGCGCGGGGTCGCGCAGTTGCCGGGCTCCTGGTGGGCGGCGGTCTTGATGCTGTCAGAAGCTAGTGCCGATGTAGCGCCGGCAATACTCACGCCTGCCGTGGCTGAAAGAAACAGCGCCTCTCGCCGTGTAAGAAGGATGCGGTTTACAGATTCAGACATGAAATGCCTCTCCTTTGGATTCTGCAGCATGGGCAATCAAACACGCGCTCTGGAACTCAATCATAGATTTTCGCAGTCGGGCGCAGGCGTGGAAACGCATCCAGGTTCGCAATTCAGGTTCACGATTCAAGGTCGCGATCAATGGTCCAGTTCCTTCGGCTGCAGCGATTCGGCGGCAATCCGGATTGCTCAATGGTGACTTCAGATTCGATGGAATTGTACACGCCCGCGAATCGACGAATTGCTGATCCGGAACAGACCGGGCAACGTCAAGTGGAGAGTGGAACCGCACACGCAATATACGATCACGTTTGAGAGAGAATGCAGGGCGCCCCCGCAAGGGAGCCCCCGGGGAGAGCCGATGAGAACTCATCTTTGTGCTATCGCGTTGGTGATTGCTAGTGCCGCGCTACCGGTCGCCGCGCAGCGCCGTGTGCCAAGGGACCTCAGCGAGGTCAGAGGATTCAATTACCAATCCGCCGAGACCATCGGCCATGCCGAATTCTGGCTTCAACATAGCCCGTCGGCTACGGAGCGAGATCTGGATTATGCCGCCCGACTCCGGTTGAATCAGGTCCGGGTCTTTGTCCCTAATGCGGCGTGGGAGAGAAACAAGGAAGCTTTGAGAAAGAACCTCCTCCATTTTGTGCGCGCCGCACATGCGCGTGGCATGGGCGTGATGCCGACCATGCAGTACAGATTCGGCGAATGGCGCGATAAGGCTGCATGGCCCAACGCGCGCGCGTTCGTCGCGGACCTGGTGGCCACCATCGGGAAGGAGTCGGGCCTTGCAATCTGGGATGTTGAGAACGAGCCCGAATGCTGCAAGCTGCCTCCCACTCCGGACAATCGCTTGCGGATGGAACATGCCATGTACATGGCCAAGGTGTTCCATGAGCTCGATCCGGTGACACCGGCAACCATTGGCGCAACGTTTGCCGAAAACATGATTGAGATGGGCGACGCGGTGGATGTGCTCTCGTTCCACGACTACAGCTCCACGCGCGCACAGATTCGCGCCAACATCGCGAAGGCGAAACAGTATGCGGCAAAAACCGGAAAGCCGCTCGTGAACAGCGAGATCGGATGTATTGCCCGGGCTAATCCGTACGATGTCGCGCTCCAGGAACACATGCAGGCCCATGTTGGCTGGTATATCTGGGAGTTGATGATCACCGGCAACTGGGGCACTGTCCACGGAGGGTTCTATCCGGACGGCACGGTACGCGATCCTTCCATTGCCGCCGCACTCATGGGTTTCTTTCGCAACCGTGGACCAAACGTTGTGGAAGATGTTCCTGACCGCGAGAACCATCTGACCGAGGCGGTGGCGAAAAACAAAGCGTGGTTTATCGACTCTAGCCCAGCGTGGGATGCGGGATTGGACCTGGCGGAGGTCTCGGCGAACCTGCTCGAGGCGGCCCAGTTGGCGCCCATGCACGACCTGCCGTCGAGGCAGGTTGCACTTCTACGCAATGGACCGCCGGACATTCCGGCGTTACGCTCGATCCTGCAGAGATTCAACTCTCTGCTTGAACCATACGAACTTCCCCCCGGGGACCCCCGTCGCTCGCGCCCTCCCGGCTTCATTCAATGAGACACGATGAGGGATGCACCCAGCGCCTTCCAGCCCGCGTACACAAACTCACTGGCCTTTCGCGAGCCGTTGATAGAGAGCGGGATCGAACTCTTCGAGGCCGGTAATGCCGTGCAAGTGGTTGACTGAAACCCACGGCAGCCAGCTGCGGTGGGTGCCAAAGCCTCGCGTGTTCGGTCCCATCCCCCAGTGTTCCTGCTGCCAGCCTGGTCCCTTCAGATCGTACGTTCGACCTGGCAACGCGAGCATGCTCTTGGTATCGAGCAGAAGAATCCGCGCTACATCCAAGTAGTGCTCGTCGTTGGTGTAGCGGTACAACCTGGCGTACGCAGGCACGGCCCAATCCAGGTACTCATCGACGCCACCTCCGCCGCGCGCAGTAATTCCCTGCACGCCCACGGTGGGGACGCCGCGTTTCCAATTCAGATCGGAGTCGACGGCGCCAAGCGGCATGGGCACATTCCATATCCATATCCAGCTTTCGGTGTAATTGCCCGCGGCAACAGCACGGTCCAGCCACCTGGGTGCCTTCGTCGCATCGTAGAGATCGAGAAAGGCCTCGAGGGATAGCATGCCGGCTTCTTTGTCGGTGATGTTTGGATTGTCGGTTGTGCCACCGACATATACGCCGTGGCGCCCGAAGTCATCCCACACGAAATCGGCCGCGCGCATGGCTGCATCGAGATAACGTTTTTGCCCCGTTTCCTGGCTCAATTTCACTAGCATCGGCACAGGGTTATAGCTGCTGGTTCCTGAGACCTCAAGCACTTCTCCAGTGCCGCCGCGCCAACCCCTGGGGAAAGAGCCGTCCTTCCGCTGCTGGGTCAATAGCCAATCGCCGAACTGCTGCGACCACTGCAGCCATTCCGGGTGCTCGCGGCCGTGCCGCTTCTCCCGGCGATACGCATCCAGCAGAGTGCGCACGCCTTCGGATGGTCCTCTGAGGGTCACGGTGTCCCCGGCCCAGGAGTCTGCCTTGCCCGTCAACAGGTTAAAGCCCTCTCCTGCGGGAGGCGACATGGGCACCAGGCGAATGTAGGTCTCGATGATCGCCAGTCCTTCCTTGCGCATGTGCTCACCGCGCGAGGTCGGATCGCGGTCGCCCTCGATGAGCAATGAATCTGCCACCTCGATGCCCTTGGAGACGAAACCCATGATCACCTTAGGCCATTGCTCCAATTCGTTTGCCTTGGGGTCAACATCGATGCCCACGGTGCTTGCCCATGCCGCTAATTCCGCGCTCTTCTCCGGGCTTAGCTCGTGAGCTGTAACCGGCGTGTTGGGCGGACGCGCGGGCGGGACCGGGAAGGAATCCCGATAGCGAGCCCAGTTGCGATAGGACCCGGGGTTTCCCGTGACTGCGTCAAAGAGGAAAGGAACGCCAGCCCGGTCATCGACGGTGAGGACGTGATCCGCGAGATGATCGGTGAGTACGCGGCGGACGAGATCCAGATCCAGGTGCATCAGAGGCGGACTGAGTATTTGCCATGCCCAGCGCCACGCGTCACGCTCCACGCCGAGAAAGGATTCGCTCTTGCCGAAACGGAACCCGACCTCATAGTTCTGCGAGAACCCGGCTTTGACCGGATGATAGCGACGCCGCACTGCTTGAACGATTGGGGTATTGAACCGGCCGCCCGTGAATTCGAGTGTCGTGCCCGGAAACCAGAAGCCGAATTCGACGCCACCGCCTGGAGCTTCGCCGGCGCCCAAGGCGCCAAACTGAATGCGCTCATCGATGATCGGTTCGGTCGCGGGAGCCGTGGTTTCCGTCCAGGTGGTGTCTCCACTCGGGGCAGGATCCAGCACCGCCACCCAAGCACCATCATGAAATGAGAGCGCAAACAGAGGCGCTGACATCAAGTCTTCGCGTATCTCGAAGCGTCTGGCGCGGTAATTCAAGACGCCCCCAGGCGAGCTGTCGCCGTCGTGCAATGGATCGCCGTAGAGCAGGCCGGGAGCGAAATACTCCACATCTGACCAGGCGACCGCCGGTGGGGTGATGAACCGGATTGCCGAGAGGAAGCCGGCGTTCTGTTCAGCGCCGATCACGCTGACCTTGCGATTCAGCGATACCACATTGCCGGAGATTTTCCATTGGTCGTCGACGGTAAATGAGGCCTTGCCGCCGCCTTCCAACTTCGCTGTCGCGATGATACCTCCGGTTTCTTTCCGCAGCGACTGATAGCCCGCGGCAAGCTCGCTCACGTTGTGTTCTCCGCGATAGACCTCGATCTGCGCTGGCTTCGGTTGCGTTTCGCGCGGGACAGCTGAACCGGAGATCTCGATTCCCCAGCCTCCCTCGCCGGCCCGCATAAATGCGACTTCGGCGCCGTTCGTCAGTTTTCCTAGTACGATGCGATTGGCTTCTAAACCCGTCTGCTTCGGCTGCGCGAGCGCCAAAGGCATGGCCTCAAAAACTAACAACGCGAGAAATAGTGCGCATTTCACAATGAGAACTCCCGGTTTCCGCATGGTCGATGCTCAGGTTCTGCTTTGCAGGCGAACCTCAAGCACCCCCAAAGCGATGTTTCCCGCGGCGGTTCCTCGCTTTGCAGAGAGGAGGTGCCCAGGCCCTCGGCTCTCGGGGACACCCAGAAATCCTCTTGCGATAAGGTGCTGAGCTACGGCCCTTACCAAGTGAACGGTGAGCGAGTAAACCAATGCGTTTACCGGCAACTGCGTTTGCGCGTCAGTACGGCCTGTGGCTCTCGGTCATGCCCGGCCAGTTATCGGTGCGGAACGGTCCCGCAGGCAATCCCGCACCATTGAACAATGTTGCCGCGGGGTTCGATTGCCAGGCGTAGCGTACTTCCTTTGGTCTGACCCCGGAGACAAGGTTGAGGTTGAGATTGGAGGTTCGAAAGCCTCTGGCGTGTCCGGCCCCGACCGCCGGTGGCAAGTGACGATTCAGCCGCCGCACACAGGCGGTCCGTACACCGTAATGGTCGCCGGCCGCCAAACCGTCGAATTGCACAATGTCATGGTAGGCGATGTCTGGCTGTGCGGCGGCCAGTCGAACATGGGTCTGCCGCTCCGGTTTACACGCAATGGCGAAGAGGAAGTGAAGGGGGCCAATTACCCGGAGATTCGTTTCTTCACGGTGGCCACGCGGGTTGCTTACCGGCACGCGGATCAACTGGAGGGCAAGTGGAGCGTAGTCTCCCCTCAGACAGCGGATCGGATCTCCGCGGTCGCGTATTATTTCGCGCGCAAGGTTCAGCAGGAGATCCGCATACCCATTGGCCTGGTCTTGGATGATATGGGCGGCACTCCAGCCGAGGCCTGGACCAGCGCCGAGGCCCTGCGTCCATTGAAGGATTTCGATGTCCCCCTGGCGGAGTTGGCAAAGCTGACGGCCGCGGGTGCTCCCGAATACGGCAACTTTGTGATGCACTGGTACGACGAGTACGACGTCGGACAGAAGGGACACTGGTCTGCTGCCGATTTCGACGACTCAAGCTGGAAGACGGTGGAGATTCCCGGCGGATTCTCCGAACTGGGCGTGCCTGACACCGCGGCATTGGCCTGGTTCCGAAAAGAGATCGATCTGCCAGATCCGCTTCCCGCAGGCCGGGCGATATTGCACCTGGGCATCATCGAGCGCATGGATACCGCGTATATCAACGGAAAGGAAGTGGGCGCCAGCGCCTGGGTGGAGAACCCGCGCGCTTATTTCATCCACGACGGCGTGCTTAAACCGGGACGCAATGTTATCGCCATTCGCGTACTGAAGACCAAGCCGGACGGGGGATTCCTGAGCAAGCCCGAAGATCTGCACCTCGCTTTGGGCGACAAGACCAGCGTTCCATTGGCCGGTAAGTGGAAAGGCCAACTGAGTGTTGATGCAAGGCCGCCGCACCCGCTGCCCATGGCGTTTGAGAACTGGCCAGTCATGCCGACGGTACTGTACGAGGGGATGTTGAAGCCAATCGCTCCGCTGGCGATCACCGGTGCCATCTGGTACCAGGGCGAACAGAACTCACCGCGCGGCTACCAGTACCGCAAGATTCTTCCGGCAATGATTGCCGACTGGCGCAGTCTCTTCGGGCAGGGCGATTTTCCGTTCTACATTGTCGGCTTGCCGGCTTTCAAGCAGCGCAGCGCTACGCCCGTGGACGGCGATGAGTGGGCAGAGACGCGCGAGTCGCAGGCGCTCGCAGCAGGCAGCGTCCGCAATTCCTGTCTGGCCGTGACCATCGATACCGGCGATGCGGACAATATTCATTCAAAAGACAAACAGCCTGTCGGTGACCGGCTGGCGCTTTGCGCGCTGGCCAGGCACTATGGCAAGCACGTCTTGTACTCAGGGCCGACACTCAAGTCCGTTGACCGGAAAGCGGCTGCGATCCGATTGCACTTTGACCATACAGATGGTGGCCTGGTGGTGAAGGGACCGAAGCTGGAGGAGATTCAAATTGCGGGCGATGACCGTAAGTGGTATTGGGCCGATGCGCGCATTCAGGGCAAAACCATCGTAGTCTCGTCAACCTCTGTGCCCAAACCAGCCCCACAGCGTGTTAGCTTTTCCACGCTGCAAGATCATGTCGTCCCCGAAGATCGGGCTGACGAAGGGAAGCGGATGAGGCGCCGGACCTGAAGGCGAAGATGCGCTCGGCGACGCGGCCGAAGGTGTGGGCTGGGCCAGCGCAACACTCAAGGGCGCAACGAGCAAGACAAACGCGGCAATCCGGACAGGTGCGACTCTGGAAATCATTGCTTCAGACCTTCTCTTGGGATGGGCACTCCGCGCTTCCGGCATCAGCGCAGCCCATGTTGTCGTTCTCTCGACAGGGGCAGAAAACCGATTTACTATTACGGCGATCAATATTACCATTGCCGGACCCACGTTGTACCCGCACGTCCAATTCGCCGGGAGGCCACCCAGATGAAACGCGCGCTTTGTTCCCTGTTCTTCCTGCTCTTATCCTCCGCAGCTTACGCTGATAGCGCCAGGATGCCCGACGGTACCCAGTTTCTGATGTGGGAGAAGCCGCAGCATTTCACCAAAACCTATTACGTCGATAACCAGTTAGAAAACGCCGACGACAACGGTCCCGGAACAAGGGAGCGCCCATTCCGCACGATCAATCACGCGGCGCAGGTTCTCCAGCCGGGGGAGCGCGTCGTCATTGCAGAAGGTGTTTATCGCGAAGTGATCCGTCCCGCGCGCGGCGGTAACGCACCGGACGCCATGATCAGCTACGAGGCTGCGCCGGGCGCCAAAGTTGTCGTCAAGGGTTCGGCCGTCGTCAAGGACTGGCATCCCAGCGAAGGCTGGAACTTCGGCGTCGACCAGGCTTCGCATAATCCAGTCAAGGCGTGGGAACTCAAGCTCACGCTCGATCTCTTCCCCGACGGCTATAACCCTTTCGAAGTCGACAACGTGATCGGCAATCGCTTCTGGTTGCGTTATGCCGAAGACAACATGGCCACCTACTTCCGTCGCCGCGGGCTGGTCTTTGTCGACGGCCATCCGCTTGAGCCCGTCGAAAACGCCAACGAACTCGCCGGTCCATCGCAGCGCTCGCTCAATTTCTTCAGCAACATTCATTGGTCTCCGCTCTTCAAGGAGTTCCAGCCCGAAGTCGGCAAGGTCTGGATTGAGCCCAACGGACAGACGCTGCACATACGCCTGGCCAATGACGACGACCCCGCCCACCACGTTATCGAGATCACGACGGCCGAGCAGGTGTTCTCGCCCGCCCAGCGATACCAGTCCTACATCCGCGTGAAAGGCATCACGTTTATGCACGCGGGCAACGGATTTCCGGTTCCGCAGCGCGGCCTGGTCTCCACCAACCGCGGCCACCATTTCATCTTTGAGGACGATACGTTCGAGTGGGCCAACAGTGTCGGCCTGGACATCGGCAATGAAGATTGGGCCGCGTCCCGCCCCCCGCAGCCCGTTGGTTTCGATGTAGTTCGCGGCAATACCTTCCGTTACTGCGGCATAGAGGGCCTTGGCGGCACCGGCGGCCCGCAATCAACTCTGGTGGAAAAGAACCTGTTCGAGTGGATCGGCTGGCAGGATGCGGCCATGATGTCGGAGTCCGCCGGGACCAAGATGCACGTGGCGCACAATCTCCTCTTCCGCAACAACGTGATCCGCCATATTCGGCACGCCAACGGCATCTGGCTCGACATCGGCAACGCCAACGTGCGCATTTCCGGCAACCTCTTTGCCGATATCCCCGGAAACGTGAATCCGCACGGCGTTCACATCGAAGGCAGCGATGCCCTAAACCAGATCGACAACAACATCTTCTCCCACCTCACAGGCGCGATCCTTATCCGCGATACCAACAACATCATCATCGCTTACAACCTCTTCCTCGACTGCGAAGAGGTCTGCGTCGACACCATGTCCGGCATCAACGGGCCGCGCCCCATTGCCGGTCACACCAACGATGTCCACAATCTCATGGTTCACGACAACGTGTTCGGCAAGGCGGGTCGCTCCGCCATTGAGTTCACAAACGCCCGCAACGACGCGGACGGGAATGTCTACGCCAACCCCACCGGAGGTCCCTTCATGGGGCAGCCGTTTCTGCGGGTCAAGTATCCCGAGCCGGCCGAATGGCACAATCTCGCATCTTGGCGCGAAGAGCACCATTGGGACGAGCACGGCACCATGGCCGATATCACCGCGACTCTCGACCCAGACAAGCTCGAGCTTACTTTGAGCGTAAAAGGAGACATCAAGCCGCTCGCCATATATAAGGACATCGATTCCGACTTCTGCGGCCACAGCATCTCGGGCGACCGCCTGCCCGGCCCGTTCGCCGACCTGACCACCGGGCCCGAGTCACGCAAGATCGATCCACGTCAATGATTGCACTTCGGCGTGCAATGGTAGCTGTACATCCACGAGTGGTATTGCTGCCTGGAGTATCCAGGTGCAGGATGTCCGCACAACAATCTGCTTTAAGAGAAAGATTGACCGGGAGAGAAAGGATGCCAATGAATCGGCGCGAATTTATCGCAGCGACGGTGGCTGAAGCCGCTATGTTGCGGCCGGAGATGAAGGCTTTTGCGACCCCGACTGGAAATATCCAGGCGACTATCGATGCGAGTAAGAGCGGCACGCCCATCAATCCCATGATCTTTGGCGGTTATATGGAGCCGGCGACAACGCAGGTGTGGGCGGAAGTTTTGACCGACAGAAAATTCGCCAACGCCATTACCAGCGCCCCCACACCGCCACCTGCAAATCCGTTTTTTCGGCGCTTCTTTGGCGAGCCCTTCAAGCCGGTTGGGCCGGAAGGAACGGTCGAAATGGATACCGAGCGGCCCTTCGTCGGCAGGCATAGCCCGCGCGTGAAGCTCGATTCGGCCGAACTGCACGGCATTCGCCAATCAAGGTTGCGCGTCGGTGCTAACAAGGCGTACGAAGGCCGGATCATTCTGGCCGGCGATGCAGGAGCGAAGATCACTGTTCGCCTGGCGTGGGGGCCTGCTGCCGCCGACTCACAAACTATCACGATCCCTTCGCTCACCACCGAGTACCAGAAATTCCCCCTCAAGTTCACTCCAGCGGCCGACTCAGAAGAAGCCAGCCTCGAAATTCTCGGCACCGGTACGGCCGCATTTCACATCGGCGCCGTATCCCTGATGCCCGCCGACAATGTGCAGGGATTTCACCCTGGGATGATTCGGCTCTTCAAGGAAGAAGGCTTCAAAATGTTCAAGTGGCCCGGCGGCAACTTTGTTTCCGCATACGATTATCGCGATGGACTTGGCGATCGCGACAAGCGCCCGCCGCGCCTCCAACCAATGTGGTCCGACAGGGTGGAGTCGAACGACGTCGGCCTTCATGAGTTCATCACTCTTTGCCGGTTGGTCGGAGCCGAGCCCGACCTGACGATCGACAGCGGCTTCGGTTCGGCTCGCGAGGCGGCAGAGCAACTCGAATACTGCAACGGCTCCGTCAATACCCGCATGGGCAAGACGCGTGCGGAGAACGGGCATCTCGAGCCTTTCAACGTGCGTTACTGGACCATTGGCAACGAAATGTATGGTCCCTGGCAGTACGGTCACATGTCGCTGGACCAATATTGGGTCAAGCACAATACCATCGTCGAGGCCATGAAGGCGGTTGATCCGAACATCAACATCACCGTCTCCGGTGCCAGCATCTGCGAAAAGTCCGTGGACGCCGCCGAAAAGAAGGGCAACTTCTTCCCCAGCATGTGGGAGCCGCCGATTACTGAACGACTGCCGTACGAGTTCGGCTCGATCTACGATTGGGACGGATGGCTGCTCAAAAAATGTGCTGACAATATCGACAATCTTTCCGAGCACACCTACGCATATCCCAACCTGGCCTTCGATGAAGAGAAGCAGCTTTATGTGGATGTCCAGGATGCGCTGCAATTCAGGGCTCGCAGATTGGCGAACCGCATTGGTGGGGCCTTCGATTGTTGGGACAAGTACGTGGAGCAAATGCCGTGGCTGAAAGAGCGCAATATCAAATTCATCTTCGATGAATGGGGCAACCGCCCCCGCTCGGCAGACGGGCAGAACCATCCATTGCCGGGGATGCTTGGGCCGCTCTCCTATGCGCTTTGTCTCCACGAAATGTTCCGGCACTCCGATAAGATCACTGCCAGCTGCGCCACAGGAGGGCTGCGCCTGTTGACCGATAGCACCGGCGACGCGGTTGGCTTTCCGGCTGAGGGCGTGGTGATGAAGTTGATGCAGACGCACTTTCTCCATGCGCGCCCGATTCCCGTTGACGGGAATTCACCCGAGCAACAAGTCCGGGGCACAAATTTCGTCGACAAGGGTCCCACGCCTTCTGGAAGCCCGACTTATCCGCTGGACGTTCTCGCAGCGTTTTCGAGTGACCGAAAGACATTCCTTATGTCCGTTGTGAACCCCACTGAGGACAGACACAGCTTGACTCCAAGGATCAGTGGAATCAAGCTGCGCCAGCGGGGCAAACTGTACCAAATCGCGCCGCCCGGCGTGAACTCCGCCAATGAACCGGGCAAGGAGTCCGTGGTCAAGATCGCTGAGGCAGAGCAGGCTGGATTTCCAGAGACTGTGCAGTGCCCGCCCGTCAGCGTGAGCCTATACGAGTTTGAAGTGGAGAACACGTAAACCGGTCGCCCAGAAGAATCAACATTGCAGGCGAGTTTCGGAGGCCAGCACAATGTAACAGGGAGGCACCATGGCACCAGTGATGACCCGATGCGGGCGTGTTAAGCGAACCCGTGACGAGAGTTGCCGTATTCGTGCTTTTGTGTTTTACCGAGTTATCAAACTCGCGTTTCTGCTGCCGTTCGTTGCCCCGACCGTGTACGCCCAACCGGCGCCCCCGGTGCAACAACTCGTGTTTCGTCCTTACCACGCAAGCGGCCTGTACGAGGTTGGCGAGACGATCGGCTGGGTTGTTTCTCCGGGTCCGACAGCTCCGACCTATGCATATAAATGGACCATCCGGCGCAACAACAAAGAAGTGCTCAAAGAAGGCAAGCTCGATCTAAGTTCAGGGAAGGACAAAATTGAAATCGTCGGTGACGTCGCCGAGATGATCTATGTCGCCATCGAGCCCTACGCAAACCTTTCCGATGACAACGCGGTGAAGGATCAGGGCGCCTCGGTTGTGTCGAACGCAGGTCCCGCTACCACACCCGCGTTCGTCGGTGGCAACACAGGCCGCAATAACGGCCTTTACGCAGTTGGAGCGGCCGTTGCGCCCGGCAGACTCGGGCTCTCCACGCCGCGGCCGCCGGACTTCGATGCATTCTGGGACGCGAAACTGGCCGCTCAGGCCAAGGTTCCCATCAACCCAACCGTAACACCGATCCAGTCCGACATCCCCGGCATCGAGGAGAGCACGTTTGCTCTCGATGCAATGGGATCGAAGGTACACGGTTATGTTGCGAAGCCCGCCAGGCAAGGACAATTCCCCGCGATCATTCAACTGCAGTACGCGGGTATTTACGCGCTGGAACCTCACTGGGCTGCGCAGCGCGCCGCAGATGGCTGGCTGGTGATCAATGTTGACGCACACGACAAGCTCCCCTCCGACCCTTCCGGAGACATTCCAAAATCGTACGTTGCGGTGGGCAACACTGACCGCGAGAAATCGTACTTCCTAAACATGTACCTGCGCGATTCGCGCGTTCTCGACTACCTGCTCAGGCGGCCAGACTGGGATGGGAAGACCATCGTGTTAACAGGAGGAAGCCAGGGAGGCCAGCAGAGTTTCGCGCTTGCGGGTTTGCGGCCTGAGAAGATCACGGCGGTGCTGGTCTGCGTTCCCGCGGGCGCGGACACAAACGGGGATCTGCATGGCCGCCAGAGCGGGTTTCCCAATTGGCCTTCGGACAATGCCAAGTCGATGGAGACCGCCCTCTATTTCGACCCAGTCAACTTCGCCCCGCGCATCAAGGCTCCGCTGATGGCAGGGATGGGGTTCATCGATACCGTCTCTCCGCCCGCGGGAGTCTGGACAGCCCTGAACCAGATTCCGGGTCCCACGGAACCATTGCCGTTGGTCGAATCGGAGCACGACAACTTCACGCCTGAAAAAGGGAGAGCTTGCCCGGCGCGCACGCAGCAGATACTCGACAGTCTTCGCACAGGAGCGCAATACAAACCCACGGTCCTGAGGTGATCACAAGGTGCGCGGCGTCGATTTCGGCAACGGTCAGGCCTCCAGCTTCACTGCAAGCGTTGCAAGCGGCTCCCAGGGAGGGTCGATCGAAATGCACCAGGACAGCGTCGACGGGCCGGAGATTGGCTCATTGCGGTTTCACCCACGGGGGGATGCACGCATGGCAGACGAATACGACGACCGTCTTCGGCGCCAGCGGTAAACGTGACCTCTATTTCGTGTTCAGAGGCGAGGCGAAAGGTCAGCTATTCAACTTCGATTACTGGAGATTCAACAAGAAAGGCGCCAAGGAGCCGAAACCTTGAAAATCAGCAGGCGAGAAGTGGCTTGCAGATGGCGCAGTGACTGCTGGCCGCAAGAGAGCGGTTGCTTGAGTTCGCATTGCGGGTGCTTTCATTGCAGCTTGGAACGAAGAGAAAGGTCGAAGATGAGATCGCAGATCTGTCGCCGTTTCGGAAGGAAATTGCCTGTCTTCAGGTTGGTTCAGATGCTGTTTGGGGCGGTGTCGCTGGCAGCAGTGGCGATGGCCCAGCGTGGTCCGATGGTTTTGGAGCGCGAAGGCCGGGTGATTTCGTTGGAGCCCTATGCCCCAAACATACTGCGGGTGACGATGAGCACCGATAAGGCCGCGGCCACAAGCGCTCCGGGGTACGGGTTTGTGGCCCAGCCTTCGTCCGAGGGATGGACGCACGAGCGCGACCCGAAAGGGGACGACGTATTCCGATCGGATCGGCTGGTCGTGCGCGTGGCGCCGGGGAACCTTCCGATGGAGAAACTGCCGCAGCCGATGCCGCTCGATGCGTTGAATCTTCAGTTGCGCGATCCTTATTTCGGGGGCGGGGGCGGGAAGGCCCCGCACAATGATGCTCTGCTGGTGACCACGCCCGACGGCAAGACGCTGCTGCACATGCGCACCTGGGCGATGATGCCGGAGAGCTCCGACGTGGCGGCGGCTGATGCGGGGGCTAAGGGCTACCGGGTGATGGCAGCCTTCGATTCGCCGGCGGGCGAACACTACTACGGGCTGGGCCAGCAACAGAAGGGCTGGATTGACCTGCGGGATCACGAGATTCCCTGCTGGCATGACTATGGTGCACTTGGGGGCGAGGACGTGTGTGTGCCGTTTATGGTGTCGAGCCGGGGCTATGGACTGGTCTGGGATAACCCCTCCAAGACAACGATCGACCTGGGGTTCAATGGGCGCAATCTGTGGTCGTCCGAGATAGGAAACCGGGTTTCGTATTTCGTAATCGCCGGAGCGACCAGCGACGAAGTGTACGAGGGCTACCGCTTGCTCACCGGCGTGACGCAGATGCTGCCGAAGGCAGTTTATGGATACATCCAGAGCAAGGCTATCTATCCGACCCAGGATCAGATTCTCGATGTGGCCAGGGAATATCGAAAAAGGAACCTGCCGCTGGACGCGATCGTGGTGGACTTTCTCAATATGACTAGGCAAGGCGAACTGGACCTGGACCCGAAGAGGTGGCCCGATCCGGCAGCGATGAATCACGAGTTGCATGCGATGGGCGTATCCACGCTCTTGAGTGTCTGGCCGCACTTTGCAGCCGGGACGCAGTTCTACGACATGCTGCTCGGCAAAGGCTGGTTGATCCTCGACCACAACGGCGCGCCGGATTCGGGCGGCTACAAAAAGAACATCGGACCGAACATCGACACCACCAACCCGGAGGCCGCGAGATGGTTCTGGGAGAAGATTCGCGAACGCTACGTGAAGCCCTATGATTTCGATTACATCTGGCTGGACGAAACCGAACCGGACGTTGACCCCGCGAACGATGTGTTCTCGATCGGTTCCGGCGCGCGCTTCTACAATGTGTATCCACTTCTTCACACCGCCGCGGTGTATGAGGGCTTTCGGCGCGACTTTGGAGACAGCCGGCGGGTGATGATCCTGGCCCGGGCCGCGTATCTGGGAGCGCAGCGCAATGGCACGGTCTTCTGGTCGAGCGATATTGTTTCGACCTGGGATATGCTCAAGCGTTCGATCCCGGCCGGGCTGAACTTCACAGCTACCGGGCTGCCCTACTGGGACACGGACATCGCAGGGTTCTTCTCGCCAGCGATTCCGGCGGACTACCACGCCGAACACAAGCCCCTCATAGATGGGTCAGATGTGCGCGGCACGATTGGGAACTACGAGGATTATCCCGAGCTGTTTGTCCGGTGGTTCGAATGGGGCGCATTTCAACCGGTGATGCGCGCGCACGGCGAGAGAAATCACAACGAAGTTTGGTCCTATGGCAAGCAAGCTGAACCGATTCTCGCGAAGTATCTGAAGCTGCGCTATCAACTCCTGCCGTACACGTACTCGGTTGCCTATCGCAGCTACCAGACAGGCGCGCCGTATATGAGAGCGTTGTTCATGGATTTCCCCGCGGATCCGAAGGTCGCCGATATCCCCGATGAGTATATGTACGGTCCGGCCTTCCTGGTGGCTCCGGTGAGCGAGCAGGGCGCGACGTCGCGGGCAGTGTATTTGCCCGCTGGTTGTGACTGGTACAACTACTGGACCAACGAGCGGCTGCACGGCGGACAAACCATTGAGGCGGATGCGCCCATCGACACGCTACCGCTGTTTGTAAGAGCGGGAAGTATCGTGCCGCTTGGATCCGAGATCGAGAGCACAAAGCAGGCGCAGACCATCGCAACCGTACGTGTGTATCCGGGAGCGGACGGCAGCTTTGCCCTGTTTCAAGATGACGGGACAACCTACGGATATGAGAAGGGCGGCGGCTTGGTCACGAAGCTGACATGGGATGATAAAGCCCAACGGCTGAATCAAGAGGGAGCCCCGGCGTGGCGTGGGCCGGACGCGTCAGTCGTGACGGTGATAAGCAAATAGGTGAAAGCACCGCTGATTTGCGTTGTTCTCCGTCGCTCCGGTGCTGTTATTTCGCATCCGTTCAACAGAGCAAAACTTGAAGAGTGCAACTGACCCAAAGACGAGGAACACCCGAGGTCGTCAGACGAACTGCCAGTGAATAGCCCATTGGAGGGAACAAGAATCATGAACCGTAGATCATTCCTGTCAGCTGGCGCATCAGCCTTCACATGGGCTGCAGCTGCCAGGCTCGGATACTCGCAGATTTTTCGCGGGCCCGTCTCCGAGGGGCCGTTTCAGCCAGACTGGGAATCGCTCAAGTCCTACCAGTGTCCGGATTGGTATCGCGACGCAAAACTCGGAATGTGGGCGCACTGGAGTCCGCAATGCGTTCCGGAGCAGGGCGACTGGTATGCAAGAAATATGTACATTCAGGGAACAGGCCAGTATGAGTCCCATGTCAAGACCTATGGGCATCCATCGCAGTTCGGATACAAGGATATCTGCCACTTATGGAAAGCCGAAAAATGGGATCCGGAGGCCCTTATCAAGCTCTATAAGAGTGCGGGCGCTCAGTATTTTGTCGCCCTCGCCACCCATCACGATAATTTCGATTGCTGGAATTCGAAGCACCAGCCATGGAACTGCGTCAACATCGGCCCAAAGCGTGACATCGTGGGGACATGGGTCAAGGTGGCGCGTTCCCATGGGCTGCGATTTGGCGTCAGCTATCACGGGACTCCGGGCCGCGTCTGGGACGAATTTCTGCCGGTGCGCTACAAGAGCGACACCACCGGACCGCTTGCGGGAGTTCCTTACGATGGTGTGCAAACCATCGCCGATGGCAAGGGAAAATGGTGGGAAGGCATGGACCCTCAGATGCTCAACGGTAAACCACACCTGAAGAACACGCCGTGCCCGGAGTTCACCAGGGCGTTCCTGCTGCGTGTGCAGGATGTGATCGACAGCTATGACCCCGATCTGCTGTATTTTGACGATAACGCACAGTTTGACTATGACGCCGGCGGACCCGGAGCCCTGGATCTAGGTGTCTGGCTCGGAATACCGGACTTGGCGCCCCAGATCATGGCGTATTACTACAACAAGAATATGAAGAGGCACGGAGGCCGTCTGGAAGCCGTGTTGAATCTGAAGATTGTTCCCGAGCCTGTGTGGGGCACGCTTACCCGCGACTTTGAAGCGGCGCTGGAAGACAAACTGCAAAAGGACCCCTGGCAAACAGACGCGTGCATTGGGTCTTGGCACTATAGCCGCCCTCTATTCGAGACGCACAGATACCAGAAGGCCTCCACGATCATTCCCATGTTCGTCGACATCGTGAGCAAAAATGGAAACCTTCTGCTTAACATTCCGCTGCCCGGTCACGGCGACCCGGACAGCGACGAGACGGCGTTTCTGAGCGAACTCGCCGATTGGCAACAGATCAATTCCGAAGCCATCATGGGCTCGCGCCCCTGGAAGGTCTATGGAGAAGGTCCCTCGATCCATGCGCCCAAAATCGAGTCCTATCAGTTGAATCGCCTCAAGTTCGACCACTCGGATATTCGATTTACCACAAAGGATGACACCCTCTTTGCGATCGCCCTGGGCTGGCCACCTGACGGAAGGTTTTTGATCACTTCCCTCGCCGCCGGCTCGACGAATTACCCGGGCCAGATCGGAAAGGTAGAACTGCTAGGGTCGAAATCAAATCTGAAGTGGACGAGGGAACCACAGGGCCTCGAGATCCGAGCCCCCGACGCTCCCCCTTGCAAGTACGCGTATGCGTTCCGGATTCTTCCTGCCTAAACGATCCAAAACCATGCCAGGCGGCGCCTGTCTCAGCGGTACGTGGGCATCGATATTTGCGACGATAGATTGCGAATCGGATGGCTCACTGCTTTGAGTTTTGGCCGTCATGGAACAGGCAGACACGGCCGCAGCTACGAACTGTGCAGTATGCATCTTAATCAACAAATGCTCGCCTTTCTGGCTTTTCTCCACGCAATGAACGAAGCGTCAAGTAAGACTGAAATCGGACCGGATATTCACACGATCTTCAGGGTAATCGCGTGATCGCATGGTTTCTCATTTGGCATCACCACAATGAGCCCTTGCTCGTCTTGCATCCACTTCAACTTGTCGTGGTATCCCGGAAGCTCGATATTCTGTACTTTGGGCGGCGAAAGTTGGCTGCTGGTTGCAAGGGGCTTGATGAGGGCAAGCTTCTGCGGCCAGCCCATGATGAACGCGTAGAGCGTGTTGCCCTTGCTGGTGAAGCGCACTTCATCAGCCGTAAGCTCGGTGCGGCCGGATTCATTGAATCGAGTGCCGCCGCTGGATGGCGCAGCCGTAGAGACAGGGCCGTCTCCGAAGATCTTCCAGGGGCGGGTTCCATAGATGCCTTCGCTGTTGATGGCCATCCATTTTGTGATCTCATCTAGAATGACCGATTCTTCGTAGTCAAGTTCACCGCTGTTCGGGAGTGGAAAATTCAATAGCAGGTTGCCATTGCGGCTGACAATATCCACCAGAATGTCGATGACGTACTTGGGTGATTTGTAATTCGCCTCCCGGTTGTAGTGCCAGTCGCCAATGCATGTGTCGGTTTGCCACGGGTTCTGCGAAATGCCGGCTGCCACTCCTCGCTCCCAGTCGAGTACACATGTTCCCGTTTGGCAGTCGCTCGGCAGCTTGCTGAAATAAACCGCCTCACATCGACCGCCGTGGCGCTGGGCGTCTACGTTGTACAGGTTCGCTACGAGGGCCAGCCCGTATTCCTCAAAGAAGATGTCGCCGTCGGTATAAAGCAGGTCCGGCTGGTAATTATCAACGAGGTCTTTGATGCGCTTGAAATAATGCAGTTTCCACTGAGCGGGCGCCTGCCGGTCATTGAGTATCCTGTCGCTATAGGGGTAATATTCCGGCAGCTCATGATAGAGGTCCGCATAGGCGGGATTCGCGCCGTCATAGGGCACTCCGGCCAGCGGTCCTGTCCTGTCGCACATGTGGGAGGTGGAGAACCAGCGATAACTCGGAGCAAGGTGCTCGCTCACCCCGAAGCGTAGGCCATGTTTTTCCGCGGCCTTTTTGAAACCGCCCACAATATCCCTCTTCGGGCCCAAGGCGACGGAGTTCCAGCGCGGCTGGTGTTTTGATTTCCACAGGTCGAATCCGTCATGGTGCACGGCCATGCTGCAGAAATATTTCGCACCAGCCTTCTTGTAGAGTCCGAGCAAATGATCCGGATCGAACTTATCGGCCTTCCATATGGGAATAACATCCTTATACCCGACGCGCGTGGGGTGGCCGTATGTCTTGACATGATATTCGTATTGCTTGTGGCCCTGAATATACATGTTGCGCGCGTACCAGTCGCCGTACTCGATTGCGGACTGCGGTCCCCAATGCGCCCAGATGCCAAATTTGGCGTCGCGGTACCAGTCAGGCGCCTGCCATTCCCCGAGCGATTCGCGCGTACCCTTAAATGGTCCCGGCGCGATGTCGAGCGCTATGCCGGATGGTTGGGTGAACGATTTACGGGACCATAGGAGCGCGGGCGCTCCGGCGATTACTGAGAGTGCTTTCCTCCGGCTGAGTTTCATCGGGCTGCTCCATCGGGGTAGAGTTTTAGGAAAGTAAATGTCTTTCGCTTTTCGATTGAATTCCTTGACAACGCCTCGCTCAGTTTCTCTTCCGCCAACTTCTCGATCGGTCAGGTTTACATTCCGCTAGCGAAACAGCCGCGGCGCAAAGTCGTTGAGGTCGCGCCGCCATGTGAGCCACTCGTGCGCAGTGCCGGGCGAGGAGTAGTAGACATACTTGACTCCGGACTTGTCGAGCATCGTACGGAAGGCTCCGATTGCTCCGGGGAACGGATTCGGCTCCTCTGTGCCCATGCCCAGCCAAAGCAGTTTCACCTTGTCGTTGAATGCCGCGCCGTCCTTGAATACACCACGGAATGCCGCGGCCGGATCGAGCGGATCGGTACTGAGGCCGTTCATGGTGCCGCTGAAGCCCCCCATCCACGCGAAGGTATCCAGATTGTGTGTGGCGATCTGCAGGGCCTGGTTGGCGCCCATCGAGAGTCCCGCCATGGCCCGGTGATCGCGATCGGGAATGGTGCGGAACGTGGCGTCAATCATGGGGATGACTTCTTTGATCATGACGTCCTGGAATGCGCTGAAATCTGGGCCGGTACTAACCTGGGAGAACGGGCCAGCAGGCCGCGAGGCATACCCGTTGTCCATGACGACAATCATGGGCATCGAGTATTTCGCGGCGATGAGGTTATCGAGGATCAGATTGGCATGGCCCTGGAAGATCCATCCGGTTTCGTCCTCGCCCATGCCGTGCTGGAGATACAAAACCGGGTAACGCGCGGTCGGGCTGGAGTCATAGTCCGGAGGAGTGTACACAAAACAGCGGCGCCACTGGCGGGTGAGTTTTGAGTAATAGATGCGAATGCGGACATCGCCGTGCGGCACTTCCTCGGGCAGGTAATAGTCCACGCCGTACTCCGGCACCTCGATGCCGCTGGCGTCCATGCCCATGCCGAAGAATGCGTGGCTGCCAGGGTCGTTGACGCGCACGCCATCAACATCGAGCGCATAGTAGTGGAAGCCCTCGACTATCGGAGGCGTGGTCACGCTCCAGACGCCACTGGCGTCCTTCGTCATGGGGAACTTTTTTCCGGTAATGTCTACGTCAACGGAATGTGCTTGCGGCGCTTTGAACTGGAAGGCCACCGTGTGGTCGGGCAGAACGCGCGGATATCGCGCATCCATCACGTTCGTTGAGGCGGGCTTGGCATCTTCAACTGCCGAAGCACGCTCGCCTTCCGGGGTGCGGCGCCATGCAAAGTAGGCATCCAGAGCCTTCAGGCCTTCCGGGTTCGGAACTGGACCCGTGTGCGGCGTGCCGGCAAAGTACATGAGTTCAGGATGCTGGTCACTGAAGGCCGGCCACTTTGGCATGCCGTGGCTGTTGGGATTTCCGTATTTGGCGAAATTGGTCCAGTAGGTGGCCATTGCGTCGGAGATCACGTGGTCCGCCGCAGTGGGCTGTTCGTGCTGAAGGTCGTTCAGGTGCCCGAATACGTACGGAACTTCGCGGCCGTGCGGCGCACCCAGATCGGGCTGGGGCGCGTCGGCGGGCGCTGGCGGGTGCTGATCGAAGTAATAGTAGTAAACCTTGGCGGCGCCCAACTGCGATTGCAGGCGCGCCCAGATCCAGGTGTGCCAGCCAAACGCCGCATCGCGGCTGAGGTCGCGTGCGGATTTGGGCACCGTGGCCTCGCCCGCGGGATAAGCTTTCAGCAGGCTGTCGGCAAAGCTGTCGTAGCGGCGGCGCACGCCATCGATGTACTCGCGCGGCATTCGCTCATGAGAGAATGAGGCGCCTTCATCCGAGTTGTATCCGATGAGAACCGGAACGTCGTTGAATCGCTTTTGTTCGTACAACGTGAACTGGTCTGTGGGAATAACCCACCCATCGATGATCGGCCACGCGAGCCCGCGGGCGCGCTGGGCGTCCATGATCTTTTCCGCCGGTACTTTTCGCAGCTCTTCAATCCAGCCGGAACCGGCGTCCTTCGACAACGACGCGCCATCGCGCTCCGCATCGGCAAGCAGACGCATATTCTCGCCCGGCTGCCCGGCGCGGCGCGGCGGTCCGAACGAGCCGCCGCTTTCCGAAATGGCGCCTTCAAAGAGTCCCTTGGCGAGCGGCGACGCGCACAATTGGCTCACCGCGATGCCGCCAGCAGATTCGCCGAAGATGGTGACCTTGTTTGGATCACCACCGAACGCGGCGATGTTCGCCTTGATCCACTGCAAAGCGGCGATCATATCGAGCAAGCCGTAGTTGCCGGAGACGTGATGCGGTGATTCGGCGCTTAGCTCCGGATGTGCCATGAACCCCAGGGGCCCCACGCGGTAAGCGATGCTCACCAGCACCACATCATGACGCGCCAGGACTTCTCCGCTATAGGTCGGGATCCATGTCGCGCCCCCGTTAAAGCCGCCTCCGTAGATCCAAACCAGCACCGGGATACGGTCCCGTGCGGACTTCGCCTGAGTCCACACGTTGAGGTAAAGACAGTCCTCGCTCATGGCCGGAGGCTTGTCAGCACCGCTGCCGATGTTCTGCACGCATTGCGGGGCGAAGTTCGCTGTCGGACGCACGCCCTGCCATTTGGCCGGAGGTTGCGGCGGGTGCCAGCGCAGGTCCCCTACCGGCGGCGCAGCGAAGGGGACACCCCGGAAGACAGTGAGTCCGTCTTCGCGGATTCCTTTCAACGAACCCTGTTCGACGTTCACAGTGGTTGTTGAGGCGACACCCACGGTCGACACTGCCGCGAGGATGATTGCACACAACACCGTTTTCATCTTCTCGAGCCCTTTCGTTTAGCGGAACTCTTGACCATACAATGGCGGCAGAAGAAGCAGCAAGCTTATGAAATCGATTTAATTCATCGATTCCTTCGAAGAGACCGTTCGGCTGCGTTGTCGATCTCGTAAGATGACGCTACAATTTCGGCTTGCACGCTTGGACCGAAAGCTGACCACAAGGCGGCTTGCAGGTCCGGCAGACACGGTCGTCTCATATGATTGCAATCTCGCCGAACACGCAAGCAGGTAGAGCTTGCAGGAGCTTGCCTTTGTACCGCACTCATTGTTTGCTTATGCTGTGCCTCTTGCCGCTCACCTTGGAGAATCAGGCACAGAACTCACCGACGAGCGGACCCCACCGTACCGCGGCTGGAGATCCCCGCGTCGAGGTGTCACTCCGCGAAGGTTGGCGCTTCAAACTGGGTCCGGAATCTGAGACAGAGCTCCAGGCCGAACCAGATGCGACGTGGACAACCGTCAGCGTACCCCACACCTGGAACCGGGTGGGCTACTACAAGGACGCACCCGCGTCCCACATCAACACCGCGCAGAACATCGTAACCACGCAGGGCATCGGCTGGTACAAGCTCGTCTTTACGCCTCCAGCGAATGTGGCTGGTATGGAAAGCTTTCTGCAATTTGACGCAGCAAGCCGCATCGCAACCGTCTGGTTGAACGGAACCTTGCTCGGCACGCACCAGGGAGGATTCTCGCGCTTTCGCCTGGACAGCACGGCAGCACTTAAGTCAGGCCAGGAGAACAAGCTTACAGTGAAGGTGGACAACACGAAACCCGCGCTGGGAAACTCGACTGCCGACGTGTTGCCGCTTACGGGAGACTTCTTTGTGTACGGCGGTTTGTATCGTCCAGTAAGCCTTGTCTTCACCAGGAAGATGCACCTTGATTTGATGGACTATGGCTCCTCCGGAGTCTACGCAAAGACGACGTCCGTGACGTCTGCCGGGGCGCAGGTGCAGGTGCGCGCGCGTGTCCGCAACGATAGTGAGCAGCGTGACACACTCATGCTCCGAACCCTGCTGGTTGACGCGCAGGGCAAGGTGGCAGCGCAACAAGAGCAGTCCGTCACCGTGGGACCAGCGAGCGGGGTAGAAAGCACCGCGAACGTGGCTGTGCCGCATCCACATCTCTGGCAAGGAGCGGAGGATCCTTATCTGTATCGCCTGGTAGTGGAACTCTCAGACAAGCCCTCTCCACTAGTCGATCGTGTCTCTCTTCCCTTTGGCATTCGTCTGGTTCGGTTCGATCCGGACAATGGACTGTTCCTCAACGGAAAACACGTGGACGTGCACGGCGTCGGCTATCACCAGGATCGTGAAGGGAAGGGCTGGGCGTCGGAACCGGAGGACGTTGCTGCGGACGAGGCGATGATGCGTGAGATGGGGGTGACCGGCATACGCCTCACCCACTACCAGCACGGCCAGCCGATTCACGATCTCGCGGACCGCGACGGACTTGTGCTCTGGGACGAGATACCCCTGGTGAGCCAGTGGACGTTGGGCGAGAGCCTGCAACCGACGGAAGCTCTTAGCGAAAACGCCCGGCAGCAGCTGCGGGAGTTGATCGCGCAAGACTTCAATCATCCCTCGGTGATCACCTGGTCCATCGGCAATGAGATCGATTTTGGAAACAGCATTCCGGCCTTTGTGGGGAACAAAACCGGTGCCGTTCCTGATCCCCTGCCCTTACTAAAAGAGCTGAATCAGCTCGCACACCAATTGGACCCAGGCAGGCCGACAACACTGGCGACTTGCTGTGAGGGAATACGCTACGCACCCGATACCGTGGTGCCGATCACAGCCTCGGTCACTGACCTCGCCGGGGCGAACCGCTACTTCGGCTGGTACTACGGCAAGCCATCCGACTTAGGACCTCATCTTGACGCTCTGCACCATAATCGGCCAGAACAACCCATGGCGGTGACCGAATACGGCGCCGGAGGAGCTATCTCGCTGCATTCTGACAATGCGCTGGGTGGCCCGGAGTCTCGCAACCGGCCTCAGGCGGAAGAATACGAGTCCTACATTCACGAACAGAACTGGTCCACGCTGCGCAGCAAACTGTATCTGTGGGGTACGTTTATCTGGAATTCCTTCGACTTCGGAAGCACGACGCGCAGCGAGGGCAATGCCCAAGACATTAATACCAAGGGCGTCGTGACCTTTGACCATAAGTATCGCAAGGATCCGTACTTCTTTTACAAAGCTAACTGGACGGCGACGCCAACGGTCCACATCAACTCCAGCCTTTATACCGAGCGAGCCTACCGAATAGCCGATGTGCGGGTGTACAGCAACGCGCCGAAGACCTCGCTGAAAGTAAATGGAAAGCTGGTTAAAGTGCTTGCAGACTGCCCGGATCGCATCTGTGTCTGGAACGGCATCGTTCTCATCCCTGGCGCGAACAACATCATTGCAACTGGCTCTTTCCCAAAGGGAGATGTAGAGGATAGAGTTCGGTGGCATCTTTCCGACGCCGCCGCGAAGGATACCTATATCGATTGCGGCGCCCTGGTTGCTGGCGCGAGCCCGGACAAACGCTTTGGATCGGATACGTTCTTCGAGGGCGGAACGGCGCAGGTTATCAGCGGTCCGGGAGCTGGGTTCAGGGCTCCGGCTCCGGCGTCAATAGCTGGGACCATCAGCCCAGAGGTGGCGGCCACTTACCGTGCTGGTTCTTTCACCTATCGTGTTCCGGCGGCTGACGGTCCGCATACCGTAGTCCTCACGTTTGTTGAGCCATCTCTCCATCCCGGCGACCGCATTTTCGACGTTTTCGCGAACGGGCAGAAAGTTCTGGCCAATTTGGATGTGGCAGCCGCCGCGGGAGGTGCGCTGACCGCGTATCAACGGCATTTCGAAGTGAATGCCGCGGATGGCATGGTGATTCTTCAGTTCACACCAACCAAAGGAGACGCGATTGTTTCCGCGATAGAGGTGCAGTAGCGTCGCACGTGGAATCCCTCACAATTCGCAGCGCTGGCCTGCCCGCATTTTCTGCACGGGGATCTGCATCTGGTTTATGAGCCTGACCTGCACCGTTTTTCTCAGCCACTGATAACCGGAGTTTCTCGATTTTGTTTTGGCTGTGAGTATATCTGACAGCCGTCGTCGTAGTCGGGGCTGTGGGGATGTGGGAAGCGTTCTTTGCTTTCCACATCTCCATAGCCCATTGCGATGCTGAACTCCCGAGGAGTTCTGTGGTCAAGTGAGCTATGCGGCCGCTCGCAGTTGTACTCCTGACGCCATTGCTCCAGGATCTGACGAACATGGTTGAGAGTGCGAAACCAGGTTGCATTCAAACACTCGTCGCGGAGCCGGCCATAGAAGCTCTCCACATGCCCGTTCTGCATGGGCCGCCCGGGCTGGATGTGGATCAGGTTGATCTTACGGTTCTCCGTCCAGCCCAGCATGCGCCGCGAGGTGAACTCGGGTCCGTTATCCGAGCGCAGGCTGTCGGGTCGGCCGCGCTCCTCGATTAACCGATCGAGCACACGTATCACCCATCCCGAGCCCAGGCAGGTGTCGGCTTCCAGCGCCAGGCACTCGCGGGTAAACACATCGACCACGCTAAGGATGCGCACCATGCGCCCGTTCGCCAGACCGTCCACGATGAAATCCATCGCCCACTCCTGGTTGGCACGGATCAGCCGAGGCTCTGCCGCAGGCTCGCGCACCAGCCGCTTGCGCCTGCGCCGCCGCACCGCCAGACCTTCTTCCACATAGAGCCGATAGACGCGCTTCACGTTCACTGCCTCACCGCGGCGCCCCAGCATCGCATGCAATCGAAGGTAGCCGAAGCGCGGCTTCTGCCGCGCCAGCTTGATCAGCTCTTCGCGGAGTTCCGTGTTCCGATCCGACCTCCGTTCATACCGGTAGCTAGCTCGATCCACACCCAACAGCTTGCAAGCCCTGCGTTCGCTCATATGAAATCCGGCTGAGATGAACGCAACATCTTCTCTCAAGCCGGCAAGTTCCTTCCGTTGATTACGCCAAGCTGCCGCGTGTTGCGCTTCCTGCGTTGCACCCGGTTCCGCCCAATGGACTCGCGAAAACTCCGCCGATGGGCTGGAACAGCTGGAACAGTTTCAGACGCACATCGATGACGCCACGGTACGCAGCATAGCCGACGCGATCGATTCGAGTGGAATGAAGAATGCCGGTTACCAATATGTCATCATCGACTATGGATGGCAGGGTACACGGAGCTCTGACGGAAGCCTTTCGCCGAATGCAAACTTTCCTGACATGAAGGCTCTGGCGAGTTATGTCCATTCGAAAGGATTGAAGATCGGAATCTACTCTTCTCCCGGCCCGCGGACCCGCGGAGGATTTGAAGGAAGCTACGGCCACGAGGAACTGGACGCCAAGACCTTCGCCGACTGGGGCATGGACTACCTGAAGTACGACCGGTGCACCGCTTCGCGTATCTGGAAAGACAGCGACATGCATGCTGCTAAGTTGACGACAAGCGGACTATACGGCCATGTGGAATTATGACCTTTGCCATGGAGTCTCAAGCTGAAGGCCGGTGGTACAACCGGCTGGAGGAGTCTGCGTCCGCCTTGCGCTCTTCCACCATGTAATACAGAATCGGTACGGCTATGCGCGACAACGGCGCTGGGCGTAAGCTCCAGCGGTGATCTTCAGAAGTTCGCGGCGATTCAGGTCTGATTTAATCATGGACTGCTCCTTATTTCGTTTGGCAGCAGCCGATATCTATGTTTCCGGATTTGGCGGGCGGTGAGCCTTTAAAATCCAGTTCTCCCACTGGCGCTCTGTCAGTCGTGCCAGCAGCAATCGCGGGAGAATCTGATCGCAGATTAAAATCCTTGGTGGCGTTAACAAAATGCGGATCCAGAAAACGGGAATGACGGTCATTCCCCGTTGACAGAACATAGCAAGTGAGGAGATAACTTCGAATGCAACGTAGAGACTTTTTGAAGAGCACCGTCGCTGCTGCCGTGGCTGCTGAACTTGGAATAGGTAAAACGCAGGCCAAGGTTCCCGCTCACAATTGGGGAAACTTCGACTACGGCTCCGGCCCTCAGGTGACCGATCGGCTCAATCAGGGTCCGTTCCCTCAATATCCACCGGATGCGGTTATCCCCACTGATGATGTGGTGATGACTACTACTCCCTCAGGAGACGCCGTGCCGAACTATGGCAAGGGACTGGTCACCTATGTCACAGCAGACAGTGGCACCGAGGAAATCAAGTCAGACAACATTCCGCAAGCGATCGAGGCCTTAGTTCTTTTTCCATTAGGCCAGCAGCTTTACATCCGCCCTACGTGGAGAGAAGTACAGCCGCGGCCCGGACGCCTGGAGTTGCCCGATTACGTGCAGCTGGTTTTTGAATTGGCGAAGAAAAACAACAAGCGAGTCGGATTGCGAATTCAGATGTCCGCTCCTGACTATACACACGAAGCAGCCCTGCCAGAGTTTGTCCTCGAGAGAGTGCCGAAAGTGGATCTCGTTCTTAGCGATCAAGGAGACAGCGCCTCCGCAAGAAGGTATTTGAATAATCCGCACTCGCGTTATCAACCCCGGTTTGACCATCCTTTTTTTCAGCAGGCATTCAAAGAACTGGTTGGACTATTGGCAGCGGAATTCGATGGCAACCCGCTCATCGAGTTTATCGACACCTTCATGTACGGCTTCTGGGGCGAAGGGCATACTTGGCCATTCGCCAACAATCCTTTCCCTAACTACCAGACAGCAGAGCGGACCTGGATGAATATGCTCGAAGTCCAGCTCGAGCACTTTTCGAAGACTCCTCTGCTTACCAATACGCAACCGGATTTTAGCCGCGTTGGTAATTCAGAACTGCTAGACTGCACGGTCCGCAGCAACAATTGGATTCGCAGCGACACCATCTTTATCGAGAACGAGCAAATTGAAGCGCTCAGCAACCGGCCGCCTTGGATCGCCGCATTGCTCGAGCAAGGGCTTCCCGGGAAACCTCCTGATCCGGGCGCTGCACATGAAGGGATATCTCCGGCAGAGAACATGATTGCTCATGTGATCGATGTCGGGGCGAATTACTTTTCGCTCTGGAACTTTCACCAGATCAGCGCAAAGAATCTGATGAGCTACTATCAGGCTTATCCGGTAGCATTCGACCAGATTAGTCGCCGAATTGGCTATCGGGTGAGGCCGTCTTTCATCTGGAGCTATAGGGACGACGGTTATCAAGGGCTGATTGTCGGCTTCGCAAATGACGGCATCGCGGGTGTACCAGGCGTATTGAGGGTGACCGTGGAGAGCCAGGACGGGAAGCTACTCAAGAGCGGTTGTCTGGACGCCGGTTACCCGTTACCGGGCAAGATTCGGCAGGCACAGTTCGTGCTTCCCAACGTCACAGATTGGAAAGGATTGAAACTTAGAGCTGAGATTGAGGTAAAGGGAATGCGCTATCCCGTGCGGTGGGCTTGTCACCAGAAGCTGAACGATGACGGCTCGCTCACACTGCGTCCCAACCTCCGTCAGCAGGTCTAGGCTGCGGTTTTTCTGAGCCAAGAGACGCTCGTCCGAGCTCCCCTTGCAGTCACGCGGCGACCATGCATTTACGCCCGAATCTTGACGCCCATCGGGGGATAAACAACGAGCCTGAGAAAAATGGAAATTGAAGGACCTGCTTGCGTTCCTGGTTAATTGCCGCGAACTTACCTATCGTAAATGGGATAGATTCCGGGATCGCGCCATTGGCCCGTTGCCTCATTCCTTGTGGTTTGCCACTTCATTCGGCTCTAATGAGCAACGCCCTCGTACATGTTCTCGAGATGGTATGAGTTACGTATCCAGCTGAAGTTGCAAAAGCCCGGCCAGCGTGAGCTATCTGTGAGGTAGTTGGATCCACTCCCTCCGTGATGATGCCACCGTGCCATGCGCTCGCGCGCA
The DNA here is from genome assembly GCA_963788475.1 of Terriglobales bacterium. GTDB lineage: Bacteria > Acidobacteriota > Terriglobia > Terriglobales > Acidobacteriaceae > Telmatobacter. The sequence continues at coordinate 1,277,849 of CAWBGO010000015.1, forward strand.
ATACCTTCAGCCCTTCTTGTGGCCGCGCTTCAGCAACAGATGATCGGCGAGCGAGATTATGCAACAATCGACTATTCCTCCCGGTGACTTCGGCGTCTTACATTACCGATCCCGGTCTTGACCTGAGGTAATGAATCATCGCTCGCTGATGCTGTCAGATTCTGGATTTGGCCAATCTCCGTTCTGGCTTTGGTGGCGCTGGGCTAAAGCACTCCAGATGCACGTCGTGTGTCTGGCCTTCGATGTGGCTTAGCTGCTCTTCGACTATCCTCCGCACCGCTTCCGGATCGCCTTTGGCGCGGAGATTCACGACCAGCTCGTGGTGGCCCGCGGGGGATGCATCAAGATCTCCTTCCACCAGGGGCTCTTCGCCGTTGTTGCAGACTGCGCCTTTCAGCCAACCGGTGGTGGAACGGTCGAAGACTTTCAAATGCACTATCGGGACCGCCGCCGCCGTCAGCGCCATGTCCAGCCTGTCGATCAGCGGCCCAATGACCAGGGCCGGCGACAACGGGATGGCCGCAATAAGATCGCAGCTGAGATTGAGCCATGCGAGAGCAGCTTCCGCTTGGGCATATCGCCCATAGTCGATCTCCAGGGTCGTCCGTCCCGCTTCCCGCGATCCCGTGAGAATCTCATCCAGCCACTGTTGAATACCCTGTTCTGTTTTTGCGCTCAGCCGGAGCGTCTCCATGCCGCGGATGCCGGCGGCATCGGGATAGAGATCGGATTTGCTCATGCAGACCAGGTCGGCCTCTTGCAACTGCTTCTGAAAGAGGAAAGCGATGTCAGAATCTGCATCCGCCGCGAGCAGCGCAGCAGCGCGAGCTGGATCGACTAGCACTGTAAACGGTGCAACCCGATAACGGTCGAAGCATTCCATCAGAGGGCCGAGCACCGTGGCCGAGATGTCTGTGCAGCTTCCCACCGGCTCAGCAAAGATCACCGCCGGGCGGAACGTCTGCAGGTGCTCAATAACCGAAATCAACTCAGAGAACCTGCAGCAGAAGCATCCCCCAGTCACCTCTCGCGCGTGAAGGCCTCGCGCCGTGGTATGGTGCGCATCCACCAGATCGTTGCTCTGGTCGTTGAGGATCACGGCACAGCGAACTCCACGCTGCTCAAGAAGACGAGCGGCTGCGAGGATCAGAGATGTCTTTCCCGATCCCAGAAAGCCGCCGACGACCACAATCCAGGGTCTTGGCCGAGGCGCGTCATCACTCATCCATGAACCTCAATGCGGAGGTCGTCCTTCGCAGCCAGGCGAAGGGTCTTGCTGAAAGTGGCCAACAATCGTTGGTTGTGATTGTCCACGCGCCCATCGACCGGACTTCCACCACTGAGGATCGAAGCAATGGTGCCGGGCGCAGGAAACTCGCAGGAGCGGCAGGTCAGCGTTCCCGCCAACACGTTGAGGGTAAAGACTGTGCCCCCCCCACGACTACGGAGCGAAAACGTGCCCCATCCTGTACCTGTCGACCAGATGCTCTGGAATTCGCCATGGGAAACCATCGGAGCCGCCACAATGGAACCGGTTGCGCCGTTGTAGCTAAACCCGCTGAGCACCACGATTGCTGACCAGGCCGCCATGGCGCGAGCATAGTGGTGCCCGCATTCGGCTTCATCCCAGGGGTTGCGTTTTTCCCCATCGTACCGTGCTCGTGTGTTTCGCACGCACTCCAACCCCTCCGCCATCATGCCCCAGTTCATCATTAACACCGCTGCGGTGTATTCAAAGCCTGTCATGGTCTCCGCGAAGTAGGGAAAGGGAATGTACGGGCGCTCGCCCTTTCCATAGTCGCAGATCACCAGCGCCGCTTCATCGTTCAGCGCGAAGGTGCGCTGCACATTGTTGTGCTGTTCCAGGCTGCGCTTGTAGTTGTAACGGTAAACAGCCCGAAGCGTAGTGCGGATGTTGTCAGGTGACACCAAAGCTCCCAGTCCGCAAATGTCTGCGAGATATTGACCTACGAGTTGATCCACCAGGCAGCCTGCTCCGATCTGGTATTCCGGAGTCTGCGTGTTTTCCGAACCCATGTCGCTGCGCAGGTTGTCGGCAATCTCGTCCGTACCCCACCCACGCACCTTTTGGATGTAATACTCGCCATTGAACAGATTGGCATCGATCCAGCGGCTTCCCTGCTCGAAGAGCCTCCCGTAGGTCTGTGCGGAGGGCCCGTCCCCAGCGGCACGGGCCATCTCCTCGCCGGCTCGCAATCCTCCGAGATAGTAGATTCCGCACATGGGGTTGGGCCCGTAGAACTCGACATCGTAGGTATTGTGTTGCACACCTTCCATTACACCGTCGCGGTTGGCATCCCACCCGCCCGGGACCCAGGCAAACTCAAGAGCCCTCTTTGCGCGAGGCCAGGTACTTTCTAACAGTTCCTGGTCCCCGCTGATTTTCCAGTCCAGCCACGCATGAAGAATCTGTCCCATTTGGCCATCCGCCGCTGCAAAGCCCCAGCGCGCCTTGCCGTCTGGCAGCGTCTGCCTGAAATGAATCGCCCCGGCATCGTCCATCGAGTAGCCCAAAGCGTTGCGCCGCAATGATCTCGCAAACGAAGGGAAGAGGAATGCGGTGGTTGTTTCGTAGTTCCACACATGCGTGCAGTTGCCAAAGCAGCAACCCCGCGTGTCGTCGCTGCCCTCAAAGCCATGAAACTCGCCATCGGCGGTCCGGAAACATGTGGTTGTGGCCAGAGTAGAAAGATTCGCGCTCGCTGCCTCTTTGACTTCTGCCGGGAGCGTGCTCTCGCGCAGAGTCTGGGCAAACATACGAGTCCGCGCTTCCAGGTCTTCCAGGTGACCAACCGTGTATAGAACGGCATCCCACGCGCTCTTGAAGCGGGCAGAGTAGAAGTTGCCAATAATCGAGTTACCCTCGCCAGGCGGTGCGTCCCACCCGCACCAGTCCGGCGTGCGATTCGGAAACCGCCAACCCAGCAGGAACGGAAACAAAACTGCCTTCCCGGGAGCAATCGAACGCTTCAGGCACAGCGTTCCGACGGTGTTGTGTGGCTCCGGCGGCGCGCCCAAATCCCCTGTCTCTGAAAACCGGTCCCAGAAGTGCAGCGGTGAGTTCCACCAGCGGCCCAGCGGCCATCCCTGCCAGTGCGAGACCTCGGTCCCCTCATATGGTGTGGCCGCCAGAACAAAGTCGCCGGCCTTTGGGTCGTCTGCCGCCAGGCTCGGATTACTCATCATCAGTCCGGCGAGGCGATCCTCGGCGCGATACTCATTACGCCGCCCGTCGTCGGGCTTTAGTCCTGCCGCGCCGCCGCGGTCTATCGCCGCTTTCACTGGATTGTCGATCGAAAACGCGATGCTCACCTGAACAGTCGACGGACCGGGATTGGTAACGCGATATCTGAGAATCGCCACCGGCAATCCCGAGTCGTCCGGCTCGTGCGGGATGAAAGGAGAGAAAGCATCCAGTTCAACTTTCACCGGCAGCGCGCTGTCCTCAAAATCGATATGCGCCAGTGGATACTCCCCGGTGAACGTGGCCGATTCAAGCCTGCTGAGGCCCGGAGCATTATCAGAACCCAGACCGTCCTGCCCCTCATAAGGGGGGAGAATGCGCGACTCCAGCACCCGCGCGACAGGCCTTTCGGTTCCCGATTGCGCCCAGATGGACGGGAATGAATACGGTGGGCGGAACCCCTTGTTCGGGCGGTTGAAGATTTCCCAGTTCACGAGTTGCCCGCGCCCGCCCAGCCCGATGCTGCCCGCGGCCACTCCGCCGAGCGGAAACGAGATCATCCGCAGTTGCTCCCCGCGAAACCGGCGCGGATAACCCACATCCGGGTCTACACGGGGTCGCTCCTTCTCGCTTTGAGACTCCCCTGCCGGGACCAGCGCATGCCTGGACTCCGGCAGCGTTGCCGCGCCCAACGCCCCAGCGGACTGTTTCAAAAAGTCCCGTCGGTCCACTCTCAGCTTTCCTGCCATTCCGAGTATCGCTTTCCGTATCAATTCGCTCGAATTGTACCGCTCAAGGCCGAATTGGAAGAGTCCAAACTACAAGCTTCTATACCAGGCGGGCTCTCGTCAGTTAATTACCGAATACCATTTGATCGACAAGGCGATTAGAACGAAGCCGCAGGAGCGGGGAACGCTGCGGCATTGGCCTCCGAGTCGTATTTCTGCCGGTATAACGGTCACGAGGAGGTTCTTGTGACCCATTTGCGCAGATCATCGGGGCCTTTCCACTAATCAGTGTCTTTGGCTGTGCGGAATCCGATGGTGGCATTGAAGCGGCGGGTCACCTACGTAGGCGCCTTGTTGTTTGCGCATCTCCGCCTGGCGGAAGCTAGGCCATGGATAGAATCAGATCGTAGCTGAATGACGAATCTGCAAAACGGGAGTCGCAAGGATGCGAGAAGTGAGATGGGAAAGGATGTTCCCCGATGAACTGGAGACGGCCTTTGCGAAGTGCCCGGTGGTCTATTTGTCTTACGGCCTTTGTGAGCCGCATGGCCCCCACAACGCAGTTGGCCTGGATGCATTAAAAGCTCACGCCATTTGCTGCCTTGCTGCCAGAACCTATGGGGGAATCGTGGCTCCGCCGGATTACTGGCACATACATGAAATTGGCGGGTACGCCGTGTGGGCGGCCAGGAGAATTGGCGAAAGAAGACCGTGGCTAACAGCCGTGCCGCCTTGGATCCATTTCAAGAATCTGTGCTACCACCTTCGTGCTGTCGATGCCATGGGCTTCCACGTCGCGATAATTCTGACCGGACACTACGGGGAGAACTGGAAGGACCTCAAAACCCTGGTGCAGATTCTGCAGCCTCATTTTGGAATGAAGATCTATGGGCTTCCTGATTTCGAAGCCAACCAGCCTGGATTCGGGACATCCGGTGAGACGCGAGATCATGCGGGCAAGGTGGAGACGTCTCTTCTTTGGGCTCTTGATCCGGATTGTGTTGACATCTCGCGATTGCCGTCAGCGGGCGAAATAGGCCTTGATGAACACAACTTCGCAATGGGTCCAAACGCTTTTGAATCCAACCGCAGGTCAGGCGAACGGATGGCGGAAGACGAAGCACGATGGCTGGGAGAGAAGGTGGAGACTCTTTTGCATGAGTATCAGCAGGACCCGCCGAGGAATCGCATCCCACTCTCATTCACGGCTGTTGAGCAGATCTGGACTAGGGATGTGGAGCCCCGACTCAAAGAATTCTTAACCATGAAGGAGTTGTTCGAGGGGCAGATTGAAGGTCCGCCTTCCCAATCCCGGTGGCGATTGAACTGGAAAGTCTCACGGTGAATATGCAGGAGTACTAAACGCCGAAGCAAATGTATGGAACTTGCGAACAGCCGCTGGACCACATGCCGATGCTAACGGAACAGACCGCAATCTCCTGATCCAGATGGCCGATCTGCTGCTCAATGAGCTGCAAGTGCCCTTTGGAAAAAGTCACAAGATCAGAGGCTCGGCCAAATAATCATCGAGCAGTCGCCGAAAGACGACGGCGGTTGGCTTCCAGTCTCCTTGCATCGCCTTGGCGGCAGTCGCCGCGTAGCCTGTGTTGGGCTTGGGGCGCGATCGAATAAATGGCAGCACGCCGTAGCGCAGGGCTAGGCAGTTTGCCCACATGCGCGTTGTCCGCCGTTTCCGTCCTCGGTGGTCACCTTAAAACCGGCCATATGTGGTCACTTCAAAACCGGCCATAGAGATTGGCCGAAGACGTGATTGTTTTACCTTGACTCGGTGTATCTGAGCAAGGCGTTGTTGGTGGGCAGTGATGATCAACTGCCGAGCTGCGTGTTAAGGTGGTATTCGCTCCGCCGGGGTCGCGCCTTGCGGAGTGATCCAGGGCCGAGGACACGGGGCTGGCTCCGAAGGAATCGGCGATCGAGACCCTCTGCAGATTGGCTTGCGAGCTGGCAGTCAGAGGGTTTCGTCTTTATACCAGCATTCCTATGGTGAAGCTCCGTCGTGAGAGGCCTCTGGATCCGAGATTGCGACGCCGCCGGGCGTTCTTTGCCCGGCATCCTTATTGCTTTTGCTTTTTTCATTGTTGATCTCCCGAGTTGCTGACGTGAGTCCGCCAACTTCGTGGACCGCACTTGAGCACATGGCCATGGTGTAGCAGCCGGTCGAGCATGGCGGAGACTGCGGCGCTATCACCCAGCAGCTTGCCCCAGTCATCGACGGGCCGGTTCGAGGTGATGAGCGTGCTGGCTCGCTCGTAGCGGCGCATGATGATTTCCAGCAACTCCTCGGCGGCGGTAAGCGGCAGTTTTCTCATGCCGAGGTCATCGATGATCAGCAACGGTACCGTCGAGAGCAGTTCCATGTGCTCCTTGCGTTGACCGTCGAGTGTGGCGTCGGCCAGTTCTTCGAGCAAGATGTGCGCTTCGCGATACAGCACGCGATAGCCTTGTTGGATCACGGCATGTCCGATGGCCTGGGCTAAGTGACTCTTCCCGGTTCCTGGTGGACCTTGGAACAGCGAGTCCTCACGTCGCCCGACCCATGCTGCAGTGGCAAGATCGAAGATCAGATTGCGATTCATCTTGGGATTGAACTGGAAGTCGAAGTTGTCCAGGCGCTTGTCAGGGTCGCGGAACTGGGCCTGCTTATGGCGCCGCTCCAATAGCCGCTTGCTGCGGCATTCGAGTTCGTCCGATACCAACATGGAGACCAGATCGATGTGTGCCATGGCATCGGTCTGAGCCTGCAGCAGACGTGTTTCCAAGGTGTTGGCCATGCCGCTCATGCGCAACTGCCGCAAGGCGCGATCAAGTTCGATAAGATTCATGGATTCGGTTCCTCGAAGTCGAGACGTTGTTGAATCAGGTCGCGATACTGGATCAGTTCACGGATGAGCGGATCGACCTGGCGCAGGGTCAGCGGCGCTTGCGGGCTGCGCTCCAGATAGCGGCGCACGAAGCGATATTCGCTCACACCCAGCTCCAGCGCAGCGGCGCAGGCCTGATCGACAGCCGAACAACCGTACTTCTTCGCCAGCGAGAGCACTCCCATGATGCGGCGCACTCCAGCCTCGGCCTGACGATGATGGATGGCATCGCACAGAACTCCGATGCTGGGCCCGGCCTTGTGAGCGCGGGCCAGCAGGCGATGCGTATGAAGCGGAGTACGCCGCGGACGATCCTCGTCGCGGATGCGGTGGCCGCCGCGCTTCTGTCCCAGATGTTCGCGCAGCAACATGCCGGTGCGCGGATCGAGTAGACGCACGAACATCGCGTCCCACTGCACATCGACCTGCCGGCCGATCCAACCGGGCGGCGCACCATAGTAAGCTGCTTCGACTTCAACGCAACCATCGAGATGGACGGTTCGCTTCCCGTACTGGTAATAACGGAACGGCTCGAGCGGAAGCACTTGCAGGGATGGCTTTTCTTCGGCGAACATCGCCGCCACCTGCCGTTTGGTCCGGCCGTGGATGCGCGTGTCAGCCCAGTGTTCTTCCCAGCGATCCAGATAGGCCTGTGCCTCTTCCAGGCTCTCGAACCGCTTGCCCTTCAGTGGTGTCTTTTGTGTATGGCCCACTCCGGATTCGACTTTTCCTTTTCGATCCGGATCTCGCACTTTGCATGGAAGCGCGGTCACACCATAGTGCGCCAGCACGTCGCGATAGAGAGGATTCAAACGGGGATCGTGGATATCGGGCGACACTACGCCTTCGCGCAGATTATCCAGCACCACCAACCGCGTGGTGCCGCCCAGGCGGCGAAACGCCTTCTCATGAAGCTCGGCCCAGATCCGCGCACTGGAACGGAACGTCAACAGCCGCACCGATTTGCGACTATAGCCAAGTGTCAGCACGAACAAGCGTGTGCGGCGGTACTTGCCTGTGTCGGGATCGGGCACCATCGGACCAGTCCCGTAGTCCACCTGGCACTCTTCACCTGGCTGAGTCCGGATGATGGCACGTGCTTCGGTAGATCCGGTTCCGCGCAGCTTGCGTACATAGCGCTTCACGCTCTGATAGCCGCCCGGGAACCCGTGCACATCGACCAGGTCCTGCCAGATACCCATGGCGTTGCGGCCGCGTCCGAGCTCCAGTTCGATCAGTTCGCGATAGGGATCGCAGGCGCTGAACGATCGCTCCGCATCCTGAGCGGAACTCGTCTTCTCCAGTAAAAAGCCGGTGGTCACCCCGATGGCCGGTTTTGAATCCGGCGCCTCAGAGTCGGCGGTGACCCTTATGGCCGGTTTTGGTGCAGATCTCTGATCGGAGTCGGTGGTCACCTCTATGGCTGGTTTTGCCGGACCATGGTGTCCCCAACCACCGGGTGATCGCAGTGGTATGCCGGCGGAGCAAAGATACTCACTCGCCGTCTCCCGACGCACTCCGGTTGATTGCTCGATCCGACGCAGAGACCAACCAAGACGGCCCAGCGCAATTACTTGTTCCCGCTTCTCTCTACTCAAGACATTACCCATGCCCACAGAGGCTATTTGCCTCCGCCCTGGCTAATGTCTCGGCTTTTCCCTATGGCCGGTTTTGAGGTGACCCTCTATGGCCGCTTTTGGGTGACCCCCGAGGTTTCCGTTTGCAAAGGGATGGATACGCACCGACTCGGCATGAACATCGTACTCCAGAAACGATTCGCCGGCTGCGTGTTCTCTTCTGGACGGAGATGACTCTATCCCTTCGAGCGCAGGAAGATTGCTGATGGGTACCAAGTTAGACATAATGGACAGCTCATCGGCCGGTCAGCGCCCCTGTGGAATCTCTCAAGGCTGGGGGTTGAGGGGCCAGGTTGAGGGCGTGCTTGATATGATCTGCCTCCTGTTCGGCCTATAGAGCACGGACGAACTGAATCTGAGTGGTGTCCGATGGAGCCTGCGGAGGCTGACATGAGTCACTTCGAGCAGTACGATGACGGCTTGTGAGCGCCAGTTCGAGAACCGGGCTGCGGAGCAGTTGGGGAGCATTTAACTCGTTCGCTAATGTTGCTACGATTCGTACCGATGCGTTCTGGTTCTCAGCAGTGCATTAATGTTGTTCAAAGCTTTCACGGCGATAACACGGGTTCAAATCCCGTCGGGGACGCCAATAGAGAATCAACGAGATACGATCAGTTTCGCTGAAACTTCGTAGGCACAAAGAGGCACAGCTTTTACACGCTCTCGGTCTACTTCATCTCCTCAAAGTTGGGCTGAAACCCGTCCGGAGCTTTGTCGGCGTTGTCCTTCTGTGAGTTCGACGGACACACTCTGGACCAATACCGCGTACAAGGCTGGCGACTCTGCCTTGTGCGGTCCTTTTGTGTTCCGTTACGGCCTGCGTGTAGGTGTCCAGAGTGACGCGACAGGAAGCATGCCGGAGCAACTCCTGGGCGACTTTGATATCCGCACCGCTGGCCCGCAAGAGCGTTGCGCAGGTGTGGCGGAACGTATGCCACCCCATCTTGTTGGTAATGCCAGCACGTCGGGCTACCTCACGAATTCGATTCCTCATCTGCGACTGGTACCAGTACGGCTTTCGGCCCTCACTGTAGGGACTGGCGAAGACCCAGTCGGTTGCGGCCTTGTACTTCGTGTGAGCCCGCCAGGTGCGGAGCGTTCTCGCGAGGAACGGATCGAGCGGAACTGGTTTCTGCGACGCCTCGGTCTTGCACGGGCCGACAACTTGGAGGACGATAGAGCGCGTCACGCGAATCTCGTTCTTGACGAAGTCGATATCCGTCCATTTGAGTCCGAACAGTTCGCTTGCCCGGAGTCCAGTGACAACATCGAGCAGGACCATGGTCCGCTCGCGGACATCGAGGGCGCCGAGGAGCATTTGAACTTCTTCGATTTCGAGGAACGCCGGGATGCTCTTCCGCTTGGCGCTCTGGCGCACCCATTGAACGGGATTCCGATCGAGCAGCTCATGGCGCAAGCCGTGATTGAAGAGGACGCTCATCACGTTGCGGATCTTAGCGCACGTGGAGCGGGCCAAAGGTAAGGACCGCAGCCAGAGCTCGATCTCGCCTGCTCGAATGTGAGCCAACGTGTAGCCGCCCCACCGTGGAATGATCCACTTGCGCAGGTAGCCTCGATACCCCAATTTGGTGGAGTGCGTTTTCCATCGACAGCTGGGTGAAAGCTCACGCTGAGAGTAGTGATCGGCCAACTGTGAGAGAGTGAGGGGTTTCCCTTTGCTGCGAGCGTTCTCCAGGTTGATGTCCCGGCGCAATGCGCTGATTGCGCGGACGGCTGCATCTTTGTCCCTAAAATGGATGACCGATCCGACAACCATTCTGCGGTGTTTGCGCCTGCCGTCCGGACCCGGCTCTCGCCATCTGTATTCCCAAACGTCGGGGCCGCGCCGACGCTCGCTTCGCATGATGCTGCCGTTCTGCATGGGCTCCACCTCCGACTCCATTTTGGCTCGGGATACGGGCCGATTTGCGCCGCGCAGGCACAATCCAGGCACAAAATCTCAAGCCCATGGTCGCAAATAGCCAGTGAATTGAGGCCCTTTCACCTGTCTTACTGCTTTCCTGCGGCGGAATGATGCTCACGGGCCGTAAGGAAAGTTTGGTATGACGCGGAAATCTGAACCGGGAAGGGTTGGGTAGAGGGGTGTGGGGAGAGGGGGCACGTCTCCCCGCGGGTTCTACGAACTCGCCCTGACGTTGAACATGCGATGCGGCTATTACACCGATGTGCCGATTACAAATGCCCTGCGCTTGGTATGGATTGCTGGACACAGGCCGACATTTTGAGGACCTACCCGCCTCCTTACAGCGGGTAGTGAATTAGAGATGGTTCGCATTGCCGGCCAGAGCATTAGTTAGACCAAAGCCCGTTTTGCAGCAACTTGCCAACTGTCCGAGATGCGAACACATCCGACTCGCGTACGTTGCGTTCCAGCTCTCAATTTCAAAACCAAAATGCCGGGCAGGTGAAAAGGGGCGGCGTGCTGCTGTCCGGCCTTGTGCCGGCCCTCAGGTTCACTCTTCTGAGCCAGACTTCTGAGCACCAAAACCCACACGATCACAAGGAGCCGTACTACAGTGGGCTACGTCTCCTGTGCTCAAGATATGGAATTTGTTCTGCAACGACGCAAAACGCCAGCGAATTACGATCGGCAATTCATGTTTGTCGCGCCGACGCCATTCGTGCTTTTCTGCTGGCAACTTCAGCAGGCCATCGGGCGCGATTGATACTCCCGACGGGCGTGCTGTCGCGTGTAGAATTCCCGGTCACATCGAAATACACGGCATTGGATGCATCGGTCTGAAGGTGCGACTTTGGAAGCAGCGTGAGCCTTGCAACGACATGAAAGGGCGCTTCCGATTCGTTCCACTCAACACTCGCGTTTTCGATCCAGAAGTTAGCGTCGTAATGTTTGCCCCAATACGTCATCTTCTCCGTATCTAGAAACTGAACTCCAAAGTCAAACGCGCTCATCGTGCTATCTTCCTCAACGTGCCGGATCAGCTCGTCCTGCAGACCGTTGGGGTTATGTCTTTGCAAAGGACTTGCCGGATTGTTCGGGGACGGTGTGGCCGAAAACTTTACAAAGTCGACTGGCCCATGACGAAACGGAACGTTACTCCCATAGCGCAGCTGCTGGTATGGTTTGATTGTCTGGTGTGCCTGAACCTGTACAAGCGCAAGGGTCCTCAGCACTCTCAACTTGTCCTTGAACTGTAGGGACCACAGACCGGCGGCCGGGTGGGACGCCGTAAGTAACTTCATGATAGCCAAAAATGCAGGCGAATCATTTATGGGTAGAGTCGTCGTGTTTTGCAGCGAGAAATCCTGCCGGCCGACGTTTGTCTCGGGTATAGCTGTGCCGTTACAAGTTAGGTCGACCGAAAAGGACAACGATCGTACGTCTGCCTTGAAATCAGAGTTCTTATTTGGATCTGCGTTTCCAAACCGCACAAGAGCCGGATATATGCCAGGCTTCGCGAAGATCCCTTTCGCGAGCCGCGCCGCAAGTTCAGGAATGCGTCCGACGGCAACATCAAATATTTCGAATTGCGCTCGAGCGCAGACGCCCTTCGCATGAGTTCCGCGAGCGAGAGGCCGTCGTTGTTTGGCGGCCGAATTCGTCTGTAGTAATAGACTTCTTTCAGTAATCTCCTCGATATCGGCCTGCTCCCGGGAGCGGTCTCGCTCAACGTCGCTGCCGGTGACTCCGAACCATCTGGTCACAAATAGCATCAGAACCTCGTCAAAGTCCGGAGATAAATTTGATCGCGGTGATGCTTGGCAAGAAGCAGTAAGCCGCTGCCTTCGTGGTTATGAAGGTTGAGAACCCCGTGATCTTGATCGGGGGAGCACCACTTGCCTGGGGAATCACGAAAACACTTTCCGCCGGATCTTGCGTGCCAATCATTGGGTCTTTCGATTTTGGATTCAACCGTACGGCTCCTGCGAACTCGCTGTCATTTACCCAGTGCCCAAGCACGAATTCATATTGGTTTTCAATACTTGAGTTGATGAAGTAGCCGAGCAGCCCGCGCTCGATGCCGTCATACGGTTTCGTCGGATCATAGACTGGCCCATATGGCATGCCACGGCGGATCAGCCGGTGGGTATTATTGCTGCCTCCGGGGACGCCCTGCCCGGTAACCGGCTGTCCCCGTGGATTGATGCGGCGCATGTGCGCACCGACCGGGCAGCGCAGTCCCTTTGGATCGCCCGAGCCATCGGCGTTCACATATTCGTAGTTGTTCATCTGCTCAGGCGAAATCCCTCCCGCAGGACTATCAGTTTCCGGCGACAACATTAGAGGAACGCCATTGCGCCAGCGTCCGCAAATCTTGGCGGCGTGCAGTTCGGGATCTATCTTGTCCTTGTTCGATTGCAGGAAGTTCTCAAATCCGAGGACGTCTGTCTCGATCATTTTGAAGCAGGCAAAGCTGCCGTTCAGGCCGAGTTCTCGAGGCTCCGGCACGATGTAATTCTCAGCTTCTTCGCGCAAAACGAAAAGCCATGGCTCGCACGGCTCCTGGTGATCCGGCGTATATCGTTCGGGGCCGCCGCGAATGGTCGTCATGCTTATGCCGTCGGTGTAACCGAAATGCACCTTGCTGGTCGGAACAGGTTGACCGTCTTTGATATCCATCAGCGCCATGCCATCCTGGCGCCAAATCTCTTGATAAGCTCCCCCTTCGGCAAATAGAGCGGCCAGCCGGGCGCTGTAAGCCGCCATGGCGTCTGGACTCATGGCGTGCAGAGTGACAAGGACGTGGTCGCGGTCTTTGCCGAAACCTTCGATCCAATGCTCAGGAGCGCTTTGACCCATGTCGCCGACCAACGAAGCGCGATGGGCGGCGCCGGCAGTGAACGCGCCGAACGATTTGAATGAAAGCGATGGTACGCGGTTCGTCACTTCGAGGGCGATGAGTCCCGGCCAGGTGATTCCGACGTTGAGACAGTAGTCCGGCTTGCGGCGCGGCGGCTCCGCCGGATTGTCTCCGGGGCCGGGCTCGAAACCCACATGCCAGTCGCGACTGGTGGTGATCTGCGGCGAGTCCGATTCATCGCCGTTGATGAATCGTCCCAGAAGCTTGCGTGCCTGAGCCGGCTCGCCAACTTCCAACAAGAAGTGGCGCACCATGGGCATGCGATAGCCGCGCAGAATGAAACCCTGAATATCCTCAAGGTCCAATGCGCCCGAACTCTTGTCGGCATGGGCTTTCTCATCTTTTTTCGTAAACAGCTTGTGGAGAAAGCCCTCTCCCGCCTTCGGCGGTGCTGGAGTTGCCAGTTTCTCGTGGCTCACGGTGTGTCTCCCCCATTCTTGTCTAATTCGCCGGGGCGGCCTGGCTATCGGCGATCAGAGCGTGAATGTCCTGCACGCTCAGACCGGGGTAGGCCTGATAGAAGCCGATTGGAGCGCGGTTCGCTCCGGCCGCGTAGTCGATGAATTCCTGGGTGTGTTTTCTGCAGGGCGAGGGGGGTGGGCTTGTGATGAACTTGAAGACCAGGTCGAAGGTCCCCCCAATATTCTTGGTGAAATCCGCGATGTACGTATCGAACGACCCGTCATACACGGTAAAGAACCCAATCTGGTTGTCTTCAAGAGGAACGAACTGTGCGAAGTGAGGTGTTCCGACCTTCTCCAGGTCTTTCTGTGTCCCGCGTGTCCTCGCGCGCAACAGCAGCTTCATCTCCATGAATGCAAGACGCGACTTGGCGTTCAGTATGACCAGAAAGGGATTGAGTACTCCGGCGGCAGTAACGCCCGCGGCAGCGGCCATGGCCTTGATGTCCTTGACGGTCACGTCGGGATACGCAGAGAAAACGTTGACTGGGTCCAGAAGCTGATTGGCCGTCCATTCCACGAATGCGCTGACATGCTCGGCAACCGGAGAAGGCGGCGGATTGACCACGTGCTGGAAGATGGAATCGAATACCGGCCCCGCGTGTTTAACAAGATCGGTCATGACTTGACTGAATTCGCCATCAAAGTCGCCGAGAAACAGGAAGGTCTTGTCGCTTAGCACAGTGAAGCGCGAATAGTGAATCGTGCCGATCGCATCCTCCGCCTGGAACAGCGCGGGCACCAACGGTGACAGCTCGTCTGGCAGCGCCCTTGCGTCGGCTGCCGACTTCAACGGAAAGCTGATGGTGAAGTGACTCTGGCTCATGAAGTCGTCTCCCTCTTAGTATGCTCGCCAGTTTTGACAAGCTTGTTGGTTGAGTCGCCTTCGAGGCTGTTTCGACGTCGCCTCGAAGGGGCCTCGGCTGCATCTTAGTCATGCGCACTGGCCAGTAGTTGCGCCGCCCTCTGTTTGTCCTCGGCGTTTAACTGCTCCGGCCCCAGCCTATAGTTCAGCTTGTCGATCGCCCCAGTGAACTCGAACGGGACATCATAGGAGAAGTCCACCGGCGTGCGAGTGTCGCTTCCGATGTCGAATGTCTCGTCTATGGACATGAGCAAAGGAATTGTGTGCGGGATCGTTTTGCGGGCGACCTCTTTGCCGTCCACCGAAAGCACTCCAGTGCCACCCTTGGCGGGCCCGGGTCCGTCATATTTGAAGTCGAATACGATCGTATGCTGGCCGGGGTTGAGTGAAGACAGTCCTTCCCATCGGAAACGTTCGAGGTCAAGGAAGTTGTAAACGAACACCGGTCGGCCCCTGCCGATTCCAAACAGGTCCGTCGCAAACACGGTGATGAGTCCGCACGCGGCCAGTAGTAATAGAACGTAGCCGAAGCGTGCTTTCCATTTTCCATTCCTGCCCCACCAGACGAGAAGCACACCCAGGACAAGCAGTCCAAAACCGATGGACTTAAACAAACCAGACTTGAGCCACCAATTGAAACTGTGGCTCAGGAGGAGAGCGTAGCCGCCAAACCGGCCGCCCATGGTCGCAATCACTCCCATCGCCCCGCCGCTAGGGACGGTAATGTTGGCTGTGATGGTGTAGTCCCTGTCCAGGATGCTGGGAGCATTGCCGACAGGAATACCGGCGTTCTTGCCCGTGTAGGTGAATTCGGTTCGCCCCGCGACTGCACTCGGCTTCGGCGCCAGTAAGCGCACGAATCCCGAATTATCCAACGGGAAAACCTGGTACTTCGCCGCTTCTGTCAGAAACAGAGCTTGCAGTTCCTTCAGCTTGTCGGGATTGCCGGCTGCGAGGTCATTGTATTCAGAATAATCTTCGGTGATGTGATACAGCTCCCACTTGTAGCCGTTAGCGATGTCAGGCATCTTGCCGGTTCCCAAGAGCCAGGGCGGGGAGGGAGGCGTCGTGGCTGCAATCCACCCGTCATGGTAAATGGCGCGGTTGCCGACCATCTCGAAATACTGCGTGTCGCGTTTCGAAGGCGCATTGGCGTTCGCCTGGTCAAACGTATAAAGCATGCTCACGCCTTCGATCGGCTTCTGCTTGATCCCATTGACCATATCGGGCGCCTGGACGCCCGCGGCTTCAAGGATGGTCGGAACAATATCGATGACATGATGGAACTGGCTGCGAATCCCTCCCACGTCCTTGATGTGGCCGGGCCACGAAATGGCCAGACCCTGCCTTGTTCCGCCGAAATGGGATGCCACTTGCTTCGTCCATTTGAAAGGCGTGTCAAATGCCCACGCCCATGGCACTGCCATATGAGGATAGGTGCTCTCAGATCCCCAGTCCTCGTAGTGCAACATCTGCAGAGGTTCGGGGATACTCATGATCCCGTTGTACGCGGTCAACTGGTTGTAGGTGCCGGAGAGAGTGCCTTCGGGGCTGGTGCCGTTATCGCCGACGATGTAGATGATCAGCGTATTGTCGAGCTTGCCCATCTCCTCGACGCTCTGGATGACGCGCCCAATCTCATAGTCGGTGTATGCTGTGTAGCCGGCGTACACTTCTGCCTGGCGTGCGGCGAGCTTCTTTTGCACCTCCGTAAGCGAATCCCATTTCGGAAGGTCGTCCGGCCACGGAGTGAGTTGCGCGGTGGCGGGGATCACGCCCAACCGCTTCTGATTGGCGAAGATCTCGTCGCGCATCTTTTCCCAGCCCATGTCGAACTTGCCCTTGAACTTCTCGATCCATTCCTTCTTCGGCTGATGGGGCGAGTGACTGCCGCCGGGAACGTAATAGAGGAAGAACGGCTTGTCGGGAGCGGCCGCGTTCAAGTCCCGCATGTACTTTATCGCTTCGTCCGCCATGTCGGTAATCAGGTTGTAATCAGACCGTCCGACCCACGGAAAGATCTGCGTATGATCGCGGAACAAATACGGCTCCCACTGATCGGTCTCACCGCCCATAAACCCATAGAAGTATTGAAAGCCCATGCCCGAAGGCCATTGGTCGAAGGGACCAGCCGTGCTGCTGTATTGAAAGCCCGGGGTGTTGTGGTTTTTGCCGAACCACGAAGTAGCGTAGCCATTGTCTTTGAGGATCTCGCCGATTGTGGCACTTTGTGGACCAATGATGGAGTCGTAGCCCGGGTAACCAGTCGACAATTCCCCGATGACGCCTGCGCCGACAGAGTGGTGGTTACGGCCGGTGATCAGTGCCGCCCGCGTTGGTGAGCAAAGAGCCGTGGAATGGAATTGAGTGTAGCGCAAACCATTCTTGGCGATCCGGTCAAGTGCCGGTGTCGGGATGACGCCGCCAAAGGTGCCGGATACTCCATAGCCCTGGTCATCGGTCATGATCAGAAGTACGTTGGGCGCTCCCTTGGGCGGCACGATGCGCGGCGGCCACCAGGACTTGGAGTCTGCGGCGCTCGGTTTGATAACTCCGCCAAATGGCGGAGGTGGCGCGGGGAGTTGTTTCCCATCAATCGTGGTCGTGGCGCTGGGCGAACCTGGCTCGCCCGTGACCTGCTGGGCAGCGGCCGGTGCCAGGGACAGAGAGGAAACAAGCACCGCGAGGAGGCTTGGAATGGCATGTGCTCCGAGTGCTCGTTTCCAAATGCCGCTTGCAGGATTCATACGTTATCGCCCTCTCCGAGCGTGTGCCCTATCCCCCGTAACCTGCTCACCATGGACCGTCGGGTTCACAGGTGTTGGTAGTTGCTGTTTGCGATCACAATCGCCAGCTGTTTGCTGACGCCATCTATCGTTTGCGAGTCAACGTGACCCGGCCCTCCCGGAATGCCGGTGAACGATACCGAAACCTTGACGGCATCGCTGGGGTCACTGAGGTAAGTCGCAATGGATACACCGACCAGGGCCTTCTGCGTCTTGTCAAACACCAATGTCATGTTGTCCCCTGGCTTGACGTAGTTGGAAAGCACCAGACGATACTCTCCCGGTGCGCCGCCGGCCGGTCCCAGCGCAACGTTCCCCTTCTGGGCTGCCTGTTCGAGCATGTCCTTGTCAGGTGGAACATACTGCTGGATCAAGTCCTTGATCTGATCGACATATTCCTTGTACTCATCCGTCTTCTTCTCGACTACGTGTTGCTTGAGCCGGCCCCCGCTAGGGGCAGCCTGTGCTGGGGCGTCAAGCGACTGCTTTTGCGGCTTACCATCCGGTCCGAGGCGAACCTGGAAGTGTTCCTGCTTTTTCTGCTCGCCTTTCAGGCTGACGGTCACCGTCTCCAGCCACGTGAATTGCGCGAGGGCCTGCTTGTTTGCAGCCATCGCTTGCTTCACCTCGGCAACCTTTTGCTGCAACTCCGGGTTCTGCGCAAACACTGCCATTACCCCGACGACCATGCCGACGGCAACTGCCGACAGGCGCTTGCCATTCAGACACTTCCAGACGCAATTCCAGTTCATACTGCCTCCTCGTGATTACTAAGTCTCGGTGGAGTCGGGCCGGGAGAGTTCTCATCAGAAGCCCGTCCGAATCGAGCAAGGCTTCTTACTTTGCCGGCGGCGGGTAGTTCTTTAGAAGCTTCGCCATCGCCTTGTCGAGGTTTTTCTGGTTCTTTGCCTGGTTGCTGCTGGGATCAAGCGTCTTGGTCGCAGTTCCAGTCCAGACGAGTTCCTTTGTCCCTGGTTGGTACATATCGACCACAAGGCTTCCAATGCTGATCGTCGATTGCTGCGCGGAGGCCATGCCACCGCCCCAACGACCGCCCATTCCGTAAGCATTCCACTGCTTTTCCTGATCGACAGCGATCTGGTAACCGACGTAGAGATCGGCCTTTTCATCATCGGTCTTCGTGAGGCCCTTGGTTGTCAGCTGCGCATCGACCGCCTGCTTGATTTCTGCGTCCATGATCTGGTTCGGGTGTGCTCCGCCTTCGATGCTGATCCACTTGTAGGTGTGATATTTTGAAAAATCCGTACCGGGCATGGAGTTATACTTCACGTCTTGTGCCATAGCGACTGCGCAAGTCAGAACTGCGAAACCCAGTAGCGTCCCAACAATCCGAATGGTCCGATTCATTTCAGTCCCCTTCCTTTGAGAACGAGATTTCGATTACAAGAAATCCAAATGAGAGCCCTGCAAAAGCTTTCATCGGAAGGATGCTTCGATTTCAACCGCTCCGACCTGCGGCACCCCGTGGTATTCAGCAGGTTGAATGACGTTGCAAGTGCCACATAGCAATGCCGTCTGCGGATGACGTCCCACTTGTAAAGGGGAGCAAACGCCACAACGTTGAGGTTCACGGCCATCGTGGCAACGAGCAGTAAAGCGCAACTTGTGCGCAAGGAGGTCGCCCTAATCATGGGCTCCAAGCAGGAGTAATGCGACGAAGAGGGAAGTGGCGGCGATCAGTATCTTGCCGAACACGCCATTTGCGTGCCCACGTGGCTTTCGCTCAGTAAATGGACAGCACAACATGCGGAGGGTAGCAGCCACTCGACATATGGGAATACTGGCAAAACTTATAGGTCTGCTTCTGGGTTATACCGGAACGGTCCGAAATGATTACCAATGGCAGACCCGCGTCGCAGCGCATAAAGACCTGCCGCGAAAAGCATTGGAAAGCGACACCGGACTTGTATCTCGATTTCCCAGAAGCTTGTTGAGAGGATGGACTTTAGCATCTGTGTCAAGAGCGACTACAGTGTGCATATATCAGCGCTCGGAATTTGAGCGAGTCTGAGCAGCAAAGGTAAGAGAGCGATATCAACCAAGATAACGGAACGTCTTGTAATCTTTACGATTCTGTTAATCACGCGCGTGCTTCTCGTACACGTCCTCTGCGATCGCATCTAGGCTCTTCAGCGCGGTTTCAAAATCGAATTCGCCGATTGTTGTGCTAAGGGAATCGAGGCGTGACTTGGCGATCGTACCGGCCAACATCCTTTCGACGGCGAGAAATGCCTCGACGGCATCGCCATCACTGGACTCGAGGAGAACTCGCAGGCGCCCGATCGCCGCGGATACCGCTTCGGGATCGAAATGTTCATGGCTTTCTTCGATTGTCGGATGATCAGGCATGATCTCTTGCAGGGCCCGTCGAATGGCTTGAACCTGATGGCCAAGAACTTCAGCAAATTATTCGAACAGCGCAGGTTCAACTGCGTCTCCATGGCGAATTGCTTTTTCGAGTTTCTCCGCCACGGTTGCGACCTGCGCGAGTCCCAGATTCCCAGCGACGCCCTTGACCGTATGTGCGATGCGCTCGGCCAGTTTCCGGTCCCCACTTTCGATGGCGGTCGAGACCTGCGCGGGGGCATCGGCCTGCTTTGACGCGAACTGAAGGAGCAGGTCCCGGTAGAGTCGTTTGTTCCCGACCACCCGCCTCAGTCCATCTTCGAGGTCAACACCTTCAATCCGAGGCAGAGTGATTTCATCGACTCTCTTCGCGGCTACGGCTTCTCCTCCAGTTGCCGGCGGCAGACTTGGTTTGGCCCAGCGCAGCAGGGTGGCAAGAAGAACGTCGGGATCGATGGGCTTCGTGACGTGGTCGTTCATTCCCGCGTCGAAGCAGTGTTGCCGCTCCTCGACCAATGCATGCGCTGTCATCGCAATGATCGGCAGGCCATTCAGGCGGGGTTGCGCCCGAATAAGCTTTGTAGCCGTGAAGCCATCCATCTCCGGCATCTGCAGATCCATGAACACAACGTCGAATGGCGGAGGCCCATCGCCTTCCGTCAGAATACTGACTGCTTCGCCACCGTGATTGGCGATTCTCACGCTGGCGCCTGCGCTCTGCAGAAGCTCAGTCGCAACCTGCTGGTTTACTTCGTTATCTTCGACCAGAAGAATTCGAATGCCATTTGCGGCCTGGGAGTACTCAGCATCTCCGATAGGCCGCGCACGGTCTTCCTTGCTTTCGGCGCTTCCGAACAAATCGATCATCGTGTCAAACAGCGTTGATGGGCTCACGGGCTTGAGCAGGAAGCCATCGATACCCAGGGCCTCGGCCTGCGCGCGAACGTCCTCTTTTCCGAACCCAGTAACCATGACCACCTTGGGAATGTGCTTCAACAAGCCACCGTGCTTGATGGTCCGGCTGGCTTCGAGGCCATCCATGCCGGGCATTTGCCAGTCGATCAGAAGCAGCTGATAGGGGTCGTGGGTGGCCAAATTGATATCTCTACGCAGCGCGCCGGTCGCACGAATTATCGCCGCCTTGTCGGTGAATTGGTTGATCGTTCCGACGACGATTCTGCGATGTTTGCGCTTGCCGTCGGGACCCGGCACTCGCCATCTGTGCTCCCAAACGTCAGGGCCACGCCGACGTTCGCTCCGCATGATGCTGCCGTTCTGCATGAATTTGCCCTCCGAAATCATTGTTGCTGGGGCGAGGAACCAAATGCGCCTCGCAGGCACAATCCAGGCACAATTTCTTGTACCCGCGATCGTCGGGAGCCAATAAAATCGCGGCTTTCAGTGTGTCTTACTGCTTTGCTCCGGCGAAACGATGTTTACGGGCTGGGCGAACAACTACGTATGCGGGGGGCGCTTTGAACCGGGGATGGTGGGGTAGAGGGGTACCGGGAGAGGGGTCGCGTCTCTGCATTTTGCCCTGAGCTTTGCCACCCGGAGTTCCATCTGGCTCCAGCCGTCCCCAATGGACCAGAGCGCACATCAGCAAATCGAGTCAGTTCGGCAGCGGTCGAACTCACGTGAACTGGACCGTCGCCAAGGTTCGAATTCAGCGAACACAGACGCCAGGGCAAACCAAGCCAACCAGACCAAAGACGACCTCGCAGACGCCATGGACGATCTGAACCGCACGACGAACCGCCTTCGGCGTAAGTTCGACCCCACGTCGAATTATCTGGAAACAAAGGCACAGATGGAGCAGGTCATGGACAGCGCGCGGCGTGTCAATCAGGTGATGACAAAGGGGAAGTACGGCACTCAGCCAGAAAAGTACTGGGCAGCTCTGCGCGCGAATATCAATGACCTTGCGCGATGCTACAACTTGACACCGATGAGCGCGTAGATTGACCTCCACTCCCTGTATGGTCGCAATTCTATTCCCGTAGAATTGCCACTGCGCTGGTAGACCTACGTGAGCCCACACGTTGTCCAGTTCCGGATTTCAACGGATCACCAGTAATCCAGGTGGCCGTAAAAGCGCCTTTTCGGAAGGGTGAACGGCGTTATCAATGCACTTCACACGTAGACCAACTGTAATAGCGAAACACATGGCGTTCCAGATCAGTATTTCTGGCACCAAGTTCTCTCATGATAACGTCTTTTGCATGCTTACTGTACAGCAAGACCAGCCCACGCGCCGAGAGGTCCTCTCAGGCCTCGGCGCAGTCGCGGTCTCCTCGGCTCTTCCTGCGGTGCTAAGCGCCGAGTCTGCGGCGCCCTCACTCTGCTTCACCTCTGCGGTCGAGATGGCGGACTTGATCCGAGCCAAAAAGCTTTCGGCTCGCGAAGCTCTTGCCGAGCACCTCAAGCAGATCGATCGCGTCAATCCTCAGGTCAATGCCATCGTCACCTTGATCGCCGACCAGGCCACCGCAGACGCAGCCCGCGCCGACGAGATGCAGGCGCGTGGCGAAACGCTCGGACCCCTACATGGTCTGCCCGTCGCCCACAAGGACCTCCTCGAAACCGCCGGCGTCCGCACCACCTTCGGCTCGCCCCTCTTCAAAGACAATGTCCCCACACACGACAATCTGCTCGTCACGCGCATGCGCGCCGCCGGCGCCATCTTCCTCGGCAAAACCAACGTCCCCGAGTTCGGTGCCGGCTCGCAGACCTTCAACCGTGTCTTCGGCGCAACCCGCAACCCCTACGACCTCACGAAAACTTGCGGCGGCTCCTCCGGCGGTGCAGCGGTCGCGCTCTCCTGCGGCATGGTGCCGGTCGCCAGCGGCTCCGACTCCGGCGGGTCCCTCCGCAATCCTGCCGCCTGGTGCAATATCGTCGGCTTCCGCCCCTCCGTCGGCCGCGTGCCCAATCCCTCTAACCACTTCGGCTGGTCTACGCTCTCGACCAACGGATGCCTCGGCCGCTCCAGCGCCGATCTAGCCCTCGCACTCAGCACGATCGCGGGCCCCGACATCAGCACGCCGCTCTCGATCAATGAGCCCGGCAGCCTCTTCGCGCGCCCCCTCGAACGCAACTTCAAAGGGGTGCGCGTCGCGTGGTTCAAAGACCTCAACGGCATCCCCATCGACCAGCGCGTCCGCACCGCCGTCGATGCGCAGCGCAAGGTTTTCGAGTCTCTCGGCTGCATTGTCGAGCAGGCCGAGCCCGACTTCGCTCCCGCTGAAATCGCTTACCGCATTTTGCGCGCATGGAACTCCGGTGCCGCCTACGGCAAGGGCCTTCAGCTACATCCCGACGGCTTCAAGGACACTCTCACCGCCGAGATCAAAGAGGGCCTCGCGCTCTTCGGCAACGACATCGCCCGCGCAGAGATCGCGCACACCGATATGTGGCGCCGCTTTCAAACCTTCCTGGAAAGCTACGAGTACTTCATCCTGCCCACCACCCAACTGCCGCCCTTCGACGTCAACACGCCCTGGCCCACCGAGATCAACGGCGTTCACCTCACCAACTACATCGACTGGATGAAAAGCTGCTGGTACATCTCCGCTACCGGCAATCCCGCGGCTTCCGTCCCCGCGGGATTCACGCCCGAAGGCCTCCCCGTCGGACTGCAAATCGTAGGGCGCGACAACCAGGACTTCAGCGTGCTCCAACTTGCTCATGCCTTCGAAAAGGCCAGCAACTCCGGTGGACGGCGACCCAATATCGCACTGTAGCTAAATGGTCTCCTTTTAATCCGCCCTTGACACCAGGCCCAGCGTAGGCCGCTCATGCGACTTGCGCACATCACGATCCAGCGCCTCGAGGTAGAAGTTCAGTTTGCCCAGGTACTCTGGCTCGAAGCGACCCACCTTAAGCTCAATCGCCACCAGGCAGTTGAGCCCGCGATGGAAGAACAACAGGTCCAGCGCGAAATCCTGATTGCCCACTTGCAGGGGTACCTCGGAGCCGACAAAGCAGAAGTCCCGGCCCATTTCGATAAGGAACTCCCGCAGGCTGTTGAGGAGCCTGCGATGCAGTTCGGCCTCGGTGTGTGCCTGGGGCAGTCCGAGGAACTCGAGTGTGTAGCTGTCGCGGAAGATGGAGAGAGCTTCCGGGTGTATTTCTCGCACCGTCGGTGCGACTTTTGGAGGTGTGAGCACCGTGCGCTCGAAAAGAGCGGCCCGAATCTGCCGTTCCAACTGGCGCTTGCTCCAACTTTCTTGCATCGCTATTCGCAGGTAGAACTCGCGTTCCTCAGGCAGCTTGCATTGTCCGAGAATCTGCAGGTGGTGGGACCACGGAATTTGTCGCACCAGTGGTGCGACAATCTGATCATTCCGGAAGGTTTCGTAGAACTGCCTCATTCTGAGGAGGTTACTGCGCGAGAATCCGCGGATGCCCGGCTCCCATCGAGCAATGTAGGTGGCCAAGTGGTCCACGGCACCCTCGCCCCACTGGGCCGCGGCCACGCGGCGGCTGATGATCTCACCGATCTGCCAGTAAAGATCGATCAGGGCGGTATTCACCGCCTGCATCGCCCGCTGCCGAGAGGCTCCGATCAGACGAACGATTTCAGTAAATCCGGCTTCGTCGGGTCCCTGCTGCCGGGGGTCAATCAGTTCGCTCATGCGGATCAAAATCCCATTTTGACATCTGTCAAATTGTCGGCGATCGGTTCATATGCGATCCAACGGAAGCCTGGCCAATTATCGATTCCGAGCAGGTCCGCCCTTTACCAGTGATGGCCTACCAATCGGGATCTTCTCAATCGCTGCTTCGAGGAGACTTCTCAGTTCATTTCCGGCCTCGAGGTGCTTCGGCAGTGATCTGAACTCGGCATCTTCGAATACCGATGCATATTGGTGCTTTCCGGGGAACATGGTTCGCCAGAGCACGATTCGCCGGTTGCGTGTTCTCTTCGGGTTGATCGACCAATCAATCTCATCATGCGCGGGAAGATTCCGGACGGTTCCCAGTTCGAACTGGTGTACAGCTCCGTCCATGGTCAGTGCCGTGTGGAATCGTTCAAATCCGAGGTTGAGCATCAGATTCAGAGCGTGCTGGATGTCTTCAGCCTTTTGTTCTGCCTTTTGAGCGCGAACAAATTGAGCCTTAGCTGCGGATTCGAGGTCGCGTACGGAAGAAGCTGACATGGGGCACTCCGGGGAGTAGAATGATTTCGGCTGAGCGCCAGTTGCGCGATTCTGTTTGCGGAGCAGTTGGGGAGCATTTAAGTTGTTCGCTGCTGTTCCTTAGAATTCATTCCGATGCATTCTGGTTCTCAGCAGTGCCTTAATGTTGTCCCAGGACATCGCCCTTTCACGGCGATAACACGGGTTCAAATCCCGTCGGGGATGCCAATACAATCAATAGCTTACGGAATAATGATGATTCAGACCGTGCTCTTTGCGGATAAAGAAGAACTCCGAAAAGAGCATCTTTGTCGGATCTTCCGCTACAGATTTTTCCCGCAATGCCCGGATCGACGTGTGCTCACAAGGGCTATACGCGCGTTTTTCACGGCTGTCTTGGACCAGCTCGACGATCCGGGCACACCGTCGCGAGTCTGTATGATGGCGGGCACGCTGACTCATGCGGTGCTGGTCGAAACTGATCTGCGCAAGTATGTTGCGGCGGGGCTTCGCGATGGATGCGGTTTCGACCGGCCTGGCGGGAGCTCTCCGCGATTTGAACCGGCGGCGCGTACAAGAACGTTTCGATACGGCAGTCGTGACAGAGTTGTTGTCGGTCTATGAGCGGCGTCTTCGAGCCGCTGCCGATTGAAGAAGTCGAAGGCGATGAAGCCGTAAGTGGGATAGAGCGCGATGCCCTGCTTTTGGAGACTCTGCAAGTGGCGCGAGTCCTTGATCCAGCTCCGCAACGATGCGGCCATAAGCGATGATGTTGCGCGGTCTATCCAGAGGGATCTTGATCTCCTGGAAAGTCACGTTCACACAAGATCTGCGGCAAGCGCTCTTGCACAACATTTCTGATTCGAGAGTATGGCGAAAGGTTTGCCCGACTCGATGAATGGGGGCGAGGTACGCTCTCGATCGTAGACATTCCATATCGAACCCATATCAAACCCACGACCTCTGCCCCGCCGTGCTCACTAGTTCCGAAATGCTTGTCAGTTGCGCATTCGAGGAGTCCTAATGCGAAAGCGCCCTGTTCTGACTAGGCCTTTTACCGTCCTTGGGAAATCGATCGATTTCTCGTCATGAACCTTTGGGAATCAGCCTAACGTTGGCGAAATAGGCCTCGGTCCCAACCCCAATCCACAGTGCGACTGCTCCACTGCCATCGCCCAACTTAAGATCATTCACTAGCAGCGTTGGCTCTGCCGCTCCGTTGACGTAGAGCCGCATCTTGACGCCACTAACTTCGATCTTGAGGTGTGTCCACTCGCCCGGCGCCAGGTCCACGTACGATTCGTACTTCCCCGGCGACTCGGTGCGCAATTTCAACCATTCATTGTCGGGAAAGGACGCGTATTGCGTCGAGTGGTTTCGCCGTTCCTGATCGTCAGCGCGCCCGTTCGTAGTCATCATGGAGTGACCGGTTCCAGTGCGTTGGTCGTGGGTTAGGCTGTGATTCGTTGCAGAACACAGTGCAGAGCCACAAGCGGAGAGGAACCGGCCATGCAAAAGAAGGTACGATTTTTGGGATTGGATGTCCATGCCGAGACGATCGCGGTCGCGGTTGCCGAGCAGGATGGGGAAGTGCGCGGCCTTGGGGTGATCCCGAACCGCGCCGAGTCGGTGCGGAAGCTGATCCGCAAGCTGGGCGCAGGGGAGCATTTGCGAGCCTGCTACGAAGCGGGCCCGACGGGCTACGTTCTGTATTGGCAGTTAACCGAGCTGGGCGTGGAGTGCACGGTGGTGGCGCCGACGCTGGTTCCGGTCAAGGCCGGCGACCGGGTGAAGACAGACCGGCGGGATGCGGCCAAGCTGGCGCGCTGTCATCGCGCGGGTGATTTAACTGGGGTGTGGGTGCCGGATGCCAGCGCCGAGGCGTTGCGCGATCTGGTGCGAACCCGCGAGGCGGCCAAGCAGGATCAGTTGAGGGCACGGCATCGGCTGAGTAAGTTTCTGTTGCGCACGGGGCGTCGTCCGGTAACCGGAGTCAAGGTTTGGAGCCAGCCCTATATGGCCTGGGTGCGGCAGCTGAGTTACGAGCAGGCGGCGCAGGAGTGGACGCGGCTGGACTTGTTGCATGAGGTCGAGCACATGTCCGAGTGGGTCAAGCGGCTGGAGGAGGCGATCCGGGAGGCGGTGAAGCTGGCTCCGGCTGGGATGCAGGAAGTGATTCGCGGCTTGCAGGCGCTGCGCGGCATCGCCGAGATTTCGGCAGTGACGGTGGTGGCCGAGCTGGGTCAGATCTCGCGTTTTGAGAGCGCGCGGCAGCTGATGGGTTACAGCGGCGCAGTGCCCAGTGAAAACTCCAGCGGCCGCCGGCAGCAACGCGGTGCGATTACCAAGACGGGCAACGCGCATCTGCGGCGCATTGCTATCGAAGCGGCCTGGAGCTACCGGCTCAGGCCGGCCGTGGGACCGGCGTTGCGCAAGCGGCAAGAAGGCGTGCCGGAGGAGATCAAGGAGATGGCCTGGAAGGCGCAACTGCGCTTGCATAAGCGCTACGCCAGGCTGGCCGCTGCGGGCAAGGAGCAGTGCAAGATCACGACCGCAGTGGGGCGCGAACTGCTGGGCTTTATCTGGGCCATCGGCGTGAAGACGGAAGCCGCCGCTAGGCGGGCCATGGCGGCATGACCGGCAAAAAGCAACAGCAAGAACAAAAGCAAAAACTTTCCTAAGAAGGAAAAAACAAAAACCTCGAACCGGATGAACAGCGTCAACCAATTCGAAGACAGCGCCAGCCGCAGCCAGGGCAAGCACGAAGGAGAATCCTCGAACGCCCTATGCGACAGGCTCAGCCGGACTCGCGACACTAGTCCGAGGCAGCTCCCGACGGATCATGACCATGCGGTTCCGACCCGCGAATATCAGACTGATCAATCGTCGCTCAAACCTGCCCCGGCTGCTGCTGGCCCTGTCCTCGATCAACGGCAAAAGCAACGACAAAAACAACACCACGAATGTGCAGGGGTTGACAGGTCACTCCATATCAGGGCGTATGTAGACGTAGTCATACCTAGAAGCGTCGGGCGGCACGCGGAACGCAATCCCCACAAACCCGCGTGCTAGAGCAGGTGCATTGGCCTGAGGCATTCCCGCAACATCTGCTTCTATGACTCCGTTATGGAATGAGGAGCCATCGAGAACGACGATGCCGCCTCCTGTCCCAGACTTCTGTGGATCATAGACAGCGTCTCCGATCGGAAGCGACCTCACTCGAACGGCATTTCGCCCTCGATAGGACACGGCATCAACGGAAACGCTATGTGGCTGCAAACCCTTATCGGAATCCAATCGATAGGACTGAGGTGTAATTCCTGTGGGCGCAAAAAAGGTTGCGATGGAGACAGCAGTCGGCCCCGTATTTTCTGGCATCACGCTCGCCTTGCCATGCGGACAACGGTTGCGGTGGGCGCCAGCGATATTCACCGACGGGAGCCGCAGCAAAGGGAATGCCCTTGAAGCTCGAAACATCTCCTTCTGCCACGCCGCGCACGGTGCCGTAGTGCGTTTGAACCGTTGGTGCTGCGGCTGAATTTGGCGCTGCCGCTGCGCCTGCAGGATTCGCCTGAGCAACGGCCGCGTGAACACTCAAGATGAAGAGAGATAGTCCCAGGACGATCAACTTCGATTTCATTTCGTAGTCCTTTGCCTTTCGACTTCCGGTGCTGCCAATCTGTGCAATTGAAAGAGAAAATGATCAGAGCCCCGTCATCTTCAACACAGCTTCAGGAAGGCGAGCTCCTTCGAGTTTCATGCTGAAAGATGCTTCATCGATTTGCTTGAGGTCAGCCTCACTAAGCTCTACGTTTGCTGCTCCGAGGTTCTCCTCGAGCCGATGCAGCTTGGTGGTTCCGGGGATGGGCACGATCCACGGCTTCTGGCCGAGCAGCCATGCCAACGCAATTTGTGCCGGCGTCGCTCTCTTACGACTCGCCACGCTCTTGACCAGGTCGACCAGCACCATATTGGCTTTGCGTGCCTCGGCTGTGAAGCGCGGCACCATGTTGCGAAAGTCAGTCGGATCGAATTTCGTGTTCTCGTCGATCTTGCCCGTGAGAAACTCTGCGCCCAGCGGACTGAATGGAACAAAGCCGATACCAAGCTGTTCCAGGGCGGGTAAAAGCTCGGCTTCCGGGCCGCGGTAGAAGAGCGAATACTCACTCTGCACCGCGGTGACCGGCTGGACAGCGTGCGCACGGCGAATGGTCTGCACGGCTGCCTCCGACATGCCGAAGTGCTTCACCTTGCCCTCGCCGATCAGTTCCTTCACCGCACCGGCTACGTCTTCGATCGGCACGTTCGGATCACCGAGCGCAGCGCCAATCATCAAGAGTGGTGCCAAGACACCACCGGACGTACCCGAGCTGAGAGAAAACGCCCACATCAATGATTTGGCGACTAGCAGTCCCAGAAGCAGGCCGGCAGGAGCATTGCCACGTAACAACTCCGCGATGTTGTCATATCCAACGCCCAGGCCACGCGGAAAGAAGTAACCGCCCAACCCAATTCCAACGCCACCAATCGCGGGCCACCACATCCAGTGAATTCGAAGGCGTCCGCAGATGTGCTCAAACCCATCCTCGAAACCATACATCAATTTGCTAAGTCCGGCCGACGCTAAGCCCACCAGGATTCCCAATGGACCGGCTACGAGCAACGTCCGAGGCAAGGGAATTGACGCGTGGAAATCCACAGGGAATAGAGGTCCCGCTCCGAGCCAGCTGATCCGCAAGGCTCCCGCCATCACGCTTGCCAACGCGACCGGCACGAGTGATCGAGGCTGCCACTCGAAGAGCAGCAGTTCCACAGCGAGAAGAATTGCCGCTAACGGTGCCGAAAATGTTGCTGACATCCCCGCAGCGGCGCCGGCCACCAGCAGCGTTGTTCGTTCGGCATCCGTCAGTTTGAGCCACTGAGCAACTAGCGAACCGAAGGGTCCGCCGGTCATGATAATCGGCCCTTCAGCGCCGAACGGGCCGCCCGAGCCGATGGCGATTGCAGCTGAAAGTGGTTTGAGGAGTGCGACCATGGGGTCTACACGCGCGCCGCGCAACGGTATCGCCTCGATGGCCTTGGGAATTCCGTGTCCGCGGATCTTGTCTGACCCATAGCGCGCCATGATCCCTACGAGCAGCCCGCCGACGATCGGAATCAACGGCATCAGCCATCTCGACAGCGGCGATCGCGCCGGACCAACCATGGCCAGACTCAGCCGATGGTAATAGAAGAGATTCGTTGCAATTGCGATCGCTCGGAGCAAGAGCACGGCCAAAGCTGCTGCGCCGGTCCCAATCACGAGAGCAACACCCGACAGCATCCATACGCGGCGATCTACAGTGAAATCGCGAAGAGCAGATGGTCTGGACTTCATTCGATCTCCGAGGTTGATTTCGCATCTGCATGGAAACTTATCTGCTTCAGCACCTGTGCTAATCGAGGCCCAAGTTCGTTCAACTCCCGTGCATGACTCTCTGTCAGCCGACCCAACAGGTTCCGACCCTTACGCGTAATTTGCAAAATAGCGCGGCGTTTGTCAGAAGCATCCTCTGTTCGTACGAGAAGACCTTCCAGCTCCGACCGATCAACGAGTTCGACTGTGCTATTGTGCTTCAACCCCAGGCGCTCTGCCGCGTAGGCAACGGTGACAGTCTTCCCGGTAGGGGCCCCCGCGACCTGCAAAAGGAGTTGATGCTGCTGTGGGTGCACGCCCGCATCCACAGCCGTGCGTTCACTGAAATGCAAAAAACTGCGGAGCTCAAAACGAAATTCGGCCAAGGCAGTGAGAAGAGGATCGGAGCTGGGAAGCTGAGATTTAGATCTCATATTTATATCGGGACACGATATATAGAGGACTTGCAAATCAACGGGTCGTTTTAGTACCGGTTGGCAGGGCAACACCCGGCCATGAACGTGGCCCCAAGCAGCACAAAAAACGATATTTGCAGCCGTATGGCGGCATTGTTATAGTACGCACATCTGCTTTTCCCACTTGACATGAACTTCGCAAACTTACAGTCATTCAGCCACCTAAGGTCACGCTTGATTACGCCACCATTCTCCTTACATACAGTCTTCCAAGGAAAGCTCAAAATCCGCCGATCTAGCACTCAAGTGGGCTCGTCCGTCGACGCGACTGACCTCAGAGAAACGAAGTGAAGGGCAAATCACTAGATCTCTCCCAGTTCGTTGCGTTCGGACTGCTCTTTCAGGAAGATTTCGACCCGATCTGACGTCCAGACCGCAACTCCGGTTCCGAAGAAATCTGTGTCCTCCGTGCAGATCGCACAGGACAGGGATAGCGCCGCTGCCAGCGTTGTGCTTAGGCTCCCACGGAGGGTGGCACGAACAGTGGAGACACATTTTTGGTGTATCTTGATCGCGGACACTTGCGGAGCACTTAGGCTGTTCGTTAATGTTGCTACGATTCGTTCCGATGCGTTCTGGTTCTCAGCAGTGCCTTAATGTTGTGAGTTCGTCGCGCCCTTTCACGGCAGCAACGAGGGTTCGAATCCCTCCGGGGACGCCACTCATTTCAATAATTTACCGGCTCACAAGACAATTTGAGTGTACTTATGCGGAGAGAATCAACTAGAGCGCCTTCGGGGCCAACGTTCAATCGCCATGTCGCGGGGTTCGATCAGTGGGTATCCTTCGAGCATCTCGGTTCCTTCCATCCAAAAGAGAACACATCCTGCAATGGACTTTGCGTGATTTGCAATCTTTTCCAGATTTCTGACAATCATCAAAGCTGAGAGCGCCTTGTCGATCGTTGCCGGCGAAGACTTAATCTTCTCGACTAGATGTATCCATGCATCGTTCTCCAACATCGCAATCACGTCAGCACCGTCTATAACCATCGCTGCCAAGCTGCCATCCGCATCCGAAAGCGCCTGTATCGCTGTGCGTATTTGTCCGCACGCCGCGATACCCAGCTTAGGAATATTGTCCGGCCAATCTATTCTGTTGCAGTTGAATGAGAGGCTCGAGTCTGCCGTGAGCACCGCCAACGCGCAGACCTCTGCGAGGAGGACATTGACCTTGATGTACGCCATGAGATGACGCGTATCTACCGGGTTCAACCGTTTACTCGACAACAACTGAAGCAGAACTTCGTCACTGTCGCGAATGGAGCGATTGATCTCTGTTGACAGGGATAAGGCATCCGAACTCAGAGCCGGCGCTTGCAGAAAATAGCAGCGCACGGCCAAGTCGATAATTTCTTCTAGGTTGCGGCCGATGTCCCGGAACTGTTCTCGCAGGCCGTCAAGCGCCGCCTCGAAGTGGACTCGCGGCTTTGCCATCGTCACCCCCTGATCAACTTGCAAAGAGAGGGGTCCACCGGCTTGAGGTACCGCACCGGCAAACCACCCGCTGTTCGCTCAGTTATGGAATAGGCTGACCGTCTTGCGTCAGTTGCGAGAGAAGCGCTTGGCCCTGATGTTGAACCGGAGGCGGCAGTTTCGCATATGAGAGTTCTTCCGCCACGTCCTGCCCCGTCGTGAGCGCATAGGCGATGTAATCCCTCAGTGCTTTCTGGTCTCCTACGATGCCCTTGTTGTCTTTCGGGATCAAGATGAAGGATAAGCCGGTGATGGGATATGCGCCTTTGGCGGTGGGTGGAGGATCGACAATGGGGGTCCGGAGATCCTTGGCGAGGAGATCGATAGCAGCATTCACCGTCAAAGACGCACTCGCAGGGGTGGGTTCCACAAACTCTCCCGCACGATTTTCGATCGATGCCACCGGCATTTTAGCCAGCTTCGCGTATGACAGTTCGGCATATCCAATTGCTCCAGGATTTCCCTGCACCATGCTGAGAACGCCATTGCTGCCGTCGGCACCGGTCCCTTTCGGCCAATGCACCGAGAGACCCTGGCCAATCTTGGTCTTCCAAGTTGGGCTAGCCGCCGAGAGATAGTTTGTGAAAATGCTCGTCGTTCCGCTGCCATCCTGGCGATGCACGACAATTATTGATGTATGAGGCAGCGCGGCGCCAGGGTTGTCATGGGCAATGGCGGCATCCCCCCAATTTAGGATTTCGCCCGCATAGATTCCGGCTAGCGTCTTGCCGCTGAGCCGAAGTGGCGCCTTCAGACCGGGAAGGTTGTAGATGACACAGACTGGGCCCGCGGTAACAGGGAACTGCACAATTGGAGGGAGACCCTGGAGTTGATCGTCGCTGAGCGGAGCATCACTTACAGAGAATGCCCCATATCCCTTACGGAGACGGTCAATTCCACCGCCGCTACCAACCGGGAGGTAATTGATATGCAGTTGATGAGACTTCGCATAGTCGTTGTCCCACCGATCGATAAGCGGTTCGATAAATGTACTTCCGGCGGCAGCAAGCCACCGAGTATTCGAATTTGATTCGAATTTGACTTCTTCCGGCTTGCCATCTTCACCATAATGCTTGCCATTACAGCCTGTTGCAAGAAAAGTAAAACAAGTTGCAAGTACCACCGCAGCCAAACGTCTCAGATTCATTTCGTTCACCATCCTTGGATTTGTGAGGTCTGCCGGCTACGACCCGATTCGCGGCGAAAGCAATTTGTGCACGCATTGGGCCACCTGGCTCGAACTTGAATTGAGGCCGCACGGGACGAATTGCAATTGTCTATGCGCCTACGCAGATAAACACAATACGACTTTGATTGTGAAAATGGCGTGAATTGAAGTTCCTCTCCAATTTCCAACCGTCAATTGGAAGGCAATGGTAATCTTCAAGTACCCTCGCAGGACGGTCTTTGGTCGTTCTTGAGTGCCCCCATACATGTGTTTCGGAGAGGCGATTCGCCATGTTGCAAGTCGAAACAGTTTTCAAAGCGCTTGGGGATGCGAATCGGCTACGAATCGTGAATCTGTTGCTTCACGGAGAACTTTGCGTTTGCGATATTCAGTACGTTTTAGAGAACTCGCAACCGAATATCTCCAGACACTTGGCGTACCTGAAGAGATGCGAAATGGTACTGGACCGCCGCGACGGCTACAGGGTCTTCTATCGCCTTGCCAACGCGAAGACCACTGATAAAAGGCGGCTCTTCGACTTCCTGCGGGTACTATTCGAAGGTGAGAAACAGTTGAGGCAGGATACTGAGCGACTGAAAGAAGCGATCGCCAGCGGATCCTGCACACTGAGTGAGTGGAAGCCGTTCTCCGCCATCGAAAAGGGCCGCGCCTACAGAGCCACTGTCTGAGCAGTTTACTCCGTAGTTAAAGAACGCAGCGAGGCGACCCCAGAAGACCGCCACGGAGAGCTCAAGGAGCGTCCTCGACAGGATGTACCATGAAGTCCCGATTGTCAGAAGCGAAATAGCGTCGGCGCATCCAGAATGCGACATTCACAAGACTGATGAGGGCCGGAACCTCGATCAACGGCCCAACAACGCCCACGAACGCCTCGCCGGAATTGAGACCAAAAACTGCTACGGCAACGGCGATCGCGAGCTCAAAGTTGTTCCCCGCGGCTGTGAACGAGAGGGTAGCTGATTGTGCGTAGTTTGCACCCAGCCGCTTGCCCATCCAGAAACTGACCAGAAACATGATCAGGAAGTAGATGACCAGCGGGATGGCAATCCGGATTACGTCGAGCGGCAGGCGCACGATGAGATCGCCCTTCAAAGAGAACATCACCAGGATGGTGAAGAGCAGGGCAACGAGCGTGAGGGGGCTGATCCGGGGAATGAAGCGCGTACGATACCACTCCTCGCCCTTGATTCTAATGAGGGTGAAGCGGGTAATCATCCCAGCGGCAAAGGGAATGCCGAGGTAGATTGCTACACTCTGCGCAATCTGAGCGATACCCACCTGCACGATGGATCCCTGAAGACCAAACCACTTCGGAAGCACCGTGATGAACGCCCAAGCGTAGACGCTGTAGAACAACACCTGGAACACGCTGTTGATTGCGACCAGGCCGGCCGCATAGTCCGTGTCACCGCTCGCCAACTCATTCCACACAAGCACCATGGCGATGCAACGCGCGATTCCAATCAGGATGAGGCCGCGCATGTAGGC
Organism: Terriglobales bacterium; assembly: GCA_963788475.1. Classification (GTDB taxonomy): domain Bacteria; phylum Acidobacteriota; class Terriglobia; order Terriglobales; family Acidobacteriaceae; genus Telmatobacter. The sequence goes on from CAWBGO010000015.1 coordinate 1,312,788, forward strand.
AGGTTCCCCTCGCAGGAACACAATCGCAAGCAGGAACATGAGCGCTGGACCGATGAGCCAGTTCTGGACGAGCGACAGCCCGAGTATCCGCTTTTTGCGAAAGACTTCGCCCAGCTTTTCGTACCGCACCTTCGCCAGCGGCGGGAACATCATGATGATCAGCCCGATGGCGATCGGGATATTTGTCGTTCCCGACTGAAACCGGTTTACGAATCCCGCAATACCCGGGACGAAGTGGCCGGCTGCCACTCCGATCGCCATTGCCAGAAATATCCAGAGCGTGAGGAAGCGGTCAAGAAACGAGAGCTTCTTGCGCTGCAATGGAGCGCAGATCCGCCCCTGCGTAAACGGTGTCGTGGACATGCTTATCTCACCTCGGGTGCAACTGGACAATCAACCGGAGCGGGTAGAGGCGCGCCCTGAAGAGCCGCGAACTTTGCCGGGCTGCAGCAGGCTTTGGAAAGCCGCGCCCGGTCAGCCTGCATGTCGCGCTCTTCTTTTAACCATGAAAGTGTTTGGCGCAATACCTGGGAGGCGCCGATATTCGGCGGCATGACGATGCGGTAGTGCATCCACTTGCCGTCTCGCCTGGCTTCGACGATGCCTGCACGGCGAAGATAAGCCAGGTGCCTCGAGATCTTAGGCTGGGGTTGATCCAGAATCTCGACGAAATAACACACACAAATCTCCTGATCCCCCATCAGGTTGAGAAGGCGGAGCCGGGTGTTGTCGCCCAAAGCCTGGAAAAAGCGCTCCATATTGAACGGAGCGGATCTTGTCCTCATGATCCGTTTATACGCCTTGACGAATATATTGGCAAGGCATATAGTCGCTTTTGCAGATATATTCAGGAGCAAGAATGACTGAACAGATTCTTGAATCGGTACGATCGAAGTACGGCGCGGTGGCCGAGAGCTCGCTTTCGATTGAGAATGCGGGCGTGAAGGCTGTTGCGGAGGCTTTCGGCTATACACCCGAAGAACTCACCTCGATTCCCGCGGAAGCCAACATGGGCTTGTCATGCGGCAATCCGACCGCGACGGCTCACATTCGACCTGGAGAAGTCGTGGTCGATCTTGGCTCGGGCGGAGGCCTCGACGTTTTTCTCGCGTCGAAGATGGTTGGACCGGAAGGCCGGGCAATCGGCATTGATATGACTCCGGCCATGGTCGAGCGGGCACGCGCCAACGCCGAGGCAGGCAACTACACAAATGTAGAGTTCCACGAATCAACCATTGATCGGATTCCGCTGCCGGATGCGTCGGTCGACTGCGTCATTTCGAACTGCGTCATCAATCTGGCGCCCGACAAGACAGCGGTCTTCCGCGAGATCTCCCGCGTCCTTAAGCCTGGCGGACGGGTGGCTGTGAGCGACATTGCGTTGAAGAAGGAACTTCCCGAGTCCATCGCGAGCAGCGTTGCAGCTTACGTTGGTTGTATTGCCGGGGCGATTCTGATCGAAGACTACCGCACCGGACTCCTTGAGGCTGGATTTGAACACGTCGAAATCGTCGACAGCGGCGCAGACCTGAATGCATACGCGAAAGTGGAGAACCAGGCCGGTTGCTGCTCGCCCAAAATGGACGCGTCCAATCCCTTCCAGGTCATCGAAGAGGCTTGCTGTTCGCCGGCAGTCGATATTTCGACCTCATTGCATGACGAACTGAAGACTCTTCTGTCTGAGTACGACGTCAATGCAGCAGCGGCAAGCGTGAAAGTGTACGCCATTAAGCCAACCCAGGATGCCGCATACAACTCGGAATGACGACAGCATTCCAGGTCGACGCCGGGCTGCAGGCACAGTTAGAGCTTGCGCGCCAGGTGCAATTGAGTCTGCTTCCCTCTCAGCGCTGCTGTTTGAGCAATTGGGAGACGGCATTCACGTATGAGCCGGAAGGATTCGTCAGCGGCGACTATGTGGATCTGATCTCATTGAATGCCGATGAGTTCTACTTTGCGTTGGGAGATGTCTCGGGGAAGGGCGTTGCGGCTTCAATCCTGATGTCGCATTTGCATGCGTCCCTTCGGGCGCTGTTGCCTTCGAAGCGGACCGTTGCAGAGGTATTGACAATGGTCAGCCGGACATTTTGCGAGAGCACCCTTCCGACCCAATTTGCGACCTTGGTTCTGGGTAAGGCTGACAAACGCGGAACGGTCGAATTGGTGAACGCTGGGCACACGCCTGTCGTTCTTGTGGAAGGAGGGACGGTACGATTCATTCCGGGAACCAACCTCCCGCTGGGGATGTTTTGCGCTACGGAGTTTACCGCTGAAAAGCAAAGCATTCGTCCTGGAAGCACTCTGCTTCTGTATTCAGACGGGATTACAGAATCCAACGATCTCAGCGGGACTGAGTTCGATTTAGCAGGAGTGCTGGAAAAGCTAGGTCCCCAGGGCACGCTCTCACTGCCTGAGATATTGGGCAAAATCCACAACAGCATCGCCGAGTTCACAAGTGGTGCCCAACCGAGTGATGACCGTACGATGCTCGCGCTTCGTTGGTTGCCGAAAGGACTGTGAAGAATGTCGCGCTACAACGTTCTGTTTCTCTGCACTGGGAATTCAGCCCGCTCCATCATGGCTGAGGCGATCATGAGAAGGAAGGGCATCCCGAATTTCACTGCCCACAGTGCTGGAAGCCATCCGGCAGGATTCGTGCGGCCGGAAGCCCTTCGGCAGATCGAGGCGGCTCGTCTCAGCACGGAGGATTTGCGTAGCAAATCCTGGGACGAGTTCGCGGAGCCGGGTGCACCGCCGCTTCATTTTGTTTTTACTGTGTGCGACAACGCGGCCAAAGAGGTTTGTCCCTTATGGCCGGGTCAACCAATGACGGCGCATTGGGGCGTCCCCGATCCAGCGGCTGTTACCGGAACGCCTGAGGAGATCGAGCGCGCTTTCAAAGAGGCATTCGCTACATTGGACCGAAGAATCAGCCTGTTTCTTTGCCTTCCCCTTTCATCCCTCGACACCTTCGCCTTGCAAAAGGAAATCGATAGTATCGGAAAGAAATAGGCGCCAGATGAAATTGCTGATCATCGGTGGCAGCGATGCGGGTATCAGTGCGGCTCTTCGCGCACGGGAGCTGGAAGCTGGAACGGAAATCACAGTGTTGCTGTCGGATGATTTCCCCAACTACAGCATCTGTGGATTGCCGTTTTTTCTAAGCGGCGAAACCCCCGATTGGCGAATCCTCGCTCATCGAACTGAATTCGAGGGCATCGAGATACGCCGTGGTCATCGGGCGACCCGCATCAACCCCAATTCCAAGTCCGTCGATGTCCGTACTGCGAGTGAAGACTTCCTCACCCTCCCCTATGACAGGCTTGTCATTGGAACTGGCGCCGGCCCAGTCGAGCCTCCTATCCACGGTTGGCAATCTCCAGGCGTCTTTCCCCTTCACACAATGCATGACAGCTTCACCGTTCATCGTTATTTGGAGACCGCCCAACCACGCCGAGCGGTGATAGTTGGGGCTGGATACATCGGACTGGAGATGGCAGATGCGCTGACGCATCGCGGCATCGAGGTAACCGTTGCAAGCCGTACACCTACCGTCCTGCCCACAGTGGATGCGGAATTCGGGGCAGCTGTAGGTGGGGAACTCGAACGTAATGGCGTGAAGGTCCGGACCAGCGTCGAAGTCCACCGGATTTCCCAGGAAGCCGACGGCCTCCGGGTTTCGGGTAGTAACGATTTCGAAGACGAGTGCGAAATGGCCTTGGTCGCAGTCGGTGTAAAGCCGAACGCGGCTCTTGGGGCGGAGGCTGGCCTCGGGACTGGGATCAGAGGCGCTCTTAAAGTGAACCGAAAGATGGAGAGTAATCTGCCGGATATTTACGTCGCCGGCGATTGTGGAGAGACATTCCATCGACTCCTGAATCGAAATACGTATCTGCCTCTCGGCACAACTGCTCACAAGCAGGGGCGCGTTGCGGCGGAGAATGCATTGGGAGGCAATCGAGAGTTCGCAGGTTCACTCGGAACCCAGGTGGTCAAGGTATTCAATCTGGTAATCGCGCGCACGGGTCTTCGACACGATGAGGCGTCTCGCGAAGGGTTCGATGCTTTCTCAACCAAAAGCACGATAAACGACCATAAGGCCTACTACCCCGGCGCCACTCCGATACGCATACAAGTGACCGGAGACATAAGCACTGGTCGTTTGCTTGGCGCGCAGCTCGTGGGATGCTGGGGCGCCGAGGTTTCGAAGCGTCTCGATGTATTCGCGACGGCAATTTTCACGAAATGACGGTCGACCAAGTCTCGGATCTCGATCTAAGCTATACCCCGCCGCTGAGCAGTCCATGGGACCCTGTCCAGATGGCGAGTCAGACTTGGACTGCAAGCGTCAATACGTTCATACGGGAGAAACAGAGTGTATAAAGTCATCTTTGCCTGTGTTCATAATGCCGGCCGATCGCAAATGGCAGCTGCATTCTTTAACCAACTTGCCGATCGGCAACAGGCTGAGGCCGCATCCGCCGGAACGGATCCCGGCCAGCGTGTTCACCCGGAGGTACTGGCAGCAATGCAAGAAATCGGCATTGACCTCAGCACCGCCCAACCCCAGAAATTGACGGAAGAACTGGCAAAGGACGCACAACTGCTCATCACCATGGGCTGCGGCGATAAGTGCCCCTATGTGCCCGGGCTGCGTCGCGATGACTGGCCGCTCAGTGACCCCAAAGGCCGCCCGATGGAGGAAGTCCGCGCAATCAGGGATGAGATCAGGGGCAGAGTACAATCACTGCTCGATCAAACCGGTCTCGCTTCAACCGAGATGATAGGCAATACGGAAATTGGGCGGGAAAACTGACTCGTTCATGGTCCGGTCCGACCATTGCTCTCCTTTCTTGGACCTACCGGAAGGGCATGACTAAATCGTACGTTGGAAGAGAGCGTTCCACTTTGCTTCAAGTTCGCGGCTCAGTCGGTCTCGAAGGGAAAATGATTTCGAACTTCGTTCCTTGGCTTTGGCCTCGTTCGGCAATCGATAGAGATAGAACGTGATGGTCTCCTTTATTCGAATGTCCGCAAAGACTACGTAGCCGTGAATCTGACGCATGTAGGCGACGTTTTGACCTTCCGCGATCTTCTCAAATGAGAGTTCCGATGTGACTCGCACCTCTGCCCATGCCAACTCTTCGGCGCTTCTGGCTTCACGCTTGCTGCTGGGAACTCGTCGACAAGCAACCCAGCCATACATGGGGCCAATCGGAATAATTGCTCGTGCTTACGCCGTTCAACTTGGGCTTGCAGCTCAATGGCTCTGACTTGCTCTGCCCACTCGAATACAAGGTCCTCCTGAATGAATGGCTCCCTGCCAGCAGCATAGGGGTTGAGGTCCTTGAGGTCATAGAGTGCGTTCCACATCTCTTTGGGTGTGACCTTTTCGCACCCTTCCGCGTGGCGATGTAGGCTTCTGAGCGCTGCGAGGGCGATTTTAGAACTGAGGGCCGGATAGAATGCGACGAAGTCAGAGGCGTCGTTAACATCACCGATATAAGCTTGACCTTCGAAATGTTGCGAGAGGTGCGCCTCCAGAACGCTTTCCGAATCGTAAAATGCATTCACCACTTGAGCTCCGCTCTCCTTCAGAGAGTGTGCGACCCAGCCATAGTAGTGGCTGGGTCCGATTTCCTCTTCGATATCCACAAAGACCAGACCGACTAGTCCCTCATTTACTGCACTAAGTAATCGAAAGAACGAAGGAAATGTTTGCTCGTCGATCTTTGTATCAGCGCGCGGGTAGTTGATATCGATGTAGTCTTGCATTGGAGACCAGGTATCTCCATATTTGGAGCCCAGCAAGCGCCGATATCGATGGATTCTCATCCATTGGAGGTCGATTGGGCGAGGGCTACGGTATGGGCCGTGTCCGAGAAGGTAGGCCGCGACGCCAACTTCTTGGCGAGGTGTGTTCATTTGATGACCAGTATAGAGTCAAACCATTCGGGTACTTTGATTTCATCTTTCTGCTAAAGCTTTTGCCTGACCATTTCGACGAAGGCCGGGGCGTTGATCTGGAGTCTTGCAAGGAAATATGGCATTGATTTGCCGATAGCGGCGGCTTGATCTTCTAACGTCTGCATCACCATTGCCGGCGCGGCATCATAGAGATCATTGAGAAAGGCAGATGGCCCCTGTACCGTGATCGAATACGGCGTCAGTGAGGAGTGCGGGAAATTCTTAATGTTGTAGGTAACGATTATTTTCGCACCTGCTTGCGCCGCGGCGGCCAGTACATGGCGGTCCTTCGGGTGGTTTGTCATCGTGGGAATCAAGTCTTCATAGCCATCGATCCACGCTTCCGGAAAATGTCGTCTGATTTCGCTCTCGCGGTAAAAGGCCTTTTGAGCAGAGAGGCCGAAGTTCTCCTGAAGAGTCCTGGTTACTTCTTCCATGATTTGATCAGACCATTTCGGCAAAAAGAGGCGAGGCCCAGCGGCAAGCCGAAGCAGCGTGTCAGCCAAGGGCATTGGGATCAGGACGCACGCATCCAAGACGACGGGACGAGCACTCTTCACTCGTCCGTGCCGCCTTCGGGGAATACATTCCGCTCGTACAAGCCGGCGTCGAACGCATCGTGTGCCAGCAGGTCCAGCGCAGCAAGACGTTCCTTGTCGCGTTTCTTGGCAAATTCCAGGACGTCACGGAGATAAACGCGGCGCTGGTTGCCAATTCGATGGTGGGCCATCAGACCACTCTCAAGCTGCTTGATGAAGAATGGACGCGACATTCCGAGAATGTTGGCAGCCCGTTGTGTCGTAATCGCTTGATTATCCGGAATCAGCGTGACGGTCTGGCCGTGGGACATGAACTCCACCGCCGTTCTGAGGACCTCGGCCACAGTGCCGGGAAGTTCGATCCGTTCCCCTGAAGGGCTGATCAGAGCAGGCACGCCTCTGCGCAACAGCTTTTCCAAGTCCTGCACTTGTTGCTGCTCTGACTTCGGGAGCGGGATCGGTTCGTTCGCTGCAATGGCCATAATGCCTAGACTAACACATACTCGAAATACTCGCAATATGCGCAATAGTCAGCGGGACGCTCAGGTGCCCGGCGCGCAACAACAAGCGCCTCCAGCCGAGGAGATCTTGCGGACAGTTGCGGAGCACTTAAGCTGTTCGTTAATGTTGCTAGGATTCTTTCCGATGCGTTCTGGTTCTCAGCAGTGCCTTAATGTTGCGAGTTGGTCGCGCCCTTTCACGGCGCCGACACGGGTTCAAATCCCGTCGGGGACGCCATTAAAATCAATAATTTAGCAGACATGAGCGGTCTATCCGAGCATACTTGCGGGCAAAAAAGGAACCTAGAGAAAAATGTTCCACGGGCGCCATTAAAACGCGGAAAATCTATGATTCTTGAGGACTCGGCCAAACTGTCTAAAGATGGTGCAGCCAGATCAGATGCTGCCGCTCCTCCAGACCCAACAGAATGAGCGTGGACAGCCGTCGGCAACCGCACATGGCGTAGATATCGACGGCCAAGGCAACGGCACTGTCGTCGAACAACGGCTCTACCAACTCATCCGACAACCCGCGCCGATCTCCGATCGACATTTCGAAATCGAGTTTCTTGATTCGGGCGTTGAGGCCTTCGACTTTACGTTCGGTTGATCAATGTCAGGATAGAGCAGCGGGAGATTGGCAATCAAAGTGACAATCGACAGATCTAAAGAACCGCGGCGACACAGTCCACCTCGATGTCGAAGCCGCCATTCCAAGCGGGAACGTTGATAAAGATTCGAGCAGGAGGATTCTCCGGGAAGTAACGCCTGTAGACCTCGTTAACAGCAGGAAACATTTCTACTGAAGTCACGTAGACATTCAGTTTCAGGATGTTTTCCAAGGAGGAACCGGCCGTTTCGACACAAAGCTTAAGCTGGTCTAAAACGATCTCGGTATGGCGCTCAATAGGCCCTCGGATAATCTCTCCGGTTTTCGGATCGAACGGCGGACAGCCTGAGACGTAAATAGTGTCTCCGTGTTTGGTCACCATCGAAGCGGGCGCCCTGTACTTCTCGAGGTAGGTCGCCAGTGGCTCGACCGGAATGATTTCTCGTTTCATAGATTTCCTCCGTTTTGTAGACACGTTTTCGAGCAACCAAGAGCCGCGACAATTCGATAGCAGGAGTAAAGCCACAACGGCGGTGGTTGACTGTATCCAATGCTGTAGGAGACCTCCTTCACGGCTTTCGAACGGCGGCCAGGAAGTCTGGTAAGCTGGGGTCGCTCTTCAAACGAACTCGGATCGAGGACAGACAATGCGTATTCGTGCTCTGATTCTTGCGGTTGCTGTGATAGTGAGTGGTGGTTTGCAGATGCGGGCGCAGATGAGTGGGCCGCCGCCGTCGCCGCCAGTGGGTACAAAGGAAGACCCCGCGAAAGCGGTGGACGGTTTGCTCTCCATGATGGAGTTCCAGGTAGTGGGCGCGGCGAAGGCTATGCCAGCCGATAAATACAGTTTTGTGCCGACGCAAGGGATTTTTGCCACGGGACAGACGACGCAGTTCGATACCGTGCGCACCTTTGTGGCACAGGTGACGCACCTGGCGCAGGCGAACTACTTCTTTTTCGGCTGGAGCGGCATTAAGCCTGACCGCGACTTGAAGGCAATCGGCTCCATTACGACGAAGGACGAAGCGGTGGCTGCACTGGAAGCATCGTTCGTCTATGCGCACAAGGCGATTGCAACCATCACGACAGAAAATGCATTTGTCGCCATCAAGCCGGTCGACGGGTTCAGCACGCGGGCTACGATTGCCGCTTTTGCAGCAGCCCACGGGTATGATCACTATGGTCAGATGGTGGAGTACCTGAGGATGAACGGCATTGTGCCGCCGGCAAGCGCCAAGTAGTAGCTGATTAGCGAGTCAGCAAGATGCGGCTCTGATCGGGGTGCTTTCTTTGTTTTTGGAGAGACTTACAGCGAACCAACGCATTCTGAATTACCGAGCCCTGATTGGGAAATGCATTAGTAACGAGACGGCTTGTGTTTAGCAAAGGCTTTGGTTCAAGTGGACGAAAAAACCGCCTTCGCGTAGACTTGCGCCGACCCGACGGAAGGAGCGAACCCCCACGGTCAAGTTGACGAGAAGCGGACTATTCACTCAAGTGGATTGCCGCAGCAAAGTACGCCAAATAGCAGTCCTTGACCCTGGCGCGTTAGCAGGACTCTTCTGAGAGAAAATAAAATCAGGCTGGATTGGCGGACAGATCTGCTGAGTCAATTCCGCTTCTTTGTCGAAGGCAATGACCTGATGTCAGCTGTCTCTATCCATAGTCCGCCAGATCGGTCGGATCGTAGCTCAGCGTATCCAAGTGTGTGGCGTCGAAGCGAACTCCGGTAACCAGCCGGACGCGGCTGGCGAGTTCAACCCGTCACCACGGATGCCATGCCCTGCGACGCGTTCGCGTTGCTTCACTTCTTCCAAGGGATACTCTCCAGGCGGCAGACCATGATGCCCGACGAAGTTGTGGGCTGGAGAAACGAAGCGTTGAGCAACTCAAAGCAGCGGCATGAGGCTGTGACAACCGAAGCGGGCGGCAAAAAATATGGAAATCAACAAACTGATTTCCATATTCCCGCCGCCGGGACGGCTACGAGATGAGCGAATCTCGCTAACCCAACTCTCCGTGGGATACGTATTTTGAGGGCAACGTCACTTGTGCGCAATCCCGCCCTCTCTTGTCTTATTTCGATGGACGAGCTCGCATAACCTGAAGACAGTGGGGTCGTTAAGGGAATAGATGACATTGCTCCCCTCGCGTCTGCGACCCACAATACCTGCTTGATAGAGGATTTGCAGATGCCTGGAGACGTTTGGCTGGTTTCCATCCAAGGATTGCACGACTTCTCCTACTGTCAACGCTCCTCGCTTCAATAGCTGGAGAATACGGAGACGATAAGGTTCTCCCAGAGTGCGGAATCGCGACGCGATGGGGACCAGCATTTCATCGCTCATCCGCCAATTGCATGGTCCATGAGTCTCGGCTATCTCAGCCTCCTTTAGAACCTGTCCATATCATTCAGATGCCACGCCCACGCCCTGCTGATCTGGGGCTTCGAGTGCGACTTCGATCTGCGGCGGATTGAGCAGAGTGTTTTTCACAAGGCAATGCTCGACGGAACGGATCAATCCCTCACGCTGCTCGGCGGTCAGGCAGACTGGACTGTCAACGCGGACGTGGAAGTTGCTGAGTCGGGCTGGACCCTTCAACTTTTCGGCGGTGACAGCCACCTTGACACCGCTGTTCGCAAGGCGGCGTGTACGCAGATACTCGGCGGCGTAGAACGCCGCGCACGCTCCGAGCGAAGCCAGAAGAAACTCGGGCGGAGTCATACCGGCATCGGCACCGCCACTATCCTGGGGCTGATCGCAGACGATCGTATGAGTTCGCGCCTTGATTGAGAACTGTACGCCTTCAACTTGAATGATTTGAACTTCCATGTGAGTCCTCCGCAAAGAAGCATTCCCAAAAATGAACTTCGGTTAATGCGATTAAATAATTAAGCACTGAGTTGCGGAACGTAATCGGTAGCCCTACGTGAACATGATCTGCTCAAATGCCGCTTTTCGTAGAATTGGCCAACAGAGGTAGCGCCGTCCCCTTCGGGACCGAAGTCATTCTTTTTGAGGTGGAACATATCCACCGTCGTTTTGAAACCGTAGATCTCGCCACAGGCGTCATGAATCATCGTCAGGAATTGGGTGAATGGTAGATTGAGACAGATAAAAGCCCGGCCTGCCGAAACAAAGGCACGTGTAATCCCGTGAAGGGCTGCTTCCGTATGTGGATTTCCGAAATATCCCGTGGGAGACTCGCTGGTGAGGCGGAACTCACTTGTCGCCCCTCCTGGCCGTCATCACTGCAGTTTCTTGTGCGGTCTACATGAAAGCGTATTGCCCCGTGCGCAAGGGAGATGTGATGCGCATCACCGCTTGGCCTTAGAGTCTACCTCTGGGAGGAAAACTCGGGCAGTCTCCCCGCAGGACTGCCAATCAGGCGCAGATATTCCTCTTTCATGAGAACACGCATGCGTTGGGCTACATGGGGGTCGCATGCGACTTCGAATGTACGGCACCGATCGATAGCTGCACGCAAATCCTTGAGAAAGGCAATGCAAGCCGGACATCTTTCGATGTGAGCCTTCATCTCTTCACAAGTTCGTGGTTCAACCCTGGCATCCAGGTATTCGGATAAATTCGCGAACAATTCGCGGCACTCTCTCGGCCTCTGCGTGACGTCTACTTTCTCAGCAGTCTTCTCGGGTATTCGCTTCAGGAGTTGGGACATTTCTTTCCTCACTGCCAGTCTTGCCCGGTGGAGACGTACCCGAACGGTCCCCGTCTGGAGTTGAAGGATCTTTGCGATTTCTTCAGAACTCAGCTCCTCCATGTCTTGAAGGACAAGGACCATTCGCAGCGGTGTGGGTAGCCGCAACACTGCTTCATGCAGGAGATGGTGTTGTTCAGCCTGGATCGCGTCGCGCTCGGGACCGCCGTCTGCGACGAGCAAGAGGCGCCTGAGTTCTTCATCGTCAGGGATCAATTCGTCGAATGAAAGCTTCTTTTCGTTGCCCTCAAGGTGCCCTCGTCTCATCCGATGGCAACGGTTTCGAGTAACTGTGTAGAGCCAGGCGGCCAAAGCGTTTGGGCCTTCAAGCTTTGTGAGATATTTGAGTGAACGAAAGAGGACTTCCTGCATCGTGTCCTCTGCATCCTGACGATGTCCGCACATTTTCATGCTGAACGAAAAGACGGTATGCTGCAGAAGTCCGATAGCCTGTTCGATTGCTTCGGGGGTGTTTTTCTGCAACAGCTCGGATGCCTGGATGATGTCGGTTCGCATTGTCGCCAAGGTACCACTCTCAGTATAGATAACGCTAAAGCTGCACAACTTCGTGTCCGAATCCTTCTTTTCTTCCGCTCTTTATGTTCGCTCAAGATCGCATTTGGAACCTTCTTCCAGAGACACTTCGATCATGTGAAGTCCCAGGGGACACACGGCCTTTAGCCAATCGCCAAAGTCCTGGTGATCTGAAAAGGAATCAGACTGAACGACGGCTCGCAGGAGAGCCAGGGCAAGCCCCACCTCCGCACCGGGGCGATTCACTTCGAGCAGCAACATCTCGCGATAGACCTCGTCCTTCAGATGATTCATCTTCCGGACCTGAGACAATCTGCTGACCGGCGCTCGAACATTATCGTCGCGGGCTGTGTTCGATTGAGTCTTGTTTGAGCGAGCCATGAATCCCTTCCGCTGTTTCGATTACACTGCCACGCATCGAAGTGAGTAGCTTCGCTACTTTCCCACGCGTGAAACGCCGCAGCAGGCGTCTTTCAAGCCAGCCGCGCGAAGGATTGACATCGCCGGACACCAGTTCGTAAACGCCGATTGCAGCAGGTTGAGACCAATAAATACCGTCAGCCACATCCAGTAATTGGAAACGTAGTAAGTGAGGGCAATCGACAGGAGCACCATTACCCCTGCCATCAGGCGAAGTCCACGTTCGACGGTCATTGAGCTACTCCTTCATAGGTTTCGGGTGCGCTGGTCACTCGGGTTTCGGTTCGCGAGTGAACCATGTAATAGAGAATGGGAATCGTCGGCCACGATAGAAATGTAGAGGCCACGGCTCCGGCGATCAACGATACGGCGAGGCCCTGGAAGATGGGATCGGTGAGGATGACGCTGGCGCCTACCACAACGGCGGCGGCGGTCAGCAGCATGGGACGGAAGCGAATGGCCCCGGCGTCAATGACGGCTTGGCTCAGCGGCACGCCTTGGCGGCGGCGCAGTTCGATGAAATCGACGAGGATGATCGAATTGCGCACGATGATCCCGGCCCCGGCGATGAAGCCGATCATCGAGGTTGCCGTGAAGAACGCGCCCATCAGCGCGTGTGCCGGCAAAATGCCCACGAGCGTTAGCGGAATGGGAGCCATGATGATGAGCGGCACGATGAAGGACCGGAACCATCCCACAACGAGAACATAGATAAGGATGAGCACGGTCCCGAAGGCAAGCCCAAGGTCGCGGAAGACCTCAATGGTGATGTGCCATTCCCCATCCCACTTCATCGAATAGTGATCGCTCGACTCAGGCATGTCGGCGTTATACCGCTTGAGCGTGTAGCCGGCAGGAAGCGTGAGATGATCGAGTTGCTGGTTCATTTTCAGGATGGCGTAGACAGGGCTCTCTTCCGCGCCGGCTACGTCGCCCGTGACATACACCACGCGGCGCAGGTTCTTGTGGTAGATGCTGCGCTCGATGGTGTCATGCTCAATGGTGATCAATTCGCGAAGCGGAACCATCGAGCCGTCGGCTCCCGGAAGATGCATGTTCTCGAGTGCCTGTTCCGACGACCGATCCGGGCGCGTCAGTTGCACCACCGCGGGGATCGGCTCGCGGGCGTTGGGATCATGGAGCAGGCCAACCTCCATCCCCGATGTGGCCAGCGCCAATGCACGGGCAACATCCGCGACCGCGATGCCATGTTCTGCCGCCTTCACGCTATCCACCTGAACCGCGAGGCGGGGCTGCGGGTCCTCGACATACCAGTCCGTATCCACCACTCCCGCCGTGTGCTGGAAGATCGACTTGATCTGCTGTGCGACGCGCGTCTGACCGTCGAGATCAGGACCATAGACTTCCGCGACAAGCGTTTGAATTACCGGCGGACCGGGGGGAACCTCGCTCACCTGGATGCGTGCGCCGTACTGATTGCCGGTGGCGACAAGCAATGGGCGAAGTCGCCGCGCGATCGCATGGCTCTGTTTACGCTGGTTCGCAGGGACAAAGTTCACCTGGATATCCGCCTGGTTGGGCATGCGCCGCATGTAGTAGTGGCGCACGAGACCGTTGAAGTTGAAGGGTCCCGACGTGCCCGCGTAAAGCTGGTAGTTGAGAACGTCCGGCTGGCGCGCAAGCTCTGCGCCCAGAGCCTGCGTAACGTTGAGCGTCTGCTCGAGCGGGGTACCGTCCGGCATGTTGACGACCACTTGCAATTCGCTCTTATTGTCGAAGGGCAGCATCTTGACGCGCACCAGGCCCAGGGGGACCAGCGCCATCGAAATCAGCAGGAGTGCGGCCACTGCGATGAAGAACAGAAGCCGATTGCGTCCCGACGCGATCAGAGGCGCCATCACTTTGCGATAGAGGCGCGTTCTCCAGTTTCGTGTTCCGGCTCCAGTAGATGAGCGCCACCCAGATGCTTGCCGAGGAGTCGTATGGCCGCCCACGGCGACACCACAAATGCCACCATGAGAGAGAAGAGCATGGCAGCCGAGGCGCCTACCGGAATAGGCCGCATGTATGGCCCCATGAGACCGCGCACAAACGCCATGGGCAGCACGGCGGCAATCACCGCGAACGTGGCAAGAATGGTGGGATTGCCGACTTCCGCGACAGCCTCCACCGTGACATCGCTCACGGGGCGCTTCTGGTTTTCGGGGAGACGGAAATGCCGCACGATATTCTCAACGACCACGATCGCGTCGTCTACGAGTATGCCGATGCTGAAGATGAGTGCGAATAGGGTGACGCGATTGATGGTGTAGCCGAGGAAATAGAAAGTCGACATGGTCAGCGCCAGCGTCACTGGGATTGCCAGGAGCACCACGCCCGACTCGCGCCACCCGAGGAACAGAGCGACCAGCAGCGTGACGGAAAGTGTGGCGAGCAGCAGATGTTCGAGCAGTTCGTCGGACTTCGCCGTGGCCGTGTCGCCGTAGTTTCGCGTCGTGGTCACGTTCACGTCGTTGGGGATCTGCACACCCTTCATCTCGTCGATGCGCTTGAGCGACGCGTTGGCGATGTTGGTGGCGTTGGTCCCCTTTCGCTTGGCAAGAGTTACGGTCACTGCGGAATACTGCTGCGGGGTTTTCCGGGAGCCGGCACTGACGTTGGTCGTGCCGAAGAGCACATAGCTGGCGGGATCAGACGGCCCATCGAGGATTTGATCGGCAACATCGCGCAAGTACACCGGACGGCCGTGATCGACAGCGACGACTACGGACTCGAGGTCTTGCCGGCTGGTGAACAGGTTGCCGGCGTCGATTCGAATCTCGTGGTTATTCTCCGCGAAGCTGCCGGCCTTCAGGCTGGCGTTTGCGGCCTGCAGACGGCCTACGATGGCGAGCGGCGATTGTCCATAGGCATTCAGCTTGGCGGTATTGAGCATCACGCGCATGGCGCGCGGAAGCCCACCGATGACGGTACTTTCCGAGACGTCGGGAATCTGCTGAAGATTGTGCTGAATCTCGTCGGCGATGGCGCGAAACTGGTAGCCATTGTAGTGCTCGCCCCATAGGGTCAGCGAGAGAATCGGTACATCGTCGATGGAACGCGCCTTGATGATAGGCTGCGACACGCCCGGCGGAATCTGATCGAAGTTCGAATAGAGCTTGCTGTAGACCTTGATAAGTGCGTCTTCCTGGGGCGTGCCGACCAGGAAACGCACGATCACCAGGCTCATTCCCGGGCCCGACGTGGAGTACACGTATTCGACCCCGGAGATCTGGTGCACGAGCCGCTCGATGGGCAGGGTGACGCGTTCCTCCACTTCCGCGGGCGAGG
>CAWBGO010000016.1:0-259058 GCA_963788475.1 Terriglobales bacterium
GTTGCGGCGCTGGAGTTCTTCCAGCATGATCCTGCGTAAATGGGTCACAAGAACCTCCTCGTGACCCACACCTTATACCGGCTGAAAGGCTACTCGGAGGCCCATGCCGTAGCGTCCGCGGCGCCTGCGGCTTCGTTCTAGTCCGCTTGTCGGACACATGGTTTTCCGTCCTCGATTGGGATGGACCGGCGTACATCGAGAGCCGGGTTCCGCATTGCGGAGTTATGTAGACCGAGAGCAGGGAAGTGAGGGACGTCAGGCGCTTCTCGAAGAATGGGTGAGTCCTGCTTATGAGTGTTGAGTGTGCCGATTTGCAGTCTGTCTCATTTTTGGGATCAGCCCATAGGGGTTCACCCCATGTCACTGTTTGACCTTGCGGGCGCAAAAGTGCCCCTTAGGCTAGGCTGATTTGTTTGGTACAATTTGAATCACGGGACATGGACAGATGTTCTGGGTTGCGGGTCGCCTGCAGCAGCATTGATGGCTTGGTTCCATGCTGTCCGTGCTATCCATTAATCGCGGAAATCGGTTAGATTCCGTGGAAAGAGTGGAAGCGGGAGAAAAATGGACAGCAGCGAAAGACAGCAGATTCTGAGACTTAGCTTAAGTCGAAGAAAAGAAAGAGGGGACGTAGCTCAGTTGGTTAGAGCGCTGCCCTGTCACGGCAGAGGTCGCGGGTTCGAGCCCCGTCGTCCCCGCCATTCATTCCAAAAGAGATACTTGGAATCGGCGGATGAAATTGGGGTGCAAAAGGGACACAACAATGTGTCCCTTTTGCACCCCAATTTCATGTCCCCATATATCAGGTTGCTGGATTTCTGGCTTCATAATTAAGCACCCGTTTGCGATTCCGCATGGGGAGAGAAAACAAGCGACATGACTGCGGCTTGGGCAGCCTGCTTCGCCGGCGTAATTGCCTGGGTGTAGACATCGAGCGTCGATCGCAGTGAGGAGTGCCGCAAAAGTTCCTGCATCACCTTGAACTCGGTGCCGACGCTTCTCAAAAGGGTCGAGTACGTGTGCCGGAAGGTGTGCCATCCGAACTTCTTTTCGATTCCAAGTTCCTGCGCCCTGGGTCGGATGTACTTCCGCAAGATCGCCTGTCCCCAGTACGGCTGGCGGCCGTGGCGACAGTTGCTTGCAAAGACCCAATCTCCGGGTTTGCCGTAGCGTTGATGTTCCTTCCATCTCTCCAGGGCTTCGACTATGACCGGATGAATTGGGACCGGCTTCTGCGAGGATTCGGTCTTGCACGGCCCCACAACTCCGCACACAATCGAGCGCGTCACGTTCATCGTTGCTTCCGCGCAATTGATGTCAGACCACTTTAATCCAAACAGTTCGCTCTGACGCGATCCGGTGGAGGCGGCGAGCAACACCAAGGTGCGTTCTCGGATACCAAGACCATCCGCCAACACCCTGATTTCAGCCGGAGTTAGGACGCAGGGCGTCTTCTTGCGTTTCGCCCCTTGCCGAACCAATTGAATCGGATTGCGGTCAAAGAGTTCGTATCGGCAGGCGTGATTGAACAGAACGGACATCACGCCGCGGATCTTCGCACAGCTGCCCTTTGCAAGTGGCAGACGCCGGAGCCACGATTCGACTTCGATCGTTTTGATGTTCCCTAGTTCGTACTTTCCCCATTGAGGGACGATCCAACGTTTCAGATATCCCGCATAACATTTCTTCGTAGAGTAGCTGCGCCAGGTGTTTCCTTGTGCCAACTCGCATCGTTCGAAATGGCCGCAGAGCGCCGACATAGTGATCGCGCGAAGGCTGATTCGTGGATTATCGCCGTTGATTTTCTCGATCAAGGAAGCGACCGCTCGACGAGCTGAGTCAGCATCGACGAACTCTTCGACGGTTCCGATTACTCTCTTGCGGTATATACGCCGTCCCGCAGCGGATTTGTCGGACCAACGGAGAAGCCATACGTCGGGACCCCGCTTTCGTTTCTTCATAATCAAGCTGCAACGTTGCATTCTCATCCTCCGTGACCGCAGGAAGCGGTGCAGGGAAGATGATTACGTAGGTTGACCGTCAGTGGCACTTGGCATTTGGTGAGCGAGACGCCGATCCAGAATCAAAAGAACACTGCTTTGCGACGGCAGCGTACAGGTAGGAAGTCCGTTGCTGCCGCTCAGCCGGAATTTTAGACCACTCGCTCATGCCCATCGATGAGTGCTATGAGGGGGGATGTCAAGAAAAAAATCTTCTCCCTCCTCTCCGGAGGAGAGGACCGTATTGTGCCGAGAAGAATATTTGCGAAATCGAGATATATCGTGTAACGATATAAATATGACGTCCAGATTCCTGGGTAACAACTCAAGCCCTCTTCTCACTGCCCTGGCCGACTTTCGTTGTGAGCTCCGCAGCTTTTTGCATTTCAGCGAGCGCGCGGCTGAGGAAGCGGGCCTACACCCACAGCAGCATCAACTTCTATTGCAGGTTGCGGGAGCCCCAAAGGGGAAGATTGTCACCATTGCCTTTGCGGCAGAGCGTCTGGGGTTGAAGCACAACAGTACAGTCGAACTCGTCGATCGGTCCGAGCGCGAAGGTCTCCTCGCACGAACGGAGGATGCTGCGGACAAACGCCGCGCGATCTTACAAGTCACACCTAAAGGAAAGAAAGTGCTGGGCCGGCTTACAGCGAGTCATGCACGGGAACTGAAGGAACTCGGACCTCGATTGGCACAAGTATTGAGGCAAATAAGCGTCCATGCAGAAGCGGTATCAACCTCGGAGAGTGAATGAAGTCCAGACCATCTGCCCTTCGCGATTTCACCATAGATCGCCGCGTATGGATGCTGTCCGGAGTTGCTCTTGTGATTGGGACCGGCGCGGCAGCTTTGGCCGTGCTCTTGCTCCGCGCGATCGCGATCGCTACGAATATTTTTTATTATCATCGGCTGAGTTTGGCCATGGTTAGTCCCGCAGGATCGCCGCTGTCGCGATGGCTTATGCCATTGGTTCCTGTCGTTGGCGGGCTGCTTGTAGGGCTCATGGCGCATTATGGGTCGGACAAGATTCGCGGGCACGGGATTCCCGAGGCCATCGAGGCGATTCTGCTGCGCGGCGCGCGCGTAGACCCCAAGGTTGCACTCCTCAAGCCACTCTCAGCCGCAGTCGCCATCGGCTCGGGCGGCCCGTTCGGCGCTGAAGGGCCGATCATCATGACCGGTGGAGCCTTCGGCTCGCTAGTTGCTCAATGGCTCAAACTGACGGATGCCGAACGAACTACGCTGCTAGTCGCGGGCGCTGCCGCGGGCATGTCAGCAACATTTTCGGCTCCTTTAGCAGCGATTCTTCTCGCAGTGGAGCTGCTGCTCTTCGAGTGGCGGCCCCGCTCACTTGTGCCGGTCGCGTTGGCAAGCGTGATGGCAGGCGCGTTGCGGATCAGCTGGCTCGGAGCTGGACCGCTATTCCCGGTAGAGTTGCACTCGTCGATTCCCCTGGCTCCGTCATTGCTCGTGGCCGGGCCATTGGGAATCCTGGTGGGCTTAGCGTCGGCCGGACTAAGCAAAATGATGTATGGCTTCGAGGATGGGTTTGAGCACATATGCGGACGTCTTCGAATTCACTGGATGTGGTGGCCAGCGATTGGCGGAGTCGGAATCGGATTGGGTGGTTTCTTCTTTCCGCGTGGCCTGGGAGTTGGATACGAGAACATCGCGGAGTTGTTACGCGGCTATGCTCCAGTCGGCCTGCTCTTGGGACTGCTGCTCGCCAAATCATTAATGTGGGCGTTTTCTCTCAGCTCGGGTACGTCGGGCGGTGTCTTGGCCCCACTGTTGATGATTGGCGCCGCGCTTGGCGAGACATTGGCCAGGCTGGCGCATATGCCGGGCGAGACTCAGGCGTTGTGGGCGCTAATGGGGATGGGTGCCATGCTATCTGGCGCACTGTGTGTGCCTCTGACAGCAGTTTTGTTTTCGCTGGAACTTACACATGCGTTGCCTGCGGTTCTGCCGTTAACTCTTGCCTGTATTGCGGCCTATTTAGTGACGTCGCTGGTCATGCCGCGTTCAATTCTGACGGAAAAGCTCAGTCGTCGCGGTTACCATTTGTCTCGCGAGTATGGCGTTGATCCGCTAGAGATGGTCATCGTGGCGGAGGTAATGACTGAGGTGTCGGTGCCACCCGACGCAATGTCCGAGCGGGAGCGTCTGGCGGGATTGCCGGAAGTCTTGGCATATGCCGACGAGACATGCAGAGGTGTCGCTGAGGAGATGGCGACGACGGGCGTTATGAGCATGCCCGTCGTTGACCGGGAGACAGGACTCATTTGCGGTAACGTCAGCGCAGAGGACCTCTTGGCGGGGAGGAAGCGAGCAGTTGTACGAGAATCGGAACGAACATCTCATATCCGCTTGCGTCGCGACAAAAGCGACAACGCATAATTACTATTGGTCTTTCATCTGAACCAACAACAAGCGGAGCCTTGTCTTTGCAGAGATCCCGTGAGACAGCATTGGAGACATGTACGCGAAGGAGCCAGCCTTGGCATTGACCTTGTCTGTTCCCAACTCCAATTCGGCTTCGCCCTCCAGGAAGTAGAGAACAGCCGGTGTCGGGGCGGAATGCGCTGATACCTCCTCGCCTGCTGCAAAGCCGAACAATGTCACATTGACCTTCTCGTCTTTATGAAGAACACGGCTCAGGATGCCTTTTTCCGGAAGGGTGAATTCGTCTTGTAGATTTGCAAAGAACGTATAGTCCATGTGCCGATCCTTCAAGTAAATCGTTGTCCTTCACGATGGTTTAAAGCGGCGCCCTTGGTGCGAGTGGAGCAACAAAGACGCCGCATGAGGCGTTGAGAGAATTGCTCAGCGACCCGCAAATGCAACAGAGCGCTCTTCGTTCCTGTCGTACAACGAAGCGTCTGTTCCGCCCTGTCCTTCCTTACTGTAGGAATGCCCGGTAAGCAGTCCAAGCACGAACCAGGCGAACAAAGCTGCTCCAATCGCGAACAGAATGTCTCCTGGGACTCTCATCCAGCGCAACGTTTGCAAAGTGCCAGATTGCATGAATTCGGCAGACCGTGCATACCAGGTACCGTGTTCAATGGATGCCCAGGCTTGCAGCAGTCCGACCGGAAGCATGCTCAGGATAACCATGAAGATCAGGCCGAAATTCAAGGACCAGAAGGAGAGCTTCAACGGAGTCTCCTTCCACTTGCGGCCAGGTTTCAATGCGCGCAGGCAAAACAGCGTGAGGCCAAGACCTAGCATTCCGTACACCCCGAACAAAGCCGTGTGACCGTGGACTGGAGTCAGGTTGAGACCCTGAACGTAATAGAGAGAGATCGGTGGGTTGATAAGGAAGCCGAACAATCCTGCTCCCACCAGGTTCCAGAATGCAACTGCGACGAAGAAGTAGATGGGCCATTTGTAATTGGCGATCCACTGAGACTTTTTTGTTGGTTGCGCGAGACGAATGTTCTCCCAAGCTTCGTAGCCAATCAGCGTCAGCGGCACAACTTCAAATGCACTGAAGATGGCGCCAAGACCGATGACGGCGGGCGTGGCACCAGCGAAATAGAGATGATGGAACGTGCCGATGATTCCACCCGAGAGGAAGATGGTCGTCGAGAACAAAGCCGCCTTGGTTGCGGTGCGAATCTCGATCAGTTTGAGACGAGTAAAGAGGAATCCGATCACCACCGTCGCGAATACTTCAAAGAAGCCTTCGACCCAGAGGTGAACCACCCACCAACGCCAGTATTCAGCAGTGACAAGGTGACTGCGCTGACCATACATCAGTCCTGCGGAATAGAAGAGTGGAATGGCAATGCTGGAGATGAGGAACAGGATGAGCAGAGAGCGGTCTTCGCTTTTGCGAACCAGTGCCGGTTTCAAAGCCGCAACCATCAGGACAAGCCAAAGAACCAAGCCGATGAAAAGGAGAATCTGCCAGAGTCGGCCAAGATCGACGTACTCGTATCCTTGACTGCCTAACCAAAACCACATGTTTCCAAGGCGCTGCTGAATACCGAGCCACTCGCCGGCGAGCGATCCGCCGACCACGAGAATCAGGGCACCGAAGAGTGCATTCACACCAAGCCGCTGATACTTCGGTTCGTGTCCGCTGACCGCCGGGCCAACATAAAGGCCTGTCGCAAGCCACGACGTGGCAATCCAGAAGATGGCGATTTGCAGATGCCACGTCCGGGTGACGGCGTAGGGCAGATACTTAGCGAGCGGGAAGCCAAAAAAGGACAGTCCCTCGACGCCGTAGTGAGCCGTCAGGACTCCCATCAGGATTTGGACGCCCCAGAGGATGACCACCACATAGAAATACTTCAGAGTCGCGCGCTGCGACGGGGTGGGTGTGAAAGCCAGAAATGGATCCTTTTCCGGGTAGGGTCCATGAACGAGTTCCTTCTCCTGCGACGCATACCACCAGACAAGGCCACCGATTCCCGCCAGCAGACCGACGAAGCTGAGGACACTCCACAGGACTGCACCAGAAGTTGGTTCGTTGCCGATCAGGGGTTCATGCGGCCAATTGTTGGTGTAGGTGGTTTCAGAACCTGGGCGATTTGTGCCGGAGGCCCATGCGGTCCACCAAAAGAACGTGGCCAATTGCTTCTGCTTTGCGGAATTCACTAATGAACCGCCGGGGATTGCATACTCTGAGCGGCCAGTTGCAAAGACGTCGGTATAGTAAGCCCGAAGCTGCTCGAATGCCGCCGCACGATCGGCGCTCAGGACCACTCGATTGCGTGAACGGTCATCGGTATTGGTCCGCATCTCGCGAATCAGGCGAGCCTTGAGCACGGCCTGCTGGTCAAGATTCAAAGCGTCGAAACTTGCCGCACCGTCTCGGAGAGCCCAGGTGATGAGCAGAATCTCTGATTCCCGGTGCAGCCAGTCTGCGCTCCAGTCGGGGGCGACATAAGCGCCGTGGCCCCAGACGGTACCGATCTCCTGTCCGCCGATGGACTGCCAGACTCCTTGTCCATCAGTGATGGAACTGCCGGTGAAGAGAAGCTGCCCGTCAGTGCTATACACATCTGGGATGGGCGGAGCTTCGCTGATCATCTTCCTGCCGACTCCTCCGAGAACGGCGAAAGATCCAATGATGACGATGGCGAGTGCCACCCAATAACGCTTGTAGGACATGATTTCACCTCGATGAATCGCGCGCTTCGTTCCGCGCTAGAACCACCGTAGAGACCCCAGTTAATCAATGCAGGGACTTTGGTCACTGGAAGGAGATTCATTTCAGGTATTTGTTGGGAAGGAATGCGTTGATCGCCGCCATTCGATTGATGCAGACCGACTGCCAAGACTGATAGAGTTGCCATTGTTCCGTCCCGCACGCAAATGTCCGCCTCCAAGGCGGGCTCTCAAGGCTAATCCCCGGGGGCAGCTCCATGTCGTTTCGTTCGGTATTTCTGGCTGTTGTCATTGCATTTGCGCTCATTCTGTCCGCGTTCCTTGTCAATCGACAGCGTCCGAGCGTCGAGACCGCCCAGCCCACGGCTGACTTTGTCCGGGCGTCGGGAAAGTGCGCCGAATGTCATGCACGTCTTCAGTACTCAGTTGTGCATGAATACGAGATGTCCGCCCACGCTAAGAAGGGCGTCAATTGCCTCGACTGCCACCTGCCCGGTCCAGGTCAACAGAAGGTGGATCACCACGGCTTCACTATCAGCGCTCATCTGACAGCTGGGAATTGCCGTTCCTGCCACGAAGGCATCTATCAGGAATTTCTTCGCAGCCGCCACGCCGCCCCCAGTTGGGCCGCAGTGCGGGGCGAGAAGGGTCTAAGTCCGGAGCAAGTCTCCTTCAGCGAACAGTTCCAACCAGGAGGTACGAAACGCCCTCCGAATCCCCTCGTGCTTCCGGAAGGTCATCCTGCAGCCACGTCCGGCTGTGAGCAGTGCCATGCAGTCGGCAAGCCCAACGACGACGGAACGATTGGCACATGTACTCAATGCCACTCCCGGCATACAAGTTCAGTGGAACTTGCGCGGCTGCCGAGCACGTGTGGGCAGTGCCACATGGGTCCCGATCACTCGCAAATTGAGATTTACAACGAATCGAAGCACGGGGTTATGTTCGCCGCCCAGCGCAATCTGCTGAAGTTGGACGCCGATCCGCGCACACTAACGACTCGCGACATGTTTGTGCCGACTTGCGCCACGTGCCACATGAGCGGCATCAACGGCCTCAAGGTTACGCATAATCCATCTGACCGGCTCGGCTGGTACCTTGCAGACCCAATTACGACTCATCGTCCGAATTACCTGCAAGCCCAGGTAAACATGAAGCAAGTATGCACGCAGTGCCACACGAAGGTCCTTGTTGACCGCGTTTACGAACAGGGCCAACAGGTTGTCGAAAGCACTAATGCAAAGATCCTGGCTGCCAAGGCGATCATGGACGACCTTCACAAAGATGGCTTGCTCTCCGGACCTCCGTTCACGCATACCATCGACTTCACTTACTTCAATCTCTGGCATTACGATGGCCGCACATCGAAGCACGGTGCCTTCATGGGCGGCGCCGATTTTGTGCAATGGCATGGCAATTACGAACTTCTGTCGAAGACAGTAGAGCTACAGCATGATGCTGCCGAACTGCGGAGAGAACATGCCCACAAATAAGGTGTTGCGGCACTTGCAGCGCATCCTCGCAGCCCCGCGATTCAAGTGGGTTCGTGACCCGCAGCTTTGGGCGGAGCTTTTCGTTACCGTGAATCTTGCCATTCTGGCTGCGGACATATACATTGCGCACTCGGTGAATCATTTTCAAAAATGGGCGGAGTATATTCCGCTGTACTTTTCTATCGGTGCTCCCGTTGTTCTCGCGTTCATTATCGCTCTGCGCTGGATGGGCCACTTTGAGGCACCGTGGCGCGACGTTGGCTATATGGTCGGCTGGCTTTCTGTCCTGGTTGGGTTAGGTGGGGTCCTCTACCACCTTGAGAGTCGGTTCTTCCTTGATCGAACTCTCAAGAGCCTTACCTACGCCGCGCCTTTCGCCGCACCGCTGGCATACACAGGACTCGGCTTCCTGCTTCTGATGAATAGAATGGTAGCGGCACGTAGCGCGGAGTGGGCTCGCTGGATGATCTTTCTGGCGTTAGGCGGCTTCTTCGGAAACCTTGTCTTGTCTTTAACCGACCATGCTTCCAATGGCTTTTTCGCGAAGACCGAGTGGATTCCTGTTATCTCCTCCGCGTTAGCAACGGGTTTCCTGGTTGTTCCTCTGGTACTTACCGTGACCAGGCGATTTATGGACATTTGCTTGATCGTGATGTTGACCCAAGCATTTGTCGGCGTGCTGGGATTCTGGTTTCATATTCAGGCAAATCTCGTTGAGCCGGGTCACAGTCTATTCGACAGGCTGGTCAATGGCGCTCCGCCGATGGCGCCCTTGCTGTTTCCTAACCTCGTAGGGCTGGCGCTGATTGGAATGTGGGCGCTTCTTCCTCATCTTGAGGAAACCACTACCGGACAATCGTGGCTGGGAGCAACCTATAATTGGGCACACCCTGAAGAAAACTCATCTACCCCCAACTAGAATGAGCAACCATGCGGCAGCTCGCTGATTCGCTTTGTTCATGGCAGAGGCTGATCGTCCGATCAGAAATGTCAGTGCCAGGTTTGTCACGAAGATTAACACTCCAGCCAATTCCAGCATGCCCGAGACAGGCAGAACCTTCCATGCGGACGAGACCAGACCCTCATAGGCGAGAGGTTCAGAAGAAACACGGAGCAGGCACCCGGACTGAATACACAGCAGACTGAGAAGCATCAAACGCTTGCTAAAGATACCCTGAACACCCGCGAAGTGAGGCAGAATACGTGGACCAATTGCAAACACCATGGTTGCCGCAAATCCGACAGTGAGGGCGTGACGCGAGGCGCCCCAGATGCCACCGTGTACATCGGCAAATGCAGCCCAGACACTCATCGATCCCGCCACAATCAACCATCCATACGAAAAACGAACGAAGGCCGGGAAACTCGGATGGATACCCTCAGTTTTAGCAGCCCCGTTGGGCCGTTCCCAAAAGCGCAATGCAAACCCGATCGTCACAGCACTTACTGCGAAGAGGATAGTGGCGGACCTCGGCGACCCAGCCACTCCAAAGAGAACGCCTGCTACATCCATGTACAACGCCGCCCGGAACCAGCGAACGTTGGGCTTCGCGATTGCGAGAAAAGCTGGCAACCATCGCGCCGAAAATCCCCATACCACTGGTACGACAAATCCCCAACCAAGCACCACGAGATACTTCTGGTCGAGCGAGTGAGGAAAAGAACGGAGGCCGCCCTCGAAAGTCAATCGAACACACTCGACGAAGTTGAAGATCACAGTGGACGCAAGACCAGAAGTCCCTATGAGGACCGAAACCATCCAGAGTTCCATTGGAGGCTTAGCCCTATTTCCCTGAGTAGAAGCAGGCAGCTTATGATGCGACGCCGCATAGAGAAACAGAATGATAGCGATGAGTTCTAATCCTGCGGAAACCGGAAGAAGCGCGCGCCAATGCCATCCGTAGATGTTTGCGAACCATCGCATCCCGACGCCAGATTCCCAAAGAATGAAGCTGGATAACGGCAGACGAACCACAGATCGTCCATGTGCGCGCTGTGAATAGAATCCGATCCCAAGAATGAAGCTGCCAATCCAGCCAAATACTTGAGCATGGCCGTGTCCTTCCATCCATGCGGCTGGCAATGCACCGAGACCGTGATGTGCACTGATCGCCATCAGGTTGGAAAATCCCAGCAACGTTCCAGGCAGCGCCATAAAGAAAAGGCCTGCCAATATCCAGGCGCGGAGTATCAGGCTCTTCCGGCGTTCACGGGAAATGACAGCCACATTCTCTCTTATCGGGGCTGAAGAAATAAAAGGTTCAAACAACGGAACCTTAGCCATAACTAACTCCTTGCCGTGAGTTCTGTCTCCAGTTGAATGGCGCGTGGAAACAAGACATCATTCTCTAGATGAACATGGTGCCTGAGATCGGCCTCGAAATCGCGGAGCCCTGCAAAGAGCGCTACATGCGTAGCGCAGGCCCATGAGGGTGGCTCAAAATGATTCGTCAGCCGGATGAGCTCTGCCACAATGTGGTCGGCAGACTCGTGATCCTGCTCCATCATGAAGATCGGATGGGAGACTGAGCGAAAGCACGCATGGGTAGGCGGATAGGCGATGATCGATTCCTGATCCATTTGTGAAATGAACGGAAAGAGAACCTGCTCTTCCTTCTGGATATGGGCATACAATTCGCTTCGCAGGTTCTCAATTAGCTCGGCAACCTTCGCGAGTTCAGGCGCACGATCTCCTCGCGTCGTTGCCACCTTTGAAGCCATCTCCGCAAGCCGCGGAAGCTCCTGACGAACACAATGGTGGTGAATGCGGACGATGTGCTGGATCAGGCGCGCAAGGGGAAGTGTTGCCGCATCTACAGCCAAGCCACCCGGCTCCTTAGCCTCCGAATCCGCGAGCTTCTCAAGGACTTGGTCGACCGAGAGCTGCAGTTCCTGGCATGCTCCTTCGAGCGAGATGTCCGCCTGCAGGCAAAGGTCAATATCGAATCGATGAAAGACTTTGGCTGAAGATGGATGTTGCGTTACGATTTCGCGGATGGACTGGGCTGAGGTTGGCATGACACTCTCCATCTGCAACCCTATCGATCTACCGAGCGCCGAGCAGTAACTTATGTCACTCGGAGCGACAATGGTTTAAGAAGTCGTTTCTAAGAATTCGTTTCCAGGAGAGACTTTAACCCGCCGAAATCCTTCACTACGATTTGCCGTGCATCAACGTCCAGGAGCCCTTCGGCTTGCAAACGCATAAGGTTGCGGGAAACCAATTCGCGCACTGTCCCCAGCTGATTGGCAAGTTCCTGATGGCTTGCGGGAAGTTGAAACTCGATGCCGCGTACAGTCTTCTTTCCTTCGCTATCAGCGAGCTTGAGCAATGCCGAAATCAAGCGTTGTCGAATGGTGGTGAACGACAGCTCTTCAATGATGCCTACCAGGCGGCGCAACCGAGCGCCAACCACCTGGAGGACCTTGAGTGCAACTTCCGGATGCTCCATGCAATAAGATTGGAAATCGCGTCGCGAGATAAAGGCAATTTCTGCATCCCCGACCGCCACCGCGGAAGCGGGAAACGGGCCACCATCGAAGACAGGTAATTCCGCAACCGACTCCCCAGGAACGTTCACGGCCAGAACTTGCTCGCGGCCACCCACCGAGGTCTTGAATATGCGAACCTTCCCCTGAACGACGATGTGCAGCCCGTTGCAAGGTTCGCCTTCTGAAAACAGCAACTCTCCTGTACTGAATAGCTTGCGAACCGTGCGCGCAGCGAGAGTTTTCAATTCTGCCGGCGTCAGGCCCGACAACAGTGCTGTTCTTCCGAGGGCAATTGCAAGGTCAGTCCGTTCAGCGGTCACTGAGGGATTCTAGCAGCCTGGGACTTTGGTCACTGCGTTAGGCGGACGTAAGCTGTCTTATAAATCCATGAACCCGCAAATCAACACCATCGACTTTAACGAACGCCCATTCATCGCCATCTGGGAAGTGACCCAGGCCTGCGACCTCGCGTGTGTGCATTGCCGCGCTTCCGCCCAACCGGATCGAGATCCATTCGAACTCAGTACTGATGAAGGCAAACGTCTCATAGATCAAATTGCGGCATTGAAGGTTCCCGTCTTTGTGTTGACAGGAGGAGACCCGATCAAGCGGCCTGATCTTTTTGACTTGATCGGCCATGCTCGTTCCGTCGGAGTCAGAGTTTCCCTGACTCCGAGCGCTACGCCTTTGCTCACGAAGGATATTGTCATCAGGCTCAAAGAGGCAGGGCTTGCCCGGCTTGCGGTGAGCATGGATGGTGCAAGCTCCGCGACCCACGACGCATTCCGCGGGATGAGTGGATCCTTTGCGCGAACTCTCGATGCCGTTCGCTGGGCAAACGAGATCGGCCTGCCGGTCCAGATCAATACGACGTTCAGTCGCAGGAATATTCTTGAGATCGACGAGATCGTCGCATTGATGGAAAATTTGAAGATCACTCTGTGGAGTGTCTTCTTCCTCGTCCCCACGGGACGTGGAAAACTGAACGATTTGTTGAGTGCGGGAGAGTTCGAGTCGGTCTTTGCAAAAGTGTACAGCCTATCCAAGACGGCGAGCTTTGACATTAAGACAACCGAGGCGCAGCATTACAGGCGCTTTGTCTTGCAACAGAGAGTCGGCGAGCGAAAGTCAGGACTGGGTACCGACAGCGTGCATGAGAGGTCCGTCGATGCGATAGGCCGTGCGCCGCGCGGCCTCAACGATGCCAAAGGGTTCGTCTTCATTTCGCACAAAGGAGAAGTCTTCCCAAGCGGGTTTCTACCGCTGTCAGCCGGCAACATCCGGGAACAGGAGTTGGCTGCAATCTATCGGGCTTCTCCGCTCTTCCGCGACCTGAGAGATACGTCGAAGCTTGAGGGGAAGTGCGGATCATGCGAATTCAAGGAGATTTGCGGCGGGTCGCGAGCCCGCGCACACGCTTTGACGGGCAATCCGCATGCCGAAGAGCCGTGCTGCTCGTACGTTCCAAAGGGCTACGTAGAACCGCTTCCGCAGATGAAAACAGCATCGACTCTTCATGTTCTCCAGGGCGCATAAAACGCCCTTCGCTGTGAATGAACGACAATCATAAGAACGTGGGAATTGAGGGAAAGCAATGGCGATTCAAATTGGAGCGAAGCCGGACAGTGGTTTTGACGATCCGATTGGCATGCTCAAAGACTGCCACAGGAGGATCGAAAGCTTCCTCGGAATCCTTCGCGTCGTGGTGAATCGGGCGCAAGGCAGGAGTCTTTCCGATGAAGAACGCGATGCGATCAAGGCTGCGCTTCAGTATTTCCGAACCGGCGGCCAACGTCATACAGCGGATGAGGAAGAATCACTCTTTCCACGGCTGCGCGAGTCTGATGCACACTCCATCGAAGAGATCGATCGGCTTGAGGATGATCATCACGAGGCAAGCGACTTGCATGGAACGGTCGAGCAGCTTTATTCAACTTGGATTGAGTTGGGCGTCTTAGGATCAGAAGAAATACAGCAGCTGCTTTCCCAGACCGCGCGTCTCAAGCAGCTCTACTCAGACCATATCCAAGTTGAGGAAACGATTGTTTTCGCCCGCGCGGCTCAGGTATTGGACAGTCACGCCATCGCTGCGATCGGAACGGAATTTCGTTTCCGACGGAAGTAGCCCGCTCCGGCAGAAACGTCATGCCGGCCAGTTCGGCACCAAAGCGATAGTTTGCTGAGGTATCCGCCCGTCAGTTCGGCTCCGGTTCATTCCAAGCCAGGGTGACTGGCCTCTCTCGCATGGGAAACCAGATCCATGTACATTTCGTTTGGCAAATTAGTCTGCCAATGTCCAGCAGCCTTCGCTGCTACGACCATGCCCAGGAAGAGCAAAGCTATAGCGGCCGCAACGGCAACGGGTGGGAGTGTACGACGACGCCATCTCTCCGTCAGTATTGCTGCCTTTCTCGGCACCAACGAGAATTGCAGCGCGCCCTCTGCAGGGCAGGAGGCGACACACGCCATGCAAGCCGTGCATTCAACGGATCTAATTTGCACGAGCTGACCAACGGCAAGGCTGGAAGGGCAGGCTCGCGCGCACTTTCCGCAATCGATGCACGCCTCAATGTCGCGACGGATCTTTACCGGACTCAGTAACGATGTGATTCCGAACAGTGCACCGTAAGGACAGAGGTATCTGCACCAGAAGTTCTGGATCAGCATGGACAGAAGAACCAGCAAACCGATGACGATTGCCGCAGTTCGCCCGATATCGCGAAAGAAATTCAGCATCTTGGAGCGCTGAGGTCAGTGGCCATCGGAAGGCGAAATTATCTGTTCGCCGGTTCCGATGCCGGAGGACGCCGGGCCGCGATCCTCTATAGTCTCATTGGAACGGCACGCTTGAACGGTCTGGACCCCGAGGCTTACCTGCGCTACGTGCTCTCCCGCATCGCTGAGCATCCCATCAAGCAAATCGAGGAGTTGCTGCCATGGAAGGTCGCCGGAAAACTCGCCCCCTCACTACAGCAAGCCGCATAGATCTGCCTGAGTACGAAAACTCCCTGCTGCCGATCTCCACCTACCCCAATATCTCCGCCTTCACGGAACGTGGTCAGATCGTGATCGGCTATATGGAACCGGTCGGTGCTGTGGCTATCGCCGCAGAAGGACGTCATACCCTGGCCATGCTCCGCCGCCGCAAGGACGAATCCTTCAAACAGCTGCTCGCCCGCCTCGACCTGGCGATCGCCAGTGCCACCATCGACGATGTCTATGTGGACGAATTGAACGCTCCCCGGAGCTGAAACACACACTTCCTGCGACCGGTCGTGTCCACTTGATCGATCGTGGACACATGCGGTCCTATCCCACACAATCCACTCTTCGTCAAGACGGCCAGAAAATCACGCTTACACATCGGCAACCAGGCCGTAAGGCGTGGACATGAAGTCGTGGATTGCCTCGCCGGACATGGCGCCGATCACGAACAGAAAGAAGCCAAGAAGCAAGTACTTCAACCCTCGAAGCGGGATATCGAACCATTGCGGTGGATGCAAATTGCGGCCGAATATGCGCCTTCCAAGCTTCCAAAGATTCTCGGAGAGGGTTCCAACCGGACAGAGCCAGGAACAAAACGCCTTCTTGAGCAGAATGCTCATGATCAGGAACGCGATGAACAGAACCATTGCGGCCGGATGGACTTCCGGCACGTGTCCCGTTAGCAGGAGATACTTCGTGTTCATTAATCCTGCAATAGGGAGCCAGCCTTCGGCTCCAGCAGGCCTGGGAACATTTACTCCAGAGCCTCCGCGCTCGCAGTAGCGGACCCAAAGAAGAAACTGGACTCCCAACCAACCATTCAGAGATACGAACAGCCATTGAACTACTCGCCTGACCCGCTGCGAGTAATCGGGGCTAGAGCGGCGGACGAGCTTCTTCCTGTCTTCTTGCTTGTGGGAAGGCGCGATCATTTCCATGTTCATACCGACTCGCCCTTTTGAAAGGGCGCAACTCTGCAACTCTGTCTGGAAAGTGCCGGGCGAAATATCCATCGCCCGGCCGAAAACAGTTCATCCATGTCAAGCGTAGGTTGACTGAACGGAGTCCACAGCGACTTTAGTCACAGCTGAGCCCGACTCACAATTTTTGTCACTTTTATAGACTCCGAGTGACCAAAGTCGCTGTAGATGATCCGGTGAGAACTCTAATGTGTGATTCAAGGGAGATCGATATGACCGCGACCACACAGACCGTTCGCGAAATCGCACTGGAACAGCCTTCTTCAATTCGAGTGTTTGAACAGTTTGGAATCGACTATTGTTGCGGAGGCCGAAGGCCTCTTGCGGATGCCTGCGCTGTGGGAAACCTGGAAGTTGACAAGGTCATTGCGGCTTTGGAAACGGCCGCAAAGAAGCCCGGTCCGGACGTCGAGAATTGGGCGGACAAATCCTTAGAAAGCTTGAGCTCACACATCGTGGCCACACACCATGCGTACGTGAAGCGAGAACTGCCACGGCTTGCCCAGCTCGCTTTGAAGGTCGTTAATCGTCACGGCTCGACGAAGGCGGAGTTGCCGGTGATTGCTGCCACGCTTACGCAGCTAGACGAAGAACTCACTCAGCATCTCGCGAAGGAAGAAGCGGTCCTGCTTCCGTACGTAACCAGTCTGGAGCAATCATTGTCTCTTGGAACGGCGAAACCCCATAGCTGCTTCGGAACCGTAGCCAATCCGATCGCGATGATGACGCAGGAGCACGACGCTGCCGGCACACTGATTGCAGAAATTCGCCGCCTAAGCGCGAACTTCACTACCCCAGAGGACGCTTGCCCTACCTTTCATGCGTTCTATGGCGGGTTAAGAGAATTCGAACAGGACCTGCATCAGCACATCCACCTTGAAAACAACATCCTCTTTCCGCGAGCCATTGAACTGGAAGCTCAGCCCATTAGGCAGACAAGGCCGGAGAGTAGACGAACGGAGATTCGAGGAGCCCGCAACATGGTAAAGAAGATACCTACTACTGCCGGCGGCGGCCCGGATTTGGCCTAGGGGAAAATACAACCGCTCTTTAACCCGCCTTTGCATCTTCACAATGAAGTCGATGTGGGCGGTGCTCCCTTAGGCGAGCGGGTAGTCTAAGCGCCACTTCACCCGAATCTCAACTGATGAAATCAAGCAATGCACTCATCCAACCAAAATCCGAATGTGGGCAGAGGTTTACAGGGCAGAGGTCGGGGGTCCGATAAGGGTCCAATAACGGTTACCATAGGTATCTCAGAGCGCCAAAAGAAGCCATCCGTGACGCATAGTTTCAATAGGTTACTGCCCGCCTCTGTGCTGTCACGGCAGAGGTCGCGGGTTCGAGCCCCGTCGTCCCCGCCGCACATTCCAAAAGACTTATGGAGCGTATGGACCTAAAGTGACAACGAAATCTGGGCACAATAAGGGCACAGTCGGCTGGGGTGAACCCCTCTGTTGAGACAAATTCGAATTGGCACACTCGCCGTTTTGATGGATTTTGCTACTCAATCCGCATGATCTCCGTCAGGATGGGCCTCGGCTGGTGAAGCGGAGGCGGGCTCTGGTGGAGACCAACCCGCCAAGGAATAGCCAGCCGGAGACTCATCCGTACCGATGAGTGCTGGGGCGGGCACGAACCGCTCCCGGCCCTAGATTGCACATCGGGTGGATAGATTTCCTCATGCCTGAAAAAACTCATTCTTGCGCCTGTCGAAACTGCGCCCTCGTCAATGGATGCTTCGAACTCTTCCGGTGGCCTATAGCCTAAGGCCGAATGCAGCCGTTGGCGGTTATAGTACTCTTCGATGAACGCCTCGATATTGCGGCGCAGCTCATCGAGATCCTGGTACTGGCCAGCGTAGATTTCTTCACGCTTTAGGGTCTTCATAAAACTCTCGCACCTGGCGTTATCGTAAGGATTCGCCGGCCGACTCATGCTCGGAATCATCCCGCGCCCGTTGAGGATCCGCACGTACTCGTCGCAGGCGTACTGCACTCCGCGGTCCGAGTGAGGGACCAGGCCGGGAGATGGCTTACGCGCTGCGAGCGCCTTCTCCAATGCGGCAATCACCAACCGTGCGGCCAAGGTCCGGCCCAATTCCCAACCCACCACCTTGCGTGAGAAACCATCAAGAATCACGGCCAGATAAACAAACTCGCGATGCAGGCGAATGTAGGTGATGTCGGCCACCCAAAGCTGATTCACCCCGGTCAACTTCATCCGCCCGGCCAGATTCAAGTACACCTCCAGCTCGTGTCGAGAGTTCGTAGTTACAACGAACGCCTTCGGCTGCACGGCGAGCAAGTTATCCTCACGCATCATCCGAGCTACTCGTTTATGGTTCAGGAGCATTCCACGACGCCGCAGTTCGGCTGCGATTCTTCTGTAGCCATAGCGACGCCGGTGCTCTATGGCGATCTCCTGAATCGCTGAACGCACCTCCATGTCTTCTTCCACCGGCAAGCCGGCAAGCGTTCTTGCAGGTTGCGATAGAAGCTGGCCCGGCTGACTCCCGCCAGCCGGCACATCCGCTCGATGCCCAGGCCGCCTTGCATCGGCATCACTTCTCTGATCTGGTCGAAGATGCCGTCCCGCCAGAGTTGTCTTTGCTCTGGCGCCGAGCCTCGATTTTTTGCAAGGCACCTTTGAAAAAATCCACTTCCGACGTTTTGTCGGCCACTACGCTCTTCAGATGGGTCACCTGCTGCCGCAACTCCCGTTCACGGCTATCTGCCGGCGGACCCAGATCATCCTCAATCGGCTCCAGTTGATCCCGCCACTTATAAAGCAGGCGCCGGTGAACGCCCAGCTCTTCGGAAAGCGCCACGATGTTTTCGCAACTCTTCAGCCGCTGCACGGCCATTTGCCGGAATGACTTCGGATAGCGACCAACCCTTCGCTTCTTCGCCACTCGCAGCCCCTCTCCCTGCAAAGTGTGCCAATTGCGAGTGTCTCATTTGGGGGTTCAGTCCAAAACGATTACCATTCGTGCCTTAGAGCGCCAAAAGGAGCCATCCGTGACGCCTATTTTCTATCTGTCACGGCAGACGTCGCGGGTTCGATCCCCCGGAATCAGTGGCACCAATATACATATATAGTTAACGTTGCTGCTTTGCGGCGCAGAGTCCCGAGTGGTCAACTTGGGCCAGTGATTTCGGCGAAGTCGCAGACCGTCAGCTCTGCTTCATGAGCGCGTCAGCGCGCTTACCGACTTTCTTCAGCGCCACTTCCAGGCCGCGAAGCTCCTCCGGGCTCAGTTCAGCGAACACTCTTATCATCTGTCCGGCATGCTTTCGGAAGGCCTTGACAATGAGGTCTCTGCCACGCGGAGTGAGAGCAACGATCCGCAAGCGCCGGTCTTCAACGCTCTCGATCCGGCTGACCAAGCCTTTCGCGACGAGGCGGTCGACAGCGATACTAATCGACCCCGGGGTCAGATTGACGATTGGGCCTATCGTATTCACGGGCAAAGGCCCTTTGTGCAGCAGTATTTCCAGTACGCCGAAATCCGAGAGGCCGAGCCCGGTCCCTTCAATACCAGTGGCTGCATACCTTGTCAGGGCGCGCATCGCTTTCATCATTACTATTGGCCTGTCGCAGTGAATTCGTTACTGCGAATCCGGCGGGTTGGATCTGAGTATTTCCACTGAAAGGGCCGGGCATTTGCAGAATAGGCATTGATGTAACGGCGCAGCTTGCGGGCGAGATCAGAGACGGAGTTGAAGATGCCGCGTGTGATCACGTCCCGTTCGATCCGGGCAAACCAAAGTTCGACTTGGTTGAGCCATGACGAGTAGGTAGGAGTGAAGTGGAAGTGAACCCGCGGATTTTGCTCCAGGAACTCGTGCACCAAATTGGTTTTGTGGGCCGACAGATTGTCCAGGATGATGTGAATCTGCTTGTGCCTGGGGCACAACGAGACGACTTCCTTGAGGAAAGCAACGAACTCACGGCTGGTGTGGCGAGCGGTGGTTTTGCCGTGGACCCGTCCGGAGGCCGTGTCTAGGGCGGCATACAAGGACAATGTTCCATGGCGGTAGTACTCAAATCCGTGCCGTTCCGCACGACCGGGAGAAAGCGGCAGCACCGGATCCAGGCGATCCAGCGCCTGAATGGCGGTCTTTTCATCCACGCAGAACACGGCCGCATGCCGCGGTGGATTGAGGTACAAGCCGATGAGATTCAAAGTCCGGATCGTCGCTGGCCATGTAACGCTCCAGCCGATGCGGCTTCAGTCTTTCCAGGTGCGATGCACAGTGTCTTTGCCGACACCCAGAACCGCCGCCAGCTTGCGGCAACTCCAGTGTGTCGATCCATCCGACGGCTTCTTGCGCGTAGCCGACAAGATCCTGGCCCGTAAGGCCGGTGTCAGCACGCTGGCCGATTGGCCGGGGTGATGAGTATCCAGTCCATCCAGCCCAGAATCAAGGAACCGCGTCTTCCAACGGCTGATGGTCGGCGCCGTAGTCCGCAACTGCCGCTTGATGGTGTTGAAAGATACACCCTCAGCCAGCATCAGAATCAGCCGTGCACGAAACACATACCCGGCGGGCAGAGAACGAGACTGAGCAATGCTACTCAGCTCCACACGCTGCTCTTCGCTCAGCACAACATCACTGGTTGGCATGAATACTTTGATGCCAGCTATACTAGTAACGTTTACTCAAAGACAGGCCACTAGCCAGGCGTGGTCAGAACCTTGGGTTATAAAAAACCTGAACCTCCTTGAAGCATCCCCAAGTGTATTGACATCAATATGATTGAAGTCATGTATTGGCTGCCAATTGAAAAGGAGAACCGTCATCGCAACGGCTAACGACGACGATGAGGCTTACCTCAAATCCATCGGCGCCAGTCGGGTTCTTGATTATCGAAAGACGCAGGTCGAGACGGCTCTGCAAGAGAAGGTCGATGTGGCTTTCGACTTGGTCGGCGGCGATACGCAGAGGCGGTTGTTCCTCGTCTTGAAGGAAGGCGGACATCCAGTCTCTGCCACCCAGCCCGTCTCGCAGGAAGAGTCTGCGAAGCGCCGTGTGTCGGGCGAGATGATGAGGCTCTCGCCGTCAGGTGCGTGCTCGGCAGAATTGCGCGACTGCTGGAAGAGGGGACGATACGACCCGACGTCGCTTCCGTGTACATGCTCCAGGATGCGGCCCAGGCCTGGAAGGACATAGCCGGGAATCTGCCAGTTCATGGAGTATCCCCCAGTGGGCCGGGAGAGTCAAGACGCAGGTCACACTGCAAGATCGTGCTTCGTGGCTTAGCTGAGCGCGAAATCAGGAGTCGCGCCTGCGAACTTTTTCTCGCGACGTCTCTCACCCGCACCTGCAAACCGTGTTTCCGCACCGACAAGCAATCTAAAGGAGACGAAAGATGAAGGCAGTTCCAATCATTAAGCGCTATTTACTTGGACTGATGTTCACGGTCTTTGGCCTGAACGGCTTTCTCAATTTCATCCATCAGCCACCGCCGACGAACCCGCTAGCGATCCAGTTCTTCGTCGCCATCAGTGCGTCACATTTTGCAGCGTTCTTCTTCGCGGTGCAACTGATTGGCGGGTTGCTTTTGCTCTCGGGCTTATTTGTGCCCCTCGCTCTTACGCTGCTTGCGGCGGAGATTTATAACATCCTCGCGTTTCATCTCACCCTTGCGCCGGAGAGCATTGCTCCGGCATTGGTAGCCTCTGTGCTCTGGGGTCTGGTTTTTCTTCAGTATCGCGCCAGCTTCAGGGAAGTTCTAGCCGCGAAGCCTGTGCTGCATCAATAATCTGCTTATATTGGCTACGGCCGGCGAGAAGGGATGACAAGTTGAATTGTGGTAGCGCTCAACCGGCATGGCAGACTTGAATACATGAAGAAATTGGCTTCCTCTCATTCGGTCACTGGACACCTTCGCAGCAGTCACGAACTCAATCGGCGGCTGACGCACTCTTGCAGTCGATTGACCTCGCCGTGGAAGCCGAGCGCCTTGGAGTGGATGGAGCTTACTTTCGGGTTCATCATTTCGCGCTGCAACTGGCATCGCCTTTTCCATTGCTCGCGGCGGTTGGTACAAAAACGCGAAAGATTGAAATTGGCACCGCCGTGATCGACATGCGGTATGAGAATCCTCACTACATGGCGGAGGACGCGGGCGCAGCGGATCTCATAGCTGGCGGGCGCCTGCAATTGGGTATCAGTCGCGGTTCCCCCGAGCAGGTGATAGAAGGCTGGCGCTATTTTGGCTACCGCCCGAGTGAAGGCGGCGACGATGCTGAACTGGGACGGCGACATGCCAAGGAATTTCTCGAGCTGTTGCGCGGCAAAGGCTTCGCCCGGCCTAACCCGCGTCCGATGTTTCCGAATCCACCCGGGCTCTTGCGCCTTGAGCCATACTCCGAAGGATTGCGTGATCGGATCTGGTGGGGGTCTGCTTCCAATGCGACAGCTGCATGGGCCGGGAAGCTGGGAATGAACCTGCAGACCTCAACCCTCAAATTCGACGAGAGTGGCGAGCCGCTCCACATCCAACAGGCTGCGCAGATTCGCTTCTTTCGCGAAGCCTGGAAAGAGGCCGGTCACACACGCAGTCCGCGCGTCTCTGTGAGTCGTAGCATCTTTCCGTTGATCGACGACGGTGATCGTGCCTATTTTGGACGCGGCGGTGGATCCGAGGACAAGATCGGTTTTCTCGATGAAAGCACGCGTGCGATCTTTGGGCGAAGTTACGCTGCTGAGCCAGATGTCTTGATCGAACTATTGAAAAAAGACGATGCGATCACGGAGGCAGACACGCTGTTGCTAACTATCCCAAATTAACTCGGTGTTGCCTACAATGCGCACGTCATGGAGTCGATTCTGAACTAGGGTCGCCCCATCGCTCGGTTGGCGCTGAGACGAGGCTCCGATCTGTCGACGAACCTCGTTCATTACCCTGGAAGCCTCGGTTGTCCGTGGAACCTGAATGCGGTGGCTGGTCTACTTTTGCTCCGCCACGTTACGCCGCTCACGCGGCGCGATGTGGTCCATTTTTTTTCCGGCGCTCATGGCCTGTGTGGAGAAACATCCAGCGTGATCGCCTCTTCGCGTGCCGCTAGAATTCCTGAGAGGTTTTGACATCCTCACCGTTGGGCCTTTAGGAACGTGCCAGAGGAATCCGGAAAGTATGCCACCCGATTGTGAATGCCGTTATAATTGCGCGCCGTGATCCATAAACCGCCCGTGAAAGAGACTAACTCGCCGAGGCGGAACATATTCTACTGTGCAATCGAGATGACGAGCTATCCCAAAATGCATACACCCAGGTCGCTTGCGCAGGGGCACGGAGGATCCATGCCCTTCATTTTTCGCTGCTTATTTTTGGATTTGGGACTGCCGCGCGACTTCGCTCCGCCGGAAGCAGTCAGGCGCGTGATCGTTCACCATGCCCACCGCTTGAATCCAGGCGTAGGCAATCGTAGGTCCGACGAACTTGAATCCCCGCTTTTTTAGAGCATTTGATACTTCTTCTGCGAGCGGCGTCTTTGCCGGGACCGGTTCTGTGTTCTGGACCGGCTTGCTTTTGACGAAGCTCCATGCGAATGAGGAGAATTCCTCACCGCCGGCCTGCATGTCGAGGTAGATGCGGGCGCCCTCAATCGTGGCTTCAATCTTGGCACGGGAGCGGACGATTCCAGGATCCTCAAGAAGACGGCCGATGTCGGTTTCGGTGAAGCGCGCGACTTTGCGCGGATCGAAGCTTTTGAAGGCTTTGCGAAACGCCTCGCGCTTGCGCAGGATGATGATCCACGACAAGCCGGCCTGGAAGCCTTCCAGCATCAGGGTTTCCCAAAGCACGCGGCTGTCGAATTTGGGCACCCCCCACTCTTTGTCGTGGTAGGCCGTGTAGACCGGGTCGGTTCCGGCCCACGAACAGCGGATTTTTTGTTCAACACGGACCATGATCGAAGCTCGTTGCGGCTTTTTAGTGTGCATTTTACAGCCTCTTGATGAACGCCATAGCCTCTTTGAGCTGAGGGAACTGCCGCTCTTCGGCTTTGAATTCACGCGAGTGTACGCATCGGCGCATGCCGCGCATGCGTACCGGATGCTTGAGGTGCAGCATCTCGTGGAAGAGCAAATATTCAACAGCGTAGCGAGGGCTCGAAGGGCGGTCGAAGACGCGGCTCACGACAATGGTGTTATGAGCGGCATCGTAGTGGCCCAGCGAGCGCCTGGCGTGATGTTCGCTCCAGGTGAGTTCCGGCCGGCCCATCAACCCGCCGAAGAAACGCTGGTTCAGCGAGTCGAAGACCTCTTCCAAGTGGTAGAACCGCCCCTCGGGCCCGAAATAGCGTTTCCTGCCCCGCGCGCCCCGTATCAATTCAGTCTGACGGGTGACCGCCGCGCTGGACGCGAATCGCTTGTAGCGGACGTTATGCATGGCTTCGATCGGTTTCTTGTACAGCTTGGCGAGCAGAATGTGGGCGATGGCCCGAATGACTGGTTCCGGAGCGCCCTCGAGAAGGTCAGACAGGCTGACAAATATCTGGCCTTCGCGGAGTCGAATGGTGGTATTCAGCGACGTGAATCTGCGGAAACGGACGGAAATCGGCGGCATCGGCGCCCGTGGGCGCAGTACCCGGTACTCCTCTTGAAAGATTGAGACAAAATCGGAGGCCACCAACTTGCAGCGTAGCATAGGTGGCAAGGCGATGTCGGAAGGGTTTACGGCTCATTGGATTTCGAACGAAACGTCCGAAAGAACGGCCCGCTTCCATCCGTCGCCATATTGCCTGTTAGCGAATTCGTCGATGAATTTCTCGCACTCCTCTATCGGAAGCGGGCGGCTGAACAGGTATCGCTGGTAGGAATGGAAGCCCATGCCGCCAGATATGCCTTCTGTTCCTCTGTCTCCACGCCTTCAGCAATAACCGACACGTCCAAGGCACGGCCAAGGGAAATGACGGTTTGGGCGATGGCAGCGCTCGCGGTGTCCACAAGAATGTCCTTGACGAATGCCCGATCGATCTTCAACCGGCTGATTGGCAACCGTTTGAGGTAGGAGAGGGAGGAGTATCCCGTGCCAAAGTCGTCCAGGCTGAATCTCACGCCGTGCGACCGGAGTTCGCTCATTTTGGCTACTGTTTCGTCGATGTTGTGGGACAAAATGCTCTCGGTAAGTTCCAGCCGGAGGCTTTCCGGTCTGGCGCCTGTACGATTGAGGATCGCCAACACCTGCTCAACGAAATTGGGCTGGCGCAGATGCCGGGCACTGATGTTGACTGCGGCAGAAAGATGGGACGTTTGCCTCCGATGCGACCACGCGACGAGTTGCATGCAGGCCGTTTCTAAAGCCCACTCACCTAGTTGCAAAATGAGCCCGGTTTCTTCTGCGATGGGAATGAAATCGTTAGGCATGATGACGCGTTGGGTCGGGTGGTTCCAGCGGATCAAGCCCTCTGCTCCGGTCAGGACGCCCCGCTCGATCTGGGGCTGATAGTAGAGGAGGAACTCATTGTTTCTGACCCCCAGCCGAAGGTTTTCCTCCAGCGTAGCCCGGGCCTTGACCGCGGTCTGCGGGCTAGAGAGAAGAAGCGCGCGGTGTTGCGGCCTGCCTCCTTGGCATGAAACATGGCGATTTCCGCCCGCTGCAAGGCTTCGTCCGCGCATTCGGGTTGGGTCCCGAAGACATCGATACCGAGGCTTGATAGACACTGGTATTCGTGGCCTGCGAACTGAATG
This sequence comes from Terriglobales bacterium, assembly GCA_963788475.1. Classification (GTDB taxonomy): domain Bacteria; phylum Acidobacteriota; class Terriglobia; order Terriglobales; family Acidobacteriaceae; genus Telmatobacter. The sequence goes on from CAWBGO010000016.1 coordinate 25,776, forward strand.
GGCTCCGGGAGGAACGCCAGAATTTTGTCTCCGACGATTCTCGCTTGTGCAGCGGCATCATCCAGATTCTCGCTGAGATTCTCGAGCATGACCGCAAATTCGTCGCCTCCCACGCGTGCAACGGTGTCGTATTCACGAACGCATGCGGTGAGGCGGCGACCGACTTCCTGGAGTAGAAGATCGGCCGCATGGTGGCCAAGCGTGTCGTTGAGCGACTTGAAGTTATCCAGATCGACAAAGAGAAGAGCAAGCTTGCGGCGCGTGCTCGCGCTGGCGTCTGGAAATTGGCGCAGCCGCTCAAGCAGCCGGCGGCGGTTGGGAGTCCTGTCAGAGGATCATAGAAGGCAAGAATTGTTAATCTGTTCCTCAGCGGCTTTTGCTCCGGATATATCCCGCGTGGTGGAAATGATGCAGGGTACTCCGTCAATCTCCATTACCGATGCGGAGACAAGACATGACACGATCGCGCCGTCTTTTCTTCTGAAGTCGGCTTCCAGATTTCGGCATTTCGAGCCACTTCGCAAGAGTTCGACAAAACGCTGACGCTGGCCGGGGTCCGGCCAGACATTGAGTCCCAGCGAAGTGCGCCCGATCAATTCGTCGCGCTCGAATCCGAGGATGTCGAGAACCGCCTGATTGACATCGATATAGACCCCGTCGCTGAGGCGGTTGATACTGATCAAATCGGTGCTTGTCTGGAACACCGTTCGATAGCGTGCCTCACTGACTAGCAACTCGTCATGAGCCCGGGCAAGCTGATGCTCGGCGTCCCAACGGGCTTGTATGTCTTCTACGAAGGATATGAGATGCAGTGGCTTGCCATCCGCATCGCATTGGCTCGAAACAGTCACCTTTGCCCATCGCACACTGCCATCCTTGCGAACGAACGGCTTTTCAAAACTGGTGCTTTTCATGGCGCCACTCGCCAGCGGCGGGATGATTCCCATAGTCATCTCGCGATACTCAGGTGGCGTAAACCGTTCAACGTTAAGACCCGGGGTTTCCTCGAGGGGATATCCGATGATCTCGGCGAAGCGCGGGTTGCACCAGAGAATTCGGACGTCGAACGAAGTGTGGGTGATCCCTGTCGCGGCTTGTTCAAACGTTGCGCGATAAAGTTGCTCGCTCTCGCGAAGCCTCGTCTCGATTCGTTTCTTGTCGGTAATGTCCTGGACCGAACCCTCGTTGAAGAGTGGTTGTCCATCTCTGCCAAATACTTTTCGGCAGCTCAACAGAACCCAAATGACGATCCCGTGCTTGAATCGGAACCTGGCCTCGTGGCCCAATTCAGTTTTTTGCTCTCCGAGCCTCTGAAGAAATGCGGAGCGCTCAACCGGGTCAACCCACACATCGAGTTCCACGCTCCTGATTGAGGAGATCAAGTCCTGCGGTGAATCATAGCCGAGCATTCGGGCCATCGCCCTGTTTGCGGTCAGGACCGTGCCTTCAAGGGAGGACTGGAACATTCCCTCCACGGCTCCATCGAAAATATCCCTGTACTTCTTTTCCGCTTCGACGAGTTTGGAATGAAGTAGCTTGCGCTGACTGATGTCGTGCACAATGGCGGAAGTCCCGACTATCTTTCCCTGAGCGCTTCTGATTGGGGAACCGGAAAGAGAAACATCGACGTGGCTGCCGTCTTTCCTCTGTACCACAATCTCGATGGGCTCGAAGGATTTTCCGGCTTTGATAACCTCGAGCCGCGGACCGACATTCTTCCGGTCTTCGGGAGGCAGAAGCGTTTCTACGCTTTTCCCGACGATTTCCTGGCTCGTGTAGCCCATCAAACATTCGGCGCCCTTGTTCCAACTAACGATGGTCCCATCCAGGCTAATGGCGTGAATTGCCTCATTTGCGGACTCAACGATCGCCGCCAGCAATCCCTTGGCTTGTTCAGCCTCGTACTGCAGCGAAACATCACGGGCAATGACGGAAATGGCCTCCACGTCGCCGGCAGAATTGTGAATCGGCCAGGTCGTAACTGAGACGTGAATCGCACGTCCGTCCTTGCGAATGCCCATGCCGGCTCTCGCGCACAGGGTCTTGCCGCTCAGCACCTGTTCTGTGTGCTGGTGCACTTCCCCTATGGTTGGCGGGAGCACGAGCATCGCAAATGACTTGCCGATTGCCTCATACGCGCTATATCCAAAGACGGCTTCGGCGCCGCGGTCCAGGTCAGGATTACGCCGGACTGTAGGCAAAGATGGCGTCGTCGGAACTCTCCACTATCGTGGCAAGAAACCGGCGTGACCCCTCGGCTGCCTTCCGGTCTGTAATGTCTTTCCCGAAGACCGAAATCCCGGTCGTGCTGTCGACGATGATCGGATTGAACGCCAGCGCGAGCGTCCGGCCGTCCTGAAGCGGGTATTCAACCCGGTACGAGCCTTCCCCCAATACGCGCTCAAAGAAGGGAGCCCAAAGCTCCGCTCTGTCCGCCGTGAGTATATCCCGGGGCCGCATGCCCAGCACCGGATGGACGCCAAATTGTCGTTCGATATGCTTTCGGAATGCCCCGTTGAAAGTAAGCAATCGGAAGCTAAGATCTACCGACTCAAGCAGGTCTTCTGTGCTCTCAATCAACGCCGACAAGTTTGCTTCAGCTTGGCGAGACACGTCACCCTCTAAAACTACCGCCAATTTCTACAGACCCTGAATATGAAAGGGGAGGGGACCTGGCTGAGAAAGATTAACTGACAGTAATCCTGAATCTAGCAACCATACGTGGCTTAGTCTACGACAAAGATCACTCTGTGCTAAAAGCAAACTTGCCAAGTACATACATACGAAATCGCTGGCTACTCCGCGCAGAACACTGTTCACGGTCCCTTCGGCTCGGCACGATCCTGCCCTTGTTCGTCCTTGTGCTGGAGGAAGTAGTCTGTTTGTTCAGCAAGCAGGCGTTTGGCCTGATCGGCGAGGTCCTCGCCGCTCTCGATGGCTTCTTTCCGGGCGAGGTCGAAGCCCGGTTCGCCGGCCAGTGCGCGAAGGATGCCCAGCCATCGCGGAGCGGCCTCGTTCAGGTTCTTCAGTGCTTTGCGAATGTCGGCTTTGCGCTCGGAATAGACATCGAGATTGGAGCCCAGCTCATCCATCAGCTCGGTCAGATCCTGGAGTTCCCCGTCCAGCTTCTGGGCCCTTGCACTCGATTTTCCGCGAGACGCCAGCCCCTTGATGGTATCGGCATGCTCGCCGACGAACTTGGTGTAGAGGTTGATCCGGTCGTCGGGATAGATTCCGGCTTCGCGGATCTGTTCAACCTGGGCTTCTGTGAGAGGTTCCCGCTTTTCCTTCTGTGCCGGCGCAACGGCCGCACAGGCCAAGGCCAACACAAGAACAAGAACGCCACGCGACCAGCGCACAGAGATTCCCCCGACGGCTCCATTCAAACACACGCAAGCGCACTCCGAAAAGGGCGAACCGGCGCCAAGGCCAATGCGCGCATTGGTGCAATGACGCGCTTCAACAGGTCGGCGGATAGATTGAGCGAGTGCCCGCGGAAAGAGAACCTATTTCTTGAAGACCGCCATCATTGCTTCGGTTTGAGCCTGGTTGACCTGGGATAACGTCTCCTGGACGAGGGGCCGGTCTTCGAATTCACTGGTATGGAGCAATTCGTTTAGCCGGAACGCCGTATGACGGAGCAGGATCTCAGCATTTTTCAGGCGCTTGTTATCCTCTGAAAGGGCCAGGTGAATCTTGTGGGTGAGTTCCTGGGCGCGTTTCAGTAGTCCGGTCGCTTTTTCTGCGTCTCCGGCTGCATATTGCCGCAGGCTGACCTCGATCATGTCGTGAACAAGCTCCGCGTAAAGGAAGCACTGCTCCCGCGGTTGCGCCTGGCCCGCACGAGCCTCCAGCGCATCCATGGTTTGCTGATCGGGGATTTTGTCATCCAGGGTAGCCGCACACGCGGGGATTGCGAGTGCGGTGAAAACCAAAAGCACGACCGACTTGATCTGAGACCGCATGACGAACCCTCCGCTACCGCGGGTATTCGACGTAAGGGTCCCAATAAGCCATGGGACGTTCAGTGATGTTGTGGCCTTTTTCTCGACGACTTGCCACTCGCCCGCTGACGGCCGACGCTGATTGGAAGCAGTTATCCTTCTGAGCCGAGACTATAGGAGCATTGGTTGCAATGCGCAAGTCGAAAGATCAAACAGCGCACGACCAATTCTCCCATCGTGGGCGTTGCGTTGTGTCATCGCCCAGTCATTGTTTCTTCTCCAGCAAGAGGAGACGCTGCCGGGCTTGCCATTCCTGGTTGGGGTATTTGCCGGCGGCTGCCTCCAGAAAGTGGTGATAATAGGTGATCGCCGACGCCGTTTCGTGCAATGTATCGTAAGATGTTGCCCAGAGAAAGTACGTCGAGGGAATATCCGGAAGATATTTTGATCTCATCGAAAGAGCATGCAGTGCAATCGCGGGCTTTCCCGTTTTGGAAGCCGCGAACGCGAGGCCGCTCCATGCATCCGGGTTGGCTGCGTCCAGTTCCGCTGCCCGGTCGAACACTGAGAATGCCTCCGGGTATTCTTGTTCACGAATCAAGTTCTGCCCATGCGCAACCAGAAGAGGCGCGTCCTCCGGATGGGCGCCAAGAAGGGAGACGTAGAGTGCGTCCGAGCCAGAAACGTCGCCTGCCTCCGACAGGACTTCGGCCAGCATGCGGGTGATTGCAAAATCGTCGGGATGACCTGCGTGAAGCTTTTGTAGCAAAGGTAAGGCTTCGGCCTTATTCTGGGCCGCCAGCACGGTGGCCAGTTGGGCGGTCAGGGCCGGATCGTCCGGGGTCTTCTCGAGGGCCGCCCTCAGGAGCGTTTCCGCCTCCGGAAACTGCTGACGTGAAATCAGCAGGTGGGCCAGCCCGGCGTTCGCCGGGGCATTGCTCGGGTCATGCGCCAGCAGGCGTCGATAGGCGGCTTCGGCCGAATCGTATTGTCCCACCTTTTCAGCCAGTTCCGCTGCCAGCAGGGTGTCCTCGGGGGTCTCGGGGCTGAGCTTGAGGGCTGCAAGCAGATCATTCGAAGCCTCGGTTGGATTGTCTTCCCGGTCAATCTGCGCTAGCGCCCTCCAGGCTCGCGCCTTGGCCGTGGCTCCGGCTTCCCCGGAATCAAGCGTAGTGGCAGCAGCGAGCTCTGGTCGCGCCTCAGCGAGTTTCCCCAGGCGAGCTAGCAAGAGCCCCAACGAAAGGCGCGCTTCGAAGCGGTTGGGGTCAGCTTCCACAGCACGGCGATAAAAGCCGGCGGCCTCGTCCAGTTTCGCCAGGGCATCGGCGACGTAGCCGGCGTCGAACAGGGCTCGGGCATCGCCGGGATGATCATTCAGCCATGGCGTAAGCTTGGCTTCGGCCCCCTTCCAGTCCGCCTTGACGATAAGTGCTTCCGCGTCGATGACCTGTTGGGATGGAGGTTTTGCCTCATCCACTGAGGGTGCCGTTGCCTGCGTGTTAGGAGGGGATGGTTGGCCACCTAGGGGGAGGGTTCCAAGAGAAATGGCAAGGGCGAGAACAGTACGGCGCACGAAGAACCTCAGCTTCCAGTTTAAATTGGACGTGGTTTGCCGAGGGGGGGAAGCACGAGAGTGCGCCGCTGCAGAGGATCGAACAAGGGCCAAAATCGGAGTTATCTCCGGTTTGGCGGTGATCCAACCGCCACCAGGAAATTGGCCGAAATTTCAGAGCCCGTGAGCCGCCCGTGCGTCTTGGCTTTTTTTGCACGAATCGAGCCGATGCCATCTTGGTAAGCTTTGGCAAGCTTCACGGTTTTAACGCACAAGTGAAATTTCAAGTTCATACTCGGGAATCATTCAGGAAGCAGAATGTGGTCATATTGTTCTTGGAAGACGGATGAGCGCAGCATCTTAGGAGGTTTCCATGGTCACCGAAGCTAGGGTTCAGTCGCATATTTCTCCTTTGGCAGGGCAGCCTGCTCCAAAGGAAATGTTGATCAATCTTGATCATCTCAAGCAACAGTATCTGGATCGAACGCCTGACTTGAGTGACCCAACCCAGATGGTCAGTTTCGGTACCAGCGGTCACCGCGGTACATCGCTGAAGGGGACGTTCACCGAGGCGCATGTTCTCGCCATCACCCAGGCGATCTGCGATTACAGGCGCACGCAGGGTACCGATGGGCCGCTTTTTATGGGTAAGGACACCCACGCGCTATCGGACCCGGCACAGATAACGGCGCTCGAAGTGTTGGCTGCAAACGGCGTGGAAACCATCATCCAGATGAACGACGGTTTCACGCCTACTCCGGTAGTTTCCCACGCTATCCTGGTCCACAATCGCGGTCGCAAAGACCATCTCGCGGATGGAATCGTCATCACGCCGTCGCACAATCCCCCGGAAGATGGCGGTTTCAAGTACAACCCGCCGAACGGCGGTCCCGCGGATACTGACGTCACAAGATGGGTAGAGCAGCGGGCGAACGATTTGCTGCGTGCGAACAACACCGGCGTGCGACGGATAGAGTATTCAGAGGCCATCCGGGCTGCAAGCACACACCAACAGGATTTCGTGCTGCCGTATATCCAAGACCTGAAAAACACTGTCGACACGGACGCCATCAGGCAGGCTGGCCTGAAACTGGGAGTGGACCCGCTGGGAGGAGCGTTTGCGTCGTACTGGGACCAGGTCAACACAATCTATGGATTGGAAATCGAGGTAGTTAACCGAACCATTGACCCGACGTTTTCGTTTATGACGGTTGACCACGATGGCAAGATTCGCATGGATTGCTCCAGCCCCTACGCCATGGCGAGCCTGATTCGCCTTAAAGACAAGTACCAGGTGGCCTTCGCCAACGATCCCGATTCCGACCGCCACGGGATCGTCACGCCGGCCGGACTGATGAATCCCAATCACTACCTGGCAGTTGCAATCCAGTATCTGCTTACTCATCGCCCGCAGTGGCCCGTGAACGCCGTTGTCGGAAAAACAGTAGTAAGCAGCAGCATGATCGACAGGGTTGTGAACAGCCTGGGCAGACAACTCTCGGAGACGCCGGTCGGGTTTAAATGGTTTGTCTCCGGTCTTTTTGATGGGTCCTATTGTTTTGGCGGCGAAGAGAGCGCGGGCGCGAGCCTGCTACGCCGGGATGGCACGGTGTGGACAACCGACAAAGACGGCCCCATCATGGACTTGGTCGCAGCTGAGATTACAGCCATCACTGGAAAGGACCCCGGCGAGCATTTCTCCGAACTGACCAGGAAATTCGGCTTGCCCTATTACACGCGAATCGATGCGCCGGCCAGCCCGGAGCAAAAAACCAGACTGAGCAAACTCTCAGCCGACTCGGTGAAGGAATCGCAAATGGCGGGCGAAAGCATCAAGGCTAAGTTGACGAATGCTCCGGGAAACAACGCACCCATAGGAGGCCTGAAGGTAGTGGCCGAAAACGGCTGGTTTGCAGCGCGGCCCTCCGGGACCGAGAATCTCTACAAGATTTACGCGGAGAGTTTCAAGGATGAAGCGCATTTACAAAGAATTGTGGAAGAGGCGCAGCAGATTGTCGTGAATGCGCTTGCCTGACCTTCCTTTATTTCCACAGTTTGGCTCAACGTTCGGCTCATAGAGCCCTTTCCATATTCCAACCGCCTATCGTGCGCCTGATCACGCCGTGAGGGAGCATTATGACGACCGAGATAGGAAGCGCAACGGAAAAACTTTCGGAACGCTGGCAGGCCTTGTCGCGAAGCCAGCCCGCCCTGCAGTTTCGTGCTTTGCGTACTGGGGAAAAAGCGGATTTCTTCCTCGAATTCAGCGCACATGATCAGAGCGACCGCTTCTCGACCTGCCGCAGGAGCAGAGGCCACCGTCTGGATGCGCCTGCTCGCTCCCGACGACGCCGTTGACGTAATCTAGGAAATCGGTCCCGACCGGCGGGAGGAGATGCTTTCGCTGTTGGAAGTCACCGGCACGAAGAAATCCGTCTCGCATTGCGAGGTCGGACTGCAGGCGTCGTATGTGTGCGTGATAGCGCGTTACCGGGGCATTGACGCCGCAATGTACGACGGTTCCTACAATGAACGGAGTGATGCCGAACAACCAGTGGTTCGGCATCACTCCGCGCAATAGGCTGGGTGCTTTCGACAGCTCTTTCGTCCTTCTGCCGCGAAAGCTCGACGGTGGAGATTATGTTTATGAATCAACGGAGGCGGTAGCCGGCAAAGAAGCGCGAGCGGTCACTGGCCGACTCCGATCCCGGTTTCAGACCGGCCAGCTTCTGGCGCGCACATGCTGCTTTCTCCACACGGGTATGGTCTCCGCTCCAATCGTGCGAAGGGCCTCGAGCAACCCATACGAGGAACTATAGCGGCAAACTGGATCGATCGCGTTCGCATCTCCGGTGAGCAGAAAGGCTTGGCAGCGGCACCCCCCCAAAATCGATTTCCTTGCGAGGGCATGCCAGACAGGTGTCCGACATCCACGAATCGCCACGAAAGCGTTGAAACGCGTTCGATTCCCGCCAAATCCATCCCAGTTCATGAGCTCGGACATTGTCAAACGCAAGGTTCGGAATGACCGGCGCCGCATGGCAGGGCAACGCACTCCCTACCGGGTCGATCAACATCATCTGGCGTCCCCACCCACCAACACACGCCTTGGGAAAGCTCCCAAAGCGGGCAGGTTAGACAAGAGGGCGATTGTGCCATCCTTGCCGCTCATTGGCACGTGTCCAATGGCTTTCGCTGTTGGCGTTCCGGCATGGTTTCAGTTAGCTCCTCATCGCTCCAAAAGGTGCCGTCTACGAATATAGTTTCACAGCCCGCGTATATCGTCCGAAGCGAATCCGTTATGGCCGGCACCACGGGCGTATACGCTATCCGCATTCCATCACCTTCGAGAAGCAATCCCAGGCTGGCCTGCCCAGGTCCACCTGGACCAAGCTCTCGGGCGTAAAAGGGCAATGTCGCTCGTCCCAAGTTGAAAAGACGTCCCTGCCTGGATTTCCACCCACGACAGCTGATTTGGTATGCGTTCCAGCATCCTGAAAAAGCTGTTCGCCTCGAGCGCGCGACGCACAAGCGTTGTCGCATACAACGTCGCCGGCTGGAATTCACGCAGCAGTAGCAATCCAAGAACTTGTTCCAAGTCGGCAGTGGTGAGCACATTCCTTGAATGGGAGTGTTGCGGTTACCTTGGCTGGCGCGGGGGGCGAAGCTCCGGATTAGCTTCAATCTGGAATCGCAGATCCGGCGAGGCGTTCGGCAGGAATATTGCATCCGGAGAATTCCACACCGCCGCCTGAAGTTGCAGACGTCGCGAAACCTTCTCTGGTTCAGCGCGGCTGGAGGCGCATGTGGCACATATACAGTTCCACTGCGGGGAGCCGCCACCCGCAGCAGTGCCCAGCAGCCTGAAGTGCAGCATCGGCTACTTCTCCGCCGGTGCGGAATGTTTGATCCTGCGAAGTTCGGTGACCTTAGCGCTGATCGAGAGTTTGGACTTCATGACATTCGCCCGTTTTGAATTGTCTCATTTGGAACTTGAAAGCCGATTTGTGACAAGTTACTCACGGTTCGAAGAGAGATTGGTGACGTTCCTGTTAAAGCGTAACCAAGAGTCATGCACCGTTACCACGGAAATACTTTGGACAATCAACGGTATCAAGACGTCGACCAGATCAACCCTCACAATGTCGCGAGGCTGAAACCAGCGTGGATTTTCCATACGAAAGTCTTCGACCCGAACATGTCGATGGAAATGACGCCGCTTGTAGTCAACGGCGTTATGTATATTCCCACCGGTGACGACGATGTCTTCGCGCTGAACGCCACGACTGGTAAGCAAATCTGGGCCTATCATCCGACGGATATGCCGGCGCTCTCTACACTCCCGATTTGCTGCAATAACGATAATCGCGGAGTGGCGTATGGCGACGGGAAGATCTTTAATGCGCGCCTCGACGCAACCTTCGTTGCCCTCAATGCCGTGACCGGTAAAGTAATGTGGAAAACAACCGTCGATCTCCCGAGCAATGGAGCGGCCATGACGATTGCTCCGCAGTTCGCCGATAACCAGGTGATTGTTGGCGTTTCGGGCGCCGAATTCGGGGTGCGCGGTCACGTGGACGCATACAGCCCAGGGACGGGAAAGCTCCTCTGGCGATTTTGGACCACTGAGCCCACCACGTGGGAGGGCAAATCGTACCTTACGGGTGGATCATCGGTTTGGGGAAACCCCAGCTTCGATCCACAACTCCACATGCTGTATTTCGCCACTGGTAACGCCTTCCCTTGGCCTGCTGCGGGCATTCGGCCCGGAAAGAACCTCTACTCGGCGTCGGTTGTAGCGATCGACTCAAGGAACGGGAAGTTCAAGTGATATTTCCAATTTGCCCACCATGACATGTGGGACTTTGACGGCCCGCAACCGACAGTGCTGCTCGACGTGAATGGCATTCCGGCCATTGAAGACACATCGAAGACGGGCCACATGTTCATTCTGGATCGACGCAACGACAAGTCGCTTTTCCCATGGGCGGAGGTTCCAATACCTCCGACGCCGGCGGATGCGGCTTTCCAGCATCCTGGCCGACCCAACCCGTATCCTCGATTGAACCCCTGACCGAGTCTCTCGGCCGAACTCCCGCTCTCGCCCGGTTACACCGCTGCTCCAGAGTGGACTATGGTGCAACCAACGCCGTTTGTGTACCAACCGAACTTCGACGGCGGGATGGAATGGCCTCCCGCGGCTTATAGCCCACGAACCCACTTCATCTACTCGCATGCCCGTTGTCTGCCAGCTGATTTCGGGATCACAGATAGCCCGGCGGATAATGCGATGTGCCCACTTCCGCCGTGCCAATTCACTGGGACGTTTGATATACCGGGCGTGACGAATCACGGCGTCTACGGAGCGGTTGACACGCGTACGGGAAGGGTTGCCTGGAAGATACCCGTCGCTACTCTACCTGACTCGGGCGTCGGAGTAGCCGGCGACCTTTTCTTCTTCGGCGAAAGCAACGGGCTCCTCCACGCTGCGGATGCCGGGACGGGTAAGGTCCTGTGGACCTTCGACGCATCAAAGGTGCCCAATGCGGGCGGAGCAAATGCTTCTCCAGCCTTCTATGTCGTCAACGGAAAAGAGTACGTGGTGTACGGCTTTGGCGGCAATCCCGGTGAAAGCGTTGTGCTGGGCGACGCGGTTATTGCCTTCGCACTTCCCGATCATGACGATTAGCCCTACAACCAATGCCCGGTGACTTTTTGCTGGGCGTGTCCCGGGGCAGCCGCGATTCGTTCTCACGAGCGGGTCGCGGCCGCCCGCAAGACGGAATACTCTGGGAGGCTTGATTGCATGTAAGCCTGGTTGAGCCGACAAATGAACTATTCGCCTCACCGCCCAAAGAGACAATCGGGAGTTCAGCGGGATGCAGAATAGAAGGTCGTCATTCGCTCACGGGAGGAGACGGAGTTCCAGGTCTCCTTGGCTCAAATCTCAATGCGTGAGAGCCGATCAGATGTTCACAAGCAAGCCTCCGCTACCTAGAAATAGTGTGACCGCAATGTGGGTCATGGGGCTGGCTTTTATCTTCCTCACCGCGGCCTGGACCGTCCTCGCGCAGGCGCCGTCAGCTTCGCGGAGTGATGAAGAGAAACCTGTGGCGCCGCCCATAGTGAAGGGTCTCGACCTCTCTGCCATCGACAAGACTGTCGATCCATGCACCGATTTTTATCAGTACGCGTGCGGCAACTGGATCAAGGACAATCCGCTTCCCGCCGACAAGGTGCGATGGGTGCGTTCGTTCTCCTTGCTCAAGGAGCGTAACCTCTATCAACTCTGGCAGCTACTGGACGCTGCATCCAGAGAACTGGCAACCCCCCTGCAAAAACAATATGGCGCCTAATTTTGCCGGGTGCATGAATGTCTCCCTTTTGGAGAGCAAAGGCCTTCAGCCCATTGAGTCCGCGATGAAGCGTATCTCCGAGCTAAAAGATACCAAGGGCGTGGCCGCTCTCATGGGCGATCTCGCCGCAGCCGGTGAGCCTGAGCCGCTGTTTAACCTCGATGTCGAGCCTGATCCAAGCGACTCGTCAAAGCAAGTCCTGAACATCTCCCAGAGCGGCCTGACGTTGCCGAGCCGTGATCTATACCTTGGCCTCGAGGGTATGTTCGCAATCGATATGTAAACCACATGGTACATGTATTCATGCCCGCCGGCGATACGATGGAGCGAGCCGAAACTGAAGCACAGGCTGTACTCCATGTAGAGACGTTGCTGGCCAGGGCTTCGACCGGCCGCGCCGATTTAAGTGACCCTGGGAGGCGCGACCACGTCCTCACCTTTGCCGAGTTCCAGAAGCTCGCGCCCGGCTTCGATTTCGCTGTCTACTTCAAACACCTGACTCCGCTGCCAGTCGAAACACTCAATGTAGCTGATCCGGATTTTGTGAAGGCTGTCGATGGTTTGCTCGCCTCCGTCCCAGTTGATTCGTTGAGGTCCTACTTCCGTTGGCACGTCTTCAACGAGCGGGCCGAAGCTCTCCCAAAAGCCTTCCGCGATGAAGATTTCGCTTTTTGGGGGAGCTTCTTCACGCGACAGGAACAACCTGAGCCGCGCTGGAGAGAATGCACAGAAATGACCGATCAGGCGCTGGGCGATACCGTCGGTCAGGACTGGGCGAGGCAGAACTTTCCTCCCGGCGCCACTGCCGGCATGGAAAAGCTGGTGGCCGCTCTTGAAAAGGCACTCGACGAAGAGATAAGTTCGGTGCCGTGGATGAGCGATGCGACGAAGAAACTGGCCGAGGAAAAACTGGCATTGATCCGAAACAGGATCGGAAATCCCGAAAAATGGCGCGATTACTCGAGCCTGAAGGTGGACCGCAGCGATCTGATTGGAAACTTGCAGCGCAGCAGGGTCTTTGAACGCACCTATAAGCTGAATGAAGTCGGGAAGCCGACGGACGATCGCGTGTGGGACATCGCGACTCCAACTGTCGATGCCGTCTATCTGCGGTCAACGAACAGCCTCTACATTCCTGCCGGCATCATTCAACCACCTTTCTACGACCTTGCCGCGATCCGCGGTAAACTTCGGCAGCATTGGCGTGGTCGTGGGGCACGAGTTGACGCACGGATTCGACCACTCGGATCGAGATTTGACGGCAAAGGCAATCTGCGGGAATGGCAGACCGCCGACGATCACCGCAGGTTCACCGAGAAGACCGACTGCGAGGTGGAGGAATACGGCAACTTTCAGGCGATGCCCGATCCTGGCAATCTGCCGCAACTCAAGGTAAATGGAAGGCGCACGCTCGCCGAGAACACCGCCGATAATGGCGGTCTTCGCATTGCATTTCAAGCACTGACAGAAGCCTTGGCAGCCGGGGGAAAAACCGCTCAGGATCCAATCGATGGCTACAGCGTGAAACAGCGCTTTTTCCTGTCGTTTGCACAGGTCTGGTGTCAAGATCAGGGTGCGCGTTCCGCCCGGCAATCGGCCGCGGCGGACCCGCAATCGCCAGGACGCGGGCGTGTCAACGGCGCCATCCAGAACTTTGACGAATTCGGCAAGGCCTTCGGATGCACCAAGGGTGCACCCATGTACCCGGTGAACGCTTGCAGGGTTTGGTAGTACGACAAGGGCAGCCCGTGTCAGGACGAGGCTGAACGAAACTGGCCGACGAGGAATTTCAAGTATGCGCCTAGCTTTCATTGTGACAGCGTGCTTGCTACTTTGCGTATGCCTCGCAATGGGTCAGGTGAATACGGGCGAGTTGCGTCTCAAGGTAACGGATTCCACCGGAGCGGGACTGCATGCCTCCGTTACGGTTCTCAGCCAGGGAAATCAATACAGAGTTCTGCTCGCAACCGATGATCAGGGCTGTATCGACATTCACAGGCTACCTTATGGTATTTATCTGATCATCCTAGAAAAGCAAGGGTTTTCGACAGCGTCGTACACCTTGCAAGTAGACTCGGCGCTCCCAATCAATTCAGTGGTCAAGCTTGAATTGGCTCCGGTCAATACCGTCGTGACGGTTACTGCCGAGGAGACCCTAATCGATCGGGGCCGACCCTCGTCCATCATGCAGATTGGTTCGAAGCAGATTCAGGACCGGGTGCAGTCTCTGCCTGGCAGATCGGTGCAGGACCTGGTAGCCACACAACCCGGCTGGCTTTATGAAGGGAATGCGGTTCTGCATCCGAGGGGCTCAGAATACCAGACTCAATTCGTGATCGATGGGCTTCCGCTCACAGGCAATCGCTCGCCAAGTTTCGGGCCCGAGATCGAGGCTGACGACCTGGAATCGATGAGCATATATACCGCAGGCTTTCCTGCCGAGTACGGTCGAAAAATGGGGCGGCGTGATGGACCTGAATACGAAGCGCATCACCAACGCAGGGACGCACGGCGAGTTGATCCTCACAGGCGGCTCTTATGACACATTGGGTTCGTATGGAAAGATTCAGCAGACCTGGGGCAAGAACACGATATCGGCGACGGCGTCCGGGGGCATGTCCGCTCACTATCTCAACCCGGTGGCGCCGGAAAACTTCAACAACAATGGCACGACCGGAGATTTCTCGGCGAAATACGCACGGATCTCAGCGAAAAAGACCGGCTAATCTTCAGCGCCCGCCACGAACTTTCGCGGTTCGATATTCCCAACGAGCAATTGCAGGAAGCGGCAGGCCAGCGCCAAACCGGCGACAACTTCGAAACCCTGGGGTCGGTGAGCTATCATCATATCTTTTCGCCAACCGACCTCGGCACGCTTGAGGGGTTTGTTCGCAACAATGCCGACGATCTGTATTCCAACGACCTCTCGACCCCCGTCATCGCATTCCAGAAAAACCACTTCAACGAGGGCTATTTCAAGGGCACCTACTCCAGGCACTACAAGAATCAGGAATTCACAGCCGGGGTCGAATCGGACAACGCTTTCCTGCATGAGAAATTCGACTATGTCATTACCGACCCCCACGCAGTTCGACCCCGATACCCCTCCGACGCTGGGTTTTGCCGAAATGGACAATCAGTGCGGGCCTCCGTTGGGACCGTTATCAACTGATCCTCAATGAGAACGGAGTCAGCCCTAGAGTTTCGGTGGGCTATTATGTTCCGTCGATCAAGATGGTCTTGCATGCTTCTACGATCGTGTCTTCCAGACACCCTCGTTTGAAAACATCCTGATTTCGGGTTCGCCGCAGATCGATGCACTGAGTAACGATTTTCTCCTTCTGCCGGTACAGCCGTCCAGGGGCAACTACTGCGAAGGCGGCGTGACCAAGGCCTTGCCGATCGGATGCGGCTGGATGTGAATGTCTATCGCCGCGACGTGAACGACTATTCGGACGATGACCAATTGCTGAACACCGGTGTGAGCTATCCGATCGCCTTCGATCAAGCGGTTATCTATGGGGCGGAGGGCAAGCTGCAGGTCATTCGCCTAGGCGGGCTTGACGGGTATATCAGCTACTCCTACGTGGTCGGCAATGTTTGGTTCCCAGTGACCGGCGGACTGTTTCTCGGCAGCGATACGGACGATGCGTTGTCACAGACAACCTGACACTTCCCAGACTCGCAGGATCAGCGCAAGACGGCCCGGCATGGTTTCAATATCAGGTGGCACGGCGAGCCTGGCTGGCCGCCGGCGCGTCGTACGGATCGGGGCTGCCGTTCGACTATGGAGGCACAGAACAGGATGCCCTCGCTCAGTACGGCCCTGCTGTTATTAGCCGCATCAACTTCGATCGTGGGCGCATCAAGCCCCTGCTTGCCGTCTCTGCATCTGTGGGTCTGGATGTCTTCAAGGGCGAAAAGATCAATAGTCGCCTTCAGCTCGACGGTGACAATTTAAACAACCGGCTGAATGTGATCGATTTCGGAGGGCTCTTCTCCGGCAATGCAATCGCGCCTGGACGCAGCTTCACGTTGCGACTCAATACTTCTTTCTAGTATTTCGCTGCGCAAATGAGCGTATCGGAGACAGTACCAGGTTCCTCGAGTCCCGCGAAGTCGGAATTTTCCAGCTGTGAAACTGGGAACGGAGATTTATCCCCGTAGAAACATTAACTTACCAAGGACGAGGTCCTCCAAAAAGGGCCCTGATGGCCAAAAGAGCGCGGTTGATCTCACTTCTCAGGAAACCGTGACGTGCCGCTCTGCTTCGCTGTCCCTGCCGAGTGTGCTCCAAAGGACAGCGCCCAAAGAGGCCAACCGTCGCGCTTGAACATGCGAATTCCGGGGCGGAGGACCGCAGCGTGCGGCCAACAAAACGGCACAAAAAACGCCCAAACTGAACAAAAATCTCCGGGCGCGACCCTCTCGAGCCGGGTCATTGACATGAATCAAAAAGCAAATTGGCCTTGCGAGTTATGAGTATTATATGCGGGTGAAACGTTCTTGCGCGCTCAGTCACTACTGAACTGAGAGCCATAGACAGGGTTTCCCTTGTTGTCCCCGGGCATTTTGGACCCAACAGAAAGCAACTATTCTGGCGAAGGGTGCATCCGTACCTAGAGGCTTGGCAGATCGGCGACCGCCCAGAGGTGACCCCCATGCTTTCACTCATTTCCAAGAAATCAGGTGAACGTATGCCCATGCCCATGCTTCAACATATCCCTCTGACCTCGGCCTACCTGTGCCAGGACTGCAATTGCATCGGAAATTGCGCTCGGCAGTGCCCGGCATGTGCCTCTGAAGTGTTGATGGGCCTCGCAGGGGTACTCAACCGTGAGGTTGAGCAGGTTTCGACGCCGCAGTATGGCTATGGCCCGGCGCTCGTTGCCTGAATCGCATCCGCTCTCCCGGCAGCCCAACTGAATGGCCCGCGTTTTGACGCGCTCCACGGGAGTGCGTGTGGGTTAGGTGCGCTTCTCGCGGTTGGATTCCGCCCCACTGAGGGGTTGCACTTCCCCTTATAATTGAAATTGGACGATTGCGTTCTTAGCCTCTTAAAGAGGACAGTGCGGAGTCGATCGAAATCTTGCGCAGTTCATCAATCGGCGCCGGCTGACCCGCCATGACCCGTGAATTCGTTCGCTAAGGGCGACAGAATTCCAGGCGGCCCCAGGTGCGCGGCCTCTGATGACCTGTGGTTTCCCGGTGCATTCTCGTTGACTTCAGCAAACGACGCAATCGTCATCCGCGGCGCGCGGACTCACAACCTCAAGAACATCTCCTGCCAGATTCCGCATGCGAAGCTGACCGTGGTCAGCGGTGTGTCGGGTTCCGGAAAGAGTTCGCTGGCATTCGACACCATCTACGCCGAAGGACAGCGCCGCTACGTGGAGTCGCTCTCTGCGTATGCGCGCCAGTTCCTGGAGCGCATCGAAAAACCTGACGTGGATGAAATCGATGGGCTCGCGCCGGCCATCGCGATCAAGCAGAAGAACACCACGCGCAATCCTCGATCGACCGTAGCCACCGCCACCGAAATCTACGACTACATGCGCCTGTTGTATGCACGCTGCGGTACGGTGCATTGCATTTACTGCGACGGCCTAGTGCGCCGTGACTCCATCGACGAGGTGGCCGAAGCGGTCCTCGCCTTGGGCGAGGGAACCCGGCTCCACGCATTGTTTCCCGTACGCCACGAGGAGCGGCAGGAAGAATCGGCGAAACCAACGCGACGCACGAAGCCCGGCGCCAAGGCTGGGGCGAAGACAGCGCAGGAATCGCCGCTGACCGACGCGCTCAAGGCTCGGCTGGCCGACCTGCGAGCCTCGGGATTCAACCGGCTGTATCAGCGCGACCGGGTATTTGAATTCTCCACTCCGGAATCGTTGCTTGATCTGGACTTCACTCTGCCGGTGTTTGTGCTGGTCGATCGAATCGTGGTGAGCGCCGAGAATCGCGCGCGTATCGTCGATGCAGCTGAAGTCGCCTATCGCGAAGCATCCGAAGTCATTTTCGAAGTGGTTCCGCGTGGAGAAACGGCGGAGCGTCCGCGTCTTCGATTCTCCTCGGCGTACGAATGTGCGAGCTGCCATCGGCCCGGGCGCGAACCGGAACCGCGACTGTTCAGTTTCAACAACCCCTTCGGTGCCTGTCCCCGCTGCCAGGGATTTGGCAACACCATCGATTTCGATATGAATCTCGTCATTCCCGACAAGGGATTGACACTGAATGGCGGAGCCATCGATCCCTGGACCCGGCCTAAGTACCGCAGCTGGTTCACGGACCTTCGCAAACACTCGGCGGTCTTCGCGATTCCGATGGATGTGCCCTGGCGCGAACTCTCCGAGGACGCACGCGAAATTGTCCTGCGCGGCAAGGGAGAATTCGAGGGAGTGCATGGTTTCTTCGCGCAGATGGAGCGCAAGAAGTACAAGCTGCACGTCCGCGTCATGCTCAGCAAATATCGCGGCTACGCCGAATGCCCTGATTGCCGCGGTCAGCGCCTGCGTGCCGAGGCGCGGGCTGTACGCCTGAACGGGCTTAACATCTGCCAGGCATCTGCCCTTACCATCGCCTGCGCGAAGGAATTTTTCGACGTGCTTGAGTTGTCCCCAATGCAGGCGGAGATCGCCGGGCCGATTCTCGACGAGATTCGCCAGCGCCTGAAGTTTCTGGATGCGGTGGGACTGGAGTATCTGACCCTCGACCGCCTCGCTTCGACACTCTCTGGCGGTGAGGCGCAACGCATCCAGTTGGCGACATCGTTAGGATCGCGGCTGGTGGGCGCTTTGTATGTGCTCGACGAACCATCCATCGGTCTGCATACGCGCGACACCGCCCGGTTGATCCGCATCCTCGAGGACCTCCGCGACCTGGGTAACACGATCCTAGTGGTCGAACACGATGCCGATGTGCTCCGCTCGGCCGATCATCTCCTCGACCTTGGCCCCGGCGCGGGCGAGTTTGGCGGCAAACTCCTTGCCGAGGGTGTACTCGCCGAGATTGAAGCCAATCCCAATTCGCTGACCGGGCGCTACCTTTCTGGGCAGATTTCGATTCCTGTGCCCACGCGGCGGCGCACGCCGGGCAAAGAAAGGCTGGTCCTGCGCGGCGCCGAGGCCAACAACCTGCGCGGCATCGATGTAGAGATTCCATTGGGATTGCTGGTGGCCATCACGGGCGTTTCCGGCTCGGGAAAGTCGACCCTGGTGCACCAAGTGCTCTACCGGGCGGTAGCACGCGCCCTGGGCCAGACCGATGGCGCGGAGCCGACCGGAGTATTCAAGTCCCTCACCGGAGTGGAGCGCCTCAACGACGTGGTGCTGGTCGATCAGACTCCGATCGGGCGCACGCCGCGCTCCAACCCGATCACGTACATCAAGGGCTTCGATCTCATTCGCGAGTTGTTTGCGGCGCAGCCTGAGGCCAAACGGCTTTCGCTCACGCCTGGCCACTTTTCCTTCAACGTCCCCGGGGGCCGATGCAATACCTGCGAGGGCGATGGAACGGTAACGGTGGAGATGCAGTTCCTGGCGGATGTTGAGCTGCCCTGCGAGGACTGCAACGGCACGCGCTACCAGCAGCGCATCCTCGAAGTGCAGTACAACGGCAAGAACATCCATGAAGTGCTGCAGTTAACGGTGAAGGAGGCGCTGCGCTTCTTTGCCGGGCAGACTCGGCTTCTCGAAAAGCTCGCCGTGCTGGATGAAGTCGGCCTCGGGTATCTGCGCCTGGGCCAGTCAGCGACCACGCTGTCTGGCGGCGAGGCCCAGCGTGTCAAGCTGGCGGCGCACTTGGGCCAGGTGCGGTTAGCCAATGCCAACGCCAAGCCCTCCCAGGCCAGCCGTGTGCTCTACATCCTGGACGAACCGACAACCGGACTGCACTTCGACGACGTGTCGAAGCTGTTGACCGCGTTTCGCAAGCTCATCGATGGCGGCGGATCATTAATCGTGATCGAGCACAACCTCGACGTGATCAAATCAGCCGACTGGGTCATCGACCTGGGGCCCGAAGGCGGAGAAGGCGGCGGCCGAATCGTCGCCGAAGGCACGCCCGAGGAGATTGCGGCGAACCTCCATTCGCATACAGGGACGTGGCTGGCCAGGGTGCTTTAGCCTATTCCGGTTTGCCATCGCGCAGCCGTCCAATGCCTAGCGGATTTTCATCCTGCAATTCCGGCGGAAGCTGAGCCTGCGGAAATCCCTGGAAGCACACCGGGCGCGCGAAGCGATAGATCGCGAGGCTTCCGACCGACGTGAACCGTGGGTCGGAAGTCGAGGGATACGGGCCGCCGTGCACCATGGCGTGCGTGACTTCGACGCCAGTAGGAAAGCCGTTGAAGATCACCCGCCCAGCCTTCTGCTCGAGGATTTGGATGAGTTCCTGGTTTGCGGCGAGATCATCTTCATCGCCCAGCAGCGTCGCCGTCAGATGTCCATCGAGAGCCCGGGCTGCCTCGAGATAATCCTTTGGCTTCTTGCAATGAACCAGCAAAGTATCGGGGCCGAAGATTTCGTCCGCCAGCGACGGATCCGCGAGAAGCTTGTCCACGGTGGTCCTGAATACCAGGGCGCGCGCCGCAAATTTGGAGGAAGTCTCTGGAAAGTGCGCATTTGCCGCAAGAGTCACCTGCGATGCGCGGGCCTGGGTGGCGCGGCTGTATTCCCGCGCAATTCCTGCAGTCAGCAGCGTGACGGCGTCAGAGGCATTGACATGACTGTCGATGTCGAGGGCAAAGTTCGAGCCCTCTTCTGATTCGGGCAGAAACACGATCCCCGGCTTGGTGCAGAACTGCCCAGCCCCGAGAGTAAACGAGGCGAAGAGGTTCTTGGCGAGACTCTCCCGGCCTTTGCCGAGAGCTCCGGGCAGCACGAACACAGGATTGCCGCTCGACATCTCCGTGAAACACGGGATGGGGTTAGAACGTGCGGCGGCCAGATCCATCAATGCACGGCCCGCCCGCAGAGAACCAGTGAACGCGACGGCGCGCACCAGGGGATGCTTCACGAGGGCGGTGCCGACTTCGATTCCGGCATCGAAGAGCATCGAGAAGACCCCGGGATGAAGGCCTTCAGCGGCCACAGCATGGATCAGGATCTGCGCCGCCAGTTCGCTGGTGCCGGGATGGGCCGGATGTGCCTTGACGATGACTGGACATCCGGCTGCGAGCGCCGAAGCGGTATCTCCACCGGCCACGGAAAATGCGAGCGGAAAATTGCTGGCGCCAAAAACGACCACAGGCCCAAGCGGGCGTAGCATGGAACGAATGTCGGCGCGCGGCAGCGGTTGGCGGTCAGGTAGCATCGGGTCGATCCGCGCCTGCACCCATGAGCCTTCTTCCACCACGCCGGCAAACATCCGCAACTGGTTCGACGTACGGCCCACTTCGCCGACAAGACGCGGCATGGGCAACGCGGTTTCAAGGTGGGCGCGCTCGGCCAGTTCCTCCTTGTGAAGGTCGAACTGATCCGCCGCCCGGCGGAGGAAGACGGCTTTGGCCTTGCCTTTTGCCTGGTAGTAACTAGAAAACGCCTCTGTGGCTAGCTGGACGGCCTCGTCCACTTCCGTTGGAGTGGCCGAATAGTAGACCGGCGCCAGTGTGGAACCGGTCTGGGGGTTCGAAGCATAAAAGCCTGCGCCGTCCCGCAAGCCGCGTTTGGAGCCGAGAAACGAGAGTCCGGTGAGTTCCATAGCAAGGTCATTATCAGGCATCGGCGTGCGCTTATTCCGCGACCACCGGGTTGGTCAGAGACCCCAGCCCTTCGACCGTCACCGTTACCGTCTCCCCGGCGCGCAGCCAGCGCTTGGGATTGCGTCCCAATCCGACTCCGGGAGGCGTGCCCGTGGAGACGATGTCCCCAGGCAGCAGCGGGGTGATCGACGAAAGGTATTCGATGAGTTCCGGTATCTTGAAAACCAGTTCGCGGGTGTTCGAGTTTTGCAGACGTTCGCCGTCGATGGTGAGGCTGATGGCGAGTTGGTGCGGATCGGCGATTTCGTCGGCGCTGACAATCGCCGGGCCGAGCGGGCAAAACGTGGGAAAGCTCTTGCTCATCGACCACTGTGTGCTCGCGAACTGTACATCTCGAGCGCTCACGTCGTTGACGATGGTGTAGCCGTAGACGTGCTCGCGCCAGGTCGATGCCGGAATGCGATAGCCCCCCTTGCCGATCACAAACGCGAACTCGGCTTCATAGTCGGGTTGGGTGGAATTCTTTGGGAGAACGATGGCTTCTCCGGGACCAATGACCGACGTTGCCAATTTGAAGAAAACCACCGGGGTAGTCGGAATCGCCATGCCCGATTCGGTGGCGTGGTCGCGGTAATTCAGCCCGATCGCAAAGACGCGCGGCGGGTTAGGCAGCGGCGCATGTAGCTTGACCTGATCGAGCGGAATCGAGTCGGTGCTTTCGACGTCCTGCATCCCACTCTGGATAAATTCGAGCGCGCTGTTGAAGCCGAGATCGCCGAGATCGATCACTTGCTCAACATCTTGAAGAAGGACTCCGGGCCTGATTGCGCTTCCGCCGGTTGAGTAAGAAACCAGTTTCATGTGTTCTCCAAGGTCGGTTCAATTTGTTGAAGGAAATTCCGCGCCATCTAAAAGACAGTGCCAGATCTGTTCACGCAGCAGTCCACCCGCCATCGATAGAGAAGCATGCCCCGTTGACGAACGCAGCCTCATCGGAAGCCAGGTACCGCACCATTGCGGCAATCTCGTCGGGCTGGCCCAGCCGGCCGATGGGCTGTCGGGCGCGGAGTTCGGCACGAGTTTCCTCTTTTGTCTCTTTGTGGAACTTCTCAAGATAACCTTCCACGAACGGCGTCTCCACGGTCCCGGGACAGATGGCATTCACACGCAGGGTCTTGGGATATTCGACCGCCAGCTGGCGCGTCATCGACAGCACGGCGCCCTTGCTGGTGCAGTAGGCAAAGCGCTGCCGGATGCCGACTTGGCCCGCGACCGAGCCCATGTTGATAATGGTTCCGACATGGCGGCCGTCCTGCGCCGCGAGCAGCAGTGGGAGAAAGGCCCGTGTAATCAGGTAAACCGCGCGCACATTAACGTTGAAGAGGCGATCGAAATCGGCGGGCTCGGTGGTCTCGATGGAGCCGACGTGACCGATGCCGGCGTTGTTGACCAGGATGTCGAGACGTTCTACCTGGCTGACTGCCGCGGCGATTGACTCGGGGCTGGTCACGTCAAGATGAATGGCTCTCGAAGAACCAGTCGCAGCGGCGAGTTTCTCGGCTGAGGGTAGATTAATGTCGGCCACCCAGACGAAAGCGCCCCCGCGGACAAGCTCCTTGACTGTCGACTCGCCGATACCGCTGGCGCCCCCGGTGACCAGGGCGTGTCGGCCGATGAGAACAAAGGCAGGCTCGGGTTGGTTGTCAGTGCTCATGCGTTCCTTGCGGTTGGTTGCACCGCCTTTCCAAGCATAAAGGGCGTCGGCGGTGGGTGGGCAGGGACGGTGGAACTGGCACCCGATTCCGGCCTCGATTCCGGAGAACAAGTACGCTCAAACTCAACCGCCCTTTTCGTCGGCTAAGGCCGGTCGGCCCCCCGGTTACGGGTTCCCGATGATGCATGATAATGAATGGAAGTCTTGGCGAAGGGGGAGCAGAGTGGCTCTACTCAACGACGACAGGTTGTTTCCAGCCGATGAGAAAACACGTTCGATTGCGCGCCGCCTTTACGAGGGGATTCGGGCGCTGCCTATCGTAAGCCCCCATGGGCACACCCAGGCCGGATGGTTCGCGCGCAACCAACCGTTTCCCGATCCGGTAAAACTGTTTGTGCAACCCGATCATTATGTCTTTCGCATGTTGTACAGCCAGGGCATTTCGCTCGAAGAATTGGAGATCGGCCGCGACCGGATTGAAGAACCCCGCAAGGTATGGCGCATCTTTGCGAACAACTACCACCTGTTTCGGGGCACCCCCACCCGCCTGTGGCTGGACTATGCGTTCCAGGAACTGTTCGGGCTAACCGACCGGCTGTCCTCGGGCACAGCCGACACCTACTACGACACGATCGAAGCCAATCTGGCCACCCCGGAATTCTTGCCACGGGCACTGTATGATCGCTTCGATATAGAGGTGCTGGCCACCACCGACCCGGCCCTCGACCTGCTTGCCGATCACGCCGCCATCCGCGATTCGGGTTGGACTGGCCGCATCGTGCCCACTTTCCGGCCCGATTCGGTTGTCGATCCGGAGTTTCCCGGCTTTCTCGACAACGTGCAGGCGCTGGGCGGCCTCACCGGCGAGAACACGACCACTTGGCGAGGATATCTGCGCGCCCTGGCAGCGAGGCGACTGTATTTCAAGTCGCTTGGCGCAACGGCCACCGACCACGGCCACCCCACGGCCCTAACAGAGGACTTGAGCGAAACCAGCGCCGCGAGCCTGTTTGAGCAGGTAATTGAGGGAACGGCGTACGCCGCCGATCTCGAAATCTTTCGCGGCCAGATGCTGACCGAGATGGCCCGCATGAGCCTTGAAGACGGCCTCGTGATGCAGATTCATCCCGGGTCGGTCCGCAACCACAATGGCCAGATCTTTGCGAAGTATGGGCGCGACATGGGCGCCGACATTCCCCAGCAGACAAATTACGTTGAGGCATTACGTCCGCTCCTGAACCGCTTCGGCAACGAGCCCGGCCTGACCATTATTCTGTTCACTCTGGACGAGGCCACGTATAGCAGGGAATTGGCGCCGCTGGCCGGGCACTATCCATGCCTGAAGCTGGGGCCGCCGTGGTGGTTCCACGACAGCCCCGAGGGCATGCGCCGCTTCCGCGAACTGGCAACAGAGACTGCGGGCTTCTACAACACTGTCGGGTTCAACGACGACACGCGGGCGTTTCTTTCCATCCCCGCGCGGCACGACGTGGCGCGGAGAATCGATGCGGGATTCCTGGCCCAGCTGGTGGCCGAACACCGCATCGATGAGGATGAAGCGGTGGAACTGGCGGAGGAGTTGACGGTCGGTCTGGTGCGGAAGGCGTATCGGTTGTAGTGCGTCCGAATTACCGACCGCGCACCTTCGCCAACACCTCGAGATAGGCCTTTGCGGCCTCGGTGATGATTTCGGGCTTGCCTTCATCGATGGCAGCCAGGTTGACCAGGTCGCTGCCCACACCCAGCGCCCGCGCTCCGGCGCGAATGAACTCCTCGGCGGTTTTGAGTGTCACGCCGCCGGTGGGGATCAGCTTCAAGTGAGGAAACGGAGCGAGCAGGGACTTGAGATAGCTCGCGCCGCCCATAGCCGAACAGGGAAAAATCTTCACATAGTCGGCGCCGGCGCGGTGAGCGGTGATCACTTCGGTCGGCGTCAGCGCGCCAGGGATGGACAGTTTGCCCGCGGCCTTTGTGGCGGCGATGACTTCGGGGTGCAGGCTCGGGCTCACGACGAACTCCGCTCCCGCGTCGATCGTGTCTTCAGCCTCTTTCGCCGTGGTCACCGTGCCCGAGCCGAGCAGGATTTTGGCTCCGTGTTCCTTCTTGAGTTCCTTCAACAGATGGACGGCGTTGGGTACGGTCATGGTCACTTCGACCACCGTGACGCCGCCGGCGATCATGGCTTCCACGACCGCGTGTGCCTGTGCGATTGACTTGGCGCGCAGCACCGGAACAAGGCCGACTCGCTCGATAATTTCTGCAGTTGCCTCTGACATCTTCTTTCCTCGACTTATCAATCCCAGGTCTCAAAAGCGAGACCTGGGGCACCCAAATTCATTCCGGCCGCAGCGGTCGCCTAGCGCGCTATCCGCGCCGAGCCGCCTTTCATGGCGCGCTCCACTTCGGCCAGGGTGGCCATGCTGGTGTCGCCGGGTGTCGTCATCGCCAGCGCACCATGGGCGACTCCACACCTCACGGCCCATTCAACGGGTTTGCCTGCAAGAAATCCGTAGATCAGGCCCGAAGCAAAGCTGTCGCCGCCGCCTACCCGATCCAGAATGTCGATATCGCGCTGCGGCACGTGCACGATCTGGTCCTGGTAGAGCGCGATGGCGCCCCACGCGTTGCGGCTCGCGGTGTGTGCGGTGCGCAGGGTGCTCGCGACAAGCTTCAGATTCGGGTACGCCGTCGCCACCTCGCGCAGCATCTCCTCGTAGCCTGCGATGGGCAGTTCGCCGAAATCCTCGGTCACGCCCTTGATGTGCACTCCAAGCATGGCGGAGAAGTCTTCTTCATTGCCGAGCAGCAGGTCGACCTTGCGTACCAGCTCGCGGTTCACTTCCTGTGCCTTGGCTTTGCCGCCGATCGACTTCCAGAGTGAGTCACGGAAGTTGAGATCGTACGACACCAGCGTGCCTGTGGCGCGGGCCGCGTCCATGGCTTCGGCGGCCACTTCCGCCGTGGAATCCGACAAGGCAGCAAAGATTCCGCCCGTATGGAACCAGCGAGAGCCGTTGGCGGCCCCAAAAATTGAAGTCCAGTCGAAGTCCCCGGGTTTGACCTGGCTGATGGCGGTGTGGCCGCGGTCGGAACAGCCCGCCGCCGCGCGCACGCCGTAACCGCGTTCGGTGAAGTTGAGGCCGTTGCGCACCGTGCGGCCCACGCCGTCAAAGGGAACCCACCGGAGCAGCGCGGTGTCGACGCCGCCCTGCAAGATAAAGTCTTCCACCAGGCGGCCAACGGGGTTCTCGGCCAGCGCGGTGGCAATGGCGGTGCGCAAGCCGAAACAGCGGCGCAGGCCGCGTGCCACGTTATACTCGCCGCCGCCTTCCCAGACCTGGAACTTGCGCGCAGTATGAATGCGGTCCTCGCCGGGGTCGAGACGAAGCATCACTTCGCCCAGGCTCAAACAATCCCAGCGTCGGTTTTCGTCAGTAATGCGAATCGGGTCCATACACTCTCGTGAATCTCTCTTTGACACTTTATCCCAAGCGCCCGGCCCTCCCCGCCCTGCTCCGACGCGCGTCTCGCGCCGCGGCTAAATCGGCTTACATGATAGATTGTTCCCGCTGGCCGAGACACGTGCATGACCACAGGTACGCGCGTCCTGTAAAGTGGCGGAGTCGGTTTGAGAACGAGGGAGAACGCGTTGTGAGCCTTTTCGATCTAAGCGGCAGAGTTGCGGTTGTAACCGGAGGTACTACCGGTCTGGGCCATGCCATCGCGGTCGGCCTGGCAGAGGCAGGAGCCGATGTGGTGCCGAGTTCACGGCGGCTGGAACAAGTGGGCATCGTCGCCAGCGAGGTTGAGTCATTGGGCCGCAGGTCCATGCGGGTCACCAGCGATGTGCTCGACCGTGCTTCTGTGCAGACTCTGCATGATGCGGTTTTGACCGAGTTCGGCAAGATTGACATCCTGGTGAATGCCGCCGGTGTCACGCACAAATCGCCCACACTCGAAGAGAGCGAGGCGGAGTGGTCGCGCGTAATCGAGACGAATTTGACGGGCACTTTGCGCGCCTGCCAGGTTTTCGGGGCCACCATGGTCAAGGCAGGCTATGGACGCATCATCAACATCGCCTCGCTCACGACATTTGTCGGGTTTTACCAAGTGGCGGCCTACTCGGCCAGCAAGGCAGCCGTTGGATCTTTGACGAAAGTGCTGGCAGTCGAGTTGGCGAAAACGGGCGTGAACGTAAATGCCATTGCGCCGGGGATGTTTCCAACGGAACTGAACGCCAAGCTCATTACGGGAACCCCGCGCGGCGAAGAACTGCACATGCGCGTGCCGATGGGACGGTTCGGCAAGCCGGAGGAACTAGCCGGTGCGGCCATCTTCCTGGCGTCAGAGGCTTCCGCGTACGTCACTGGGGAGATTGTCGCAGTGGATGGCGGCTTCCTTGCAAGCGGCGTGAACCAGTAGGCAGGATTAGAAACACAGGGACTGGGAGCGCGGATCCAAGTGAAGATCACCAACGCCTACGTCAATGTCACATCGCCGGGCCGAAACTTCATCACGCTCAAAATCGAGACGGACGAGGGGATTCACGGCCTCGGTGATGGCACCTTGAACGGCCGCGAACTCCCCGTAGCGAGCTATCTCACCGATCACGTGATTCCCTGCCTCGTCGGACGCGATCCCTTCAACACCGAAGACATCTGGCAATATCTCTATCGCGGGCCGTACTGGCGGCGCGGACCGGTGACCATGGCAGCTATTGCCGCCGTCGACGTGGCGCTCTGGGACATCAAGGGCAAAGCGCTGAACACCCCGGTCTATAACCTTCTCGGAGGCAAGAGCCGCGAGGGAGTGCTGGTGTACGCCCATGCCTTTGGCAAAGACATTGAGTACGCCCTCGAAGATGTCGCGAAACACCAGGAGATGGGCTACAAGGCCATTCGCGTTCAAAGCGGAGTCACCGGGCTCAAAATCACTTACGGCGTCGCAAAGGGACCGGGCCGCTATGAGCCCGCCGAGCGCGGCTTGCCTTCCGAGTATGAATGGGCGACGGAGCCGTATCTCCGCGATGTACCGAAGCTTTTTCGGCGCGTGCGGGAAACCTTCGGCGAAGACCTGCACCTGCTGCATGACTGCCATCACCGTCTGACGCCCATCGAAGCCGGCAGGCTGGGCAAGGAGCTGGAGCCCTATCACCTATTCTGGCTCGAGGACCCGACGCCGGCCGAGCTGCAGGAGGGATTCAGGATCATCCGCCAGCACACAACCACGCCCATCGCCGTGGGAGAAGTGTTCAACTCCATCTGGGATGCGCACGATTTGATTCGCAACCAGTGGACCGACTACATCCGTACAACGGTCACGCATGGAGGCGGCCTCACGCACCTGAAAAAACTGGCGGACTTCGCGGAACTCTATCATGTGCGTACGGGCTGCCACGGTGCGACGGATCTTTCGCCGGTGTGCATGGCGGCGGCCCTGCAATTCGATACCGCCATTCACAACTTCGGCATCCAGGAACACATGCCGCATTCGGAAGAAATGGACTCGGTCTTCCCCCACAACTATTACTTCAGAGACGGCATGATGTATCCGGGCGATGCGCCGGGTCTGGGCGTGGACCTCGACGAAGAACTGGCGAAAAAATATCCATACCAGCGCGCGTATTTGCCCGTGAATCGCAAACTGGACGGCACATTGACTGACTGGTAGGCCGCAATGATTGATACCGAGGAACGCATGGAAGTGTCGGCGGAGCCCCGCGCGCTACCCGGCCGGTGGACCATCTGCGCCATGCTGTTTGTTGCCACCACCATCAATTACATGGACCGCCAGGTGCTGTCGATTTTGAAGCCAGTGCTGGCCAGCCCCACGCTTCATCTGCAGCCCTTCTTTCATGGATGGCCCACCGTCGAGCGCTCCATCAGCATGAACGAGATCCAGTACGGAAACATCGTCTGGTGTTTCCAGATCGCCTATGCGCTGGGCGTGATTTTCGCAGGGCGGTTCGTGGATCGTGTGGGCTGCCGGCGCGGTTATCCGATTGTGACCGGCGTGTGGAGCCTGGCGGCGATGGGGCATGCGCTTGTGAATTCGGTGATGGGCTTTGGCGTCGCGCGCTTCTTTCTTGGGCTGGGCGAGAGCGGCAATTTCCCTGCCGCTATCAAAGCAACGGCAGAGTGGTTTTCACCAAGAGAACGGGCATTCGCCACAGGCATCTTCAACTCGGGAGCCGGAGTGGGAGCGATTCTTGCCCCGTTTGTTGTGCCATGGGTGGCTTTGCATTTTGGATGGCGGGCCGCGTTTCTTGTGACAGGAGTATTCAGCGCAGCGTGGATCGTGTGGTGGTCGATCCGCTATCGAAGCCCGAAGCAGGTCTCGGGTCCTAAGGTCGCGTGGACACGCCTCCTGCGCTATCGGCAAACCTGGGGATTCGTCCTGGGCAAGTTCCTTACCGATCCGGTGTGGTGGTTTTATCTTTTCTGGTTGCCCAGCTATTTCAATTCGCGCTTCAAGATCGACATGGCACACCTGGGAACTCCCCTGATCATTGTCTACGTGGTTTCCATGATCGGGAGCGTGTTCGGCGGATGGCTGCCGAAGGGTTACGCGAACCTTGGAATGTCCCTCAAGACCGCGCGAATCACGGCGATGCTGACATGTGCCTGCCTGGTCGTGCCCATTGCATTCGCGGGTGGACTCCATTCGGTCTGGACGGCTGTCGCTTTGCTCAGCGTGGCGGCCAGCGCGCACCAGGGATGGTCAGCCAACATTTTCAGCACCGCCTCTGACATGTTTCCAGCAGAGTACGTAGGCACCGTCGTGAGCTTTGGTCAGGTGGGTGGAGCGCTCGGCGGAGCCATCTTCGCCCAGGTCGCCGGGCACGTTCTGCAACTCACGGGAAGCTATGTGCCCTTATTTGTATTTAGCGGGTTCGCATACCTGATTGCCCTTGGATTGTTGCGGACGCTGGCGCCGGGACTGAAGCGAGCAGTATTGGAGCCATGAAGGCACTGCACCGCAAGGCGTTGATCGGAATCCTCCGCGCCTTCGTTGTCCTCGTCGTGGTGATCTTCCTTCCGTCCTGGTCATTTCGTTACTGGCAGGGATGGGCGTGCCTTGCGTCGTTTTTTGTGCCCGCATGCGCGATCACGGTCTGGGTGGCGAAACATGACCCCGCGCTGCTGGAGCGGCGCCTCAAAGCAGGACCCACCGCAGAGAAGGAAATCGGGCAGAAGATCGTGCAGACAATCGCCTCGATGGTGTTTCTGGCGGATTTCGTGATACCCGCCTTGGACCATCGCTATGGATGGTCGCCGGCTCCGGCCTGGGCGTCGGTCGTGGGAGATCTTATGATGATTCTTGGATTCGTCCTTGTGTTTGAGGTCTTCAAGGCAAATAGCTTTACCTCTGGGATCATCGAGGTGGCAGAGAATCAAACGGTCATTTCCACCGGACCCTATGCGCTGGTGCGCCACCCTATGTATACAGGTGGATTGATTATGCTGTTTGGGATCCCATTGGCGCTGGGATCGTGGTGGGGAATGCTGATCAACGTTCCGATGACCGTGGCAGTCGCGTGGAGGCTGTTGGATGAGGAGAGATTCCTCGTCGAGAAGCTGCCGGGGTACGCGGAGTATCGTGGAACGGTGAAATACAGGCTGGTTCCCTGGGTGTGGTAACAAAAAATATAGGTAAAGGGACGATACATGACACAACAACGAAAGCTGCGAATGGGATTGGCAGGCGGCGGCGCGGGAGCATTCATCGGCCCGGTGCATCGGATTGCGGCAGAACTGGACGGCAGGATCGAACTGGTTGCAGGAGCGTTCTCAAGTTCTCCGGAGAAATCGCGGGCTGCCGCTGCTTCGTACCGCATCGACCCTGGGCGTGCTTACGCAAACTACGACGAGATGCTGCGCGCCGAGAAGCAGCGCAATGACGGCATCGATTTCGTTGTAATTGCGACGCCGAATTATCTGCATCTGCCGATGGCCAGGGCGGCGCTGGAAGCGGGGATCCCCGTAGTGAGCGATAAGCCGGCGACTGCGACCTATGAAGAAGCGCTGGAGTTAGAGAAGGTTGTTGCGAAAGCAGCCATTCCGTATGCGCTGACGCATACCTACGCAGGGTACCCGCTAGTGCGCGATGCCAGGGCGTTGTGCGCGCGCGGCGAATTGGGCAACATCCGCAAGGTCAACCTGGAGTATCTCCAGGGATGGCTGAGCCAGCCGATTGAACACACGGGACAAAAACAAGCGGGGTGGCGCGTGGATCCTGCCCTGAGCGGTCCCGGCGGCTGTATTGGCGACATCGGCACGCACGCTTTCCACCTGGTTGAGTACACGACCGGCCTCAAAGTGACAGCGATTCACGGGACGCTGCGTTCGGTTGTGCCGGGTAGGCGCGTGGATGATGATTGCACGGCATTGTTGAAGTTGAACAATGGCGCGATGGGAGCGTTAATTACTTCGCAGATTGCTACCGGCGAAGGCAATGGGGTGCGCTGTCGCGTGTACGGTGAAAAAGCGTCATTGTACTGGGCGCAGGAAGATCCGAACCGGCTCCATCTGCGCCACGCCGATGGGCGCGAAGAGATTCGTCACGCCGGCGGCAGTTACCTCAGCGCCGACGCGCTCGCGGTGACGCGGCTCCCCGGCGGCCACCCGGAAGGCTATCTCGAAGCGTTCGCCGTGCTCTATCGTGAGTTTGCCGATGCGTATGACGCATGGCGTGCAGGGAAGCCGAACCCGCTGCCGCCCACGCTGCCCGGCATCGAAGCGGGCGTGCGCGGAATGCGGTTTATTGAGCGCACTATCGAGAGCAACAAGAGCGGGACCTGGGTTGAATTCTAGAAAAGTGGTACTTGTTGATTCCGTGGTCTCCCGCACAGGCGCAACCACACTGACGCGCCGAGGATGGGACACCCGACGTGAGAGGCGACAATGAAGACGATTAAAGGACCGGGAATCTTTCTGGCACAGTTTGCAGGCGATGCGGCGCCGTTCAACACGCTGGGGAATATGGCGCGCTGGGCCGCGAGTCTGGGATTTGCGGGCGTGCAGATTCCTACATGGGATTCGCGCTTGTTCAATCTGAAACAAGCGGCCGAGAGCCAGGCCTACTGCGACGACGTTCTGGGAGTGGTTCGCGCGGCGGGACTCGAAGTCACCGAGTTGTCGACGCATCTGCAGGGGCAGCTGGTAGCCAGCAACCCCGCATACGACGCCATGCTGGAGGGCTTCGCGCCTGCGGGTCTGGATGCAAAGAACCGCCAGGAATGGGCAGTGCAGCAATTGCGCTGGGCGGCGACTGCGAGCCGCAACCTCGGGCTCGCTGCGCACGCGACCTTTTCCGGCGCGCTGGCGTGGCCCTACTTCTATCCCTGGCCGCAACGGCCTGCGGGCCTTATCGACGAGACCTTCGCCGAACTCGCACGTCGCTGGGTTCCGATTCTGAACGCCTTTGACGAGGCCGGCGTGGATGCCTGTTTTGAACTGCATCCGGGCGAAGACCTGCACGACGGCGCTACATTCGAACGCTTTCTTGCCGCGGTCGATGATCATCCGCGCGCCAACATTCTGTTCGACCCAAGTCACATGGTTCTGCAACAGCTGGACTATCTTGCCTTTCTCGATCTTTATCACGAACGCGTCCGCGCGTTTCACGTGAAGGATGCCGAGTTCCGCCCCAATGGTCGTTCCGGCGTGTACGGCGGCTACCAGGACTGGATCGATCGCCCGGGACGGTTCCGTTCGCTCGGCGATGGGCAGGTAGACTTTCACTCCATCTTCTCGAAGATGGCGCAGTATGACTACCCGGGATGGGCGGTGCTGGAGTGGGAGTGCTGCATCAAGCATCCCGAGCAGGGCGCTGCGGAAGGGGCTCCGTTCATTCGCGAGCGCATCATTCGCGTGACCGAAAAGGCGTTCGATGATTTTGCGGGTGCGGGTTCTGATCGTGAACGCAATCGGCGGATTCTCGGGCTGGATTAATTCGTTGGATGGATGGGGTAAGGATTTTGGCGGGTACCATCAGGCAAATGGATATTGTGATTCTCGATGGTCAGGGTCTGACGCTCCCGGAGATCGAAGCGGTTTCACTAAGGAATCGGCCGGTAGAAATCGCGACAGAAGCCCGTGCGCGCATGGCCGCGAGCCGCGCAACGATTGAAGACATCCTCGCTGCCGGCCAGACCGTGTATGGCGTAAACACAGGCTTCGGCAAGCTTTCGGACGTGCGCATTCCACCGGAAAGCCTGGCGCAGTTGCAGACGAACCTGGTGCGGAGTCACTCGGCCGGAGTGGGCAATCCGCTTTCAGAGGCGGAGTCGCGGGCCATGCTGCTGTTGCGCGCCAACGTGCTCGCCAAGGGCTTCAGCGGCAATCGTCCGGAGCTGGTGGATTTGCTGGTCGCAATGCTCAACGCGGGCGTCCATCCGGTCATACCGGAAAAAGGGTCGGTCGGCGCGAGCGGCGACCTGGCTCCCCTGGCACATCTGGCCCTGGTGATCATGGGCGAGGGCGAAGCGTTCTATCGCGGTAAGCGGACGAACGGCGGCGATGCCATGCGGCAAGCGGGCCTGACACCGCTGGCATTAGCTGCCAAGGAGGGACTGGCGCTACTCAATGGCACGCAGGCCATGACCGCCGTGGGAGCGCTCGCCATCGCGCGTGCGCGGCGACTGGCGCAGTTGGCCGACGTGGCCGGCGCCATGTCACTCGATGCGTTGTTGGGCACGCCGGCTGCATTTGACCCGCGCATTCACGAGGCACGCCCGCATGCGGGACAGATCGCGTCGGCTGCCCATCTTGTTGCATTGCTCGAAGGATCCGAGATTCGCGAGTCACATCGCGAACATTGTTCACGCGTCCAGGATGCCTACTGCCTGCGCTGCATGCCCCAGGTGCATGGGGCAATACGCGGCGTGCTGGCGCACGTGGCCGCGGTGCTCGAAACAGAGGCCGGTTCAGCGACCGACAATCCGCTCGTATTTCCACAGCTCCCTTCCAAAGCACAAGAGCACGAAGTGCTTTCGGGGGGGAATTTTCATGGGGCGCCGCTAGCCTACGCGTTTGACTACGCGGCCATCGCGATGACCGACCTGGCGGGGATCACCGAGCGCCGCATCGACCGGCTGCTCAATCCGGATATCAACGAGGGGCTGCCGGCATTCCTTTCCACCGACCCTGGCTTGTCGTCCGGATTCATGATCGCCCAAATCGTGGCCGCCGCGCTGATCAACGAATGCCAGGTGGTGTCGCATCCGTCTTCGACAGGCAGCATTCCCACTGACGGCGGCAAGGAAGATCACGTGTCGATGGGGATGACTGGAGCCATCAAGCTGCGCCAGATCGTGGAGCATGTGGAGCGCATCGTGGCCATTGAGCTGATGTGCGCGGCGCAGGCTCTGGAGTTCCGGCGTCCGCTTCGTTCGAGCCCGCCTCTGGAACGCGTGCATAATACTGTGCGGCTGGTGGTTCCGCGGCTGGAACAGGATCGCGTGCTGGCGACGGATATCGATGCGCTCGCCGCCGCGGTGCGGTCAGGCGCATTCAACGAATGGTCGAATCAGAGTTGAGTTCCCAACGTGCATCGATTCACAAAGCCGGGAAATTCGAACGAGGTCTGCGACCATCCCCCGTTCCGAAACTTGTAGTATGAAAAAACAAGCGGGAGGCACGACGCACGTGAAGCTCTATCGGACAGCCATCGGTCGTTTCGTTGAGGAGGACGGGCACCACTATCGCATCGGCGCGTTGACCTGGAACGCCCTGCTGGCCCATGAAGACCTGGAGGCTTGCCTGGAATCGATCGTCGAAGGCGAGGCGCCCACACACGAATTCAAGTCAGCCGAGGTGCTGGCTCCCATCGATGGCCAGGAAGTATGGGCCGCGGGTGTGACGTACTATCGCAGCCGCGGTGCTCGTATGGAAGAGTCGAAAGACGCCGGCGGTGGTAATTTTTATGATCGCGTGTATTCAGCGGAGCGCCCGGAGCTGTTCTTCAAATCGACCGCCAGCCGCACGGTTGGTCACGGCGGCCAGGTACGGATTCGCAAGGATGCCCGGTGGTCGGTTCCCGAGCCGGAGTTGACCCTTGTCGTCAGCCCACGCGGCCAGATTATCGGTTATACGATTGGCAACGACATGAGCTCGCGCGACATCGAGGGCGAGAACCCGCTCTATCTTCCGCAAGCCAAGGTGTACGACGGCAGCTGCGCCTTGGGCCCCGGCATCCTCGTCACATCGAGCCCGCTTCCGCAGTCGACAGAAATCCTCCTCGAGATCTTCCGCAGAGATCGGATCGAGTTTGCAGGATCGGTTGCGCTCTCGGAACTAAAACGCGATCCCATGAATCTGGTAGAGTATCTCTTCCGCGACAATTCGTTTCCCAGCGGCTGTTTTCTGATGACGGGCACGGGGATTGTGCCTCCGAGTTCCTTCACCCTGGCGAGCGGCGACAAGATCCGCATCACGATTGAGCCAATCGGGACCCTCGAGAACACGGTCGCGTAACGATCGACTGATCACTTCGGCTCATCATTGCGCATCGCGCACGCAGCGGAAGCCCACACCTCCGGAGCGATCGTACCCCGGTGCCATCAGCAGCACCTTGCTGTGTTCATCGTTGCGATAGGCTTGCGGGAAATACCAGATGGAACCCTGCGGCTCATAGTATTCGCCGCCGCGCACGATCCCAGTGCGAGTGTGTTCATCCGTGAACTCGTCCGTCCATTGCCAGACGTTGCCTACCATGTCCATCACTCCATAAGGACTGGCCCCCAGCGGATGCGCATCAACGGGGTCGGGACCGCGCATGGTGCGGCCCTGGTCAGGAGCGGGCACGTTCACCGTCTGCCATGTATCGCCCCACGGGTACTCGCGGCCATCGGTCCCCTGGGCGGCCAATTGCCATTCCCACTCGTGGGGCAGACGCTTGCCGGCCCAGGCGGCATACGCGCGCGCATCTTCTATCGAAACCCAGGTCACCGGACGGCTGTCCCAACCCTTTGGATACGTGCCGTTTTTCCATTCACGCAGAAAATTGATTTTGTCCTGAGGCGCATAGTGCGCTGCGTCGAGGAATTCCTTGAAATGCGCATTCGTGACCGGATAAGTGTCGATAAAGAATGCCTTGATCTGCATTCGTTCTTCGTGGAAGCGGCGCGGTGAGTTTTCCCATGGGTATTGCACGTCGACACCGATATCCGATCTGCCCTCGATCTCAGTGCCGCTCACCTTAAAGACGAATTCGCCGCCGGGAATTCGCACCATGCCCGCAGGCGCCTGAACTGTCGGCTCCGTTGACGCGATGGGCACGATCTTCTGCGGCAGCACCTTCCATTCATGGGAGAAACTAGCCAGCGGCTGCTTCGTCATTGCCGCCATGCGAGGCAGCAGGACTTTGACGGCGGCGTTGGGGTCGCCGGGCGTGGCCAGGATCGCTCCATATCCATTGCCTTCGATCTCGAAGCTCAATACGGCGAGGGGTCCTTCGACCTGTGGCGTGAGTTCCACGCCGTGATAAAGGTCGAAGTAGCGCATGCCCGGCGTCACGAACACGTCCATCTGCCTGCCCCCGATGTCGTACGGGTTGCGATTGACGATCGTCCAGACAGTTTCATTCTCAACAGGCCAGCGGCTGGCGTAGACGCCGAAGTTGCGCATGGGAAAGAGTGGCTCCCATTCCGAACTTACGAGGAACGGTGCAACCGCGCGTTCAATAGTCGCCATACGACGCGTGGCTTCCGCATCGCGCGGCGTAATGCCGTTCCAGATGCTCCAAACATTCTCCCAGCTCTCCCAACCAATCCCGTTGAAGAATGCGAATTGCAGATCGGAAGTCTTGTCGAGATTCCAGCGATCACTGATGTTGACCATGTGGCGCGGCTCGAGCCACTTGTATTTGTCAACCTCGGGAATGAACGGGAAACTGTATTGCCCCCAGTTCAGCACATTCCACGCCAGGGCTTCGTCGCTGGGGCTGCCCTCTGGTTCAAAGGCCAGCGGATGTCCCGCCTTCTCCGCCGCCAGAGAGAATCCCAACGGAACGCCGTCCTGCGTGTCACCGTTGATTCCGTCGGCGCCGATCTGCTTCATCAGCCCGGCGACAGCGTCCGGCCACGGCTGCGAAGGCTCATGCGTTCCCTGGTCCCACATCATCATGGGGAAGAGCACGCGCACTCCGCGGCGATGAAAGTCGGCGACCATCTGCCGTAAGCCTTCGATTCCGCCGGGCATGGACCCGACCATCTCGAGTTGGTTGCGATCGTCGATGCCCATGTTGGGATAGGTCGCCCATATCAACACCGCATCGATGCCCCCATAGCGCTTTTCCAC
Source organism: Terriglobales bacterium (assembly GCA_963788475.1). Lineage (GTDB taxonomy): Bacteria > Acidobacteriota > Terriglobia > Terriglobales > Acidobacteriaceae > Telmatobacter. The sequence goes on from CAWBGO010000016.1 coordinate 63,339, forward strand.
GTCGTCGACATAACGATCGACGGTGTATCGCCCTGCGACTGGATCGTAGAAATAGCGGTCGTGCACCATCATCTGCGGCTGAATGAAACTCGATTGCGTCCAGCGAAGTTCGGGCACATCGTAACGCGATGGATCATAAGCGATGCGGATGCGGCGTTCCATGCGCCAATGCTCCAGGTCGCGCAGCCAGCGTTCGTGCGTGAACGGCGGGCAAGTCGACGCCTGGCCCTGCCATGCAGGATGCAGATTCATGCAATCGGGCGGAGGAATCTGTTGCTCACGCGGGCGGAATTGCGTGTCCTGCGCATATGCGCTCAGCGCCAGCGAAACGCCGATGAAGGTCATACAAAGAGTGCGACGCATTTGGTTGGCGTTCTCCTATTTATGTGTTCTTAAAGTTGCGCACAGTTCAACAACGAAATCGAAATCAATTCAGTTGCGCTGCGCAAGAAATTCATCAACTTCCGAGCGCGACGGCATCGATGCTTCCGCACCCCGTCGCTCCACAGAAATGGCCGCTGCCGCAGATGCGAATCGCGCCGCCCGCAAGGGGTTCAGTCCCTCCAGAAGCGCGACCGCGAAAGCGCCGTTGAAACAGTCGCCGGCCCCTACCGTGTCGATGGCTTTGACCTTGAATGCAGCTACCCATGCCTCTTTGCCTTTGCCGATAGATACGTAGGCTCCCTCACTCCCTCGTTTGAGAACGACACTTGTGACCCCTTTGGCCAGGAGATGTTTCGCCGTCTCCTCGATGGTGAGATCTTTATCGACGTAAAGCGCTGCCTCGGTCTCATTCGGAGTGAACCACGTTACCTGCGGCCAGACAGATTCCGGCAGCTTCGCGGCGGGAGCCGGATCCAACATGACCGGCACGCTTGCCGCGGTGCAGAGCTCGAGCGTGCTGGCGACAGTCTCGATGGGCAGCTCCAACTGGCACAGCACCATGCCCGCGGACCGGATCAGTCTTTCATGCTGATGAATGTATGCGGGCTTGACTTGGCCGTTCGCGCCGGGAACCACGATGATCGAGTTTTGCCCGCCCTCGGCAACCTGGATCTGCGCGACACCGGACGGCCCGGACGTGCGAGCCACCGCGCCGGTATCCACGCCGGCATGGGCGAGATTGTCGAGCAGCGCCTGGCCGAACACGTCCTCGCCGACCATCCCCACCATCGCGACGGGATAGCGGAGACGAGCCACTGCGACTGCCTGGTTCGCGCCTTTCCCTCCCGGAGTGGTGTCGAAGCCCGTCCCGGTCAGCGTCTCGCCGGCAAGCGCGATTCTCGGCGTGAGCGCAACCAGGTCCATGTTGATGCTGCCTACGACGACGACAGGTTTGCGGTCCGCCATTGTGGTTGGCCTCGTTAGTAAAGCGGCGCCAGGGCTACCAACCCCAAACCCAGCAGGAAGAACACGAACATCAGAAACAGCAGCATCTTGGCCGAGCGCGGCGCACCGGCAAATTCGTGCCACACAAAAACTCCCCAGCATGCGGAGATCATGGTGGCCCCCTGTCCAATGGAGTAGGAGACGGCCGGTCCGATAGGCCGGTCGAGGTGTGCGACCGAAGCGACAAAGTTTGACACCGCCCCGATGCACCAGATGATTCCGCCCAGGATGCCGGCGACGTGCCAGCCCATCGGGGCACGCCAATATTCGGCTCCGTTTACCGGAGGCTTGCCGTCGAGCGGCCGCGCCATCAGCAGCAGGTTTGCTGGAACGGTGGAGATGAGCACGCCGATTGCAAAGAACAGCGCGATGGAGTAAGGGCCGGGACCGGTGGCAGTGGCCAGATCGTGGGTGGCAATGGGGTACCAGCAGCCCATGAGCAAGCCAGCAATCAGGCTGAGTACGATGCCGCGGGTGGTGGTGGCTTTGGTTTCAGTCGCGCGCTTGCGGTACGCCGCGGCGTCGAGAATGATTGCGACCGTAACCAGTGTGATTCCCACAAAGAGAAGGACCGGATTGCCGGCCGGCTTGAAGAAATAGCTGGAAACCGAACCGACCACCAACGCCAGCCCGATGCCTACGGGAAATGCGACTGCCAGCCCGGCCACATCAATAGCCGCCACCAGCAGGAGGTTGGCGACGTTGAATACCACTCCCCCGGACGCGGCCCACACCATGGCATCGACGGGGGTGCTCGCGATGGCAGCGAAAAACGGGAATCCCGCATGTCCCATGCTCCCCGCAGTCAATCCCCAGAGAATTGCCCCCGCCGCCAGCCCGATGACGTAGTCCCAGTAAAAGAGCTGAAAGCGAAAGCGCGGGCACAGCTTGAGCGTATTGGCCCACGAACCCCAGCAAAACATGCTCAGAATCATGAGGAACAGTGCGGCTTGGTACGTTTCAGGAAGAAACATCAGTATGTCTCCCAAGCAACATGCAAGGAAAGACGAACCATACCGCTTTCCGCCTCAGTGGCGCAAATTCCTTTCGACTCGGCGGATCTTGAAGGGCACGATCTTCCGCACGTATCGCGGTTCGGCTACCTGGCTGACTTGAGAGCCTCCGTAATCGCCGGGACGACTTCGAACAGGTCACCGACGATGCCGTAATCGGCTACTTCGAAGATCGGCGCTTCGGCATCCTTGTTGATAGCCACGATGCATTGCGATCCCTTCATCCCCACGAGGTGCTGGATGGCGCCGGAAATGCCGACTGCGAGGTAGAGCTTGGGCGAAACGGTCTGCCCGGAACTGCCAACCTGTCGCTCCATGGGTAGCCAGCCGTTGTCGCAGATGGGGCGCGATGCAGCGAGTTCGGCGCCGAGGGCTGCCGCGAGATCCTGGACCATGGGCAGATTTTCGGCCTCCTTGATGCCGCGGCCCACGCTCACGATGAGAGGAGCGGAGGCAAGGTCGACCGTTTGCGCGGAGCCGCGGTAGGGCTCGCCCGGTTTGGTGCGGATCGCGGCCACGTCGATCTGGGGCTCGAAGGTCGTCACGTCCGCGGTACCGGATTGGACAGCATCGGCGCGGAAGGCTCCAGCCTGAACCGAGATCAGACAGGGACCGTCGCCCTGGGGCCGGTAATTGCCCGTGAGACGCCCCTGCATCAGCTGGCGTGTGAAGACGGGTCCTTCGCCAATCGCGACCACGTCGCTGATGAGAACCTGTCCGAGGCGCGCGGCCAGAGCTGGTGCGAAGTCGCGGACCTGGTAGGTGTGCGGAAAAACCACTCGCGTGGGGCTCTCCTTTTGGACTAACTGGTGGAGAGCAACCACGTAGCCATCGGGCGTATAACGCGCCAGCAGGGGATGTTCGACGCGGATGACTCTGGCCACCGCTTTGGACGCTGCTTCGGACGCCAGCGATTCCGTGGACGCGCCCATCACGGCTGCATCGAGCGCCTGATTGGTCTGCGCGGCAAGATGCTGGCCGGCGGCCAGGGCCTCCCAACTGGTGCGGCTTACGCGACCATCGCGTTCTTCCAGGACAACGAGAATTCCGCTCATAGGACGCGCACCTCGAATTTCAGCTTTTCGACCAGGGCCGCGGCTGCTTCTTTCGCGGTGCCTGGCAGGATCTGGGTAGAGCGCTGCTTTTGCGGCAGGGCGACGGATTCAAGTACAGCCTTGGGCGCACCTTCGGCTGCGAGATCCGCGGCGGCAATATGGCGGAGTTCCTTTGTCTTGGCGCGCTTGATGCCCATGAGGGTGGCGTAGCGAAGCTTGTTTCCGCCAGACTGGATCGTAAGCACAGCAGGGAGGGGAAGTTCGATGGTTTGGAACCAGCCGTTTTCGAGTTCGCGCTTCACACTCAGGCCGGTCTCGGTCTTCTCGACCTGCAGGATCAACGAGGCGTGCGGCAAGCCCAGAAGTTCGGCAAGGATCACGCCGGTCTGGCCCAGACCCAGGTCGTCGGATTGGAGCCCGGTGAGGACCAGGTCGGCCGACTCGGGCTTGATGGCTTCGGCGAGAAGGCGGGCCACGCCCAGCGAGTCGCGCTGGCCCAGGTCGTCGGAGTCGATGTGGATGGCGCGGTCCGCACCCTTGGCGAGGGCTTCGCGGATCGTGGTGCCGACGCGCTCCGGGCCGGCGGAAAGGACCACCACTTCGCCGCCGTGCTTCTCCTTGAGTTGAAGCGCCTCCTCGAGAGCATATGCATCGGACTCGTTCATGGCGTACTGGATATCGGCATCTTCAATCCACCGGCCGGAAGTATCGATGCGAACCTGCGCATCGCGCTCCGGAACTTGCTTGATGGCTACGATGATCTTCATGCGGAGGGACTCCGGTCATTGTCTGGCAGTGATCGCGCAACGAGTTGCGCGATGTCGAGCAACTGAGGCGCAGCTTGGTTTGATGCACCAAGCGCGTCGCGGAACATGCTGTTGCAGAACGGACACGCGGTTCCAATGGTTGATGCGCCGGTTGCGGCCAGTTCCTGAGCCCGGACGTGGCTGACGCGCTCGCCGGTTTCTTCGCCGAGAAAGACGAGGCCGCCGCCGGCTCCGCAACAAAAACTTCGTTCGCGTGCGCGGGGCGGATCGATCACTTCACCGGCTGTTGCGGCCACACTGCGCGGCTCGTCGTACACGTTGCGGTAGCGTCCCAGGTAACATGGATCGTGGAACACGATTTTCTCCTGGTTTTGGACGGGCTTTGGCAGGCGATCGACAAATCGCGCCAGAAACTCGCTGTGGTGCTCGATCGGCGGCGGCGTGCCGTAGGCCTTCCAGTCTTCTTGAATCGTGCGCACGCAGTGCGGGCAGATGGTCACGATTTTTTTGACTTTGGACTGGGCCAGCATCTCGAGATTCGATTCCGCCAGCTGCTGGAAGACGAGATCGTTGCCAAGGCGCCGAACCGGATCGCCAGTGCATTTCTCCTTGCGCAGGACGCCATAACTCGTACCGAGAAAGTTCATCGCCCGTGCGAAGTCGGCGACGATCTCGCGGCCTTTCGGGTCGTAGCCGCCCATACAGCCCAGCCACAGGCAATACTCCTGTGTCCCATCGAAAATGGGGAATTGCTGCTTCTGAACAAACTTATCGCGCTCGGCCGCGCTGATTCCGAGGGCATTGCTTCCACGTTCAAGCCCGTTGAAGAGCTTCGTCCCATACGCGTCTTCCCACGATCCCGTGTTCACCGCCCCGCGCCGCAGCCCGATCAGGATGGGCAGGTGCTCGATACCAACCGGGCACTGAAATTCGCACGAACCACAGGTCGTGCATTGAAACACCGCTTCCTGCGAGTTGTATTTCCCCAGTAACGGCTCGTCGGTGCGCGGGCCCACGTCGTTCAGGTACGCGCGGACGCCAAGAATGATTTCTTTCGGATTAAGGATCTTTCCAGTGTTGGTTGCAGGGCAGTGCTCGCTGCAGCGCCCGCACTCAACGCAGGAATAGGCCTGGAGGCTGACAAGCTGCGTGAGGTCCTGGCCCGCCACCAGGCCGAAGTCCTCATCGCCGGCTAGGGGGGGGATGGCGCTGAATCCGCCCCGCGAGAGGAATACAGTTGCGGGGCTCAGCACCAGGTGAAGGTGCTTGGTATGCGGGATGATGGGGAGAAAAATGAGCAGCGAGAGCGTGTGTGCCCACCACAACGCACGCGCCGCCGGTGCGTCGTCGGTAGTGAAGAAGGCAGCAAGGTAGGTCGCCATGAGAGCGAAGATCAGGAAGGCGATGAACCCCGACTCGTACGAAACCTTGTCGCCAAGCCACCGCGGGCGAACGAAAAAGCGGCGCACGAAGAGCCCCAGGATTCCAACGCCGCACGCCAGGGCGAACACGGCTGCGAAAGCGAAGTAGAATCGCCCGAATATGCCGGCCGGCGCAAGAAAACCGATGCCGAATCCCACCGCGATGTGATTGAGGGTGACCAGTGCGAACGCGCAGAAGCCCCAGAAGACAAAGGCATGCGCGAGCCCGGGCAGCGGGCGCTGGCGAATCACTTTTGACTGGCAAAGGACTTCGGAGAAGAATTCCCAGGCGCGGCGGCCGATGTTCCCGAGGTGGAAGCCGGGATCTTTTTTCGATCGGAGAATGCGGTCGAGAATGGGCCCGAAGCGCCGCCAGAAAAGCGCGCCCGAAGCGATGATGAGAACGGCTAAGAGAAGTTTCTCCGCGATCGAGAAGTATTGTGGTTCAGCCAGAGTGAATGAAGACGGAATCATCGTCGAACCTCCCCAACAATACACGAACAGGGGTTGGCTCGTCGTGCGCCAGAGGTGCGGGGAGTCTGGCTCGTCTATCGAAACACTGGACCGTCAGGTTAGTCTGGGTTCGTGCAGTCCCGCCGCCACGACATGACTCTGGCGTGACAATTCGCTCACGGAGCCGAATGCATGAGCAACTCGACAAAACACGAACCAGCGGAGATGCTGTCGGTCGGCGGGCGCGAAGTCCGGATTTCGCATCCCGACAAGCTCTACTTCTCCCGCCAAGTCAAACTGTCGAAACTCGACATTGTGAACTACTACCTCGCGGTCGCACCCGGCGCGTTGCAGGGAATTCAGGACCGGCCCATCGTTCTGAAGCGGTTCGTGAACGGTGCGGAAGAAGAGGCGTTCTATCAAAAACGCGCGCCGGGTGACCGTCCAGAGTGGCTGCGGACCGTGACATTGTCGTTCCCCTCCGGCCGCACGGCGGAAGAGGTCGTGGTAGACGATGCTGCCGGGCTGGCATGGATCGTCAACCTCGGCTGCCTCGAACTTCATCCCCATCCGGTGCGCTCCGGCGACCTGGAGCACCCCGACGAGATGCGCGTCGACCTCGATCCGGGTCCGGGCGTGGGCTGGAACGATGTGCGCCGCGTCGCCATGGAAGTTAAAGCTTTGCTTGAAGAAGTCGGCTTAACCGGCTGGCCGAAAACCAGCGGCTCGCGCGGCATGCACGTCAATGTGCGCATTCATCCCCGCTGGGGATTTGACCAGGTTCGACGTGCCGCCCTGGCGCTTTCACGGGCCATCGAGCGGCGCGTGCCGGGGCTGGCCACCTCGAAATGGTGGAAGGAGGAACGGCACGGGGTCTTCCTCGACTACAACCAGAATGCCAAGGACCGCACCACCGCGTCGGCCTATTCGGTACGCCCGCTGCCCGATGCCAGGGTTTCGGCGCCCCTCGACTGGAGCGAAGTGGAGTCCTGCAATGCCGCTGACTTCACCGTGTTCACCATGCCTGCTCGCTTTGCCGAGTTTGGCAACCGCCATGCCGCCATGGACCAGGCGGCCGGTTCGCTGGACGCGTTGCTCGACTTGGCGGCGAGAGATGAGGCCGAGGGTCTTGGCGACGCCCCGTGGCCGCCTCACTTCCGCAAGATGGAAGGCGAGGCGCCCCGCGTGGCTCCTTCGAAGGCCAAAACCGCTGCGAAGAAGCCGCCCCGGGAGAAGATGCCGCTCATCACCGTGGCCAACTCGCAAAGCAAGGACGAGGCGCTGGCGGGGCTGGAACGATGGAAGTCCCGGCACCCGGAGGCGGCCGGGCATCTTGCCGTGGACGATGTGCTGGTCGATGCGATGCGGGGAAGATACACGACCTGGACCCGGATCCGCATCAATCTCCGCCATGTGCCGGAGAAGGAGCGTCCGGCCGAGGAAAAGCCCGATCCCGACGAGGTACCCGATTGGACTGGCCCTGTCCGCAGGCGTGGAAAGAAATCTGAACCAGCCTCGGACCAGGCTTCCTGACTCGCCTCTCAGCTTTCGTTGCGGTAGAGCAGGTCGCGGATAGCCTTTCGCCGTGCGGCGTTGACCTCGCTGTCGCCTTTGAGATCGTCGCTGCTGGCGACGCGGTTCGCCCTCTCCGCTTCGGCTTCCGGAGTGCTGCAGGATGGGCAGCGATTCGCAAAGCCGGGCTTGTCAGGCTTTAGCTCAAATTCGTCTTCACAAATGACACAGGTTCGTATCGGAAACGCCATGGCACATCTATGTTAGCGCGGTTTTTGTGCTGGTAACAGGGGCGGGCGGGGCCGCGGGCGCGGGTTGCGAGGCAGGTATTTCGACGGCGCCTGTCAGGCTGCCAACGCGCTCCACCCCATGGCTGTGGCACCAGGATTCAAGACCACGGGCGAGGCGCTCCGTGGCGCGCGGGTCGGCGTAGCTGGCGGTGCCCACCTGGACGGCGGTTGCTCCGGCGAGCAGGAATTCGACCGCGTCTTCAGGTGTGATGATCCCGCCCATGCCCAGGATCGGTATGGAAACGGCGCGCGCGGTTTCATAGACCATGCGCAGCGCGATCGGCTTGATGGCCGGACCGGAGAGGCCTCCGGTGATATTGCTGAGGCGCGGCTTGCGCGTTTCCACATCAATCGACATGGCCAGAAACGTGTTGACCAGGCTTACGGCATCAGCGCCGGCCCCGGCGGCCACTTTGGCCATTTGCGCGACCGAAGTTACATTGGGCGAGAGCTTGACGATGAGCGGCCGCCTTGTGGCGGACCGGGCGCGGCCCACGAGGTATTCGAGCGAGCCGCAGTCGGCGCCAAAGGCCATGCCCCCCGCGTGCACGTTCGGGCACGAGACATTCAGTTCGTAGGCGTCAATGCCCTCAGCCGGGTTGAGCCGTTCGATCACGGCTATGTAATCGCCCACTGTGTAGCCGAAAATATTGACGATGACCTTGCACGCCGGGTAGCGGCGGAGCGGAGGAAGTTTCCTGACGATGAATTCCTCTACGCCTACGTTCTGCAGCCCAATGGCGTTGAGCATGCCGGCCGCGGTCTGGATGATGCGAGGGGGAGGATGACCCTGCATCGGCTGAAGCGAAATTCCCTTGGTGACGAAGCCGCCGATTCGCTCCAGGGAGACGATCTCTTCAAACTCGATCCCGTATCCGAAAGTTCCACTCGCGGCGATGACCGGGTTGGTCAATTCCAGGCCCGCCAACTTCACTTTCATATCCGGTTTCACGAGCGCGAAAGCTTCTCCAGTTAGCTACACGTTCATGATACAGGATGGTTGACCGGCCTCTTCAGACGGGATTACGGAGCCAAAACGGGGTTCAATGTAACAGAAACTGCTGTTACATCCGGAAATTTGTCTGTAAAGCATTTAGATTCAGGCAGTGTGACAGGTTTTTGCATCGCCCTCACAGTTTCACAGTTTCACAGCTTCACAGTTTCACAGGGGGAGGGGGGGTGGGGTACCTGGGTACAGGATGGCACTAGCGCGTCATTTCTCGTCGGTTTTGGTTGCGTCGCCGGGCTGTTGGCAGCGGTCATGGCGACCTGAGCGGCATAGAGCAGCCGCGTACCGTCCTGGGGCAGGATTGCGCCGATGAGCATGCCGTGGGCGACACAGGCGATGAAGTTCTGGATATTCTCCCGTCCGGTGAGAGACGGCAGGGACTTTTGAAAGGCCTTGTGGCCTGCAACCCTGGAGACGACAACACTATTGCCGGCTTCCCAGGCCTGACGACGGGTGAGTTCCCACACTTCGCAGCAGTGAGCCACAGCGGCGTTTTCGAGAGCGGGGCTGGAATCAGGCGGTGCGCAAGGCGCGGAAAGATAGTGTACGGTTTCGATCATGGAGGGATTCTCCGAGAGTGGATTGTTGACAACTGTTCTTATTTTGCGCGGGGAAAGGGCAATATTCTGCAAGGCATGATTTGGATGTGTGCATCGGACTGTTAGAGCCATTTGACCGAATGGCTTTTGGCCGCTACTAGGCCGAACCGGCCGCTGCGCGTTCACTTTCACCGGGGAAATCGCTTGTGCGAGGCAAATGTAATCGATTACATTGAGGGGCCATGAATCCCATCCGGCTTTTTTCCACTGCAATCCTGTTCGGCTTGGCGCTCAACCTGTCGGCGCAGACTTCGAATCAGAGTAATCCCGATTGGGAGAACCCGCATGTTTTCGGGATCAACAAGGAGCCTGCGCGGGCCAGCTACACGCCCTATGCGGACGAGAAGGCGGCGCTGGGCGAGGAACCCTCAAGCCTGACCGAATCGCTCAACGGGACGTGGAAATTCAACTGGGTGAAACGGCCCGAGTTGCGGCCCATGGATTTCTACAAGCCCGAGTACGACGTGAGCGGATGGAAGGAAATCCCGGTGCCCTCGAACTGGGAGATGCAGGGATACGGCACGCCCATCTATACGAACATCACTTATCCGTTCAAGCGGGATTCTCCGCGCGTGACTTCGACGCCAGACGATCACTCGTGGACGGCATACGATCAGCGCGACCCCGTGGGCTCGTACCGGCGCGAGTTCACTGTGCCGGGGGAGTGGAGCGGACGCCAGGTGTATCTGCAGTTTCACGGCGTGAACTCCGCTTACTACGTGTGGATCAACGGGCAGAAGGTGGGCTACAGCCAGGACTCGCGCATGACCGCGGAGTTCGACATCACCCGTTATTTGAATCCAGGGAAAAACGTGATCGCGGTGGAGGTCTACCGCTGGTCCGACGGCAGCTACATCGAGGACCAGGACTTCTGGCGCATGAGCGGCATCTTCCGCGATGTGACGCTGATGGCGCGCCCGACGGTGCATCTGCGCGACTTTCAGGTGCAGACGCCCTTCGACCCGGCCTACGAGAACGCCACCTTCAAGCTGCATGCGTCGATTGCCAACGTGGGATCGGGCGCGGCGGGCGCAACGGTCGAGGCCAAGCTGATGAATGCGGCTGGCGCCACTGTCTTCGAGACCAGGCGCAAGGTGAGTGTGGCTGCCGGCAAGGACGCGGAGATCCAGATTGATCAAGCGGTGCAATCGCCGAAGAAGTGGTCGGCCGAGACGCCGGATCTCTACAAGCTGCTGCTGTCGGTGAAGGACGCCAAGGGCAAGGTTCTGGAGACAATTCCCTGGCGTGTGGGCTTCAAGCAGTCGGAGATCAAGGGCAACCAGATGCTATTCAACGGCAAAAAGCTGATGATCAAGGGCGTCAACCGGCACGAGTTCGACCCGGACCTCGGCCAAGTGATGACGCGGTCATCGATGATTGCCGACATCAAGCTGATGAAGCAAAACAATATCAATGCGGTACGGACCTGCCACTATCCGAACGTGACGGAGTGGTACGACCTGGCCGACGAGTACGGGCTCTACATACTCGATGAAGCCAACGTAGAATCGCACGGCTACGGGTCGAACGAAGTTCAGCCCATCTCAAACGGCGAAGAGTACCGCGACGCGATTGTGGATCGGCTGCGCCGGACGATCGAGCGCGACAAAAACCACGCCTCGATCATTGGCTTCTCGATGGGCAACGAGGCCGGCTACGGCGCCAACTTTGTGGCCGCGAAGCAATGGGCCAAGGATCATCATCCGGAGTTCTACATCATCTACGAGCCGGGCAACAGTATCCATGGCGACGCGCTCTCACCGATGTACGCCAAACCGCAGAACATTGTGGAGTACTACAACAAGTATGGCAACGGCAGACCGTTCTTCGAGATCGAGTATGCGCACGCGATGGGCAACAGCACGGGCAACTTCCAGCAGTACTGGGATCTGTTCGAGGCTGAGCCTTGGGCGCACGGAGGGTTCATCTGGGACTGGGTGGACCAGGGCGTGCGGCGGAAGGGTCCGTTTGGCCGAGACCTGTGGGCGTACGGCGGCGACTACGGCGACAAGCCGAACGACGACAACTTCAACACCAACGGACTGGTGCTGCCGGACCGCACTCCGCATCCTGGATTGACTGAGGTAAAGAAGTCCTACGCGAGTATCAAGACCGAAGCGGTGGATTTGGCGGCGGGCAAGGTGCGCGTGCGCAACAAGTTCAACTTTGAAACATTGGGATTTGTGCGCGGCGAATGGGTGCTGGAAGAGAATGGCAAGGCGATCGAGCAAGGCGAGGTTCCAGTGGGCGAGCTGCCGCCGGGGACGGCGAAAGAGATCGAGCTGGGAGTGAAGACACCGGAACTGAAGAGCGGCGCCGATTACTTCCTGACCGTGCAATTCTCGCTGGCCGACGACCAGCCGTGGGCGAAGAAAGGCCATGTGGTGGCGTGGGATCAGTTCGAGTTGCCCTACAAAGCGCCGGCCGCGACCGCGACGGATGCGAGCAAGCTGCCCGCCGTAACGTTGGCCGAGATTCCGGGCGCGTGGGTGATTTCGAATGCCTCGTTCTCAGTGGCGATTGACGCGGAGTGGGGCTCGATCTCGTCGTACAACGTGGGCGGACGCGAGCTGCTGACGGCGCCGATTGAGCCGAACTACTGGCGCGCAATCACCGACAACGACCGTGGCAACCGGATGGAGCAACGACAGGGAGTGTGGGAAACGGCTTCGCTTCATCGCTGGGCCAGCTCGGTGAAGGCGGAGCAGGTCTCGGCGGGTGTGGTGAAGGTGAACGCAAAGGCAAAGCTGGCCGCCGGCGAGGCTACGCAGGAGTATACGTATACGATTCGCGGCGATGGATCGATCGAGGTGGAGGCGAGCTTCAATCCCGGAACAACGGCGCTGCCGCCGCTGCCGCGCTATGGGATGCAGGCACGCGTGAGCGGTGCTCTGCGCAACGTTACATGGTTTGGCCGCGGGCCCCAGGAGAACTACTGGGACCGCAAGCTGGGCGCAGCCGTGGGACTCTACTCAGATAAGGTGGACAACCTATGGTTTGGTTATGTGGAGCCGCAGGAGACCGGCAACCGCAGCGATGTGCGCTGGGTAATGTTGACCGACGACAAGGGCTTCGGACTGAAGGCCACCGGACTGCCGCTGATTAACTTCAGCGCGTGGCCTTTCCGCGCCTCTGAGCTGGAACACGAGAAGTGGCCGGTGAACCAGGGACACAAGCACTCGGCCGAGGTGGAATACTCCGATGACATCACGCTCAATCTCGACTACGGGCAGATGGGTGTGGGCGGCGACGATAGCTGGGGCGCGCCAGTGCACAAGGAGTTCATGCTGCCGGCCGTGCCATACAAATTCAGCTACCGTTTGGAACCAGTCACCGGGGGCGCGGGAATTTAGCTCTCTGCTGCGGAGCGGTTCAAGAGTTCCGGCGGTCGCGGTTTTGTTTAGACGAAAACAAATCGGGCGGTCCCTCTGGGGGACCGCCCGCTGTGGTTTGGATCAACTTTTAGTTGCGCCCTACGCCGTCACCGGTTCCTGCGCATTCACCTTCACCGGAGTGAGCCAGCCAAAGCGGTCGGGCTTCAGGCCGTTGGCGATGGCGAAGAACTCATCGGCGATTTTCTTCGTGATCTCGCCGGGCTTGCCGTCCGCGATCACGATGCGATCGATGGAACGGATCGGCGAGACTTCGGCGGCCGTGCCGGTGAAGAAGACTTCGTCGGCAATGTACAGCAGTTCACGGGGGATGGCCTGCTCGGTCACCGCAAGTCCCAGGTGGCGGGCGATGGTGAGCACGCTGTCGCGGGTAATGCCGGAAAGCGCCGAATTGGCCAGCGGCGGCGTGTACAGCACCCCGTTGCGCACGATGAAAATGTTCTCTCCAGAGCCCTCGCTGACGAGGCCGAAGACGTCGAGAGCGATGCCTTCGGCGTAGCCGTTGGCGTCGGCTTCCATCCGGATCAGCTGGGAGTTCATGTAGTTGGCTCCGGCCTTGGCAAGCGCGGGCATGGTATTGGGGGCCAGGCGGTTCCAGCTCGAAATGCAGACATCGCAACCATCGCCGCCGGGCATGTACTTGCCCCACGGGAAGTTTGCTATGTAGATCTCGATCGGCGAACCCTTGGGGCTGACTCCGATTTCGCCGTAGCCGCGCAGCGCGATGGGACGGATATAGCACGGCGCGACTCCGTTGGCCTCGATCACATCGACCACCGCGGCGCACAGCTCATCGAGCGTGTAGGGCAGCGTCATGCGGTAGATCTTTGCCGAATCCAGGAGGCGCTGCATATGTTCAGGCAGGCGAAACACGGCGGCGCCCTGCGGCTGGGCATAGCAGCGGATGCCCTCAAAGACGCTGGATCCGTAATGAACGACGTGGCTCATGACGTGGATGTTGGCCTGTTCCCACGGGATGAGATTGCCGTTGTGCCAAATTTTCGAAGTGGTTTGGATGGGCATGAGGGTGAACGAACTCCTTGAAACGCGGTTGGGCGCGAATATTCAAGCGTATCGCGGATGTGGTGCGACTGTCATCCGTGCTATGAGCTTAGACCATACGCACCGATTTGACGTTGGCACATCCCCCATTGGGTGTAAAGGAGTGATGAATTGGATAACTGGCCGGTCGCGATGCGGCTGGCTGAAGGCGCCGCGTTCGCTGTGCTAAGGTTCAACCGTGAAGAAGTCCAGGCCGGAGCCAGGCAGCCAATCCAACAAAACAGGGGAGAAGAAACGGCGTCTTCTGCCCGGACTGAAGGTGGCGGACGGATTCACGCGGCATCATTTCGACACTACTTTCGGCTTGAGGACCAGCGGCCTGATTGCTGGCCGGCACCTGAAGAGCGGCCATCCTCACGACCGCCACGCGACAGCCTACTTTGGTGTCGCTCCCTCCGTTTTCCGCGAGGTCCTGCGCCGATGGCGGCGACTCCGGCCAGCCGCACCGATCGAACAAACCACGTTCATTGATCTGGGAGCCGGCATGGGGAGGGCCATGCTGATCGCTGCGCTCCAGCCATTCCGGGCCGTTGTGGGAGTGGAACTGAACCCCGCACTGGTGCGCCTGGCTCGACGGAACATGACCCGGTGGCGCAAGATCGCCAACCCGACGGCACCCATGCGGCTGGTGTGCGGCGACGCCGCGGACTTTGTCTTTCCTGATGGACCGTGCGTGGCGTTCCTGTTCAATCCTTTTGGTGCGACTGTGATGCGGCGACTGCTCCGGGGAATGAGCAGGAGCTTTGCGGGCCGCCCTGGAGAACTGGATATTCTCTACATCAACAACGAACAGGAGAGCGTGCTCGAAGCGCGGCCCGGATTCGTACGCCTGTTTCATGGCCAGGTCAAGCGATCGCGCCGCGATGCCAAAGCCGATTCCCAGATCATGGCCAATCAGCCCGACGGGGAGTATGCATCGGCGGATTACGAGGATTGCTCGATCTGGCGGTGGGTGGGGAAACCGGGGACCAACCGCGAGCGCCCGCCAGGCCGACGAATCTTTATTTCAAAGGATCACTAGGATTTAATGCAGTTGACGAAACCGCCCTGCGAGTAGAAAGCTTTCTGCTGGCAAACTGAGCCTCCGCCTGCAAACGACGGGCGGAGCAGGAAACGCCGGGGGGCGTACGTTCGATGGAACCGCATCTGATCCTTGGAATTGGAGAGTTGCTCTGGGATGTGCTGCCGGAAGGGGCGAGACTGGGGGGCGCGCCGGCAAATTTTACGGTCATGGCGGGAAGGCTCGGCGGTCATGCCGCGGTCCTGAGCCGGATCGGGCGCGATGACCTTGGCAGGAAAGCCGTGGAACTGCTGGATCCGCTGCCCGCCGACACCGAATTCCTGCAAGTGGACCCGGTGCATGAAACCGGTCGCGTCACGGTGGCGTTTCAAAATGACCAGCCCCATTACACCATCCACGAACCTGCCGCGTGGGATTTTTTAGAACTTTCGGATGAGTGGGTGAGCCTGGCGGAGCGAGCGGACGCGATTTGTTTCGGGTCGCTGGCGCAGAGGAGCCTTGAGTCACGGCAGACGATTCAGACGCTCGCCGCGCAGACGCAGGCCAAGTGCGTGCGCGTTTTCGACGTCAATCTGCGGACGCCGTTCTACTCCAGCGAAGTGGTGCAGGAATCGCTGGAACTGGCGACGGTGATGAAGATGAACGACGCCGAAGTGCCGCTGGTGCTGGGGCTGTTGGGCCTGCAGGCGTTCGATGCGCAGGCGCCCGGCGCGCTGCGGGCCGCGGCGGAGCGCCTGCTCGAGGAGTTTCCAACCCTCAAGATGGTGGCCGTCACGCGCGGAGGAGAGGGAAGCCTGCTGGTGTCGCGCGACGCATGGCACGAACATCCCGGCATTCCGGTCAAGGTAGCGGATACGATCGGAGCCGGCGATGCCTTTACCGCCGCGATGACCCACTACCTGCTGCGGGGCGCGGACCTCGCTACGCTTAACGAGGCAGGGAACCGCTGGGGCGGCTGGGTGGCCTCGCAGTCAGGAGCGATGCCGGACCTCGAGGCTCAAGTGCGAACCCGGATCGAGAGCGCAATCGAAGCGCGGACGGTGCAGTAAAGTAATCCTATCGTGATTGTTAACATTGCCCGCCGCGCTCACGACCACAACTGGGAACTCGATCCCATCATCCGGTCCCTGCTCGATACCGATTTTTACAAACTGCTGATGCTCCAGTTCATCTGGAAGCATTTTCCGAATACGCGCGCCACTTTTGCGCTGCAGAACCGGACGACCACAGTGCGGCTCGGCGAGATCATCGAACTGCACGAGCTGCGCGAGCAGTTGCTCGAAACGAGAAACCTGCGCTTCCACAAATCGGAGCTGATCTGGCTTGCCGGCAATACGTTCTACGGCCGCAGGGGCATGTTCGAGCCCGCCTTTCTCGAGTGGCTCGACAAGGACTTTCGCCTCTCGGACTTTGATCTTTCCGTCGAGGACGGCCAGATCTCATTGCGCTTTGATGGGCTGTGGACCGAAACCACGATGTGGGAGATCTATTCCCTCGCCATCATCGACGAATTGAAAACCCGCGCCAGCCTGAAAAAGCTCTCCGAGTTCGAACTCGACATTCTGTACGCCCGGGCCAAGACCCGCCTGTGGGAAAAAATGGAACGGCTGCGCGGCGTGCCCGGCCTGAGCCTGAGCGACTTTGGCACCCGCCGGCGGCACAGCTTTCTCTGGCACGAATATGTAGTGAAGGCGATGAGCGATGTACTGGGCACAGGCTTCGCCGGCAGCTCCAACACGTATCTGGCCTACAAGCACGACCTCGAGGCGATCGGCACCAATGCCCACGAACTCCCCATGGCTTTGACGGCGCTGGCCGCGACCGAGGAGGAGATGCGCACCGCCCAATATCGTTTCCTTGAGCTATGGCAGCAGACGTACCAGGGAGAACTGCTCATCCTGCTTCCCGACACATTCGGCACAACCCAGTTCCTTCGCAATGCGCCCGACTGGGTGGCCGACTGGACCGGGCAGCGCGTCGACAGCAAAGACCCCTTTGTTGCCGGCGACGAATACATCGAGTGGCTGGAGCAGCACGGGCGCGACCCGCGACGCAAGCGGCTCATCGCGTCCGACGCGCTGGACGTGGACCGCATTCTCGCCCTCCATGCTCATTTCGGAGGAAATATCCGGGAGGGCGCGACCCCGGAGGATTTTCGCGTACCGAAGGACTTTTGCGATGCCGGGAAGTGGATCCCGCATCGGCGCATCCGGTTCTCCAACGGCTGGGGAACCTTTCTCACCAACGATTTTCGCAACTGCAATCCGCGCGGAGATCAAAGCTTCGATCCGGTCAGCCTGGTGTGCAAGCTTTCCGAGGTAGAGGGCCGGCCGGCGGTCAAGCTCTCGGACAACTATGCGAAGGCCATGGGTCCGCCCGAAGAGATCGAGCGCTACCGGCACATTTTCGGCACTGCGGGCGTGGCCAACGTGCCCGTCGAGGCGTGACCATCCCCGCCGGCAGTCATGATGACCCCCGAATCGGCCTCGGTGGGGGAGCTATCATGAGCGCCCGCAGAAGCCGCCATTCGTAAGAGCAACTCAGAGGCGCGGATTCTCCCCATCATTTCCGTCCCCCGTGCTACTCTGTGGATGCTTTGGCACTGACCAGGCCAACCTCGGTTCCTCCCGTCACGGCTGACTTCACCAGCGAACTGCAGCGTGCCGAAACGAGCCTTCCGCCTGTGCAATCCGCTTATCGACTCACTCGTGCAGCGGGTGGAAACACGCGCTTGGACAGCGGTAACACGTCAGTGATTTCGAACCCGGATGCCGGCCAGACCATTCTGCTGGACCATATCCAGAAGACAGCAACGATTCAGCCACTGCTCTCAGCCACACCGTCACCTCCCGGTATGCCGCCGATGCCTCACCTCAGTGTTCCGGGACTTGCACCTGCGCCCTCTGCACAGGTGCAGGATTTGGGTAAGGCTGTCCTTCAGGGTCTTGAGGTCGAGGGAAAGCGGTACGTCATTCAACCACCGGCAATGCCGAACGTTCCCGCCCCGCCCAAACCACCAACATTTCAGGCGCCGGGAATGCCCAAGGTGCCAGGCGCCCCCCAGGTGCCGGGCATGCCCCCGCTTCAGGGAGTGCCCCAAGTGCCCGGAATGCCCAAGATGCCAGGAGCACCTCAGGCGCCGGGAATGCCCAACGTGCCGGGAGCACCCGGATCTCAGTCAGCGCCAAATGCTCCGCAGGGGCCAACCTTGGCTGAGGTCTGGACCAGCACCAGCACCCGTCTACCCATGGTCACCAAGATAAACGGCGGATTCGGCCAAATAACGCAGGTTTGCCAGGCCGTCACTCCCGGCGAGCCCCACCCCGCCGCTTTCCAAATCCCACCAGACTACAAGGTGATTGAGCTGTCGCCGCCCAAACCTCCTGCTTTGCCGGCATTGTAATGGGAAACACTGCCAGTTCCACCGCTTGGGGCCTTAGGCCCCATTTTCATTAACTTGCAGAGAAAAGTTCAAGCCAACTGGTGCCCCGTCCCGGGTTGCCATGAAATCTGAGTCGATCGCTAGTTTGACGGCGGACCGCCCGATCCGGAAGGCGGCGCCGGCCGGTCCTTGGCGCGAAGAAACGCGACCAGTTGCGCGATCTCCTGGTCGGTCAGTGAATCTGCAAAAGGAGGCATCTTCGCACCGCCGTCCTTGATCTGTTTGGTGATGCGGTCCGCGGGCCACTCTTTGTCATTGCGTATTTCAGCAACGGACGGCCCCTTCTTGTTTCCGGCCAGGTCTGCGCCGTGACACTGCGGGCAGCCTTTGTCGCGATAAAGAAGAGCGCCGGCCTGCTCGTCGGCCTTGGTATCGGAAGCCGGATAGCCGGGGATAGGGGACGCAGCCAAAAGCAAGACGATGGGGAGGACCGCCAAGCGGTTTGAACGAAGAGTCACAGGCATTATTTTCGCATGGCTGAGGGCCATGAGTCTCGCCGCCCACGGCAGTGTAGGCTGGCCAGATGGGGAGGGATTCTGGTTTCTACGCCGGCCGGCTGCGGCGCGAACTGGCCGTGCGCAGTCGCAACTGGGCGCGCGGCCGGCTGCACGTCGAGAGCTACGGCAGCGATCCGGTCATCGTCTACGCGCCCGAGCCTCCAGCCGGCGAAGACGCTTCTCTCCCGGCCCTTCGCCACGGCAACTTCTTTGATGCCGCTTACACAGCCATCCTGACTCGCCCGGAGTGGATGCGGCGCTTCGGCAAGGTGCACGCCCAGGCTGCGCGCTCTTTGCCCAGGCCGGCGGGGGAACCCGCCCGGCGGTGGCGCGAACTGGACTCGAGCATGAGTTCGGATGCGCTTCTGATGAATATCTTTTGCACGCCCGGCGTGTTGGAATCGGCGGCGCTGCGGGATTGCCTCGGCGTTGACCCGGCAGCGGCTCCGGAATTTGGCTGGAAGGCGCGAGTTCCCCTCAAAAGCGGCCTTGTGGACCGCACCGAAGTGGACCTGCGGCTGGGATCGCTGTTGATCGAGGCCAAGCTAACTGAGTCCGACTTTCAGACCCGCAAGGCGGAGATCGTCCAGGCCTACCGGGACTTCGACGCCGTCTTTGACGGGGATTCGCTGCTACGGGTGGAGATTCGGCTGGGCAGACGGAAAGAAGCGGTTGAATTTCCCGAGGACTATTCGCAGGAATACGAACCGATTGTGGAAGGGGCGGTTCCGATCGCGCCGGATTCGATACCTGCTGTTGCTGTCGCGCCGGGTTACGCGAGTTATCAGCTGATTCGAAACGTGCTGGCCGCGCATGCGCATGGGTGCAGCTTTTGTGTCTTGCTCGACGAGCGCCGGCCCGATCTGCGCGAAGCGTGGTTCCAGGTGATGGCGGCAGTCAAGAGCGCGGATATGCGGGTGCGATTAAAGGTGCTCACATGGCAGGAGCTAGCTGTGTATTTGCCGGCGGAACTTCAGGAGTTTCTGGACGTGAAGTACGGAATCACGGCGCCCGGCATCCCTCAGGACGGCTTAGTCGGATAGCCTTGATTGAACGGAAAGATCAACTCGGCCTCGGTGGGGACGGGGTTGCCATTGAGGGTCGCGGGATGGAAGCGCCACGTTTTGACCGTGTCGAGAACGATCTGGTCCAGTCCGTTGCCGATGCCTTTCACGAGGGTCGCTTCGAGCACCTCGCCGATGGCGCTCACTTTGACGTCCACGACAACCTGCAGCTCGGAAGCGGGAAGAAGGGAACGGTCGCTTACCGGGGGACGCGGCGAGAACACTGGAAACGCCGGATTCGCGCTCTCTGCATCCGCTCCGTTGCCTGCGACTGCGTCGTGTGGCGTTGAAACAGGCGCGCCGGCAGGAGGCGCGGTGTGTGCGTTGAGTGCGAGATTCGAGGTGGCGTTGTGGCTGGACGGAGAATGCTTTTTTCGGCCGACCGGCTGGGCCGTCGCCTTGGCCTTGATTCCTCCCGGCAGGTATAGATGAACGGGATAGTATTTGATTTCCGCCTGGACGATCGGAGCGCTTGAATGCCGCGAGGAATAGAACGTCACCGAAGACACCGCGATATGCAGGGCGAGCGACAGCGCCAGGAATCTCACGCTTCTGTCTCGGAATGACACCGCAGGTCGCATCGTCGCTCCGTATCGGGGCTCGCACCTCAAGTGTGCCACACTTTTGTTGCGCTTATCCGAGAGATCGATGCGTCATTTCCGAGCCACGGTCGCGCGCATGGCGCCAGTCGTGATTCCGCCGTCGATGAGGAGCGTTTGCCCGGTCACATAGCGACTCGCTTCGGCCGCTAGGAAGACGACCGCTCCATCGAGGTCGTTGGGCTGCCCTGGACGCTTCACGGGAATGCGCTCCGTCAGATACTCGACCCACTCCTGGTCCTGGTACATCACCTTGTTCTGCTCCGTCCGGAACCATCCCGGGGCGAGGCAATTGACGGTGATTCCATGCTTGCCCCAGTCGTCGGCGAGGCTCATGGTGAGCTGGCGGACGCCGCCGCGGCTGGCTCCATAGGGCGCGAGCCCAGCGTAACCAAAAACGCTGGTCACCGAGCCGATGTTGATGATGCGGCCGTAGCTGTGCGAGATCATGCCGCGCGCCACTGCCTGGGCCACAAAGAAGCTTCCCCGCAGATTGGTGTCCAGGATGAGATTCCAGTCGTCCCACGTCACTTCAAGAGCCGGTTTGCGCACATTGCAGCCGGCGTTGTTGACCAGGATTTGAATCTGCCCGAAAGCGGCTTCGGCTTCCTTGACCATGTTGACGATGCTGGCTTGATCGCGAACGTCGAGCGGCACCGCAAGCGTGCGCCGCCCCATGGCGCGAATTTCTTCTTCAAATGGGGCAAGAGATTCGCGCCGCCTGCTGGTGAGCACCAGGTCGGCTCCCGCGCGCGCCAGGGCCCGCGCGAAGTATTGGCCGAGGCCGCGGCTGGTCCCGGTCACAATGGCGACCTGGCCGGTGAGGTCGAACAGGTTCTCGCTCATGATGCGACCCCGGCATGCGCAGCGGCGTGTGTCGTGTCCGCGGTCAGTACGATCTTCATCAGGTTGGGCTCGTGGGCATACAGGCGCTTGAACCACTGCGGTCCGTCTTCGAGCGGAGCCACCGCTGTGATCAAGGGCTTCACCTTGATTTTGCCGCTCGCCACCAGGTCGATGGCTTCGGGATATTCGCCTGCCGACGCGGCGCTGCCCTGCAGCCGGATCTGGCGGGATACCACTTTCTGCAGAGGCAACTCGACCTTCGGCGTGATGTTGCCGATGAGAGTAACGGTGCCGCCCTTGCGCACGCAGTCGATGGCCGTGGCGATGGTTTCGTTGCGGCCCACGGCTTCAAGGACCACGTCGGCTCCGAAGCCGGCGGTTTGACGCAGTATTTCTTGCGTCAATTCGGCGCCGGAGAGGTTGAGTGCTTCATCGACGCCGAGCGAGCGCGCCAGGTCCAAACGAGTGGTATCGATGTCGGCGATCATTACCCTTGCGGCGCCGGCCGCGCGTGCGGCCTGCATGGTCAGCAGCCCGATCATGCCCGCGCCGATCACCAGCGTGGTTTGTCCCTTGACGTCACCGGTCACATGCACCGCGTGCAGCGCCACCGAGATCGCCTCGAGCATCGCTGCTTCAGGGAACGACATCGCTTCGGGAAGGTGGTAGAGAATGCGTTCCGGAACGGCGATGTATTCGGCGAATGCGCCGTGGCGGCGGTAGTCGCCGCAGGACACGCCGATCACCTCGCGCCGGTCGCAGAGATTGACTTCGCCGCGCTTGCAGAACGCGCACTCGCCGCAATAGACGGTCGAATCGAAGGTGACACGATCGCCCGGCTTGAAACGCGGAGACGCCCGCTCCGGTGGCCGCGACGATGCCCGCGGCCTCATGGCCCATGACGATCGGAGGGATGCGGCGCCCCGACGTGCCGTCGTAGCCATGCACGTCGCTGCCGCAGATGCCGCACGCCGCGACGCGGATCAGGACTTCGCCCGGGCCGGGTTTCGGCTCCGGGAAATCGGTCAGTTCCAATTGCAGATATTCCTTCAGGAGCAACGACTTCATGGGATTCTCCCCGGATGCGCAAATAACAAGTCGCCTTGCGCAAGTTCCGATTTTACAACCGGGTGGGGGAACCTTGCTTCGCTCGTGCAATCGCGGCTACTTCATTCTGAGGGCGGTGAAGTGGCCTTCGGCGTCCTTGTGTGGAAGCGTCCAGAGCTTATAGCTGTTGAAGAGAAACTGGCCTCCCAGGACCAGCAGCCAGATCCAGAGCGCGAAGCGCAGGGGCCGGCGTGGGATATGCGTGCTGAGGAGCGTTCCGCTGACGGCGCCGACGATGCCTCCGGCGATGAGTTGCAGCAGGAGCGTCGAATCGGACGATGGCGTGAACCAGTGCGCGCCGCTGCCGATCAGCGACACCACAAAGCCGAAGGCGATATCGGTGCCCACCACCTGCGCGGGGGCGAGCGGCGTCAGGCTGAGGAGCGCGGCCGAGCCGAGCGCGCCGGCGCCGGCAGACGAGAAGCCTACCTCGGCGCCCACCGGGAACATGAGCCACGAAAGCCAGTGGCTGCGGTCTTTCACATCGGATCGTGGGCGCATGGGTCGAAACGAAAACAGGATCTGCCAGCTTGAGGTAGCGACGAGGATGATGCCGAGCAGCAGATTCACGACGTTCTGCGAGCCGGCCGTCACCAGTTGCTTGAGAAGCAGCGAGCCGATCAGGACACCGGGCGCGCCCCCCAGCAGCATGTATCCCAGGGTGCGCCAGGCAATGTTGCCGCGGATCGCCTGCGCCGGAACCAGGATCAGCTTGACCGCGGCCGAGAACATCAGGCCGATACTCACCGCGACGGGCGCCGGCACTCCCAGGAACAGCACCAGGATCGGCACCGTGATGGTGCCCGCACCAACGCCGGTGAGCGTGATGAACAGCGCGATGATGAATCCAATGACGTACTGCATCCGGTTCTCTCAGTATCCGTCTGTCAGCTTGTCGGTGCTGCTCTCAATGTGGATGCCGCATTCCACCTTGCGTCCGGACCAGCGGCCTGAACGCGGATCGTTGGGATCGAGGGGGAGCGTGGTACATGGCTCGCAGCCGATGGACGAATATCCGCGCTCGTACAGGGGCAGCAGGGGAATGGAAAGCTGCTCGCAGGCGTACCACACGTCGCGCGTGGTCCATGCAGCGAGAGGCGCCAGCTTGAGTACTTGCTTGCCTCCCGGCAGCGTGAACAACGCAGACTCTTCCAGCGCGGCGCGGCTTTTGGCCTGTTCGCGACGCAGGCCGGTGAGCCAGACGCGGTACTGGGCAACAGCTTTGAACAGCGGTTCGACCTTGCGCAGCTTGCAGCACTGGTCAGGGGCGGACTGGTAAAGCAGGCCGTGTTCCGCTTCCTGCTCGGCCACCGTCTTTTCGGGAAGCAGGTTGATCAGATTCAGATTCCATTCGCTGGCGATGCGGTCGCGGTACTCATAGGTCTCGCGAAAGTGGTAGCCCGTGTCCAGAAAGAAGACGGGAATGTTCGGGTCAAGCTCCAGCGCCAGCCTGGTGAGCAGCACGTCCTCGGCCTGGAAGCTGCACGTGAGGCAAACGTCGCCGCGTCCAGTGATCGCGCTGCCCAGAGCCGCGCGGACGTTGTTCAGCTTTTCCTGAACCTCTGCGTTGATTTCGACGGTGCTCATTAGAGTCCTTCTCTCTCTGTGTCGAAGAGGATCTTTTCCTCGTGTAGCAACCGATGCACAGCAGTGACCACCGCGCCTGGATCGCCGTCGGCGACGAATCAGCTCGCGGTCATGAATGCGCACAGTCAGCTCGTCGCTGTCGCGGATCGTGGCCAATAGAACCAACAGGCCGGATTCGGCCTGCAGCCGTGTGAACGCTTCGAGAAGGCCGGCCTGGCTGCCGAACACCGGATCGCTCGTATCGACGCGCTGCGTGATCACCCCGGCGATGAAGAGCGAGCGCTCGATGGCGTCGATCAGGGTCGCCGGGCCGTCAAGCCCCAGCACTCCGCCCAGGTGACGCCAGCGTGCGGCACGTTCGCTCGCCGTGACGGGCCCCGTTTCAGACGCAAACTCATCTTCGCCGTCGGAAGTGTCGGGGTCCGCCGAAGTGATCATGCCGGCGGCAACCGTGCTGTTGGTTTTTGGGTCGATCAGGATGAACGCACCGGTAGCACGATTTTCCGCATACCGGTCGATCGCGATGGGGCGCAGCAGGTTGAGCCGCACGACACCGATGTCATTCATCGCGAACGTCTGCGCGGGCTCTCGTGCCAGCGTGCCGACGTCGGTTCGGTGCTGAATCGACGGGATGAATGCGGGAACGGTGTGGCTGGTGTGCTTGAGCAGATAGCGCCGATTGAGTTCGAGTGGGCCCTGATTCATCCACACCAGCGCGGCCGTGGCGTTTTTGGTCACAGTCGCCGGAGAGGTTGAGGCAACGATAAGATCGCCCCGGCTGATGTCGACTTCATGATCGAGAACCAGCGTCACAGACAGCGGAGACGCGGCCTCGTTCAGATCGCCGTCCCAGGTTACGATGCGCTCCACATTGGCCGTGTGGCCGGATGGGAGCACCGTGATTGCGTCACCTGGCCGGACTGTCCCCGAGGCGATCTGGCCAGAGAAGCCGCGAAATGTATGATCCGGCCGAAGCACCCGCTGCACGGGAAAGCGAAACGGGGCGGTATGGACGGCATGCGAGGGTGGAAGCAATTCGAGCAACTCAAGCAGCGACGGCCCGTCGTACCACGGCATCGTTGCAGACTCATCTCCGGATCCGCTCGCGGCGCGGTGTACCACGTTGTCGCCCTTTAATGCACTGACGGGAACGAAGCTGGCTTCAACCGGGTTGCCGGTGTCGGACGCGATCTGCTCCAGCACCTGGCGGAAGTCGCGTTCGATGGCGCGGAACACTTCTTCGTTGTAGCCGATCAGGTCCATCTTGTTTACGGCGACGATAATGTGGCGCACGCGTAGCAGCGATGCGATGTACGCATGGCGGCGCGACTGCACCAGCACGCCCTTGCCCGCATCGATGAGCACGACCGACGCATCGGCAGTCGATGCGCCTGTCGCCATGTTGCGCGTGTACTGCTCGTGCCCCGGCGTGTCGGCAATGATGAATTTGCGCCGCGCTGTGGAGAAGTAGCGATAGGCGACATCGATGGTGATGCCCTGTTCGCGCTCGGCGCGAAGGCCGTCGGTGAGCAGCGCGAAATCGATCTGTCCGGGAGCGGTTGTGCCTTTGCCTTCGATCGACCGCACCTGGTCTTCATAGACGGACTGCGTGTCGTAGAGCAGCCGCCCGATGAGCGTCGATTTGCCGTCATCGACGCTGCCGGCAGTCGAGAAGCGGAGCAGGTCTTTCTCGCGTTCCTCGTCGAGAAATTCGGTGATGGAGAAGTCGGGAGCGATAAGGGCCGGCATCAGAAGTAGCCCTCCCGCTTCTTGATCTCCATCGAGCCTTCCTGGTCGTGATCGATGACGCGATTGGCGCGTTCCGACGAATGGAACGAAAGCAGCTCCGCGATGATGTCCGGAATGGTCTCCGCATCGGAGCGAATGGCGCCGGTGCACGGGCTGCATCCAAGCGAGCGCAGGCGCGATTTGACCAGTTGCGGCCGCTCCCCCGGCAGCGCGACAAATTCCTGTTCGATGGGCAGCAGCGCATCGCCCCGCACGTACATGGGGCGTTCCTTGGCGAAGTACAGATCCACGACCGGAATGTTTTCCTCGTGGATGTACTGCCAGACGTCCATCTCGGTCCAGTTGGAGAGCGGGAACACGCGAATGCTTTCGCCGGGGTGGATGCGCGCATTGTAGAGGTTCCACAACTCGGGGCGCTGGTTCTTCGGGTCCCATTGGCCGGCCGAATCGCGGAACGAATAGATGCGTTCCTTGGCGCGCGATTTCTCTTCATCGCGCCGCGCGCCGCCGAAGGCCGCGTCGAAGTTGTAGTGGCGCAGAGCGTCGAGCAGCGCCTGGGTCTTGAGCAGCCCGCAGCAGCGCTTGGTGTCGAGCACGATGGGATTGGTCCCCGCCGCGATCGCGGGCTCGTTTCGCCAGACCAGCAGCTCGGGCGCCGATGCTGCGCGCCATCTCGTCGCGGAACGTGAGCATCTCGCGGAACTTGAAGCCGGTATCGATGTGGAGCAGAGGGAAGGGAATCGGGCCGGGGTAAAACGCCTTCTGCGCCAGGCGCAGCATGACGGACGAATCTTTGCCGATGGAGTAGAGCATCACGGGCCGCTCAAACTCGGAGGCCACTTCGCGAATGATGTGAATGCTCTCGGCCTCGAGGAGACGAAGATGGCTCAGGCGCGGGTGGTCGACGTTCGGCGGGCGCCCGGTGGCGACCTTGGGGTTGGGCAACGATTCCTCTTGTTCGGCGACCGGCATGCAGACCTCTTGGCGGTGGAGATACTGAAGCCGGATAACAGAAAAAAGGGAAGACTGACCCGGCAAATCAGCTACGGGTGTGTCTTTCGGATCGAATGTGTCGGGATCGAGAGACTAGGATGTACACCCGTCGAAGTTGTTCGAAGGGCGACAACAGAAGCGGCTTTGGGCAGCGCGGATCATCTGTGTGGTTGATATTACCAGAGTCGTGCGCCGGACACAATCTTGCGGAAGAACAAACACCGGCGCGAGACCAGGTTCAAATGCTCACGAGATTTGGATGCCGACGACGGTGTGAGGATTCGTGGTTTCCGATGAGGATTCGTGGTCTCCCACCCTTTCGCCAGTAAAAAGGCGAAAGGATGGGGCACGGAGGTTCGCGGCGCTACTTGCGGTCGAGACGGAACGCGGCGGCCTGGAAGTCTCCTTTGAAGCCATCGTCCATATCGAGGCCGTGGTTCATCCAGAACGCCCCGCTCGCCGACTGCGGCAATCCTGGGCGCGCTTTGCCTTCGATGGGCGTGAGCGTGTAGGTGGCCGCCGGGTCGAGTCCCTTCAATTTGAGCCGCGGGAACCCGCGCCCTTGCTCGGTGGAATGAATGAACGCGAACACCACGGACTGGCTCTTGTCGTGGTTTACGGTTTGCGTTGCCGAGAATTCGCTGCCATTGCGCGGCGAAATCAACCGATACAGGTCACCCTGCACGATTGTCCGTTGCACCTGGTGGTAGGCGGCGATCAGGCGCTTGGCGGTGGCCATCTCGTCATCGTTCCATTTGGAAATGTTGGCGCCGATGCCGAGCGAGCCCTGCATCGAGCTGAGCATGCGATAGGCAACGCGAGGTCGTGCGCCTGCTGACCCTCCAGATCATGGGGTGAATCCGTGACCCATGCCATCATGACCTGCGGCGTATAGGCATATGTGAAGCCGTCCTGTTGCGTGAGGCGATCGAAGGGATCGGTATTATCCGAGGGCCACACTTCGTCGGTGTAGCGCATAATGCCCAGGTCGACCCGTCCGCCGCCGCCGGAGCAGGATTCGATTTCGAGCTTGGGATGGCGCTTGGCCAAGCTCGGCAAGAATGCTGTAGAGGTTGCGGGTGAAATCGACGTAGACCCGCTTCTGTTCCGCGGGCGGCAGCTGGTCCCAGCCGGGCTCGCTCCAGTTGCGGTTGTAGTCCCACTTGAGGAACGCAATGTCGTTCTCGGTCACCAGCTTGTCGAGAAAGCCCAGTACGTAATCGCGCACGTCAGGTCGGGCGAGGTTCAGGACGAGCTGGTTGCGCTGCTCAGTCCGCGGGCGGCCTGGGAAGTTCAGTACCCAGTCGGGATGCTGACGATAGAGGTCGGAATTCGGGTTGACCATTTCCGGCTCGACCCAGAGGCCGAAATCCATCCCCAGGGAGTGAACCTTGTCGATGAGCGGCTTCAGCCCGTGGGGGAACTTCTGCTGATTGACGTACCAGTCGCCGAGGCCCGCGTGGTCGTCTTTGCGCTGCCCGAACCAGCCGTCATCCATCACGAAGCGGTCAATGCCGAGGGCGGCCGCCTTTTCCGCGAGCGCCGTCTGTCCCGCCTCATCGACGCGAAACTCGGTGGCCTCCCACGAGTTGTAGATCACGGGCCGCGGCTTGGGCGGATTCTCCTGGCCCGGACGCTGTGGCAGCACGTGGTCGATCTCGAAGTGATGCAGAAGGCGCGAAGCGCCGCCCAGCCCGTGGTCCGAATAGCCTCCATAAAATACGGGCGTTTCGAGCGACTGGCTAGGATGAAGCACGTAGCCGAAGTCGAAGGGATTGAATCCGCCCGTTACGCGGATCGCATCGAGTTGGTCCTGCTCCACCGTGATGCGCCAGGAGCCGCTCCAGGCGAGCGCACCAAACCACACTTCGCCCTGGTCTTCGCTCGGTGCGCCCGCCTGCATTGCGAACCACGGGTTGGCCTGATGACCGGTTGAGCCTCGCCGGCTCTCGAGGACCCGTTCGCCCGGATGAAGGGGCTCCTGGGTCAGGTTCCACTCGCCCGCCCAGCGGCCGGTGAGGTAATTCAGGGTGTAGTGCGCCGGCGGGCAGCGCCCACGCTGCCGCGGCCGCCTGTTCGATCGTGACCGGCTGCGCTTCGCGATTCTCGATCGTCGCCGACCGGGCCAGGATTCCGCTGGTTCCATCGATCGTGTAGTGGAGTGTTACGTATATTTTGCGGGCGATATCCTTAAGTATCACTTCAAGTCCGTCCGGCTTGACGGTGTGGCTCTCATAGTGCAGCACCAGGTCGCGGTTGCCGTCGGCGAAGGTGATCTTGAGTGCCGGTTCAACAAAGAGCCCCGCGCCCCAGCCCGCATATTCCTCGGGCGTGTTGGTATGGGACGAGTCAAACGAGGCCCATTCCCGCTGTGGGCGAGGCTGCGGAAGCGCGTCCCCCTCGGCCAGTCGTCCGCCCCAGTAGATCTGTTGCAGTTCTCCGCTCGAGTTCACGCCGAAGATATACGAAGTGCCGCCGCCGTCGAGGCGGAACACCTTGGACGTGGAATCAAATGAAGCGTGGGCGGGCTGCGCGGAAAGAACGGAGGCGGCCATGAGAAAGGGTACGACGAGAAGGCTGGACACAAGCGGCGATAGACGCATTGAAATCGTTTTCCTCGAAGGGTACATAGAGCTCTTCTTTGAATGCGCTGGCAATGATAGCACTTCGCCGGCGGGCCAGAACGATAGAGGCGGAATCAATGGACAAATGTCGCCGTTTCCCAAGCTGCGCCAAATTCCCGACAGAAACACATTCCCTATTGCTTTTTCGCTATGATAGGGTTTGTTCGACTGATTACGGATTAAGGTGACATACATGACCGTTGCAGCCGTAGCTTCCCCTTCCCTGAAATTTCTCGAAGACCGATGGGACCCCGCCATCGCCGACAAGCTCGACGAGCCCGAGCTATTGCGCTATCGCTCCAACCTGCTCGGCTCCGACCTGCGCCTGACCAATTTTGCCGGCGGCAACACCAGTTCCAAGATCGACGAGGTCGATCCGCTTACTGGTGAAACCGTGAAGGTCCTCTGGGTCAAGGGCAGCGGCGGCGACCTGGGCAGCATCAAGCGCAGCGGATTTGCCACCCTCTACATGGACAAACTGTTGGCGCTGGAGCACCTCTATCGCGGCCAGGACACCGAAGACGCCATGGTGGACATGTATGCGCTCTGCTCCTTCCGCAACAACCCCGTGGCGTCTTCGATTGATACGCCGCTGCACGGCTTTCTGCCTTTTCCGCATGTGGACCACCTCCATCCGGACTGGGGCATTGCTCTGGCGGCTTCGGCCAACGGCAAAGAAAAGATGGAGGAGTTCAATCGCGAATTCGATCACCGGCTGATCTGGATTCCCTGGCAGCGTCCCGGTTTTGAGCTGGCCATGATGCTCAAGCGGGCCGTCGAGCAGAACCCCGGTTGCGATGGCATCGTGCTGGGCGCCCATGGCCTGTTTACGTGGGGCGAAACGCAGCGCGAGTGCTACGTGAATACCATCACCCTCATCGATCAACTTGGCCAGTTCATTGCCAACCACGGCCAGCGCAAGGGCGAGACGCGCTTTGGGGGCGAGGCCGGGAAGTCGCGGCCCAACCGCCACGAACTGGCGACTGAGATTCTTCCTTTCCTGCGCGGGCGCGTCAGCGCACAGCGCCGCTGGATCGCCAACTTCAGCGACCACGAAGACGTGCTTCGCTTTGTGAACTCTTCGCATGCCCGGGACCTGGCTTTTCTCGGGCACGAGTTGTCCCGACCACTTCATCCGCACCAAGATTCGTCCCATGTTTGTTCCGTGGGCCGAGGGTGAGGATGTGGCGGCGCTGAGGAGCCGGATCGAATCAACGCTGGCGGAGTATCGCGAGCACTATCGCAGCTATTACCAGGCGCACGCCGTGCCGGACTCTCCGGCCCTGCGCGACGCCAGCCCCACCATCGTGTTGATCCCCGGCCTGGGCATGTTCAGCTTCGGAAAGAACAAGACCGAAGCCCGCATCACGGGCGAGTTTTATACCAACGCCATTCACGTGATGGAGGGCGCGAGTCTCCTCGATGAGGGTGAAGCTACGGGATCCACATCGAGCATCGTCCCGCAGTGCGGCGAAGGCATGGATCCCACGACTTTCAAGGTCTTCACCAACTACGTGGCCATGCCGCTGAGCGAGGCGTTCCGTATCGAGTACTGGGCCCTCGAAGAGGCGAAGATTCGCCGCCAGCCGGCAGAAAAGGAACTGAGCCGGGCAATCGTCGTCGTGGTCGGCGGCGGCAGCGGAATCGGCCGCGAAGTGGCGCTGCTCGCCGCGTCGCGCGGTGCGCATGTGATGGTTGCGGACCGCGATCTTGGCGCAGCCGGAAAAGTGGCGGATGAAGTTGCCAAAATTATCTCGAAGGAATCGGTGGCATCGACGGGTGTCGACATTCGCAGCCGCGATGCTATCGCCAACGCTTTGAAGGCCACGATTGCGGCGTTTGGCGGCGTCGACATCCTCATCAACACCGCGGCCATGTTCCCGTCTTCGGCCGACGGAATCATCTCCGAAGCGCAGTGGGCGATGACGCTCGATGTCAACGTCACTGCGAACTACCTGCTGTGCGATGAAGCCGCGAAGATCTTCAAGGCGCAGGGATTGGATAGCTCCATCGTGTTGACCAGCTCGGCCAACGCCGTTGTGCCCAAGCGCGGCAGCGAAGCCTACGACGTGAGCAAGGCCGCTCTCAGCCACCTGGTGCGCGAACTGGCGGTAGGACTGGCTCCTAAAGTACGCGTGAACGGCATCTGTCCGGCGACTGTGGTGAAGGGATCGACAATGTTCCCGCGCGACCGGGTCCGTGCTTCGCTCACGAAGTACAACATCCCCTTCGACGAGTCGATGACCGACGAGGACCTGCGTGGATTGCTGGCCAACTTCTACGCGCAACGGACGCTGACCCATCAGCCCATCGATCCTGTGGACTGCGCGGAAGCGATTCTGTTTCTGGCGAGTGCGCGTTCGCGCTGCACGTCGGGCCATCTCATTCCTGTCGATGGCGGTCTGCCGGAGGCGTTCCTGCGGTGACTGAACCTGACACGCGGTCCAACGGCCATGCGGAGACGCGCGCCCGCATCGCCATCGATCTCGGCGCCGAGAGCTGCCGCGTATCGCTGTTGCGCTGGCGCGATGGGCGCCCCCAGATCGATCTCATCCACCGCATTCCCAATGGGCCGGTTCATGTGGATGGCTCGCTGCGCTGGCCCTTCGACAAGATACTTGCCGGGCTCGAAGAAGGCCTGCGCAAAGCCGCGCATGCGGCGCCGGAAGGCGTAGCGTCGATTGCCGTGGACGGCTGGGCGGTGGACTATGTGCGGCTGGGTGAAAACGACAAGCCGGTGGCCAATCCGCACTGCTATCGCGACGAACGCACCATCGCAACCAAGGAAGCGGCAGACAAGATCGCGTTGCCTGACTGGATGTTTCGTCATGCGGGCGCGCAGCCGTTGCGCATCAATACTGTCTATCAGCTGCTCGCCGATCCGGCTGCCGGTATCGATCCGCGTGCGCCCTGGATCAACCTGCCCGAATACGTAACCTATCACCTGGGTGGCCGCAGGGTGGCCGAATACACCAACGCGACCCACACCGGCCTCGTCGATATCGAGACCGGCAACTGGTCTGAAGGACTGATGAAGCTGCTCGACCTGCCCCGGGAAGCTGCTGCCCCCATTGTCTCCGCGGGAACGATAGTGGGAAAGCTCGCCGGCCCGCATTGCAGAACTGCCCGCGTTCCACGAAACAGAGCTCATTGTTCCGGCCTGCCACGATACGGCTTCGGCCATTGCCGGAATTTCTACCGACCTCGACGGCACCGCGTACATCTGTTCTGGAACATGGTCCCTGGTGGGCACATGGATCCCCGTGCCGATCACCACCAGCGAGGCGATGGAAGCGGGCTTCACCAATCAGGGTGCCGCCGGAGGCGGATTCTGCTTTCACACCAACGTGAACGGGATGTGGATCCTGAAACAGTGCCTGGAAACCTGGCGCAAGGATGGACGCTTATGGGAACTTCCGGAGCTGATTCGGCTGGCGGCGGCGCGTCAGGATTTTCCCGGTATCGTGAACGTCGATGCCGCCCCCCTGCTGCTCGATGACGACATGCCCGCGCGGTTGAATGAGCAACTGCGCTTGAATGGCTTCGAGATGATTGAAGATTGTGCAGGCAGCGAACCCTTGTTTGCGCGCACCATCTTCGAGAGCCTCGCCAGCCGCTACGCTTCGGCGCTGCGCAGTCTTGAGCAGATGCTGAACAACAGCATCCGGCGGATTCATATTCTGGGCGGCGGCAGCCTGAACCAATTGCTCACCCGGCTAACGGCAGAGCACACGGGACTCCCTGTCGAGACCGGCAATGTGGAGAGCTCGACGGTGGGCAACTTCGCGGTGCAGCTGGCTGCGGCCGAGGCGCGCGGTGGTCAGGTGCAGCGCGATGCAGTGCGAAAGTGGGCCGAGCGGCTTTGTCAAAATAGCCAGTGTGGTCAGGATCGTGGCGTGGAGAGAAAGCCGGCCTGAAAAACCTGCCCGGGCGCGACATGCGCCGAACTTGTCCTGACAACTGCCGGCGAAACCTTTCTGCATTCCCCCACTCAGCGGGGGGTTCTTGTGCCTCTAGCGTAGCTGATTCCGCAGCTGACGACCTGAAGAAGCTGAGAAAGGACATTCGAAGGGACCTGACCAGACGACGACTGCGAGGTTGCTGTGTAGTTGACGAACAGGTTGAGATATCTACCCATCCGCGTCGAGGCCTGGAACCCGCCGAGGAACGATGTGATGGTCTCTTTTCGTGCCACGTCCACATTATGGAAATAGGCTGTTGACAACTCAACCGAATACTTCCGATGGAAGTCGCGAGCAAGGCTTGCCCCTACGGTGGTGGTTTGAGCCCCCATCAAGTATCCGGAGCCGCTTGAGGTCCCACGGCTAAACCTCAAATCCGCGGAGAAGAAGCGAGTCTGGTAGTCCATTGATGCTAGTGCGGCGACTCCGACACTTGAAGGAATTCCGGCGGTAACGGAGCCGAGAATCCATTGCGGTCCTGCAGAAATGTTGGTATGGATTGACCGCTTCCACTGTCTTTGATAGCCGAGCATTCCGGTATTCGTTACGAAATCGTAGCCGTAGCCGATGTAACTAGACCGGGAAAAGAGATATTGGCTCGTAACCGAATTCCGCGCATTCAGGCGGAAATCAAATCCACCGTTCGCCATGAGCGAATCTGTGTCGAGGCCGTTGCCATAGGGGTAGCGCAAGAGGTCGTAGGTGGCATCCATCGCGAAGGAGGAATTGTAATTTAGGATGTGCTCGACGGCTGCACTCGCATTGTTTTCTACCGTATGCGTGTTCACGGTGAGTATGTACTGGTTTGACGACGGGTTAGAGCCTGGGCCGATTGGTTCACCTGTCCCCGGGATCCCCGAAAAGCCCGTGGTTGGAGCTTGCGGCCGATAACTGACGTCATCTGCAAGAGTGCCGCTCCATTTACGCCAGCCAAAGGCCTGTGAAACCAGCAGCCGCTGAAAAATTCCGGATGAATAGGAAGGACCGCTGAGTGTTGCCGTATAGCCGCCAGTGTAATCCAGCGTGAAGGGGTGCTTTTGATGACCATTGGTGTAAATCAGAGAGCCAGAAGGATTAATCGTGCTCCAATTGTCGAGTGTTCCTCCAAAGTTGGCGGTTTGGGAAAGCCGTATTGCATATCTAAGGTCGGCCGCCCCAGCGCTGGCCGACGGTGCAGACTGGCTGTGCGCGAGACAGCCGGCAGCAATGAACAGAAACGCACGTAAGAGCATTGATCTCATGTGCCCCTCTCACGGAACCACGATGGTATCGCCGGGCTGCAGTGGGATATTGAATGAGCCATTGCCCTTCAGTGCGTCCTTGTAATGGACTGGTATCTTCACCTGTTTCCCGGAGTCATTCCGCAAGATGTAGATCTTTTTGGTATTCGCGTAATCTGTAAGCCCTCCCGCCGTGGAGATGGCCTGCAATAAGGTCATTTCTGGCGCCATCTCGATTGGGCCTTTCTTTCCTACTTCTCCCAGCAAATAAACGGTTTTGCTGCGAATCTGGCTTATCTCTACCGTGACATTGGGGTCCTGAATGTATTCCTTCAGTTTGGTTTCGATTTCAGTCGCTAGTCGTGTCGGCGTCAGGCCGGAGGCTTTAAGGTCGCCCAGGAGAGGCATGGATATCATGCCATCGGGTCGTACCAGGAATGAACCCGACAACGTAGTCTCCTTCCAGACGGTGATGGTCAGAACATCTTGTGCCCCGATGGAGTAATGACCAGGGGCGTCCGCCGGCAGCTTCGATTGTGAGTCGGATGGAGAAGACGAGGAGACCGACCCGGGAACGGCTGACCCGGGTTGGTCCGGTGTCTTGACTGCAGCAGTCCTATCTTGAGCGTGGGCCCAGAATGATGGCACAAGTAATGCAACAATGTAGAGCTTTGCGTAGAGCTTTGCCCGTTTCATATTGCGACTCCAAATCTGTTGATTGCGGAGGGATCTGCGAGACGAATCTGCTTGATCTTGTAGAGCAGGGCCTTATAGCTGATTCCCAGTTCGCGCGCGGCGCGTTTGCGATTCCCGCCGGTGGCGCCAAGGACCTGGGAAATAAGGTGTCGCTCGACTTCAAAGGATGCTTGCCGCGTGGCTTTTTTCAGCGATAGATTGGCAGGGTGTCCATTTATCAGGACCACCGGGGCTGCGGCCCTGAGGGCTGCCAGAGAGATTGCCTGGTCGCCGATCGCCACGAAGGTCTTAATGGCGGTCCGAAATTCAGGAAGATTATTTGGCCAGGGATGATCGATCAAGAACCGGCTCATCTCTTCGCTGAGGGCAGGTTTGGGGCGGTCAAACTGCCTGGCGTATCGACAGAGAAGGAAATCGGCGATGGGAAGAATCTCCGGTTTCCTGAAACGAAGCGGGGCAATCCGCAGCGTGACGGCAGATGCAAGGTAGTAAAAGTCTTCCCGGATGTGCAGCGCCATGACATCCTCGATCAACTCTCGACAAGAACCGAACAACAGCCGGCAACTCAGCGTTTCCGCGGAGGAGAAGTACTCCTCCACTAAGAGCTTCTGTAAGGAGGGACTGAGGCTCTCCGCTTCTGCCAGGTAGACGGTTCCTGGGTGCTGAAAGAGAGAGCGAAGATTTTGCGGATCCAAGTCCCGACACGGCAACTCTGTAAAGGCTGCCTGCGCCCGCCGTGAGCGAGAGTGAATCTCCCTGGCGAGCGTGCGCTTTCCAACGCCATGCTCACCGACCAGCAGAACTGGACAATCGGACTCGGCCAGACAAGCGACGGTCCGGCCATACGGGTTGGTCATGTGGGTAAGCCAACCGTCGATACAGGCCTGAGCGTCCTTCTTCTCTCCACTACTGGTCATGCACGGCTTCTCTGCCTCATCCCTTGCAATGCGGCTTCCAAACAGAAATTCGCGGCGAGGAGAAATTGCCCGGCGCGTATCTCATCTTCTGGAGATGGCTTTCATCGCTTCGGCCCGGGACAAGGGAACTTAGATTCCACCGAGTCCATCCCAATGGCGCATCAGTTTCCCTCCATAGTGGAAAAAGATTTCCACTCGCCGATGCTATTTGGAGCTTTCGGCGCGCCTGGGGGAGGCCTCGGAATTTATATCGTGATCGGAGACAAATCCGGCAGCGATCGGACTTTGACCGCGTGTGGGTAACTTTGGATCCGATGTGAACCACAAATCGTGACTAAGGTCACAGACCACAAGGTGCGTGGTGGATACGCTCGCTCCTGCTGAGATGCTGAAAGAAATCCTGATTCAACCGGAACGGTTCGAACATAATTCTTATCTGTGATTCCGCTCCGCAGAGGACCTGCTCAGCACAGAATGGAGAGTGCTCACCGCGTGACGATGTTGTCTTGGCACGGGCGCCGGAGTGACCGCCCCTCTCAAAAAGGAGTCGCGCTCATTATCGCCGGATCAATAGTCTGTGTACTTGCCTTGTGCTGGACTCTGCGCGGGGCTTCTCAGAGTGACAACCCGCAATACCTGTCGCCCGGAGAAATCGCTATCTCGTCCGACGGCAACAGACTGTATGTGACGTGCGAAGCGAGCAACGAACTTCGCATGGTTGACTCCCTCACCGGGGCGATCTCGAAATCAGTGTCAGTCGGCCGAGTTCCACGAGGACTCGCAGTCTCGCCTGACGGGAGCAGGATCTTCGTCGCCAATTCCTGGGACGATAACGTCACCGTTGTTGATGCAGCCAGTTTTGCCGTTTTGCGTACCCTGCCGGCTGGCTGGGAACCGACCAGCGTCGTTACGGATCGTGCGGGGAAGAATCTTTATGTCGCCAACCGGCTCAGTGACGACATCTCTGTCATCGACCTGGCCACGGCACACGAGTGCAACCGAATTCCCGCCGGACGTGGTGCCAGCTATCTGGCTCGCGCTGGTAACACGCCGTTTATCCACTGCAGCCACGTTTATCCCAACATCAAGGGCGGGCGTCAGACCCCGGAATCTCAAATGACGGTGATTGAAGACTCACGGCATGCCGTCGCCGGGACGCGAATCATGACGAACTCCGCAGGAGTGTTCCACATTGCATTCTCCGCAGACGGCCGACTGGGAGTTGTGGCACATCTTCGGCCTAAGAACCTTGTCCCCCTCGCGCACGTGGAACACGGATGGGCCTTCGGCGATTCGGTGCTTCTGTTTGGGACGGATGTGCCGGGAACAATCTCAGTGCCGCTCGATGAAATCGATCGATATTTCTCAATGCCGTTTGGAGTCGCCATCACTCCCGATAAGTCGAAGATTTACGTCAGCACTTCGGGATCGGACTCTGTGACGGCGATTTCCGTACCCCGGTTGCTGACTTTCGCGAGCGCTCGAGGCGGTTCTTTCGCGAATGACCTCTCCGCTTCTTCGAACTACGTAGTGGCCCGAATTGGCGTCGGCCGAAACCCTCGTGGCATCACGCTGGCGCCGGATGGAAGGCGGCTCTACGTCGCCAACCGACTCGACGACACAATCGGAGTGATCGACACTGCGACTGATTCGATGATCGCGACGATCGATCTGGGCGGCCCAAAGTACGTTACGGCTCTCCGGCGCGGCGAGCAACTCTTCAACTCGTCGGCCTATGCCTTTCAGGGCCAGTTCGGATGCGCCAATTGTCATATCGATGAGACCTTCGATGGTCTGCAATGGGATTTGGAACCCGATGGCTTCGGCAGGAACATCGTCGACAATCGCTCGATCGAGGACCTCGTCGGGACTGAACCATTCAAGTGGAATGGACAAAACCCGGATCTGCCGACAGAGTGCGGCCCCCGTACTGCAAAATATATCTACCGCTCACAAAGTTACAATCCGAGAGAGCTGGCTGATCTGACCTTGTTCGTTTCCTCCATACGGGCTCGTCCCAATCGGTATCGCCAGCCGGACGGACAACTGACTGCACCGCAAGAACGCGGAAAGGTCATCTTCGATCGCACTCGTTACAAGAGCGGGCGTCCCATACCTCGTCACAATCAGTGCGCATATTGTCATAGCGGACCAAAGTATACGAACCGCAAACTCGCGTATGCCGGTACATTCGGGCGCTTGGATGACTCGGAGATGGTCGACGTACCGCACCTGGTCAATGCCGCCTACTCTGCTCCATACCTGCATGACGGTTCGGCGGCGACATTGGAGGAGTTGTGGACCGTCTTTAATCCGAGCGACGCTCACGGAGTTACGAGTGACCTAACGAGGGCCGAGATCAACGACCTGGTTGAGTATCTGAAGAGCCTATGAATTCCTATGTCTTTGAGAGATATCGCCTACCGTGCCTAGCCTATCGAATCGTTGTCTTGCTCTTCATCCTGGGCCTGCTGCCGTCTATGGCGCAGATGTCAAAGCCTATTGCGAATCAATCCGCTGCTTCAACACAAGCGGTTCCACGCCACGGAGTAAGCCGCACCTATTACATTGCCGCCGAAGAAGTCGACTGGGACTACACGCCGAAGGGCCGCAACCTGACGGGGCTTCCTCATCCCGAGTCCGGAGATGATGAATCCGGCGCCGGAATGAAGCACCGTGTCTATCACAAGGCAATCTACCGAGAATATGCAGACGCGACCTTTCAAAATCTGAAACAAAGGCCTCCCCAGTGGGAACATCTGGGAATCCTCGGACCGCTGATCCGCGTTGAAGTCGGGGACTCGGTGAGAGTGGTGTTTCGCAACAAGACGCATCTTGTGTTGACGATTCATCCGCATGGACTGCAATACTCCAAGGATGCGGAAGGCACGCTATATGAAGACGGCACGCAGGGGACTGTAAAAGCCGATGATGCTGTGGATCCTGGCGCGACTTACACCTATATCTGGACGGTTCCCGAGAGCAGCGGTCCAGGGCCGCTCGATGGTAGTTCGGTGATCTGGATGTACCATTCGGATTTT
The DNA here is from genome assembly GCA_963788475.1 of Terriglobales bacterium. GTDB lineage: Bacteria > Acidobacteriota > Terriglobia > Terriglobales > Acidobacteriaceae > Telmatobacter. Next base: position 102,666 of record CAWBGO010000016.1, read on the forward strand.
CTGGGTGCTTTCGACCTCAACACCGGGTTGATCGGTCCCATACTCGTTACAGCTCGCGGCCAGGGGCGTGCTGACCTGTCACCAAAAGACGTGGACCGGGAGTTTATCGTCGACTTCGCAATCTACGACGAAAGTAGCAGTCGATTTGCCGGAAAGAATATAGGTGCTCCACCGGGCGTGTTGCGCAACACGAATCCCCGACTGCGGGAACGGAATATGCTGTATTCAATCAATGGCTACGTCGAGGGCAACCTGCCTCTCCTGACAATGAAGAAAGCAGAGCGCGTACGCTGGTATCTGCTTTCTAATAACAACGAAGAAGATGTTCATGACCCGCACTGGCACGGACAGACTGTTGTATCCTACCGAATGCGCGCCGATACTGTGTATCTTGACCCGTTGGCGATGATTGTAGCGGACATGGTACCTCAGCAGGAAGGCACATGGCTGTTTCATTGCCATGTAAACGAGCACCTTACGGGCGGTATGGTCGCACTCTTTCAGGTATTGCCGTAGACGACTGGCCTCCGCGCTGAAACACTGGCCTCTGGCTTTGCGCTGCTCATAGGACCGACTGCGACCGTGAGGCGATCGTTCATCAGTTCCTGCCCCAAAATTAGCAGCCCTGTTGCTCGGTGTATTCTCAGAAGCTCACGCCCGAACCACAAATGGTCGCATCATTTCATTGTCCTCGTGCTCCAGCGTGTGGCAATGCCAGACGAAGCGTCCCGGCTCTGCTTCGAAAGGAGTGATGATGCGGGTCACCTGTCCTGGTGGACAGAGAATAGTGTCTTTCCACCCAAGCTCTTCCGGTGGCGGGGGCATCGGCTTACCGATCAAAACTACCTCAGAGGTTTGCTGCTGACGACGGGTGTCGAAACGATGGCGATTGAGTAATTGGAAATGGACTGTGTGAAGATGAATGGGATGGGCATCCTTTGTCGTGTTTACGAATTCCCAGATCTCAATGCTGCCATTGCGGGGATCTTCGGAGACGGGGTCACTGAAGCGCTTGCCGTCCAATAAAACACGATGCCGTTGTCCATTGCTGGCCATGATTTCGACCAGCCTGAAGGAACGCGTCTTAACGGCGTCAGCCTCTTGCAATCGCGGGACCCGCACCAGAGCATCGGGAATATGGCTCATATCAATTACTTGCCTCAGTGGCCTACTGACGCGGAACTGAATTACCAATCCCGGAACCAGTGCTCCGCCGGAAGGATAAGGCGCAGGTGCATTGTTCACCAGCATGAGTCGGCGCCCTTCGCGTCCTCGAAAATCAATAATCGTGTCAACCCGCTCTCCAGGCGCAATCAAGAGTTCATCGCGAATGACTGGCTCAGGCATGAGGCCGCCGTCAGTTCCGATCTGGAATAGCCGCTGCTCCGGCGCAAGCGAGAGTTGAAATACGCGAGCATTAGCTGCATTCAGGAAGCGGAAGCGATACAGGCGGGGCTCAACGTCGAGATATGGTGACACGCGTCCGTTGACCAAATTTTGACTTCCGAAGAACTCAGGAGCGGATGGCGCGTTGGGATTGTCCGAAACCGGATAAGCGATCTGCCCGCGAGGATCAAGGATACGGTCCTGCAGCACCAAGGGGATATCATAATGCCCGGAAGGCAGGCCGAGGCTTTCTTCCTCTGGATCATTGAGTAAGTAGAGTCCCGCCAATCCCATCATCGCGTTAAGCCGAGTTATGCCCATCGCATGGTCGTGATACCAAAGCATCGCGCCGCGTTGCCGGTTTGGATAGACCGTCCTCTGCGTTTGGCCCGGGACAATCCAGTTTTCGGGATAGCCATCATCGTCTGACGACACGTGCCCACCGTGCAGATGGATGGCGGTCCGCACTTCCGGGACATCCCACCCGGCTCCGTCTAACGTATGATCTACAGCAAGTCGATGCTTTTCAGGTAGTCGATTCAACCAGTCGACTATCAGGGTCTGATTCCTCCGGGCTGCGATGATTGGACCAGGAGTATTTCCCTCAAACCCCCATACCACCGTGGGTGGAAGGTCGCGATGGACTTTCTGCCGAAACTCTGACAGCGTGATTGTGAGATATTGGGAACCCGAAGTCAGGGTTTTTGCAGCGGCGATAGGGAGCAAGGGTAACGGATCGACAAACGGCTCGAGTTGCACTCCGACGAGCACGATTGGTGCAACGTCGTCTGACTGCGCGAGCAAGTGTTGCTCAAGTAACCGCGTTGCCCCGACAATTCCGAGTGATGCAAGAAACTGCCTGCGATTGGCTTCAACCAACAAGTCCTCCGATTGAAAGGCCACCACGACTCTCGCTGGCATCTTCCGGGCGATCGTGTAAGCCTCCTGCCGCTTGGGCTATCTGTTCGACGAGCAAGAGGGCGCCCTCTGAATTGATAGGAGCGGCCCTTGCTCAGACGCCGCTGGCTCAGGCGGTCGAGACCGCTGAGGAAAAACAGACGAAAAGGCATCCAGGGCCATTGGGAACACTATAGACGCAACCTGGGAACTGTCAGAGACAAAATGCGCATCGAGAATACCTGTTTTGCAGGGCTGCAGCGCTATCACCAGCGATTGCTGGCCTTCGCGCTGCGGAGAGCCTTGTCCCCCTGAAGCTGAAAAATCCGGTGAATCTGTGTCGCTCCCAATAAGGATCCACTTCCCGTGCGGGCTTATCGAAATGGCCCGTCCTTCCGCGTCTCCGAACCCCCCGAGCCGCGCAATGTAGGGCAATTGCCGGCCACGATCGGTGATTTCGGCGACCAGAATATCGTCGCACGCGTTTGCGGTCCTTCCCCGCGCGGCACAGGTTGGGGTCGTGGGTCCCCCCGGTCCTTTCTTGCCGCGAGCCTCAGAGGTGGTTTGGCTGAATACCGCACGCCCTGTCAGATAGACATTGCCTGCGCCATCGAGCACAAGGGCGTTCAACTGCGCGTTGCGCAGCAACGCAGACCATCGTAGATTCGAACCCGAAGAGTTTAGCACTGAGACAAATCCACTTACTGTGCTTGCCGTTGTATCCAGACCTTCGGTGACGCTTAGGGATGATTCATGCGGGTAGTCGGGCGATCTGGTAGTTCCAGAAAGGTACGCATTACCTTCTCCGTCAACTCGGATTCCGGTGATCTGATAATCTACGTCAGCGAGATAAGTAACATATAGCGGTTCTACCGCGCTGGGTTTCGCGGTGTTTATGCGAAGTACGATACCTCGCATTCGCTTCGCCGCGCCGGCACCCTTGTTGAAAGCATCGGACGTAGCACGAAAGCACGCCGTGGTGTTCCCAGCGATCCACGCACTCCCGGCATCATCAATGGCAAGTCCGGCAACCGATAGAAACCCGTCTCCACAGGAACGAATTAACGTGTCGTAAACGATGTTGCCGCTGGGCGTGAACTTTCTTAGTTCAACATCGCTGAATGCATGGGAAGCAACATAGAGATTTCCCGTAGCATCGACTGCCACTGCGTCTGACTCATCGGCCCCTAGTGCTTTAACGTTTCGTTCAAACAGATCGAGAAACGATCGATAGTCGTCGAGATGATGATCCGAGGCGCGGTCAGGTTCTTCCAACGACCACTGCAAGGGAAGCCGTCTTGACAGACGGCACGTATGCCCGTCAGTCCGGATAGTGGGGTCGCAGAAGGTCGCATTCTTCGAGGTAACGATTTGAACTCTGTTGATTTCAGCGGTTCCAACACCATCAACCACCAATTGCAGCGTGTGGGTTCCGGAATCGAATGGCGAGGTCAGGTTTGTTTCAAGTGACAGCTTTTGAACTGGAGGGAAAGCCGAGTTTTCGTAGACGATATGGTCGTCGAGCAGGACTCTAAAATGCGCAATCGTTTTGCCATCGGGAGCATTTCCCTGAGCGCTGAGATGAAAAAGTGCAGGGATGACCGCGTCCTCAGGACTGTTGGCGGGATTGGGATAACAGATATAGACGCCGGTGGCTGCATGTTGCAGCGCACAGGTTGTTTGGGCTTCCGCGACCAGGCTTATGAGCCCCCAGACGAAAACCCATCCTCCTGCCGTCCTCATTGAGATGGCTGCCAGGTCGCGAACTGCCTTGCAAGCACGATGTGTAGACGCACCTGACACGCGGCCATGACCTCCAGATTGTCTCTGGGTCTAATCTACAGTTTTGGTTCTGTTTGTTCAACTTTCAGTATGGACATCCCCGAGGAGCACTCGGGCGCCGATGGGAGGATCGGTAAATGCATACGAATTGGCGGATTGGCACACATCGCGGCCTAGCGCTATTCTAGATGCCTGGGTGCCGACGCTTGAAAATATGACACACGGTGATCACACCTTCTGGGCCGTCGCTTTGCCTATCATTCATTTCTGCAAAAAAACAGAAACCCCCACGCCGCATCTCGGCGGCATGGGGATTCGTGGATTCTTGAGATTGTCTTTGGTGGAAGAGTGACAGCAGGACCGCTAACGCATCTTCGGAAAAGTTAGAGTCCGTTAACCGCGACACTGAGAGCCACGACCGTCGGGAACGGCGTCCTCGGCGACGCGAGAAGGTTCACAGCGCTTCCGAAGATTGCCTTAATCGTTACTGCGTCACGGTCAGGGTGGCGGCGGCCGCTACCCCTTTGGTTGATGTGATGGTCACGTTGGTCGAGGCAGTCACAGTTTTCGTCGTAACTGTGAAAGTTGCGGTCGTGTTCCCCGAAGTCACGGTAACACTGGCAGGCACCGTTGCAACAGCTGTGTTGCTGCTCGAGAGGGTCACAACGGTTCCAACTGACGGCGCAGGGCCAGAAATTGTCACCGTACCAGTGGAGGGAGACAGCCCTTTGACAGAAGTCGGATTCAGGGCAAGGGAACTCGCTACAGGCGTCTGAACTGTCAGTGTTGCGGTACGAATTGCCCCACGACTTCCCGTAATAGTAACGTTGAAGTTGACCGTCACGGGCTTGGTAGTCACGGTAAAGGTGGCCGTGGTTGCGCCCCCCGCCACGGTCACCGTGGCCGGCAGTGTGGCCGCCGCCGTGTTGCTGCTCGACAGAGTGACCACGGCGCCGGCAGCTGGGGCTGGCCCATTCAAGGTAACTGTGCCAGTTGACGTCGTCCCTCCAATCACCGAGGCTGGATTCAAGGTAACGGAAGTCAGTGTTGCAGCTAGGATTGTTATGGTCGCCGTCCTCGCTATACCGTAAGTTCCAGAGATTGTTACCGAGGCGTTGCTTGCGACCGGAGTTGTGGTTACGGTAAACGTGGCTGAGGTCGCGCCCGCCGCCACCGTCACGCTGGCCGGTACCTGCGCGACAGTCGTATTGTTGCTCGACAAAGTGATGACGGCGCCTGCGCCCGCGGCTGGCCCATTCAATATCACGGTGCCGGTGGATGAAGTTCCGCCAATCACAGAGGTGGCTGGATTCAAGGTAACGGAAGTCAGTGTTGCAGCGTTGATTGTCAGGGTCGCCGTCCTCGCTATACCGTAAGTTCCAGAGATTGTTACCGAGGTGTTGCTTGCGACCGGAGTTGTGGTTACAGTAAACGTGGCTGAAGTCGCGCCCGCCGCCACCGTCACGCTGGCCGGTACCTGCGCGACAGTCGTATTGTTGCTCGACAAAGTGATGACGGCGCCTGCGCCCGCGGCTGGCCCACTCAATCTCAAGGTGCCGGTGGATGAAGTTCCGCCAATCACAGAGGTGGGGCTCAGACTGACGGAACTCAGCGTTGCTACAGTTACCGTTAAGGTCGCTGTCCTCGTTACGCCGTAGATCCCCGTAATGGTCACCGAGGCGTTGCTTGAGACCGGGCTGGTAGTGACGGTAAACGTGGCTGAGGTCGCGCCTGGGGCCACCGTCACGCTGGCCGGCGCCTGCGCGGCAGTTGTATTGCTGCTCGACAAAGTGACGACGGCGCCGCCGGCTGGGGCTGGTCCAGTCAGTTTGACGGTACCGGTCGACGAGATTCCGCCAACCACAGACGTGGGACTGACAGTGACGCCGCTGCCGTTGCCAGTCAGTGTCGGCGGAGTCACCGTCAGGTTCCCGGTCTTGGTGACGCCATACGTTCCGGAAATCGTCGCCGTCGTACTGCTGGCGACCGCGAAAGTGGTTACGGTAAAGGTGGCCGCCGTGGCGCCCGCCGCCACTGTCACGCTGGCTGGAACCTGTGCGGCCGCCGTGTTGCTGCTCGACAGAGTCACGACCGCGCCTCCTGCCGGAGCAGCTCCGGCCAATGTTACGGTGCCGGTCGACGAAGTCCCGCCGACTACCGAAGTCGGGTTCACTGAAACAGTGCTGAGTGATCTAACCACGGTCAAGTTGGCCGTGAGGGTCGCACGATAGGTCGCAGAGATTGTTGCCGTTGTGTTCGCTGACACGACGCTGGTGGCCACGGTGAAAGTGGCTGTAGTCGCATTTGCCGGCACCATGACGCTGGCCGGCACCTGAGCGGCTGCAGTGTTGCTGCTTGACAGTGTGACCACCGCGCCGCCAGCCGGTGCTGGCCCGTTCAACGCGACTGTGCCCACCGAGCCGGCCCCGCCCGGAACGGTCGTGGGGTTGAGTGTCACTGTATTCAGCGATGTCTGCACTGCAGAGCTGAAGTTCACGTTCATCACGTGCGCGCTGTTGATGGTGACCGTCTGGCTGGTTTGCGTAAACACGTAGCCGCTGTTGGTCGGCGTTACCGTGTATGAGCCGTTGGAGAGATTGTTAAAGCTGTAATTGCCATTGGCGTCGGCGGTAGTCGAGGCTGTCGCCGTGCCCGTGAGATTGACGGTGGCTCCCGATCCTCCAGGCCCGCTGATCGCGCCCACGATGCTTCGGCCCTGGGTGTTGCTGTAAACCACGTCGACCCAGTAATTCGTAGATTGATTGGTGGAAGTTGGATAACCGCCGGTAGTCGTCGCGACGAAAACGCCGTTCGGACCATCGACACCATTTGCCAAGGCATGGAGTGGTGCGTTGTCAACGCCCGATGTGGTGAAGAAATTAGCGTCTGCGGAATAGTCTCCGGACGGCGCCAGGTAGGAAGCAATGTAGGTGGTATTGGCAACCACCGGGATAGGCGCCGTAAACATCACCTGCTGCCATCCCGCGGCACTTTCGCCGGCCACCGTTGCGTTGCCCAGCAGGGTCCCTGTCGAGTTCCACACGTGGGCGATGTGGGTGCCCGTGTTTGCTGGTGCTTTGTAGAAGCGCAATCCGGTGATGTAACCGTCAAGGTCAGCGCGGATCTTCACGCCCAGTTCCATCGACGTCGGATCGCCGCTGTCGGCCACGGTCGGTAAAGCCGAAGCCGGCCACACCGTGTTGCAGGTTGGGCAGCCGCTCACAGTCGAGAAACTCATGCCCGTGCTGTTGCTGCTGATGAGAACGGCTATGCTGGCAGGAGTAAACACGTATCCGGGTTTGCCCACGGTTACGATGTAGGACCCGGTAACCAAACCGGTGAACGCAAAGTTCCCCGAACCGTCCGCGGTAGTTGTCGCGGTCGCGGCTCCTGTAAGAAACACGGTTGCTGCGGGCCCGCCTGTGCCGCTGATCGCGCCCGACAAATTGTAGAGTGCTACCGCCGAGGTAAAGTTCGCCGTAGCATTAGTTCCGTTCAGATTGATTGCTCGTCCGGCAGGCGAGAAGACATAGCCGGCATTGGTGGGAGTCACTGTATAGGAACCGTTCGCCAGTCCAGGGAAGCTGTAGTTGCCCGAAGCATCAGCTGTGGTGACTGCAGTTGAGGCGCCCGTGAGAAGCACAGTCGCTCCTGATCCGCCTGGTGACCCGACATTGCCGGAGATCGTCGCAATATTCGGAGAGGTGAAGTTGACCCCAGTGACACTTGCACCGTTCACCGTGGCCGACTGGCTGGTAGGCGTGAACACGTAGCTGCCATTGCTGACGGCGACGGTGTAAACACCATTTGGCAGACCGGTAAAGCTGTAGTTCCCGGATCCGTCAGCGATCGTTGTCGCGCTCGACGCACCGGTCAGGGCCAGGGTGGCCCCTGGTCCACGGGGTCCAGTGATCGTACCGCTAATGCCAAACCCCGATGTGAAGTTGACGTTCAGGACATGTCCATTGTTGACAGTTATGGCTTGGGAGGACGGGCCAAATTCGTAAATGGTGCTCACCGGTGTAACGGTATAGGTGCCATTCGCGAGACCGTTAAAGTTATAGTTGCCGGAAGCATCGGCAGTTGTAGTCGTGGATGAGGCTCCGCCGAGGATGACGCTTGCACCTGGTGCGGCGGGTCCGGCGATAGTGCCGGAAATGCTGTAACTGGCTGATGTGGCGTAAATTACATCAACCCAGTAATTGGCAGCCATGTTCGACTGATTCGGGAATGCCGGGGTGGACGCGTACGCGAACACTGCGTTGCCCCCGTCCACTCCATCCATCAATGCGTGCAGGGGAGGGTTGTCCACGCCCTTGTTGGAGAAGAAATTCAGATCCCCCGCGTAGTGTCCGGCAGGCGCCAGATACGACGCGATATAGGTTGTATTGGCTGTAACCGGTACAGCCGTGTCAAACAGCACCTGTTGCCAGCCGGAAGCCGATTCGCCGGTGAATGTAGCGGTCGCCAGCTGGGTGCCGGAATCCGACCATAGTGTTCCAAGGTGAATTCCAGTGTTCAGGGCAGACTTGTAGAACCGGACCCCTACAATGTAGCCGTCAGTGTCAGCACGGAACTTAATGCCCAGGTTGATAGCGGAAGTGTCTCCAGAATCCGAAAGCGTCGGAACTGCTGAAGGCGTCCAAATCGTGTCGCATGGGCAATTCTGAAGTGTACCGATGCTAACTCCATTGACATCCGCGCCGCGTACAATCACCGTCTGAACGCCCGGACTGAATGCGAAGCCGGTGTGGCCGGGAGTAACCCAGTATGTTCCGTCAGGAAGGTTACTGAAGCTGAAGTTACCGTTTATATCAGCCGTGGCAGTTGCTGTTGATGCTCCTGATAAGGTTATGGTCGCATTAGGACCGCCAGTTCCGGAGAGAGTACCGATGATGGCGTGAGTCTGCCCGGTTGGAGTGTAGAGGACGTCTACCCAATAGTTGTCTCCCTGGTAGCTGGAATCCGGAAATTCTATCGTGCTTCCATATGCAAATACGCCATTTTGTCCGGCCCCACCGTTAACCAAAGCATGCAGGGGCGGACTGTCCACTCCGTTCGTGGAAAAATAATTGGGAACGGCCGCGTAGTGCCCTGACGGGGCAAGGTAGGCGACGACATAGGTCGCGTTCGCAACAACCGGTACAGGATTGGGGAATAACGCTTGCTGCCAGCCAAATAGCGACTCGTCCTCAAACGTTACGCTGCCCAGCAGAGCGCCGGAACTCGACCACAACGTTCCCACATGATTTCCGGTATTGAGGGCCGATTTGTAGAACCGCAGGCCGACTATTTCACCATCGGAATCCGCCCTGAATTGGACCCCGAGATCGACAGAGTTCGGGTCACCTGCATCCGCCACGGTGGGCGCTGTAGTGATTTGCCAGATGCTGTCGCATGGAATGCAGTTCGGCAAGGTCGCGAACACCAATCCACTTACATCAGTTCCATTCATCGTCACAGTTCGGCTTGACTCTGTGAATGCATACCCCGTTTGGCTCGCACTCACCACATATGTGCCATCATAAGTGTGGGGGAAGGCGAAGTTCCCCGACGCATCGGCTATGGTACTGACAGTCGTCCCTCCTGAGAGTGTGACAGTCGCACCCGGTCCGCCGACTCCGGTGATCGTCCCTGACAGAGCGTGCGGCGACGATGGCGCGAATACGACATCGACCCAATAATTCGTCGCGTGGGTACCGTTATTGGGAAACGACCCCGCGCTGCTGTAGTTGAAGACTCCATCGGGACCGCTGACTCCGTCTGCTAGCGCATGTAGCGGCGAGTTATCTACGCCAGATGACGTAAAGTAATTGACGTCGTATGAGTAGTGCCCGGCTGGTGCGAAGTACGAAGCCACATAAACGGTGTTGTTTGATACCGTCACCGGAGGGCTGAACTGAACTTGCTGCCAACCGGAGGCACTTTCGCTGGTGAACGTAGCACTACCCAGCAGGACACCTGTGCTCGACCAGATGTGGCCAATGTGTGTCCCGGTGTTTGTGCTCGCTTTGTAGAAGCGAATCCCCTGTATGGTACCCCCAAGGTCCGTACGGAACTTTACTCCGACTTCCACGGATCCTGGGTCACCGCTGTCGGCGACTTGGGGCGCGGCTGTGAGCGGCCAAATGCTGGTGCAGGTACAGGCCTCCCCGCTGAAATTGAGCCCAGTAACGCTAGAGTTTGTGAGAGTCACCACCTGTGAATCTGGGGTGAAGATATACCCGGCCTGGGTGGGGGTCACCGTATACGTGCCCGGAATGAGGCCGGTGAAGCTGTAGTTCCCCGAAACGTCGGCAGAGATAGACTGCGTTGTCACTCCCGACAGACTGACCACGGTTCCTGCGCCACCCGCACCAGAGATGGTCCCCGAGACACGCAGAGGACTTGTGACCACCGAACCGAAGTTCACGTTGCTGATCGATATGCTGTTTACTGTGACGGTCTGGCTTGAGGGTGAGAAGGTTACACCCGCACGGCTGGGAGTGATGGTATAGGTTCCATTGACTAGTCCGGCAAATTGATAATTACCGCCAGAATCGGCTGTGGTGACGGCGTTTGCGCTTCCGCTAAGAGAAACCAGCGCTCCATTGCCTCCTATGCCGGAGACATTTCCGGCTATATCGAACGTGGAGCCGTTGACAAAGACGACATCGACCCAGTAGTTTGTCGCGGCAAAACTATTAGTGGGAAAGACGCCTGGCGCGCCGGAATAGATATATACGGCATTTCCACCATCCACTCCATTCGCAAGAGCATGAACGGGTGGATCGTCATAGCCGGCAGCGGAGAAGTATTTGCCATCGGCTGAGTAATGTCCTGACGGAGCATAGTAGGAAGCGACGTAGTCAGTGTTCGCGGTCACTGAAATGGGAGATACAAATTGTACTTGCTGCCATCCCGAACCGCTTTCGCCTGTGAACGTCACCGTGCCCAGCAAGGTACCGCTGCTGGTCCATAAATGTCCAACATGTGTTCCAGTGTTTTTACTTGCCTTATAGAACCGTAATCCGGTGATCACGCCATCATCGTCTGTACGGAACTTTACGCCAACTTCGACGGAGTTCGTGTCACCGCTATCAGCCGTGATAGGGGCAATGGACGGGTTCCAAATTGTGCAGGGGCATACTTGCGGGTTGACATTAACCTGCACGCCTCCTGACGGGTTACCTCCGCTGGTCTGAGGGTTTTCCAGGTTGCCGCTGTCATCCACTGCGCGGCTCATCAGCGCGACGGTTCCCACGGTATTGGGCACCCATGAAAATGACCAAGTACTGCGGCCCATCGCGGGATGCCATGTTCGCCCGTTGTCTACAGATATCTCAACCCCTGCAACAACCCCTCCCCCCGCGTCCGCAGCAGTCCCAGAGATTGTTACCGTCGCCCCGGCGTTGACAGAGGCTCCCGACGCAAGTGAGGTGATCGTAGAAGTCGGAGCGATTGTATCGGTCGATTTGGTCGCAGGTTGCAGACCTGCCTGGAGAGAAGCCGGTTGCGCTCCCATGTCGGCGAACAGGTTAATAGTCGCCTGTTGCATGTTTACGTCTGGGTTAGGATTGTTGAAACCGAAGGGATTGTCGTGTTGACTGTTCAGGCCCCATGACCATTGGATTGTGCCCGATCCGAATACAAGGGCACCACTTGGCGCGCTATACATCATCAGGTGATGGGTAGCAGTACCTGCCCCATAAATACTTCCATAATCCAACAACAGATCCGCCGTAAGGTTATAGGAACCCGTAGAAAGTTCAAAGGCGCCAGCGGGTCTCGCACCATTATCCAGATCCTCATCCCACTCGTATCCAAGGGTGCCCTGTGGCAGTGTGTAGCTTCCATTTGTTGGTAGCGAGGCAACTGCGGTTCCTCGCCAAAAGCGCATTTTGCCATCGGCTGCCGGCACCTTAATTGCCAGGCTCCCATCATTATCAGAACCAGGCCCATTTACCATGAATATCGTGCCGGTGAGTCCGTTTTCAGGACGGCCGCCATCCGCCGGAGGACTGTTCGTGGGATCGCGCCAAGTGCCCGTCCAGGTTGGTGGATCCAATGGATCGACGGCGACGGTTGCAGTTGGAATTGCGTTGGGCCCTAGTGTTTCTTTGTAGCAGACAAGGGTACGATACGGCGTATTCGACCCGTCGATACTGTTTTCCCAACGTGTTTTCCAAAACACTTCATTGCCACTGAAGAACGCCAGGTTAACGCCCGCATCACGGGCAGCCTGAACATTGTTACGTTGAGTTCCGGAAACGTATTCGTCGTGACCGGAGGAGATGTAGACCTTGTGGTTTTGAATCAGGCTTCCATAGCGCTCGGCGTCTATTCCGGTGAAATAAGTTACGTCGTATCCATTTGCCTCTAAAAACTCAATCAGTGGATACTCAGCGCCAAACAGCCATGTCGCCGACTCTGCGCCGAAGCCTCTTGTAAGAAACGGCCGGTTATAGCTAACTTTGTAGGAACGATTGGTCAGGTCGAAGTAATCGACGTTATTCGGACCATAAAGGCTGCCAGATCCGTAGTCGTTGTACGCTTGCCAGGTTTCATCTGATGTCTGAACAAGTAGGTCGGAGTGACGTGAGTCGTTCCGAACGACAAATACAATGTGACTGTCGCCTCCCGTATCGCTCCTGATGAGATGAGCAAAATAGACTCCTGATGTCGCATTCGAAGGAACTTGCCACGAGGCGGAGGTTGCCCAGTTCCCGCAGTCTGTTAGCCCTATGGTCGAATCCTGTAGACAGGCGGGCTGATTCTGCGGCAATTGCACTGACGGGGTGATCGACTTAATCAGCCGCGCCCCATTACCACCGTAGTACCCGAGTCGGTAGATATCGATGGTATATGCGTGAGCGTTCGTATTGATCTTGAAGAAAACTGTTCCCCCCACGTTGACGCTCATCTCCGTGGCGAAACCCTGTATCGACAGATCTCCATTACCGTCGATATCCCACTGACTCGGAGGGCTGCCAGGCAGACAATTCTCAGCTTCAATTGGGTTGGCAGGGGCGGAACAACTGCCGTATACCAACGGTACATCGATGAAGCAGGTTGCCAGTGAGAGACCGACAGCAAGAAGCATCACAAAGGGAAAGCGCAGAACTGTTCGATACGACATAGTGTTCCTCTGATTTCTCGTCGCATTCCGAGCAATCGGCCGCCCAGAATGGGGGTGCTGACTAGAGCGCATCATTTTCCGCTTCTGTGCATTACCCATTTTTTGCGGAGACGACACAACGCGGGGTAGACGTGTGGGACGAAAAGGCACCGGGTGGTTCGAGCACGTAGCAGTTGGCCAGAGCCTTAGAGACGGCGCGGCGCTACGTTATTGAGAGTGTTGGCGTGGAAGCGGGCGATTGCAGAAGGCTGGGGTAGCCCTTAGACTACCGACTGCTTCATCAGCTTTGGCATGAACCTAAACTCGGCACCACGCTGGAAGTCGCGATTCATTCTCGAATCGATGGACGGGCATTCATCACCGGGTCAATCTGCCAGCGCGCTGGTGCAGGTCTAGCTGGGTTAAATTCTGTCCTGGGTTAAATTCTGTCGGTTGCTCGCAAGAAGCTCGCGAAAGTATCGACGGTCTTGAGGTGCCACAAGCTGGCTGCGGCCCTGGGTGTCAGCAACGACGCCCATGCGTCGCACCTGAAGACTTGAAAAGAATCAATGCGAAAGACCACCAGGGAGTCTGAGCGCTTGTTTGGCGCCATTTGTCGAAAGGAGATGGGCAACTCGTCATTGTCAACTGTGCACGCAGTAGACGGGCACTTGCGTTTCACCCGACGTGCACAATGGCGATGGTTGTATCTGGAGCACCACCTGTCGAGCCGGAGTTTGCTTGCCACGTACGTCGGAAGATCGCATCGACTGCGGCACCAGCATCATCCCAACTTGTTGAGTGCACGCTTGCGGCCGCTTCTTCCGACAATAGATCGAAATCCGGCAAGGTAACCAACCTTTCAAGCTCTGAGGCTAGGGCCTCGGGGTATGCCGGTGCGTAACAGACGAATGGATTGTCGAGGACCATTCTATTGGCAACTGTGTCATTTACCACGGGGATACAGCCGGCAGCAAGCATCTCATGCGGAACGAGTGAGACATTCGTCAGCGACAGACTGAGACCGGCATAACACTGATTGTAGATTTGGTTGAGCTCCTTAGGCCCAATCCGGCCATGGTCGATAAAGTTAAAGCCCAACCTGCCCATCTTCTGACCGTAGAGGTGTACATCGATGTCCGGCCGGCGGTTCGCGAATGTTTCAATCGCCATGATCCCCAGTTCAAAGCCGCGACGTGCGGCTTCCGGCCGTGCATAAAATACGATACCCGAACGTCGGACATTTGGTAGATGGCGATAGGTAGACGTATCGGAACTGAAATCGAACCAGTCGGCACTCATACCGAAATCCGATCTGAGCTTCGAGGCTAGCCACCGGCCCGCAGTTATAGCGTGAAAGCCCATCTTGTAGGTGTTTTCCGCCAGAAAACTGAGTGCCCCGACCGGATGAAAATGCGGCTCATAATCCTGCACAAAATAGAAGCGCTTTCCGGTGCATCGGGCATTGAAGACGGGATAAGCCGTCGGCCAGGCGGTGGCCACCACGATGTGTGCGTCCTCCATTCCGTCTTCCACCTTGGCCACGCTGCCATGAAAGTTATAGTAGCGCCGGACAATCGACGCGTAGTACTCGTGATCACCTCGATACACATCGTAAAAGTAGACGCGATTCTGGTAGCCGTTAGCTTCAAGGTAGCGGATGATCCGAAACATTGTGGTGTGCCCTCCAGACCCGGGCCTTGGAGGTGTTGTCACCCAATTCACGATCAACGGTTGACCGGATATCCGCTCTGGAATTATCGGCTCAAAGGGGCGTGATAGGTCTGCCGCCAGGACGTCTGCCCGCTGAACCGGGAGGACAGCATCCTTCGGAGCGAGCCATTCTGCAGCCACTCTCCGGATCCGGTCTGTGATGCCAGTTGGCCCTTCCGCCTTCAAGAGATCGCGGAACTGTCGCGATCGACGGCTCAAGTACACTTGAATCTGTTCAAGACTCGGATTCATGTTGTCCTGAGGCTAGACGTATCGTTCCTGGAGAAATGAAGCTGGCCAGACTCCACAGCCGACCTTCTACAATCATCGAACCCAATTTACACTCCATACCTTTTCCAGCGTTCTCGCAGAACCCAGCGGCGCACCTTTCGAAACAATGCCGGCGCAGCAAATACCTGTGTCCGATTGCAAATGAGTGGCCCCAAAGCGCGTCGGTGACGCAAGGCTGAATACTCCGGCAGTGATGCGGCAGCGGTATAAGTTCTCATGGCAAACTCGACTAGTTCGGCCGCGCGAGAAATTTCCACTTCGTTGCGGTCGTAGGCCCGACAGGCGTCCCACAGAGCTTCCCGTGCTAGAGCACGGTTGGCCAGTTCAAACAAGCGATCGGCGTCGTGAAGAGAGCCTTGGTGATTCTGATAGAACCTGTCGAACACGAGTTTGCGTTGCGCCAAATCCAAAAAGCTGTCTTTATACACCGTGCGCATCATGCTTCTGGCGTGGACCCGGTAGTAGGCCTGGGGTCTATGCTGGACGTAGGCAATGTCTGAAACCGCAGCAATCCTGAGCCACATTTCGAGGTCCCCTGAATGCGGAAGTTCCGGACGGTAGCCTCCCACTTTCCGTTGCACACTCCCGCGCACCACAACCTCGGGCGAAGTGATGACGTTATAACCCGTCCGGCACCGCCCCTCCAGCCACTTGGATCCAAACCAACGCCGGTAGGAAAACCTCTTTCCCTCTTGTACCTGGATTTCAGCTTCCTCCCTGAAATGAATCGCCCGCCCATAGACCATCCCGATTCTTGAGTCGGCGTTCATGACGTCTACCGCACGACTTAGGGAACCTGGTGCTAACAAATCGTCGGCCGACAGGAGTACCGTGTAGTCCGCCTCTGACCAGTCGATCAGGCCTTCGTTGTAAGTGGCAATATGGCCCTTGTTCACCTCGTGTCTTCGGAAAGTTACTCTGCTCTCAGTGCTTGCCAACTTCTCACCGGTTTCCTCGGTGTCATCGGGTGACGCATCGTCGATCACGAGTACACGAACCTCAACGCCAGCCTGTGTGAGAACGCTATTCACACAGGTTCTCAGGTAACAGCCATAGTTATAACAAGGTATTACCACATCGACGGTGCTCAACCCGCTCCGCCGGCTAGACACTGGTCCCGACTGCTCGCGGAAAGAACCCGCCAATCCGGCAACGCGCGCCTGAGTCGTAGTATTCATGTCTGATGGTCCGCTTTACACGCAAGAAACGGCCGCAAACTTGTGTGACCGTTTCCTGATGCGAAGTATTGAAACTTTCGGTTCCCGGGCTGCGCGGCATATTATGGCTTCCAGGGAGCTGGTGCCGAGCCGGTTAGAGTTTTGCCGAACAGCTCATGAGTGCAGAAAAGCCCCGTTATCGGGTCAATTAAGCTGCAACACTCCCGATATTTGTCGGACCTTCTATCCCTTATTGCAGGATCTCGAGGTCCATACGAGGCTGGACAAAGGTGGAGGAGAGCGTCCTCACTGAGCGTTGCCCACTAGACCTGTTGGCGGGTTCGGCGCCTGGGCCTGCGCAGTGCCATACTCATAAGCCCCACGGTCCCATGAAGCGTCACTACCCGGGCGCGAGTTTCCTCCCATGTCTTCGTTGAAGGGAGACGAAAGTGTCACTCCATTGTTCCAATCAGCATTTTGGCTGGCTAAGTCAAAATTGTAACTGGTCCAATTCACAAAGGGATTGGGCGCACCGCTTGTCACTACCACATCGGCGGTTCCCGAGGTGCCGGGACTTCCATAATTAAGGTAAGAGTTGTAACCGAGTGTGATCGTTGACCCGGACGCAACGTTGTAGCTAAGCGGGCTTCCCGACTGTTGGGAAAGTCCGCTATAGAAAAGATTGTTTTGCCATGTTATTGTCGACCCTGAATTTTCTACACGAACGCCATTTGATCCGTTGTAGTCCGGGGACGCGTTCACGCTGGAATTGCCGTAGAAGTGAAACCCCTTCATTACGCTGCCGCTGTTGATCACCGCCAATATACCGTTCGACGTGTCGTAAAGACGCGCGCCCGATGTGCCGAAGATCACGTTGTTATAGACATTAAAATTCGACGCTTGCCCACCGTTGAGGATCGACCAGATGGCAGTGCCCTGCACGTCCTGAATGAGATTGTTAGAGAACGTGTAATTGCTCATAGGCGTGCCGTCGCCCAGGAAGTATTGACCGTGACAATTGGAACTGCTGTAATTTGTCTTGAAGTGGTTCAGGTTGTAGGTGCTGGTATCCCCAAACGGCTCGTCAATGAAGTCGCAGGAGGAATCATGCACGTAATTGTGCTCGAACAGCAGGTTATTGCACCCATTCCGGCAATAGAAGGTGTGCTCGTTGGAGTTGCCTAGGCTGTTTCCGGCGCTTCCTGCGCCAACTACTTCCAGATAACGAAGCGTCCATCCATAAGCTCGGGACGCGCCATTGTCGTAGTTTCCGTTGATCCAAATAACGCCGTAAGTCATAGCCGCCGAGGATGAGGCCATGATCTTGATCCCGCAATCGCTGGCCGCGGCATTCACGGCTGGCGAGACGCCGCATCCAGCCGAAGTTGTCTGCCCGTTTCCATCGAATATGTAGTAGCCGATGCTCCCGCTCGTTGACAATGCACCTCCAGCCCCGCTGAACACTGCCTGGGAGCCGCCCATGGTTGAAACATTCCAGCCAGCGGAGATGTCGTTCGGGCAGCCATCCGACGTCCGCCCATAGTCGTAGCTTTGCGCCTTCTTGACAGTGATCGGTGTAGTGCCCGAGGTCGCAGTGGTTGGACTGTACGAACCATAACTGCCATCCTTCAGGTAGTAAGTATCTCCGCGTACGGGCGCGGTGGGTAATTTCATTACGTCGTTCCAGTCTGAACCGGAGCCGTTTCCGGAGGAAGCGGGTCCAACTGCATGACAGGTCGCAAAACTCGGTGCGGCGCTCGCTACGAGCACGGCAAATAGGGCAAGGAACAATTGTTTTGACATGGGCTCCATCCATAGACCATCTAAAATATGCTTTCAAAACTATCATAACGCCTGGCTGTCAATTGCCAATTTGTTCTTACGAGCTCACTTTGGTAATGAATTTCTGCATGAAAGCGATATCGCTGTTTCCGTGCCATTAAATTCTATGCAGAGAGTTTTCATATCAATCAAAATGATTTTAAGGGTTGCTTGGCCCCGGAGGCAGGCATGCGGCCCTAGCCAGCGGTAGCTTAGCCTTAACCGCGCCTCGCGCCCTGGGGATCATCGTTTTCGGCATTCGCCATAGGATACTGGAATCGATATTTCAACATGCCATCTGAGAAATTGGCGAGAGCCACCCTCCCCCGCTCTGTACCTTGCCCCGTGATTTTCCAAACTCCTTCGGAGTTTACCAGCCTCATACAGGCTCGTTCGCGCCACCAAGTGTCGACTTCTCCCGGAAGTGCCATCCAAACGCCGTGGCTTGTTCGCAACCCGGACAAATGCCCGAGGAGCGCCGCATACGTATTTCGGGCAATTTCAGTGTCCAGGTAATCGGGATGCACAATAAAGCTGATCAGGCCATGGTGTCCCATGATCTGAGCGATTTGCTCCTGCCACAGGTCAGTTGAATAGCGGTCAAGGATGTGGAATAGAGAATAATCTTGGGTTGTCGTCACAGGCAGTTCAAGGATGTCTCCGACGAAGAATGGCATCACTGTGCAGCATCCACCCGATTGGGGATCGAGATGCCCCATGTTTGGCACAGACATGTCATAAGAGAATGAGAATGCTCCATACCAGTCTGTGTTGCGGTAGAGAGCCCCTGATCTGAATCCCTTACTGCCAAACCGTTCTGCGTATCTGTTGATTCGTTTCGCCGACTTAAGAAATTCTTCGTGCTCGTCAAACAGGTGCCCGTCGTGCTTCAGATCATGTACGTTGATTTCAAATCCCCGCGAACGAATCGCTGTTAACGTCTCCTCGCTGGCCGAATACCTTTCCTCAGGAATAATCTGAAAGGAACTCTTGATCCCGAATGAATCGTTGATATCCATGAGTTCGCCGGCGAAATTCAGACCTGCGATGGTCTCCACGTCGTGGGTGACGATCGCGCAACTGGACTTTCCTTCGGGCCAGAACCAGATGAAGGGAATCTCCGTTCCCTGATGGGCTTCCACCGAGAGGGACATCAACTTTTCAAACATCCGGTCGACGCTTCGGTCAACAGGCCAGGCCGGGAAAGACTTCGTTTCCCAACCGCGCAGCGATATCTTCTGCAGGTGCCGACGGACCTTTACTGGCAACACCGGGCGTATCCAGTAATAGCCATTGCGAACCAGCTTTCTCCATCCCGACTTCGAAATCTCCTGAACATATCGCTCGCACCGGAAATTGTCGGCTACCTCCGTCGGATCGAACGGCAAGAGGCAGGCTGAACCTTCAATGCGCACTCGAGAAGAAACATCCGGAAGTGCACTATTCAAGTCTGGTTGCACGTCAACGTTTGACATGCCATAGCAGACCAGGTCTGGGCTGAAGCGGAAATATCCAGCGTCCGCATTTTTGAGATCTCCGTCTAGCGCTCGGAAATCGGCGTATTCCTCTGGGCAGCGATAATAGTCAAGAAATGCTTGATTCATGGAGGTAGCAGACAGATCATCCCATGTGTCGGTAAAGAAGATTGCCCGCGCCGATGAGCACTGACTCGGGGAGTCGGGCTAATACTTCTCGTGCCCACTGCATCTTCGAATCTGAGGAACCTCGCAAGCGGGTTGGTGGAGGAGTGCGATAATACTTCAACTTCGAACAAACCGCTCCAAGGCGTCCTTTGAATGTAATCAATCCCTGATCGTCCTCCGAGGATCGACCGAGGTCGAATAGCGTCATGCCCGATTGCTTGCCGAGTTGGATCGCCTTCCAAAGCAACAGTGGCATACAACCCAGACTATGAAATCGAGAGTCTGAGCAAGCATACTTGTAAACGAGAACATCCTTGTGCGACAAAGTTAGAATGCTTGCAGCCGGAATGTCATCCTTTGACAACAAGTGAATGGTCAACGTACCCCCAAAGCAGCGCGCGAGATTGGAGAACCACTCGAATGGCTGAGGTGGAAGTTTGTGACGCCGGCGGGTCAGCAGCAATAGATGATGGAACCTCTGCAGTAATTCCTGTGAATTCCCCGATTCCAATCTGAGCTGCTCGCGTTCCGCCTTCTTAATCATCTGACGAATGGAGGTATTGTGAAAACCGCGGTAGATATCCTCGAGGTCCGGCCTAAGATCGATGGCATGAAAGCTGAAGTCATCGCAACTCCCAAAGCCAGGCAGATTGTCGACCCAACCTTCGTCAGACATTGGACGGATCTCGATATACTTGCAATGTTCATTTCCTCGTAGATCGTGCAAATGTCTGAGTATTGTTTGCAGGTCAGTACCGGACGCCAACGGCTGGCAATGATCGGAGAAGGGAAGTGAGACCAGCCGGTTTCCCGTCAACCAGCTGCGCACCCGGCAGAAAACCGCGCCATTGGATAACTCATCGGCTGATGTGGTGAAGACTACCGGCTTGTAACCGTAGGTTTTTTGAAGAGACAGCAGCCATTCCCGAGTATGGAAAACGCTCGACTGGGGATGCCGAGCCACAAATTCTGGCCAGCGCGGATCTGTGAGTGGATCAAGTGTATGAACACCCTGTCCCGCAGGTCGCATTGCTAAGAGCCTCCTTAAGCTAAGCACAGTGCTTCTTTCCCAAGAAACGTGCGATGCCATAGTTCCAAGGTCAGCAAGCTGAAAAGTTCCTTAGAATAGGCCTGGGAAGAAAGCGGCGAGCTGATGATCTTCTCGATTGTCTGCCTCTTGAACAGTCCCCGGCCGATAGCTTGATCGTCCAGCAATACCTCGGCAACTGCCGGACGAAGCTCGCCGGTCAGCCATCCTGCATAGGGAACCGGAAAGCCCGTCTTTTTGCGATTCAGCACAGCTGCCGGCAACCGTTTGGTGAGGGCCTTCTTGAGAATATGCTTCGTATTGGCTCCCCGAAGTTTGTAGCTCGCTGGCAGCGAGGCTGCAAACTCCAGTACCTGATGATCCAATAGTGGTACCCGCAGTTCCATGGAATTAGCCATCGTCATTCTGTCCGCTTTGATGAGCAAGTCGTCCGGCAGCCAGGTCTTCGTGTCGACATAAAGCATCTGGTCGAGGTGATTGAGCCCGGCGACCTGTGCAAAATGACCTCTCGATAACTCGGCAGACGAATCATTTCGAATCGTAGCGAGAAAGTCATCAGAATAGATGTCGCCATGGTGTTTATTAAAGAATTCATACGGGCCGGAACTGTGGCTGAAGTAGTAACTTGCTAACGGCGTCCTCATCAGCGCCCCGTATTTTCCGAAGCGTGATTCACCATTTCCGGGCATCGATGCTGCTACGAGATCACCAATAGGTCCTGACAACGCGCCAAGCCCTTGCTTGATCTTCTCCAGCCAGAAGAAATTCCGGTAGCTTTGATACCCCGCGAACGCTTCGTCTCCCCCTTCACCGGAAAGAAGTACGGTTACATAGTCACGCGCCAATTTCGAAACATAATACAGAGCAATCGCTGGAGGTTCACAAACCGGCTCTTCCATATGCCATACGTATTTCGGGAGAGCCTCCCAAAAATCCCGCGCAGTGATCGTAATGTCGTAATTCTCAGCCCCGAAAGCCTTGGCAACCATGCGAGCATAGGGCCGCTCATCCGTGCATCCAGAGTCGAATCCGATCGTAAAAGTGCGCATTGAATGCGACGTATTCTCCACGGCAAAGCTCAAAATGCCGCTCGAGTCGACACCGCCGCTCAAGAGCACTCCGAGCGGAACGTCACTGATCATGTGATCGCGGACGGTTTGAGCCAGCAGATCTTCGAGCCTTTCCACCGCATTTTCGAAGCTTTCAGTAATCTTAGTGAACTTCAGGTCCCAGTACCGACTGATCCGTACTTCGCGATTCTTAACAGTCATGTAATGCCCGGGTTCAAGCTTCTTGACGTCTTTGAACATCGTCAGGCTGCCAGGCACATAATAGTATGTGAGGAAGCGTTGAAGTGCGGCCGGATCAAGTTCAGTCTGTACCGAAGGATCGGCCAAGATAGCCTTTATTTCGGACGCAAACAGCAGGCTATCGGACGTATGGCAGTAGTACATCGGTTTGATCCCGATGCGGTCCCGGGCAAGCAAGAGAATCTGCTGGCGATCATCCCATAGTGCGAAACTAAACATTCCGCGCAATTGCTCTACGCATCGTTCGCCGAGTTCCTCATACAAATGGACGATAACTTCTGTGTCGGTCGTGGTCTTAAACTGGTGGCCCGCGCTGACCAGGAACGCCGTTAATTCTTTGTAGTTATAAATTTCCCCGTTGTAGATAACCCAAACGGTTCCGTCCTCGTTGCATAAAGGTTGTTTCCCTGTGGACAGGTCAATAATCTTTAATCGGCGGTGGCCTAAGCCCACGGGCCCTGAGCGGTACAGACCTTCGTCATCTGGACCCCGATGATCAATCGAGCTGAGCATAGCCTTAAGGGTTCCCGCACCGATAGAACAATTATCCCGAAGTGAGAGCTTCCCACAAATTCCGCACATAAGAGGTACCATCCAAGATTGGTTAGGAGTTATTTCCAGATGCTTTGTTGCAACAATAACCGTCTCAACTGTTGCGCACGCGTGTAATGGATCAATTTGCGATCCTGTACCTGGGGAGCACGCTTGCAATAACCCTTGAGAAAACCCCATGCTAACCCAATGGCACCTACCAGGAAGGGCTTTGCTGCTAGACGTCGCAGACATTTGAACAGCATGAAGAGGGGATGGTAGCCTGTCACGTAGTTGGCGAAACCGTTCTTTACGGAATCCTTCCAGGCCCCATCGGCCGATCCAGTAAAGCGGTAGTGGGACACCTGCAAGTTAATGAAGGTTCGAGTCCTCCATCCAAGCATGTTGGCTTTCACTTCGTCGATCGTGTCCCAGCCTGGAGCCACTACAAGTCCACCGAGTGCCTCCCAACATTCGCGCCGATAGATCTTCGTCGCGCCGCGAACATGAAATGCGGGACCGGGCTCGAGCTTAAGAGCGCCGCCTTTGATGTGGTAGATGCCGCCACCACCGATGCCCAGACTCTGGTCTTTGTCGAATTCCGCAAAGCATCGCTCAAAATAATCAGCCGTGAATGAGAGATCCGCGTCCAGTTTTACGAGAAACTCCCACTCCTGGCAATCCACCTGCGCATAGCCATCGTTAAATGCTGCGATGACCCCGCCGCCTGCCTGTCGGAATCCACGATTTGAGCGATGCAACACGGTGATCCAGGGATAAGCCCGAGCCGCGCGATCCAGGATCTCGCCAGTCTTGTCGCTGGAGCCATCATCGACGATGATCCATTGGGCAGGTTGAATGGTTTGCCCGCTCACTGCAAGGACGGTTTTCCCGATGTGCGCTTCTTCGTCCCGCGCTGGGGTGATGATTACGTATTTGGTCATAGCTTGAGTTATCGTAAGGCAACGGCCCGTGCCGCGCCATTGACAAGGACGTCCACAAGCTCGAGGTACTCGTGCTTGCGAACATCCCAAGTATTCTTCTGCGCATACTTCAGCGCATTTGCTGCCAAGTTTTCTCGCAAGGCTCGATTCGTTCGTAGCTCCACCATCTGCTCGGCCAATTGAGCGACGTCATCATTTTCGTAGTACCGAACCACCGAGTCATCATAGTAATAGGCGTGAATCTTCGTCTTCGATGCGATGATTGGCACACCCAGAGCCATAAACTCGAGAATCTTCGTGCTCAAAGCTTCATTACCAAACGCCGAGGTCGCTCGCTTTGGTTCGATTGCCAGATCTGTCGTCGCCATGGCCTGGGCTACCTCGCGGCTCGGCAGAAAGTCATGAAAGATCACTCTGTCCTGCATTCCAAGCTCGCTCGCGAGTTCGATCAGAGACGGCTTGGCTGGGCCTTCTCCATAGATATGAAACTCGGTATCCAGCATCCGCTCAGATACGCTTGCAAAGGCGCGGATGGCGACATCCAGACCTTGATGCCCGTTCAAAGTGCCAGGGTAGGTAAGCACGAACCGTTCGTACAGTTTACGAGTATGTTTGGCTTGCGCAACGAAAATGTCCAGGTCAGGATGGTTTCGGACGACACTGCACTTCTCAGTTGCGGACGATCGTGCTACTAAGCGGTCCCGCCAAAGATGATTGGCCACAATTACGTGGGTAGCAAATTTGGCAGAACAGCGTTCTGCAAAGGTTAAGCACTTAAAAAGAAGACTATCATGATCTATTTTGAATTTACTGGCATAAAGCTCAGGTAGCAGATCGTGAATGTCTAGAATCACCGGCACGCCGTCCATCTTTGGAAACAATGCTGAGAACACTAGGAAATCCGGCACATTATGAACATGTACGACGTCGTACGGATGCTCGCGGTGAAGGCCGCGCAATACCCAGGTTGAGCGCCATATAAACCGGATGATCTTGTTGGCGTAGGCCAACAGGCCCTTTTCGTTTACCGTTCTCGACTGAATCCGGTAAACATTCACGCCGTTGAGTATTTCAAATTCGGGGACGCTTTCATTGCGTCGCAATGCAAGCACATCAACCGTGTCCCCACGCTTTGCCAAAGCAGTCGCGTATTGCATTACCCGGGTATCACTCTCGTAAAAAGCGTACACAACCATGCAGACTCGATATGCCGGCCGCGCATATGCCGATCGGTCTGGAGCGGGAGTATCGGTCATTGGATGTTCAGACAAGATCGAGGCCATGGACTTCCTCCAGTTGCGGTTGTGTAACGGCTCGCACGAATCCCGGCGCCATTGTCATCGTCGCCTTCTGCCGTAACTCACGCATGACTAAGATGGGATATGTCACCGCAAACGAACTGAAGATCCAGGCCATAAACGCCTGTTGGCCCCAAGCGTAACCAGCCACGCTCAACAGTCCGAAGTTAAAGCTGCCTAGTGCAATAAATAGGACGCCGCTAAAGTATCGTTGCGGCCGTGGAAGACCCATGTAACTCCTTATCGTTATAAACAGTGGCGTCAATAGCAACATGCTTACAATCAGGAGTCCGACATAGCCGGTTTCGTACAGGAACAAGGCCCAGTTATTGTCACACGTGTACCAGCGACGTACGCGGCCCAGGAAATCGATCTCGAGACCCTTCTCCCGAAACGTACCGAGTCCGTACCCGAGTAACGAGCGGCTAAAGTTCTTATTCACAGCACTGACGATGGTGCTTGTTAACGCATTACGGTACTCATAAGAGGATCCTGCGGGGCTAGTCGCATCCTGGGTTGACTGGTACAGGTTGGCAAGGGTGCTCCAAATGCCGGGACGAGAAATGAGCACCGCGACACATAACACGGCCAATACCATCAAATATCTTCTAATCCGATTGTGCACGAGAACGAATAGCAGCAACGACGATATGGCCACGGAAATCCAAGGTCCCCGGCTTGAAGTCTTATACAGAGCCCAAGTCATAAGAATGAGGCTGCCCCAAAGCGTATTCCTCTGCCAACCTTTTTTCCAAATGCTCAGAAGAAACAGTGTTACAGGAATGCTCATTGCGAGAGCGTCGCCGAAGAGGATCGGATGAGGGAAAGTGGAACGAATTCTCAAGCCTCTTCCCCATTCCACGAAGAGCGGCCCAGGTCCACCATAAACAATCCAGAGCTCGGACGGAAAAATGGTTAGGACGCTCCACTGAGCGTACGCCTCGATCACCCCAAAAATACAACAGATTGTCATAGCCAAGATCATGCCGCGAGCGATTTTTAAAATCGTAGATACGCTGCTGACGGTTTTGAACAATACTACATACAGGAAGTAATACTCGACGACCTGTCCGATCAATTGCTTTATGCTAGTAGCAACCGAAATTGAGTAGACAGTCGAGCAAAGCGCCCACGTGGCATGCAGATACATCAGGCGTTTCATTGGAAGTGGTGGCTTATCACGGCGCCTCTTCCGCGTGAAGAACATCACCATGATCGTGATCATCGCCACACGTTCTGTGCTGAGGTCAAAGAGGCCAGGGATGACGATCTTCGACTCGATTGGCATCAAAACCAAATAGAAGCAGAATAATGGCAAGGCTGCCTCAAGGTTACGGCGGCTACACGCGATGAGGCTGGTTATGACGACGACGTCAATGACGATAATGAGGAGCATTCTGCGTTATGTGCAACTCTGTGGTTAGATGGATGCGCTGCCAAGCCCTACTCGGCGATCTCCCCAGCGACCCGCGGGTAGTTCAATGGGCTAGTGATGGGGTGTTTCGTGCATAACGACCATAGCAGAATGGCACTCCACTTACTCAGTGCTCGGAGCAGACGATGATTTAACCGTGGGTAGAGGAAGAGTGGGAGGGCCGCAACTAAGATTATTAGTCGGCAGACGGCAATTGCAGCGGTGCTAAGTCGATACATAAACGCGTACATGCGGCCGTGATGCAACTCCATATATCGGGCTATCGAGTCCCGCATGGCCAAATTGCTAAAGTTATTGCCCTTGTTGGCAGAGCTTCCTCCGCCATGGTGCACGAGTTCTGCCGTCGGAATATAGTAGATATCCCAACCAGCCTTGCGGATTTTCGCGCACAGGTCCATGTCCTCCGCATACATGAAGTAGTCCGTGGTGAACGCACCGACATTGTCAATCACTTCTCTCTTTCCAAGCATGCAGGCACCGGAGATTGCCTGCACTCGGTCCGGTGTGTTCCGTCCGTTATATAACGGCTGCATGCCCCACAGTCTCCATTTCGGAAAGGCGTTACGGAGCAGGTTAGTCGCGAGCGCCTGATTAACAATCGAAGGAAGGGCTGAAACGCAAGTCGTTTGCAGGGTTAAGTCAGAATTGAGCAACCGTGCCCCCACCATCCCGGCGTGGGGAAGTGATTCGAGAGCTTTCACGAGGGTTTGGAGAGCGTCGCCTATGACTTCCGTGTCGGGGTTCAGGTAGAGAATGTTACGCCCAGTGGAACGCTCTAAGGCCAGATTGTTGGCACGTGCAAAACCACAGTTTATCTCGCTCTGCAAGAATATCACCTGAGGGAACTGGGCTTTAACAAGGCAGTCGCAACCATCGAACGATGCGTTATCTACGACGATGACCTCGCAATCAAGATTGGCGAGGTTTCGATAAATGCTAGCCAGGCATTTCTGCGTAAACGCGGCTGAGTTCCAATTGACGACGATAATTGAGAGGTCTCGCTGTGTCATAGCGCTTAGAATTTCCGGGTTCGGGCTGATTTTTAATATGTTATGGAAGAATAGGCGCAGGGTGTCTAGCCGGTCGATCCGATGTGCGACGGTACAGAACGCAATCGAATGAGCAACTGCTGCAGTGGACGCGGGAACTCATGCGTGGGTACGAGTGAAGAGAGTACTCGAATCGAGTAAAGGCAACTCAGGGTCGCTGACAATATTCCTATCGCCGCCGCCCAGAATAGCGGCAAGATATGGAACGCGCAGAAAACGACGGCAATCAGACTCAGAACAAGCGGACCGATCCGACGGTTCTCAGATGACCAGCGAAAGCCGCTAAGCCGCCGTGTGATTGGATAGACGATGAGCCAATGTGCTACATAGGCAAGAAAGAACGCGATCCCGGCGCCGTTCAACCCCCACCATTTCACGCATACCCATGCTAGGCATATCGCCGCAATCGCCCACAGGAGTTCACTTAACAGAAATAAGTTTTGGCGAGCCTTGGCGATGATGATGAACCCCATCGGCCACGTCACTACCTGCAGCATCGCTCCAAGGCTTATCCACCGCAGAACGGGGACAGCTGCCCCGAATTTGGCGCTGTAGAACAGCGATATCACAAGCGGGGCGAGCGTCAAGGTGCCCAGTACGCCTGGACCGGCGATCAACAGACCAATCAGTGTTTGCTCATTCACCAGGCGGTTGCACTCGGCATTGTCATGGGCAACAGCGCTCAGTCGGGGATAGAAATCGGCTCCCATCGCCTGCAGGATGAAACCCACATAAAGACCGCCAAGAGTCCATGCTGACTGGTACATTCCGGTTGCTGCGATCCCGGCTTTATGCATCAGAATCACGCGAACGAAATATGCAACGCCTGGCACCAGCAGGCTGCTTGCCATGAAGGCAACGCCCAATTTGAGCAGTCCTGCGGTCTCGTACTTTATTTCGCCATGGGTCAATGGCAACAAAGTAATTCGGATCTTTCTGCTGTACCACCATGAGGTGACGATCGTCGTCGCCGCTACCAGCACCAGTGAGATCGCAATCCCTTTCTCGCGCAGAAAGTAGACCACCGGAACGCTGATCACTAATCCGCTGAACGCGGCGATCACGTTCATTTTGGCCAAGTCGGCGATCCTCCGCATTCCCTGGATCAGTGCGCCTTGCCCCGCCGAGATGAGTTGAAACAAGACCGCCAGCGCAATCAGGCAGACTGATCCCCGCCGTTCTGCACTGCCAAACGTGATTAGGGAAACTGGCTTGGAGAACGCCACCAGGAGTGTTGCTCCCAGCAAGCCAAGGATTACCGACGTCCGGCGCAGAACCATGGTTGTTTTCGCAACTCTGTCCTTGTCTCCGCACCCGGCCGCCTCCGCAATCTGCCGAACGCCGCTGCTGTTGACTCCCATCCCGGCGATGCTCTGGGTCAGGGTGATGATCGAGGTGTAGAGGCCCGCGAGCCCGAACCCGCCGGGCCCCAGCAGCACGGCCATCGCCTTGGTCCGTATGATCCCCATGGCGACGTTCAGCATCGTCGATCCGCCGACGATGGCCGACGACTTCAAGATCTGCCCGTACGTTGACTTTCCCGGAGCCGCGGCCGCGGTCTTGTCGGTCGCCTCAACGGCGGGGGATTCGAGTTGTTCGCTAATCTGGATGGTTGACATGCGAAGGAAGGGAACTGGCTTTCGTTGTTGCTTTCGGGCCTGGTGTCTGGCGGCGCTAGGCGCCGGCGCTGATCTGCTCGATACACTCGACGACGTGATCGTGGTCGTCCTCGGTCATCTCGTGATGCAGGGGCAGAATGATCGTCGTGTCCGTGAGCATATTGGTGATCGGCAGCAGCTTGTCCCAATCTCCGCGATAGGGCGCCTCCCGATGGATTGCCATGATGCCGCGACGCGTTGACACGCCCCGGTCCAACAGCTTCTGCATCAATTCATCGCGGCCCAGCGGCGCATCACTCGCCAGGCGCATCATGTACGACTGATAGTTATGCTGCAAGCCGGAAGGTTCCTGCGGCGGAACAAGCCACGGCATATGGGCCAGGCGCGCCGTATAACCTGTAGCCAGCGCTCGCCGTTTCTCGAGCATTCCGTCAAGGCGGCGCAATTGCACCGACCCCAGCGCGGCCTGCATATCGGTCAT
The DNA here is from genome assembly GCA_963788475.1 of Terriglobales bacterium. Lineage (GTDB taxonomy): Bacteria > Acidobacteriota > Terriglobia > Terriglobales > Acidobacteriaceae > Telmatobacter. The sequence continues at coordinate 132,168 of CAWBGO010000016.1, forward strand.
GCGGTAGTTGTAGCCGACCTCGTCATAGCTCTCCGACATCACTTTGTTCGAGCCGTGCCGCGCCAGGTCCGACACCGACATGCCGTGCTGGCGAAGTCGCCGCAACCGCGCCGCTGCGTCGTCGTCCCCGGTGGTAATCATTCCACCCTCGCCGGTGGTCAGGATCTTGCGAGGATGAAAGCTGAAGCACGCAATGGCCGCGTGCGGGCGCCCGATCCGCTCGCCGCGATATTTGGCACCGATCGCGCATGCCGCATCTTCCACCACAGCCAGCCCGCGCCGGGTGGCTATCTCTTTAATCTCATCGAGGGCCGCCGGCAAGCCCACCTGATGGACCAGCATGATTGCCCGGGTGCGCGCGGTAATCGCGTTCTCGATACGCGCAGGGTCGATGTTGTATGTCACCGCGTCAACATCGGCAAAGACCGGAACCGCTCCGGCATACGCAATTGAATTCGCGGTCGCGATAAACGAGAGGCTGGGACAAATCACTTCATCGCCCGGCCCGACGCCCGCCGCCAGTAATGCCAGGTGCAAGGCGGTCGTGCACGACGTTACTGCCACCGCGTTTCGCGCGCCCACGTACTCGGCAAACTCGCGTTCGAACGCGCCAACCTTGGGACCCTGGCTTACCCAGCCGCTCCGCAGAGCGGCAACAACTGCCCGTTCTTCTTCTTCGCCGATGGAAGGCCGCGCCACCGGAATCATCCGGCCCTGGATGGTAGCGCTCATTGCTGCACCGCCACTGTTGTAGCCGCCGTCTTGCTTTGATGTCTCCACTGAATGAGTTTGCCCAGGCCTTCCTCGAGAGACACACTTGACCGGAAGCCGAGCAACTTCGAGGCCTTGTCGATCGCCGCGCGACGTCTTTGCACATTCCCGACGGCGCGAGGGGCCCTGAATTCGGGTTGCTGTGATGAGCCGGTCAGTTTCAGCAGCAGCATGCAGAGATCGTACAGGCTGGTTTGAGTTCCCGACCCAACATTGAATACATCGTCGGAAACGTCACTTTCGGCGGCCAGCAGATTGACGCGGGCAACATCCTCTACATAGACGAAATCCATCGATTGGCTGCCGTCGCCGAAGATCAGGGGCGGACAATCGTTCTCGATCGCGTCGAGCCATCGGATCAGCACTTCCGTGTAGACGCCTGCTATATCCATCCTCGGGCCATAGATATTGAACGGGCGAAGCGCCACATAGGAGAGCCCGGACGTGTTGTGCAGCGCGCGCAACATCTGCTCCAGCGCAATCTTGCAGCCGCCGTACATCGTGGTGTTGTTGAAGGGATGTTCTTCGTCGATGGGCAGGTATGACGGCTCGCCATATACAGACGCCGACGATGCCGCGATCACCTTGCGTACGTTGTAGCGCAGCGCGGCTTCGAGAATATTGAACGTGCCGTCGATCAGGACTTCAATGGCTTCCCGCGGCTTCTCCGCACAGCGCGTGATGCGCAGCGCGGCTTGATGAAACACGTAGTCGACGCCCACCATCGCGTTGTCCACAAGATCCGGACTGCAGATGTCGCCGACAATCACGTTGACGCCCGGTTGCTCGAGGGCCCAGCTGATGTTGTTCCAGCTTCCGCGAACGAAGTTGTCCATGATCCGGACTTCGGCCGCTCCTGCATGAATGAGTTGATCGGCAATGGTACTGCCAACAAAGCCGGCTCCGCCGGTTACAAGGCAACATGCACCCTTAATGCCGTCCATATTTCCCCCTAAAAAGCGTTAGCGTTCCTGCGATCTCTCATGAAGCGGGCAGGCACACCCGCAACGACCGCGTACTCCGGGACATCGTGCGTTACTACTGCACCGGCGCCCACGATTGCGTGCGCGCCGATCGTTACACCGGGGAGGAGGCTTGCGTTCATTCCCACGTCCGCGCCAAATCCCACCCGCACCGGCTTCACCACGAGATCGGTCGAGATCATCGGCTCGTGCAACGGCACGCCGGTGTGTTCCGATCCCAGGACCTTGGCACCCGGTCCCCAGCCGACGTAGTCTTCCAACACCAGGTCGCGCGCATCAAAATACGCCTGCGGCCCGATCCATACGTGATTTCCGATCCTGCATCGGCCGTTGAACCGCCCCTGGATCATGGCCTGGGCCCCGATGAAGACGGAATCTCCGAATTCCATGGTTTCAGGGTGTTTCAGCACCACGTTCGGCCCGGTTTGAAGATCGTTGCCGGCCGCCTTGCACGTGGCGTGCATCAACACGCGGCGCATCAGGGCATCGAATGCGCTCTCGCCCCCCCGGAATCGCGCGAACAGGTCCGCCAGTTCCTCGGTGGAGTGTCGGCCCCGCAGATCGATGGCAAACTCCAGCTCCCAGGCAGGATCCTGGCGCATCTCGCGCCGCGCAAACGTCGCGGGTACCTGCCAGTCGCTCGATTCGTTTCTTGTCATTGCTTTTGACTCTGTCATTGCTTTCCTATTTCGTGCCGGCCGCCATTGCCAGATCGTTAGCTGAAACCTTCGTTGCCGCCAACAACGCCTCAACCACGATTTCCTGCTGGTGCGGAGTCAGGTTCGGATACATCGGTAACGACAGAATTCTCTTCGCGGCTGCTTCCGCCACCGGGAATGCTCCCGGCCCGTATCCCAGTCTTGAATAAGCATTCTGCAAATGCAGCGGGATCGGATAGTGAATGGCGCTGTCAACACCCGCGTCGCTCAGCTGCTGCCGAACGGCATCCCGGTTTTCAACCTGGACCACGTAGAGGTGGTAGACAGCCCGCGACCAGGCCGGTTCATAGGGGAGGGCGATCACATCCGCATGTGCTTTCAGCAAGTCGTTGTACCGGGCTGCGTGCGCCTGCCGCTGGGAAGTCCATTCGGGAAGGCAATTCAACTTGGTTTTGAGAATTCCGGCCTGGATGGAGTCGAGCCGCCCGTTGTAACCTTCCACCTCGTGGTAATACTTCTTCGACTGGCCGTGGTCCCGCAGCATTCGCGCCTGTCGAGCAAGATCCGGATCGTTGGTCGTGATCGCTCCGGCTTCCCCGCAGGCGCCCAGGTTCTTGCCCGGATAGAAGCTGAATGCCGCTGCTGTCCCGATGGATCCGGCCATTCTCCATCGCTGTTCTCTCTTCGAGAAATACTGAGCGCCATGTGCCTGGCATGCATCTTCGATCACAAGCAGGCTGTACTGGGCCGCCAGTTCCTCAATCGCATCCATGTCGGCCATCTGCCCGTACAGATGCACCGGCACCACTGCGGTCACCGGCATTCCGGTCGCCCGGTGAAGAGTTGTTCCTCCGCCGTCGCGGACACAATCCCGTTCCAGGAATCGTCTCAGCTTCTCCGGGTCCATGTTGTACGTGTGTTCGTCGACGTCCACGAAAAAGGGAGTGGCTCCCGCCTGGGAAATCGCCTCTCCAGTTGCGATAAACGTATTCGGAACAGTTACTGCGATGGAACCGCTCGCGACACCGGCGCCCATCAGAGCAAACCGCAGCGCATCGGTCCCGCTGCTCACTCCGACACAATGTCGAACGCCGCAGAATTTCGCGAAGTCGGTTTCAAAAGCATCGACCATAGGCCCGCCCACAAATCCGGCCGTCGTCAAAGCCTGCTCAAAAACACTGCAGAGTTCTTCCTGCAGTTCCTTGTGTAAACTCACCAGATCGAGAAAAGGTATTGTTGCGGAACTGATCACAGTGTTGCCCTCCAGAATGCTTGTCCGAAATCACAGAGTCTTGCGCGCTTGCCGGTGACGACCCGGAGCTTGAAGTCTTAGCGCTACAAAGCGCCGGTCGAGGTAAACATGGCTGCAGGCGTCTGAAAAATGATTTTGATGTCCATCCACAGGGACCACGTCCTGGCATAATGAAGGTCCATCCGTACCATCTCGTCAAAGGTGGTTCGGGATCTTCCTTTTACTTGCCATAACCCCGTGAGGCCCGGCTTGACCTCCAGTACCCTCCGACGATGCCAGGTGCGGTAGTGGGCGAACTCATAGGGCAGGGGCGGACGCGGTCCAACCAGGGACATCTCCCCACGTAACACGTTGAAGAACTGGGGGAGTTCGTCCAGACTCGACCTGCGCAGGAAGCGCCCGAGGCGGGTCACTCTTGGATCGTCGGTCAGCTTGTACATTCCGTTTGACTGCTGTACATGCTTGGAGCCCTTAATCAACTGCGTTACGTATTCGCGATGCAATTCCGGATCGTTGTCTACGTGCATGGATCGGAATTTGTAAAAATCGAAGAGCTTGCCGTTTTGACCTACTCGCTTCTGACAAAAGAACACAGGCCCTCGCGACGTCAGCTTCACGAGGATTGCAAGTGTCACGAAGACCGGGAGGAAAAACAACATGGTCAAAAGGCTTCCGGCGATATCGATAGCGCGTTTATAGATGATGGCTCGAGACCCGGGGCCATGCTTCTGCTGCAAGCCGAGAAAGGTGTCGTCATCCCATCCGTCGGCTTCGCTCCAACTCGAGTGTTGCGGGAATAGCCGTACAATCAGGCTTAGATTCCCGAACTCGCGAGCGCTCACCGCTTGTTGCATCGCCGAAGTGATCTTCTGAGCCAGTAGCTTGACCTTCGCTTCGTTTGTCTCACCGATTTCCGTCAGGATAATCCCCAGTGTCTTGTTGTGTTCATACCAGCCCAGCCGATCCGTCTCCCTTGTCGAAGCCTCAATCGCTGCCACCAGGTTACTTACAATTCGTCGCCCGCTCTGTCCTCCAAAGGCGTCACTTCTAATCAGCGCCAGCATGAAAGGGCGCCCCGAGCGTTCCGTGCGCCTGATCTCCCACTGCACGGTTTGCAGGAAGGCGGCCTCAGCCGCAAGATTGGCATCCTGGGTCACTGCCTGGGTCACTGAAGGAACGGCAGCGCCGTTCTCTCTCGGCAACGCGGATCTACCAGATAGCTGTGATTTAGTGGCGGCCATACGGATCACCATACCCTTTGCATTTGAAGGTTCTGCCTTCGCCATACGCGGTCTCTTTGTTCAAAAAGAGTCGCTTCAGGGTTGTGAAGGAAACGTGTTGAAACACGCCGCAAATGGCGAAGGCAATTCTCACGGCGGACTGAATGTGCGAATGGCCCTCAAAGCTTGCACTGCGTGGTCTGTTTCAGAGAGTCCCGGCACTGCGAATCGTCGTGCTTGCAAGCGCATGTCCGGCAGGGCGCGCCTCGATCGAGGCTAATGGAGGCCCCACGTATTCCAGTGACCGCGCGTCGATCTCCATGGCCACCGATGATTGGATAAGACCGATGCTCACGACCAATTTGCATCTATTGTTTTCACGTACAACGATCCCTTGCAGCCCCTCAAACACGCCTTCTCGCACCCTTACCAGATCACCAATGGCAATGAAGGGGTGCCGCCGCAGTTTAACCTTCCGGCTGATGCAGAGTTTTATCGTATTGATCTCGTCGTCGCTCACCGGGGCTAGCTTCTGGCGGTACGACAGCATCCGGACAACGCTCGGAACGGACAGCACCTTCACCCGTTCCCGTTCGGCGATCCGCGCAAAAACGTATCCTGGGAACAGCGGTACTTCCAAGCTGACCCGTCTGTCTCTCCATTGACTTATTTCGATGAACGTGGGTAGAAACGTCTCGACCGACTTGTGGTCGAGCTGATCTGCGACCGCTCTCTCGTGCCGCGGATACGTGTACGCAACAAACCATTGCGGCGTTTCAACGACACTTTCGGGATTTGAACGTGGCGAAACTTGACGGTTCAGATCGTTCATTTAAGCTCCGTGACACTCCCTGTTCGTTTGGCGTCGTTGCGTCAGCCGGACAAGGCTTCGCCATGGCAACTCACATCGAGTCGCTTTTTCAGAGCTCCCAAATCAGTTCTCGAGAGCCATGCATCGAGGTACATCTCTTTGTATGCATGTCTCGAGCCAAAACAGCCTCACAGTTATGTCATTCATACGGGGCGGTTATGCTCGTTCGGTATGGAGGCAAAGTGAAAAAAAGTTCCCCCAAAAGAGAAAAGCGAACGCGTTTTCCGGAATAAGGAACATTTCTGGGGTTTCGAAGGTGGATGAACTCGGCGGCGCCAAGCTGCTCTTTCCCCGCAAGGTCCCCGGCGAACCCGTCGAAGAACGTGAGCACACGGGGGGGATCCTAGACCCTGGACCTCACACGGAAGACAAAAGCGGCATTTTCAGGCAGTGATCGCTTCCCGGGCAAGATCGATGATCTCATCTGCAATGGCGAGTGCGGCCGTCGCAGCCGGGCTTGGAGCGTTCAGGACGTGCAGTGCGCGTGGCTGGCGGACGAAGTGGAAATCCTGTATCAATTCGCCAGCGGCGGAGAGCGCCTGTGCGCGAACGCCGGCGCCCCCTGGGGAGAGATCCCCTATACGGATGTCAGGCACAAGGCGCTGGAGCGAACGGCAGAAGATATCTTTGCTGAAGGATTGGAGGAATTCGGCCCAGCACATGGACGGATACTTTAGTAGAAATCTCCAAAAGCCCCGGTAAGTCAGTGTTTCGATCATGTCGCGCAGCGAGAAATCGGTGTGCCGATATCCTTCGCGCGCGAAGGCCAGCACCGCGTTTGGCCCCGCTTCCAGCCCTCCGTGAATCAAGCGGGTAAAATGCACTCCGAGAAACGGAAATTTTGGATTGGGCACTGGATAGATCAGATTTCGCACCAAGTGTTGGCGATCGGAACTCAGCTTGTAGTATTCACCCCGGAATGGGATGATCTTCGTTGAATCTCGGGCACCTGCCTTGCGGCTGACGCGGTCACACTGCAATCCGGCGCAGTTAATGATGAAATCGGCCTCGTATTCACCACCTGTAGTTTGAATCCTCCAGCCACCGGCTTCCCGGAGCTGCGTGACCTCCGATGAAAAGTGGATCGTGCCCCCACATCTCTGGATTTCCGCCGCCATTGTCTCTGCGACAGCCGTATAGTCAACGATCCCCTCCTGGGGTACGCGAAGACCCGCAATCCCCGCAGCATGTGGCTCGAACTCGCGAATCTGCTCGGGACCAAGCAACTGGAGGCCTTCGAGGCCATTGGCCTTCCCTCGCTCAAACAGGGCATTGAGGCGGGGAATCTCCTCTTCTTCTGTGGCCACCACGACCTTGCCGCACAATTCGTAGGGGACGTCGTGCTGCGCACAGAAGTCAACCATCGTTCGAATACCCTGAACCGCGAGTCGGGCCTTGGCTGAGCCAGGCTTATAGTAGAGGCCACAATGCAGAACTCCACTATTGTGGCCGGTCTGATGACGACCGGGACCGCTTTCCTTCTCAAGTAGACAAAGTTGAACCGACGGAAATCTCTGCAGGATCTGATACGCCGTCGAAAGACCAACGATTCCGCCACCGATAACTGCGATCCTTTTTCCCATGTTTCAAAAACCTACAAAGACTGTCGCGGTTGAAAAAGCATTTCCTTCGTCCGCTTCGACGGCTTAATCGACGAAGAACAAGAAAGTGAACCAGTCTGCCCGGCCGTCGACTGCGCTAAGCCCCGGGCGCTTTCCGATAATAGTAGTAATCTCTGTCGACTGTGCCGTTAGAAGAATTCAGCACTGCGCCGATCAACTTGTGCCGATCGAGTGCTTCTACCGCTTTCTCAAGTTTGCGCTTCTCACTCGTACCGCGGCGAGCGACAAAGAGAATTCCGTCCGTCACTCGACTCCACACGGTAGTGTCAGCGAAAGGCAACTGAGGGGGAGAATCAATAATGATCCAGTCAAACCAGGAGTTCAATTTCCCCATCAAAGCCGGCAACTGCGGAGACTCTATGAGTTCCAGGGGGCTACCGGGCTTGTTTCCCGCCGGCAGGAACCAAATGCCGGGACCTTCCAGGTGGTACAGGCTCGCTGTCAGACTGCGATCGCCTTTAAGGTAATCGCAGAGTCCCGCCACATTCGGAAGTTCGAAGAGATGCGCGAGCGATGGCCGCCTCACATCACCCTCCAGGAGGAGAACCTTTTGTTGCGCTCCGGATGCGAGTGTGCAGGCCAGGTTCGCGGCCACCAGGCTCTTGCCTTCCTGGGGGACGGCACTCGTGATCAGGATACTCTTGAGTTCGCGTTTCGTTCGAAGATGGCGCAGGCGCACCCCGAGGAGGCGGAATGCTTCGGCAGCTGGACTGTCGACGTCGGTGAGGCAGACGAGCGGGCTATGTTGAGCAGCAGATACTTTCAGGGTCTGGAATTGGCTGAAGTACTCACGACGTTCCTCAGCCAATAATGCATCCGCCACAGCAAGTGCGTCCGGCGAAGATGCCTCACGTTGAAAGCCGTCAGCCCCAAACAAACGATTTGCGGGCTCAACTTCAGGCCCCGCGGCGTCTGGTGTGGCGGTTTCCGACACCCATTGAGAGGCTGCCTCACGCTCGGCGCTTTCCAGCAACTCTATACCGGCCAGCGACAACGGTACTTCTGACTTTGTTCGTTTTGCTTCTGACCTCTGCAAGGCGTCAAATATATGGCTCATGTTCGATCCTGTCCGCGGCAACAGCCGTACCGCACCCCGACCCGTTGACGGCAGGTCGCCGCAGGCCGGAAAAGAGATCCAGAAGCATGCTTGTGGCCTTGTGGACATCGATCTCGGCTGTTCCGTTCGTTTGTGGGATGTCGCGCGAGCATACATCGAGGCGGAACTCCCGGGATACATCGGCGATGATTTCCGGAGTCACGGCGAGAAGCTGCTGCGCGTACGCAGAAATGAGAGCATTCTCGCAGATCGTATTGATGAGGCGCGGCAGGCCTTTCGAGTGTTGATACACCATTGCAATCGCATCAGCGGGAAATATAGGATCGGCCAGCAAACTCACACCCGCAATCTGTAAACGCTTTTCGATGTATTCCTTTGTGTCACTAGCGTCCAGCGGAACGAGTTGCGCGCGGAGAGCGATTCGCTGCTTGAGCTGCCTCAGGCCAAGCGAATCCAGCTTGTCGTCCAGTTCTGGTTGTCCGACCAGGACGATTTGCAGAAGTTTGTCGTCGACTGTCTCCAGATTCGAGAGCAGGCGAATTTCCTCGAGGATGTCCTCAGAAAGATGGTGCGCTTCATCGATGATCAGAACAGTGGTGAGCTTTTGTGCACCACGCGAAACCAGAAACTGGCCCAGATCGAGGAGCACTTCGCCCTTATTCTTGCCGGCAGCGGGAAGGCCGAAGTCGGCCAGAATGTACTGCAGGAACTCCGTCGGCGAGAGCCGGCCATTAAAGACGTACGCGTAAGCGATATCTTTGCTGTCTTTCAGCAGCCGGAGCAGGCAACGCAGCAGAAGCGTCTTTCCGGTGCCCACTTCTCCGGTGACGACAACAAAGCCCTTGTGCCAGCGAACGCCGTAATAAAGCGCGGCCAGCGCCTCATTATGTCGTCTCGTGGAGACGAAGCAATTGGGATCCGGAGTCAGATCAAACGGATTGCGCGTAAGACCGAAGAACGCTTTATACATTGCGACAGAATCCTAAGAGTGCAAATAGCTGAATGCGGTTCCAGCAAGGATGGTAAAGACGACAACCGCGGCGAAGGCCCAGCCGAGGACGGTTTTTCGTCTGTTCCGTTTCTCGTCCGAGGGATTCGACATCTCTGGAATCTCAGAGATCACTTGAACCGGAAGCAGCTTTTTGATTTCGCGATCATTGTGGAGACGATCGTCGAAGAACCCTAAGAAAACAACCACGAAAACTCCCAGCGCCAGACCAGCGCCAAATCCAAGGCCACACATTGTTAGTCGGTTCGGAGAGTCTGGTTTCAGCGGAAGACTGGGAGGATCGAGCATCGTGAACCGTTCGCCTTGCTGCATCTGCTCCATACTTGTCGCCATCTGCGAATCGTTTTGTTTCTTGAGAAGATCGTTAAAGTTCGCCTGCGACTGCTCGTAGCCGCGAGTCAAGTCCGCCAACTGCTGCTCTACACCGGGTTCTCCGTTCAGGCGCGCCTGATATTCGTTGATCCTGGTTTTAAGGTTGCCAATTGACTGTTCGCGATTCGAGATTTCGGTTTTATCGCCATGCAATTGGCTCTGAAGCTGCAGCAACAACGTGTTTGCCGTGGGGTCTGGTTGCATCCGACGCCTGGGCGTCCTTGCCATGTTCTTTCCGATTGGCCTCGTCTTTCAGACTGAGTATCAGCTGCTCTTTCACCTTTTCGGTCTTGGCGATCTCGGCTTTTACTTCCTTGACCTCAGGGTGGCTGTCCGTATAGCGCGTGCTGAGATCCGCGAGCTTTGACCTCAATGTATCGAGCCGCTGATCAATTGCCGGCAGTCCGCCCGGGACTCCTGTGACGGTTTGCCTTGGTCCTTGCAAGGTGCGGTATTGCTCAATCAACGATTGATGGTAGACGCTTTGTTGTCTGGCGGCATTCAGAGCGTCCTGTTCGTTTTGCAACTGCGACTGCAGCCCGCTCAGTATCTGGAGATTGCTCGCCTGCTGAGAGGGTAGTTCCCCCACGTGAGCTGCCTGAAACGCCCGAACCTTGGCTTCCTGGTTAGCGAGGGTGGTACGTGCGTTCTCCAACTGATCCCCAATGAATTCCGTCGTGTTTTTCGATTGCTGCTCGCGGACCTTGAGATTCTCTGCGATGAACAAAGCTGTGAGTTCGCTGGTTGCCTGCTGAGCGACATGCGGGTCCGGTGCAAAATAAGACACCTTGAATGCCGTGATCACGTTGCCGGGGTCGCGCACCAGCTCGATATCGATATCCTTGCGCATCCTCTCGACTTTTGCGTCGGGCGTGAGCACATGAGGCGCGTTTTGGTAGAGGTGGAGCTTATCGATGATCAGGAGCAAGCGCGTCCGGCTGAGAATTTGCTGCGAAATGCTTTGCAGTCTGTCCTGTAGATTGTCAGTCACATTGGGACGCACATAGTCCTTCGGCATGGTCGGCGCTTCCACCAGGATGAGCGTGCTCGACTTATACCGGGCTGGCAAAAACCAGCTGGATGCCCAAACTGCCGCCCAGACCACAAGCACCAAAGTCAGGAAAAGAATGTGACACCGACGCAGTACTTCAAGGTAGCGCCCTATATCGAACTGCTGCGTGCTCTGGTCTTCTAATTCTTCGGGCATGTTTATTTTCCAAGGAAAAAGGTCTGACGTTCCGGTTATCTACAGCTTCGCCCCATGAGTCCCATCCGCAGGGACCCCACACTTCCAGCCACGAGGCGAAACCGCCAGGTCGAGGCTCCAGTCAGAAGTTAGCGGTGAGCGACTCACCGCTACACAGATGGATGCCTTTGCCAGTCATCGATGCAATCCGTATTCCAAACAGTTGAGCGCGAGTCGAATCGAATTCGCCCATAAAGCCTGCAGATTCAACGTCCAAACTGCATGCCGTCATTTGACCGCCAGAACGAACCGTGTTATGTGCGTGCGAGTGGAAAAGTTAAAACCGGAGGGGGGAAAAGTCTTTCCACTGTCGTATCCAATAAATATGGATAATGCTCAATCGCGGCGGTTAGGGACACCGCTTCCGGGGTTAAAAGTCCGGAGGCTGGATTCAGCAGACTCCCGGAGAATTTGGCCTGGATTTACGTTGATCGGGGACATTCGCGTGTACGGCATTGAGCCTATCAATCTGTCCGATGGGGATCAGATCAGAAGCCGCCACGTGGACAAGGAAAGACCTTTCAATAGCCTCGATCGACACAACTACACGAGGTCCCGATTTTCGGCGCAGGAGAACACCGGTCAAACCCTTCAATGGGCCCGCACAGATTGATACACGTTGTCCGACAGTTAAATAGGGGAAGGGCTCCGCCTCTAAGCGCCTAATCCCGTGGCGAAGAGTCTCGATAACGTTAGTCGCCAATGGGACGGGTTGCCCCGCGACGTTTACAAGGCGCACCACGCCGGGCACGGTAATAACCGGAAGCCTATGTCTGAGACTGGTAAATACAAAAAGATATCCCGGAAAGAGAGGCATGAGCAGTTCGACACGACGGTCGCTCCACTCCCTCACGGATTCAAACAGCGGCAGGAAGTGCTCTATCCCGCGGCTCGCAAAGTGCGCCGCCACCAACTTCTCGCGATTTGGGAATGTGTATACCGCATACCAGTGCGGCTGCTCGTAGGCGCGGTCGATATTTTCCATCAGTTCTTTATTCATCTTTTCTCGCTCACTGAGCGTAGTACTCAATTCGTCAAGCGCACGGTAGGCCCGGATGGCAGCGGGTGCTCCATCTGACCCCCGTCGCCCATCCGTCCGGTGACCTTGCGCCGGTAGAACGTTCGCCAGGGACCCGCCGGCTCGAGAGCCGGGCTAATCGACTGTGGAACGGAAGACTCCTTCTTAAAGGAGAGGAAAATTCCTTCCTCGTGAGCCGGAATGCGTGGATATGTTCCCTTTGTTCCCGGGCCTCTCACGCCACAACCCACCATCTACCTGGAGAGTTCGAGCACCGCACCGGGGTTCAGTTGTTGGTGTTCAGGGGTATCGTTTTATCGACGTATCGCAGCACACGAGCTGGATTCCCAACACTGATGGCGTTGGCCGGGACATCTCGCGTGACTACGCTGCCAGCGCCGATGACCGCATTCTCTCCTATGACGATGTTGGAGAGAATTGTGGCGCCTGACCCGATCGAAGCACCCCGCTGCACCCAGGTCCGTTCCACATTCCAGTCCTGATCGGTCTGCATTCTGCCCGTTGGGGTGGTGGCCCGCGGGTATGAATCGTTGATGAATGTCACGTTGTGGCCGACGAAGACGTCACTATCGATCTGCACCCCTTCGCAGATAAAAGTGTGACTGGAAATCTTGCAATTGGATCCCACGATAGCGTTCTTCTGAATCTCGACAAACGCTCCAATCTTCGTGTTCTCTCCAATCTCGCATCCATACAAGTTGATGAAACGCGATAGTTTAACGCCTGGGCCAAGTTTCACATCCGGGGCAATGCTCAAATAATCATTCATATCGTGACTTCCATTCCACGATTTGCAAGTGAGTGATTCGCTGCTTCCAGGATCTTTACGACTCGTAAACCAGCGAGGCCGTCATTAATAACTGGACTATCATCGAGAATGCAGCGATTAAAATGCGCGATCTCGAGCGCAAGCGCTTCAAGGTTCTCTACATGCGGGGCCCACATATCTCCCGAGCGATAACTTACGAGCAGATCGTAAACGCCTTCTCTGGTGGCTAGATTGACTCCCCGATCGTAGATGCGGATCTTTTCGTCCGACTCCAGATCGTTCCAGATCAACATTTTTTTATCGCCTCCCAGCAGCGTAGTCCGCACTTTCACAGGAGAGAGCCAATTCACATTTACATGCGCGATAAGCTTGTTGGGATAAAACACGGTGATGAATGCGATGTCTTCCACGTGGTTTACGTGCTTCTGTCCCGTCGCTACGACCGCCAACGGCTGGGCCTCCAGCACGTAGTCCATGATCGCAAGGTCGTGCGGCGCCAGATCCCACACGACGTTGACATCGTGTTGGAAGAGTCCGAGGTTCACACGCATTGTGTCGTAATAGTAGAGGTCACCTAACTCCCCGGCGTCCAATAGCTGTTTGATCTTTCGCACCGCGCCCGTAAACAGGAACGTATGGTCCACCATGATCTTGAGGTGCTTCCGGTCGGCGAGTTCGATCAACTCCTCCGCTTGCCTGGAGTTAAAGGTGAACGGCTTCTCGACAAATATATGCTTCCCGTTCTCGAGAGCTGTCTTCGCCAATTCGTAATGCGTCATCACGGGAGTCACAATTGCGACTACGTCAATAGCCGGGGAATGAAGCACAAGATCCAGGTCGTTCACAACCTCGATCTCGGGGTAGGCGCGAGAGACTCTGGCAAGCGCATCCGGCCGACGGTCGCAGACCATCACAACACGCGAGTTTTCTTGCGAGTGGAAGTTGCGCACAACATTGGGGCCCCAGTAGCCATAGCCCACAACCCCGACACCGAGAACTTCGCGCCGCGGGGTGCGATGGCGGTTCAGAACTTCCCGACTTGAGAAACGCGGAAGTGCATGAACGTTCTGCACAGATATGCCGGCGGTCTCTGCTGCATTTTCTGCTCTATTGATCATTTTCCCTCACAGATCGTGGCGCTTGTTCATGACAGCTATGGCAATTTGGTGGCCACTCTGACCAAATGGGTCCGCATTCGCCCGCAAAAGGTCGTGGGGTCGATTCACCCGACCAGGCGGCCCTCGAAGCCCGGTTCACGAAGTCTGGAAAGGGAATAATTTTGCCGTTGGGAAAAATAGTTCACTGCCTTGGAGTTTGTGGACCAAACCCATCCGAGATTTCGTGCAACGACCGGCACGACCAATGGAGGCGGGTGACGGATGCAAGACGTTGCACAGTTGAATCGACTTGCGCCCGCTCACTGGCGCTGAACCGGGTCGTCATGCTCATGCTGAGCAGATGGAATCCGAATTGCATACCTCGATCTGTCCACTAGACTCTTGTTCGACATGGGTCTCAAGCAAAGGATGAATAACAATGGGAAGCACATCTGTTGTGCATTCGGCTAACTATGCAGCCACCATGCAGCTCATTCGGAGCCGCACGGTGCGTATTGGCATCGTTGGGCTCGGATATGTAGGCCTGCCTTTAGCACTCTTATTCTCAAACAACGATGTGGTCGTGGAGGGTTTTGACATCGATTCGACGAAGGTTGAGAAGCTTCTCAGCCGCAGGTCGTACATCTGGCGCATCGCGCCAGAAGAGATTTCAGCTGCCCGCGATCGTGGCTTTCACGCCACTACCGACCTTTCCCACATCGCCGAAGTGGACGTTATCATCCTCTGCGTGCCTACGCCGCTCAACGAGAATCAGGAGCCTGACCTGAGATTCATCCGCGAGACGGCCTTCAGTATCGCGCCGTATTTGCGCGCGGGGCAACTGATCGTCCTCGAGAGTACGACGTACCCGGGAACGACTGAAGAGGTGGTTTTACCCATTCTGGAGTCGGCGAACTGTGCTCACCTCAAAGTGAGTCGCAATACCGCCTCAAAAGATGACATTTTCTTAGCCTTCTCCCCGGAACGCGAAGACCCTGGTAATACGAACTTCGAACGCCGGGATGTGCCAAAGGTTGTCGGGGGCGTGGACCAGTTCAGCACCGACCTCGCGACTGAACTGTACGCCATAGCATTCAGGCACATTGTTCCGGTCTCAACGCCCGCCGTGGCGGAGATGACCAAGTTGCTCGAGAATATCTATCGATGCGTGAACATAGCCCTGGTCAATGAACTCAAGCAATTGTGTATGCGTATGGGTATCGACATCTGGGAAGTTATCGACGCCGCCAAAACGAAACCCTTTGGATTCCAGCCTTTCTATCCAGGTCCCGGTTTGGGCGGCCATTGCATTCCGGTTGACCCCTTTTATCTGTCGTGGAAGGCGAGAGCATTCGACTTTCGCACCAGATTCATCGAGTTGGCCGGAGAAGTGAATGCCAACATGCCCTATTTTGTCGTTCAGTGCACGTCCGAGGCTCTCAACGAAAATCGAAAATCACTGAAAGGATCCCGGATCCTCGTGCTCGGTGTCGCATACAAAAGAGACATCGACGATCTGCGCGAGTCGCCATCTTTGACCATCATCGAACTTCTGCGGCGGGCCGGAGCGCATGCAGACTACAACGATCCATTCTTTCCGCATGTTGGTAAAGGGCGGCATTACGAACTGAACATGGATTCAGCCTCCATGGACGATGTGTCCCAATACGACGCAGTCCTGATCGCGACCGATCATTCGTCCTATGACTATCCGCAAATCGTCTCACAGGCAAAGTTAGTCATTGATACCCGAAACGCGACCAGGGGGATTGAATCGGACAAGATTGTTCGTTGCTGACCTGGGCGCATTCCCGAAAGTTGCAGAACGGCCGCGCCATGTTCTGACCATGACTCGCGTGGTGTTTTTACGAGCGTTTTGCTTTAGGGGTCCGCGATCTTTAACCTTCATCTCGCATTGCGTCGGAGCTTATTTGGTTGCCTTTCGAATTAGGAAATACTTGGTCGTGATACATCGGTAACTACACTAAATTGCATACCGCGGTAACTTAGATCACCTTACGTAATTTACATGTTGGGTGTTGACATTTATTTACAGGTCAGGTGTTGACATTAGCAACCTGTCTTCCTATGATTCGAACAGGCCTCCCCCTCATTCTGGGCCCTTTTCTGGTACGCAAGGTACGCTACGAAGCAGCAGAGCACCGTGGAATTGGTTCGTTGTGCTCTGGTTTTCCTGGTGATTTGGCCCATTGTACTCGTGCCACGGGTATGGTTCACACTCTGTTTATCGATGCTGGCTCTCGAACACGATGAGAGCTCCACGGCTGTACTGCATTGTTGATTGTTTTTTTTCGGTTGCTTTGGCCGTAGACGCACCATCATTGCCCTTGATCGACCCCCCCGATCAGGTTCAGAATTCGACGGATGCGATGACCCGAGCAACGTAAGGGGAATCATGAATGACCTTGGCTTGATGCACATGGGTGGCGCGCACGCGTCGCTCTTGCCTGTTTTCCCAGAAAATCACGGACGCATTCATGCACTATTGATGGAGGATGAACAGGAAGTTTCTGAACACCTTCAATCGATGTTGATGCGGGAAGCTTGTCATGTATCTGCCTTCGGCAGTGTGGCCGCTGCCAGTGCCGAGTTGGAACGCGGACTTCGTCCCAACGTTGCTTTCATCAACACCCGGATGGAAGCGAGACAGGGCGCACCGGCACTAGCCTGGTTCCGCCAATCGAGCCCCACCGTTCCTGCAATTGCGCTGTCCTGCTCGTACCATCCCCACTCTGTGGTTCAGGCGATGAAGATGGGCGCGGTCGATGTACTCCTTCAGCCTTTTGACCGGAGTGAACTTAAATCATCGCTGCGGCGCTGGGTGAAGTCTCCCATCGCCGGAGAGAACCGGCAGGTACACGAAATCACGCTGTCACCCACCAATTCATTCGTCTTCAGCAGCGACCGGATGAAAGCCATCGCCGCGCAATGCGCTACAATCGCGCGTGTTGACATGCCCGTCCTCATCCTGGGAGAAAGCGGAACGGGCAAAGAGGTACTGGCTCAGTACATCCACAAGATGTCGAGCTGTTCGAACCGGACTTTCCTGAAGGTGAATTGCGCCGCAATGCCCGCCGATCTGCTGGAGAGTGAACTGCTCGGTTATGAGCAGGGCGCCTTCACTGGCGCCGTCAAGTCCAAACCGGGGAAGTTCGAACTATGCGATCACGGCACCATATTCCTGGATGAAATTGGAGAGATGCCGCCGGCTCTCCAGGCGAAGCTTTTGCAGGTTTTGCAAGACGGGACTTTCTCGCGTCTTGGGGGCCGGACCACAATCAAGGTTGATGTCCGTGTGATCGCCGCTACGAACATCGACATCAAAGCTGCGATCGCCGCTCGCCGTTTTCGCGAGGATCTCTATTATCGCCTCAATGGGTTTTCCCTGCACCTCCCGCCGCTGCGTGAGCGTACTGAAGAGATTCCTTATTTTATTCGGTACTTCATGCAGAGGATGGCGGACAAATATGCCTGCCGCCCGATCAGCATGTCCAGCGACCTTCTGGCGACATGCCTGCGTTATCCGTGGCCTGGCAATTTGCGCGAACTCGAGAACTTTTGCAAACGCTTTCTGGTCCTTGGTGATGAGCTTGCGATGACGGCCGAACTTGCACAGGATCACGGAGCAACGTTCGCACCGGTCGGCAACGCCAGAGACAATAGCCCGGTCGGGGGCCTCAAGAAAATGGTGAGGAACCTTAAAGGAGAAGCAGAGGCAGAGGTGATTGCCACCGTACTGCATCGAAATCATTGGAAGCGCAAGCAGACGGCGGCCGAGTTAGAAATCAGCTACAAGGCCTTGTTGTACAAAATTCGACAATACGGCATTGTTGAGCCTCGCACCGAGGCGATGTGCTGAGGTCGGTTGATGTCCCGTGCGCAAGATCCAATGCGTCACCAACAAGATCGAATCAACGGAGGTCCCGGCGGATGATGAATTCGAAGCTCGACGAAGACGAAAAACTCGACTCCGACCATGTTGCTTCGTCATCGACGAAGCAACATAAGGTCGTGGTCAAACTCCGCTCGGGCGAGGTTGTCAGAGGTCACATTATCCTGCCACGTGATGCCGATATCGCAGGTCTCTTCAACGACTCCAATCAAAATCAAGAGGCATCGATCACGGTCGACTCCCTTACTTCGAATGAAGCAGTCCGGGTCGAATTAACGGAGATCAAAGCGGTTTTTTTCGTGAAGTCGTTTCGCGGCGATCCAAAACGGAAAAACCTGAGATTTTATACGAATGGACCATCCGTCGGCGCAATCTGGGCCGAGATTCGCTTCGAAGACAACGAAATTATCGAAGCTACAATCGATAATTCGGCCCAACATCTGATGGGGGACGGTTTCTTGCTTCATCCCTCTGATGCGGGGAGCAACAACCAGCTGGTATATGTCAACAAGTCGGCAATTTCTCATTATCGTGTTCTCGGCGTTCGGGCCCATTTCGAACCCGATGAATAGTTGATAGGACGGATTCTGGCCATTCGCAGTGCAGTTGACCGTAATCGTAGCCGGGAGCGGCCCGTTTAGCTTTCTTTGAAAGATTGCTGGGCATTCATCAC
This sequence comes from Terriglobales bacterium, assembly GCA_963788475.1. Classification (GTDB taxonomy): domain Bacteria; phylum Acidobacteriota; class Terriglobia; order Terriglobales; family Acidobacteriaceae; genus Telmatobacter. The sequence goes on from CAWBGO010000016.1 coordinate 150,721, forward strand.
GACTGCAAAGTCATTAGTCACGAAAGGTCCTGTTTTCCCGCAAATAAAATACTGAGGCCCTTTCAGTTCGTGCACGGAAAATTCCGAGCAGCTTAGCTTGAGGAATGACGCACTGCCGAGGATGGGCCCTATATATTTTTATCTATAGCAAGCGCCAGGAGACTGCTCGAACCAGCAATCTAACTACTAGAAACTGTAGACTGGCCGATGAATATGATATGTTGAGCAGGATCAAAGAAAGAAAAGCAGTGACATCGCATATTCATGCCGAGAAACGCAACACCCATATTTGTATTGCACATTCACTTCGTGGTTGCCTCGTGGCTCTCGTTACATAGAAGCATTAAACATTGGTGAACCCGAGCCTTGCGCCCCCAGGTTTGACGTAATCGGATTATCCAGCGAACCAAGCCTCTCCACAAAGACGGCGGTCGATAGATCGCGACCAGGAGAGATTTTGCTCACATTCTGTTTGTCTTGCCTTGTGAAGCGGACTATTCCAGAGGGGATATATAGTGACACCCGAAAGCGTTGCTCCCTCCGTGCGCTGCCTCACTAGCCCGGATGAAATTGATTTGCGTAGTGTACGTATTATCGAGACACATTGCGGCGCCAAGAGAGATCCTGTTGGGCCATGTTACGGCGCGATTTTGCAGTGCTGCTTCGCGGTGATGCTGTCGTTGTCCTGCATTCTTTGCGGGTGTGGTGGATACGTTCTGAATGCTGCTTCGGGTGAACTTCGGCTTTCACCGGGCGCCATTGCCTTTGGTAGTGTGCCTGTCGGCAAGACCTTGAGAAGTAATGTGTCCCTGGAGAATCGAGGAACAACGACGTTGAGCATTGGAGGTCTCACGATTTCCGGGCAGGCGTTTTCCCTAGCGGGCGTTACCCCGATGCCGTTCACCTTAGCGCCAGGCGCTTCTCAAGTCGTTGCGGTTACGTTTGCGCCGTCCAGCCAGGGAGATTTCACGGGTCAGTTGACGGCTGTGGATGGTTCGAATCAGAACTTGGCTTCGGCTTCGATTACGGGGCAGGGAATGATTACGGTCACACCGCAACTGGATGTAAGCGTATCGACTCTGAACTTTGGCAGCACGGCACTGAATTCAACCATGACCCAATCGATCACGTTGACCTCCTCCGGCACAGGGCCGGTTACCGTCAACTCCGTCGGTGTGTCCGGGACGGGATTCTCAATCGCCGGCGTGTCAGTTCCTGCCACTCTCAACCCTGGTCAAACTTTGACCATTCAGGTGAGCTTCGATCCCACGGTGGCGGGAGCGGCCAGCGGAACCATCACTATTTCCAGTAACTCCACGACCGGCAGCACCAGCATGGTGAGTCTCAGCGGCACAGGAGTTGCTGCCGCCACTCCTCAGTTGACAATCAGCGGCAACTCGCTGGTCTTTGGCAGTGTGACGCTGAATACAGCCTCGAGCAAGACTCTGACCCTGACCTCATCGGGAACCGCTGCAGTGACGGTCAACTCTGTGGGTCTTGCCGGTGCAGGTTTTGCGATCGCGGGAGGATCGTTTCCGGTCGTGCTGAACCCGGGGCAAACGGTGATGCTTCAGGTGAGCTTCGATCCCACGGTGGCGGGAGCGGCCAGCGGAACTCTCACTATTTCCAGTAACTCCACCTCTGGCAGCACAGACATGGTCGGTCTCAGCGGCACAGGAGTTGCTGGCGCCACTCCTCAATTGACAGTGAGCGGCAACTCGCTGGCCTTTGGCAGTGTGACGCTGAATACGACTTCGAGCAAGACTCTGACCCTGACCTCATCGGGAACCGCTGCAGTGACAGTCAACTCTGTGGGTCTTGCCGGTGCAGGTTTTGCGATCGCGGGAGGATCGTTTCCGGTCGTGCTGAACCCGGGGCAAACGGTGATGCTTCAGGTGAGCTTCGATCCCACGGTGGCGGGAGCGGCCAGCGGAACTCTCACTATTTCCAGTAACTCCACGTCTGGCAACACAGACATGGTCAGTCTCAGCGGCACCGGGACACAGGCCTTGACACCACAGCTGACGGTGAGCGCCAGCACTCTTGCCTTTGGCAGCGTGACGCTGAATACGGCCTCGAGCAAGACTCTGACCCTGACCTCGTCGGGAACGGCGGCGGTGACAGTCAACTCTGTGGGTCTTGCCGGTGCAGGTTTTGCGATCGCGGGAGGATCGTTTCCGGCCGTGTTGAACCCGGGGCAAACGGTGATGCTTCAGGTGAGTTTCGATCCCACGGTGGCGGGAGCGGCCAGCGGAACCATCACTATTTCCAGTAACTCCACCTCTGGCAGCACAAACACGGTCGATCTCAGCGGCACCGGGACACAGGCTTCGACACCGCAGCTGACGGTGAGCGCCAGCACTCTTGCCTTTGGCAGTGTGACGCTGAATACGGCCTCGAGCAAGACTCTAACCCTGACCTCATCGGGAACGGCGGCGGTGACAGTCAACTCTGTGGGTCTTGCCGGTGCAGGTTTCGCCATTTCGGGAGGATCGTTTCCGGCCGTGTTGAACCCGGGGCAAACGGTGATGCTTCAGGTGAGCTTCGATCCCACGGTGGCGGGAGCGGCCAGCGGAACTATCACTATTTCCAGTAACTCCAACTCTGGCAGCACAAACATGGTCAGTCTCAGCGGTACAGGGGTTGCTGCCGCCACTCCTCAATTGACAATCAGCGGCAACTTGCTTGCCTTTGGCAGTGTGACGCTGAATACGGCCTCGAGCAAGACGCTGACCCTGACCTCGTCGGGGACGGCGGCGGTGACAGTCAACTCTGTGGGTCTTGCCGGTGCGGGTTTTGCGATCGCGGGAGGATCGTTTCCGGCCGTGTTGAACCCGGGGCAAACGGTAATGCTTCAGGTGAGTTTCGATCCCACGGTGGCGGGAGCGGCCAGCGGAACTATCACTATTTCCAGTGACTCCACGTCTGGCAGCACTAACATGGTCAGTCTCAGCGGCACCGGGACACAGGCTTCGACACCACAGCTGACGGTGAGCGCCAGTTCTCTTGCCTTTGGCAGCGTGACGCTGAATACGACTTCGACCAAGACTCTGACCCTGACCTCGTCGGGGACGGCGGCGGTGACAGTCAACTCTGTGGGTCTTGCCGGTGCAGGTTTCGCCATTTCGGGAGGATCGTTTCCGGCCGTGTTGAACCCGGGACAAACGGTGATGCTTCAGGTAAGCTTCGATCCCACGGTGGCGGGAGCGGCCAGCGGAACTATCACTATTTCCAGTAACTCCACGTCTGGCAGCACAAACATGGTCAGTCTCAGCGGCACCGGGACACAGGCCTTGACACCACAGCTGACGGTGAGCGCCAGCACTCTTGCCTTTGGCAGTGTGACGCTGAATACGGCCTCGACCAAGACTCTGACCCTGACCTCGTCGGGAACGGCGGCGGTGACAGTCAACTCTGTGGGTCTTTCCGGTGCAGGGTTTGCGATCTCGGGAGGATCGTTTCCGGCGGTGTTGAACCCGGGGCAAACGGTGATGCTTCAGGTGAGCTTCGATCCCACGGTGGCGGGAGCGGCCAGCGGAACCATCACTATTTCCAGTAACTCCACGTCTGGCAGCACAAACATGGTCAGTCTCAGCGGCACCGGGACATCGGCCTGCCACACCACAGCTGACGGTGAGCGCCAGCACTCTTGCCTTTGGCAGTGTGACGCTGAATACGGCCTCGAGCAAGACTCTGACCCTGACCTCGTCGGGAACGGCGGCGGTGACAGTCAACTCTGTGGGTCTTTCCGGTGCAGGTTTTGCGATTTCGGGAGGATCGTTTCCGGCGGTGTTGAACCCGGGGCAAACGGTGATGCTTCAGGTGAGCTTCGATCCCACGGTGGCGGGAGCGGCCAGCGGAACTATCACTATTTCCAGTAACTCCACGTCTGGCAGCACAAACATGGTCAGTCTCAGCGGCACCGGGACACAGGCCTTGACACCACAGCTGACGGTGAGCGCCAGCACTCTTGCCTTTGGCAGCGTGACGCTGAATACGGCCTCGAGCAAGACTCTGACCCTGACCTCGTCGGGAACGGCGGCGGTGACAGTCAACTCTGTGGGTCTTTCCGGTGCAGGTTTTGCGATTGCGGGAGGATCGTTTCCGACCGTGTTGAACCCGGGGCAAACGGTGACTCTTCAGGTAAGCTTCGATCCCACGGTGGCGGGAGCGGCCAGCGGAACCATCACAATTTCCAGTAACTCCACGTCTGGCAGCACAAACATGGTCAGTCTCAGCGGCACCGGGACACAGGCCGCCAATCCAGTGCTCACGTTAAGCACCACGAACCTGAGTTTCGGTAGCGATCCGGTGGGAACGATCGTTACTCTGCCAGTGACGCTCACTTCGTCAGGCACGTCACCGGTAACAGTGAGTGCTGCAAGTCTCGCCGGTTCCGGGTTTAGCTACTCCGGTGCAACATTTCCAGTAACCCTGAGTCCGACGATCGCAATCACAATTCAGGTGCAGTTCGATCCAACCGCAGTAGGCCCGACCTCGGGTACACTCACGTTCACGAGCAATTCAACGGCAGGCACTACGAGCGCAGTCAATCTAAACGGCACAGGCACGGCGGTCCAGCACCGGGTGAGTTTGAGTTGGGTTGCGCCAACAAACTCGCCGCTTCCAGTTACTGAGTACGACATATACCGTGGGACGGGGAGCAATCCTTCGTTTCAACTCCTGAGTTCATCAACTACAACCGCCTACGTGGACCTGGCCGTTACAGCTAGCACGACTTACACTTACTACGTTACGAGTGTCGACAGTGCCGGAGCACAGAGCAGTCCGTCCAACGAGGTGACCGTAACGATTCCGTAGTTCGGAGATTGGCTCCTGGCAAAAGACCAGGCCCGCCTTAGAAATCAGCTTTCTGCGCTCCTGCGGTCGGGCGCGAGGGCTTCGCCGGGAATTCCGATAGAGACTGGTGTAGGCATCAAACATAGTCTCGAGAGTGAAGCGTGCGAAGAACGATGCCTCCGCGTTCATCGAGTACTGCTTTCGCTCTTTTTCACTGCCTGCCAGCCGCAGAATTGCGGCAGCCATCTCTGAAGCATCTGTTGCGGATACCGTAATTCCCGCCTTCGCCTGGCGAACGACCTCCGCCATTCCTCCCACGTCGGTGACGATTGCGGGCAGTCCCAGGGAGAAGCCTTGTAAGAGTGAGATCGGCAGCCCTTCAGACTTCGAAGACATAATGAACGCATCCGCCGCCGAGAAGAATGGGGCAACGTCAAGTTGCTGCCCCCAGAAGGTCACACTGTTGGTAAGACCCAATTCGCTGGCGAGGGATTCCAGCCTTGGGCGTTCAATTCCATCGCCTACCATCCACAGTTGTAAACCGGGCATGGCCGAATGCGCAGCGCGAAAAGCATTGAGCAGCAGAGCGTGGTTTTTTACCGGCGCCAGCCGGCCGACAGAAACAAGTGTGAATCCGCTCTTTGACGGGCACTGCTCTTTCTCTACACGCTGGATGGGTACAGTGCCGTTGTAAACCCGTGCAATCTTTCCCAATGGAACAGTGTGAAGGTTCCTCAAGTTGTTGGTCGTTGCGTCGCAGACTCCGACAACCCAGTCGCAACAGGTAGCTGCAATGGCGTACCTCAACTCCAGCGGCCAGTCTGAGTGGCGGGGAAACCAGGCTGTGTCGCGTTGATACAACGCTGGCCACGCCTGCCATTCTGGCTGCGAATGCCGCATAGATCGTCGGAGTGGGGTTATGTAGATGGACGACTTCGGGCCGAGACTCGTTGAAGGCTCGGAAAAAGTTCTGCGTAGCACCGGCCAAGTGCCGGCCCATGTGGGGCTGCACGACGAAACCGTCTCTCCGCAACTTCTCCCCGAGTACTCCCAAGCCCGAAATCACATACACGCACGGATCGTGCCCCTGTTCCCGCTGCAAACGGCACATCTGCGACACGAGGGTCTCGACGCCGCCCACCTCCATGCTGTCCACCACGTGAGCAATCTTCATGCAACTCGTCTAACCTTTCGAGTACGTTGGTTTTCAGCCTGCTGTTGCCTGAAGCCCTTAGCGATGCAACATGACCTGGGCGATAAGAAGTTAGTCACATTAATGAGAGTAGTCTCGTTCTCCCCACCGAGGAACTCCCAAACGATCCTCCCGAATGATCCTTATCACCCGGTGGTCATAGGTTCGGCGCATTCCGAATCACATTCCGAGGGATGCGGTATCGTTTTTCACTTACTTGCCACAGCGCAATACTTCTATTTATTCAACCGCGATAATCTCTCATCATCCGCCCCCGTTTATCCCTGGGGAGGGCTGGACCAGGGCGGGTGTACGGCTCCTCGGAGCAATGTTCCGGGGGGCCGCAATTCAATCTGTGAATGGTAGGGACTCGATCATCGTCTGATCTCGTTTCGCCCCCGAATCCATTCGTTGAAGCGCACCTCCCAGGCGTACCTAACTCTCTGAGCTTTCGAAATGCTAACCTGTTGGTATGTGGCCCCGTAGCTCAGATGGATAGAGCATCGGTTTCCTAAACCGCAGGTCGGCTGTTCGAATCAGCCCGGGGTCACCACTCATTCCTTCCCCCAATTCCTCGCTTCAGAAGCACTCGGTCTTTTTTGACTTCGCAGCGCTCCGGCCTTTATAAATGTTGATGTCATCGAAGATCGTTTGATGACACGGTGATCGCTCGCCAGATGAGCGATCGAATTTATCAACAGCAATCGCCTGGATGCTTCGGGAAGGCGGTGTAATTCCGCCACTGCCCCGCAACTGTGAGCGCACCTGCTTCGTGGGCCGTCGTTTGGTCCAGGGCAGGACACCAGTCCGGACTTCTCCGCCCGCACGCGGAAGGCCCGTTCGCCACTGAAGATGAGCCGCGGCTTGACTTTGGGAAGGTGGCTGGAGAAGGCGCAAGTCAGGAGACCGGTCCTCGGCGCCCCAACCGCTTGCGTTCCGAGGGGAACGAAGGAGCCAGGATGCCTTCTGTATTTCCGCGCGGTCGATCTGTCCGCCTTTTTGCTCGTCCTTTCGGCCTCGCCGGCCGCCCCACCGTCATCTTGCTGATCTTGGCAGTCTGCTTCTTTGGCACTGCTAATTCTGCGTCTGTGCGCGGAGTCGTCACCGATATTTCCGGCGCCAGGGTCAAGGGCGCGACCGTCGCGCTCCTCAACAATGGGCAGGTAACCGGATCCGCTGTTTCCGGACGCCGACGGCAGCTATGAGATCCTCACCGGACTCACCGGGCGCTTTTATATTGTGGTATCCGCAAAAGACTTTCGCCAGCTGGAGACCCCCGGCTTCTACGCCGGCCGGCTCGACTCTATCGAGCGCAACATGGTGCTGGAACCGGAGTGGGTGCGCGAATCGATCGTTGTCACTGCCACCGGTACGCCCACACCCCAGGCTCAGACCAGCTCTGCGACCAGCGTCCTTGGCCCCGTGGACCTTGCCACGCGGGACGACATGGTCAGCGCTTTGCGACTGATGCCCGGCACTGCCTCGGTGCAGATTGGACAGCGCGGCTCGCAGGGTTCTCTGTTCATTCGCGGCGGCGATTCAGATGACAACAAGATCCTCGTGGACGGCGTCAGCGCCGGCGACCTTGGCGGCCGTTTCGATTTTGGAACCCATACCACCACCGGTCTTGAAAGGGCCGAGGTGTATCGCGGGCCGAATTCGAATCTCTATGGTGCCGATGCGGCCAGCGGCGTCGTCAGCCTCACCACTCCTCGCGGCACCACCAGCTTTCCATCGCTGTTTCTGGCCGCCGACGGGGGCAATTTCTACACCTCCCATGAAGAGGCTCAGCTCGCTGGGAGCTACAACAAGTTCGACTACCTGGGTGCCTTCAGTTGGTTCCAGACTGACAATGACTTGCCCAACGACCGTTATCACGTGGCCACGTCGGCGGGGAATTTCGGCTGGCAGCCCAACGGGACCACGCAGATTCGCGGCACCGTCCATTGGGGTGTCTCGAGCGTGGGCGTCCCCAATGCATGGAACTTCTATCACGTGACGGATCAGGCCACGCAGAAGGATCAGGACCTCTACGTCGGCGCTTCCATCGACAACCAGACCACGGCCGACTTCCACAACTTCGTGCGCTACGGCCTGGCTCGCAAGCGCGAGCAGTTTTCCCTGTGGACTCAAAGCGGCAGCGGCGACTTCGACGCCTTTGGCGACAGCCTGGGCTACCCGGTTACTATTACCGGCGCAAATGGCTATTCCACAAGCGGACAGGCCGTGCTTGACTATGCCCAGACGTATCCGTTTCAGGACCAACTCGTTTCCAATCGCGATGAAGTCGTTTACCAGGGCACTTACCGTTTCACGCCCCATCTCTCCGCGCTGGCCGGATTTCGTTTTGAAGACGAACGCGGCGTGCAGAATGTGCCCTCTTACGCAACCCACGACGTGACCGAACGAACCAATTACGACTACCTGGCCGGCGGTGCAGGGCGATTTCAAGAACAGGTTCTTCTACAACCTTGGCGGCAGCCTCCAGCATTATTCGCTGTTCGGCGTGCAAACGTCTCCGCGCGCGGGTGTTACGTACTACGCGCTCAAGCCGCGTCATGGAATCTTCAGCGGCACGCGCGTCCTCTTCAACTTTGGCGATGCCGTGCGTGAGCCGACCCTCACCGATGAGAACGGCTCGCTCTACCAGTTCCTCCAGTTGAATGGCGATCAGGCCATAGCTGCCCAACTGCACATCGGCCCCCTGGCCGCTCCCGCGGTCCGGACCTACGAGGGAGGATTCGAGCAGGCCTTCCTGAGCCAGCGAATCATTTTCCGTACCAGTTATTTTCACAACCAGTTCGGGAAACAGATCGAATATGTCGGCGGCCGGCTGCTCCCCGACCTGGTTCCCGGCCTGACTCCGGATGAGAAGCAGCAACTGATCGACGCGCTCGGCTTTTACTACACGAACGATTACGGGCTTACCGTAAATACACAGGCATTTCGCGCCCAGGGTGTCGAAGCAATCGTCGAAGGCGGGATCGGCGCCAATATCTTTCTGCGAGGCGGCTACACCTATCTTGATGCGGTGGTGCAGCGGTCGTTCAACAGCGACAATGAGGCGCTCGCCGGTGGGTTCGCTCCTACCTACAACGGCATTCCCATCGGCGCCATTTCGCCACTTGCCGGCGCAAGGCCTTTTCGCCGTCCGCCCCACACTGGATTTTTTACGGCGACGTACGCCACCTCGAAGGTCGCAGTTCAGTTCGCTTCGGCTTTCGTCAGCCGCAGCGACGATTCAACCTATCTCGAGTACGCCGACGCCAACGGCGGAAACAGCCTCCTGCTTCCCAACCGCAACCTTGACTATGGATTCGCCAAGCTTGATCTTGGGGGAAGCTATCAGCTCTACTCGTGGTTGAGCCTGTACGGCCAGGCTGACAACCTGACTAACAATCAGCACATCGCCCCCCTCGGGTATCCCAGTCTGCCGATGAACTTCCGCGCCGGTCTCAAGGTGGCGCTGGGGAAGGGAAGCCGGTAGGCTCGCCGGCGAGCTCTGTGACCGCACCGAGGGGTCCTTTTCTGGGCAGGTCTCAGAAAGGTGACTGCGAAACTGGCGCTACAACCGACCGAACTGGTGAGGAGCGTGCCGTCTACTCTCCCGCAGCAGGCGCCGCTCCGGACAGAATAATCGGCGCCGTGGGTGTGCTCGAGCCTCCCGCATTTTCGATGGTGATTCCGAACGCCTTGGCCTGGACGCCGTGCGGAATCGCCGGTAGCACCACGCTCGCGCCGCCTGCGGAGTCAGGACGGAACAGACCCGCGGGCACCGGAGCGCCGCTCGCAGGAATGATCCAAAGCTCGTAGGTCTTGTTCTCGGGCAGGGGTTGCATGTTGCTCGCTTGAAGAACAAGCGCGCCGCGCGAAGCCAGGTAGACCGCGCGTGCTGATGGCGCCGGCGGTGTTTTACCCGATGTCAACAACACCCGCTGCGCGCCTGGCGCAGTCAGCACATCGAGAAGTGCGCGCGCTTTCAGGTTCTCGGCGTTCCGCGCCTGGATGAGTCTTTCTTCGCGTCGCAACAATGCATCTTCGGTCTGCAACTCCTGGTTGAGAACGAAGATTGTTACCCCCAGGGCAACAGAGACGATCAGCATCGCTGCGACGGCTGCCCAGGGAATCCACGACGCGGGTCGCGTAGTCCTTTTCTGAGGAGTGATTGTAACCACCGGTGCCCGAGAGGGCTGTTGAGACGCGGGATTTGCGGTTGCGATGCGATCGATAAACCGCTGCCGCGCCCCCTCCGGAACTGCATGCTGCTCTACGCTCATCGCCACCAGAGCCAGGTCACCCGAGACTTCGGCGAGTTCCTTCCGGCATTCGGCGCACTCCTTCAGGTGCAGACGCACTGCCGCAGACTCCTCGGTTGTGAGGGCCTGCATCGCATGGAGCGCTAACTCCTCCTGCGAAATGTGTCTGTTGTCGGTCATGCCTGAATTGCCTTTCGTACGCTCATAAGTGCGCTTCTGATGCGTGTTTTTACTGTGCCCAGGGGGTCACCGGTCTGCGCCGCGATCTCGGAATGTGTCAGTCCTTCAAAAAACGCCAACTGCAACGACTTTTGCTGATCCGATGGCAGCCCGTCGATCACCACTCGAACTTTCTCCATCATCCAACTGCATTCGGCTTCTGAGGCCAGGTTCGTCTTCGCGGGAAGCACCACGTCCTCCACCGGATCGGACGGCCGCCTGCGCCGCAGCGCGTCGATAGCCCGGTTTCGCGCCACCACCAGCAGCCACGCACCCAGCGATCCACGGCTGGGGATAAACGCCCGCGGATTCTCCCAGAGCTGAAAGAAGACGTCCTGCATCACGTCTTCTGCGTTTCCGGGGTCTTTCAGAACGCGCAGTGCAACCGAGTACACCATGCTTCCGTATCGGTCGAAGAGATCGGTCATCGCCTTCTGATCCCGCAAGCGCACGCGATCCAGGAGCAGCTCGTCTTGAGCCGCTGCAGGGCGGGCGGGATCAGGGGAGGGTCTGTCGAAGGTACGTTTGGCGCCCTCGATCGGATTGTCCGGAATCTCATTCATCGATAAAGAGCCGGCGAAACCAGCGCCAACGCATCTGCCCAGGGCACCGTGTCGTCTTTGCGTTCGAGTCTGTCCGCGATTCAGAAAGCCGGAGCGATTGTAGCAAAGCATATCAACCGCAAACAAAGGGCCGGAACGTCGCGTCCAAGATCGAACACGACGCCCCTCGTCATTCAGCCGGCGTTGAGCACTCTTCCCAGCGTGCCGCGCCTGGCCGGAGACCCCGGTATCCGGCCCAACTCGAACTTGACTAAACTCTCCTCTGGCGCAACGAAACGGCGCGCTCCAGCCTGCGCTGGAGCCATTGAGACTCAGCCCGGAGCACGCCGCATTTTGAAAGAACCAGGCAAGGAAGCAACATCGATACGATTCGACTCCGCGAAACGATTTCGCCGGCCAGGTTGGACAAAGACGAACTACCCTGACTGTGTGAAGAACGTTGAAACGGGGCGATTGGATTGTGAAGTTGGACAGAAAGTCTCGTAAGGGGATTGAAGCGTTGAACAGTGAGAGTGGAGCAAGGTTAATCATCCTGTGCGGATTGCCGGGTTCCGGCAAGACCACCCTTGGCCGCGTGCTTGAAAGCAGGCTCCGCGCTGTCCGTTTTGCTCCTGACGAATGGATGTCTGCTCTTGCACTTGACTACTACGATGAGGACCGGCGAGGGAAGATCGAGGTTTTTCAATGGAACCTCGCGCAGCAACTCCTCGCGCTCGGTCTTACGGTGATCATCGAATGGGGCACTTGGGGAAGGTCTGAGCGGGATACCTTGCGGCTCGGAGCCCGAGCCCTTGGCGCGGCAGTTGAGTTGCACTATCTCATCCGCACCGCTCGATATCCTGTTTGAAAGAATTCAACGTCGCGGCATGGAAAATCCACCCGTCGAGCGGGTAGCTCTAGTGCGGTGGTTTGAAATATTTCAGCCACCCCACTCTTGAGGAGATGGCACTTTATGATGAGCCTCTGGTTGTCGACGTTCCCTCCGATGCAAGCTGACAGGAGGCACGCAACGAAAAGGCCTCCAGCCGAAGCTGGAGGCCTTTCTGCTTTTGCGCCGAAGGCGCGGTATGCCTGGACGGCCAGTCCTAGTACATGCCGTCCATGCCGCCGCCACCGTGGCCGCCGGCTGGAGCCGCCTTTTGCTCCGGAATCTCGACCACCAGCGCTTCCGTGGTGAGCAGCAGAGCCGCGATCGATGCCGCGTTCTGCAGAGCTGTTCGGGCAACCTTGGTGGGATCGATGACGCCGGCTTTCACCAGGTCCTCAAAGACACCAGTAAGAGCGTTGTAGCCGTAGTGGGGATCCTTGGACTCGGCGACCTTGGCCACGACGACTGCACCCTCTTCGCCGGCGTTGGCGACGATCTGGCGCAACGGCTCTTCGAGCGCGCGGAGCACGATCTGGGCGCCGATCTTCTCGTCGCCTTCGAGGGTCTTGATCAGTTTCTGTACCGCGGGCATGGCGCGAACCAGTGCCACGCCGCCGCCCGGAACGATGCCTTCCTCGACCGCTGCGCGGGTGGCGTGCAGAGCATCCTCGACGCGAGCCTTCTTCTCCTTCAGCTCGGTCTCGGTTGCCGCGCCCACCTTGATGATGGCCACACCGCCCACCAGCTTGGCCAGCCGCTCCTGCAGCTTTTCCTTGTCGTAGTCGGAGGTGGTCTTCTCGATCTGCGACCGGATTTCCTTGACGCGGCCGTCGATGTCGGTCGCCTTGCCGGCGCCGTCAACGATGGTGGTGTTGTCCTTGTCGATGGTGATGCGCTTGGCACGGCCCAGGTCCTCGAGCTTCACGCCCTCGAGCTTGATGCCGAGATCCTCAGTGATCGCCTTGCCGCCGGTCAGGATCGCGATGTCGCCCAGGATGGCCTTGCGGCGATCGCCGAAGCCGGGAGCCTTGACAGCAGCCACGTTCAGCGTGCCGCGCAGCTTGTTGACCACGAGAGTCGCGAGCGCTTCGCCTTCCACGTCTTCCGCGATGATCAGCAGCGGCTTGCCGCCGCGGGCAACCTGCTCCAGCAGGGGCAGCAGATCCTTCATCGCGCTGATCTTCTTCTCGTAGATCAGGATGTAGGGATCGTCCAGAACCGCTTCCAGGCGCTCCGCGTCGGTCACGAAATAGGGGCTCAGGTAGCCGCGATCAAACTGCATGCCGTCGACGGTCTCGAGACCGGTGTGCATGGTCTTCGACTCCTCAATCGTGATCACGCCGTCCTTGCCCACAACCTTCACTGCATGGGCAATGATGTCGCCGATTTCCTGGTCGCCGTTGGCCGAGATCGCGCCAACCTGGGCAACAGAACCCTCGTCAACGGGCTTGGAGAGCGCGCCAAGAGCGCCGCCCTCGGTCCACTTGCCGTCCTTGTCACGGGTGCCGATGATCGCGATAACAGCCTTGTCGATGCCGCGCTTCAATGCGGTCGGGTTGGCGCCGGCGGCCACCGTCTTCACGCCTTCGCGGAAGATTGCCTGGGCCAGAACAGTCGCGGTTGTCGTGCCGTCGCCGGCCACGTCCGAGGTCTTCGAAGCCACTTCGCGCACCAGCTGCGCGCCCACATTCTCCAGCGGGTCCTTCAGGTCGATTTCCTTGGCCACCGTCACGCCGTCCTTGGTGATGGTGGGCGAGCCAAACTTCTTCTCGATTACGACGTTGCGGCCCTTCGGACCGAGCGTCGCCTTCACCGCGTCCGCAAGCATGTTCACGCCGCGCAGGATTGCTTGACGGGAATCTTCACCGTGCAGAATCTGCTTTGCCATTGTGCCAAATCTCCTAAAAACAGTTGTCAGTGATCAGTTGTCAGTCTTCAGTTTTCAATCTCTCTTCATCAGCAGCGCCATTTTCCTCGTTTCTGCTGAGTACTGAGAACTGAAAACTGAGAACTCGCGCGAAGCGCGTTACTTCTTGAGAATGCCGAGGACTTCTTCCTCGCGCATGATCAGGAACTCTTCGCCGTCGATCTTGATCTCGGTGCCGGAGTACTTGCCGAACAGCACGCGGTCGCCTGCCTTCACATCGAGGGGGAAGACCTTGCCTTCGTCATTCGACTTGCCCTTGCCGACGGAGACTACTTCGCCTTCCTGCGGCTTCTCCTTGGCGCTGTCGGGGATGATGATTCCACCACGAACTGTCTCACCCTCTTCGACACGGCGGACGAGGATACGATCGTGGAGCGGGGTGAAGGTGGTCGTTACGGATGTTGCTGCCATTGCTTCGCTTCTCCTTCACGCGCGGCTCGGGTTTGAAACCCGCCCGCGGCGGTTGATGATTTGATAGGAAATATGCTGCCGAGACTACGGATTGCGGTCCGGAACAGCGAAGGGATTTACCCAGGTAAATGGTTCGCTGTCTCGAACAGCGGAGCCTGTTTCAGCAGTTCCGCCCCGAGTGCGCTAGCACTCACGCCTTCCAATTGCTAACGATAGGAAAGCGCCCCCACCCTTGTCAAGTACCTGAATTAAGAATATGAGTCAGTTTAACTCATAATTTATGATCACCGGCGGTGTATCGGTCCCTTCCCAACTCCTGCACTCTCTTGCCATTTCAGGTCAGTGGCACTCCAGGGGCGATCTTTTCCGGATCATCACCGGTTCGGGCAAGTCGGTCTTTGCCATTCGCAGCTCTTCACGCTTCCGCATTGCCGGATCAAGGAGGTAGTTCTTCAGGTTCTGGTCATCCAACAGGTCTTCCTTGGCTTCGTACTGCACCAAAGGCAATACCCAGTGGAAAGACTTCTGTAGATCGACAAGCATCGCAAACGGGCGAGGATCGACACTCACATCGAGGATTGGAATGTAGGGGATCTTGAAATGCTTTACCGTCGCTTCCAATTCCAGCGGGGTCGACTTGGGGCTGGTCAGGTCCGCAATCACAAACATGCTCATTCCAGCCAATGTCTGAACCGTCTCGGTGTAATCCTTATCCGATGGAACATCGAAGTCAAACACGATCGGAAGCAAATCAAATTGCCTTAGCTTCTCTCGAAGCCCGTCGAGCACGGCCTTGCGTTGTTCGTCCTTGAACCGTCCGAGAATGAGAACGGCCTTTGACGTGACCGCGTCGATCACGTTCCTCAGTTTCTTGTTGTTCATGATCAAGTGAACGAACTGCGCAACTTCAAGGTCGTCAACATGGATGCCGTATCCATTTTTTGAAATGATAAGGCCCTTTTGTACAGCGTTTTCGAGGCGCACATTCCAGGCGGAAACACCGTAGATCTGACACCGTGAGAGCGTAGCGTTGGAGAAGTTGGCCTCTTCCAACTGGGCAAATCGCAAATCTGCCGCGGTCAAGTCGGCGCCGTCCAGGTTCGCGCCCGTCAAGTTGGCATTGTTCAATACGGCGTCATAGAGATAGGCATGTGACAGATCGGCACCACTCAGGTCGGCATTCTCCAACTCGGCACTTCCCATATTTACGCCAGAAAGATGGGCGTGGCTCAGGTTTGCGTTGCTGAGGACGACACCGAAGCGTCCATCCCGGTCACTGAAGCCCGCCAATTCGGCCCCTGTGAAGTCGGCATTGCTGAGGTTGGCGCCGAACATACCAACACCGCGCATGTCCGCACGATGCAGATTGGCGCCGCTGAGGTTGGCGCCGGTGAAAAGGGCAGCGCCGGACCAGACATGGCCCCGGTCTCTACTCCGTTCTCGATCGCCGCTTAAGGTAGCGAGGGAGAGATTGACGCCACTGAGATAGGCCCCGCTCAAATCGCTTTCACTCAAGTCGATGTTGCTCAGATCGGCGTTTGACAGATCAACAGCGCGCAGATCGGGCTTTATGTCGCGGTTCGCCCTCCGCCATTCGTTCCACGGTTCTACGCCCCGTCTGAGTCTTTCCAGATGTTCCGGATTCGCCATCGCCTGATGACCTCTCGTACGTAGACACAAGACTATCCGACACCGTTGAAGAGCGCAGGTTTCTTTCCTGCCCATCCTTCGGGCGATTCGGCGATTCAATACCATACCCGAAACCAATTACAATATCTCTCATGTTCCGCAACCTGTCTTTCCGTTTCGCCGCGTACCTGATCGTAGTTCTCCTGGCCTCGGGAGCCCTCGGCACCCATGCCCAGGACACCCAGAAGCGCGGCCGCAAGTACAAATCCGCTCCCCCGACGGCGCGCATCGATGTGACCATTCTCCGCGACGTCGATGGCAAGCCTTTAGAAAATGCCGCCGTGATCTTCCACCCTATGGAAGGTGAAAAGGACAAGGGCAACATGGAGCTGAAGTCCAATGAGGATGGCAAAGCCGTCATCGACGTGCTGCCGATCGGCGATACGGTTCGACTCCAGATCATCGCCAAGGGCTTCCAGACCTTCGGGCGAGACTACAAAGTGGACAAACCCCAGCTGGCGATCGAAGTGCGCATGAAGCGACCCGGCGAGCAATACTCCGTCTACAAGGAACACCCCGACGACGCCCAGAACCAGGAAAAGGACAAGCCCAAGGACGAAAGCAAGCCGTCCGACAAGCCGGCCCCGCCACCGACGAATTAAGATGGTCCGGACTTTCGTAGTGCCAGTCGAGGATCCATCCCACCTGAATAAACCTGTCATCCGGAGCGAAGTTTGGCGCTTCCGCCCGCCAGTTGAACTCGCAAAATCTGCGCGTTCGCCTTGGGGTGAAGCATGACTTCGGACCGGGCGCTCTCCGGCAAATCCGCACTCGTGACCGGTGGCGCGAAGCGGATCGGCCGCGCCATCGCACTGGCCCTGGCACAAGCCGGGGCGGACGTTACAATCACCTACCGGACCTCGGTTGACGATGCCGCCAACACCACTCGGGAAATCGAAGCCTTCGGGCGCCGCGCGCAATCCGTCGAGTGCGATGTCCGCTCGGAGTCATCGGTGCGGAAAGCGGTACATGCGGCCGTCGATTTCCATCAGCGGCTGGACGTCCTCGTCAACAATGCCGCCATTTTTGAAACCGCCTCCCTTGACCGCATGACCGTGGCCCAATGGGACGCCGTGTTTGAAACCAACTCTCGCGGGCCGTTCCTCGTTGCCCGCGAGGCCCTGGATCATCTCCGTTCCGCGCAAGGCCGGATCGTCAACATCGGCTCGCTGGGTGGAATCCAGGCCTGGGCCACGCATGCCCACTATT
Source organism: Terriglobales bacterium (assembly GCA_963788475.1). Lineage (GTDB taxonomy): Bacteria > Acidobacteriota > Terriglobia > Terriglobales > Acidobacteriaceae > Telmatobacter. The sequence continues at coordinate 167,855 of CAWBGO010000016.1, forward strand.
GTGCCTCCAAAGCCGCTCTGCACATGCTCACCCATGCCATGTCGAAAGCCTTTGCGCCCGTGGTGAGCGTGAACTGCGTGGCGCCGGGCTGGATCGAGTTCGAGAACGATCCCCCCGGGCAGGCGTCGCGTTTCGCAGCCCGGACGCCCATGCAGCGAAATGGGACTCCCGAAGAGGTGGCCGAGGCCGTGCTGTTTTTTGCCACGGCTCCCCGATTTATTACCGGCCAGATTCTGACCGTTGACGGCGGTTTGGGATTGTAGCCATCACGAGCGCTCGAGCCGGACGTGCTTTACCTGCCCCAGAGCCGGTCCCACAGCCCCCGCTTCGGGAACCCGACCTCAGGGTTGCCGTTGTCGCCCTTCCTGGATCGCGCTTTCGACAAATACCCGCTATTGTACGGGTCGTCATCCCAGATACCGATCGGCTCAGGCTGTTCCGGCCAGGCGCTCCCGGTAATGGCGGCGAGGGGATTGGTGACATAGAGCCGTTGCGCGGTCTCCTCGCCGGCCACCGCGGCCACGTAGTCGTAGCCCTTTTTCAGGTGCGCCGGGCGCCACTCGGGGTGATGCGCATCGGTCGCCATGAAGTGGATCCAATTACGATTGAGCAACGCGTTCGACAGGGCCTCAGCAGCCTTGCCGAAGCGGCCGTACAGCGCAGCCGAAGTCACCTGAACCAGGCATCCCGACTGTAACCACCTGGCGACCAGTTCGGGGCGCTTCTGCACCACGAGATTCCGCTCCGGGTGAGTCACGATGAGCGTGTAACCGGCCATCTGCAATCGGCTCATCGCATCCATAAGAACATCCGGAATCACCACTTCGGGAAACTCGATCAGCAGGTACCCCTTTCCATTGATCGAGTAGCGCGACGGATGCGCCAGCGCATCCAGGATATTTCCCGCGTTGAGATGGAAGTCGCATCCCAGTCCCAGCCGGACCACTCCATCCAGGCGCTGCCGGAGTTCTTCCAGCCGGGGCTGGATCACTTCGAGATCGTAGGGATATGTATCGTTCGCATGCGGGGTGCAGACGATATCGGTGACGCCTTCCTCAGCGGCTTCCTGCGCCATTCTGAGAGAGGTTTCCAGATCCGGCGAACCGTCGTCCACTCCATAAATCAGGTGATGATGTATGTCGATCATCGCGTCTCGTGTACAGCTTCGAACCAGGGCGAGGCTATTTCGTTGCCAAAGCTTCCACCATGGAAGCGAAGATTTTCCATCCGTCCGATGAGCCCAGCAGTTTCTCGCTCGATCGGTCTGGGTGCGGCATCATGCCCAGCACGTTTCTGCCCTCGTTCAGAATTCCCGCAATGTTGCCCAGGGAGCCGTTCGGATTGGCCGCGGCGCTGATCTCCCCGGCCGGCGACGCATAGCGGAATGCAATGCGATCTTCGGCTTCCAGTTGCCGCAGGTCCTCCGCCGTGCAGAAATAATTGCCTTCCATGTGCCCGATCGGTATCTGCAGCACTTCACCCTTTGCCAACTGGCTGGTAAAAGGACTGTTGGTGGTCTCGACGCGCAGATGAACCTGTTTGCAGATGTATTTGAGGCCGGCGTTGCGCATCAGGGCGCCGGGCAACAGCCCCGCTTCGGTCAGGATCTGGAACCCGTTGCAGATACCCAGCACCAGGCCCCCGCCAGCCGCAAATTTCTGCACGGACTGCATGACAGGCGAGAACCGGGCGATCGCCCCGGTGCGGAGATAATCCCCGTACGCAAACCCGCCCGGCACCAGGACAGCATCGACGCCCTGGAGATCTTCTGAGTCGTGCCAGAGAAACGTAACCGGCTGGTGAGCGATTTCGGCAATGACGTTATAAGTATCGTGATCGCAATTGGACCCCGGAAAAACCAGCACCCCGAATTTCATATTTCCAGCGTATCAGTTTCGCCAGTTCTCGTGTCATCGGGCCTCGGACGTGCGAGTCCCGCGTTTAGCAGTTGTGGCCCGGATAGGAAGTGAGTCACAGGTCGGTAAGCCCCGTGTGACCCATGTTCCCGCGATGATCCTCGAACGTTCGAGCGTTGTAACTATTCCGCCGAGGACAATTGGCTACTATGTGCGCTTCGTTGATCGGTTCGGTAAATTACCCGACGAGTTTGGTCCCATGTCCTCCGTTGGTCGAGGCCCCGGTAATCTGGAGGCCCCGATCGAAAGCAATTGGATTCTCGTATAGAGGTTCTGTTCACTGAGGAACAGTCACACTTACCTGGTTCGACGGACTGCTCTCCGTTCCCGTCTCTCCCACGCTCGTAACGTAGTACGAGTACACCGTATTGGCCTGGACATTAGGATCCAAAAAGCCGGTGCTGTTTGAGGAACTCAACAGTTGATATGAGGTACTGGTTCCGGTCGCACGGTACACGTTGTAGTCAGTTACCGGCATGGGACTATTGGCCGGCGCACTCCAACTCAAAGTCACCTGGTGTTGAATTGCGGTGCCATTGCCGCTGAGGTTCACTACGCTCGAGGCGCCGCTGCTCGAATTGCTCGTGAAGGTCAACTTTCCTGATGCCGCACCTGTCGCCGCTGGATCGAACTGCACCCGAATCGTAATGGCAATGTTCGGATTCAGCGTCACCGGAAATGTTGCTCCGGAGAAGGTGAATCCAGCGCCCGTGATGCTCGCGCCGCTTACTGTGACCGCTGATGTGCCAGTCGAAGTCAGGGTCAGTGACTGGTTAGTTGCCGTACCAACCGGATCATTCCCAAAACTCAAGCTTGCGCTGCTCAAACTGAGCACGGGGTTACTGGAATTCGCTCCTGTTCCGCTGAGAGCCACAGTTGCTGTGCCGCCGTTCGTCGAATTGCTGGACACAGTAATGGTTCCACTTACCGCGCCTGTGACGGTGGGAGCAAAGCTAACCTGCAGGCTCAGCGATTGCCCCGGGTTAAGAGTTGCCGGACATGCTGCTCCAGACATCGTGAAGCCGGTACCGGAGAGAGCGGCCGAGTTGATCGTCACCGGTGCCGTTCCTGACGAACTCAATGTCAGTATTTGTGTCGAGGTCGTGTTCAGCGTGACGTTGCCAAACGCCAGAGTGGTGGCGCTGACCGTCAACTGAGGTGCTGTCCCGGTGCCGCTGAGACTGACTATCGTGGTAGCCCCGGTGCTGGCGTTGCTCGAAATCGTGATCGAGCCGCTTGCTGAGGCCGCAACTGTCGGAGTGAAGCTGACTTGGAGGCTTAGCGACTGCCCGGGGTTAAGGGTCGTCGGTAAACCAGCTCCCGACATTTTGAATCCGGCGCCCGAAATCGTGGCGGAGTTCACAGTAATTGCATTGGTTCCCGAAGCGGTCAACGTCAACGTCTTCGACAACGTCGAATTCACAACCACGTTGCCAAATGCCACGCTACTGGCGCTCACCGTCAATTGAGACGAAACCCCCGTGCCGGTGAGATTGACTACGGACGTACTGCCACTCGCAGAATTGCTGGAGATGGTGATCGTTCCGCTTGCCGAACCTCCGCCAGTCGGAGCAAAGCTCACTTGCAGGCTCGCGGTTTGCCCGGGATTCAGCGTGACCGGAAATGCGCCGCCCGACAGCTTGAAACCGGCTCCTGTCAGTGTCGCCGAGTTGACGGTCAGCGGGGCGGTTCCCGAAGAGGTCAGCGTTAGCGTCTGGCTTGCCGTAGCATTCAGGGCGACATTTCCAAATGCGAGAGTGCTGCCGCTCAGCGTGAGTTGAGGAGAGATGCCAGTGCCGTTGAGACTGACGGTCGTGCTGCCCGTCGAGGAGTTGCTGGAAAGGGTGATGCTTCCACTGGCCGAGCCGGCCACCTTCGGAGCGTAGTTGACCTGCAGACTCACGGCTTGCCCCGGGTTCAATGTCACAGGGAATGTGACTCCCGAGATCGTGAAACCGGAGCCGGTAAGGGTCGCCGAGTTGACTTTCAGCGCGGCCGTTCCGGAAGAGGTCAGCGTCAGTGTCCTGGTCGAAGTCGTATTCACATTCACGTTGCCGAAGGCCAGCGAGTTGGCGCTCACCGTCAGTTGGGGCGTTCCAACCCCGGAGGAACCGCCAGGGATCACTTCGCAAATGCTCAGGTTGTAGCGGTCCGTGTTTGGCGCTGAGTCCCCCAAGGTCACGCTCGTCCCTTTGGCTGGAATGGAAGCGTTTACCTGTTGCACCCAGTATGTGTCGCCCGTAGAAGAGAGGTCCTGGTGAATCGCTGACTGGCCCGAGAGAGGCGTACGCGAAATGGCGTTGTCAAAGTCGTTCCCGACACCCACCACGAGAGAACCATTCTGGGTGGTGACCAGCGTGGCAGCAGGCGCCCCTTTCGAAGCAGAACCTGAGCCCACCGCACCGATCGCTCCTGCACCGTTCGTCCCGGTGGTCGAGACACCGGTGAAGCTCACTACCGTTATGGATGAAATCACGGATTGAGAGAGTGTTGCAGTCACCGTGACACCACTTAGCACTGCCGGTGCAAAAGCTCGCCAAATTTCCGACGACCCTGATTGCTTGTTCGTACGATTCACGAGGACCCAGGTAAGACCCGCCCCGGTTACGCCCTGCACGGTCGTATTTGTCGAGCTAGTGTTATCGGTAGCAACGAAAGCGAGAAGGAGTTCGTTGGTTGTTGATGTTGAGAAGGCGGGGCTCCTGACGGTTGTGGACGGGGAATTCTGATCGGTGCTAACCCTGGTTTGGATTGCGATCTGCGCAAACCCCTCTGCGCAGCAACCAAACAGGACACATAGGCAGGTGAGCAGCCGGGCCAGATTGAAGGCAATCCGCCGGTCGGAAATCTTGCATTTTGAAAGAGTTGAGGGCGAAGGAAACGGGTACGCAAAGAGCTCTAGAAATATATTCTTCAAGGTCTTTCTCCTTTAGGACTCGTGTACAAAAAAAACCTCGGCATATTTACAGCCCAGAAATGAGGCACGAAACGGGGCGTCACAAAAACGGTGACGACACTTCATTGAAGGGTTCATTTCAAGGTCAAGCTTTAGGTAATTGGCTAAAAAGTAGCATAGTAACCTTATGTAGTTACCTATTTTGGAATTAATTTTGCACTTAGGTAATATTAAATCAAAAATGCAGGAACGGTACCTCTGTTCTGGATCGACCTTCGTCCCTTTTTCTGGCCAACCGGAACGTCATGCGCGATGATGGTGGGACCCTTCGAGAACTTACGGTTTCAAAAAAGGAGTTTGACTTTGGCTGATCCCGCGCCTCTTCCCCCCTCAATGCCTCCGTCTCCGCCCCAAAAGTCGGCCACGCCGTTTGACCGGATCGCCAAACAGAGCACTTGGTACGGCGACAAGTCGCAGAAGAGCCGCACCACGTATGTCCGGCTGAAAGGCACGCAGATCGTACTCGCTGCGGCTATACCTGTGGTTTCCGTTGCTGCCGCGAGCAATCCCCAGCGCTGGACCAGCGCCGGTCTGGGCGCATTGATCGGCATCGTCGAGGGCTTTTTGCAGCTGGGGCAGTATCAGCAGAATTGGCTGCTGTACCGCGCCACCCGTGAGGCGCTCAAGCGCGAGGAGTTTTTGTATGGGGCAGGGGCAGGTCCGTACGCGGAAGCGGGCGGCAAGGATGCGCTCTACATCGAGCGTTGCGACGCCATCATGTCAGGCGAGAATGCCAAATGGCTGGCCACCCAGCAAAAAGCTGCTACCGAAAAGAAGAGCTGAACATCCCAGACGAATGAAGCTGCGTATGACTCCTGTCAGGGAGTCATACGCAGCTTCTGGTTCAGCGAGTTGCGAAAATGGTCTAGTGTCTCACCGCTGCGGACCCGCGGTGGATGAAAAAGGATGGTTTGGGTTCGTGGTCTCCCACCCTTGCGACAGAAAAAAGTCGCAAGGATGGGGCACGGAATAGTGGTTTCTTTTTAGTGCGAGCGCGTCGATCCTCCCCCCGAGGAACTGGGTGGCGCACTGGCGTGACTCGGCGCCGAAGTGCTCGGCATCGATGGCCCGGCACCCCTGCCGGAAGAACTGCCCATCGACGGCCCGCCACCCATCGACTGCCCTTGACCCTGATAGACGGGCGAGGCGGACGGCGGAGGCGATCCGCGGTGGATCGAACCCGCCATGATCGCTGTGTTTGTCACCCGGCCGGCCGGCATTGTCGAAGCCGGAGCGTCAAGATAGATGTGCTCATTGACCGCACCCTTGGTTGCCGCATGCTGCGAGACCTTGTCAAGCTTGCCGAAACCATCGCGGGGAACGCCCAGACCCGCTGAATCCTTGCGGAACACGAAGGATTCCGGTGACGCGACCTCAGATCGAACCAGGGGCCTGGTATTGACGGGAACCAGCGTGGGTTCGCCGGTGCGCGGAGGGTGGATCGGGCTCGGAGTACGACTGACGGCTCCACTGCCGCCGATGCTCTGGTAGTGCGTTACCGATGCGATATTGTTCAGCCCGTTCCATGAGCCGCCGGGCTGCCAGCCCCAACCCGTGCCGGGACAGTAGTTCCAGCTGCCGGTGTGATACGGGGTCCATCCCCATGGGTATGGAGATACCCAACTGTAACCCGCGCCCTGATAATAGGCGTACGCGCCGTTCGCGTAGGGATCCCAGGCGGCGCTGGCGAAATAGGGACGCCACATCATCCCTCCCATCCCTCCGCCGCACCCGCCCGCATCCACAAAGCTGCCGTAATACTGCATGTCGTTCAGGCCGTAGCTGTAGGGTGAGCCGGCGAACGCGCTGGAATTGGCCACCTTGGCGTGATATCCGGCTGAGCTCTGGTCCCAGGAGTCATAGGCTTCGGGCGCCACGTCCTTGGCCAGCTTGGGCTGCTGATGCTGCAACAGGTCAAACGTTACCGTCTTCTTCTTGGGAATGTCCATCATCCCGGACGTTCCTTCGATCCGTATCGAGCCGTCGAGCACCGCCAGGTTGGCTTCGGTGCCGTTCAGCTGCAGCCGGATGTGGCTCGGGGTGGGAAGGGCCAGACTCTGTTCGCCGAAGAGCAGGTGAAATTCGTTGCTGCGCCCCTTGATCAGAGTCACGTAGGCCATGCCCTGAACCAGGTGAACCGTAGATGCCGTGCCGCCGTCGGCGAGCCGCTCCAACTGTGGGAACTCGACGATCGAATCGGGAGCCACGCGCAACGTACTATTGTCTTCGAATTCGACCTCGGCGACGCCGTCACCGGTCTGCAACCGGCTCTTCTCGACAATCGGGAGGTTAGCGATCGCGGGCTCGAAACCGCGTCCATTGTTGCGATCCAGCTGAACGTGGCCCTTGACTTCGCTCAGGCGCACGATCCGTACTTTGGAAACTCCGGGAGACGAGGAAGAAGTTGCATCCGAGTCCTGGGCAAGAAGCGTGGTGGCGAGCAACAAGACCGACGCTGCGGCTGTTGCGACGAGTGCGGATCCATTTCTCATGTCCGCCTCCTTTTTTTGGCGAGCCGTAAGACCGCGGGAGGAGCGCTCGGATGGAACTGGCACCCACCGGAACGTTGTGGCCACAATCGTAGCACGGAAAAATACGGCTGACGAGCGCCATCCTCTTCCGCAGCCCCTCTGGAATCAACCCGGCCTCCCCGAGCTGATTCGCGCGACCCTGCTTGAGGCTTTGACGCTGCCTGACCCGTTTTCGTATGCAGGTTAAACGTTATTGCCTCAGGCCGGTATGAGCTACCATGCGGGAAGATCGTGTCCACTCCAACTTCCATCGCGAATACGGCTGCTACCCTCGGCGGCTTTGTCCTGGTGCTGATCCAGTTCGACGTGTGCGAAGAGCTGAAACTCGATCTTTTGCCCACCGTCAGCGCCCGCACCCTGCAGAAGCCGAGCATGAAGCATGCCGCGCCTGCTTATGTTCGCTACCAGCGACCTCCGATCGTCGAACCGCTCGATGCCCTTGTCCTCGAGAGCGGCGAACGCCTGGAAGGGGAAATCAAGTATTACGACTACGGAGTCGTCAGCGTGATCTACCAGTTACCCTTTTCGGGCAACTGGGACGACCTGGTGCAGCTGGCCAGCCGCTGGGTGTGGGACGTGGACTTTGCGTTGCGCGTGGAACCGGTCATTCGCCATCGCCTCCAGCGGGCTTCTGCAGCCATGGTCAAACCGTACGAGCGCTGGCTCAGCGAGGACTATTTCATCTTTCATGTGCGCGAGGCGGCCGGTGCGCCCACAGCCGTCGAACTGGCCCGCAATTACGGGCAACACATCGCCCAGGTGGTTCGCGGCGACCGGACCCGGCTCTCGGAAGGCGAGTGCGCCGAGGTGCTTCATTCGCAGATTTCCTACTACTCCCACGACCTGGCGGTGATCGGCTGGAACGCAGCCTTCCTCTATGACAGCTCAGCGGGCGCCGAAACCGCGATTCAGCTTCTGGAGTATGCCAATTCGCAGTTGCTTGAATTTCGCCACTACGATGAACTGTTGACCGAGATCCTGGATGGCGTTTACGACACGCTGGGCAAGAAGCGAAGCCGTCTGGCGCGCTGGCGGCTGGCCAGGTCGGCAACCAGCCTGCACGCCGTCCTGCTCGAGGTGTCTGAACTCACCGAGCACGCCGATAACGCCATCAAGTTTCTCAGCGACATGTTCGCGGCCCGGCTCTACCGGGTTGCGGCGGGCAAAGTGGGCGTTCCCGATTATCGCAACCTGGTGGCGCAGAAGCTCAAGACCGCCGAAGATCTCTACGACTATATGGTCGACCAGTTCAACCAGAGCCGCGCATTCTTTCTTGAAGTGGCGGTGGTGTTGATCCTGCTGATCGAGCTTTTCTATGCGTTTCGGGGGAAGCCGGTTTGATGTTGGCCTTCAGACCCGCCAGTTGTCTGCGCGCCAGTTCCGAATCCGTTCCTTGATCTGTTTACGAGTCAGGTTCTCTTCGAGAGCCATTTTGGCGAGAGCCACGACCTCGTCATCCCCGGCAAAACGCAGGGCGACCAGTTGGCCCTCGTTCAGGCGGGAGATCTGGGCATGCCATTGTGCCGGCGCCAGAGACTGCAAACGCAGGCGCTCCTCCAGCCGAATCACCCGGTCCTGTACCTTGAGCGGATATTGGCGGAGTCTCAGGATTAGAACGACCAATCCCAGCGACAGGACCAACAGCCATACGCTGTAGAAGTCGAAATGACGAACCACATGCACTATGGCAATGATCAGATTGGCAATCACGATCAGCGCGAGAACGAAATGATAGGGAGGATCGAACCGTGCGTGGTTCTTGAGGCTTTGCGAACTTGTATTACTCATGCGCCGACACGTTCTCTTTCAGGCAGGAATTGAATTGGGCGGTGACCGGAATCGGCGGCGAAACGTGCGCCCAGGCGCCCGGATCCAGGTCTTTAGCGGCCGCGGCATTTTCCACGCCCGGGCCGCACAAGCTCAAAGCCCAAAGACGATCGGGGCTCAAAGCGGGCGGCTTTCCGAGGCCCGACGGGTAACGGCCCTGCACCAGGTAATCCACAAACAGTCCAGCCGCGAGGTAAGGATTGAAAACCGCGATCGGAACAACGTATGCAGTCGTCATCAACGACCCCGCCACGGTTTTGTTCGAGTGGCTGTTGCGCCGGCTTCCGGGAATCTGCGGAAGCGCGAACACCGACAGCTGAAGTTCAGGATGCTTTCGGGCGTAGTGGATCAGTGTGTACGTGAGCTGCTTGGGTGTGGTCATGAACACGTCGGGAAAGACGTATCGATGAAACGTATGCGGGAAATAAACATTCAGGATATCGCGCGCGAAATCGGCGCAGTTGCCATAGAACAGGTTGAACTTCGATCGATTGGCGTGCGAATTGAGACGGAGGATGACGGCATCGTCCTGCTCCTCGGTCGTATCAAAGCGGAATGCGTATATCTTTCGCTCGTACGATGACCCCACCAGTTGATCCCACCCGCCGTGCACCAGGTTGCCCTCGGAGCCATCCCCTCCAAGGTTTTCCAGGTGATCTTCGTGATAACGCATGCGCAGGCGGCGCACGGCTGCCTTATCCGCCCGCTTCGGAACGTCGGAGACGTTCTCGACCGAAAAAAGGTACGGAATCAGCGGCATCGCCACCCAGTCATACCCATGGATACCCTGGTAGCGCGCAATGACTGAGCCTTGCTCATCTGAGCGGCAGCGACGCAACTGCACTGGCGTCTCGGTGCAGATTCGCGAAAAGTAAATGGCCGTGTGACCGGTGGGATTAACGGTGCCAAAAAACCCATACGGCTCTTCCATCAGGAGAGTCACCTGCGCGCCTGCGCGCGACGAGCCGAAGGCAAGGAGTCCCATTAGAATGAAGGCGAATGCTGCTGCGCGGGATGGCCGCGTCCAATACATACCGCTCCTTTTCTGGTGGGTTAGTCTTGCTCAAATGATCTGGCTGCGTTGGTTATGTCTCCAGTATGCAGCAATTTCTGCATCTTGGATGCAACTGTTGTCTCATCTTGAGCACAATGGCCAACTTCCGCTACTGGGAAAACCCGCAGATTTTTACTAGAAAGAACACTGATATTCCGAGGGCGGATACCTTCATCCGCCTGGCATTCACAGGGACTGAACCCGGGAGACGCTCAAATGTCGCGAATGGCCCAGGGAAGGCGGGTTCCGGTAGGGGCTGACGAACCGTCCTATATTCTGATAACTTTCTCATTCCGGAGAATTTCTCTCGCAAACCCCGGTGGGAGAAACTCCCCAAACTTGAGTTCCCTGGGAGTTTTCCTTGAACTGGCGATCCTTGCTCCTCTTTGCCTCGCTGTCTGCCCCGGCCGTTTCCGCCCAAGTCACTCTGCCCAAAGTACTTTCCGATCACATGGTCGTCGAGAGAGACCTCCCGGTTCATGTCTGGGGAAGAGCCACGCCGGGAGAAGCGGTGAGCGTAACATTCCGCGACGAGACCAGGACGATCACTACCGACCGGCTTGGGCATTGGAGCATCTATTTGAAGCCTGGCCCCGCCGGCGGCCCGTTCGAGATGACGGTGAAGGGGGTCCCCCCTCAGGGGGCGGCCGACTCCGTCGATTCCGGGGCTGTGCCGGCCACGGTGATCCACGACATCCTTGTGGGCGATGTATGGATGGCTTCGGGTCAATCGAACATGGAGTTTCCCATGAGCCGCGCCGCAACCGCGGCGGCAGACCTGCCCCATGCGGACAATCCTCGTATCCGTCTGCTGATCGTGAATAAACGAGCCTCCGACTATCCCCAGGAAGATGCCGACACGAGCGGCTGGGCGATTTCGTCGCCCGACTCGGCGAAGGAGTTCTCGGCCGTCGCCTGGTACTTTGCCCGGGAGATCGAGCAGCGGGAGCACGTGCCGGTCGGAGTCATCGATTCGACCTGGGGTGGAACCGTGGCCGAGTCGTGGGTGCGGCTCACCGCCCTCGGTGAGGACGCCTCGCTGAATCCGCTGTTTGCGTCCCGGGGCAAGATGCTCGATAAAGCGCCCGACACCGAGTACCAGATCAAGGAAGAACAGCGCCAGCGGGACGAAGCCAAAGCGCAAGGCAAGCCGGCTCCCGATTTCCCCTGGCACCCGCCGCTGGCGAGCTGGGGGCCCGGCCTGCTCTACAACGGCATGATTGCGCCGTTTACACCGCTCCCCATTCGAGGGGCCATCTGGTACCAGGGCGAAAGCAATAGCGCTTTGGAGCGCTTTCCTCTCTACAACCGCATCATGCGCACCCTGATTGAGGACTGGCGGCGGCAGTGGGGCGTCGGAACATTTCCGTTCCTGTACGTGCAGATTTCAAACTACAAGTCGACGCCCCGGGAGGATTGGGCCAGCCTCCGACAGCAACAGGTAGAGACCCTCGGACTGAGCAACACCGCCATGGCCGTCACCATCGATATCGGCAACCCGGACGATGTGCACCCCACCGACAAGATCGACGTAGGGCACCGGCTTGCCCTGGCTGCGCGCCATCTCAGTTATGGCGAACCGGTCGGCTACTGGGGGCCGATGTTCCGCCAGGCTACGCCCGAAGGACCGGCAATTCGGGTGTCGTTCGATCATGCTCAGGGGCTGATGGCAAAGGGCGGGGAAGCGACAGGCTTCGAGGTGGCCGGCGCGGATGAGAAGTTCTTCCCGGCCACAGTGAAGATCGAAGGCGACACCGTCATTGCCTCAAGCCCGGATGTTCCCGCTCCGGCGTACGTGCGCTACGGCTGGGCCAACAGTCCGCAGTGCAATCTTTTTAATGGAGAGAGCTTGCCGGCGTCTCCGTTCACGTCGGTTTACTAGGGCCGGAGTGGGATGAACGGGCCTCGGCATAGAGCGCGCGCACACAGGCAATGTGGCGAACTCAGCGGACGGGCAATGCGCCGTCGCTCATGCTGTAACTCGCCGCCGGGGGCCGGATCTGGCGGAGCGCTAATCCCAGCAGGCAGAGCGCGGTAAAGGCGAAATAAGAGCCCAGCCAGTAGAAGGTCTGGCCCGACGGACTGGGAGCCAGTCTGATCCATCCCATCGCGAAACCGAGAAATACTCCGGCGAAACAGACCGAAACTACTCCGGCCCCGGCGAACAGCCATTCGCTCAACGGATGGCCCCGCAGGATTCGCGCAGTGGCGAGTTCATGAACCCCGAAACTCGCTGCCATAACAGCGACCAAAAGCGCGATGGTGCGAAAGGCGACAGGCCGGGTCGCTCCGAGATTAATCGACAAGCCAAGTGCGATACAGGCGAGACCATTCAGCGCCAGAAACCAGGAGATGCCCCTGGTTGAACTCCAGAGCGCGGCTGCGATGGTACAAGCGCCGGCTGCCAGCGCCACAATGCCGAGGAGTGGAGCCAAGCCTCTGGGGGTTACAAACGATCGCAGAATCTGCGATCCAACCGGGCTCAGCCAAAAGACCATGATGAAGGAGAACATCGCGTAGAGAACGCCGCACAAAGCCAGCAGCCACGAGTTCATGATCGAGGATCGAATCATGGGTCGCCTCCCGACGCGGTTCAGCGTTCGTGCAGGAGAACCTGACCGGATGATAGCACTCCTCTATTGATTCTGGCCGAGGCGGCCACGCTCGCAAACAGCGAACCGCAGTCAATCGACGCGCCCGAACTCCAGATCCTTCGACTGCGGTCGCCAAGGCGACCTTCGCTCCTCATGCCCAAGACTGATTTGGGTTCGAGATACCCCACCCTAGCGACAAAAACAAAGGCGTCGCGAGGGTGGGGCACCCAGAGGTTGGCCGTTTACCCGGAGGTTGGCCGTTTCAAGATGTGACTCGCAATCGCGAGCCGGGGGCTCAGGACGACAGCTTTATTCGTGCGAACTTCAGGCCACCAGTCCCTATGTCCCGCCCTCAGCTTTTCACCGGAACGATGATGGTGGTCTCCTGCACTTCGATCAGCCCGCATCCGCACCGGGCCTGCAATTCCTCCAGGATCGCGTCAACTTTTTCGCGGGTGTCGATGAATTCGATGCGAATCGGCAGATGATCGGAAAGCTCGAGGACGTGGGCGGAGTGCATGCGGTGCGTGGAACCAAAACCGGCAACCCCTTTGATGGCGGTGGCGCCGGCAATCCCTTTGTGGAAGAGGAAATCCAGGACCCCGGCATAGACCGGAACCCCGTGATGCCTGGCCGTATCGCTCAGGTATACGGTCACTTTCACAGCTTTGCCCGTGGTCAGCATGGCATGTCCTTTCGGGTTTGCCGGGCCGGCGAAGCGCGGGGCAAACATCCGGGCAACGACGGATTGGAACACCATTCATGGCCAAATTGCAACTCCGTTCCTATATGCTTTTGGGAATCGTCGCTGAGAATGGACCTGTGCAATACCGCCATTACCGCTTCGCTGACTTTGCGCAGTTCTATGCCATTGAGGAGATTTGCTTTCAACCGCCTGTTCGCTTCAGCCGCCGGTATCTTCGCCAGATCATCGAGAGCACCAACAGCACAACGTGGGTCGCGGAACAGGATGGCAGTGTGGCCGGCTTTTCGGTCGCTGACTTCACCACCGAATTCGACCGCACCTTCGCCTACATCCAGACCATCGAGGTTGCTCCCGCACACCGCAATCAAGGCATCGGAACTGAACTGCTGCGCCGCATCGAGGAGTCGGCGCGGTCCGCCGGAGCAACCGTCATCTGGCTCCATGTAGATGCGGCGAATGAGGCGGCCATTCATCTCTATCAAGCCCACGGCTATCGCCACCAGGGCCGCCAGGAGCATTACTACGACCGCGATCGTGCCGCCGACGTGTATGTGAAACCATTGCAACTTGAGGCATAAGGGGAACAGAGGCGTTTCTTTTCGATTTTCCGACGCGTAAAATCAAGCCAGCCCCATGTCTTTAAGCAATCCGAATCTGCCAAAGTCCGTCCTGGCGTTGCGGACCTATACAGCGAACGCCTTTCTGCACGATGTGCTCGCGGGCATCACTGTAGGACTCGTCGCGTTGCCGCTGGCCATGGCCTTCGGCATTGCCTCCGGCGTTACGCCCCAGGCTGGTCTCTACACCGCGGTGGTCGCGGGTTTCCTGATTTCAGCATTGGGCGGTTCGCGCACCCAGATCGGCGGCCCCACCGGCGCCTTCGTCGTGATCGTCGCTGGAATCGTGGCGCGCTTCGGGATGAGCGGACTGGCCCTGGTCACGCTGATGGCGGGAATCGTGCTGGTCGGCATGGGACTCACTGGCCTGGGATCGGCCGTGCGCTTCATTCCTCGCGGGGTGATCATCGGATTCACCAATGGTATCGCCATTCTCATTGCGTCGACGCAGATCAAGGACTTCTTCGGCCTCCGCACCGGCCCCGTGCCGAGCGAGTTTCTACCCCGCATGCGGATGCTCGCAGCGCACTTCGAGAGCGTGAATGGCACCGCACTCGGACTTGGGCTGCTCAGCCTGGCGATTCTGTTGTTGCTTCCCCGGTTCACGAAGCGCGTACCGGGATCGATTGTCGCGGTGGTGGTCTGCACCGTTGCTGTCGAATTGTTTCATCTCCCGGTGGAGACGATCGGATCCAAGTTTGGCGGCATTCCCGGCGGACTGCCGCCATTCGCCATCCCGGACTTCCATTCGGAGCACATTCTTCCCCTGATTCCATCCGCATTTACCGTGGCCATGCTGGCGGCTCTCGAGAGCATGCTTTCCGCGGTGGTTGCCGACGGCATGACCGGCGATCGACACAACCCCAATGTCGAGCTCGTCGCGCAAGGCATCGCCAACATCGCGTCTCCGGTCTTCGGGGGCATTCCAGCCACCGGAGCTATCGCGCGCACGGCAACAAACATCCGCGCTGGAGCGCGCACCCCCGTCTCGGGCATGGTGCATGCGCTCACTCTGCTCGCCATCCTTCTGGTCGCTGCTCCGCTGGCCAGCTATATTCCGCTGGCGACACTGGCCGCGGTGCTGTTTCGTCGTGGCGTACAACATGGGGGAGTGGCACGAGATCGGGGCCGTTTTACAGCTGGACTTTGCCGCCATCTCTGTCTGGCTCATCACCTTCGGCCTCACGGTGTTTGCCGATCTCACTGTGGCCGTTGCCGTCGGCCTGACTCTGGCGGCCCTGCTCTACATTTATCGCGTTGCCGAGACCACAACGGTCGCGCCGGTGAGCGATGACTACATCCGCGACGGGCTGCCCCACGTGTTGCAGGGGCGCATCATCCCTCCCTACGTCACGCTTCTGCGCATCCACGGCCCGTTTCTCTTCGGGACTACCGAAAAGCTCGTGGAAGCTACGGCAAATCTCGAAGCCTTCTCGCCGATTGTGATTCTGCGCCTGCGCAACATGACCGCCATCGACGCCACCGGTATCCACGCCATCGAGACTTTTGCCAAGCGGCTGCGCGCTTCAGGCCGGACGCTGCTTCTGTGCGGCGCCATGCAGCAGCCTTCAAGGCTTCTGCTGCAGCCGCGCTTTCTCGATCATGTGGGCCGGGAAAACATCATGCCCAATATTCAGGCCGCTCTGGACCGTGCCCGGGAAGTGCAAGACGGCAAGACTTCTGCTCTCGCCAGTTGACAGAAGGCTGTCATCGTCTTGCTTCTCCCAGGTCTCAGAATCGAGACCTGGGGCACCCGGCTTCTCATGACCAAGACTGGTTTGGGTTCGAGGTATCCCACCCTAGCGACAAAGCAAAGACGTCGCGAGGGTGGGGCACCGAAGTGTCGTCATTCAGTCGAATGATCTGCGGATGGAGGGACGCCATTTACTTCGCCAAAGCCTGCTTGTCTTCGGCCTGGGTGCGGGTAATAAACGCCGCCACGCGATCGTGGAGCTGCTTCAGGCTCTCGTCGCGCACATAGACCATGTGCCCCGACTCGTACCAGTCATACTCAATATTCTTGGCCAGCGACTGCGGAATGGGCAGGTGCTTGTCTTCGTAGACTGCGCGGCGAAGAATGGCGTCGCCAGGTCGTAATATCCACCGTTCACCATCACCTTCAACCGCGGATTGGTCTTCATCGCTTCTGCCAGATCGCGGCGACGTTCAGGCTATCGGGTTGTCCTTGTGGACGAAGTTCCACTGGTAGGACTCCGAACAGCGCCTGCGGAAGGAACGTCTGGCCCTCGCCGTATTTCAGGTCCTTGCGAACGTAATCATTGAACAGCGATACGTACGCAGAAGAAATAGCCGAGCTCTGCGGATCGTACTCGGCCCCCTGGCTTAGAGGATCCATCGAAGGCCCGGAGTAACGCGAATCAAGCCGACCGATGGTCAGATCCTGATCGTCCTGCAGCGTCTTCTCGAACTCGTTTTCGTTCACACGGAGGTTGGCCTTCAGCAAATATGCAACGGGAAGCCCGGTATAGTCGTGGAGCTTTTCGGCTACCGACTGCTTCTCCGGTTGCGTGATGTCGGTACCCAGCGCCAGCGCGTGAGCGTACGGCCCCATCGCAAAGTCTTCCACCTCTTTGAGGAAGGGCTCCAGCGCCGAAGGCTGCTGCGGAAGCTTCTTGTGATACCAGGCCGTCGCAGCATAGGTCGGAAGAGCCATTGCGTAGGGCAAATCGACTCCCGAATTGCCGGAGGCGAAGTCAATGTCGAGTGGTAAAGTTGAACATCTGTGACAGCAGGATCACTCCGTTCAGATCGATACTCTTGTCGTTCTCCAGCACGTCCGCCAGCACCGCCGAACGCGTCGTACCATAGCTCTCGCCAAAAAGGTACTTGGGCGAATTCCAACGGTTGTACTTGGTGACGAACCGCGCGATGAAGCGGGCAAAGGCATTGGCATCCTGATCGACCCCCCAGAAGGCCTTCTCCGCATCCTTGCCCATGAGGCGGCCAAAACCGGTGCCCGGCATGTCAATGAACACCAGGTCGCTGACATCGAGCAGCGAGTAGGCGTTGTCCACCAGCCTGTAGGGCGCTGCCGGCACGTGCTGGTCGCCGCTGGTGACTACATGCTTGGGGCCCAGCGAACCCATGTGCAGCCACACCGTGGAACTGCCCGGGCCTCCGTTATAGAAAAACGTTATCGGCCGGTCCTCGGGCTTCGCTTCCTTTTTGAAATAGGCTACGTATGACATTCGCGCGGTTGGCGATGCATCTTTCGGATCCTTTGGCTCGGAGTTCGCGAGCTGGCTCCCCGGCAGCGGCTTCCCGTCGGCTCCCAATTGCGCATCCTGCGTATCGGTGGCGCCCACCGTCAGAGTTCCCACCACGGCGTTGTACGAGATGCCGTTTACGCTGCCCGGCGTGGTTACCTCGACGGGCGGCGCTTTTTCCGCAGTCTTGTCCGACTTGGCGGCTGGCTTTTCTTCGTCATCGGCACGAACGACCGCAGCCGGCAGGAGCGACGAAACGGCCAGCAACGCGGCAAATACACGAGCAGAAACATGCATCCGGAAATCTCCTGAAATTCAATCGGTGTGGAAGCGGGGAAGGGAACCAATGCTTCAGTATAGTGGGCGGGGTCGGCGGGCGCGATGCCAAACATGCAGTTCGTCACAGGAACTGCTCGTTCTGGCACAATCGTCGGGCCGCGCCTCTACGTCCCCGGTATTCACTTCGCGAAGGGCTGCTTGTCTGTAATGCGCGGGCGGTTCTCCGCCTGCAGTTCCTTCGCCACCTGCTCCACTTCGCGAAATACCCGCAGCAGGTTGCCGCCGAGGATCTTGCGGCAGTCTTCGGCCGAGTAGCCGCGCTCCATCAGCGCTGCCGTGATCTTGGGCAGATCAGCTACGGAATCGATCCCCTGCGGCAACTGCCCGTCCACGCCGTCGAAATCCGACCCCAGGCCCACGTGGTCCACTCCTGCCACCTTGGCGATGTGATCGATATGATCGATGAGCGCCGACAGCGGCGGCCGGGGAATGCGGTCCGCAAATTGCCGCTCCACTTTCGAGATTTCCTCGTACGTGGTTTCCTTGCCTTCCGCCTTGTCCTTGTCCTTCAGCGCCTGCACTGCCTTATCGACTTCAGGCTTCTGCGCCTTCGACGCGTCGTAGTAGGCCTGCGAGATGAATGCCGAAAAAAAGTTCACCTGAACGACGCCGCCCTTCGACCCAGGGCCACCCGAATTCGCCACCGCCCGCAGCATGTCGTCGGTCATATTGCGCGGCGCACTGCACAACGCCCGTGCCGACGAGTGCGATGCAATCACCGGAGCCCGGGTAATGACCAGGGTGCGAAAGAACGTCTTGTCGGACACGTGCGAGATGTCCACCATCATTCCCAGCCGGTTCATCTCGTACACCACGTCTTTGCCGAACTCCGTCAGGCCCTCCTTGGTGTGGGGCACCGAGGTGTCGTCGATATCTCCCGAACTGTCGGCCCAACTCGTTGAATTCGACCAGGTCAGCGTCATGTAGCGCACGCCCAGCGCGTAGTACTGCCGCAGGAGGGCCAGCGAGTCTTCGATCGAGTGCCCGCCTTCAATTCCCATCAGCGCGGCAAGCTTGTGCTGGCGGTGGGCGAACTCGATCCCTGCCGGCGTGGCTACAAACATCATCTGGTCGGGGTGCCTGGCAGCCTGTTGCTTTACCGCGTCGATCAGCACCAGCGTGCGCTTGGCATATTGTCCCTTGTAGAGCTTTGGCTCAACCCAGATGGAGAAGAATTCCGCGCCCAGGTTTCCCTTGCGCGCCGACTCCAGGTTGAGGTTGCCGCCATCGAGCGGGCTGCCAAGATCGTAGTTCTCATCGACGAAGCGCTGAGGCGTATCCGCGTGAGAATCGATCACGAGGGCGGAGCGTTGCACGGCTTCTGGCGTCAATTTTGTGCTCATCGTCCGGGAAGGCTGGGGTTGGGAAACCTGGGCTGAGATCTCGCCGCCTGGAACAATCGAAGCGGCAATGAGCAGCAAGGCAATTCGAACGCAATTCCTCATAGGCTTGGCGTCAGTATAGACGGCGTCGCTCGCCCGGAACTTCCGCCGCAAGCCGTCCGGTCCCTTCTGTCATGAGGCACTTCCGAATCTCTCCGCTGAATTTCACAAACAATATCGTTATATTTACGTATGGGGTCATTTGCTCATTCTTTCCCGCGCCCATCGTGTACATCCTCCCCGACGAGGGCAGTGAACGGTCTCCCGGTGCATCGTCCGTCCTATCTGGACGACACTCTGCTGGATTCCCGATTCGATTCCGACAGTTGCGGCGTCGGGTTTGTTGCGCAGCTTTCGGCTCAGCCTTCGCACGCAATTCTCCAGCACGCCCTCACGGCCCTGGCCCGCCTCGCGCATCGCGGCGCCGTGGCGGCCGACGGCAAATCCAGCGACGGCGTCGGCGTGACCACCGCCATTCCCCGTGCCTGGCTGTTGAGGGAAACGCGTCTCGGCCTCGCCTCGGACGACCCCCTCGGCGTCGCCATGATGTTTCTGCCTCAGGACGACGCGCAACCGCGGGCGGAGATTGAATCCGCTCTTGGCTATCAGAACCTCGAAGTTCTCAAGTGGCGCCCCGTTCCGGTGCGGCCCGAGGTCCTCGGTGAGATCGCCAACTCCTCGCGTCCCGCTATCTGGCAGTTGTTGATTACTGCCGAAGACGAACGCGACTTCGACCGGCGCCTCTACCTGGCCCGCAAACAATTCGAGCGCTCCCAGTCTCCAGGGTACGTGGTGAGCATCTCCTCCACCACCCTGATCTACAAGGCCCTGTGCGCCGGGCGCCTGCTCGCCGATTTCTATCCTGACCTTGCCGATCCCGGGTTCAAGACGCCTTTTGCGCTTTTTCATCAGCGCTACGCGACCAACGTGCTCCCTTCGTGGAGCCGCGCGCAGCCCTTTCGCACGCTGGCCCACAACGGCGAGATCAACACCATCTGGGGCAATCGTGCGCGCATGGAAGCTCGCGCCGCCACCCTTCCGCTCGACCTGTATCCGATCTTGAGCGAAGGCGGATCCGATTCAACTTCGCTGGACGAAATCGTCGAGTTGCTGGCCAACAACGGCCGCACCGTCGCCGAGTCGGTGCGCATGCTCGTTCCCCCCGCCAACCCCGGCAACACTTCGGCCTTTCTGCAATACAGCGGCGACTGCATGGAGCCATGGGACGGCCCCGCGGCCCTGGCCTTCACCGATGGCCGCCAGGTTGGCGCCATTCTCGATCGCAATGGCCTGCGCCCTTGCCGTTATGCGGTGAACGACGATGGTCTGGTTGTCGCCGGCTCCGAGGCTGGCCTGGTCGACATGGATCCCGACCAGATCGTGCACAGCGGCCGCCTCGGCCCCGGCCAGATGATCGTGGCCGACCTCGACTTCCATCGCTTCTTTGAAAACGATGAAGTTCTCCGCATCTTCGATCAGAAGCGCCATTACCAGGATCTGATCCAGTTCGACGTTCCGCTCGAAGACTCGCCCGACGCTGCTGCCTCCGCTCGGCGTCTGCCGAACTGAACCGCCTGCAGCACCGCTTTGGCTTCACCCGCGAAGACGTGCGCATGATCCTGGCCCCCATGGCCGCCGAGGGGAAGGACGCCGTCTGGTCGATGGGCGACGACACCGCCATTGCGCCCCTGGCCCGCGCGCCGCGTCCGCTCTATGCGTTTTTCCGCCAGCGCTTTGCGCAGGTGACCAATCCGCCAATCGATCCGCTGCGCGAAGCCGTGGTGTTGAAAATGCACACCCGCCTTGGGCCCTGGCCGCACATCTTTGAATTGCGCGGCCGCCTGCCTGGCCTTTCGCTGCGTTCGCCTTTGATTACGCTGGCCCAGATGCATGCCCTCAAACACGGGGAACACGCGCAGGCGGCCACCATGCCTCACGCGATTTTGAACTGCGTCTATTCCCCCGACACGGCCCTCGAAGTGGCGGTCGACATCCTCGCGGCTCGCGCGGTCGAACTGGTCGCGACCGGCGCTTCTTTGCTGCTGCTTACCGATCGCGGCGCTTCGCCCGACACGCTTCCGGTTCCCATGGCCATGGCCACGGGCGCGGTGCACAACGCGCTCACCCAGGCCGGCGTCCGGGCCGAGGTTGGGCTCGCCGTCGAGGCCGGCGACTGCCGCGAGATTCATCATGTCGCGGTGCTGCTCGGCATGGGCGCAGGCGCGGTCTGCCCGTGGCTGGCTCTCGAAACCGCGCGCGACCTGCAATCCGAACGAGGCGAAGAAAACCTGCTCCGCGCTCTCGAACTCGGACTCGCCAAGGTCATGTCCAAGATGGGCATCAGCGTTGTCGACAGCTATCGCGGAGCCCATCTATTCGACGCCATCGGTCTATCTCAGGCCGTCGTCGACAAGTGCTTCCCGGGTGTTCCGGCGCCGATCGGCGGTCACGGTTTTGAGCAGATCGACGCCCATGTGCGCCAGCTATGGGCTGCCGACTCGGCTGCCGATGAGCCCGCGGAAGGCGATCGGCGCCGTTGTCTCGGCCACCCAGGTCCGCGATCTCCCCGACTATGGTTTTGTGCGTTTCCGCAAGGCCGATGAGGCCGAATCGCACGGTTGGCAGCCTCAGATCGTGCGCGCTCTGCAGACAGTTGTCGGTTCCACCAAGCAGGGCGCCGCACTGGCTCTCAGCGCCCTTTGCGAGCTTTGCCGCTCAGACCGTCGATTCCACCCCTACGCATCTCCGCGACCTGCTCGAGATTCGTCCCGCCGGTCCTGAGCTTGCCCTCGACCAGGTGGAACCGGGAGAGGCGATCACCCATCGCTTTATTGCCAGCGCCATGTCGTTTGGATCGTTGTCGCCCGAAGCTCACCAGACCATTACCCAGGCCATGAACCTGCTTGGAGCGCGCTCCAACACCGGCGAAGGCGGCGAGGATCCTGCCGTGTATGCTCCGGTCGACGGCGCGCCGTCGCTGTTGAACAACAAGATCAAGCAAGTCGCCAGCGCGCGCTTTGGCGTTACCGCGGAATACCTGATTCACGCCGACGAACTCGAAATCAAGATCGCCCAGGGCGCCAAGCCCGGCGAAGGCGGCCAACTTCCGGGACACAAGGTCTCCGAACTCATTGCCCGCCTGCGCCATGCGCAGCCAGGCATGCAGCTCATTTCACCTCCGCCCCACCACGACATCTACTCCATCGAAGATCTGGCTCAGCTGATCTGGGATCTGAAGCGCGTCAACCCCCGTGCCACTGTCGGCGTCAAGCTGGTCTCTGGTTGCGGCGTGGGCACGATCGCCGCGGGCGTGGCCAAGGCCTATGCCGACTACATCGTGATCGCCGGCCACTCCGGCGGAACCGGCGCCTCGCCGCTTTCGAGCATCAAGTACGCCGGAAATCCCTGGGAACTGGGCCTGGCCGAGGCGCAGCAGGTTCTCATTCACAATGGATTGCGCGGCCGCGTCCGTCTGCGTACCGACGGCGGCTTGCGCACGGCGCGCGACATCGTCATTGCCGCGCTGCTCGGCGCCGACGAATTCGCGTTCGGCACTGCCGTCCTGGTCGCTCTCGGCTGCGACATGGCGCGCCAGTGCCACCTCAACACCTGCCCCACCGGCATTGCCACGCAGCGTCCGGAGTTGCGCGCCAAGTTCCGTGGCAAGCCCGAGCATGTGGTGCGCCTCTTCGACGAGCTCTCCGCCGAAGTCCGGCAATTGCTCGCGAAGCTCGGCCTGCCCTCGCTCCAGGCCGCCACCGGCCGTACCGACCTGCTCGAACAGGTCCGTTGGGACGCCGGCCTCGACTTGAAGCCGGTGCTCTCAGCCACCGCGATTGCTGCCGAAGCCGGAGGGGCTATCCGCTGGGAAGGCGGCCGCAATGATCGTCCCGAGGAACACGACCCGATCGACGATGCCTGGGTCGCACCCGGATTGGAGGCCTACAAAGCCGGCCGTCCCTACTCCGTCGAAACCCGCGTCACCAACGAGGATCGAACGCTCGGTGCGCGCCTGGCCGGAGAACTGGCGCTCTTCAAGACTCAGAACCCCACCGCCACCGGGTCCAGCCTGACGTTCAACATGCACGGGACTGCGGGCCAGTCGTTTGGCGCCTTTGCCGTCTCCGGCATGACCCTCCAACTCGCCGGACTGGCCAACGATTTCGTCGGCAAGGGCCTGTGCGGCGGGGAACTGGTGCTGCGCGCCGTGGGCCGCGCCGCCCAGGACAGCGCCAGGCACACCCTGCTGGGCAATGTGGCTCTCTATGGCGCCACCAGCGGCTGGCTCTTCGCCGCCGGCCGCGCCGGCGAGCGATTCGCGGTGCGCAATTCCGGCGTCCTCGCCATCGTTGAAGGCGTGGGCGACCATGGCTGCGAATACATGACCGGCGGTCTCGCCGTGGTGCTGGGCTCAACCGGCATCAACTTCGGCGCCGGCATGACCGGCGGCCTGGCGTGGATCTACGACGAAGCCGGCGCCTTCCTCGGCAATGGCCGATACCACAAGGGCTTTCTGCAACCCGAAACCTGGGACGAGCTCGATCGCACCGCCCGCCAATCGATTCGCGAACTGGTTGAACTCCACTACACCAAAACCCGAAGCAAGCGCGCGGAGTGGTTGCTGGCGCACTGGGAACGCGAATCCCCGAAGTTCGTGCGCATGACGCCCAAACCGCAGGCCTGAGGCTGATTTGCTTCAGCGGTCTCCCACCCTTTCGCCAGGAAGAAGGCGAAAGGATGGGGCACGGAGGCGCTCTTCACGCAGACCTGCGCCCTCCGCTGTTACACTCTCGATTGTTCGCGGCCCGTGAATTCGCGCCGCCCTTCACAGGCCAAATGACATCCATCACCCCGATCTCCACCGTTAATGATCATTTCAGCCGCCTGGTATCGCGGGCCAACCCCAAGGCGGTGTTGTGGCAGGATGAGCTCGGCCGCTGGCGCCCCATCTCTTCCGACCAGCTCTACCAGCGCGTGCGCGCGCTGGGAAAGGCTTTGCTCGAGTGGGGCGTGCAAAAAGGCGACCGTGTTGCCCTCGTCGGAGAGAATCGCTGGGAATGGGCCGTCACCGACTTCGCCACGCTCGCCATCGGCGCCGCCAACGTCCCCATTTATCCCACCCTGACCGGCGACCAGATCGCCGTGCTGATCGAGGATGCCGGTTGCCGCGTCGCCATCGTCTCCACCCGCCAGCAGTACGACAAGCTCAACGCGGTCCGCGCCAGAACCCATCTCGAACGCATCGTGATCATGGATTCGATTGCCCCGCCCCCGGGCGCGATCCCCTTCAGCGAGCTGCTCGCCGGGGCCGACGAGCGCGGCAGCGAGCGCGATCCGGTCTTCGACGCGCTGGCGCAGTCGGTTGAACCCAAAGACCTGGCCACCCTTATCTACACGTCCGGCACCACCGGCGAACCCAAGGGGGTGATGCTCACCCACGGTAATATCGCCTCCAATCAAAACTACGCGGGCTACGAATACTCCTTCGACTCCAGCGATGTGTGCATTTCGTTTCTGCCTCTCTCTCACATCACCGCCCGTGCCCTCGACTACGTGATGTATGGCAGCGGCGCGCAGGTCGTCTACTGCGCCAAATTCGACATGCTGCCCCAGGCGATGCGCGAGATCAAGCCCACCGTGTTCGTCGGCGTGCCCCGCGTCTACGAAAAGATCCGCCAGGAAGTGGAGCGCCGCGCCGGTGAATCTCCAGTCAAGAAACGCCTGCTTGCCTTCGCCGTTCGCATGGGCGCCAAGCATCGCGATGTTGTCTATGGCGGAGGCCAGCCCACTTCCCGCTTGTGGAAACTGGCCAACAAACTCGTCTACTCCAAAGTCCGCGAGGCCTTCGGCGGCCGGGTTCGGGTGTTTGTCTCCGGCGGCGCCCCACTCGGTATCGACACTGCGCAATGGTTCGCCTCCGCCGGTATCCCCGTCTGGGAAGGCTATGGCCTCACCGAGACGTCGCCCGTCATCGCTCTGAACTCACTGCCCAATCACCGCATGGGCGCGGTCGGCAAGCCCCTTCCTAACATCGAATTGAGATTTGCCGAAGATGGAGAATTGCTGGTTCGCGGGCCGTCCGTCTTTACCGGCTACTGGCGCAAGCCCGACCTTGACTCAAGAGTGCCTCGACTCCGAAGGCTGGTTCAAAACCGGCGACATCGCGCACCTCGATCAGGATGGATTTCTCTACATCACGGATCGCAAAAAGGAACTGCTGAAAACTTCGGGCGGCAAACTCGTCGCGCCGCAGCCGATCGAGAACAAGCTGAAGACCAGTTTGCTTGTCGGCCAGGCCGCGCTGGTCGGCGACAAGCACAAGTTCATCTCCGCCCTGATTTCCCCCAATTTCGCCGCCCTTGAAGAATGGGCGCGGCACCACGAAATCCGCGCCCGGACGCGCGCCGATCTTGTTGTTCACAAGCGCATCGTGGCCCTCTACGATGAACTTGTGCGCGAGGTCAACGCGGGTCTGGCCAACTTCGAAACCATCAAGCGGTTCCGCGTGGTCGCCGAAGAGTGGTCTCAGGATACGGGCGAGTTGACCCCGTCAATGAAGCTCAAGCGGCGCGTGATCACGGAGCGATACGCGGCGGTGGTCGTCGAACTTTACGCGGACGAAGCAACCGCACGCGGCGAATAGCCGTCTTCATGCCGGATCCCAGCCCTTTGCCAAACACCGCTCCCTTGCCCCACATCCGGCTCAGGCCCCGGAAGAACGGAGCTCCCCATGCGCCCACCGCCAGCACGCTGCCGAAAAGAATTACCGCATCGATGCTGAGGCGCCCCTCGCGCGACCAGTAGGCATCCGGCTCCAGGTTGAGCCAGAGCGCGAATTCATCGAGCGTCAGCGCAGCTCCCACGCCGTAGCTGACCGACATCAGGCGGCTGAAGAAGATGGAAAGCGGCGAATGCGACCGGCCCAGGTCGAGCAGCCATCCGTAGCCCACCAGCAGAAGAATGAGAATCCCCCACACCAGGTGATGAATATGGTGCCCGCGCACCATCACCCATTGGAACGGCCCCACGTGCCGGCTGATGAGGTGCACCAGCACGCGCACCCCCAGGAATGTGACCAGGAACGAGACCGATGCAATGAACATGCGCCGCCGCGGCCGATCCTGAATGGTGCTTCGGACCACGAAGCCCAGGCGCGTCAACTGCAGCAGCACCAGCAGTACGATCACTACCAGGCTGGCGAAGGCCAGCAACAGAAATGTTCCGGTCCCGGGCATATGCAATTCAACCACGTGGCCGGGCCAACTTTAAAAGCGCGGTGAAAAATCTAGCCGCTGAAAGCGTCTTCGGGTGGGCTCAGTTCGTGCGCACGATCACGATTCCACTTTACAGGGGCACGGTACACTGTTTACGGCGTTGAGACCGGCGGTTGCCGGCCCGGTAAACCAATTCCGGGGAATCACCCTATTGCGGCTTTCGGGCCGCGCCAATTTTTGCCAGGAGAGATTTCGATGCGAGTTGCTCTATTGACCGGCGGCGGCGACTGCCCCGGATTGAATGCCGTGATCTATGCGGCTGTGAAGAAGGGTATCAACACGTATGGCGATGAGTTTATCGGCTTCCTGAACGGGTGGCGCGGCGTGCTCGACAACAATTGGATTCCGCTGACCCTCGAAAGCACCGATGGCATTCAACTGAAAGGCGGCACGATTCTCCACTCGTCGCGCACCAACGTCAAAAAGATTCCCGGCGGCATCGACAAAGTTCGCGAAGTCCTGGCGGCCAACAAGGTTGACGCGCTGATCGCGCTGGGCGGCGACGACACCCAGTCGGTGACGCTGTTCCTGAGCGAGAACGGCGTTCCCAGCGTGGGCGTGCCCAAGACCATCGACAACGACATCAGCGGCACCGACCAGACCTTTGGATTCGACACTGCCGTCATGATCGCTACCGAAGCCATCGACCGCATTCACACTACCGCCGACTCCCACAATCGCGTGATCGTCGTCGAGGTGATGGGACGCGACGCGGGCTGGATCGCCTATGCTTCCGGCGTGGCCGGCGGCGCCCACGTGATCCTGGTCCCCGAAAAGCCCATCGACATCGACCACGTGTGCGCCCTGCTCAAGTACAACTACGACCACGACAAGCACTACGGCGTTGTCGTCGTCGCCGAAGGCTGCCATCTGCCAGAAGGCGGCCAGGTCATCGGTTCCAAGGAAGTGGACTCCTTCGGTCACGCACGCCTCTCGGGCATCGGCGAAGCCCTCGCCGAAATGATCGAGAAGAAGACCGGCTTTGAGACCCGGTCCGTCAACCTCGGCCACACCCAGCGCGGCGGCGTGCCCACCGCCTTCGATCGCCTTCTCGGCCAGCGCTACGGCCTCCACGCCATCGACATGGTTCACGAAAAGAAGTGGGGCCGCATCGCCGTACTGCAAGGCACCGACATCACCGACATCACCATCAAGGAAGCCATCGCGACCAACCGCCGCCTCGATCAGCGCTTCTTCGATGTTATCGCCGGCCTCGAAGCGAAGGTCTAGAACAGGTCGTGTGAATCCGGACTTGATTCAACGCTCCGTGCCCCATCCTTGCGCGTTTTACGTTGGCCCCGGCGACAGTTCTTGCCGCTGGGGTGATCGGGCGCAAGGGTGGGAGACTACGAACCCGAATCCAAGGTTGTCACCGCTGTCGAGTTCGTCGCGCAGTCGCGGGCCTGAAGGGCGGACGAGTCGAAGGCCGGCATTTCCGTCCACTTTTCCTCCACCGGCCAGCCTTTTCAACCGGTTTCTCCCACCCGGTCGAGCGACTAAAATTAACCTAGCCCATGCCCGAGTTCACCCACCTTCATCTCCACACCGAATACTCCCTCCTCGATGGCGCCTGCGACATCAAGAAGCTCGTCGATCGCGTCGCCGCCCTCGGCCAGAAGTCCGTCGCCATGACCGACCATGGCAACATTTACGGAGCCGTCCATTTCTTCAACGCGGCTAAAGAGAAGGGAATCAAGCCGATCCTCGGGTGCGAACTCTACGTGTGCAAGAACGAGGACCATCGCGCTCCCGCGCAGGGCGACGACTACAACCACCTGCTGGTCCTCGCCGAAAACGAAGAAGGCTACCGCAATCTCATCCGCATCACCTCCGAGGCATCGCTCCACGGCTTCTATCGCAAGCCGCGCGTCAGCAAGCGCTACCTCGCCGAACACGCCAAAGGGCTGATTGGTTCCTCCGGCTGCCTCTCTGGCGAACTCTGCGAAGAACTCACCGCCGGCCGCTACGAAAAGGCCAAAGCCGTCGCGCTCGAATACCAGGACATCTTCGGCCGCGGCAACTTCTATCTTGAAATCCAGGACCAGGGCCTCGAAGCCGAGCGCAAGATCCAGAACGATCTCCTCCGCATGGAACGCGAGCTCGGCATCCCCATGATCGCCACCAACGACTCGCACTACCTCTGCGGCGAAGACTCCCACGCCCACGACGTCATGCTCTGCGTCCAGACCAACGCCAAGATTCACGACGCCGACCGCTTCAAATTCGACTCCGACCAGTTCTTCGTCAAGAGCGGCGACGACATGGCCCGCCTGTTTCCCGACACGCCCGCGCTGCTCTCCCGCACCATGGAGATCGCCGAGCGCTGCCACTTCAAGCTCCAGCCCGTCGACAATCCCTTTCCGGAATTCGCCGTCCCTGAAGGCCACACCATCGACAGCTATTTCGAGCAGGTGTGCCGCGAGGGCCTGAAGAAACGGCTGGATACAGCGGTGCGGCAACTGGAATTGCGCGGAGTCCTGCGCACCCCGCTGCATGAATACGAATCCCGATTGAATTTCGAAATCGGCATCATCAAGCAGATGAAGTACTCGGGATACTTCCTGATCGTGTGGGACTTCATCAAGTACGCGCGCGACAACGGAATCCCCGTCGGTCCGGGACGCGGCTCGGCAACCGGATCGCTGGTCGCCTACGCCATGGAGATCACCAACATCGATCCCATGCAGAAC
This sequence comes from Terriglobales bacterium, assembly GCA_963788475.1. GTDB lineage: Bacteria > Acidobacteriota > Terriglobia > Terriglobales > Acidobacteriaceae > Telmatobacter. The sequence continues at coordinate 196,968 of CAWBGO010000016.1, forward strand.
GTTCTGCTGTTCGAGCGGTTTCTGAATCCCGAGCGCGTCACCATGCCCGATATCGACGTCGACTTCTGTCAGAACCGGCGCGGCGAAGTCATCGAATATGTGACGCGGAAGTATGGCCGCGAGCAGGTGGCGCAGATCATCACGTTCAACACCATGGCGGCCAAGGCGTCGATCAAGGACTGCGGCCGCGCCATGGACATGCCCTACGGCGACGTGGACCGCATCGCCAAGCTGGTGCCCGCAACCGTCGGCATGACTCTCGACAGGGCTCTCGAAGAAGTTCCCGAACTCGCCAAGGTCTATGAGAACGACAAGCAGATTCGCGAGCTGATCGATACGGCGAAGAAACTCGAAGGCCTGGTCCGCGGAGCCGGTGTACACGCCTCTGCCGTGGTGATTGCGCCGCGCCCCCTTACCGAACTCGTCCCCCTGAACCGGACCAAGAACGACGAAATCGTGACCGCCTACGACATGAAGTCCGTCGAAAAAATGGGCCTGCTGAAGATGGACTTCCTGGGCCTGGCGACGCTTACGGTGATTACCGATTGCCTCAAGCTGATCGAGCAGACGCGCCAACAGAAAATTGATATCGAAATGGTTCCGCTCGACGACCCGGAGACGTTCAGAAGGGTGTTTCACACCGCGCTGACCTCGGGTGTGTTCCAGTTTGAGTCGAGCGGCATGCGCGACATTTTGCGGCGCTACAAGCCGGACACTGTTGAAGAGTTGACGGCTCTCAACGCGCTCTATCGGCCCGGGCCGATGGACATGATCGACGACTTCATCGAGCGCAAGTGGGGACGGCGCAAGGTCGAGTTTCTGCTGCCGGAGCTGGAAGGGATTCTCAAGGATTCCCTGGGCGTGATCGTCTACCAGGAACAGGTGATGCGGATCGCCAATGTGCTGGCGAGCTACAGCCTGGGCGAAGCCGATCTGCTGCGCCGCGCGATGGGCAAGAAGAATGCCGAGGCGATGGCGGAACAGCGGGACCGGTTCATGAGCGGCGCGGCGGCGCTGGGACATCCGAAGGCCCCCGTCGGCGAGATCTTCGACCAGATGGCGAAGTTCTCTGGGTACGGATTCAACAAATCGCATTCCGCGGCCTACGCGCTGGTGGCCTACCACACGGCCTATCTCAAGACGCACTACCCGGTCGAGTTCATGGCCGCGCTGCTGACCTCGGAAACCTCAAAGCCCGAAAACGTCGTCAAGTACATCGGCGAGTGCAAGGAGATGGGCATCCCTGTCGAGCCGCCCGACGTCCAGGTTTCCGGCGCGCAGTTCACTCCGCATGGCGACGCCATTCGCTTCGGCCTGGCCGCGGTCAAGAACGTCGGCGGCAACGCTATCGACTCCATCATCAAGGCCCGCGATCGAAGTCGGCGGCCGCTTCAAGAGCTTCTGGGAATTCTGCGAGAAGGTCGACCTGCGCGTGATGAATTCGCGCGTGATCCAGTCCCTCATCAAGGCCGGCGCGCTCGATTCGCTGGGTACCCGCGGCGCGCTGTATGCCGCCGTCGACAAGGCCATGGAGCGTGCCCAGAAGGCACAGAAGGACGCGGAATGCGGGCAGACCGGCCTCTTCGGCCTCTTCGATGAAGTGCCCGTCAATGGCCACAAAGGCGACGATCTGCCCCACGTCTCCGATTGGGAAGAGAGCGAGCGCCTCGCCAATGAAAAGGAAGTGCTGGGCTTCTTCGTCTCCGGCCACCCGCTCGACAAGTACGCCGAAAAAATTCGCAATCTTCCCGCCGTCATCCCCATCTCCGAAGCCATCGAGCGCAAGCCGGCCGAGCGGCGCTGGGGTAAAGACAGTGATCCCGGCGATGAAATCCAGGTGGCCGGCATCATCCACGGCCTGCGCGTGCAGAAGAGCAAGCGCGACCAGAAGCTCTATGCGCAGGCTTCGCTCGAAGACGCCAGCGGCAAGATCGACCTCATCTGTTTCGCGCGCGATTACGAACGCCTCTGCGATCAGCTCAAGATCGAAGCCCCGGTGATCATCCGCGGCACCATCATGAAGGAAGAAGAGGCCGCGCCCAAGATCTCCATCAGCGGCGTCCAGTCCCTCGAAGAAGTGCAGGTAAAACTGCCGACCGGCATCCGCATCCGCATCAATCTCGATCGCGCCTCGGACGACATGCTCGCCGCACTCAAGAGCGCCGCCGCCGCCGCTCCCGGCCCCGGCAAAGTGATGCTCCATCTCGAACGCAAAGGCGAATACGCAGTCATCCTCGAACCCGAAGAGATGAGCGTCGCCGCCGACCGTGGCTGGATCGAGCGCGTCGAAGAACTGACAGGCAAGGGAAGCGTCCAGCCAGTCGGCTGACGTATTCAGCCAATATGTTTAAAAGGGATTGTCATCCTGAGCGAGCGTAGCGAGTCGAAGGATCCGCAGTTCAACTTGCGGTAAGGTCATCCCGCACCACAATCACATGCAGAAACCGCGGCCCGTGCACGCCCTTGATCCGCGTCATCTCAATATCCGCCGTCGCGCTCGGCCCTGAGATGTAAGTCGCAAGCACCGGCGCCTCAGAGCACCGCGCAAAGTATTCCGGCAGCGTCTCCACCACCTGGCTGGCCCGCAGCACACACAGATGCCAGTCCGGCAGGAGGGTGATCACGCGCCGCCCTTCGTCGGCCGAGTGATGCAGCACCATCGTTCCTGAATCCGCAATCCCGCAGAACGCGGCAGTCACCACGCCTTCCGCCTGCTCGACCTCAGCGGTCGAAAGGCCGTGATCGATCTTCCACTCAAATCCCGACGCCTGCCACTCCGCCGGTAACCCTGCCGGAGCCACGAACCGGCGCCGCCCGCTCGCCGCCAACTGCTCCCGGATAGCCTCCGCGAGAGACTCGGGCGCAGCTTCCACCACCTCCGCGTCGTATTCGCGCAGCCGTTCGATCATCAACGCAATTCGCTTGTCCGCCCCCATCCTCCCCGCGCGAACATAATCGCGATGCAGCCCCTCGTAACTTCCCGCGACATCCGGCGCCCCGCCTGCGGTCGCTTTCCGGATGCGATCGAGAATGACTTGCCGCGAAATCGAAGCCGTCTTCATTGGCCCTTCCTGTCGCGCGCTGCCCACCATTCGCGAAACGTCTCATCCGGCAGCCCGCGCAAATCGCGCGTCATCGTCCATCGCGCTCCCAGGCTGGGCAAACTGTGAATCCATCCGTCTTTGCGCGTGAACAGCCGCAACCCCACGCGCCCCATCCACTGCGCCAGCCGGAATCGCGCCGCGCTCGCGAAAATAAAATTCGCGATCCGCATCCCCAGGTACATCGGATCGAAGAATCGCCGCTCCTCGTCGCGCTCCTTGTCTGTCACCTGGGCCCGCAAATCGATCAGCACCTCGGGAATATTGATCTTGACCGGGCAAACCTCGTAGCACGCACCGCACAACGACGACGCATACGGCAGCGTCTGCGCATGTTCCAGGTGCATCAGTTGCGGCGTCAGAATCGCCCCGATCGGCCCGCCGTACACCGATCCATACGCATGACCTCCCGTCTGCCGGTACACCGGGCACGTGTTCTGGCAGGCGCCGCAGCGGATGCACTTCAGCGTCTGCCGCTCTCCGCGCCGCGCCAGGATATCCGATCGTCCGTTATCCAGCAGCACCACGTGAAAGCGCTGCGGCCCGTCGCCCGGAGTCACGCCCGTCCACAGCGACGAATAAGGATTCATCCGCTCGCCGGTAGCCGACCGCGCCAGTACCTGCAGCATGATCTCGAGATCCTGAAAGCGCGGAATTACCTTTTCGATCCCCGCCAGCGTGATCATCGTGCGCGGCAGCGTCAGGCACATGCGCCCGTTGCCTTCCGACTCCACGATCACCACCGAGCCGGTCTCGGCGATCAGGAAATTCGCGCCGCTGATGGCCGTCGGCACGCGCAGAAACTTCTCGCGCAGAAATGTTCGAGCCGCACCCGTCAGCTCTTTCGGATCGTCGCTCAGGTCCGGAAGGTTCATCTTCCGCGCAAAGATCTCGCGCACCTGGGTTCGATTCACATGCAGCGCCGGAACCACGATGTGCGAAGGCTCATCTTCGCCCAGCTGCAGGATGATCTCCGCCAGGTCCGTTTCGAAAGCCCTGATGCCCGCCGCCTCGATCGCCGGGTTCAGCTGGATCTCCGCCGACGTCATGGTCTTGATCTTGATGACTTCGCTGGCCTGTTCCTGGTGCAGAATTTCCAGAATGATCGCGCGCGCCTCGGCAGCATCTTTCGCCCAGTGCACGACTCCGCCCGCCGCCGTGCACCGCTCTTCGAACTGCTCGAGATAATGTCCCAGGTTCTCCAGCACATGCGCGCGCACGGCCGACGCCGCCGACCGCAGGTCCTGCCAGTCGGTCTTCTCCGCCACGAGCCGATTGCGTTTTCCCTGGATGACATCCGTCGCGTGGGCTACGTTTTTGCGCAACTGCGTATTGCGCAAGACCGTGAACGCCGCGGCCGGAAACGGCGCCGCCAGCACCGGGTCCAGAACCGGATGGCTCTCGTTCCCGGGATGGCTCATAGTGTCGCTTCCATCGGATCGGCTTCCGTGCTGGCCAGGATTTCCGCCAGGTGTACGATCTTCATGGCCGCAAACTGGCGATGCAGTGCTCCGCCCAGGTGCATCAGGCAGCTATTGTCGAGCGCCGTGCAATATTCGGCGCCAGTCTTCTGCACATCCAGCAGTTTGGTCGAAAGCATCGCCGACGACACTTCCGCATTCTTGATCGAAAACGTCCCGCCGAACCCGCAGCATCGATCGAGGTTCTCGAGCGCCACCAGGTCCAGGCCGCGCACCTTCGCCAGCAGCCGGAATGGCCGGTCGCCCAGCCTGAGAGCCCGCAATCCGTGGCAGCTGGCGTGATACGTCACGCGGTGCGGAAAGTACGCCCCCACATCTTCCACGCCCAGATTGTCGAGCAGGAACTCACTCAACTCATATACACGGGGCAGCAGCGCCGCAAATTGCTCTCGCAACTCGTGATTCCCCAACTCCTCGATCAGCCCCGGATACTGATCGCGGATCATGGCCACGCACGACGACGAAGGAATCACCACCGCCTCTGCGTCCTGGTAAAGGCGCACGAGGCGTTTGGCCTGAGAAAATGCCTCGCTCCGAAAACCGGTGTTGGCATGCATCTGTCCGCAACAGGTTTGCGCGGCCCGGAACTCCACTTCCACGCCCAGCCGCTCCAGCAGGCGCACCACGGCACGTCCCGTCTCGGGATAGAGCGTGTCGTTGTAGCACGTAATAAACAGCGATGCTCTCACGGTTCGACACCAGTCTCGCAGCGGCCGGAAAGGGCATCATATTCGAAAGGAATACAAAGTGTCTATTGCAATGCCCGGCCGGTGACCGGTCAACCCCTGGTCCAGGCCCCCCCGTAGCCTATAGCTCCATCCAAAGAGTGCAACTCGATAAGTCAAGCTGTTCGTGTTCCGTAGCACAGAAGTCGTAGCTTGATGACCTTCTCCGGCCACCGGTTCCAGGGTTATCATTCCCGTAATTCAGGATTCCACACCTACAATCTCGTTTTCCCTGAAGTCCCCACGCTGCTTGTTTCGCGATCCCAGGTTTAGAGCGCGTTCGGTCTTCCGAAGAAAGGTCTTGGAGTAAACATGCGTTGCCTTCGCTTCCTGTCGTTTCTCGCCGTCCTTGGTGCGCTCGTCCAACCGTCAATATCAACCGGGCAAAGCACGCAGATCGCCCCCCGCATTACCGCCCCCGTCAACGAGAGCTCGCTGGTCACGTTGGCAGGAAATGTGTCGTCCAGGGCAAGGGCAGAATACGATTTGGGCGCGGCTTCGCCGTCTACCCAGCTTTCCCATGTCCGGCTGATGCTCTCGCGGAGCAGCGCACAGGAAGCCGCGCTCAACAAATATCTGGCCGATCTCCAGGACAAGTCCTCGCCCAATTTCCACAAATGGCTCACCCCCGCGCAGTTCGGCAAGCTCTATGGGCCCTCCGATTCCGATATCGCGGCCATTGTCGCCTGGCTTCAATCCCGCGGGTTGCGCGTGGACGGCGTTTCCTCCGGCCGCACCAATATCGCCTTCTCCGGAAGCGTCGCCCAGATCGAACGGGCGCTCCATACCTCGATTCATTCTTACCAGGCCCACGGCGAACAGTTCTTCTCGAATAACAGCAATCCCAAGATTCCCGCTGCGCTGGCTGGCGTCGTGTCGGGGGTTGCACGGCTGAATACCATCCGGCCCAAGCCTCAGCATGTCGCCAATCGGTTGGGCATTTACGATCCGGCCACGCACCGCCTGAAAGCCGCTGTGCCGTCTCAATCCAGGCGGCCAAAGGCTGAATTGACCACCGGCACAGGCGACACGAATGCTCCACCGTACACTTTCTACATGGTTCCCGGCGACGCCGCCACCATCTACGACTCGCCCAACACACTGAACGCCAGCTTTACCACCGGGACCAGTATTACCGGCAGCGGCGTGACCATCGGCGTCGGCGGGGACGCCGTCATCCAGGCATCAACCGTGGTCAACTACCGCAACCGGTTTCTCGGCGACTCCAACGAGCCCATCATCACCAACGTCGACGGCACCACTTCCACCTTCGATACCGACGAGGCGTACATCGACACCGAGCTGGCCGGCGGCCTCGCGCCGGGAGCGACGATCCATTTCTATACCGCGTCCACACTCGACATAGCTATCGAACAGATGCTGGCCGACAATTCCGTCGACATCTTCAGCCTCAGCTTCGGCGAGTGCGAATTGCAGCTGACCACCGCTGAGAATGCGCTCATCAACAGCTGGTGGCAGCAGGCGGCCACCCAGGGGATCGCCGTCACAGTGGCTACCGGCGACAATGGTTCGGCTGGCTGCGATGACAACTCACCGGCTGATGCGGTCGCGAGCAATGGATTGATGGTGAGCGGCTACGCGTCGACGCCGTATCAACATCGCGGTCGGTGGAACCGATTTCATCGGCCTTCAGTCGACCAGACCACGTTCACCACCTACGTACAAGATCCCAGTGCACGTCACCACACCTTTACCGGACGGCCTTGCAATACATCCCCGAATCGACATGGAACGATTCAACGACCACGGATGGGGTCCTTAGTCGACAACACTCCCGTTCACTAACATGGGCAACAACAACATCAATGCCGGAAGCGGAGGCGCGAGCTCCTGCTCCACCAATACTTCCACCGATGCCGCAATTGGGACCTGCACCAGCGGGTATGATAAACCGGCTTGGCAGGTTGGAACCGGTGTGCCCGACTCCACCACCGACCCCGTCAACGGCGGCTTCCGCGACGTTCCTGACATTTCTCTGATGTCCGGCGCGGGCGGCGATAACGCTTCCTGGGTCGTTTGCACCGATGACGTCGATCCAGCCAGCAACCAGACCGCCAACTGCACCTATCTATCCGACGGGACGACGTTCTATTTCTTGCCGTTCGGCGGAACCTCCACAGCGGCGCCCGCCTTTGCCGGCATCCTGGCCATGGCCCAGCAATACAACAATAAAGGCCGTCTCGGACAGGCCGCCAGGCAGCTTTACGACCTCTACAATGGCCCTGCCGGTGGCAGCATCTTCCATGACATCACGGTCGGAAACAATTCTGTATATTGCGCCAGCGGCTCTCCGGACTGCGACCCGACTAATTTCTTCTTGACGGGATACGATGCCACTACCGGCTACGATCTCGCCACCGGCCTGGGAAGCGTCGATGTAAGCCAGTTGGTCGCCAACTGGGGTATGGCCGAATCGTCCGTGACCGTCACCGTGACTCCGGCTTCCAGCACTGTCGACACCATTCACTCTCTCGGCGTGTCGGTCTCCGTCGTCGATCCGTCCGGCCTTGGCACAACGCCGCCCACCGGAAGTGTCACCATCTCCGGCGGCGGTTACGTGTCGCCCCAGCCTGCGACCACACTCGACGGTTCCGGAAACGCCAGCTTTACGATCCCGGCCGGTGCCCTCAAGGCTGGAACCGATATCCTCACCGTCGTCTACAACGGAGACACCACCGATACGACCTATTCAGTCGCAACTGGTACTGCCACCGTCACTGTCACCAAGATTGCGTCCTCGCTGACAGTCACCCCGGCGTCCGCGTCGATTCCGCCCTCCGCCTCGCTCGTTGTCACCGGTACGGTCAGTGGCGGCGGCCCCAGCAAGCCGACAGGAACGGTCACTCTGACCAGCGGCAGCTACACATCCGCTGCCACGACGCTCTCCGGCGGAAACTATTCCATCACCATTCTTCCTAACAGCCTTGCTCCTGGAACCGATACTCTCACTGCGAACTACAGCGGTGATTCCATCTACAGCACCTCAAGCGGTACCGGATCGGTGAATGTTCCCGGATTTACGCTGTCTGCAACCCCCTTGTCCTTCACCGCTGGAGCTGCCACCGGCAACGCCTCCACAGTTACAGTGACACCGGTCGGCGGATACACCGGGACCATCACCCTCACCGCCGCGGTTACCTCCGCACCTGCGGGGGCTGTGAGCGCGCCAACGTTTACCGGAAGCACGGTCGCGATCACTAATGCGTCCGCTCAGACGGGAACAATTACCGTCGCCACCACCCCAATCCCCGCCTATGTCCGCGCCCCGGGCAGCATTGCCTGGTTCAAAGCCGCCGGCGGGACCACCATCCTCGGGCTGCTGTTCTTCTGCCTGCCCCTGGGAACCAGGCGCGGTCGTAAGATCGTCAGCTTCCTTGCCCTTGTGGTTGCGGCTGCCTTTACTATCACCGGCTGCGGTATTAGCGTTACCCCCGGCGGCGGGGGCGGCGGAGGCAAGACTACTCCATCTGTCACCGTGTCACCGGCCAAAGGAGCTATTGCCACTACGGATACACTCTCCGTTGCGGTTTCGATTTCCGGAGCAACAACCGCTGCGACTGGCACGATCACGCTCAAAAGCGGAACCTACACCTCTTCTGCAACCGCTCTGGCCAGCGGCAGCGCGACGGTCGTCATCCCCGCCGGTTCACTGGCGGCTGGATCGGACACCCTGACGGCCACCTACTCCGGCGATACCAACTACAACTCCGGAAGCGGCAGCGCACCAGTGACGGTGAGCAAAAACACCCCGGCCGTCACCGTATCTCCCGCCAAAAGCGCAATTGCACATACCGACTCAGTGTCGGTGGCAATCAGTGTTTCGGGAGGCACGTCGACGCCCAATGCTACGGGTACTGTTACATTGTCGGGCGGAGGCTATACCTCGGCCGCGACGGCTCTGGCGAATGGGACAGCAACTATCGTGATTCCGGCCAGTTCCCTGGCACTTGGATCGCAAACGCTTACGGCCAACTATTCCGGGGACAGTAATTACAGCACCGCCAGCGGTACCGCTCCATTGACAGTGGCGGTGCCAGGAACGACCCCAGGCTCCTACACCGTCACCGTCACAGGTAAGGGCAACGATGCCGCCGCCACCACCTTCACCACAACGTTCACCATGACCGTGAACTAAGTCTCGATCTGAACAAGAAACGGCGGGAGTGGACACCATCCACTCCCGCCGTTCTTCCTTTGGATCGCCGGGGACATCTTCAAGCCCCGTTTCGCCTACCAGTCCAGCTTTTCGGGCAGGAACTCCGCGAAAAGATCGTCGTAGTAGGGCTTAAGCTGCTTCACATCCGGCTTGGTGTGGCCCTTGGAGTACAGGTCGTACTGATTGAACTTCAGCACCCACTCCAGCATCGCCCGGTCCTTGTCGTTGCACAGGTAGTCGTATGCTCCGTGCCGATGCCATGGATAAAACGAGTGGAAGCGCAGCATGTAGAGCGCCTCGTCGCGCAGGTACGGTTTCATTACCTCGGCGATGTAGCCGTCGTGCCCAAACGACAAGTGGATGTTTTCGAGCCCGCAGTTCGGCTCGTAGATGCCGTATTGGGTCTGGTATTCGGGCACATTTCTGTCCGGATTCTTGGCGAAGTATTCGTGAAACACGATGTCCTTCGACCACGCGCAGCCCACCGGGAAGGTGTCGCCGACCACGCCCCATTGCGGCTCGCCATAGAGACACAGGCATTTGCCAAGATCGTGCAGGAACCCGGTCAGGACCATCCACCGCGGATGGCCGTCGCGCCGGATCGCCTCCGAGGTCTGCAGCAGGTGTTCGATCTGCGTAAGGTCGGTGTCGGGATCGCTGTCGTCCACCAGCGTATTCAGAAACTCCGCCGCCTCCCACACCGTTTTCTTGCCCTTGTTCAGCCCGAAGTATTCCTTTTCCTTGCCAAGCACGTAATCGACGGTCTGATTTTCGTGATTGAGCCGGTAGAACTCCGCCACCCCCGGCTGCGCGGTGGCGTCGTAAACGCGGAACTCTTCCTGGCTGCGGCCTTCCTTGTAGCGGCCTTCCAGGAACTCATCCCAGTCTTCAAGGCTGTGCAGCGTGTTTCCGGCGGTGAGAGCGGATTCGGACATATGAAACCTCCATTTTCGGCGCGGGGAGCGCGGCAGGCGGAATCGCCATCCTGCTATGGCTAGCTTTACACCGGAACGGTTGCGCAAGCAAGGTCCCCAAGGTGAATTGACGGGTAACACGCGGGACTACCAGACTTGCGCGGCGACAATCGTGGCTGGTCCGGAGGGGCCGTGAATCACATCAGTCAATCGGAGTTCGGGCACGAGCCGCTCCCGGAACTAATATGTTGTGAAGGATCAAAATGAAACGATCGCGGATCGACAGTATATGTTTCCTGCTGTTGGGAAGCGCGGCTTTTCTCGCTTTTGGCTTTCTGCAGAGCAAGGCTGGCTTCCCTCTGATGGATTTCAGGGTGGTCTACTATAGCGCGCAATGCCTTTTGCACCACGGTGACCCCTACAATCAAAGCGAGGTTCTCCGACTCTATGCTCAACATGCGGATATCTCCTCGGCCTCTCTCACCGACCGCCTTGTCCTGAGTGGAAATCCATACTTGCCCTCGGAATTCAGCTTTACGTTTCTTTTTGGGCTTCTGCCATTCGGGCTCGCCCAATTGCTATGGTTCGTGCTCATTGCCGGCGGCTTTATTCTTGGGTCGCTCGCGGTGTGGGATCTTTCGTCAGACTACGCACCGGAAATTGCAGCCATCCTGCTTTGCTTCTGTCTTGCCAACAGCGGATCGGTCATTTATTTTGGCAATCCCGCGGGTGTTGCCGTCCCTCTCTGCATCCTGTCTGTCTGGTGTTTTCTTCGCGAGAGACTTATTTATTGGGGCATTCTGTGCCTCGCCCTCAGCCTTGTCCTCAAACCGCAGGACGCTGGCCTGATCTGGCTCTTCTTCCTGCTGTCTGGAGGACCCTATCGAAGGCTCGCGCTTCAGACGCTGGCATTGGTCGTCGCGTTGAGTCTGCCTGCGACATTGTGGATCACCCAAGTCTCTCCGCACTGGCTGCAGGAACTGCGATCTATTGAGCAGCAGTTCTTTGAACACGGCGGCATTAACAACCCCAACGGCGCTCACGGTACCCTTGCCATCACATCACTGCAGCCGATCTTCAGTTACTTCTGGGACAACCCTCGGATCTACCACCTTCTCACCGGCGTTGTTTGCGCGCCGCTCCTGGCGGTCTGGGTAACCGTCACTCTGAGGTCGCGACCTTCGCGGGCAAAAACATACTATGCCCTTGCATCCATCGCGGTTCTTTCCTTACTGCCGGTTTATCATCGCCAGTACGACGCTAAAATCATCGTTCTTACGATTCCCGCCCTCGCCATGCTCTGGAGTGAGGGCGGTTCAACGCGATGGATCGCGCTTTTGGTCAGCGTGCAGGGATATCTGCTCACTGCAGATCTCGCGTGGACGATCTTCGTCGGTCAACTTCTGAAAGGGCATCTGTTACAGATGAACGAGGCGGGAAACTTTGGGCCGAAAATGACCCCTGTCATGAATTTTCCAGTACCCATAAGCCTCTTGATCATGGGTGTGTTCTATTTATGGGTCTACACACGACGAGCCCATTCGGGATCAGAGCTTGAAGGTTCAAGCGAGTTCAAGAGTTAGGTCTGTGGGCGGGTCTGGTTCCAGATTTTCGCCAGGGCCGCCACGTGTCGCAAAAAGATTCCGGGCATCTTTTGCCATTTGTAAACCTGGGTCACGCCGGCGGAACGCAGACGGTGATGGATCGGAAGTTCTCGAACCGAAAATCCCCGCCGATACGTGCGGGCCACGAACTCCCACCAAAATCCCTCCTGCATCTCACCAAGCTCTTGCGCCAGTCGTTTGGCAACGGCCTTCCGCATCAGGACAAAAGGGCAACTCGGGTCGTGAACGGGAGCACGGAAGACGCCCTTATAGAGAACGAGGAAGAATCTGGAAAAGATACGACGTACCAATGGATCCGCGCGCTGGGTACGCCAGCCGATCAGGACATCCGCCGATTCTCGAATCTCCCAGAAACTGGCAAAATCAGCGGGATCGCACTGCCCGTCTGAATCCAGGCAGAGAAGGAAGTCCGCTTCCAACATATCCATGCCTTCGCGCATCGCACGGGAGTATCCTTTTCGGTGCGTCACTCAGATTGAGGCGAATTGGCAATTGTCCCGGAGAGATCGCGGAGAACTTGTTTTGAATTATCTCTGCTACCGTCCTCACAAACGATGAAGCTGGCATTCGCGACTTTGGAGATCTCGGCGTGCATTCCCCGCACAGTGCGCTCAATACTTGCACCCTCGTTGTGAACGGGCAACAGGACTTCAACGTCGAAAGCCGGCAATTCATTCTCATGGCGCAACGCAAATGATCGGCTTGTATCGATCGAATGCACGACATTTATGTTCGAGATGGCGCTCACTATCTTTATGACACCGATCAGAGATTCTTCTGTCTTCTGAGCATTTGGGACACCATAGCGTCTCGTCGGTATATGTTCAGTGATCCTGGACACCACATAGTCGATTCCCTGGGAGATCTCAGTCTGGTGGCAGCAACAACTAATCTCCGCGTGGATGCGGATCAGACGCTTGCTATAAACCTGCAGCCACTACTCCCTGAGGATCTTCGGGATGATGTCTGGCTTCGCTCATTCGGGAAGTAGCAAGACGGGCAGTGCCATGTCCCAGGCATGTCAACCAACGTGGACACCAGGATCGGTGCATTCTACGGCAGAGTACGTGGCCCGTAATTACTGAGTTAGAAACATCTGCTGATTCAGGTAAATAGCTCACCGTGACGATGGCATTCAACGTGCACAGTTAAAGTATGCCGAGGTCTGCATTCTGGTCTGGATCTTAGGGATCCAGCAGATCTGACATAAGGAGAAGTTCGTGTTGAACCGTTATTGCCTACGCATTATTTTGTTTTCGGGCCTTGTTGTTCCCATAATCGGTTGCAGCAACTCTGAAGTTGGTTCCATTCAGGTCACTCCCGCGAGCCAGTCGCTAGTGGCAGGCCAGACGGCACAATTCACGGCGACCGGAATCATCGGGCACGGCAGCCATCCCGCGACCAACCAGGACGTGACGACCCAAGCCACCTGGACCTCGAACGCCCCTGCCATCGCCACGATCAGTTCGTCGGGCGTAGCCACAGGCATCTCGGCGGGCACCGCGGTTATCACTGCAACCATGTCCGGAGGTCTCTCCGCTACCGCGAGCGTCGCGGTGACTGGGGCCACGGTCTCCTCCGGGAGTGATGTAGTTTCACTGTCGGTCATTCCAGGAACGCAGTCCGTTTCATCTCCCAAGCAAATCAGCCAATTCATTGCGATCGGAACGACGGCCGCCGGCACATCCGAAAATCTGACTGGTCAGGTCACGTGGACATCGAGCAGTACCACGGTGGCCACCATCACCTCAGGCGGCCTGGCGACCGCGACAGGGCAGGGCACCACTACCATCACGGCGATCGCGACAAACCCCGACAAGACAGTAGCGACTGGCACCGCCACCTTCACCGTCGTCGCCTCCACGACTCAGCAAATTACTGCATTAACGATCATTCCAGGGTCGCAGACGCTATCGGCCTCAGGCCAAACCGGACAATTTATCGCTTTCGGCGCTTTCGGGAACTCTGGTCTCCAGGAGGATGTCACCCAATCTCCGCAGATCAAATGGAGTTCGAGTATTCCAACTATTGCGAGCGTGAGTCCATCGGGGCTTGTTACTGGTTTGAGCGCGGGCACCACCACGATCACGGCAGTTTTGACCAACCCCGACGGGTCTCTTTTGTCAGCCACCGCATCCGTTGGAGTCACCCTTACTTCAGCTCCGGAGCCTTTGCTTTCCCTCACCATCATTCCCAGTGCGATCACGGTTGGCGATCTGCAGGATACGGGGCAATTCCTGGCGATTGGAACCTATTCGACCGTTCCCTACGTCAGGGATCTGACCAATTCGGTCACCTGGATTTCTTCCTTCCCTGATTCGTTCCCCGTGAACACCAACAGCGGCGGAACTTCTAGCGCCAGCGCCGGCATTGTCACGGCCTACGGGACGGGCACAGCCGGCATCATTGCAGAAGCAACCAGCCCCGATGGGACGATACAAACTGCTTCCGCAACGTTCAGTTGCCCGTTGACTCTCCCCGACCCCAATGGGCATCCGCCAACTCCAGGTTCGTGTTATACAGGCGAGGTTGGGCCACTCAAGGCTACCTTGACGGTATATGGGGAAGGCTTGAATACAACCAATTGGTTGGTAGAGGCTGATTCTGCTACCGGTACGCCGGACGTGATCCATTGCGGGCCGGGTTGGGCCGCGAGCGGCAAAACGGGTGGTTCTGTCTGCACAGGGATCTACCCGGTAGGCACAAGCGTGCTCTTGACCGCACCCCACCAGGACGGAGTGGAGTTTGGCGGATGGACTTACAACTGTACGCCAAGTGACCTGCACGGCAACAAGCTTCCCGGCCCTGTCTTCTGGACCGCTGCCGGGCCGAACTATTGCACCGTTCCGTTGGTTTCCTACGGGGGATCAACCAACGCGACAGTGGGCGCTATCTTCAACAACCCGCAATAGACGTCCAGATTCCTCTCCCAGACATGCATGCCGCCTAGTCGGCGGCCTGCATGCCTGGCGGGGCCTGCAGTCGGGGGCGTTCTCGATGAGTGATGGAGAGCATATTGCAAGTCCGACGGAGTCCCTATCTAGTCGAGCGTTGTAATGCGTTGGCTGGCAGCCATGAGCCATGCGAACTGCATGGATTACATTTTGCCCTGACATCGATCCGTTCATGCCATGACGTTTAAGAGGGCAGTGGTTCTTATAGTCGTTCTGGCGGCCACGCTGGCGTGCGAGGCAGTTGGCCAACAGGCGACTAGCACCGACAGTCCGAGCGATCAGAGCGCGCCAATCCGGAGCCCTTCAACGATCCGCCCATCCGTTGCGAGCCGGCCCACCGAGAAAACCAATTGCGACTGCGGATCATCGAATTACCCTCCGCCGCGCATCACTGTAGCCGCTCCGGTTCAAGCGCCTCCGGTGTGGTCTGTTCCGGATCGTATCGCGTGGGCGGCCAGTCTGCTGCTTACCGTTATGGGTTACGTCGGCATCATGCTGGCGGTATCAATACTTAGAAAGATCGAACGGCAAACACAAACAGTGGAATCGGCGGTCGATGCCGCAGCCGTGATCGCCCAATCCGTGTTGCTGCACGCGCAAGCAATCGTTCGAGCGGAAAGACCATGGATCATGGTCACCGCCGAACCATCCCCTGGCATCGAAGATAGCTCCACTGTGGTAGCCACGAATCGCGGCAAGAGTCCGGCCAGAATCGTCGCAACCGTTGAAAGAATCGTGATTGCGATTGACGAGAGCCATCTAACTCCCGTGCCTGAATATGATGCCGAAAAGCCAGGAGTTTCACCCGATCCCGTGATACTTCTCCCGGGCGAATCTTCGTCTCTCAGGATCTTCGGCTGGGAGGATGTGAAAAGGTTTTGCTCGACTGCAGAGAGGCTGAAGCAGGTGGAGGATTGGGACCAAAAGATATTTCTGCATGGAAAAATAATCTATGAAGATTTCCTTGCCCCCGCCGGCCAGGAGACCCATGAAACTTCGTGGTGTTGCTGGTATATCGCCGGGCTGCGAAGGAGCGGACTGGTGACTGTGGGAGTACCCGGATTCAATGTGCAAACTTGAGAGAATGGCTCAAGCATGTTCTCAACCCTGATCCGCTCCAACTCCTGGCAAGATGATCCCGCGAAGAAACGGGTCAAGTGCAAGGTCTGGATATTCGGCGTGCTTATCCTGAGGCGCTTAGACCTTGATCGAGCAGGCAATGCTTTGCTCGACGAGAGTCTCCGACTCGGCCAGCCCGATTAATCGGTACAAATAGGCTCGGGACATACCCAGGCTGCGGGCGGCCAGGGCCTTATTTCCGTTGTTTTCGCGAACGGCGGCGAGAGCCAGCTTGATCTTGTATTCACGCAATTGCTTCTCAAAATTGCCGGTGGGAAGATAGTCGCCGATATCGAGAATCTTGTTGAACTCGGAAGGGCACTCCTCGTCGCAGTTAAGATTCAAGTCCTCGACGCGAACTGAACGTCCGGGAGCGTCGATGATAGCCCTCTGTATCACGTTTTCCAGTTCGCGAACGTTCCCCGGCCATGAGTGCTCCATGAGCATCTCCACAGCCTTCCGTTCAATCCCGTCCATCGACTTTCCGAACACACGGGAATAGCGGCGAAGGAAATGTTCAGCCATCAAAGGAATGTCTTCAGGATGATCCTGAAGCGGCGGAGCCTGAATTCGCATCACGTTGATGCGATAGTACAAGTCATGACGAAACCGTCCTTCCGCCACCAGCTTGGGCAAATCCTGATTGGTCGCAAAAATCAGGCGAGCCCGTAACGGAATGACCCGAGTGCTGCCAACGCGGCAGAACTCCAGTTCCTGGAGGACGCGCAGCAGCTTGACCTGTGTGAAGAGGCTGAGTTCACCGATCTCGTCGAAAAAGAGCGTGCCGTCTCCAGACTTCTCGAAGTATCCTTCGTGAGGCCCGACCGTTCCTGTAAAGGCGCCATTCGCATGGCCGAATAATTCCGACTCTATCAACGTCTCGGGTATGGCGCCACAGGAAATGGCCACGAATGGATGGCTGGAACGGGGACCCAGATTGTGGATCGCCCTTGCGATCAGCTCCTTGCCGGTCCCACTTTCGCCGGTGACCAACACCGCAGCATTGAGATTTGTCACGTTGCGCACGAGCTGATAAACCCGCTGCATTTGCGCGGATGATCCGATGAGCCGGTCGCACCCAGCGGCTTCGCCGCGCCGCTGCTGCGCAGTCTGTCGCTCCTGCGTCAGGTCGGAGTTTTCAGACGGCCCTTCGAAGAAGGTTTTTGAGATCGCGAATGGAAGGCGGACGACGGCAGTACCCGAAGGCCGTGTCTTGAATGGAGTCGCATATTTTCGAATGGAGACTCTCATCGGCCATGATCAGTGCCGGAACCTTGAGCGAAAGCAAGCGCCGCCAGGATTCAATGCGGTCCGCCAAATCATCGCGATTGGAGAAAAAATCCAGGATCAGAACGTCGCAACGTCCGGCAACAGTCAGATCTCTGATTGCCGATTCACTTGTGTCCTGCTGAAGTTGGAATTCCTTGCCAAGCGCAGACGATAGAAGTCTATGCAGCGTTCGATCTTCCGAGTAGAGCCCAATTCTTATCACGGCCGAGAGTTCCTCTTGCATTCCTCGTTGCCCTTAAATCTGGTTGAACTGGATGATGCTGATACTACAATGTCGATTTTCTCGCTGACAATAACCCTTTTGAGTCAATGCCGGCTTATCTCCTATATCGTCTATCTGGTTTGTAACTTGAGACAAAAGTGTAACTCACTTGGAAAAACTACCGATATAGCCTAATCATCTGATAGCGAGCTTCTCTGTTTGCTCTCTCATAATCGATTCTCGTCGCTCAGCGTCTCTTTTCCCGATTTGGACCTAGCCGACAAAAGGTTCTTCACGCGACTCACGGTAAGGTGGAAACGCTGTCTAATGAATGTTTTAGCGTTCGACTGACGAGCTAACATGTCAGAGACGAACGATTGGCTCGTAGAGGCATTGTGATCTGCATCACACTAACATGTGTAACAGTAAGCAAGGGTACTTCATAGTCATTGTGATTACGATCACAGTGCATTGTTAATTCAATTCGATAAGAGTTACTCATAAGCCGGAAATCCATGTGGCCCGGAAAGTCATGTTGGTGGTGGCTACCTCAACGACGACTGGATGGCATACGCGGGATGGATGCCGAGTTGAACTGGTCACGAGTTTCAAAATGCGCGCGGGCCAAAACCTTGCCGATTACTTCGCTCTTAAGGATTTGCTTCCCGTGACACCGTTTTTTTGGGTTCGTTAGCTTGTAAATGTGTCCTGTCCGCGGGGGAGGACGTTCGTCAGCAGCGGTGTACACCCGCATGTTGTATCGAGTCGCTAACCACTTAGATTGTGAGCTTCTTTGCCTGGTGCAGTTTGGCTTGTTAATTGCAATGGTCTACCGTGCGAAGGCGTGTGGTTGAGGAACGGGAGAAACAGTTATGCATTCAGTCGCGTGGTGGCCAACATTCATTGTCCTTGTGTTGGTAAGCATCACAGATCTGCGGAGCAGGACCATCCCGAACTGGGTGGTGCTTCCATTTCTAGGCACCGGCTTAGTGGTTTCCGGCTGGGCTCATGGTTGGGGTGGAATTCGCCAGAGTCTGGCCGGGACGACGCTCGCACTCGTGATTTGCGGAGCCTTTTTCTGGTTGGGCGGCCTAGGGGCGGGCGACGTGAAACTGTGCGCCGCGATCGGGGCATGGATCGGTCCGCAGCAGTTATTCATTGCTCAGGTTGTCACTGGCATCGTCGGCGGGGTATGGGTTCTGATCTGGGCTCTGTATGCCGGATTTGCCTCGGAACTGTTCCAGGGCACCGGTGATCTTGCCTTCGGCTGGGCAACGCGGGGAAAGCTTCGAGATCCGGATATGACCCTTGACAATCCTCTACGGCGCAGGATGCCATATGCGCCGGCCATCGCCATCGGGACACTGCTTTCGTTCTTTGCTTTCTAACTGCCGGAGCTCGCGCATGCCAAACTCGCCAATCGACTATCAGTTCTTAACAGAGTGCACCTGGTGCGGTGCTCGCTACCGGCGGGGAAGGCAAAGCGACCAGTGATTCTTCAGTTCACGTCCCGACTCCGAGTTACAAGGCGGCTCGTTGTCGATTGCTCTGATTGGTCCCGAAGATCGGCGACGCGAGGCGATGGCCCTCGCACTTCGAGAATACCCGTCGGTGCTGGTTCGTGAATTTGCTTCCTATCCCGCCAGTCGCGACGAACTACCTACGTTGGTAGACCAGTACGACGCATTGATCATCGACCTGGACAGTAACCTGGAATTCGCTCTCGAACTGGTGGAGAATCTCGAGCGTCAAGGGCTCGGCTACGGTGATGGTGTATTCCGACGAGGCGAGTCCGGACAAGCTGGTGCGGAGCATGCGGGCAGGCGCGCGGGAGTTTCTTGCCGTTCCGGTGGAACATGAACGCCATAAAGGGTGCTCTCCTTCGTGCAGTAGCGCGGCGACCGGCGACCAGCAACCCCAGACGGGCGACCGGCAAACTGCTCACGTTCATGGGCGCCAAGGGAGGTGTCGGCGTGACCACACTGGCGTGCAATTTTGCGCTTGCGCTGGCATACCAACGTAGCCAGAGCACCTTGCTGATCGATCTCGCTGACCCGTTGGGAGACGTAGCTCTGAACCTGGGAATTCAGTCTGAGTACTCGACTGTCAATGCACTGCAGGCCGCCGATCGGCTGGATTCGAGTTTCTTGTCCAAACTGCTGGTCAAAGCATAGTTACGGACTGGCGGTGCTGCCGGCTCCCGGCAAGTTCCTTTCGTACCAGTTTGCCAATGACGCCATCTCCAAGCTTCTTTTCGTTGCGCGACAGAGTTTCGATTACGTTGTTGTTGATGCGGGATCGAGACTGGACTCGACGGAGATGTCTCTGTTCAAGGACGCCTCCGTGATTTATCTGATTGCGCAGGTGGGTGTAGCCGAACTCCGCAATTCAAATCGCCTGATCTCGCAGTTTTTCACCGCGCCAACCCCGAAGATCGAGATTGTTCTGAACCGGCATGATCCACGTTCGACGCTGGTTCCCGACGACTATATTGCGAAGGTTCTCACCAGGTCGCCACAGTGGAAGATTCCCAATGACTATCCGGCGGTGCAGCGGACGCAGACCGACGCGACACCTTTACTGCCTGGGGATTCACCGATAGCTCAGGTAATTCAGGAGATGGCCAGGGCCATCACCGGCGAACCGGTACCAGAGGAGAAGAAGAAGAGGAAAGTATTCGGGTTATTCGGATAACAGCTCTCGGGACGACCAATTCTCGATAGAAAGTTTAAAGATGGAAACACTCAACATTGAATCGTACAAAGCGGAAATCCATCGCATCCTGATCTCGAAGCTTGATCTGGAAAAGCTGTCGCGGGTGAACTCCGACCGTGCGCGCCAGGCAGTTCTCGAACTGATCAAGGAGATCATGGGCGGTCAGCGGGCGCCGCTCAATCTGGATGAACAGGAAAAAATCCACGCCGATCTCCTCGACGAAGTATTCGGCCTTGGTCCCTTGGAGCCGCTGCTGCGCGATAAGAAGATCTCCGACATTCTAGTGAACGACAAGGATCATATTTTCATCGAAAAGGGAGGCCTTCTTCAAAGAGTAAATACGGCGTTTCGCGACGACCGCCACTTGCTCCAAATCATCGACCGCATCGTTTCGCGGGTGGGGCGCAGGGTGGATGAGTCATCGCCGATGGTTGACGCGAGATTACCGGACGGATCGCGCGTGAATGCCATCATTCCACCTTTGGCGCTCGATGGTCCGTCGCTTTCGATTCGCCGTTTCGGGACCGGGCCGATAGCTGCCAGTCAGCTTGTTCAGCTCAAGAGTATTTCCGCTGAGGCTTTGGAAGTGCTGGCGGCCGCCGTGAAGGCCCGCATCAGCGTTCTCGTCTCGGGCGGCACAGGTGCGGGCAAAACAACTCTTTTGAGTATCCTTTCGCAGTTTATACCCAACAACGAGCGACTTGTAACGATTGAGGACGCAGCCGAACTTCGCTTGTCTCAGGAAAATATCGTACGTCTGGAGACGCGTCCTCCCAACATCGAAGGGCATGGCGCAATACGCCAGCGACAGTTGCTGATTAATAGCCTGCGGATGCGCCCAGACCGCATCATCATCGGTGAGGTCCGAGGGGAAGAGGCGTTCGACATGCTGCAGGCGATGAATACCGGTCACGAGGGTTCGCTGACCACGATTCACGCCAATACGCCGCGCGACGCCATCTCCAGGCTCGAGTCGATGGTGGCGATGGGCAATATGAACCTGCCTGAAAAATCTGTCAGACAGCAGATAGCAGCTGCGATCACCATCGTGGTGCAATGCAGCCGTATGAGCGACGGCACCCGCAAGATAACAAGCGTGAGCGAGATCACGGGCATGGAAGAGAACGTGATCTGCATGCAGGAGATCTTTTTGTTCCAAAAGCGGGGAATCGGAGCTGACGGCAAGGTGATTGGAGTCTTCCAGCCCACCCGAATCCGTCCCCGGTTTCTCGACCGGCTGCGCGTATCAGGGATTGTCTTGCCGCAAGCCCTGTTCGAACGTGAGACCCCAGTTCAATGAGCAGAAAGAGGAGTGAGCAATGGAACTGATGCTCGTGTTGACATTTCTGGGGGCGTTCATTGCGATCGCTTTGCCCTTGATCGCCACCGCGAGTGGGCCGACCAAGAAATCCAAACAGGTGATGTCTGCGCTTGACTCGGCCTTGGCGAGTGAGGAGCAGGCAAGGCGCGAAAACATCCCCGACCTTCGCAAAGACGAGCAGCTAAGCAGCATCCCCTGGCTGAATCAAAAGCTGCATAACATTGAATTGGGACCCGCGCTGCGGAGGTTGTTGGATCAGGCCGACCTCAAATGGTCGGTGGGAAGGTTGTTGGTGTTGTGCGGGGTGTGCGGTCTGGCGCCGGCATGTCTTGTTGTGCTGCGTTATGAGAAGTTCTCAATGGCTCTGATCGCAGGTCTGCTCACTGCGCCGGCGCCAATTCTATGGGCGTTGTTTAAACGCGCGAAACGCATGGAAATGTTTGTAAAACAATTGCCCGAGGCTCTCGATCTTATGGTGAGCGGATTGCGAGCAGGACACAGTCTGATCGCCGCCGTGGGGCTGGTCGCGCGCGAGTGTCCCGATCCGATAGGGTGCGAATTCAAAACGTGCTTTGATGAACAGAACTATGGCCTTGAAATGAAGATGGCCATGGAGAACATGATCAAACGCGTTCCGGTGCAGGATCTGAGAATCGTGAGCAGCGCAATCATGATTCAAAAAGAGAGCGGGGGAAACCTTGCGGAGGTTCTTGACAAGGCATCCCATGCCATTCTCCAGCGGTTTCGCCTGAAACGACAGATCAGCGTACACACGGCGCAGGGAAGATTGACGGGGTTGATCCTTACGTTTCTGCCGGTGGTGCTGGGACTGGCGATTTACTTTATCAACCCCGACATGATGAGTATCTTGTGGAAACGCCCCGTCGGCATCAAGCTGTTGTGCGGATCGGGAGTCATGACGGCATTGGGCGGCTTGATCATTCGCCAGATCGTCAACATCGATGTTTAAAGGGTGAAAGCATGGAATTTGCGATTGCTGTATTTGTCGGAGTGTTCCTGCTCATTGCGATTGGCGGGGTCCTGTTGTTCCACCGCCGCGCAATGGTCGATCGCATCTCCACCGCGATCAACCCCACCGCCCCCAAAAGCAAAACACTGAAAGGCTTCGTGAAAGAGACGGGCTCTTCGATTGGGGGCCTGGTGGAGGTGTTCAAGCACGTTCTGCCTAAGAGCCAGGCCGAGATGTCCGTCTCGCGTGAGCGGCTCATACGTGCTGGATACCGGAGCGACTCCGCGATCAATGTACTCAATGGCTCAAAGGTCCTGGTGCCTCTGGTGTTGTGCACCCTGGCGCTCGTGACCGGATTCGGAAAACTAAACCCATTCGTGATCTACACCTCCGCCCTGGGCCTTGGATTCATAATGCCGGATTTCTGGTTGGGGCGAAGGATCAAAGCTCGGCAACAGCGCATTCGGCGCGGTCTGCCGGATGTGCTCGACCTGCTTGTGATTTGTACCGAAGCCGGTCTCAGCCTGGATCAGGCAACGTCTCGCACGGCGAGCGAACTAAGCCATGCGCAGCCGGAATTGTGCGATGAGTTGGGCATTGTGGTATTGGAGCAACGGGCGGGGCGAGTGCGCGCCGATGCCTGGAAGCAGATGGCAGACCGAACCGGCGTTGACAGCCTGCGCAATCTGGTCTCGATGCTGGTCCAGTCGGAGCAATTCGGCACCAGCGTTGCAAAAACAATGCGCACCCATGCAGACACTCTGAGAACCCAACGGATACAGGCCGTGGAAGAGCAGGCCGCCAAGACTTCGGTGAAGTTGGTCTTTCCCCTCGTTCTCTTTATCTTTCCCGCGCTGTTTATCGTGACCCTTGGACCCGCAGCGATTCTGATGATGGAGTCGTTCACACATCTTAGCAACCATTGATGGAAGGAGGAAAGTCGAATGGAGAGCACCATGGTCATCCGGATTGTCGCCGGCTTGCTGTTTGTCATAGTTCTGGCGATTTTGATTCAGCGGCGCCGCACCCGCGTCAAGTAGTGTCGGTGGTTCAGAGTTCCGCCGGCGCCATGCAAACAGAAGCACGGCGGAGCTTGAACTGTCGGCTTAACCGCGGGTTCGATACGTTCGGACCGCGCGCAGAATGCGTTTCGAGAAAGGACTTGAAATGGAAACAACAATGATCATCCGGGTTGTCGCCGGCTTACTGTTTGTCGTCATTCTGGCGGTTCTAATCCAGCGCCGCCGCACGAGGGTCAAGTAACACTAAGAACCGACGTCGGGAGGAAGGAAGCCCTAAGGGCCGGCCGGACGATCAAGACACCGCCCTCCCGGGGACGCTTTCGCCTTGCTGCGATTGTGCGGCTTCTTGGGCGAACCGCAGCGGAACGGCGATCCCGTTCACGCGGTCGTCATTTGGAACGGCGAGGATCACGTGACCGGCGGATGAAGGTGGAGGGCCGATGAGGCGTTTGGGCTGCGGAGTACACCCCGCGCGGACTGGAGTCGTTATGGAACTGCGGATGTATTGCGCATACAACCAGACAAGGGAGTGTTTCCTTGGCTTGGAAGTCACGGCCGGTGACTTCTCGTATAAGGCACTTGGCATGGAGGGAGCGCTGTCTTTGAATCCCAACGAAGGCCTGTGGTTGACGCCGTTCCGGGGTATCCCGCACTCGGGAGTGACAGCTCCGCTCGATCTCATCTACCTGGACAGGAGTTGTCGCGTTATCGATCTTATCGAGTCATTTCCCGACCTTGGTAACAATGCTTCGAGGCCGATCGCCGAAAGTCTTCTTGTGTTGCCGGCGCATTCCATCTCTTCATCGGAGACCCAGTTGGGAGATCAGTTCGCGCTATGCGTGACGGACGAGATGCAGCGGCGACTTGAGTTGCTCAATGGTAAGGGAAGCGTGTCCGGCGAGGTTGCTGGCCACGTTGCATCAAGCGAAGTATCGCTAGCGCCGAATGGCCCGGAGCGTGCGGAGTTGGGCGACCAGGCCGGTGCAATCCGGGACCGGTCCGAAGTCGCGCCGACGACTCTCGGGAAGAAGCGAAGCGATCCATTCAGAAACTGGTTCAAGCGTTGGTGGTCGCCGGATGCCCGGAAGGCTCCGCGGCAACCGGCGCCCCGATTGTCAGCCTATTACTGGAACGGCAGCACCCCGAATGCGCACAACGTACGCGATGTCAGCTCGACTGGGCTCTATCTGCTCACCGAGGACCGCTGGTATCCGGGAACTCTGATTCTGATGACGCTGCAAGACACGGACGGTATGGAGAATGGCGGAAAACCTGTTATCTCGGTCAAGGTCCGTGCGGTGCGGTGGGGAGATGATGGGGTCGGTTTGCAGTTCGTGCTTTCCGAAGACCCGCTCGACGATGAGACGGTCCGCGAGGCGAACAAGCGGCGACTGGAACGATTCCTGGAGCGGATCAACAATGGCGCGTGAGTCAGCGTGATGCCGCACATTGCATCAACCTCGGGGACTTTGTGGGAAGAGCTGAAAAAGCGTTCGGCCGAGCCAAAAGACGCAAGGAGGCGGGCTTATGAAGGCTGGTGAAGGCATGTGCACCTGCGCGGCGCACTGTTCCGGGTATTGTGTGAGGGGAAAACGCTTCGCGGGGCCGCGGCCGCGAAGGCGTGCGGTTCACGCCTGGCTTTCTTCATATGAGGAGGGCAGCACGTTGGTTGAGTTCGCCATGGTTGCCCCGGTCATGCTGATGATCATGATGGGCATCCTTGTCATCGGGCAGACCATGGGTAACTACGTGCAACTGATCGAAGCGACCAGCAATGCAGCGAGAACGCTTGCCGTCTCGCGAAGCAACACCTTGAACCCGTGCAATACGGCCGTTTCGGCCGCGAGCGGTGGTGCGCCAATGCTCAATTCGGCGAACTTGACCTATACGTTGGTGCTTAAAAGCTCCCTTGGCTCCACTTTGGGAACATACGGACCCACTCAGGGATCGCTCTCATGCAGTAGCAGTAGTTACACCTCGGGTCCACCCTCGTATCTGCAGCAGGGTGGAAGCGCAACGTTTACTGTTACGTATCCCTGTAACCTGACTATCTACGGAAGGAACTATTGGTCTGGTTGCACCCTGCAGGCGCAAACCACGGAGATGATCCAATGAAAGACGCGGTCAAGACTCGTGTACACCAGGCCCTCAGGGACCAGAGAGGACAGGCCCTCCCCTGGGTGGCGACCATGATGGTCATGCTGTTGGGTTTTGCAGGATTGTCGATCGACGTTGGGCATGTCTTCTATTGCTATCGTGAACTTCAGGCGGCAACCGATGCAGCCGCCCTGGCGGGAGCCGAAGATCTCCCCAACAGCACGGCGACGACCACGGCGACTACGTATAGCGCCATGGCGGGGAAGCTCAACGCGGTTGCCGAACATGGGGACGGTTTCGATGGTTTCCGGATACCCAAACGCGGCGTGCCTGACAGCCTTGAGGAATGTGGGAATGGGCTGTGTCGCTCCCGCCAACGGCAACGCCATGCAGGTCAAGCAGACGGCCGCGATACCCATGTTCTTCCTGGGCCTCTTCGGCATCCGAACGTTCAATGTTACCGCCTCTTCAACGGCTGCTATGAGAGGCTCGGCTTCCGTCCCCTACAACGTGGCGATCGTTCTCGATTCGACTGCGTCGATGGCCAGTAACGACCCCAACTGCGGCAACATCTCAAGAGTGCAGTGCGCAATGGAGGGCGTTCAAACGTTGCTGGCTGAGTTGTACCCCTGCACACAGACTTACGCAACCTGTCCTACCGATGGGTCAAACTCGGTCGACCGGGTAAGCCTGTTTACCTATCCGAACATCACCGTCGGTACGGCAAAGAGCGAATACTGCGGGGGCGGCAGCCTGAGCATTGTTCCATACTCATTCCCTGTGGCCGGCGCATCGACGTATGCGCCATCTGGATCAACAACGGCAACGCTACCAGGTCGTGCCCTGGCTCGAACGATTACCGCACCTCCGATACGACCAGCGGAACAAGCCCGCTGGCAGCGCGCGTCCAATCTGGTGAAAGCGGTGAACGGGAATACGCAGCTTTGGGGGAACCGAGCTCATGCTCGGGTCTGCAAACTCCGGGCGGTGAAGGAACCTTTTTTGCTGGCTGCGATTTATGCGGCTCAGGCGGCGCTTGTCGCAGAACAGGCCGCCGTATCCCAATTCGCAAAATGCGCTCATCATCCTCAGCGACGGGGCTGCGAATTCCAAGTACTATACAACCCCGAAACAAATTGGAAACGGCTCATCCAGCGGCACCAATCAGATGGCTTCGAAAGACGTCAATAACGTGGCAATCACCGGCACCGGAACCTATCCCTCGTATAACCAGCAATGCAATCAGGCGGTGACAGCGGCTCAGGCCGCGACACAATGCCGGTACGAAGGTATTCACGGTTGCCTACGGGGCGTCGACTAGCACGTCGGATTGTTCGACTGATAACAACCCGGCGATCACTCCATGCACAACGATGCAGACCATGGCCTCCAATGCCGGGAATTTCTACTCGGATACCTGCCCCAATGCGATGCCGGCTATAACGCATCAAGCAGATTTTCGCAGATATCGGGCCAAGCTTCACGGTGGCGCGATTGATTCCGGACAGCGTTAACTAAGTTGAGTAAGAGCGATAAGGCCCAACGTTTACCGGAGGAGAATCAACGGACAAGTCCGAGCAGTGCAAACGAGGATACTATTCCGAGTCGGGAATGATCAGAAGGATTTCCACTCGCGCGGGTTGTCCATTTTGGAAAGCGGGTCTGAATTGCCACTGCCGGAGGCAGCTCAAGTACAAACTGGGCCAGGGGGAACGACGGCGGGAAGATGAGAGTCGGCGCCTCGAAGTGTCCTTCCTGACTAATAAACCCTTTGATCATGAGAGCATCGGCATTGATCGAACCAGGAGCAAGGTCAGGACGCACGATGCTATACGGCCACGGAGACTCAAGGCGAGCGACGTTGCCGGCTGCCGCTGCCGTGTCGGCGCGGGGAAGCGAATATTGGAGGATCCAACTTCGAGCGAGTCCGACGTGGAGATAGGCGGTGTAGAGCAAGCGGCCATTCCAGAAATCTTCAATCTCGGGAAACTGATCCTCAAGCGATGCTCCAACGACCACCGATTCGAAACGGCCATTCTTTGCCAGCGTGACCAGGGTGGAAGAAAGTTGCCCGCCTGGGCTCAGAGCATCACCGTTCCGTCTGTCGGGTCCGGGATCGTGAGCAGCGGTTTTGTCAATCGAACCCTGACCGGTCCGGGTTCCGCCTCTTACCGTGCGCATCCTCATTGTCAGTCGAAGGGTTGTCAGCTTGACTCGGTGTCAGTCCATCGTGGGTTTTGGACCCTGCACTCTGGTTGATGGGGGGCAGAATTGCAACTCCATCAGTCATGCGAAGATCCGAAAGCGACATCACCGCTACAGGAGTCGGCCTATCGGAAATCTGCATGACGGTTAGTGGAGTCGTCTGAGTTAGATCTGGTTCTTGGACTCTTATGGGAGAGGAGGTGCCGGGGAGAAGGCGCTTGTCCGATGTCTCGTGGTCGGCCGACCGGATGGCTATGTTCACAGGTCTCAGTTCGCTATTAGGGGCACTTACGGAGGGAGTTACAGAGGCGGCTCCGGGTTTAGTCGCAAACGGCGCAACGATGTCTTTGACTTGCGCGTTGCTTGGCATCCATATGATGACGGAGGGGACCTGAGTCTCTTGGAGCAGCGTCAGACGGGAGTGGACCTCTGGCTGGATCAATATGCGGGGGCCTGGTTCTGTGTTCTCAATCCTTCGCATCGCCTGCAGGTATGCTGCCATTGCGCCAGCTGCCGCGGGCGCGGTGTCCGTGGAACGTTGACTATCCGGGTTCATGTCTTTCGTGGAGGATTGTTGCATGCGGGACGATGGCGTTCGCAGGACAAGCTGACGAATCGCATACCGTTCGCTCGGAGGACCATTGACGATACGGGGCGCATACATAAGTCCAAAGAACAGCAATCCCATGGCGAAACCATGAATCAGAACCGAAACGGCAAAAGAGGCTGACCGCTGGCTCACATCGGTGTGGTCGGAAAAAATTGTTATCGTGCTGTACGACATCATGACCGGACCAATATCTTTGTGGTTGCATTACTCGGAACGAAGACGCTTCGGATCAGCTCAACCAGCTTCGAACGAATCATATCTTTTTCCGTATGAGCTAAATTGTATGCTTTTTCGAGAGTGCGCCGCGGAAGACTCATTGCTCATTACCACCTTAGTAACCACACGGCAATTACAGGCGCTTTGTGGTCCTTACTTATTCTTCTTCAAAGGTGTAGAATTATGTCATTCTTCAATAGTGATTCATTTTGTATAGACAGGCCGCGTCCGACAAAAGTGGGTGCGTTATTAATTAGAGCGTATGTTATCGCCGTGTATGGCAGAAAGGGCGGAGCTGGCAACTTAGCCAGTTCTAAACGGACCACGGAATGAATCGAAGGCTCGTTACAGTCATCCTCATTGCTCTTGGGATCGCAGGCAGCTGCGCTTATCTCGTGTATCGCATTGCCGCTCCCCGAATGGGGCCGTCAAAAGCTGTCGCGACTATGCGGGTCGTCGCGGCGGCGGAAAATATCAAGATTGGTTCCTTGCTGACTTCATCTAACCTGACTTCAATCGAAATTGCCGGTACGCTTCCAAAGGGAACGATTCTGAAGCCTGAGAACGCTATCGGCCGCGGAGTGGTTTCGAATCTGTATCAGGGTGAGCCGATTCTCGAAGACCGCCTGGCGGCTCCCGGGTCCGGCGGTGGATTGGCGGCGACCATTCCCGATGGAATGAGGGCGTGCGCCGTGAAGGTGGATGATGTGGTCGGCGTCGCTGGCTTCGTTACGCCCGGAATGCGGGTTGACGTCTTAATTTCGGGCATTCCACCGGGTGCAACCTCGACCGCTCAGGATGTCGTATCGAAGACCATCCTTCAGAACATCGAAGTTCTTTCAGCCGGCACCGACATACAGAAGGATGCGGAAGGCAAAGCAAAGCCAGTCCAGGTGGTCAACCTGCTCGTGACGCCGGAACAGGCCGAGACCTTGAGCCTTGCCAGTAGTCACCTCGCGATCCAGCTAGTGCTCCGGAATCCGTTGGACACCAAGATCAACACCATTCCCGGCACGGCGATGGGCAGCCTGTTTTCGGGTAAGAATTCCACCCCCGCACCGATGCGTTCTGCTGTAAGGATCGCTCAGAAAGAATCACCAAAGCCATTTTCGATCGAGGTGATCAGCGGCTCCAAACGTAGTGAATTGAAGGTCGGCCCGCCAGAGGTACAAAAGTGAGAACGAAAGCTTATGTTACGAGTGCATGTCTCGCGGCATTGTCATTATTCATTTATGCGGGGAAAAACCTGCAGGGTCAGCCATCGCCGCCTTCGTCCGGTTCTCATGGTGGCGCTTATCAGGACTCAACCAATGAGCTCTCTGTGGCCGCGGGAAAAACAGTTGTGGTGGATTGTGCGCGACCGGTTCTGCGAGTAGCGATTGGGCTGGGAGAGGTGGCTGAAGTTTCCGCTGTAAGCCCGACCGAGATCGTTGTCAGTGGCAAGACGCCTGGGGAAACCAGTCTGGTCATTTGGGACACCGCAGGGGGACGTCAATTTTTTAATGTTACGGTGCGCCCGGGCAGGGGCCCTTCCGGCGACGCGCTCGAAGCGGTCCGGCGGCAGTTGAAGATGGAATTTCCGGGACAGGACTTCAAACTGAGCGCCGAGAACAACGGTATCTACCTGCGCGGCACTGCGAAAGATCTGACCAGTGCCGGCCGTGCGGTTCAGATTGCCTCGGGAGCCGGTAAAGTCGTAAACCTGCTTAATGTAGAAGTGCCTTCGGCTGATCCACAGATTCTGCTCAAGGTGCGATTTGCGAGTGTTGACCGGAACAAGGCGAAAGATTTGGGGATTAACCTATTTAGTCTTGGATTTGGAAACGTGATCGGCGGACTTACGACAGGTCAGTTCTCACCGCCTTCTATTTCGGGCTCCGGCGGTGGAGGAAGCGGTAGTTCTGTGACTGGGTCTGGCGGCCAAGCAACGTTGTCGAACGAGCAGAATATCTTCGCTTTTCTTCCAGGGCTGGGTGTGGGCGCAACGATAAAGGCTCTTGAGACAAAAGGCGTGGTAGAAGTCCTCGCACAACCGAACGTTCTGGCAGCAAACGGCAAACAGGCCAGCTTTCTCGCCGGCGGCGAGTATCCTTATCCCGTCGTCCAGGGCACTTCGACTGGCACGGGTGCAGTCACCATCACGTTCAAAGAGTATGGTGTCAGGCTCAATTTCATACCCACCATTACTGCGCGCGGATCGATCCGCCTTCAGGTTGCGCCGGAAGTGAGCGCGCTGGACTTTAGCAATGCCGTTCAGGTTTCAGGTTTCAATGTGCCGGCGATTACGACCCGAAAGGTCAACACCGAGGTCGAATTGAGCGATGGGCAAAGTTTTGTGATCGGTGGTTTGCTCGACAACCGGGAGACCGAGACCTTCCAGAAAATTCCTTTCATTGGAGACATACCCGTTATTGGCAAGTTCTTTCAGTCCATGAGTAAGAACAGAACCAACACAGAGCTCATCGTAATTGTCACGCCAGAGATCGTAGCGCCTCTGGCTGCAGGAGTTCCTGTACCAGAGTTGAAGTATCCCGTAGAATTCCTGCCACCAAATTCTGCCGTGCCAATGCATCAGCCAGATGCCAAAACATCGGCGAACACCCCGGCACCTGCGCCGCAGACTTTGCCGATGGAAAAATTGATCGACAGCATGAGGCCGGAAACTCCGCTGGTGATCGACAGCAGCACCGGTGGGTTTGGGGCTGCTTCGGCAGCTACGACGAGTACGAGCGGTGGCGCCTCCGTCCCCGCCGCAGTGATTTAGTCAACGGTGCGGCACGGCTTCAAAGTCTCGGAGGAAGTCCTTTCAAGAGATGAAAGTCGAACTACACGATTGTGTGAGCCGAGGGGCCAAATCCGGCCCTGGGCGGCACTATAGAGTTCTAAACGTTACACGCGGCACCGAGCTTGCGACCTCTGTCGAAGTTGCTGACACAAGTGGAAGCCGTCGTAGAGGACTGCTAGGGCGAATGTCGCTTTCTCCCGGGGATGGATTGTGGATCATTCCCTGCGAGAGTGTACACACCTGGTTTATGCATTTCCCAATTGATGTTATCTATCTCAACCGCGACAAACGGATAGAAAAGCTAAGAGGCGACGTCGTTCCGTGGCGGTTTTCGGCGTGCTTTTCAGCGGACTCGGTGCTGGAACTGGCCTCAGGAAGTATCCGAGCGTCCAGGACCGAGCGAGGGGATCTGCTGGATTTCTCGACTTTGATTTCGGTCGCAAACGATATTGATTGCCTGAAAAAGAGCTGAATTCGTCCGGCGCAAGAGGGGAGGAGTATTACTCCTGGTGCGCCATAGCGATCTCTGCAGTTTGCACGCGTGGAATGGTGTATTCCCTCAGTACAAGCGCACTCGCCAGTGCCACGGTTAGCGCCGCAAGCGATGCGGTGATGGCTGGGTGAGCGATCAAGAAGATATATGCGAACCGGACCAGAAGCGACCAACTCAAAGTAACTGCCAGAAATAAAATCGATCTCCCGATCCGGCGGCGAGCAACGCTTGCCGCGAAGCAACCGAATGCAAGACCCGCAATGAGGTCAATTCCATAGTGCTCTCCGGTCGCGAGGGTTGCAAGAACAGTGCCGGTGAGGAAAGCCAGCGCCACGGCCTGCCAGAACTTGTTCGGGGAAAAAAGCACGAATACGAGTGCGGTTCCGACGTGAAGAGAGGGGAATGCATTCGGCGATCCCGTCAGTTGAATTGGGCCAGCTTGTACGGCTGGCGGATGAAGCCATTGGGCTCCGAATGCGTAAATGGGGCCACATGCCGGCAAGATAGAGTACATGATGGGTCCCGCCACCAGCTCGACAATATAAGCCCGGACGAAAGATCCGCGCAGCGTTCCGACGACGAGTCACGAAGAACCAACAGATCATCATCGGCACCATAAGTTGATAGATCACGACGAGGGGAAGCAGGCAGCCATGCTGCAGCGACCACCGCGAAACGGCGGCCGCAGAGAAGCCGAGAGATTCGTCGATTCTGAACAGAACGTGATCGTATTTCCAAGGGAGCAAATTTCCTTCGGTTCCCATGAAGAAGTTCAAAAGAATGCAATAAAAAAGATTGAAAACAAGCGCGAATACAAGTATCGGGCGTGCCGTGTCTTTTGGGTTTTTGATCATCCACAATACAGACAGAAAGAGGAAGAACATTCCAATGAAGGCAGGGCTCGAAAGAATCGAATAAGCGCGCATTTCAATTCCAGTCCGTGGCCGGCAGGATTGCCCGGCAACGTCATGGTTCGATGCGGATAGGCGACAAGAATCACCTGCTGCATTTGGCGCATTTGCAAGCGTCAAATAGTCTCTACAGAGTGTAGTCGCATTTCGGGCCAAGTCAGCGTGACGCTGGTTACACGTTTCAATGCGTCGATCGGCTCTGTTCGCGGCATCGGTCGCGACTCGACGAACACGCCCGAGGCGTGGACTCCTAACGTGCGTCTTCAGCGGTGTGAGCCATGAGATAGCACGCAAGCCACGCAGGAGCGGTCCAGAGATAGAAGGCCGACGAGAGCCTGAATCCGACAGAGCTCAACATCGATCAGGAGGCCGGCCAGAGCGATGAGCACAACGAGGGTCCCGGACCGGCTCTGGTAGGCGCGATGCAGTAATGCGGGTATCGCCAGACCCTGATCGTATAGCCAGCAGTAGGGTGCGAAGAGCAGGGAAGCCAGCATTAACGTACCGCCGTTTTCTATCCAGTCCCAGGTCTGACGTCGACGCCAGAAATATCGCAGTGCCCAAGCGCAGCAAAGTAAGACCGGCAGGTATTGAAGCCACGTCGCCTGTGGCCTGAGCCAGAGGCGAAGGGCGTCGCTGAGGCAGGGTATGAATTGATTGTCGACTTCGGGAGCGCGCATCATTTGCAGGTAGACGGGGCCACGCGGACGGGTCAATGCAGTAGGCAGCCGCAGCAACTCGCGGCCAGTGCCGTCGTCGCGCCTGCCAGGAGCCTGTAACTCCGATGCACGACAATCCAGCCAAGTAATGCGACGCCGAATGGGAGGAACAGGTGAGGTTTGAGAGCACATAAGCCAAAGGGAGACGCCTGCTGCGAATGGATGGGTGCGATGGAGCCTGAGAAACAAGACCAAACCAAGCAGTGCGAAAAGCGAAGTTTGTCCCATGATCAGGCAGATCAATGCCGGCGGGAACGAAAGCCCGAGCCAATGAATGTGATTTCCAGGGAAAGTTGTGGATCATTTGGATCAAGCGCACGGACACTACGAGACAAGCGAGTAAGACGAGGGACCAGAGAATGGCGGCGGTTTTTAAGCCGATGAATCCAAGAGGATAGGCCAGCGGAAGAGCCCAGGGAGGGTTGCGCATGAGGAGAACGGCATTGTTTTCGAGTCCAGCCGCGTGCTCAATCCGCATGATAGCTTCCCGATCGTAGGGATTCGCGTGGTGGACGAGTTGGCGTCCCGTAGCCCAGTACGAGACGAAGTCGCGTGACCCCGCCATATGGGCTGTCAACGGTACGACACACAGAAACAGAGCAGTCACAGCGAGCCCAAGTCCGGTGACTGAAACGATCGCAAGTTCCGCAAGACTGATGGTTGATCGCGTTCCAGGAGGCTTTTAGCTTTGTTTCGGCTGTGTCCATCCTACCTATCTCGCAGGTAGCCATATGCACCAAACTGCATTCACTGAAATTAGGGAGTGGTCCACTTATGGGTATCTGTACAGGATTATATTCTGTTTGTCTATATCAACGGAAGGTTCTTTCCATTTCCGGCAAAGAACTGCAAGCTAATGTGTGGACCGATACTCTAATTTCGGATCAATGGAGTGCCGGAGATCAAAGGGCAACTCGATTCGGCCATCCTTTAATGAAAGGCGGAGAAGTTAGTGTTCTCGCGTGCCACTTTTAACGTGATGTCCATTGCGTCGTACTGTTTTTGTCTACGGGTGTGGACAGAATCGGGCGAAGGTGATGGAGCCTCTTGATGCAAGTCATTGATTCTTAGGGAATAATCATAAAGACAAGAGTGGTACGCCACTTGCTTCATAAAGGGTGCCCCGGCTGAGGCTGGGAGAAAGAAAGAACCGGAGAACGTCCAAAATGAACAATTTGCTACTGAAAGTGTATGTCAAGGCTCAGGAACTGGTCACCCGTGAGGAAGGCCAGGATCTGGTTGAATACGCCCTTCTCGTTGCCTTAGTCGCTCTCGGATCGATCGCCGCCATCGGCTATGTGACGACTGCTCTCGGCAAAGTGTTTTCACAGTATCAGCGCATCAATTTAATCGTCTAGCCCCTCACCTTAAGGCGGGCCCAAGAAATCCCCAGAACCTCAGCTCCTTCGCGGGAGAGACACGAGCGCCATGCTTACGGCCGTCAGTACTCTCCCCGCAAAGGTCGATTGATGTCTGTTCGATTTGAGCCGCGAGAACAACACGCAAATGAATGCCTGAACAATTCGGCGAGCAGCAGAAGGCCGGTGAGATCGATTCTATAGCGCATGGTCGAGTAATTCGGATGGGAATAATATTCGCGGTGATTTCCGTGCGCGTGTGGTCAAGACACTGAGACGAGTAACAGGGAGAAAGCACAAATGTATAAGGTCTTGCCTGGAATCTATGCGAATTGCCGCGAACTGGTGGCCGATGAACAAGGCCAGGATCTGGCTGAATA
Source organism: Terriglobales bacterium (assembly GCA_963788475.1). GTDB lineage: Bacteria > Acidobacteriota > Terriglobia > Terriglobales > Acidobacteriaceae > Telmatobacter. The sequence goes on from CAWBGO010000016.1 coordinate 232,358, forward strand.
CGCACTTCTGGTTACCTTAATCGCTCTCGGAACAATTAGCGCCATCCCCTATGTGACAACAGCACTGGTTAGTATGTTCTCGACCATTAGCAACTCGGTCTAGTCATCCCGCTGGTGCAAGGGTGGGTGTGAGAATAGCCAAATGCTGAACACCGGCTGCTTATGTGAATCTAGAAGCGAAACTTATATTCAGCACTGCGCTGCACCGCGACACCGTTTCTCATATTGAGCACGCATTTACTGACTACGAGAACTAGACAGGTTTGAATCTCATATGCTGCCACCACCTGATTCCCAGCACACTGGTGCTCTGCCGGCAATTGATTGTGGGCTTACGGCGATTGCCGTCGCGGTGTCCTTCGCCTGGCCGCGGTTGGGAACCTGTTGGTTTAGACGGATTGAGACATTATTTGGAAGGTTTGCGCGTAGAAAGTGCCTGGCTGTTGTATCTGTCGGATTTAGCGCGCTCTTGTTGCGCATAGCGATCCTTCCGGTTTTCCCCGTTCCACTTCCGTTCGTGCCCGACGATTTCAGCTTCCTGCTTCAGGGGGATACCTTTGCACAGGGGCGTCTAGCCAATCCCACCCCCGCAATGTGGACCCACCTTGAGACCATTCACATCTCAATGCAGCCGACGTATACGTCGATGTACTTCCCCGGACAGGGCCTTTTGCTGGCTGCAGGCCAGGTCTTGCTAGGACACCCGTGGTACGGGATTCTAATCGCGAGCGCCCTCATGTGTGCGGCTATCTGCTGGATGCTTCAGGCTTGGTTACCTCCAGGCTGGGCTCTGTTGGGCGGGGTGTTAGCTGTTCTGCGCCTCGGACTTTTCTGCTATTGGGTCAATACTTACACCGGCGGCGGACAAATTCTGGCCCTTGGCGGAGCGCTGGTTCTGGGATCATTGCCGCGATTAATGAAGACGGCGCGTTTGCGCTACGGCATGCTGTTGGCAGCGGGCGTCATACTTCTAGCTCTCACCCGTCCCTACGAAGGGATGCTACTGTGCCTTCCGGTGGCGGCGATCCTGATCCACTGGGTGTTGGTCGGAAAGAATCGGCCGAAACCATCCGTGCTGCTCAAACTTGCTGCCTTTCCTCTTATTCTCATTTTTGCGGCCTTGGCGTGGCTGGGCTATTACGATTACCGAGCCTTCGGAAACCCATTTACTCTGCCATACACCGTCAATCGCACTACGTACGCGATGGCGCCTTACTTTGTCTGGCAGTCCGCGCGGCCAGAACCTTCTTACCGTCATAAAGAGATGCGCGATTTCTACTATGCAACCGAGATGACGAGTTATGCCGAAATGCATTCGCGGTCGCTGTTTGTCCCTAAGACGGTCAACAAAATCTGGCTCGTGGTTGAATTCTATGCTTCCTACGCGCTGCTTCCTCCGCTAATGATGCTGCCGCTTTTGCGCCGCGATCGTCGCACACGCCTGCTCATGGTGTGCTTCCTCGTCCTGATGGCAGGTGCCGTGGTCATGGTGTATCTGATTCCTCACTACCTGGCGCCGTTCACCGCTGCCTTCTACGCTATTGGTCTGCAGTGCATGCGGCACTTGCGCGTTTGGACCCCTGAAGGTAGACCCGCAGGTCTGGCGATGGTGCGCCTGACTGTGACGGTCTGCTTCGTATTGGCTGCGGTTCGAGTCTTTTCGACCCCGCTGAGGGTCACGGGGCCCGAGTGGCCCGCAGGCAATTGGGTACTGTCGTGGTTCGGTCCCGAACATTTTGGTACGGAGCGCGCCCAGATCGAGTCGTACCTCGAGCACCAACCCGGAAAGCAACTCGCGATTGTTCGATACGCAGGCAAGCACCAACCGCTGGACCAATGGGTGTACAACTCCGCTGATATCGACGGTTCCAAAGTTGTCTGGGCCGGAGAGGTCGATTCGACCAGCGATCGAGAGTTGTTCAATTACTATCAAGACCGAAAGGTGTGGCTGGTTGAGCCGGATTCGACGCCGGCGCGAATCTCTCTATATCAGTCGCCGTCGGCGATGCCTCCCTTGCGTTGAAGGCTCAAATCATTTTGACTTGGCGAAGGTTGCGGAAGTCTCATTGGGAACGCCGGCTACAGTGCTCGGCGTGAGCAGTGAAAACACACGCCGTCATGAGACGGTATTCCTGTGACACAGAGTTGAAATAGCGGAGAAGTCTTAGAAAAGAGAACAGCAGGCAAAGCGTATTTCCATCGTTTTATTCGAAGTGCGACCCGGAACGCTGTGGCGAGTGCGGTTTCAGCGCAGTGTTTGCAGATATGCCATCAGGTTATGAATGTCTTCGTCCGTGTATTTGCTGAACAGTTCCACGTGCGCATCGGCAGGTGACTGCACCGTGAATCGCACCCGGTTGGTCGGCCATGACCGATAGAAACCGGCATTGTCGCGCAGCGCCACCGTAAACTCATCGCGGTAGGCAAGGTTTCCATCGACCTTCTGCCCCGTGGGAAGCGTTACAGTAACGGTGCTCCTGGCGTCGCGAGGGTAAAGCATACGCATTTCCAGTTGCAGTCCCTGGTAGCGATTGGCGATCCCTGCCAGGTCTCCGCGAGGGGAGTGGCACTTGATGCATCCCCCAGGGCCATCAAAATATTCCTTGCCCGCCTTCGCATTGCCGGTTTGCAAGTCTTCGATGGAAACTCCACGACGGCCGCCGGGATGAGTCTTGGCCTCGGCTTCGCGAAAGTGGATGAAGGCGATGATGCTTTTGATTTCCTGGCTGGAGAAGTTGAAGCCGGGCATTTTATTGTTCGGCTTTCCTTCGCGCACTACTTCGGCAATCTTTTCGCCGGTGGTGTCGGAAAGTACGAGTTTAGATTCCGTGAGGTCTGGGCCTGTTTCGCCGCCCATGGCGTCCCGGCCGTGGCAGAAGGCGCAGTTCTGATGGAATAGCGCGCCGCCCGCTTCGGCAAGGCCGGAAGGCTCGCCCTTTTCGCCTGTTGCCGACGATGGTTCCACGCGGGTGAGATAGTGCAGAAGCGCGGTTAATTCGCCGCCCTGCAGATTGGGAAACCCGGGCATGCGTCCTTTGCCTGTGTGTATCAAATCTGCGATTTTATTCTCCGGCATGCGATGGTTAATGCCCAGGAGTGGCGGAAACCCCGGCAGAATCCCCTCGCGCTGGTCGCCGTGGCAGATGGCGCAGTGCTTCGCGTAGGATGCGGCACCCGAATCCTGCGGAAGCGACGTATCGGCCCTGGGAGGAGTTTCCTTGTTGAGGCCGGTGTTCTGCTGTGCCGCCTGGATTGGTCCGGGGATGAACGAGACCGCGCAGGCGCACGTTGTCACCGCTGCCATAACCAGTACGATCCGAAATTCCTTCACCTTCTTCAACCTTGAGATCCTGAAATCATGTTTCGCAAGCAACGCGCATCCAGAATGAACAGAACCCTTTATGCGGAATACTTGATCAACTGCATGAACCCATAATCCATGTGCAATTGCTGGTGACAATGCCACAGAGTGTCGCCGGGATTGTTGGCGATGAAGTCCACTTCCACGGTGTCGAGCGGCATGACATTGATCACGTCTTTCAACAGGCCGCTTAGATGCTTGTCTCCGATGCGCGTCACCTCGAACGTATGACGATGAAGGTGGAGAGGGTGCTGGTCGCCGCTTCCATTGCGAAACACAAGGCGGTAGCGCTTGCCAGCCGTCACGATAAGGGGTTCAACCTCGGGCCACGACTTGTTATTGATGGTCCAGGTATCGAACTGCGAGCCATGTTGTTGGCCGATGTCGCGAAAGGTGAGAACAAAAGTCTCGTCGGGTGCGGCGGCCTCGTTCGAACGGGCGAATTGGGTATAGTCCCATTGCGCGGGAGCGGGATCCTTCCATACCGGTGCGCCCGACTGACCGGCATACTCAATCACAATGCCAAGCCCCATCTGGCGCGCTTTATCGAGCGTTGAGCCGAGGATCCAGACACCGGGAGAGTTCATTTCAACGACCGCGTCAACACGCTCGGCGACTGCCAGCGACAGAACCTCAACGCTGGTTGGATTCGGCACCGGGTTCCCGTCCATGGCGATGATGTTGAAGCGGTGACCGGGCAGGGCGAGCACCACATTTTCGGTCGCGCTGGCATTGAGCAGACGCATTAGGACTCGCTGGCCCTGTTTTACGCGAATTGGCTCTCCCGATCCCAGCATATGGCTGTTGATGGTGGCGTATTTGTAGCCCACGTCGGAGCCGGCCGTAAGCGGCATATTCGCCGATTGCTCGCGCATGGTTTGAACCATGGGAACGAACGACGGCTCCCAATGATGAATGGCGAGATTGATCTCCTGATCATAGTGCGCGGGCTGGTCCTTTCCTTCAATAAGGAGAAAGCCAAACTGACCGGTGTAAGTCCCGAGAGAAAGGTTGCCGTAAGCGGCGGCGTGGGTGTGGTACCACCGCGTGCCGGAGGGTTTGGGGGTGAAGCTATACGTATGCGTCTGGCCGGCGGCAATCATGGGAGAGCCCTCTTCCATTGCGCCGTCGTTAAGGGAGTCAATCGCGAGCCCATGCCAGTGCACGATATCCGGGTCTGACGTGGTGTTGGTCACGTCGATGGTGACAGGCTGTCCCTCGCGCAGATTCAACGGTGGACCCGGTACCTGGCCGTTGTAGGCGATCGTTTTTACGGTTACGCCGGGTCCGATTTCGAGCGAGCAAGGCTCGATGCGCAGGGTGTGATCGGCCTTCGCGCCAGGCCGCGCAATGCCTTGCTTTGTCTGTGCAGGCAGGAGCGCATTGAACGAGCGGGCGGCGATCACCAGCCCTGCGGACGATACAAAGGTCCTGCGATTCATCGCAACTGCCATTTCTCTTTTGATATTTCGCTGACCATGATTGGATCTAGATCCCCATGTGACTCACGGAGCCGGCGCCGAAGCTGCCGGCTTCGGGTGGCTTGCCGTGCTTCCATCAGTCATGCCCAAAGCCCAGCGAATCGCTTCGAAATACATTTTGCGAATATCCGGGTCTTCCCAGGCTTCTTCGGTATGCCCAAGCGTGGAATAGAAGACGCGCCCTTTCCCGTACATCTTGCTCCAGGCCACCGCGAAGTCATGATCGGTGCGATGAATGCGCGGGTTGTTGGAGTAGTCGAGCCGGCCGGGATCAAGACTGAGCAAGACGTTCACCTTGTCGCGCGACCAGGACTTTGGCTGATAGATTTCGTCATACTTGACGAACGACTTCGGGAAGTGGCGCGTGGCGGGGAAGTCGGGATCCTCATTGATGATCGGCGCATTGAACGTCATCCAGGGATGCTGATCGAACCAGCCCCCGATCATTTCTCCGTATTCCGGCCACTTGTAATTTGTATCGAGCGCCGCGTGTATTCCCACGAAACCTTTGCCCTCATCATGGACGAACGAAAGCATGTCTTGTTTCTGGCTCGCATCCATGTCCAGTTCGCCCGTGGTGCTGGTAAAGACGATCAGGTCGAAGTAGTCGAGGTTCTTCGCATTGTTGCCCAGGGTCTTTTTGGTGAGCAGTTCCGTATCGGTGCGCATGATCGTGTCCCACAGGCCGCTCTCCTTGCCCATGTTGTAAATGGCTGCCATGGCCGCAGGGATTGAATCGTGCTCGAAGCCCTTGGTCTGACCAACCACCAGGACATGCTTGAGGTGGACCTGCTTGCTGTGGGGCGGTGGAGGCACAAGGTTGTTGGTCTCAGATTGTGACCAGGCGCGCCCGGCCGCAACGGCAGTCGCGAGGACCATCAGGCTGAATGCAAAGATCAGAGAATTCCGTCGGGTTCGCAAGGGCTCTCCGTTTTGGGCTGTTTCTTAGTTCTTCGCAAAGCATTATCTCCGCGAAGGGGTTTCTCAGGCGCAGGGGCAGCGGATGCATTTCTCAGGTCTTCAGTGTGAAAGTTCTTGTGCGTTCGCCAGACCCACGACTTTCGCCGAAAAGAGTCTATCGGCCCACCCCAAAGAGACGCAAACTCAAGCACGCTCAAGCGCAGGGAAAAACGGGAGATCCGGCCGGGATAGACGCGGTGGTGGTGAGCCGAACTACTTTCCAGGCTCGAAATTGACTGGGCGTTGCCACTAAGGAATGTCTCTGATCCAGATGTTCCTGAAGCTGAGGGGTTCGCTCTTGTCGCCGTGTGCCTGAAGCTTGATCGGCGCACCGTCATATTTCTTGTAGAAAGGCTTGCCGATATAGAGCGTTTGTCCCTTTAACTGGAAATGATTCTGGACCAGCACTCCGTTGAAGAACGCCGTGACATAAGCGGGCGTCTTGACTGAGCCGTCCTCATTGAAGGTGGGCGCAGTCCAGACCACGTCGTAGGTCTGCCACTCGCCCGGCTTGCGATTCGGGTTGACGATTGGCGGGCCTTGCTTATAGATGCTGGCGGCCTGGCCGTTGACATAGGTCTTGTTGTTGTAGGAGTCGAGGACCTGCAACTCATATCCGTCATCTCCGGGCCCGGTGGAGGCGAGAAAGACGCCGCTGTTCCCGCGCGCCTGCCCGCTGCCGGTGATGTTTTCAGGAATCCGCCACTCTATGTGGAGCTGATAATTCTTGAAACTCCGCTTGGTTTCAATATTGCCCACGCCGTGCGCCTTGCTCACGGTCATGATGCCGTTCGCGACGTCCCATTTGGCCGGAGAGTGGTCCTGGGCCGACACCCATTCGTCGAGGTTCTTGCCGTCGAAGAGGACAATTGCGTCGGAGGGCGGATCCGCGTTGGTTGCGCCAGGGGTCACAATTCTGGGTACTGGCTCCCACACTTCTGTATCTTCAGGTTTGGGCTTGGCCGGCTCCTGCGCCACCAGGAAAGCCGTCATGAAAGCCAGAGATGACAACGCGATAATTTTCGAAAACCGAATACGCATAGTGGTCCTCAGCATACACCTTGGAGTAGAACCCGGAGGCAGGTCGAAGTGGCTCAAAAAGAAGTTAGCCCATTATACGGTTGCACCGCGATCGCCGTGGGGAATTGTATTAGAGTCGACTTCAGCGCGGGATAGACATGCCACCTCGCGCGAGATCTGTTTTCGTTGGACCTGCAGCCGATCTTGTCTTCACCACGCGTATGGCGATATAACAACCACAATCAGAGGCAATGTGAATCGAGATGCGCAACACCCAGGCGAGGTAACTCGCCGGTCACTCCTGCGATCGGCTGTTGCCGCGATCGGAACCGCTGTCTCTCCCAGCCTTATACCCGCTGCGGCTCAATCGCAGGGGACGACGCGCGGAGTTGGTGGTGAGAAGAGATCCAATGCGGGACAGCCGACCCCGGCATCGTTTCTGGACCTGATGCGTCCTCCCGACGAAGTGACAACGTTCGATCACTTTGAGAAGACGCTGCCAAAGGGCAGGCTGTCTCTGACCCGGAGTGGGGAGAAATGGGTCGGCAAAGGCGTAGCTGTTGAATGCAAGCAGGGGCCGGATTCCCTTACTCTCGGACTCGAATCCCCGCAAAGCCCGACTGCTGTCGTACATGTTCGCTGGCAGATGAAAGTTCCTCCCGGTCTTCTCGTATTGAGCGACGCATGGGAACGCGGCTACGGGGAACTGGGCTGGAGGAATGTGATTCCGGAACGCGTCATGCCCTGGTACTTCGCAACCTATGATGGCGCGGCGTGCAACGGGTACGGGGTGATGACCGATGCCCGGGCGCTCTGTTTCTGGCAGGTCGACTTGCAGGGAGTCTCGCTCTGGTTGAATGTCACCAATGGGGGCAACGGGGTAGAACTCGGCGAGCGAAAGTTGACGATGGCGACGATCGTCTCTCTCCGAGGAGCGGCTGGCGAGGACGCAATCGAAGCACTGATGGAGTTGTGCAGGCGGATGTGCGGACGCAAGACGCGTCCGACGATTCCGATTTATGGAGCCAACGACTGGTGCTACAGCTATGGACAAAGTTCGGCGGAAACCATCCTGCGAGATACGGAGTTCATCGTCGATGTTTCTCCGACTGGAGTTTCACGTCCGTTCTCAGTGATTGATGGTGGATGGGCGGAAGGGACCGGCGCGTGGCCCGACATGGGAAAACTGGCTGCCGACATCAAGCGGCGCAATGCGCGACCGGGTCTCTGGGTGCGGCCGCTCGAGGCTCCGAAGACCACTCAATCGCACCTGACTTTGAGTGCTGGCCGGTTTGGCGAGCGAAAGGAACGAGCGCAGGAACTTGCCTACGATCCGACCGTGCCGGAGGCTCGCGAGGCTATCAGCACCAAACTGCGCCAGGCAGCCGGCTGGGGTTACGAGATGGTGAAGCACGATTTCAGCACCTATGACCTGCTGGGACAGTGGGGATTCGAAATGGGACCGCAACCTACGCTTCCCGGCTGGTCGCTTTCAGACCGCAGCCGAACGAATGCGGAGATCATTGCCGATCTATATGCGTTGTTGCGCGACGCTGTCGGCGATCAGATACTGCTCGACGGATGCAATACCGTTGGGCATTTGGGGCAGGGAATCTTCGACCTGCAGCGCGTCGGCGATGACACCAGCGGCCACCAGTGGGAACGCACACGGCGGATGGGCGTGAATGCGCTGTCGTTCCGTCTGCCGCAGCAGGGCACGTTCTTTACGGTCGACGCGGACCTGGTGGGAATGACCGAGGACATTCCATGGGTCGAAAACAGGCAATGGCTTGATCTTCTGGCGCGAAGTGGAACCGCGACCCTGGTTTCTGTAGCGCCATCACAACGTGGGCCGGATCAGCGGGCTGCCCTGCGCGACGCGTTTTTGATAGCGGCGGCTGGAGGAACCGGAATCAAGCCCGTTGATTGGACGGAGACCAGCACTCCTGGGCATTGGCGCGGAACCAGCAAGGGTGGGGCAAGCGAGAGGCATTACGATTGGGCCGGCCGGGATGGCGCTTGCCCGTTTTTGAGTCCATAGACCAGGGAACCCGATCACAAGGCGGGTTCCCTGGAGTTGGCAGACTGCAATCGATGTTTTCCGGGCATTCTACGGATAAATGCCGCGGAGGTTGACCGCTTCGGCTACCCGGCCAATGCCAAGAACGTTGGCCGCGATGCGCGTGGGTAGTTGACGAGTGAGGTGGATCTCGAGAACGTCGTGAAACGCGGTCTTCATGACGCGTTCAAGGCGGTTGTAGATATCCTGCGCTTCCCAGAACAGGTGCGATTCATCCTGCACCCACTCGAAGTACGAAACAGTCACGCCTCCCGCGTTGCACAGGATATCGGGAATGATGAAGGCACCCTTGCTCTCGAGGATTCTGTCCGCTGTGGGCGTTAATGGCCCGTTGGCCGCTTCGGCGACAATCTTTGCGCGAACCGTCGGCGCATTGCCGGCATGAATCGTATTCTCGAGTGCTGCCGGCACGAGGATGTCGCATTCAAGCGCCAACAGCTCCGCTGGCGAGATGGGCTCGCTCTCCGGGAATCCTTCTACCTTGCCGGTGAGAGCTTTGAGGTGCATCAACTCCTTGATGTTGAGGCCCTTGCGGTTGTAGACGCACCCCGTGGAGTCGCTGACAGCGATGATGATCGCGCCCGCTTCTTCGAGTAGCTGTGCAGCGATCGAGCCGGCATTGCCGAACCCTTGCACGGCCACGGTCGCGCCCTTCAACGGCATGTGCAGATGGTCGCAGGCGCATTGGATGGTGTAGAACACGCCGCGTCCGGTGGCTTCATTGCGTCCCAGCGATCCGCCGAGGCAGACCGGCTTACCCGTGACCACGCCCGGGACAGAGTAGCCCTTGGTCATGCTGTAGGTATCCATGATCCACGCCATGGTCTGTGGGTTTGTGTAGACATCGGGCGCTGGTATGTCCTGTTCCGGTCCGATGAGGGGCAGGATCGCGCTTGTGTAACGGCGCGTGATGCGCTCCAGTTCATGCTGCGACAGGTGTTTGGGATCGCACGTTACTCCGCCTTTTGCGCCGCCGAATGGAATGTTTACCACCGCGCATTTCCACGTCATCCAGGTAGCCAGCGCTTTTACTTCGTCGAGGGTGACCTGGGGGTGATAGCGAATGCCGCCCTTGGCCGGCCCGCGAACGGAGCTATGTTGCACGCGATACGCTTCAAAGCGATGAATATGCCCGTTGTCAAGCCGCACCGGCACACTCACCGTGAGAACGCGTTCCGGAAACTTGATCATTGTTCTTGTGTCATCATCGAGGCCCATGGCATCGGCGGCCGCATCGAAGTTCTGCAGGGCGAGGTCATAGGCGTTTTCAGTGGTGGTTGCAGTTAGCATCGTCATTCCTCCTGGGCTGTTCGGACCAGACCGACGGAGTGAACAGAAGATTTTGTTTAAAGGGCAGTAGCCATGGCCGTTAAAACGAGATCCTGTTCACCATTCCTCGGCGTCTGGTATACCGGTGTCAGCCAGTTTCGGTAAGCGGGTGAGTGCCCGCGGGTGGTATCGAAATAAATCTGCTGTAACTTGCGTGTGATTGGGCCTATTCCGCCGTTCCCGACAGGGCGGTGGTCCACGCGAACAACTGGCGTTATGGCCACGGCAGTGCCGGTAAAAAACAATTCATCGCATTGGTAGAGCTCGCTGCGATCGACCGGCCTTTCCAGTGTCTCGATGCCGAGTTCGCGGGCCGCGAGTGTCATCACCGAATCGCGGGTAATCCCTTCCAGCACGTTCTCCGTTACCGGCGGCGTGACCAGCTTCCCTTTGCGAAGCAGAAAGATGTTGCAGGTAGCGCCCTCGGCCACGTGGCCGTTCTCGTTCAACAGGATGGCTTCGTCAAACCCGCTCAGGCGCGCGTCCGCACTGGCCATGGCGCTGTTGACATAAGCGCCGCAGATCTTGGCGCGTGGCGGGATGGCGTTGTCCTCAACGCGCCGCCAGGAACTGACGCCTGCGTGGACGCCCCTGTCTGCCGGCAGGTATTCGCCGAAGGGCAGCGCGGTAATGGCAAACGCGTCCTCATCATCAAGGCAGACTCCGACTCGTTCGGCGGATTTATAGGCCAGCGGCCGGATGTAGACATCGGTGCGGAACGCATTGCGGCGCAGGATTTCGAGAGTGATGGCTGTCAGCTCTTCGGGCGAAAGCGGAATATGGATGCGAAGAATACCGCAGTTCTGTATCCAGCGTTCGTAGTGCTCGTTGGCTCGGAAGGCGAAAAGCTGATGTTGTGTTTCGTCCCAGTAGGCGCGGAGTCCCTCGAACACTCCGGTTCCATAGTGCAGCGCGTGGGTGAGAATGCCAACGCGTGCATCGCGCATCGGTATGTAGCGCCCGTCGAAATAGACAATCAGATTCTGATCTGCTTCAACTCTCATGGCCTGACTCCTGCGCACGATTCACGGTACAACTCTCGGCCGCGCGCCAGCGCTCGTTCGTCGATGTCGAGCCATCGCGACTGTTTCACAAGGCGATGCAGCGCGTGGTCGACACTGGCCTGGGGCAACCCTCCGGTGATTTCAAGCAATGTGCCAAGAATGACCATATTGGCGACGCGCGGCTCGCCAAGTTTGTCGGCGATTTGTGTAAAGGGAAAAGCAAGCGCGTGAACGTCGTCGCGTTTGCAGTCCTCGGGAATCGCATCGCCGTTGTAGAGAATCCATCCACCCGGCTGGACTGTGGCTACAAATTTTTTCAGCGATGGCTCATTCATGGCAAGCAGCACGTTGGGAGACGTAACCAGGGGCGAGTCAATCGGCTCGTGCGAAAGGCGGACGTGGCAATTGGAGGTACCGGACCGCATCTCAGGCCCATAGGATGGCAACCAGGAAACTTCAAGTCCCGCGTCGACGCCGGCTTCGGCCAGAACTTCGCCGGCCAGCAGAATCCCCTGGCCGCCGAACCCTGCTACGCGGATGCGCAGGTCGGCTTCAGAGAAGTCACCTGACTTGGCGCGAGCGGCCTGCGGATCCGACCGGTGATTGCCGTCGTTTTTGCTCGACCAGCCATCAGCGGTGATGCTGTCCCTTTCGCCGCTGAGCGAAACGTGGGACGCGTCGTCGCCTCCGATGCCCAGAATCTGCGGAATGCAATCGAGAGATGGTGGCGGTGCTGGTGCACAGCGCGGCTGCGCCTCCCTTGTCCGGTCCCTAAATACACCCAGCGGATAAGTCTTCTCCATGACGTCGCGTACCCATTTTTGGGCGTCAACGGCCGACATCTTCCAGATGGTGGGGCAGGGCGATAGCACTTCCACAAGGGAAAAACCAAGCCCGCGCACCTGGTTCTCGACGGCCTGCCGGATGGCGCGGTCTGCCTGCACGATCTGCCTGTTGTCGCCCAAGCCGACGCGAGCGATGTAGACCGGGGCTTCCAGTGTCGCCAGCAGTTCGCTCACCCGGAGCGGATAGCCTTCCGTAGCCGCCGAACGGCCGTTGGGTGTCGTTGTACTCTTCTGCCCGAGAAGGGTCGTTGGCGCGGCCTGCCCGCCGGTCATGCTGTAGACGGCATTATTGACGAATATGGCCGTGATGTTTTCGCCACGGTTGGCGGCGTGAAGAATCTCGGCGGATCCGATGGCCGAAAGGTCGCCGTCCCCCTGGTAGCTCACTACAATACTTCCGGGATGGCTGCGCTTGACGGCAGTGCCCACCGCGGGTGCGCGCCCATGCGCTGCCTGTACATTCCCCACGTCAAAGTAGTAATAGGCGAAGACGGAACAGCCGACTGGGCTGATGAGAATGGTCCGGTCCTGAATGCCGAGCTCGTCGATGGCGCTGGCCAGCATCTTGTGAATGATGCCGTGTCCGCAGCCCGGACAATAGTGAGTCTGGTGCTGCAGTTCGTCTTTGCGCTCGTAAAAATCGTAGAACGCTTTCGCCTTGCTACGCACCACCGTGTAATCGGCAGCCAGGGGGCTAGACATACGCCATCTGCTCCTTTTGGGAAACGTTGATCGCACCGATTTCCAAAGCCTTTTTTCTGACAAAGTCGAGCAGTTCCCGGTGCGACGGAACGTTGCCGCCGGTGCGACCCATAAACTCGACCGGCCGGGCCCCATTGAGAGCGAGGCGAACGTCCTCGACCATTTGGCCGTTGCTTAGTTCGACGACTACAAACAGGCGCGCCCGATCTGCGGTGCGCTGGAAAGCTGAAACCGGGAACGGATAGAGCGTGATCGGCCGCAGCACACCCACACGGATTCCTTCGGCACGAGCCTCGGCGGTGACGGCCTTGAGGATGCGGCCGACGATGCCATAGCCCACGAGGACAATCTCTGCGTCTTCGGTGAGCCACTCTTCGGCGCGAGTTTCCAGAAGTTCGGCCCGGCGGTATTTCGCTTCAAGGTGGTTGTTATGGTTTTCCAGGGCATGAGGATCCATATGGAGGGAGGTGATGAAGTTGCGGCGCGTCTCGGCATTGCCTGCAACGGCCCAGTCCGGGGACTGCGGCAGGATCGCGGTCTGCGGAAACTCGACCGGCTCCATCATCTGCCCGATAAAGCCGTCGGCAAGCACGACCACCGGATTGCGATAACGGTCGGCGAGTTCGAAGGCCCATGCGGTCAAATCGACCATTTCCTGCGCCGAATGGGGCGCCAGAACGAGGGTGCGATAGTTGCCGTTGCCGCCCCCTTTGACCACCTGGTGGTAGTCGCTCTGCTCGGCGGCAATGTTGCCCAGGCCCGGACCGCCGCGGGTGATATCGGCAATCACGCAGGGCAGTTCCGCGCCCGCCATGTAACTCACACCTTCCTGCATCAGGCTGATCCCCGGGCCGCTCGAGGCGGTCATGCAGCGGATGCCAGCCGACGATGCCCCGTACAGCATGTTGATGGCGGCCACCTCACTCTCAGCTTGCAGGAACACGCCGCCGACCTGCGGCATGTAGACTGCCGCGGCTTCGGTGATTTCGCTGGCCGGCGTGATCGGGTATCCATAGAAGGCGCGGCACCCGGAAAGTATGGCGCTCTTCATCAGCGCCTCATTTCCCTTCATCAGTTGCCTGGGCATGCTGTCGACTCCTGACTGCCGATTCCGGCGGTCGCCACTCGGTTCAACGTGGAATTGGCAAGCCGCAAGACCGTGATGGCGCCTGGCTCGGGGCATGCCAGGAAGCAGATGCCGCATCCTGTGCACCCCGATCCCGCATACAAAGCCGTCCGATAGCCATAGTGATTCAATTGCTCACTCATGGCGATGACCTTGGGCGGACAAGCCTCGATGCAAAGGCCGCAACCCTTGCATTCGTTGATGTCCACACGGATTTTGCCTCTGTCCTGCTTCGTCCCGACGATCATCCGCTTTTCCCTTCTCGGCAGGGCTCAGTTCACGCTCGTTTTCTCGGCGGGAACCAAGTCTGCAGGCGGGGGAATGACTCCCTGAAGCCCGAGGTATCGTCAGACTTTGATGGAAAGGTGCGCAGTGACACCCATCACCGGTCCGATGGGGCGAAACGCTTAATTTAAAAGGCAGTTACGCCGAACTTTCAAAGGTTTTTCGCGGGCAAACCTAACGATATTTCGTTCTGGCGAAAGGGCGAGCGCGAACCGGCGACCCCGCAGGGGAACACACGTTTGGGCGGCGCGAAACCTGAGCACGCCGAATGCATCTCCGGCTCGTTGAGCGGCGGAGGGGTGAGAGCTAACGATAAGGTCGCCTCAACTCTTTTTCGAGGTGACGGCAGTAAACGCAGCTACGAGCTGGTGCACCCGATTGCCGCCGCAATGCGGACACGCCACGCCGGCCCTTTCAACATCAGCCATATGAATCGACTGGGTAAACTCCTTGTCGCAGTCCTGGCAATGAAAGACGTATTGTGACATGGCCGTTCCTCCCGCCACATCATAGCGCCGAGCGGCGTCTTTGGGCTATCCGTGGAAAAGCTCCAGGTGTGGAGCGCCCATAACACGTGAACTATCGCGGTAATAATCATCTACTGCATCTTGACAAGCTCCCCGGGTTGCGATACTTTGCAATGCAAAGTGAATTGCGAATGAATGACCTCAATAAAGCGCTCGGAGACATCAGCAGCATTCGCCGGCAAATGGCGCGAAGTACAGAGTTTCGCGGGTACGGGCCCGCGACCCTCGCGGCGACGGGCGTGTTTGCGATGATCGGTTCGGGGGCGCAGGCGGTATGGCTGCCGACTCCGTCCAAAGACATTCCGGCATACCTGGCAATCTGGATCACGATTGCCCTGATTTCGGCTGCGTTGATCGCCAGCCAGATGTTTGCGCGCACGCGCCGTATGCATTCCGGAATGGCCGATGAAATGATCCGCATGGCCGTCGAACAATTCCTGCCGTCGGTCGGCGCCGGGGCACTGATCACCTTCGTCCTGGTTCGATATGTTCCTGCTGCACTGTGGATGCTGCCCGGTCTATGGCAAATCATTTTCAGCCTGGGCGTGTTTTCGTCGTGCCGATTCTTACCGCGCCCGATGATTGCAGCGGGAGTCTGGTACCTTTTCACGGGGTTGGTCTGCATCTCTCTCGCAGACGCTCGCGCATTCTCACCTTGGGCCATGGCAATTCCATATGGAGTGGGACAGTTGCTGGTGGCGGCGATCCTGCTGCTCAACTCGCGGGGGGTGGAAGATGACGTCTAAGGCGGCAGTAAACGAAGGCCGGTTTGCCTATGAAGGTCTGGATCGAGTGATCCATGAGCGCGCACGTCTAAGCGTGCTCACTTCGCTGATCACCAATGCCAAGGGAGTGACCTTCGGCGACCTCAAACAACTTTGCTCACTTACCGACGGCAATCTAAGCCGGCATCTGCGCGTACTGGAGAGAGCCAGGATGGTCGAGATCGTAAAAGGACATGATCGGAATCGTCCGCAGACCCTCTGCCGGATAACGGCTTCGGGCCGGCGGCGTTACCTCGAATATCTTTCCACCCTGGAGCAGGTTGTCATGGATGCCGCGAAGGTAGCCAACGATGATCCTGCCTCCAGCCTCGTCCGCAAACTGACTCCGTCACGGGTCTAATTTTTTTGGCGAACTACTTTGCATTGCAAAGTAAGGTCGGCTTTCCCCATGCGAGGTAACTTTACAATGCAAAGCGAATTCGGCCCCGGGCTACACGTCGCCATCATCATGGACGGCAATGGACGCTGGGCGACCCGTCGGGGATTGCCGCGCATTGCGGGCCATCGCGCCGGGGTTGGTGCCGCGCGCCGCGTTGTAGAATATGCACCCAATGTGGGCATCCGATCCCTGACGCTCTACGCGTTTTCCTCTGATAACTGGCGTCGTCCCGAAACGGAGGTGCAGAGCATTTTTTGGCTGCTACGGGCTTTTCTGAGGCTGGAAACAACGAGAATGTGCGAACAAGGCGTGCGGCTCCAGGTCATCGGCCGGCGCGATCGTTTGCCGAAGCTCGTGTTGCGCGAAATCGAGAAGGCGGAGTGGCTTACTGCCGAGGGGCGCCGCCTTCAACTGCGTGTCGCGATCGATTACTCATCCCGTGACGCTATCGTGCGCGCTGCCGCAAGTGCGGCAACCGCTCTTTCCGAGCCATCCCTCTGTTCGCCGGAACTGCTCGGACATGAGGTGATGCAGGCGTTGACCGCAGAGAGCGGGGACGTCGATCTGCTGATTCGCACTGGCGGCGAGAAGCGGCTCTCGGATTTTTTGCTGTGGGAGTCAGCCTACGCCGAACTCGTGTTCACCGAGCGCATGTGGCCCGAATTCGACAAGCCTGACTTGAATGCAGCGCTCGAAGATTTTCGCCGCAGAGAGCGGCGCTTTGGCGGTGCGCCCGCCTCAGCCACGCCAGTTGCGAGTGGGAGTCGATAATGGGACCGCATTCGTCGTTTCGGCCTGTGGCACGTTCTTGCGCGCTCGAAGTCAAATTCATCCTTCCCGCACTCACCGAGGCGACCGATCCATATTGGCGTCCCATCAAATATTCGCTCTTTCCGCCGCTCGGCCTCGCAACGCTGGCCGCTTACCTTTCCCCGGATGACCAAGCGGTTATTGTGGACGAACACGTCGAGCCGCTGACTCTTGACGACACACCCGACCTTGTGATCATTCAGGTCTATATCACCAATGCATATCGCGCCTATGGAATCGCCGATCATTATCGAAGCCAGGGAGCGTTCGTCTGCCTGGGGGGCTTGCACGTGACTTCGCTTCCGGACGAAGCCGCGCCGCACGCCGACGCCATCTTCCTGGGGCCTGGAGAACAGATATTTGCCAAATTTCTGCTGGACTTTCGCACTGGAAATCCGCAACGCGTATATGCATCTAAATCGGGACGCACGCTTGAACGTGTCCCGCCAATCCGCCGCGATCTCATCCGGCGCAACTACTATCTCGTGCCGAATTCCATTGTCGTGACCCGCGGATGCCCGCAGCATTGCGACTTCTGCTACAAGGACGCATTCTTTCAGGGCGGGCGCGGCTTCTACACGCAGCGGGTGGACGATGCCCTGGCCGAAATCGACCGCCTGTCCGGGCGGCATCTCTATTTTCTCGACGATCATCTGCTCGGGGATCGGCGATTTGCAGAGGCGCTGTTCGATGGCATGAGAGGCATGCGGCGAGTCTTTCAGGGCGCCGCCACGGTGGACTCGATACTCCGCGGCGATCTCGTTGAACGAGCCGCAGAGGCCGGGATGCGCAGCCTCTTTGTCGGTTTCGAGACGCTCGCTCCGGAAAATCTGAAGCGCAGCAACAAACGGCAAAACCTCGGCCGCGACTACAAAGCGGTTGCGGATCGCCTGCACTCCCTCGGAATCATGATCAATGGCAGTTTTGTTTTCGGTATGGATGACGACGGCGAGGACGTCTTCCGTCGCACGGTCGACTGGGCCGTTGATCACGGCATCACCACCGCTACGTTTCATATTCAAACGCCTTATCCGGGGACGCGGCTCCACGCCCGGATGGTGAGCGAGGGCAGGATCGTCACCCGCGACTGGAACCTCTATGACACGCGGCACGTCGTCTACCGTCCGGCCAAACTCCGGCCAGATGCCCTCAAAGAGGGATATGACTGGGCCTATCGCGAGTTCTATCGCTGGTCCTCAATCATGCATGCATCGCTGCATCACGGTACACTCAAGCACCAGGCAAAGCACTTTTTCTATGCTTCGGGTTGGAAGAAGTTCGAACTCCTCTGGGACCTGATTATCCGCGCCCGGCAGCTCACGCGCGTGACGCCGTTGTTGGAAAGCGTGCTTTCTCGTGTCACGCGTTTGAATAAACAGCGACCGACTGAAGCCGTGCCGGAGCTGTTCCCGATTCTGTCGCCTGCAGCCATCGACAATGCACCCAATAACGACGCCCTTGTGAGCGGGCGTTGACGAGAGGCGGGGTATGCTTAGTACGAATCGTAGAGCGTGCATACTCCGCCCGAGAAGTGTGACGCGAAAGGGACTCGATGGAAATAGCCGGGAACACCATGAGAAAGTGCCTGGGTCTGTTTATAGGGTTCATTGCGTGCACGGTGGCGATGGCGCAACAACCTGTGCCTCCGGTTCCGCCGCCGGATGGTTTTTCGGGGCATCCGCGCGTTGCCATCATCAGCGATATTGGCAACGAGCCGGACGATCAGATGTCGTTTGTGCGTCTGCTGCTCTATTCAAATGAAATGGACCTGGAAGCGATGATCGCAACCACCTCAACCTGGCAGCGGACAGCGACCCACGCGGAGACAATGCACGCGTTGATCCAGGCATATGGGCAGGTACGGGACAACCTGCTATTGCATGCCAAAGGCTGGCCGACAGCAGAGGAACTGGATGGACGCGTGTTTGCCGGCCAACCGGCGTATGGCATGGCCGCCACAGGAGACGGAAAAGGCTCGGCAGGATCACGTGCACTTGCCCGGGCCATTGAGCGCGAAGATGATCGCCCCCTTTGGGTCTGTGTGTGGGGCGGGGCGAACACAATTGCCCAGGCTCTGACGGATCTGCGCGCGACACACACGCCGCAGGAGATGGAAAAGCTCATCAGCCGATTACGCGTCTCTTCGATCTCGGATCAGGACGACGCGGGCGCCTGGATACGCCGCGAATTCCCGTCGCTTTTCTACATCGTCATGCCGAGTACCCAGGATGGCGGAGAGTACTACTATGCCACCTGGACGGGCATCAGCGGAGATCTCTATTACCGCAACGGCGCTGGGGCCGATACGAGCCTGGTGACGAATGAATGGCTGGACAAAAACATCCGGTCCAAGGGGCCCCTCGGCAAGATGTACCCGCGATTCATGTTCATCATGGAGGGCGATACGCCATCGTTTCTCGGCCTGATTGACAACGGGCTGAACGCCTATAGCCGGCCTGACTGGGGCGGGTGGGGAGGCCGCTATGTCTACCGCCAGCCGCGTGGCGAGTCGCATCCCATGTGGACGCAGGGCGGTGACTTGTTCACGCGCGCCACTTCCCAGGACGTGGTGCGGGGCGTGGATGGGCAGGAGCATGTGTCGGATCAGGCAACGATATGGCGCTGGCGCGAGGCATATCAGAACGATTTTGCGGCGCGCATGGATTGGACCATCCGGGACTTCGCGCACGCCAATCACAACCCCGTGCTGGTGGTGAATGGAAAGCCGGGGACGGCGCCCCTGGAACTGGAGGCCGATGCGGGCCAATCGATTACGCTTGACGCCGCCGGCAGCAGCGATCCTGATGGACAGAAACTTCGCTATGCGTGGTGGGTCTATCCTGAAGCGGGTTGGAGCGGGGCGCACGCAGCCGATGTCACCGTTTCCAGTGAAGATCAACAGCGAGCCGGGGTAAAAGTGAATTCTCCCTGCCGGCCGGCATGGATTCCCGGCCTGATTCCGTGCCGGGGAGACGGTATCGCGCACATCATTCTCGAGGTTACCGACGACGGCTCGCCGCGCCTGACTTCCTATCGGCGGATTATTCTGCGGGTGCGAGGAACTTCAGGAAAATAGCGGGCTGCGTGCCGGCGTGGTCAACTAACGGTGGTCTCCTTAGCGAGCACGGAGCTTCGCATGCGATTGGATCGCTCCGTGAGCCAGCACCGAATGATGAATACAAGATAAAGCCAGGGCAGGACTGCACCGATCCACGCCGGCGCACCACTGTAAAGGATGAACTGCAGCAGCGCGCCCGCACCAAGCGCCAGAATCCAGGCGATTTTCCAGCGGCGCCATACAGCGACAAACACGATCGCCACGCAGAGCTCAAAAAAAGTCACAAGCCATCCGGCGATCTCACAGGCCTCGAACCATAGCGGCGGCGGAGGGCGTCCTTCCGCGCGATCGCGCACGCCCTCTAGAATTTTCCGTACAGCGACGTGGTCGGTAAATTCGGTGAACATACCGAGGACCTTGAACCACGCACCCGGTGCATAGCTCCAGCGGATGCGGCTGATGAGACGTGTCGTGGTCGCATCTATCGGCACCAATTCCCAGATAAACACTCCGTCTGAAGGCCTGTTCCGCGATCGCCAGACGATCCACGAATTCGGATTGATTGACCCGAAGACAAGTGTTGCTGCAACACTCATTGGAAGAGGGTCGCCTATTTGCGGATGTTGATAGGCGGGCAGGATCGTGGTGGCGCTACGAATCTCGGAACCATTGCCGATGTTTTCGATGAGGTCGTACCCGTAGAAGCCCGCACGTTTGAATCCCATCTGAACAAGCCACGGCCAGATCGTCTCCGGCGTAGCGCGAATCGTGATGGCCCGAGTGGCGTCGAATACTGGATGTGCGACGATGTTGTCTTCCGGCATGGTACGCGCCAGTTCCTCTGGAGTCGCTCCCCATCGGAGTTGTGCGGGACGAATGAGAAATACGTAGACCCATGCGAGGAGGGCAAGCAAGAAAAGAATCGCGGCAAACCGAGAGACAGTGCGAACGATGACTGGGCGCATCTTCTAACTCTCTTGCAGTTCCGAGTAAAAACAACGACATGCGACGCAGGCTATCCGTGAGTTGTACGTGGCGGTGTTTGCAGATTCGATTTTCGATCGTTTCGGACTGCCCGTCAAACAGCGTGATGGAATTCGCGATGTTCGCCTGCCGTGTGCTTCGATCAAATACATGCATTCGGTGTCTACGTGATCGTGGGTTACGCATCACCTCGAGAAGGGTTGAAGTTTTCATGGCCTGTCGCGCCATTTCGTGATACGTTTTGGTTAGATCTGGCCCCTACTTGATTCATATTTTTGATTGATCCAATATGCAGGTTCCGTAGATTGCTGGGAAGGGCGGATCGCAATCATGGATAAAATCTTATCGGAAAAAATCGGCCGGTATGAGATCATTCGGGTTCTCGGCCGCGGGGATATCGGCGAGATGATTCTCGCCGAGGACCAGAGCTTGCGCCGCAAGGTCACAATCAAACGGCTTATCAGACCCTCAGTCGCCAGCGATTTGGTCCGCTTCCAGGTAGAAGTCAAAGCAGCCGCCTTCCGACATCCCAATATGCCCGTCGTTTATGAAATGGGAATGCACGACGATCTACCGTTCATTGCCATGGAGTTCGTCGAAGGCGAAACGCTTGAAAGCATCATCGAGTCAAAAAGGGAAATCAACCTCATCACGAAACTGAAGATCATGGAGCAAGTTTGTGCTGCGCTCGGATACGTCCATAGGAACGGAATTGTCTATGGAGGTCTGACACCGGAAAACATCGTCGTGCAGGCCAATGGCGTGGTGAAAATTGTTGACTTCGGTATTGCCAAGGCCCAGGAGGGTGACGTTAACCGCGGGAGAGATTGACGCCCGCGTCGACCTCCTCTTTGCGGGGGCAGCACTCTACAAATTCGTGACGGGCAAAGACCGGCATTCGACGCGAAAACTATCAGCCGCATACAGGATCGTCAACAACACTCAAAGTTCCTCTGGCGCCGCTCATCAGGATCTTCCTCCAGCGCTCGCGCAAGTAGTGAGGGAGTCGCTCGCGGAGGACGCTGACAGCCACTATCGGACGGGCGAGCAGTTTGCTGAAGCGCTGCACAAAGTGGTCAAAGACCTTACGGATGCCCGCGTCACGGAACTCCTGAAAGACGCTGAAAGCCTGATGGCGGAACAACGCTTTGAACCGGCATTGGAACTCTTCGATGAGGCCATCAGGCTTGCCCCGTCCAACGCGGCGGTGAGAAAACGCCGCAAATCGGTCCGCGCACACCATGAACAGATCCGACGCGCGGAACGCATTCGTGAATGCCTGCGTCGCAGTGATGAGTCGCTTCTCTCGGGCGACTTCGAGAAGTCGCTCTCTCATTTGAAAGACGCTCGGAATCTTGATCCGCACTCCGAAGCCATCGAGGCAAAAATCCAGTCCGTCGAGAAAGAAAGGAGCCGATCCGAGAGCTGCGCGCGCGCATTGGAGGAGTCCGAACGCGCAAAAGCTCTCGGCGATTTTGTTGGCGCGCTGCGGATAACAGCCGAGGCGCTGCAGCAAGATCCGACGAACCAGGAACTCCTTGACGCGCACGCCGCCTTTGCCACGCAGAACGAGATGGAAGTGCAGCGGGGAAGACTTCTTGAACTTGTTGACCAAGCGGAGCGGCATCTGGAAGCTGGAAATTACGACGCAGCAAGTAAATTACTCAACGAAGCCGCCGAGATCGACCCTTCGAATCAGAAAGCGGAAAAGATACGCTGGGGACTGGCGAAAGCTCGCGGAATCGAACAGCGCCGCGCTTTCCTTGATGATATTCAGGAGCGCATCCGGGATTTTGTTAAAGATGATGCGTACGATCAGGCATCGGGATTGGTAAACCGCGCCCTTGACTCTTTTCCCGATGAAATGCTGCTGCATCGTCTGAAGGCCGAGGTGGACGCGGAGGAGCGCAGATTCGACGTTCGGCAGGTCGTCGATCTTGTCATTGGCGAAGTGGACGAATTATTCGCGCACTCCCCCCTGGAGGCCATGTCGGTTCTCGATAAGGCATTGGAAAATATGCCGGATGAGGCGCGGCTGATTGCACACGAACGCGTTCTTCGCCAACGAATGGAGTCATGGAAATTCGAGCGCTCGACAGGTGCGCGATTCTGAGAATGGCAAACGAGATAGATAGATGTTCTCTCGACCGCGAGGCATTGACAGCCACACGGGCAATATCATCTAAAGGTATAAGGAAAAAAGGGAGCTTCGGCGGCCTTCTCCGCCCTCCCAGAAGGGGAAAATCGATGGGCCGAGATGCGGTCGAATCCGAATTCACGAATGGATGCAGATCACGATGGACGTTGAAATCTGTGTGGATTCGGTTGAGTCTGCGATTAACTCAGCCAGGGGCGGCGCCGAACGCGTCGAACTCTGCAGCGCTTTGAGCGAAGGCGGCATCACCCCAAGTTCCGGCCTGATTCGCGAGGTTCGAGCGGCGGTGCCGATTCAATTGTTCGTGATCATTCGGCCGCGGGGAGGCAACTTCGTTTATTCCGATTCTGAGTTGAAAGTAATGCGCAAGGACATCCTTGCGGTCAAGGCCATGGGTGTCGATGGAGTGGTGCTTGGCGCGTTAACCAGCGATGGCGAAGTAGATCAGTTGCACACGCGGGAATTGATTCAGTTAGCTCGTCCGCTTCAGGTTACGTTTCATCGGGCATTTGACGTTTGCGGGAACATGCATCGCGCCCTCGAAGACGTGATCGCCACCGGTGCAGACCGGATCCTGACCTCCGGTGGCAAGACGGACGCACTCAGTGGCATGAGCGCCATTGCGAAACTGCAGCAGAAAGCCGGGCAGAGGATCCGGATCATGGCAGGTGGAGGAATTCGCGCATCAAACGTGCGCCGTATCGCGCTTCATGCCGGCATTGGCGAACTGCACACATCGCTTAATTCGGACTCAACGTCCGGATCCGACAGTGGAGTGGAGATTCATCGACTCCGCAGCGGATCTGCCCCCTTTGTCGTCACAGAAAGCGACGTGCGAGCGTTCAAATCCGCTCTGCTTGAACTCGAGGCAGGGAAAGAGCCGGCAGCGCCGGTGCGTTAATTCGTGTCCGCACAGCAAGATTTAGCCCCACACCTCCTGGGCCGTTTCAGCTACAAGCTGCAGCTTGGCCCACTGATCGGATTCCGCCAGAAGATTGCCCTCCATTGTCGATGCGAATCCGCATTGAGGGCTAAGGGCCAGTTGGTCCAGCGGAAGCACTTTGGATGCCTCGTCGATACGCCGACGAAGATCCCGCTTGAGTTCCAGGGCTGCACCCTTGGTACTCACCAGCCCCAGAACTACGATCTTGCCCCTTGGAACATACTTGAGCGGCTCGAATGTTCCTGAGCGTTCGTCATCGTATTCGAGCAAAAAGCGATCGACGGCCAGTTCATTGAACAACCTCTCAGCAATCGCTTCATAGCCCCCTTCCGCGTACCAGTGGCTCCTATTATTTCCGCGGCAAAGATGGATTGCCAGCGTAACCCCTGGTCGACGGGCTGCGGCGAAACATGCGTTGTCGGCGCGAATTGATGCGTCCAACATGGCGTCGGTATCGACTCGTAATTCCGTCTCCATCCAATGGCACCACTTTGGATCGAGGAAGTAACTGTAACGCGGAGCATCAATCTGCAGATACGAGATACCGCTGCTAGCCAGCGCCCTGAGATCGCCTTCCATGATGTGGGTGATGTCTTCAAGCAATGCGAAAGGATCGCGGTACGCGGAGTCTGTGACTCCGTACTTGAACGAGATGGCCGGGAATTGCGTGGCGCTCGGCAAAGTCATCTTGACCGGGCCGGGAGCGTGTTGTTTAAGAAATGGAAGCTCGCGGCCGGTCAGCGGCTGGCGTTGCTTAAGTTTCGACGTGACAATCCCGGTAATGCTGCTGACGGCCGTCGCGGTCCGAGCACCCTGCGTTTTATCTTCATCCCATTGGCGTGCGACAGCGTCTCCCAAATCAAATCCTTCGACTGCGTCGGTGAAATCGCTCATGAAGTTGGAGCGTCGAAATTCACCGTCGGTGAGGATACTCAGCCCTAGTTCTTGCTGCTTCTCGAGGACGCGTGCAATATGTATGTCTTCGAGGGCGCGAAGTTGATCGGGAGGGACGCCGGCCTTGCGTGCTTGCAGAAGGTCAGCCGGTCTCAGAAAGACTTCCCACATGATCGGCACGGTAAGTGGAAGACGTCGACATACTCGGCATCTCCTTGCAACAGCCCAAACGCGAATCGTCGGACACTCAGGATCGGAATATCGCTATATGAGAATCTCGGAAATCGCGGTCGCGCTTTCCCGTAGCACAGGCAGGCAACAGCGCAGCATTTCCTTCTGGTCCATTCGCAGGGCATGGGCTCCTACGTTGATCGCGGCCACAACCCTGTTTTGACGATTGCACACGGAAACCGAAAGAGCGCGAAGGCCCGCTTCGAGTTCCTCATTCACGAGTGCGAAACCATCCGTTCTCGCCTTCAAAATGACTGCTCGTAGTTTCTCGCGATCGGTGATTGTCTTTGCCGTGTAGGGCTTGGGTCTCAGGTTTCGCAAATACGCCTCCAACTGATCCTGCGGCAACGCGGCAAGCAAGACCCGGCCCATCGAGGTACAGTAGGCCGGAAGGCGGCTTCCAACCGACAAGCCCACGGACAGAACCCGGCTGGCCGCCGAACGCGCGACATAAACAATCTGGTCTCCGTCAAGCATGCTCATTGATGCGGACTCACCCAGGAGTCCAGTGATCCGCTCGAGCACCGGCTGAGCCGCCGCAATGACCGATGTCGATGAAAGGTAGGAGAGACCCAGTTTAAGAACCCGCGTTTTCAAATGGTAAATGCGCCGCGAGCTCTCCGCGTACCCGAGCATTTCCAATGTCAGCAGCAGTCTTCGCACCGAGGCTCGGGACAGGCCGGCGTCCTTTGCAACCTCGGCTACGCTTCTTCCCTCGGTGTGCCCTTCAAAGCACTCGATCACCCTGAGTCCGCGAGCCAGGGACAGGACAAAGTCCGCATTGCCGACCTGGGGTCCAATTTCCGGCGCCGGTCGCGGTTCCATCAGGATGGTTTGAGTCTTAGTCATCTGCCAGGTGGGCGATTACCGCACGAATTGTACAATACCGCACAACCGTGAATAATGTAACACGTCTGGCTCTCCGTCGGAGTAGACCGCTATGGCCCAATGGATGTCTCTTTCCGAAGCGATCGCCGCCCTCGTTCACGATGGAGACTGTGTCGCGCTCGAGGGCTTCACCCATCTCATCCCGTTTGCGGCCGGGCACGAGATCATTCGGCAGGGAAGAAGGCACCTGTCCCTGGTGCGGATGACGCCTGATCTTGTCTATGACCAATTGATCGGAACCGGATGCGCGGACCGGCTGACATTCTCCTGGGGCGGTAATCCCGGCGTGGGTTCATTGCACCGGTTCCGCGATGCCGTCGAGAGAGGCTGGCCGGTTCCGCTGGAGTTGGAGGAGCGCAGCCACAGTGACCTGGCGAACGCCTATGTCGCGGGCGCATCGAATCTTCCTTTCGCCGTTCTGCGTGGATATACAGGATCGAGCTTTGAACAAGTCAGTCCGCACATCCGTTCGATTACCTGTCCGTTCACTGGGGAGAAACTCGCCGCAACTCCGTCGGTGCGCCCTGACGTAACTGTGATTCATGCGCAGAAGGCTGACCGCACCGGAAACGTCCTCTTGTGGGGAATCCTGGGCGTGCAAAAGGAGGCAGTGCTGGCGGCCCAACGTTCGATCGTTACCGTTGAAGAACAGGTGGACTCGCTCAACGCCGCGCCCAACGCCTGCGTTCTCCCTCACTGGGTTGTGAACGCAGTGTGCCTCGTTCCTCAGGTGCAACTCCTTCCTACGCTCATGGATATTACGACCGGGACAATCTGTTCTATCAACAGTGGGACGCGATCGCACGAGACCGTGAGATATTCACGGCGTGGATCAAGGAATACGTTCTCAATAC